>CAZZCJ010000001.1:0-396150 GCA_964652855.1 uncultured Halomonas sp.
TTTTTTCTCCATCTTGAATGTGCCAAGGCTCGGGCCGGAAGCCGGGGCGCCGGACCGTCGAATCTCCTTTCCCGCTCCAATTTTTTTCTTCATCTTGAATGTGCCAAGGCTCGGCCCCCCAGCACTATTTCGATTACCTTGCCCAAGGGCGAGGGTTTTGCGTTTTTATCCCGTGCGACTTGAAAAATTCCTTCGCGCCCTAATCTCCTGAACTCGCACTTCATCCCAACGCAAGGATGTCTCATGGCCGAACCGGCGCTGTCGATCCGTGGCCTGACCAAGGTCTACGGCAACGGCTTCCACGCCCTGAAGGGCATCGATCTCGACGTCGAGCAGGGGGATTTCTTCGCCTTGCTGGGGCCCAACGGGGCCGGAAAGTCCACCACTCTCGGCGTGGTGTGCTCGCTGGTACAGAAGACCGCCGGCCAGGTCTCGATCTTCGGCATCGACATCGACCGCGACTTCGCCCGCGCCAAGTACCACCTGGGTGTGGTGCCACAAGAGTTCAACTTCAACCAGTTCGAGAAGGTGCTCGACATCGTGCTGGCCCAGGCCGGCTACTACGGCATGCCGCGGCGCGAGGCGCTGCCGCGTGCCGAACGGCTGTTGAGGGACCTTGGCCTGTGGGACAAGCGCAACGGCAATGCGCGCATGCTCTCGGGCGGCATGAAGCGCCGGCTGATGATCGCCCGGGCGCTGATGCATCGCCCCAAGCTGCTGATTCTCGACGAGCCCACCGCCGGCGTCGACATCGAGCTGCGCCGCAGCATGTGGGAGTACATGCGTCGCATCAACCGCGATGAAGGCACGACCATCATCCTCACCACCCACTATCTCGAGGAGGCCGAGAGCCTCTGTCGCAACGTGGCGATCATCAACCATGGCGAGATCGTGCGGAACACCAGCGTGCGTGAGCTGCTCGCCGAGCTCGACACCGAAAGCTTCCTGCTCGACCTGGCGCATCCCGTCAGCGAAGTGCCGCATATCGCGGGCTTCGAAGTCCACAAGGTAGAGAGTGCCCAGCTGGCCGTGGTGATGCATCGGGGCCAGCGCTTGAACGACGTGTTCAGCGAACTGGGTGCCCAGGGCATCGAGGTCGTCTCCATGCGCAACCGCGCCAACCGGCTCGAGGAGATGTTCGTGTCGATGGTGGAGCAGGGCAACGACGAGCATCGCAAGGCCGGCAAGGCGGAGGTGGGCCAATGAATGCCGCGCAGATCGCCATCGCGCTGTGGACCTTGGTCGGGAAGGAGATCAAGCGCTTCACGCGGATCTGGCCGCAGACGTTGCTGCCACCCTCGATCACCATGACCATGTACTTCATCATCTTCGGTAACTTGATCGGCTCGCGCATCGGCGAGATGGATGGCTTCAGCTACATGGACTTCATCGTCCCCGGGCTGATCATGATGGCGGTGATCACCAACAGCTACTCCAACGTGGCGTCGAGCTTCTTCTCCAACAAGTTCCAGCGCTCCATCGAGGAGATGATGGTCTCGCCTATGCCCAACTGGGTGATCCTCATCGGCTTCGTGCTGGGCGGCATGGCGCGTGGCCTGGGGGTGGGGATCATCGTCACGATCGTGTCGCTGTTCTTCACCCGGATCAGCGTGGCTCACCCGCTGCTGACCATCGGCGTGGTGGTGCTTACCGCGGCGTTGTTCTCCATCGGCGGCTTCATCAATGCGCTGCTGGCCAACAAGTTCGACGACGTCTCCATCGTGCCGACGTTCGTGCTTACGCCGCTCACCTACCTGGGCGGGGTGTTCTACTCGATCTCGCTGCTGCCGACCTTCTGGCAGAACGCCTCGCTGCTCAATCCGATCCTGTACATGGTCAACGTCTTTCGCCACGGCTTTCTCGGTGTCTCCGACATCCCGGTGGGCTTGGCGCTGATGGCCATCTTCGCTTTCATCATCGTGCTCTTCGCCATCGCCCTGTGGATGCTGGAGCGCGGTAAAGGTATTCGTTCATGAGCCACAGACCCGACACGCTCGAGCATGCCCCGCTGGGGCGCGAGTCCGCCTACCCCGAGCACTACGACGCCGGGCTGCTTTATCCCATTCCCCGCGCCGCCAACCGTGCGCCGCTGGGCATCGAGGAGGGCAGGTTGCCCTTCGTCGGCGAGGATGAGTGGCACGCCTTCGAGGTCAGCTGGCTCAATGCCCGTGGCAAGCCGCGGGTGGCCGTGGCGCGCTTCCGCCTGCCGGCCCAGTCGCCCTGCCTGATCGAGTCGAAGTCGTGGAAGCTCTACCTCAACGGCTTCAACCAGACCCGCTTCGACAGCCGCGAGCAGGTGATTGAGACTCTTGAGCGCGACCTGGCGAAGGCCGCCGGGGCGTCGGTCTTGGTGGAATTGTTCGACGTCGACGATGCGGCGCTCGCTGTATGTCGACTGCCTGGCGAGTGCCTGGACGAACTCGACATCGAGATCGACGGCTACACGCCCAGCGCCGAGCACCTGAAGGTGGGGGAGGAGATGGTCGAGGAAACGCTCTACTCGCACCTGCTCAAGTCCAACTGTCCGGTCACCGGCCAGCCCGACTGGGGCAGCGTGCTGATCCGCTACCGCGGCCCCAAGCTCGATCGCGAGGGCCTGCTGCGCTACCTGATCGGCTATCGCCAGCACCAGGACTTCCACGAGCACTGCGTCGAGCACATCTTCATGGACTTGATGGCGAGGGCGCGACCCGAGCGGCTGCTGGTGCTGGCACGCTACGTGCGTCGCGGTGGGCTCGACATCAGCCCCTGGCGCGCCACGCCGGGCGAAAGGCCGCCACAGCCCCTGCGCCTGTCTCGACAATAGGCCGGGCACGCCGCCAAATCGCTTCGTGGTAGAGTGCGGTCAACCCCTTTAATCGATCGGCATGGGAATCCGTATGGACGCAATCACCCTGTTGCATGAGCGCAGTTCGATGGGCAAGTTGACCGGCCCAGCCCCCGGCCCCGAGCAGATGGAGGCGATCTACCGCGCCGCGCTACGCGCCCCCGACCACAAGGAGCTGCGCCCGTGGCGCTTCATCGAGTTCACTGGCGAAGGGCTCGAGCGGCTGGGCGAGCTCCTTGCCGAGGCCGAATACCGCCAGGACCCGGACATCGAGGATGCCGCGCTGGACGCCGTGCGCAAGAAGCCGCTGCGTGCGCCCATGGTGATAGCGGTGATCGCCAAGGTGAAGCCCGACGAGCCAAAGGTGCCGAAGCTCGAGCAGGTGCTCTCCGCCGGCTGCGCCGCCCATGGCATCCTGCTGGCGGCCCATGCCCTTGGGCTTGGCGCCATGTGGCGCAGCGGCAAGTACATCTTCGACCCCACCGTGCGCAAGGGGCTCGGCCTGGAAGAGGACGATGAGCTGATCGCCTTCCTCTATGTGGGTCATCTCGGTGGGCGCCACAAGCCCACTGCCGAGCACCGTATCAGCGACTTCGTCGAGCGTTGGAGCTGACATGATGCGTGAAGCCGGCGTTCCCCACCCGCGCCTGCCGCTGCCCGCACCCGGCCAGCGAGACGACCCGCAGGCCTTTCTTGCCTGGCTCGCCGATGCCATCCCCATGGTCGAGCACCTTGGCATCCGCGAGATGCGCTGGGAAGGGCAAGGCCTGGCATGGGACCTCTTGCTCGCGCCCAACCTCAACGACAAGGGCACCGGCTTTGGCGGGGCGCTCACCGCCCAGGCCACGCTGCTGGGCTGGTGCTGGACGACCCTATGGCTGCGCCAGCGCGGCCATGCCCGTGACGTCGTCGTGGCCGAGGCCAGCCAGCGTTTCCTGGCCCCGGTCACCGGCGATTACCGGCTCGCCTGTGTTCCCGAGAGCGAGCAGGGGCCCGAGTCGCTGGTCGAGAGCCTGGCGAGCCGCGGTCGCGGTCGGATCCGCCTGGTGCAGCAGCTATGGTGCGGCGACACCCTATGCCTGGAAGCCCGCGGCGACTACGCCGTGCTGCCTGTTGGCTGAACACGGCCGGTGCGAAAAACCGGCTTGCAAACGAGCACTTAAGCCGTTAGACTTTGCGCCGTTCTGACGCACAAGGGCACGCCCAGGCGATGGAACCACAATGTGGAGAGGTGTCCGAGTGGTCGAAGGAGCACGCCTGGAAAGTGTGTAAGTCGAAAGGCTTCGAGGGTTCGAATCCCTCCCTCTCCGCCACAGAATACTGAAGGGGAATCTAGCCAAGGCTAGATTCCCCTTCATCGTTTGTCGCATTCGGGACGGTTCCGCGAACGCTTGCGGCCCCAGCCTGGCCAAGCCCGCTACTTCTTCTTGCGCATAAACGGAAATACCTTGCCCATGGCATCCGCGAGCTCTTGGTCGAGAGGCTTATGATGCAGGCTCACCGCGGCTCTCGCTGCGGTATAGGTTCCCTTGTCTTCCCGGGCGATGTCGCGATCCGACATGCTGGCGGGCAAATTCTCCTTCTCCCGAATGGCATCGATTACCGCCTTGTCCATGTTGCCCTCCATTGCCGTTTTCCGATCCTATTGCCGAGCCGATTCCTTTTGTTGAGCATAGTGCAGAATCGTTCCGGGCGTCGCAGCGCCCCTCGTTGGCATGCTGTCATGACGACGCGAAGGGGGATAATAGCTGACAGCTCATGTCAGCAATTTCCTACAGCGATTCTTATCCTGTGTTACATACAGGCGCGGCCGAGCCTGGCATTCTGCAAACCTGAGCCAGGGAGGCTCATCAGGGAAGACCGAGTCAGGGAGACTCAGCTCCAGGGAAGCTTGAGCAGCGGGACGCTCAGGGGTGGATGTAGGGAAGCGAAGATCTAGCCCGGCCGAAAGGCCGGGCTTTCTTTTTTGGGCGTCATTACCTTTGCTTATGCGCTTCCATCGCCTATCTTTCCGGCATCGCATGCAACATGCTGGCTCTCCAAGGGTTCCTTGGAGGTACGTCGGAAGTGATACACGGTTGTAGGCGTTTTCAGTACGAAACCTGTCGGCAATCTCTTACAACATTCTTGGCGCGGGCGGGATGTCATCCCGCCCGCAAGCTGCCATGATGGTGTCCAAGAGCACGGAGGCTCCTTAGGGAGGCAAGGTCAGGATGACCAGAATCCAAGGATGCTTGGGCAGGATGCCCGAGGTAGTCGTAGGGATGCCAAGATGCAGCCCGGCCGAAAGGCCGGGCTTTCTTGTTTGCGCCTACCTGCCTGCTTCCATGGCAGCGTGAACGGCTAACGGCGCTTTCGCACTGGGGTGGCGTCTGGGGTAAGCTTACGACGTGCCATGCGATGCCTACGACGAAAAAGAACGGAGATTCCTCATGTCCTACCGCGTTTACCTGGCGGCTGCCGCCGCGCTGCTGCTTCCGTTATCGGCGCTGGCCGACAAGCCCAACATCGTTCCGGGGCAGTGGCAGTTCACCAGCACTACCTCGGTGGTTGGCGACATCCCCATTCCTGATCAGACCGACTCCCACCAGGAATGCATCGCCCAGGGCGATCTGGACGATGCCGACTTCCAGTTTCTCGACGTGGAGGAAGGCTGCGAACTGCTCGAGCACAATGTCTCGGCCGAGGGCATCGATTACCGCATGGTGTGCCATGCCGAGGGCGGCGAAGCCAACATCGACGGGCATATGGCATTCCTGGGCGAGCGAGTGGAAGGCGGGGTGAACATCCGCACCCAATCGCCCATGGGCGAGATGACCATGCAGACCGTAATCGAGGGTGAGCGGATCGGCGACTGCTGAGCGCTGCGAATGCAAAACGCCAAGACGGCTGGCCACCCCCTGGGGTGGCCTTGTCGTTTGTGGCAGCGGGCTTCAGGCGGCGTGAGTCATCGACGGCGTTCGATTGCCGCTGTGTCGGTGCGTTCAGGCCCTGCCGTCGTTGCCGGGCGCCTCGGCCATCTCCGCTTCCAGGCGACGCCGTACGTCGCCGGGCGAGCCGGTGCGCCGGGCCAGCAGGTCGTAGGCTACCGGTACGACGAATAGCGTGAAAAAGGTGGCCGCTGCCACGCCGGCCAGGATGACCGTGCCGATCACCATGCGCGATTCGGCGCCCGCGCCGGTGGAAACGATCAGCGGGATGGCGCCTGCCATGGTGGTGACCGCCGTCATCAGGATCGGCCGCAGCCGCGTCACCGAGGCATCGAGCAGGGCGTCGCGAAAGGCGAGCCCTTCGTCGCGCAGCTGGTTGGCGAACTCGACGATCAGGATGCCGTTCTTCGACGCCAGCCCGATCAGCATGACCAGCCCCACCTGGCTGTAGATGTTGAGCGACTGCCCCGTGACGAACAGCCCCAGCATGGCGCCGCTCATGGCCAGCGGCACGGTGAGCATGATCACGAAGGGGTGGATGAAGCTCTCGAACTGGGCGGCCAGCACCAGGAAGACGACCAGCGCGCCGAGGATCAGCAGGTAGGTGGTAGCCCCGCTGGCCTGCTGGAAGTCCCGCGAGGCCCCGCTGACATCGGTCTGGGCCTGGGCCGGCAGCACCTCGGCGGCAGCCGCTTCCAGGTACTCCAGCGCCTCGCCCAGCGAGTAGCCATCGGCCAGGTTGGCCTCGATGGTGATGGAGCGTATGCGGTTGAAGCGATTGAGCGTGCTGGCCCCGGCGAAGTCGGAGAAGGTCACCAGGCTGGCCAGCGGGATCAGCTCGCCGGTGCGCGCCGAGCGCACCTGGATATTGTCCAGTGCCCGTGGGCTCGATTGGTTGGCGCGGTCGCCTTCCAGGATCACGTCGTACTCCTGCCCGTTGGCGAGGTAGCGGGTCACGTTGCGCCCGCCCAGCAGCACCTCCAGGGTGCGGCCGATCTCGGTCACCGTGACGCCAAGATCGGCGGCGCGGGCGTAGTCGATATCGACCCGCAGCTGCGGCTGGGTCTCCTGGTAGTTGCTGTCGACGCCGATCAGGCGCGGATTGTCGGCGCGGATATGGTCCATCAACAGGTCGCGCCACTCGACCAGCTCCTCGTAGGTGCCGCCCCCTAGTACGAACTCCACCGGCTTGCTGATGCGCTGGCCAAAGCCTTGGCGCATCACCGGGAAGGCCTGGACACCGGGCAGGCCGGCAAGCTCGTTGCGGACCTCGTTCATGATGGTCCAGGCGTCGCGGCGCTCGCCCCAGTCGGCCATGCTGATGATGACGAAGCCGTTGTTGAAGTTCTCGATGTTGCCGAAGCCGCGCGGTGCCCGAACCACCACGCGCTGTAATTCTCCGCTGTGCAGCAAGGGGTCGAGGCGCGCTTCGATTTCGTCCATGTAGTCCATGACATAGTCGAAGGTGGCGCCTTCCGGCCCGTTGACCAGGATGATGAAGCTGCCGCGATCCTCCTGGGGGGTGTACTCGCTGGGTAGCAGGTCGGCCAGCCAGACGGTGGCGGCGATCAGCCCGATGAATACCGCCAGCACCGCCATGCGCGCCTTGAGCACGCCCAGCAGCAGCGAGCGGTAGAGGCGCTGGGAGAATTCCAGCAGCCACTGCACGGCGTGGGCGATGCGCCCTTCATGCATGGAGGGCTTGAGGATCTTCGAGGCCATCATCGGGGTGAGCGAAAGCGCCAGCACGCTGGAGATGATCACCGCCGCTGCCATGGTCAGGGCGAATTCCGAGAACAGTCGCCCCACGTTGCCCTGCAGGAAGCCCAGCGGCACGAACACCGCCACCAGCACCAGCGTAGTGGCGATGACGGCGAAGGCGATCTGGCGAGTGCCGCGAAAGGCCGCCACCAGCGGCGTCTCGCCGTAGTCGTGCATGCGGCGATGGATGTTCTCCAGCACCACGATGGCGTCGTCGACGATCAGGCCGATGGCGAGCACCAGCGCGAGCAGGGTGAGCAGGTTGATCGAGAAGCCCATCAGCGCCAGGGCCATGAAGGCGCCGATGATGGCCACCGGCACCGTGACGGCGGGAATCAGGGTGGTGCGCACGTTGCCCAGGAACATGAAGATCACCACCACGACCAGGCCCAGGGCGATGAACAGCGTGACCACCACCTGCTGGATGGCGCCGGCCACGAAGACCGAGGCATCGTAATTGAGCGAGAGCGTCATGCCCTCGGGCAGGCTGCCCTGCACGCGCTCGAGCTCGGCCTGGATGCCCCGTGACACCTCCAGCACGTTGGCGGTGGACTGCTTCATGATGCCCAGGCCGACCATGGGGATGCCGTTGGCACGGAACGTCGAGCGATCCTCCACCGAGCCGATCTCCACCCGGGCCACGTCGCCCAGGCGTATCAGGTAGCCGTCGCTGCCCTGGGCCAGTGCGAGGCGCTTGAAGTCGGCCGGCTCGACGAAGGCGCGGGGAAGGCGTACCACGAACTGGCGATCCTGCGACTCGATGGAGCCCGCCGGCAGCTCGACGTTCTCGGCGCGCAGGGCGTTCTCGATGTCGCTCACGGTCAGGTTGCGTGCCGCCAGGGCGTTGCGGTCCAGCCATACCCGCATGGCGTATTCGCGCCCCCCGCCCAGGCGCACCCGGGCCACGCCGGGCTGCACCGAGAAGCCGTCGACGAGGTAGCGGTCGGCGTAGTCGGTCAGCTCGGGAATGGTGTAGCCGGCGCCGGAAAGCGAGAGCCACAGCACCACCTCTTCGCTGGAGTCGGCCTTCTGCACTTCGGGCGGGTCCGCTTCGCTTGGCAGGTTGCGCAGTGCGCCGGAGATGCGGTCGCGGATGTCGTTGGCCGCGGCATCGATGTCCATGTCCAGGCGAAATTCGATATTGATGCGCGAGCGGCCGTCTTCGCTCGACGAGGTGATCAGCTCGATGCCCTCTACCCCGGCGATGCGGTCTTCCAGCACCTGGGTGATGCGGGTCTCCACCACGCTGGCCGAGGCACCGGGGTAGCGCGTGTCGATGCTTACCACCGGCGGGTCGATGGCGGGGTACTCCTGCAGCGGCAGGCGTTGCAGGGCCAGCAGGCCGAAGGCGACGATCAGCAGCGCCAGCACGGTGGCCAGCACCGGCCGCTGTACGGAAATATCGGACAGCCGCATCAGGTGTCTTCCTCGTTGCGGTTCGCTTCGAGGATCTCGCGGATCGAGGTGTCGTCATCGGCAATGCCGATCAGCCGCACCCGGTCGCCTTCATGGGCACGCTGCAGGCCGTGGCTCACCAGCAGCTCGTCACCCTCCAGCCCCTCGACGATCTCGGCCTGGCCGATACGGCGTTCACCCACCTTCACCTCGCGGCGCACCAGCCGGTTGTCGTCGGCCTCGTCGATCACCAGCACGAACTGCTTGTCGCCGCTGGGGATCAGCACCGCTTCCGGTACCACCACCGCCTGGCGCGGGCTGCGCTGCAGCACCACCTCCATCAGCATGCCCGGCCGCAGGCGCAGCTCGGGGTTGTCGAGTTCGGCGCGCACCGTGATGCTGCGGCTCACCGGGTCGACGCGTGAACCGATCATGGCTACCTCGCCCTCGAACACTTCGTCGGGAAAGGCGGCGCTGTGCGCGGAGAGGGGTAGCCCCGGCGCCAGGAAGGCGAGAAAGGTTTCCGGGACGCTGAAGTCGAGCTTCATCACGTCGAGCTTGTCGAGGGTGACCAGCTCGGTGCCGGGCGTGACCAGGCTGCCCACGCTGATGTTGCGAAAGCCGACGCGGCCGGCAAACGGGGCGCGCAGCCGGTAGTTGGTCAGCCGCGCCTCCAGTGCCTGTATCTCTGCCTCTACCTGACGCAGGCGGGCCTGGCTGTCCTCCACGTCGGCGCGTGGGGCCAGGTTGCGGCTCTGCAGCTGGCTCAGGCGCTCCACGGCGCTGCGGCGCTCGTCGCGCTGGGCCTGGGCCGCACGCAGTTGCGCCTGCTCTTCGCCGTCTTCCAGTCGAATCAGCAACTGCCCGGCTTCCACCACCTCGCCGTCGCGAAAATTCAGCTCGGCGACGATCTCGGTCACCGTGGCCGACAGCGTCACGCTCTCGTCGGCGCGCAGGGTGCCCAGCGCCTCCACCGGGTCCGACCAGGGCTGGATGATGGCGCGGGCGCCGATGACCGCCGACCGGTCCTGGGCGGTGGTCATCGGGCTTGCCAGTAGCACCATTGCCAGCAGCAGGCATTGGCTCACCTGGAAGGTCATGCGGGTAGCCCGCTCACGGGCAACAGGGCGCGATAGGGACATGGTAGGGTCTTGTGCGTTCTTATGGGTTCGGTGAGTCGCGATGCGCTCGCGGTGACTGCGTATCGCTTAACAGGCTACCTTTCTTGCCGGCCAGGAATGAGGCAATAAATGCGCAAGATGGGCCTTATGTCGTCCTGAATTTATACGAAATAGGGTCGTTTGTATAATTTGTTGGGCAACGCCCGCTGGCCTCGACTGCTAGAATGCCCTCTTTTCGGATATGACGAGAGAAGGGCATGACCTATGACGTGGTGGTCGTCGGCGCCGGCGCGGCGGGGCTGATGTGCGCGCTCACCGCCGGCTATGCCGGGCGGCGCGTGCTGGTGCTCGACCACGCCAACAAGCCCGGCAAGAAGATCCTGATGTCCGGTGGCGGGCGCTGCAATTTCACCAACCTGGCGACCGGGCCGGCCAACTTCTTCTCATCCAACCCACGCTTCTGCATCTCGGCGCTCAAGCGCTACCGACCCGAGCACTTCGTCGAGCTGGTCGAGCGCCACGGGCTCGAATATGTGGAAAAGGCGCCGGGGCAGCTGTTCTGTGCCCATTCCGCCAAGGACCTGCTCGACGTGCTGCTCACCGAGTGCGAGTGGGCCGGCGTCGAGCTGCGCCTGAAGACGACCGTCGAGCGCATCGAGCGGCAGGGCGAGGGGATGCGCCTTGCCACCTCGGCAGGAAGGATCGAGGCCGGGGCGGTGGTGGTGGCTACCGGCGGGCTTTCCATTCCCACCATGGGTGCGACCGGTTTCGGCTATGAGATTGCCCGACAGTTCGGCCTGGCAGTGACCGAGACGCGCCCGGCGCTGGTGCCGTTCACGCTGACCTCGCAGTGGAGGGAGCGCGCTGCGGCGCTTTCCGGCGTGGCCTGCGACGTGGCGGTATCGGTGGTGCGAAACGGCCAGCGCCTCGGGCCGGGGAGGGATCGCCAGTATCGTGAACCGATGCTGTTCACCCACCGCGGCCTCTCCGGGCCCGGCATGTTGCAGATATCCAGCTATTGGCAGCCAGGCGATGAGCTTGCGATTGACCTGCTGCCCGGGCAGGACATCCCCGGCGCCCTTGGCGAGGCTCGCCGTGCGACGCCACGCCGCCAGCTTTCCACCTGGCTTGGCGAACACTTGCCGCGCCGCCTGGCCCAGGCCCTGGTCGAATGGCATGGGGAAGATCCCACCCTGGCGGCGCTTTCCAACGCGCATATCGAAGCGTGGGCGGAACGCCTGGGGGAGTGGCGAATCAAGCCTGCCGGCACCGAGGGCTGGCGTACCGCGGAGGTGACGCTGGGCGGGGTCGATACGGGGGCGATTTCGTCGAAAGATTTCAGCGTCGAGGGGTTGCCCCAGCTGCGCTTCATCGGCGAGGTGCTCGACGTGACCGGGGAGCTTGGAGGCTACAACTTCCAGTGGGCCTGGGCGTCAGGCGTGGCCTGTGGCGGCTCGCTGTAGGCCGGTATGGTCGGTATCAGTTCTTGCTCTTGCCTAGGGTATCGGCCACATGGGCGTCTCGCTCACCCATTGGCCTATCGCTGCCTACCGTGGTGTCCCGCTCCGTTTGATGCTCCATTTCACTATTGAGCTCGGCTCCCATGAGGACGATGAATGCCGAGAGCCAGAACCACATCAGTAGGATGATGACGGCGCCCAGGGAGCCGTAGGTTTCGTTGTAATCGGCAAAGTTGCGCACATACAGGGAAAAGGCAACCGACCCGGCAATCCATAACAGAACGGCAATGAAGGCGCCGGGGCTGGTCCACTGCCAGCGAGGAGACTCTCGATCCGGGCCAAAATGGTAGAGAACTGAAATCGCCAACATGACAACGATCATCAGCAGCGGCCAGCGTGCCAGGTTGATCAAGCTTGCGATCATATCAGGCAGCCCGATCAGCGTGACGATGGCGGGAATAGCCGTAATGACGCCCAGGGTGACAAGAGTCATGAGGATGACCCCAAGGGTCAGGATCAATTTCAATGCGGTTCTTTTAAGTGTCCCTCGATTTTCTTCTTCATCATAAATAATGTTGAGGCCTTCGATGAACCCATCCACCCCTCGAGAGGCACTGTAAATGGCAAACAGCAAGCCGCCCGCTGCTGCCAGGCTCATACCTGCGCCAGCGCCTTCGCTTGCCTGTTGTGCCTGCTCCCGAATGATGCCTGCCGCTTCTTCGGGCAGTAGATGGCTGACCGTCTCGATTTGCCGGGTAATCTGTTCCGTGTCGAAGATCAGCGCCCAAAGGGAAATGGTGGCGACGATGGCCGGAAAGATGGCCAGAAGGCCATAGAAAGCGACTCCCGCCGCCACGATCGTGACATGGTCACGGCTCATTCCCTCCTTGGTACGCGTGAGGATATCCTTCCAGCCGGCCTTGGGTAGCTGGCCAGGACGATTAGCCTGCCGGCCGCGTTGCGAAGGCGCTGCGTTCCGATTTGTCATGCGTTGTCTCAGGGAAATGAGTTTGACCTGGGTGAGGGCCTGAACAAGGCTGAATTATTCTTCTTGTTGAACGTAGGAAAGTCTAACCCAATCCGCAAAGCGCAATATATTACGCTCTGTTGGAAGAAGGTTTGCTGATGGTATTTTACGAGAAACAAAGCATTACGCTTCATAACATGGCGTTGGGTAGGTCGTGGCTACGCTTAGGGAATCGGTCCGCCACGCAGGTGGCTCGCCACAGGAGAGCAGCATGGCCCCTCAAGCGCAGCAGATGGAGCGAGCGCAGCGGATGCAACGCGCTCAACAGTTGCACACCCCCGATACCCTGCATGCCAAGGAGTGGCTGAGGCGCTACCAGCGCGTTCGCCAGACCAGCGAGGCCCTGTGCGCGCCGCTATGCACCGAGGACTACGTGATCCAGAGCATGGCGGACGTCAGCCCGCCGAAATGGCACCTGGCCCACGTCACCTGGTTCTTCGAAGCCTTTCTGCTCACGCCCTTCCAGCCGCACTATCGACCGCTCGATCCTGTCTACGACTTCCTGTTCAACTCCTACTACGAGACCCACGGGGTGCCGTTCCCACGGCCCCGGCGCGGTACGCTGTCGCGGCCGACCGTGGCAGACGTCTACCGCTTTCGAGCCCATGTCGATGCCGCCATGGCCGAGCTGCTCGAATCGCTACCGCCCGAGCATGCTGAGGAGATCGCCCGACGCGTCGAACTGGGGCTGCATCACGAGCAGCAGCACCAGGAGCTGCTGCTGATGGACATCAAGCACATCCTGGCCCAGAACCCGTTGTGCCCCGCCTATCGCGACGACCTTGCCGCGCCGCCGGACCAAGCGCCGGGTGAGTTCGCCTGGCTCGACTATGCTGCCGGCGTGCGCCTCATCGGCCACGACCGAGACAGCGGGTTCGGCTACGACAACGAAGGCCCGGTGCATCGCCAGTTCGTCGAGGCGTTCCAGCTCGCCAATCGACCCGTCAGCAATGCCGACTGGCTGGCCTTCATGGCAGACGGCGGCTATGCCCGCCCGGAACTCTGGCTCTCCGATGGCTGGCAGCAGGTGGGCGAGGCCGGCTGGCGGGCGCCGCTCTACTGGGTCGAGCGCGACGATGGTTGGTATCACTACACCTTGGGTGGGCTGCGCCCGGTAGACCCGCATGCGCCGGTCGTCCACGTCAGCTTCTACGAGGCAGACGCCTATGCCCGCTGGGCCGGGGCTCGGCTGCCCAGCGAGGCCGAATGGGAGGTGGCCGCCCACGATGCCAGCCTGCGCGGCAACCTGGTCGAGAGCGACCACCTCCAGCCGGTGGCGGCCCCGGCCCTGGCATCCGTACCGGGGCAAGTGTACGGCGACGTGTGGGAGTGGACCGGCAGCGCCTACCGGCCCTACCCGGGCTTTAGGCCGCTGCCGGGCACGCTGGGGGAGTACAACGGCAAGTTCATGTCGGGGCAGGTGGTGCTGCGGGGCGGCTGCTGTGCCACGCCCGCCGACCATCTGCGCCCGACCTACCGCAACTTCTTCCCCCCGCACGCCCGCTGGGCGTTCTCCGGGCTGCGGCTTGCCAGGGAGGCCTGAGATGACACCCTTCGTGCATTTCCATGACCAGCACCTGCCTGCGGCGTCGCGGTCCCTGTGCGAGGAGCTGCTGGCGGGCCTGGCCGCCAGGCCCAAGGTCTGCTCGCCAAAGTTCTTCTACGACCGGCGCGGCTCGGAGCTCTTCGACGCCATCTGCTGCCAGCCGGAGTACTACCCCACGCGCACCGAGGAGGCTATCCTCCAGGCGGCGGCCAACGAGATCGCCGAGGTGGTGGGGCACGATGCCACCCTGATCGAGCTGGGCAGTGGGGCCAGTCGCAAGATCCGCCTGCTGCTGGAGGCGCTGCGCCCGGCCTGCTACCTGGGCGTGGATATCTCCCGCGACTTCCTGCTCGAATGCACCCGCCGCCTGGCAGCGGACTATCCCTGGCTCGAGGTACACGCCGCCTGTGCCGATTTTTCACGGCCGATGGTGTGGCCAGACGGCCTGGCGGGCGAGCGCCCGGTGGCGTTCTTCCCCGGCTCCAGCATCGGCAACTTCTCGCCCGAGGAGGCCGAGGCGTTCCTCGGCGGCCTGGCCGCTCGGCTGCCCCCCGGCGGCGGCCTGCTGATCGGCGTCGACCTGATCAAGGATCGTGAGATTCTCGACGCCGCCTACAACGATGCCGCCGGGATCACGGCAGCCTTCAACCTCAACCTGCTGGAACGCTTGCGCCGTGAGTTCGAGGCCGAGGTGGAGCCCAGCCGCTTCGCCCACAGCGCCTTCTACAACGAAGCGGCGTGCCGCGTGGAGATGCACCTGGTGAGCCGCTGCGAGCAGGCGATTCGCCTGGCCGGTGAGCGCATTCCCTTCACCGAAGGGGAGACCCTGCACACCGAGAACTCCTATAAGTACAGCGTCGACGGCTTTCGTGACCTGGCCGGTCGTGCCGGTTTCGCGCCGCAGGCGCTATGGACCGATCCGGATGGACTGTTCAGCCTTCACTATCTGGAGCGCGCCGCCTGAGGCGCCTTGTCTGGTCTATGCTGCTCTCAGGACAACGCTGACGGGGGAGGCCCGCCATGACCATGATCGCCATTCACGACGCCTCGGAGACCTCCGGCTCGCACTTCGCCGACCGGGTGGTCGAGGAGGCCATCCGCCAGGCCGAGGCGACGCACTGGCAGGCCGTGCGGCTCAGTGATGTCGCCGAGTCCCTGGGGTTGCCCATCGGCGTGGTGCTGGAGCGCTTTCGCGACATGGACGATGTTGCCAATGCCTGGTTTGCACGCGGCTGGCACGCCATGCTGGCTGCCAAGCCCGACACCTTCGCCGAATGGCCGGAGCGCGTGCGCATCGAGCACTGCCTGATGGCCTGGTTCGATGCCTTTGGCGCCCATCGCCGAGTCACGGTCGAGATGCTGCGCACCAAGGCGCACCTGCCGCACCTGCATACCTGGGTGCCGATGGTGTTCGACCTGTCGCGCACCGTGCAGTGGCTGCGCGAAGCGGCGCGCCTGGAAGCGCGCTACGGCACCCGGCGTGCCCAGGCCGAGGAGATCGCGCTGACCGGACTGTTCCTGGCGGCACTTGGCGTATGGGCGAGCGATGAAAGTGAAGGGCAGCGACATACGCGACGCTTCATCGACCGCAGCCTGAGGCAGGGTGAGCAGTGCATGAGGTGGCTGCCGGGCGGTGTGCGGCGCAGAGCGAAGCGCGCAGAAGCGCAGCTGTGAGGCCTGCAAGCAGCGCCGCCATGCTTCGGCCGGACTAGCGCCGCGCCCGCAGCAGCCGGCGTGCGCGGTGTATCAACAGGACGCCTGTCGCAAAGCGCCTTGTCAGGCGAATCAGGCCGCGGGGATGTCGTGCACTCGCCACAACCAGTGCGCCGCCCGCCAGATAAAGCAGGCCGCGGTGGCGCCGTGCCTGCTGCCACAGGGCATCGAGCGACTGGCCCGCCGCTTTCCAGCGCTTGGCTTCCACCAGGATATCGATGCGCTGCTGTTCGATGTGCTCGAGCAGGAGCGCCTTGCGCTCGCGGCGGCCAAGGGGGGAGAGCCGCTCAGCTCTGTCGGGCGTCTTCACGTGAGCTCTGTGCCAGTTCGCGGTCCAGCGCCAGTTGCGCCAGGGTCTCCTTGAGCAGCGTATGGCGCCGGGCCTGGCGCAGGGCCAGCGTCGACAGCAGGGCACCGCCACCCAGCAGGGCGGCGGCGCACAGGCCGATGGCCAGCAGCCGATGGGTGTCCCAAAAGACCACCACCACCAGCAGCATGAGCATGCCGAGCCCCAGCATGAGCATGACCATGCCCAGCCCCACCATGATCAGCAGGATGGTGAGCCGGGCGCGCTCCTCTTCGAGTTCCAGCACGGCGAGACGCAGGCGCGTCTCGCCGGCCGCCAGCAGGCTTCCCAGCAGGCGCCTGACGGCGCCGAACAGGCTTGGCGCTGGCCCTGGCTCCATCAGCGCCGACCGATCAGCAGGCCGATGACGATGCCTGCAGCGGCGCCGATGCCGATGCTGGTCCAGGGGTTGTCGTGCACGTAGCGGTCATACACATCGGCCTGGTGGTGGAGCGACTCCCGGGCGTCGTCGTAGAAACGCTCGCCGCGGGCCTCGAGGCGCTCGCGCGTCTCCCTCAGGCGCTTTTCGGCGCGTTCGCGCAGATCCTTGACGTGGTCGCGGGAGTCGTCGGCGGTGGCGCTGACCAAGTCTTCGATGGTGCGGGTCAGGTGGTGGAGGTCTTCCTTGAGCTGGCGTGTGGTGTCTTCGCTGAACGGATTGCGGTTTGCCATGGCAGTCTTCCTCTGACGATGAATGACAGGCTCAGCATAGCAGTCACGCATATGAGTTCAATGTGAGCGGATGTGGCAGAATGTATCGCACTCAGCGCGTGCCGGTGCCGGTGAACAGCGGATTGACGCTGAAGCCGAGGCTGACCCGGTGGCTGCGGTGGTCGTAGTCGATCATGCTTTCCCCGTAGCCATAGTAGTACTGAACGTGGCCGCGAATATTGCCGAACATGGGCCAGGAGTAGTCTAGCTGCGTGCCCATGTTGCCGGCGCTGGGGTTGCCGCGCACCATCAGCGTGGCCTCCTGGTCGCCATTGATGCGGCGTGCCACGGTGACGTCGCCGTAGCCCATGTAGCGGTCGATGTCGGGATTGTCGTCGTCGCTCTTGGATTCGGGAACGCGCCAGTGCGGCGCCACGGCCACGGCCCAGTCGCCGCGCTGGAAGAGGCTTTCCAGATAGAAACGGTTCCAGCTGCGCGACAGCGGCATGGAGCGCCCGTTCGACAGGTGGTTGAAGGCGAGGCGGTTGCGCGTATTGGTCCAGCCGAACAGGCGAAAGGCATTGTCGAACTCCATGAACACTTCCGGCTCGTAGTTGGTTTCCCGGAAGGGAGAGGACGACTCGGTGTTGTAGGCCTGCCACCAGCTGCGCTGGGTGTAGGCGAAATAGAGATCGCCGGT
This sequence comes from uncultured Halomonas sp., assembly GCA_964652855.1. Lineage (GTDB taxonomy): Bacteria > Pseudomonadota > Gammaproteobacteria > Pseudomonadales > Halomonadaceae > Halomonas. Next base: position 17,478 of record CAZZCJ010000001.1, read on the forward strand.
ATTGCCGAAGAAGTCCTCGACCAGGTTCACCTTGGCGCTGAACTGGAACTTCACCTCGAGATCGTTCGGCCCGCTGGCGGTCGAGATGTCACGAAAGGCGGTGTAGTTGGGCTGATGCGTATAGCTCAGCGGAAACAGGTAGTTGCGCCGGTGCGTGGTGATGGCGAAGGGGTTGCGGGTCGACTCGCGCTCGAGCTGGCGGCGCTGGGCGATCTCTTCGCGCAGCGAGTCCTCATCGTCGAGGAACGGGCTGGTCTCACGCTCCGGCAGCGCGTCGAGCTGCAGCTGCAGCACCTCGATTTCCCCGGTGAGCGCGTCGATGCGTGCTTCGATGGCGTCCCGCTGGGCACCGCTCTGGGCCTGCGCGGTGAAGGGCAACAGACCAAGCAGCGTGGCGCTGGTGAGCAGAAGGGAACGGATGGTCATAGGAGCACTCGAAGCGGGTCATGTGAGGTTCCGTTTCTACCATGTCGCCTTGGCAAGTCAACAGTTGAGCCGTCATTGTCTTGTTTCCACCCAGGGCCGAGAATCGCCTGGGCGAGAGCCGTTACCATAGAGGATGAATGTGAACGCCAAGAGTCACTCCATTGCTGGCGGCTGGCGTGCCTGCCTGACGTTTTGCCTGCTGCTGCTCGGCTTGCTGCTGCCCCCGGCGGCGTTGTCCGAGGAGCTCCTCCCCGACCCCCAGGCCGTCGAGGCTCGACTTGCCGAGCTGCGTGGCGAAGAGGGCGAAACGCCCAGCGCCGCCCAACAGCGCGACATCGAAGCGCTGGAGGCGACGCTGGCGGCGCTGGAGCGGCTGGAGGTAATCAACGAGCGTCTCGCCGCGCTGGAGCAGCGGCTGGAGAATGCGCCTGCCGAGCTGCTGCGGCTGGAGCGCGAGCGGCTGCAGGAAGAGGAAGCCTCCATGGCGCGGTCGATCGCCGACCTGGACGACCTGCCGCTCGATGAACTGGAGTACCGCCAGCAGGAGGCGGTATTCGATCTGCAGCAGCTTCAGGACCGCCTGGCCGAGGTCAACGCCCAGCTGCTGTCGGCCCAGACCCTGCCGGAGCGCGTCCAGCAGGCCATCGCCGAGGCAATGCAGAACGCGGAGCGTGCGCGCCGGGCGCTGGACACGCTGGAAGCGCAGGGCGTGAGCGAGAGCGCTCCTCGGCTGTGGCTGCGCCAGGCCGAGCGTCATCTGGCTGAACGCTCCCTGCGCCTGCACCAGCGGGAACTGGGCAGCAACACGCGGCTGCGTGAGCTCAGCCAGCAGCGTCGGGACCTGCTGACCCAGCAGATTGCCAACCAGGAGGCTGAGCTGGTGCTGCTGCAGAGCGTGATCGACAGGCAGCGGCGCATCGCCTCCGAGCAGGCGATAGCCGATGCCGCGCGCAGCGACCCGATGCTGGAGGCGGGGCACCCGGTGCTCGAGCGTGCCCAGCAGGTCAATCGCGAGCTCAGCCTGGAGCTGCTGCGAGCCAATGATCGCCACAACGGCTTGGTGCGCGAAAGCCTGGCCACCCGCAGCCAGCTCGATCATGTGCGCCAGCTGCAGCGCAGCCTCAACGAGCAGATCGAGGCGATACGCGGCAGCCTGCTGCTCTCGCGCATCCTGCGCGAACAGCGCCGCTCGCTGCCCCAGGTAGATGCACGGCGCAGCCTGCAGGACGAGATCGCCGACCTGCGCCTGCGCCAGTTCGACCTGGTACGCCAGCGCGACGCCCTGCGCCAGAGCGAACGCCTGGCCAACCAGCGCCTGGAGGAGGCGGGGGTGGAGGTGAGCCCGGCGCTGCTCGACTCCCTGCAGGGGCTCTACTACTCGCGCCGCCAATTGGTGGACCAGCTCGAACAGACCTACGGTAGCCTGCTCAGTGCGGCCATCGAACTGCAGCTCCACCAGCAGCAGCTGCTGGAAAGTTCTCGTGAGCTACGCGCGACCATCGACGAGCAGCTGTTCTGGATCGCCAATGCGCGCCCACTGGATATCGCCTGGTTTCGCCAGCTGCCTGCGCACCTGAACGACGAATGGCAGCACGGCGAGTGGCGGGCGGTGTTGCCGGCCAACTGGCGCATGCCGCAACCGTCGGGGCTGGCGGGGGCGCCCTTCGTGCTGGCGGCCTTGCTGCTGCTGTGGCTGCGCCGCCGTATCCAGCGCCGCCTGGCCGTGCTGCACGACCAGATCGGCCGGTTGCGCAGCGACTCCCAGGGCCACACCCCACAGGCGGTGGCGCTCAATGCGCTGCTGGCCCTGCCCGGGCCGCTGGTGCTGGCGGGCATCGGGGTGGGGCTGATCGCCGATGGCGAAGGCGCGGCGGATGCCCTGGGACAGGCGCTGGGGCACCTGGCCCTGGCCTGGGCCTTCATCGCCTGGTCGCGGCGCCTGCTGGTGCGTGACGGGGTGGCGACCAAGCACTTCTACTGGCCGGCCGGTTATGCCGCGCGGCTGCGCTGGCTGCTGCGCTGGTTCGGCCTCGCGCTGGTGCCGGTGCTGATGATCGCAACCCTGGCGCGAGACGGCGAGTTCAGCCTGACCCTGCGGCCGCTGGCGCTGACGCTGCTGCTGCTGGGGCTGCTCTCCATGAGCGTGGTGCTGTCGCGGCTGATCCTCGCCCACACCCCCTTCTTTGGCGTCAAGCTGTTCCGGCTGGTGCTCGGATTGATCATGGCGGCGGTGCCGCTGGCCCTGGTCGGGCTGATCGTGACCGGCTACGAATATACGGCGCTGAGCCTGGTCGGGCATTTCGTGGTGACGCTCTATCTGCTGGCCACCTGGGTGCTGGTCGAGGCCACGGTGGTTCGCGGCCTGGCGGTGGCGGCGCGGCGGCTGGCGTTCAAGCGGGCCCTGGCGCGCCGCCGTGCCCAGGTGCAGGAAGGCGCGGAGGGCGGCCTCGAGGTGGTGGAGGAGCCGCCGCTCGACATGGAGCAGATCAACCAGCAGTCGCTGCGCCTCTCCAAGCTGATCCTGCTGATTGGCTTCGCGCTGCTGCTCTACCTGGTATGGGCGGACCTGCTCAGCGTGCTGGGCTACCTGGACAACGTGGCGATCTGGGAAGGCGGCGAGGGCGTGGGTGCGGAGCTGGTGACCAGCGCGCTGTCGGTGACCGATGTGTTCACGGCGCTGCTGATCTTCGTGCTCACCCTGGTGATGGCGCGCAACCTGCCGGGCCTGCTCGAGGTGATGGTGCTGTCACGCCTGGAACTGAAGCAGGGCAGCGCCTATGCCATCACCTCGCTGCTCTCCTATGCCATCGTCGGCACCGGCTTCATCGTGGCGCTGGCCACCCTCGGGGTAGCCTGGAGCCAGCTGCAGTGGCTGGTGGCGGCGCTGGGCGTGGGCCTTGGCTTCGGCCTGCAGGAGATCTTCGCCAACTTCGTCTCGGGCCTGATCATCCTGTTCGAACGCCCCATGCGCATCGGCGACACCATCACGCTGGGCAACCTCACCGGCACGGTGAGCCGCATCCGCATTCGTGCCACCACGGTGACCGACTTCGATCGCAAGGAGATCATCATCCCCAACAAGACCTTCGTCACCGACCAGCTGATCAACTGGTCGCTGTCGGATACCATAACGCGCGTGGTCCTGAGTTATCGAGTCGCCTACGGTTCCGACCAGGTGCTGGTGCACCAACTGCTGCATCAGGCGGCCAACGAAAATGAACGGGTGCTGGGCGACCCCGAGCCGCAGGTCTTCTTCATGGATTATGGCGAGAGTACGCTCAACTTCGAGCTGCGGGTGTTCGTCAACGCGCTGGGCGACCGCCTCTACGCCACCGACGAGATCAATTGCCGGGTGGGCACGCTATTCGCCGAGAACGATATCAACATTGCCTTCAACCAGCTCGATGTCTGGCTGCACCAGCCCGGCGGCCAGGAGAGGAAGGTGCAGAGCCTGTCGCCCTCTCAGGGGCGGAAGCTCCATCCGCCGCCCGGTGCCCAGGGCGACCCGGGCGATATCGAGATTGGCGACGCTGCGCCGGACGGTGGGGACGGCGGGCGCTGAGGCGAGCCCTCAGGCCTTGACGGCGTGGAGCAGGAACTCGCGGTTGCCGTCGCCGCCGAGCAGCGGGCTCTCCTGCCAATGCCGGATATCGAGCCCCCGCTTGGCGCAGCAGGCGCGAAGGGTGGCTTCCACCTCGGTGTAGCGGGCCGAGTCGCTCACGATGCCGCGTGAATTGACCCCGCCCGGGCCCACCTCGAACTGCGGCTTGACCAGGCTCAGCAGTTCGCCGCCGGGCCGAAGCAGCGCGGCGATTTGTGGCAGGATCAGCGTCTGCGAAATGAACGAGACGTCCATGACCACCACATCCGGTGCGGCGGCCCCTTGGGCGGCGAGGGTGTCGCGCAGGCGCGGCTCGTCGGCCATGGCTCGCGCATTGAGCCCTTCCAGGCAGGTCACGCGGGGCTCGCCGCGCAGTTCTGGGTCGAGCTGGCCATGGCCCACCTCGACGCCAATGACATGGCGTGCGCCGAAGGCCAGGGCGCAGTCGGTGAAGCCCCCCGTGGACTGGCCCACGTCAAGCACGAGCTTTCCCTGCAGGTCGACACCCAGCGCGTCGATCAATGCCTCCAGCTTAAGCCCCGCCCGGGAGACGTAGCGCTCCTCGGGGTCCTCCGTGACGGCAAGGCGCACCTCTTCGGGCAGCTTTTCCCCAGGCTTGTTCAGTATGCGTCCACTCGCGACCAGGCTGACCCGGCCATGGCGAATCAGCCGCTGGGCCCGGGTGCGCGAACGGGCCAGGCCCTTGGAAACGAGAAGCTGATCGAGGCGGGGCATGACAGGAACTCCGGCAGCCAGAAGCGAAGCTGGCATTATGGCATAATCGTATCGTTAGCCGGTTAACAGAAGGGCGCTGCGTGGATCGACGCGAGGGAACGGCACTGGCCAGGTCGCTGGCCATCGGGGCGGTGGGAGGGGGGATCTTCCAGCTCATCGGCATGCCGCTGGCATGGATGCTGGGGCCGCTGGCGGCGAATCTCGTCGTCTCGGCACGCGGTGTCGATGTGCGCGTGCCCGAGCCGCTGCGCGAGACCTTCCTCGGCGTGCTCGGCCTGGTGCTGGGTAGCCAGGTCACGCCGCAACTGGCCGAGCGGGTGCTCGACTGGCCGCTTTCCGCCGCGCTGCTGCTGCTTGGCGTGGCGGCCTCCACTGCGGCAGCGGCAGCCTGGTACCGGCGCTGCGGCTTCGATTCGGTGAGTGCCTGGTTCGCCTCGGCGCCCGGGGCGATGACGGCGATGATCCTGATGGGTGAGAAGGGTGGTGGCGACCCGGGACGTATCGCCATCGCCCAGTCGCTGCGCGTGGTGCTGGTGGTGATGATCCTGCCGCCGCTGTTCTGGGCCTACGAAGGTGCTGGTAGCGATGAGATGGCCGCCGCCGTCGACGGCGAACTTGCCGCTCCCTGGATGCTGCTGGCGCTGCCGCTGCTGCTTCCCCTGGGGCGTTGGTTGCGCCTGCCCACGCCCGCGCTGCTGGGACCGCTGCTGTTCGCCTCGCTGTTGTCCGGGTTCGGCATCGCCAGCCTCAGCCTGCCGGACCTCGGCATGAACCTGATGCTGTGGGTGCTCGGCTGCGCGATCGGCTCGCGCTTCCGCGGCCTTTCGTCGGCCAGGCTGGGGCGCTATCTCTTCGAGGCCTTCGTGGCCACGCTGCTGGCGCTGGCGGTGCTGGCCGGCTTTGCCGAGCTGATCCATCGCCTGGTAGGGGTGCCGCGCGACGTGGCCCTGCTGGCGCTGGCGCCCGGCGGCATCGGTGAAATGGCCATTCTCGCCGTGGCGCTGGACCTCGACCCAGTGTTCGTCGCCTTCCATCACCTGCTGCGCATGGTGGCACTTATGCTGATTGCTCCGTTCTGGGCACGCTGGTTGATGCGCCGTCACTGACTCCCTTTGTTATCATCCCCATTCCAGCCGGCGCGACATGGATGGGCTGACGGTCACGAAACGGGAATGCATACATGCTTGAGCAGGCCTTGGTGCAGTTGCTGCTGTTGCTTGGCGCAACGGTATTGGTGGTGCTGGTTTTCCAGCGCCTTAGAATTCCACCGAGCCTCGGCTATCTGCTGGTCGGTGTCATGCTGGGTGCCCATACGGCAGGTCCGGTCATCGACAATGAGTACATCACCGTCATTGCCGAGTTCGGCATCGTCTTTCTGCTATTCACCATAGGCCTCAGTTTTTCATTGCCGCAGATCTATGCCCTGCGCCATACCATCCTCGGGTTAGGGACCGCACAGGTCGCATTGACCACCTTGGTCGTGGCGTTATTGGCATGGTTCCTGGGCCTTCCGGGGCCCGCAGCCTTCGTGGTCGGCGCCGTGTTCGCCCAGTCGTCGACGTCGATCATCACCAAACAGCTGCTTGAACAGGGTGAGAGCCAGGCGCGACATGGGCGCCTTGGCACCACCATGTCGGTATTCCAGGACATCACCGCGGTTCCCTTCGTGGTGATCATTCCCGTTCTGGGGGTGGCGGCGGCGCACGAAGTGGCCGGAGCGCTGGGACTTGCCTTGGCCAAGGCCCTGCTGGCTTTCGCCATCGTTCTGCTTTCCGGACGCTTTCTGCTGCGCCCGCTGTTCCATCTGGTGGCGGAAAGGCGCTCGGCGGAGCTGTTTACCCTAACGGTTCTTTTCGTGTCACTGGTCTCGGCCTGGACCACCAAGACGCTGGGTCTGTCCATGGCGTTTGGGGCCTTTCTTGCCGGCATGGTGCTCGGCGATACGGAGTTTCGCCATCAGGTCGAATCCACTATCCGGCCGTTCCGCGACGTGCTGCTGGGGCTGTTCTTCGTCAGTATCGGGATGCTGGTCGAGCCGGCGCTGCTGCCCGATATCTGGCTCGAGGCCCTGCTAGGGGCGTTGGTGCTGCTGGCAATCAAGCTGGTCCTGGTTACGCTTATCGTGCGTATTTCCGGTGTCGATGCGCAGACGGCCCTTCGTACGGGCCTGGTGCTGGCCGTGGGCGGGGAATTCGGCTTCGCGCTGTTGGCCATTGGCCTGGAAGGAAACGTCATTGCCAGCCAGCCGGCGCAGATTGTGCTCAATTCGGTCCTGTTCTCGATGATTCTGGCGCCGGCGCTGATCCGCTTCAACCAACCCTTGGCGCTTTGGCTGTTTGGACGCGCGCGGGCGCGGGCAACCGGTGACGTGCAGACACCCACCGAGCCGATGGATAACCAGGGTCATGTGGTGATCTGCGGGTTCGGGCGTACCGGCCAGACCGTTGGGCGCTTCCTTGAAACCGAGCGCTTCGAATTCATTGCGCTGGATATGGACCCGGCAATCGTGCGAGAAGCCCGGCTGGCCGGCCAGCCGGTCTTCTATGGAGACTCTTCGGATCTCACGGTATTGGAGAATGTCGGCGTGGAGCGGGCGTCGCTGCTGATCATCAGTCATGACGACAAGCCGGCGGCAATTACGACCTTGCGTCATGCCAGACGGATCAATCCCGCCATTTCGGCGGTGGTGCGAACGCGTGACCAGCAGCATGTGGAAGAGCTGCGCGCGGCAGGGGCGACGGAGGTTATTCCCGAGACTTTGGAAGCGAGCATGTTGCTGACATCACATGCGTTGCTGTCGCTGGGCGTGCCGTTTTATCGCGTTGCCCAGCAGCTGCAGGAGCAGCGCAGCAGCCACTATCGTGTGCTCAATGAGCTGTTCCGGGGCACGCTGGACAGCATCAAGCCCGAGGCCCTGGAGCAGGAGCGATTGCATTCCGTTCTCATGGCTGAAGGGTCTCCGGCGATAGGGCAGAGCCTATCGCAGCTCGATACCGAACAGGACCATGTGTCGGTCACGGCCATCGTGCGCAACGATGAGCGTGAGCGCTATCCTGCCGGTGCCACCAAGGTGAAGGCCAACGATGTCCTGGTGCTGCTGGGCTCCCAAGACAATCTCGAACGAGTGGAAAGGCGTCTTACCGGTTCAGGTCAGCCGCCTGAATAGGCCATCAGTCGAGGGGGTGCTCCTTGCTCAGGGCCTTGACGTGTTCTGTCAGGCCCAGCGCCTGGGAGACTTCGATTTCCAGGGCGATGCCCGTATTGAGACTCTCGTCGAGCTTGCCGGCTGATGCCACTGCCTGCAGCACGGCCTGTGACCGACGGGCTTCCACCAGAATCAGGATCACGCTGCGCGATGCCATGAATTCGAGGCCGAAGAAGGTCAGCTGCGGCTTGAGCCCCTGTCCCTGGGCATTGTTGATGATGGTGGCGCCCGTGGCGCCCGCCTCTCGGGAGGCACTAAGAACAGCTTCGGTCTTGTCCTGGTCGACGAACACCATCAATAGCTTGAAATTCATTGGCACTTCCTTGGAGCGGGACTCTGATGAGATGTCGTCATTTTGGCAGAGCCTTGCGCTGCTGTCCTGATCAGGATCAAGCGTTCGAAGTCGGGTTGCCACTATCGGCCTGAAGCTGAGCGGCGGGCACCCGGTCGGCCCCCCAGCTGCGGTGCAGGTAGCTGGTGACCTGGTCCAGTTCTTCCTGGGTGACCTTGGCCAGCTCGCCGCGCTCCAGCGGGTCGTAGTGGAAGATATAGAGCCGTGAGGCGAACTGCTCGAAAGGTAGCGAAGCCTCGCCGAAGCGTTCGCCGTTGCCGGCAGTGCTGACCTGCACGCCGTCACCCCAGTCCTGCCCGCTGTCATTGTTGGGGTTGAAGAAGTAGACCCGCATCACCTCCGAGGGATCGAGCGAGATACGCAGGATGGTGATGGCGTGCCAGCCGATGAAGCGCGCCGCGCTGTCGGTCACGGCGATGCCCGCCGGCTGGGGGTGAATCAGCGGCTGGTTGCCGTTGTAGAAGGGGTGGTAGCTGGCATAGAAATGACGCAGGAAGCCATCGAGATCCTCCAGTTGGCCTGTGGCGACATCGACATTGATGCGAAAGCCCCGGCCCGACCACCAGCCGTGGAACTCGGGGTTGACCCAGCGGTGGGGGTCGCCCTCGCGGTCGGCGCAGCGTCGGCCCATTTCCGCATAGATGCGATCCAGGTGCGGCACCACGATCAAGGAGACCGGGTCGAGGTCCATGGGCAGGCTCTGGGCCACGCCACCGCTGCTCTCCATCGACGAGATGGCCTGCCCCTCGAAGTGCATGATGATTTCATCGTCGCGGGCCGCCCAGGCCACCATCTGCAGCAGGTAGTCCGGGTCATTGTAGGCCCACATGGAGAGCGCTCGCGCCGACTGGCAGGTCGGGTTGTTGCCCTGGCCCACGCCCAGCGGCAGCCCGAGCATGCACAGCACGCCTTCGAGCAGCCTGGCGCTGGGCGACGCCGCGTGGCCGTAGGCCAGGGTGAGGCGCGCCTTGGACCATTCGGAGGGCGTGAGCCCCAGTTGTCGCCACATGGCCGGTGCTACGGGAGGCTGGTAGAGAATGCCGCGTTCCAGCATCAGTGCCAGGCCATAGACGGCCTGCGCCGTGGCGGGTTGCACCGCGCTGCCAATCAGGGCGTGTACCAGCTCACGGTAGCAGAGCAGGCAGTCGCGGCCGGTGGAGGAGAGGCCCAGCGCCTCGGTCAGGAGATGGTCGCCGTGATCGAGCAGGTGGCGAAGCAGTACGGCATGGTAGGCCGAGACGAGCCCCGTATCATGCATGGCGCGGGCAAAGCCGATCGCTTCGCTCTGCAGTGCCTTGGTGTCCATGCTGTAAAGGCGTTCGCGGTAGACATCGATCCCCGGATCTTCGCGGCACGCCTGGGTGGGCCCGAACAGCGAACTGACCAGGCGGTCGGCGCCCTGGCCGCTGACGCCCAGGTCGATCTCCGGGTTGACCTGGCAGATGGCGATCTGGGTGATCATCAGCTTTACCGAATCGACCTGGATGGGGCGCTGCTGCAGGATGCGCCAGATCTCCTCGATCAACTTGTCGATGATGTGTTCATACCCGATGCGATTTGCCAGGTGCTGGAACAGGTGGCGAGGAAGCTGCGCGAGCCGCCCCTGGGTTTCGCGCTCCGCTTCGCTGGGCGTGCCGAACAGCAGCCATAGATTGAGCGCCATCACCTGGGTCAGGTAGTGATGGGCCTGTTCGGCGGATACCAGTGGGTGCAGGTAATCGCCCTTGGCCACGGCCAGCAGCCGCAGCTCGCTCAATGCTTCAATCACCAGGGTGCTGGCGTCGGCGCTCTTGAGGGCCTGCGTGGTCAGCGAGGGAACCAGGTACTGCGGGGTTTGCCAGTCGGAGCCAAGGAAGACGCCTGCCTCTTCCAGCGCGCGAGATCGTGTTTCCACGGCAGCCGCCCCGCCGGGTTGAAGCAGCACCCGGCGGGCGGTATCCAGCACGCGAGGAAGCTTGCCTGGCTTGGCGAAGTCGCGCGCCTTGTCCAGCAGCGCGATGGCTTCGTCCAGCTTCGCCAGCAGGCCCTGTAGCTTGTCATCGTCTGACGGCTGGCTTATCTCATGCGGATGGCCGTTTGTACTCACACCATGTCCTTGTCATCGGGTCTCATCCTCATGACGCCTGCGTCACACGTAGAAATCAAGCTCTTCCTGTTGTTTGAGCAGGTCGCGCAGCCGATGCGGATCCTCGCCCTTGAAGTAGATCAGGCCCCAGTGCGTGCCGAAGGCGGTTCGCTTGGTCACGGTTTCCTCCATCGGCGCGGTGAGCTCATGGGACTCGAAGTAAGGGTCGTCCTCGACCTCTTCGGGGATCTCCAGGCGGCTGACGACGCGACGCCGTGGATAGACGCCAAAGCACCCGGCGTAGCATTTGGCATCCTCGACCTCCCTGGGGAAGAAGGCCTTGACCTCCTCGGCGCTGGTCTTGGGGTCGAACACCAGCATGCTGGCCTGGTAGGCGTTGAAGCCATAGACCCGCTCGAGCAGTTCGAACACCTTGAAGCCCGGCGGGCGATAGGCCACCTCGCCAAAGTACATCTCGCCGTCGCTGGTGACGAAGTACTCGGGGTGGATCAGCCCGAAATCAATGTCGAATGTCTTGATCAGCTTCTTGATCTGGGCTTCGATCTGAGGGCGATATTGCTCGAGTTCCGGTGAGGCGGGCACGAACACGGAGTAGCCCAGGGTGACGTACTCCGAGATATTGAGAAATGCGATCTTTCCATTGTGAATCCAGGCCTCGACGGCAAATTCCCAGCCATCCAGGTGAGATTCCATCAGCACCGGGAATTCTTCCTCGGGGATGGTATCGACTTCGTCCGGCGTGCGGATCACCCGGTGGCCCAGGCAGCCGGCCTTGTCGAAGGCCTTCAGGTGAATGGGGTCGTTGGGGTCGCCGTCGAGCTTGAGCAGGGTCTGGTTGACCCGCTTGAGAAAGCGGATCACGTCTCCCTTGTCGTGGGCTTCTTCGAAAATTCCCACCCGAATGCCGCCTAGCTGGGCGCGGCGCTTCATCAGCGCCTTGTCGCGTAGCAGCAGCGATTGGCCGTAAAGTCGCGGATTGTCGAGCAATATCGAGTTGATGGCGCCTGCCCATTCCACGGTTTCCTCAAACAGCGGAATGGCCACATCGACACCCATGTCCTTGAGTTTAGTTGCAATATCGAGCGAGCTGTCATTGAGTCGCTCAAAGTGCCAAGAGACATAGGGGATATTGTGCTTCTCGCAATATTCCGTGGCCCAGTCTGGGGCCACCACCACATAGCGACGATCAAAATTCTCGGCTGCTTCAATGGCATTCAAGCTCCAGCCGAGCAGCGCGATGTAGCCTTTTTCGGGGTTCTTGTCCATGTGTGCCTCCTTGGGCCCTGCTTCGTTTTCCCTTCATTCCCTCCCATCAGGTTAGTTCATGAATTGCCGGCTCACCGCGAAAGCTCGGGGCCGCGCCCTTGCCGCACCAGGGTGGCGCTGGTATAGTGCGCGCTCGGCAAGCCCTTGATGCAGGCCGGGTTCGATGCCGGAAAGGCGTCGTGTCGTGGTGGCCCCGTCGGTCCTCCCGCAACGCTAAACCGCAAACCCCGCCAGGCCCGGAAGGGAGCAACGGTAGTGGTGGCCGCGTGTGCCGGGATGTGGCTGTCGGGGCCGCCTCCATTTATAGGTGTGCTGTTCTTTCCTGCGCCTTTGTCGTCGGTTCCCCTGCGTTTCTCTCTCCTGTTTTTCCCTTGCCATCTCAGCCTCAGGAACCCCTGCGGGCCGGTTTCCGGTACGTTGCACGCCGTTCCCACGGTTGCATGCATTCGCCAGTGCCGCTTCGTTTAGACCTTGGTAGATATCGACTTTGGTGTTAATATGCGGCGCAGCAAAGCTCATGGGAGAGGATGTGTACATGCAGATCGACACCACGCCCAATGCCGGTATTCAGCGCAGCCTGCGCCAGTGCCTGTCGAATGCCGCCTTCCTGCTCTACCAGCATGGCCATGTGCTGGAAACCATCACCATTCCTTTCCGCGGACTCGACAGTCGCGCCCTGCGCCAGCTGCGCGAGAGCTCCAAGGAGTGGCTCGCCTGCCAGCGGGTGCTGGAGAGCAGCGAAGCCGCCATCTACAACGAACAAGGTCGTTTCGTGCTGTCGAGCCTGGGGCGCGAGCTGCTGTTCGACATGTTCGGCGAAGGTGCGGCGGACTGCGCCTGAGGTAGAGGATGCGGTAAGCAAGCAGGGAGGCCATGAGGCCTCCCTGCTGCGTTTGGGTCTCTGAATCAGCTACGCCGCGTGCCTGCGCCGTCGGGCCCGCGTCGGCTAGAGTCGTCTCTCCAGCAGTTCGCCTAGCTCGGCGTCGGTCAGCACCAGGGGGTTGGTCTTCATGCTGCCGCCCCGGGCGGCGGCGACCACGCGCGGGATATCGTCACGAGTCATGCCGTAGGCGCCGAGCCTCGGCATGTCGAGCCGGTGGATCCACGCGCGCAGGGTGTCCACCAGGGCCTCGCAGGCGGCCTGGTCAGGCAGCCCGGGCTCGCCCAGGACCAGTCGACCCACCTCGGCATACTTGGCCAGGGCTGGGCTACGCGCTTCGCGCTGGCGCAGCGCATCGAGGTTGATCGCCGTGGCTTCGGCCAGCAAGGTGCCACAGACCGTGCCGTGGGGAATCGGGAAGAAGGCGCCGAGCGGCGAGGCCAGCCCGTGAACCGAGCCTAGGCCCGCCTGGGCCAGGGTAATGCCCGACATCAGCGAGGCGTAGGCGATCTGGCCGTAGCCCTGGCCGGCCTCGGGGTGATCCGCCTCCCAGGCCGGCCAGAAGCCGCGGCAGAATGCCTGCATGCCGGACCAGGCCAGGGCGTCGGTGGCGGGGCTGGCATTGAGCGAGACGTAGGATTCGAGCAGCTGGGTGAAGGCATCCATGCCGTTGGCGGCGACCTGGGTCTTGGGGCACCCCGCCAGCAGCTCGGGGTCGACCAGCGCCACGGCAGCGACCAACCGCTCGTCGCGAAACGATTTCTTGAAACCTTCGGCCCCTTGCACGCTGAGCACGGCGTTCTTGGTCGCCTCGCTGCCGGTACCCGCGGTGGTGGGCACGGCAATCAGCGGCAGCGCCGGGCCACGATAGGGCAGGCCGCGGCCGACGCCCTCCAGGTGATCCATCACCGAATTGCCGGGACGTAGCAGGCCGGCCACCGCCTTGGACGCATCCAGCACGCTGCCGCCGCCGATGGCGACCACGACGTCGAGTGCGTATTCGCGATATGCGCTGACAATGGCATCCACCCGCTGCGGCGAGGGCTCCCCCTCGATGGTCACGTGATGCCAGCTGGCGCCCTGCGCCTCGAGCGCTGCAACGAGCTCCCGCCAGTGCGGCGTTGCGACGAAGGAACGCCTGCCCGTGACCACCAGCACGCTCTTGCCGTAGTCGGCGATCAGCCCCGGCAGCAGTCCGATGCTGCCGGCGCCGAAGCGAATGTCCGGCAGGCGGGCGATACGGAAGGCGTCGATACGTTCGGGAAAGGAAGCTGTCATGGCCGGCCCGCTATTCTAGTTGTTGGGTTTTCAGGCACAGCTTAACGCCAGCGCTCGAGTAGTTGGTAATACCACATGCCAATGGCCAACAGCGGATTACCCAGCGCGTCGCCGAACGGCACCTTGACGTGGCGACAGGCGGCGAAGGTGTCGAACTCCTCCATATGGCCGGCCATCGCCTGGGCCATGATCTCGCCGACGATGTGCGAGGTGGCCAGGCCGTGCCCGGAGTACCCCTGGGCGTAGTAGACATGGTCGGACAGCTTGCCGAGCATGGCAATTCGATTGACCACGATCCCCGCCATGCCCTGCCAGGCGTAGTCGATCGCCGTGCCCTTGAGCTGTGGGAAGGTGGCTTCCAGGCGCGGGCGCAGCTCGGCGGCGATGTCGGGGGAGTCCTTGCCGGAGTAGTTGGCGCCGCCGCCGAACAGCAGCCGGCCGTCGGCGGTAAGGCGGTAGTAGTCGAGCACGAAGCGGCAGTCGTAGACGGCGAGATCGTAGGGGTTGATCGCTTCGGCCAGCCCGCCCAGCGGCGCGGTGGCGACGATGCCCAGCGAGGCCGGGAACAGGCGCCCGCCCAGGCGGCCGCGTTCGAGCCGGTGGTAGGCGTTGCCTGCCAGCAGCACGCGCTTCGCGCGCACCTTGCCCGAGGCCGTGACCACGGCCGGCGAGGCGCCGTGCTCGATGCGTTCCACGGGCGAACGCTCATGGATTCGCGCCCCCAGCCGCTCGGCGACGCGAGCCTCGCCGAGGCACAGGTTGAGCGGGTGCAGGTGCAGGTTGTAGCGGTTGAGCAGCCCGCCGTGGTAGCACTCGGTGCGGATCACCTCGCGAACCTGGCGCGCATCCAGCAGTTCGACATGGTCGCCCATGCCGCGCGCCTGGCAGGCTTCGAAATCGGCGCGCAGCGCCTCCATGTGGGCGGGCTTCCAGGCGGCCTGCAGGTGGCCCGGCTTCAGGTCGCAGGCAATGCCGTATTTTTCCACCCGCTCGCGGATGATGCGCTGGCCGCGCCAGCGCAGGTTCCAGACGAACTCATCGGCGGCTTCGCCCAGGGTGCGGCGCATCTGCTTGCGCATGGCCGCCTCGCCGGAGAGGCTGCCGGTAACCTGGCCGCCGTTGCGTCCGCTGGCGCCCCAGCCGATCTTGTTGGCCTCGACGAGCACGACCCGATAGCCGCGCTCGGCCAGCTCCACCGCGGTGGCCACGCCGGTAAAACCGCCGCCGACGATGGCGACGTCGGTCTCCACCTCTCCCTCCAGGGGCGGGTAGGCGGATTCCTGCTGGATCGTCGCGGTGTAGTAGGAGGCGCAGCGTGGCTGGGACATCTTGGCTCCGTCGGCTGTCGAAAATACTCGACGCATGCTAGCACATCGCCAAAGCCGCGCACCCAGGCCCAAGGCGTTTCGGGCGGCCGCCACGGGAGGCGAGCTTTGCGCCCCCGACGCCAGCCGGTAGAATGGAGGTTTTCGCGTATCGGCGTAAGGCCGGGCGACTCGTCGGGGAGCGTCAGGCCCTGTCACGACCGGCTGCGCGCCGGCCACGCTGCAAGGATATCGTGCTGCAATGAGCTATCAGGTTCTGGCCCGCAAGTGGCGCCCGCGTACCTTCCACGAACTGGTCGGGCAGGAGCATGTCCAGCGAGCGTTGGTCAACGCACTCGACCAGGGGCGCCTGCACCACGCCTACCTGTTCACCGGCACGCGCGGGGTCGGAAAGACGACACTGGCAAGAATACTTGCCAAATGCCTCAACTGTACCTCCAGGGGGAGGGGCGACGACGGCGTCACGTCAACACCCTGCGGCGAGTGCGATAGCTGTCGCGCCATCGACGAGGGGCGGTTCGTCGACCTGATCGAAGTGGACGCCGCCTCGCGCACCAAGGTGGAGGATACCCGCGAACTGCTCGACAACGTGCAGTACGCCCCCACGCAAGGGCGCTACAAGGTGTACCTCATCGACGAGGTGCACATGCTCTCCACCAGCAGCTTCAATGCGCTGCTCAAGACGCTGGAAGAGCCACCGCCCCACGTCAAGTTCCTGCTGGCCACCACCGACCCGCAGAAGCTGCCGGCCACGGTGCTGTCGCGCTGCCTGCAGTTCACCCTCAAGAACATGCCGCCGGAGCGCATCGTCACGCATCTCGCCAAGGTGCTCGAGGCGGAGGGCATCGCCTTCGACGAAAGCGCGCTCTGGCTGCTCGGGCGGGCCGCCGACGGCTCCATGCGCGATGCCATGAGCCTGACCGACCAGGCCATCGCCTTCGGCCAGGGCCAGGTGCGCCATGCCGACGTCGCCGCCATGCTGGGCACGCTCGACCATCGCCACGTGCTGGCGCTCGTCGAGGCGCTGGCCGATATCGACGCGCCGCGGCTGCTGGCCGAGATCGCCCAGCTGGCCGAGCAGGGGCCGGACTTCGCCGCCGTGCTCGACGACCTGGCCGGCGTGTTGCACCGCCTGGCCGTGGCGCAGATGGTGCCGGATGCGGTGGACAACGGCCATGGCGATCGTGACACGATCCTGGCGCTGGCCTCGCGCTTCACCGCCGAGGACGTGCAGCTCTATTATCAGATCGGCATCCAGGGGCGCGGCGACATGGCCAATGCGCCCGACCTGCGCACGGCGCTGGAGATGACGTTGCTGCGCATGCTGGCCTTCCGCCCCCAGGGCGTGCCGCAGCCGGCCAGGACGCCGCTGCCGCTGCGCGGCAGTGCGCCAGGCGCCGGCTCGACCGGCCAGGCGGACCTTGGCGGTGCCCCGGAAACCTCCGGCGGGGGCGGGGCGAGCGCTTCCACCCAGCCAGCACCGCTGGCGGGAATGGCGGCGCAGGCCTACGGTGAGAGCCAGGCGCCTGCGCCCCAGGGCAAAAGTGGCGCGCTCGATGCGAAGCCGGCGCATGCCCAACAAGCCGTGCCGGATGTTGCGGTGACTGCGCCGGTGGCTTCTGAACAGGTGCCGCCGCCGGAGGAGCCGCCCCCCTGGGAGCCGCTGCCGGAGCCCGATGCTGAACTCGAGTCTGCGCCCGAGCCCGAGCGGGAGGCGTTTCCCCCCGTCGCTTCGGCGCTAGCCGAATCTGCACCGGAGCCCGCGCCCGACTTGCCCGACGCGCCCGCCGACCACAGCCTGGCGGCGGCGGCGGAACTCGCCGGCGAGCCTGGAGACGAAGCGGCGGCGCACCCGGATCACGCGGAGTCGAATGCGCCTGGCGCCGGGACGGCAGCGGGCGAGGCGTTCGATCACGTGCGTTGGCTGGCCTGCTTCGAACGCCTGGGACTGGGCGGCCTGACGCGCAACCTGGCGGCTCACTGCGTGGTCGAGCAGGATGACGGCCAGCGGCTGCTGCTACGGCTTGCGCCGTCCCAGGAGGCAATGGTGGCCGAGATTCATGTTCGGCGGGTGCAGGAGGCGCTGGCTGGTTTCGGCGTGGCCCGCAAGGTCGTGATCGAGGTCGGTACGCTGCCCGTGGACGTGGAAACCCCGCGCCAGCAGGCCGAGCGGCTGGCCGCGGAGCAGCATGCGAGGGCGGTCGAGGCGCTGCAGCGCGACCCTCATGTACGCAAGCTTCAGGACGCCTTCGGCGCGCGGCTGATCGAATCGACGGTCAAGCCGGTGTCCGCCGATGCGGCGCAAGCCTGAACTCCTTTACTGTCAAGCGAGAGGAATCACCATGTTCAAAGGCGGAATGGGCAACCTGATGAAGCAGGCCCAGGAAATGCAGGAGAAGATGCAGCGCGTCCAGGAGGAGGTGGCCAAGGCGGAGGTGACCGGCGAGGCCGGCGCCGGCATGGTCAAGGTGACCATGAACGGCCGCCATGACGTGAGCAAGGTCGACATCGATCCCAGCGTCATGCAGGAGGACAAGGAGCTGCTGGAGGACCTGCTGGCCGCGGCGGTGAACGACGCCGTACGCAAGGTCGAGGCGAGCTCCCGGGCCAAGATGGAAGAGGCCACGGCGGGTCTCAACCTGCCGCCCGGCTTCAAGCTGCCGTTCTGAACCGTCCCTGCGCGCGCTAGGCGCCTGCGGTCGGCAGGCTGCACGAGGCAACGGCTATCGTGTACACTCGCCCCTCCTTTGCGAGGGTACCCGGTCGTCATGCTGGGACGTCACGATGGCTGTGGCGTCACCATGACCGTGGCAGCCTCGGTCGCGTTGAGAGCGGAACATGAGTTTCTCCCCCCTTGTCGAACGGTTGATCGAGACGCTGCGGGTGCTGCCCGGCGTGGGCCCCAAGACGGCCCAGCGCATGGCCATGCACCTGCTCGAGCGTGATCGCGACGGCGGGCGCCGCCTGGCCGGCGTGCTCGAGCTGGCGCTCGAGCGGGTCGGCTACTGCCGGCGCTGCCGCACCCTGACCGAAGAGGAGCTGTGCGGGCTGTGCACCAGCACGCGGCGCGACGACGCCCTGCTGTGCGTAGTGGAGTCGCCGGCCGACCAGCTCGCCATCGAGGATGCCGGTGGCTTTCGCGGTCGCTACTTCGTGCTCCACGGCCATCTGTCGCCGCTCGACGGTATCGGCCCCGAGGACATCGGCCTCGATCAGCTCGAGGCGCGTATCGCCGAGGGCGGCATCGACGAAGTGATCCTGGCCACCAACCCGACCGTGGAAGGCGAGGCCACCGCCCATTACATCGCCGCCCAGCTCGCGCCCTACGGCGTGTCGCTGTCACGCCTGGCCTACGGCGTGCCCATGGGCGGCGAACTCGAATACGTCGACGGCGGCACCCTCAGCCGCGCCTTCAACGGCCGCCTGCCGTTTCGTGGCGATTGATTGACACCGCCGCTTACCTGGATAACTGCATGACCCTGACCCCCGAGATACGCTGGATCGATACGCCCGACGCCCTGGATGCGGCCTGCGCCGAGGTCGCCGAGGCCAAGGTGCTGGCGCTGGATACCGAATTCTTCCGCGAGAAGACCTTCCATCCGATCCCGGCCCTGATCCAGTTCTCCGCGGGCGGGCCGGCATGGCTGGTCGATCCGCAGGAGGTCGATTGCACCGACAGCTTTCGCCGGCTGCTGGGCGAGGGGCCGCTGAAGCTGCTGCATGCCAGCAGCGAGGACCTCGAAGTGCTGGCGCACTGGGCCGGGGTCACCGTGGCGCCCCTGGTCGACACTCAGGTGGCCCAGGCCCTGCTGGGGGAGGATCCGGCAATGGGCTACCAGCGCCTGGTGCAGCACTGGACGGGCGAAATCCTGCCCAAGGACGAGACCCGCTCCGACTGGCTGAAGCGCCCCTTGAGCGATTCCCAGCGGCTCTACGCGGCGCTGGACGTCGTCTTCCTGCTCAAGGTGTGGGAGTGCCAGTGCGAGGCGCTCGACCGGCTGGAGCGTCGCGCCTGGCTCGACGCCGACTGCCGCGAGCTGATGGCCCAGGCGCTGCGCAGCGACGAAGCCGACGGCCAGTGGTATCGCCGCCATCGCCAGCTGTGGCGGCTCGCGCCGCACCAGGTCGAAGCCTACCGGCTGTTGACCACCTGGCGCGAAGGCGAGGCGCGGCGGCGCAACCTGCCGCGCGGCTGGCTGGTCAATGACCGCGTGCTGTACGGTATTGCCGAGCGCATGCCGGAAAATCGCTATCAGCTTGCCGAGGTCGAGGAGATCAAGCCGAGCCTGATCAAGCGCGATGGCGATCTCCTGCTGGCGCTGGTGAAGCAGGCCCGCCAGTGCGAAGCGCAGGCGCTGCCGGCGGCCCAGCCGTCGCCGATGGAAGCGCCCTACAAGCGACGCCTGAAGGCGCTCAAGCGCGTCGTCAACGCCCAGGCCGAGCAGCTCGGGCTGGCACCGGAAGTACTGATGCGCCGGCGCGACCTGGAGGCCATCATTGCCGCCGACCTGGCCGGCGAGCCGCTGCCGCTGCCCGCAGGCTGGCGCGGCGAGCGCCTGGCGGCCCCCCTCAAGCAGGCCCTGGACGAGGTGAACGCAGAATGAACGACGACCGCATGAAAGGGGACAAGCTCCTGTGCGAGATCTTCCGAAGCCCGCGCAAGGAGGAGATGTACCTCTACGTGGACAAGCGCCAGGGGCTGGCCGATGTGCCCGCGGCGCTGCTGGAGCGTTTCGGCCCGCCGATATCGCGCATGACCCTGATCCTGACGCCGGAAAAGACGCTGGCACGGGCCAAGGCGAGCGATGTCATGGCCGCGATCCGCGACAAGGGCTACTACCTGCAGATGCCGCCCGCCAAGGATGAGTACCTGCTGGACCTGTACCGGACCCCGACCGAGGCACGCTACTAGATGCGTGAGCTGTTCTGGGAGCGCTTCGACCTCGAGGAGCTCACCGCCGAGGAGTGGGAGGCACTGTGCGACGGCTGCGGGCAGTGCTGCCTGCTCAAGTTCCAGGATGAAGAGAGCGGCGACCTGGCCGTGCTCGGCGTGGCCTGCGAACTGCTCGACATCCATAGCTGCCGGTGCAGCGACTACGCCAATCGCCAGGCCCAGGTGCCCGACTGCGAGCGGTTGACGCCTAAGCGCGTCGATGAATTTCGCTGGTTGCCGAAATCGTGCGCCTATCGCCGCCTTGCCGAGGGGCGCCGCCTGGCCGGCTGGCACCCGTTGATCTCGGGCGATCCCGAACGGGTGCATCGCAAGGGGATCAGCGTGCGCAGCTTTGCCATTTCCCAGCGCGAGGTGCCGGATGAGGCGCTGGAAGATCACATCATCGCCATCCTGCCCATCGACGGTTGATCCTCCCGGCCGGCGCGGCGCTCAGGGTGCGTCGCGCCGCTCGACGCCCAGCGCCCAGAGGATGAAGGCGTCCTGTCGCGCGTTGTCGTGCCAGGCCTTGAAGCGCCCCGAGGCGCCACCGTGCCCAGCGGCCATGTCGGTGCGCAGCAGCACCGGCCCGCGTGCGGTGCCCATTTCGGTGAGCCGGGCGTAGAGCTTGGCCGGTTCCCAGTAGGGCACGCGTGAATCGTGCCAGCTCCCCTGCAGCAACACCGTCGGCCACGGCTGGGCCTCGAGATTGTCCAGCGGCGAGTAGGCGCGGATGCGCTTGCGTGCGTCCGGTTCGTCGGGGTTGCCCCACTCGGTGTACTCGGCGGTGGTCAGCGGCAGGTCGGGGTTCTCCATGGTCCGCAGCACGTCGACGAAGGGCACGTCCAGCACGGCGGCGCAGAAGGCTTCCGGGGCCAGGTTGAGGCTGGCACCTACCAGCAGGCCGCCGGCGCTGGCGCCGTAGGCGGCGATGCGCGCACCGTCGCTCACGCCGTGTTCGACCAGCGCATCGCGTGCCGCCAGGAAGTCGCGGAAGCTGTTCTCCTTGTGCTCCAGCTTGCCGGCCAGGTACCAGGGTTCGCCGCGGTCGCCGCCGCCGCGCACGTGGGCCACGGCAAAGGCCACGCCGCGGCTGAGCAGTTCGAGCCGGGCCACAGAGAACCACGGGTCGAGCACCTCGCCGTAGGCGCCATAGCCGTAGAGCAGCGTGGGCAGGGGGTGGCCGGCCAGGTCGGCGCGCCGCACCACCGAGACGGGAATGCGCTCGCCGTCGTGGGCGCGCGCCCAGATCCGCTCGCAGCTTAGCGCCTCCGGCTGAAGGTCGCCGTGGATCGGCTGGCGCTTCAGCACCTGCCGTGCGCCGCTGTCGAGGTCATGCTCGAGCCAGCACACCGGCATGATGAAGGACTCCTCGCGCAGGCGCAGGCGACGCTCGTCGAAATGGGGCATGTCGCCCAGCGCCAGGCTGCAGGGCGATTCAGGCAGGGCCAGGCGCTCGTCGCGCAGCGGCTGGTGCTGCGGGTCGAGCTCGATCACGCGGACGTGGACCTGGGCCTCGTGGTGGTCGCGTTCGGTCAGCACCAGGCCCCAGGAGAAGGCGTCCACCCCTTCCAGGGTGGCCTCGTCGCGATGGGCGATCAGCGGCTGCCAGGGCGCCTCGGGAGCCGACTCCGCCACCATGTCGAGGCAGAAGTGCGGGGCAGCCCGGTTGTGCAGCAGATAGAAGTGGCCGGGACGGTGCTCGATGCCGTACTCGACCCCCTTTTCCCGCGCGCGAAAGCAGCGCGGCGGCGTCTCCGGTGCGTGGGCGGGGATGAGATGGCACTCGCTGGTGTCCTTCGACGCGCTCTCCAGCACCAGCCATTGCCGGGAACGCGTCTTGCCCAGCCCCAGCCAGAACTCGGGATCCTCCTCGCGCATCAGCAGCACCGGCTCGCCGGCGCGGCCCTGGTCGAGCCGCAGGCGCCATACGCTGTCGGGACGCTGGGTGGCGTCGTAGCGGGTGAACAGCAGCGTGGCATTGTCCTCGGCCCAGGTCAGCTCCGGGCCGATCTCTTCCAGCAGCGGCCTGGGCTCGCCGTCCGGCAGCGCCTTGAGAAAGAGGGTGAAGCGTTCATCGCCGCTGGTGTCCTCGGTCCAGGCCAGCCAGCGTTCGTCGGGTGACAGCGCCATGTCGCCGAGCTCGAGAAAGGGCTCGGCCGCGGCGCGTGCCTGCAGGTCGAGGAAGGGAACGGCCTCCTGCTCGCGCCCGATGGGATGGCGCCACCACACCGGGTAGTCGGCATCCGCCGCGGTTTCGCTCCAGTAGGTGTAGTGGTCGAGCGTCGAGCGCAAGCCGTGCACGGCCAGCTCACGCCGTGCCAGGTGGCCGTGGTAGAGGCGTTCGATCAGGCCTTCCAGTGGCGCCAGCCAGGCCTTGGACTCGGCGTTGGCCGCGTCGAGAAAGGCCGGGACGCTGGGGTCGTCGCGCTCCTCCAGCCAGTGCCATTCGGGGTCGCCGGCGCGGCGGAAGCGTGCAACGGGGGAGGGTTCCCGGGCGGGGTCGGAAGCGGGAGCAGTGCGATGAGGCGGCTGTGCTTTCATTGGTGCGCGTGTACCATACTCGATGAAGATTTCCATCCTCTACGATCCGCGACATGGCGGGTCGTCATACGAAATGAGGTGTCGATGCTGACGACCGACTCGATGTCCCTACTATGGCTGACCTATCTGGGTTTGTCGCTGGTTGTGCTGGTCACCGGTTACCTGGGGTTGGCCTTCCTGCCGCGCCTTTTGCGCCTGCCCATCACCTGGGCGGTGGCGGGCATGCTGTGGGTGCCGACGCGCTTCAGGCTGCCGCTGGTCGAAGAGGGGGAATTCTATACCGGCTTCGCGCCGGCGTTGGTGGTGGCCGCGGTGGCGTTCCTCGAGCGCAACCTGTCGGGGGTACTGGCCTCTGGCTTGCTGGTGGCAGCCGGCGCCGGGCTGGGGGTCGCCTTCGGCCTGCTGCAGTGGTGGTGGCTGCGTTCGCCAGTGGCAGACGAAGAGGCGCCGCGGAAGGGCGCCAGCACCAAGGGGAAGGGCAAGAACAACAACAGGCGCAGCGAGCAAGAAGGCCGGCAGGCCCGCAAGCCGCAGGTGCGCCGGGAGCCGCGAGTCGGCTAGGGAGCCTCGATGGGGAGGGTATGGGGTAGGCATCGCGGGGGCTGGCTGGGGCTGGCTGGCCTGGTGGCGGCCGTGCTGCTGTCGAGCGGCCTGCAGGCTGAGCCGGTGGCGCAGGAGGATCGCCACGACATCCGCATCATCATCGATGTGTCGGGAAGCATGCGGGACAATGACCCGGACCAGTTGGCAGGGGAGGCCCTCGAGCTGCTGGTCGACCTGTTGCCGGATGGCGTCGTGGCGGGGATCTGGACCTTCGGCGAATACCCTGCCAATCCGCTGCCGCTGGCCAGGGTGGACGAGGCCTGGCGGGAAAGGGCCCGGGGGCTGTCGGCGGAGCTGGTCGACTACCAGCAGTTCACCGACATCGAGTTCGCCGTGCGTGAAGCCGCCTCGGCGCCGTCGAGCGGGTCTCGACACCTGGTGCTGCTGACCGACGGGGTCATCGACCTGCCTGCCTGGCGCGGCCCCAAGCCCCACATCGACGCGGCCTCGCGAGCGGCCCTGCTGGACGAGGCGGCACCCCTGCTGGCGGCCCAAGAGACGGTGGTGCATGCCATCGCCTTTTCTGCCGCCGCCGACGGCGAGCTGGTGGAGGAGCTGGCGCAGCAGACGGGCGGGCTATCGGCCACCGTGGCGACGCCCGAGGAGCTGCTCACCGCCTTCCTCGCCATCGTCGATCGTATCGTGCCGAGCGATCGCGTACCGCTGACCGACGATCGCTTTCTGGTCGAACCTGGGCTGGAGGCGTTCACGGCGTTGCTGTTCCACGGCGAGGAGCCTCCGGTGCTGGTGGCGCCAGACGGCCAGCGCTACCGGGCCGACGCACCGCCCGCCGCTGCCAGCTGGCGCAGTACTCCGCGCTACGATCTGGTGCAGGTGCCGTCGCCGATGCCCGGCCAGTGGCGCGTGGAGGGCGGCCTCGGCAGCGACAGCCGGGTCAGCGTGGCACCGCTGCACCTGCGCACGGCGCGTATTCCGAATACGCTCTATCTGGGCTTCGGCGTGCCGGTGGAGGCCTGGCTGGCGGATGAGCGCGGCGATGTGCCACCTGAGGACCTGCCTGCCTACCTGAGCATGTATGCCGAGCTTCATGACGACAGGGGGACGGTGCAGTCGCGGATAACGCTGCAGCAGGAGGCAGGACACTTCGTTGGGGAGCTTCCGGCGCCTGCGCTGACCGGCACGGCCAGGCTGCTGGTGCGCGCCGAAGGACAGGGATTTCGCCGCCAGCGCGTGCAGCCGGTCAACGTGCTGGCGGCCATCGCGGCGCGACACGAACCGGCCCAGGGCGAGGTAGTCCTCAAGGCCGAGCATCCCGCACTCAACCATGACAACACCGAGCTGCACGGCCTGCTGCAGGGGGCGCGCCTCGACGCCAGGCCCGAGGCGGCGGGGCAGTGGCGCATTGCGCTGCCCGAGCTGGACGAGAGCGTCAGCCAGCCGCTGCTGCTGCGCGCACGGGTGACGCTGGAAGGGCAGAGCCGGGAGCTCACGCTGCCACGCCTGCTGCTGTTCCCGGAAGGCGCCACCGGGCTCGATCGGGCCGAGGGGCCGGTGCGTCTCGGTGTCGAGCGCTTCCACGAGGAGCTGGCGCCGGTGCGCGAGCCGCGCGAGCCGCGCGAGGCAGCCCCACGGCTGCCGGCAGGCGTGGAGCGATTGATCGCCACGCTCCAGCACCTGCCCAGGGTGGCGCAGGAGCGCTGGCGGATGTGGCGCCCGCCCGGCGCGGACGCCAGCGCCACCGGGCTGCGGCCGGCGTGGCTCTGGGCGTTGGTAGCCGGGCTGGTGCTGGCACTGGTCGTGCTATGGCAGGGGCGGCGTCGACGCCGCTCAGTGAAACGGGAGGAGCCGCATGTGTGAACTGCTGGGCATGAGTGCCAACGTGCCCACCGATATCTGTTTCAGCTTTACCGGTTTCCTGAATCGCGGCGGCGGTACGGGCCCGCATCGGGATGGCTGGGGCATCGCCTTCTACGAGGCGGGGGGCTACCGCGATTTTCGCGACCCCCATCCCTCGGTTCGCTCGCCGATCGCCCGGCTGATCACCGACTATCCGATCAAGTCGCGCATCGTGATCAGCCATATTCGACAGGCCAACGTGGGCGGGGTGCGGCTTGCCAACACCCACCCCTTCACGCGGGAAATGTGGGGCAAGACCTGGTGCTACGCCCACAATGGCCAGTTGGAGGCGTGGCAAAAGCTCCCCCTGGCCTTCTATCACCCCGTCGGGGACACCGACAGCGAGCACGCCTTCTGCTGGCTGCTGGGCGCGCTGCGCGAGCAATTCCCCCACCTGCCGGATGCCGACGACGCGCAGCGCCAGGCCTGCTGGCTGCGCCTCCACGCCCTGTGCGAGGAGCTGCGTGCACTCGGCGTGTTCAACATGCTGCTGGCCGATGGCGACTATCTCTATACCTTCTGCTCGACCAAGCTGGCGCATATCACGCGGCGGGCACCGTTCGGCCAGGCGGAGCTCTCCGATGCCGAGCTGACCGTCAATTTCGCCGAGCACACCACGCCCGCCGATGTCGTCTCGGTGATTGCCACCGAACCCCTGACCAGCAACGAAGCCTGGGTGCGCATGCGGCCCGGGGAACTGCTGGTATGGCACCAGGGGCGGATCGTGGCCCGCTACACCGCCGAACAGCAGGGGGCGTGACCCTCTGCTGCAAGAGGTCGCCCATTGCAACGCAACTTGCCTTTCCCTTGGCTCTTGCCCAGCTTGAAGGATAAATCTCACCCAAAGAGGAATGCCTTTTTAGGCCAACATCTGTTTGAATCGTGCGTTTTACAGTGGCGCGACCCCTGGTATATCGTAAGGGGCTGTCACAATAAAAACGTCGATGCTGTGGGGTGAGCGACCGACATCGACATGCTGTGGAGATATCGCCAATGAACGAGCAACACAACGCGCAGATGCTGAACGGGCCTGAGCTGAAGGGCATGGACGAATACCGGTCGCTCATGGATGTATTCCATGGGGCGGTGGGGCGGTTTGCCGACAAGCCGGCCTTCAGCTGCATGGGCCAGACTCTTTCCTTCAAGGATCTCGACCGCCTTTCGGCCAACTTCGCGGCCTGGCTGCAGAACGAGACGCGGCTGCAGCCGGGCGATCGCATCGCCATCCAACTGCCCAACGTGCTGCAGTTCCCGGTGGCAGTGTTCGGTGCCATGCGCGCGGGCCTGGTGGTGGTGAATACCAACCCGCTCTATACCGAGCGCGAGATGGCGCACCAGTTCAAGGATTCGGGGGCCAAGGCCATCGTGATCCTGGCCAACATGGCCGACAAGCTCGAGCGGGTGCTGGAGCGTACCGATATCGAGCACGTGCTGGTCACCGAGCTTGGCGACATGCACGGCTTCCCCAAGCGCCTGCTGATCAACGCCGTGGTCAAGCACGTCAAGAAGATGGTGCCGTCCTATTCGCTGCCGAAGGCGGTATCGTTTCGCAAGGCGCTCAAGGCCGGGGCATCGAGCACGCATCGCGAAGTACAGCGCGAGCTCGACGATATCGCGGCCCTGCAGTACACCGGGGGTACCACCGGCATGCCCAAGGGCACCATGCTGACCCACTGCAACCTGGTGGCCAACATGCTCCAGGCCGAGGCGGCCATCGGCCCGGGCCTCGACGAGGGCAAGGAGGTGGTGATCGCGCCGCTGCCGGTCTATCACATCTACACCTTCACGGTGAACTGCCTGTTCCTGATGAAGACCGGCAACCACTCGATCCTCATCACCAACCCGCGCGACCTGCCCAATTTCGTCAAGGAGCTGCAGAAGGTGCAGTTCACGGCCTTCATTGGCCTGAACACCCTGTTCAACGCCCTGTGCAACCGCGACGACTTTCGCCAGCTCGATTTCTCGCGGCTGCACCTGACGATTTCCGGCGGCATGGCCCTGACCAAGGTCGCGGCGCAGC
This sequence comes from uncultured Halomonas sp., assembly GCA_964652855.1. Lineage (GTDB taxonomy): Bacteria > Pseudomonadota > Gammaproteobacteria > Pseudomonadales > Halomonadaceae > Halomonas. Next base: position 44,586 of record CAZZCJ010000001.1, read on the forward strand.
GCTGGGAGGACATCACCGGCTGCTCCATCGCCGAAGGCTATGGCCTGACCGAGACCTCGCCGGTGGTGAGCTTCAACCCCGTCGATGCTATCCAGCTCGGCACCATCGGCAAGCCGGTGGCGGGCACCACCGTTAAGGTGGTCGACGCCGACGGCAACACCCTGCCGCTGGGCGAGCCCGGCGAGCTGTGCGTGAAAGGGCCGCAGGTCATGAAGGGCTACTGGAATCTCGACGACGAGACCGCCAAGGTGCTGAGCGATGACGGCTGGTTCTCCACCGGCGACATCGCCGTGCTGCAGGAGGATGGCTACATCAAGATCGTCGATCGCAAGAAGGACATGATCCTGGTCTCCGGCTTCAACGTCTATCCCAACGAGGTCGAGGATGTCGTGGCCGCCCACCCGGGCGTGGTGGAGGTGGCCGCCGTGGGCGTGCCCGACGAGAACAGCGGCGAGGCGGTCAAGCTGTTCGTGGTGGCGCGTGATGAAAACCTCGACGAGAAGAGCCTGCGCGAGTGGTGCAAGAAGGAGCTGGCCGGCTACAAGGTGCCCAAGCACGTCGAGTTTCGCGACGAGCTGCCCAAGACCAACGTCGGCAAGGTGCTGCGTCGCCAGCTGCGCGACGAGGAGCTGGCCAAGCAAGAGACGGCCTGACGGCTTGACGGCCCGCGGGTGCAGGCGTCGCCGCCGGATCGGATTGGCGGCGACCGGGCCGCCGGCGTTACAATCTCTGCCCGCTCCGGCTCAGGCCGGCGCGGGCAGCTTATTTTCCATGGTGCGAGGACGTGCGTGAGCTCCCAGAACCGATCCGACGCTAGACGGGCCGACCCGCCACCCACCCTCGAGTGCCTGCGCCGTGGTCTCGGCGAGGTCATGCTGCGCGACCGGCCTGCGCTTGCACGCCGCCTGGGCGGCCTGGAGCGTCGGCTCAAGGAAGGCAAGCCCATCGACCGTGGGCTCGAGGAGATCGCCGCGGCGCAGGCGCGCTCCGCCGCCCTGGCCGCGCGTCGGTTCGCTCAGCCGGTCGCGTTGAACTACCCCCCCGAGCTGCCGGTCGCCGAGCGCCGCGAGGATATCCTGGCCGCCCTGAGCGGGCACCAGGTGGTGGTGGTGGCCGGCGAGACCGGCTCGGGCAAGACTACCCAGCTGCCCAAGCTGTGCCTGGAACTGGGCCTGGGGCGCCGGGGGCTGATCGGCCACACCCAGCCGCGGCGGCTCGCGGCGCGCTCGGTGGCCACGCGCCTGGCCGAAGAGCTGGAAGTGCCGCTGGGCGAGCTGGTGGGCTACCAGGTGCGCTTCACCGACCAGACCGGCGACGACACCCTGGTCAAGCTGATGACCGACGGTATCCTGCTGGCCGAGACCCGCCACGACCCGGACCTGACCCGCTACGAGGCGATCATCGTCGACGAGGCCCACGAGCGCAGCCTCAACATCGACTTCCTGCTCGGCTACCTCAAGCGGCTGCTGTCGCGCCGGCCGGAGCTCAAGCTGATCATCACTTCGGCCACCATCGACGTGGCGCGCTTCGCCGAGCACTTCAGCCTGCCGGGCGATGACGGTGAGCCCAGGCCGGCGCCGGTGGTGGAGGTCTCGGGGCGCACCTATCCGGTGGAGGTGCGCTATCGCCCGCTGGTGCGCGAGGAGGAAGACGAGGCCGACCGCACCCTGCAGGAGGGCATCCTCCATGCGGTGGAGGAGGTCGAGCAGATCGAGCGAGACAAGCGCTGGTTCCATGGCCCGCGCGACATCCTGGTGTTCCTGCCCGGCGAGCGCGAGATCCGCGAGACCGCCGACACCCTGCGCCGCGCCGACCTCAAGGCCACCGAGATCCTGCCGCTCTATGCGCGGCTCTCCAACGCCGAGCAGAACCGCGTTTTCGCGCCCCACGCCGGGCGGCGCATCGTGCTGGCCACCAACGTCGCCGAGACCTCGCTCACCGTGCCCGGCATTCGCTATGTGATCGATCCGGGGCTGGTGCGCATCAGCCGCTACAGCTACCGCTCCAAGATCCAGCGCCTGCCGGTGGAGCCGGTCAGCCAGGCCAGCGCCGACCAGCGCAAGGGGCGCTGCGGCCGGGTGGCCGAAGGCGTGTGCATCCGCCTCTATGACGAGGAGGACTTCCTTTCCCGGCCCGAATTCACCGACCCCGAGATCCGACGCACCAACCTGGCCTCGGTGATCCTGTCGATGCTGTCGCTCAAGCTCGGCGACATCGAACGCTTTCCCTTCGTCGACCCACCCGACTCGCGCTTCATCAAGGACGGCTTCCGGCTGCTGTTCGAGCTGGGCGCGGTGGACGAGGGCAATCGCCTGACGCCAATGGGGCGCAAGCTCGCCCGCCTGCCCATCGACCCGCGGTTGGCGCGCATGGTACTGGCGGGGGCCGAGCAGGGCGGCCTGCGCGACGTGCTGGTGGTCGTCTCGGCGCTGGCGGTGCAGGATCCGCGTGACCGCCCGGCGGAGAAGCGCGAGGCGGCCGACCAGGCGCACCGCCGCTGGCAGGATCCGGACTCCGACTTCGTGGCCCTGCTCAACCTGTGGCAGGGCTTCGAGGCGGCCCGCGAGGAGCTCTCCGGCAACCGCCTGCGGCGCTGGTGCAAGGAGCACTACCTCAATTACCTGCGCCTGCGCGAATGGCACGACACCTTCCGCCAGCTGCGCCAGCTGCTGCGCGAGATGGAGATCGAGGTCCCGCCGCCTGCTGCCTTGCCCGAGGATGACCAGGCAAGGCAGCAGGCCAGGCGGCAGAACGCCGTGCGGCTGCACCAGGCGCTGCTGCCGGGGCTGCTGTCGCACCTGGGCATGCTCATCGAAAACCGTGAGTACCTCGGCGCGCGCAACCGCAAGTTCGTCATCCACCCCGGCTCCGGCGTGGCCAAGAAAGCACCCAAGTGGCTGATGGCCTTCGAACTGGTGGAGACCACGCGGCTGTTCGCACGCATGGTCGCCAGGATCGAACCGCAGTGGATCGAGCCCGCGGCCGGGCACCTGGTCAAGCGCAGCTACAGCGATCCCCACTGGGAAATGAAGCGGGCCCAGGTGGTGGCCAAGGAGCAGGTCACGCTGTTCGGCCTGCCCATCGTGGCCGGCCGCAGCGTGCACTACGGGCCGATCGCCCCCGCCGAGTCGCGCGAGCTGTTCATCCGCCGGGCCCTGGTGGAGGGTGAATTTCGCACCAAGGGGGAGTTCTTCGACTACAATCGCGCCCTGGTCGAAGAGGTCGAGGAGCTTGAGGATCGCGCGCGCAAGCGCGACATCCTGGTCGACGAGGAGACGCTGCTCGCCTTCTACGACGAGCGCATCCCCGAGCAGGTCGTCAACGGCAAGGGCTTCGAGGCGTGGCGGCGCAAGGCCGAGGCCGCGGACCCGGATGTGCTCAAGTTCGAACGCGCCGCGCTGCTGGCCCGCGACGCCGCCGAGGTCACTGCCGCCCAGTATCCCGACGAACTGACCCTGAACGGGGTGCGCTACCCGCTCAGTTATCGTTTCGAACCCGGCGCGCCGGACGACGGCGTGACGCTGACGGTGCCGGCGGCGATGCTGCCGCAGCTGCCGCGGGCGCGGCTGGAGTGGCTGGTGCCGGGGCTGTTGCGCGAAAAATGCATTGCCCTGCTCAAGTCGTTGCCGAAGGCGATCCGCCGCCAGGTGGTGCCGATTCCCGATTGGGTCGATGCGGCGCTGGAAACACTCACGCCCGACGACATGCCGCTCACCGAGGCGCTGGGCGAATTCCTGCGCCGGCGCACCGGGGCGCGCGTGCACCCCGACGACTGGCGTCCGGACCAGCTCGACCCGCACCTGACCATGAACGTGCGCGTCGTCGACCACCAGGGCAAGACCCTGGGGCAAGGGCGCGACGTGCACGCCCTCGAGCGGCGCTTCGAAGAGGCCGCCGGCGAGGGCGCGCGGGCCCTCGCCGCCGAGGCCAGCGAGGCGCCCGCCGTCGATGGCTTGCCGGCGGCGCCGCTGCCAGAGTCGCGCGTGACCACGCAGGCCGGCATCCGCGTCGAGGCCTTCCCGGCGCTGGTGAGGGAGGGCGAGGCCTTCCGGATCGAATTGTACGACCACCCCGGCAAGGCGGAGCAGGCGCACCGTCGCGGCGTGGCGCGCCTGGCCATGACGCGGCTGCCGGAGCAGGTGCGTGCCATCGAGCGACTCAAGGGTCTGGAAACCTGTGCACTGCTGTTCGCCAAGGTGGGCAGCAAGCGCGCCTTGGTCGACGACGTGGTCGAGGCGGTATTCACGCGCACGGTGGGCGTGGCGCCGCTGCCGCGCAGCGCCGACGACCTCGAAGCGCGACTCGACGCCGTGCGCGATACCTTGGTGCCGAGCGCCGAGGCGCTGGTGGCGACGCTCAAGTCCGCCCTGGAAGGGCACCTGGCGGTGACCAAGGCGCTGAAGGGGAACCTGAACCTGGCGCTCGCCCTGGTATACAGTGATCTCAAGGCGCAGATGCAGCGGCTGGTGCATCCCGGCTTCGTGGGCGAGGCGGGCGAGTGGCTGGCGGAGTATCCTCGTTACATGGAAGCCGCCCTGATTCGCCTTGAGAAGGCGCCGCGCGAGCGCATGCGCGACCAGATGCACATGCAGGCCGTGCAGGATTTCCAGGCGCGGCTGGCGGCCCGCCGCGAGAGCCAGCGGCGCGGCGGCCACGAGGACCCCGAGCTGGTGGAGTTCGGCTGGTGGATCGAGGAGCTGCGCGTTTCGCTGTTTGCGCAGCAGTTGGGCACGCGCATGCCGGTTTCGGAGAAGCGCCTGGAGCGCCGCTGGGCCGAGCTGGTGGGGCAGCGCTGAGCGCTGCCGCGCTGAAAGATGAGAACGATGACCGATCGCAGCGGTATGCCGGTGCAAACATCCGCGGTAGAGACACCGCACGAGGGAGATAAAGATGAAAGACGTCGTGATGACCGGTACGGGCCTGTTTACGCCGGAGCACGCCATCGACAACGATGCCCTGGTGGCCTCGTTCAATGCCTGGGTGGATGCCGAGAACACCCGCCACGCCGCCGCCATCGAGGCGGGCGAGCGTGATCCCCTGCCCTATTCCAGCAGCGAATTCATCGTCAAGGCCTCGGGGATCCACAGCCGCTTCGTGATGGATGCCGCCGGCATCCTCGACCCCGAGCGCATGCGCCCGAACCTGCCCCGGCGCAGCAACGACGAGCCCTCCATCCAGTGCGAGATGGGGCTCAAGGCGGCGCACCAGGCCTTGGCCGCCGCCGGCGTTGAGGCCACCGACATCGACATGATCATCGTGGCCTGCTCCAACCTCGAGCGGCCCTATCCCGCCGTGGCGGTCGAGCTGCAAGCCCGGCTTGGTGCGGCGGGCTTCGCCTTCGACATGAACGTGGCGTGCAGCTCGGCCACCTTCGCCATCGATCTCGCGGCCAACGCGATTCGCGCCGGCAACGTCAGGCGGGCGCTGGTCGTCAATCCCGAGATCTGCTCGGCGCACCTTAATTTCCGCGACCGCGACAGCCACTTCATCTTCGGCGACGCCTGCACCGCCATCGTGCTGGAAGACGCGGCGCTGGCCACCGCCGCCTCGCGCTACGAGATCCTCGGCACGCGCCTGGTCACGCGCTTCTCCAATGCGATCCGCAACAATGCCGGCTTCCTCAATCGGGTCACCGACAGCGATCCCCTGGCCACCGACAAGCTGTTCGTGCAGGAGGGGCGGCGGGTGTTCAAGGAGGTCTGCCCCATGGTGGCCGCCCTGATCAGCGACCATCTGGCGAGCCTGGGGCTGAGCGGCCAGGATCTTGCGCGGATGTGGCTGCACCAGGCCAACCACCACATGAACGACCTGATCGCGCGGCGCGTGCTGGGGCGCGACCCGGCGCCGGGCGAGGCACCGATCATTCTCGACCGCTACGCCAACACCAGCTCGGCGGGCTCGATCATCGCCTTCCATCTCCACCGCGAGGATCTTGCTTCCGGCGCCATTGGGGTGGTCTGTTCCTTCGGTGCCGGGTACAGTGCCGGCTGCATCGTGGTGCGGCGCGCTTGACGCGCCCGCTGGCGACAATCTTGAGGAGACGAACCCGATGGTCGTGAAGCAGACCGGTATTCTCACCCGGGCACTGGTGGCCTTGGCGGCTGTGGCCATGCTGGCCGGCTGTGCGGGGCGCGTGGCGGTGGAAGACCGTCACCCGGACGACCCCTGGGAAGGCTTCAACCGTCGCGTGTTCGCCTTCAATGAGGTCGTCGACCGGGCCGTGTTGAAGCCGGTGGCGCGTGGCTATCGCACCGTCACGCCGCAGCCGGTGCAGACCGGGGTCGGCAATTTCTTCTCCAACCTGGGCGAACTTCGTACCGCGCTCAACAGTCTGTTGCAGGGCAAGCCGGGCAATGCGGGGATCGCCACCTCGCGCTTCGTGATCAACTCCACCGTGGGTATCGCCGGGCTCTGGGATTTCGCGACCCACATGGGCATTACCGGGCGCGACGAGGACTTCGGCCAGACGCTGGGCGTCTGGGGGGTGACCGAAGGTCCCTACCTGGTATTGCCGTTCCTCGGGCCGAGCACGGTGCGTGATACCGTGGGCCAGCCCGTGGATACCATGACCTACCCGGTCTACTACGTTGACGACGATGCGGTACGCTACGGACTCACCGCCCTGCGTATCGTCGACATGCGTGCGGGTTTCCTCGACCAGGAGGCGCTGATTCGCGGCGATCGCTATGTCTTCATTCGCGATGCCTACCTGCAGCGTCGACGCTTCGAGGTCAGCGACGGCGAGCTGGGCGACGACCCGTTTGCCAGTGACGACTTCGACTTCGATTTCGACGATGCCGACTTTGACGACGCCGAGTTCGCCGACTGAGGCCCGAACCGATGGATGTAGCCAAGCCGCTGATAGGCGTACTCGATGAGCCGGGCGCATATCGTGACGCCCTGGCCGATACCATCGCGCGAGATGGCCTGGCCGTGCTCGCCGCCGAGCGGCTGGAGGACCTGCCGCGGGAGATCTCGCTGGTAGTGGCCCATGCCCGGACAGTGCCGAGCCTTGAGTGGGCGAAGCTGACCGAGCGCCTGCCGACGGTGGTGGTGAGCGATTCGCGCCTGGACGCCGACCTGCTCACCGCGGTGGATGTTGGGCTGGTGGACTACGTGGTCGAGCCGATGCGCCACGGGCAGCTGCTGCGGCGCATGATCCGCAAGGCGATCGAACTGCACAGGCTCGAGGATGAGCGGGCCCGCGATCGCGAAAGGCTGGCCCAGCTCAACCAGCACCTCGAGGAGCTCAACGAAAGCCTCGAAACGCACCTGGCCCTGCTGCGCCTGGACCAGCAGGCCGGAGGCCAGATCCAGCGCAAGCTGTTGCCCCCCCCGCACCAGGCCGCCAATGACGTCGTCTGCGACTACTGGCTGAGGCCCTCGCTCTACCTTTCCGGCGACTTTCTCGACTTCCAGCGCTTTGACGAACGCTTCACCCTGTTCTACTTTGCCGATGTGTCCGGCCACGGTGCTTCTTCGGCCTTCGTGACGGTGTTGCTCAAGTACCTGTGCAACCGGTGGCTGGGCGAGTGGGATGGGCAACACCCCGAGGCGCTGCCGGCACGCTGGTTGAAGGCGCTGAATCAGGAGCTGCTGGAGACCGGCATCGGCAAGCATGCGACCCTGTTCGTGGGTGTCATCGACCGCGAAGACGCCTGCCTGCATTACTCGATTGGCGCCCAGCTGCCCAAGCCGCTGCTGGTGGCCAACGGCGAAGTGATTGAATTGCCAGGTGAAGGCATGCCGGTGGGACTGTTTCCCGGCGTGGACTATCCACGTTTGACGTATGGGTTACCGCAGCACTTCCGGTTATGGTTGTGTTCGGATGGTATACTGGAGTGCTTGCCGGGCGAAACGCTCGACTTGCGGCTCAGGGAGCTCGAGCAGCGAGTTCTGACCTGCACCACGTTGGAACGTTTTCGCGATGGTCTGGCCCTGGTTACCCCTGGTGACGTCGATGAAGACGGCGAGGGGGGCGGCGGCCAGGAGTTGCCTGATGATCTTACGATCATGATGTTGAGCGGATTTGGCAATGATCACGAATGAAGGCCGCATCAAGGCGGCGTTCGACTCCGGTGTCTTCGTTCTGAAGCTCTGCGGCGATGTTCGGCTTACCCTGTGTGCCACCCTGGATACGCAGGCGCAACAGCTGGCCAGGACCCCGGGGCTGCAGTCCTTGATCATCGATCTGCGCGAAGCGAGCAACGTCGATTCGACGGCGCTGGGCTTTCTCGCCAAGGTGGCCATGGCGGTCAAGGATCGCATCACCTACAAGCCGACCATCGTGGTGGACAACCCCGACGTGAAGCGCATGCTGGAAGTGATGGGGTTCACGCAGTTCTTCGCCATGGTCGATGCGCCGATCACCGAAGGCTGCGCGCTTTGCGACCTGCCCGAGGTGCCGGCCGACCTCGAGGCGACGCGCCAGCGTATCCTGGAGGCCCATCGCATCCTGATGCGGATGAGCGAGCACAACCGCGAGGAGTTCCAGCCCCTGGTGGAGATGCTGGAAGCCCAGGAAGCCGCCTCGCACACCCACCATTGACCCCGTCCCGCCCCCCCTGACCCGAGCCGCCAGGCCGCGGTCAAGCTTTTCGATTATCAGGCTCGAATGACGTGACATCCGGCGCCACCAGGGCAGCGCCGGCGGTGGCGTCGCTCAGCCGCGACCTTCGCGCAGCTCGCCGAGCAGCTTTTCCAGCTTGCGCTGGTCGTCGGTGAAGCGGCGAATGCCTTCGGCCAGCTTGGCGGTGGCCATGGCATCCTCGTTGTGGGCCCAGCGGAACTCGGCCTCGTCCAGCGGCTCGGGGGCCGAGGTCTCGGCGCCGCTGGGCGAGAGGCGGCGCTCAAGTGGCTGGCGGGTGTCCGCCAGCTCCTCGAGCAGGGCGGGGGAGATGGTCAACCGGTCGCAGCCCGCCAGGGCGACGATCTCGCCCGTATTGCGGAAGCTGGCACCCATCACGATGGTGCCATAGCCGTGGCCCTTGTAGTGCTCGTAGATTTTCTTGACCGACTTCACGCCGGGGTCGTTGTCGCCGCTGAAGTCGGCGTCGGGCCATTCGGCGCGGTACCAGTCGAGAATCCGGCCCACGAACGGAGAGATCAGCGTGACGCCGGCGTCCGCACAGGCCTGGGCCTGAACGAAGCTGAACAGCAGCGTCAGGTTGGTGCGTATGCCTTCGCGTTCCAGCTGGCGGGCGGCGCGAATGCCTTCCCAGGTGGCGGCCACCTTGACCAGGATGCGCTCGGGGCCGATGCCATGGCGGTCGTAGCGCTCGATCAGCGAGCGGGCGCGATTGAGGGTGGCGTCGGTATCGAAGGAGAGGCGTGCGCTGACCTCGGTGGAGACGTAGCCCGGCACCAGGGAGCTGATCTCGCTGCCGATCTCGACGGCGACGGCATCCAGGGCGTCGTCGATGTCGGTGGCCTGGCGGGCGATCTCGCCCAGGCGCTCGCGGCGGCCCTCGTGCTGGGCGGCCTGCAGGATCAGCGAGGGGTTGGTGGTGGCATCGGTGGGCTCGAAGCGGCGAATGGCGTCGATGTCACCCGTATCGGCCACCACCGTGCTCATCCCCTTGAGTTGTGTCAGCAGGTCCTCTGCCATGGTGTATTGCTCCTGAGTGTGTGGGTCAGGCCACTTTAGCAAGCCGTTGAAATCGGTAACAGTCGAACGGCAGGGGCAGGGGTGGATGGCCTGCGCTATCATTAGCCGACTAGCGATATGCGCCGATCCTCCACCGACACGGAGTTGCCTTGATTCTCACCGCTCGACGCGTGGCGATACTGGCCGCCGTGAATACGGCCCTGGCACCTTTCGCCATCGATGCCTACCTGCCGGCCATGGCGGCCCTGGCCGACCACATGGGTACCAGCATCCACCATGCCGAACTCTCCATCAGCGTCTTCCTGGCCGGTTTTGCCATCGGCCAGCTGCTGTTCGGGCCGCTGTCGGACCGCTACGGTCGGCGGCCGATCCTGCTCGGCGGACTGGTGGTCTTCCTGCTCGCCAGCCTGGCGATCACCGCCATCGATTCGCTGGGCGAGCTGCTGGCCTGGCGCTTCGTGCAGGCGCTGGGAGGTGGCGCCTGCGTGGTCAACTCGGCGGCCATCGTGCGCGACTGCTTCAGCGGTCGCGAGGCCGCGAGCGTGCTCTCGACCATGGCCATGGTCATGATGCTGGCCCCCCTGGTGGCGCCGGTGGTGGGCAGCGGGCTGCTCTACCTCGCGGACTGGTGGCTGATCTTCGTGTTCCTGGCGGCTTATGCCGCCTTCCTGCTGTGGCTGATGGGCACGCGGCTGCCCGAGACGCGCCCTCCCAACCAGCCGACCGCTTCGTTCCGCCAGGTGCTCGGCCACTATACCAGCCTGGTGCGCCACCGTGAGGGCATGGGATACGTCTGCGCCGTGGCGGCTTCGTTCGGCGGCCTGTTTGCCTTCGTCACCGCCTCGCCCTTCGTCTACATGGAGTATTTCGGCCTGTCGCCGGCCAGCTACCCCTTCGTACTGGGCTGCAATGTGGTGGTCATTGCCGCCTCCAACCGTATCAACATCGCGCTGCTGAAGCGCCGTGCGCCGCTGCAGAACCTCTTCCTTGGCCTGGGGGGGCAGGGCATCGCGGCGCTGCTGCTGGTGGTTGCCGTGGCGCTGGGGCTGGCTTCGCTGCCCGTGGTGGTGGTGCTCGTGATGTTCTATTCCGCCATGCTCGGGCTGGTCACGCCCAATGCCATGTCGCTGCTGCTGGATCGCTTCGGCCATGTCAGCGCCACCGCCACGGCCTTCATGGGGGCGGCCAAGTTCGGTGCCGCGGCGCTGGCCGGGGTGATGGTCGGTGCCTTCGAGATCGAGAACCTGTGGCCCATGGTGCTGACCATGCTGGCCGCCTCGCTGTTCGGCAACGTCATGCTCTCGCGCCTGGCGGGGCGGCCCGTGCATGCATGACCGCGTTATGCGGCAAACGGCTCAGTCACTGTCACACAAGATTCATCTTGCCTTTCGTCGATGTCACTCAAGTGTCATTTCGTAGCCCTATAGTCACTCCATCGAGACACGGGATGCGTGTTCGACCCCCAAGGCTGCGACGACAGCGCTGAACTAGCGGAGACAAAGATGAAACTGAAGGTAATGGCTGCTGCCATCATTGGTGCCTCGCTGCTTTCCACCCAGGCCATGGCCGAACTGCCCGAGTACGAGCGGGTCAGTGGTATCTCCGGCAACATGACCAGCATCGGCTCGGATTCCCTCAACAACCTGATGACGCTGTGGGCCGAGGAGTTCGCCAGTTTCTATCCCAACGTCAATATCCAGATCCAGGGGGCCGGCTCTTCCACGGCACCGCCCGCGCTGACCGAAGGAACCTCTAACTTTGGTCCCATGAGCCGCGAGATGAACTCCTCTGAAATCGAGGCCTTCGAGAACCGTCATGGCTATCCGCCGACCATGGTGCCGGTGGCCATCGATGCGCTGGCCGTGTACGTGCATCAGGATAACCCGATCGAAAGCCTGAGCATTCCGCAGGTCGATGCGATCTTCTCCGAGACCCGCCGCTGCGGCTACGACCAAGACATCACGCGCTGGGGGCAGCTGGGCCTGGACGGCGCCTGGAGCAACCGGGACTTCGCGCTCTACAGCCGTAACGCCGTCTCCGGTACCTATGGCTACTTCAAGGAAAACGCATTGTGTGGCGGCGATTTCAAGGCCTCCATCAATGAACAGCCGGGCTCGGCTTCGGTCGTGCAGGGCGTCAGCGAGTCGATCAACGGTATTGGTTACTCCGGCATTGGCTACATGACTTCCAGCGTGCGCGCCGTACCGCTGTCGCGCGAGCAGGGTGGCCAGGCTTACGAGGCCACGCCGGAAGATGCCGCTTCTGGCAATTATCCGTTGGCTCGCTTCCTGATGGTGTATGTCAACAAGCACCCCAACGAAGAGCTGGCGCCGCAGCAGGCTGAGTTCCTGCGCATGGTGCTCTCCAGGCAGGGGCAGGCGGTCACCGAGCGTGATGGCTACATCCCGCTGCCGGAATCCGTTGCAAGCCGCGTACGTGCTGAGCTGGGCCTGGACTGATAGGTCCAGCAGGCATGACGCCGCGAGGGCGCCTTCGGGCGCCCTTGCTGTTTTCGTGGAGGAAGATGACAGGGCTGTCACAAGGATGTCATGAAGGGCGCCTAACCTCCGCGGTACACAGCCATACGTCGGGACTGCACCGCTATCATGAATGATATCTCCCAGTCGCCAGAGTACCCGCCCGCCTTGCCGACGGGTGCCCTAGGCCGAGTCTCTCTACTGCCGAGCAAAGAGCGTCGCGAACGCCTGCGCAAGCGGCGTTCCCTGAAGGATAACCTGTCGCGCTACGGTATCGGCATTGCCGGCATCGGCGTCGTCGGTGCCCTGGCGATGATCTTCGTGTACCTGTTCAGCGAAGTGGCACCGATGTTCCGGCCAGCCAGCGTCACGCCCCAGATCAGCTACCCGGTGCCTGGCCTCCAGGAGCAGGAAGCGCTGGCCCATCTCAGCCTGGAGCGCTACAACCAGCTTGGCACCACCTTCAACCGCAATGGCCGGGTGACCTTCTTCGAGATTGCCGATGGCGGCATCCGCTCTGAGCATGAGATGCCAGTGCCGGAAGACGCACAGGTCACGGCCGTCGCTGCCGGAGCGCCGCGCTCCCAGTCCATCGCCTACGGCTTCGATAACGGCGAAGTGTCGCTCGGGGTGGTGGATTACGCCATCACCTACCCGGACAACCAGCGCTATATCACCCCCAAGCTCACCACCCCCCTTGGCAATGCCCCCGTGACGCTGGATCCGCAGGGCAGGGCGATCATGGTCCTTGGGGTGCAGGTCAGCGATCGCGGGACCTACATCGCGGGCGCCACCGAGGATGGCGAGCTGCTGGTCAGCTCTTTCAGTACCCGAGAGAACCTGATGACCGGTGAAGTGAGCGTGGAGCAGACCACCGCCTCCTTGCCGGCCATCGAGGGCGAGCCGCGCCAGATCCTCATCGACGGCCGCTTCCGCCACCTCTACGTCTCCGACGATCGCGGCTATATCCACCACTTCGACATCAGCAACCTCAGCGATGTGCGCCATGTGGAAGCGCTGCAGGTGACGGCAAGGGGGCATGTGTCCTACATGACCTATCTGAACGGTACGGTCTCGGTCATCGCGGGAACGAGCACGGGTGAATTGAGCCAGTGGATCCCCGTGCGCGATGAGCACAACCAGTTCTCCTTGCAGCGGATCCGGGATTTCGCCAGCTACGAGGGCGCCATCACGCATATTTCGCCCGAACATCTGCGCCGTGGCTTCTGGGCCGGGGATGACAGGGGCAACGTGGGCATTCACTACGCCACCTCGGCGCGTGACCTCTTCGGAGAGCGTCTGAGCGAATCGCCGGTTCGCATGACGGCTATCTCGCCGGTCAACACCCATGCGCTGATCGTCGACGACAACAACTGGCTGCAGGTGGCCGAAGTCTGGAACCAGCACCCGGAATTTTCCTTCAAGGCGATGTGGAACCGCGTGTGGTACGAGGGGCGCGACGAGCCGCGCTTCGTGTGGCAGGCATCGTCCGGCAGCAACGAATTCGAACCCAAGATGAGCCTGGTGCCGCTCTCCGTCGGCACGCTGAAGGCGGCGTTCTACGCCATGCTGTTCGCCACGCCGCTGGCGCTGATGGGTGCCATCTACACGGCCTACTTCATGACGCCCAAGCTGCGTGGCAAGGTCAAGCCGACCATCGAGATCATGGAGGCGCTGCCCACGGTCATCCTGGGCTTCCTGGCCGGGCTGTGGCTGGCACCTTTTCTTGAAAGCCATCTACCGGCGGTGTTCAGCATCCTGATCCTGATGCCGCTTTCGATGCTGGCCTTCGCCTATGCCTGGAGCCTGCTGCCGGAGGGCGTGCGCACGGCCATACCCGAGGGCTGGGAGGCGGCGTTGCTGGTGCCGGTGATCTTGCTGGTGGGCTGGGTCTGTGTGGCGGCCAGCCCCTATGTCGAGATTTTCTTCTTCGATGGCAGCATGCGCCAATGGCTGACCGACATGGGCATTGCCTATGACCAGCGAAACGCCTTGGTGGTAGGCATTGCCATGGGCTTTGCCGTGATTCCCACCATCTTCTCGATCGCCGAGGACGCGGTTTTCAACGTGCCCAAGCACCTCACGCAAGGGTCCTTGGCGCTGGGGGCCACTCGCTGGCAGACCGTGATCGGCGTGGTACTGCCTACCGCGAGCCCCGGCATGTTCTCGGCAGTGATGATGGGGTTCGGCCGCGCGGTGGGTGAGACCATGATCGTGCTGATGGCCACCGGCAACAGCCCGATCATCAACTTCAACATCTTCGAGGGAATGCGCACGCTGTCGGCCAACATCGCCGTGGAGCTGCCTGAGACGGCAGTGGGGTCCACGCATTTCCGCGTCCTGTTCCTTGCCGCCCTGGTGCTGCTGGCATTGACCTTCGTGGTCAATACCGCCGCCGAGATCGTTCGCCAGCGCCTGCGCAAGCGTTACAGCAGCCTTTAACCGGGGAGTCGAGCATGAAGAACTGGTACAAGAGCGGGGCCCCGTGGATTTGGTTGAACGCCGGGGCGGTGGCGCTCTGCATGGTCATGGTGCTGGGGCTGCTTGGGTTGATTGCCGTGCGCGGATTCAGCCATTTCTGGCCGGCAGAGGTAGTGGAGTTTCGTGTCGGCGACGACAACCATGGCCAGGGGCACGTCGTGGTGGGTGAGCATGTGCGCTCCCAGACCATCCCGGTGCAGGTGGCCCGTGATGCGGGCATTGCCGTGCCGCCGGAGCTTGGCGAGGACACGCTGGTCACCCGGCATCTGATCAAGCAGGGTAATCGTGATGTGACCGGCCGCGATTTCGCCTGGTATCCCGAGCTGCACATGAGCGAGTGGTCTGCCCCGTCGGATGCCATGGTGCTGGAGCGCCGCGAGTGGGGTGACTTCTTCGGCTTCCCGCTGCGCCTGCTGGAGAACGGGCAGGTCGTGGCCGAGGGCGAGGGGCTCTGGGAAGAGCTGCAGGCCCGGGTCGAGCGCAGCAACCGGCTGTTTCGAGAGATTCGTCGCATCGAGCGCAGCGAGGTCGGGGAAATCAGTGCGCGCATGGAGGAGCTGCGCTTGCAAGAGCGAGCGCTGCGCCGCGACTCGCTCCTTGACCCGGCCCAACTGGCGGATACCTTCGATCGTATCCAGGCCGAGCGCGACTCCCTGGAAGCGGAGTTTCAGATACTGCGGGCCGAGCTGGACGAACTGCATGCCGCCAATCGCCGCGATACCCTGGTCGCCAGGGTAGCGGGTGGCAACGAAGTGCAGATCAATGTGGGTCAGATCGTGCGAGCCACCAAGCCCAACGACATGACGATTCCGGCCAAGATGCTGGAGTATGTCTATCGGTTCTGGGACTTCATCAGTGGCGAGCCCCGGGAGGCCAACACCGAGGGCGGAATCTTCCCGGCCATCTTCGGTACGGTGACCATGGTGCTGCTGATGTCGTTGATCGTCAGCCCCTTCGGTGTGCTGGCGGCCATCTACCTGCGCGAGTATGCCAAACAGGGCCCCTTGCTGCGCCTGATCCGCATCTCGGTGTACAACCTCGCCGGGGTGCCCTCCATTGTCTACGGTGTCTTCGGCCTGGGGTTTTTCGTCTACACCCTGGGTGGCTCCATCGACCAGCTCTTCTACGCCGATCGCTTGCCGTCGCCGACCTTCGGTTCTCCTGCGCTGATCTGGGCCTCGCTCACTCTGGCGCTATTGACCCTGCCGGTGGTGATCGTCTCCACCGAAGAGGGGCTGGCGCGTATTCCCTCATCGGTGCGCCAGGGCTCGCTGGCTCTCGGTGCCACCAAGTCGGAGACGCTGTGGAAGGTGGTGGTGCCGTTGGCCACCCCTGCCATGATGACCGGCATGATTCTGGCCATTGCTCGGGCCGCCGGCGAAGTGGCACCGCTGATGCTGGTCGGCGTGGTCAAGCTGGCCCCGACCCTGCCGGTGGATACAAGCTTCCCGTTCGTGCACCTGGAGCGCCAGATCATGCACCTGGGCTTTCATATCTACGACGTCGGTTTCCAGAGCCCCAACGTCGAGGCCGCACGGCCGCTGGTCTACGCCACGGCATTGATTCTGGTCATCCTGATCGTGGTGCTCAACATGACCGCCATCAGCATCCGCAATCGGCTGCGTGAGCGCTATCGCGCCGCTTCCGACTGATGCCACCGACACGACTGCCTGCCGGTGGCGGTACGCTGCCACCGGTCATTCGAATACGAGGAATGAGATGATGACTTCCATGACCGCTACTGCCACCGCCACGCCCGGTCGCCACGGCGTTACCGGGATGAGCAAGGTGACGTTTCAGGTGCGCGACCTCGATCTGTTCTACGGCAAGGATCAGGCGCTCAAGCGTATCAGTCTGGACATACCAGCCAACAAGGTAACGGCATTCATCGGCCCCTCAGGATGCGGCAAGTCGACCCTGCTGCGCTGCTTCAATCGCATGAACGATCTGGTCGACGTCTGCCGCATCGAGGGGCAGATCCTGCTCGACGGTGAAGATATCTACGCGCGCGGGGTCGACGTGGCGGAGCTGCGCCGCAAGGTGGGCATGGTATTCCAGAAGCCCAACCCCTTCCCCAAGTCAATCTACGAGAACGTGGCCTATGGCTTGCGCTTGCAAGGGGTGAACAATAAAGCGGTGCTCGATGAGGTCGTCGAACGCTCGCTGCGTGGCGCCGCGCTCTGGGATGAGGTCAAGGATCGCCTCAACGACAACGCCTTCGGCATGTCCGGAGGCCAGCAGCAGCGCCTGGTGATCGCTCGCGCCATCGCCATCGAACCCGAGGTCATCCTGCTCGACGAACCGGCATCGGCCCTGGACCCTATCTCGACGCTGAAGATCGAAGAGCTGATTCATGAACTCAAGGAGCAGTACACCATCCTGATCGTGACCCACAACATGCAGCAGGCGGCACGTGTCTCCGATTACACGGCTTTCATGTACCTGGGCGACATGGTCGAGTTCGGCGAAACCAACAAGATCTTCACCGAGCCGGAGAAGAAGCAGACCGAAGACTACATCACTGGGCGCTATGGCTGACGCCTTCGCCCCGAGGCCGAGACCTTGGCTGTCGGTGCTTGGGCAGATTGGGATAGAATACCGACTGATTCGGCAAAGTCGTGAAGGTGGCGCTATTGACCCTGCAGGAACCCGCTCGTTTGCTCAAATGCCTGGGTGACGACACTCGCCTGACGTTGACCCTGCTGATTCGCAAGGAAGAAGAGCTCTGTGTCTGCGAGATGACCCATGCCCTGCAGGAATCACAGCCCAAGGTTTCGCGGCACCTGGCCCAGCTGCGAACCTGTGGGCTGTTGAACGACAGGCGTGATGGGCAGTGGGTCTATTACCGCCTCTCCAGCGACCTGCCGGGATGGGTCGGCGAGCTGCTGCAGGCCGCCGAGAAGGGGCAGGCCGAGCGACTGGTCGCGCTCCAGCACCGCCTTGTCGGCATGGGCAACCGGCCCGATCGTCGCCTGGCGATGTGTTGAGCGCGCGTCTTCCGTTAGCTTATTCAACCGCTACCCAGTGGATGGGTTGATACTCCACTTCGCCCTGAGATGCTCGACGCTCGCTCACCGAGCGAATATGCAGCGTCCAGGTCACCGTCTTGCCTGCCAAGGGATGATTGCCATCGAGCATGGCGCCGCGCTCGGTCAGGCCCACCACCTTCAACGAGAACTTGCCCCCCTGGCCGCCCGGGGTCAGCGTCATGCCTTCTCGAACCTCCAGCCCTGGAGGCAGATTCTCACGCACTGCCTCGAAGACCAGTTCCGGACGATAGGGGCCGTAGGCCTGTTCTGGCGACAGTGTCACGCTGAGTTCGTCGTCGGTCCGGCGTCCCTCCAGCGCCGCCTCCAGCGCCGGCAGCATCTGGCCGGTTCCGTGCACATATTGCAGCGGTGTGCCGGGCGTCGAGGCCGCCAGGCGTTGGCCGGCTTCGTCGGTCAGCACGTACTCTACGGTAACCACGCTCAGGGGTGAGATGGTCGTCATGGGTGGCTCCGGTTTCGAGGGGCGGGGGAGGGGCACTGCCGCCTCGAGCTGCGCCAGATCCTGGGCCAGCTGGTCATGGGTCAACTCGACCAGTAGACGCCAGGGCAGGGTGGTGGCGTCATCGGCTGCCTGGGTCACCTTGCGGCGAATTCCGGCCAGGGCGGGCAGGGTGAAGTCGTGCAGCAGGGTAGCCGCGTCGCTCAGAGCGGGGGTTGCGTTCGCGCCGGCTTCGCAGGCCTCCATGGCCTCGCTGTAGACCCAGGCCAACCATTGGAGATGCAGCGACAGGTGATCGGGAAGATCGCGGAAGGCCGGGTCGCGTTCCAGCCCGTGGCGGTGAAAGAGAGCTTCCATGGCGGGCACACTGCGGGCCATCAGGCCACCATCCAGATAAGCCCCCAAGTTAAGGGGTGCCGGGGCCGGCGGCATCAGGAACAGACGACTGTAGCCCAGGATAAATTGCTGGGTATCCGTCAGTGCTGCCAACGCCTTGGAGAGCGCCTCGAGGCGCTCGGGGTCGAGGGCCGGTAGCGTTTCGGCTAGATCTCGTAGGTCATCCAGCAGCGGGCCCCTGACCTCTGCCAATGTTACCTGCGTTTGGGGGGCGAGAAAGAGCCGCGAGAGACAGAGGCTCAGCTCGGCGGCCGTCAACAGGTAGGGGAGTTGCGAGTCGTGTTTCATCTGTTCGATAGGGCGGCCTGCCGTTCGACAGGCCGTCCCCTTCTCCTTCAGGATGCGACGTGGGCGTGGGTCATGCAGTGCCAGCCGGGTTATCCGCCAGGGTCCCGCTCGGTGCCTCGGTCATCCGGTGCGGCGTGTCCCCCAGGTTCAGGAATTTCTCGCCAAGCAGGTAGAGCACGAAGCACAGCGATATGCCGATCAGCGTCAGCGACCACTCGGTGGCGGAGGGGCTGTAGTTGATCAGGTCGGGCTGCCAGGTGCCCTTGAACAGCGGCACCACCTGGCCGCCCACCACGAAGTGGAAGCGTTCGGCGAACAAGCCCAGGAATACCAGGCAGGCCACCGCGACCTGCACTCCCGCTCGATTGCGTAGCGCCGGGCTCAGCATCATCACGAAGGGCAGCAGCAGGCCCAGCAGCAGCGAGGCGTTGTAGAGGCCGGAGCTGAACAGATAGTCGGTCCACACCAGGTGGATCTCGGGGTTATTGCTGTAGAGCCCGGTGATGGCACGTGCGGCAATGAACAGAAGGGTGCCGCCGATCAGTGCGGCAAACAGCTTGGGCAGGGCCCCGGTGAGCAGGGCCTGCAGCGCCCTGGGCATGCGCCCACGCTGGAAGCCATGGGCCAGGTAGGTGAAGAACACCAGGGCCGCCATGCCGCTGGTGACGCCGGTGAAATAGAAGTAGATCGGCAGCAAGGCATCGAACCAGAAGGGGCGCATGCTCATCATGCCGAAGATCAGCGCGAGGTTGCCGCTGGCCAGCAGCACCCCGATGAACGATGCGATGCCCACTTGCTTGGCGGTTCGGCTGTCCCATTCGCCGCCCTGCAGCTTGTTGAACTTCCACAGCAGGAACAGCAGGTCGAGGGCATAGAACACGCCCATCCAGAACATCGCCGACTGCACCTGCAGGTTCAGCGGAATGGCCCATAGCATGCGGAAGACGTTGCCGAGCTCGAGTGCCAGCACGCTCATCCCCGAGATCAGTACGATGAAGGCGAGGAAGATGCAGCGCTTGGCGACCGGGTAGTACTGCTTGAAGCCGAACACCAGCGGCAGCGAGGCGATCAGACCAAGCCCCGACGATGCCAGGGCGAAGTAGAGGTAGGTGGCAATGGGCTGGCCCCAGGGCAGGGTGGAACTGGTATTGAAGGCGGTATGCCCCTGGGCCATGAGTTGGGCCAGGGCAACGCCCAAGCTGGCCAGCAGGATCACGCCGGCGACGACCAGTAGCCCCCAACCCAGTGCTCCTTGCAGGGCATGGGTTTGAGGCGCCGACTTCATGCGTGTCATGGAAATGTTCATGCCTCATGCTCCCTATCGGCAGGGGTGAAGGCAGGCACGCCGGCGCCGGCACCCAAATAGTAGACCTGCGGCTTGTTGCCGGTATGGTCCTTGAGGCGAACCCCGTGCCTGTCGCCGATCAGGCGGTTGACCTCGCTCTCGGGGTTGTCCAGGTCGCCGAAATAGCGCGCCTTGGGTGCACAGGTGCGCACGCAGGCCGGCACGTACTCCTTGAGCTCGGGGTTGTCTTCGTCGAGGTCGGCCACGCCCTCGGGGGCATGCTTGACCTTGTGGTAGCAGAAGGTGCATTTCGAAACCACGCCCTTGGGCTGGATGCCGATGCCGCGCTGCCAGTCCTCCTCGGGATTCTGGTAGGGCGGGCTCCATAGCTGGCCGTTGTCGCCCGGATAGGCGTCGCGGATGTCCGGTTCGATCAGCGGCTTCTCATCGGCATAGAAGCGCACGCCGTAGGGGCAGGCGATCATGCAGTACTTGCAGCCGATGCACTTGTTCCAGTCGACGAAGACGATGCCGCCGGCGTCCGGGTCCTTGTAGGTGGCCCGGGTCGGGCAGACGTGCACGCAGGAGGGGTTCTCGCACTGCATGCAGGGCCGTGGCAGCCACTTCATCTGGGCGCTCGGGTACTCGCCCGCGTTGTAGAAGAGCACGTCCTGCCAGCTCTCGCCCGGAAGGGTGTTGTTTTCCATCGCGCAGGCGGTGGTGCAGGCCTGGCAGCCGGTGCACTTGTCCAGGTCGATGACCATTCCCCACTTAGCCATAGTCGTTGTCCTCAAAGTCTTGTTGGGTCAGGGGGTAGGGATCAGGCGCGTTCCAGCCTGACCTTGCCGGTGTAGTAGCTGGCGAGCCCGGAGATCGGGTCGGAGACGTTGCGCGTCACCTCGCCGGAATGCCCGGGCCCGCGCCCCTTGGCCCAGCGCCCCTGGGCCCAGTGGCCGAACTCGAAGGGCAGCACGAGGGTGTCGGGGCGATGGCCGGCCACGAAGCGGCATTCCGCCTCGATGCTGCCCAGGTCCGAGGTGATTCTGACCCGGTCACCGTTGCGGATGCCGCGCTCCCGGGCGGTCCGGGGATGCACTTCCAGGTAGACGGTGCCCCGGCCGCCGGCGATGGGCTGGTGGATCGCCATCTGGTGGGGAACGTTAGCGCCACGCCCTTCGGCGTGCAGCGGGGTCTTGGGCGTGACGAAGTAGAGATCGCCCTCGCCGCCGGTGTGCACGGGCTCGACCCACTGGATCAGCCCGGCGCGATCCCGCGGGATGCCGAGCTCCAGCTCGATGTATTCCGCATGTGCCTCCAGGAAGCCGGACTTGACCTCGAACTTGCCGCTGGGAGTCTTGAGCAGGGTCTCCTTGACCTCCTCTTCGCTCATGCGGATCGAATAGCGCGCGCCGTCCCAGCGATAGAAGTCGCCGCGGTGGTAGCGGTAGTGATAAGGCTTCTGGTACCAGACCCCCTTCGCCTTCCAGCTATCGAAATCGGTGACACCGTTGTCGCCGGGGTTGTCGGCGAAGCCCGCGGCCCGGTGGCGCAGCATGGTCTCGACGCTGTCGAGCTCGCGGTAGTACTCGCCGATGCGCCCGTCGAGGCGCTTGCCGATGCCGATCAGGATGTCGCCGAAATGGCGGGTATCGAATATCGGCTCCACCGCCGGTACGCGCAGGGCGGTCATCGGCCACCCCTCGAAGGGGTAGGTGGGGGAGTCCTGCAGGCGCTCGAGGTAGGTGGACTCGGGCAGGATGAGGTCGGCGAACATGGCGGTCTCGCCGGGGTAGGGCGAGGTGTCGATGACGAAGACATCCTTCAGCGCTTCTTCCCACTCCCTGGGATCGGGCGACGACCAGATCGGGTTGGTGTAGAAGAACATGGCGGTATCGAGCTTGTACGGCTCACCGGCCAGATGATTCCTGGCCGACTCCTGCATCATGTTGTCCGCCATGGGCCAGCGGCCGGTGCGCGCCATGTCGATGCGCGGCTGGCTGCGCCAGGCGCCGTTGCGGGAGTAGGTGTCCAGGTAGTCATCGGCGCTGACCGGCAGCGCGCCGTAGGGCACGCCCATCTGGTAGCCGAGGCCGCCCTCGGCGAACAGCGAACCGACCAGGGCGTTGAGCGCGTGGATCGCCATGCCGTTGTAGGTGCCGTTGCTGTGGCCGGTGGGGCCGCGCTCGAACAGCGCCACCGCCGGGCGCGTCGAGCCGAACTCCATGGCGGTCTGGCGGATGTCGCGGGCACGGATGGTGGTGACTGCCTCGGCCCACTCGGGGGTGCGGTCCTTCAGTTCCTGGTTCCACCATTCGATCAGGCCGTGGACCCAGCGCGCCTCGAAGTCGGCGGGGTCGACGGTTTCCCCGCTGACGAAGCGGCGGCTGGGGTCGCTGAAGTCACCGACGAACTCGCGCTCCCAGAGCCCCTCGGTGAGAATCACGTGGGCCACGGCTAGGGCGAAGGCGCCGTCGGTGCCGGGCTTGATGTAGAGCGCTCGGTCCGAGGCGGCCATGGTGGGGTTCATGCGTACGTCCACCGTGGTCACCCGGGTCTTGGGGCTCTTGCTGCGCATATGGCCCCACATCTGCATCACATTGTTGTAGGGGCGGAAGGCCTCGAGGAAGCTCGCGCCCATGATCAGCAGGTAGTTGGTGTTGCGGTAGTCGTAGCTGTTGTAGGAGTTGTTGCCGTCGGTGGCCTGTTTGGCCTTCTTGGAGCCGTCGGCGCACATGGAGGAGTGGCCGATGGCCGAGTTGGGCGTGCCGTAGAGCCGGCCGAAGTCGCCATAGAGGCCGGCGTCCGAGGAGCCCCAGCCGCGCCCGTAGAAGTGGGCGAAACGGTGGGACTCGCCCTTGGTCCGCAGGTTGTTCAGGCGCTCGGCCACCATGTCCAGCGCCTCGTCCCAGGAGATCGGCACGAACTCGGGGTCCACATCGCGCCCCTTGTCGGGATTGGTACGCCGCATGGGTCCCTTGAAGCGGTCCGGATCGTAGAGGAAGTAGCTGCCCAGATGCCCCTTGGGGCACAGCTTGCCGTTGGCGATGGGGTTATCGCTGTCGCCGTAGATGGCGTGTACTCGGCCATCGGTGGTGTAGACGTCGATGCCGCAGCGCGCCGGGCACTGGGCGCAGATGCTCTTGGTGACGACCGTCTCGCCGCGACGTGACTGGGCGCGAGCCTCCGGTGCCGGGGCGAGCCCGGTCAGGCCGGTGACGCCTACGGCACCGGCGGTGGCGCCTACTGCCGCCGACGACTGCAGGAAGCGACGCCGATTGATCAGGGTCTGGAACAGTTTCATGGAGTCTCCCTCGGGGTGCACGTCTGGTCACGCGTTGTTGTGGTGGGGCATCAGCCGCTGGCAACCGGCGCCTTGGCGGGCTGGGTCAGCCAAAGGGTTCCTGGAAGCTCTCTTGCATCAGCGCCTGTTCTCGATGACAGGCGGGACATATCTCGTCATCGGTTGTGTGCGCTTTCGGCATGAAAGGACGCCCACATGCGAAACAGTCGGCTTGCTCGACCTGGCGAAGCATCACGGGTGCCGGCTGACCGACCTCTTCGGCCTTCAGGGCGCCTTCCGGACAGGCCGCCAGGCAGTGGCCACAGCCCAGGCACTCCATGGCGTTGAAAATCAGCTCGCCGGCTGAGGTTGCCTGTAGCGCAGGTGTGGGACAGACCCGGGCACAGACGCCGTGGCCCCGGCAGGCGTCGGGATCGAGGGACAGGCCAGGCAGGGGATAGGGCTCTGCCAGCGTGTGGCTCGCGGCAACCCGACGTTGCAGGCGCCGAGCCTTGGGGGCGCTGTCGTGTTCGTCGATTACCGGCAATGAAGGAGCGGCCCGCCCCGTCAGCAGGGCGCGCCGGCTGACGTGATAGGAAGGGCTTTGGTAATCGGCAACAGCGGAGGTGGTGGTGACGCTGCAAAGCCTGGAGGCCTGTTCAAGCCACTCGTCATGGGGTGGCTGCGGTCCCGCCAGACAGCCTTGGCAGGCGTTGGGCAGGTGCAGTTCCGCCCGGCCTGGCATCGCCCTTGCCGTCAACCAGGCAAGCTGATCCGGCCCTAGGGCGCGCAGGCAATGTAGACGCTGCATGCCGGCTTCGCTGCGGACGCGGTGGCAGCCAAGCCTGGGTGGCTCGCCCTCAGGCTGAGCGTGGAAAAGCTGTACGCCTTCTACATGAATCAGCGCCTCGGTGGGGCACGCCGCAACGCACTGGGCGCAGCCGTGGCAAGCCTCGCTCGCCTGCAGCGTTCCTTCGTGGAAAAGGAGGGCGCCGGCAGGGCAAGCCGCTGAACAGTGGTGACACGCGAGCGGGTGGGGCGGAGCCTGCAAGCAGCGTGATGCCACCCAGGCGATGCCAGGAATCGAGTGGCGAAGCGCCTTTGGTGTGCTGTCTAGACCGGGTGTCTGTGGCGGCGTATGGGGCATGGTAGGCGTGCCATAGGTGTTGTTATCTTTATATATGGACTTGCATATGTATAGGGGAAAGCTTGGCAGAGGACTGGGCGTTGCGCCACGCCTCTTAGCCAAAAGTGTATAAGGATAGAGCGTAATTATTGATCTGTATCAATTCCAGTCACGCTGGTGGAGAGATGGCACAGCAAGACCGGCCGCAAGCGTTGGCGAGCGCAGGCAGGCCGGGCACGCGAGGCAGCGGCCCGACCGTCGCCTGGCGATGTGTCGATCCGTCTTCGTCAGGCCTGAAACAGCTTCTTGAGCTCTTCGCTGCTGGCCACCTTGCCCTCGATAACCACCTCACCGTCGACGCCGAGTGCCGGCGTGTGCATCACGCCGGCGTCGATGATGGCGTTCATGTCGGTGACCTTCTCGATCTCCACCGCCAGGCCAAGCGCCTCGGCGGCCTGCTGCGCGTTGGCGGTGAGCTGTTCGCACTTCTTGCAGCCCTTGCCGTAGATGCTGAGTTTCATGGGGTTCTCCTTGTGAAGGGGGGCGATATCACGGCCACAGTTGGCCGTAGAGATAGCCGGTCAGGGTCGCCATGACCACCACCAGCGTGCAGTAGACCAGGGTCTTCTGGGTGCCCATGATGGTGCGGATCACCAGCATGTTGGGCAGCGACAGGGCCGGGCCGGCGAGCAACAGCGCCAAGGCGGGGCCCTTGCCCATGCCGTTGCCGATTAGGCCCTGAACGATGGGCACCTCGGTAAGGGTGGAAAAGTACATGAAGCCCCCGAGCAGCGAGGCGAGGAAGGTCGAGCGAAAACCGTTGTCGCCCACCGCCAGCACCACCCATTCGGAGGGTATCAACCCCTCTTCGCCGGGACGGCCCAGCAGCAGCCCGGCGACGAAGACCCCGGCCAGCAGCAGCGGCAGGATCTGCTTGGTGAAGTCCCAGCTCTGCACGGCCCATTCGCGGTCGTCGTCGCGCAGGGTGGCGATCAGCATCAGCCCGATGATGCCCACCGCGAAGGCCAGCTCCGGCACGCCGGGCACCAGCAGGGCGGCCAGCGCCACGGCGCCGGCCAGCACCGCCACCTGGTGCAGCGGCCAGCCCCAGCGGCGAATCAGCAGCAGCGCAAAAAGCCCGGCGAGCGCGGCGGTGATCTGCCATTTCCAGGCGTGGATGGCCATCCAGGTGGGGCTGTCGGCGGCGGCCCAGTTGGCGAATACCAGGATGCCCACCAGCAGGCCGAAGAAGGCGGCGATCTGCCTCAGGGGCCGGGAAAGCTCGCCCTCGAAGCCGCGGGCGTTGGCGACGGCCCGCGCCTGCTCCTCGCGGCGGTAGATCAGGTGCATGATCACCCCGATCACCACGGCGAAGAGGATGGCGCCGATGGCTCGCGCCAGCCCCAGCTCCATGCCCAGCACCTTGGCGGTGACCACGATGGCCATGACGTTGATGGCCGGCCCCGAGTAGAGGAAGGCCACTGCCGGCCCCAGGCCCGCGCCGCGCCGGTAGATGCCGCCGAACAGCGGCAGCACGGTGCAGGAGCAGACGGCGAGCAGGGTGCCGGAAATGGACGCCATGCCGAAGGCCACCGGCTTGGGGGCGGTGGGCCCGAGGTAGCGCATCACCGCACCCTGGCTGAGATAGGCGGCCATGGCGCCGGCGATCACGAAGGCCGGCAGCAGGCACAGGATCACGTGCTCCTGGGCGTACCAATGGGTCAGGCGGATGCCTTCCAGCACGGCGTTGTCGAAGCGGGCGTTGCCGGCGGGCAGGAAGTAGATCAGCAGGAAGATACCCACCACGGCGCCCAGCCAGCGGACCTGGCCGGGGTTCTCCCTGGCGAGGCCGATCAGGCGGCCGGAGAAAGAGGGTGAAACTGGCTTGGATTCCGACATGCAACGCCTCGTGGGACGCAGGAGGAAAGGCCGGAAAACATGCGGCGGTGCTATCGTTATACGCCCAAGCGGCTGACTGGCGCTTGATATTCATCAAGTTCACTGTAGGGTCGTGCCGCCTACCTGGCCGCCGGCGCCCGTCCAGGGAGTCTCATGGGCATTAACTTTGCGCGGCATGGGCAGGCCATGGGGGTGCCATGGCGCTGACCTCGAGGGCCACGGCTCAGCTCCGGGCCTCGCTGGGCGCCGGGAAATGGTGGCGTGTCTTGTTGGCAATACGCACCAGCGCCAGCATCAGCGGCACCTCTACCAGCACGCCTACGACGGTGGCCAGCGCCGCCCCGGACTGCAGGCCGAACAGCGCGATGGCGGCGGCCACGGCCAGTTCGAAGAAATTGCTGGCACCGATCATGGCCCCAGGGGCTGCCACGTTGTGCGGCACCTTCCACGCCTTGGCCCAGCCGTAGGCGATGAAGAAGATCAGCACCGTCTGGATGATCAACGGGATGGCGATCAGCACGATATGCAGCGGATTGTTGAGGATGACGTCGCCCTGGAAGGCGAACAGCAGCACCAGGGTGATGATCAGGCCGATGGGTGTGATCGGGCCGACCCGCTTCATGAAGACATTGTCGTACCACTCGAGGCCGTGGCGGGCGACCAGGGTGCGCCTCGTCAGGTAGCCGGCGGCGAGCGGGATGACGATATATAGAAAGACCGAGAGCGCCACGGTGTCCCAGGGCACCTGGATATTCGAGATGCCGAGCAGCAGGACCACGATGGGGGCGAAGGCGAACAGCATGATCAGGTCGTTGAGCGATACCTGCACCAGGGTGTAGGCAGCGTCGCCGCGGGTCAGGTAGCTCCAGACGAAGACCATGGCGGTGCAGGGAGCGGCGCCCAGCAGGATGGCGCCGGCCAGGTACTGCTGGGCCAGCGGCTCGGGAATGAGCGGACGGAACAGCACCATCAGGAAGAACCAGGCGATGGCGAACATGGTGAAGGGCTTGATCAGCCAGTTGACCGTGGTGGTGATGATCAGGCCCTTGGGCTGGCGGCGCACCCCTAGCACGGCGGCGAAGTCGATCTGCGCCATCATGGGGAAAATCATGGCCCAGATCAGGATTGCCACCGGGATCGATACCTGGGCGACCTCGAAGCGCGAAAGCGTCTCGGGCACGGCCGGGGCGAACTGGCCCAGCAGCACTCCGGCAACGATGGCCAGCGCTACCCATACCGAGAGATAGCGCTCGAACCGGCCCATGCCCTCTGTGGCGCTGGGCGCCTGTGTGTCTTGATTTGCAGTCATTGCGAAATCCCGTGGCCAACTAGGAGAAATACGCCAGCCGGGCAATCGCGGCTGGCTGAAGCGGTGGTGATTATCATATATGGGTTTCCATATATGCTCAAACGACGAAGCCAGGAAGAACCTCCGTTTGAACCCGCGATAGGACCCATGGCCGGGGGAGGGAGAGCTTGTCAGCAGGAAGGGATCGCGGCAATGTGATTTCTTTCAGGCATCGGGGAGAAGCCCTTGTCAGAAGTGCGTTTGCGGCTCGACAGCGTTGCCATCGGTGAACTGGCCGAGGTCAGCCTTGTGCTCGAGCCTGGCGAGATCGGCTGCCTTTCCGGCCCCAGCGGCTCCGGCAAGAGCCGGCTGCTGCGCGCCGTGGCCGATCTCGAACCCCATGCTGGCGAGGTGTGGCTAGGCGAGCAGGCCCAGTCGCAGACGCCCGGCCACACCTGGCGGCGCCAGGTGATGCTGGTGCCGGCCGAGAGCCAGTGGTGGTCGGACACGGTAGGGGAACATTTCCCCAGCAGGCCCGAAGAGGCCGAGCTGGCGGCGCTGGGCTTCGAAAGCGACGCCCTGGAATGGCAGGTCAGCCGCCTCTCCACCGGTGAGAAGCAGCGCCTGGCACTGCTGCGGGCAATCAGCCGCGAACCCCGCGTGCTGCTGCTGGATGAGCCAACCGCCAATCTGGATGATGCGACCCGTGACCGGGTGGAAAGTTGGCTGGCATCGCGGATTGAAGCGCGCGGCTGTCCGACGCTGTGGGTGGCCCACGACCTGGAGCAGATTGCACGGGTGGCCAGCCGTCACTGGCGGATCACGAGCGGGCGCCTGGAACAGGCAGTCGTCGCATGGGCGTGATCGAACTCACCTGGTGGCAGCTGGCGCTGGCGGCGCTGATGGTCGTGGCACTTGCCGGCTGCACCGCCGCGATGCGGCTAGGCATGGGGCGCAGTCTGTTGATAGCGGCACTGCGCACCGTCATTCAGCTGGCGCTGGTGGGCCTGGTACTGGAAGCGCTGTTCGCCGCCGAGCGGCTGGTGTGGGTGGCGCTCATGGCGCTGGCCATGCTGCTGATCGCCGGGCGCGAGGTCATGGCACGCCAGAAGCGGCGCCTGCTGGGCGGCTGGGCCTTCGGCATCGGCACGCTGTCGATGTTTCTCTCCTCGTTCACCGTTGCCGTGCTTACGCTGACGGTGATCATCGGCCCCGAGCCCTGGTATCGGCCGCAGTATGCGATACCGCTGCTGGGCATGCTGCTGGGCAACACCATGACCGGCGTGGCCCTGGCATTGGATCGGCTGACCGACACTGCCTGGCGGCAGCGCGGCGTGATCGAGAGTCGGCTGATGCTCGGCGAGCCGTGGCAGGAGGCGATCGGCGACATCCGTCGCGAGGCGATGCGCAGCGGGTTGATGCCGATGATCAACGCCATGGCCGCGGCCGGGGTGGTCAGCCTGCCGGGGATGATGACCGGCCAGATACTTGCCGGCACGGCGCCGGGCCTGGCGGTGAAGTACCAGATCCTGGTCATGTTCGCGATCACGCTGGGAACCGGCTTCGGCACGCTGGCGGCCGTCTCGGCGGGTAGCCGCCGGCTGTTCGACTCCCGCGAACGGCTGAGGCTCGACCGGCTCTCGGCACCCCGCTCATGAAAAACGCCCGCTTCGTTGCCGAAACGGGCGTGACGTAACCGAGGAGCTGGCTCAGTCGATCAGTTCGACCGCCACCGCGGTGGCCTCGCCGCCGCCGATGCACAGGCTGGCGATGCCGCGCTTGCCGCCGCGGGTGCGCAGGGCATGGATCAGGGTGGCGATGATGCGCGAGCCGGTGGAACCGATGGGGTGGCCCTGGGCGCAGGCGCCGCCGTAGACGTTGACCTTGTCATGGGGGATGTCGAGCCCGTCCATGGCCAGCAGGGTGACCACGGCGAAGGCCTCGTTGATCTCGAACAGGTCGACGTCGGCCACGCTCCAGTCCAGCTTCTTCATCAGCTTGTCGATGGCACCCACCGGGGCGATGGTGAACTCGCTGGGGTGCTGAGAGTGGGTGCTGTGGCCGAGCATGCGCGCCAGCGGCTTGGCGCCGAGCCGGTCGGCGGCGGCCTGGCTGGCCAGGATCAGCGCCGAGGCGCCGTCGGAGATCGAGCTGGCATTGGCGGCGGTGATGGTCCCGTCCTTGGCGAAAGCGGGGCGCAGCTCGCGGATCTTGTCGAGCTTGGCCTGGAACGGCTGCTCGTCGTGCTCGACCACGCTTTCGCCCTTGCGGCTGGTGACGGTCACCGGCGCCATCTCGGCCTTCAGGTGCCCGGTGTTGGTGGCCTCCATGGCGC
Source organism: uncultured Halomonas sp. (assembly GCA_964652855.1). Classification (GTDB taxonomy): domain Bacteria; phylum Pseudomonadota; class Gammaproteobacteria; order Pseudomonadales; family Halomonadaceae; genus Halomonas. Next base: position 74,537 of record CAZZCJ010000001.1, read on the forward strand.
GTTCCAGCGAGGCGATGGCGAAATCGTCGAGCCGCTCGCGGGAATAGCCGCGCGCGCTGGCGATCTCCTGGGCGAACACGCCCATCAGCTTGCCGGTCTCGGCGTCTTCCAGCCCGTCGAGGAACATGTGGTCCTTCAGCTCGCCATGGCCCAGGCGGTAGCCGGTACGCGCCTTGGTCAGCACGTGCGGGGCGTTTGACATCGACTCCATCCCGCCGGCGAGTACAACGTCGCCGCTGCCGGCGCGGATCAGGTCGTGGGCCAGCATGGTGGCCTTCATGCCGGAGCCGCACAGCTTGTTGATGGTAGTGGCGCCGATGCCGTCGGGAATGCCGGCCTGGCGCATGGCCTGGCGCGCCGGGCCCTGCTTGACGCCACCGGGCAGCACGCAGCCCATGATGCCTTCGTCGATGGCGCTGGCTTCGATGCCGGCACGCTCGATGGCGGCACGAATGGCCACGGCGGCAAGCTCGGGGGCGGTCATGGTGGAGAGGCTGCCCAGCATGCCGCCCATGGGGGTGCGGGCCGCGGACAGAAACACGATGTCGGTGGGGCTGCTCATGGTGGCGATCTCCTGGTGGTTCTTCCGTTATGATTGTCATTGAGCCGATCGCGGCCTGGCCTGTTCGATCGGCTCGCCTGGCGGTATGTCGCGTTGACCTCTCGGCAGGGCTATGCTTTTCTCAAGATCAACCAAGCAAGCGCTAGTGTAAACCCGATGAATGCCATTAACGAGTCCCCCCGCCGCAAGGAATTGACCCGCCTGGCCGCCCAGTTGTTCGTTCAGGAGGGCTTCGATCGGACCACCGTGCGCATGCTGGCCCAGGAGATGGGTATCAAGTCCGGCAGCCTGTTCCATCACTTCCGCGACAAGCAGGAGATCCTCGCGGCGGTGATCGAGGAGGGCACCCAGAATGCCCTCTCGCTGGCGCGCCAGGCGCTGGATGGCGCCGACGACACGCCGGCCGCCAGGCTGCACGCCATGGCCCGCGCCCACCTCCAGACCCTGCTGACCGACCGCAACGCCCACGTGGTGGCGCTGTACGAATGGCGACGCCTGGACCCCGAGGCGCGAGACCACCTGATCCACTTGCGCGACGCCTACGAGGAGCTGTGGGAGCAGGTGATCGACGAAGCCCTCGACGACGGCCTGATCCACGGCGACCGCTTCCTGGTATCGCGCTTCGTCATGGGGGCGCTCAACTGGACCGTTCGCTGGTACGACCCCGACGGGCCGCGCAAGCCGGAAGACCTGGCCCACGAGCTGATCGCGATGATCACGCCCTCCGGTGTGCCCGCACGAGCGGAATCGACCAAGGTCTAGCCGTTTAGCGCTCGCCAGGGGTTGCCCCGCCCTGGCTTTGCTTCTAGCTTGTACCTAGCGCTTGCTAGGTTGACGCTTACGTCAACTGTACTATGCAGACTGTTATGGTGCCGAGCAGTTCCAGGCAGCGCAGTCCATGCAGAGTGACACGGCTGCCAGCCATGGAGCTGCAGCCGTCCCAAGCTCCGACAACAAGCACAATAGGCCAAGAGGGCAGTCAATGAGCACGCAATCCCTTCCTGCGTATTCCGCCTACTACGAGCGTTTCTCCATCGATGAAGTCATCGCCCGCCTCGACGACCACGGCGACGGCAAGTTCAATGCCTATGAGTCCTGCTGCGGGCGCCACCTGCGGGCCGGCCGTGGCGACGTGCTGGCGCTGATCCACGAGGATACCCAAGGTAACGTCAACCGCCTCACCTACGCCGAGCTGGAGGCCCAGAGCGCACGGCTCGCCGGCTGGCTGGCCGAGCGTGGCCTGGGCGTCGGCGACCGCATCGCCTGCATGCTGCCGCGCTCGCCCGAGCTGCTGGTGGCGGTGCTGGCCACCTGGCGCATCGGGGCGGTCTACCAGCCGCTGTTCACCGCCTTCGGCCCCGATGCCGTGGACTATCGCCTCGGCCGCGCCGACACCCGGCTGGTGATCACCGATCACGCCAACCGCTTCAAGTTCGACGGCCTCACCCAGTGCCCCGCGGTACTGGCCGTGGGCGGCCCGAGCGAGGGGCATGTCGACGACCTCGACTGGCGCGAGGCCCTGGCGCATTCGCCGTTCCAGGCCACCCCGCCGCGGCTTTCGCCGGACGCGCCGTTCCTGCAGATGTTCACCTCGGGCACCGTGGGCAAGCCAAAGGGCGTGGCGGTGCCGCTCTCCGGCATGCCGGCCTTCGCGCTCTACATGGAGCTGGCCATCGACCTGCGCGAGAGCGACCGCTTCTGGAACATGGCTGACCCAGGCTGGGCCTACGGCCTCTACTACGCCATTGCGGGGCCGCTGCTGCTGGGCGTGACCACGCACTTCTGCGAAGCGGGCTTCAGCGCCGACGGGGCGCTGGCGTTCATGCAGCGCCACCGCATCACCAACTTTGCCGCCGCGCCCACCGCCTACCGGCTGATGAAGGCGTCCGGCCTGTTCGACAATGCCCACCAGGCGCTGGAGCTGCGCGTGGCCAGCTCCGCCGGCGAACCGCTGAATACCGAGGTGGTCACCTGGGTCGAGCGCTCGCTGGGCTGTCCGGTGATGGACCACTATGGCCAGACCGAGACCGGCATGACCTGCTGCAATCACCATGCGCTGGAGCATCCCAAGCACGTCGGTGCCATGGGCGTGCCGATGCCGGGCTACCGGCTGGCGATTCTCGATGCCGAATACAACGAGCTGCCCCCGGGCGAACCGGGCGTGCTGGCGGTGGACATCGAGCGTTCGCCGGCGCACTTCTTCCCAGGCTACACCTGGCAGGAGAAGCACCCCTTCGCCAACGGCTACTACCTCACCGGCGACGTGGTGGTGCGCAACGAGGACGGCACCTTCCAGTTCGCCGGTCGCGACGACGACATCATTACCACCGCCGGCTACCGCGTCGGCCCCACCGATGTGGAGAACACCGTGCTGACCCACCCGGCGGTGGCGGAATCGGCCGCGGTCGGCCAGCCCGACGACATTCGCGGCGAGATCATCAAGTCCTACGTGGTGCTGCGCGAAGGCTTCGAGGCGAGTGACGCATTGGCCGACGAGATCCGCCAGCGCGTGCGCGATCGGCTCTCCACCCACGCCTTCCCGCGGGTGATCGAGTTCGTCGACGCCCTGCCCAAGACGCCGAGTGGCAAGATCCAGCGCTTCAAGCTGCGTGCCGATGCCGCCGACAAGGCGAACGCGGCCGAGCCCGCAGCGAAATGAACCGGGAGATTCCTGAATGCATGTGAAGGACCGTACCTTTCTGATTACCGGCGCCGCCTCCGGACTTGGGGCCGCGACGGCTGAGCGCCTCGTCGCCGCGGGTGGTCGCGTGGTGCTGTGCGACCTGAGCGATGCCGTCGAGCGCCATGCCGAGACGCTGGGGGAGGCGGCGCGCGCAGTGCACGGCGACGTCACCTCGGCCGACGACATGCAGGCCGCAGTAGAGGCGGCCGTGGCCCTGGGTGGTGAGGCCGGCCTTGCCGGCGTGGTGCACTGTGCCGGCGTGGTCAGCGTGGCCAAGCTGGTCGATCGCCAAGGCCAGCCCGCCGATCTCGATGCCTACGCACGAACCGTGCAGATCAACCTGGTCGGCACCTTCAACGTGATGCGCCTGGCCGCCGCCGCCATGGCGCGCAACCCGCCAGGCGAAGACGGCGAGCGTGGGGTGATCGTCAACACTGCCTCGGTCGCGGCCTTCGACGGCCAGGTGGGGCAGTGCGCCTACAGCGCCTCCAAGGCCGGGGTGGTGGGCATGAGCCTGCCGGCGGCGCGCGAACTGTCGCGCCATGGCATCCGCGTGATGGCGATCGCCCCCGGGGTGTTCCAGACCCCGATGATGAGCGAGATTCCCGACGAGGCCGCCCAGGCCTTGGCCGCCTCGGTGCCATTTCCCAAGCGGCTGGGGCATCCCGATGAGTTCGCCCGCCTGGCCGAGCAGATCATCACCAACCCCATGCTCAATGGTGAGGTGATTCGCCTCGACGGCAGCATTCGCATGCAGTGAATGCAGGGTCGACGAACGCCCGTGGCCGGCGGCCGCGGGCGTTTTCTTTGTACGCCTCTTTGGTAAACCTCCCCGGAAATGCGACTAAAGTTTTAACCTGTGCGGCGCCTGATTTCGAACAAGCGCTTGACTCGAATCGTTGGGACGGCTAGTTTCAAACGCATGTTTGAAAGCGGCTATCGCCGCCCCTGCGCGCCCGCGTTCGGCGATTTATTTTGTGGAGAGTTGAGATGCCCGATTATCAGGCCCCCCTGCGCGACCTTCGCTTCGTGATGGACGAGATGCTGGACTATCCCGCTCACTATGCCGGCCTGCCGGGCGGTGAAGAGGCCTCGCCCGACGTGGTGGCTGCGATTCTCGAAGAGGGCGCTCGCTTCGCGCGCGACGTGCTGCTGCCGCTGAACCAGAGCGGCGACCAGGAGGGTTGCCTGCTGGAGGGCGGCGAAGTCAGGACCCCCAAGGGCTTCAAGCAGGCCTACCAGCAGTACGTCGAAGGCGGCTGGCCGAGCCTGGCGGCCGACCCCGCCCATGGCGGGCAGGGCCTGCCGCACTCGCTGGCCATGGTGCTCAACGAGATGGTGTGCTCCACCAACCTGGCCTGGGGCATGTACCCCGGCCTGTCGCACGGTGCCGCCGACGCGCTGCGCCACCACGGCACCGAGGAGCAGCAGGCCACCTACCTTACCAAGCTGGTGGAAGGCGTCTGGACCGGCACCATGTGCCTCACCGAGCCGCACTGCGGCACCGACCTTGGCCTGATCAAGACCCGCGCGGTACCCACTGCCGACGGCGCCTTTGAAATCACCGGCACCAAGATCTTCATCTCCGCCGGTGAGCACGACCTGGCCGAGAACATCGTGCACCTGGTGCTGGCCAAGCTGCCGGATGCACCGGAAGGCTCCAAGGGCATCTCGCTGTTCGTGGTTCCGAAGTTCATGCCCGACGCCGACGGCAACCCCGGGGAGCGCAACGGCGTGGCCTGTGGCTCGCTTGAGCACAAGATGGGCATCCACGGCAACGCCACCTGCGTGATGAACTTTGATGCCGCACGTGGCTATCTTGTCGGTCCGCCCAACAAGGGCCTGGCCTGCATGTTCACCATGATGAATGCCGCCCGCCTGGGCGTGGGCATCCAGGGCCTGGGCCTGACCGAGGCGAGCTTCCAGAACGCCCTGGCCTATGCCCGCGACCGCCTGCAGATGCGCGCGCTTTCCGGTCCCAAGGCGCCGGAGAAGGCGGCCGACCCGATCATCGTGCATCCGGACGTGCGCCGCATGCTGCTGACCCAGAAGGCCTTCGCCGAGGGCGGCCGGATGCTGGTGCTGTACACCGCGCAGCTGCTCGACATCGTTGAGCACGGCCAGGACGCCGCCGAGCGCGAGCGCGCCGAGACCCTGCTGGGCCTGCTGACGCCGGTCGTCAAGGCGTTCCTCACCGAGGTGGGCTTCGAGGCCACCAACGAGGGCGTGCAGGTATTCGGCGGCCACGGCTTCATCCAGGAGTGGGGCATGGAGCAGCTGGTGCGCGACGCGCGCATCACGCGCCTCTACGAGGGCACCACCGGCATCCAGGCGCTCGACCTGCTTGGCCGCAAGGTCTTGATGAGCCAGGGCGAGAGCCTCAAGGTCTTCACCAAGGAGATCCACAAGTTCTGCCAGGCCGAGGAAGGCAATGACGAGCTGGCCGAGTTCGTCGCACCGCTGGCCAAGCTCAACGCCGAGTGGGGCGAGCTGACCATGGGCATCGGCATGAAGGCCATGAATGATCGCGAGGAAGTGGGCGCGGCCAGCGTCGACTACCTGATGTACTCCGGCTACGTGGCGCTGGGCTACCTGTTCGCCCGTGCCGCCAAGCAGGCCAAGGCCACGCTGGCCGCCGGCACCCAGGAGACCGCCTTCTACGAAGCCAAGGTCCACACGGCACGCTTCTACTTCCAGCGCCTGCTGCCGCGTACCCGCGCCCATGCGCAGATGATCCAGGCCGGTGCCGGCTCGTTGATGGCGCTTGGCGCCGAAGACTTCGGGCTCGGCTTCGAGATCTGATTCACCAGGCATCTCTCTCGGTCAGAATGACTGATCGGTGGTTTGCGGCGGGCCTTGCCCGCCGCTTTTTTTATTTTCTTTTTTTCGCGCGGCGGCAGCGACTGGCGTCAGTCGCGGCACAGGGTCGCCTGCAGGATCGCCGGCGCCACCTCCAGCCCGGAAGGCAGGGCGGCCCGCGGGTCGTGCAGCCAGGCCGCCAGGTCCTGTTCGGTACGCTGGCGCTGGCTGTAGCGGGTGAGCATGTGGTAGCCACCGGGGTAGAAGGCGAGGCGGATCGCGTCGTCCTCGGGCAGGCGCTCGATCAAGGCGCAGTAGGCCTGGGTGGGAATCACCTGGTCTTCGTCGCCGTACAGGATCAGCGCCGGGGCAGGAAGGGTGTCGACCGCATCCAGGGCCAGCCCCATGGTGCGAGTCAGCCCATATAGCGTGTCGATGCGGGCGCTACGCAGGATCAGCGGGTCGCTGGCCAGCCGGCGCTTGATTTCCTCGTCGTCGGTGGGCTCGATGCCCAGTCGGCGGACGGCGCGCACCGAGAAGCTGGCCTGGGGCATCAGCCGCACGCCGAGCCAGAGCCCGGCTCGCTGATACCAGGGCATGGTGTCGGGGCCCCACACGGCGGGGGCGATCAGTACGCTGCCGTTCACCGGCGGGGGCGGCTCGGCGCTCATGGCCAGCAGCGTTACCGCTGCCCCCATGCTCTTGCCAACCAGGTAGAGCGGCGTGTCGGGGTGGCGTTCGTGCAGCAGCGCTGCAAGCAGCAGCACGTCGTCGCGCATTCGCTCGTGCCCGGCCCACAGGCGGCGCTGGTCGGTGGTGCCGAAGCCGCGCTGGTCGTGGGCGTAGACTTCGATGCCGTGCGGGTTAAGGGCCTTGGCCAAGACGTCGAAGCTGCCTGCGTGGTCGTTGAAGCCGTGCACGGCAAGGACCACGGCTGCGGGCTCGCCGGTGGCGGGCCAGTGGCGCAGCGGCAGGCGGTAGCCATCGTCGGCGATCACCTGGTAGGGCAGCAGCCGAGGCTCGCCCTGGGCGGGCCCCGGCACCTGTTGCACCGGGCCGGCGCAGCCGCTGGCCGGCAGCAGCAGGGCGGCCATGGCGAGCCGGCCAACTAATCTGTTGAAGGGGGGCTTGCGGAGCGACATGCAATGATCCCGTGGTCGCTGGGCGAGGCATTGGATGCGGTTGACGAGGCCACAGCATAGCGTCAGCCCCGCACGGGTCGCCAGCGCGGGTGGCGTGGCGAAAGCGTGCCACTCTTCTACAGTGAGCTATAGCGGCAGCGGACCAGGCGCTGCAGGCTTCGAATGCATGTACGCTCCGCTCGTGTGGCGGGGCAAGGCGAAAGGAGATCGCGATGACGGTTCAGAACGTCAATGAAGAGGAGCTGATGGCGCAGGTGCAGCGCTGCATGTTCGGTGAGCGGATGGTAATCGAGCATGAAGGGAAGCGTTTCTCGGCACGCGTGCAGCATGTGGGCATGACCGGGGTGAAGGTCATCCCGGAGACGTCGCTCGCCGAGCATGAGGGAGCGCCAGGCGACATGAGCGGGGTCACCGTTCCCTACCATGAGATCCGCGAAGTCGAGATCGAGGGCGTGACCTACCAGCGCCAGTAGCGGCCAGCAGAAGCCTCGACTCAGCCGGGGCGCTCGGCGTGAGAGGCCAGGCGCTCCAGGGCGCGCCTGAGCCGCGGGTCCTCGGTATCGGCGGCGCAGGCGGCGATCTCGTCGGCGGCCTGTGCCGGCAGGTGACGGACCTGCCTGAGCGGCGTCTTGAGCGGCCTGACCGGGCGCACCTTGAGGTGAAAGCCGCGCACCGGGGCGAACTCCGGCAGGCGATGCAGCAGCTCGAGCAGCCGCGCCTGCTCGTAGCGCAGCCAGGTCGACCACACCGCCCGGTCGGTGATCAGGGTCAGCTTGCCGTCGCGGAAGCCGCCGACGAACAGGTGCTCCCTTACCTCCTCGGGCAGATGCTCGCGCAGGTGCTGCTGGGCGTGGGCGATCAGCCGGGCCGTGCGCATCAGCGGCGCCAGTTCGCCCTTTCCGTCGAGCAGGCGAGACATGGACTGTGCGCGTGAACGCTTAACCTTTATACTCATGGGCTTATTTTCTCGACTCGGCGGACCCTTGGCCGGGTGGATGCGGCCGGGTAGCGGCCGACGCTCGACAGGGGCATGCCTTCAGACCCGTTGACCCCGTTGACCGTGAACAGTTTGACGTGAACAGTTTGACGTGAACAAGAGCCTAGCACGCTCGGGAGCACTCCTACAGCATGACCTCCGACCCGCACGCCCGCCTCGCTGACGCCTCGCCCAGGGGAGGCGCGACGCGCTGTCGGGCGCGCTCGCGCTGGTGGCTGGCGGGGCTCCTGGTCAGCTGCCTGCTTCCGGCGGGCCTGACCCAGGCGGAAACCCTGCGCCTGGCCGAGCGCGTCGTGCAGACCTGCATCCTGGCGCCCACCCTGATGCGCGCCCGCTGCCGCTACGTGGCCCGGCGGCGTGCGCTGATGCCCTGTCTTGCTCGCCGCCGGCGAGTGATTCCGCGCGCCGCCTCGGTGTGGCGCGGCGCGCCCACCCCCCGGCGACGCTGGACGGCGGCCCATGATGTATTGTCCCGGCGCGGGCCACCCGCGTACCCGCTCTGCAGCTGATGGATAACCGCCAGTGGGCGGCCCGGTGGAATTCGTCTGCCGGAGCCCGGCCGCTACAAGCGAATTGCAGCCTTTGGGTCCTTTCATGATCAATACATTGTTACGCAAGGTGGTCGGCTCCAAGAACGACCGTGAAGTCAAGCGCATGCAGCGCCAGGTCAACCAGGTCAACGTGCTCGAGCCCCAGGTCGAAGCGCTCGACGATGCCGCGCTCAAGCAGCGCACCGTCGAGCTGCGTGAGCGCCTCGAGCGTGGCGAGAGCCTCGACGCCCTGCTGCCGGATGCCTTCGCCACGGTGCGCGAGGCGGGCAAGCGCGTGATGGGCATGCGCCACTTCGACGTGCAGATGATCGGCGGCATGACGCTTCACCGCGGTCGCATCGCCGAGATGAAGACCGGCGAGGGCAAGACCCTGGTCGCCACCCTTGCCGTCTACCTCAACGCGCTGCCCGGCAAGGGTGTGCACGTGGTCACCGTGAACGACTACCTGGCACGCCGCGACGCGGAATGGATGCGCCCGCTGTATGAATTCCTCGGGCTTTCGGTGGGCATCATCTACGCCGGCCAGTCCGCCGAGGAGAAGCGCGCTGCCTACGCCTGCGATATCACCTACGGCACCAACAACGAGTACGGCTTCGACTACCTGCGCGACAACATGGCCTTCTCGCTGGAGGACAAGGTCCAGCGCGGCCTGCACTACGCCATCATCGACGAGGTGGACTCCATCCTCATCGACGAGGCGCGCACGCCGCTGATCATCTCCGGCGCGGTGGACGAGAACACCGAACTCTACAAGGTGGTCGACCGCCTGGCGGCGCACCTGGAACGGGGCGAAGTCTCCGAGGACGCCGATGCGCCGGTGGTCGGGGACTTCCTGCTCGACGAGAAGCAGAAGCAGGTCGAGATCACCGAAGCAGGCCACAACAAGGTCGAGGAGCTGATGCGGGCCGAGGGGCTGCTGGGCGAGCACGACTCCCTCTACGCCGCCCAGAACCTCAACCTGCTGCACCACATGCACTCGGCGCTGCGTGCCCGTCACCTCTACCATCGCGACGTCGACTACATCGTGGCCGACAACCAGGTGGTGATCGTCGACGAGCACACCGGCCGCACCATGCCGGGCCGGCGCTGGTCGGAAGGCCTGCACCAGGCGGTGGAAGCCAAGGAGGGCGTGCCGGTGCAGCGCGAGAGCCAGACGCTCGCCTCCACCACCTTCCAGAACTACTTCCGTCTCTACGAGAAGCTGGCCGGCATGACCGGGACCGCCGACACCGAGGCGTTCGAATTCCGCCAGATCTACGGCCTCGACGTGGTGGTCATCCCGACCAACCGCCCGCTGGTGCGCCGCGACCAGAATGACCTGGTCTACCTCTCGGCGGAAGAGAAGTACGAGGCGATCATCAAGGACGTCAAGGCCGAGACCGAGGCGGGGCGCCCGGTGCTGGTCGGTACCGCCTCCATCGAGACCTCGGAGTACCTGGCCGGGCTGATGAAGAAGGAGGGGCTGCGCTTCAACGTGCTCAACGCCAAGCAGCACCAGAGCGAGGCGGAGATCATCGCCCAGGCCGGGCGCCCCGGCGCTGTCACCATCGCCACCAACATGGCCGGCCGCGGTACCGATATCGTGCTCGGCGGGAACTGGGAGGCCGAGGCGGCCAAGCTCGAGAACCCCAGCGAGGAACAGATCGCGAAGCTGCGCGAGGAGTGGCGAGCACGCCACGAGGCGGTGCTGCAGGCCGGCGGCCTGCACGTGATCGGCTCCGAGCGCCACGAGTCGCGGCGCATCGACAACCAGCTGCGCGGGCGCGCCGGCCGCCAGGGCGACCCGGGCTCGACGCGCTTCTTCCTCTCCATGGAAGACAGCCTGATGCGGTTGTTCGGCTCCGACCGCGTGCAGCGCATGATGAAGGCGCTGGGGCTGGAGCGCGGCGAGGCGATCGAGCACAAGATGGTCACCAACGCGGTGGAGCGCGCCCAGAAGAAGGTCGAGAGCCGCAACTTCGACATTCGCAAGCAGCTGCTCGAGTACGACGACGTGGCCAACGACCAGCGTCGCGTGATCTACGAGCAGCGCAACGAGATCCTCGCCGCCGACGACGTCTCCCAGAACGTGCTGGGCATTCGCGACGAGGTGCTCGATCTCGCCATCAGCGACTTCGTGCCGCCCCAGAGCCTGCCGGAACAGTGGGACCTGGCCGGACTGCAGGAGCACCTCAAGGCCGAGTTCCACCTCGAGGCGCCGGTGGTCGAGTGGGCAAAGGAGGACCAGCGCTTCCACGAGGAGCAGCTGCGCGAGCGGCTGCACGAGCTGCATCGCAAGGTCTACCAGGAGAAGGTCGACACGGCCGGCGCCGAGTTGATGCGCCGCTTCGAGAAGCAGATCATGCTCCAGGTGCTCGACACGCGCTGGAAGGAGCACCTGCAGTCGATGGACCACCTGCGGCGTGGCATTCACCTGCGCGGCTATGCGCAGAAAAATCCCAAGCAGGAGTACAAGCGCGAATCCTTCGAGCTGTTCCAGTCCTTGCTGACCAACATCAAGGCCGACATTACCCGCATCACCAGCCATGTGCAGGTGCGCAAGCCGGAGGAGGTCGACGAGCTCGAGCGCCAGCGTCGCGAGGCCCTGGAACGCGAGAAGGCTTCGGCCGCCAGCCGCCACGACGCCGCCGAGCTCAACGAGGGCGAGGCGCCGGCCGGCCCCGCGGCAAGCGATGCCCGCCCGGTGCGCCGCGAGGGCCCCAAGGTAGGACGCAACGACTCCTGCCCGTGCGGCTCGGGCAAGAAGTACAAGCAGTGCTGCGGCAAGTTGAACTAGTCACTGGCCAGCCCGCCGGCGCCAGGGCCCGGGTGCTGTGCCCGGGTGCCCTGCGCCGGCGGCGCGTGGGCCGAGCATTCACGTAGGAGTTGCGCAACATGGCAGTGGGTGAGACACGTTTTCCGGCCATGCCGGGCATCGAGGGGCTGCGGCTGGGTACTGCCATGGCGGGCATCAAGAAGCCGGGCCGCCGCGACCTGGTGGTGATCGAGATTCCTGATGGCGCGACGGTGGCCGGCAGCTTCACGCTCAACGCCTTCTGCGCCGCCCCCGTCACGGTGGCCAAGGCGAACCTGGCGGCCTGCCAGGCTCGCGGCGAGGGGGCACGCTATCTTGTCGTCAATACCGGCAATGCCAACGCCGGCACCGGTGAGATCGGCCTGCGCGACGCCAGGGCCACCTGCGCCGAGCTGGCCAGGCTCGCCGGCGTCCCGGAGGACAGCGTGCTGCCATTCTCGACCGGAGTGATCGGCGAGCCGCTGCCGATGGAACGACTGCTGCCCGGGCTGCCCCTCGCCCTGGAGGCGCTGGGCGAGGACGCGACGGCCTGGCAGCAGGCCGGAGAGGGTATCCTGACCACTGATACGCGGCCCAAGGGAGTCAGCGTGACTCTGGAGATCGGCGAGCGGCAGGTCACCATCAACGGCATCAGCAAGGGCTCGGGCATGATCAAGCCCAACATGGCGACCATGCTGGCCTTCGTCGCCACCGATGCCGCCATCGAACAGTCGCTGCTGGATACGCTGCTGCGCGAGACGGTGGATCGCTCCTTCAACTGCATCACCGTGGATGGCGACACCTCGACCAACGACGCCTGCATGCTGATCGCCACCGGGCGTGGTGCGGGGGTGGCCAGCGACGAGCAGGTGGCGATCTTCCGCAACGGCCTGCAGCGCGTCATGACCGAGCTGGCCCAGGCCATCGTGCGCGACGGCGAGGGCGCCACCAAGTTCGTGACGCTGCAGGTGGGCGAGGCGGCCAGCCGCGAGGAGGCGCTGGACGTGGCCTTCACCGTGGCGCACTCGCCGCTGGTGAAGACGGCGCTGTTCGCCTCCGATGCCAACTGGGGGCGGATCCTGGCGGCGGTGGGGCGGGCTCCGGTGGCGGATTTCGACGTCAATCGCGTGGTCATCGACCTGGGCGACGTGCGCCTGGTCGAGCATGGCGGACGTGCCGCCGGCTATACCGAGGCGCAGGGCAGCCGGGTCATGGCGGGCGAAGAGATCACCATTCGCATCGCGCTGGGGCGCGGTGAGGAGAGTGCGACGGTGTGGACCACCGATCTCTCGCATGACTATGTCAGCATCAACGCCGACTACCGCAGTTGAGAACACGGGCGCAGTTGAGAACACGGGCGCAGTCGAAACGCGGGGACGACGACGATCTCTTGCCGAAGCCGGCTTGAAACATGTGGAAGAGTGAATGAACGTTATGGTGAAAAGAAGGGTGCACGTGGCGGCGGCGGCCATTATCAGTTCGGATGGCAAGAAGGCGTTGATCGCTCGTCGCCCCTCCAGCGTCGATCATGGCGGGCTATGGGAATTTCCCGGTGGCAAGCTGGCCCCCTACGAGACTGGCCTGGAGGGGCTCAAGCGGGAACTCCATGAGGAGCTGGGGGTGGAGATCCGGCGGGCACAACCGCTGATCCGCATCCATCACGAGTATCCCGACAAGCACATCCTGCTGGACGTGTGGCAGGTGCACGAGTTCAGCGGCGAGCCCTTCGGCCGTGAAGGACAGGCGGTGCGCTGGGTGCCGCTCGAGGAGCTGGTCAGCTATCCGTTCCCGGCTGCCAACCTGCCGATCCTGCAGGCGGTGATGCTGCCCACCGAGTACCTCATCACCGATGAGGAAGGCGATGAAGGCCTGTTCGACGCCTGCCTGGAGCGCGCCCTGGTGGAAGACGGCGTGCGCCTGGTACAGCTGCGGGCCAAGGCGCTCGATGAAACGGCCTACCTGGCCCGCGCCGAGCGCGCCCTGGCGCTTTGCCGCCAGCACGGTGCGCGCCTGCTGCTCAATGCAGAGCCCGGCTTGCTGGGTGCGGTCGATGCCGATGGCATCCATCTCACCAGCGAACGGCTGATGCAGCTGGAGCGACGCCCCATCGCCGAAGGCAAGTGGCTGTCGGCCTCGGCCCATGACCAGACGCAGCTCACCCAGGCGGCTCGCATCGGCTGCGACTTCGTCACGCTGTCGCCGCTGCGCACCACGCCGTCGCACCCCGAGGTGGCGCCGATGGGCTGGCACGACTTCCAGCAGCTGGTCGAGCGGGCCGCCATGCCGGTCTTCGCGCTGGGCGGGATGACCCGCTTCGATGCCAACCACGCGCGCGCCGTGGGTGCCCAGGGCATCGCCTCGATCCGCGACTTCTGGAAAGCGCCGGACGCCTGAACCTGGCGGTAAACGAAAAACCCACCGCCTGCCTTGGCAGCGGTGGGTTTTTGTTTCTTGCGCGTCGCTGGGCAACCACCGGCCGTGCGGGCACGGCTCGGTTGGCGAAGCCGTTAGTCCCGGTAGCGCCGGGTCAGGTCGCCGTAGGCGTCGATGCGGCGGTCGCGCAGGTAGGGCCAGATGCGTCGCACGTCCTCGCCGCGGCTCATGTCGAGCGTGACCAGCATCCGCTCGGCCTCGGTGCCGGCGTGGGCCAGCAGCTCGCCCTGGGGGCCGGCAACGAAGCTGCCGCCCCAGAAGTCGATACCGGCGCCGACGCCGGAGTGGTCCGGCTCATGGCCGACGCGATTGGCGACGATGACCGGCAGTCCGTTGGCCACGGCGTGGCTGCGCTGGATCAGCGTCCAGGCCTCTTTCTGGCGCGCCTTCTCGTCGTCGTCGTCGGGCGGGTTCCAGCCGATGGCGGTGGGGTAAAGCAGCACTTCCGCACCGGCCAGTGCCATCAGCCTTGCCGCTTCCGGATACCACTGGTCCCAGCATACCAGCAGGCCCAGCCGCCCCACCGAGGTGTCGATGGGCTGGAAGCCCTGCTGGCGGCTATCGTCCTGGTCGCCCGGGGCGAAGTAGAACTTCTCGTAGAAGCCCGGATCGTCGGGGATGTGCATCTTGCGGTACACGCCTACCTGGCCACGGTCGCCGTCGTAGACCACGGCGGTGTTGTGGTAGAGGCCCGGGGCGCGGCGCTCGAACAGCGAACCGACCAGCACGATGCCGAGCTCGGCGGCGAGGGCCGCGAGGCGCTTCCCGGTGGGGCCATCCAGCGGTTCGGCCAGGTCGAACAGCTCGGTGTCCTCGTACTGGCAGAAGTAGTGGGTGGCATGCAGCTCCTGCAGCAGCACCAGCTCGGCGCCATGGGCGGCCAGCTCGCGCACGCCGGCCTCGCTCTCGGCTAGGCTCCGGCTCTTGTCGGGCCAGGCGGGTTGCTGGACCAGGCCGACCTTGAGGGTGCGGGTCATGAAGTCTCTCCTTGCTGGATGGCGGCATTCAGGCTGCCCCGGGGCAGCTGCATGGTCAGGCAGTGCAGGCTGCCGTGCTGGCGAATCACGCTCGTGCAATCGATGGGCACGATGTCGCGGCCGGGGAAGGCGTCGGCCAGGGCGATGAGCGCACGGCTGTCGGCGGCATCGCCATAGACAGGCACCAGCACCGCGGAGTTCACGATCAGGAAATTGGCGTAGGTGGCCGGCAGCCGATGCCCGTCGGTGGGATCGAAGCAGGGGCGAGGCCAGGGCAGTGGCACCAGGCGGTAGGGCTCGCCGTTGGCGCGGCGCAGCGCCTGAAGCTCGGTCTCCATGGCGGCCAGGGCCGGGTAGTGCGGGTCGCTTTCGTCGTCGCAGCGCACGTAGGCGATGGTGGCCGGGTCGCAGAAGCGCGCCAGGGTGTCCACGTGGCTGTCGGTGTCGTCGCCTTCCAGGTGGCCGTTGGCCAGCCACAGCACCCGTTCGACGCCCAGGTCGGCCTTGAGCCGCGCCTCGACCGCCTGGCGGTCGAGCCCGGGGTTGCGGTTGGGGTTGAGCAGGCAGGCCTCGGTGGTGAGCAGGGTGCCTTCGCCGTCGGTATCGATGGCGCCGCCTTCGAGGATGATCTCCTGCGATTCCACCGGGCAGGCATAGTGGCCGGCCTCGGCCAGGCGCCGGGTCAGGGCGTTGTCGCGGCCCGCCTCGAACTTGCCGCCCCAGCCGGTGAAGACGTAGTCGAGCAGCACCGGCTTGCCGTCGCGCTCGATGGCGATGGGGCCGTGGTCGCGGGCCCAGGTGTCGTCGGCTTCGATCACCGCCATGTGCAGCCGCGAGGCGTCGACCCCGAGATAGGCGAAGCGCTGGGCCAGGTGGTTGCGCGTGGCGGCGTCGGGTACCGCGATCAGCAGGTGCTGGTAGCGGGCGATGGCCACCACCATGGCTTCCATGGTGGCCTCGATGCGCTCAATCAGCGGCGCCCAGTCGCTCTCGGGGCTGGGCCAGGTGAGCTGGATGGCATCCTGTGGGTGCCATTCGGGAAGCAGGCGGTGGGCCATGGGATAACCTCGCGGGGCGTGGTGGAGCGGTGCCGGGCACCAGGATGACACGGTGCGGGGCACCAAGACGGCGCAATGTAGGCGCAGCGTGGCAATGATGCAAGCTTGGGGGAAAGCGCATCGCAGCCGATGCAGGCGCGAGCAAAAAACCGTACCATGAGCACCCTCTGACTAGGAACGCGATGATGCTCGACCGCCTGCCACTGCTGATCGGGTTGCGCTATGTCCGCGCCAAGCGCCGCAACCACTTCATTTCCTTTATCTCCCTGACCTCCATGCTGGGCCTGATGCTGGGCGTGGCGGTGCTGATCCTGGTGCTCTCGGTGATGAACGGCTTCGACCACGAGCTGCGTACGCGCATTCTCGGCATGGTGCCGCACGCCAAGATCGAGTCGCGCAGCGGCCTGGTCGAATGGGAGACCCTGGCCGAACGGCTGATGCAGCGCGAGCGGGTGATCGGCGCCGCACCCTACGTGCAGCAGCAGGGCATGTTCTCGGTGGCCGGCCGCAACGAAGGCGCCATGGTCAACGGCATCCACCCCGAGTGGGAGGAGCGCGTCTCGATCATCGGCCGCCACATGCAGCGCGGCAGCCTCGACGACCTGCAGCCGGGCGAGTGGAACATCGTGCTCGGGTCGCTGCTGGCGCGCCACCTGGGGGTGGGCATAGGCGACCGGGTCACGCTGCTGGTGCCCGAGGCCTCGATCACGCCGGCCGGTGTGTTCCCCCGGCTCAAGCGTTTCACCGTGAGCGGCATCTTCAGCGTCGGCGCCGACCTCGACGCCAACCTCGCCTATGCCAACATCGAGGACATGCAGACCCTGGCGCGGCTGGGCGACGCCGTGGGCGGGCTGCGCCTGGAGCTGGACGACCTGTTCGTGGCGGCCAGCGAGACCCGTGCCATCGTCAACGAGCTGGGCCCGGGCTACCGCGGCATCGACTGGACCTTCTCCCACGGCAACCTGTTCCAGGCGATCCAGATGGAGAAGCGCATGATCGCGCTGCTGCTCACCGTGATCATCGCCGTGGCGGCCTTCAACATCGTTTCCACCCTGGTGATGGTGGTGACCGACAAGCACGCCGATATCGCCATCCTGCGCACCATCGGCGCGACGCCGCGCTCGATCATGGGCATCTTCGTGGTGCAGGGGCTGGCCATCGGGGTGATCGGCATCGCCATCGGCGTGGGGCTCGGCATCCTGCTGGCATTGACCATCTCCGACCTGATCGGCTGGGTGGAGTCGGTGCTCGGCATCCAGTTCCTCGACGCCGGGGTCTACTTCATCAGCGACCTGCCGTCGCGCCTGCACTGGGACGACGTGCGCGACATCGTCGCCGCGGCTTTCGTCCTGACCTTCCTGTCGACCCTCTACCCGGCCTGGCGCGCTTCGCGGGTCCAGCCGGCGGAGGTCCTGCGCTATGAGTGAAGCGGCCGTGAACAAGGGGAATTCCGTGAGCACCACTGCCAATGCCCGGGTCATGCTGGCTTGCCGCGACCTGACGCGGGTCTACCGCGAAGGTCCGCAGGACATCACGGTGCTGGACGGCCTTTCGCTGGAGGTGCGCGCGGGGGAGCGCGTGGCCATCGTCGGCAGCTCCGGCTCGGGCAAGACCACGCTGCTGAACCTGCTCGGCGGGCTGGACCGGCCCAGCCGCGGCGAGGTGGTGATCGCCGGTGAATCGCTGCTCGAGCTCGGCGAGGCGGCGCTGGGCAAGTTCCGCAATCGCCACATCGGCTTCGTCTACCAGTTCCACCATCTGCTGGCGGAGTTCACCGCCCTGGAGAACGCCGCGCTGCCGCTGATCATTCGCGGCCAGCGCAAGAAAGTCGCCGAGGCGAGGGCGCGGGAGCTGCTGGTCAAGGTGGGCATCGAGCAGCGAGCCGACCACAAGCCGGGAGAGCTCTCGGGCGGCGAGCGCCAGCGCGTGGCCATCGCCAGGGCGCTGGTCACCGACCCCAGCCTGGTACTGATGGACGAGCCGACCGGAAACCTTGACCAGAGCACTGCGGCGAGCATCCTCGCGCTGATGGACGAGCTGGCCCGGACCACCGAGTGCGCCTTCGTGGTCGTGACCCACGACCCTTCGCTGGCCGCGCATCAGGACCGGGTGATGAAGCTCGACGCTGGGCGGCTCGAGGAGCAGCGCTGACCCCTGCGGCGTAGCCATGCCACGCCGGCCGAGTCGTCAACCGGCGACTCGGTCGTCACGCCCGCCTCACCTGACCGGGCGCCCCGCCTTGTCAATCATCCAGCTCCAGCCTCCTGACTCGGCGTCGCATCGCGCGCTGCTTCCAGCTGCGTGAAATATGCCAGCGCCATACCAGGCGGATGAGCACGTTGCCCACGACGGCCAGCACGATGGCCGACACCACCGAGCCCAGCGCCAGGGCGGGCAGGATGTCGGCCATGCGGTCGGCGATCCAGCGCGTCGAGATGCGGTGCGGGGCTTCCCTCACGGGCGTATCCATCAGCCAGGCGCCGATGCGGTAGTTGCCATAGAAGATCAGCGGCATGGTCAGGGGGTTGGTGATCCACACCAGGCCGACGGAGAGCGGCAGGTTGCAGCGAAGCACCCAGGCGCCGAAGGCGGCCACCACCATCTGGAAGGGAATCGGCAGCATGGCGCTGAACAGCCCCACGGAAAAGGCATTGGCCACGCTGCGCCGCGACAGCACCCATAGGCCGGGGTCGCCGATGAGATGGCTCATGAAGCGCAGCGAGCGCTGGCGCCTGAGCGTATCGGGATTGGGCATGTAGCGCTGCAGGAATCGGCGCGGCATGTCATATGGCTCGCTGCTTCGGGACCCGGGTATTATCCATGGATGCTACCTGCCTCGCCATGCCGCGCGGGGAAAAGCGCAGGTTGGCGTGGGTTCGGGGGCTGGCCGTGGGGGCCAGGGAGGGGGAATGAGAGTCGGGTGGGCGATGGGGCTGGCCATGGCGACGCTGGCCGGCGCCGGGCTGGGCGGGTGGGCGCCTGCGGGGCTGCTGGAAGGGCTGGCCATCGGCTTGCTGCTGCTGATTGGCTGGGGCAGCCGGCTCGGCGTGATGCTGTGGCTGGTGATGGCCGCCACGGCGGGGCAGGTGCTGCTGGCGCAGGGAGCCGTCCTGCCGGAGGGGCTGCTGCGCGCCGACCTGCGCCTGGAGGGGCGCCTGGAGAGCGTCGAGCAGGACGGGCGCCTCACCCGGCTGCGCGTGCGCGTCGACAGCTGCCGGCCGCTCGACCCCGGGCGACTGCCGTGCGACCGCCTGCGCCAGGTCCGCGTCACGGCCTTCGAGGCGCCTCCCATGGCACAGGGCGAGCGCTGGGCGCTGACGGTGCGCTTGCGTCCGCCGAGCGGCTCCGCCAATCCGGGCGGCTTCGACTACCGCGCCTGGCTGTGGCGTGAAGGCATCCAGGCCACCGGCAGCGTGCGCAATGAACCGGCGCCCGAGCGATTGAGCGAGGCGGGTGCGAGCCTGCGTCGCCTGGCCCTGGCTCACCTCGATCGCCAGACGCTGTCGCCGGAGGCGTCACGCTGGCTGGCGGCGCTCACGCTGGGCGCCGGCGAGCGCCTCGAGCGCGACGACTGGCAGCTGCTCAACGCCAGCGGAACTACCCACCTGGTGGTCATCTCGGGCCTGCATGTGGGGCTGGTGGCAAGCTTCGTGCTGCTGCTCGCCCGCACGGCGGCGCGCCTGCTGACACCGCGAAGCTGGCGCCTGGCGACCTGGCCCTGGTGGCTGGCCGGTATCGCCGCCATCGGCTATGCCGTGCTGGCGGGGCTGCAGCCGCCGGCCCTGCGTGCCATGATCATGACGCTGGTCGGCCTGTGGGTGGCGAGCGGGCGCCATGCGCCGGGGCCTTGGCAGGCGTGGTGGCTGGCCCTCGGCCTGGTGGTGGGGGTCGACCCGCTTTCGGTGTGGCGCCCCGGGCTGTGGCTGTCATTCCTGGCCGTGGCGCTGCTGATCCTGGTCTGGCAGGGGCGGACTCGACCGCGCGGCCTGCATGGCTGGTGCTGGGCGCTGGTTCGCACGCAGCTGCTGCTGGCGCCGCTGATGGCCGCCGCCGTGCTGCTCGCCTTTGCCCGCCTGGCGCCGGCCGCGCCTTTGGTCAACCTGCTGGCGGTGCCGCTGGTCAGCTCGGCGCTGGTGCCGCTTGGCCTGCTCGGTTGGCTGACGCTGCCGCTCGCACCCGTGAACGCGCTGTGCTGGTGGCTGTTCGAGCTACTGGCAACGGGGCTCATGAGCCTGCTTGCCTTTGCCGTGGAGCGGCTGCCGCCCTGGACCCCACCTGTCGAACTCGTGGTGCCGCTGGCCGCCATGCTGGGCCTGGTGGCGCTGCTGTGGGCACTGCCAGGCCTGGCGGCGCGGCTGCGGGTCGGGGCAACGCTGCTGCTGGTGCCGGCCATGCTGGGGCTGCGCGTGCCCGCCGTGGAGCCCGGGTTGCTGCAGGTACGTATCTACGATGTGGGCCAGGGCCAACTCGTGGAGCTGCGCAGCGCCGGCTACCGCATGCTCTACGATACCGGCCCGCGGTATGCCTCCGGCTTCGTTCCGCTGGCCTCGCTGTGGCCCGACGGCCAGCGCTTTGATGAGGTGATGGTGAGCCACGATGACATCGACCATGCCGGGGGCGTGGCCGCACTTGCCCGGCAGCATACCGTCGGGCGTTTCCTGGCGCCGCCAGGCGAGTCGATCGGCGTGCCCTTCGAGCCCTGCCTGCGCGGCCAGTCCTGGGAGCGCGACGGCATTGCCTACCGCGTGCTGTGGCCACCCGAAGAGACGGCCGCGCTTTCCAGCAACGATCGCTCCTGCGTGCTGGAAGTGACGGCCGGCAGGCATCGCTTGCTGATCACCGGAGACGTCGGGCGTGAGATAGAGCGGCGCTTCCTGCTCGACGCCGAGCGGCCGGTCACGCTGCTGGTGGCCGGCCATCATGGCAGCCGGACCAGCTCCGGCCCGCAGCTGGTGCAGATGCTTGCGCCCGGGCACGTCATCTATAGTGCCGGTCGCCACAACGCCTTCGGCCATCCGCATGATGACGTGGTCAGGCGCTTTCGCCGCGCCGGAAGCTGCCAATGGAGCACCGCGCTCGACGGCGCCGTGACCTTCTGGCTGGGCAGCGAGGAAACCTTGGCGTATCAGGCGTCTCGCCCCGCTGCCTGGCGCCGTGGCGGTGTCGAAGGGGGGTGCCATGGGGTAGAATCGCCGCATTGATCGCGCCGCTTGCCATGCGCGAGGAGGGGGAGACGGGATGGACATGATCGATGCGCTCATCGCCGGTGGCTGGCTGATGATCCCGCTGCTGGGTTGCTCGCTGCTGGCCACGGTGATCATCATCGAGCGGCTGTGGACCCTTCGCGCCCGGCGCATTGCGCCCTTTGGGCTGGGCCAGGAGGTGTGCTCGCTGGTCGCGCGCGGCCAGGTCAACCTCTACTGGCTCGAGAGCCACTCCCCCCTGGGCGGCGTGCTGGCGGCAGGGCTGCGCAATGCGCGGCTGGGCCACGAGCAGGTGCGAGCGCGGCTGCAGGAGGCCGCCACGGCGGTCATCCATGACATGGAGCGCTTCCTCAGCCCGCTGGGCACCATCGCCGCCATCACGCCCCTGATCGGGCTGCTGGGCACCGTGGTCGGCATGATCGAGGTCTTCGCGGTGATCGTCTCGGCGGATGGCGCCGGCCGCACCGCCGAACTGGCCGGCGGCATTTCCCGCGCCCTGGTGACCACGGCGGCAGGGCTCACCGTGGCGATCCCCGCGCTGATGTTCCATCGCTACTTCGTGCGCCGGGTCGAGGAGATTACCGTGCGCATGGAGGAGCAGGCCGGTCAGGTGGTCGAATTCCTGGCGCACTACCCGGGCGAGTTCACCTTCCAGGAAGGGACGACGGGCGGCGCGACACGCGACGCGAGCGCCGGCCTGGCAGGGGCGCGCAAGCCGTGAGGTTTGCCCGTCGTCGCCGCGAGCCGGTGGAGGTCAACCTGACGCCGCTGATCGACGTAGTCTTCCTGCTGTTGATCTTCTTCATGGTATCGACCACCTTCGAGACCCGTCAGGCCCTGGAGCTGGAACTACCGGAAAGCACCGCCGGCGTCGATCTGGAGCGTACGCCGATCGTGCTGGTCGTGACCGAGCAGGGCGACTATCGCCTGGCCGAGCGCCAACTGCCGGCGGATAGCCTCGCCAGCGCCATGGCCGGCGAGGCCGAGCAGGCGCGCCAGCATGGCCTCGTCGTCGAAGCCGACGCGCGCGCCAGGCACGCTGACGTGGTGCGCGCCCTCGACGCTGCCGGTTCGCTCGGCATACGTCAGGTCCGTATCGCCACGCGAGCGGCACCGGCGACACCCACGCAAGCGGAGACACCGTGATTCAAGACCACAGCGAAGCGA
Source organism: uncultured Halomonas sp. (assembly GCA_964652855.1). Classification (GTDB taxonomy): domain Bacteria; phylum Pseudomonadota; class Gammaproteobacteria; order Pseudomonadales; family Halomonadaceae; genus Halomonas. Next base: position 96,883 of record CAZZCJ010000001.1, read on the forward strand.
CGGGCTGGGCCCTTTACAAGCGCCTGCTGGCCTACGTGAAGCCCCACTGGGTTTCCTTCCTGCTGGCCGTCGTCGGCTACACCCTTTACGCCGCCTCGAGCACGGCACTGGCCGAGATGATGAAGCGCCTCATCGACGGCATCCAGGACCCGGACGCCGCCTTTCGCCTGCTGCTGCCGCTGTTCGTGGTGGGCATGTTCGCCGCCCGGGGGGTGGGAACGTTTCTCGGCACCTACTTCATGAGCAACGTGGCGCGCAACGTGGTCCACGCGCTGCGCTGCAACGTCTTCAACCACATGCTGCACCTGCCGAGCCGGTTCTTCGACGCCCACTCCAGCGGCCACCTGATCTCGCGCGTCACCTTCCATGTCGAGCAGGTCACCGGGGCGGCCACCAACGCCATCACCATCCTGCTGCGCGAAGGGCTGTTCGTCCTCGGCCTGCTCGGCTACCTGTTCTGGACGAACTGGATGCTGACCCTGCTGTTCCTGGCCGTGACGCCGCTGATCGCCGGCGTGGTCAGCTATGCCAGCAAGCGCTTCCGGCGCATTTCGCAGCGCATCCAGAACTCCATGGGCGATGTCACCCACGTGGCCTCCGAGGCGCTCTCCGGCTACCGCGTGGTGCGTACCCACGGGGCGGAAGAGTACGAGAAGGCGCGCTTTGCCGGGGCCAGCGAGTACAACCGCCAGCAGAAGATGAAGGAGGCGCTGACCAAGGCGATCAGCACGCCGGTGATCCAGCTCCTGGTAGCCCTCTCCCTGGCCCTGCTGGTGTGGCTGGCGATGTCGCCGGCGCTGCTTGACAACATGACCCCGGGCGAGTTCGTCGCCTTCATCACCGCCGCTTCGCTGATGGCCAAGCCGGTGCGCCAGCTCACCGAGATCAACAGCGAGGTCCAGAAGGGCATCGCCGCTGCCGGCGAGCTGTTCGGCCTGCTCGAGGTCCCGACCGAAAGGGATGAGGGCACGCTGGCGCCGGCGCGGCTCGAAGGGCGGGTCGAGCTCAAGGACGTGCGCTTCCGCTATGGCGACGACCAGCCCGACGTGCTTCGGGGGATCAGCCTGACCATCGAGCCGGGCGAGATGGTGGCGATCGTCGGCCGTTCGGGCAGCGGCAAGACGACCTTGGCCGGCCTGCTGCCGCGGTTCTACCGCGCCAGCGGCGGGCAGGTGCTGATCGACGGCGTGCCCATCGACGACTATCGCCTGGTCCCGCTGCGCCGCCAGATCGCCCTGGTCTCGCAGCAGGTCACGCTGTTCAACGCCAGCATCGCCGACAACATCGCCTACGGCATGCCAGGCGCCGACCCCGACGCCATCGAAGCCGCCGCCCGTGCGGCCTATGCCCATGAATTCATCGCACCCCTGGCCCAGGGTTACGCCACCATCGTCGGCGACAACGGGGTGATGCTCTCTGGCGGCCAGCGCCAGCGCCTGGCCATCGCGCGCGCCATCTTCAAGGACGCGCCGCTGCTGATCCTCGACGAGGCGACGTCGGCCCTCGACAGCGAGTCGGAGCGCTACATCCAGCAGGCGCTCGAGGAAGTCTGTCGCGGACGCACCACCCTGGTCATCGCCCACCGGCTCTCCACCATCGAGCGGGCCGACCGCATCGTGGTCATGGAGCAGGGGCGCATCGTCGAGCAGGGCACCCACGCCGACCTGCTGGCTCGTGACGGCGCCTATGCGGCCCTGCATCGGCTGCAGTTCCAGGAGAGCCCGGCATGAGGCAGGCGCTGGCCAGGCAGTGGCTCAAGGCAGCCTACGAGGACGGTGCCTGGCTGCGGGCGCTGCGCCCGTTGGAGGCGCTTTACCGCTGCGCGGTTCAGCGCCGGGCCGATGCCTATCGGGCCGGACGCCGTCCGACATGGCGGGCCGAGGTGCCGGTGATCGTGGTCGGCAACGTCACCCTGGGCGGCACCGGCAAGTCGCCGCTGGTGGCCTGGCTGGCGCGCTACCTGGCGGCGCGCGGCTGGCGGCCGGGCATCGTGTCGCGGGGCTACGGCGGCAAGGCGGCGCAGGGCGCCGGCTATCCGCTGCGGGTGACGCCAGCAACACCGCTGGCCCACAGCGGCGACGAGCCACGCATGCTGGCGCGGCAGACCGGCCTGCCCGTGGTGGTCGATCCCGACCGCCCGCGCGGTGCCAGGGCGCTGCTCGCCGAGGGATGCGATATCCTGCTCAGCGACGATGGGCTTCAGCACCTGGCGCTGGGGCGCGACCTCGAGCTGGTAGTGGTGGATGGCCGGCGCGGGTTCGGCAACGCCCGCTGCCTGCCGGCGGGGCCGCTGCGTGAGCCCCTCGCTCGCCTGGACGGTATCGACGCACTGCTGATCAACGGCGAGCCCGCCTTCACGCCGCCTCGCGGGGCCTGGGGCTTTCGCCTGGTGCCGGTGCGCTGGCGCTCGCTGGGCTCGGGCGCGGCGCACCCGCTCTTTCCCCTGCCGTTTACCGGCTCGGTGCATGCGGTGGCGGGCATCGGCAACCCGGCGCGCTTCTTCGCCACGCTGGCCGAGCTTGGGGTCGAGGCGGTGCCGCATGCCTTCGCCGATCACCACCCCTTCACGCCCGGCGACCTGGCCTTTCCTGACGCGCGCCCGCTGGTCATGACCGCCAAGGACGCCGAGAAGTGCCAGGATATCGCGCCGGAAAACAGCTGGGTGCTGGAAGTGGAAGCCGAGCCGGAGCAAGGCTTCATCGATTGGATGGAGGCGAGGCTGGTCGCGCTGAACGACTCTTTTCACCGTGGCCGATAAGCGGCGGCGGATATCTTGCGGAGGTGAACGATGGACAAGGAGCTGCTGGCCATGCTGGTCTGCCCGCTGTGCAAGGGCAAGCTCAAGTACGACCGCGACGCCGGAGAACTGCTGTGCCACTACGACGGCCTGGCGTACCCGATCCGGGATGGCATTCCGGTCATGCTGCCTGAAGAGGCGCGCCACATGACGGTCGACGAGAAGCTGCCGGCTTCGCCCGGGCGCACCGGGGAAGCGTGATGGCGGCCGGGAACGCCTTCATCGCGGTGGTGCCGGCGCGCTTCGGCTCGTCGCGCCTGCCCGGCAAGCCGCTGCTCGACATCGCCGGCGAGCCGATGGTGGCGCACGTCTGGCGGCGTGCCGGTGAGAGTGCGGCCGAGCGCGTGGTCGTGGCCACCGACGATGAGCGCATAAGCGAGGCGCTGAAGCCCTATGGCGCCGAAGTGATCCTGACGCGCAGCGACCACCCCTCCGGCACCGACCGGCTGGCCGAGGTGGCCGAGCGCCTCGGCCTGGCCGACGACGCCGTGCTGGTCAACGTGCAGGGCGACGAGCCGCTGATCCCGCCGCGCCTGATCGACCAGGTGGCGCAGCGGCTGCATGACGACCCCGGCGCCTCCATCGCCACCCTGGCCGAGCCGATCGGCGACGTCGAGACCCTGTTCAACCCCAATGTGGTCAAGGTGGTGCGTTCGCTGGCGGGGCGTGCGCTCTACTTCTCCCGCGCCCCCATTCCCTGGGACCGCGAGGCCTTCGCCGCCCGCCCCGAGTGGCTGGAAACCGATGCCTGGCTGCGCCACATCGGCCTCTATGCCTATCGTGCCGCCTTCCTCGACGAATATCGGCATTGGCCGCCGTCGACGCTCGAACAGCTCGAACAGCTCGAACAGCTGCGGGCGCTGCAGCACGGCCATGCCATACAGGTGGCGCTGGCCGCCGAACCCAACCCGGCGGGAGTCGATACTGCCGAGGACCTGGCGCGGGTCCGGGCCCTGCTGGCCAGGCAACCGTGACAAGGAGGCAGCATGCGCGTTCTGTTCGTCTGTCTGGGTAACATCTGCCGCTCGCCGACTGCCGAAGGGGTCTTCCGGCGCGAGCTGGCCGCAGCCGGACTGGCTCACCGCGTCGAGGTGGATTCGTGCGGCATCGCCGGCTGGCACGTGGGCAAGGCCCCGGATGCACGCTCGACGGCCGCCGCGCGTCGGCGCGGCATCGACTTGAGCGACCTGCGCGCGCGCCAGCTCGCACCCGACGACTACCAGCGCTTCGACTACCAGTTGGCCATGGACCACGACAACCTGGCGGCGCTGCAGGCGCAGCAGCCGGCCGCGTGCCGGGCCCATGTCGGCCTGTTTCTCGACTTCGCCGGACACATCGACCGCCCGGTGCCGGATCCGTACTACGGTGGCGAGCAGGGCTTCGAGGAGGTGCTGGACCTGGTCGAAGCGGCATCGCGTGGCCTGGTCGATGAACTGGCTCGCCGGCTCGAGGCTGCACCTTGATTCCGGCGCCGGAGCACGAGCGTGACCTGACGGCTGCCAATACGCTGGGACTGCCGTGCCGCGCCGAGCGCTTCGCCGCGCCGACCGGCATCGAGGCCCTGCAGCGATTGCTGCGCCTGACGAGCGAGCAGGGTTGGCCGCTGACGGTGCTTGGCGGAGGCAGCAACCTGATCCTGCCGGAGCGCTTGCCGGGGCTGGTGCTGTATCCCGCGCTGGAGCATTGGTGGCTCGAGCGGCGGGGTGGCCAGGTGCTGGCTCACGTCGGGGCGGGCGTCGAATGGCATCCGCTGGTCATGGCCCTGGCCCGCCGCGGGCTGTGGGGCACGGAGAACCTGGCCTTGATTCCGGGACGCTGCGGTGCGGCGCCGATCCAGAACATCGGCGCCTACGGCGTCGAACTCTGCGACGTGGTCGAGGCGGTGGAGGTGCTGTTCATCGAAGATGGACGCCGCGAGGTGCTGAGCGCCGAGGCGTGTGCCTTCGGCTATCGCGACAGCATCTTCAAGCGCGAGCTGGAGGGCAGGGTGGTCATTACCGGCATGACCCTGCGGCTTGGCGATGAGGCGGCCCCACGCCTGGATTATGGCGACCTGGCGCAGCGGGTGGGGGCGAGGCCCGGACCGCTCGAGGTGGCCGAGGCGGTGTGTGCCATCCGCCGCGAAAAGCTACCGGACCCGGCGAAGCTGGGCAATGCCGGCAGCTTCTTCAAGAATCCCATCGTGACAAGCGAACAGGCCGGGTCGCTGCTGTCGCGGTGGCCCGACATGCCGCACTTCAGGCTGGAGGATGGTCGCGTCAAGCTGGCGGCCGGCTGGCTGATCGACCGCTGTGGGCTGAAGGGCTGGCGCGAGGGGCATTTCGGCGTGCACGATCGCCAGGCGCTGGTGCTGGTCCACTTCGGCGGCGGCGATGCCAGTGAGCTGCTGGCATTCGCCCGCCGCGTGAGCGATGCGGTCGTTGCCAGGTTCGGTGTGCTGATGGAGCGTGAACCCAGGCTGGCCTGATGCCACAGCGGCTGCCTGGCGCCTTGGCCCTTGCCCCAACGTAGATGGCCCGCGCATTGCGCGGGCCATCTCGTATCGACAGGCAGGATTGTCAGCCCTGATTGCCTTTCTGCGCTTCCTGTTCGCGGCGGCGAATTTCCCGCGGGTCGTTGTGCGCGCGGCGGCGCCGGCGAGTCGAGGCAGTGGCTTCTACGTCACTCTCTGGCTCCGTGTCGGCCGTTTCCAACGCCTTGGGTAACTCGGGCTTGGCCTCGGCTTTGGGCTCTTCGACGTTCGCTGGCGCTTCTGCCGTCACCTTGGCAGCACGCTTATCTGCCGTCCTGGGAGCCTGGGCCTGCTCGGTCGTCGGCTGTTCGGTCTTCGCCTGCTCGGCCTTGGGCGCTTCGGCTTTCACCGCAGCGTCAGGCTTTTCTGCCGCCTTGGGGGCTTCGGCCTCGGCTTGCTCGGGCGCCTTTTGCTGCACGTTCGTCGGCTGGTCGGGCTTTACCCGCTCGGCCTTGGGCGCTTCGGCTTTCACCGCAGCGTCGGGCTTTTCTGCCGCCTTGGGGGCTTCGGCCTTGGCTGGCTCGGGCGCCTTTTGCTGCTCGGTCGTCGGCTGGTCGGGCTTTACCTGCTCGGCCTTGGGCGCTTCGCCTTTGGCCGGGGTAGCCGGCGTGTCTTCTGCCTTTGCGGCTTCGACCTTGGCTTGCTCGGATGGCTGCGGCTCGGGCTTCGGCTGCTCGGCCTTGGCCGCTTCGGCTCTCACCGGTGCCTTGGGCTTTTCAGCTGCCTTGGGGGCTTCGGCCTTGGCCTGCTCGGGCATCTGCAGCTCGGGCTTCGGCTGTTCCGCCTTGGGCGCTTCGGCTTTCACCGCAGCGTCAGGCTTCTCAGCCGACTTGGGGGCTTCGGCCTTGGCTGGCTCGGGTGCCTTCTGCTCGTCCTTGGCCTGCTCGACCTTCTGCGGCTCGGGCTTCTCCGCTGCCTTGGGGGCCTCGACAGGGCGATCTTCGGCCTTGGCAGCGCTCGGCTGAATGTCCGGCGCTGTCGCCTCGGCGGTATCCTCCTGAGCGGCCGGCTTGTCGACGGCATCCTGCGCTGCACTCTCCTGCAGGCGTTTTTGCTCGGCTACCGCGGTCGGGTCGATGGCATGCTGACGCGAGCGGTTGCGCGGGTTGTTGCGAGTGCGCTTGGGCTTGCCGTCTTCCGCCTTGTCCGCTCTTTCTGCCTTGGCCGGCTCGGCCTGCTTCTCGGCTGGCTTGTCCTGGCTCTCTGGCTTCTGGCGGCGCGGCTGCTCGTCACGGCTGCGTGGCTGCTCGTCGCGGCTGCGCGGCTGTTCGTCGCGGCTGCGCGGTGCCGGCTTGCTCTGGCGGCCCTCTTCCTGCTGGGGCTTGTCTGCGCGGGCGTTGCGGCCGCCGCGGGCATTGCGACCCTCACCCCGGGTGCCGCTGCTTTCCTGGCGCGCCTCGCCGCGAGCGTTGTCCTGCGACTGCCGGGGCGTGCGCTGGGAGCGGTTCTCGTCCTGCGGAGTCTCGCTGCGGCTGCGGCGCCGCTGGCGGCCGTTGCGATCGCTGCGCTCTTCGCCTTCAGCGCTCCGTTCCTGCTGGGTGCCAGCGGCCTTGGTGGGCTCCGGCTTGGCGGGGGCAGTGCCTTCGTCGCTGCCGAGCCAGCGAGCCACGCCCTTGACCAGGCGGGACAGCACGCCCGCAGCCGGGGCCGCCGGGGCTGTCGACGGCAGCGGCTGGCTTGCCGGCTCCTGCTGCAGCGAGACGGGGGCCGGCTCGTTGTGAATGACCGTCTTCACCGCCGCCTCGGTGCGTACCACCGGCCTGGCGACGCTGGTGTCGGGCTCCTTGCCGATATCGGTCTCGATGGAGAGCTCGAAGCTGGATTTCTCCTGCTCGCCTTCCTCTTCGATATGGTCGTCGCGCAGGCGCTGCACGTCGTAGTGCGGCGTCGACATGTCCGGGTTGGGCAGTACCAGCACCTTGACGCCCTGGCGCTTTTCGATATCCGCCAGCACCGCGCGCTTCTCGTTGAGCAGGTAGGTGGCCACCGGCACCGGCAGGATGGCGCGGATCTGGGCGCTGCGCTCCTTCATCGCCTCTTCCTCGATCAGACGCATGATCGAGAGCGACAGCGAGCGCACGTCGCGGATGGTGCCCTGGCCGTTGCAGCGCGGGCAGACCACGCCGCTGGTCTCGCCCAGCGAGGGCCGCAGGCGCTGGCGCGACATCTCCATCAGGCCGAAGCGCGAGATGCGGCCGATCTGCACGCGGGCGCGATCGAGCTTGAGCGCATCGCGCATGCGATTCTCGACCTCGCGCTGATTGCGCGCGGGGCTCATGTCGATGAAGTCGATCACCACCAGGCCGCCGATGTCGCGCAGGCGCAGCTGGCGGGCGATCTCGTCGGCCGCCTCGAGGTTGGTCTGCAGCGCGGTTTCCTCGATGTCGCTGCCACGAGTGGCGCGCGCCGAGTTGATGTCGATGGAGACCAGCGCCTCGGTATGGTCGATCACGATGGAACCACCGGAAGGCAGCTTCACTTCGCGCTCGTAGGCGGTCTCGATCTGCGACTCGATCTGGAAGCGCGAGAACAGCGGCACCTCGTCGGCGTAGAGCTTGATCTTCTGCTGGTAGGAGGGCATCACCTGGCGGATGAAGGTCAGGGCTTCCTGATGCACCTCGGGGCTGTCGATCAACACCTCGCCGATGTCCTGGCGCAGGTAGTCGCGCATGGCGCGGATGATGACGTTGGATTCACGATAGATCAGGAAGGGGGCGGGGCGCTTGCCGGCTTCCTCGGTGATCGACTCCCACACCTGCACCAGGTAGTCGAGGTCCCACTGCAGTTCCTCGGCGCTGCGTCCGATGCCGGCAGTGCGCACGATGACGCCCATCTTGTCCGGCACGGTGAGCAGGCCCATGGCTTCCTTGAGCTGGGTGCGCTCCTCGCCTTCGATGCGGCGCGAGATGCCGCCCGCGCGCGGGTTGTTGGGCATCAGCACGAGGAAGCGGCCGGCCAGGCTGATGAAGGTGGTCAGCGCCGCGCCCTTGTTGCCGCGCTCCTCCTTGTCGACCTGGACGATGACTTCCTGGCCTTCCTTGAGGACTTCCTTGATGCTGGGGCGCCCGGAACTCTCCTTCAGGAAGTACTCGCGAGAGATCTCCTTGAGGGGGAGGAAGCCGTGGCGGTCGGCGCCGAAGTCGACGAAGGCGGCTTCTAGGGAGGGTTCGACGCGGGTGATCTTGCCGCGATAGATATTGGCTTTCTTTTGCTCCCTGGCACCGGATTCGATGTCCAGGTCATAGAGGCGCTGTCCATCGACCAGCGCGACGCGCAGCTCTTCTGGCTGGGTCGCATTGATGAGCATCCGTTTCATGTTGTCTCGCAATCTGGACGCGCCGGGGGCATCGAAGAAGGCGAACCTCTGGGTGCTGCGTGCTTGTGCTCAGCGCATGTCGCGGATGCACAGTGGCGCCCGATCGTACCGGTACCCGAAAGGGCCCAGCACGACATGATCATGTTGAGTACGCGGCGGAGGCAGGACATGTCTCGGTGGGGCTTCTCCCATCCGGCCCTGCGGTCACCGCCAGACACCTGGCATTCATCGATTCGCCAACGCCGGCCACCGGCACGATGTGGAACGATTCCCGTGGCCACCGCCTGCCGTGTCACAAGGCAAGCCGGGATCCGGGCGTGGCGTCACTGCTTGTCTCTACTTCGTATCAGTACTTCGTATGTGTCGCTGTTTCGTCACTCGACGGCGGCGGAACCGCTCGTGCGGGTCGGCGCGCCTGATTTCGTCGCTCCGGCCTGCGTGTCTGTCGGGCAGGCGCCATGGGACCGAAGGGATCCATCCGAGCGAGCTGGCAATATAGCAGTAATGCAACAGGGCAGCAATTGGCGCAGCCCGCCGCAGAGTGCGTTAGAATGCTGGCTCACAACGAATTTTCAGCAGGAGAGTCATGGCCGACGGTCGCGACGTACAGTGGGTGGAAGTGGGCGAGGGGCAGTCCGGCCAGCGGGTCGACAACTTCCTCATGACGCGTCTCAAGGGGGTCCCGCGGGCGCTGGTCTATCGCATCGTGCGCAAGGGCGAAGTGAGGGTCAACAAGAAGCGGGTCAAGGTCGACCATCGCCTGGCGACGGGCGACCTGGTGCGGATTCCCCCCCTGCGCATGGCGCCCCGGGAGGCGGTCAAGGAGGTCAGCGAGGGGCTGCGCAACCTGCTGGCCGGCAGCGTGCTGGTGGAAGGTCCTGACTGGCTGGTGATCAACAAGCCGGCGGGCCTTGCCGTGCACGGCGGCAGCGGGGTCAAGATCGGCCTGATCGAGGCGTTGCGCCAGGTGCGCGAGGATCTCGATTTCCTCGAGCTGGTGCACCGCCTCGACCGCGACACCTCGGGCTGCCTGCTGCTGGCCAAGTCGCGCCCGGCGCTGCTGACGCTCAACGAGTCGCTCAAGAAGCACCAGATGGACAAGCAGTACCTGGCCCTGGTGGCCGGGCGCTGGCCGGCCCGGCGCGACTTCGTCAGCGCCCGCCTGGAGCGCTATGAGCTGGCCAACGGCGAGCGACGCGTGCGCGTGGAGGCCGCCGGCAAGGTGGCGCGTACCCGTTTCGCCGTGCGCGAGACCTTCCCCGGGGTCACCCTGGTGGAAGCGGAGCCGATCACCGGGCGTACCCACCAGATTCGCGTGCATGCCGCCCATGCGGGCCATGCTCTGCTTGGCGATGACAAATACGGGACTCGCGAGGGTGAGGCCCAGGCGCGCAGGCTGGGACTGTCGCGCCTGTTCCTGCACGCGGCGTCGCTGACCTTTCCGGAGCCCAGCAGTGGGCGGCCGGTGCAGATCCGGGCGCCGCTGCCGGAAGAGCTGGAAGCCGCGCTGGGGCGGGCGCGGGCGACCCTGGCCTGAATCGACGATGGAGTCTTCATGCGTTATCGGCTGGTGATCTTCGACTGGGACGGCACCCTGATGGACTCCGTCGCCCGCATCGTGTCATGCATGCAGGCGGCGGCAGTGGAGGCGGGCTGGGGGCGCCTCGAGGAGGCCGCGGTGCGCGACATCATCGGGCTGGGGCTTCCGGAAGCCATTGACCGGCTGTGCCCGGGGATCGACGCCGAGCGCTTCGAGCTGCTGCGCACACGCTACGCGTACCACTTCGTCGAGGGCAGCCGCATGCCGATGCCGTTCTTTCCCGGCGTCGAGGCGGGAATCGCGGCGCTGCGCGAGCGCCCGGCCCGGCGCCTGGCGGTGGCGACCGGCAAGAGCCGGCGCGGGCTCGACCGGGTGTTTCGCGAAAGCCGCAGCGGCGACTGGTTCCATGCCAGCCGCACTGCGGATGAAACGCGCTCCAAGCCGCATCCGCAGATGCTCGAGGAGCTGCTGATCGAGCTGGACATGCCCGTCGAGCAGGCGGTCATGGTGGGCGACACCGAATACGATCTGGCGATGGCCCAGGCGCTGGGCATGGACCGAGTGGGCGTAACCTGGGGTGTGCATGCCCCCGAGAGGCTGGCGGCGTGTCGCCCCGTTTATACGGCCGGAACGGTAAACGAATTGTTCGACTGGCTGAACCAATAGCAGGCGTAAAGGAAAGCGTGCCCATGAGTGACGACAAGCGTGAAGATCGCTGGACCGAGGGGCCGGAGCTGACGCCGGAGCAGGCGCGCGAAGCGCGTCGGGAGGCGTCTTCCGAGGCGGTTGCGCCGCAGGGCGAGAGCGCAGAGGCGCTGCGCGAGCGCCAGCGGCTGGCCCAGCAGGAGATGCTGGATCGCTGGATAGGCGGCGTGCTCACCGAGCAGCGCCGTACGCGGCGCTGGAAGCTCTTCTTCCGCTTCTTCTTTGCGCTGCTGATCCTGGCGTCGCTGTCGATGTCCTTCTACAGCCTGTTTGGCACGCCCGATCGCGAGCCCGAGCGGCGCCACATTGGCGTGGTGACGGTGCGCGGCGTGATCGACAGCGAGTCGCCGGCCAGTGCCGAGCGCATCATCACCGGGCTCAACCGCGCCTGGGAGGCGCGCAACGCCGCGGCGGTGGTGGTGCATATCGACAGCCCCGGGGGCAGTCCGGTGCAGTCCCAGCGGGTCTACCACGAGATCATGCGGCTGCGAGAGCTGGGCGACAAGCCGATCATCGCGGTGATCGAGGACGTAGGGGCCAGCGGTGCCTACTACATTGCCTCGGCCGCGGACGAGATCGTGGCGGCGCCCTCCAGCCTGGTCGGTTCCATCGGCGTCATCTTCGCCAGCTTCGGCTTCGAGGAGGCGATCGACCGCCTGGGTATCGAGCGGCGCATCTTCACCAGCGGCGAGAACAAGGGGTTCCTCGATCCCTTCACGCCGCTGTCGATCGAGGAGCGCGAGTTCTGGCAGACGGTAATGGATACGACCCACCGGCAGTTCATCCACGACGTCCAGGTGGGGCGCGGCGAGCGTCTGGTCGATGACGGGCGACTCTTTACCGGGTTGGTGTGGAGCGGCGAGCAGGCGCTGGCGCTGGGGCTGGTCGATGTCATCGGCAGTCTCGACGCGGTGTCGCGCGAGCTGCTCGGTGATGTCAGGCTGCACGACTATACGCCGCGCCTCGATCCGTTCGAGCGGCTCTCCCGCCAGTTCGGTCGGGTGGCGGCGGAGTGGGCGGGCATTCCTTCCAGCCAGTCGCCGGTGCGTTACCAGCTTCCCTGATATCGTGCCGTGCCGGCTCGCGGGCGCCGGCACGGCGGCTCAGGCGTCGGAAGGGGCGCCCAGTGGGTCGAGGCCTGCGTCGCGCAGCAGGGCGCACAGGCGAATCAGCGGCAGGCCGATCAGGGTGTTGGGGTCGTCCCCTTCGAGCTTCTCGAACAGGGCGATCCCCAGCCCCTCCATGCGAAAGCTGCCGGCGCAGTCCAGCGGTCGCTCCCTGGCGACGTAGCGCGCGATCTCCTCTTCCCCCAGCCTGCGGAACACCACGTCGTAGTGCTCGTGGCATACCTGGTGCTGGGCCCTGGCAGTATCGACCACCGCCAGGCCCGTCAGGAAGCGCACCCGCTGGCCCGAGAAGCGCGCAAGCTGGGCGCAGGCGGCGGCTTCGCTGCCCGGCTTGCCGAGGATCTCGCCGTCGAAGATCGCCACCTGGTCGGAGCCGATGATGAGATGGCGTGGGTACTGCTTGGCCACTTCGGTTGCCTTGGCCAGGGCCAGGCGGTGCACCAGCACTTCGGGGGGCTCGTCGGGCCGCCGGGTTTCGTCGATGTCGGGGCTGGCGCAATCGTAGGGCAGGCCGAGGCGATCGAGCAGCTGGCGGCGCCAGGGGGAGCTGGAAGCGAGGACGAGCTGAGGCATGCAAGTGAGTCCCTGTGGTGGCCGTGGAAAGTGGCGCCGGCGCGCTGCCCGCCGCCGACGCTTGCCGCTATTGTAGCGCGAGGCGATGGCGTCTTTGACAGGGGCAGGGGGAGTGCCTATCATTGCGCGCCTATGTTGACCACACGACTCCCCGATAAGGTCGAGCCCTACCGGCTCGCCGCACGCGCCGAACGCCTGGCCGGTCTGATGTCGCTCGATCGTTTCGAGCGCTTGACCGAGCAGGTGGGTGCCCAGTCCGGCGATTGCCAGGTCTGGCTCGAGTTCGCCATCGATGCCCAGGGACGGCGCGAAATCCGCGGACGTCTCGAGGCCGAGCTGCAGCTGCCGTGTCGGCGCTGCCTCGAGCCGATGGCGCAGTCGGTGGCAAGCGACTTCCTGCTGGGGATGGTGACCAGCGATACCCTGGCGGCCGACCTGCCGGGGACGCACGAGCCGGTGCTGGTGGAAAACGAACAGCTGAACCTTCTGGAGGTGGTCGAGGATGAGCTGATCCTCAGCCTGCCGCAGGTGGTTTACCACGATGAGGCCCATTGCCGGGTCTCGCGCGACCAGCTGAGCAGCGGCGAGGCGCCCGAACCTTCGGAGCCGGCCGTGAATCCCTTCGAGGTGCTGCGCCACCTCAAGGGCAAAAAGTGATGGTTGTTTATTGTCTCACTCTGGAGTGACACCCCATGGCAGTTCAACAGAATCGCAAGACCCGTTCCAAGCGCGGCATGCGTCGTAGCCACGATGCGCTGAGTGCGCCGACCCTGTCCCAGGACAAGGAAACCGGTACCACTCACCTGCGCCACCACGTCTCTCCCGACGGCTTCTACCGCGGCCGCAAGATCGTCGACGCCTGAGTCGCATCTCCGCCGGTGACGGTCGGCAGTTGAGCATGCGGATCGCCGTCGATGCGATGGGCGGGGATATCGGCCCGAAAGCGGCCGTGCAGGGCTCGGCGATTGCCGCCGTGGCCACGCCGGCGCTGACCATCGACCTTTTCGGTCCCGCAAGCCTGCTCGAATCCGAGCTCGAGAGCCTGCCGCGGCACCTCGCCGCGGCGGGCTCGCGTTTGGCCGTTCATCACGCCCCGCTGGCCATCAGCCAGGAACAGAAGCCCTCCGATGTCCTGCGGCGCGGTGGCGACACCAGCATGGCGCGAATGCTGGCGCAGGTGGCGAGCCGCCAGGCCGTCGCCGGCGTCAGCGCCGGCAATACCGGCGCCCTGATGGCGCTGGCGCGCCGCGAGCTGGGTACGGTGGCCGATATTCCCAGGCCGGCGATCAGCACGGCGATTCCAACGCGTGGCGATGGCCGCTGCTACCTGCTCGACCTGGGCGCCAATGTCGATGTCTCGTACCAGCGCCTGGTCGATTTCGCCTGCATGGGCGATGTCATGGCGCGCGAGGTGGATGGCCTGGCGTCGCCGCGGCTGGCGCTGCTCAATGTCGGCAGTGAAGCCACCAAGGGTAGCGCCACGGTGCGCGAGGCCGATGCCAGGCTGCGTGCCATGCCGTCGTTGAATTACTGCGGTTTTGCCGAAGGCGACGCCATCTTCACCGGTGAGTACGATGTGGTGGTTTGCGACGGCTTCGTCGGCAATGTGGTCCTCAAGGCGAGTGAAGGGTTGGCGCGAATGCTCATCGAGCGGGTTCAGACCACCTTCGAAGCCCATTGGAGCAGTCGCCTAGTTGGCATGCTGGCGCGACCGGCATTGAGGCGGCTCAAGGGCGAGCTGGACCCGGTACGCTACAATGGCGCCAGCCTGCTCGGGCTTGGCGGCATCGTGATCAAGAGCCATGGCAGCGCTGATGCCATCGGCTTTTCCTATGCCGTGCTGCGGGCAGTGCAGGAGGTCAGCCGGGATCTTCCAGCCCGCATGGCCAGAGAGCTCCGCAGTCGGCATGACAGGACTCAACAAGAGCAATGGTGAACAACATGACTCAACCCCTCGCCCTCCTTTTTCCCGGGCAGGGCTCACAGCAGATCGGCATGCTGCGTGAGCTGGCCGAGCGATACAGCGTCGTGCGCACGACGTTCGAGGAGGCGGCCGATGCGCTGGGCTACGACCTGTGGAAGGTGGTTCAGGAAGGGCCGGAAGAGGCGCTCAACGCCACGGCCTGCACGCAGCCTGCGCTGCTGACGGCAAGCGTGGCCATCTGGCGTGTCTGGCAGGAGCTGGAAGGTCCGCGGCCCGCGTCCATGGCGGGGCACAGCCTCGGCGAGTATAGCGCCATGGTGTGCGCCGGCGTGATCGGCTTCGCCGATGGGGTTCGCCTGGTCAGGCTGCGTGGCGAGGCCATGCAGGAGGCGGTGCCGCTGGGGCAGGGTGGCATGGCGGCCATCCTCGGCCTCGACGATGCGATGGTGGAGCAGGCCTGCGCCGAGGCGGCGCAGGGCGATGTGGTGGCCGCGGTGAACTACAATGCGCCGGGCCAGGTGGTCATCGCCGGCAGCAAGGCGGCGGTCGAGCGCGCCATCGCCCTGTGCCAGGAAGCCGGGGCCAAGCGGGCCATGGCGTTGCCGGTATCGGTGCCTTCGCACTGCGCGCTGATGAAGCCGGCCGCCGAGCGGCTCCAGGCCGCCATGGAAGCGCTCGACATGCGCCCGCCGCGCTATACCATCTGCCAGAATGTGGACGCCCAGGCGCACGCCGATGTGGGCACGCTGCGCACCCGGCTGATCGAGCAGCTCTACCAGCCCGTGCGCTGGACCTCCTGCGTGGAGGCCATGGTGAACCGCGGCGCCGAGGTGTTCATCGAGTGCGGGCCGGGCAAGGTGCTGACCGGCCTTGGCAAGCGTATCGCCAAGGGCAGCAAGGGGTTGGCGGTCAACGACCCCGACAGCCTGGAAGCGGCGCTGGAGCTGGCGCGGGAAGCGGCCAGCCAGTGAGCCAGGAAGGAGTGACAGCCTCCTTCATCCGAACAATCATGACTCATATCGGAAACAGCTATGACGAGCGAACGCAGAATCGCCCTGGTCACCGGGGCCAGCCGCGGCATCGGGCGCGCCATCGCGCATGAACTGGGCCGCCAGGGGCGGGTGGTGATCGGCACGGCCACCACCGAAGGCGGAGCGGCGAAGATCGACGAGGACCTACGGGCCCACGGCATCGAAGGCGCCGGTCGTGCGCTGGACGTGACCGACCCGGAGAGCGTCGATGCGTTGATCAAGGCGATCACCGAGGAGTTCGGCGCGCCGACCATCCTGGTGAACAATGCCGGCATCACGCGCGACAACCTGCTGATGCGCATGAAGGAGGACGAGTGGGATTCGGTGCTCGACACCAACCTCAAGTCCGTCTATCGCGTCACCAAGGCGTGCCTGCGCGGCATGACCCGCGCCCGCTTCGGACGCATCGTCAATATCAGCTCGGTGGTGGCCACCATGGGCAACCTGGGCCAGACCAACTATGCTGCCGCCAAGGCGGGGATGGAGGGCTTTACACGAGCCCTGGCCCGCGAAGTGGCGTCTCGGGCCATTACGGTCAATGCCGTGGCACCCGGCTTCATCGCCACGGACATGACCCACGCCCTGCCCGAGGAGCAGCACAAGATGCTGCTGACCCAGATTCCGTTGGCTCGCCTGGGCGAGCCGGAGGAAATTGCCGCTGCCGTCGGCTTCCTGACGGGCGAGAGCGCCGGCTACATCACCGGCGAGACGCTGCAGGTCAATGGCGGCATGAACATGCGTTGATGCTTCCGCGGGTCGGCGGTTGCGCCGACCGGGGGGCGTCTATAAACTACCCCGCAGCTTGAGTTTGCGGACCAAACGGTTGGTCATCCGAACGGCTAACTTGAACGACTGGAGTACGTCATAATGAGCACCATCGAAGAGCGCGTGAAGAAGGTTGTGGCCGAGCGCCTGAACGTCAAGGAAGAGGATATTCAGAACAGCTCCTCCTTCACCGAAGACCTGGGCGCCGATTCCCTGGATACCGTTGAGCTGGTCATGGCGCTCGAAGAGGAATTCGACACCGAAATTCCCGATGAGGAAGCCGAGAAGATCACCACCGTTCAGGAAGCCATCGATTACGTCAACGCCCATCAGTAAGGGCGCGGTCGTCCCCGCTTGCTGAGGTGACGGGCCTCCCAGTGAAGCCCATCAAGAGCCGTCCTGAGTCCAGGGCGGCTTTTTGCTTCATGCCTTGCGGTGGCTGCCCAAGCCGGGAGCTTGTTGGGTATAATGCGCGCAACGTCGGTCCCTGGAATGGGCCGTGTCGTCTAGGTTGTCTGGAGGAAAACTGATGGCTCGTAGAGTTGTGGTGACCGGGCTTGGCCTGGTCACGCCGGTGGGCAACACCGTCGAGGAGAGCTGGGAGAACATCCTGGCCGGCAAGAGCGGCATCGCCCCCATCGAGCATTTCGATGCCAGCAGCTTCAACACGCGCTTCGGTGGCTCGGTCAAGGACTTCGATATCAGCCCGTACCTGAATCCGAAGGATGCGCGCAAGATGGACCTGTTCATCCAGTACGGGGTGGCAGCCGGCGCACAGGCCATCAGTGATTCCGGCATCGAGTGCACCGAGGCGAACGCCGAGCGCATCGGCGTGGCGATCGGTTCCGGCATCGGCGGGCTGCCGATGATCGAGCAGAACCACAACGCCCTCAACAAGGGCGGCGCCCGGCGGATCTCGCCGTTCTTCGTGCCCGGCTCGATCATCAACATGATCTCCGGCAACCTGGCGATCCAGCACGGCTTCCGTGGGCCGAACATCGCCATCACCACCGCCTGCACCACGGGTACGCACAACATCGGCTACAGCGCCCGCACCATCGCCTACGGCGATGCCGACGTGATGATCTGCGGCGGTGCCGAAATGGCCACCACACCGCTGGGCCTGGGCGGCTTCTCCGCCGCTCGGGCGCTATCGACACGTAACGACGACCCGCAGGCCGCCAGCCGTCCCTGGGACCGCGATCGCGACGGCTTCGTGCTGTCCGACGGCGCCGGCGTGCTGGTGCTCGAGGAGTACGAGCATGCCAAGGCCCGTGGCGCACGCATCTATGCCGAACTGATCGGCTTCGGCATGAGCGACGACGCCTTCCACATGACGGCACCGCCCGAGGATGGCAGCGGGGCGGCACTCTCCATGCGCAACGCCATTCGCGATGCGCGCCTCGACCCTGCGGACGTCCACTACATCAATGCGCACGGCACCTCGACGCCGGCCGGCGACCTGGCCGAAAGCCGCGCGGTGACGAAGGTCATGGGCGCGGCGGCCGCATCGGTGGCCGTCAGTTCGACCAAGTCGATGATCGGCCACCTGCTGGGCGCTGCCGGGGCGGTCGAGGCCGTCTTCTGCATCCTGGCGATTCGCGACCAGGTGGCCCCGCCGACCATCAACCTCGACAATCCGCAGGAGGGTTGCGATCTCGACTACGTGCCGCATACGGCGCGGCAGATGAAGATCGACGTGGCGCTCTCCAACTCCTTCGGCTTCGGTGGAACCAACGGCACCCTGCTGTTCTCCAAGTTGCGCTGAGGCGGGTGAGAGGAGGGCGCAGCCGTGAAGGGTTGGCCTGGCCACGACAGCGTCCCGCTCGATGACCGAGGCCTGGCCTATGGCGATGGCCTCTTCGAGACCGTGCTGGTGCGCGATGGCCAGGCCCTGCTGTGGGACGAACATGTGGCGCGCCTGGCGCGAGGCTGCCGAGCGTTGGCTCTGCCGCCGCCCGACATGGCGCGCCTTGCCCGACTCCCCGCCCGGGCCGGCATGGGCCTCAAGGTGCTCAAGATCATCCTGACGCGGGGCAGCGGCGGGCGCGGCTACCTGCCGCCCGACCCGTCGCGGCCACGGCTTCGCTGGCAGGTCGCCGACTTTGCACCACAGCCCGACCGCTGGCGCGATGGCGTGCGGGTTCGCCACTGCCGGCTTCAGCTTGGCCGGCAGCCCGCACTGGCCGGCATCAAGCACCTCAATCGTCTCGAGAACGTCCTGGCGCGCCGTGAATGGCGCGACGCCGAGGTGGCCGAAGGGCTGCTTTGCGATAGTGCAGGCCAGCTCGTCGAAGCCACGACGATGAACCTGGTCTGGCGCCGTGACGGACGGCTCGAAACCCCTTGCCTGGCCCGCTGCGGTGTGGCCGGCACCCTGCGCGATGCGCTGATGGCACGCCAGGCGATAGCCCAGGTGAGCTGCGGGCCGGAGGTGCTGGCCGAGGCCGAGGCGCTGTGGCTGCTCAACTCCGTGCAGGGCGTCTGGCCCGTGGCACGGCTGGATGACGCGGAGGGCGTCGAACTCAGGCGCTGGTGTATCGATGACGCGCATCGCTCGCTGCAGGCGATGGCACATGAGCTGCTGGGCTACCCGGTGGCGTTCGAACGGTGAGAGGAAAGGCATGCTGCGGCTAGTCAAATATCTGATGCTGCTGATGGTGGTCGCGGTGGTTGCCGCCCTGGCCGGCTATCACTACTGGGAGAGCCGGTTGGAGGCGCCCATTGCCCTCGACGAGGAGACGCTCTACGAGGTGCCGCGAGGCGCCGGCTACAACCGCGTGGTCACGGACCTGGCCAACCGTGGCATCATCCAGGACGATTGGGCGTTTCGCCTGCTGACGCGTCTCGAGCCGGAGTCCATCCCGCGCCTGCGCGCCGGCGAGTACATGCTCGAACCCGGCATGAGCGGGCGCGACCTCATTGCCCTGCTCGGCAGCGACCGGGTGGTGACCTACCCGATGACCTTCCCGGAAGGTTGGACGTTTCGCCAGATGCGGGCGCAGCTCGATGCCGCCCCCAAGCTGGAAAGCCTGACCCAGGGGCTTTCCGACGCCGAGGTCATGGCGCTGCTGGAGCGCGAGGATCGCCATCCCGAAGGCTGGTTCTTCCCCGATACGTATCGCTACTACAAGGGTATGAGCGACCTCGATATCCTGCGCCAGGCGCTGCTGCGCATGGAGCGCATTCTCGAGGAAGTGTGGGAGGGGCGCAGCGATGACCTGACCATCGACACGCCCTACGAGGCGCTGATCATGGCCTCGCTGATCGAGCGCGAGACCGGTGCGCCGGAAGAGCGGCGCGAGATCGCCGGTGTGTTCAAGCGCCGCATGCAGCAAGGGATGCGCCTGCAGACCGACCCCACCGTGATCTACGGCATGGGCGAGCGCTACCAGGGGCGCATCACGCGGGCGGACCTGCAGGAAGCGACGCCCTACAACACCTATGTGATCAACGGCCTGCCGCCGACGCCCATCGCCATGCCCGGGCGTGCCTCGCTGGAGGCCGCCGTCGACCCGCTGCCCGGAGAGACGCTCTATTTCGTCTCTCGCGGCGACGGCACGCATCACTTCTCGCGTACCCTGCGCGAGCACAACAATGCCGTGAACCGCTATATTCGCAACCGTTGAGCCAGGTCGCACAAGGAGATCCGATGCAGCCGCGAGGACGTTTCATCACCCTGGAGGGCAGCGAGGGGGTCGGCAAGAGCACCAACCTCGACTGGGTGGCGCAGTGGCTCTCCTCGCGCGGCGTCGAGGTGGTGTGCACGCGGGAGCCCGGCGGCACCCCGCGGGCCGAGGCCATTCGCGAACTGCTGCTCGCGCCCGATAGCGGCGAGGCGCTGTGCGTCGACGCCGAGCTGCTGCTGGTCTTCGCCGCCCGCGCCCAGCACGTGGCACAACGTATCCGCCCGGCGCTGGCGCGGGGTGCCTGGGTGCTGTGCGACCGCTTCACCGACGCCACCTTTGCCTACCAGGGCGGCGGGAGGGGCATATCGCCCCGGCGCATCGCCGAGCTCGAGCGCTTCGTGCTGGACGGGCTGGAACCCGACCTGACGCTGCTGCTGGACATGCCGGTGGCCGCTGCCCAGCAGCGCCTGCAGGGTCGCCTTGCGGCCAGTGGCGGCGAGCGGGACCGCTTCGAGCAGGAGCGTGCTGCCTTCTTCGAGGCGGTGCGCCAGGCCTACCTGGCGCGGGCCGAAGCGGCGCCCGGGCGGATCGCCGTGATCGATGCGTCGGCGCCGCTGGCCACCGTGCAGGCCCGGCTGGCCGAATGCCTCGAACAGCGGGTAGGCCCATGGCTCTAGGCGAGCCCGCCATCGCCACGCCGCTGCCCTGGCAGCAGGACCTGTGGCAACGCTTCCTCGAGCGCTTCCAGCAGCAGCGCCTGCCCCATGCGCTGCTGCTGGCGGGGCCGCGCGGCGTGGGCAAGCAGCGCTTCACCGAGGCGCTGGTGGCACGGCTGCTCTGCACCTCCCCGGGCAGCCGCGCCTGCGGGCACTGTCATGGCTGCCACATGCTGGCGTCCGGCTATCACCCCGACCTGCTGCGGGTGACCCCGGAGGAGGGCAAGCGGCAGATTCGCATCGACCCGATTCGCGAGGTCAACGGCTTCGTGGCGCAGACCGCCCAGCAGGGCGGGCGGCGCGTCATCGTGATCACTCCGGCCGAGGCCATGAACGTGGCGGCCGCCAACGCGCTGCTCAAGAGCCTCGAAGAGCCGGGTGCGAATACCCACTTCCTGCTGCTTTCCGACGTGCCTTCGCGCATGCTGGCGACCATTCGTTCGCGCTGCCAGCTCTGGAGCCTGCCGCTGCCCGAGCGTGAAGCGAGCCTGCCCTGGTTGGCCGAACGCCTGGGCAGCGAAGAGGAGGCGCAGTTCTGGTGGCAGGTGGCGGGAGGGCAGCCGCTGCTGGCGGCGGAGCTGGCCGAGCCTGGTCCGCGTGCCCTGCGCAAGCAGCTTCACGATACCTTCGATGCCCTGGTGCGCGGTGCCGAACCGGTGGCCGAGGCCGCACGCCTCGACCGCCAGGCCATCGAATCGATCCTGTGGTACGGTATCGCCTGGCTCGAGGATCTGATTCGCCTTGGCCTGAGCGGCGAGGCGTCGCGCCTGCGCAACCCCGACCTGCTACCGCTCTATCGCCAGGCGGTGAAGAATGGCCGGGTGCGAGACTGGTTCCGACTGCTCGACTATGCCCGGGAGCAACGGCGGCTGCTGGCCAGCGGGGGCAATCCCAACCCGCAGCTGGTGCTCGAGGCCTGGCTGGTGCGCTGGTCGGCGCTGCTGCGTTCATGAGGTTCAACGGGAAGGAGAGAGGCCGATGTCACCGCAGAAGGCGCTGTCGCTGACGATTCAGGACGAGCAGACGCTGCTCTCCGCCTACATGCCGCTGCTGGAGCGTGGCGGCATCTTCGTGCCTACCCGCGAGCGCTACGAGCTGGGCCAGGAGGTCTACCTGCTGCTAACGCTGCCGGGTGACAGCGAGCGGGTGCCGGTCACCGGCCAGGTGGTATGGGTCTCGCCCGATGGCGTGGCGGGGCGGCGGGTGCCGGGCATCGGCATCCACTTCAGCGCAGAGGACCAGGGCGTGCGCGATCGCATCGAGACCCTGCTGGCCGGCCAGCTGGACAAGGGTGCGCCTTCCTACTCCCTGTAAGCACCTCTCTTCACCGACAGCCATGAGCCGATTACCGCATGTTTGTTGATTCACACTGTCATCTGGACCGCCTCGATCCGGCGACTCATGGGGGGGGCGTGGCCGCCGCCCTCGAAGCCGCCCGCGCACGCGATGTACGCCAGTTCCTGGCCATCGCGGTGACGCTCGAGGATGTACCGGCACTGGCCGCGCTAGGCCGCGAGCATCCTGACGTGGCCATCTCCGCCGGCGTGCATCCGCTGCACCTGCTGGAGCGGGAGCCGGAGGTGGAAACCATCAAGGAAACCGCCGAGCGCTTCGGCGCGGTGGCCATCGGCGAGTGCGGGCTCGACTATCATTACCTCGACAAGACGCCCGAACGCGTGCCCTCCCGTGATGTCCAGCGCGAACGCTTTCGCCGCCAGCTGATCGCTGCCACCGAACTCGAGCTGCCGGTCATCGTGCATACCCGCGAAGCCCGAGAGGACACGCTCGCCATGATTCGCGAGTACAGCGATCCGGCCATTGGCGGGGTGCTGCACTGCTTCACCGAGGATCTCGACATGGCCCGCGAGGCGGTCCGTCACGGGTTCTACATCTCGCTGTCGGGGATCGTCACCTTCCGCAACGCCGAAGCGCTGCGCGAGGTGGCCCGCCGGGTGCCGCTGGACCGGCTGCTGATCGAGACCGACAGCCCCTATCTGGCCCCGGTGCCTCACCGCGGCAAGCCCAACGAGCCGGCGTGGGTGGTGGAAGTCGCCCGGTGCATCGCCGAGGCGCGTGGCATCAGCCTCGACGAGGTGGCAATGCAGACCACGGCCAACTTCTATCACCTGTTTCGCGCCGCCGCGCCTGAAGTCTCCGCCGAGATGCGCCAGGCGCTTGCCCATGCCGGCCTGATCGCCGGCCGCTGACCCGAAGGAGCGGCTGGGCTAGAGTAGAACTCGAGCCTGGCGGAGTAGCGAACATGAACCTCGAACCTTTGCTGAAGCATGTCGAGCCGACCGGCGGGCTGCCCCCCGTCGAGACCTGGCACCCCGAGCGAGTGGGGGAAATGGACCTGGAGATCGCGGCCGACGGGCGCTGGTTCCACGAAGGGGGCGAGATGACCCGGCCGGCTCTGGTCCGGCTGCTCTCCACGCTTCTGCGCCGCGAGGCCGACGGCCATTACTACCTGGTGACGCCCGCCGAGAAGCAGCGCATCCGGGTCGTCGACCGCCCGTTCCTGATCGTCGATGCCGAGCGCGATGGCGACGGCGATTGGTGGCTGACCACCAACGCGGGGGATCGCCTGCGTCTCGACGAGGCGCACCCGCTGAGGCCGAGCCCTACCCCCGAGGGCGAGGAGATCCCCGAGGTACCCGTGCGGCTGGGGCTCGGCGCTCGGCTGGGGCGCAACGTCTACTATCGCCTGGTGGAAGAGGCCGAACAGCGTCCCGGCCGGCCGGGTTGGGTCGAGCTGGGGCTTCGCAGCGGCGGCACCTGGCAGCCGCTGGGCCACGTCCCGGCCGAGGCCCTGTGAGGCTGACGGCAGAGCAGCGTGCCGTTATCGAGCATGGTGCGGGCCATGCCCGGGTCGCGGCAGTGGCGGGGGCGGGCAAGACCACCACGCTGGTGCTGCGGGTGCTGCATCTGCTGCAGCGAGGCGTCCCGGCACAGCGCATCCTGGTGCTGATGTTCAACCGCTCCGCGCGCGACGACTTCCAGCGCCGTCTGGCCGCCATGGCGCCGAACGGCATGGCGCTGCCCGATATCCGTACCTTCCACTCCCTGGGCTATCGCCTGACGGCCAGCCTGACCCGCTGGGGCGCCCTGGCGCCGCGGCAGCTGCTAACCGCCGACTGGCAGCTGGAGCGCCTGCTGCGGCAGGCCACGCAGGAGGTGCTGAGCGGGGAGGCGGAGCAGCGGGACACGGCGCTGGAGCCCGAAATGCTGGATGCGCTGGCCCATTTCTGCGCCCTGGTGAAGGCGGAAATGGTGGCGCCGCAGTCGCTCTACGAGCGGCTCGACCTGGGGGAAGGCACCGGCCATTTCCCCGAGGCCTTCCTGCGTCTCGAAGCGCTGTTGGCGGAGCATGGCCTGATGACCTACTCCGACCTGCTCTATCGTCCGCTGCTGGCCTTCCAGACCGAGCCTGCACTGGTGCAGCGGGTCCAGGGCTTCCTGGATCAGGTCATCATCGACGAGTACCAGGACATCAACCAGGCCCAGCTGCGGCTGCTGGCCACCCTGGCCGGCCGCGGCGCCGAGGTCATGGCCGTGGGCGATGCCAACCAGTGCATCTACGAGTGGCGGGGCGCGCACCCCGACACCATGCGCGATCACTTCACCGCCACCTTCGGTCCCGCCAGCGACTACCCGCTTTCCACCACCTTCCGCCACGGCCATGCGCTGGCGCTGCTGGCCAACCATGCGATAGCCGCCAACCAGCGTCGTCCCGACCAGCTGTGCCTGGCCGCCGAAGGCAACCCTGCGACCACGCTGAGCGTGGCGCAGGGCAGGGGCGCGCTGCTGGAGGCGCTCGAGGCCTGGCTCGCCGCGGGGCGGCGGCTCGATGAAGCCTGCCTGCTGGTACGCAGCTGGGCCTTGTCGGTGCCGGTGCAACTGCGGCTGCTGCAGGCGGGGGTGCCGTTTCGGCTGTCCCGGGAGGATCACTTCGTGTTTCGCCTGCCGCTGGTGCAGGCGCTCTCCGGCTACCTGCGGCTGGCGCGGGATGGTGCGCTGCTGCGCGACCCGGCCCTGATCCTGCGGCTGCTGGAACAGCCGACGCCGTTCGTGGCGCGCGAACGGCTGGGTGCGCTGGCGCGACGACTGGCCGACACCGGCGAGTTTCCCGATCGCCACGATGCCCTGCTGGCGAGCCTCAGGCCCGTCCAGCGACGCAACCTGAAGCGGCGCTGGACGCTGCTGTGCGAGCTGCCGCGGCTGGGCCAATGGCCGCCGGCGCGGCTGCTGGCGCATATCGTCGACACACTCGAGGCCGAGAAGGTGCTCAAGCGCGCGGCGGCACGCCGGGAGAAGGGCGAACAGGACGTGCGTCTGCTGGATGTGCTGATCGAGCAGGCCGGCGAGGCGCAGGAGATCGATGCCTTCATCGAGCTGCTCGAACGACCCGTCGAGAACCACGCCGAGGGCCTGCTGATCACTACCGTGCATGGAGCCAAGGGGCTGGAGTGGCCGCTGGTGGCCATCGCCGGCGTCAATGAGGAGGATTTTCCCC
Organism: uncultured Halomonas sp.; assembly: GCA_964652855.1. Taxonomy (GTDB): domain Bacteria; phylum Pseudomonadota; class Gammaproteobacteria; order Pseudomonadales; family Halomonadaceae; genus Halomonas. Next base: position 122,031 of record CAZZCJ010000001.1, read on the forward strand.
ACTACAGCCGCGATAACCCCCTGACACCCGAGCGGCTGGAGGAGGAGCGGCGGCTTTTCTATGTCGCGGTGACGCGGGCCCAGGAGCAGCTGCTCATCTTGTACGACGGGGGCAACCACCGGCCCAGCCGCTTCATCGCTGAAACGGAATGGCAGGACTGCCTGCGGCTCGACGCTCGCCTGCGTGGGTCCGATGCCAGCGCAGAGGCGCTGCCCGTGGCGTCGCCCCAGCTGGTGTCGCGCTACCTTGAGGCGCTGTCGCGGCAGGTACCGTTGACCCAGCGCCAGGCGGAAGGGCGACCTCCCTTCGCGCCTGGCGAAACAGCGCCCTATCGGCCCGGACAGTGGCTGCGCCATGCCGTGTTCGGCGAGGGAGAGGTCGTGCAGGTCGAGGGCGACCCGGCCGACCCCGTCATCGAGGTCAATTTCACCCGGGCCGGCCGACGCCGGCTGCTGGCCGGCCGGGCGCCCATCGAGCGGCTCGAAGCCGGTCGTGGCCGCCTTGGCCTTGCCAAAGGAGAGCGAGCATGAACGACGTGCTGATCACGGCGCAGGAGCTGAGCGAAGCCCTGCAGCGTAACGATGCCATTCAAGTGCTGGACTGCCGGGCCCGGCTGGGAAACCCCGAGGCCGGGCGGCAAATGTGGGAGGCCGGCCATGTGGCGGGCAGCCTGCCGGTCGGCCTCGATCACGACCTGGCGGGCCCGCCGGGCGAAGGCGGGCGCCACCCGCTGCCATCGCCCGAGGCCTTCACCTCCACGCTGAGGCGGCTTGGCGTCACCCCCGGTGTGCCGGTGGTAGTGCTCGACGACATGGGCGGGCAGCTGGCCGCGGCGCGGGCCTGGTGGATGCTGGCGATCTGGGCGGGGCATCCCGACGTGCGCGTACTCGATGGTGGGTTGCAGGCGTGGCAGGCGGCCGGTGGCGAACTGGTGCAGGCGGCGTGGCAGCCACCCGAACCGAGCCGCTGGCAGCCGGTGTTCAACGCCGGGGCCTGGGTCAGTGCCGACGAGCTACTTGCCGGGCAGGCGCTGCTGGTCGATGCGCGCAGCGAGGAGCGCTTTCGTGGGGAGGTGGAGCCCATCGACCCGGTGGCCGGGCACATCCCCGGTGCCCTGTGCCGGCCGAGTTCGGCCAACCTCGACGAGAAGGGCGGCTTCAAGTTGGCCCAGCAGCTCGATGCCGAGCTGCCGCATGGCGACCAACTGGTCGCCTACTGTGGGTCGGGTGTGACGGCGTGCCACAATATCCTGGCATACGCCATTGCCGGGCGCTCCATTCCACGGCTCTATCCCGGCTCCTGGAGCGAGTGGATCACTGTCCCGGCACGACCCCTAGCCACTGGTTGAATGGATAGGGCCAAACATGTGGGCGGCAGGTTCGGTCAACCGGCTCGCCCTGCAGGAAGACCTATAACGACACGGACTTCAAGGAGTAGAGACCATGAACTTTGCACTGATAGGGGCGGCGGGCTACATCGCGCCTCGCCATATGCAGGCGATCAAGGATACCGGCAACGACCTGGTAGCAGCCTACGACATCAACGATTCGGTCGGTATCATCGACTCCATCTCCACGAACTGCTCCTTCTTCACCGAGTTCGAGTATTTCCTGGAGCATGCCTGGCGGCTGAAGCGCCAGGGCGAGCGAGCCATCGACCACTGGGTGGTGTGTTCACCCAACCATCTGCACAGCGCCCATATCACCGCGGGTCTGCACCTGGACTGCGACGTGATCTGCGAGAAGCCGCTGGTATCGACGCCGGCCCAGCTCGACGAGCTGCGGCAAGTCGAGGAGTCAACCGGCCGGCGCGTCTACAGCATCATGCAGCTGCGACACCATCCCGCCATCCATGAGCTGCGCGACAAGGTACTGGCCGAGCAGCGGGACGGCCAGTACGAGGTCGAGCTGACCTATATCACCGCCCGCGGCCCCTGGTACCTGGCCAGCTGGAAGGGCGATTCGCGCAAGTCGTTCGGCGTCATGTCCGAAATCGGCATCCACTTCTTCGACATGCTGCACGTGATCTTCGGCGACCTGAAACGCATGGAGCTGCATCATCACGATGAGCACAAGGCCGCGGGATTTCTCGAATACGAGAAGGCGCGGGTGCGCTGGTTCCTCTCCATCGACGCCGAGGATCTGCCCGAACGGCTGCGTGGGCACCATTCGACCTACCGCAGCATCACCTGCGATGGCGAGGAGTTCGAGTTCTCCAGCGGCTTCACCGACCTGCACACGGTCAGCTACCGCGAGATCCTGGCCGGGCGAGGCTTCGGCATCGAGACCGTGCGCCACTGCCTCGAGACGGTGTACGCGCTCGGCCAGGCCACCCCGGAAGCCCCCCGCGAGGGCGAGGCGCATCCGCAGCTCGGCGCCGTGCTGTCGGCGCGGAAAGCGAACCCGTCCCACCAGTGCTGAGCGGAGCCCACCATGCATTTCATCGATCTTGCCGCGCAGCAGGCGCGGATAAAGCCGCGCCTCGATGCCGCCATCCGGGCCGTGCTGGAGCACGGTCGCTACGTGCTGGGCCCGGAAGTGGCCGAGCTCGAAGAGCGCCTGGCCGATTACGTCGGCGTGGCGCACTGCATCGGCTGCGCCAACGGCACCGACGCGCTGCAGATTGCGCTGATGGCGCTGGATATCGGCGCGGGCGACGAGGTGATCGTGCCTGGCTTCACCTTCATCGCCAGCGCCGAGAGCATCGTCCTGGCCGGCGCCCGGCCGGTCTACGTGGATATCGACCCGACGACCTACCTGCTCGACGTGCAGCGGCTCGAGGCGGCGGTGACCCCGCGCACGCGGGCCATCATGCCGGTGTCGATGTTCGGCCAGTGCGCCGACATGGAGGCCATCGAGGCCGTCGCCAGCCGCCATGGCCTGGCGGTGGTGGAGGATGCCGCCCAGAGCTTCGGCGCCACGCGCCACGGGCGGCGCTCCTGCGGGCTCAGCCGGGTGGCCTGCACCAGCTTCTTTCCCAGCAAGCCGTTGGGTGCCTACGGCGACGGCGGGGCGCTGTTCACCAGCGATGACGCGCTGGCCGAAAGCATTCGTCTCGTGGCACGCCACGGGGAAGCGCGGCGCTACCATCACACGCGGCTCGGCATGAACAGCCGCCTGGATACCCTGCAAGCCGCGGTGCTGCTGGCCAAGCTGGAGATCTTCGACGACGAGGTGGCACGCCGCCAGCAGGTGGCCGAGCGCTACGACCGGCTGCTGGTCGAGGCGGGCATCGATACCGTTCCGCGGCTGGCGGCCGGCAACATCAGTGTCCATGCGCAGTACAGTATCCGCGTGCCGCGGCGAGACGAACTCCAGGCGAAACTTGCCGATGCCGGCATACCCACGGCGGTGCACTATCCCGTGCCGCTCAACCACCAGCCCGCGGTGGCCGATCCCGGCTGCCGCCTGCCGGTGACCGAGGCCGTATGCCAGGAGATCCTCAGCCTGCCGATGCACCCCTACCTCGAGGCCGAGCAGCAGCGGCGGGTGGTCGAGGCGCTGGTGAAAGCGCTCGTATGAAAATGCAGGCGCAATGAAAAGGGCGTGCCATCTGGCACGCCCTTTCACGTTCAGGTTCGTTGGTTACATGTTGGGATAGTTCGGCCCGCCGCCGCCTTCCGGTGCCACCCAGCGGATGTTCTGCGCCGGGTCCTTGATGTCGCAGGTCTTGCAGTGCACGCAGTTCTGGAAATTGATCTGGAAGCGCGGCTGGCCGGCGTCGTCCTCCACCACTTCATAGACCCCGGCCGGGCAGTAGCGCTGCGCCGGTTCGGCGTAGGTCGGCAGGTTGTCGCGGATCGGCACTGCGGGGTCGAGCAATTGCAGGTGGCTGGGCTGGTCCTCTTCATGGTTGGTGTTCGACAGGAACACCGAAGAGAGCTTGTCGAAGGAGAGCTTGCCGTCGGGCTTGGGGTAGACGATCTTCTCGAACTCGCTGGCCGGCTTGAGTGTGGCATGGTCCGGCGTGGTGTCGTGCACGTTGGGCAGCTTGCCGCCCAGCAGCTGGTTGATGAAGTTGTAGGCGCCACCACCCACGGTGCCGTACTTGTGGATGGCCGGGCCGAAGCCGGCGCTCTCCTTGAGTTCGGCGTAGGCCCAGCTCTGCTCCCACTTGGCGCTGAAGGCGGTGAGCTCCTGGCCACCCTCGTCGCCGCCTGCGATCGCCTCGAACACGCTTTCCGCCGCGACCATGCCGGACTTCATGGCCGTGTGCAGGCCCTTGATCTTGGAAAAGTTCAGCGTGCCGGCATCGCAGCCGATCAGCAGGCCGCCCGGGAAGGTCATCTTCGGCAGGCAGTTCAGGCCGCCCTTGGTGATGGCGCGCGCGCCGTAGGCCACGCGCTTGCCGCCTTGGAGGTGCTTGGCCAGCACCGGGTGGTGCTTCATGCGCTGGAATTCGTCGAAGGGCGAAAGCCATGGGTTGCGGTAGGCAAGGTCGACGATCAGGCCGACCACCACCTGCTGGTTCTCGGCATGATAGAGGAACCAGCCGCCGTGGGTGTCCTTGGCCAGCGGCCAACCGGAGCCGTGCAGCACCAGTCCCGGCTCGTGCTGCTCGGCCGGGATGTCCCACAGCTCCTTGATGCCGATGCCGTAGTGCTGCGGGTCCTTGCCGGCGTCGAGCTTGAAGCGCGAGATCAGCCCCTTGCCCAGGTGGCCGCGGGCGCCTTCCGCGAACAGGGTGTACTTGGCGCGCAGCTCCATGCCCGGCGTGTAGCTGTCCTTGGGCTGGCCGTCGGCGCCCACGCCCATGTCGCCGATGAGGATGCCGCGCACGGTGCCATCCTCGTCGTGCAGCACTTCCTGGGCGGCGAAGCCGGGGAACACCTCGACACCCAGCCCCTCGGCCTGTTCGGCCAGCCAGCGGCACAGGTTGCCGGCGCTGATCACGTAGCGGGCCAGGTCGCCCCCGGTATTGTGCATGCTCTTTGGCACCAGGGCGTTGGGCAGCTTCTGGGCCTTCTCGGCATCCTTGAGCAGGTAGACCTCATCGCGGGTGGCGGGTGTGGTCAGCGGGGCGCCGCGCTCTTCCCAGTCGGGGAACAGCTCGGCCAGCGCGCGGGGCTCGAACACAGCACCCGAGAGAATGTGGGCGCCCACCTCAGAGCCCTTTTCCACCACGCACACCGTCAGCTCCTGGCCGGCCTCGCCCGCCTGCTGCATCAGGCGGCAGGCGGCCGACAGCCCGGAAGGGCCGGCGCCGACGATCACCACGTCAAAGTCCATCGAATCGCGTTCTACTTGCTCAGACATCCCCTTGCTCCTCCCTCGGCTTCGGCGTCGGACGGCTACCACCAACGTCGAAAGAAAATAAAACGGTCGTTTGCTTCTCGATATTCTCCATGATAGGCATAATAAACGACTCAGGATACCCCTACGATGGCAATGTGCACCCGGACTGCGCTGCACATGCGAAGGGATTGTTGCCATCCGCTGGGCTGTGGCACATTGACAAGGTTTTTGGGTGCGGCGCCTATCAAACGCTTGCATGAAACGTATAAAGGAAGACCACCCGGTTCTAAGGACTCGCCGCCCTCTTGCTAAGGCCGGGCGTCAGCGAGTCCCTAACCCAACGGTTCACCCATCGAACCAAGCGAGGACACCATGAAAGTACTCGTCGCGGTCAAACGCGTCATCGACTACAACGTCAAGATTCGCGTCAAGGCGGATCACTCCGACGTCGACCTCACCAACGTCAAGATGGCCATGAACCCCTTCTGCGAGATCGCCGTGGAAGAGGCGGTGCGGCTGAAGGAAAAAGGCGTGGCCACCGAGGTGGTCGCCGTGACCATCGGCCCCAAGGCCGCCCAGGAGCAGCTGCGCACCGCGCTGGCGCTGGGCGCCGACCGGGCGATTCATGTCGAGACCGAAGCACGCGTCGAGTCGCTGGCCGCGGCAAAGCTGCTGGCCAAGGTGGTGGAAGAGGAGCAGCCGCAGCTGATCATCCTCGGCAAGCAGGCCATCGACACCGACAACAACCAGACCGGCCAGATGCTGGCCGCGCTGGCCGGGCTGCCCCAGGGCACCTTCGCCTCGGAAGTCGTGGTCGAGGGCGACAAGGTCCAGGTGACCCGTGAAGTCGACGGCGGCCTGCAGACCGTAGAACTGAGCCTGCCGGCCATCGTCACCACCGACCTGCGCCTGAACGAGCCGCGCTACGCCAAGCTGCCCGACATCATGAAGGCCAAGAAGAAGCCGCTGGACGTCAAGTCGCCGGCCGACTACGGCGTCGAGGTGGCCAGCAGCCTCACGCTGGTCAAGGTCGAGTCTCCCGCCGAGCGCAAGGGCGGCATCAAGGTGGGCTCCGTCGACGAGCTCGTGGACAAACTGAAGAACGAAGCCAAGGTTCTGTGACGCAGAACATGGGCAACGGTTCTTTGAAGACAGCGCTTTGAAAGGAGTGGAATCCATGAGCATCCTGGTACTCGCCGAACATCACGACGGCCAGCTGGCCGGCGCCACCGCCCACGTCGTGGCGGCCGCCCAAGCGATCGGCGGCGACATCGATATTCTGGTCGCCGGTGAAAACGTCGGCGCCGTGGCCGAGGCCGCCGCCAAGCTCGACGGCGTGGCCAAGGTCCGCGTGGCCGACAACGCCGTCTACGCCCACCAGCTGGCCGAGCCCCTGGGCGCGCTGCTGGTCGAGCTGGCCGGCGACTACACCCATGTTCTCGCCGCCGCCTCCACCACCGGCAAGAACGTGCTGCCGCGCGTCGCCGCACTGAAGGACGTCAGCCAGATCTCCGAGATCGTCGAAGTGGTCGACGCCGACACCTTCAAGCGTCCGATCTACGCCGGCAACGCCATCGCCACGGTGAAGAGCGCCGACAGCCTGAAGGTCATCACCGTGCGCAGCACCGGCTTCGATGCGGTTGGCGCAGGGGGTGGGGCTGCCATCGAGAGCGTCGACACCGCGGTGGAGAACTCCCAGTCCACCTTCATCAAGCAGGAACTGGCCCAGAGCGATCGTCCCGAGCTGGCCGGCGCGCGGGTGGTCATCTCCGGCGGGCGCGGCATGGGCAGCGGGGAGAATTTCAAGCTGCTCGACGGCATCGCCGACAAGCTGGGTGCCGCCATCGGCGCTTCTCGCGCCGCGGTGGATGCCGGCTTCGTGCCCAACGACATGCAGGTAGGGCAGACCGGCAAGATCGTCGCCCCCGAGCTCTACATCGCCGTGGGTATTTCCGGTGCCATCCAGCACCTGGCCGGCATGAAGGACTCCAAGGTGATCGTGGCGATCAACAAGGACGAGGAGGCGCCGATCTTCCAGGTGGCCGACTATGGCCTCGTCGGCGACCTGTTCGAGCTCCTGCCGGAGCTTGAAAGCAAGCTGTAAGAGCTGCGAGCGTAACGAGAGCCGGCCACTGTGCCGGCTTTTTTCGCTTAGCGCGAGGGTCGCGCGATGGCGCTGGGCTATGAAGAGAGTTGTGCGCTGCTATTAGCGGGAATTGCCAGCCTTTGCCATGCTGGATGAATGCAGTCGAGGGGTTGTGTGTCCCCTGCATTTCATTGACTTCAAGGAGGAGCCAACATGCCGCACCAATTGCCCGAGCTTCCATACGCCTATGACGCGCTCGAGCCCCACATCGATGCGATGACGATGGAAATCCACTACTCGCGCCATCACAAGACCTACGTGGACAAGCTGAACGCTGCGCTGGAAGGCAGCGGCCTCGAAGAGCTGCCGGTGGACGAGCTGATGGCCAGCATCGACCGCGTGCCGCAAGAGAAGCGTCAGGAGGTCATCAACAACGGGGGTGGCCACTCCAACCACGCCAAGTTCTGGCAGATGATGTCGCCCAACGGCGGCGGCCAGCCCCAGGGCAAGGTGGCCCAGGCCATCGACAGCGAGCTGGGCGGCTTCGAGGCCTTCAAGGACGCCTTCACCAAGGCGGCACTGGGGCGCTTCGGCAGCGGCTGGGCCTGGCTCAGCGTCACGCCGGAGAAGAAGCTGGTGGTGGAAAACACCCTCAACCAGGACAGCCCGCACATGCACGGCAATACCCCGGTGCTGGGCCTGGACGTGTGGGAGCACGCCTACTACCTGAAGTACCAGAACAAGCGCCCCGACTACGTGGCGGCCTTCTTCAACGTGGTCAACTGGGAGGACGTGGAGCGGCGCTACCAGCAGGCCACTTCCTGACCCTATATCTTCTCCCGTGACGTGCCGCAGCCCCCTGGGCTGCGGTTTGTCTTTATGGGCAGGCGCTGCAAACCAGCTACCAAAAAAAGAGCCGACACGAGGTCGGCTCCAAACGATCGGACACGGCCAGTGAAGGCGCGATATCAGAAATCCACGTTGAGTGACACCATCAGCGAGCGGGGGCCGTAAAGATTGTTGTAGACGTTGCTGTAGGTTGTCTGCTGGTTGTCTTCGCGTGCATAAGGGCGATAATCCTTGAAGTCGCGATCCAGGAGGTTGTTGACCACCCCGTTGACCGAGACGTGCTCGCTCACCCGGTAGCGTGCACCCAGGTTGACCATGGTAGTGCTCTTGAAGTCACCCAGCGCGTCATAGGCCCCCTGGGCACTACCCCCATCCTGGGGCTCATGGTAGTTGCGCGGACGGAAGGCGCTGCCGCGGTACTCGGCGCCCAGAAAGGTGTTGAGCTGCGGGGTTGCCTGCCAGTCGAGGCGCATGTTGAGCATATGCTCCGGCACGCTCACCAGCGGGTCGCCGATAAAGCTGGCAGCCGTTGCTCCTTCTTTCACTTCGCTGTCGGTATAGGTGTAGTTGCCTGAAAGCGTCACGGTCTTGGTCAGCGCATAGGAGGAGGCCAGCTCGATGCCCTGGATACGCGACTCGCCGATGTTCTGATCAATGCCCTGATTGGCCCCGGTGCCTTTCTCGATCTTGTCCTTCAGCGTGCTATGGAAGGCCGTGACCTGGGTCATGAAGCCCTGGCGGTTGTCGTAGCGGGCCGAAAGCTCGTAGTTGGTGCTGCGCTCCGGCTTGAGCTCTGGATTGCCGAAAAGCGGAACACTACCGCCGCTGCCAAAGCCCGTAATGCCATCGAAGGTCTGCTCCATCAGCGGTGCGCGGAAGCCCTGACCGGCGCCACCCTTGAGCGTCCATTGGTCAGTTGCCTCGAAGACCGCATAGGCGCGCGGCGTGAATTCGCCGCTGATGTTCTGGTACTTGTCGTAGCGCAGTCCGCCGGTCAGCGCCAGGCGCTCGGTGGTCTGCCACTCGTTCTCGGCAAACAGGCTGTACTGATCGCGAGTAATGTCCTCGGGGAGAATGCCATCCTCAAAGGTGGCATCGATGTACTGACCGCCCAGCGTCACTAGGTGATCGCCAAAGGCGTTGGTCAGCCGGGTGTCAAGGATATCGGTAGTCAGCTTAAGCTGCCGATGTGTTCCCGCTTCTGGATAGGTTGCCGGAGGGTTTGCCAGGGCATTGACGGTACGACCTTCAGTTTCGACGATATCCCGGGTGAGCGTGGTGGCGAGTTGACCGAACTGGAAGTCGCCGTGATGGCCGAGGCGGAACTGATCGCGTGAGAATTCGAGCTCCCTGCCATAGCCGCGAGTGAAGTCGCTCGGGGCATTGCCAGTGCCGTTCAGGCGGCCTACCTGGCCGATTCGGTTGTCCAGCGTCTGGCGGCTGGTATCGAAGCGCAGGCTAATGTCATGGGTGTCGTCCGGGGTCAGCACCAGCTCGCCGCCGAAGGTCTCCACATTGGCCTTGCTCGGATTCTGGCCCATGGTGCGGTTGTCGGTCAGGCTGGGCGTGGTGCCGGGAATATCGATATTGGACGCAGAGCGCTCCAGCAGGCGGCCGTATAGCCGCATGCCGACATGCTGTGAAATGGGGCCGCTGACATAGCCTTCGGTGATGGTGGTGCCGCCGAAATCCGCGTCGCTGAAGTGCTCCGTCGAGACGGAGCCGGAGGCACGCCATTCGTCGCCCGGGCGGCGGGTAATGATGTTGATTACCCCGCCGATGGCATCGGATCCGTACAGGGTCGACATGGGCCCGCGAATCACTTCAATGCGCTCGATGGCGGCGATGGGCGGAATGAAGGTCGACTGGGAGTCGTTGAAAGCGTTCGGCGCCACCGTGGCCGAGACGTTCTGGCGCACGCCGTCGATCAGTACCAGAGTGTACTCGCTCGGCAGGCCGCGCAGGCTAACGGTCTGGTTGCCGGTCTTGCCGGAGCGAGCGTCGAGAGGGCGGCTGTTGACACCCTCAAGGCCACGAACGGCGTCAGCGAGATTGGTGACGTTACGCTCTTCGAGCTGCTCGCGGGTGATGACCGAGATGCTGGACGGCGCCAGTTCGATGGTTTGCTCGAAGCCGCTGGCCGAGATGACCAGGGTGTCCAGCTCTTCGGCCTGGACAGGAAGCGCTACGGCGACGGTGATGGCTACCGCCAGTGGTGTGCGACGTAGCAGTCGATGCCTTGCTTGCATGATTATGATCCCTTGGCTCGCGGTTGAAATTAATTTTCATTTACTAATCAAAAACATTATTATTTTCCACCGGATGTTACTTTATAGCCTTTCGGGAGGCAATAGCTAATCGTTCTCATTCTCTTCTAAAGAGGGGCCCGTAGCTGCGATAGGGAGTACTCCATTGCATGGCTGGAATCAGCCTGGCGTGGTGTGTTGCACACAGTGCCGTGCGTGCCGCAGTGGAGCGAAGGGACAAGAAAAGGGAGGGAAGGAAAAGGAGCGTGAACGTGAATTCGTGCTGTCGTGAGGGGGTGCGAGCGGTCCAAGTGAGGGGCTGCCGGTTCGCAGTCGTTCACCACCAGCGCCAACGGCGGGGTGGCTTGCCTGGCGCAGCCGCTGGGTGGCTTGCCTTGCCCGCGAGCTCCGCGATAACCGCCTGCAAGGGAGCCAGGATCGCATCAAGGTGATGCTGGCAGAGCTTGCGGTTCAGCGCGGCAGGGCATTGGGCCATCAGCAGGCCGCAATGGTAGATGGCGCTGTCCAGGCCCTGATGGATGGGCTTGAAGGGGGCGGCCTGACGCCGGCAGCGCTGCAGCTCGCTGTGCAGCATGCTGATCATCTGGGCATCCAGCCAGCACGGAGAATCTTCTCGCCTCGGCGTATTGCTCACCGACTGTTGAATGGCCTGGAAGGAGACGCCGAGGAACAGGCAGGTGTAATAGAGCTGCGTACGTTCTGAGGACATCGTCGCCACCAATAATAACAATATTGATTCGTATTATTGTCATTTCGAGCGGCAGCGTCAATTCGCCTGCTGGTGCGGTGGGCGTGGAGGCCGGACACTGTTTCAGCCCCGAATTTGGCCAGGTCATGACCTTCGTCACTGGATACACTTCTCTCTCATTGATAAGCATTATCATTCGTGGCACTATCCTGACCCTATCAGCACAAGCGCCATTGCCTTTCATGACGTCCCCGGGAGTTGTCCGTGACATCGTTTCGCCCTTTCTGCCTCCGAACAGGCATCCTCTGGCTCGTTATGCCTGCGTTGGCGTTTGCCGATCCTGCCGTGCAGCAAGAAGCGAGAGAGGCGCAGCGCACCCAGGCCGAGCTGCAGACGCGTATCGACGCGGCCGACGACGAGGCGCGCGCCATGCTCGAGGTGCTGCGCGATCTGGAGCGCGCCGAAACTCGGCTGACGCGCGAGAACGCCGAGCTTGCCCCGCGCCTCGCCCAGCAGGCCGAGGAGCTCGACCGTCGCGAGGCGGCGCTCGATACCCTGGCGGAAACCCGCGAGGCCTTGCCGATGCTGCAGGAGCGCCTGGTCGAGCGTCTTGCGCGTTGGGTCGAGAACGACATGCCCTTCCGGCACGAGGAGCGCCAGGCTCGGGTCGCCAGTCTGCGCTCCGGTGAAGAACTGTCCACGGCCGAGCGCTGGGAGCGGGTCGTCTCGGCATGGCGTACCGAGCTTGAATATGGGCGTGAAGTCGATGCCTGGCGCGGCTATCTCGGCGAAGGGGATTCGCGCCGTGAGGTCGACTACCTGCGCCTGGGCCGCATGGGCTTCTACTATCTCACGCCGGACGGCCGCGCCGGCCGCGTCTGGCAGGCCGAGGCCGGCAGTTGGGCGCCGCTCGACGAAGCCCAGCGCCGCGAGGTGCGCAATGGCCTGCGAATCGCCCGTGACCGGCGCGCCCCTGAGCTGCTGACGCTGCCCATTTCCCAGCCGCTTGAACGGGCCACGGAGGAGGACGCATGAGCCGGACACGTTTCTTCGCCGTCCTGCTGGCCGGCATGCTGTTCAGTTTGCCTGCCGTGAGCCAGGCGCAGGCGGAGCCCCTGGCCAGCCTGCGCGCCGAGCGCGAGGCCGCCGAGGCCCGCGACCAGGCACGCCTGATTGCGCTGCTTGAGGACCGTGATGCCCTGGAGGCCGCGCTGGAAGCGGCGCAAGTCGCCCATGCACAGGCCGAAGCACGCAACGAAGCGCTCCAGGCCCAGGCTCAGCTGCTGACGGAGCGCCAGGCCGAGCTGGCGACCCGCCAGCAGGAGCAGGGTGACGATCTCGAGGCCGTGCTGGCATCGCTGGCCCGCCACAGCGGCGAGCTGCGCGATAGCCTGGCCGACAGCTGGCTGATCGTACCGAACGCAGGGCTGCCGCAGCGGCTGGATGATGTCGAAGTGCTCGAGCTCGAGCATCTTGAAAGCTTTGCTGACCGCCTGATGGCGCTGACGTTCGACACCGCCCGCGTCGTTCGCTTCGCGGCGCCGGTGGCGGCGGTCAATGGCGAAATCGAGCCACGCGACGTGATCCGCCTTGGCGATTTCGCGGCCTTCACCGAAGGCGAGCTGTTGCGCCGCGGCGCCGATGCCCAAACCTTGTCGGTGGTCGAGCGCACTCCCGGTGAGGTGGCGGCCAGCCTGGCGGCTTTTCATGCCGGCGAGTCACGCTCGCTGGCGCTCGACCCCAGCCGCGGCCAGGTGATGAGAGCGCTGGCCCAGCGCCCGAGCCTGTTGGAACGCTTCCACCAGGGGGGAGCCGTCGGCTACGTGGTAGTGGGGCTGGGCGCGCTCGGCCTGCTGGTTGCCCTGCTGCAGTACGCCTACCTGGTGCGGGTCAGCCTGGCCATGCGCCGCCAGCTGCGCGATCTCGCCACGCTGCGCGACGACAATCCGCTGGGCCGGGTCCTGCTGCGCTTCCGTGCGCTGCACGACGATCCGGTGCCGGAAGCGCTGGAGGCGCGCCTCGACGAGGCGGTGCTGGCCGAGCTGCCCAGGCTCGAGCGCGGCCAGCCGCTGGTCAAGCTGCTGGCCGCGGTGGCGCCGCTGCTTGGGCTGCTGGGCACCGTCACCGGCATGATCGTCACCTTCCAGGCAATCACCGTATTCGGCACCGGCGACCCGCAGCTGATGGCCGGGGGGATCAGTCAGGCGCTGGTGACCACGGTGCTGGGCCTGATCACCGCCGTACCGCTGCTGTTTGCGCACACCGCCCTGGCCGGCCGCAGCCGTCACCTGGCCGGGCTGATGGAAGGGCAGGCCAGTGCCGCTCTGGCCGAGCAGCTCGAACAGCGCCCGCACGGGCCCGATGGTGTCACCGGGAGCGCACGCCGCGATGCCGCCCTGGCTTGAACCGCTCGAGCGCCTGGTCGAGGCCGGCGGCACGGTGCTGGTGGTCATCGCCCTGGTGGCGATGGTGCTGTTCAGCCTGGCCCTGGAGCGCGTGTGGTATTTCCGTATCACCTATCGCCGTGCACGGCGTGCCTTGATCGCCCGCTGGGCGGCTCGCCACGACCATCTTAGCTGGAGTGCGCTGACCCTTCGCGATGCCTGGGCGCGCGAGCTGATCGGGCGGCTGCGCCGCCCGCTGCCCTGGCTCAAGCTGCTGGTGGCGCTGTGCCCGCTGCTGGGCCTGCTGGGCACCGTGACCGGCATGATCGCCGTCTTCGACAGCCTGGCGCTGACCGACACCAGCCAGGCCCGCGCCATGGCCGACGGCGTGGCGCGGGCCACCCTGCCGACCCTGACCGGCATGGCGGTGGCGGTGGTGGGGCTGCTGTTCACCGGCCGCCTTGAGCACATCATTCGACGCGAGGATCAGCGGCTGCATGACCGCCTGGCTCGTGCCCTGGAGGAATCCGATGCGTAGACGCCGCCTTGGCGCCGACGACGGCGAAGCCAGCGAGGTCAACCTGACTCCGATGCTGGACGTTGTCTTCATCATGCTGATCTTCTTCATCGTGACCACCAGCTTCATCAAGGAAAGCGGGGTGGAGATCACGCGCCCCGAGTCGAGCGCCGCCTCGCCGCGGCCCGATGCCCAGGTCATGGTGGCCATCACCCCGGAAGGGGCGGTGTGGGTCGATGGCCGTGCGGTAGACCTGCACCGCGTCGGCGGAGAAGTGGCGGGACTGGTCAGCGACGGCGGCGCAGTGGTGATCCAGGCCGACCGCGACGCCACCACCGGGCTGCTGATCGAGGTCATGGACCGCATCCGCGAGGCCGGCGTGGTGCAGGTGGCGGTAGCCGCCAGCCGGAGCCGGTCGTGACGCGCCTGCCGCTCGCGTCACTGGGCGGGGTGGCCCTGGCGCTGCTGCTGTTCTGGCTGCTGGCGCTTCTGGTGGCGCCGCCGCAGGAGGAGTTCGACGTGCTCGACGCCAGCATGACCCTGACCATGGTCGAGTCGCCCGAGCTCCCAGCTCAGAACGAGCAGGAAGAGGCGCTGGAGCCCAGCGCCGAGCCGCCGCCGCCCCAGCAGATGGAAGCCAGTCCGCCGCCGCAGCCGGAGCCGCTGCCGCCGCTGGAAAGCCCGATCGCCGTGCCGGAGCCGGAACTGCCGCCGGAGCCGGCGGAGCCCCTCGAACTCGACACCCGCCTGCCCGAACTCAGTGAAGCGCGCCCGGAACCCCAGCCGGCGCCCCGGCCCGAGCCTATGCCCCAACCGCGGGCCGAACCGGCGCCTGCGCCGAGCGCACCGGCCCCAAGCGCACCGACCCCGAGCGCACCGGCTCCGGCGCCGGCTCCCGTCGCCCAGGGGCCGGTCGACGTGGGCGAGCTGACGCCGACCAACCGCGTGCCGCCGACCTATCCTGCGCGCGCCCAGCGCCGCGGCCTGGAAGGGCATGTCGAGCTGCAGTTCCTGATTCGTCCCGACGGCAGCGTCGACGCCTCGTCGATCCGGGTGATCGCGGCGCAGCCGCGCGATGTATTCGATGCGGCCGCCGAGCAGGCCGTGGCTCGCTGGCGGTTCGAGCCGGCCAGTGGCGTGCGGCGGGCGCGGCAGCGTCTGGAGTTCCAGCTGAGGTGACCGCATGAAGCGCTATAGCCTGTTTCTCTTGTTGATGTGCCTCGGCTGGTTGATCGCCTTGCCTGCGCTGGCGCAAGCGCCTGCGCTGCCCGGCGACATCATCGCCGACCTGGAGCAGCTCCAGCGTCAGCTCGAGCAGGGGGAGCTTGATCGCGTGGGCGAGCGCGCTCACGCTCAGGCGCGCCGCTTCGCGGACGGCAACGCCGCCGACCGCTGGGCCGCCGCGCTCTACCGCCAGCTGGCGGCGGCCGCCGAGGCCGGCGCGGGGCGACATGCCGCCGCCGCCGACCACCTGCGCGAGGCCCGCAAGAGCCAGCAGGCACCGCAGCGCGATCGCTGGCTGCGCGAGGAAGCGCGGCTACGCTCGGCGGCAGGCCAGGCCGAGGCGGCGGTGGCGCTGTGGCTCGATTGGCATCAGCGCCATGCCGGCAGCGTCGACGACCGTTGGCGGTTGGCTCGCGCCCTGGCGGAACTGTCGCGCTGGGACGAGGCGGCGACGTGGGTCGAGCGCGCCCTGGCCGATGATCCGGCGCCGGAGGCACGTCGGCAGACGCTGGCCGCTACCGTCTTCCAGCGTGCAGGGCGGGGCGAAGACGCCCTGGAGCGGCTGGAGGCTGCGCTGGATGCCGAGGCTTCGCCCGAGGCCTGGCGGCGGGCGGCGGCCCTTGCCCAGGGGTTGGGCGATGCCCAGCGGGCCGCGGCGACCTGGGAAGCGGGCTGGCGCCTGGGCGCGTTGAGCGGGGAAGAGGATCTTCGCCAGCGCATCGAGCTGCATCTGGCCGCGGGCACTCCGGCGCGTGCCGCCGAGTATCTCGACGCGGCCCTGGCCGAGGCGGCCTTGCCGGATAGCCTGGAAAATCGACGCCTGCTGGCCCGCGCCTGGGAAGCGGCGCGCGACCGTGAGCAGGCGCTGGAGGCCTGGCGCGAAGTGGCGCTGCGCAGCGGCGAAGGCGATGACTGGCGCCGGCTGGGGCTGCTGGCCCATGCCTGGGGTCAACCGGAGCTGGCGCGTCAGGCGATGCAGCAGGCCCAGGCCAAGGGCAGCGATGTGCCGGAGCGCTGGCTCTCGGCCGGTTGACACGGCGGCCGCGGTCAGGCCTGGGCGAGGGCTGGTCGTCAGGTGAGGTGAATCAGAGCGCGAAGTCGGTCCACACCGGCGCGTGATCCGATGGGCGCTCCATGCCGCGCAGGTCGTAGTCGATGCCGGCGTCGTGCACGCGCTCGGCCAGCGGCTGCGTGACCAGAAGGTAATCGATGCGCAGGCCGCGCCTGGGGTCTCGCTCGAAGGCGCGCGAACGGTAGTCGAACCAGCTGAAGCGGTCATCCCGCTCGGGGTAACGTACCCGATAGCTGTCACGTAGCCCCCAAGCCTTGAGCGTATCCAGCCACTCCCGCTCGACGGGTTGGAAGCTGGTCTTGCCCTCGCGCAGCCAGCGCTTGCGGTTGGCCTCGCCGATGCCGATGTCGATGTCTTCCGGCGAGATATTGAAATCGCCCATCACCACCAGCCGCTCGTCGGGGCGGTGGCGCTCACGCAGCATCTCGGTCAGCCCGGCATAAAAGGTCCGCTTGTTGGGAAACTTGGTGGGGTGCTCGACATTCTCGCCCTGCGGAAAGTAGCCGTTCCAGACGGTCAACGCCTCGCCGTCGGCGGTGCGCAGCCGGGCGCCGATCAACCGCCGCTGGGATGCCTCGCCGTCGCCGGGCAGGCCGAAGAAGACGGCTTCCGGCCCGTCGGGGCAGAGCTCGCGGTGGCACAGCAGGGCGACCCCGTAGTGCCCCTTCTGGCCGTGGTAGTGAACGTGATAGCCCAGCGCTTCCACCGCCTCGCGGGGGAACTCGTCATCGTGGACCTTGGTTTCCTGCAGCCCGATCACCAGCGGCTTGTGGGTTGCGATCAACGCTTCGAGCTGGTGCATCCGGGCACGCAGTCCATTGATGTTGAACGAGACCAGGCGTATCACTCACTGCTCTCCTCGTTGTCGGGTTTGCGCTCGGGATGGATCTCGATGGTGCCGCCTTCGCTTTGGCGTGCCAGCTTGCGAGCCGCCTGCAGCTTGCGCTGCTGGCGCTTCTTCTGGCTGAAGCGCTGCGACGAGGTCACCTGGTCGGGGTTCTCGTGGCGCCACTTTTTGTAGTCCTTGCGCCTGCCGGTACGGATGTTCACCTTGTCGGCCAGTGAACGAGTTTTCTTGCGGCGTGTCATCGGGCCTGGCTCCATGGGTGGCGTTTGTCGTCATCGAGGTACCATTCTACCAGCCCGATTCAACAGGCGCGCCCTCATCGCCATAGGCTGGTACACTAGGCGGCTGTATGAGCTTTCACCCATTGCTACGGACAAGACACACAGCCTATGAGCGAGTCGGAACAGACCACAGCCCCGGCCGAGAACCGCAAGCCCAAGCGTCGTCGTCGCAAGCCGCGTCGCAGCCAATCGAACTGGGACCTGCGCCAGTTTCAGGTGCCTGTCGTGGCGGGCAAGTGGCGCTTTCACGACTTTGATCTGCCCCTGCCGCTGATGCGCGCCATCCATGCCCTGGGCTTCGAGTACTGCACGCCGATCCAGGCCGAGGCGCTGACCCACACGCTGCTGGGCGGCGACGTGGTCGGCAAGGCCCAGACCGGCACCGGCAAGACCGCCGCCTTCCTTATCTCGATCCTGGCCTACTTCCTCGAGGAAGAAGCCCCGGACGGCCAGAAGCCCGGCGCGCCGCGTGCATTGATCGTGGCGCCGACCCGCGAGCTGGCGCTGCAGATCGAGAAGGACGCCAAGGCCCTGGCGCGCTTCACCGATCTCAACGTCGCCAGCGTCGTCGGCGGCATGGACTACCAGAAGCAGCGCGACAACCTGGGCAAGAAGCTCGACCTCCTGGTCGCCACCCCCGGGCGCCTGCTCGACTTCCACGAGAAGCGCGACGTCGATCTCACCCAGGTGGAGATCCTGGTGCTCGACGAGGCGGATCGCATGCTGTCGATGGGCTTCATCCCCGACGTCAAGCGCATCATTCGCCATACGCCGAAGAAGGAGGAGCGCCAGACCTTCCTCTTCTCGGCCACCTTCTCGCACGACATCCTCAACCTGGCCAGCCAGTGGACCCACCAGCCGACCCATGTCGAGATCGAGGTGACGGTCGACAACAAGGCCAACATCGACCAGCGCGTCTACATGGTCAGCGACGACGACAAGCCGAAGCTGCTGATCAACCTGCTCAAGCAGGAGAGCTTCGACCGGGTGATGGTGTTCGGCAACCGCCGCGACCTGGTGCGCAAGCTTGAAGGGCTGCTGAAGAAGGCTGATATCAACGTGGCCATGCTCTCCGGCGACGTGCCGCAGAACCAGCGCATCAAGACGCTGGAGCGTTTCCGCGAAGGCGAGGTGCAGGTGCTGGTGGCCACCGACGTGGCCGGCCGCGGCATCCATATCGAGGATGTCAGCCATGTGATCAACTACACCCTGCCCGAGGACCCGGAGGACTACGTCCACCGCATCGGTCGTACCGGCCGCGCCGGGGCCACCGGGGTGTCGATCAGCTTCGTCGGGGAGGAGGACGCCTTCTCGCTGCCGGAGATCGAGCGCTACGTGCAGGACAAGCTCCCCTGCGAGCACCCGCCCGAGGGGCTGCTGTAACGCCCATGCTGGACCAGGCCCTCAAGGGCGAGATACAGGCCGCCTACCGCCGCGTGCTGGAAGCCCAGGGGCTGACGCCACGCTACGGCCAGCGGCTGATGATCGCCGAGATCGCCCGCACGCTTGCTGGCATCGAGGCCGACGATGCCGGCAAGCGGCTCTCCGACGAGCATGTCTGTGTGCTCGAAGCCGGCACCGGTACCGGCAAGACCCTGGCCTACCTGCTGGCGGCGCTGCCGGTGGCCAAGGCCAGGGGCAAGCGGCTGGTGGTGGCCACCGCCACCATTGCCCTGCAGGAGCAGGTCCTGCTGCAGGACCTGCCCACCCTCAAGGCGCACAGCGGCCTCGACTTCGACTTCGCCCTGGCCAAGGGGCGCGGCCGCTATCTCTGCCTGACTCGGCTGGAACAGGCGCTCGACGGGGTCGAGGGCAATCCCACCCTGTCGCTCTTCGAGCAGAGCCTGGCCCAGGGCGGCGGCGACCACCTGCCGGCGCTGGTGCAGGAGATGGCCGATGCCTATGGCAGCGGCCGCTGGGAAGGCGACCGCGAGAGCTGGCCCTCCGCGATCGACGACGGCGACTGGCGTCGCCTGACCATCGATCACCGCCAGTGCACCAACCGCCGCTGCGGTCATTTCGCCGCCTGCGCCTTCTTCCGCGCCCGTCGTGACCTCGAAAGCGCCGACATCATCGTCGCCAACCACGACCTGGTGCTGGCCGACCTGTCGCTGGGTGGCGGCGTGGTGCTGCCGCCCCCGGGCGACTGCATCTACGTCTTCGACGAAGGCCATCACCTGCCCGACAAGGCGCTGACCCATTTCGC
Source organism: uncultured Halomonas sp. (assembly GCA_964652855.1). Taxonomy (GTDB): domain Bacteria; phylum Pseudomonadota; class Gammaproteobacteria; order Pseudomonadales; family Halomonadaceae; genus Halomonas. The sequence goes on from CAZZCJ010000001.1 coordinate 141,686, forward strand.
CCATCGCGTGGGCGTCAACGGCACGCTGCGCTGGCTGGGCAACCTGAAGAAATCCCTGACCGAGCTCAACCAGGCGCTGGCGGTGCAGCCGACGCTGGCCCGGCTGCTGGCGGGCCTGCCGGAAGCCATCGCTGCGCTCGAGCCGCGCCTGGGCGAGGCCTATTCCTTGGGGCACCAGCTCGCCGGCCGCCTGCATGGGCTGGAGGAAGGGGAGGAGAGCCACCAGCATCGCTTCGAGATGGGGCGGGCGCCCGATGCCCTGCGCGAGCATGCCGGCTCTCTCGTAGTGGGTTTTGCCGAGCTTTCGCGCATGCTGGAAACCATGAGCGACATCCTGCGCGAAAGCCTCGACCCCGACAAGCACACCGGACTCGCCCGCGAGCAGGCCGAGGCGTGGCTGCCGCTGCTGGCGCTGCTGCACGGTCGCGCGCTGGAGGCGCATGGCCTGTGGCAGGCCTATGCCGAAACGGATGGCGAAGGCGAGCCGCCGCGGGCGCGCTGGCTTGCGTTGGAGCGCTTCGGCGCCGAGCCCGAGCTGACCTTTTCCGCCAGCCCTGTCTCGGCCGCGGCCACCCTGGCCAAGTCCCTATGGGGCAGCTGCTTCGGGGCCGTGGTGACCTCGGCCACGCTGACCGCGCTGGGCCGCTTCGAGCGCCTGCAGGAGCGCGCAGGCCTGGCCAACCGCTATCGCTACCAGCGCCTGCCGAGCCCCTTCGACTACTCGCGTGCGGTGCTCAGCGTGCCGCGCCAGGCCGTCGATCCCGGCAATCGAGATGTCCATGAGCGTGCCATCGTCGATTTCGTCACTGAGCTTGGCGACAAGGAGGCGGTGCTGATGCTGTTCTCGTCGCGCGCGCAGCTGCGCGCGGTGGAGAAGGCGCTGCCGTCGGCCTGGCGCGAGCGCGTGCTGGCCCAGGATCGGCTGCCCAAGCGCGAGCTGATCGAGCGCCATCGCGCTCGCGTGGACGCCGGGGAGGGTAGCGTGATCTTCGGCCTGGCGAGCTTCGCCGAGGGCATCGACCTGCCTGGCGACTACCTGACCCACGTGGTGATCACCCGGCTGCCGTTCGCCGTGCCAGACGACCCGGTGGGGGCGACCCTGGCCGAGTGGATCGAGAGCCAGGGCGGCAACCCCTTCATGCGCATCAGTGTGCCCGACGCCTCGATAAAGCTCGTGCAGGCCTGCGGGCGGCTGATCCGAAAGGAGGCCGACCAGGGGCGCATCACGCTGCTCGACCGGCGCGTGCTCACGCGTCGCTACGGCCAGGCGCTGCTCGACGCGCTGCCTCCCTTCGTGCGCGAGATTGATGGCGGCTGAGCGAAGGGGTCGTAGAGTCTGTGCGAAGGAAAGGGAAATACGAAAAAAGGCCCGATGACGGGCCTTTTTTGCGTGAATCGCTGCCGGTTCAGTCCTGGCGGCGCGCGGCCAGCACCGGGGCGAGCTTCTGCGCCATGCGGCCGAGGGTTTCCTCGGTGGTGGGCCAGTCGATGCAGGCGTCGGTCACCGAAACGCCGTACTGCATCTGGCTGTGGTCGTCGAGGATCTTCTGGCTGCCCCAGCCGATATGGGACTCCACCATCAGGCCCATGATCGAGCGGTTGCCCTCGAGAATCTGGTTGGTGACGTTGTCCATCACCAGCGGCTGCAGCGCCGGGTCCTTGTTGGAGTTGGCGTGCGAACAGTCGATCATGATGTTGAGCTTGATGCCGGCCTTGTTGAGCTCCTGCTCGGCCAGTGCCACGCTCACGCTGTCGTAGTTGGGCTTGCCGTTGCCGCCGCGCAGCACCACGTGGGCGTAGGCGTTGCCGCGGGTGCGGATGATCGCCACTTGGCCGCTCTGGTTGATGCCGAGGAAGTTGTGCGGGTGCGACACCGACTGCAGGGCGTTGATCGCCACGTCGAGGCTGCCGTCGGTGCCGTTCTTGAAGCCGACCGGGCTCGAGAGGCCGGAGGACATCTCGCGGTGGGTCTGGGATTCGGTGGTGCGCGCACCGATTGCCGACCAGCTGATGCAGTCCTGCAGGTATTGCGGCGAGATCGGGTCCAGTGCCTCGGTGGCCAGCGGCAAGCCGAGCTCCGAGAGTTCCACCAGCAGTTTGCGCGCGATGTGCAGGCCTTCTTCTATCTCGAAGGAGCCGTTGAGGTGCGGGTCGTTGATCAGTCCCTTCCAGCCCACGGTGGTGCGGGGCTTCTCGAAATAGACGCGCATCACGATAAAGAGGCTGTCCTTCACCTCGTCGGCCAGGCGCCGCAGGCGGCGCGCGTAGTCGAGCGCCGCGTCGACGTCATGGATCGAGCAGGGGCCCACCACGACCAGCAGGCGCGGGTCGCTGCCATCGAGTATGTTCTGGATCGTCCGGCGGCCCTCGATCACCGTTCTTTCGGCGACCGCGGTCAGAGGAATCTCGTTCTTCAGGGCTTCGGGAGTGATCAGGACGTCCTGGGACAGAACGTTGAGGTTGCTGACCTGCTGATCTGACATTTCGCTACCTGTGTCGTGATGCGTGGAAGGCAAGGGGGTGATCTACTATACACCCGCCAAGGTGGAAAACATCAATCGACGGAACCAAGAGCCCGGGTGCGTGTCGCAGCGCACAAATCGGGCAACCGGCTTGATGCGCGGGCAATAAACAGGAACACTTGGGGTCAGACAGGACCGATGCGTCCAGCAACTCACAGCGGCCGACAGGCGCCAGGTTGAAGCATGTATCCAGAATTCACTACCACGTTGGACCCCGCCGTCAATCCCAGCGCTCCCTCCCGGCCGGGGAGGGTGTGAATGAGCAGCCGGGAAACCGACCAGCAGCTCGTGGAGCGAGCTCAAAAAGGCGATACCCGTGCGTTCGACCTGCTGGTGAAGAAGTATCAGCACAAGATCATTGGCCTGATAGGGCGCTATATCCAGGACCATGCCGAGGTGCAGGACGTGGCCCAGGAGGCGTTCATCAAGGCCTACCGGGCGCTGGGCAAGTTCCGCGCCGAAAGCGCCTTCTATACCTGGATGTACCGCATCGCCATCAATACGGCCAAGAACCACCTGGTGTCGAGGGGGCGGCGCCCGCCGGGCAGCGACCTGGATATCGTCGATGCCGAGATCCTCGATCACAGCGGGCGGCTGGCGGACATCGAGACGCCCGAGTCGGCCATGGCGCGCGACCAGCTGGAGGCCGCCGTGTTCGAGGCGATCGAGAATCTTCCTGACGACCTGCGTACCGCCATTACCCTGCGTGAGCTCGATGGACTCTCCTACGAGGACATCGCCAACATCATGCAGTGCCCGGTGGGGACGGTGCGCTCGCGGATCTTCCGCGCACGAGAAGCGGTGGATCAGCACATCCAGCCGCTGGTGACCACGGCCAGGACGCGCGAGTCGATGGCAGAATGACATTTTCATGCACAGAGTGCGATTTGCGCTGAACTGTCTCGCGTCGATGGCGTCTGAAGCTTTGATCGCTGCCCTACCAGCAGTGGCGAACGGGCTGTCGGCATTCCGGTGCGGTGCGAAAGGAATGCCGGGAATCTAAGGTTGCAAGGCAGGGCGCCTTGACACTTGGGGGTGTAAGAATGAGTCAGAATGCACGGGAATCGCTTTCTGCCCTGATGGACAATGAAGGTGATGACCTCGAGCTGCGCCGGACCCTGAAGTCCCTGGAGGACGACCCGGACGCCGCTGAAGCCTGGCGACGTTATCATCTGATGCGCAGCCTGCTGAACCGGGATCGCAGCATCGATGTCAGCACGGACCTGTCCGCCGGCATCATGGCCAGGCTGCAGGAGGAGCCGCTGCCGGCGCCCGCCGAGGCCGATATCTCACCACGCTCTTCCCTTTCGCTCACGCGTGGCGCTGGCATTGCCGCCGCCGTGGCGCTCATGGTGATCTCCGGCGTCCAGTTCTACCAGGGCAGCGGCTTCGTCGGCGGTGGTGCCGAGATGGCCGGCACCGACGCCCAGGCGCCGGTAGCGCAACCCTCGCGCAACCTTGCCGCCTCGCCCGTGGGCGGGCAGGCCGCCCCGGTGGGCATGCCGCTGTTCTCGCCCGTCAGTGCTGGCGGCCAGTCCGGCTTCATGCCCGTGGGGGTGGGGTTCGACAGCCCGCTCTTCATGACGCCCAACCCGCGCCAGTCCCAGACTACCGACCAGGAGCAGGCCCGCCTGCTGCAGTCCTACCTCGACCGCCATGCCGAAGGCGCCACCTACCGCAGCGGCGATGCCTGGATGCCCCTGCTGCGCGCTTCGGGTAGCGAGACGCTGGGGCAACGCTGATGTCGGGGAGGCGCCTGCTGCATGCCCTGTTCGTCTCCTGCTCCCTGGGGGGGCTTGCGCTCTCCCTGCCCGCTGTTGCCCTGGCTGACGAAGGCGACGCCGAGCGCTTCGACTGCCGTCAGCTTGCCGATTGGGACACGCCGGATTCCGCACTGGCCTGGTTCGAGCGCAGCCTCTGGGCCAGCCATTGCCATGTCTTCAACGCCCGCGCCGTGCGCATCGGGATCGACGGGGTGCGCACCCTGGCACTCTCCCACGATATCCAGGATGGCATCGAACGCGAAGTGGCCCGTTTCCTCGACGGCCCACCGGTATTCTTCGAGCGGCGCGGGAGTATCGGCCGGCTCGGCTGGTCCGGCGACGAAGGCGAGACACCGGCTTCTCCCGCTGGTATCGCGGCTCACATCGACCGCCACTACCGCCTCGCCATGGGGGGAGATGAGCGCATCGCCAATCGCAGCGCCGTGCGGCTGGACATCGAACCTCTCGATGGCATGCGGTTCGGGCAGCGGCTGTGGCTCGATGTGAAGACGGCGTTGCCGCTCAAGCGTGAACTGCTCGACGATCGCGGCCGGGTAGTGGAGACCTTCCAACTGACCGAACTGCAGCCGCCACGCCTTTACGAGGGCGGCGTGAAGCTCGACGCGGGCCGCCCGCCGCCGCGCCAGCCATGGCGCCCTGGCTGGCTGCCGGAGGGCTTCATCGACCAGCCGGTGGACACCCGCAGCGAGCGTCACGATGCGCGGGTTGGGCACCGTATCTACAGCGACGGCCTCTCCACCATCAGCCTGTTCGTCGAGCCGCTGGAAGAGGAGCGGCCGCGCCTGATTCCCGGGCTGCATCGCCTGGGCATATCGCTGGCGGTGGTGCGCCATGTCGCCGTGGAAGGGCGCCCAGTGCAGGTGGTGGTGATGGGTGAACTGCCGCCGCGCGTGCTGGTGGAAGTGGCCGAGAACCTGACATGGGAGCCGTCCACGAATGGCTGAGTGCCCGCCATTTCGATGCGCACCGCCCCTTGAAACCCTGACATACCTTCCTTCCGCTATCGATCCGATTGGCATGAAGACAAGCAAGCTGATGCAGGAGCGTTTTATGAAGCCAATGACGCGATACCTCTCCTTCTGGCTACTGGTGGCGGCGCTGCTGCTGCCCTGGCAGTCGGGCTTCGCCCGGGAACTGCCCGATTTCACGGTGCTCGTCGAGCAGGCCGCCCCCGGCGTCGTCAATATCTCCACCACCCGGACCGTACCGGGCCGGGCCCAGAGCTTCGAAGGCTTCGGCCAGGATGTGCCCGATATCTTCCGCCATTTCTTCGGTGATCGTTTCCCGGCGCCTCCGGGCAGCGGCCCCGAGCGCGGTCTGGAGCGCCAGTCGCTGGGCTCGGGCTTCATCATCAGCGAGGATGGCTACATCCTGACCAATGCCCACGTGGTGGAAGGTGCCGACGAGATTCTCGTGCGCCTCAATGACCGCCGCGAGCTTGCGGCCGAGCTGGTCGGTGCCGATCGACAGACCGACGTGGCCCTGCTGAAGGTGGAAGCCTCGGAGCTGCCGACCCTGCGCATGGGCGATTCCGACCAGCTGCGCGTGGGCGAGTGGGTGGCGGCCATTGGCTCGCCGTTCGGCTTCGACTACTCGGTGACCGCGGGGATCATCAGTGCGATCAACCGTACCCTGCCGCGCGATGCCTACGTACCCTTCATCCAGACCGACGTGGCCATCAACCCGGGCAATTCCGGCGGGCCGCTGTTCAACCTCGACGGGGAAGTGGTCGGCATCAATGCGCAGATCTTCACCCGCAGCGGCGGCTTCATGGGCGTCTCCTTCGCCATCCCCATCAACGTGGCGATGGACGTCGCCAGCCAGCTGCGTGACGATGGACGCGTGCGGCGCGGTTGGCTAGGCGTGATGATCCAGCCGGTGTCGCGCGACCTGGCCGAGTCCTTCGGCATGGAGAGCGCCAGCGGCGCGCTGATCGCCGATATCGACCCCGCAGGCCCCGCCGCCGGCGCCGGGCTGCAGGCGGGCGACGTCGTCCTCCAGGTCGACGGCGAGGAGGTCGAGCAGTCGCGCAACCTGCCGCGCCTGATCGGACGTGTATCGCCGGGCGACGAGGCCGAGCTGGTGATCATGCGCGATGGCCAGCGTCGCGAACTCTCGGTGACCATCGGCGATTGGCCGGACAGCGAAGGCGCCGAGTCGCAGCGCGAGGAGCGCGGTTCCCAGGCGCGCCTGGGCGTGGCCGTCGCGCCGCTCGAGGCGGCCGAGCTCGAGCGCCTGGGGCTGGAGGCCGGCGTGCGCGTCAGCGACGTCGACCCGCGCGGTGCGGCGGCGCAGGCCGGTATCCGGGCAGGCGATATCCTCGTGAGCATCGACCACCACGCAGTCGAGAGCCCCTCGCAGCTGGTCGAGCTGGTGGATTCCCTGCCCACGGACCGTGCGCTGCCCGTGCGCCTGTTCCGCGAAGGGCGTTCGCTGTTCGTCGCCCTGCGGCTGGGGCAGGGCTGATACCACCCGACTGCGGTCGGCTGCCTGGACACCTCCCGCCTTCGCGGGAGGTGTCCTCGTTTCAGGGCCTCGGGCGGCTGTGCTGTCCAACCCTTGGCCATGCCGGTACAATACCGGCCATCGCTTTCATATGACGTGAACGGGCGCCGTTGATACCGCCGCTGCCGCGCTCGTGTCGAACACCGGATTGGGCTAGATGAGCAACGAAGCACGTAACGAAAAACTGAAGCATATTCGGAATTTCTCGATAATTGCCCACATCGACCACGGCAAGTCGACCCTGGCGGATCGGCTGATCCAGAGCTGTGGCGGGCTTTCGGAGCGTGAGCTCAAGGAGCAGGTGCTCGACTCGATGGACCTCGAGCGTGAGCGCGGCATCACCATCAAGGCGCAGTCGGTCACCCTCGACTATACCGCCGAGGACGGCAATACCTACCAGCTCAACTTCATCGACACCCCGGGGCACGTGGACTTCTCCTACGAAGTGTCGCGCTCGCTCTATGCCTGCGAGGGCGCCCTGCTGGTGGTGGATGCCGCCCAGGGCGTCGAGGCGCAGTCGGTGGCGAACTGCTACACCGCCATCGAGCAGGGGCTCGAGGTGCTGCCGGTGCTCAACAAGATGGACCTGCCCCAGGCCGACCCCGACAAGGTGGCCCACGAGATCGAGGAGATCATCGGCCTCGACGCCACCGACGCCTGCCAGGTGTCGGCCAAGAGCGGGCTCGGGATCGATGCGTTGCTCGAGCGCCTGGTGCGCGATATCCCCCCGCCCAAGGGCGACCCGGCCGCACCGCTGCAGGCGCTGATCATCGACTCCTGGTTCGACAACTACCTCGGCGTGGTGTCGCTGGTGCGCATCTTCGACGGCACCCTGAAGAAGGGTGAGAAGATCCGCATCAAGTCCACCGGGCGCGACTGGCAGGCCAACGAGGTGGGCATCTTCACTCCCGTGCGGCGCGAGACTGACATCCTGCGAGCCGGTGAGGTGGGCTTCGTGGTGGCCGGGATCAAGGACATCCACGGCGCCCCCGTGGGCGACACCATCACCCACGCCAAGACGCCGGACGTGCCGCGCCTGCCCGGCTTCCAGAAGGTAAAGCCGCAGGTCTATGCCGGCATGTTCCCGGTCAGCGCCGACGACTACGAGGACTTCCGCGACGCCCTGGAGAAGCTGGCGCTCAACGACGCCTCGCTGGAGTACGAGCCCGAGAATTCCGATGCCCTGGGCTTTGGCTTCCGCGTCGGCTTCCTCGGCACGCTGCACATGGAGATCATCCAGGAGCGGCTCGAGCGTGAATACGATCTGGACCTGCTCACCACCGCGCCCACCGTGGTCTATGAGCTGGCCTTGAAGAACGGCGAGGTGAAGTACGTCTCCAACCCCTCCAAGCTGCCCGACATGGCCGACGTGGAGGAGATGCGCGAGCCGATCGTGCGGGCCAGCATCCTGGTGCCCCAGGAGTATGTCGGCAACGTCATCGCCGAGTGCGAGAACCGCCGCGGCAACCAGCTCGACATGCAGTTCCTCGGCAGCCAGATCCAGCTCACCTACGAGCTGCCGATGTCGGAAGTGGTGATGGACTTCTTCGATCGCCTCAAGTCGATTTCCCGCGGCTATGCGTCCCTCGACTACAACTTCGAGCGCTTCCAGGCGGCCAAGCTGGTACGGCTGGATGTGCTGATCAACGGCGACAAGGTCGATGCGCTGGCCGTGATCATCCACCGCGACCATGCGCACACCCGCGGCCGCGTGCTGGTGGAAAAGATGAAGGAGCTGATCCCGCGCCAGATGTTCGATGTCGCCATCCAGGCGGCCATCGGCGGCCAGGTGGTGGCGCGCTCCACTGTCAAGGCGCTGCGCAAGAACGTGACCGCCAAGTGCTATGGTGGCGACGTGAGCCGGAAGAAGAAGCTGCTCGAGAAACAGAAGGCGGGCAAGAAGCGCATGAAACAGGTCGGTCGGGTGGAAATTCCCCAGGATGCTTTCCTGGCCGTACTCAAGGTGAACGACTAGGACCGACGTGAACATGGATTTCTCTCTCCTGCTGGTGCTGGCCGTCGCCGTCACCGGCCTGATCTGGCTGCTCGACCTGCTCTGGTTGCGCCCCGTTCGTCGCCGTCGCCTGGCCGCTGCCGAGGCGGGCTCGCCCGCAGGGCTGGATGCGAATTCACGCGAGCAGGCGCTCAGGGAGCCCTGGCCGGTCGACTATGCGCGCTCCTTCTTTCCGGTGCTGCTGGTCGTGCTGCTGCTGCGCAGCTTTCTGGTAGAGCCGTTCCAGATTCCCTCCGGTTCCATGCGCCCCACCCTGGAAGTGGGCGATTTCATCCTGGTCAACAAGTTTGCCTACGGGTTGCGGCTGCCGGTGACCCATACCCGCATCGTCGAACTGGGCGAGCCGCAGCGCGGCGATGTGATGGTGTTCCGTTTCCCCAACGAACCGTCCGTCAACTTCATCAAGCGGGTCGTGGCACTGCCGGGCGATACGGTGCGCTATGAGGACAAGCAGCTTTTCATCAACGGCGAGCCCGTTTCCAAGCGGCTGCTGGAAGAGAGCCCGGCCACGGCGAGGGGCGAGTGGCTGATGGAAGAGCGGCTGGGCGAGGCGCAATACCGTATCTACAATAATCCCCGGGACCCTGGGCCGAGGGTGCGTGAGCTGGTGGTGCCGGAAGGCCACTTTTTCACCATGGGCGACAATCGCGACCACTCCAATGACAGCCGCTACTGGGGCTTCGTCCCGGAAGAAAATATCGTCGGCCGCGCCTTCGCCGTCTGGATGCACTGGGACGGCGGATTGCCGAGTTTTACCGACGTTCGACGCATCCAGTGATGCCTTCGTTTGAACAGGAATTTCGTGAGCCATACTCTTAGCGCTTTCAGCCGACGCATCGGCCACTCCTTTCGTGACATCACCCTGCTGGAGCTGGCCATGACCCACCGCAGTTTCGGTGGTCGCAACAATGAACGCCTGGAATTCCTGGGCGATTCCATCGTCAACTTCGTCATTGCCGAGGCGCTCTACGAGCGCTTCCCGGAGGCGCGAGAGGGCCAGCTGTCACGCCTGCGGGCCCGCCTGGTGCGCGGCCAGACCCTGGCCGAGCTGGCTCGGGAGATGGCGTTTGGCGAGTGCCTGCGGCTGGGTTCCGGCGAAATGAAGAGCGGCGGGCATCGGCGCGATTCGATCCTGGCCGATGCGGTGGAAGCGGTGCTGGGGGCCATCTACCTGGATGCCGGCATGGACGTGGCGCGCGCCCGGGTGCTGGCATGGTACGCCGAGCGGCTGGAGGCCATCGACCTGCAGGACACCCAGAAGGACCCCAAGACTCGCCTCCAGGAGTTTCTCCAGTCGCGCCAGGTTCCCTTGCCGCGCTATGACGTGGTGTCGGTCGAAGGCGAGGCCCACGACCAGACCTTTACCGTGGAGTGTCACGTCGAGCTGCTCGCCTCCCACACCCTGGGACGCGGGTCCAGTCGTCGCCATGCCGAGCAGCAGGCCGCCGAACTTGCGCTCGTTCAGCTCGAGAATCGGGGAGGAGGCAGGGCATGAGTCAGACCTGTGGTTTCGTGGCCATCGTGGGCCGCCCCAACGTCGGCAAGTCGACGCTGATGAACCGGATTCTCGGCCAGAAGATCTCGATCACGTCGCGCCGCCCCCAGACCACCCGCCACCAGGTCATGGGCATCAAGACCGAAGGCGAGGCGCAGTTCATCTATGTCGATACCCCGGGCATCCATATTCTCGGGCGCGATCGCAACAAGGCGATCAACCGCTTCATGAACCAGGCCGCGACCCAGGCGCTGCGCGACGTCGACTGCGTGGTCTTCATCATCGACCGCACGCGCTGGACCGACGAGGACCAGGTGGTGCTGACCCGCCTGGAGCACGTCGAGGCGCCGGTGATTCTCGCCGTGAACAAGGTGGATCGGCTGGAAGACAAGAGCAGCCTGCTGCCGTGGCTGGCCCAGGTGGGTGCGCGGCGTGAATTTGCCGCCATCGTGCCGATCTCCGCCAAGCACGGTACCAACGTGCCGGAGCTCGAGGCCGAGGTGGCCAAGCACCTTCCCGAGAACATCCACTTCTTCCCCGAGGATCAGGTCACCGACAGAAGCCAGCGCTTCCTGGCGTCCGAGCTGGTGCGCGAGAAGATCATGCGCCAGCTCGGCGATGAGCTGCCCTACCAGGTCACGGTGGAGATCGAGGAGTTCCGCGACGAGGGCAAGGTGGTGCATATCAGCGCGCTGATCCTGGTCGAGCGGCCCGGGCAGAAGAAGATCCTGATCGGCGACAAGGGCGAGCGGATCAAGAGCATCGGCCGCGAGGCCAGGCTCGACATGGAGCGTGCCCTGGATGCCAAGGTGATGCTCAACCTGTGGGTCAAGGTAAAGCGCGGCTGGTCGGACGACGAAAGGGCGCTGAAGAGTCTGGGCTACGACCTGGACTGAGCCATGCAGCCGCAGCCGGCTTTCCTTCTCCACAAGCGACCCTACCGCGAGACCAGCGCCCTGGTCGAGCTGCTGACGCTCGAGCACGGCCGCGTAAGGGCGGTGGCCCAGGGCGTGCAGCGCCCCGGATCGCGTTCGCGTGCGCACTTGCAGCCGTTCGCGCCGCTGCATGTGACCTGGGTGGGCGAGGGCGAGCTCAAGCGCCTGCGCCTGATGGAGAGCCGCGGTGCGGCGGCGCTGCTGGTCGGCGAGGGGCTGCTGTGCGGGCTCTATGCCAATGAACTGCTGACGCGCACCCTGCCGGTGGAGCTGCCTGCAGGTGACGTTTTCGCCTTCTATACGGCCCTGCTCGACGCGCTGCCGCGCCCCGAAGGGCGTGCCGGGGCCCTGCGGCGCCTGGAGTTCACCCTGCTTGATGCCCTCGATGCCGCGCCGCGCTTCACCACGCCGGAAGGCACGGCGCTCGATCCGCAGGGCCGCTATCGCTTCGACGCGGCCTCGCGCGCCTTCGTGCCCGGCGATCCCGGCCTGGATGGGCGCACCCTTCGCCTGCTGGCGGGGGGCGACTGGGCGGCGCCTGGCCTGGCGGGCCCGGCCAAGGCCATCGCCCGCGCGGCGCTTGCCCCCTTGCTCGGCGTGCGCCCGTTGCGCTCCCGCGAGCTGATGCGTCAGCTTGCCGAGCGTCGCCGCACCCCCTCACACTGACCGCACCCCATGAACCGCAGCTGGAGAACATCATGCACCCCCCGCGCATCCTGCTAGGCGTCAACATCGACCATATCGCCACGCTGCGTCAGGCACGCGGCACGCGCTACCCGGACCCGATCCAGGCGGCGCTGCTGGCCGAGGAGGCCGGTGCCGACGGCATCACCGTGCACCTGCGCGAGGACCGGCGACATATTCAGGAGCGCGACGTGCGCCTGCTCGCCGAGGTGCTCAACACGCGCATGAACCTGGAGATGGCGGTGACCGAGCCGATGCTGGCGCTGGCCGAGGAGGTGCGTCCGGCGCATGTCTGCCTGGTACCGGAGAAGCGCGAGGAGCTGACGACCGAAGGCGGCCTGGACGTGGCCGGCAACCTCGAGGCGATCACCGATGCCTGCCGCAGGCTTGCCGCGGCAGGCTGCGAGGTTTCGCTGTTCATCGACCCCGAGCCGGCGCAGGTCGAGGCTGCCAAGCGCGCTGGGGCGCCGGTGATCGAGCTGCATACCGGGGCCTATGCCGAGTGCAGCGGCCGGGCCGCCTGCGATGAGCACGCCCGCCTCTCGGCGGCGGCGGAAATGGCGCTGGAACTGGGGCTGACGGTCAATGCCGGCCACGGGCTGAACTACCACAACGTCGAGGCCATCGCGGCGATACCGGGACTGCATGAGCTCAATATTGGTCATGCCATCATCGCCCGGGCACTTTTCGTCGGGCTAAAGGAGGCCGTGGCCGAGATGAAGCGGCTGATCATCGCCGGCCAGGAGGCGGGTTTCGTCGCTTCGCTCGAGCACGACCACGACCACGACGAAGAGGACAATGCGTCCGCATGATCCTCGGCATCGGCACCGACATTGCCCGGGTCGTGCGCTTCGAGGCCGCCATGGCACGCCATGGCCCGCGCTTCGCCCAGCGCATCCTGGGGGATGCCGAGCGCGCCCAACTGGCCGGGCGGCAGGACAAGGCGGCTTTCCTGGCCAAGCGTTTTGCAGCCAAGGAGGCCTTCGTCAAAGCGCTGGGCAGCGGGCTGCGCCATGGCATGCGCTGGACTGAAATTCAGGTCGTCAGCGATGCGCTGGGACGGCCCGGCCTGGCATTGAGCGGGAAGGCGCAGGAGCTGGCCTGCGCGGCCGGGGTGCGGCGCCTTCACTTGTCGCTGAGCGACGAGGCCGAACTGGCGTTGGCCATGGTGCTGCTCGAAAGCTGATTGGGGTGGTTGACCTGCCAGTCCCTCAGGCGGTCCATGGCTCGGAAAAGATCGTCGATCAACGTTTCCATGCCCGCCATGCCACGTGAGCGCAGCCGGGTCTCCAGGGTTTCCGCGACCAACCCAAGCTCCGGTACGCCGCAGTAGCGGCAGGCGCCATTCAGGGCATGAACGGCGTCGAGCAGCGCTTCCTCATCGTGGCTCGACAGTGCGGCGCGCAATTCGGCCGCGGTGGCCGGCAGCGTGTCGATGAGCTCGCCGATGAGTTCGCGGGCCAGGCTGGCGTTGCCATTGGCCAGGCGCGTGCCGAGAGCCAGGTCGACGACCGCCAGCTCGGTACTTTCCTGGGTTTGCGCCTCCTCCTCCTCCTGGGAGAGGCTGATGGAGGGCGGCGGCTTGGCCAGCTGCAGGTGGCGCTGCAGGATGCCTTCCAGCTCGTTGCTGTCCACTGGCTTGATCAGGACCTCCTGGAGCCCGGACTTCAGGAACATGGCGCGATCCGACTCGAGCGCGTGGGCGGTGATCGCCACCACAGGGCAGTGCTGCCAGGCGCCCCCCAGGCGGCGCAGGGCCTGGGTCGTTTCCACGCCGTCCATTCCGGGCATGCGGATGTCCATCAGCACCATGTCGAAGGGTTGGCGTTCGGCCAGCACCAGTGCCTCTTCGCCGCTTGCCGCCTCTTCCACCACCATGCCGGGGCGGCGTAGCAGTTCTCGCAGCAGGCGGCGGTTGCTGGCGTTGTCATCCACCACCAGTATGCGAATCGAGGCAGGCGGATGGGGTAGTGCGCGCTGCGGTGCCCGGCAGCGGCGCAGCGCCTCCGCCAGCACCTGTCGAGGCACGGGCTTGCACAGGATCTCGCCGCCGTTGGGCAGCCTCAGGTCGGGTATGTCGAGGGGCGTGGCGTTGACCAGCAGCAAAACCGGGCAGGGGCATGCCGCCAGGCGCTCGTGCCATTCCTCCAGCACCTCATCGGTCAGGGCGACAGGCAAGCCCACTACCCACAGGGTCGGCGGCTTTCCTGGCAGCAGGGGGCGGGCGAGTTCCACCACGTTCGCGCCCCAGCCCTCCAGCAAGTGGCTCAGCACGTGGCGAGTGACGGCGTGCGGCTCGTACAGCGCGACCCGCTCGCCCTCGAAGATGGGCTCCTGTGGCGGCTCGCTGGCGACGATGACATCCAGCGGCAGGGTGAAGGAGAAAGTCGAGCCCACGGTCGGCTCGCTCTCGACCGTAATGCGCCCACCCATCTGCTCGACCAGCTGCCGGCTGATGGCCAGCCCCAGGCCGGAACCACCGTATTGGCGCGTATGGCCGGAAGACGCCTGGCGAAACGCCTGGAACAGGTCGTGCTGCTCCTGTGAGGTGAGTCCTATTCCGGTGTCGCTGATGCTGACGCGCAGCAGGGCGCGCCCTGTGCCGACCGGCTCGTCGACCATGACACGCACGACGACTTCGCCTCTATCGGTGAATTTCAAGGCGTTGTGCACCAGGTTGGTGAGCACCTGGCGGATGCGCAGCGGATCGCCACGCAGCAGGGGGGGAACGTCGTCGTACACCAGGCCGACGAGCTGGAGCCCCTTTTGGTGGGCCAGGGGCGCCTGCAGGCCCAACGCCTCGTCGACCAGGGCGACCATGTCGAGCTCGGAGCGATTCAGTTCGAGGCGACCGGCCTCGATGCGCGAGAAGTCGAGCACGTCGTTGACCAGGGCCAGCAGGTTGTCGCAGGCGACCTGTACCTGGTCGAGCCATTCGCGCTGGCGGGGCTCCAATCGCGAGCGTCCCAGCAGCCGACAGAAGCCGACGATGCCGTTGAGCGGGGTGCGGATCTCGTGGCTCATGCTGGCGAGGAACTCCGACTTGACGCGGTTGGCCTCGAGGGCGCGACGGTGGGCCAGGTCGAGTTCGATGTTCTTGATCTCGATGGTCTCCATCGATTCCTGCAGCTCGGTGGTGGTCTGCTCGATCTGGCGCTGCATGTCTTCGCGCGACTGCTCCAGCTCGTCGCCCAGCGCATTGATGTGCCAGGCCAGGTGATGCAGTTCGGGGGCGCCCTCCTCGGGCAGGCGGGCCGGCAGGTCGCCGCTGCGCAGGCGCTGGAGGGTTTCGGCGGCGCGACGCAGGCTGCTGTCCAGCCGGCGGCCAAGGCTCGAGGCGAACACGAACAGCAGCAGGCCGATGAGCAGCAAGCCCAGGCCGGCCGTGGCGAGACGTCGATAATGCGCCAGGGTGAGTGGACGGGTGTCGATATCGATCTCGAGCCAGGCGGCGTCGGCCAGGGGCGGCTGGTCGCTCAGCTCGAGCGGCACGAACAGGCGCCAGAGATCTCCCCGGGTATCGAGCACGATGTGCTGCGGTGGCTCGTTCGCCAACTGGGCGCGGGCGCGACCCAGCTCCAGCAGCGTCATGCCGCTCTGCGTATAGATGCCGATGCCGCGGGCTTCGTCGATGCTCAACAGGCGGTGCGCCATGCCGTCGAGCTGCGCCTCGTCCTGCTGGCCCAGGGCATAGGCCATGGCCGGCGCCTGCAGCTCGGCGGCGGTGACCACGCGGTCGCGCAGGGCCGACTTGCGCCAATCGGTGTCAAGATAGAGGGCAACGGCGGCCGCCATGGTCAGCACCAGCAGCGGCAGGCTCAGTATCCAGAGGGTCAAGCGGTTTCCGAGCGACATCGCAAGATCCTGTGTCGGGGGAGTCTTCCCCTCAGTATGCCACAGCCGGGCACGATGCCTGTCCAGTCCCCCCGTGCCCGGATATAATCAGGAAAAGACCTTGCTCTAAGGACGCTTACATGCATTTTCCCACCATCGAGGACATCATCGGCCAGACGCCGCTGGTTCGCCTCAGGCAGATCTCGGCAGGCCGCAACAACACGCTGCTGGCCAAGCTCGAAGGCAACAATCCCGCGGGTTCGGTGAAGGATCGCCCGGCGCTGTCGATGCTGGCGCAGGCCGAGGCGCGCGGCGAGATTCAGCCGGGCGACACGCTCATCGAGGCCACGTCGGGCAATACCGGCATTGCGCTGGCCATGGCGGCGGCGATCAAGGGCTACCGCATGGTGCTGATCATGCCGGAAAACGCCTCCAGCGAGCGCAAGCAGGCCATGGCGGCCTTCGGCGCCGAGCTGATCACCGTCAGCAAGGCCGGCGGCATGGAGGAAGCCCGCGACCTGGCCGATGCGATGATCGCGCGCGGCGAGGGCAAGCCGCTCAACCAGTTTGCCAATCCCGACAACCCTCTTGCCCACTATCGCGGCACCGGCCCCGAGCTGTGGGAGCAAACCCGCGGTACCCTCACGCACTTCGTCAGTTCCATGGGCACCACGGGCACCATCATGGGGGTGTCGCGCTATCTCAAGGAGCGCAGCCCCGGGATCCAGATCGTCGGCCTGCAGCCAGAGGATGGCGCCAGCATCGCCGGCATCCGCCGCTGGCCGAAGGAGTACCTGCCGAGCATCTTCGATGCGGCGCAGGTCGATCGCGTGCTCGACATCGGCCAGCACGAGGCGGAGGTGCACATGCGCCGGCTGGCCCGCGAGGAGGGCATCCTGGCCGGGGTCTCTTCCGGCGGGGCGCTGGCCGGCGCCCTGCGCATCGCCGAGGAGGTCGAGAATGCGGTGATCGTGTTCATCGTCTGCGACCGCGGCGACCGCTACCTTTCGACCGGGCTGTTCGCCCCGGAGGCTTGAGTTGGCCATGCTAGGCAAGCGCCGCCCGGTGCGACAGCACTCCGGTGGCTCGGGGCTGCAGAAGCGTGCGAACGAATCCCGTGCCGTTGCCACGCCGGCAGTCGACACGACGGTCGTCATCGAGCGCCTTGCCCACGATGGGCGCGGCGTGGCTCGAACCCCCGACGGCAAGATCCTGTTGGTCGAAGGAGCGCTGCCGGGCGAGCGTGTCGAGCCGGCCGTGCACCGGGCGCACAAGCGCTTCGACGAAGCCCATGTGCGTGAGCTGTGCGAGCCGGCAGCGACACGCGTCGACCCCCCATGCGCCCACTACGGCCAGTGCGGAGGCTGTGACCTGCAGCATCTGGCGGTGTCGGCGCAGCGTGAGCACAAGCGTGCGGCGCTGGTCGAGCTGCTGGCCAGGGAGGGCATCACCCTGCCTGAACCGCCACCGCTGCTGGCGGGGGCACCGCTTGGCTATCGCCGACGTGCGCGGCTGGGGGTCAAGGTGGACGCCGAGGGTGGCGTGCATCTCGGCTTTCGTGCCCGCCACTCCCGCCGGTTGGTCGATCTGCAGGGATGCGTCGTGCTGGAGCCCGAGCTTGCCGCCCTGTTGGTTCCCCTGCGCGAGCAGCTGGCCCGGCTCGAGGCGCCTCGCCAGGTGGGGCACCTGGAGCTGATCGCGGCCGACGGTGGGTGCGCCGTGGTGGTGCGCCAGCTGCGCGACAATCCCGCCGACCGCGGCCACTGGCAGGCCTTCGGCGAGCGGCATGGGGTGGCGGTGGGGCGCCTGCTGGGGCGCGAGGCGCCGACACTCGAATGGCTGGGCGAGGCGCCCGAGCTGTTCTATCGCCTCCCCGGGGCGGGGCGGGAGCTGCGGCTGGGCTTCTCGCCCGGCGACTTCGTGCAGGTCAACGCAGAGGTCAACCGCGAGCTGGTGGCCACGGCGCGGCGCTGGCTGGCGCCGCTTGCCGGCTGGCGCGTGCTCGACCTGTTCGCCGGCATCGGCAACTTCAGCCTGCCGCTGGCCGCCGACGGCGCCGTGGTCACCGCGGTGGAGGGTAGCCCGGAGATGGTGGCCCGCCTGCAGGCCAACGCGAACGCCAATGGGCTTGGCATCGACGCGAGGCAGGCGGACCTGAACGGCAAGGCGGCCGTGGCCCAGCTTCTCGCACGGCAGGCTCCCGATGCGGTGGTTCTTGACCCGCCCCGCGACGGCGCCGAGGCGGCCTGTCGGGCGCTGGTGGAACGCCCGGTGGCGCGCCTGGTCTACATCGCGTGTGACCCGGCGACGCTGGCTCGCGATACGGCACGCCTTGTGCATGGCGGTTATCGCCTCACACGAGGGGCCGTGGCCGACATGTTCGTGCACACCTCTCACCTCGAATCCATCCTGCTGTTCGAACACCCTGAACGGCAACCGCCATCGCAAGGAGCCTAGAGATGGTGAAAGTGCGCGACGACCAGCCCTTCACCGACACCGGCGAAGTCGATATCGGACACTGGATCGTGCGGCTGCAGGACGACGTCAAGCTGCGAGATCCCGACGAGATGCGCGACGCCTGCGAGCTGACGCTGCGCCTTTCGCAGCAGGCCGACAAGCCGCACAAGGCCTGGCTGCCCCAGGACTCGAGCTTTCGCATGGGCCTCGAGATGGCAGATATCCTCGGCCAGCTCAAGCTCGACCAGCCGGCCCTCGAAGCCGCCGTGCTCTACCGCTCCGTACGCGAAGGGCAGCTCAGCCTGGACGCCGTGAGCCGACGGTTCGGCAGCGAGGTGGCGGGGCTGATCGACGGCGTGCTGCAGATGGCGGCGATCAGCAAGGTGCAGAGCCCGAGCCACGGCATGGCCCAGCATGACCAGCAGGACAACCTTCGCAAGATGCTGGTCAACATGATCGACGACGTGCGCGTGGCGCTGATCAAGATCGCCGAACGTACCTGCGCCCTGCGCCAGGTCAAGGACGCGCCGCGCGAGAAGCGCCTGCAGGTCGCCCGCGAGGTGTTCGACATCTATGCGCCGCTGGCGCATCGCCTGGGCATCGGCCAGGTCAAGTGGGAGCTCGAGGATCTCTCGTTCCGCTACCTGCACGAGGACGACTACAAGACCATCGCCCGCCAACTGGCGGAGAAGCGCCTCGATCGCGACCGCTACATCCACGATGTGGTCGACGTGCTCAAGGGCCTGCTGGAAGCCCACGGCATCACCCACTACGAGGTCAATGGCCGGGCGAAGCACATCTATTCGATCTGGCGCAAGATGAAGCGCAAGCGCATCGACTTCTCCCAGGTCAATGACGTGCGCGCCGTGCGCATCCTGGTGCCCTCGCTGTCCGACTGCTACACCGTGCTGGGGCTGGTGCATTCGCGCTGGCACCACGTGCCGAACGAGTTCGACGACTACATCGCCAATCCCAAGAAGAACGGCTACCAGTCGCTGCACACCGCCGTGCTCGGGCCCGAGAACAAGGTGCTGGAGATCCAGATCCGCACCTTCGCCATGCACGACGAGGCGGAGCTCGGCGTCTGCGCCCACTGGCGCTACAAGGGCCACGACACCGGCGGCAAGAGCTCCAGCTACGAGGAGAAGATCGCCTGGCTGCGCCAGGTGCTGGAGTGGCAGGAGGAGGTCGGCGACTTCAGCGACCTGCGCGAAGGGCTCTCCAGCGACGTGGCGCCGGACCGCATCTACGTCTTCACCCCGGACGGGCATGTCATCGACCTGCCGCGTATCGCCACGCCCATCGACTTCGCCTACCGCGTGCATACCGAGGTCGGCCACCGCTGCCGCGGGGCCAAGGTCGACGGTCGCATCGTGCCGCTCACCTACAAGCTCAAGACCGGCCAGCAGGTGGAGATCCTCACCGCCAGCAAGGGCGGGCCGAGCCGCGACTGGCTCAACCCCAGCCTTGGCTACGTGCGCACCTCGCGCGCGCGGGCCAAGATCCAGTCGTGGTTCAAGCACCAGGCGCGTGAACAGAACCTGGAGGAGGGCAAGGCGCTGTTCGACCGCGAGATGCGCCGTCTGGACGTGGAGGACATGGACCTCGATACCCTGGCTCACAAGGTCAACTACCAGAGCCCGGACGACATGTACGCCGCCCTGGGGGCGGGCGACCTGCGGATCGGCCAGGTGCTGCACCAGGCCCAGCAGCTGTTCGGCGAGACCGATGACCAGGAGCAGCTCGACCGCCTGCTGGCCAAGCCCAGGCGCGACCAGGGCAAGGGCGGTGCCGGCGACATCACTGTGCTCGGCGTCGGCAACCTCAAGACCAGCATGGCCAACTGCTGCCACCCGGTGCCCGGAGAGCCGATCGTGGGCTTCATCACCCAGGGTCGCGGCGTCACCGTGCATCGCCAGGACTGCCCCAACATCCTGCAGCTGCGCATCGACGAGCCGCAGCGGGTGATCGAGGTGGAGTGGGGGCAGCGTGCCCGCACCCAGTATCCGGTCGACATCGAGATCCAGGCCTGGGATCGCTCCGGCCTGCTGCGCGACGTCACCGGCATCCTCAGCAACGAGAAGGTCAACGTGCTCTCCGTCAACACCCTGACCGACACCCGCGACGGCATCGCGCGGATGCGCATCACCGTGGAGGTCGACGGCCTGGAAACCTTGGGTCGCCTCTTCTCGCGCATCCAGCAGCTGTCCAACGTGATCGAGGTGCAGCGCCTGCGAACCGGGGGCAAGGGCGCCAGGCGCAAGGGGAGCCGACCATGAGCGCGACTCGTCATGGCGTCGACGACCTGCTGGGGCTGATGGCGGTGCTGCGCGACCCTGAAAGGGGTTGCCCGTGGGATCTCAAGCAGGACTGGGACAGCATCGTGCCGCATACCCTGGAAGAGGCCTACGAAGTAGCGGACGCCATCGAGCGGCGTGCCTGGGGCGAGCTGCCCGGCGAGCTCGGCGACCTGCTGTTCCAGGTGGTCTACTACAGCCAGTTCGCCCGCGAAGAGGGGCGTTTCGACTTCCACGACGTGGTTCACACCCTGACGGCCAAGATGGTGCATCGCCATCCGCATGTCTTTCCCGACGGCACCCTGTCATCGCGCCGGCCACCTGGCGTGAGTGCCGAAGAGGTCGAGGCTCGGCAGGCTGAGCTTGAAAACGTCAACAGCCGCTGGGAGTCGCTCAAGGCCGAGGAGCGCGCCGGGCGAGCCGAAGCCGTGGCAGCCGTCTCGGTGCTCGACGACGTGCCGCGCACGCTGCCGGCGCTCTCGCGTGCCGCCAAGCTCTCCAAGCGTGCGGCCCGGGTCGGCTTCGACTGGCCCGATGCCACGGGAGTGATCGCCAAGATCCGCGAGGAGCTCGACGAGGTCGAGCAGGCCCTGGCCGAGGGCGATCGCGACCATGCGGTCGAGGAGGTGGGGGACCTTCTCTTCGCCGTGACCAACCTGGCGCGCACCCTCAAGGCCGATCCGGAACGCTGCCTGCGCGAGACCAATGCCAAGTTCGAGCGGCGCTTTCGCTACGTCGAGGCGGCGCTGGCCGAGCGCGGCATGACGACCCGCGACGTCGACCTGGACACCATGGAACACCACTGGCAGGCCGCCAAGCGGCTCGAGAGCCCCGTTTCCCCATCGTCTGCCGAATCAACAGAACCGTCTTCAGGAGGAGATCGACCATGAGCGGCGATCTACACGAATCCTTGCGCGACAACGTTCGCATTCTGGGCGACAGCCTGGGCCGCACCATCGCCGATGACCTGGGCCAGGGCTTCGTCGATCGCATCGAGACCATCCGCGGCCTGGCCAAGAGGGGGCGACAAGGCGACGTGCACAGCGGCCGCGAGCTGATCGAGTTCCTGCGCAAGCTGCCCGACCGCGACCTGCTGCCGGTGACCCGCGCCTTCAACCAGTTCCTCAACCTGGCCAACATCGCCGAGCAGCACTACCGCGCCCGCTTTCGTCGCGTGGAGGACTACAAGCCCGGCTCGCAGCCGGTGCTCTCCGAGCTTCTCGAGCGAGCCCGCAGCGCCGGCCACGCCCCGCGCAAGCTGGTCGAGAACCTGGCCTCCATGCGCGTCGAGCTGGTGTTGACCGCGCATCCCACCGAGGTCATTCGGCGCACCCTGATCCAGAAGTACGATGCCATCGACGAATGCCTCACGGTGATCGAATCCTCCCTCGACTACCCGGAGCGCGCCAGCCGTGCCCGCGGGCGGCTCGAGGAGCTGATCAGCCAGGCCTGGCATACCGACGAGATCCGCCACGAGCGGCCGACCCCGGTGGACGAGGCGAAGTGGGGCTTCGCGGTGATCGAGAATTCGCTGTGGCAGGCCGTGCCGGCCTTCCATCGCGATCTCGACAACCTGCTGCTGGACTCGGCCGGCGAGCGCCTGCCGCTGGATGCCGCGCCGATCGTGTTCGCCTCGTGGATGGGCGGCGACCGCGACGGCAACCCCAACGTCACCTCCCGGGTCACCCGCGAGGTGCTGCTGCTGGGGCGCTGGATGGCGGCGGATCTCTACCTGCGCGATCTCGAGCAGCTCAAGGCCGAGCTCTCCATGTGGAAGTGCAACAGCGCACTGCGTGCCGAGGTGGGCGGCGTGGCCGAACCCTACCGCGAGCTGCTCAAGCGGCTGCTGCAGCGGGTCGAGGCGACCCGCGACTGGGCCAAGGCCCAGCTCGACGGCAAGAGCTACGAAGGCGGCCCCATCATCGAGAACAGCGACCAGCTCTACGCGCCGCTGCTCACCTGCTATCGTTCGCTGTGCGACGTGGGGCTCGACACCATCGCCAACGGTGCGCTGCTCGACACCCTGCGCCGCGTGGCGGTGTTCGGCGTGACCCTGACCAAGCTCGACATCCGCCAGGAGGCGAGCCGCCATGCGCTGGTCATGGAGGAGCTGACCCACGCGCTGGCGCTGGGCAATTATCGCGACTGGAGCGAGGAGCAGCGCCAGGCGTTCCTGCTGGCCGAGCTCGAGTCGCGCCGCCCGCTGATCCCGCGCCGCTGGGAGTGCTCGGCCGAGACGCGCGAGGTGCTCGACACTTTCCGTGTCATTGCCCACGAGCAGGCCGAGGCGCTGGGCACCTACATCATCTCCATGGCGGCCCAGCCTTCCGACGTGCTGACGGTGGCGCTGCTGATGAAGGAGGTGGGCGGCGTTGTCTCGCTGCCCATCGCGCCGCTGTTCGAAACCCTGGACGACCTCAACCGGGCCGGCGACGTGATCGATCGGCTGCTGGCGCTGCCGGGCTACCGGGCCCTGGCGGGCGACCGCCAGGAGGTCATGATCGGCTACTCCGATTCGGCCAAGGATGCCGGCCAGCTGGCCGCCGCCTGGGCGCAGTACCGTGCCCAGGAGCGGCTGGTGGAAGTCTGCCGCGGCCATGGCGTGGCGCTGACCCTGTTCCACGGCCGCGGCGGGGCGGTGGGCCGTGGCGGCGGCCCGGCCTATGCGGCGATCCTGTCGCAGCCGCCGGGTTCGGTGAACGGCAGCCTGCGCGTCACCGAACAGGGGGAAATGATCCGCTTCAAGTTCGGCCAGCCGGACATCGCCCTGCGCTCCATGGAGATCTATGCCTGCGCCGTGCTCGAGGCGACCCTGCTGCCGCCGCCGGCGCCGGAGCCGCGCTGGCGCGAGGAAATGGACCGCCTGGCGGCGCTGGCTCACCGCAGCTATGTGAGCGTGGTCCGCGAGGACCCCGATTTCGTGCCCTATTTCCGCGCGGTGACCCCGGAAGGGGTGCTGGGGCACCTGCCGCTGGGTTCGCGCCCCACCAAGCGGCGCCAGGATGGCGGGGTGGAAACCCTGCGCGCCATTCCCTGGATCTTCGCCTGGACCCAGATCCGCCTGATGCTGCCGGCCTGGCTCGGCAGCGGCGAGGCGTTTGCCTCCCGGCTCGACGAGGAGGGCGGCCTTGAGGTCCTGCAGGAGATGCGCGACCGCTGGCCGTTCTTCGGGACCTACCTGGACATGCTGGAGATGCTGCTGGCCAAGGCCGATGTCGGCATTGCCGCCTACTACGAGCGGCGCCTGGTCGACGAGCCGGCGCTCAAGGAGCTGGGCGACGAGCTGCGCCAGCGCTTCACCCAGCTGCAGTCGGTGTTGCTGACCATTCTCGACCAGCCGCAGCTGCTCGAGCAGACCCCGCTGATTCGCCAGGCCATCGAGGTGCGCAACCCCTACATCGATCCCCTCCATGGCCTGCAGGCCGAGCTGCTGCAGCGTAACCGCGACGCCGACGGCGCCATCAGCGGCGAATTGTCACGCGCACTGATGGTCACCATGGCGGGAATCGCCGCGGGGCTGCGCAACACGGGTTGAGGACAGGCAAGCGGATCAGCGTCCCCGCTCGGCATGCGTCGGAGCGGGGAGCGGCCCTGGGGTTTTGAGGGCGGAGGGATGGGAGGGCGGGCGTCGAATCGTTCAGAAGGATCAGAAGGTTCAGAAGGTATAGTGCAGCGAAGCCGTGATCAGGTTCAGGTGGGCCATGCTCGGTGCATTGATCTCTTCGAATTCCAGGCGGCTGACTAGCCGATTGTGCTGGAAGCGGGCGCCGAACCCCTGGACTCGCGCCGTGCCGGTGGTGGCGGCATAGAGCGCGTCGCTCTGGGTCACGGGGTCGCCCTCCCATTCGGCGAAGCCCGACTTGGCGTAGAGGCCGACCTGGCCGATGCGGATCCCGGCCATCAGGCTGCCGCCCACTGTCGTGGTATTGAGCAGCATGGCTTCGTCGCTGAGGCGTGTCGGCACCTCGTCGCTTTCGCGATAGGTGAGTTCGGCGCCGATATCGAGGCGCGGCAGGTTCACCGGCGAAAACCCGGCGGTGAGGCGAAAGCCCGAGGTGACGCCGTCGGGTGATTCCAGGCCGGCGCCCTCCAGCACCATGCCGTTGTCCAGATAGAGCAGGTCGCTGCCCTTGCCCGCATAGGCGGGCGTTTCCCAGCGGACCTGGCCGAGCGAGGCCAGCAGGTCGTGGGGGACTTCGCCATAGACGGGTTCATGGTCGGGGGAAGGCGCCACGCTGAAGGCGGGGGAAAGCGTCGCGCCGCCAGGCGCGGTTTCGTGCGTCCAGCTGTCGCCATCGTCTGCCGCGGCCAGGCTGGTGGTCAGTGTCAGGCCGGCAACCATGGCAATGGTGCATGCGTAAGCCGTTCTCATGTTCCTGACTCGCTTCCCTTGCTGTGTCCCTTGCCCAGTGTATCCAAGGCCCATGGCACTGGTCGTTCAAGCTTAGCAGCCCTACGCCGCAGGTACCAGGCGCCACCTCATCGCGTGCTCGCCAGCCGTGCGAGCTGCGCATCGAGCTCGCGCAGGGCGGGCGTGGCGAGTCGGTGGCGCTCGGCCAGTCTCAGCAGCGGGCGCAGGATCGCCTCGTGTTCCAGCGGACGGCCCGCCAGCACGTCCTGCAGCATCGAGGCGCGATTCTGCGCCGTGGCCTGCACTACCTGCCACACCAGCGCCTGCCAGCCGACCGCCGGGGGCGTGACCCGGGCGGCCGTCATGAGCGCGGCGATCTCATCCACCACCCGCTCCACCATGGGACGAAACGGACGGTCGCGCAGCTGACCGTTGCGAATGCGAAAGCGTGCCACCAGCGGGTTGATGGCGGCATTCACCGCCAGCTTGTGCCACAGCCGGGTATCGATGTCATCGACCGGCTGCGCCCTGAGCCCTGCGCCTTCGAGCAGTGCCGCCAGGCGCTGGGTGAGCGAAGCATGGCGACCGCCCAACCCCCCGATGTAGGTGAGCCCGCGCCCGGCGTGCACGACCTCGCCGTCACCCGGCAGCCAGGCGCCTTCGGTGGTGGTGGCACACAGCACGGGGCCTGGGTGGCGCTCGTCGAGCCTCGGCTGGATCTCGTAGCCGTTCTGCCATAGCACCAGCGGCGTGGAGGCGGGCACGCGGGCCATGACCTGGGCATAGGCCGCTTCGGCACTGTAGGCCTTGGTGGTCAGGTGCACCCAGGCCGGGGCCAGGGCCGGCAGCTCGTCGCTGAGGTTGCAGGCGAGTCTGCGTGTGAAAGAGGCGCCTTCC
This sequence comes from uncultured Halomonas sp., assembly GCA_964652855.1. Classification (GTDB taxonomy): domain Bacteria; phylum Pseudomonadota; class Gammaproteobacteria; order Pseudomonadales; family Halomonadaceae; genus Halomonas. Next base: position 167,461 of record CAZZCJ010000001.1, read on the forward strand.
GGGGTCACCAGCGTCTGCTCGGCAGGCAGCGGCCGCCGGCCTATCAGCTGCACCGGCACCGACTCGGCCAGGTAGAGGGCGAGGAGGCGGCCCAGTGCGCCCGGGCCGACGATGAGATGGGTATCGGACATGTCGGATGCCTTTTTGTCAGCGAGGGCGGCGTGCGGCCGCTTGGTGTCTCTACACTGAAGCCCAGGACAGTAGCAGGCTTTGGCAAAGGTGGCATGTGTCGCCTGCGCCTTGCCGCAGCGAAAGGAGGCATCATGCATCTCAAGCCCTTGCGGGAGCAGGTTCTGGTCTTGACCGGCGCGACCAGCGGCATCGGTCTCGTCACGGCGCGCCAGGCCGCGCGGCGTGGCGCCCGGCTGTCGCTGGCGGCGCGCAGCGAGGAGGCCCTGGCGCAGCTGGTCGAAGAGCTGCGCCGCGACGGCTGCGATGCCATCTATACCGTGGTCGACGTGGGGATCGAGGCGGACGTGCGCCGCCTGGCCGAGGCCACGGTGCGGCATTTCGGTGGCTTCGACACCTGGATCAACAACGCTGCCGCGGCCATCTATGGCAATCTCGAGCAGGTTCCCCTGGAGGACCAGCGCCGGCTGTTCGATACCAACTTCTGGGGCATGGTGTATGGTTCGCTGATCGCCTGCGAGCACCTGCGAAAGCGCGGCGGCAAGCTGATCAATATCGGCAGCGTGCTGTCGGAGCGGGCGATTCCCGTGCAGGGGGTCTACAGCGCTTCCAAGGCTGCGGTGATGGGCTATACCGACGCCCTGCGCATGGAGCTGGAGCAGGAGCGGGCGCCGGTATCGGTGACGCTGATCAAGCCGGGTGCCATCGATACTCCCTATCAGGACCACGCGGCCAACTACACCTATCGCGGCGTGAAGAATCCGCCGCCGGTCTATGCCCCGGAAACCGTGGCCAGGGCCATCTTCCATGCCGCCGAGCACCAGGAGCGGGAGATCGTTGTCGGCGGCGGCGGCAAGGCGGTGACCACCCTGGGCAATGCCGCCCCGCGCCTGGCCGACAAGGTGATGGGGCACCTGATGCCCTGGCTGCAGCACGACCACCGACGCCTCTCCCATACCACCCGGGGCGCGCTCTACACCCCGAGCAATACGCTGGAAGAGCGCGGCGGCTACCCCCTGACCCTTGAGCACAGCCTCTATTCGGTCGTGATGCGACACCGCGGCAAGGCGGCCATCGCTCTGACCTTGGCCGGGGGCGCCTGCTACCTGCTGAAGCGCCTGGCCGATGCGCAGCGCCCGAGGTTGTCACGCCCAGCGCGGCTTCCCCGTCCGTGGCGCTGAGCGTCCTCAGGCGCTGCGCCGCGACTTGCGGCGCTTCGTGGCGAGGCGGGCGGCGCCCGTGCGGCGCGTGGCGCCGGTCTGGCGTCGCTTCACTACCTGGGCAGGTTCGGCTTCGCCCTGGGCGGCGGCCAGGGCCTGGCGCAGTCGAGCGGCATCGGCGCATCCCAGCAGGCTGCGCAGGTCGTCGACGAGGGCGGTGAGGAAGGGCGCGGGGTCGGCACCCTGCTCGGCGATGGCGGTCAGCCGCTGCTCCCACAGGGCGGTGCGCTCGGGGCGCGAGGCCGCCTCGGGCAGCGAGGCGATCAAGCCGCTGCCCAGGCGGGTGGCGCGCAGTGCCTTTTGCTGCCGTACCAGGTAGCCGCGCTCGATCAGCGTCTCGATGATGCCGGCGCGGGTCGCCTCGGTGCCCAGGCCATCGTGTTCGCGCAGGGTGCGCCTGACCTCGGGGTCGTCGACGTAGCGGCCGATGTTCATCATCGCCTTGATCAGGCTGGCGTCGGTGAAGGGCTCCGGGGGCCGGGTTTCTCGGTCCTCCACGCCGCAGCCCACGACGCGGCAGGCTTCGCCCTCGCTCATGGCGGGCAGCGGCGGCGCCTCCTCTCGAGTGGTGAACAGCGGCTTCCAGCCTGGGTCGAGCAGTGCCTGGCCGCTGGCGCGAAAGCGCTCGTCGAGCACCACGAACTCCGCCTTGACCTCCTGGGCTACCAGCGGCGGGTAGAACTGGGCCAGCACGTTGCGGGCGATCAACCGGAACACATCGGCCTCGGCGCGTTCCAGGCGCGTGAGATCGGCCGGCTTGCCGGTGGGCGCCAGGGCGTGGTGGGCACCTACCTTGCGGTCGTCCCAGGCCTTGGAACGCAGCGTGAAATCGGCCCCGGCGAGCCAGTCGCGCAGCGTCGCGTCCTGGCTGCAGGCGCTCGACAGGGTGCCGGGCGCCTGGGCCAGATGCTCCTCGGGCAGGTAGCGGCAGTCCGAGCGGGGGTAGGTGATCAGCTTGTGGCGCTCGTAGAGCCGCTGGCAGATGTCCAGCACCGCCTGGGCCGAGAGCCCGAAGCGGCGCGCGGCGTCCACCTGCAGCGCGGAGAGCGAGTAGGGCAATGGTGCCGACTGACGCTTGCGGCGGCTTTCGAGGGCGACCAGCCTGCCCTCGGCGCCGGGCAGCCGGTCGGCCAGCGCCTGGGCCGGGGCGCGCTCCAGCAGTCGCCCCTGTGCGTCGAGCCGGTGCGATTCGCCGGGCTGCCACCAGGCACGCAGCTCGCCCTGGGCCACCTGGAGGTCCGCCCACAGCACATGGAAGGGGTAGGGGGTGAAGTCGCGGATCTCGGCATCCCGGCGCACCACCAGGCCCAGCACCGGGGTCTGCACGCGGCCCACCGAGAGCACGCCGTCGTGGCCGGCCTGGCGCCCGGTCAGGGTCCAGGCCCGGGTGAGGTTGATGCCGTACAGCCAGTCGGCACGGGAGCGGGACTCGGCGGCTCGGTAGAGCGGCTGGTAGCGAGCGTTGTCTTCCAGCCGGGCCAGGGCGCGCTGTACCGCAGGCCGATTGAGGTCGCTGACAAGCAGGCGTGAAACCGGGCCTTTCCAGCCCAGGTACTCGATCACCTCCTGCACCAGCAGCTGCCCTTCGCGGTCGGGGTCACCGGCATGCACCACCTCGCGTGCCTGCTTGAGCAGGCGCCTGATCACGCCGAGCTGGCCCCTCGCCTTGGGTCGCGGGGCCAGCTGCCAGCGTGGCGGGAGGATCGGCAGGTGGTCGAGCCGCCACTGCTTGAAGGCGGGGTCGTAGGCGTCGGGCGGGGCCTGCTCGAGCAGATGCCCGAGGCACCAGGTGACCACCGTGTCGCCGGCACGCAGGGCACCTTCCTCGCGCTGGATGCCGCCCGGCAGGGCATCGGCAATGGCTCGGGCCAGGCTCGGCTTTTCGGCGATGATCAGGCGCATGCGACAGGTCTCCCGCTTTGGTATGGACATTTTTACAGCATTGCCTGGCCTAGGCCAGGTGTCGTGCTAGGAATGCGTTGTACAAGGCTTGTATCATGCTTAGGCCGACGTGCTGTCGGGCGCCGCCGTCGGCTGGCCGGGGCGTGCAATGCACAGGCCGTCATAGGCAACCAGACAGGAGAGCGACACCATGCGTGAGCGAGGCAGAACGCGGCGTCTGTTGGGCCTGGGGGCCCGCACGGGAGGCGCCATCCTGCGCACCCGCCTGGGCGGGCAGGCCGACTGGCGCGCGCTGGGCGAGGCCCTGTTCGAGGGGCTGTCCGAACTGAAGGGGCCGGCCATGAAGCTGGCCCAGATCATGGCCCAGTGGGACGACCTGCTGCCCCCCGACCTCGCCGAGGAGCTGGCGCGCCTGCAGCGCCAGGCCGAGCCGATGCCGTGGGAGAGTATCCAGCTTACCTTGCAGGCGCAGTACGGCGATCTCCAGCGACATTTCCGCGAGGTCGAGCCACACCCCTTCGCCAGCGCCTCCATGGGGCAGGTGCACCGTGCCGTCACACATGGCGGCGACAGCGTGGTACTCAAGGTACAGTACCCGGGGCTTGCAGAGGTGCTGGAAGGCGACCTGGCGCAGCTCAGACGCATCATGCGCATCGGCCGCTGGCTCAAGATCCCCCAGGCGCGGCTGGATGCGCTGTTCGAGGAGCTGGCGGCGAGCCTGCGCGGCGAGCTCGACTACCATGCCGAGGCCTGCGCCCTGGCACGCTATCGCCAGCGCTATGCCCACTTGGATGGCCTGCTCATACCCGAGCCCCTGCCCGAGCTCTCCGGCGCACGGGTGCTGGCGATGCGCTACGTGGCCGGTACGCCGCTGCGCGAGCTGGAAGGTGCGAGCGACAGCGTGCGCCAGCGGGTGGCGACCACGCTGGCCGACTGGCTCACGCTCGAGCTGTTCACCCACGGCGAGCTGCACGCCGACCCCCACGCCGGCAACTTCGCCGCCGACGAGCAAGGGCGGCTGGTCATCTATGATCTGGGCGCGGTGATCCCGGTGGCGCAGGCGCACCTGACCGCCATGCTCCAACTGCTCGATGCGGCCCTGGTCGAGGATGCCATGGCCATGGACGACGCCCTGCAGCGGCTTGGTGGGCGCCAGGGGCAAGGTGCGCCTCTGGCGCTCTATCGCGAATCGGCCCAGGCCATCGCACCGCTGTTCCAGCCCGGCGAGCAGGACTTTGCCGATGTACGCGTGCATCGTCGCCTGCGCGACCTGAGCCCCAAGGTGTGGGCGGCCATGGATCGCCTGCAGCCGCCCGCCGATATCCTGCTGCTGTCGCGCACGCTCAATGGGCATTACTGGAATCTGGTACGCCTGGGCGCCAAACTGGACATGCATGCCCGCACGCGGCCGCTGCTGGAAAACCTGCGGCGCTGAACGCCGGCCTGCTTCACGGCACATCGCTTCACGGCACAATGGGCACGCTACCTGTTAGAATCAGCGGCTTTGGGATGGCGGAGAGCACAATGCTGGCAGTATGGGTCGAACGACTGCTGGGCTTTGCTTCAGGCGCGCTGGCAGTGATCCGCGAACAGGAGAACTACCCGGCCCTGATGGCATGGGCCCGCGAGGAAGGGGCCAGGCTCATGGGCGACCTGTCCATGGCCCAGGCGCTGGCGCCCGAGCTATGGTCTCAGACGCCGCTCGAACGCGCTGGCTTCGCCTGCGAGCCGCTGGCGCGCCCCGGTCGCAACGAGCCCTGCTGGTGCGACTCGGGGCGCAAGACCAAGCATTGCTGCGGCGCGGTGTCCATGCCGGCCGAGCTGCCCGACCACCTGATGTGGATGCTCTCGCTGCGCGAATGGAAGGGGCCGACGCTCAAGGCGGCGCTGGAAAGCGGACGGGCGCCGGCGCAGGCGCTGCTGGAGGCCGGGCTGATCGCCGCCGAGACGGGGCAGCGGGGGCGCGCCCAGCAGATTCTCGAGGCGCTGTTCCAGCGTGCCGACTGGTCGCGCCTGCCGGCCCAGGCCGAGCCCGCCTTCGAACTGCTGATCGACCTGTACCAGGAGCGCGGCTTCACCCGCAAGCGCGCCGAACTGCTCGACGAGGTGCTGGAGCGCGGCCCGCTGTTCCTGCGCGGCGTGGCGCTGGAGCGGCTGTGCCTGATGCACCTCGACAGCGACGACCTGGACAGCGCCCGGGCCGCCTTCGTGCGGGCCCAGCAGGCGCTACCCGACTCCCCGACCCTGGCCTACATCGAGGCCATGCTGCTGCTGCACGAAGGGCATGAAAAGGAAGCCGCCGAGCGGGCGCGCTTCTGGTTCCGGCGCCTGGCGCGCAAGGGCGACCTCGACCCCGATCAGCTGCAGTTCCTGGCCGACCTGGCGGAGAACCCCGGGGCCACCCTGGCCGACCAGCTGCTCAACGCCGAGGAGGACCTGGCGGAGCCGCTCGCCGCGCTGCAGGCCCTGCTGGCGGCGCTGACCCCGCCCCCCGGCCTCGATATCCGCCGCACACCCGCTGGCGAACTCGAGTATCACAGCACCGCCCGCGAGGACACGCTGTTCGCTGCCTGGCAGAAGCACTTCCAGGTCGAGGTGGACGACGACAGCGCGCTGGGGCTCAAGGGCGATCCCTGGCTGCACGCCGGTGCCTGGTTGAATGCGCTTTGCGCCCATCCCGAATGGCTCGATTCACCGCGGGTGGTGCAGTCGCTGACCCTGGCCCTGACCAGCCGTTTCGGCAGCCTGCCCTGGATGTCGCCTAGCCTGTTCGAGCCCTTGGCGGGCCGGCTCGAGCGCTGGCTTGAGCGCGTGCGCAGCGAGGGTGATGGCTCCTTCCTCTGGGACGAGGCCGACAATGCCGTGCTCTTGCGGACCGGCCTGGCGCTGGTGGTCGGCATGGAGCGGGGGGCGCGCGAGCGTTCACGCCAGCTTGCCGAGCAGCTGCTCACCCTCGACGACCAGGACAGCCTGGGCCTGCAGGAGCTGGTGCTCGACCAGCTGCTACGCGAAGGACGCGACCAGGACGCGCTGGCGATGACCGATCACCAGGGAGACGAACCCCCGGCGCTTGGCCTGCTGATGGGGCGTGTGCTGGCGCTCTTTCGCCTGCAGCGCCGAGAGGAAGCGGAAGCCATGCTGGCGGAAGTGCAGCGCTACAATGCTCACGCCCTACCCATGCTGTGTGCCGAGAATCCCCGCCCCGTGTCGTCGGGCCAGGAGGGCATCGCCGACCCCGGCACGCGGGCCGAGGCCTGGCAGTACCGTACCCTCATGCGGGACCAGTGGCGTGCCACGCCGGGCGCCTTGGACTGGCTGCAGGCTCACGCCGTGCCGGGCTAGGCGGCACGGCGCCGGCCGCCCGCTCAGGCGGTGCGTGGTGCGGGTGGCGGAACGATGGTGCGGTCGCGGCTGATCCAGATCGCCAGCGCGATGGCCGGTAGCCCCAGTGCCGTGGCGATCACGAAGAAGGTGGCGTACCCCTCCGCGGCGACCACCAGCCCGCCGAACCCGCTGAGGAACTTGCCGGGCAGCGTCATCAGCGAAGAGAACAGGGCGTATTGCGTGGCGGTATAGGCGCGCGAAGTCAGGCTCGACAGGAAGGCGATGAACACGGCGCTGGCCAGCCCGTTGGCCAGGTTGTCCCCCACGATGGCCAGCACCAGCATCGGCAGGCTCTGGCCCGCCAGCGCCAGGGCGGCGAACAGCAGGTTGGTCAGGGTGGCGGCGGCGGCGCCGAGGATCAGGATCGGCCCGATGCCGTAGCGGGCCACCAGCAGCCCGCCCAGCAGGCCTCCGCCGACGCTCATGGCGATGCCGAACACGTTGGTCACGTTGGCGATGGTGGCCAGCGAGAAGCCCAGGTCGATGTAGAGCGGGTTGGCCATCGAGGCCATGGCCAGGTCGCTGATGCGAAAGACCGCGATGAACACCAGCAGCCACAGGGCCTTGAGCCGGTGACGGCTGAAGAAGTCGGTGACGGGGCAGACCACCGCGCCGATCAGCCAGGCGCCGAGGCGCCGGGCGTGTCGCGGCTTGCCGCGACTGGCGCGCAGGAAGGCGCGCACGCGCGGCTCGTGGATCAGCTGGGTGTTGAGCGACAGGCGCTGGGGTTCGGGTCGCAGCAGCACCGTGACCACGCCGATGCCCACCAGCGCGGCCATGGTCAGGTAGGCGGCCTGCCAGGAGATCCAGGAGGCGACGTAAAGCGCCCCGGCGCCGGCGGCCAGCAGGCCGCCGCGATAGCCGATGATATAGGTCGAGGCCATGGCGGCCTGTATGTCCTCGGGGGCCGACTCGATGCGGAAGGCATCGATGGCGATATCCTGGGTCGCCGAGCCGAAGGCGACCAGCAGCGCGAACGCGGCCACCAGCGTCAGGTTCTGCTGCGGTTCGAGGCTGGCCAGCCCCACCAGCCCGGCGGCGATCATGGCCTGGGCCAGCAGCATCCAGCCTCGCCTCTGGCCGAAGGTGCGCGTCAGCACCGGCAGGGCCAGGCGGTCCACCACCGGCGCCCAGAAGAACTTGATCGAATAGAGCATGCCGATCCACGCGAAGAAGCCGATGGCCGCCACCTGCACGCCGTCGCTGCGCAACCATGCGGAGAGCGTCGAGAAAACCAGCAGAAACGGCAGGCCGGCGGAGAACCCCAGGAACAGCATGGTGATGACGGGCGCACGCAGGTAGATGGCCAGGGACGCTCGCCAGCTGCGTTGAGCGATAAGGGGGGACATTCGCGTAGACACTCCTTGTGGATCGATGCGGCGTGCCGCCCGATGCCGGTCTTAACGATGATAGAATGGGCCATCGCTCGGCGGGGCAGGCGCCAGGCCGCCCGATTGTTGCAAAGCCCCGGCAGCGATACCAGCAGGATATCCGTTCAGGAGCGAAGCATGAGTCATTCCGATCCACAGCCGAACGAGCTCGAGGATAGCCTGCCGCGCTGGTACGTCATCCAGTGCAAGGGGGGAGAGTCCTTTCGAGCCGCCGAGCATCTGAGCAACCAGGGGTATGAGCTCTTCCACCCCGTGCTGGAAGTCCAGAAGAAGCGTGGCGGCCGGCTCGTCTGGTTGACCGAGCCGCTGTTTCCCTACTACCTCTTCATCCGCCTGGACAAGATGGCCAGCAACTGGCGCCCGATTCGTTCCACCCGCGGCGTGCTGCGACTCGTCACCTTCGGCGACAAGCCGCTGCCGGTCGAGGACGACCTGATCGACATGCTGCGAGAACGCGGGCACAGCAAGCCAGGCGAGACGGCCAGCATCTATTTTCGTGCCGGCGAGCGGGTGGAGATCATCGAGGGTCCGTTCAAGGATCTGCAGGCCGTGTTCCAGAGCCACAAGGGCGAGGAGCGTGCCATCGTGCTGCTCAACCTGCTGAATCGCCAGCAGCGCCTGGTGATGCCGGTGGCCCAGCTTCGCTCCACCAGCCACTGAGGCGGGAAGTTGGGGCAATGGCATCGTGCCCGGGCCTTTCCCGGTAGTTTCCTTGCCGAAAAACTGACCTGCATCAAGTCCCCGGCGGCGCGCCTTGGCGAGCCGCTTCCTGTTTTGATTCAGGTCAGTTTTCCTTCCCCGCGACCAGGCTAGAGTTGGGCCATCAACAGACGCGACGGGAGAAGCACCATGTACTGGGATGATGCCGTAATCTTTGGACTGGTCACTGTCGCGATGATGATCGCATTCATGGGAGGTTGGGTAGGCTTCGTGATCCGCGACCATCGTCGCAAGCGCAAGCACTAACTGCCCCACCTGTCAGCAAGTCGTCAGGGGAGGGGGGATTTTCCCCCCAGTAGCCGGCCCGCAAGGGCCGGCATTTTTGTATGCCTCGAGTGAGCATGACGTTACACTTCCACACAAAACGATACCGATAACAACACAGGGTGATTCGCCATGCCGACTCTCGCTTGCACCAAGCCTTGGCTGCTATGGCTGTTCCTCTCCTGCTGGATTCCCGTTCAGGCCTGGGCCTGGTCCAGCCCCGACTACGTCCTGCTGCGCGATGGCGAGCGTGAAATCCCGCTGGTCGTCGACGAGCTGCGGTCCGCGGCCGATGTCGAGTTCCGCTTCTACGACCCCTACCTGGCCGAGGAAGTCGAGGTGCGTGGCCTGGTTTTCCGTGACGTGCTGCTCGAACAGCTTGGCCGTGTGCCGGCGCAGCTGCACTTCCTGGCCTGGGACGACTACGACGTGACCCTGGGCGGGTGGGACGATCCCAACTGGATCCTCGTCACTCACCAGAACGGCGAGCCGCTTTCCCTGCAGCAGCGCGGCCCGGTGCGGCTGGTGGAGCGCGACTATGGCCGTCGCGACCCTGCCAACCTGCGCAACTTCAACGACTGGATCTGGATGATACGCAGCATCGAGGCGGTGAGATGAAAATTGCCCCTCCTTGGAGGCGGCATGTGCACTGGCTCTGGCTGAGCCTGATGTGCTTCACCGTGCTGGTGCTGTTGATCGCTTACCAGTCACGCTGGGTCTATCCCGAGATACACGCCTACTTCAGTCAAACGGGCAACCTGACGGGGCAGCAGCTTGCGACGCGCTCGCGTGACTACCTGCAGGAGGCGCTGGATGGCCTGCTTCTGGAGCCCGATGACGAAGAGGCCAGGCGGCAAGCGCATTTCCAGGTAACGCTGGCCTACAGCCTGTTCGATATCGGGGTCTATCGTCGCGAGTATGCCTGCACGGCGACCAACCTGGGTCGCCTGGATGCGCTGTTGCTGCGGCTCGAGGCTGGAGCCGTGCTTGCGCCCGCCGAGCTGAGTCATAGCCTGCTGGAGCCGATCCGCTGCCTGACGCGGATCGAAATGGACCAGCTCGATCGGCGCTCCGCCGTCACCCAGGCCTTCGTGGAGGAGACTCGCCGACACCAGGGGCAAGTGCTGAGCGGCAGCCTGGTGATCTTCGTGCTTGGGCTGGCCTTCTGGCTGATGCACGAGCGCCAGCGCCGCCGCGCTGCCAGGTCGGCGCGCGAGAGCCTTGAGTGGATGGCGCGAGCGCTGCGCGACCCGCTTACCGGCGTCGGCAATCGCAGTGCCCTGCACGACGATGTCGTGGCTGCCCAAGGCAGTGCGATGGGGCTGCTGCTGGTCGATATCGACTACTTCAAGCAGTACAACGACAGCCTGGGCCATCCCGACGGGGATCGCTTGCTGCGGCGCCTGGTGCAGCTTATCGAGCACTGCCTGGGCAACGAATCTCGGCTGTATCGCCTGGGTGGGGATGAGTTCGCCGTGCTGGTCGAGTGTCATGACGATGCGGCCTTGGGTCAAGCCTGCCAGCGCCTGGTCGAAGGGGTGCATGAGGCGGCCATTCCCCACCCCTCGCACCCGGGCTCCGCTTGCGTCACCCTCAGCGTGGGTGCGGTGCGCTTCAAGGCCGGGCATGCCGAGCTGGACGCCAGCTATGCCGCCGCCGACGAGGCCTTGTATCGCGTCAAGGCGCGAGGGCGGGACGGCTGGGCGGTGACGCAATTGGACACCCGCCGGGTGACTGGCTAGGTTCACTAGTGCATGGCTGGGCAGCCTGACAAGGCGCATTTCGCCCCAGCACGCAGTATTCGCAGCCAAGCGGTCTCCGCAGTTCTTTCGCAGCAAAGGGGAGCCAGGATGACGACCCCCCACGACGACAGGGATGCACCTCGCCCCTCTGGTGGCCAGGGCCGGCGCCAGCCTGAAGCGCGACTCAGCCGCCGCCGCTTCCTGTGGCTGGCGGGTGCCGGCGGCGTTGCGCTGAGCCTCGGCGGCTGCGGTGACGAAGAGCGCTTCGCACCGCAGCTGCCCTCGCGGGAAGAGTGGCTCGACCGCGGCCCGCTGCTTCCTCGGCTGACCGACGTCAACGGCGTCTCGCTGCATGCATTGGAAGCCACCGAGGCAGCGCCTCCCGATGCCACCCCGCTGGTGCTGATCCATGGCTCGGGACTGTCCGGTCGCTACATGATTCCCACCGCGCGGGAGCTGGCGCCCCACTTTCCCGTCTACGTACCCGACCTGCCCGGCTATGGCGACAGCGGCGACCCCGGCAAGGTGCTGAACATCCCGCAGCTGGCCGACTGGCTGGTGGCATGGATGGACGCCATCGGACTCGAGCGCGCCTCCTTCCTCGGCAACTCCTTCGGCTGCCAGGTCATCGTCGACCTGGCGATGCGTTATTCCGAGCGCACGGACCGCCTGGTGCTGCAGGGCCCGACCACGCCCCCCGACGAGCGCTCGACCTTCTGGCAATTCATCCGCTGGCGACAGAACGAACCCTACAACCCCGAGATGCTGGGTGAGGTGACGATGCCGGAATACGGTAAGGCGGGGCTGTGGCGCATGATCCGCTCCTATGTCTTCCAGGTAACCGACCCCATCGAAGAGAAGGTGCGTGAGATCGAGGCGCCCACCCTGGTGATACGCGGCGAGCATGACCCCATCACACACCAGGCGTTCGCCGAGCTGCTGGCGCGCCGCCTTCCGCGTGGCGAGCTGCTGATCCTGCCTGATGTGGCCCACACGCTGGTATTCACCGCGCCGGTGCCGCTGGCCGAGGCGACCCGTGCCTACCTGGAGGAGACCGCATGACGCCCACCGCGAGAAAGCGTGTGATGCTGGCAGAGGTCGTGCTGCTCCTGCTGCCGCTGACCCTGCTGATGGCGCTGCTGGTGCCGTTGACCTACGTGGCGTACCCGTTCCCCGAACTGCATGCGACGCTGCTGGTATTCGACCTTGGCATGCTGCTCAAGCTGCTCGGCATCCTGGCGGCGTGGCGGCTGGCGGTGGGTTTCCTGCGTTTCGGGGCCGGAGGCGTGCGGCGTGCCCACCTGGCCTGGTTCGTGCTGCTGCTGGCGGCCGTGGTCGTCGGCATCGCCAGCAGCGTGGTGGCCATCGAGCAGAACCTGTTCTCGTCGATATATGCGACGCGGGTCGGCTTTACCCTGCTGGCACCCGCCGTGGTGCTGGCCCCCTTGGCCGCCCACCTATGGTGGGAGCGCCGGCGCGGCGCTGTCCATCACTCAACGTGACACCCACCAGTGCTCCGTCCAGGCGCGCATCACCCGCTCGGGGTACCAGGTATGGCCGAGGCTGCCGTTGTAGCGGGCCAGGGCGCGGGTCAGGTCGCCACGCTCCACGGCGAGATAGTGGGCGAGGATGGTGCAGCCATAGCGCAGGTTGAGCCAGGGATCCATCAGGTCATCGGCGCTGCGTCCCAGCTCGCGGATCCAGAACGGCATGATCTGCATCAGCCCCACGGCGCCGGCGGAGGATACCGCCTCGGCCCGGAAGGCGCTCTCCACCTGGATGACGGCCAGCACGATTTCCGGCGCCAGGCCGGCCAGGCGCGCTTCATGGTAGATACGCGTGAGCAGCTCGGCGCGAAGCGCCTCGTCGCGCACGAAGCGCGCCAGGCGCGGTTCCATCTGGCTCATCCACTGGCGGGTAGCCCAGACCTGGTCCGGCGAGGGCGGCGCGGATACCAGCGTGTCGAGGGTCTGGCGCAGCGAGGGGGGAATGGCGGGCTCGGCCGAAGGGCGGGCTGGGCCGGCGCCCAGCGACACGGGCAGGGCGCCGAGGAAGCTGGCTTCCCCGGCGTGGTCGGTATCGCCGATACGCGGGTCTGCCGCCACGGGCGCGCCGAGCAGGCCGGCCGCGACCAGCAGGGCCGCGGCCAGCCGAGGCTCAGGCGCTGACGCGGTCGCGCAGGAACTCGACGATCGTTTCGGCCGGCACCATGGTCGCTTCACTGTCACGCCGCCCCTTGTATTCCAGTTCGCCGTTGTCCAGCCCGCGGTCGCCGACCACCAGGCGGTGGGGAATGCCGATCAGCTCCTGGTCGGCGAACTTCACTCCGGGACGCAGGTCGCGGTCGTCCAGCAGCACGTCGATGCCCGCCGCCGTCAGCGCCTGGTAGAGCCGCTCGGACTCCTCGCGCACGCGCTGCGACTTGTGCGCGTTCATCGGTACCAGCGCCACCTGGAAGGGGGCGATGGCGTTGGGCCAGATGATGCCGGCCTCGTCGTGATTCTGCTCGATGGCGGCGGCCACCACCCGGGTCACGCCGATGCCGTAGCAGCCCATCCAGGGGAAGGCGGCCTTGCCGGTGTCGTCGAGCACGGTGGCGTTCATCGCCTCGGAGTACTTCTTGCCCAACTGGAACACGTGGCCGACCTCGATGCCGCGCTTGATCGCAAGCGTGCCCTTGCCGTCCGGCGAGGGGTCGCCCTCGACCACGTTGCGGATATCGGCCACTTGGGGCAGCGCCACGTCGCGCTCCCAGTTGATGCCGAAGTAGTGCTTGCCGTCGACGTTGGCACCGGCGCCGAAGTCGCTCATCAGTGCCACGCTGCGGTCGACGATGATCGGCATGTCGAGGTTGACCGGGCCCAGCGAGCCGGGGCCGGCGCCCACCACGGCGCGAATCTCTTCTTCCGTGGCCATGGTCAGCGGGGCGGCCACCTCGGGCAGGTTCTCGGCCTTGACCGTGTTGAGCTCGTGATCGCCGCGCACCAGCAGGGCGATCAGGCCGCCCTCGGCGGCGCGCACCATCAGGGTCTTGATGGTCTTCTCGATGGGCAGGCCGTGCTGCTCCACCAGGGTGGCGATGGTCTTGGCGTTGGGCGTATCGACCAGGCGCAGCTCCTCGCTCGGCGCGGCACGCTCGTGAGAGGTGCCGAGCGGGGCGGGCAGCGCCTCGGCCTTCTCGATGTTGGCGGCGTAGTCGGATTCGGTGGAGAACACGATGGCGTCCTCGCCGGAGTCGGCCAGCACGTGGAATTCATGGGAGCCGGTGCCGCCGATGGCGCCGTTGTCGGCCAGTACCGGGCGGAAGTCCAGCCCCAGGCGGGTGAAGATGCGCGTGTAGGCATCGTACATCGCCTGGTAGGTCTCCTTGAGGCAGGCCTGGTCCAGGTGGAAGGAGTAGGCGTCCTTCATGATGAACTCGCGCGAGCGCATCACGCCGAAGCGCGGGCGGATCTCGTCGCGGAACTTGGTCTGGATCTGATAGAAATTGGCCGGCAGCTGCTTGTAGCTGGAGAGCTCGCGGCGCATCAGGTCGGTGATCACCTCCTCGTGGGTGGGGCCGACGCAGTAGTCGCGCTCGTGGCGGTCCTTCAGGCGCAGCAGTTCGGGGCCGTACTGCTCCCAGCGGCCCGACTCCTGCCACAGCTCGGCGGGCTGCACCGCCGGCATCAGCACCTCCTGGGCGCCGGCGCGGTCCATTTCCTCGCGCACGATGCGTTCCACCTTGCGCAGGGTGCGCAGGCCGACCGGCAGCCAGGTGTAGAGGCCCGAGGTGAGGCGACGGATCATGCCGGCACGCAGCATCAGTTGGTGGCTGATGACCTCGGCGTCGGCGGGCGTTTCCTTGAGGGTGGCGATCAACAGTTGGGTGGCGCGCATGGGTCCGGCGTTTCCTTCCAGCATGGGCTGACATGAATCGAGATGCCACAGGGAGCGGCGTTCGGGGCATTGTAAGGCCAACGGCGAACGGCGGCAAAAGCGTTGCTCAACCTGGCATGGCTGCTCGCCACCGCGAATGAGGGGCGCCCTGTCGACGGATAAGCCCCGAGGCTTGTTGTGCAGGTTACTGCAGCGATTTCAGCCAGAACACCATCGGCTTGTCGGTCTCCTCCTGCTCGCCGATGTCCTTCCAGCGGAAGGTGGTGGCAAGGTCGGGTTGGCGCTCATAGCCCTGCGAGCGCCAGAAGCCGTGCAGCGGCACGTAACCCTGGGGCTTCAGCGGGTGGTCCTCGGGCCGTTCCACGGCACAGAAGGCGACGGTGGAAAAGCCCTGCCTGGCGGCATGACGCTCGCGTTCGTTCAGAAACGCCTTGCCGATACCCCGGCCCCGGTAGCTCGGCAGCAGCACCGATTCGCCATAGTAGAACACGCTGCCGATATCGACGCCGGCTCGCTCGAAGGGCGCGCGAAACGCCTCCACGTCTTCGGCCAGCGGCATGCCGGTGGCGGCGCCCACCAGGGCGCCTCCGTCCTCGGCCAGCACGAACAGGCTGTCGGGGCACTCGGCATAGCGGCGCAGATAGTGGGTCTCGTACCCTAAGTCGCCATCGTAAAGGTAGGGGAAGTCACGGAATACGGTAATACGCAGCTCGGCCAGTGCATCGAGCCGCGGTGCGATGGCGCTGCCCTGGCAGGCTTTCAGAGCGATTTCGCGCATGTGGCCTCCGTATACGATGTAAACGAACGTATCAATGTAGGGTTATGTTAAGCTTCCAGCCATTCTGCTTGGCGACGCCTGCCGCGACAATGGCGTCGGCGTCGATAACCCGACCTTCTGCGGAGCATATCTTCCATGAGGACCCGATTCCGTCGTGCCCTGGCCGGCCTGGTGCTGGGCGTTTCCCTTACCGCCCTGGTGGGCTGCGGCACCGTCTTCCATCCCGAGCGCAAGGGCCAGATGAGCGGCCGCATCGACCCGGTGGTGGCCATTGCCAACGGCGTGGGCCTGTTGTTCTTCATCGTGCCGGGCGTGATCGCCTACGCGGTGGATTTCTCCAACGGCACCATCTACCTGCCGGGCACCCAGGACAGCGCCAGCGTCGATACGCTGTTCCTCGATGTCAACATGGACGTCGCCACCCTGGAGCGATTGCTCTCCGAGAAGACCGGCCAGCTGGTCAGCCTGGACAGCGAACTGCTGCGGGTCGAAGAGGTGGAGAGCCTCGACGAAGCCCTGGCCCTGGTGCGCATGGCCGGTATCAACGACAGGCAGCGCCTGGCCACGATGTAAGGCGGCAGGCCTACCGTTCCCCCATCGCCTCCTCGAGCCGTGCCAGCTCCTGGGGGCGATAGCGTTCCAGCAGCGCCCACAGCCTGGCGGCGGTCTCTGCGTCCGGCCGGCCGCGATAGTCGGTGGGGCGAAAGCGCATCTGAAAGGCGCGCAGCACTGCCCGGGTCTCGCGATCCAGCTCCCCCGTTTCCTCGACCGCATAGCCCCAGGCCCGTAGCGCCCGCTGCAGCTCGGCAAGCGTTGGCGGAGCCTCCGTGAATCGCGCTTGCCAGCGAGCCAGGCTGCCTGCTTCCGGCCACACTCCGATCCCGGCCTCGTAGAGTTCGCGCCAGGGAAAGCGCGGGCCGGGGTCGACCTTGCGCGTCGGGGCGATGTCGGAGTGCGCCACCACGTCGGTGGGGTGGATGCCGTGGCGCTCGATGATGTCGCGCGCCAGGGCGATCAGTGCCTCGACCTGCGCCTCGGGGTAGGGTGCCCAGGTGATCTCGACGGCGGCCTCCGGCTCCGCTTCGAGCAGGCGCTCCACCTCGGCATAGGGGCGGTCGGGCCCGAGGTTGACGATCTCGATGCCGATGGAGGTGTCGTTGATCTGGGTGCGGTTCTTCCATGCGCTGGCGCCGGCGTGCCAGGCGCGACGCTCCTCGTCGACGAGCTGGAGCACCAGCGGCTGGCCGTGCCGCTCGCGGGCCGGCAGCGGCAGGACATAATGGGCGCTGACGTGGGGGCCGGTCAGCACCGCCAGCGACTCGGCTTCGCCCACGTCGGTGTAGTGAAGCACGAGATGGCGCACGCGGCTCGTGTGCGAGGGCGATGCATGCGAGCGATCCACCACGTAGCCGTCGCGCGGTTCCAGGTGCGTGGGCGTGCAGCCGCCCAGCAGAGGCAGCAGGGCGAGAAGCGTGCCGAGGGGGCGCCACATGGTGTTCTCTCCTTGAAAGTCCGCTTCCGGCTCAGGTCGTCATCACCAGCAGGCGCAGCGTCAGGCCGAGTATCAGCGTCGAGGCCACGCTGAGCAAGGTGCCCAGCAGCACGTATTCGGTCAGCTTGCGGTCCTGGGATTCACGCAGGTCGCCGTAGCGCAGCACCGACTTCGCGGCCAGCAGGAAGCCGACCGCGGTGAGCTGGTCGAGCAGCACCAGGGTCAGTACCAGCACCCGTTCCAGCATGCCGATCCGGGCGCCGGCCCGGGCCAGGGTGTCCTTGTCCTCGATCTCGTGGCTCCAGCGCCGCATCACCATGGCGATGGCGAACGAAAAGGGGCGCGTCACCGTCAGGTAGGCCACGGCGACTCCCAGCACCTGCGGCGAGAGCAGCCAGGTCGCCAAGCCCAGCAGCGGCGCCGCCGTGCCGATCCAGGCCAGCCACAGGGCGCCCAGCACCAGCAGGTGCAGCGCCTGGTCGAGCAAAAACCAGCGCAGCTTGCCGGCGGGAAGGTGCGCCTTGCCCAGGTCGATCAGCCAGTGGCTGGCCCCTACCGCCAGCGTACCGGCCAGGGCGGCGGGCAGCCCCGGTGTGCCGGGTACGGCCAGGCTGGCGGCGACCAGCACGGCGAGGGTGAGCGCCATGTGCACCAGCACATGATGCAGCAGGTGCCGCGAGCGATGCTTGTAGCGCTCGCGATCCGCAACCCAGCGATAGGGCTGCAGCAGGAAATCCCCGGCTAGATGCGCCAGCAACAGCGCCATCAACAGCGAGAGCTGCATCGGTTCCATGATCATTCGAACGGCTTCCCATCGGCCAGGCGGGCCTCGAAATGCGCCAGGGTATCCACCAGCAGCGCCCAGCGCGCCGCACGCAGGCGCTTGTGCACGCTGGGTTGGCGAATGCCGAGGCGTTCGGCCATCTCCTGCTGCGACGGGCTGCCGGCGAGGCTCAGGCCCACCACCTGTGCCGAATACGTCGACCAGCCGGCTACCAGCGCATCCACGTAGCGTAGCAGCAGCGCCAGGCTGCCATCGTCGCGCTTGTCCGGCGCCAGGGCGAGGCGGTCGTCGCCCTGGCCCAGGGTATCCAGGGCGAGGCCCGACTGCACGAAGGGGGGCTCGTCGGCGTCGGCCAGGCGCTGGTCCGGCTGCCAGCGTGCCGGGCCTACCGCGATGGCGATGCGGGCATCCCAGCGCTGCTCGGGCTCGGAGTGCTGGATCAGCGCCGCGCGCAGGGCGACGGCGACGGACAGGGCGGCTCCGGGATGGGGCAGGGCGAGCTGGAAACCATCGCCCCGGAAGCGCTCGGCGCGGCCGCCATGGCATTCAGCCAGGGTCGCCAGGCCGTCGTCCAGTCGCTGGTAGAGCCGCGGGCGATCCTTCACGCAACGCGAATCGACCACGTCACCGGTCAGCACCGCGATCCGCCGGGGGCCGGCGTGATGTTGAGCCATTGCGGGCGCTCCTCAGGGAATACGCCAAAAGTATAGCCCTTTACGGCTATAACACAAATAAATAGCCTTTTTAGGCTATAAATAATAAAAATAGCCCCTTGGGGCTATTTTTATTTGGCCAGCTCCCGCATGGCCTCCTCGAGGCCTTCCAGCGTCATCGGGTACATGCGGTCGTCGATCAGCTGGCGGATCAGCTGGGTGGAGTGGGTGTACTCCCAGGCCCGCGGCGGCATCGGATTGAGCCAGGCCAGGCGCGGGAAGGCGTCGACCAGGCGCTTGAGCCATACTGCGCCGGCCTCCTCGTTGAAGTGCTCCACGCTGCCGCCGGGGTGGGTCACTTCATAGGGCGACATGGCGGCATCGCCGACGACCACTACCTGGTAGTCGCGGCCGTAGGTGTGCAGCACGTCCAGGGTCGGGATGCGTTCATTGCCGCGTCGAAGGTTGTTGCGCCACACGCCTTCGTACAAACAGTTGTGAAAGTAGTAGTGCTCCAGGTGCTTGAACTCGGAGCGGGCGGCGGAGAACAGCTCCTCGCAGACGCGGATGTGGTCGTCCATGGAACCGCCCACGTCGAGGAACAGCAGCACCTTCACCGCGTTGTGGCGCTCCGGGCGCATGCGCACGTTGAGCAGGCCGGCGTCGCGGGCGGTGTCGCGGATGGTGGCGTCGACGTCAAACTCTTCCGCGGCCCCCTGGCGGGCGAACTTGCGCAGCCGGCGCAGCGCCATCTTGATGTTGCGCGTGCCCAGTTCGAGCGAGTCATCGTAGTCGCGGAAGCGGCGTTCGTCCCACACCTTCACCGCCCGGCGATGGCGCGAACCCTCCTGGCCGATGCGAATGCCCTCGGGGTTGTAGCCATAGGCGCCGAAGGGGCTGGTGCCGCCGGTGCCGATCCATTTGTTGCCGCCGGCGTGGCGCTCCTTCTGCTCCTCGAGGCGCTGCTTGAAGGTCTCGATCAGCTTCTCGAGCCCGCCCAGCGACTCGATCCGGGCCTTCTCCTCGTCCGAAAGCTGCTTCTCGAACTCACGGCGCAGCCAGTCGTCGGGAATCAGCGCCTCGATCGCGGCGTCGAGGCTCTCCAGGCCGTCGAACCAGGCGGCGAAGGCACGATCGAAGCGGTCGAAGTGGCGCTCATCCTTGACCATCACCGTGCGTGCCAGCTGGTAGAACGCCTCCATGTCGGCGAACACCACGCCGCGCTCGACCACCGCGTGCAGGTCGAGCAGTTCACGCAGCGACACCGGTACGCCGGCGCGCTTGAGTGTCTCGAACAGGCCGATGAACATGGCTCAGCGCCTCGGGTTGCCTTGGCGGCGCAGCATGAACGCCAGCCGCTCCAGCAGGTGGGTATCCTGCTCGTTCTTGACCAAGGCGCCGGCCAGTGGCGGGATCGCCTTCACCGGGTCGCGGTGGTAGAGCGCCTCGCGGGCGAGCTCGTCGGCCATCAGCAGCTTGAGCCAGTCGACCAGCTCCGAGGTGGAAGGCTTCTTCTTCAAGCCCGGCGCCTGGCGCAGGTCGAAGAAGACTTCCAGCGCCTCGCTGACCAGCTTCGGCGCGATGTCGGGAAAGTGCACGTCGACGATGGCCTGCATGGTGTCCCGGTCGGGGAACTCGATGTAGTGGAAGAAGCAGCGGCGCAGGAAGGCGTCGGGCAGCTCCTTCTCGTTGTTCGAGGTGATCACGATGATCGGCCGGTGACGGGCGCGGATCGTCTCGCCGGTCTCGTAGACGTGGAACTCCATGCGATCCAGCTCCTGGAGCAGGTCGTTGGGGAACTCGATGTCGGCCTTGTCGATCTCGTCGATCAGCAGCACCACGCGCTCATCGGCGGTGAAGGCCTCCCACAGCTTGCCGGGCTTGATGTAGTTCTCGACGTTCTCCACGCCTGCCACGCCGAGCTGCGAGTCGCGCAGGCGGCTCACCGCGTCGTACTCGTAGAGGCCCTGGGCCGCCTTGGTGGTGGACTTGATGTGCCAGGTGATCAGGCGGGTGCCCAGCGAAGCCGCCAGCTCCTCGGCCAGCAGGGTCTTGCCGGTGCCCGGCTCGCCCTTGATCAGCAGCGGGCGCTCCAGGGTCACGGCGGCGTTCACCGCCTGCTTCAAGGCATCGGTAGCCACATAGGTAGAGGTCGAATCGAAAGCCATGGTCATGCCTCGGCGAAAGCGTCGTGTAGGGGAGAGTCAAACAAGTGTACGGAAGGGCGGGGCGGGGGACAAACGCGAACCATCACTCGGCATAGATCATCTTTCGCGTCATGCCGCCATCCACCACGAAGTTCTGCCCGGTGATGAAGCCCGCCGCATCGGAGAGCAGGTACTCCGCCATGGCGGCGATATCCTCTGGGCGGCCGACCCGGCCGGCCGGGTGCTGCGCCAGGTCGACGGGGCGGTGTTCCACCGCACGGCGACGCGAGGGCTTCTGCCAGTCGCCTACCTCGATCCAGCCGGGGCTGATGGCATTGACGCGCACCGCAGGCCCCAGGCTCACTGCCAGGGCGTGGGCCAGCGCCACCAGGCCGCCCTTGGCGGCGGCATAGGCCTCGGTGTGGGGCTCCGACTGCAGGGCCCGGGTCGAGCCGACCAGCACCAGGCTGCCGTTCGTTGTGCGCAGGTGGGGCGCGGCATGCTTGGCGCACAGGAAGCCGCCGGTCAGGTGGGTGTCGAGATAGGCCTGCCAGGTGGCGAGCTCGAGGGCTTCCACCGGGGCCTGGAACGGATCGGCCAGCCCGGCGTTGTGGATCGCGCCGTCGAGCCGGCCAAAGTGCGCCACGCTGCGTGCGATGCCTTCGGCCACCTGCGTTTCCTCGCGCACGTCGGCCACCATCGCCAGCAGCTGTTCTGGCCGGCCCAGGCGTTCGCGGCACGCCTCGATGGCCTCGGCGTCGATATCGATCAGCGCCACCCGGTAACCCCGGGCGAGGAAGTGCTCGGCCATGCCCAGGCCGATTCCCTGGGCGCCGCCGGTAACGAAGATCACGCGGGCATCCTGCATGGCTAGCCTCCTCTCAGTCTTGCTGGCGATACGCTTCCACGAGGGTCGCCGGGTCGTGCTCGGCGTGGCCATGGCGGGCATGGGCGCGCATCAGCTGGGCGGCCAGCGCGCTCATCGGCGTGGCGCTGCCGGCGCGCTGGCTCTGGGCCACGGCCATGTCGAGATCCTTGAGCAGGGTGCGCAGGTGCCAGGGCGGATCGGCGAAGTCGCCGGCGGCCATGCGCGGGGCGAGAATCTGGAACGGCCTGGAATCGGCGAAGCCGCCGGCCAGCGCCTCGGTCAGGCGGGCGGCATCGACGCCGCTGGCCTCGGCCAGCGCCACCATCTCGGCGATCACCGCCGCCTGGCAGCCGACGATCATCTGGTTGCATACCTTGGTGACCTGGCCCGCGCCCACCGGGCCCATGTGGGTGACCCGGGCCGAAAGCGGGGCGAGCAATGGGCGCACTGCCTCGACCTCCGCCTCGGTGCCGCCGCACATGATCGCCAGGCTGCCGGCCTCGGCTCCCGCCACGCCGCCGGATACCGGCGCATCCACCCAGGCCATGCCGCAGGCCTGGGCAAGGCGCCCGGCATAGTCGCGGGTGGCGGCCGGGTCGCTGCTGGAAAGGTCGATCAGCCGCTGCCCCGGGCGGCCATGGGCGGCCACGCCGCCCTCGCCAAATACCACCGCTTCCACCACCGCGGTATTGGCCAGGCACAGCATCACCACATCCACGCTTGCCACCAGCTCGCCAATGGAGCCGGCCAGCGTGGCGCCGGCTTCGCGCAGCGGTTCGGCCTTGGCCGGGGTGCGGTTCCACACCGTGACGGCGAAGCCGGCTTCCAGGAGGCGGCGGGTCATGGGGTTGCCCATCAGGCCGATGCCGATGAAGCCGAGGCGAGGTCGTGTCATGGAAAGTCTCCGCGAGGCAGGTAGGCCGGTTCGCTAGCATCATGCGGGATGGAAGGGATTTCCATCAACCTTCGACGACGGCAGGCCAGGCGCGAGGGGATTGACTTGGATGCAAGATTCGGTGGGGATGTAGCCGAATATGGGCAGGGCAAGGGTCGCGAGGGCCCGGACCTGGCCAGCCAGGTCCGGGCAGGTCGGGCGATGCCTCAGCCGGTGGCGCGACCGCTGAGCTTGTCGCGCAGGCGATCGATCATGCCCACGCCCGCACCGACGCTCTTGTGGAAGAGTTCGGAATGCGGTGCGCTGGGGTGGGGCCGGGTCGGGGCCAGCTGCTTGGCGTTTTCCACTCGCCGGCCCATCTCGACCAGCTCGTCGCCCGGAATATGCGAGCGCAGCTTGGGAAACTGGTCGGACTCTTCGTCGTCGGCGTGATGGCGCAGCTTCTTCTCCAGCTCATTGATCCTGTCGAGAAACTCCGGCGCGGCAGCGTCGCTGTCCTCGAGCTGCTTCATCACCTTGACGATCTCGTCGTGCTCCTGCTTGTCGTGTTCCACCTCTTCTTCACCGTTGGGCAGGTGCTTTTCCATCACCGGGTAGACATGCATCTCCTCGGCGACGGAGTGGCGCATTACCTCGGCGATCAGCATGTCGGTCAGGTCGCGGCGCTGATCGGCGTCAGGTGAACGCTTGATCTCTCCGATCAGGTTCACCATGTCCTGATGGTCCGTGGTGAGGATGTCGACAACATCCATGGCGGACCGGGTCACGTTGTGTTCCTTCATGAGACTCCCTCCATTGAGTCGTTGTGCCCTTTGCAACGGGGCCATCTCAACATAGCCAGTGTCGGCTCCATCAGCCAAGCCCGGTGCAGGATATTGCAACCCGGCCTGGCGACCGCCACGAGACGAGGGCAGGCAGCGTTGGGAGGAGGCCTCCCTGGCCCCCTGCTAGGCTGGCATGACCATGACCCACAGGAGCGGCTCGCATGCATATCGAGATTCTTACCCTCCAGGTTTCACTGCCAGGCTGCATGTCGCTCAAGGAAAAGCGGCAGCGCATGGGCGGGCTGCATGAACGCTTCGGGCGCAACCCGTCGGTAGCGGTTTGCGAGAGCGGTGCGCTCGACCGGCTGGATGCTAGCGAGTGGACGCTGGTGGTGGCGGGCCTTTCCGGCCAGAAGGTGGAAGCCTTGTGCAGCGAGATCGAGGACAAGGTGCAGCGCACGGTGGATGGCCGAGTGATGAAAGTGACGCGCGAGAGGCTATAGCGGGTTGATATATCCGTAGAAGCTGATTTTGCAATGCATCAAGATGTGACATTGACCCCATGGGATGGGCGTCGATGGTGCAAAAAAGAGTGAGCTGGCGGCGTCTGGCACAAAGCCTGCGCGCTTGTTTTCGTTCAAGTTTTTGTTTTTAAAGCAATCATGTATTTGTTGGCGCGGCTATCGCATTGTATTGGATAACGAGGCAAAGCTGAGTTTTGAGTACCGATCAACGCTGGGAAGGACGGCTTCGATACCTGCTTCCCGAGCAACGTCGCCAACGGCTTGAGCAAGAGCGGGCGATATACCGATGTGAGCTGGCGTGCTCCACCTGACCCCCTTCGGGGGGTCTTTTTTATTTCTGCCAGGCCGACTGTTGCGCCCCGGGGCGGCAACGCGACCTTGGTCGTGCTAGGGGCCCACTTCCTCAAAGGTGCTATGTTCAGTCCACGTCTTCAGTGTGGCTTGCATGTTTGTCTTCATCCAGCGCTTGTTCAATGTCCGCCGCGATGAGCGCCTGCCGGTGCTCTTGCCGTTACGTTGTTCTTTTGCGTATTGACCTTGCTGATGCTGCATCAGCTTCGACAAGCCCGCTGGGCAGAACGTTAGTGACAGGGAGGTGTGACATGCGGGAAAGGATCGTGCTCGTGCTCAATGGCGGGGGTGCCCTGGGAGCCTACCAGTACGGAGTGTATCGCGCCCTGGTGAGGCACCTCGATGAACGAGCGAGACGTGACATGGTCGTGGTGGGCGCCTCGATCGGCGCCGTCAACGGGTACCTGATCGCGGCGCACCAGGGGGCGCCTGATGGGGGGCTGGACGTCATGGCGCGTTTCTGGCGTGAGGTCACACAGCCTTCGCTGCCGTTCGTGCCGTTCTTCGATGCCAACAGCAGGCGCCTCAGCGCCAGCCTGACCGGCCTTGCCTTCGGCAACCCGCCGGTATTCTCGGCCGTGCCCGGCGGCTTCCTCGCCGGATTGGCGACCTATCCCGCCACGGCTGGCTACGACAATCGCAGGCTGGTCGATACCGTGGCTCGCCATGTCGAACGCTATTCGGCCGAGGAGGGGGAAGGGCCAAGGCTGATGATCCGGGCCATCGACATCGAGGCGGCCGAACCTGTCTGGTTCGACAGCGCGGAACAGCCCATTGTCCCTACCATGATCGGTGCCAGCAGCGCCATTCCGCTGCTGTTCAAACCAGGCTGGCACGAGGGGCGGGCCTACTGGGACGGCGATATCTGGCATCGCGGCCTGCTGCAGCCGGCGCTTGAACGGCTCGAGTCCACGTCGCCAGGGAAGCGCTGGCATGTCATCACGGCGGAGCTGTTCACGAAAACACCGGGAAGGCCCCACGGCTTCGGCGAGAGCCTGGATCACTTCCGGCGGCTGTTCTTCGGGGCGCGCAGCGACGATGAAGCGCATGAAGCGGTCGAGTCCTACCCCGAACTGCGCATGACGCGCATCCAGCGTGAGCCTCAGCCAGGCGAGAGCACTTCGCTATGGGTCATGGACTGGGCGCCGGATCGAATGGCTTACCTGATCGCGCAAGGCGACGCCGATACGGAAAGGGCGCTGACTCAAGGCTGAGCCGGTGGCAGGGACATAAAACGAGCTGTCAGGTCCATTCCTGACAGCTCCCGAAGCCCGGCCAAGCGGTGTTGTCGGCAGGTATGCTTGCCTTAAGGGGGCTCACATGCCGGCTGGTCGCGGCCTCCTTGCCGCGACCAGCCCGCGACCTTGGCCTGGCCGAACCTCATGGCGGCTTAGTTCTTGCCGCCCTTGCGGCCTGCCTCGGAGGCTTTCTGGCGGTCGTTGGCAAAGTTGCCGCCGCTTTGCTGGCCGCCTTTCTGCCCCGCTTCGGAGGCGCGCTGCGGGTCGTTGGCGAAGTTGCCGCCGCTGTGCTGGCCGCCTTTATGGCCCGCCTCTGAGGCGCGCTGTGGGTCGTTGGCGAAGTTGCCGCTGCTCTGCTGGCCGCCTTTCTGGCCGGCTTCGGAGGCTTTCTTCGGATCGTTGGCAAAATTGCCCGGATTCTGGTTTTGCTGTGCCATGTCAGAACTCCTTCCTCGTTTGCCTGTGGGGACTACACAAGCGAGATCGTACTTCCGTTTACCGGTTTTCCGGCACTGCTGGCTTCCTACCAGCAGGGATAAACGTAGGAATCACCAAGCCGTCCATCAAGCCCTGTCGGGTTTCCTAGTGCTAAGAAAGGTGTAGTACCTAACGAAACATTTCCCCGAGCAGGATGGCTTGCGCAGAAAGAAGGTCTGGCGCCTTAAACTTGACCTGGATCAATAATTGATGAGGTGGTGTCATGCATTAGCATTAAGTTGACTAGTGCTTCGCTTCGGCATGAGGCTTGATGGCGTGTCCGATACCCACATGCCATTCCACTAATAATAACGGTCTCTCCATGAAAGCGACTCCTGTCAAGCGGGCTGGTTTCTCCAGCCTGAAGCAGCTGCTGGCGTTGAACCTGCAAAACAAGATTCTCCTCCTGGTCCTGGTACCGCTGATCATTTCTTCTTCATGCCTGCTGGTCCTCGAAGCGCTCGAGCGCATCGACTCCAATCGAACCCAGCTGGCGCAGCAGCGCGAGCTGATGCTCGAAGCGCGCCGTCACGGGGTTGAAAGCATCGTCGGCATGGCCAAGACCCTGGCGCAAAGTGTGGGCAACGAAGGCGACGATCCGCGCATGGCGCAGCAGGTCGCCCTCGGCCTGTTGCGCGAGCTGCGTTTCGAAGAGGACAACTACGTCTTCGTCTTCGACTACGACGGCACCATGCTGGTCCAGCCGGCCGTGCCCCAGCAGGAGGGGCGCAACATGCTCGACGTGCAGGATGCCAACGGCAAGCCGCTCATCAGCGACATGATTGATATCGCGCGCAGCGGCGGCGGCCGGTATGCCTACGAATGGACCAACCCGGCCACCGGCGAGGTGGAGCCCAAGTACTCGTACGCCGCCCCCATTCCCGAATGGAACTGGGTGATCGGCGCCGGCGTCTATGCCACCGGCGTGGACGCCGCCATGGCCGTGATCGAGCAGGTGGCCAGGCAGAACCTCATCGAGACGCTGGTCCGCCTCTTCTTCATTGCGTCGGCCATCAACCTGTCCATCACCTTCTTCGCCATCTGGATCACCCGGCGCACGGTGCGCCAGATCCGCCAGACCGCCACCGACATGAACGAGATCGCACAAGGCGTGGCCGAAGGCAGGGGTGACCTGACCCGGCGCCTGCGCGTCACCAGCAAGGACGAGATCGGCGAACTCGCGCGTCAGTTCAACGGCTTCCTGGCTCGCATCCAGGCCACCCTGCGCGAGGTGCGTGGGGGTGCCAACGATGTCCTCCTGGCGTCCCAGAGCATCGCACGAAGCAGCGACGAGCTGGCTTCCCGCACCGACCAGGCGGCATCGAGCCTGCAGCAGACGTCGTCGGCCATGGAAGAGATCACCTCGACGGTGCAGAACAACGCAGACCATGCCCAGCAGGCCGACCAGCTGGTCAGGGCCAGCGCCGATGTGGCGCGCCAGGGCAAGGAGTCCATGGAGCTTGTCGAAACCACCATGGAGGACATCCGTTCCGCATCGGCCAAGATCGCCGAAATCGTCACGCTGATCGACGGCATCGCCTTCCAGACCAACATCCTGGCGCTCAACGCGTCCGTCGAGGCGGCACGGGCCGGCGAGCACGGCCGCGGCTTCGCGGTGGTGGCACAGGAGGTCCGTACGCTGGCGCAGCGCTCCGCCGATGCGGCACAGGATATCCGCCAGCTGATCGATGACTCGGTGGCGCGCACCCAGCAGGGAGCGGAAATCGTCCACAAGGCCGGCGCGACGATGCAGGAGATCTTCGCCAGCATCACCAAGGTGAACGACGTCATCGCCGAGATCAGCGCCGGCTCGCGGGAGCAGAGCATCGGCATCCATGAGGTCAACGCCGCCGTCAGCCAGATGGACACCATGACCCAGCAGAACGCCGCCATGGTCGAACACAACAGCGATACCTCCACGGCGATGCGCGACCAGGCCGAAAGGTTGACCCAGCTGATCAATACCTTTGTGCTGGGCGACGAAAATTCGGGGTCTTCGCCGGCGCCTGTTCCCGTCGCCCACCTGCCGGCTCCGAGCGCGATCTCACCGGCGCCGCAGCGACAGCGCAAGCCCGAGGTGGAGTGGGAAACCTTCTGACGCCTTGAATGTCGGCAGCCTGGTTGGTCGACGAGCGGCGATGAGTGGGGGAGGCTTTTGCCTCCCCTTTCTTATAGCCGGTGGCGAAGCCCTGCGCCGGTGGCGAAGCGTTATCGGCAGTCGCTGAGCCCGCTCATGTTTGCGCCCGGTGCCGGCCGAACTGCAGCTCCGCCAGGTGGCGGTAGAGCGGGCTCTGTTCGAGCAGCTCGGCGTGGCGGCCGGCGGCTACCAACGTTCCCTCGTCGAAGACCAGCAGGCGGTCGGCGGCAGTCACCGTGGCCAGGCGATGGGCGATCACCAGGCTGGTGCGTCCGGCCATCAGCCGATCCAGGGCCTGCTGCACCAGGCGTTCGCTCTCGGCATCCAGCGCACTCGTCGCCTCGTCGAGCAGCAGCACGCGGGGGTCCTTGAGCAGCGCCCGGGCGATGGCCAGGCGCTGGCGCTGGCCGCCGGAGAGCTGCACGCCACCGGGGCCCAGCTCGGTGTGGAAACCGGCGGGCAAGGCCTCGACGAAGGCGAGGGCGTTGGCATCACGGGCGGCAGTGCGAAGCTCGGCGAGGGTGGCCTCGGGCTTGCCGTAGCGCAGGTTGTCGGCCACCGTGCCGGTGAACAGCACCGGCTCCTGGGCGACCAGGCCCATGGCGGCCCGCAGCACCTTGGGGTCGAACTCGCGCAGGTCGATGCCGTCCAGCGTGACCCGGCCCCGCTCGGGGTCGTGAAAGCGCAGCAGCAGCGAGAACAGCGTGCTCTTGCCGGCGCCGGAAGGGCCGACCAAGGCCACGCGCTCGCCGGCGCGAATCTCCAGGTCGAGCGAGCCGAGGGCCGGCGTCTGCCGCCCGGGATAGGTAAAGCTCACGTTCTCCATGCGGATCTCGCCGCGCAGCGGCGCAGGCAAGGGAGTCGGCTCGGCCGGAGGGCGAATGCCGGGCTCGGCATCGAGCAGTTCCAGCAGCCGTTCGGCGGCCCCGGCGGCGCGTTGCACGTCGCCCGCCACCTCGGCCAGCGTGGCGACTGCCCCCGCGGCGAGTACCGCATAGAAGACGAAGGCGGAAAGCTCGCCCGCGCTGATCTCGCCGGCCAGCACCGCCTGGCCGCCCTGCCAAAGCATCAGGCCCACGGCGGCGAACACCGCCAGCATCGCCGCCCCGGTGAGCCAGGCTCGCTGGCGCGTGCGCACCACGGCGGTGGCGAACGCCTGCTCGGCGCGTTCGCCGTAGTCGTGCCGGTCGATCGCTTCGTGGGAGAAGGCCTGCACGGTGCGAATGCCGTCCAGTGCTTCGCTGGCATAGCGGCCCAGTTCGGCCACGCGGTCCTGGCTGTGGCGGGAAAGGCGCCTTACCCGGCGCCCGAACCACAGGATCGGCAGCAGGGTGGCGGGTATGCCGACGAGCACCAGCGCCGAGAGCCAGGGTTGGGTCACCAGCATCAGCGCCACCGCGCCCAGCAGCATCACCAGGTTGCGCAGCGCCAGCGAGATCGACGAGCCGAACAGCGTCTGCAGCACGCTGGTGTCGGCGGTCAGGCGCGAGGCGATCTCGGCAGCGCCGCGGTCGCGCCGTTCGGCGCTCTCGAAGTAGCCCGGCTCCAGCTCGAGCAGGTGATCGAATACCTGCCGCCTCAGGTCCGCGGCCAGGCGCTCGCCGATCCAGCTCACCTGGTAGTAGCGCAGCGCCGAGGCGCCCGCCAGCACGCTGACGACGACGAGCGTGGCAGCGAGTGTCTGGTTGAGTTGGGAGGCATCCGCGGCAAGAAAGCCCTGGTCGATCACCAGGCGCAGCCCCTGGCCCAGCAGCAGCACGCTGCCGGAGGCCACCAGCAGTGCCAGGGCGGCGATGGCGAGGCGGCCACGATAGGGAATAAGTAGCGTCAGCAGGCGTAGCAGAACCTTGGGGCTGGGGCGGTCCTTCATGACCCACCCTGGCGCTTGAGCTGCTCCTTGAGCTGCTTGGGGACCTGCTTGATGATCAGGCGGTCCTGCTGTTCGTCGTACTCGATGCTGGACCCCAGCAGATGGGAGTCGAAGCTGATGGAGACGCCGCCGGCGCGTCCGGTGAAACGGCGGAATTGTCGCAGGGTGCGCTTGTCCGGCGGGATTTCCGGCGACAGGCCGTAGTCGGCGTTGCGGATATGCTCGTAGAAGGCGCGGGGCTGCTGTTCGTCAAGCAGCTCCGAGAGCTCCTCCAGGGTGATCGGCTCGCCGCGGCTGGCCTGGGCGTTGGCGTAGTCGATCAGCGTCTCGGTCTTCTCCCGACTCTGCTCTTCGGCCAGGTCCTCCTGTTCCACGTAGTCGCTGAAGGCCTTGAGCAGGGTGCGAGTCTCGCCGGTGGCGTCGATGCCTTCGGTAGCGCCGAGCATGCCGGCCAGCGCCTCGGCGAGCTTCCTGCCGCCGCGGTCGTGGGTCCACGAGAGATAGTGGCGCGAGGCGGCTCCTTCCTGCCACTGGGTCAGGTTGAGGCGCAGGGCCAGGCTCATGCGCGCGAGGTTGAGCTGGGTCGCCGGCAACACCTCGAGCGACTCGCCGATCCCGAAGCCCTCGCGCTGATGCACCAGCGCCAGGCTCAGGTAGCGGGTCTCGCCGTGGCGGTAGTCGAAGCACAGCAGGTGGCCCGATACCGACAGGTGGTCGTCGACCAGCGGCAGCAGCCGCTCGGCGATGTCGCGGGTGAAGGCGGTGAAGTCGCGGCCTCCCGCCAGGTAGTCGGCCAGCGCCTGGGTGACGGGCGGTGCGCTGCCTGCGGCCTGGTCCTGTTCCGGCAGGAAATGCCCCCACGCCTTGGTCTTGGCGTGGTAGGCGTCATGGAAAGCGGCGAGCAGCGATTCCACCAGCGCCGAGGCCGCAAGCGTCGTGCTCGCGGGGTGCAGGGCCGCGGGCTGCTCGCTGGCGGCCTTGTCGATGTGGTGAACGATGCTGTGCAGTATCGGCATGGCCGTCTCCGCCGTGATGGGCGCTTCGCGCAGCGCAGAAATGGGCAGCGCCGCGAGGCAGGGAAAGGCGAATCATACCGGGGTGCGAGTCGCGTTCAACCGGTGCCTCGCCCACGCACTGTCACCCGACGCCGCTGGTCGCACCCGGCCAGCCGCTCAGGGCTTGAGCCGGTAGCCGCTCTTGAATACCCAGTTGACCACCGCGAGTGCGACGGCAAGGAACAGGGTGATGATGACCAGGCTGAGCCAGATGCTCACGTCGCTGGTGCCATAGAAGCTCCAGCGGAACCCGCTGACCAGGTAGACCACCGGATTGAGCAGCGTCACGGCCTGCCAGAAGGGCGGCAGCATGTCGATGGAGTAGAAGGTGCCGCCGAGGAAGGTCAGCGGGGTAACGATCAGCAGCGGCACCAACTGCAGCTTCTCGAAGCCGTCGGCCCAGATGCCGATGATGAAGCCGAGCAGGCTGAAGGTGATGGCGGTCAATACCAGGAACAGCAGCATCACCAGCGGGTACTGGATGGAGAAGGGCACGAACAGGCGCGCCGTGGCCAGCACGATCAAGCCCAGGACCACCGACTTGGTGGCCGCCGCGCCGACGTAGCCGAGCACGATCTCCAGATAGGAGATCGGTGCCGACAGGATCTCGTAGATCGAACCGGAAAAGCGCGGGAAGAAGATGCCGAAGGAGGCGGTGGAGACGCTCTGGGTGAGCAGCAGCAGCATGATCAGACCGGGCACGATGAAGGCGCCGTAGCTGACCCCGTCGACTTCATTGATCCGCGAGCCGATGGCGGCTCCGAACACCACGAAATAGAGCGAGGTGGAGACCACCGGCGAGACGATGCTCTGCAGTACGGTGCGCAGGCTGCGGGCCATCTCGGCCAGGTAGATGGTCTTGACCGATTGCAGGTTCATGCACTCTCCCGGACCAGGTTGACGAAGATATCCTCCAGCGAGCTCTGGCGCGTATGCAGGTCCTTGACCCGCACGCCGGTCGCTTCCAGGTCGGCCAGCAGCCCGGCGATGCCGGTGCCTTCCTCCTGCGGGGTGGCGTCGTAGGTGTAGACCAGCGCCTGGCCGTCGTCCGCCAGGGCCAGCTCATGGCCCGCCAGCGCCGCAGGGAGGCGCTCGAGCGGCTTGGCCAGGTGAAGGGTCAGCTCCTTGCGCCCGAGCTGTCGCATCAGCACGGATTTCTCTTCCATCAGCACCAGCTCGCCG
Organism: uncultured Halomonas sp.; assembly: GCA_964652855.1. GTDB lineage: Bacteria > Pseudomonadota > Gammaproteobacteria > Pseudomonadales > Halomonadaceae > Halomonas. Next base: position 199,307 of record CAZZCJ010000001.1, read on the forward strand.
CGGCGGATCACGCCGATGCGGTCGGCCATCTCCTCGGCTTCCTCGATGTAGTGGGTGGTGAGGATGATGGTCACGCCCTGGTCGCGCAGGCCGCGCACTACCTCCCACATCTCGCGGCGCAGCTCGACGTCGACGCCGGCGGTCGGCTCGTCGAGGAACAGTACCTGCGGCTGGTGCGACAGCGCCTTGGCGATCAGCACCCGCCGCTTCATGCCGCCGGAGAGCTCCAGCAGGCGGTTGTCGCGCTTGTCCCACAGCGCCAGCGCCCGCAGCACGTTCTCGATGTGCCCGGGGTCGCTGGGCTTGCCGAACAGCCCGCGGCTGAAGCTGACCGTATCCCATACCGTGGTGAAGGCCTCGTTGGTCAGCTCCTGGGGCACCAGGCCGATGCGCTCGCGGGCCTGGCGATACTCGGTCACGTTGTCGAAGCCATCCACCCTCACGCGGCCGCTGCTGGCATTGACCAGGCCGCAGATCACGCTGATCAGGGTGGTCTTGCCGGCCCCGTTGGGGCCGAGCAGGGCGAAGATCTCGCCGCGGCGAATGGTCAGGTCGACCTCGTTGAGTGCCTGGAAGCCGTCGCGGTAGCGCTTGGAGAGTCGCTCGACCTGGATCATCGGCGTACCGATAGCGCCACCGGCGCTGGGGCTCGGGTCGGTCAGCGTCAGCGACAAGGAGTGCGCTGGTAGGGTCATCGGGTGTCCCTGTCTCGGAGAAGGCGAATCATTCCCCTATCCTAACCCGTGGCGAACACCGCTGCAGGGCGCAGAAGCGAAAAGGCGAAAAGCCGCCGTGACAGGCACGGCGGCTAGCAGCGAGGTCGCGACAGGCACGGCCTCAACTACGGCTGGTGATTTCCAGCAGATGGTAGCCGAACTGGGTCTTTACCGGGCCGTGCACCTTGTTGAGCTCGCCGGAGAACACCACCTCGTCGAACTCGCGCACCATCTGGCCCGGGCCGAAGCTGCCCAGGTCGCCGCCACGGGCGCCGGAGGGGCAGGTGGAGTGCTCGCGTGCGACCTCGGCGAAATCGCGGCCGCCCTCGATCTCGGCCTTCAGGGCCTCGCACTTCTCTTCGCTGTTTACCAGAATATGCCGTGCAGTTGCCTTGGCCATGCCGTTCTCCTTTGCCATGGGTCTGAGTGTCTTGCCGGGTGCGCAGCATAGCATGCGCACCCGGCGGGGCAGAACGCTAGCCCTCGTAGGCGGCCAGGTCGACCTGGGCCGCGGCGTCGCGCAGCGGAATCAGCGCCTGGTAGGCCGGCGAGTCATACCACTGCGCCACGGCGTCGCGGTCGGGAAAGCGCAGAACCACGATATTGGGGTGGCCCGGCTGGCCCGCCAGCACCTGGGTTCGCTGGCCCCGCATCAGCAGTTCGCCGCCCCAGGGCGCCAGCGTTTCCGGCACCCGCGCGACATATTCCATCCAGCGCTCGGGGTCATGCACGGTCACCTGACCGACGACATAGGCATGGCTCATCTGTTCTCTCCTGGCTGGTTAACCGCCCACGCCCAACCTTAGCCGCAGATGTTGAAGGCCGTCGAGCTCGATGCGCACCTCGTCGGAGAACACGGGATGCCCGTGTACGCGCACGCTGACCGTGGCGTCCGCGCCGCGGTAGCCGACCTCGGCGCGCAGCGTGGTCTGGGTGCTCACCGGCGCCAGCCAGTCGTAGTCGATGCGGTGCACTTCCAGCGCCGATAGGCCGCGACGCTCCAGCTGCTCTTCGACGATGCGCTCCACGGCGATGCCGTAGTAGACGTAGAGACCGCCGTAGGCGAGGGCGGCAAGCACGATGAGGGAGAGGAAACGCCCCACTCGATTTCTCCTTGGTGAAGAGGGTGAATTGCGAGCCGGCCCCCACGGGCCGGCATTGCGCTCTGGACCGCGGGCGCCGACGCCCGGGCGCGAGGCCGTACGGCAGTGTGGCAGCAGACGCGACGGCGGGATAGTGCGAACGTGCAGGCCGGTCAGCGCCTACCGTTGTGGCAGAGAGAAAAGGGGGCGGAGTGAAGCAGGGAAGTGAAGCCGGGCGGTCCGGCTGGGCCCCACGACGCTTGTCATGGACGTGCCGCTTCCCGACAATCCGCTTGGACAGGGGTATCCCATGCTTCGAGATGAAGGGAGGTGGCGCATGGTAGGCAAGCACAGGTGTTGCGGCTGGCTGCTGCTGGCCATGCTGTGGCCCATGGCGGCTGTTGCCGAGCGCCTGGAGGGTGTCGTCGACGGTATCCACCATGAGTGGGTCATCCAGCGCGAAGGGGGTGACTCCAGCGCCACCTTCCTCGACCTGGAGGATCGCTACCGCATCGAGGTCGTCGGCTTCATCGCGCCCGGGGCCGCGCAATGGCGCGATTCGTTCTCGCTTGGCATCACCCTGGTGGAGGGCAAGGTGGCAGCCTTCGACGTGCTGCACGGGGTCGGCCTCTCCGCCATGCCGCCGGTGTACACCTCCGAAGGGGGAGCCGTGACCCTTACGCTCGACGCCTTTGCGCTGGAAGGCGCGCAGGCGCGGCTCGCGGGACGCCTGGACGGTCGGCTGGCCCTGCAGCACTCCCTGGGGGCGGCGCCCGATATCGACGACGGCGTGGACATCGCGATTCGCTTCGATGTCGTGGCCTCGCGCATCGAATACTAAGCGCTCCGCCATGCACCCTTCGTCACGCCTGGCCCGGCTGACCGAACGCCTGGCGCAGTGGCAGCCGCTGTGGCGCCCGCTGCCGTTCCAGCATCCCCGTGCGCCGTGGCTCGCGCGCTTCCCCGGCCTTGCTGCGGCGTTGCAGCAACTGAGCGATGCCCAAGTCGCCCGGCTCCAGGCCGAGCCCTGGCGTGAATCCCCACTGGCGCCATGGCTGCCCGTGGCCGAGCTTGCCGAGCTGGTAGCGCTGCCGCGGTTCGAAAGCGACGCCGCGCCGCTGCCGGCCGCCTGGAGCCAGCACGTCGAAGGGCGCAAGTGGCAGCAGATCGAAGCCTTCCTGGCGCATGCCCGGCTGAGCCCCGCCGCGTCCCCGGTGGAGTGGTGCGCCGGCAAGGGGCACCTTGCCAGAACCCTGGCGCGCCAGCGACAGCGGGCTGTCACGGCGCTGGAATGGGAGCCGGCGCTGTGTCGCCACGGCCAGGCACTGGCCGCTCGCCAGCAGGCGACCGTGACCATGCGCTGCCAGGACGTCATGGCCCCCGAGGCGCTCGCCTGGCTGAACGTGCGGACTCACGCGCTGGCCCTGCACGCCTGCGGCGACCTGCACGTGCGGCTGCTGCAGGCGGCCATCGCCACCGGCAGCGCGGTGTCGCTGGCGCCGTGCTGCTACCAACGCACCGCCAGCACCGGCTACCAGCCGCTTTCGCAGCAGGCGCAGCGCCTGTGCCAGGTGCATGGCCTTGCGCTCAGCCGCGACGACCTCGCCCTGGCGGTGCAGGAAACGGTCACGGCCCCGCAGGGCGTGCGCCGCCAACGCGAGCGCGCCAGCGCCTGGCGGCTGGGCTTCGACCTGCTGCAGCGCGAGGCGCGCGGAGAGGACAGCTACCTGCCGGTGCCGAGCCTTGCCTACGGCCAGCTTCCCGCCACCTTCGCCGAGTTCTGTCGCTGGGCGGCCGCCTGCAAGCGGGTCGCGCTGCCGCCGCGGGTGGACTGGCAGGCGTTCGAGGCGCACGGTTGGCAACGCCAGGCGCAGGTGGCGCGCTTCGAGCTGGTGCGCCACGCCTTCCGCCGGCCGCTGGAGGTGTGGCTGGCGCTCGATCGCCTGGCCATGCTGGAAGAGGCCGGCTTTTCCGCGGACATTGGCATCTTCTGCGAACGTGACTTGACCCCGCGCAATCTCATGCTGCGCGCCGTCAAGCTAAACTGAAAAACGAGCACAGTGCTGCCTGGGCAGCCCAAGAAAAAAACGACGATAAGCGGGCACCGGCTTGAAGCCAGATGCACTGCACGCGGGGGAACGGGTGGGAACACACTACGAGAAGAACCTGGCCGGCGAGGCGGATTTCGCCGGGCTAGTCGCTGAGCTGGCGCTGCCGCTGCTGGTGGTCACGCAGGAGTGCCGGACGGTGCTTTACGCCAACCGCTCGGCGCGCCGTCAATTCGCGACCCCCCGCTACGCTTGGCCGCCGGACTTGCCGCAACTGCTCGGCAATGCCGGCTACTCGGAGCTGTTGGCTACCCTGCAGGGCTGGAGCGAGGGACGGCGCTGCCTGCAGCTGACGCTTCCCTCCGTTGCCGCCTCTGCCACAGCCGCCTCTGCCACCGCTGGCCATGTCGAAGTGCAAGCCTCGCGGCTGACCTGGGCCGGGCAGGACGCCGTGGCGCTGCTGTTCGTGGTCCCCTGCAAGGCGCCTGCGCCCAGCTGCAATCCACTCTACCAGCAGATGTTCAGCACCAACCCGGCGATCAAGCTGCTGGTCGAGCCGCACAGCGGTCGCATCATCGATGCCAACCCTTCCGCGGCGGCCTTCTACGGCTATTCGCTCGATGCGCTGAAGCGCATGAACGTCGCCGAGATCAACTGCCTTCCGCCCCACGAGATCCAGCTTCGCATGCAGGCGGCGCGCGACCGCCGCCAGCAGTTCTTCGAGTTTCGCCATCGCACGGCATCGGGTGACATTCGCGATGTGCATGTCTACTCCGGCCCGGTGACCGTCGACAACCGCGAGTACCTCTACTCGATCATCGTCGATGTCACCGACAGGGTGCGCTACTACAGCCAGCTTGAAGGCTACAACGAACTGTTCCACCACCTGCCGCTGGGCGTCTATCGCAACACGATCGGCCCGGGCGGGCGCTTCGCCACGGTCAATCCGGCGATGCTGCGGCTGCTCGAAGCGGACTCCGAGGCGCAGCTGCTGGCGATCTCCATCGCCTCGCTCTTCGATTCGGCGGAGCAGCGGCGCCAGCTTGGCGCGGCGCTGGAAAGAGAGGGCAGCGTCACGCGGATGCCGCTGCGCCTGCGCACGCTCAAGGGGCGGCTGCTCCATGTGGAGATGACCGCCCACCGCTCCAGGTCGCCCGACGGCACCGTGGCCTACAACGGGGTCGTGGAGGACGTCACGGTGCGCAATGACGTGCAACGCAACCAGCAGCGCCTGATCCACCTGCTCGATGCCTCGCCGGACTTCGTCTCCATTACCGATGCCGCGCAGCAGGTGGTCTATCTCAACAAGGCGGGCAGGGCGATGCTCCACTGCCAGGGCCTGCCGGCGCAGCTGTCGGACGCCCTGGCGCAGGCGCACCCCGGCTGGGCGCGCCGGCTGATCGAGAACGAGGGGATCCCCCATGCCTTGCAGCACGGCCACTGGTATGCCGAAACGGCGCTGAACGGGCCTGAGGGAGAGGTGCCGGTATCGCAGCTGATCATCGCGCGCTGGGACGAGGAGGGCGAGCTGGACTGCATCGCCACCATCATGCGTGACATCAGCGAAACCAAGCGCTACCAGGCCGAGCTGGAACACCTGGCAGGGCATGACTCGCTGACCGGGGCGGTCAACCGCAACCGCTTCCTGCGGACGCTGAAGCAGGAGCGCGAGCGCGCCCGTCGCCATGGCGGTGCCATCAGCCTGGTGATGTTCGATATCGACCACTTCAAGCGCGTCAACGACACCCACGGCCACAGCGTCGGTGACGACGTGCTGCGCCAACTGGTGACCCTGTGCGGAGGCCTGCTGCGGGAGGTCGACGTATTGGCTCGCTGGGGCGGCGAGGAGTTCATGCTGCTGCTGCCGGAAACGACCCTGACCGGGGCCCAGGCGCTGGCCGAGCGGCTGCGCCAGGCCATCGAAGTGTCGGACTTTGCCCCGGTGGAACGGCTGACCTGCAGCTTCGGCGTCGCCGAGCTGATGGCGCAGGAGACGGAGTCGGCCTGCTTCCTGCGCCTCGATGCAGCGCTGTACCAGGCCAAGGCCAGCGGCCGCAACCGCACCTGCCTGGCCGACGCCAAGCCGCCGGCCTGAACGCAGGCGGGGGCCGCCGAACCCGCTGACGCCTGTGCAGGTGGCGCTTTGGCTCCTATCTTGAAGCAGGCCAGCCCGGCCGGGCCAGGCTTGGCCAAGGCAGGCGCTACGATCAGGAAGAGCCAACCAAGGAGGGCGACATGACCTACCGATGGGCGCAGTCGGCTTGCGGCATGCCGGCAAGGACGCCGGGCGAGGCGGCAAGGTGAGCCTAGGGGGAAGGATTCGCGTGGCGAGCGGCGTGATGCTGGCGCTGGCCATGCCGCTGGCCTGGGGGTACTGGTTGATGTTTGCCATGCCGGGCAGCTCCTTCCGGGGCGTGCCGCCGCCGCTGGATGCCGACGGCGAGGCGCTGCGTGAGCGGCTCCACGAGCATGTGCGGATGCTGTCCGAGGAGATCGGCGAACGGCACTACTGGCGGCCGGAACGCCTCCACCAGGCGGCCGACTACATCGAGGCGAGCTTCCGGGCGGCGGGGCACGACCCCTTGCGCCACCCCGTGCCGACCGGCGACCGTACCTTCCACAATGTCGAGGTACGGCTCGCCGGAGGCGGCGAGGCGCGGGAAATCCTGGTGGTCGGGGCGCATTTCGATACGGTGCGCGGCAGCCCCGGCGCGGATGACAACGCCTCCGGCGTGGCGGTGCTGCTCGAGCTGGCTCGACTGTTGGCCGACACCCCCCTCGACCGCTCGTTGCACCTGGTCGCCTTCGTCAATGAAGAGATGCCCTTCTTCGGCAGCGGCGCCATGGGCAGCCTGCGCTACGCCCAGCAGGCCAAGGCGCAGGGAGCCAACATCGTCGGCATGCTGTCGCTGGAGATGCTCGGCTACTTCACCGATGCGCCAGGCAGCCAGGCGCATCCCCCCCTGCTCGGCCACCTCTTCCCCGACCGCGGCGACTTCGTGGCGTTTGTCGGCAACCTCGATTCGCGTGAGCTGGTGAAACAGGCCATAGGCGCCTTTCGCGCCCATGCCCAGGTGCCCTCCGAGGGGTTGGCCGCGCCTGAGCTGATCGGCGATATTCGCCGCTCCGACCACTGGTCGTTCTGGGAAATGGGCTACCCGGCCATCATGCTCACCGACACGGCGAATTTCCGTAACCCCCACTACCACGGCCCCAGGGATACCCACGACACGCTCGACTATGACACCATGGCCCGACTTACCGAGGCCCTGGCCAAGGCGCTGCATGCCATGGCGCAGGAGTAGGCGCCGCCGAGCCGCCGCTGTCGTCGTCACTTCTCCTGTCGCCCCGTTCCTCAATTGGAGCCGCCGTGTCCTTCCATAATGCGCCACTCGACCTGGAGTGCCTTCCTCGTCTCGAGGAGGCGCCCCTCACGCAGGTATCGCGCCGCCTGGCCCCCTGCCTGGCCCTGCTGCGGCTGTTGCACTGGAGCGTGCCGGTCCTGTTGCTGCTGTTCGTGCCCCTGCACAGCGAGGAATTCGCCCAGCTCCAGCCATGGCTGGCGGCGGGCCTGGCCGGGCTCGGGCTGCTCATGGTGGGGCTGGCCTGGTGGGAAGCGCGCCGGCGCGCCTACGGCCTGCGCGAGCATGACCTGATCTACCGCCGCGGGCTGCTGGTGCAGCGCCTGCAAGTGCTGCCGCTGGCCCGGCTGCAGCACGTCGAAACCCTGAGCAACCCCATCGAACGGGCTTTCGGCCTGGTCAGGCTCGCCTGCTTCACGGCGGGTGGGCGAGGCGCGGACCTGTTGCTGGAAGGCCTGCCGACCGCGCGTGCGGAGGCGGTCAAGCAGCACCTCCTGGCGCGCCTGGCCGGCGCCGAAGCGGCGGCTGGCGATACATGACGGATCCGCACGACAAGCCCGATGACGGCGCGGCGGATGGCGCCTGGCAGCGACTCTCGCCCTTGGCGGTGGGCCTGGTGCTGCTCGATGGGGTCGTGGGAGTGCTGCGCCAGCACCTGCCGCTGCTGCTAGGGGCGGGGGCGGGCCTGGCCATGCTCGAACGCATCGGCCTGCGCGAACTGGCCCTGGGCGCCGGCGGCCTGCTGGGCCTGGCGCTGCTGCTGAGCCTGCTCTACTACCGGCGCTTCCGCTATCGCCTGGAAGGCGACGTGCTGGTGGTGCAGAAGGGGTTGTTCGAGCATCGCGAGTTCAAGGTGGCGGCGGGGCATATCCAGAATATCGTGCGGCACCAGCCGCTCTACCTGAGGCCCTTCGACGTGGTGCTGTGGGAGGCCGAGACCCTGGCGGGCGAGGCATCACGCATTGCCCTTCCCGGAATTCCACGCCGGCGGGCCGAGGCGCTCGAGCGCGGCCTGCGCGCGGCCGGGGATACGCCGACCGCGCCACCAAGGCAGGCGTCCGGAGAGGCCGACGCCCCGTCGCCCAGCCGCACCCGCACCGCCCCTGTGTTTCGCATCAGCTGGCGCGGAGTCGTGCTGCATGGCCTGGCCAGCCGCTCGGTCTACCTGGTCGCCGCGATGCTCTCGCCGCTGGTGCGCCCGCTGGAGCGCTGGTTGCACGACCGGCTGCCCCGGCTGGCGCTGGCCGATGGGCTGCCTTCCCCCTGGGTGATGGTGCCGCTCGGCATCCTGGCGGTGCTCCTGCTGCTCGTCGTGCTGGCCATCCTCGCGGCCTGGTGGCGCTACCACGGCTATGTGCTGCACGACGAGGGCGACCGCCAGGTGCAGACCAGCGGGCTGTTCCATCGCCAGCAGCAGGCCCTGAGCCTGCCGCGCCTGCAGGTGGTGGAGTGGGTGCAGACCGGCCTGGGCCGGCTGCTCGGGCGCGGCTTCCTGGTGTGCCACCAGTTCGGCGCCCTGGGCGGCGACGCCGCGGAGGCGCGCCGGTTCGTGGTGCCGGGGCTCTCCCGGGCCGAGGGCGAGGCGCTGACCGCACGCTTCTGGGCTGGGCATTGGCCCCGGCAGCCCCTGCGGCAGGTGGATCCGAGCTATCGGCGGGTGCTGCTGTTGCGCCATCTGCTGGTGCTGGGCGCGCTGGGCGGGGCGCTGCTTGCCCTGGTAGGGGTGCCGACGCTGCCGGCAACGGCCTGGGCGGCCCTGGTCGTGCTGGGGTTGGGCGCCTGCACGGGGCTGGCCCAGCTGCGCTGGCGGGCCACCGCCTGGGCGCAGGACGACGGCTACCTGCGCGTTCGGCGTGGCGTGCTGGGCCGGCGCCTCAGCGTCTTTCCCTTGCACCACCTGGTGGCGCTGAGCCTGCAGCAGAGCTGGCTGCAGCGCCGGCGCGGCGTGGTCACGCTGCACCTTGAGCTGGCCAACGGCCGACAGAGCCTGCCTTACCTCAATGAAGCCGAAGCGCGTCGGCTCGCCGACCGGCTGCTGGTCGGTGTCGAGGCCGGTCAGGACGCCTGTTCGGGGCGGCCGAAGCGGCGATGCAGCCAGGCATTGATGTCATCGGATTCATAGAGCCACTCGTCGCGGCCATCCTCGTGGGTGATGCGCAGGCATGGCACCTTGACCTTGCCGCCTCCCTGCTCCAGCGCCCGGCGGTGGTCGGGGTCGAGCTGGGCATCGCGAATCTCGATCTGCAGCCCGAGGCGGGCCATCTCCTTGCGCACCTTGATACAGAAGGGGCAGGCACGAAACTGGTAGAGCGCCAGTTGGCGGCACTGTTCGTCGACCTGCGCCTGCTCCTCGGCGGAGCGTTCGACGCTGCGCGGCGTCGAAAGCTTTTCGGCGACCAGCATGACCGGCGACAGGACCAGCCGGACGCCGCGGAAGAAATAGCGAATCAGTTGACTCATCGAGGCTCCGCTGCAACGTGTCGTAAGTGAGGGGCCCCATGATGCCGTGCCGGGCGTCGGGTGCCAAGCGATGCGGTGCTTGGCGCCGAGGGCGATTTGGGTCAGGCTTGACGTCACGGCAGTGGGCGAGGGCGAGCATGAGTAAGCGCAAGAAATGGATCATGGCGGCGGCGGGGCCTGCCCTGTTCATGCTGGCGGCCTGTTCGCCGTCGTCCGACGACGTGCGGGAAGCGACCCTGGCGGTGCTGGTGCAGCAGGCCGAGTCGTTCGACGGGGCGCGCGTGGCGACCGAGGGCAGGGTGCGGCATTTCGAAGCGCCGCTGCACTACTGGATCGAGGACGAGGATCTCAACCGGGTCGAGATCTTTCCCCACGAGTCCATAGCGCCCCACCTGGGCGAAACGGTGCGCATCATCGGCCACTTCGAGTACTCTTCCGGTGAGGGGCGTCGCTTGACGCTCGAACGCCTCGAACGGCCGTCGATGCCTTAGGGCGGACGCCAGCCAGGCAAGTCACGCGCGAAGGAGCCGCCATGATTCGACTTGCTCAGCGGCCACAGCTGCCGCCCCTGCCGGCCAGGATAGAGGCCATCGACCTGGCGCGCGGCGTCGCCATTGCGCTGATGATCCTCAGCCATACGGTCAGCGGCCTGCACGGTATCCGCCAGGTCCCCGACTGGGGCATGGTGCCGATCCACCTCTTCACCAAGTTCTCCTCTTCGCTGTTCATCATCGTGTTCGGCATCGCCCTGGCTGTGGCTTTCCTGCCCAAGGTCACCGCCGAGGACTGGCCCAGGCGGCGGCTCAAGCTGATGCTGCGCGGGCTGGAGGTGATGTTCTGGTACAAGGCGCTGACCATCGTCGAGATGCTGCCGATGTTCACGCCCCAAGACATTGTCGATGCCCTGCTTTACCAGCGCTTCGCCATCTGGGTCGAGATCCTCGGGTTCTATGCCCTGGCGCTGCTGTGGCTGCCCTGGGTGTTGCCGCTGTGGCGGCGCATGCCGCTGTGGTCGCGCCTGCTCGCGCCCGTGGTGGTGGGCCTGCTGTCGATGATGCTCGAACGCCATTTCCATTTCTGGGGCAACGAGATCCTCAAGGCCCTGCTGGTCGAGGATGCCGATCACTACACCTGGGGGCAGCTGGCACGCCTGCCGCTGGTGATGCTGGGCCTATTGATCGGCGAGGCCATACTGCGCTGCTACGGTGAACCAATGGCGCGCCGCCGGTTGGTCGCCGGCCTGGCGGGCCTTGGCGTGCTGCTGCTGGCGGGTTTCTTCGCGCTCGCCTGGCCGACCCTTGGCGAAGCGCTGATGACCGTGGCCTGGAACCAGGGCAAGCATCCGCCGGAGCTGCCCTTCATGCTGTTCAGCCTTGGCGGCGCGCTGACCGTCCTGGCGCTGTGCCTGTGGGGTGGTCGCCTGGCGGCGACCTGGCTGCTGCCGCTGACCCTGATCGGCAGCGACGCCCTGCGTGCCTTCATCTTCCATATCGTGGCGATCTTCCTGGTGCTGCGCTGGCTGCTGGGGGCCTGGCAGGTCTACAGCTATCCGCAGGTGCTCGGCATCGGCGCGATCCTGATCCTGGCCACCGCCAGCTGGATCGCCCTGCTGCGCTGGTTTCGTCGATATGCGTGAAGGACATTGCGGATGAGACATGAGCCTGGAATGCAGCGTGAACGGCTCGGCCTGCGGACGCTTGGCGGCTTCTTGCTGTGCCTGCTGGCGCTGCTGTTACCCGTCCAGGGCGGGGCCGACGATTGGCTGGAGCGGCTCGACACGCCGCGGGCGGAGCCCTCCTGGGCGGTGCGCCTGCGCACCAGCCTCGGCCTGCTGGAAGCGGGTTTCGGCGGCGAACTGGGCGTGCACGTGCGCCCGCTGGGCGATACCGCTGCCTTCGGCTGGCGCGACGAGGAGTTCTGGTACCTGGCCTCGCTGGTGAAGGTGCCGGTTGCAGTGGAGCTGCTGGCTCGCGTCGAGGCGGGCGAGGCCAGCCTGGACGACAGGCTGGTGCTGCGCCGGCACGACTACGTGGACGGGGCCGGCCCGACCAACTGGGCCCCCGTGGGCACCGCGCTGACGCTGCGCTCCCTGCTCGAAGCGATGCTCACCGTCAGCGACAACACCGCCAGCGACATGCTGATCCAGTTCCTCGGGCTCGACGCCGTCAACCAGCGGGCCGAATCGCTGGTCGGCCAGCCTGGCCGGCTCGGGCCGATCACCACCCTGGTGGACGTGCGCCGCCACGCCTACTCGGAGTTGCACCCCACCGCCTTCACCCTGACCGGCATGGACTTCATCGAACTGCGCAGGCACCGGGGGGACGCCGAGCGGCGGGCGGCGTTCGCCCGCCGCCTGGGCCTGGCGCCCGTCGAGCTGCAGGCGGACAGCCTCGACGAGGCGTTCCAGCGCTACTATGCCACCCCGCTCAACAGCGGGCGGCTCGATGCCTTCGGCGAGCTGCTGGCCTCGATTGCCGAGGGGCGTGCACTGGGACCGCAGGGCAGCGCGGAGCTGCTCGCGGTGCTGGCACGAACCTCCAGCGGCCCGCGGCGGCTCAGGGCCGGGCTGGGCCGCGACATTCGCCTGTCCCACAAGACGGGCACCCAGCATCGGCGCGTCTGCGATGCCGGTATCGCCACCCAGGGCGTGGGCGACGCCGCCCGCAGGGTGGTGATCGTCGCCTGCGTGCGCGGCGAGCTTGACCTGGCGCGCAGCGAGCAGGAGCTGGCGGCGATAGGCCGCGCCATTCGCCAGGCCGGAGTGTTCGACGCTTCGCCCTGACCGTTGAGCCACGCTGGTTGAGCTCGACACTGGCGTGCCGTGCAAGGCCTTGCCTTCACAGGGGATTTACCCGATGCTGCAGGCAGTCTTTGCTGCGATGCCGCATTCCAGGGCCGCCTGGCCCGCCCTACCGTGATACAAGGCGTACCTTATGGACAGTCAACGGCCCAACGAACAAGAGCCTATCGAGAACCGCACCTTCGACGAGATCCAGCTAGGCGACAGCGCCTTTCTCGAAAAGCGCCTCACCCTCGACGACATCAAGCTCTTCGCGATCATGTCCGGCGATATCAACCCCGCCCACCTCGACGACGACTTCGCCAAGAGCACGCGCTTCCAGGAAGTGGTGGCGCACGGCATGTGGGGCGGGGCACTCATCTCCACCGTGCTCGGAACCCAGCTGCCGGGGCCCGGCACCCTTTACCTGAGCCAGACCCTGCGTTTTTGCAAGCCGGTCAGGCTTGGCGACGTGCTGCGGGTCAGCGTGCGCGTCCAGCACAAGGACGAGGCGCGCAAGCGCATCACCTTCGCCTGCCTGTGTACCAACCAGAACGGTGAAACCGTGATCGAAGGGCAGGCGGAGGTGCAGGCGCCTACCGAGAAGATACGCCGACCACGCACCATGCTGCCGCGCATTCGCCTGGCGGAGCGCGCCCGCCTGCACGAGATGCTGAGCGCCGCCGAGCATCCCGCGCCGGTGAGCATGGCGGTGGTGCATCCGGTGGATGAGGTCTCGATCATGGGCGCCTTCGAATCGGCCCGCCAGGGGCTGATCATCCCGGTGCTGGTGGGTCCCGCCGCCAAGGTGCATGCCGCTGCCGAGGCGGCGGGTATCGACATCTCCGACTTCGAGCTGATCGACGTGCCCCACAGCCATGCCGCCGCGGCCGAGGCGGTGGCCTTGACCCGGGCCGGGCGGGTGGACGCCTTGATGAAGGGCTCGCTGCATACCAACGAGCTGCTGCACGAGGTGGTCAAGCGCGAAACGGGCCTGCGCACCGAGCGCTGCCTGAGCCATGTGATGGCCTTCGACGTGCCGACCTACCCGCGACCGCTGTTCATTACCGATGCGGCGATCAATATCTACCCGACGCTGGCCGACAAGAAGGACATCGTGCAGAACGCCATCGACCTGGCCCATGCGGTGGGCAACGCGTCGCCCAAGGTGGCGATCCTCTCGGCGGTGGAGACGGTGAACCCCAAGATCGCCTCGACGCTGGAGGCCGCCGCCCTGTGCAAGATGGCCGAGCGGGGGCAGATCCAGGGCGGCGTGCTCGACGGCCCGCTGGCCTTCGACAATGCCGTCTCCGAGGCGGCCGCGGCGGCCAAGGGCATCGTCTCGCCGGTGGCGGGGCGGGCCGACATCCTGGTGGCGCCCGATCTGGAATCGGCCAATATGCTGATGAAGCAGCTCACCTACCTGGCCGACGCCACCGGCGCCGGCCTGGTGGTCGGCGCCCGCGTGCCGATCGTGCTCACCAGCCGGGCCGACGACGCCATCACCCGCATGGCGTCCTGCGCGCTGGCGCTGCTGGTGGCCGAACAGCAGAAGCGGGCCAGGGCATGAGCGGCTTGATCCTGGCGGTCAACAGCGGCTCCTCGAGCCTCAAGTTCGCCCTGTTCGAGGCGGCGGTCAGCGCCGACCCGATGGCCATGGCGCTGCGCTACCGCGGCCACTTTTCCGGCCTTGGCGGCAGGACGCGGGTCGAGCTGCAGCCGTCGGGGGCCCCGGGCTCAGACGCTCCCGGAGCCGCCGCCCTAGGCGACGTGCCGGCGACGCTGGATCACGAGGGTGCGCTGGTGCGCCTGCTCGAGTGGGTCGAGGCCAACCCGGCCCTGGGCGATATCCTGGCCGTGGGTCACCGCATCGTGCATGGCGGTGCGCAGTATCAAGAGCCGCTGCGCCTCGACGCCGAATCGCTCGGCGTGCTGGAAACGCTGGTCGAGCTGGCGCCGCTGCATCAGCCCCACGGGCTGGCGCCGGTACGCGCGCTGGCCGGCCTGCGCCCGGGGCTGCCTCAGTTCGCCTGCTTCGATACCGCCTTCCACGCTACCCAGCCGGCGGTGGCGCGGACCTTTCCGCTGCCGCGCCGCTTTCGCGAGCGAGGGGTGATTCGCTACGGCTTCCACGGGCTCTCCTTCGACTACGTCGGCCGGGCCCTGGCCGCCGAGCAGCAGCGCTGCCGGGCGACACTGGGCGGGCGCGTGGTCATCGCCCACCTGGGCAATGGGGCCAGCCTGTGCGCGTTGCGCGACGGCAAGAGCGTGGCTGCCACCACCGGCTTCACCGCCGTGGAAGGGCTGATGATGGGCACCCGCAGCGGCAGCCTCGACCCCGGGCTGGTGCTGCACCTGATCCTGCAGGAGGGCATGACCCCCGAAGCCGTGCAGCGCATGCTCTACAAGGAATCCGGCCTGCTTGGGGTGTCCGGCATCAGCGGCGACATGCGCGAACTGCTGGCAAGCAGCGCGCCGGAAGCCGCCGAGGCCATCGAGCTGTTCGTCCATCGCATCGTGCGCGAGATCGGCAGCCTGGCGGCGGCGCTGGGCGGGCTCGACCACCTGGTCTTCACCGCCGGCATCGGCGAGCGGGCCGCCCCGATACGCGCCGCCGTGGCGCGGGGCTGCGAGTGGCTCGGGGCGAGGCTCGATGCCGAAGCCAACGGGGCCCATGCTACCCGCATCGCGGCCGCCGACAGCCGGCTGGGGCTGTGGGTCATTCCCACCGACGAAGAGCGCATGATCGCCTGGTACGCCGCCGCCGAACTGGCCGACCCGCAGGGCGGCGTCAAGCCAGGCGTGTCATAGCGGCTGCCAGGGCACGGCGGGCGGCTCGGCGAGCAGTTCTGCCACCACGTCCAGCGCCTGGGCCAGCGCCTCGCGGGAAGGGGCGGCGCTCAGGCACAGGCGCAGCGCCTGCGGGGCGGGCTCGCTGCCGACGCAGAAGGGTTCGGCGCTGGCGACGCGCACCTTGCGCTGGGCCAGCGCATCGACCAGCACGGCGCTGCGCAGTCCTTCCGGCAGCGGCAGCCACAGGTTGGCGCCGTGGGGGCGGCCCCCGAGCGAGTGGTCGCCCAGCACTTCCCGGGCCAGGCGCTGGCGGGCGCCCAGCTCTTCGGTCTGCCACGCGAGCAGGGTGCGGCTCTCTTCGCGGCTTACCCAGCGGCAGACCGCCTCCACCATCAGCGGCGGGACCATCCAGCTCTGGGCGCGCAGGGCCTCGGCCAGGCGCTCGCGGGGTCCGGGCGGCGCCACCAGGGCGCCGATGCGCAGCCCGCCGGCCAGCACCTTGGCGGTACTGAAGACGAACAGCGTGCGCTCCGGCGCCAGCCGGTGGAGCGGCGTACCGCGCTCCGCCTCCGGCAGGTACTGCACGCCATCCTCCAGGATCCAGAAATCGTGGCGCCTGGCCAGCTGCGCCAGCTGCTCGCGCCTGGCCTCGCCGAGCAGGCGGCCGGTGGGGTTGTTCTGGTCCGGGGTGACGTAGACCAGCCGCGGCGGCTGCTGGGCGCAGAGCCGCCCCAGCGCCTGCATGTCCATGCCGTGCTCGTCCATCGGCACCCCCAGCACCTTGAGATGCGCCTGGCGCGCCGCGCCGATCAGCCCGGGGTAGGTCAGCACATCGGCGGCGATGCGCTCGCCCGGTCGGGCCAGGGTCTGCAACGCCAGGCTGATGCCGTGCTGGCCGCCCTGGGTGACCAGCAGCGCCTCGGCATCCACCGGCATGCCGAGCGTTGTCATCCAGGCCGCCAGCTGTTCGCGATGCGCGGGTACGCCGCGCTCCGACTGATACTCCACGGCCCGCTGCAGCACCGCGTCGTCGGTCGCGATCTCCGCCAGCACCCGGCCCAGGGCCTGGGCGCGCAGCGGGTGTGGCGGCGGCAGGCTCAGGCTCAGGTCGAGGGTGCCGGCATCGGCGTCGCTGCGGCTGGCGAGAAAGGCTGCCGACGAGGCGGCCTCCTCCTCGCGGACGTAGGTGCCGCTGCCGACCCGTGCCACGACCCAGCCCTGGCGCTCCGCTTCGGCATAGGCGCGGGTCACGGTGCCCACCGTGACGCCCAGGTGGTCGGCGAGGCGGCGCTGCGGCGGCAGCTTCTGCCCAGGGGAAAGCTCGCCCCGGCGGATGGCGTCGGCAATGGCCTCGACGATGCTGCGATAGCGAGTGCCCTGGGGAGTGAGGTGAGGCAGCCATATTGTCATGGTGACAATAAAACCTTTGACGGCGAATTTGTGGCCATTATGCTGACAATTGTGCGCACAATCCAACCAAAACGCATAATTGTATGAGTTCAATAAAATGGAAGCTCTGGCGTTCCTCGGGCCGGCGGCCCTCTACATGAGCTCGATGACCATCACTCCCGGGCCCAACAACGTCATGCTCACGGCCTCGGGCGCCAACTACGGCTTCCTGCGCACGCTGCCGCATATCTTCGGCATCCTGGGCGGCTGTTTCCTGCTCTTTGCCGGCATAGCCCTAGGGCTCGGCCTGGTGTTCGAGCGCTACCCCGCGGTCCAGCTGCTGCTGCGCGTGGTCGGCAGCGCCTATCTGCTCTACCTGGCCTGGAAGATCGCCACTGCGCCGCCGCCCGACCTGCGCCTGCGCGGCGAGGGCAGGCCGCTCAGCTTCTGGCAGGCGGCGGCCTTCCAGTTCGCCAACCCCAAGGCCTGGATCATGGGGCTGGCGCTGATGGCCGGGTTTTTGCCTGAAGGGGGCAACCCGCTGGTCAATGCGCTGATGCTGGCGGCCTTTGCCGAGCTGGTTGGCCTGCCCTGCATCGCCCTGTGGGCAGGGTTCGGCGTAGCCATCGGCCAGTGGCTCGACACGCCCCGCGCCTGGCGCATCTTCAACGGCACCATGGGAGCGCTCACCGCCGCCTGCGTCTACTTCATCCTGAAGTGACGGTGGCGATCAGAGGAAGGCTTCCAGCTCTTCGCGGCCGAGGTTGCCGCCGGTGATCACCACCACGATGTCGCCCTCGGGGGGCAGCGGAACGATGTCTTCGAGCAGCGCGGCCACGCCCACGGCAGCGCCCGGTTCCGCGACGAGCTTGGCCTGGTAGAACAGGTGGCCCAGGGCGCGGCCGATGGCGTCATCGTCGACCTGCACCAGGGCCCGGGTGGTTTCGCGGCTTACCGGATAGGTGTGCTCGCCGACGATGGCAGCGGCCAGGCTCTTGGCACAGGTATCGACCCTATCCAGCCGCGCAGGGGAGCCGTAGGCCCAGGCCTGGGCCATGCTGGCGGCGCCCTCCGGCTCCACGCCGAACACGGCTAGCTCGGGGCGCAATGCTGCGACCACCGAGCCGATTCCGGCGATGAGGCCGCCGCCGCCGACCGGGCATACGATGGCGGAGGCCTGCGGCGCCTGTTCGAGTATTTCCAGGCCCACCGTGCCCTGGCCGGCGATGATCCGCTCGTCGTCATAGGGGTGCACCAGGGTCAGGCCGCGTTCTGCCACTAGCCGGTGCATCAGCTCCCAGGCTGCGTTGATATCGCCGTGGAGGATCACCTCGGCGCCGAGTTCGCGGCTGCCTTCCACCTTGAACGCGCTGGCATTGTCCGGCATCACGATGGTCACCGGCGCACCAACCTGGCGCGCCGCCCAGGCCAACCCCAGGGCATGATTGCCAGCCGAGACGGCGCCCAACCCGCCGGCCAGCTCCGCTTCGTCGGCGCTGCGCACCCAGTGCAGGGCGCCGCGCGACTTGAACGAGCCGGTGCGCTGGAACAGCTCGCCCTTGAGCCAGACCCGCCGGCCGAGGCGATCCGAAAGGGCATGGTCGAGCAGCAGCGGGGTGGGCAGGAGTGTATCGGCAATGCTGCGCTGGGCAGCCTGCAGGCGTTCGAGCGGGAGCATGCGGCCTCCTACAACAGGAAGTAGAGCATGGTGAACAGGCTGGCGCCGGTGACGAGGAAGGCCAGGATCGACAGCAGGCCGTCGCTAGCCATGATCGCCAGCCCGAACAGGGTCAGCGCCACGCCCGCGATGTTCACCGTCAGCGGTACCAGCTCCATGGGCGGCATGGCAACCGAGAGCACGAAGCATGCCAGGGCGGTCATCTGTATGCCCCGCGTGCCGGTCATGAACGAGATGCGGTGCTGGATCAGCCGGTCGATCAGGCGCGACGGCTTGCGCATCCAGCCGAGACCCCTGTGCACCTTGTCGCGTGAAAGCTGCCGATTGCGCAGCCAGGCCGGCAGCCAGAAGGTATGGCGACCGATCAGCAGCTGTCCGCACACCAGGAAGGTAAAGAAGCCCATCAGCGAGGGCACGCCGGGGATGCCGCTGATCACCGGTGCCAGCGTGACCAGCCCGGCCAGCAGCAGCAAGGGGCCGAAGGAGCGCCGACCGGTGGCATCCAGCACTTCGCCGAAGCGCAGCTTGCCGGAAGGCGTTTCGATCGCCTCGATGGTGTCCAGCAGCTCGATCAGATTGTGCGGTTCCTTCCGCTCCTCCTTGGCTTTCTCCTCGCTCCCTTCCTTGCGATCTTCCATGCGCTCCTCGATGGGGCGCGCTGCATGCGCGCACAGGAATCGAATGTCCTCCCAGCATAGCCCCTAAGTCGGCTAGGCCCAGCGCGGGTCGGCGGTAAAGGCCACCGTGAACCAGCGCCGCTCGGGCGGTGGGCTCAGCTTGGCGGCGATCTCCTCGCGGATCTCGTCGAGCGTGGCGATGCCGCGCTCGGCGGCGAACTCCGGCGTGGTGACGATGTGGATCTCGATGTAGTGGCCGCGTCCGGCCTTGGCCACATGACTGTAGTAGTCGATCAGCCCCTCGCGCTGCATCACCGGCGCCATGGCGGCGTGCACTTCGCGGTCGATGTCGTCGGGGGCGATCAGCAGGATCTCGCGCAGGGCGCGGCGCACGATGCCGATGGGCACCGGCATGAAGCAGACCGTGAGCACCACCAGCAGCAGCGAATCGATGTAAGGGGTCAGGTGTTCCCACTCGGTGCCCTGCAGCAGCAGCCCGATGGTGAAGGCCACCATCAGCGAGGTGGTGATGAGGGCCGCCATCAGCCAGCCCTGCATGTCGATGCGCACGAACTCGGACTGGGCGCGGCGATTGATTCGCCGCTGGTAGAACACCATGGCGTAGCACATCGTGGCCACCACCACGGCATAGGCGATTGCCACGTCGAAGGCCAGCGCCTGGCCGCCTTCCATCAGCCCCAGCAGGGCGTTGAGGAAGGCATAGAAGCACAGCAGCATCAGGATGCTGCCGTTGAGGGCCGCCACCAGCGGCTCCAGGTGCCAGTAGCCGTGCTGGAAGCGCTGGCTGGCCTCGCGCACCGCCAGGCGGGCCACCACCAGCGACAGCGCCGACATGGCGGCGTCGATGGTGGAGAACACCCCGTCGAAGAGGATCGACTGGGAGCCGGCGAGCAGGCCGAAGGTGACCCCCAGGCTCGCTACCAGCAGGGTGGCGACGATGGATATCTTGAGTGCGCGCTGCTCGAGAGAGGCTTGCATGGACGGTTCCTCGAAACCAAAAACCTCTCATCCTAGCGAAGAAGGCGGCCGGGCGGGAGTGGCACGGCCGCTTGCGGCTGCCTGCTGCCAGGCTCGTTGGTAAGAAATTGTGTACTTGGCAGCGATGACGCGCTTGGCGGTAGCTTCATCGGCGCTCGCAACTAGACTTGCCGGTAGGGAAGTCTGGCAAAAGGAGAGTGACATGACGAAGGATTCGGTTCACCGCGCATTGCCCACCGCCACCGTGAGCGAAACGCTTGCCGTGATGAGCGATGTCATCGCGCCCAATATTGCCAAGGGCGTGATCATTCGGCGCCCCAAGGTGGTGGGGGCGGCAGAAAAGCTAGGCCTTGACCAGCGCGCCATAAGCCGGCTGCAGCAGCTCAACGAGAAGTACGGCCCTGGCCCGCTGATGCTGAATACGCCCGAGAGCAAGCCGATGGCGCTGGTGCTCGACCCTGAGCATGCCAATCGCGTATTGAACGAGACGCCTGAACCGTTCTCCACTGCCGAATGGGCCAAGCAGAAAGCGCTAGAACATTTCGAGCCTGACATGTCACTGGTGTCTCATGGCGCCGAGCGTGCCGAACGGCGCCATTTCAATGAAGAGGTGCTGCAGAGCGAGTGTCCTGTGCATGGCCTGGGCGCACGATTTGCCAAGGTGGTGGAGCAGGAAGCAGACGCCCTGCTCAACCATGTTGCGCAGAATCACGCCAAGCTTGACTGGGATATGTTCGAAGCGACCTGGAATCGCGTGGTACGACGCGTGGTGCTGGGGGATACCGCAAGCGACGACCATGCCCTGACCGAGATGCTGGAAAAGCTGCGCTCGGCCGGTAACTGGGCTTTCTTGCATCCGGGCCACGATGACCTCAAGGAGACGTTCCTGGAGCGCATTCGCGTCTATCTCAAGCGCGGTGAGGCGGGTAGCCTGGCTGCGGAAATTGCCAAGCAGCCCGTCACCGATACTACCCAGCCCGAGCATCAGGTCCCGCAATACCTGTTTGCCTTCGACCCGGCCGGGATGACGACGTTTCGGGCCCTGGCACTGCTGGCGGCCCACCCCAATCAGGCCGAGCGAGCCCAGGACGAGATTGAAGCAAACAGTGGCCAGCCGGCCCCCAAGCTCGATTTCCTGAGAGCCTGTGTGCTTGAAGCGCTGCGCCTGTGGCCTACCACACCCCTGGTGCTGCGCCAGTCAACCGAGGTAACCGAATGGGAAAACGGCACGATGCCCGCCGAAACCTCGCTGCTGATGCTGGCGCCCTACTTCCACCGCGACGAACGCCATCTGAACAATGCCAACCGGTTCGATCCTGACCTGTGGCTGGAGCCAGGGGCGATAGGGAACTGGCCGCTGATGCCGTTCAGCGGCGGCCCCGGGATCTGCCCCGGTCGCCATGTGGTGCTGCTGGTGACCAGCATGATGTTGTCCCGACTGCTGGAGGGCAGGGAGTTCCAGCTGAATCCACCGACGCGCCTGCTGAGCAGCAAGCCGATGCCGCCGCTGCTGAACAACTACGGTCTGGAGTTCAAGGTGGGCAACTGGTGAACTGTCGGGGGCTGCCCGCTGGGCAGCCCCTTTAGTCTTCCGTGCCTTGTCTGGCCGAGGACTCGGCTTCGCCGGCGCGGGTTGCTCTCGTCGTGAAGTCGCAAGGGGGCAGTAGGGGGTGGAGCGAGGAAGCGTTCTGGACTAATTTCATGTTGTTACATTTCGGTGAGCCCACCAGCCGTGCATATGACGTTATATCAGCGGCTTGTGGCTTAGCCGTTGAAAATCCCAGCGTTGATAACCTCAGGCGTCGCTTGCCTCCTCAGAGGATCCCCCATGCAGCCTGCCATTCGTCCATTGTCGCCGTTGACGCCTTCGGCCTATCACGCCCATGGCGCCTGTAGTTGCGGTACGCCGTTGTTGCAGCATTTCCATGAACGAATGATGGCGGAGATCACTCGTCGCTATTTCCTGGGCGGGACGGCCGCCGTCATGGCGATGTTTGCAGGCCTGCACGGTCCCGAGGCGGTGAGTGCCCAACCGCAGCGCCAGGACGGCCCGCTGCTGTTAACCAACCTGCGATTGTTCGACGGCAGCGGCGCGCCATTGCGCGATAACGTGGCGGTGCGCGTTGCCGATGGGCGCATTCAGGACCTCCTGCCGGGTGATGCCGAGTCCGAAGGGGCGGAGGTGATCGACTGCGGCGGTCGCGTGCTGATGCCGGGGCTGATCGATGCCCACTGGCATACCACGCTGGCCGCCATTACCCAGGTGGCGGCGATGACCGCCGATGTGGGCTATGTGCATCTGGTGGCGGCCCGCGAGGCCGAGCGAACGCTGATGCGCGGGGTGACCTCGGTGCGCGATGCGGGCGGGCCGTCCTTCGCGCTCAAGCGCGCCATCGACGAGGGCATCGTTGCCGGGCCGCGCATCTTTCCCGCCGGAGCGATGATTTCCCAGACCTCCGGCCATGGCGACTTTCGCATGCGCCACGAGGTGCCCCGCGGCAGCACCACGTCCTTGAGCGAGCAGGAGCGCCAGGGGGTGGCGGCGATCGCCGACGGTGAGGCCGAGGTGCTCAGGCGCACCCGGGAACAGCTGATGCTCGGCGCCTCCCAGATCAAGCTGATGGCCGGTGGTGGGGTGGCGTCCGCCTACGATCCTCTGGACAGTACCCAGTTCACCGAGCGGGAGCTGCGCGCCGGCGTCCAGGCCGCCGAGGACTGGGGGACCTACGTGATGGCCCACGTCTACACGCCGCGGGGCATTCAGCGTGCCTTGCGGGCCGGGGTTCGCTCCATCGAGCACGGCCAGCTGGCCGATGAAGAGAGCGTGCGGATGATGGCCGGTGAGGGCGCCTGGTGGAGCCTGCAGCCCTTCCTGCAGGATGAGGACGCCAATGTCTATCCTGATGCGGCTCGCCGCGAGGCCCAGCGCCAGGTGGCCGAGGGCACGGTTCGTGCGTACGAGATGGCGCAGCGTTTCAATGTCCAGACGGCCTGGGGCACCGACATCCTCTTCAACCCCCAGAACACACCGAACCAGCTGCGCCACCTGGCCAAGCTGACGCGCTTCTACGACCCGCTGACGGCCCTGGCCATGGCCACCGGCCGCAACGGCGCGCTGCTTTCGCTCTGTGGCCCGCGCAGCCCCTATCCCGGCACGCTCGGGCGTATCGAGCCCGGCGCCCTGGCCGACCTGCTGGTGGTCGACGGCGATCCCGGCCAAAGCCTCGACTTCCTGGCCGACCCGGAGCGTCATCTGCGCCTGATCATGAAGGCCGGACGCATCTACAAGGAGGACCGCCTGTGAGCATGTCGATCAAGATCAGACCACTCCCGCTGGCGTTGGCCTTGGCCACGAGCTTGGGTATGGCCGCGCCGGGGCATGCGTCCCAAGCCGCAGCCAGCGGCGATGCCTGGCGCTTCCAGCTCACCCCCTATGCCTGGATGGCCGGCCTGTCGGGCGATGTCCGGCCCCTGGCGGGAGCCCCCACGATCGGAACCTCGCGCTCTTTTGGCGATCTCCTCGATGACCTGGACGGTGCCTTCTTCATGACCGCTAGCGCCCGGCGCGACCGCTGGGTGCTGTTCGGCGACCTGACCTGGGCCTCGCTCAGCCACGAGGGTGTGCTGCCACCTGGGGTGGCCATCGAGGGCAAGTTGAGCCAGCGCTCGTTTACGGCGGCGGCAGGCTATCAGGCGGTGAGTGAGCCAAGCCACCGCCTGGACTTACTCGCGGGTGCACGGGCCTGGCGGATCGAGGCGGAGGTGGCCGTGCCGGCCCTAGGGCTCGGTGCAAGCGACACCGAGCGCTGGGTCGACCCGATTCTGGCCGCGCGGCTGCGTTCGACCTGGACCCCGCTGTGGTCGACGCTGCTGCATGCCGATATCGGGGGTTTCGGCGTCGGCGCCGACACTACCTGGCAATTGGTGGCCACAGGCAACTATCAGGCTAGTGACGCCTTCACGCTTTCGGCGGGGTATCGCCACCTGGCGGTGGATCGCGAGGAGGCGGGGACCCGCATTGACGTATCGATGAGCGGCCCTCTGCTGGGGGCGACCTGGCGCTTCTAGCCTAATTGCGGGGAGCTCGACAATGCCTCCAGCAGCAGCTTGGCGGTCGGCTCGGAGGAGGGCGGGTTCTGCCCCGTGATCAGTTGGCCGTCGCGACGGGTATAGGGGGCGAAGACGTCGGCCTTGGTGTAGTGCGCCCCGCCTTCCTTGAGGGCATTCTCCACCAGGAGCGGCACGATATCCGTAAGGCCGACCGCGTCTTCCTCTTCATTGGTGAAGCCGGTGACCTGGCGGCCGCGAATGATCGGCTGACCCTCGGGATCACGAGCATGCAGCAGCACGATGGGGGCGTGGCACACCGCGGCTACCGGCTTCTGCTGTGCCCAGAAGGCTTCGATCAGGCGGATGGAGTCGGCATCGTCGACCAGGTCCCATAGCGGGCCGTGGCCGCCGGGATAGAAGACCCCGTCGAAGTCGTCGGCACTGATCTCGCTCAGGCGGTGAGTGCTGGCGAGAGCTTGCTGGCCTTGGCATCCTCCTTGAAACGGCGGGTGGCTTCGGTCTGGCTGTCCTCGTCGTCGCTCTTGGGGTCCAGCGGCGGCTGGCCTCCCTTGGGGGAAGCGAGTACCACCTCGGCGCCGGCGTCAAGGCAGGCGTAGTAGGGCGCCGCCAGCTCCTCCAGCCAGAAACCGGTGGGCTTGCCGGTATCGCCGAGCTGGTCGTGGGAGGTCAGCACCATCAGAATCCGTTGGCTCATGAATTTCTCCTGTCCTGCTGCCGTTGCAACTGGCATGCGGTTTGTGTACCCAGGAGCGTAGTCCGAGAAGCGACATCGCACGCAAGGAAGCACGAAAAAGAGTGCGGGCGACAAAGGCACCCATCATGAGAGTACGTCTTGTTCCGTTCAGTGAGGGTGAACTGCCTCTCGTTGAAAAATGGCTAAGCGCCCCGCACGTCCGCGAAAGGTGGGGTGATCCCGAGGAGAATCTCGAATCGCTGTGTCTGCCTTTATCCGGCGGGTACTGGCGAGCCATCATTGAAGCCGATGGGCGAAAGGTGGGGCTGGTGCTGTGGCAGCACCCCACCCGTGAGGAGTTGGATGTGGCGGATCTTACCGACATCCCCGCCAGCGTGATCGACATCGATATCATGATCGGCGAGCGCGACGCCGTGGGCAGGGGGATAGGATCCAGCGCCATTCGGATGGTCGCCGAGCAAGCCCTCGCCGACCCGTCGGTGCCTTTCCTCATTGCTTGTGCGGCGCCTGATAACCTGGCCTCGCAGCGAGCGTTTGCCAAGGCGGGCTTCCAGCATGACCGGGAGTTCGATGACGTGCCGAATGGCTTGCATGTGCTGATGGTGAGACATCGCCAGGCGGAGGGTGAAGAATGAGCCAACCGAGCCCACGCTTCTGGCAATCTTCTTCGAGGTCTTTGACAGCCTGCCGCGGCAGGGGCCGGGCAATCGAGGCCTCTTCCCGCTGCCTGACGAAGCATGGTGGCAAGTTTTCAACAGCCTTTGGAGGCACGCATCGAGGCACTGCGGCGGCAGGGGCAGGGTCCGCTATAGGTGCCTTTTTGTAACCCTGTCATGACGCCTGGTGCGAAAAGCTGGATAATGGCGGGTTTTCCCACCTCGTACTGCCCACGCCAACTCGTCCGGTGCTCCATGGAAATCAAGGTCAATTTTCTCGAAAATCTCAGGCTTGAAGCCAAGTTTGACGATTTCACCGTCATCACCGACCAGCCCATTCGCTACAAGGGCGACGGCTCGGCACCAAGTCCGTTCGACTACTTCCTGGCGTCCTCCGCGCTGTGTGCGGCCTACTTCGTGCGGGTTTACTGCCTGGCGCGCAACATTCCCACAGAGAATATCCGGCTTTCCCAGAACAACATTGTCGATCCGGAAAACCGCTACAACCAGATCTTCAAGATCCAGGTCGAGCTGCCGGAAGATATCTCCGAGAAGGACCGCGAAGGCATCCTGCGCTCCATCGACCGCTGTACGGTCAAGAAGGTGGTGCAGACCGGGCCCGAGTTCCAGATCGAGACGGTGGAGAACCTCGACGAGGACGCCCAGGCGTTGCTGATGGTGCAGCCCGACGAGGAAGCCTACACCTGGATCGAGGGCAAGGACCTTCCGCTGGAGCAGACCATCGCCAACATGTCCGGCATGCTGGCCGAGCTGGGCATGAAGATCGAGATCGCTTCCTGGCGTAACATCGTGCCCCACGTGTGGTCGCTGCACATCCGCGACGCCGCCTCGCCGATGTGCTTCACCAACGGCAAGGGTGCAACGAAGGAGAGCGCGTTGTGCTCCGCGCTTGGCGAGTTCATCGAACGCCTGAGCTGCAACTTCTTCTACAACGACCAGTTTTTCGGCGAAGAGATCGCGAATAGCGCCTTCGTGCACTATCCCAATGAGGAGTGGTTCCAGCCCGGGCCCAACGACGAGCTGCCCGAAGGCATCCTCGACGACTATACCCGCGAGATCTACGACCCCGAGGGCGAGCTGCGCGGCTCGCACCTGATCGACACCAACTCCGGCAAGCGGGAGCGGGGTATCGTCGCCTTGCCCTTCGTGCGCCAGTCGGACGGCGAGACGGTCTACTTTCCCTCCAACCTGATCGAGAACCTCTACCTCAGCAACGGCATGAGCGCCGGCAACACGCTGCAGGAAGCGCAGGTACAGTGCCTCTCCGAGATCTTCGAGCGGGCGGTGAAGCGCGAGATCCTCGAGCAGGAGCTGGCGCTGCCCGACGTGCCCATGGAAGTGCTCGAGCGCTACCCGGGCATTCTCGAGGGTATCCAGGCGCTGGAAGCCCAGGGCTACCCGGTACTGGTCAAGGACGCCTCTCTTGGCGGCCAGTTCCCGGTGATGTGCGTGACCCTGATGAACCCGCGCACCGGCGGTGTGTTCGCCTCCTTCGGTGCCCACCCCAGCTTCGAGGTGGCGCTGGAGCGCAGCCTCACCGAGCTGCTGCAGGGCCGCAGCTTCGAAGGGCTGAACGACTTCCTGCCGCCGACCTTCAACTCCCAGGCCGTGACCGAGCCGAACAACTTCGTCGAACACTTCATCGACTCCTCGGGGCTGGTCTCCTGGCGCTTCTTCAGCGCCAGGAGCGAGTTCGAGTTCGCCGACTGGGATTTTTCCGGCACCAATGCTGAGGAAGCCGCCACCCTGTTCGGTATCCTCGAAGAGCTGGGCCTCGAGGCCTACATGGCCGTGCACGAGGACCTGGGCGCGCCGGTGTGCCGCATCCTGGTGCCGGGCTACTCCGAGGTGTACCCGGTCGACGACCTGATCTGGGACAACACCAACATGGCGCTGGACTACCGCGAGGACATCCTCAACCTCCACGCCCTGAGTGACAAACAGCTGGCCGGCCTGCTGGAGCGCCTGGAGGAGAGCCAGCTCGACGAGCACATGAGCATCATCACCCTGATCGGCATCGAGTTCGACGAGAACACCGTGTGGGGCCAGCTCACCATCCTTGAGCTAAAGCTGCTGATCCACCTGGCGCTAGGGCAGCACGCCGAGGCGCTTGAGAGGGTCGAGATGTTCCAGCAGTACAACGACAACACCGTGGAGCGCGGGCTGTTCTACCAGGCCATGGCGGCGGTGCTGGAAATCGTGCTCGACGACGAGCTGGAACTCGACGACTACCGGCACAACCTCACCCGCATGTTCGGCGAGACGACCATGGCTGCGGTGGTGGGCTCGGTTGACGGCAGCGTTTGCTTCTACGGCCTGACGCCTACCAACATGCAGCTCGAAGGCCTTGAGAAGCACCAGCGCCTGATCGAAAGCTACAAGAAGCTCCACGCCCACCGGGCCAAGCGCGCAGGCGTGGCGGTGTAAGCCGGCCAAAGGTAGCAACGCCGGAGCACTCAGGCGCCCCGGGTCAGTTCATACTGGCTCGGGGCGCAGCGTTTGCCGCCACCTTACGAGCGAGAACAAGCAAATGGTTAAAGTGGCTATATTCGTGGACGTCCAGAACGTCTACTACACCGTTCGCGAAGCCTATCGGCGCAACTTCGATTACAACGCCTTCTGGAAAGAGGTGACCCGGGGCAGGGAGGTCGTCAAAGCCTTTGCCTACGCCATCGACCGGGGCGACCAGAAGCAGCGGGAGTTCCAGAATATCCTCCGCGCCATCGGCTTCGAGGTAAAGCTGAAGCCCTACATACAACGATCGGACGGTTCCGCCAAGGGCGACTGGGATGTCGGCATCACCCTCGATGCCATCGAGTACGCCGAGAAGGCGGATGTCATCGTGCTGGTCTCGGGTGACGGCGACTTCGATCTGCTGATAGACAAAATCCGCCAGGTCCATGGTAAGGCGGTGGAAGTCTACGGCGTGCCCCAGCTCACGGCCGCTTCCTTGGTCAAGGCGGCGAGCGAATTCCGGCCGATCGACCAACGGCTCTTGCTGGGCTGAAGGGTAAGCCCCGTCATAGGTTGTTCCTATCGGAGCGAAAGCCTGTGCTCGCCTTGACGGCTTGGCATCTGAATCCTTCACTGTATTAGCCGGTTTACAGGGTGTCGCCCGCCTTTCTGGCGCAGTTCAGAAGGGCCCAACAAGAACAAGGCGATGTGCCATCTGTGCCTCGAAAGCCCTGTAGGCCTCCAACTTGCCGAGGAGAAATGCCGTGACGGATCAGAAGCCTACACGCCCGGAGTGGGCTGCGCGTACGACTCATCGCCTGCAGGGCAACGAGCATTGGTGGCCCGACCAGCTTACCCTCAATGTGCTGCACCAGAAGCATCCCGACGCCAGCCCGTTCGGTGCCGACTTCAGCTACGCCGAAGCCTTTTCCCAGCTCGATGTCGATGAACTCACCGCCGATGTCGACGCGCTGATGACCGATTCGCAAGAGTGGTGGCCCGCCGACTGGGGCCACTACGGCCCGTTCTTCATTCGGATGTCGTGGCACGCGGCCGGCACCTACCGCGCGCTCGACGGCCGCGGCGGCGGCGGGACCGGCGCCCAACGCTTCGCGCCGCTCAACAGCTGGCCCGACAACGGCAACCTGGACAAGGCGCGCCGTCTGCTCTGGCCGATCAAGCAGAAGTACGGCGAGAAGATCTCCTGGGCCGACCTGATGGTCTTTGCCGGCAACCGGGCGCTGGAGACGATGGGCTTTCGCACCTTCGGCTTCGGCTTCGGCCGCTCCGACATCTGGGCACCGGAGGATGACATCTACTGGGGCCCAGAGACCGAGTGGCTCTCGACCAACGATGAACGCTATACCGGCAGCTGGGAGGACGGCAGCCGTACCCTTGATAACCCGCTCGCGGCGGTGCAGATGGGGCTTATCTACGTCAATCCGGAAGGACCCAATGGGGTTCCCGATGCGATGAAGTCCGCCAAGGACGTACGCGAGACCTTTGCCCGCATGGGCATGAACGATCGCGAAACCGTTGCTCTCACCGTGGGCGGCCACACCTTCGGCAAGATGCACGGCAACGGGCCGGCGGACGCTGTCGGCGATGCACCCGAAGGGGCAAGGATTCACGAGCAGGGGATCGGCTGGGCCAACAAGCACGAAACCGGCCTGGGGGAGTACACCATTACCTCCGGGCTAGAGGGAGCCTGGACCCCGACGCCGACCCAGTGGGACAACTCCTACCTCAACACCATTTTTGCCCACCAGTGGGAGGTCAAGAAGTCGCCCGCCGGTGCCAATCAGTGGGAGCCGGTCGAGGTCAAGGAGGGCTACTGGGTGCCGGACGCCCACGTGGAAGGCAAGAAGAACCCGCCGGTGATGAACACTGCCGACATGGCGATGATTACCGACCCGGCCTACCTCGAGATTTCCAAGGAGTACCACGAGAACCCGGACGTGCTCGCCGACGAGTTCGCCCGGGCCTGGTACAAGCTGCTGCATCGTGACATGGGCCCGCGCGCCCGCTACCTCGGCCCGCAGGTGCCCAGCGAGGAGCTGATCTGGCAGGACCCGGTGCCCGAGCACCAGGGGCCGCTGGTCGACGAGCAGCAGATCGCCACGCTCAAGCAGCAGATCGCCGACTCCGGCCTCACCGCCAAGCAGTTGGTGGGTACCGCCTGGGCGTCGGCCTGCACCTACCGCCAGACCGACCACCGCGGCGGTGCCAACGGTGCGCGTATCCGTCTCGAGCCGCAGACCGGCTGGGACATCAACAAACGCTCTGGCGTATTCGAGGTGATCGACCGGCTCGAGCAGATCAAGAACGACTCCGACGCCAACATCTCGCTGGCGGACATGATCGTGCTGGGCGGCAGCGTCGGGGTCGAGATGGCGGCCAAGGCGGCCGGCCACACCATCACGGTGCCGTTCACCCCGGGTCGCACCGATGCCACCCAGGAGATGACAGAGGTGGATACCATCGCCTACCTGGAGCCGAGGCACGACGCCTTCCGCAACTACATGCAGCCCCAGGCGACCTCCATTCCCGCCGAGCACCTGATGATCGACCGTGCCTTCATGCTCAACCTCAGCGTGCCGCAGATGACGGCGTTGTTAGGTGGCATGCGCGCCATTGGCGTCAATGTGGGTGACAGTGAGGAAGGCATCTTCACCGACCGCCCAGGCCAGCTGACGAACGACTTCTTCGTCAACCTGATCGACATGGGCACCGTGTGGGAGCCGACCGACGACAGCGAGGAGCACTTCATCGGCCGCAGCCGCAAGACGGGTGAGAAGAAGTGGAGCGCCACCCGCGTCGATCTCGTCTTTGGCTCCAACTCCCAGCTGCGCGCCATCGCCGAGGAGTATGCCGCGAACGGGGGCGAAGAGCGGATGCTCGACCGCTTCGTCAAAGGCTGGGTCAAGGTGATGGAGAACGACCGCTTCGACCTGCACCGCTGAGCCTTGGGCCCGCCGCGGCAAGGCGGACCATGATGGCTGAAACGAACCCCGAGGGTGAAAACCACCTTCGGGGTTTTTTCGATGGTCTCTACGCTTAAGCTTCCAGAACAGGCCTGACGGACCGGCTTGCCGATCCGCAGCGCTACCAGGGTATTACCTCGCCATCCCAGGCAAAGCATCTTCCCGTCTCTACAGGCGTCAATCCTTCAATTACGTCGAGAAGCCGGCCCGCCGCAAACTCCGGTGTGAAGAGCTTGTGCGACGGCACACGCGCCTGGAAAGGACGTGACAGCTCGCTATCGGTGGTGCCGGGGTGCAGCGTCACGCAAACGCTCTGCCGATTCAGCCGCGTCATCTCGATCGCCAGGGTATGCATCAGCTGATTGAGCGCCGCCTTGCTCGCGCGATAGCTGTACCATCCGCCCAGCCGATTATCCCCGATGCTTCCCACCCTGGCAGACAGCGAGGCGATCTTCAGCGGTTCCCGCCTGGCCAACAGTGGCTCGAGCGCCTTGAGCAGCAGCAGGTGGTTGGCGGCATTGACTTCGAAGCCTGCCATCAGGTTGGTGCGCTGAAGCTGCTGCAGCGATTTCTCCGGCTGCATGCCGCTTTCCCTGTCGTGCAGCAGCCCGGTGGTGTTGATCACCCAGTTCAAGGGGCCTTCGAGCTTTGCGGGCAACGCTTCGAGAGCCCGATCCGAGGAGAGATCGACCTGAATCAGTTGCAGGCGTGGCTGATCCCTCGCCAATGCCTGCAGGGCTGGGGAAGGGCGGCGGTACAAGGCATAAACACGCTGCCAGCGATCCTCCCGCAGCAACTGGCGCAACATGGCAAAGCCGATACCGCCACTGGCACCCGCAAGCAACAGCTGCATGGCCTTGTCTCCCCCCAAGCGAGATTATTTGTGCAAAAACTATACAAAATAAAAAGAAAAGCCAAGTCCAGGCGCGGGACCGATCTTATCGGAAATATCGATGCGCCATCCAAAGCGTTCGCCTTGACGTACGTACCTAAAAGCGTACACTTGCTTGAAAGTTGAATCCTCGAGAGGTGCGTTATGACCGGCATCACAGCAACTGAGGCGCGCAGCAATCTTTACCGGTTGATTGATGAAACGGCCGAGTCTCACCAACCCATCCTTATCACGGGCAAGCGGAACACAGCGGTTCTGATATCCCAAGAAGACTGGTCGGCCATTCAGGAAACGCTTTACCTGCTCTCTGTACCCGGTATGCGGGAGTCTATCCGTGAGGGGATGGATGTGCCCGTGGATGAGTGCGATCAGGATCTGGACTGGTGACTTGGAAGTTGGTCTACACGAAGCAAGCCCAGAAAGATGCAAATAAGTTGGCTTCCAGCGGCCTCAAGCCAAAAGCTCAGGAACTGCTGGCGCTGATAGCGGAAGATCCGTTTCGCAGGCCACCGCCGTTCGAGAAGCTTGTTGGTGATCTCGCGGGGGCCTATTCACGCCGCATCGATATTCAGCGTCGCCTCATCTACCAGGTGCTTGAGGACGAATGGTGAAGGTTCTCAGGCTATGGAGCCACTACGAATAATGCATCATTAGCCGCTGTTGCTGGACAATTTTTCACCGCCTCTCAGTTCCAAGATTGTCGCAAAGTTTCGCGTGAAGCGTGACGGTATTACCTGAAAAAGCCCCTGAGCCAGCTATCTGGCTCAGGGGCTTTGCGTTTCTGTTGGCGGCTTACTTCGCCGCCAGTGCCACGCCCACCTTGGAGCGGTTCGGCCGACCGATGGTCTGGGTGATCCAGGTGCCGGTTTCGGCGAGCGTGTTCAGGTCGATGCCGGTGTCGATGCCGAGGCCGTTGAGCAGGTAGACGACGTCTTCACTGGCCACGTTGCCGGAGGCGCCCTTGGCGTAGGGGCAGCCGCCGAGGCCGGCGACGGAGCTGTCCACCACGCTGATGCCTTCTTCCAGCACGGCGTAGAGGTTGGCCAGCGCCTGGCCGTAGGTGTCGTGGAAATGGGCAGCGAGCTTTTCCATGGGAATGTCGCGGCTCACGGCTTCGATCATGCGCTTGGCGGCGAGCGGGGTGCCGACGCCGATGGTGTCGCCGAGCGAGACTTCGTAGCAGCCCATATCGAACAGCGCCTTGCTCACCTCGGCCACCTTGGCCGGGGCGATCTCGCCTTCGTAGGGGCAGCCGAGCACGGTGGAGACGTAGCCGCGCACGCGCACGTTGGCCTCTCTGGCTCGCTCCAGCACAGGGGCGAAGCGCTCCAGCGATTCGGCGACGGAGCAGTTGATGTTCTTCTGCGAGAAGGCTTCACTTGCCGCGCCGAATACCGCCACTTCCTCCACGCCGCACTCCAGCGCCGCTTCCAGCCCCTTGAGGTTGGGGGTGAGGGCGGCGTAGGTGACACCCTGGCGGCGCTTGAGGCCGGTCATCACTTCGCGGTGGTCGGCCATCTGCGGCACCCACTTGGGCGAGACGAAGCTGGCCGCTTCGATGTACGTTAGGCCGGCGGCGCCCAGTCGGTCGATCAGTTCCAGCTTGGTGGCCGTGTCGATCGGGTTGGGTTCGTTCTGCAACCCGTCGCGGGGGCCGACCTCGACCAGGCGCACGCGCTTGGGAAATGCCATCTTCTCCACTCCTATCCTGTTCTTGGCCGTGGCCATGAGCCGCGGCTGATCGGGCGACAGGTCTTCGAGGGGGCGCTGTGAACCCATCCTTGGGCGCTACCGATGCCATCCCTGGCATCGGACCCCCTCTGCGACCTGTCCCCGGTGCCGCTCGCCTTGGCTGGTCGATTACTCTGCCGGAGCGAACTCGAGCAGCACGTCGCCCTGGCCTACCGTGTCGCCGGCGTTGAAGTGGAAGCTTTCCACGTGGCCGTCGGCGGGGGCGGTCATGGTGTGTTCCATCTTCATGGCTTCCATGACCATCAGCGGCATGCCTTTCTCCACCTTCTGGCCGGCTTCCACCAGCAGCGCGACCACGGTGCCGTGCATCGGCGCGGTGAGGGTCGATTCGGCTTCGTGGTGGCCGTGGTCGATGGCGTCGATGCGGCGCCAGAACAGGCGGGTTTCGCCACGCGGGTCGACCATGACGACGACGTTACCGTCGCGGCGGGCCTGCAGGCGGCGGCGGTGGCCGTTGAGGGTCACGGCTACGGCGTCGCCTTCCAGGTGCTGCAAGCGGGCGGTGAGGGTCTCGCTGCCGATGGTCAGGTCCCACGGATCGGCGCCGCTGGCACGGGTGCCTTCCACGATCACCACGCCTTCGGCGTCATGCACCTGCGCCACGGCCGGGTCGCACAGGGCGATGCGGATGGTGTGCGGGGCGTTGAGGCGGAAGCCGTCGTGACGGTCCCACGGCGAGTCGCTCTCGCACTCACGGGCGAGCTGGTTGAGGCCGATCAGCGCAGCGCCGGCGTACTCTTCGATGCTGTACTGCTTGGGTGCGAAGAGGGTGGCCTCGTTCTTCTCGATGAAGCGGGTGTCGAGATCGCACGCCTTGAACGCGGGGTGGGTGGCCAGGCGCTGCAGGAAGGCGCGGTTGGTGACCACGCCCTGCACGTCCAGCGCGGCCAGCGCCCGGTTGAGGGTGGCCAGCGCCTGGTCGCGGTCGTCGCCGTGGACGATCAGCTTGGCGAGCATGGGGTCGTAGTGCATGGAGACCACGTCGCCGGTTTCCACGCCGCTGTCCAGGCGCACCTGGCGCGGGTCGAGTCCGGCACCCTTCAGGTCCATGGCGAAGCGGGTCAGCGAGCCGGTGGCGGGCAGGAAGTCCTGCTCCGGGTCTTCGGCGTAGAGGCGCGCCTCGAAGCTGTGGCCGGTGATGGTCAGCTCGTCCTGCTGGAGCGGAAGCGCTTCGCCCATGGCCACGCGCAGCTGCCACTCGACCAGGTCCTGGCCGGTGATCATCTCGGTGACGGGGTGCTCCACCTGCAGGCGGGTGTTCATCTCCATGAAGTAGAACGAGCCATCCTTGTCGAGCAGGAACTCGACGGTACCGGCGCCGACGTAGCCGATCTCCTTGGCGGCGCGCACGGCGGCTTCGCCCATCTCGCGGCGCAGCTCCGGGGACATGCCGGGGGCCGGGGCTTCTTCCAGCACCTTCTGGTGGCGGCGCTGCACGGAGCAGTCGCGCTCGAACAGGTAGACGCCGTTGCCGTGGGAGTCGCAGAACACCTGGACCTCGACGTGACGCGGCTGGGTCAGGTACTTCTCGATCAGCATGCGGGTGTCGCCGAAGGCGGCCTGGGATTCGCGGCGGCAGCCGTCCAGCGCGGCCTGGAAGTTCTCGCCGCTCTCGACCACGCGCATGCCCTTGCCACCACCGCCGGCGCTGGCCTTGAGCAGCACCGGGTAGCCGATCTGGTCGGCTTCGCGGCGCAGCAGGTCGTCGTCCTGGTCGTCGCCGTGGTAGCCCGGCACCAGCGGTACGCCGGCGTTGGCCATGCGCGCCTTGGCGGCGGATTTGTCACCCATGGCGGCAATCGCCGAGGCGGGCGGGCCGACGAAGGTGATGCCGGCGGCGTCCAGCGCTTCGACGAAGGCGCCATTCTCGGAGAGAAAGCCGTAGCCGGGGTGAATGGCGCCGGCGCCGGTGCGCTTGGCGGCTTCCACCACCGCTTCCACCTTCAGGTAGCTCTCGCGGGCGGCGGCCGGGCCCAGGCGCACGGCCTCGTCGGCTTCGCGCACGTGGCGGGCGTTGGCGTCGGCGTCGGAGTACACGGCCACGGTGCGCAGGCCCATGGCGCGTGCGGTGCGCATCACGCGGCAGGCGATCTCGCCGCGGTTGGCCACCAGCAGGGTGTCGAAGGGCGTGGTGCGGGTTTCGTTGTTCTGGCTCATGAGCGGCGCTCCGAGGAGTTCGTGTTGTCGTCGGGGCTTTCTGCCCAGGCGGGGCGGCGCTTCTCGAAGAAGCTGGCAAGGCCTTCCTGACCCTCGGCGCTCACGCGCAGTTCGCTGATCACGCGGCAGGTGTGCTCGCGGGTGGCCTTGCTGTCGGGTTCGCGCGCCACGTCGGCCAGCAGCGCCTTGGTGGCGCGCTGGGCCTGGGGCGAGCCGCCCAGCAGGGTGTCGAGCATGCCGTTCACGGCGTCGTCGAGAGTGTCATGGGCGACCACCTGGTGGGCCAGGCCGAGCTCCAGCGCCTGGGCCGCTTCCATGACCTCGGCGGTGAGCGCGAAACGGCGCATCTGGCGCGGGCCCAGGGCGCGCTGCACGTAGGGGCTGATCACGGCGGGCGAGAGGCCGATCCGGACCTCGGAGAGGCAGAACTTGGCCTTCTCGGAGGCAATCACGATGTCGCAGCAGGCGGCCAGGCCCACGGCGCCGCCGAAGGCGGCACCCTGCACGCGGCAAACGGTGGGGCAGGGCAGGGTGTCCAGGCCGTGCATCAGCTGCGAGAGCTTGCGTGAGTCGGCCAGGTTGCCCTCGAAGTCGTACTCCACCATGCGCTTCATCCAGCCGAGGTCGGCACCGGCGGAGAAGCTCTTGCCTTCGGAGCCCAGCACCACCACGCGCACCTCGCCGTGGTGGGCGGCGTCGTGGAGCTTGGCGAGATGCGCGTTGAGCTCGGCGATCAGGCTGTCGTCGAAGGCGTTGTGCACCTCGGGGCGATTCAGCGTCAGCCAGGCGACGCCGCGCTCGTCGATCTGCAGTTCGGAATAAGTCTGTGTCATAGCGGCCTCACATCCGGAACACGCCGAACTTCGTTTCTTCCACTTCCGCGTTCATGGCGGCGGCAAGCGAGAGCCCCAGCACGTCGCGGGTCTGGGCCGGGTCGATCACGCCGTCGTCCCACAGCCGGGCGCTGGCGTAGTAGGGGTGGCCCTGGTGCTCGTACTGCTCGCGGGTGGGCTGCTTGAAGGCTTCTTCCTCTTCCGCGCTCCACTCGCGGCCTTCGCGCTCGTACTGCTCGCGCTTGACCTGGGCCAGCACGCCGGCGGCCTGCTCGCCGCCCATCACCGAGATACGCGCGTTGGGCCACATGAACAGCAGGTTGGGGTCGTAGGCGCGGCCGCACATGCCGTAGTTGCCGGCGCCGAAGCTGCCGCCGATCAGCACGGTGAACTTCGGCACCTTGGCGCAGGCCACGGCGGTGACGAGCTTGGCGCCGTGCTTGGCGATGCCTTCGTGCTCGTACTTGGAGCCGACCATGAAGCCGGTGATGTTCTGCAGGAACACCAGCGGGATCTTGCGCTGGGCGCACAGCTCGATGAAGTGGGCGCCTTTCACCGCGGATTCGGAGAACAGCACGCCGTTGTTGGCGACGATGCCCACCGGGTAGCCGTGGATGTGGGCGAAGCCGGTGACCAGGGTGTCGCCGTAGTAGCGCTTGAACTCGTCGAAGTCGGAGTCGTCGACGATGCGGCCAATCACTTCGCGCACGTCGAACGGCTTCTTGAGGTCGGTGCCGACGATGCCGTAGATCTCGCTGGGATCGAGGCGCGGGGGCTTGGGCGCCTGCATCTTGAGCTGGCCGCGCTTCTGCCAGTTCAGGCGCGACACGCAGGCGCGGGCGAGCTGCAGGGCGTGGGCGTCGTTCTCGGCGTAGTGGTCGGCCACGCCGCTCTTCTTGGCGTGCACGTCGGCGCCGCCCAGGTCCTCGGCGCTGATGCTCTCGCCGGTGGCGGCCTTCACCAAGGGCGGGCCGCCGAGGAAGATGGTGCCCTGCTGCTTGACGATGATCGACTCGTCGGCCATCGCCGGCACGTAGGCGCCGCCGGCGGTGCACGAGCCCATCACCACCGCGATCTGCGGGATGCCTTCGGCGGAGAGGGTGGCCTGGTTGTAGAAGATGCGCCCGAAGTGGTCGCGGTCGGGGAACACTTCGTCCTGGCGGGGCAGGAAGGCGCCGCCGGAGTCGACCAGGTAGATGCACGGCAGGCGGTGCTTGCGGGCGATCTCCTGGGCGCGGATGTGCTTCTTCACCGTGAGCGGGTAGTAGGTGCCGCCCTTCACGGTGGCGTCGTTGGCGACGATCACGCACTCGACGCCCGAGACGCGGCCGATACCGGTCACCACGCCGGCGGCGGGCACGTCGCTCTCGTAGACCTCATGGGCGGCCAGCGCCGAGAACTCGAGGAAGGGCGAGCCCTCGTCGATCAGGTGGTCGATACGGTCGCGCACGAACAGCTTGCCGCGGGATTCATGCCGTGTACGGGCCTTTTCGCCGCCGCCCTGGCTGATCGCCGCGGTCAGCTCGCGCAGCTTCATCACCTCGTGACGCATGGCCTTTTCGTTGGCCTGGAAGCCGTCGCTGCGCGGATTGACTTGGGTATTCAGAATCGCCATTGCCGGCTCCTTACTTGGATTCAGCGAAGATTTCGCGACCGATCAACATCCGGCGAATCTCGCTCGTTCCGGCGCCGATCTCATACAGCTTGGCATCGCGCAGCAGGCGGCCGGTGGGGTACTCGTTGATGTAGCCGTTGCCACCGAGCAGCTGGATGGCGTCCAGCGCCACCTGGGTGGCCTTCTCGGCGCAGTAGAGGATCACGCCGGCGGCGTCCTTGCGCGAGGTCTGGCCGCGGTCGCAGCCGGCCGCCACGGCATAGAGATAGGCGCGGCAGGCGTTCAGCGTGGTGTACATGTCGGCGATCTTGCCCTGTACCAGCTGGAACTCACCGATCGACTGGTCGAACTGCTTACGCTCGTGGATGTAGGGCACCACGATATCCATGGCCGCCTGCATGATGCCGATGGGGCCGGCGGCGAGCACGGTGCGCTCGTAGTCCAGGCCGCTCATCAGTACGCGCACGCCCTTGCCCAGCTCACCGAGGATGTTGTCTTCCGGCACTTCGCAGTCCTGGAAGACCAGTTCGCAGGTGTTGGAGCCGCGCATGCCAAGCTTGTCGAGCTTCTGGGCGGTGGAGAAGCCCGGCATGCCTTTCTCGATGATGAAGGCGGTGATGCCCTTGGAGCCGGCATCCGGGTCGGTCTTGGCGTAGACCACCAGCACGTCGGCGTCGGGGCCGTTGGTGATCCACATCTTGTTGCCGTTGAGGATGTACTTGTCACCCTCCTTGCGCGCGCGCAGCTTCATGGAAACCACGTCGGAACCGGCGCCCGGCTCGGACATGGCCAGTGCGCCGATGTGCTCGCCGCTGATCAGCTTGGGCAGGTACTTGGCCTTCTGCTCGGCATTGGCGTTGATCTTGAGCTGGTTGACGCACAGGTTGGAGTGCGCGCCATAGGAGAGACCCACCGAGGCGCTGGCGCGGGAGATCTCTTCCATGGCGATACAGTGGGCGAGGTAGCCCATGCCGCTGCCGCCGTCCTCTTCCGGCACGGTGATGCCGAGCAGGCCCATGTCGCCGAACTTCTGCCACAGGTCGTTGGGGAACTCGTTCTTCTCGTCGATCTCGGCGGCGCGCGGGGCGATCTCGTCGCGGGCGAAGGCGTTGACCTGGTCGCGCAGCATGTTCAGTTCGTCGGCGAGGCCGAAGTCGAGGGGCTTGTAGGACGTGTGCATGGCGGTACTCCTCTAGCCGTTGTGTCTTGCCGTTGTTATGGCGTTGTCAGGTGGAGCAAGGAGTGACGCCGCACCCCTCGCAGAGTGTCTGGATGAGACAAGACTAGGGGAGGTTTACGTTAACGTAAAGTGCAGCTTTGGCGCCTGCGACGAATGTCGAAGATGCGCTACGGGGTCGGTCTAGAAAGCGGGGGGTGGAAGGGCGGGATGGCTGGCGAAGCGGCGATCTCCGCGCGGCTGGCGCAAGCCGTCGCCGCAGGGAAGCCGGCATCGAAGGAGGCGGGCCACCGCCTGTGGCGATGGCCCGGTGTCGCTAGCCGGCGAACCACAGCGCCAGCTGATAGTAGAGCGGGATGCCCACGATCACGTTGAGCGGGAAGGTGAAGCCCAGCGCCGCCAGCATGGCCAGGCCGATATTGGCCTGGGGTATCGCCGTTCGCATGGCCGCCGGAGCGGCGATGTAGGAGGCGCTGGCGGCAAGTGCCGTGAGGATCATCAGCGAGCCCATGGGCAGGCCGAGGAGCAGGCCGACGGTCAGGCCGGCCATGGCCAGGCAGAACGGGGCCACCAGGGCGAAGGTGAGCAGGCGCCAGTGGAACCAGGGGATGGGGCGCAGGGTTTCCGCCGCGGTCAGGCCCATCTGCAGCAGGAACAGGGCGAGCACCGCATGGAAGGCGCCCATGAACAGCTCGGTCACGGCGGCACCTTCGCGGGGGCCGTACATCGCGCCGATCACCGCGCCGCCGGCCAGCAGGATGACGCCGCGGTTGGTCAGCGTTTCATGCCAGATGCCCTGGAACGCCTCGCCCGCTTCCTTGCCGGCATGGCGGCGGTAGAGCGCGATGGCGACCATGATCGCCGGCAGCTCCATCATCACCAGGTAAAGGGTGACTTCGGCGCCGATGGGCAGGGCGCGGCTCTCGGCGAAGGCCAGCGCCACGGCGAAGGTACCGGCGCTGACCGAGCCGTAATGGGCGGCGATGCTGGCGCTGTCGGCGGGCGACAGGCGGATCAAGCGGCGCAAGATGGGCATCAGGATCAGCGGGATCAGGGCGCCGAGCACGGCGACCGCCAGCAGTTCGTGGAACAGCGACCAGCGCAGGTTGCCGTACAACGCCATGCCGCCCTTGAGGCCGATGGTGAGCATGAGCAGCAGGCTCAGGGTGTCGTAGGCGGCCTTGGGAATGTTGAGGTCGGATTTCACTAGCCCGGCGAGCAGGCCGAGCAGGAAGAACATGACGACGATGTCTGGCATACGTTTCTCTTTTTTCTGACCTGGGTGGCATTGATGCAGGGAGGCAGAGGCGCTTTTCCAAGCCCTGGCGCCTCTTGCGAGCGCTGACGCCTTTTTCGAACCTTAACGCCGGGAAGCGGATCCGTGACGCTTTTCCAGCCCTAGTGGCAAGTTAGTCGCGGATTGTGCTGAGTGCGCACTATTGATACCAATAGAATCTCGTGCTGTTTAGTATAGAAAATCCTCTATTTTGCTGTCGCGGAGCCCACCCATGAACGTACGCCACCTCACCTTTCGCCTGCTGCAAGTCTATGTGGCCGTGGTGCGCAGCGGCTCGGTGAGCGAGGCGGCGCGCCAGCTCCACCTGACCCAGCCTACCGTGTCCCAGCAGCTCAAGCGGCTGGGCGAGGCGGTAGGCGAGCCGCTGCTGAGCAATCGCCAGGGACGGCTGGTGCCCACCGAAGCGGGGCGTGAACTGTACCGGGCCAGCCGGGAAGTGCTCGGCCGCTTCGATGATTTCCAGGACTACCTTGAGGCATTGCGTGGCGGCGAGCGCGGCCGTTTCAGCATTGCCCTGGTCAATACCGCCCAGTACGTGCTGCCGCGCTTGCTGGGGCCCTACAGCCAGGTGTTTCCCGAGGTCGACGTGACGCTGCACATCGGCAACCGGCGCCAGGTGCTCACTCGGTTCGAGCGCCAGGACGACGATCTCTACGTGTTCAGCCACCCCCCTTCTCTGACGCATGCCCTGGCGGGGCGCTTCCTGCGCAATCCGCTGGTCGTGGTGGGGCCGCGGGGCCATCCGCTGGCCGCCAGTCAGCGCATTGCCATGAGCCAACTGCTCGGGGAGCGCTTCTTGCTGCGCGAGCCGGGATCGGCCACGCGCATGCTGTTCGAAGGCTGGCTGCAGGAGCACGGCCTGTCGCTGGGGCCGACCCTGCAGATGGCCAGCAACGAGGCGATCCGCGTCGGCGTGGCGGCCGGCATGGGGCTGGCCGTGCTGTCTCAGCACGTGCTGCCGCCCGAGCATCCCGACCTGGTGATCCTGCCGGTGGATGACTTTCCCATCGAGAGCCACTGGCAGTTCATCGTGCGCCGCGACCGGCGCCTGCCACACGCCGCGCTGGGTTTCTTGCGCTTTGCCTCCGGCCATCTCGGCGAGTGCGTGGAACCGCGCTTCCTGGCCAATGAGCTGGGGGGGCTCCTGGAACGGCTGGGGACGGAAGCCGGGGGTTAGGGGAGCAGCGCGGTGGTGGCCCCTGCTTCCCGACCTGGCAGCGATAAGGTCGCTTGAGACGTCCGCCCCCTATAGGCGAAGGGGTTTCAAGGGGATTTGCCGCTCCACCTGCCGCGCCCCCGCTCCGGCACCAGGCGGCCGAAGTAGAGCAGGCCGAAGACCAGCCAGGCCACGGTGAGGATCAGCGTGAAGCCAAGCACCGCAGGCGCGCCGAACTGGGCGATGAGCGGCAGGGAAGCCGCCGTGAACAGCCCGCCGCCGACCACCGGTTCGAACATCAGCTGCTTGTAGCCGAAGCTTTCGAAGGCGCCGGAGCGGTTCTTGGGATCGGCCATTCGCATCAGCAGCAGGCCGGTGACGGTGACGCCCATGGATTGGCCGAAGTCGCCGATGCCGCGCTCGAACCAGTTCTCGGGGATCACCCGCGGGGCGATCACGATCAGCACGAAGAGCGACCAGCCGATACCCGCCAGGGCCAGCAGCAGGAACGGAATGAAATGCTCGCCCAGGGCGGTGAGCGACAGCGTGGCCAGGGCGGCGACGATGGTGAAGTCGAGCGCGGTGCCGGCGATGCGTGCCATGGTGCGGCTGGAGACATGGGGCTCCAGGCCGAAGCGGGTCACGCACAGCTGCACGATGACGCCGCCGATCATGGCGAGGGGAAACAGCGGCACGTGGGCAAGGATCTCCAGGCCGCCGTCGCGCGCCCAGGTCTGCTGCTCGATCCACTGCAGGCCGGAGAGGATCAGCCAGCCGATGACGATGGCGATGCCGACCAGGCCGATGTGCAGGCTGAGCGGGTCGGCGGTTTCCTCCTCCTGGGCCAGGTCTTTCTTGAACTCGCTGTATTCCTCGGTGGGCGGCAGGTCGCTGGCTTCGCTCTGCAGCTTCACTTCGTCCAGGGCTTCGGCGGTCTTGCGCGGGTTGTCCAGGGTGATGACCCCGCGCCGTGCGGCCAGGTTGATCATCAGCGTGCCGATCAACACCCCCGAGACGATGCCGACGGTGGCGAGCCCCAGGGCCAGGTCGGCGCCCTCCTCGAAGCCGAGCTCGGCGAAGGTGTCGGCCATGCCGGCTGCGGTGCCGTGCCCGCCCTCGAAGCCGATCTCGATCAGCGCCCCGGCCATGGGATTCATGCCGAACATGGGTGCCAGGATGAGGATCGCCAGGGTCAGGCCCACCACGTACTGGCCCCAGGCCATGGTCTGGCCGACCACCACCTGGGGGCCGGCGCGCATCCAGATGGTGCGAATCCCGGGAATGGGGCGGCCAATGAACAGTGCGGCGAACACCACGTTGATCAGCAGGCCGGGCAGGGCGGCCCAGCTCTCGATCACGTACTCGGGGAACAGGCCGGCGCCGTCGCCGAAGGGGGAGGTGACGAAGCGACCCAGCACCTCCGGGCCCAGCAGCAACAGGATGAACCCGCCCACTACCGAGCTGGGCAGGAACAGGCGGCGTAGCCATGGGGACACGTTGCGGATGGCATTGCTGGCCAGCAGGACCAGCGAG
Source organism: uncultured Halomonas sp. (assembly GCA_964652855.1). Lineage (GTDB taxonomy): Bacteria > Pseudomonadota > Gammaproteobacteria > Pseudomonadales > Halomonadaceae > Halomonas. The sequence goes on from CAZZCJ010000001.1 coordinate 242,522, forward strand.
ATCAGCACCAGGGCGATGAAGAGTTCGCCCACCGTCATGGTCATGTCGATCTCCTTCCTTGGAATCAGCGCCGCTTGCCGGGCCTCGACGGGTTCAGCTTAGCCGAGTTCTTCGTTCCGCCAAGCCCGGGGAAGCGATTATTCTGCCGGGCCAACAGGGTGGATTCGTGATTTCACCCGAGCATGCCACTATCAGGGAGAGTGAACCGCCCAGGACCCGATTCGATGACACGACTCTTCAAGAAGCACTATCACCCTGCCGGGACGGCGCCGGGGACCTTGCGCAACCTCACGCTGGAGCAGGCCGCATTGCTGGGGCCCGCCAGGTACACGCTGGCATGTCGCGATGCGGGCCGCTGGGGCGAGGTGCACGAGATCCGCCCCGCCGATATTCCCGAATTCCGTGACGAGGGCCCGCTCTGCTGGCTGCACGTCCAGGGCATGCCGACGGCGGAGGAGCTGGAGCTGCTGGGGGAGAGGGTGGGGCTGCATCCGCTGGCCCAGGAGGACATCCTGAATGGCGGGCAGCGGCCCAAGGTCGAGCGCTTCGATGAATCGCTGGTCGTCATCCTGGGGATTCCCGAGATCGATGCCGAGGGTGCGCTGCATCTCTACCAGACGACCCTGTTCATGGGCGGCAATATCGTGGTCAGCGTGCTGGCGGAGCGCCTCGATCCCTTTACCGAGGTGCGGCGGCGGCTCAAGGAGCGCGGTGGACGGGCGCTGGCCGAGCCGGATGACTTGCTGTATGGCCTGCTCGACACCGCCGTGGACCACGCCTTTCCGGTACTGGACAGCGTCGGCGAGCGCATCGAGGATCTCGAGGTGGAAATCCTCGACCGCCCCGACAGCTCGACCCTGGAGCGGCTGCACGGGCTGAAACGCGAGCTGATCATGCTGCGCCGCTATCTCTGGCCCACGCGTGAGGTGATCAACCAGCTGCTGCGCGACCACAACGACCTGTTCACGCCCGATACGCGCATGTGGATGCGCGACGTCTACGATCACACCGTGCAGATAATGGACCTGGTGGAGAGCTATCGCGACATGACGGCGAGCCTGCTCGATGTCTACCTTTCCAGCATGAGCAATCGCCTCAACGAGAGCATGCGCACCCTGACCATCATCGCCACCGTGTTCATGCCGCTCACCTTCATCGTCGGGGTGTACGGCATGAACTTCGAGCACCCCACCAGCCCCTTCGCCATGCCCGAGCTCGGCTGGTACTGGGGTTACCCGCTGGTATGGGGCGTGATGCTCATTGCCGCCATCGGCATGGTGGCGTGGTTCAAGCGCAAGCGCTGGTTCTGAGCCGCCGGCGCAGGATCACGGCATTTCCACGCCACCACCCGCAGTGGGGAGGTCACTCCCGGAGGGTCGTCAGGGCCTGCTCCAGGGTGGCGAGCCGGCCTGGTACCAGGGCGTTCTCCACCGCGGTGATGCGCAGCACATGGCCCAGCGCCGGGTCGGCGGGGCGGGCGATCAGCTTGCCCTCGTCGAGCAGTGCCTGGTGCACCCTCCCGGCCAGCTCGGCGCTGGCCAGGCGCAGCCCCACGAAATTGGTGGCGCTGGGCAGCACGTCGGCGCCCAGTTCGCGCAGGTGGGCCGCCAGCCGTTCACGGCGCTCGCGTACCGCGGCCACGTGGGCATGCACCTCGGCAGGATGATCCAGCACCGTCTCGGCGGCGGCCTGGCTCAGGGTCGACACCGCATAGTGGATGCGCACCTTCATCATTACCGCCAGGGTTTCCGGCTCGGCGATGGCGTAGCCCACCCGCAGCCCGGCCAGGCCATGGGCCTTGGAGAGGGTGCGCAGGCGGATCACCCCCGGCAGTACCCGCCGCCCGTACTCGCCGTCGGCATCCTCGCGAAAGTCGTGGTAGGCCTCGTCGAGCAGCAGCCAGCACTCGTCGGGTAGCGCGTCACGCAGCGCCAGCACGTCGGCGTCGCGGTGCAGGTGGCCGCCGGGGTTGTCGGGGTTGGCCAGGTAGACCAGGCGCGCCCGGTGCTCCCGGGCGGCCCGGGCCAGGGCGTCGAGGTCCGGCGCCAGGCGCCCGGGCCCCTCGTCGTAGGGCACCTCGACCAGACGGCAGCCGTGGCCCCGGGCAAAGTAGCCGAAGGTGGGGTAGGTGCCGCTGGTGCTCACCACCGCGTCGCCGTGGGCGGTGACGGCACGCAGCGAGAGCGCGATCAGGCTGTCGGCGCCGGCGTCCACCAGCATGGCGTCCAGGGGGATGCCCTTCTGCTCGGCCAGGCGCCGACGGATGCCCAGCGCCTCGGCGTCGCCATAGCTGTAGACGTGGGCCGCCATGGCGTCGCCGAAGCGTTCGCGCAGGGCGCGGTGGGGCATGTCGAGTCCCTCGTTCGAGCCGAGCTGGTGGGGGATCTCGCGGCCCAGTCGACGCTCCAGCACGCGCACGCCGGGGAAGGGGTTGTGGGGGCCGTCACCGGTCAGGTGCTTGGGGAATTGGGGCATCGGATCCTCACGGTTCATGGGCTTTTTCCTTTTTCCAGCATGACTATCGCCACGGCGGCCAGCGTCAGCAGCAGGGCGAGGAACACCTTGGGGCTCAACGGCTCGCCCAGCAGCAGGATGGCACTGGACACGCCGACGGTCGGGATGATCAGGGTGCTGATGGTGGCCTGGGCGATGGTCAGCCGATTGACGTTCATGAACCAGAGCATCTGGGCCAGGGTAATCGAGAACAGCAGGTGGTAGCCAAGCGCCAGCCAGGTGCTCGCCTGCCAGGACGCCGGCGGCGGCGGCGATTCCCAGGCCACCATCATCACGATCATGGGCACCGCACAGAGCACGAATTGCCAGCCGGTGATCACCACCGCGTGACTCTGCCAGGTGCCCCGCTTCTTGATCAGCACCGTTCCCAGCGCCCACGAAAGCGCCGCCCCCAGCATGATGGCCGGCCCCGCCAGCCCCTGGGGGCCACTGGCCAGCGCCAGGGGGCCGAGCAGGACCAGCAGGCCGGCCTGGCCGCACGCCAGCCCCAGCCACTGGCGGGGCGTGATGCGCTGGCCCAGCAGCCACCGGCCCAGCAGCAGCGCCCAGCAGGGCATGGTAAAGGCGATGATGGCCGCCTGGGAGGTGGGCATCCTGAGCTGGCCGAAGGCCGTGGCCAGGTTGAAGCCCAGGATGGTAAAGAACCCTGTGGCGATCAGCCAGGGCCACTCGCCGGCCGGCACGCCAAGCGGCAGGCGCCGCCAGCGGGCCCAGCCCAGCAGCAGAAAGGCCCCCGTCGAAAACCCGATGGCACGCAGCGTGAAGGGCGGCACGTCCATCAGGATGAATCGCACCGCCGGCCAGTTGCCGCCCCAGAACAGGCCGATGGTGGCAATCAGCAGCAGTGTCGTCAGCCGCCCGCTTTGCCGCAGGTGGGCAAGCTGGCTGCGCGCCAGGGCCAGGTTCATCGAGTCGCGCCCGGAAGCCGCGTGGCTCGATCGCGCCACCATCGGGGACCAGGCCCGCCGCGTGATGCCACGGGCTCCATCGTCGCCGCGGGGTTCGCCCCTTCGCCCTTGCCGGGCGGGATTGTCTTCGGGCTCATGTGGTTTCCAGTGCCTCCGGGCGGCCCGGAATGGCCTCCAGCAGCTGCCTGGTATAGGCCTGCTGCGGCGCCAGGAACACGTCTCGGGCCGGGCCCTGTTCGACGATGCGCCCGTGCTGCATCACGATGATGCGATCGCAGATCTGTGCGGCTACGCGCAGGTCGTGGGTGATGAACAGCAGCGACAGCGACAGCTTCTGCTTGAGCTCCTCGAGCAGCTCGAGAATCTGCGCCTGGATCGAGACGTCGAGCGCTGAAACGGCTTCGTCGGCCACGATCAGTTCCGGCTGGAGCGCGAGCGCTCGGGCGATGCCGATACGCTGTCGCTGGCCGCCGGAGAACTCGTGGGGGAAACGGTCGGCGGTGCCGCCCAGCCCGACGAGTTCGAGCAGGTCGTCGGCCTGGGCCATCGCCTTGGCCTTGGACGTGCCGTTGGCGATGGGGCCCTGCGCGATGGCGTAGCCGACCCGGTGGCGGGGATTGAGCGAGGCGTAGGGGTCCTGGAAGATCATCTGTACCCGGTGGCGCTCGCGGCGCAGCGCCTCTCCCTTCAGGTGCATGAAGTCGGTGCCGGAGAGATGCATGCTGCCGCTGTCAGGGTGCTCGAGACGCACCACGCAGCGCCCCAGCGTCGACTTGCCGGAACCTGACTCGCCTACGACGCCGATGGTCTCGCCTTTCACCAGGGCAAAGGAGACGTCGCGCAGGGCGTGGACTTCCCGCGCCGGCTTGAACAGCCCGCCCCGCGAGCGGAACACCTTGTTGAGCCCTTCAACCTTCAGCAGCGGCGTGTCGGTCTCGGCGCCGCGGGCCTCGGGAATCACGTCGCTGGGGATCGCCTCTATGAGCGCCCGGGTGTAGGCGTGCCGGGGGTTGTCCAGCACCGCCCTGGCATCGCCCAGCTCGACGACCTTGCCGTGGCGCATCACGCAGACGCGGTTGGCGATCTCGGCCACCACCCCGAAGTCGTGGGTGATGAACATCACCGCCATGCCGCGGCGGCGCTGGAGGTCGAGGATCAGCTCGAGGATCTGGGCCTGGGTCGTCACATCCAGCGCCGTGGTCGGCTCGTCGGCGATCAGTAGCTCGGGCTCGAGCGCCAGGGCCATGGCGATCATCACCCGCTGCCGCTGCCCGCCGGAGAGCTGGAAGGGATAGGCGCGGATGGCTTTCTCGGGCTGCGGAATGCCCACCTCGATGAGCAGGGCCAGCGCCTTCTCCTGGCGCTCCCGCCCGCTTAGCCGGCCGTGGGCCTCGAATACCTCGCTGATCTGGGCGCCGACCCGCATCAGCGGGTTCAGGGCGGTCATCGGCTCCTGGAAGATCATGCCGATGCGCAGGCCGCGCAGCTGTCGATGCTGCTTCTCGGTAAGGGTGAGCAGATCCTGGCCATCGAAGATCGCCTCGCCACCCGCCGGGCGTACCCCCTTGGGCAAGAGGCCCATGACGGCGTTGGCGGCCATCGACTTCCCGGAGCCGGACTCGCCGACCACGCAGAGGATCTCGCCACGCTTCACGTCATAGCTGACGTCCTCCACGGCGTAGGCGCGATCGGCGCCCTTGGGCAGGGCGATGGTCAGGTGGCGCAGGCTCAGCAGGGGACTTGTGTCTGTCGGGTTCATGGGTTTCCCCTCGCTCAGGAGCGTTCGCGGCTCAGTTTCGGGTTCAGGGCATCGTCCAGCCCTTCGCCCACCAGGTTGAGGGCCAGCACGGTCAGCAGGATTGCGAGCCCGGGGAAGAAGCTGAGCCACCAGGCCTGGCGTATCACCGTGCGCGCCGCCCCGATCATGTAGCCCCATGACATCACGTTGGGGTCGCCGAGGCCGAGGAAGGAGAGCGACGATTCCAGCAGGATGGCGGTAGCGACCATCAGCGAGGCCAGCACGATGATCGGCGACAGGGTATTGGGCAGGATCTGGCGCAGGATGATGGTGCGGTTGGACTGGCCGACCAGGCGTGCCGCCTCCACGTACTCGCGATGGCGCAGCGACATGAACTCGGCGCGCACCAGGCGGGCGACGGGCGGCCAGCTGACCAGGGCGATGGCCACCACGATGGAGGTCACGCTGGGCTGCATGATCGCGACCAGCACGATGGCCAGGGCGAAGTTGGGAATGGTCTGGAAGAATTCGGTGAAGCGCATCAGGGCGTCGTCGATCAGCCCGCCGTAGTAGCCGGCCACGGCGCCGAGCGGAACGCCGATCATCAGTGCCACCAGGGTCGAGACCAGGCCGATGAGCAATGAGACCCAGGCGCCATGCATGAGCCCGGCGGCCACGTTGCGGCCCATGGTGTCGGTGCCCAGCGGGAAACCCTCGACCTCCAGCGGGGGCAGGAAGGGCCGCTGGACCATGCGCCAGGGGGATTCGGGGAAGAACAGGGGGGCGGAAACGGCCATCAGGATGATCGTGACCAGGATGATCAGCCCGACCAGGGCCCCGCGGTTCTGGGCGAAGCGGGCGAAGAAGTTCATGAGCCCTCCTTGATGCGCGGGTCGGCAAGCCGGTAGACGAGATCGGTAAGGATGTTGAACACGATCACCAGGGCGGCCGAGAAGAAGAAGATCCCGAGCAGCAGGTTGTAGTCACGCTGCATCAGCGCCTCGTACATCAGCCGGCCGATGCCGGGCCAGGCGAACACCGTCTCGGTGAGGATCGCGCCGCCCACCATCTGCCCGGCCTGCAGGCCCGCCAGGGTGATGATCGGCAGCAGGGCGTTGCGCAGGATGTGTCGCCGCTGGATGAGCCGTGGCGACAGCCCCTTGGCGCGGGCCGTCTTGACGTAGTCCTGCTGGCTGGCCTCGAGCATCGAGGTGCGGGTCATGCGGGTGTAGATGGCCATGAAGAACAGCGCGAGGGTGGTGGCGGGCAGCACCAGGTGCTTGCCGACATCCAGCGCCAGGGCCAGGCCGGTATAGCCGGCGCCGACGGTGTACATGCCGTAGGCGGGCAGCCAGTCGAGATAGACCGAGAACAGCACCACCGCCATCAGGGCGACCCAGAACAGCGGGGTGGCATAGAAGAGCAGGGCGAGCGCCATGATCAGCGAGCCGGTGGGTTTCTTGGCACGGGCGGCGGCCAGTGAACCGGCCAGGATGCCCAGGGCCAGCGAAAGCACGAAGGCGGTACCGGTCAGCAGCAGGGTGGCGGGCATGCGCGCCATGATCAGGTCGAAGACCGGCATCTGCTGGCGGTAGGAGTAGCCGAAATCGAGCATGGCGATGCCGGAAACATAGCGCCAGAGCTGGACATACATTGGCTGGTCGAGGCCGAACTGCTCGCGCAGCTGGCGAAGGAACTGCTCATCGGTGGCGCCCGCTTCCCCGGCCAGCACGGCCGCGGGGTCTCCCGGTGCCATATGGATCAGAAAGAAGTTGAAGATGACGATGAGAAACAGGACGACGACGGCTTTCAGCAGCCGCATGATGATCAATCTGGCATAGAGCATGCCATTACCCCCGTGGCGACATGGTGCAGGTATGGGGCGGCACGAGGCCGCCCCAGCCGAGCGCAGCGGTCAAGCCAGCCGAGCGCAGCGGTCAAGCCAGCCGAGCGCAGCGGTCAAGCCAGCCGAGCTCAGCGGTCAAGCCAGGCGTTCTTGAAGCCGTCGTTGAGGCCGATGCCGGTGGTCACCAGGTCCTGGACGTCGCAGCGGTAGATGGTCGGGAAGCCGAGCTCCAGCAGCCAGCCCACCGGCACGTCCTCGTGGAGGATCTCCTGGACTTCCTGGTAGTAGGCCTCCCGCTGGGAATCCGGATAGGCGGTGGCGGCCAGCTCGAACAGCTCGTCGACGCGCTCGTTCTCGTAGCCCTGCACGTTGTTCCAGGGCGAGCCCTTGGCGATGTTGCTGGAGACATAGGTGCGCGAGATGCCCAGCGCCGGGTCGCCGTACTGGAAGAGGTAGGTGAAGGCGAGGTCATAGTCCCAGTCGCCCAGGCGCTGGTTCCAGCCGCCCACGTCGGTGGACTGGGTGCGGACGTTGATGCCCACTTCGCGCAGGTTCTGCTGTACGGCTTCCGCCCAGCGCACCCAGGTCTCGCCGTAGGGGATCGGCAGCAGGCGGACCTCCTCGCCGTCGTAGCCCATCTCGTCGAGCAGCTCGCGGGCACGCTCAGGGTTGTGGTCGTACGGTGGCAGGCTGTCGTCCTGGAAGCGTGCGTTGGAGCCGAAGGCGGACAGCGGCACGTTGCCCAGGCCATTCCACAGCACGTCGCGGGCGAACTCGCGATCCATGGCGTACATCACGGCCTGGCGGAAACGCTTGTCGGCGGTGGGGCCCTCGCGATTGTTCATCCACAGCATGGCGAAGGGGCTGAAATACTCGTGTCCGGCTTCCGTGCGGCAGGTGTTGTCCAGCGCGCTCAGGCGCGGTATGTCGAAGTTCTCGACGGAGTTGGCCGGCAGCACGTCGAGGCGGCCGTTTTCATAGGCCACGGCTCGCGAGGAGGCATCGGGGATGATGTGCCAGTTGATGCCGTCCAGGTAGGGCAGGCCTTCCTCGTAGTAGTCGTCGTTGCGCACCAGTTGGATGACGCTGCCGCGATCCCAGCGTTCGAACTTGAAGGGGCCGGTGCCGATGGGGTGGCTGTTGGCCGGGTTGTCGCGGAAGTCGGTGCCTTCGTAGATGTGCTTGGGCATCATCGGCATGGTGCCCGCCTCGAAGGAGAGCAGGAAGGGGCCGAAGGGGTTGTTGAGGCTGAAGACCACGGTATGGTCATCCGGCGCCTCGATGCTTTCTACGTGGGCCAGGATGGTGCGCGTCCGCGGGTTCATCTCGCGCAGGTAGACGTCGGTGGAGAAGACGACATCCGCCGAGGTGAAGGGCTCGCCGTCGTGCCAGGTCACTCCCTCGTGCAGGTGGAAGGTATAGACCAGGCCGTCGTCGCTCACCTCCCAGCTGTGAGCGAGCTGCGGCATCGGGTTGAGGTCGGTGTCGTAGCGCAGCAGGCTTTCATAGATGTTGCCGGAGACGGTCTGGGTCGGGGCGTTCTGGTGAACGCCGGCGATGATCCCCGGGGGTTCCGGCTGGAGTACCGTGTTGATGACCCCGCCCGAGCGTGGCTCTGCCAGCGCCGCGGTAGAGGCCAGGGTGGCGGCAGCGATGGCAATGGTCAAAGGCTTCTTCATGGTCTACCCCGTAGTTTTATGGCTTGTTGGTGGGACAGGTCGGCTCTTGCGAGCCGGGGTGGAAACGCGCGATCAGCGCCGCGTCATGGCCGGTTCGCCGCCCGCAGCACTGCATCGCACAAGACTTGGGTGCCCAGGGCGCAGTGTTCGGGCTGGGCGTACTCCCTCTCGTTGTGGCTGATGCCTTCACGGCAGGGAATGAACAGCATGGCGGTCGGTGTCACGTAGCTCAGGTTCACGGCGTCATGGCCGGCACCGCTCATCATGGTGAAGGGGTCCAGCCCGTGGGCGCGCGCCGCTGCCGAGAGGTCCTCCACTAGCGTAGTGTCGAAACGAGTCACCGGCATGTGCCACTGCTCTTCGATGCGAGCCGTGACCCCTTCGCGTGCGGCCGCCGAGGCCACGTGGGCGCGCAGGTGCTGGTCGAGCTCCGCCAGGGCGGCCTCGTCGGTATGGCGTACATCGACGTTCAAGGTCACCTTGCCGGGAATGACGTTGCGCGAGGGTTCGGCGACCCGGAAGTCCCCCACCGTCAGGCGCGATACACCCTCGGCATCCGTCAGCACGGTTTCGCGCATGGCCTCGACGAAGGCGGTCGCGGCCATCAGCGGATCGTGCCGGTAGCCCATCGGCGTGGGGCCCGCATGGGCGGAATCGCCCATGAACTCGATGTCATACCAGCGCAGGCCCTGGACGCCGCTGACCACGCCGATGGGCAGTGCCTTGTGCTCCAGCACGGGGCCCTGTTCGATATGCAGCTCCAGGTAGGCGCCCAGGGGCAGGTCGTCGCGCGTCAGGGTGCCCTTGAAACCCGACTGGTCGAGAGCCTCGCCAAGGGTCATGTCGGCGCGATCCTGGGCGTCGCGGAAAGCCTCCAGCGAGAGGCGGCCACTGTAGACACCGCTGCCGCCCATGGCGGGAGCGAAGCGGCTGCCCTCCTCGTTGGTCCAGACGATGAGCTCCAGGGGGCGGCGGGTGGTAATGCCCGCTGCGTCCAGCGTGCGAAAGATCTCGAGCCCCGCCAGCACCCCCAGGATGCCGTCGAAACGCCCCCCCAGCGGCTGGGTATCCAGGTGGCTGCCCATGCCGATGGGCGGCAGGTTGTCGTCGTGCCCCTGGCGGCGGATGAAGAGGTTGCCGGCCTGGTCGGTGCGCCATTGGCAATTCAGCGCATCGGTCCAGGCGAGCAGTTGCCGCCTTCCTGCGATATCGTCAGCGCTGAGGGCCAGGCGTCGACTGCCACCGTTGGGCGATGGCCCGATGCGAGCCATGTCCATGAGCGATGACCAGAGTCGCTGGCTGTCGATACGTGGGCGGTCGATACGTGGGCTGGGGGTGGCGCTCATGCCGCTTGTCTCCATGGCAGGTGGGATGAGAGGACGTGGCGTTCGATGTGCAGCCTCGGGCGGCTGGCGTATTCTCGAACGGTTTCAGAGGACTGCCATAGGAGACGCACCGCATGAGGTCCGTGCATGACACCCTTGACTGGAACTTGCTGCGAACCTTCGTGAGCATCGTTCAGGAGAAGAGCATCAGCCGGGCGGCGCAGCGCCTCAACCTTTCCCAGCCTGCGGTCAGCCTTGCGCTCAAGCGGCTGGAGTCGCACCTCGGGCAAAGTCTCATCGAGCGCGGCAGCCACCGTTTTCGCGTCACCGAGGCGGGCGAGCTGGTCTATCGAGACGCGCTCGAGATCTATGCCAACGTTGCACGGCTCGGCATCACGGTGCGGGAGACCTCCCCCGAGGTGGCCGGGCAGATCACGCTGCTGCTGGTCAGCGGCATCCACTGCTCGTTCCTGGACGCGGTATTGCGTGACTTCCATGTGCAGCACCCGCGCATCACCTGTGAGGTCAGCGTCATGTCGAGCCAGGACGTGGTACAGGCCATGCTGCAGAAGATGGGCACCGTGGGGGTCTGCCTGATGCCCCATCCGGTCGAGGGCCTCAATGGCCAGTTGCTCGCCCACCAGCGCTACCGGTTCTACTGTGGCCGCTCCCATCACCTGTTCGGCAAGCAGAACCTTCCGTTGCAGGCCCTGGGGCGAGAGCCGTTCGTCTCCTTTACCAGCGCTCAGCTGTCCGGTGCGCTGGCGGAAATTGCCGTCTTCCGCGCCAATGCGGCGATGACCGGGGATGTGGTCGTCACTTCCAGCAGCCTGGAGGAGATCCAGCGCTTCGTTCGCGCCGGCTGGGGAATTGGCTGCCTGCCTGAGCATACGGTCCAGGCCGATGTGGACAAGGGCAATCTGTGGCCTCTGCCGCCCTACGAAGGGGTGCCGAATATCGATATTCACCTGGTCTGGCACGAAGACTCTCGCTTCTCCCAGGCCGAGCGATTGTTCTTCGATTACCTGCATAGCGCCATGGCGTCGGTCGGGCTGGAACAGCGACTGCCGTGAGGTGGCCTTGGTCGAGGGCATCCGGGTCGATTCCGTCTTGTTGTTTACTCTAGGGGTACCGCTCCGAATCGCATAAGACAATTTTCCATTTTTTATTCTTTGTATTAGCCCTGCTTATGCACCAGCGGGGCTTTTTTTTACTTGCAAACCGGCGATAAGGGTGCAAAGCATAAAAAGCATGCTGGGTGGCCTGGAGGCGGCACACGTCGTGATGCCATCAGGAATATCTACCGGCTGGCGTTCTCGCTTTCACGACAATGACGGAGCTAATTCATGCTGAGCGAGTCGGAGCGACGTGTCATCACTATCTGTGATGAGCTCTTCGAAGAGACCCTGTTATTGACGGAATCCCTGGTCAGGGCCTATAGCACCTTGGGCAATGAGCAGGAGGCGCTCGAGGTCATGGAAGCGTGGTATCGCCAGGAAGGTCTTGAGGTAAAACGGGTGCCCATGCAGGAGTCCGTCCTTGCCCAACATGACAGCAACCCGGCGTCGATTGGCAGTCGATACAACGTGATGGGAACGCTCAATGCGGAAGCCGAAGGGGCTCACCTGGTCTTCAATGGTCACCTGGATGTGGTGCCCGCGAAGCCGGAATCCCTGTGGACCCGTCCCCCCTGGGAGCCCTGGCGCGATGGAGACTGGCTCTATGGTCGAGGCGCAGGCGACATGAAGGCGGGCATTGCTGCCATGGCCATGGCCGTCAAGGCGGTTCGGCAGGCCGGGCTAGTGATCGAGCATCCGTTGACGCTGCAGACCGTCATCGAGGAAGAGTGTTCGGGCCATGGGGCGCTGGCCTGCGTCAAGGCCGGCCATGCCGGTGATTTTGTGCTGATTCCCGAGCCTTTCGGGGCCGCCCTGGTCGCCGGGCAGGTGGGCGTGCTGTGGTTTCGAATCGGCCTCGATGGCGTGCCGACGCATGTGCTCGACACCAGTGCCGGGAGCAACGCCATCGAGGCGATTACCTCGCTGTTTGGCGCCTTGAAGGCCCTTGAGGCAGACATCAATGCGCTGCCCCGTCATGCGCTCTTTCAAGGCATGCAGAAGCCGTTCAACCTGAATGTCGGGCGCATCGAAGGAGGCGACTGGGCTTCCAGTGTTCCTGCGCATGCGAGCCTGGAAGGCCGCATCGGTTTTCCTCCGGACATGGCCGTCGACGACGTCATGGAGATGATAAAAAAGTGTGTCGATGAAGCGACAGGAGCGCTGGGGGCCGGCATTTCCAACCTGAAAGTGGATTTCCACGGTTTTCGCTCCGAAGGTGTCGTCGTCGACATGAATAACCCGGCAATTCATTTGCTCGGAGAGTGCCACCATGATCTCACCGGCGAAGCGATCACTTCCCGGGCGCTGACCTGCACGACAGACCTCAGGGCGTTTCATGTGCATGGTGGCGTGTCGGGCACCTGCTACGGACCGGTGGCAGAGAACATTCATGGCATCGACGAGCGGGTCAATCTCGAATCTGTGCGGCATGTGCTCAAGGCCTATGCCCTTTTTCTGTGCAGGTGGGGGCGAGAACCCGCGCTGGACGTCACGTTGGCGCAGGGTCGCTGATCCATACCGGCCTCACTACGGCGTGATTCGCTAGGCCATGACCTCTTACCTAAAGGAGATGGTGCTGTGGAATTCTTCTATCACCCGGACCAGGAGCGGCATGCGCCGCCGAGCTTCCTGTTGCGAGGCCGGCAGGTCGCCTCACCGGAAGGGCCGGTGCGGGCTCGAATGCTGCTGGAAGGCTTGGCCAGCCTGGGCATTTCGGTGACGTCGCCGGCGGCGTCGGATAGCCCCCGCCTGCGTGAGCGGCTCGCTCGGGTCCATACTCGGCGCTACCTCGATTTCCTGGAGACCATCCATGCGCGCTGGTCCGCACTTCCGGAGGCGGCCGAGGTGGTGTCGCCCAATGTGCACCCGTGTGGGGGCGGCCATCACTACCCCCGTCATCCGGTGGGCCAGGTGGGGTGGCACATGCATGACATGGCCTGTCCCCTGACGGCGGATACCTTTCTCGGCGTCATGGCGAATGCCGCCAGCGCCGAGGCGGCCGCTGAAGCCGTGCTGGCCGGCGCCCCGAGTGCCTATGCGCTGTGCCGCCCGCCGGGACACCATGCGGGGCCGGATCGCGCCGGTGGCTTCTGCTTTCTCAACAACTCGGCGTTGGCTGCCGAGGTACTCCGCGAACGCTATGCGCGGGTGGCGATCCTCGACGTGGATCTTCACCATGGCAACGGCACCCAGGACATCTTCTATGCGCGCGGCGACGTCTGGACCGGCTCCGTGCATGCGGATCCCGCTGACTTCTACCCGTTTTTCTGGGGCGGCGCCGACGAGACCGGCGAGGGCGAGGGCCGGGGAGCGAACCTGAATGTGCCGCTGCCGCTGGGCAGTGGCGGTACTGCGTTCATGGCCGCGCTGGATGCGCTGATCGAGGCCATGTCGGCGTTTCAAGCCGAGGCCCTGGTGGTACCGCTGGGCCTCGATGCCCACCGCGATGACCCGCTGGCGGGCCTGGCGCTCGAGACCGAGGATTTCGAGGCGATTGGCAGGCGCCTGGCGGCCATTTCACTGCCTACGGTCCTGGTCCAGGAAGGTGGCTACCCCACCGAGCACCTGGGGCGCAACCTGGCCGCCTTCATGCGGGGTTTCAACGGGGCCGAGCGCCTCGGGGAGGGATGACATGCGCGTCGTGACCGCAAGCGAGGTGGCCGCAGCGCTGCCCTGGGGACCGCTGGTGGAGCGCCTGGCGCGCACCTTCCGGGAAGGGGTCGAGTCGCCGCCGCGCCACCACCATGCCATGCACCGTCCCGACGGCGAGGCCACGCTGCTGCTGATGCCGGCCTGGGAGCGGGCGGGCTATATCGGGGTGAAGATGGTCAACGTCTTTCCCCAGAACGCCGACCATGGGCTGCCGGCGATTGCCGGGGTCTACCTGCTCAGCGAGGGCGACCATGGGCGCCCCCTGGCCTGCCTCGACGGCAGCGAGCTGACCCGGCGGCGCACCGCGGCGGCCTCCGCCCTGGCCGCCCGCGAGCTGGCTCGCGAGGACGCCGACACGCTGCTGGTGGTGGGGACCGGAAAACTGGCGCCCATGGTGATCGAGGCCCATGCGGCGGTAAGGCCCATTCGCCGGGTGCAGGTCTGGGGGCGTCATGCGGATAAGGCGCGGGCGCTTGCCGAGGCCTACGCCGACCGCTTCGAGACGACCGTGGTCACGGACCTGGAGATGGCGGCGCGGGACGCCGGCATCATCAGCTGCGTGACGCTCTCCTCGCAGCCGCTGATTCGCGGCGCCTGGCTTTCGCCCGGCACTCATCTCGACCTGGTCGGTGCCTTCCGCCCGAGCATGCGCGAGACCGACGCCGAGTGCCTGGTGCGCGGCGAGGTCTTCGTCGATACCTACGCCGGCGCCCGGGGCGAAGCCGGTGATATTCTCCAGGCCATCGACGAGGGCGCCTTCGCCTTCGACGCCATTCGTGCCGAGCTTGCCGAGCTGCTGCGCGGCGAGAAGCCCGGGCGCTCTTCTCCCGAAGCGATCACCCTGTTCAAGTCGGTGGGGGCATCGCTGGAGGACCTGGCCGCGGCCATCGAGGTCTGGGAGCGACTGGAGCCACCCGCATGAACAGCGCAGCCACGGGGTTCTTCTGGCACGAGCGCTGCTTCTGGCATGACCAGGGCGCCATCGGGGTCTTCTCGGCGCCCGGCGAGTTCCTTCAGCCCCAGGCCGCCTCGGAAAGCCCCGAGAGCAAGCGGCGGCTCAAGAACCTGCTGGAGGTCTCGGGCCTGATCGACGAGCTCGCGGTGCGCAAGCCGCCGCCGGCCTCGCGGGAGGACCTGCAATCCTTCCACACGCCGCGCTACCTGGACGCGCTCGAGGCCGGCGACCGGGCGGGCGGTGGCGATGCCGGCGAGTGCGCTCCCTTTCGGCCGGGAAGCCTGGCGGCGGCACGCCAGTCAGCGGGACTGGCCGTGGCCGCCGTCGAGGCGGTGGCCTCCGGGGCCCTGGCCAACGCCTATGCGCTATGTCGGCCTCCCGGGCACCATGCCGAGGCCGATCGCGGCCGGGGCTTCTGCCTGCTTGGCAATATCCCGGTGGCGGTGATGCGCGCGCGTGCCCTGGGCCAGGTGGGGCGGGTGGCGATCCTCGATTGGGACGTGCACCACGGGAACGGCCAGCAGGGAGCCTTCTGGAACACCCCGGGGGTGCTGACGGTCTCCATCCACCAGGCGGGCAACTATCCGCTGGAGACCGGCGGATTCGAGGAGCAGGGCGGGGCGGCGGCACTTGGCACCGACCTCAACCTGCCGCTGCCGCCGGGCTGTGGCATCGGTGCCTATGAGTACGCCATGGACACCCTGGTGCTGCCGGCGATCGAGGCCTTCGCACCTGAGCTGATCGTGGTGGCGTGCGGCTATGACGCCTGCGCCAAGGATCCGCTCGGCAAGATGCTGCTCAACAGCGCCGCCTTCGCGGGCATGACCGCGCGGGTGAAAGCCTTGGCCGAGCGGATCTGCCAGGGCCGCCTGGTCATGGTCCACGAGGGCGGCTACTCGGAGGGCTATGTGCCGCTGTGTGGCCATGCCGTGATCCAGACCCTGGCGGGAAGCGGGATCACGGTGCCCGACCCCCAGGATGACGAGATCGCCGCCTGGGGCTACCAGTCCCTGCAGCCCCACCAGCGCGCGCTGATCGACGGCTGGCGAGAGACCTGGAGCGCCGCCTACTGGCGTAGCCCGCCACACCCTGGAGGAGGAAGGAGATGACGCCGCTGCACGATCGAGATGGCTGGATCTGGTTGGATGGCGAATGGTTGCCGTGGCGAGAGGCGCGGGTGCATGCGCTGACCCACACCCTGCACTACGGGATGGGCTGCTTCGAGGGCGTGCGCGCCTATGCGGGGCCGAACGGCACCCACCTGTTCCGGGTGGCCGAGCACACCCGCCGGCTGCTGGACAGCGCGCACGCCCTGGACATTCCCGTGGCCTTCGATGCCGACACCCTGATCGACGCGCAGCGCCACTGCCTTGAGCGCAATCGGCTGGCGAGTGCCTACCTGAAGCCCACGATATTTCTCGGCTCCGAGGGGCTTGGGCTGCGCGCCCGGGGCCTATCGACCCACCTGGTGATCGCCGCCTGGGACCTGGGGGACTACCTGGCGCCCGAGTCGGCAAGTATCGGCCTGCGCGCCCTGACCTCGTCGTGGGCACGCCATCACGTCAACATCAGCCTGTGCCGCGCCAAGACCAGCGGCCACTACGTCAATTCCATGCTGGCGCTGAACACGGCGGTGAAGGCGGGCTTCGACGAGACGATCATGCTCGACCCCGAGGGTTATGTGGCCGAGGCCTCCGCGGCCAATGTCTTCCTGGTCCGCGACGGCGTGCTGCACACGCCCGAGGTCACCTCCTGCCTACAGGGCATTACCCGCGACAGCGTGATTCGGCTGGCGAGGGAGGTCCTCGGCATGGCGGTGGTGGAGCGGCGCATCACGCGCGATGAACTCTATATCGCCGACGAGGCCTTCCTGACCGGGACCGCCGCCGAGATCCTGCCGCTATGCGAGCTCGACGGTCGCCGAATCGGCGCCCGGAGCGGTGGCCCCGCCGTCGAGGCGCCCATTCCCGAGGGCTCGGTCACCGCGCGCCTGCAGGGTCTCTACCGCCGCCTGGTGCGCGGGGAGCTGGAGGATGACCTCCAGGCGTTCGCGGCCTGGCTGACCCCGGCGTAGCGAAGCGGCAGCATGGCAAGGTGCCGCGCCCGATGGGCACCTTGTTCAGTACGCGTAAACCCCTTCAGAACGTGCCCACCAGCGAGCCCACCGCGATGAGCACGATCAGCGAGATGATCGGTCCGATCACGGCCACGGCGGCGATATCCAGGTAGGCCTGGCGATGCGTCAGCCCGCAGATGGAGAGCAGGGTGATCACCGCGCCGTTGTGGGGCAGGGCGTCCAGCCCGCCGGTGGCCACCGCGGTGACTCGGTGCAGCAGCTCCGGCGAGATACCCGCCGCCTGGCCCATGGCGAGATAGGTGTCGCCGAGGGTGGCCAGCGCGATGCTCATGCCGCCGGAGGCGGAGCCGGTCATGCCGGCCAGCAGATTCACCGCCAGGGCCAGCGAGATCAGCGGGTTGTCGCCGCCGGCGGTGGTCACCCAGGCGCTGATGGCATCGAAGGCGGCGAGCGAGGCGATCACCGAGCCGAAACCGACCAGGCTCGCGGTGTTGAAGATCGGCAGCAGCGAGGCGTTGGCACCGCTGTCCAGGGAGGCGGTCAGGTGCTGCAGGCGCGGCCAGTTCAGCGCGATCAGCACCAGGATGGAGAGGACCAGGGCGGCGATCACCGACCACAGGCCGCGCACCGACTCGATGCTGGTGGCGCCATACACCGGGTCCGACAGGTAGCCGGTGTCCATGGCCGGGATGACTACCGTGGTGAACAGCAGGTTCAGCGCGATCACCAGCACGATGGGGGCCAGCGCCAGGGGCAGTGGGGGTAGTCCATGGCGCGGCTGCGGCTGTACCTCGGCCAGGTCGAAGCCTTCGCCGGCGGCTCGCTCGCGCAGGTGATCGGGTGGGGCAAGAGCGCTCTCTTCCTCGCCATAGCCCTCGCCGGCGGCGCGAGCCTTCCGGGCGCGGAAGCTCAGCCAGGCCTGGCCTAGGCCCAGCATGATCAACCCGGTCATGATGCCGAGCCCCGGTGCGGCGAAGGGCGAGGTGCCGAAGAAGGGCATGGGAATGGCGTTCTGGATCGCCGGGGTACCGGGCAGCGCGGTCATGGTGAAGGTGAAGGCGCCCAGCGCGATGGTGCCGGGAATGAGCCGCTTGGGCAGGTCGGCCTTGCGAAACAGCGCCGCGGCGATGGGAAACACGGCGAAGGCGACCACGAACAGCGACACGCCGCCGTAGGTCATGATCGCGCAGGCGAGTACCACGGCGAGAATGGCGCGGCTGTCGCCCAGGCGTTCGACGATGGCGCCGGCCAGCACCTCGGCGCTGCCGGAATCCTCCATCAGCTTGCCGAAGATAGCCCCCAGCAGAAACAGCGGGAAGTAGCTGACGATGAAGCCGCCCGCCGAGCCCATGAAGACCTGGGTATAGCTGGCCAGCAGCGGGGTGTCCACCGAGACCACCGCCACCAGGGCGGCCAGCGCGGGGGCCAGGATCAGCAGGCTCAGGCCGCGGTAGGCCAGGTACATCAGTAGAAGGAGCGCGATGACGATGGCAACGATGCCGGTCATGCCTTGCCTCCCTGTCCCTTCTCCTTGTCACTCGGCGCCTTGGCTTTTGCCGGTGCGGCGCCCTTGCCCGTATCGGTGGGGCGTGCAAGCGGTCGGAAGGTGTCGCTGAACACGGCATTGAGGTCGAAGGTCGAGCATTTGCCCAGCGAGTCGAAGTTCTCCTGCAGCCACAGGTCGGCCCAGCCGCGGCCCTGGTGGAAAAGGCGCGAGACGAATTCCCACTGGGCATTGAGCTTGCTCGAGGCACTCAGCTCTTCCACTTCCTTCTCGGCATGGATCAGGTGCAGGCGCATGGAGCGGTAGCGCTCCACTTCCAGTCCCTCGGCATCGATCAGCTGTTGCAGCAGTTGGATGCTGCGCAGCTCCTTGATCAGGCTGGTATTGAAGGTGATCTCGTTGATGCGGTTGATGATGTCCCGGGCGCTGTCCGGCAGTTTCTGGCGTATCAGCGGATTGACCTGGATGACCACCAGGTCCTGGCAGTCCATGTCGTCCACCAGCGGGAACAGCGCGGGGTTGCCGCTGTAGCCACCGTCCCAGTAGGCCTCGCCGTCGATCTCCACCGCCGGGAACATGAACGGCAGGCAGGCCGAGGCCATTACCGTATCCACGGTGATCTCGGGCTGCCTGAAGACCTTGGCGCGCCCGGTGCGAACGTTGGTGGCGGTGACGTACACCTTGGCCTTGCGACACGCATTGACCCGTTCGAAGTCAACCAGCTTGCATACCAGGTCCCTCAGCGGATTGAGCTTCATCGGGTTGAGCTTGGCCGGGGCGATGAGCTGGGTGAGGCTCTCGAACATCAGGTAAGTGGGCGAGTTGTCCAGGCTGCTGTTGCCCATCAACTGGTCCCACGGCGTCGGCTGGATGGGCGAGAAGCGTGCCGCATCGCTGACACCGCGCCAGAAGTTGTGCAGTGCCTCTCGGGCACCCTCGCGCCCACCGCGGTGCAGGCCGTCTGCCAGCACCACGGCATTCATCGCGCCGGCGCTGGTGCCGCTGACCCCGTCGATCTCCAGCGCCTCCTCTTCCAGCAGGCGGTCGAGCACCCCCCAGGTCAGCGCCCCGTGTGAACCCCCGCCCTGCAGGGCGAGGTCGATATGCTTGCGTGCTTCCTTGGCCATGCTGTCTCCCGATGGTTTCCATATTGCATTGCAGTATAGGCCCTTGTGGCCGGCTTGCCTCCTGCGAT
The DNA here is from genome assembly GCA_964652855.1 of uncultured Halomonas sp. Lineage (GTDB taxonomy): Bacteria > Pseudomonadota > Gammaproteobacteria > Pseudomonadales > Halomonadaceae > Halomonas. The sequence goes on from CAZZCJ010000001.1 coordinate 262,033, forward strand.
GGCGAAACGCCGGGGTGGACAACAAGTCGCACGAGGACTTGAACTAAAGTCTAACAAAGTGGATAATATGAAAAATGCTTCCATAAATGACAGCGGAGGCGGTTCCGCAAGGACCGTAGCGAATCCATGACCACCCTGAATTTCACCAGCATCTGGGATCTGCCCCTGATCAGCCGCCGCGAGACCGATGAAGTCGCCGCGCCGGCGCCGGCCACCGAGCGCTTCCTGACCATCTGGGACAGCCCGCGGCGCGTCGAAGCCAGCCGCAAGCGCACGGCACGCAAGCTGCCCAAGTTCTATATCTAGGCGGCCGATCAAGCATCGCGATGCACTGCGGTGCCAGGAAGAGAAAGCAGAGCGCCCATGCCGATCGGCATGGGCGCTTTCGTCAGCGCGCCTGCAAGAGGCGGGGCGCAGGGCGATTCAGCACAGGCGCACGCCGAGCAGCAGCAGCGAGGCGTCGGCGGCTTGCCAGCCCCACCACACCAGCGCCAGGGCGACGCCCAGGGCGCCCAGTGCGGCGAGCTTGAGAAGATGAAGGCGAATCATGCCTGGGCCTCCTGGGGGGTGGCGCGCTCGATGGGCGCTTCGCTGATGAACCAGTGCAGCAGCGCGGCGACTACCGAGAGCAGAATCGCGAGCTTCCATACCACATCATAGTCGCCATGCAGGTCGTAGAGCATGCCGCCCAGCCACACGCCGGTGAACGAGCCGACCTGGTGGAACAGGAAGACGATGCCGCCGAGCATGGAGAGGTGGCGCACGCCGAATACCGAGGCGACGATGCCGTTGGTGAGCGGTACGGTGGAGAGCCATAGCAGGCCGATGCCGATGCCGAAGAGGTAGGCGCTGGCGGGGCTGAGCGGCAGGAAGACGAAGGCCGCGATCACCACGCCGCGGATCAGGTAGAGCCAGCTGAGCAGGCGCGGCTTCGAGTAGAGTCCCCCCAGCCAGCCGGCGGTGTAGGTACCGAAGATATTGAACAGGCCCACCAGGGCCAGCACCGTGCTGCCGACATGCAGCGCCAGGCCGTTGTCGAACAGGTAGCCGGGCAGGTGTACGCCGATGAACACCACCTGGAAGCCGCACACGAAGAAGCCCAGGCACAGCAGCCAGAACCCGCGGTGGCCGGCGGCCTCGTCCAGCGCCCCGCGCAGCGAGAGGTCGGTGGCCTGGCGGGCGGAGGGGCGGTCCTTCAGCATGGCGCCAAGCGGTACCATCATGGCGGCCAGGGCGCCCATGGCCAGCAGCGCGGCCGACCAGCCGAGCCAGCCGAGCAGGCCCAGGGTGCCCGGCAACATGGCGAACTGGCCGAAAGAGCCCGCCGCGCTGACGATGCCCATGGCCATGCTGCGCTTTTCCGGGGCCACGGCACGCCCCACGGCGCCCAGGATCACCGAAAAGGTGGTTCCCGAGAGTCCCAGGCCGATCAGCAGCCCGGCCGAGAGCGACATGCCCAGCGCCGATTCGGAAATTCCCATGAACAGCAGGCCCAGCGCGTAGAGAGCCCCGCCTGTCGCCACCACCCTGGCGGCGCCAAAGCGATCCGCCAGGGCGCCGGTGAAGGGCTGGGCGAAACCCCAGATGAGATTCTGCAGCGCCAGGGCGAAGGCGAAGACCTCACGCCCCCAGCCGAGGTCGCTGCTCATCGGCGCCATGAACAGGCCGAAGCCATGGCGCAACCCCATGGCCAGGGAGATGACCAGGCTGCCGAGTAGAATCAGCAGCAGCGAGTGGCGGCGAAGGGCGTCCATGGCGTGTTCCCGTTTGCAGGCTAACGAGCATGCACTATCGCCCGTTATCGGCGTGGTGGCAATGTCGCCATTCTGCGACATCGATGTAGCCGCTGTGCCACATGTGTAACGGCGGTTTACTTCGCTATCATGAACAGTGTTCGTCAATCTGGAGAAGCCACATGACACGCCGCCTGTTGTTACCTTTCGTGCTCGTCCTGGCCGCCATGCTGATGGCTGGCTGCAGCTACCAGCCGGCACGCATCAAGTCGGAGCCGCTGATCGTCATCGACGATAATCGCAGCGGTCATGCCGGCCGCTTCTGCCCACCGGGGCAGGCCAAGAAGGGACGGTGCTGAGCCGCTTCGATGCGCCAGCGCCAGGCAACGTCATGCCAGGTAGCCATCACCACGGTGGTACCAGGCCGACAGTGACCTGCCACCATATATAGAGAGTCGCAACCTGTAGGCACGACGACTCCACTCGGGACCTGAAGGGCATCATCCGCTCTCTCCACGAGGTAAATGCCATGAAACTGTTCCCGCGCCTCCTTGCCTTGGCCTTTTTGCCGCTCATGCTGGCACTGGCCGGCTGCAGCTATTCGCCTGCACGCATCACGCCCGAGCCGCTGGTGGTGGTCGATGGCTCCCATCGTCACCATCACGGCGACAGGCACCGCTATCGGGAGCGCCATGTCGAGCGCCACTACTATTACGACGGCAGGCATGGCGACCGGCGCCGCTCCAGGGGATTCTGCCCCCCTGGCCAGGCCAAGAAAGGCCGCTGCTGAAGCATCGAGCGGTTTCACAAAGCGTCGTGGCAGGGTATTTTGAAGCCCCTGACCAGAACGCAACAAGAAACCGTCATGCCACACGTCTGCCTGCCGTCGTGTTCCCCTGCTGGACGAACTGCCCCAAGGAATGAGGGGGAGCGCACCGCCACCTCGGTGGCGGTGTCTGCCTGTTGCATCAAGGAAGAGCGCCATGAAGCTGTTCTATCATCCTGACCAGGCGCTTCATGCGCCGGCTTCCCTCTTGTTGCACGGACAGGTGGTGCCTTCGCCGGAGAGCCCGCTACGGGCAGAGTTGCTGGCCAGGGGCGTGGAGGCCTGCGGGTTCAACCTGCTCGAGCCGGACGACGTGGATACGCCGCGCCTGCGCAGCCGCCTGGCCCGTATCCACACTGCGCGCTACCTGGCCTTTCTCGAAACCATCCATGCGCGCTGGTCCCGGCTTCCGGGGGCTTCCGGCCCGGTGACCCCCAACGTGCATCCCTGTGGCGGTGGGCTCCTCTATCCCGAGCATCCGGTCGGCCAGGCCGGCTGGCACCTGCATGACATGGCATGCCCCATCGGCGCCGACAGCTTTCGCGGCATCCTGGCCAGCGCGGCCACGGCCCAGGCCGCGGCCGAAGCGCTGCTGGGCGGGCATGGAATCACCTATGCGCTGTGCCGTCCGCCGGGGCACCACGCCGGCCCCGACCGGGCGGGCGGTTCCTGCTTCCTGAACAACTCGGCGTTGGCGGCCACGGTGCTACGCGAGCATTTCTCGCGGGTGGCGATCCTCGACATCGGCCTGCACCATGGCAACGGCACGCAGGATATCTTCTATTATCGCGGCGATGTCTGGACCGGCTCGCTGCACGTCGACCCGCGGGAGTCCTATCCCTACTTCTGGGGCGGGGCTAACGAGGAGGGCATGGGCGAAGGCCTGGGCGCCAACGTCAACCTGCCGCTGCCGTGCGGCAGCGGCGCCGCCGCCTACTTCGACACGCTCGATGCGCTCTCGGCGCGAATGGCGGCCTTTCGTCCCGAGGCGGTGGTCGTGGCGCTGGGGCTGGATGCGCACCGCGACGACCCGCTGGCCGGCATGACCCTGGACACAGACGATTTCCATGCCGTGGGGCGCCGCCTGGCAGCCCTGGGCCTGCCCCTGGTCCTGGTGCAGGAGGGCGGCTACCCAAGCGAGAGCCTCGGGGCCACCCTGACTGCCCTACTGATGGGCCTGTTCGGCGAATGACCGACCTGGCCCGTGCACTGATGCTGTACCTTCCCACTTGAACGCAGAGGAAAAGAGATGTCGGTCAACTACTTCGAAAGCAACGCCCGCATGAGCCAGGTCGCCGTGCACAATGGTACCGTCTACCTGGCCGGCCAGGTGCCGAGCGACCCCAGTGCAGGCATGCGCGGCCAGACCGAGCAGGTGCTGGCTCGCATCGACGAACTGCTGGCCCAGGCCGGTACTTCCAAGGAGCACCTGATTTCGGCCCAGGTCTGGGTCACCGACATGGCCGAGTTCGACCAGATGAACCTGGCCTGGGAAGCCTGGGTGGTGCCGGGCCGGACACCGGTACGTGCCGCGCTGGAGGCCAAGCTGGCCAAGCCGGAATGGAAAGTCGAGATCATGGTGATCGCGGCGCTTCCGCAGGCACCCACCTCGAACTGATCGGCGCATTTCGCTCACCACGCACGAACCGGTGCCGCCTGCCGGCGTGGCCCAGTCCGCGTAGCGGGCGTAGGGTCTCGCCTGGTCGGCGGCCTGGCGCAAGGCAAGCGATCGGAGCAGACGCGGGAGCGACATGATTCAAGCCTTACTCATCGGAGTGATGCAGGCGCTGGGCGTGCTGGCCATGGCATGGGGGGCGGCGGCACTGTGGTTTCGCCTGCCGCTGTCGCAGCGCTGGCGCAAGGCGGCGGTGGCCGGCTGGCTGTTGCTGGCCCTGCTGCTGGTTGTGCTGAGCCTGCAGGGGGTGAGGTTGGCGCTGCTGGGCCAGGCGTTATTGGTGGCGGGCCTGTTGATCTGGTGGTTTCGCCTGCGCCCCACCCATGATCGCCCCTGGGCCGACGACGTGGTGCACCTGGCCACCGGCGAGGTCCGGCAAGGCGAGCTGATCCTGCCGTACGTGCGCGCCTTCCGCTGGCACACCCGGGACAAGGCCGACGTGGCCTGGGAGATGCGGCGCTACGAACTTGCCAAGCTCGACTCGGTCGACCTGATCGTGTCGAGCTGGGGGCGGCCTGGCGTGGCCCATGTCATGGTCTCGTTCGGCTTCGAGGGGGCCGACTTCGTGGTCTTCTCGGTGGAGGTACGGCGCCTGGGCGGGGAGCGGTTCTCGGAGATCGGCGGCTTCTTCCGCCAGTACGAGATCGCCATCATCGCCGCCGACGAGCGTGATGCGGTGGGCCTGCGAACCCATGTGCGCGGGGAGCGAGTCTCGCTGTTCCGCCTGCGAATGCCGCGCAGTGCCATGCGCTCGCTGCTGCTGGCCTATGTCGAGGAGGCCAACGACCTGGCCGCTTCGCCACGTTTCTACAACACCCTGACCGCCAACTGCACCACGCTGATCTTTGCCATGGCACGGGGCATTGGCGCCCGCCTGCCGTTCGACTATCGGCTGCTGGTGACCGGCCGGCTCCCCGGGTATGTCTACAAGGTGGGTGGGCTGTGGCCCGGTTTCACGCTGGCCGAGTTGATGCGCCGCGGCCGGGTCGACGAGCGTGCCCGGCAGGCCGAGCGAGACGAGTGCTTCTCGCAGCGGATACGTCGCGGCGTGCCGGGATGGAACGACGACCGGCAAGCCTGAAGGCAGGCTGCTTGCCCTGGTGCGGAGCATGCCGCAAAGAAAACGCCACGCCGTGGCTCAGCGTGGCGATGACTCCCTAGGCATCGTCCTGATGCCCGACCGTCCCTGGCGAACTTCCCGTTCGCCTGCTTCCGTGTCCCATGATCGACAGTGTCCGTTGCCTTTCCCTCTCGGGATGGCGTCATGATTTCACCCTGCCGTGACAATGACGTGACGCCCCGATGGCGGCGAGATGAAGGTGACGCCCTTTACAGCCTAGTCGCCCGAGGCGGGCGCTTCCAGTGAGCTGAGCAGCCCGCGCAGCAGCGACAGCTCCTTGCGGCTGGGCTGCGCCCGGGCGAACAGCGCCTGCAGCTGCGCCTCGGTGCGGGCGTGGGGCTGGGTCAGGAAGCCGCTGCCGTGCATCACCCGGCTCAGGTGCGCCTGGAAATGCGCCAGCTGTTCTCGGGTGGGCGGCTGTTCCGGCGCCGGACGTGCTGGCATGTGGCCGGAACGCAGGCGCCACGCCTTGAATACCTCGTAGGCGAGCACCTGGACGGCCTGGGAGAGGTTGAGGATGCCATAGTCGGGGTTGGCCGGAATGCTGGCCTGGTGGCTGCAGAGCCGAATCTCCTCATTGGTCAGCCCCGAGCGCTCACGTCCGAACACCAGCGCCACGGGTGCCTCGGCGGCGTGCGCGACCAGCGCGGTGGCCATCTGCTCGGGTTCGTCGTAGTGGGGCAGCGGCAGGCTGCGCAGGCGGGCGCTGGCGCCGACCACCTGGACGCAGTCGGCGACGGCCTGCTCCAGCGAGTCGACCACGCGGGCGGTGTCGACCACGTCTTCCGCGCCCGCCGCCAGGCGCGATGCCTCGTCGTCGGGGAAGCGGCGCGGGTTGACCAGCACCAGGTCGGTCAGGCCCATGGTCTTCATGGCTCGCGCCGAGGCGCCAATGTTGCCGGGGTGGTAGATCTGGACGAGTACGATGCGAATGTTGGCGAGCATGGAAGCGGCTGGCAAGTTGGAAAGAGGCGATGTTAGCGCAAAAACAAGCCCCGCACGATGGCGGGGCTTGCTCGGTCCTTCAGGCCGTAAGGCCTTGGGATGGGGCTGCTTACATCATGCCGCCCATGCCACCCATTCCGCCCATGCCGCCCATGTCCGGACCGTCCTTCTCTTCCGGATCGTCGGCGATCATGCACTCGGTGGTGATCATCAGGCCAGCCACGGAGCCGGCGGACTGCAGCGCAGTACGGGTCACCTTGGCCGGGTCGAGCACGCCCATTTCGAACATGTCGCCGAATTCACCGGTCTGGGCGTTGTAGCCGAAGTTGCCTTCGCCAGCCTTCACCTCGTTGCAGATCACGGAGGCTTCCTGACCGGCGTTGGTGACGATCTGACGCAGCGGGGACTCCATGGCGCGCAGCGCGATGGCGATGCCGTGGGTCTGGTCCTCGTTCTCGCCCTTGAGGTCCTTGATCTTGGTCAGCACGCGCACCAGGGCGGTACCGCCGCCGGGTACCACGCCTTCCTCGACCGCAGCACGAGTGGAGTGCAGGGCGTCTTCGACGCGCGCCTTCTTCTCCTTCATTTCCACTTCGGTGGCGGCACCGACGCGGATGACGGCAACACCGCCGGCCAGCTTGGCGACGCGCTCCTGCAGCTTCTCGCGGTCGTAGTCGGAGGAGGTCTCTTCGATCTGCGCGCGGATCTGGTTGACGCGGGCTTCGATGTCGCCCTCGTTGCCGGCGCCGTCGATAATGGTGGTGTTCTCCTTGGACATGGTGATGCGCTTGGCGCTGCCCAGGTGATCCAGGTTGGCCTGCTCAAGGGTCAGACCCACTTCCTCGGAGATGACGGTGCCGTTGGTCAGGATGGCGATATCCTGCAGCATGGCCTTGCGACGGTCGCCGAAGCCGGGCGCCTTGGCAGCGGCTACCTTGACGATACCGCGCATGTTGTTGACCACCAGCGTGGCCAGGGCCTCGCCTTCGATGTCTTCGGCGATGATCGCCAGCGGCTTGCCGGACTTGGCGACGGCTTCCAGCACCGGCAGCAGTTCGCGGATGTTGGAGATCTTCTTGTCGACCAGCAGCAGGTAGGGGTCTTCCAGCTCGACCGCCATGGTGTCCTGGTTGGTCACGAAGTAGGGCGAGAGGTAGCCGCGGTCGAACTGCATGCCCTCGACGACTTCCAGCTCGTCCTCGAAGCCACGGCCTTCGTCGACGGTGATGACGCCTTCCTTGCCGACCTTCTCCATCGCTTCGGCGATGATCTCACCGATGCGCTTGTCGCCGTTGGCGGAGATGGTGCCGACCTGGGCGATGGCCTTGGAGTCGGTGCAGGGCACGGCCAGGGCCTGGATTTCCTTGACCGCGGCGATGACGGCCTGGTCGATGCCGCGCTTCAGGTCCATCGGGTTCATGCCGGCGGTGACGCCCTTCATGCCCTCGGTGACGATGGACTGGGCCAGCACGGTGGCGGTGGTGGTGCCGTCACCGGCGACGTCGGAGGTCTTGGAAGCGACTTCCTTGACCATCTGCGCGCCCATGTTCTCGAACTTGTCCTTCAGTTCGATTTCCTTGGCCACGGAAACGCCGTCCTTGGTGACGGTCGGGGCGCCGAAGGACTTGTCCAGGACCACATTGCGGCCCTTCGGACCCAGGGTCGCCTTGACGGCATTGGCCAGCACGTCGACGCCACGGGCCATGCGCTTGCGGGCGTCATCGGAGAACTTGACTTGTTTCGCTGCCATTTTTCGTAACTTCCTGTGAGTTCGTGAACGACGTATGAACGGAGTTGCGTAGGAGTGGCTTAGCCTTCAACCACGGCGAGAATGTCGGACTCGCTCATGATCAGGACTTCCTCGCCATCGATCTTCTGCTTCTCGACGCCAAAGCCATCCTTGAAAATCACGGTGTCGCCAACCTTGACGTCCAGCGGGCGAACGTCACCGTTGTCGAGAATCCGGCCGTTACCGACGGCGAGCACTTCGCCACGAGTCGGCTTTTCCTGGGCGTTGCCCGGAAGCACGATGCCGCCAGCGGTTTTCTGCTCTTCTTCTACGCGACGGATGACGACGCGATCGTGCAAGGGACGGATGTTCATTGCTCACGTTCTCCTGATGGTCTGTTATGCCATGATGAAGGCATGGCGGTTCACATCACCCTTCCAGCGGGCCGGAAGGTGGAGGCGAGGACGCCTTCCTTGTCAAAGACGCCGAGAGGTTCTCGGCATCGTAGCCTGGTGCTGACCGTGAAATGGGGCCGGGCAAGTTCCTTTCAAGGGCCAGCGATAAAAAATTTTCACGGCCCGGCGCAGCCGCCGAACGCCTAGCGGCGCGGCTCGTCACGGCCGATGAAATCGCCTTCAAGGGGATCAGCCGGTTGGCCTTGCCGATTCTCGTCGTGAGCCTGTGGGCGCTCGCCGGTGGGTTCCCGCTCGGGTGCGGGGCGCGGCCCTTGGCGACGGCCCGCGGCGGCAACCAGCACGCGAAGGTGGGCGCCGGCCAGCAACCTGCCCAGCGTGCGGCGGGCGCCGGGCACGATGCACGCCAGGCCGAGCAGGTCGGAAAGAAAGCCGGGGGCGAGCAGCAGGGCGCCACCGAAGATCAGCGCGGCTCCGGTCAGCAGTTCGCCGGAGGGCAGTTCGCCCTGGCTCATGCGTTGCTTGGCCCGGCTCAGCGCGGCCGTGCCCTGCCGGCGTATGAGGTGCAGCCCGACGAAACCGGTGGAGAGCAGCAGTGCCAGCGTGACCGGCAGGCCGATGTAGCTGCCGACGGTAAACAGGACGACGAAGTCGAGCAGGGTAAACAGCGTGAAGAAAATCAGGATGGGCATGGCGACTCCGTCTGGGTAGCTTCCCGCTATGTGGGGGCGGCAGGGCTGAAATCAAGCCCAGGCGAAGGCGGCTGGCAATGACGCCGGCCGGCGACTATGCTGCATTGCAAAAAAGGCGGCGTCGGAGCTCAAGTTATGGCATCTTGCCGCCGATTAACCCTGTGGCCGCAGCCGCGGGAATAAGCGACGTCCAGGGAAGGGCGCATGTCCGAGGCTTGGGGAACGGCCTACGGGCAGAGAACGTAACACCACCTCTGGGGACAGTGAATGAAAGTCGAAAAACGTGTAATCGCCATTACCGGTGGGGCCAGGGGCCTCGGCCTTGCCATGGCGCGCCGCCTCGGGCGCCAGGGCGCCGTCGTGGCCTTGCTGGATACCGATGCCGATGCAATGGACAAGGCGATAACTGCCCTACACAAGGAAAACGTTCGGGCCAGCGCCTTCCACGTCAACGTGGCGGACGAGGCCTCGGTGCAGCAGGCCTTCGGTGCGGTGGCGGCATCGCTGGGGCCGGTCAGCGGCCTCGTGAACAATGCCGGTATCCTGCGCGATGCGCTGCTGGTGAAGGCGAAGGACGGCAAGGTCGAGAAGACCATGTCGCTGGCGCAGTGGCAGGCGGTCATCGACGTCAACCTCACCGGGGTATTCCTGTGCGGGCGTGAAGCCGCTGCCCAGATGATCGAGGCGGGGCACGACGGGGTGATCGTCAATATCTCCAGCATTTCCCGGGCCGGCAACATGGGGCAGAGCAACTATGCCGCGGCCAAGGCCGCCGTGGTCGCGCTGACCACCACCTGGGCCAAGGAGCTGGCACGCTACGGTATTCGCGTGGGGGCGGTGGCGCCAGGCTTCATCGAGACCGACATGACCGCCTCGATGCGCGACGACATGCTGGAGAAGCTGACCGCGGGTGTCCCGCTTCGGCGCCTTGGCGACCCGGACCACATCGCCCAGAGCGTGGCGTTCATCTTCGAGAACGATTACTACACCGGCCGCGTGATCGAGTGCGACGGCGGCCTGCGCCTGTAGGTCGCTTCATGCCCCGGCGGACCGAAGGCGTGGCAGGATCGGTTGTCACGGCCTTCTGTTCATGGCCCGTCGATAGGGGGCTGTTGAGACGACGCATGGCGAGGCCGGCATATGCCGGCCTCGCCGTGTCGTAATTGCAGGCTTCAGAATGTGATCTGGTCCTTCAGCCGCTCGACGGTCGCCGGGCCTATTCCGCTGACTCGGGTCAGGTCGTCGGCGCTCTCGTAGTCACCGTTCGCTTCCCGGTCCTCGATGATCGCCTGGGCGCGGCTCGGGCCAATGCCCGGCAGCTCGGTCAGCAGCTCCGCATCGGCGGTATTCACGTTGATCGGTGCTAACTCCTGCGCCATGGCCAGCGGTGCGACGCTCAGCATCAGGCCCAGCAAGGCGGCTCGCAAGAAACCCTTCATGGGTCTTCTCCTTTGTCGTTATCGATGCGGGACACCGGGCGGTGTCCCGATAAAACGCTAATGCAGAACACGCTGAACCAAGCAGAGTCCTGCGGCGACGGGAGACGTAAGCGTGGGCGCATTCCACGCGCTGAAGCGGTCCTGGCACGCTGTCAGCCAATCGAGCGCAAGCGAGTAAGCGCAGGCCGTGCAAGGGGAGGGCGAGCGACGGCGTGAAGCCAAGGAAAGGCAACACCAAGCTAAGGCAACGCCAAGCTGAGGCAACACCAAGAAACGCCAAGCAAGGGGATGCAAGGGCAAGGGCAAGGGCAGGAAAAGCACAGCAAGGGCGGCGTCGGTGCCTGCCGGCGAGCGCCGGCAGGCGTGGCCGGCTAGGTGTTCGCCACGGCGTCGGTGCGCGCCGCAAGGATGAAGTCGTTCTTGTGCAGCCCTTTCATCTCATGGGACCACCAGGTCACGGTGACCTTGCCCCACTCCGTCAGCAGGGCGGGATGGTGGCCCGCCTCCTCGGCAATTTCACCCACGCGGTTGGTGAAGGCCAGCGCCTGCTTGAAGTTGCGGAACGTGAACACGCGCTCGAGCTGCTTGATGCCGTCGCGCTCCTCTATGCTCCACTCTGGTAGGTCGCGCTTGAGGGTGTCGATCTCCTCCTCGCCGACATGGGGGGCGACCCAGCTGCACGCTTCGCACTGCTGTTCGGAAAGTTGGCTCATGGTGTTTCCTCGTCAGGTTTTATGGGTGTTGGGCGGGGTCGTTCGATGTCGCTCGTTGTGTTCAAGCCTTGGCTGCCTTCGGCGCCGGTTCGAAGCGTGGCTCATGCAACCCCAGCTCCATGGCCCTGTGCACCATGGCCATGATGTCCTGCTGCGATAGGTCGTGCAGGGTCGAAAGATCGTCCAGCACGTAGTAGAGCGGCTGCAGGATGTCGATGCGATACGGGGTGCGCAGCGCCTCGATGGGGTCGAACGGCAGGTGCTCGGGCGTATCCGACAGCGAATGCAGGGTCTCCTTGGGCGAGGAGATGATGCCGCCACCATAGATGCGCCGACCGGCGGGGGTGTCCACCAGCCCGAACTCCACCGTCATCCAGTAGAGGCGTGCCAGGTAGACCCGCGCCTTGGGCTCCGCTTCGAGACCAAGGCGTCCATAGGTGGCGGTGAACTCGGCAAAGGAAGGATTGGTGAGCATGGGGCAGTGGCCGAAGATCTCGTGGAAGATGTCGGGTTCCTTGAGGTAATCCAGCTCCTCGGGGGTTCGGATGAAGGTGGCCACCGGAAAGCGCCGGTTGGCCAGCAGCTCGAAGAAGGTATTGAACGGAATGAGTGCGGGGACTTGCGCGGTCTGCCAGCCGGTACTGGCCTGGAGCACGCGGTCGATGTCGGCGAGCTGGGGAATTCTGTCTTCGGGCAGGGCGAGGCGCTTCAGGCCGTCGAGGTACTCCTGGCAAACGCGTCCCTCGAGCATGCCGAGCTGGCGCTGCATCAGGGTCTGCCAGGTGGCATTGTCCTGCTCCGGCCAGTCGATGAAGCCGTTGTCGTCGGGCAGGCGTGCACGGTAGCCGGTCTTGCTGGCGACATCGCTCAGATAGCGGTTGGATGACGTCATGGAGTCTCCAGGTTGGCTGTCGTCGTTGTGATTGTGTTGGCGAGCCTTTGATCCGAGTGTAGAGGCGCTGGGGCGCGATATTTGGCCGGATCGAGGCGGGCGGAGGTGGCAGGACGCGTCGGGTGTAAAGAATTCGTGACGATTGATGGGGAAGGAGCGTCGCAAAGGGGGAACTCCCGGCTGGCTGCGGTTTGTCTCCCATGGGGTGTCACGTTACCTTTACACCAGAGTCACGCCCACTTGACGACCTTTTCCCCCAGAGGCGCCCTCCATGCGACTGAGGTTTCACTGCCAGAACCGTATCGGCATCCTGCGCGATATCGTCTCGCACTTCGTCGACTACGGCCTCAACGTGGCGCGCGGCGAGGTCGGGGGCGAGCACGGCAACGCCATCTATCTTCACATACCCAACCTGCTCAATGCGCAGCTGGCCACGCTCAAGCCCGAGCTGGAGGCGGTGCCCGGCGTGTTCGGCGTGCGCCGCGTCAGCCTGATGCCCAGCGAGCGGCGCCACTTGGAGCTCGATGCGCTGCTGTCGTCGCTTTCGGACCCGGTCATGTCGATCGACATGGAAGGCCACATCGTGGCGGCCAACCGGGCCGCTGGCCAGTTGCTCGGGGTGCGTATCGACGAGGTGCCCGGGCTGTCGCTGAACCGGTACCTGCCCGACCTCGACCTGCCGGCGTTGATCCGGCGCAACAATGCGCGGGTCAACGGCCTGCGCATCAAGCTGCGCGACGCCACCTTCCTCGCCGATATCGCCCCGCTGCATCGCGAGCATCATGACGACGTGGGTTCCCTGGCCGGCGCCGTGGTGACCCTGCACAGTGCCGATCGCATCGGCGAACGCATCTACCAGGTACAGCGCCAGGAGCTGCGCGGCTTCGATGCGCTGTTCCAGGCCAGCCCCAGGCTTGCCGCGCTGATCCGCGAGGCGCGGCGAATGGCGCCCTTGGACGCACCGCTGCTGATCCATGGTGAAACCGGCACCGGCAAGGAGCTGCTGGCCCGGGCCTGTCACTTGGCCAGCGCTCGGGGCCAGGCGCCGTTCATGGCGCTGAACTGCGCAGGCCTGCCGGAATCGATGGCCGAGACGGAGCTGTTCGGCTACGCGCCGGGCGCCTTCGAAGGCGCCCGCCCGGAAGGCAAGCTGGGCCTGCTGGAGCTGACCGCAGGCGGCACCATCTTCCTCGACGAGGTGGGCGAGATGAGCCCGCGCCTGCAGGTCAAGCTGCTGCGCTTCCTGCAGGATGGCGGCTTTCGCCGGGTCGGTAGCGACGAGGAGACCTACCTCGACGTGCGCGTGATCTGCGCCACCCAGCAGGACCTGCCCAGGCTTTGCGCCGAGGGACTTTTTCGCCACGATCTCTACCACCGGCTGAACGTGCTGTCGCTGACGGTGCCGCCGCTGCGCGACTGCCTCGACGGCATCGAGGCGATGGCGCTGCATTTCATCGACCGCGCCGCGCGCCAGATCGGCTGCCGCATGCCGTCGCTGTCGCCGGCGGCGCTGGCCAGGCTCTCCAGCTACCACTGGCCCGGTAACGTACGCCAGCTCGAGAACGTGCTGTTCCAGGCGGTGTCGCTGTGCGAAGGCGATGCCATCGAGCCGGGGCACCTGCGCCTGCCGGACGTGGGCGAGGCGCCGGGGCTTGCTGGCGTCGACCTGGACGGCTCGCTGGCCGACATCATGGGCGACGTGGAGCGGCGCATACTGGCCTCGCTCTACCCCAAGCACCCCTCCAGCCGCCAGCTGGCCAAGCGGCTCGGCGTATCGCACACCACCATTGCCAACAAGCTGCGCGGCTATGGTATAGGGCCCAGCGACGCCTAGCCGACAGGCGCCAGCGAGCACCGGGCGGCGAGGTCGCGTACCTCGGCGTAGCGATAGGCTTCCAGCGCCCCGAAGCCCGCCAGGCGGCGTGCCTTGAGGCGGGTGAGCAGGGGGCCGGTCAGGCCGCACAGGAATCGTGCCAGCAGGTCGGGTGTGAGGGGAGTGGTCTGGCCTTCGGCATGCAGCTGCTGGACCAGTTCGCCCGCGAGCCGTTCGAGGGTCTCGCTCGCAAGGGGGTCGAGCGGTGCGGGGGCGGGTAGCCGCGCGACGTGACCTAGGCAGGCCGAGCAGTGGCCGCAGTGCTCCGGCGCCCGGGTATCGCCGAACCATTCGGCCAGCCGACGGCTCAGGCAGACTGCGCTCTCGAACAGCGCCAGCATGGCATGCAGTCGCTCGATCTCGGCCCGTTCCTTGTCGCCGAAGTAGGCGTGGAGCTCGTTGGTCAGCGCAACGGGATCGAGGTCGGCGCGCAGCACGTCGTACACCTCGGTCATCTGCTTGCTCTCCAGCACCATCCAGCCCTGGGCGACGAAATAGTCCAGCGCGGTGATGACGCGTGCTCGCTCGACGTTGAGGCCGCGTTCGTCGCCCAGCCGCTCGAGCGCCGCGAAGTCGAGCGTGAACCAGGTGCGGGCGCGCGGCGAGGCGTCGAGGATCGCCTGGACGAAGGCGCCGCGTTCGCCTTCGAAGCGCGATGCCAAGACCTCGGGCGCGTCGTGCAGGCGGAAGCGGTACTCGGCGAAGTAGCTGTAGCGCGGCGCGATGATGCCGCGCAGCTCGAGCTGCACCAGCAGTGTCTTGAGCGGCAGCGGGCGGATGTCGCTGCGCTGCGAGAGCGAGTTGAGCACCAGCTCCCACTGTCGCCCGGTGCCGGCCGCCTCGATCAGCTCGTCGATCACCAGGCGAATGCCGTGGGGTTCCGGCGTGTCGCCGTAGACGAAGTTCTCCAGCACGTTGACGTGATCGCGACCGGCCAGCATCAGGCAGTCGGAGGGCTGGCCGTCGCGCCCGGCACGGCCGATCTCCTGGCTGTAGTTCTCCACCGACTTGGGCAGGTCGTAGTGCACCACGTTGCGGATGTCGGCCTTGTCGATGCCCATGCCGAAGGCAATGGTGGCGACGATGCAGGGCGTATGGCCGGCCATGAAGTCGCGCTGGATGCGCTCGCGAGTCTCGCCGTCGAGGCCGGCGTGGTAGGCGGTGGCGGCCAGGCCCGCCTTGCTCAGGTAGGCGGCCAGGCGCTCGGCGGTCTGCTGCAGGGTGACGTAGACGATGGTGGGCTGGGGCGGCTCTACGCCGAGCCTGGGGCGCAGCCACTCCACCAGCCGGCGCGCACGCGCCGCGGCCGGCACCGGCGCCACGTCCAGGTTGAGGTTGGGGCGGTAGAAGCCGGTGGCGGTGACGTCGTCCTCGGCGATGTCGAAGCGCTCGCGCATGTCGGCGATCACGCGCGGCGTGGCCGTGGCGGTCAGCAGCAGCACCTGGGGGATGCCGAATTCATGGCGGTAGTGCGGCAGCTTGAGGTAGTCGGGGCGGAAGTTGTGGCCCCACTCCGAGATACAGTGGGCTTCGTCGACGACCAGTAGCGAGATCGGCACGCGCCTGATGAAGGCGCGAAAGCGCTCGTTCTTGAGCCGCTCCACCGAGATCATCAGGATGCGGATCTCGCCGCGCTTGACGCCCTCCATCACCGCGGCCGCTTCCTCACGGCTCTGGCCCGAGTCGATGCTGGCGGCGGCGATGCCGTGGCGGGCCAGGAAGGCGAGCTGATCCTGCATCAGCGCCAGCAGCGGCGAGATCACCAGGGTCAACTGGGGCAGGTGCAGCGCGGGCAGCTGGTAGCACAGCGACTTGCCCGAGCCGGTGGGGAAGATCGCCGCCGCCGAACGCCCGGCGGTGATCGCCTCGATGACCGGGCGCTGGCCGGGGCGGAAGTCGTCATAGCCGAAGACCTGCTTCAACGTCTGCTCGATCATAGGGGCACTCCCTGCTCGGTGGTTGGCGAAGCGTTGGGCGGAGGCCGTGGCCACCACCGGGCGAACAGTCTCGCACATCGACGTGGCGACGGCTGTCCGCTCCCGCCTGCAGCGGTCGTAGGCGATTGGTGCCCCTGGCCCGGGTGGGTAGAATGGCCGCCTGCGATCAAGCGCTAACCGACCAAGGACGCGGCATGGCTCACCTGCTACGCATCGTGATGATTCACGGCCATCTGGAAGGGGTGGTCGAACTCAGTGTGGACGGGCACACCAACATCTGCGGCACCAACGCCTCGGGCAAGACGACCCTGCAGCGGCTGGTGCCGGTGTTCTACGGCGAACTGCCCAACCGGGTGGTGCCCAGGACCCGGCTCAAGTTCGACGCCTTCTACCTGCCGCACCGCAACAGCTACCTGGTCTACGAGTACCGCCGCGAAGAGGGCGACACCTGCCAGGTGGTGCTGACCCGCAAGAGCGAAGGCGGCGTGGAGTACCGCTTCGTCGCCGCGCCCTATCGCCCGGAAGACTACCTGGTGCAGAGCGAAGCCGGCGTCACCGCCCTGGACTACGCCCAGTGGTTCAGCGGGCTGCGCCGCGAGGGGATCGCCACCTCGCCCAAGCTGGGCGCCACCTCCGAATACCGGGCGGTGATCCAGAACGACTTCACCCAGCACGGCCCCCAGGGGCCCAGTGGCCGCAGCGAGCTTATGCGCCTGCGCCAGATCGCCGCCCGCTTCAGCCTGGTGCGCGGCGGGCAGCGGATTCGCCACATGGAGAAGCTAGTCTCGGCGGTGCACGCCAAGGAGGGCAAGATGGACACCCTCAAGACCATGCTGGCGGCGATCTTCGAGGAGGACGGCGTCGAGCTGCCGGTGACCCGCATTCGCAACACCAAGGCCCGCGAGTGGATCGCCCGCATGCGCCAGTCGATGCGCCTGGAGCCGCTGCAGCGCGCCCTGGAGGGCCTCGAGCGCCTCGACCGGGAGACCGCCGATCTCGAGGCGGCGCTGTGGCAGCTGCGGCCCCAGCTCGAGGCCGACCGCCATCGCGCCGAGCGCGCCGGCGCCGATCTCGAGGCGCAGCTGAACGCGCGCCAGCGCGACTTCCAGGCCCGCGAGCAGGCCCACGAGGAAGCCCGCGGCAACCTCAATGCGCGCCTCAGCGAACTCGACAGCGTGCTGGACCAGACCCGCCGCGACCTCGACGACCTGCAGCGCCGCTTCGAAGCCTTCGAGGAGGCCGACATGCCGGGGCTGGAGCGCGACCTCGCCGCCTTGCCCCAGTGGCGTGAACAGCAGCAGCAGATGCGCGAGCATCTCGAGCAGCTGCAGCAGGCGGCCCAGGAGAGCAAGGCGCGGCTCGATGCGCGGCTGGTGGAGCTCGGCGACCTGCAGGCGCGCCACGGCGAAGAGATCCAGGCCTTGATCGATGCGCTGGGCGAGGAGAAGGAGCGCAGCCGCGAAGCCCAGGGCGAAGAGGAGCGGCGCCTGGATGCCGACTACCAGGCCCGCCGCGATGCCCTGGCCGAGGACTACCGGGGGCGCCTGGAGCAGGGAACCGCCGCCCTGTTGGAGCTCAAGGCCCGGCTCGCCCACGGCGCCCCCACGGCGGAGGAGGTTCGCGAAGCCGAGCAGGCCCAGGCCCGGGTGGACCAGGCGCAGAACGAGCAGCGCGCCGCGGCCGCCGCGGTGGAGAGCGTGCGCAGCGAGCACGACGCCTGCCGGCAGGCCCGCGAGCTCGCCGAGCGCGAACTCGAACGGGGGCGAGCGCAGCGCTCCCGGGCCCAGGCACGGCTCGATGGCCTGCTGGCCCAGCGCGACCCCGCCCAGGGCAGCCTGCGCCACTTCCTGCGCCACCACCGCCCGGGCTGGGAGCAGCGCCTGGGCAAGGTGATCGACCCCGCGCTGCTCGAGCGCCGCGACCTCGCCCCGCAGCTCGACCCGCAGGGCAGCGACGACCTGTTCGGGCTGATGCTGGACCTGGCCGCCATCGCGCTGCCCGACCACGCCCGGGACGAGGCCACCCTGCTGGCCGAGATCGACGCCGCCGAGCAGGCCCTGGCCCAGGCCCAGGAGGCCGAAAAGTGTGCCGAGAAGGCGCTCAAGGCTTCTCATGCCAAGGTGCAGGAAGCCACCACCCGCCTCGAGCATGCCCGCAGCAGCGGACGTCGCGCCGCCGAGGAGGTGGACTATGCGCTGCAGGCCCGCAGCCAGTGCCAGCAGCGCCATGCCGCCGCCCTCAAGGCGCGCGAGGCCGCCTGCCGCCAGGCGCTGGTGGAGCGCGAGGCCCTGCAGCAGGCGCTGCGGGACGAACGGCGCCAGGCCCTGGAGGCGCTGGCCGCTACCCACCGCGCCCAGCGCCTGGAGCTCACCGCCGACTTCCAGGGGCGGCTGGCCGGTTTCGATGGGCAGATCGCCCAGCACCGCCGCCAGCTGGTTGAATACAAGGAGGAGACCCGCCGCCAGCGCGAGGAGCTGCAGGCCGCCTATGACCGCGAGCTGGCCGAGCAGGGGGTGGATACCGTCAGCCTCAACCAGACCCGCACGCGGCTCAAGGCGCTGGATGCGCGCATCCGCCAGACCGAGGCGCGCCGCGAGGAGCTAGACGAGTACGCCCGTTTCATGCGGGTGGCCTGGGGCGAGCGCAAGCCGAGCCTGGTGGCGCAGGAGGCGGAGCTTGCCCGCGACCACCAGGCCGCCGAGCGCGAACGCCAGGCGCTCGACCAGCAGTTCCAGGCCGCCCGGCGCGAGCACCAGTCGGCGGTCGCCGAGCTCAAGGCGCGGCGCGGCGTGGAGCAGCAGCGGCTCGAGGCCCTGGCGCCGCTGCTGGCCAAGCTCGAGGCACTGGCCTTGTCGCCGGACCCGACGCCCCGCGGCGAGGCGCCCGGGGATGGCGAGGAGCGTATCGAGCGGGCGCGCCAGGCGCTGGCCGACCACGCCCGCACCCTCGAGGCGCTGCGCCGCGGCTGCGAGAAGGTCGAAGCCGACCTGGTCAAGGGCGCCAGCGCCGACTTCCAGGAGACCCTGGACGCCGAACGCGCCCGGCTCGACGACCCGAGCCCGCGTCGCCTGCTGGCCGTGCTGGCCGGCATGCTGACGCTGCTGGAAGGCCAGCAGCAGCAGCTGCTGCAGGAGGGGCGCAACCTTTCCGACGACCTCGACAAGTTCTTCACGGTGTTCCGCGACCTCAACCGGCGCATCAACGCCCAGAGCCGGCGCCTCTCCGATGAGGTGGCCGACGACCTCACGCTGGAGGGGATCGGTCGCGCCGAGGTGAAGATCCAGTCGACCATCGACGAGCTGGGCTTCTGGGAGCCGCTCAAGCGTTTCGCCCAGCGCTACCGCGAGTGGCGCGACTCCGGCCAGCCGCTGCCCGGCGACGACTACCTCGACGCCATGGCCGACGTGGTGGAGCTGTTGCGCAGCGACCAGCAGTACAGCTTCGAGAGCCTGCTGCGCCTGGAGCTGCACCTCAACGAGGGCGGCACCGACCTGGTGATCAGGAACGACCGCCAGCTCCTGGAGTCCTCCAGCCACGGCATGGCCTACCTGATCCTGTGCAAGTTCCTGCTCGCCTTCACCCGGCTGCTGCGCGGCGAGGCCCAGGTGGACATCCACTGGCCCATCGACGAGATAGGCACCCTGGCCTACCACAACGTGGAGAAGCTGTTCGACGCCTGCGACAACAACCGTATCCATATCGTCGGCGCCTTCCCCAACCCCGAGTCGGACGTGCTGCTGCTGTTCCGCAATCGCTACCTGATCGATCGCGACGAGGCCGACCCCACCAAGCGGCGGCTCAAGCGGATCGAGCCGCGCCTGAGCCGCCTGGCCCAGCGGCTGCAGGCCCGCGCAGAGGAGACAGTCGCATGAGGAACGACCCGATGACCGAGTCCGCGCTGGACGAACAGCCCTTGCAGGGCCGCGCCATGGACGCCATGGGGCCTCTGCTCGAACGCCTGCTGGCCGGCGAGTTCATCTGTGCGGTAAGCGACGAGAATGCCTTTCGTCGCCTGCAGGACGAGGCCGTTCGCGAGCAGATCGACGGCTACCTGCGTCCGCTCAACCGCCGCCTCGCCGCCAATGACGAAGGTAGCGTCTACTTCCTGGCCTGGCGGCGGCTCGACGACGCCGCCCGCGAGCAGCTCTCGCGCCAGCTCGGCGACACCGTGGCCAGCCTGATGCCGCTGCTGGAGTGGCTGCAGCTGGTGCAGGAGGCGCTGGGCCGCGACGGCCTCGCCGCCCCCGGCGACGTGCTCAAGCCCGCCGACTTCAGCTCGCGCTGCGAGGATCACCAGGGCCTGCGCGAGCGCCTGGAGCGGCTGGCCACCGCCCCCTTCTTCGGCTCCCAGAGCGACCAGCTCGACGCCCAGCTCAAGCAGGTGTTCAAGCGCCTGAAGGAGCACGGCTACCTGCAGCAGCCCCACGCCGACCGCCAGTACTACGTGGTCACCGGCAAGATCGACTACCTGATCGACCTGGTGCGCTTCATCCGCGACGAGGAGAACCTGCCCGTGGACGACCAGGCGCCGGCGGAGCAGGAGCGCCTGCTGTGAGCGGCACCGATCCCCGCGCCCTGGAGAGCCGCCTGGTCACGACCGGCGTGGAGCGCCTGGCGCTGCTGGGCAAGCACGCCGAGGCGTTGATGGCCGGCTACGCCCGCGACGAGGTGCCGCTGGAAGGGTTGAGTACCACCGCGCTGAATAGGCTGTTGGCCGCACGCATCCTGTGGCGTCCCGACGAGCAGAGCGGGGTGAAGCTCGCGCCCAAGGTGCGCGAGCTGATCGCCGAGATGCTGGCCGACGAGACCCGCCGCCACGTCAACGCCGACGTGGCAGAGACCCTGGAGCGGGTGCGCAGCCTGGTGCAGAGCTACCGCGAGGCGCGGGACGCCGGCGACTACTGGCGCCAGGAGCAGCAGCTGCTGCGCCTGCGCCAGGAAGTGGACGACCTCAACGGTCGCTTCGCCGATGCCATCGACAGCCTGTGGCGGCGTCTCAACGGCGACTTCGGCTTCGTCAGCCGGCTCAGCGACAAGATCCGCGAGAACGAGCGCGCGCAGAAGCAGATCGTGCGCCTGCTCGACGGCCTGGCGCTGATCGACTTCGATGAGTTCATCGCGCTGGTGGGCGGCGACGGCGCCCTGCGCAAGCTGCTGGTCAGCCAGCTCCAGCACCAGCTGACCCACCACTTCACCAGCCTGCGCGAAGTGCAGCGGCGCATGATCGAGCTGATGGCACGCTTTCGCCAGCAGCAGTCCCGCAGCCGCCTGGTGGCCGGCATGGTGGGCTTCCTGCGCGAGCACCCGGGCTTCGTGCCGGGCAACTATGCGCTGCGCAGCGAAGTGCCGGCGCTGGTCAACCGCGCCGCGCCGCGGGTCGCCGCCGGGTCGGCGGCGCTGGACCGCGACGCCGACGCCCGCACGCTGGCCGAGCTGCTGCACCGCCTGCCCAGGCCCACCCAGCGGCCCGCGCCGGTCGCGGCCGCCGCGGCCGCCGAGCGCTACGAAGAGAGCCGGGTGGCAGCCCGGCAGCAGGCGCTCAAGGAGGATGTCGAGCGCTTCTACCTGGCGGTGGTGGACCGCGGCGGCGAGCCCGTCAGCGCGCTTGACTACCTGCAGCAGGCCGAGCGCGAATGGGGCGCTGAGATCTGGCTGTTCGAGGTCATCGCCGAGTACCAGGGCCTGCCACGCAGCGAGCAGAGCGCCTTTCGCCTGCGCCAGGAAGAGACCCAGGCCAGTCCCTTCAACCAGCTGCGGCTGATCCACGACGTGGTGCTGCAGCTCGCCTGAGGAGGTCCCATGCATCTCGCCTCGAGTGCCCGCCGGCTGCTGCGCGACGTCGCCCAGCGGCTGCGTAGCGAACCTGTGGTGCAGAAGTCGCGGGGGAAGGCCCTCGACGAGCTGCTGGCCTGGCTCGACGAGTGGCATATCGAGCCGGGGGCGCGCCTCAGCCACGGCGGGCTGCACATCGACCGCGCCCTGCTGGCGCAGATCGAGGATGCCCTGGCGCTCTCCGGCGACGCCCCGCTGGCCGTCGACCTGGCCGGCCTGAGCAGCGCCGAGCAGGCTCGCCACGGAAACCGCGAGGACAAGGGCAAGCGGGAGAAGCCGCGCAGGCACCGAGTGCTGGTCAACTTGCCCGACGCGGCGCCGCGGCCAGGCGTTTCCCCAGCGGCGCGGGACGTGCTCGACCTGGACCGGCGCCGGCTCGATCTCGCTGCCTTCGATGTGCTCGTGCAGGTCGAGAACCTCGATAGTTTCTATGCGCTGCCTGCCGTGGTGCCGGCGCTGGCCGGCTGGGCGCGGCCGCTGTGCATCTACCGTGGCGACAAGCACTACGGGGGCGGCTTTGCCGAGCTGGCCAGAGACTGGAACGCCACCGGCAGGGTGCACCTCTACCTGGGCGACTTCGATGCCAAGGGGGTGGGCATCGCCATCTCGTCGGGCGCGACCCACCTGCTGCTGCCGCCGCTGGCGTGGCTGGCCCAGCGCGCCAACGCCGAGCACCTGCCGCCGAAGCAGCAGGAGTACCAGCAGGCCCTGGCCCGGCACCTCGCTGAATTGCCGGCAGGGCACCCGCTGGCCGGCTACCTTGAAATCCTGCTCCTCGATCAGCGCGGCCTGCGCCAGCAGTGGTTCGGCAGCGAGCTGGCCGGGGTGCCGCTCGGCCAGGGGCCGGGCTGACCCACCAACCCACTCAGCCAGAAAACCCACTCAGCCAGAAGGTATTGCCATGCATGTGATCATCGACCTTTGCGTGATTCCCCTCGGCGTCGGCGTGTCGGTCTCGCCGCAGGTCGCGGCCTGCCAGCGGGTGATCGAGGCGTCGGGCCTCACCCACCAGATGCACGCCTACGGAACCAACATCGAGGGGCCATGGGACGAAGTGATGGCGGTGGTCAAGCGCTGCCACGAGGAGGTGCACGCCATGGGTGCACCGCGCATCACCACCACCATCAAGCTGGGCACGCGCACCGACCGCGAGCAGTCCATGGCCGACAAGGTGGAGAGCGTCGAAACCAAGCTGCACAAGGCTTGAGCCGTTGATACTCACCGTTCAAGTCACCGCGTTTTTCAGCTTTGAAAGTGCTGGGAGAGGCGACGTCTAAAGACGCGATAGCGGCGTGAGCCAGGCGTCGCCCAGGCGCAGCAGGTGGTCGGTGAGGGCGTCGAGCACCTTGCCCCCCTGGCGCCAGTAGTGCCAGTAGAGCGGCACGTCAATGACATGGCCGGGCGAGAGGTCGACCAGCCTGCCCTCGGCCAGGTGCGGGCCGGCGTCGATCTCCTGCAGGCGGCCTTCGCTCAGCTCGCGCTGGGCCTGGCGCTCCGGCACCATGCCGTAGCCGAGTCCGGCCAGGGCCAGGCCGACGAAACCCTCTGACGACGGGCAGAGGTGGTGGGGAAAGGGCGGCTCCACTCCATGCAGGGCCAGGTAGCGATGCTGCAGGCGGTCGTCGGGGCCGAACACGATGGCCGGCGCCCTGCGCAGTGCCTCGGCCGTCACGCCGTTGGCGAAATGGTGTGCCACGAAGGTGGGACTGGCCAGGGCGCGATAGCGCATGCTGCCCAGCGGATGGCTGCGCGCCCCCTGCACAGGCGTGGGCGAGTCGCAGATGCAGCCGGCCACGTCGCCGTCGCGCATGCGCTTGAGCGCCACTTCCTGATCCTCGACGACCAGATCGAATAGCACTGGATGTTGCTTGCAGAAGCGCCCAATGGCCTCCGGCCACCAGGTGGCCAGGCTGTCGGCGTTGATCGCCAGGCGCAGTCGCTGCTCGCCGCTGCCGAGCGCCGGGACTTCCCCCAGCAGGTCGCTTTCCAGCAGCCGCACCTGCTGGGCATGGTTGAGCAGCCGCCGACCCAGCGGCGTGGGGGCGAGCCGTGGGCTGCGCACCAGCACCGGCTGGCCCAGGCGCGCCTCGAGCAGTTTGACGCGCTGTGACACCGCCGACTGGGTCAGCCCCAGATGGCGGGCGCCACGCTCGAAACCGCCATGGTCGAGCACCGCCATCAGGGCTTCGAGCAGCTTGTAATCGAGCATAAGTCTTGCTTATCCCCCAGTTGATTTATTCATTTCTCTTATGAATTTGGCGAGCTTAGCCTTGGCGGCACGAGTCGTCCAATCAATCGTCGAGGAGAAAGACGCCATGTGGCTGTCGTGGCTTAACGGGCTGTTGATCTGCGCCGGGCTGATCGTGGCCATCGGTGCCCAGAACGCCTTCGTGTTGCAGCAGAGCCTGCGTCGTCAGCACGCCTGGCTGGTGGCGGGCATCTGTGCGCTATGCGACTGGCTGCTGGTGGGCATCGGCGTGCTGGGGTTGGGCGTGCTGATCGCCCAGCAGGAAGCACTGATGGAGGCGGCGCGCTGGGCCGGCGCTTCCTTCCTGGCCTGGCAGGCGTGGCTTGCGCTGCGGCGGGCCCTGGTCGGTCAGGCGCTGGCGGCAGGAGGCGGCAGTGTGCAGTCCTGGCGGGCTGCGCTGGCGGCAACCCTGGCCGTGACCTTGCTCAATCCGCAGGTCTATCTGGAAACGGTGGTCCTGCTCGGCGCCATCGGTGCGGTGCAGTCAAGCCCGCTGGGCTTCTTCATCGGTGCGGCCATGGCCTCGTTCGGCTGGTTCTTCGGCCTGGCGGCAGCAGCGGGCTGGCTGGCGCCCCGGTTGGCCAGTGTGCGGGTCTGGCGGGTGATCGACCTGCTGATCGGTGCCATCCTGGCTTGGGTGGCGTGGCGCCTGGCCAGCGGTGCCATGCTGCCGTGATGGGGGCGCTAGCGGCTTGCCGTAACGTTTTTCTTACGGCGTGTCACGCTGGCGCACCGCCCGCAGGGCCGCCGTATCGCCCACGGCGAGGGCGTCAAGTTTTCCTTACGCATAGCCGTTGGCCTGGGCCTTCCGGCGGGCCCTATTGCCGGGTGTGCGGCATTTCGACGGGGGAGGGGGCGCAGTAAGCTGCTATCAGGTGTCGGCCCGCTGATGTGCCGAACGTAACCTGACGCAGCGACTGTACTCACTGCGCATACATAACAACGCTAAACCCCTGGAGGAACCATGAACGCACCCGCCAAGACCGTCTCCCCGATCACCCGAGACAACCCCATCGGCACCAACGGCTTCGAGTTCGTCGAGTACAGCGCCCCCACCGCCGAGGGCATCGAGGCGCTGCGTGCGCTGTTCACCCGCATGGGTTTCACCGAAACCCGCAAGCACCGCTCCAAGCAGGTGTTCCTGTTCCAGCAGGAGAACGTCAACTTCGTGCTCAACGCCGAGCCCGACAGCCACGCCGCCGAGTTCGCCCGCGTGCACGGTCCCTCTGCCTGTGCGATGGCCTGGAAGGTGGCCGACGCCCGGCAAGCCTTCGAATACGCCCTGGCCCACGGCGCCGAGGCGGTGGAGAATCCGGTCGGCCCCGGCGAGGTGGGTATCCCGGCGGTGCGCGGCATCGGCGGCTCGCTGCTCTACTTCGTCGACCACAAGGTCGACAGCCAGGGGCGCAGCATCTACGACATCGACTTCGAACCGATTGCCGGCCGTTCGCCCAACGACAACAGCGTCGGCCTCAGGGTGCTCGACCACCTGACCCACAACGTCGACCGCGGCCAGATGGATGTCTGGGCCGATTTCTACACCGAGATCGCCAACTTCCGCGAGAACCGCTACTTCGACATCAAGGGCAAGAAGACCGGCCTGCACTCCCGCGCCATGACCGCGCCGTGCGGCAAGATGCACATCCCGATCAACGAGTCGGCCGACGATACCTCGCAGATCGCCGAGTTCCTGCGCGAGTACAATGGCGAGGGCATCCAGCACCTGGCCATGGCGACCGACGACATCTACGCCACCGTGCGCGCCCTGCGCGACAACGGCGTGACCTTCCTGACCACCCCGGACACCTACTACGAGAAGGTCGATGCCCGCGTGCCCAACCACGAGGAGAACGTCGAGGACCTGCGCGAGCTGAGCCTGCTGATCGACGGCGGCCCGGACGAAGGCGTGCTGCTGCAGATCTTCACCGAAACGGTGATCGGCCCGATCTTCTTCGAGATCATCCAGCGCAAGGGCAACGACGGTTTCGGCGAGGGCAACTTCAAGGCCCTGTTCGAATCCATCGAAGAGGACCAGATTCGCCGCGGCGTGCTCAAGGACGACTGACCCCAAGGCGGCTCCCGGGTACGACGGGAGCCGCTTTTCATTCTGGGCGGCAGAATGAAATCCTGAACACCTGACCTGATACAAGAAATTGGCGTTGCATGCTCGGCATTGGGCCGGGCATATTGCTGCGTCGATTCAGAACAACGACTCCCCGGGTGACTGATGACTACCGAGCAACAACCCCGTGTCCAGTGGCTAGGCCGCTGGGGCTTCGTGCTGGCGGCGACCGGCTCCGCCGTCGGCCTGGGCAATATCTGGAAGTTCCCCTACATGACCGGAGAGCACGGCGGCGGCGCCTTCGTGCTGGTCTACCTGGCCTGCATCCTGGCGGTGGGCGTGCCGGTGATGATGACCGAGATCGCCTTCGGCCGGCGCGGGCGGGGCAGCCCCATCGACGCGGTGCGTCGGGTGGTGAGCGAATCCGGGCGCTCCTCGGCCTGGTCGCTGCTGGGCTGGATGGCGATGCTGGCCGGCTTCATGATCCTGTCGTTCTACGTGGTGGTGGCCGGCTGGTCGTTCTCCTACCTGTGGAAGATGGTGACCGGCGGCCTGGCGGGAAGCGGCGTCGACGACATGGTGGCGATCTTCGTCGCCAACAACGAGAATCCGCTCAATCTCGGTTTCTGGAGCACTCTTGTGACCCTTGCCACCATGCTGATCGTCGGCAAGGGGGTGCAGGGCGGCATCGAGCGCAGCGTGAGCTGGATGATGCCGGGCATGGTGGTCATGCTGCTGATCCTGATCGGCTACGGAGTGTTCTCGGGCGGCTTCGGCGAAGCCTGGCGCTTCCTATTCTCGTTCAATGCGGGCAGCCTGTCGAGCGAGGGCATGCTGGCGGCGCTGGGGCACGCCTTCTTCACCCTGTCGCTGGCCTCCGGCGCCATCCTCACCTACGGCAGCTACCTGCCGGCGCGGGCCTCCATCGCCCGTACCACCTTCACCGTGGCGGCTGCCGATACCTTGGTGGCGCTGATGGCGGGGCTGGCGATCTTCCCCATCATCTTCGCCAACGGCATGAGCCCGGAGGGCGGCCCTGGGCTGCTGTTCATGAGCCTGCCGCTGGCGTTCCAGGCCATGCCGCTGGGCACGCTGTTCGGCATCCTGTTCTTCGTGATGCTCTCCATGGCGGCGCTGACCTCGTCGATCTCCATGGTCGAGGCCACGGTCTCCTGGCTGGTCGACAACAAGGGCATCACGCGGCGTACCGCGGCCTGGGGCACCGGGATCGTGCTGTGGTCGATCAGCACCCTGGCGATGCTGTCGTTCAACCTGGGGGCCGACTGGACCCTGGCGGGACGCCACTTCTTCGACTGGCTCGACTACCTGACCTCGCGCTGGATGATGCCGCTGGGCGGCCTGGGCATGGCGCTGCTGGCCGGCTTCGTGCTCAAGAGCGAGAGCTTCCGCGAGGAGCTGGGCCTGGCGCCGCACTGGCACGCCCTGTGGCTGTTCATGGTGCGCTACGTCAGCCCGCTGGGCATCCTGGTGATCTTCGTCGATGCGCTGGGGATCGCCCGCGTCGAGTTCGGCATGCACTGGCCGTGGCTGCTGGCCGCGCTGGCGCTGGTCACGCTGGTGGGCGAAGCGGCAAGCCCCAGGCTGCGGCGCACTCTGGCCGGCTGAAGGCAGGCTTGCCCCGCCGGGGCAAGCCGCCTCGTGTCGAACCGGTGGTCATGCGACAATGACGGCTCTGTACGCTCCGAGCGCATGACCATGCCTTCCCCCCGCAGCGAATCCATTGCCGAGCTCCAGCGCCTGCGTCGCGGTCGTCCGCGGCGCGGCTGGCTCATGCGCAGCTTCCGCCTGCAGGTGATGCTGCTGGTTGGCGTGCTGCTGGCCGGCATGCTGCTGGCGCAGGGGGCCTACCTCAACCATCGCAAGGCCGAGATCATCAGCCAGCAGATGGGGGAAAGGGCGCTGGCCGTGGCGCTCAGCGTGGCGAACATCCCCGAGCTGGTCGCCGCCTTCGACGACCCCGATCCCAGCGCCACCATCCAGCCCATCGCCGAACGCATTCGCCGCGAAACCGGGGCGCGCTACGTGGTGGTGGGCAACACCGAGAGCCTGCGCTACTCCCACCCCTTGCCGGACCGCCTGGGCTTGCCGATGGTGGGCGGTGACAACGACCGGGCGCTGCTGCACGGCGAATCCTATATCTCCGAGGCGACCGGTTCGCTGGGCGAGGCGATGCGCGGCAAGACGCCGGTCTTCGATGTCGAGGGCAACATCATCGGCATCGTCTCGGTGGGCTTCATGCTCGACCGCGTGGCGCTGGATGTCGGCGAGCACACCAGCCTCGGCTGGTGGCTGGTGGCGCTGATGATCCTGCTGGGCTTCGCCGGTGCCTACGGCCTGTCGCGCCACCTGAAGAAGGTGATCCTCGGGCTCGAGCCCTACGAGATCGCGCGCCTGGCCATGGAGAAGGAGGCCATCCTGCAGTCGATCCACGAGGGCATCCTGGCCATCAACCGCGACGGCCAGATCACCCTGGTCAACCAGCAGGCGCGGCGCTTCCTGCGGCTGCCCCCG
Organism: uncultured Halomonas sp.; assembly: GCA_964652855.1. Taxonomy (GTDB): domain Bacteria; phylum Pseudomonadota; class Gammaproteobacteria; order Pseudomonadales; family Halomonadaceae; genus Halomonas. The sequence goes on from CAZZCJ010000001.1 coordinate 290,694, forward strand.
GCCGAGCAGGTGCTGGGCCAGCCGATCCAGGAGGTGGTGCCCAATTCGCGGCTGCTGGAGGTGCTGGAGAGCGGCGAGCGGCAGTTCGACCAGGAGATGTGGCTCGGCGACCATCCGGTGGTGGTCAACCGGGTGCCGGTTCGCGGCAGCGGGGAGATCGAGGGGGCGGTGGCGACCTTCCGCAGCCGTCGCGAGATCGTCGACCTCTCCAACGCGCTGAGTGCCGCCAGCCGCGACGTGGACACCCTGCGCGCCCAGGCGCATGAATACTCCAACAAGCTCTACACCATTTCGGGCCTGCTCCAGCTCGATCGCGTTTCGGATGCCCTGGCGCTGATCCATCACGAGACCCAGCGCCAGCAGGCGCAGATGAACTTCCTGATGAAGCAGGTGGGCGACCCGGTGATCAGCGGCACGCTGCTCGGCAAGCTGACCCGGGCCAGCGAGCTGGGCGTGACGCTGGAGATCGACGAGCAGAGCTCCCTGGCCGCACCCCTCACGGTGACGGGCCAGGAGGTGGTGATGACCGTCATCGGCAACCTGCTGGACAACGCCTGCCACGCCGCGCTGCAGCCGGGGCACGGCCAGCCCAGGGTGCGGCTGTTCTTCACCGACCTTGGCGAGCAGCTGCTGATCGAGGTCGAGGACAATGGCCCCGGGGTGCCGCCGGAGCACGTCGAGAGGATCTTCGAGGAGGGTTTCTCCACCAAGCCGGGCAAGCACCGCGGTATCGGCCTGGCCCTGGTGGCGCAGCTGTGTCGCGACCACGGCGGCGCCATCACCCTGGAGGAGAGCGAGCTGGGCGGTGCCTGCTTCACCGTGGTGCTCGACCGTTCGCTGTGCAGGACGCCCTGTGCTGCGACGCCCGCCCAGCCGATGCCGCGCCTGAACTAACAAGCACAACGACGCCGCCACAGGGGAGACGCGATGACACCCACCGACAGCCCGCACGCCTGTTACGGCATCCTCATCGTCGAGGATGACTTTCGCATTGCCGACATTCACCGTGCCTTCATCGAGCAGAGCGACGGGTTTCGCGTGGTGGGGATCGCTGCCAACGGCACCGAGGCGCGCCAGCTCATGGCCCGCCACGGCGACGAGGTGCAGCTTGTCTTGCTCGACGCCTACCTGCCCGATGTCGAGGGGCTGGAGCTGCTGTGGCAGCTGCGCCGCGACTACCTGCATGCCGACATCGTGATGGTCACCGCGGCGCGGGAGGTGGATACCATCTCCGAGGCGCTGCGCGGCGGCGTCTTCGACTACCTGATCAAGCCGGCGGAAGCCTCGCGCATGGCGCAGATGCTGGCACGCTTTCGCCGCGAGCGGGCGGCCCTGGCGGGGCGCAGCGAGATGAGCCAGGAAGAACTCGACCGGGCGCTGGCCAGGCTGCGCCCGGAGCATGGCGCCACGGCGGGGGCGCGAAGCCTGCCCAAGGGGATCGACCGGCTGACGCTGAGGGCCGTGGTCGCGGCCCTGGAGGCGGCGCGCGAGCCGCTGGCCGCGATGCAGGTGGCGCGCGTCATGGGCGCGAGCCGCTCCACGGCGCGCCGCTACCTTGAATTCCTGGTCTCGGTTCAGGTGGTCAGCGCTGAACTGGGCTACGGTGATGTGGGAAGACCGGAACGCCGCTATCGGCTGACCGGCGATGTGACGGCCTGGTGCGACGAGGGTTGAAGCTGTCCGTGAGCACAATGCACAAAATGCCCATAACGAACAATTTATCGTTTATGGTCAAAAGCTTGTCGTCTCCTGTGGGCATCTTCTAACGTTCACGGCGTATGCGGGCAGAGACCCGCCGTCACCACAGCACAACAACACGACAGTTCCAGGAGTACGCCATGACTGCCAAGCCAGCCCTTACCCGTTTCAGCGCCCTCGTCCTTCCGCTCGCTGCGGTGGCCGGCATGAGCACCGCCGCTCACGCCGACGAGTGGACCCCGACCCGCAATATCGAGTTCATCGCCCCGGCCAACCCGGGCGGCGGCTGGGACACCCTGGTGCGTACCACCTCGCGCGTGATCCAGGAAGAGGGCCTGGCCGAGCGCAGCTTCGGCGCCATCAACGTGCCGGGCGGCGGCGGTGCGGTGGCCTGGGCGCAGATCGCCCGTGACCGCGGCAACCCGCACAAGCTGTTCGCCACCAGCCCGCCGATCATCCTGGTGCCGCTGGCGGGCGCTTCGCGCTTCGACCACAACGACTTCACGCCCATCGCCCGCCTGATCACCGACTACTCCATCGTGCTGGTGCGGGAGGATTCCGACTACGGCGACCTGAACGAGCTGTTCGACGCCATGCGCGAGAATCCGCAGCTGAGCGTGGGCGGTGGCAGTGCGCCGGGCTCCATGGACCATATCTCCATGGCCGGCCTGGCGGCGGCGGCGGGCCTCGATGCCTCCAGCGTCAACTACATCCCCTTCTCCGGCGGCGGCGAGGCCATGACCAGCCTGATGGGCGGCCACGTGGCGGCGGTGATCACCGGGGCAGGCGAAGCCTCCGGCCAGCTGGGCGAGGGCAGCCAGCTGCGCGCCCTGGGGGTCTCCGCACCCGAGCGCATGGGCGGCAACCTGGAGCAGGTGCCGACCTACCAGGAGCAGGGCATCGACTACACCTTCGACATCTGGCGCGGCGTGATGGGCACCCCGGAGATGCCGGCCGAGGCGGTCGCGTACTACGAGGAGCTGTTCGCGCAGATGCTCGAGACCGACGGCTGGCAGCAGGCGCGCGATCAGCTGGGCTGGATCGATGCCTACCAGGACAGCGAAGCCTTCGGCGCCTTCCTGGACGAGCAGCAAGAGATGTTCAGCACCATCCTCGGCGACCTCGGCCTGCTGGGCCAGTAAACCGACACCAGAGTTCCGCTCGGGCCCGGGCCTCGCCATGCGAGGTTCGGGCGTTCTCGAACGCGACACTTGGGTGACGCCCGCACGGCGGTCGCCCGGGGCAGACTTCCCATGACACGAATCAACTCCAACCAGGTCATCGCGGTGATCCTGGCGCTGCTGGCGGCAGGCTACCTGGCCATGGCGTGGCAGATACCCTCCTTTCCGCTGCCGCGCCCCATCGATTCCGATCTCTTTCCCAAGGTGCTGGGCTTCACCCTGCTGGGCCTCTCGGTGCTGCTGTTCTTCGAAAAGCCCACGGCCAAGGACGTGCCCCAGACGCCCGATGTCGATGCGCAGCAAGAACCCCTGCTGCTGCGGCCGTGGTCGCGCGTGGTGGTGACCGCCATTGCCCTGGCCGCCTATGCATTGCTGCTGGTGCCGGTGGGCTTCGTGCTGACCTCCGTGGCGCTGGTGTTCGGCCTCGCGGCCTACTACGGCTACCGCCGTCACGGCATCAACCTGGCCACGTCGCTTGGCGTGGTGCTGGTGCTGTACCTGACCATGACGCGCGTCATGGGCGTCTATCTACCTACCGGCGTGCTGCCGATCTGACTGGCCGGAGGAAACGCCCATGGAAGCCTTCAATAACCTGATGTACGGCTTCAGCATTGCGCTGGAACCGATCAACATGTTCTACGTCTTCGCCGGTGTCTTTGCCGGCACGATCATCGGCATGCTGCCAGGCCTGGGACCGATCAGCGCGCTGGCGCTGATGATCCCGCTGACCTTCGGCATGGACCCCTCGTCGGGCCTGATCCTGATGGCGGGGGTCTACTACGGTGCGATCTTCGGCGGGTCGACCTCGTCGATCCTGCTGAATGCGCCCGGCGTGGCCGGCACGGTGGCCACCTCCTTCGACGGCTATCCGATGGCCAAGCAGGGCATGGCCGGCAAGGCGCTGGCCATTGCCGCCTATGCCTCCTTCATCGGTGGCACGGTATCGATCATCTTCCTGATGATGGTGGCACCCTTGCTTGGCCGGGTGGCGGTGAGCTTCGGCCCGGCGGAGTACTTCGCGCTGATGGTGCTGGGCCTTACCGCGGTGGTCAGCCTGTCCGACAAGTCGCTGGTCAAGGGGCTGATCGCCGCGGTGGTCGGGGTCATGATCTCGATCATGGGCATCGACCTGCAGACCGGTACCGAGCGCTTCACCTTCGGCTCCGTGCACCTGCTCGACGGCATCGAGTTCCTGGTGGTGGCGCTGGGCATCTTCGCACTGACCGAGGTGTTCTTCATGCTGCTGCGCGGTGGCGGCGGCAAGGAGCAGCCGCGCAACGCCATCGGTTCGCTGAAGCTTAGCCGGCAGGAGGTGCGCGAGATTGCGCCGCCGATCGCGCGCAGCTCGGTGCTGGGCTTCTTCACCGGGGTGCTGCCCGGGGCGGGGGCCACCATCGGCTCGTTCCTCGGCTACAGCATGGAGAAGCGCCTGGCCAAGGATGGGGATACCTTCGGCAAGGGCAACATCAAGGGGGTGGCGGCGCCCGAAGCGGCCAACAACGCCGCCTGTACCGGCTCCTTCGTGCCGCTGCTGACCCTGGGGGTGCCCGGCTCCGGCTCCACCGCGGTGCTGCTGGGTGCGCTGCTGGTCATGGGGGTGTCGCCCGGCCCGGCGATGCTGGTGGATCGCCCGGAGGTGTTCTGGGGCGTGGTGGCCAGCATGTATCTCGGCAACATCTTCCTGCTGGTGCTCAACCTGCCGCTGATTCCCCTGATCGCCAAGGTGCTCGACATGCCGCGGCCGCTGCTGCTGTCGTTGATCCTGATCTTCTGCATGCTGGGCGTCTACGGCATGAGCTTCAGCGTCTTCGACCTGCTGCTGCTGCTCGGCTTCGGCCTGCTGGGGCTCGGCATGCGTCTGTTCGGCTTCCCCGCCGCGCCGCTGATCCTGGCGCTGATCCTCGGCGACATCATGGAGGAGTCCATGCGCCGCGCGCTGCAGATCTCCGGCGGCGACTGGATGACCTTCCTCGACAAGCCGATCTCGCGCTGGCTGTTGATCATCGCGGTGGCCTCGCTGCTGTTGCCCATGGCCAAGCGCTTCCTGCTGCGCAGGAAGCTGGCCCGCTGAGCCGAACTGTCGGCTGGTGAATGTCGCCTTGCGAGACACGGAGGGAGCCCCACGGGGCTCCCTCCGCTTTTTAGGCGACAGGGACAGGCCGCGGGCTATGAGCATCGGCGTTTAGGCCGAAGGGGTCGGCGGCTTCCCGCCAGGGGTGCACGCTGCTGGTGCAAGGTACGGGTGCGCAGGCTTTCGCCTGCACCGCCTGGGTTCCCCTGGCTGCACGCCCTTGGTGCGTCGCGGTTGTTAGTTCTCTTGGGTGTCGCTCCCAGGCTTTTGTTATTAAAGCGAAATTCTCCTTGGTGCAGGGGTTGGCGCAAGGGTTGCAAAGCCTTGTCGGTTAGCCAGCACTGCCAGTGGGCAGTGCTCGTTTCCCCACAACAAGCCCTTCCGAAGAAGGCGACAGGAGAACCACATGAACGCTTCCCGTCACTCCAAGGCTTTCCCGCTTCGCCCCATGGCCGCGGCGCTGCTCGCCGCCGGCCTGCTGGGGGTAGGCAGCCACGCACTGGCCGACAATCATCCGATCAAGGTAGGCATTCTCCATTCGCTTTCCGGCACCATGGCCATCAGCGAATCGACCCTGAAGGACACCGTGGAGATGCTGATCGCCCAGCAGAACGAGCAGGGCGGCCTGCTCGGGCGTCAGCTCGAGGCGGTGGTGGTCGACCCGGCCTCCAACTGGCCGCTGTTCGCCGAGCGGGCGCGTGAATTGCTCGAACAGCACCAGGTGGACGTGGTCTTCGGCAACTGGACCTCGGTATCGCGCAAGGCGGTGCTGCCGGTGTTCGAGGAGCTCAACGGGCTGCTGTTCTATCCCGTGCAGTACGAGGGCGAGGAGTCCTCCGAGAACGTCTTCTATACCGGGGCGGCCCCCAACCAGCAGGCGATACCCGCCGTGGACTACCTGATCAACGAGATGGGCATCGAGCGCTTCGCGCTGCTCGGCACCGACTACGTCTATCCGCGCACCACCAACCGCATCCTCGAGGCCTACCTCAAGGAAGAGCACGGCGTGGCGGATGACGACATCATGATCAACTACACCCCCTTCGGCCACAGCGACTGGCAGAACATCGTCGCCGAGGTGCGCCGCTTCGGCAGCGAGGGCAAGCCCACCGCGGTGGTCTCGACCATCAACGGCGACGCCAACGTGCCGTTCTACCGCGAGCTCGGCAACCAGGGCGTGGACGCCGGCGACATCCCGGTCATTGCCTTCTCGGTGGGCGAGCAGGAGTTGACCGGTGTCGACACCGCCCCGCTGGTTGGCCACCTGGCCGCCTGGAACTACTTCATGAGCGTGGACACCGACGCCAACTACGACTTCATCGACGCCTGGATCGCGTGGACCGGCGACGAAGAGGCGGTGACCAACGACCCGATGGAGGCGCATTACATCGGCTTCAACATGTGGGCCGAGGCGGTACGCAAGGCCGGCACGACCGACCCCGACGCCATCAAGGACGCCATCATCGGCGTGGTGGTGCCCAACCTCTCCGGCAGCTATGCGGCAATGATGCCCAACCACCACATCACCAAGCCGGTGCTGATCGGCGAAATCCAGGACAACGGCCAGTTCGACATCGTGTGGCAGACGCCCTCCACGGTGGTCGGCGATGCCTGGTCCGACTACCTGCCCGGTTCGCGCGACCTGATGGCCGACTGGCAGGCGCCGATGCGCTGCGGCAACTTCAACGTTTCCACCGGTCGCTGCGGCGGCAGCACGGCGGCCGAGGAAGCCGAAGCGGCACTCGCCGAGTAAGCCGTACCCAGCCCCCCGCTGCCTTGGCGGCGGGGGAGCACGCCTTCTCTACCGATTCGAGGAACGCTGCGATGAGATACCCCCCCATGCCCGGGCCGGCGACGGCAGGGGCCAGGGCCGGCTGCGCAGGTGCCAGGGAGGAACGTGACGCCAAGCCTCGGGCTTTCTGGCGGATGCGGATCGCGCTGGCGCTTGTGCTGGTGCTTGGTGTCATCTTGACGACTCCCGCCACGGCGCAGGAGGCCGCGCCGGCCGACGATGCCGCCGCCATGACGCTGCTCGAGGCGCTGGATGTTACCTCCTTTCCCGCCAAGGGCGAGGCCATCGAGGCCATCGTGCACAGCGACGATCCCCGTGCCCGCGACTGGCTGCAGGCGCTGCTCGACGGGCGCCTGCAGCGGGCCGGCGACGGCCGCTTTGTGGTGGTGCTGGACAATAGCGGCCGCGATTGGCCGGTACAGGATGCGCTGAGCGGCGAGCCGCTGGGCCAGATGTCGCGCCGCGACCTGGACCGCATCGGCATCAACAACGCGCTGCGCAACCAGCTGCGCAGCGCCATTGCCGTGGTCGACCTGTATGCCGCCGACGTGGGGTTGCGGCGTGCTTCCGCCGAGCGCCTGCTGGGTGAGGTCGACGAGGACCTGGCCGAGCCGGTGCGCGAGGTGATCGCGCAGGAGGAGGACAGCCGCGTGGAGCGGCGGCTGCGCCAGGCGCTGGCGATCTACCGCCTGGAGCAGGGCGAAGCGGATGCCGTGGCGGAGCTGGAAGGCAGCCTGCATCCGCGCGTGCGGGTGGCGCTCAATCGCGCCGCGGCGAGCGACGATCCGGCGGTGGCCGAGCAGGCCAGGAGCGCACTCAACGGCATCGAGCAGATGCTCAAGGTGAACCGCGCCGCCGAAACGCTCTATTTCGGCCTGTCGCTGGGTTCGGTGCTGGTGCTGGCGGCGATCGGCCTGGCCATCACCTTCGGCGTGATGGGCGTGATCAACATGGCCCACGGCGAGCTGATCATGCTCGGCGCCTACACCACCTGGATGATGCAGCAGCTGCTGCCCGGCCAGCCGGGGCTGGCGCTGGTCCTGGCCATTCCCGCCGGTTTCATGGTGGCGGCATTGGCGGGCATCGCCATCGAGCGCGGCGTGATCCAGTTCCTCAAGGGGCGGCCGCTGGAAACCCTGCTGGCCACCTTCGGCATCAGCCTGATCCTGCAGCAGCTGGTGCGTACCGCCATCTCGCCGCTCAACCGCACGGTGATCACGCCTGAGTGGATGAGTGGTTCGATCGCCGTCAACGATGCGCTGTCACTCACGCTCAACCGCATGTACGTGCTTGGCTTCGCCCTGGTGGTCTTCGCCGCGCTGATGCTGATCATGCGCCGCACCCGGCTCGGCCTGGAGGTGCGGGCGGTGACCCAGAACCGCGCCATGGCGCGCTCCATGGGCATTCGCGCCACGCGAGTCGACATCATGACCTTCGCCCTGGGTTCCGGAGTGGCGGGCCTGGCCGGCGTGGCGCTCAGCCAGCTGACCAACGTGGGCCCCAACCTGGGCCAGAACTACATCATCGACTCATTCATGGTGGTGGTGTTCGGCGGGGTGGGCAACCTGTGGGGCACGCTGGTGGCGGGTCTCTCGCTCGGCGTGATCAACCAGGTGCTGGAACCCTGGGCCGGCGCCGTGATGGCCAAGATCATCGTGCTCGTCTTCATCATCCTGTTCATTCAAAAACGCCCCCGCGGACTCTTCCCGCAGAAGGGCCGGGCGGCGGAGGGCTGATCCATGCAAGCAGAACGATTCTGGCTGCTGCGCCCGTTCGGCGAGCGCTCGACGCTGATTTTCCTCGGCGTGCTGCTGGCGGCGATGACCCTGGTCACGCTGCTGCACGTGGCGCTGCCGCCGGGGCATCCGCTCTACGTGAATGCGTATACCGTCAACCTGTTCGGCAAGTACCTGAGCTACGCCCTGCTGGCGGTGGCGGTGGACCTGGTGTGGGGCTACCTCGGTATCCTCAGCCTGGGCCACGGCGCCTTCTTCGCCCTGGGCGGCTACGCCATGGGCATGTACCTGATGCGCCAGATCGGCGATCGCGGGGTCTACGGCCATCCGGTGCTGCCCGACTTCATGGTGTTCCTCAACTGGGACAGCCTGCCGTGGTACTGGTACGGCTTCGACATGGCCTGGTTCGCCTTCCTGATGGTGCTTTTGGTACCGGGGGCGCTGGCGCTGGTGTTCGGCTTCCTGGCGTTCCGCTCGCGGGTCACCGGCGTCTACCTGTCGATCATCACCCAGGCGCTCACCTTCGCCCTGATGCTGGCCTTCTTCCGCAACGAGATGGGCTTCGGCGGCAACAACGGGTTGACCGACTTCCGCGAGATACTGGGCTTCAACCTGCGCAGCAGCGATACCCGGCTGGGGCTGTTCCTGGCCACCGGCGTGGCCCTGGCGCTGGGCTACGTGCTGTGCCGGGCGATCGTGACCAGCAAGCTGGGGCGGGTGTGCGTGGCGACTCGCGACGCCGAGGCGCGCACGCGTTTCCTCGGCTATCGGGTCGAGCGTTTCCAGCTCTTCGTGTTCGTGGTCTCGGCCATGCTGGCGGGGCTGGCCGGGGCGCTCTACGTGCCCCAGGTGGGCATCATCAACCCCAGTGAGTTCTCGCCGCTGTTCTCCATCGAGATCGTGCTGTGGGTGGCGCTGGGCGGTCGTGCGACGCTCTACGGGGCGGTGATAGGCGCGATACTGGTCAACTACGCCAAGACGGTGTTCACCGGGGCGATGCCGGACGCCTGGCTGTTCGCCCTGGGCGGACTGTTCGTGCTGGTCACGGTGTTCCTGCCCAGGGGCGTGGCCGGGCTGCTGGCGCTCAGGCTGCGCCGTCGCCGAGGCGACGGCGCTTTACCCGCAGGCAAGGAGGCGACGGCATGAGCATTCTGCGTTCCCTGGCCGACCGCGACCGGGTGTTCGATTTCCTGGTGCCGGCGGCCTCCCCGGTCGACGTGCGACACGGGCCGATCCTCTACCTGGAGGACGTGACGGTCAGCTTCGACGGCTTCAAGGCGATCAACGACCTCAACCTGACCATCGACGATGGCGAGCTGCGGTGCATCATCGGGCCCAACGGCGCCGGCAAGACCACCATGATGGACATCATCACTGGCAAGACCCGGCCGGACAGCGGCTCGGTGTGGTTCGGCAGCCGCCACGACCTGCTGACCATGAACGAGCCGGAGATCGCCAGCCTGGGTATCGGGCGCAAGTTCCAGAAGCCCACGGTGTTCGAGGCGCTCAGTGTGTTCGAGAACCTGGAGCTGGCGATGGCCGCCGACAAGCGCATCCTGCCCACGCTGACGGCGCGCATGAGCGGCGAGATACGCGACCGCATCGACGAGGTGCTGGCGACCATCGGGCTGTTGGCGCTGCGGGAGCGCCAGGCGGGAATTCTCTCCCACGGCCAGAAGCAGTGGCTGGAGATCGGCATGCTGCTGATGCAGCGTCCGCGCCTGCTGCTGGTGGACGAGCCGGTGGCCGGCATGACCGAACAGGAGATGGAACGCACCGCCGAGCTGCTCACCGGCCTTGCCGGCAAGCAGTCGGTGGTGGTGGTGGAGCACGACATGGGATTCGTGCGCTCGATCGCGCGCAAGGTGACCGTGCTGCACCAGGGCAGCGTGCTGGCGGAGGGCAGCATGGACCAGGTCGCCAGCGACCCGCGGGTGGTCGAGGTCTACTTGGGTGCCGAAGCAGATGAGGAGGCGGCCTGATGCTCGCGATCGACAAGCTCAACCAGTACTACGGCGAGAGCCATACCCTGTGGGCTCTCGACCTGGCCGTGCCGGCGGGCCAGTGCACCTGCGTGATGGGCCGCAACGGCGTGGGCAAGACCACCCTGATGAAGGCCGTGATGGGCGAGGTAAAAGTCTCTTCCGGCAGCATTCGCTATGCCGACGACGTCGAACTCACCAAGCGCAGGATAGAGGACCGCTCGCGCCTGGGCATCGGCTACGTCCCCCAGGGGCGGCAGATCTTTCCGCTGCTCACGGTGGAGGAGAACCTGCGAACCGGCCTGGCGGCACGGGGCGATGGGCGTCGCACCCTTCCGGAGCGTATCTATGAGCTCTTCCCGGTGCTCAAGGAGATGAAGCATCGTCGCGGCGGGGATCTCTCCGGCGGCCAGCAGCAGCAGCTGGCCATCGGCCGCGCGCTGGTGATCGAGCCGCGACTGCTGATCCTCGACGAGCCGGGCGAGGGCATCCAGCCCAATATCGTGACACTGATCGGCGAGGTGATTCGCAAGCTGATCGAGGAGGACGGGCTCACCGTGCTGCTGGTGGAGCAGAAGCTGCCCTTTGCGCGCAAGTATGCCGACCGCTTCGTGATCATGGACCGCGGTAGGCCGGTGGCCAGGGGCGATATCGGCGAGCTCACCGATGGCCTGATCAAGCAGCACCTGACGGTGTAGCACCGCAGGGAACCCCCTGCGGTGCCGGCGCGTTGTTGGCGGTAGGTCAGTCGCCGTAGGGGAGCGAGGAGTGGTGCAGCACGATGCGCAGCGCGCCCTCGTCGTCCAGGTGGTAGCCCCAGGTCTTGTCGACGGTGGTGGTATTGCCGTCGGCATCGAGGATGGAGACGGTGCCCATGGTCATGGCGACGTCGCCGCTGATGAAGATGGCGGCATTGTCGATCTCGACCTCCTGCCAGCCCTTCAGGGCGAAGCCGCTGTCGGCGGGAAAGTCCTCGTCGTGGCCGACGAAGTAGGCGAGCGCGCCCTCGGGGGTGGTGCGGAAGGTCTGGGGGGCTTCGGCCAGGGTGGGCTTGAACAGTACCGGCCCCATCGCGTAGCCGTAGGCGCTGTCGATGATGTCGCGTGCAAGCGCGGTGGCGGCGTCGATGCCTTCTGCCTCGTAGGTGCTGGAGATGGCGACCAGGGCCTCGCCCCAGGCCTGCTGCGCGGCGAGCACCTGTTCTTCGGTGATGTCGCCACCCATGTGCGTGACCGGAGCGGCACTGGCTAGCGCGCTCATGCCCAGGCCAAGGCCCAGGGCGGCTGCTGCAATCGTCGTCTTGAACATACGAGATCTCCCTTGTCAGTCAGGTAAACGATTCATTAGAAAATGCGCTGTCACTCTAGCGCAGCCGTGCCGCACTGCCACGCTGGCCGGGAGCGCTTCCATCGTTTTTCCCCTAATTCGGCTGCCCTGGCGTTGCCCTGCTCGACCTGTTCGCTGCCTCGGTGCTGATGCACCGATGTGGCTCGCCTGGCTGTGCCGCTGCACCAGGATGATGCAAAGCGGTGCTGGCGGGCGCACCCTGATGAGGCGTACCGCCGGCGAAGTTGCAGCTTTAATGAGTACAACCTCTTGAATGACATGGATTAATCGAGAGTGGCAAGGCGGTGGTACGCCCCTTGCTATGACAGGGCAGACACGCTGGACCACGAGCTGCCCATGACCGCTTTCGAGACTTCCCTGAATGCCAAGGAGCCGACGACCTCCGGCCATCGCTTCGATGGTGGTCGCCGCTGGGCGGCGTCGCTCGCGCTTGGCTTTGGCATTCGCGATGGGGCCACGCGCATGGTGCGGGCTCGCCACCAGGGCCCGCTGCGGGTGCAGCGGCCTTTCTATCCGGAGGGCCCCACGGGCGCCTGCCATGCCTACCTGCTGCATCCGCCCGGCGGGCTGGTCAGCGGCGACGCGCTCGACGTGTCGGTGCAGGTTGAGCCCGGTGCCCATGTGCTGGTCACCACGCCGGCCGCCAACAAGCTCTACCGTGCCGACAGCCACGGCGTGGCCTGGGCCCAGCACACCCATCTGACGGTAGCCCCGGGCGGCGTGCTCGAGTGGCTGCCCCAGGAGACCATCGCCTTCGATGGCTCTCGCGGGGAACAGGCGACGCGGATCGATCTCGCTGGCGATGCCCGCTGCCTGGGCTGGGAGGTGCTGGCGCTGGGCCGTCCGGCGAGCCGACTGCCGTTCGTTTCCGGCCGAATCGAGCAGCGCTTTGGCCTGTACCGGGACGACGGGCCGCTGTGGCTGGAGCGCCAGCCGCTCGACCCGCTGCATCCGCGCTTCAACGGTCGCTGGGGGCAGGGTGGAGCCAGCGTGCAGGCCACGCTGTGGGCGGTGGGGCTGGACGACGAGCCCGGCGCCATCGAAGCGCTGCGAGAGGCCATGCCGGCCAGCCCGCGCTGGGCCGTGACCGTGCGCCACGGCGTGCTGCTGCTGCGCTACCTCGGCCATGAGCGCAACGAGGCCTGGGCGATCTGCCGTCAGGCCTGGGCGTGCCTCAGGCCCCTGCTCATCGGCGAGCCCGCTCATCCGCCCCGCATCTGGTTTACCTGACGCTTCCAGGAGATTCGCATGGAACTGACCCCGAGAGACAAGGACAAGCTGCTGCTGTTCTCGGCCGCCCAACTGGCCGAGCGGCGCCGCGCCCGTGGCCTCAAGCTCAACTATCCCGAAGCTGTGGCGCTGATCAGCTTCGAGATCATGGAAGGGGCCCGTGATGGGCGCAGCGTGGCCGAGCTGATGAGCTACGGCCGCGAGATCCTCACGCGCGGCGATGTGATGGAGGGCGTGGCCGAGATGGTCGACGAGGTGCAGGTCGAGGCGACCTTCCCAGACGGCACGAAGCTAGTCACCGTCCACACGCCGATTGTGTGAAGTGGTAAGGCGTGAGGGGGGAGGCGTGAGGAAGAGGTGTTGCTCCTCACTCCTCTCTCCTCACCCCTCGCCCCTCACCCCTTGCGCGACGAAGGAGCACTTCATGATTCCAGGACAGTACCAGTTGCAGAACGGAGAGATCGAGCTCTGCGCCGGGCGCGAGCGGATCTCCGTCGAGGTCGCCAATACCGGTGACCGGCCGATCCAGGTCGGCTCCCACTATCACTTTGCCGAGACCAACCCGGCACTGGTGTTCGATCGCACCAAGGCGCGGGGCTTTCGCCTGGACGTGGCGGCGGGCACGGCGATTCGCTTCGAGCCGGGCCAGACCCGCGAGGTCACGCTGATCCCCTTCGCCGGCACGCGCCATATCTACGGTTTTCGCGGCGAGGTGATGGGATCGCTGGAGGGAGGTGAGGCATGAGCACCAGCATCAGCCGGCAGGCCTATGCCGACATGTACGGCCCCACCGTGGGCGACCGGGTACGCCTGGGCGATACCGAGCTGTGGATCGAGGTGGAGCGCGACGCCACCCACTACGGCGAGGAGGTGAAGTTCGGCGGCGGCAAGGTGATCCGCGACGGCATGGGCCAGAGCCAGCGCCTCGACGATTCGGTGATGGACACCGTGATCACCAACGCCCTGATTCTCGACTGGTGGGGCATCGTCAAGGCGGACGTGGGCATCCAGGCGGGGCGCATCGCCGCCATCGGCAAGGCGGGCAATCCCGACACCCAGCCCGATGTCGACATCGTCATCGGCCCCGGCACCGAAATCATCGCCGGCGAGGGCAAGATCCTCACTGCGGGCGGCATCGACGCGCACATCCACTTCATCTGCCCGCAGCAGGTGGAAGAGGCGCTGATGAGCGGCATCACCACCATGCTCGGCGGCGGTACGGGGCCCGCCACCGGCAGCAACGCCACCACCTGTACCCCTGGAGCCTGGCATATCGGCAGGATGCTGCAGGCGGTGGACGAGCTGCCGATGAACATCGGCCTGCTGGGCAAGGGCAACGCCAGCCTGCCCGAGGCCCTGGAGGCCCAGATCGAAGCGGGTGCCATCGGCCTCAAGCTGCACGAGGACTGGGGCACCACCCCGGCGTCGATCGACACCTGCCTGAGCGTGGCCGAGCGCTACGACGTGCAGATCGCCATCCATACCGACACGCTCAACGAGTCGGGCTTCGTCGAGGATACCCTGGCCGCCTTCAAGGAGCGCGGCATCCATACCTACCACACCGAGGGCGCCGGGGGCGGCCATGCGCCGGACATCCTCATCGCCTGCTCCAAGCCCTACGTGCTGCCGTCGTCGACCAACCCCACGCGGCCCTATACGGTCAACACCATCGACGAGCATCTCGACATGCTGATGGTGTGCCACCACCTCGACCCCAACATTCCCGAGGACGTGGCCTTCGCCGACTCGCGCATTCGCCGCGAGACCATTGCCGCCGAGGACATCCTGCAGGACCTGGGCGTGATCTCGATGATCGCTTCGGACTCCCAGGCCATGGGCCGGGTAGGGGAGGTGGTGTGCCGCACCTGGCAGACCGCCCACAAGATGAAGGTCCAGCGCGGCCTGCTGCCGGAAGACGAGGCGCTCGGCGCCGACAACTTCCGCGCGCGGCGCTACATCGCCAAGTACACCATCAACCCGGCAATCACCCACGGCATCGCCCACGAGGTGGGCTCCATCGAGGTGGGCAAGCTGGCCGACCTGGTGCTGTGGAAACCGGCTTTCTTCGGCGTCAAGCCGGCGCTGATCCTCAAGGCGGGCATGATCGCGGCGGCCCCCATGGGCGACCCCAACGCCTCGATCCCCACGCCGCAGCCGGTGCACTACCGCTACATGTTCGGCGCCCTAGGCCGTGCGGCCAGCCAGTCGCGGCTGACCTTCGTCAGCCAGGCGGCGCTGGATGCAGGCATCAAGGAGCGGCTGGGTCTCGCCAGCCCGCTGGCGGTGTGCAGGAACGTGCGCGGGGTGCGAAAGGGCGACATGAAGCTCAACGACGCCTGCCCCGAGCTCAGCGTAGACCCGCAGACCTACGAAGTGCGCTGCGACGGGGAGCTGCTGACCTGCGAGCCGGCCACCGAGCTGCCATTGGCGCAGCGCTACCACCTTTTCTGAGTCATGGGATACGACGCGCAAGGCAAGCGGCGCCGGGGGTAGGCCGGAGCGAGGGTCTTTTGCCATGGATGGCAAAAGTAGCTTACAGGGAAGTATTTACAGCGCCCTCGCGGAGGCCTGCCGCCGGATCAGCCGCGGACAACTTCACCGAGGCAATAGCCATGCTGAAACTGATCGAACGCCTTGGCCCCATCGAGGGGCGCCAGGCAAGCGACACCCTGACGCTGCCCTATGAGCTGCGCATCCGCGGGCGGCTCAAGGCGACAAGTGACGCCGGGCGCGAGCTGCGCCTGTTCCTCGACCGTGGCCCGGTGCTGCGCGACGGCGAGGGCCTGCGTGCCGAGGGCGGCGAGATCGTGCAGGTCAAGGCCGCCGCCGAACCGGTGGTCACGGCGCGCGTGGCTGCCGGCTTACCGCTCGCCCGGCTCGCCTATCACCTGGGTAACCGGCACGTGCAGCTGGCGCTGGGGGAGGATGAGCAAGGCGGCTACGTGCGCTTCCCGCCGGATCATGTGCTGGAGGAGCTGGCCGAGCTGCTGGGAGCTCATCTGGAACGGCACGCGGCTCCCTTCGACCCCGAGCCGGGCGCCTACAACCAGCTCGGCCATGGACACGGCCATGGACACGGCCATGTCCACGATCATAACCACGACCACGACCACGACCACGCCCACGCCCACGCCCACGACCACAACCACAGCCATGACCACAGCCATCAGCACGCCCATGGGCACCCCCATGCCCACTGAGGCGGCCGCACCGGAGATGCCGCAAGGCGACGACCTGGCGCTGCTGGGGCTGCTGCAACTCGTCAGCCCGGCGCTGCCGATCGGCGCCTTCGCCTTCTCCCAGGGGCTCGAGAGCGCCTTCGAGCTGGGCTGGGTGCGCGACGAGACGAGCCTCGGCGAGTGGCTGGAAGGGGTGCTCGACGACGGCCTGACCCGCTGCGAATTGCCCGCCCTGGCTCGCCTGTGGCAAGCCTGGGCGGCAGGCGACGGCGAGGCGATAGCCCAATGGGACCGCTGGCTCGCCGCCAACCGCGAGACCGCCGAGCTGGCCGCCGAGGACTCACGCCTGGGCGCGTCGCTTGCCCGTCTGCTGGGCAGCCTGGAGCTGCTGCCTGCCGAGGTGTCGAGTGAGTCGCCCGTGCTGCCGGCTGGGGCGGGCTACGTGACCGTCTTTGCCTGGGCCGCCCAGGTGCGCGGGGTGGCGCCACGCCAGGCCCTGCTCGGCTTCGCCTGGGCCTGGCTGGAGAACCAGCTGGCGGTAGCCTGCAAGGCGCTGCCGCTGGGGCATACCGCCGCACAGCGCCTGGTCGAGCGGCTGCGTCCGGCGCTGGTGGCCGCCGTGGACAAAGCGCTCGCGCTCGGGGACGACGAACTCGGCCCGGCGCTGCCCGGCCTGGCATTGGCCAGCGCGCTGCACGAAACCCAGTATTCGCGACTATTCCGCAGCTAGTGACAATCAGGAGAACGACATGACACATTGTCTACGCATCGGCGTCGGCGGCCCGGTGGGCTCCGGCAAGACGGCCCTGCTCAAGCAGCTCTGCCTGGCGCTGCGCGACCACTACGACATCGCCGTGGTCACCAACGATATCTACACCCGCGAGGATGCCGACTTCCTGCTGCGCCACGAGGCGCTGGCGGCCGATCGCATCCTCGGCGTGGAGACCGGCGGCTGCCCGCATACGGCGATCCGCGAGGATGCCTCGATGAACCTGGCCGCCATCGACGAGCTGCAGGAGCGTCATCCGAATCTCGAACTGGTGCTGGTGGAGTCGGGCGGCGACAACCTCTCGGCCACCTTCAGCCCCGAGCTTTCCGACCTGACGCTCTACGTGATCGATGTCTCGGCCGGCGACAAGATCCCACGCAAGGGCGGGCCGGGCATCACCAAGTCGGATCTGCTGATCATCAACAAGATCGATATCGCCGAGCAGGTCCACGCCTCGCTGGAGGTGATGGAGCGCGACTCCAGGAAGATGCGCGGCGAGCGTCCGTTCGTCTTCACCAACCTCTACGACGGCGTGGGGCTCGAGGAGATTATCCGCTTCATCCTCGATCGCGGCATGCTGCCGGAGCGCCGGCCCCAGCTGGCCACTGCCTGAAGACAACCCCTAGCACCCCCATCGGCAAGGAGATCGCCACCATGACTACGCTTCGTTCCGCTTCTTTGCGCCAGGCCCTGCTGATAATGCCGGCGCTGCTGCTCACTGCCGGGCTGGCCGCAGCCCATCCGGGCCACGACCATGCCCACGGCGCTGGCTTCGCCGCCGGCCTGGCGCACCCGCTGCTGGGGTTCGACCACCTGCTGGCGATGCTGGCCGTGGGGCTCTGGAGCCTGCGCCAGAGCCGCGCTTTCAGTATCAGTGCACCCTTGCTCGCCGCCGTCGGCATGCTGCTGGGGGCAGGGCTAGCCTGGGGCGGCTTCGCGCTGCCAGGCGTGGAATTCGGCATCGCCATGTCGGTGCTGCTGGCGGGGGTGCTGGTCGCTGCGCTGGTCAAAGTGCCAGCGGGAATCGGCGCCGGCGTGGTGGTGCTGTTCATGCTCTTCCACGGCCATGCCCACGGCAGCGAGATGCCCCATGGCGCCTCGACGCTGGCCTACCTGGCCGGCTTCACCCTGGCGACCCTGGTCATCACCTACATGGGCCGCACGGCGGGTGCCTTCTTGATGGCGCGCGAGCATCGCCTCCTGCGGGCGCTGGGCCTGCTGATTGCCGCGGCCGGCGCGCTGTTCGCGTTGGGCTGATACTCGGTCGTCAGCGCCGCCTTGGGCTCATGCCGGGGGCGGCGCTATATCGAAAAGTTGACATGGAAGGCCCAGACGCGCAGTTTGAAAAGAAAATAGCTAGGAGAGGCGTATGGATACGCTTTGGTTGGCGATCAAGATCGTCATCACGCTGCTGGTTGTGATTCTTTTCGTGCAGAACATCGTGCTGGTCGAAGTGCGTTTTTTGACATGGAGTGCCCGCGTTCCGCTGGCGCTTCTGCTGCTGGGTATCTACCTGTTCGGCATGCTGAGCGGCAAGTCGCTGTTCCACCTGCTGGGCCGCCTGCGCAAGGATTGCCAGCGTTCTACGAGGTGAGTCCGGTGGTGAGTCGACTATCTGCCGTTGCTCTGCATCGCCTTGCCTCGCTGTTTGCCTTCATGCTCCTGATCGTTCTTGCGCTACAGGCAGGAAGGGCTCAGCAAGCCCTGCTAGTCACCCATGAAGCGGTCGATGAAGGCCTCTCGCTGATCACGGCCATCCAGGATCTCCAAGTCACCCTGCTCGAGGTGGAAACTGGCGAGCGGGGTTTCGTCATTACTGGTCGCAGTGACTATCTGGTGCCCTACCTGAGCGCTCGGCAGCGACTCGACGCCGAGCGAAGTTTGCTACTCGAACGGCTGGAAGCGAAACAGCGCTTAACCAATGATCGTTTATCCCTGCTTGCGGCATTGATCGAGCGACGGGTGAGTATTGCCGAGAACAATATTGCCGTGCGTGAGAGCGACGGGTTGGAAGCTGCCGCTTTACGGCTCCTGGCTGCCGGAGGGCGTCAGACCATGGCGCAAATTCTCGGCATCCTCGACCCAATCAAACATGACGAGCGTAAGCAGCTGGCCGTTCAGAGTGCGCGTGCCGCTGAGCAGGCCGCTCGGGCAAGGACCGTGGGAATCATCGGGATCGTGTTCGTGGTGCTGCTCTTTTTGGCCGCCTATGGTGCCCTGAATCGGGTGCTTTTCATTCGACGCCAGCTGCTCGAACGTGCCGAGCATCGCGAGGCAAGGCTCCATGCTCTTCTCCACGCCATGCCGGATGACCTCTATGTGATCGATCATGAAAGGCGTGTCCTGCGACTGGTGGGGGATATGCCAGCTTCGGAAGCCTTTGTGCGGGTATTGCACGAGCGCCTGGACAGCAGCGGCTCAGAAGAGCTATTGCATAGCTTCGTCTGGCATGACCCTTATGATGCCGAGTTTGAAGTACGCATGCTGCCTACCTGGGACGATGAGCATCTCGTCATTGTTCGCAACATCACTCAGCGTCGAGAGATGGAGCGCATGAAGGCAGAATTCATCGCTACCGTCAGCCATGAGCTGCGCACCCCACTCACGGCGGTGAAAGGCGCATTGAGCATGCTGCAGCAGGGATACGCCGGAGAATTGACCGACGATGCTAGGCTGCTTGTACAAATGGCTAATAAGAATGGTCAGCGTTTGGTGCGTTTGATTGATGACATCCTCGATATCGAGAAGCTCGAAGCAGGTCAGCTGCAGGTTCACTTGCAGCAGGTTGATCTGCTGGGGCTAGTTGAACAGGCGTTGGTCGATAACACGCCGTATGCCGAGAGCTTTGGCGTCAAGCTGCAGCATGAATTTGTCGAAACCCAAGCTGAGCTCGAGCTTGATCCGCATCGTTTTGCCCAGGTGATTGCCAATCTGATTTCCAATGCCTGCAAGCACTCTCCGGCGGGTGCCACCGTGACCGTTATCGTCAGGTTGGTGACACATGCGGGGGCAGACTGGTGGGAGGTGGCCGTATGTGACAGCGGCGATGGAATTCCGCTGGAGTTTCAACCTAGCGTGTTCGAGCGTTTCTCCCAGGCGGATAGTACAGATCGCAGACGCATCGGCGGTACTGGACTCGGCTTGGCGATCACTCGAGGCCTGGTTCATGCCATGGGCGGCGAGATCGGATTTACCTCGGTGCCCATGGCCGGTACGGAGTTCCATGTGCGCTTTCCAGCCTTGCACAAGGACCGCCGACACACGAATCAAGCTAAGGAATCGAGATGATGACCACGTGCGATGACAAACCCCGAATCCTGCTGGCGGAGGACGAGGAGGATGTTGCCTTCCTGATTCGCTTTCTGCTCGAGCGGCAGGGATTCGTGGTGGAGCACGTGCCAGATGGCCGGCGTGCGATCGAGCTTCTCACCGACACTCCCCCGGTTGACTTGGTGCTGCTCGACATCATGCTTCCCTACCATGATGGCATTGATGTACTGGAGCGCCTGCGCCAACTCCCGGCCTGGCAGGACGTGCCCGTCGTCATGCTCACTGCCAAAGCGCGTGAGACCGACGTGGTACGGGCCCTGGAGCTCGGTGCCGATGATTACGTGACCAAGCCGTTCCAGCCGGAGGAGCTGCTGGCTCGGCTGCGTCGTTTCATGAGGAGGCGTTGATGCAAGTTAGAGTTGATGCTCTATCTGCTGTCGTGGGGGGGCTGGTCGGAGCGCTGCTGCTGGTGTCGACGCTCTCCAGCGCTGCGCAGGCTCAGGAGCGGCGCACCGAAGTGGAAGCTTCGCTGCGCTACGATGCGCTGGACAGCGGTTTCGACGACTGGCTGACCCAGCGGCTCGACGTGCTGTCGACCCAGCGGGGCGAACCGACCTGGTATGGCGCCCTGCACGGGGAACGTCGCTATGGCACCTGGGATGAAGCATTGCTGGCGGGGGCCGCTGTGCCCCTGGGCGAGGCCTGGGTCGTGCAGCCCGAGGTGGGGCGCACGTTTTCAGCCGATTTTCTTGCCCGATGGCATGCCGATCTACGCGTTCAGCGCGTGCTGGGGGGGGGCTACGTGGGCAGTGCCAGCCTGCGGCGCACCCGCTACGCGAGTTCCCAGGTCGACAGGCTGGCCCTAGGCATGGAGCGCTACTGGGGCAACTGGCGCGGTGCCTACGCCCTCAATGTCAGCGATGCGGATGTGGCCGGCACTACGGTAGGGCATGCGGTTGCGCTGGACTACTACTACGGCGAGCGCAGTTCGGTGGGGGTGCGCGGTGCGCTGGGTCGCGAGGAAGAGGGGCTGCCCGGTGGCGAGGTGGCGACCACGGACGTGGCCTCCGGGGCGCTGCTTGGTCGCCACTGGTTCGAAGAGAATTGGGCGCTGAGCTGGGAGCTCGGTGCGATCCGACAGGGCGATCTCTACGACCGCTATGGTGTTCAGCTGGGTGTGAGATATGCCTTCTGAGTTGGCCGCACTGCAGCAATTGCTCTACCAGGCAGTTCAAGTCTTGACCACACTGCCCGAGGATCCGGTGCTGCGTTTTGCCGTCTACAGCGCCATGGCGCTGGCCGCATTGACCCTTGCGGTCATGCTGCAGGTGCTGGTGCTGGTGCTGACCGAGCTGGCCAGCCGGCGCGAGCGTCGCCGCCAGGCATTCACTGCGCAGTGGCGGCCGTGTCTCGCTGCATGGAGCACGGCGCATGGCGATGCGCTGCCCTGGCCGCCACGCGGCAAGCAGCAGGAGATCTGGTTCATGCTGCTATGGCTGCGGCTGCGACGCCAGGTCCGGGGGCCGTCGCAACAGCGCCTCAATGCTCTTTTTGAAGGCATCGGCATGAGCAGTCGCGTGGTGCGGCTGCTGCGTGGGCGTGGCGTCCATCGGCGGTTGCTCTCGTTAAGCTGTCTGCAATACTTGGCGGATTCACGCTACTGGTCGGAGGTGTCGCCCCTGGTGGACGACAGCAACTCAGTGGTGGCGCTGTCCGCGGCCCAGACCTTGGTGGCGATGGACTCTGACCGCGCCATGCAGCGCGTAATCCCGCTGGTACAGTTGCGGCGCGACTGGGCCTTGCCACGGCTTGAGGCGCTGTGTCGTCAGGCGGGTCCGGCATCAGTCAGCGGCCCTCTGCTATCGCAACTCGTCGAAGGAGAAGATCCACCGCTACGTCTGGCACCGCTGTTGGTCTGGGCGGATCCTAATCGTGTGGCCCCCTGGGCCATTCGCCTGCTTGCCGAGGGCTTCAGTGCACAGGAAGGAAGGGAGGTTTTGCTCTGTGTCGCCTTGAGCTGTCTGGGGAAGCGCCGTGATCCACGTGACAGGGTACTACTCCTGCGCTGGTTGGAGGCCAGTTCCCCTCAGGTCCGCTTGGCGGCCGTCCAGGCGCTGCGTCGCCAAGCGGGGCCTGATGAGGTGTCTTTTCTACTAGAGCGGTTGGCCGACGCCAGCTGGTGGGTGCGCCAGGCGGCCGCCGATGCCCTGGTCGAGCTGCCTAGCATGGCTGACGCCGACATTGAGACCTGGCAGCAAGCAGTAACGGATCGCTATGGGCAGGATGCCCTGAGGCGAGCCATTGCCGAGCGGCGTCGTTGAGGAGAGCGGATGGGCATCGATTGGGTGTGGTGGGGGCAGGTCGGTTTCATCGGCTATTTCATATTGCTCAACGGCGGTTATTTGGCGCTCAACCTGCTCTCGATGGTGAGCCTGCGGCGCTACATGCGCCAGCGCGCCGAACTGGGGGAGCTGGCGCCCTATCTAGGGCTCGAGCCTGCCGTGTCGATACTGGTGCCTGCCTACAACGAGGCAGCCACCATACGTACATCGCTTCTCTCGATGCTGCAGCTGCAGTACCCCGAGTTCGAGCTCGTGGTGGTCAACGATGGTTCCAAGGATGAGACCCTGGCGGTGCTGATCGAGGCCTTCGAGCTCGAGCCGCATCCCGAGCCGCTGCGACGCAGCGTGCCGCATCAGGAGATTCGGGGTATCTATCGCTCGCGGCGTTACCCCAACCTGAAGGTGATCGACAAGGCCAACGGCGGCAAGGCCGATGCGCTCAATGCCGGGATCAATGCCGCCCGCCACGAACTGTTCTGCGCCGTGGATGCGGACTCCATCCTGCAGCGCGACAGCCTGCTGCGCGTGGTGCAGCCGTTCCTCGAGGACGAGCGCACCGTGGCCGCGGGCGGGACGGTACGCATCGCCAACGGCTCGACGGTCCGCGGCGGCTTTCTGCTCGAGGCGGGCATCCCGGATAGCCTGCTGGCACGCTTCCAGGTTGTCGAGTACCTCAGGGCGTTCCTGTTCGGCAGACTGGGCTGGTCGCCGCTAAATGCGGTGCTGATCATCTCCGGTGCCTTCGGCCTGTTCGACCGTGAGCGCGTCGCCGAGGTTGGCGGCTACAGCACCACCACGGTGGGGGAGGACATGGAGCTGGTGGTACGCCTGCATCGCTACCACCGCGAGCGCAAGATTCCCTATCGCATTCGCTACCTGCCCGACCCCATCTGCTGGACCGAGGCCCCCGAGGATATGGGAACTTTGGGGCGTCAGCGCAGCCGCTGGCAGCGCGGCCTGGCGGAAAGCCTGAGCCGTCATGCGCGGCTGGCGTTTGGCCGGCGAGGCGGGGCCCCGGGGCGCCTGGCGTGGCCCTTTATGGCGCTGTTCGAGTGGCTGGGGCCGCTGGTCGAACTGGCCGGCTACGCCTTCATGTTCGGCGGATTCGCCATGGGGATCATCTCGCCAGTGGCCCTCACCGTGTTCCTGTTGGTGGCCATCGGCATGGGCATCCTGCTATCGGTCAACGGCTTGCTGCTAGAAACCCTGTCGTTTCGTGTCTACCAGCGCCGCCGGGACATGCTGCGGCTGTTTCTCGTCGCCGTGCTGGAGAACTTCGGTTATCGCCAGCTCAACACCCTTTGGCGCTGCCGCGGCCTGTGGCAGTGGTTTGCACGGCGCAAGCATCAGTGGGGGGTGATGAAGCGCAGCGGCCAATGGGGGCAGTAAGTTGTTAGTCCACCCGCGATACCGGCTGGCGTCGAGGGTCGACATACCATGGCAGGCCGCGCCTGGCGTTGTGCTCCAGTTCGGCGATTACCTGGGCACCCAGCAGCAGGATGACGGCACCGATTTCCAGCGTGAGAAGCACCACGATCAAGGTGGCCAGCGAGCCATAGACGACGTTCACGAACGACAGGTTGGCAAAATAGAACACCAGCAGCAGGCGCACCCCCTCCCACAGCAGTGCCGCCACAAAGCCCCCCACCACGGCGCGCCGGAGGGCAATCCTGACCACCGGTAGCACCTTGTAGATGGCGCTGAACAGCAGGAACACGCCGATGAAGCTGAACAGGTTGAGCAGGGGGTCGGAGAGGCCGGCGAAGGGCATGCTGCGGCCAACGAAGGCCAGCCACAGCGCATCGATGGCAGCCGCCAGCGTGGCCAGCAGCGTCAATGCCAGCAGCCCCGCGCCCAGCACCAGCATGAACAGGTAGGGCAGCAGCACCGACACCCACAGGCTGCGCTTCTGTGGCACTTCCGGTGCATGGAAGATGATGGCCAGCGCATCCTCCAGCATGCGAAACACGAAGGAGCTGAATATCAGCAGTACGACGATGCCGAACAGCCCGATCATGTCCCGGGAGTCGAGCAGGGCGCGCACCGCATCGAGCAGGACTTCGGCATGCGTAGGAGCCAGGTGCTGCACCTGCACGCCGATCACTTCGAGCAGCAGCGCCTCGTTGAACACCTGGGTCAACAGCACGGTCAGCAGGGCGAACAGCGGAACGATGGAGAGCAGGATGTTGTAGCCGACACCACCGGCCAGCAGTAGCCCCCGGTTGCGCAGGAAGGCTGCCAGCACGCGCCAGAGAAAGCGCGCCACATGCGGCATGAGGACGAGCAACGCGCTGATTCGGGGCATGCGGACGGTAACTCCCTGGATGCGTTTCGGCCCATGTCTGAACCCGTGTATGAACTCACGCTCGAACCCGTTCCTGGACAAGGTATTACCGAACCCGATGGCTCACAAGCGAGCCGCTTCGCTGGCTGGATGCTGAAGGTTCGCTACACTGGTGGCTGACGGCAGGCGTGGCGCTGTGCCATGTCGGCCCCCGTTCATCCGGACAGCAAGGAGAGCTGTATGCGCAATATCATCTATATCATTGGCCTGATCGTCGTGGTGCTGTTCATCCTGTCGATGCTTGGCCTGCGCTGACACGGAGCGACACTGCCCTACCCGGATCTCATGGCCGGTGCGGTACCCCCGCCCGGCCATGCTTCTTTTTGGGCAGGCACGCTCAGGGCGGCTGCGTGTCGCCCTGCAGCAGAATGGCAACGACACGATGCAACTGCTCCTGTGAAAAACGTCGACCCATGGCGCCGGGATGCGGGTCGGCAGTGAAGACCACGGTTAAAGCCCGGGAGGGAATCACGTAGAGCCCCTGGCCGCCAAAACCCCTTCCATAGTAGACGGGCGTATCCGCCAGGGTGGTGATGAACCAGCCATACCCGTAGCGGTCCCCCGTCCAGCGAGAGGTGCCGCGAGGCTGCCAGGAAGCCTCCACCCACCCCTCGGGCAGCACCCGCCTAGAGCCGATCATTCCGTCGTGCCGATAAAGCTCGCCCAGGGCGATCAAGGCGTGGGCCGAGAGCTCCATGTCGTTGCCACCGAAATAGATGCCCTGTGGATCGCGGGGCCAGGGCGGAATGGTGATGCCGAGTGGCTCGCCCAGCAGTCGCCTGGCCAGGGCCAGGGTGCTTTCGCCGCTGGCCTGGGTCAGCGCCGCCGAAAGGATATGGCTGCTGCCCGTCGAGTAGAGCATCTCGCCGCCGGGCCGATCGACGAAGGGCCGTGTCAGGGCATTGGCCACCCAGTTCCGGCTTGCCACCCAGGCCCCGTAGTTGCCTCCCGAGGTGCGTTCCAGCCCGGCCTGGAGCGACAGCAGGTGGCCCACGGTGATCTCTTCGACCCGAGGGTCGATGTCATCTGGAACCAGGGGGCCCAGCAGCTCGACGATGGGCTGGTCGACGCCCGAAATCAGCCCGTCCGCGATGGCGGCCCCGGTCAGTGCGGCCAGGACGGTCTTGGACAGTGACTTGATGTTGACGGGCTGGGTGGCGGGTGGGCCGTTGAAGGTCTGCTCCAGCACGATATCGCCGTGCTCGGCCACGACCAGGGTGCGCAAGCGGTCGATCTGCTCCGCGGCTTGGGCCGTGTGGGCCAGGGCCTGCTGGCTCAGGCGCTCGGATGCGTTCGCAGTGCCGGCGAGTGCGGCGAGCCCCAGGAGCAGCAGGGTCGTGAGGGCCCGAGACAAAATGATACGGCGCGACGCCGTTGCGCTCGAGCTCGACATGGTGCGTCCTCCCTGTCACATCCGGTCACGAAGCCTTGTGCCGGTCGCCTTGCAGATACCCGGTCCCTACTGCCATCTTGTGCCGGAAGACGCATTCTGACAACAGATCTAACGGGGCTGCCATGGGTCATCATCTCCGCTTCCTCCTACCGCTAGCACCGGTGCTGCTGCTGGTGGGCTGTGCCGGACGCGTATCCCCGCCTCCCGTGCACACCCTCGATGCGCCCGTCGAGATCCACCTGTTGGACCATGGTCGTCATGCGAGCCTGGTCATGCCGCATCAAGAAGGAGGGATGGCCCGCTACAGCTACGGCGAATGGCAGTGGTACGTCGAGGGAAGGCAAGGCGTGTGGCGCGGCGTCTCCGCCATGCTTTGGCCGACCCCCAGTGGCATCGGGCGCGCCCTGCATGACGAGATCGACTCGCCCTACCCGCATCTCGACAGGCTTGCACCGGAGGGCGTCGAGGCGATCTATTCGCTGCAGGCCGATGCCGAGCTTGTCGTGGCTCTGCAACAGTACCTGGATGCGCACTTCGCGCAGGCGAGCATGGCGCCTGTCTTCAGCGAGGAGTACGGCCTCTATTTCGTGCCTTACCCCAGGGACTACTCCGCGCTTCACCAGTCCAACCTGGTGGTCGCCCAATGGCTGCGCCAGCTGGATTTCGAGGTGCGGGGGTCTCCCTGGCTCTCCAACTGGCGCATCGATGCCGCACCCTGACCGGCGTGCGCTCCCGGCCTGAGGCGCCTTGCCGCAGCTTTCGCCCGGCCGGTTCGCTATGTATGCTGACTGTGAACACAACAGCGCTTCCGCCCGTGCGCGGTAAGCTCATATCGACCAGCAAGAGGGACTTGCCCAATGTCGGAGACAACCGAGAGCCCACTCTACAAGGACAGGCGTGTCATGGGCGTGGTGGCCGTGGCGATTCTTGCCATTCTATGGGCGATCTTTGCCCATAACAGTGCCAGCAACCAGCGTGAGCGCAGTGCCGTTCTCGAAGAGCAACTGGCCGCCGTCCAGGCAGAGCAGCGTCGCCTGGTGGCGGAGCTGAGCGAGCGAGACCAGGCAGGCGAGGATATTGCCGCGCTGCAGGCTCGCCTCGACGAGCTCGAGCAGCAGCGCCAGGCGGCGGAAGGCACGATGCGCGAAGAGCAGGAGGCCGCACGCGCCGAGGTCGAGCAGCTGCAGGCCGAGGCGCAGCAGGCCCGTCAGCAGCTCGAGGAGCTGCAGGGTCAGCGCGGTGAGCTCGATGCCGAGGTGGAGTCGCGTCAGGCCGAGATCTCCGAGATGGAGCAGGCGGTGGCACAGCTGCGTAGCGACTATGACACGGTCGACCAAGCGCGCAACGACGCCCAGACCGCTCGCCAGGATGCCGAAGATGCGCGCCAGGAAGCGGAAGCCGCTCGCCAGGCCGTTGAGGAAGAGCGCCAGCAGGCCGAGGCCGCCCGCCGTGAGGCAGAAGAGCAGCGTGAGCAGGTCGAGTCCAGCCTGCAGGAGCTGCGCCAGGAGACCGAGGCGGCCCAGCAGCGTTTCGACACGCTGAGCGAGGCGCTCAATGAGCGTGAGCAGACCTTGCAGGCGCTGGAGAACGACATCGAGGCCCTGGAAGCCTGGCGCACCGAGGTCGAGCGCGAGGTGGGCAACGTGCGGGACGAGCGCAGCGCCGCCATGAGCGAGCTGGAGGAGACCCGCCAGGAGCAGGAGTCGCTGGCCGGCGAGGTCGAGGCGGGGCGTAGCCAGCTCGAGGAGCTGGAAGGCCAGGTCGAGCGTCGCCAGCAGCAGCTGCAGCAGCTCGAGGCTCAGCTGGCGCAGTGGCGTGAAGCGCTGGCTGAACTGGAACTGCCGGCCCAGCAAAACCTGCGTCAGGGCCAGCAGCAGCAGGGCCAGGAGCAGCAGGGCCAGGAGCAGCAGGGCCAGCAGCAGGGCCAGGAGCAGCAGGGCCAGGAGCAGGAAGCCGAGCCCGCCGCAGAGCGCAGCTGATCGCGCACCAAGCGATGCGGCGGGCTTCGGCTTGCCGCATTGTCGTTTCTGGCTTCCGCCAACGGCCACTCGTCGTGAAGCCAGGCGCGTTATACTGACGCGAGTGCAAGCGCTTCTGCGCATGCAAGGCACTCTGCCAACGTAGCAAACGAGGAGTCAGTCGTGATCGAAGGGGTCAAGCATATCGTGGCCGTGGCATCCGGCAAGGGCGGTGTCGGCAAGTCCACCGTCACCGTGAACCTGGCGCTGGCCATGGTCGCCGAGGGCTACCGCGTCGGCATCCTGGATGCCGATATCCATGGTCCCAGCCAGGCCCAGATGCTCGGCGTCCCGGAAGGGGTCCGCCCGCAGCAGGCCGGCGAGAACAAGTTTCGGCCGCTGGTGGCGCACGGTGTGCAAGCCATGTCGATGGCCTTCATGGTCGATACCCGTGAGCCCATGGTGTGGCGCGGCCCGATGGTGGCGGGGGCCTTCCAGCAGCTGTTGACGCAGACCGCCTGGGAAAACCTCGATGTGCTGTTCATCGACATGCCGCCGGGCACCGGCGATATCCAGCTGACCCTGGCGCAGAAGGTGCCGGTGGATGGCGCGGTCATCGTGACCACGCCCCAGGACATCGCGCTGCTCGATGCGCGCAAGGGCATCGAGATGTTTCGCAAGGTGAACGTGCCGGTGCTGGGCGTGGTGGAGAACATGAGCCTGCACGTCTGCTCCAGCTGCGGTCACGCCGAGCCGATCTTCGGCGAGGGGGGCGGCGAGCGCATCGCTGGCGAATACGAGACCCGGGTGCTCGGGAGGCTACCGCTGGCACTGTCGGTCCGTGAGCAGGCGGATAGCGGCCGGCCCACCGTGATCGCCGAGCCCGAGGGCGAGGTCACTGCAATCTTCCGCGACATGGCGCGACAGGTCGCCGAGGCGCTTGGTGGCCAGTCGCCGAACGAGGGGCCCAGCATTTCGTTCAGCGATTGATGCGCAGGCGCGTTGGCCGCGGGCCGTGACGCCCGCCTGCGGGGCCGCTATCATAGCGGCCCCATTCATGATTCGGCACACATTTCAGGACGTCCCATGAGCATCAAGCCCGACAGTTGGATCCGCCGCATGGCCGAGCGGGAAGGCATGATCGAACCCTTCGAAGCCGACCAGGTGCGTTACGTCAACGACCAGCGGGTGATCTCCTACGGCACGTCCAGCTACGGTTACGATGTTCGCTGTGCCGATGAATTCAAGGTATTCACCAATATCCACTCGGCGGTGGTCGACCCCAAGAACTTCGACGAGAAAAGCTTCGTCGATATCAAGGGCGATGTCTGCATCATCCCGCCCAACTCCTTCGCCCTGGCGCGCACCGTGGAGTATTTTCGCATTCCGCGCAGCGTGCTCACCATCTGCCTGGGCAAATCGACCTACGCTCGCTGCGGCATCATCGTCAACGTGACGCCGCTGGAGCCGGAGTGGGAAGGGCACGTGACCCTCGAGTTCTCCAACACCACCAACCTGCCGGCCAAGATCTACGCCAACGAGGGCGTGGCGCAGATGCTGTTCCTGGAGTCGGACGAGGTGTGCGAGGTTTCCTACAAGGACCGCGGCGGCAAGTACATGGGGCAGCGTGGGGTGACGCTGCCCCGCACCTGAGGCCTTATTCCTCGTCCAGTTCCTCGGCGGCATCGGCGTGCGACAGGCGCAGGCCCTGGGGCGGCAGCGGGGTGCCGTCGAGCAGCGCGGCCTCGCCCTCCAGCCGCAGGCGGCCCTCCAGGAACCACTTCACGGCGATGGGATAGATCAGGTGCTCGCGGGCGAGCACCTTCTCCTTGAGGCTGGCTTCGGTCTCGCCTTCGCTCACGTTCACTACGGCCTGGATGGCCACCGGGCCGCCGTCGAGCTCTTCGGTGACGAAGTGCACGCTGCAGCCGTGCTCGGTCACGCCGTCGGCCAGCGCCTTGGCATGGGTGTTGAGGCCACGGTAGGCGGGCAGCAGGGAGGGGTGGATGTTGAGCATGCGCCCCTGGAAGCGCTGCACGAAGCGTGAGCTGAGGATGCGCATGAAGCCGGCCAGCACCACCAGGTCGGGTTCATGGCGCTCGATCACCTTGATCAGGGCGCCATCGTAGGCTTCGCGATTCTCGTACTCGCCGTGGGGCAGTACCACGGCATCGATGCCGGCATCGCGGGCGCGCTGCAGCCCGTAGGCATCGGTCACGTTGGAAATCACCGCGACGATCTCGCCGCCCAGGCGGTCGTGGGTCTGCTCGTCGATCAGTGCCTGAAGGTTGCTGCCGCTGCCGGAGATCAGCACCACCACCCGACGCGGCCCGGTGGGCTCGGGCGTCAGGTCGTTGAGGGTGTCGCTGGCATAGGTGTCGCTCATGCCCCAAGGTTCTCCAGCAGCACCGCTTCCTCACCTTCGCCGCGGGCGACGATCTCGCCGATGCGGAAGACCGACTCGCCCTGGGCCTGCAGGTGGGCGCGTGCCTGGTCGGCCTTGTCAGCGGGCACCACCACGACCATGCCGATGCCGCAGTTGAGCACGCGATACATTTCCTGCTCCGCGACATTGCCCTGCTGCTGGAGCCAGTCGAACAGCGCGGGGCGGGTCCAGCGCTTCACGTCGATGCGGGCGGCCAGGGTATCCGGCAGTACGCGCGGCACGTTCTCCAGCAGGCCGCCGCCGGTGATGTGCGACAGGGCGTGAACCGGCACGCCGCTCTCCTTGATCAGCGACAGCAGCGGCTTGACGTAGATGCGGGTGGGAGCAAGTAGGGCGTCGCCCAGCGGCTGGCCGTCGATGGCGGTATCCAGCGAAGCACCGCTGACCTCGAGGATCTTGCGGATCAGCGAATAGCCATTGGAGTGCGCGCCGCTGGAGGCGATGCCCAGCAAGACGTCGCCCTCGCCGACCTTGCTGCCGTCGAGGATCTCGGCCTTCTCCACCACGCCGACGCAGAAACCGGCCAGGTCGTAGTCGCTGCCTTCGTACATGCCCGGCATCTCGGCCGTTTCCCCGCCCACCAGGGCGCAGCCCGCGCGCTCACAGCCTTCGCCAATGCCGGCGACAACGTCGGCGGCAATGTCCACGTCCAGCTTGCCCGTGGCATAGTAGTCAAGGAAGAACAGCGGCTCGGCGCCGGCCACTACCAGGTCGTTGACGCACATGGCGACCAGGTCGATGCCGATGGTGTCATGGCGCCCCAGGTCCATGGCCAGGCGCAGCTTGGTACCCACGCCGTCGGTGCCCGAGACCAGGACGGGCTCGCGATAGCCGGAAGGCAGCTGGCACAGGGCGCCGAAGCCGCCCAGGCCGCCCATCACCTCGGGGCGCAGGGTGCGCCTGGCGACACCCTTGATGCGGTCGACCAGGGCGTTGCCGGCATCGATGTCGACGCCGGCATCCTTGTAGCTCAGCGATGCCTTGGTGCTGTCGGGAGAGGAGGAATCGGTCATGGCCTGTCCTGTACTGAGAAACGCATTTATTGGCTCGTTGGCTGGCGCGATGACCAGGGTGCCCAGGGGGCCGACGAGCTGTGGGCAAGTTCGGGCCGGAATTGTAGCATCACGGCGCACGGCTCGCATCGCCGTGCATATCGAACACAGGGAGGGGTGATGCGTAGAGAATGGTGGGTGCTGATCGGTGCGGTGGCCCTGGTGTGGCTGCTGTTCCAGTTGGAAACGATGCTGATGCCGTTCATTGCCGGCTTGATCCTGGCCTACCTGGCCGACCCGCTGGCCAACCGGTTCCAGCGCTGGGGAATGTCGCGGACCCTGGCCGTCAGCCTGGTGTTCCTGGTGCTCACGCTGATGCTGGTAGTGGCGCTGCTGCTGCTCATTCCTCTGGCCATCCAGCAGGCGCGCCAGTTCGGCCAGGTGATCCCCGGCATCTTCGAATGGGTCGAAACGACACTGGCACCGCAGATTCGCGGCTGGACCGGGCTGGACGTGGCCGGCGACCTCGACAACGTGCAGGAAACGCTGGGCCAGCACTGGCAGGACGCAGGCGGCTACCTGGCGCAGTTCCTCGGCCAGATCGGGCGCTCCGGTGCGGCGTTCCTGGCCTGGGTCACCTATTTCGCCCTGATCCCGGTGGTGACGTTCTACCTGCTGCTCGACTGGGAGCGGCTGCTGATCAACCTGCGTTCCTTGGTGCCGCGTCGGCTGGAGCCCGACGCCGTGCGCCTATCCCAGCGCTGCGATGAAGTCCTCTCGGCCTTCCTGCGCGGGCAGTTGCTGGTCATGCTGACGCTGGGGGCGATCTACGCCCTCGGCCTCACCGCCATGGGGCTTCGCTTTGGCCTGTTGA
This sequence comes from uncultured Halomonas sp., assembly GCA_964652855.1. Taxonomy (GTDB): domain Bacteria; phylum Pseudomonadota; class Gammaproteobacteria; order Pseudomonadales; family Halomonadaceae; genus Halomonas. The sequence continues at coordinate 323,298 of CAZZCJ010000001.1, forward strand.
TCGGCATGCTGGCGGGGCTGGCCAGCATCGTGCCCTTCCTCGGCTTCATTGTCGGGATCAGCGTGGCGCTGATCGTGGCCTTCTTCCAATTCGGCAGCTGGCTGGCATTGCTTGGCGTGGTGGCCGTGTTTGCCATCGGGCAAACCATCGAGAGCGTGGTCCTGCAGCCTAAGCTGCTCGGGGATCGCATCGGCCTGCATCCGGTGGCGGTCATCTTCGCCGTGCTGGCCGGGGGCAACCTGTTCGGCTTCACCGGCGTACTGCTGGCGCTGCCGGCTGCCGCCGTGATCATGGTACTCTTGCGCGAACTGAAGGATCGCTACAAGCAGAGCACGCTCTACGATGCCAGCAAGCGACCGGGTTGTGACGAGGATTCCGCATGAGTCGAGCGCCGGCGCAGCTGCCCCTGGGGGTCGGGCTGCGTGACGATGCCACCTTCGACAGCTTTCTGCCGGCGGCCAACGCCAGCCTGGTGGAACGTCTCTCGCGCCAGTGGGAAGCCGACGGCGAACCCTTCCTCTACCTGTGGGGTGCGCCCGGCAGTGGACGCAGCCACCTGCTGCAGGCCGCCTGCCATGCGGCTTCGGATCGCGACAAGCGGGCCCTTTACCTGCCCCTGCGTGACCTGGGGCACTTCCCTCCGCTGATGCTGGAAGATGCCGAACGGCTCGACCTGGTGGCAATCGACGACATCGACAGCGTGATGGGGCGGCGGCGCTGGGAGGAGGGGCTGTTCCATGCCTTCAACCGGCTGCGCGATGCCGGCAAGCGACTGGTGGTGTCGGCCGACGCCGCACCGCGACAGCTGCCGGTGACGCTACCTGACCTGGCCTCGCGGCTGACCTGGGGGGTGACCTTCCATCTGCAGCGGCTCGACGACGGCGAGCGCCTCCAGGCCCTTCAGCTGCGCGCCCGGGTCCGGGGCATGCAGTTGACCGACGAGGTGGCGCGCTACATCCTGCATCGCGGCTCACGTCGTCTCGATGAGCTGTTCGAGGCGCTGGCCGAGCTAGACCGAGCGTCGCTCTCCGCCCAGCGCAAGCTGACGATTCCCTTCGTCAAGCAGGCGCTGGGCTGGTAGCGCCTTACCGGCTGAGGTTGACCTCGAGGCGCTGGCCGTTGCGCAGCGAGACCTGGCGCAAGATCACCTGGCGCTGGCCGTTGGCCGGGTTGACCATGCTGCCCGATACGTAGAATTCCCCCGGTGGCAGGCCCTGCAGCGAAAAGTGGCCGCTGCCGTCGGTGCGCGCATTGTGGGTGTAGGCCTGCGCACGCGGGTCGGCGCGCTCCACGGCGCGCCCTGCCAGGGCGTGTTCGGCGGCCTCGGCCGAATAGGTGGTGACGGGAGCCACCGATATCGTCTCGTTGCCGCCAGGCGTGCCGTTGAGGCTGAGCCGCCCGCTGAGCGAAGCGGTGCCCGACTGGGGTAGTGCGGCGTATTCCGCTGCGGGAAAGGCGACCTGCCGAGCCACCCGGCCCGGCTCGGGCGCCGGTGCGCGCGCCGAAGGATCGACCTGCGGTGTATCCGGTTCGCTGATATCGATGACTTCGATCCGCTCGGGGGGCGGACCCGGCTCGATCATTTGACAACCGGCAAGCGTCAGGCCCAGCAGGGCCGGAATGATCCAGGCTTTCATGTCTTGCGTCCTTATGGCTTTGCCCGTGCCGCTACGAGAATAAACGATGAACGCGTCACGGCGACACCCCGGGGCCTGAAAAGCGCAGCCCCCGGCGAGCAGGGCTCGCCGGGGGCTGCTGTGTGAAGCGGAGGCCGTAAGGCCATCGGCTCACTTGGCCGGGGAAGCGGTCTGCGCCTGCTTCAGGTTGCTTTCCGCCAGCTTCTGGCTCTGCTGGAAGAAATCCTGGTTCAGGGCAACGACTTTCTCGGCATCGCCCTTGAAGCGCTCGCCAAGATCCTTGGCGACCTGCTGCTGACCTTCCAGGTAGCTGCGCAGGCCGGCGGCATCCTGGATGTTCAGCAGGCCACGCAGTTGGGCCAGGCTGGCGTCGGCATAGGCCTTGGTGGCTTCGTACTGGGCGTTGACCAGCTTTTCGGTGTAATCGACCGACAGCGAGGCATAGGCACGGGCCGGCCCGGTGAAGAGGGAGTCGAGCTGCTTGGTATCGAAGCTGAAGGCGTTGAAGTTGAAAGCGTTGCTCATGGCGGAAATCTCCGTGGTCTCTAGCGTGCTGAGCGGTGATTCCGCTCCCTTGTTGGCAACCTATCAAAGCCATTGCTGCGCTGCAACAATTTTTTCGTGTCGATCTGTGGCACGGATTTCTTGCGGCCATGAGCCTGCCTTCAGGCCATGATTTCGATGCGATTGCGCCCGTTGCGCTTGGCCTGGAACATCAGCTGGTCGGCGCGACGAATCAGGTCGTCGACGAACTTGTCGCCTGGCCGCAGGGAGGCGATGCCGATACTGATGGTTAGCCCGCTGGATCGGCGCAGGGTGTTGCGCAGCCGCTCGGCTATCTCGCGCGCGCCGTCGGCCTGTGTCTCGGGCATGAGAATCAGGAATTCATCGCCGCCGTAGCGTCCGACCAGGTCGCTCTCGCGCACGCTGGTGCGGATCGAGCGCGAGACATCGCTCAGCGCCTGGTCGCCGGCCGGGTGGCCCCGCTCGTCGTTGATTCCCTTGAAGTTGTCGATGTCGAGCATCATCAGGCACAGCGAGAGGTTGTACCGGTAGGCGCGGCGGAGCTCGACCTCGGCCAGTTCCATGAAATGCCGGCGATTGAAGGTGTCGGTGAGGTGGTCGTGCGTGGCCAGGTGCTTCAGCTTCTGGTTGGCCGCCATCAGCTCGGCGGTGCGTTCGATCACGCGGCGCTCCAGCGCTTCGTCTTCCCTGAGGCTGGCCTGCGTGGCTTCCTTGGAGATACCGAACAGGTGGGTGACCTGGCCCGACGAGCCGGTGAGCGGGATCAGTAGCGTCTGCCACAGCCCTTGGCGCTGGCTCCCATCCGGGTCCAGGCTTTCGCCTTCTTCTTCATAGCGCAACGGGGCCCGCGTCTCGACGCAGCGGGTGAAATAGGCGGTGATTCGGCTGCAGGTCGGGGTCGGAAGCACTTTCTCGATGCGTTCGCCGATGCAGGCGGCATCGTCGCGCAGCGTGGCCAGGCGAGTCGGGTTCACGGCTTCGACGATATACTCGTCGGGTCCTTCCACCCGTACGATGAACATATGCTCGGGGCAGTATTCCCAAAGGCTGCGCAGCAGCATCATGCCGGCGTTGGCATTGATCCTGTCCAGAAAGTGAGACGCCATCAAGGATGACGTAATCATCTGATATCCCTCCGTAAGTCCTTTTATACGACAAGCTCCGTTCGCCCAGCCCTGCCTGGCCTGCTTGCTCTTCATTTATTGTATCGCGACGCAGCATAACCTTAGTTTGGCGAAGGTCTTGCTGCAGCATGGTTTTTTTCATTCGGTTCCTGGTTGGTTACAAAGCCTGCGCGCCTTTTCGGCATGGCGCATCTCAGCCGGCGGGATGGAGGTGCTTTTCTATACTCAGGACAGTCACTAAGTGAAATGAAGCGGAAACGGCGGACCATGCATGAACGGGCAGTCACGGGATTTTTCCTCCGCCAGCTGCAGCTCCTGCTTCCTCAGCGCCTTGTGCCTCGCACAAGGGCTGACGCACCAGGAATCGGCGCAGCTGGATGCGATCGTTCCTGCGCCACTCCGGCTAGAGAGGGGGCAGGTGCTGGTGCGCCAGAACGATTCGTTCACCAGCCTCTTCGCCGTGCGTTCCGGCAGCCTCAAGCAGGTGACCGTCACGGACTGCACGGAAATGCTGGTCACGGCCCTGTGCCTGCCCGGTGACATGGTCGGATTCGACGCCATAGGGACCGAGCGCATCGCGGGTGACGTGGTGGCGCTGGAAACCACTACGCTCTGCGAGTTCCCCTTCGCCGAGCTGGATGCCTTGTGCAGTCGCATCCCCGCGCTGCGCAGGCGCCTGATGGCCAACCTCAGCCAGGCCATGCATGAAGAGCGCCAGCGGCTGCATCTGCTGCTGAGCAAGAAGGCCGAGGTGCGCTTGGCCTGCTTCCTGCTGGCCGTCTCCGAGCGCTTTCGCCAGCGCGGCTACTCGTCGCGGCATTTCCGCCTCCCCATCTCCCGTGGCGAAATGGGCAACTACCTGGGCCTGACCCATGAAACCGTCGGCCGCACGCTGACGGCGCTCCAGGCCAGCCGGTTGCTCAGCGTGCGCGGGCGTGACTATCACCTGCTGGACCTCGAGCGGCTGGCGCAGCTGGCGGAATCCACCGGGCGGCGCCAGCGTCGTTCCGATGGTTCTTAGCCGGCGTTGCGGCGCAGGGCGACGCCGTTGCGCTGCTCGATGAACTCGAGCATCACGCGCGCTTCGCTCTCTTTCTGCTGTGCGATGAGCAGGAACGGGCGATGCAGCTCAGGCGTGGCATTGGTGTCGCTGAGCCATTGAAAGAAGTGGTGCGTCTCGATGGCTGCGCCGAGCGCCTGCTGCAGCACCTGCTCGCCCATGATCTCGTCGACGATGAAGGCGTGGCGGTGCGTCATGGCAAAGCTGCCCGAATCGCGTGCCTTCTCTTCCACGCAGGCGCCCAACGCCATGTCGTGGGCAACGTCGCACAGTGCCTTCAGGCGCTGCTCGCACTGGTTGCCCAGTGACGCCATAAGCTGGCTGGCTTGGGGCATCGCCGGCAGGAAGCTGAGGGAGAGGCGGCGATAGCGTTGCAGTTCGCCGGTTTCATGGGAGTGGGCGAGGGTGAGCTGTTCCTGGGGCAGGAGCGTGAGTGCGAGGGTCGTAGGTATCATGACAAGGTCCGCTGTCGTTGTTCTGGCCGTCCGGCCTTCATTGTGTACCCGCCGCCTCTGGTGGCGCCGGGCGAAGGCATAGTAAGCAACTCGCTGCGCTGCGCGCGACGATAATTGTCAATTCCCCGGCTGATACCAACCTATCGAATGGCAAACTTGATATTGATCAAACTGTGTGCTGCGCGTGCCTGTCGCCCGAGTGCGAGTGGGGAGGGCTTGCAAGGCTCGGGGCGAGCCACCATGGTGAAAGGCAACGAGTGGCAGACGAGGGAACGACATGAGCGACTTTCGTAGCGAACGCGACAGCATGGGCGAGCTGCGCGTGCCCGCCCAGGCACTCTACGGCGCCCAGACGCAGCGGGCGGTGGAGAACTTCCCGGTCTCGGGGCAGCCCATGCCGACGGCGTTCATCCACGCCATCGCGCGCATCAAGCTGGCTGCGGCCAGGGTCAACCAGGCGCTTGGCCTGCTCGATGACGAGCGTGCCGCGGCCATCACGCAGGCTGCCCAGGCCATCATCGACGGCAGGCATGATGACCAGTTCCCGGTGGACGTTTTCCAGACCGGATCAGGCACCTCCAGCAATATGAACGTCAATGAAGTGGTGGCCCACCTGGCCAGCCGCGAGGGGCTCGCCGTCGGCCCCAACGATCACGTCAACATGGGGCAGTCGAGCAATGATGTCATCCCGACCGCCATCCACCTGTCCGCGGCGCTGGAAGTCTCCCACCGGTTGCGCCCGGCGCTGGTGCAACTGCGGGCCACCATCGACGAGCGCGCCGTGGAGCTCGACCACGTGGTGAAGACCGGGCGCACCCACCTCATGGATGCCATGCCGCTGCGCCTGGGACAGGAGCTGGGGGGCTGGTCGAGCCAGGTCGGCCAGGCGATCGAGCGCCTGGACAGCGCCATGCTCCGCCTGTGCCGGCTGGCGCAGGGAGGCACCGCGGTGGGAACCGGCATCAATGCCCACCCGGAGTTCGCCGAGCGCATGGCGCGTGAGCTGAGCGAGCAGACGGGCCTGGCGTTCGTGCCCAACGACAGTTTCTTCGCCAGCCTGGGCGCCCAGGATGCCGCCGTTGAGCTGTCCGGGCAGCTGCGGGGGCTGGCCTGCGTGATCATGAAGATCGCCAATGACCTGCGCTGGATGAACTCCGGGCCGCTGGCCGGGCTGGGCGAGATCGAGCTGGAGGCCCTGCAGCCGGGCAGCTCGATCATGCCGGGCAAGGTCAACCCGGTGATACCGGAGTCCGCCGCGCAGGCCGCCGCGCAAGTGATCGGCTTGGACGCGGCGGTCGCCGTGGCCGGCCAGAGCGGCAACTTCCAGCTCAACGTGATGCTGCCGCTGATCGCCCACAACCTGCTCACCTCGATCCTGCTGATGAGCAATACGTCCCGGCTGCTCGGCGAGCGGGCGATTGCCACCTTCCGCGTGCGCGAAGACCGGCTGGCCGAGCCGCTGGCGCGCAATCCGATCCTGGTCACGGCGCTGAACGGCGTGATCGGCTACGACGCCGCGGCGGCCATTGCCAAGGCTGCCTACCAGGCGGGGCGGCCGATCATCGATGTCGCCGAAGAGCGGACGGATCTCGCTCGTGAAGAGCTCGAGCGCCTGCTCGACCCGCAGCGCCTGACGCGCGGCGGCATACCCGAATAGGTGGGTTCAGGCGGCCAGGCGTTCGCGCTGTGCGGCGGTGTAGGCGGCCAGGCGTTCGACCTGACGCGGCGTCAGGCGCAGTCCGAGCTTGGTGCGCCGCCATAGGATGTCCTCGGTGCCCGATGCCCATTCTTGGTCGATCAGGTAGTTCACTTCGGCGGCGCTGAGGCCGCTGCCGAAGTCCTCGCCGAGATCGCGGGCGCTGGCGGTGCCGCGCAGGAAGGCCAGGCATAGGCTGCCGTAGCTGCGAGCGAAGCGAGCGGCTCGCTCGGCGCCCAGCCAGGGGTACTCCTTCAGCAGGCGATCGGTGAAGTCGGCTTGGCTCTCTATGTCCCCGCCCGGCAGCGGCGCCGTCGCGGTCCAGCTGGGGCCCATCGCGGGCAGGCTGGGCGCCAGCTGCTGCAGGGCGGCCTCTGCCAGCTTGCGATAGGTGGTGATCTTGCCGCCGAAGACCGAGAGCAGGGGAGCGCCCGTGTCGTCCAGCGCAAGGGTGTAGTCGCGGGTCATGGCGGACGGGTCGGTGGATTCATCGTCGCACAGCGGACGGACCCCGGCGTAGGTGGCAATCACGTCGTTGCGTGACAGCGGCTGGTGGAAATGGGCATTGACCACGCTGAGCAGGTAGGCGATCTCCTCCTCGCTTACGGCTACCTGGCGGGGGTCGCCCTCGTAGCGGCGGTCGGTGGTGCCGATCAGGCTGAAGTCGTCCTCGTAGGGCAGGACGAAGACGATACGCCGATCGTCGTTCTGCAGGATATAGGCGCGCTCGTCGAGGTTGAGCCGCGGCACGATGATATGGCTGCCCTGGATCATGCGAATCGAATAGCGCGACGGGCGCCTGGCCTGTTCGCGCACGACCTGCTCCACCCAGGGGCCGGCGGCATTGACCAGCGTCCTGGCCTGGCGCTCGAAGCGCTTGCCGCTGCGCAGGTCCTCCAGCTCGACGTGCCAGCGCCCATGCGCTTCGCGGATGCCGACGCAGCGGGTGCGTACCAGGATCTCGGCGCCCTGCTGGCGTGCCTGCAGGGCGTTGAGAACCACCAGGCGGGCGTCGTCCACCCAGCAATCCGAATATTCGAATCCGCGCTTTATGTCAGCCTTCAACGGGTCGCTGGTTGTGAAACGAACGCCGTGGGAGCCCGGTAGCGTCTTCCGCTTGCCAAGATGGTCGTAAAGGAACAGGCCGGCGCGGATCATCCAGGCCGGGCGAAGGTGCGAGCGGTGCGGCAGGATGAAGCGCAGCGGCCAGATGATATGGGGCGCTTTGCGCAACAGGATCTCACGCTCGCGCAGGGCTTCGCCGACCAGGCGAAACTCGTGGTGCTCCAGATAGCGCAGGCCGCCGTGGATCAACTTGCTGCTGGCTGACGAAGTGGCGCCGGCGAGGTCGGCCTGTTCGCACAGGCCCGCGCTGAGCCCGCGGCCGGCCGCATCGTTGGCGATGCCGGTGCCGTTGATGCCGCCGCCGATCACGAAGAGGTCAAGCAGGCCTTGGGAGGGGGTTGCCATGGAGGGGCTCCGATCGATCGCCGGCGCGTGCCGGCCTGTAATGTTTGAAAACGAACATAGATCAATCGAAAGCGAACATCAAGAGGGCGTGCAAAGTTTGCCGGCAGGCGTGATGCCGGAGGCCTGAGCCGGCAGGGGCGTCAGGCGATATGCAGTGCCACGTCATTGGCCTGCATCAGGTGCAGGATGCTCTCCGGGGGCTGGCGGTCAGTGAACAGGGCGTCCAACTGGGCGATGTTGCCCTGGCGCACCACCGGGTTGCGATGGAACTTCGAGTGGTCGGCGATGAGGAATACCTTGCGCGAGTTGCGAATGAGCGCCTGGGCGACCCGGGCTTCCTGGTAGTCGAACTCCAGCAGCGAACCGTCCTCGTCGATGCCGCTGATGCCGATGATGCCGAAATCGACCTTGAACTGGTTGATGAAGTCGATGGTTGCCTCGCCGATGATGCCGCCATCGCGCGAACGCACCTGGCCCCCGGCCACGATGACATTGAAATCCTCCTTGTGCTGGAGAATGGCGGCCACGTTGAGGTTGTTGGTGATGACCTCGAGCCCCTGGTGCTCCAGCAGCGCCTCGGCCACCACCTCGTTGCTGGTGCCGATGTTGATGAACAGCGAGGCGTGATCGGGAATGTGCCTGGCCACCAGGGCCGCGATGCGCTGCTTGGCTTCGAGGTTCAGGCTCTTGCGGGTGCTGTAGGCGGTGTTTACCGTGCTCGACTCGAGGCCGGCGCCGCCATGCACGCGGCGGATCAGGCCCTCTTCGGCCAGCGCGTTCAGGTCGCGGCGAATGGTCTGGGGCGTCACCGAAAAGTGTTCGGTCAGCTGTTCGATGCTGGCGTATCCCTGGCGCTTCACCAGGTCGACGATGGCCTCTTGGCGCTGTTGCTGGTTCATCTCGGCTCCCTTGGGCTCGCGCGGCGGCTGGCAGGTCGGCACGGCGGCGTGGCGGACGTTTGGCGCACCTTCGAATCGAGGAGGCTGGCGCGTTACGAACGTACTACAGTACCCTAAATGATCAAAAACGAACATGACGGAACGGGGCGTGCCATGGCCGACTATCTGCTTGCCATCGATCAGGGAACCACCAGTTCACGGGCGATCCTCTTCGATCGCCAGGGGCACGTGGCAGGCGCGGCCCAGCAGGAATTTGCGCAGCACTATCCGCGCGACGGCTGGATCGAGCACGATCCCGAGGCGATCTGGGACACGGTGCTGCACACCTGTCGCCAGGTGATTCGCGATACGGGGGTGGCACTCGGGGCCATCGCCGGGATTGGCATCACCAACCAGCGCGAGACGACGCTGCTGTGGGATCGGCGCACCGGGGAGCCGGTCCATCCGGCCATCGTGTGGCAGGACAGGCGCACGGCTGAGGCGTGTTCGAGGCTGCAGGCGCAGGGCCACGAAGCCCTGGTGCAGGCGCATACGGGGCTGCTCATCGACCCCTATTTCTCGGCCACCAAGCTGGCCTGGCTGCTGGAAAACGTGGATGGCGCGCGTGAGCGGGCCGAGCGCGGCGAACTGGCGTTCGGCACCGTCGATACCTTCCTGCTGTGGCGGCTGACCGGGGGCAGGGTGCATGCCACGGACGCCACCAATGCGTCGCGCACGCTGCTGTTCAATATCCACGAGCAGCGGTGGGATGAAAGGCTGCTCGCCCTGTTCGACATTCCCGCGGCGCTGCTGCCCGAAGTGCGCGATTCGAGCGACGACTTCGGCATGAGCGAAGAGAAGTGGCTGGGCGGGGCGCTGCCGATCGCCGGGGTGGCGGGAGATCAGCAGGCCGCGCTGGTGGGGCAGGCGTGCTTCCAGCCGGGCATGGCCAAGAGCACCTATGGCACCGGGTGCTTCATGGTGGTCAACACGGGTGACAAGGCGGCCGTGTCGCGCAACCGGCTGCTGACCACGGTGGCGTACCGGCTGCAGGGCAAGCCCACCTACGCCATGGAGGGCAGCATCTTCGTTGCCGGCGCCGCCGTGCAGTGGCTGCGCGATGGCCTCAAGCTGTTCGCCGATGCGGCCGAGACCGAGGCGCTGGCCAGCCAGACTCGCGAGGGCCACAGCGTCTACCTGGTGCCGGCCTTCACGGGGCTTGGGGCGCCGCATTGGGATCCCAAGGCGCGCGGGGCGATCTTCGGCCTGACCCGCGATACCGGGATCGCCGAGATCGTCGCCGCCGGGCTGCAGGCGGTGTGCTACCAGACCCGTGACCTGCAGCGCTGCATGAGCGACGACATGGGGATGGCCCCGGGTACGCTGCGGGTCGATGGCGGCATGGCGGCCAACGCCTGGCTGGTGCAGTTCCTGGCCGATATGCTGGGGGTGCGCGTCGACCGGCCCACCGTGCTCGAGACGACGGCACTGGGGGCCGCCTATCTCGCCGGGCTGCGCCTGGGCTGGTATCGCGATCTCGACGAGATCGCCGAGCTGTGGCGCTGCGAGTCGAGCTTCGAGCCCCAGATGCCCGACGACGAGCGCGAACGCCTCTACCGCGGCTGGCTGGAAGCGGTGGAGCGGGTCAAAAGCACGCCGTGAGGCTTGCAAATGCCAGCGATATCGGTAAGATATGCATCCGTTGCCACGCGGCATTGGTGGCGGCGAAGCAGAAGCTCGCGACAGGACCATAGCTCAGTTGGTTAGAGCGCCACGTTGACATCGTGGAGGTCAGCGGTTCAAATCCGCTTGGTCCTACCAGCTCTCTCGCCTCTTTTCAGGACCATAGCTCAGTTGGTTAGAGCGCCACGTTGACATCGTGGAGGTCGGCGGTTCAAATCCGCCTGGTCCTACCAGCTTTCGATGCACCCCGTGATCTCGTATCACGGGGTGCATTGCTTTGTGCTCGCATGGCGCAAGGGTCGGACGACTGCGGGCTGACGGCAGCAGGCCGATGCCCGAAGGCACCGGCCCGCTGCGATACCGCTTGCCGAGCCCTTACTCCCAGCCGGGCACGGCGCCGCCATCGAACAGTTCATAGGCCCTTTGGGCGACTTCTTCGCTCTGGTAGGCGGAGACCAGCTGGCGAATCTCCTCGCGCTCCTCGTCGCCGGCGCGTACGGCGATCAGGTTGACGTAGGGTGATTCCGCGCCTTCGCGGATCAGTGCATCGTCCAGGCTCAGGCCGGCCGGCTGGGCAAAGGTGTTGTTGATGAAGGCCAGGTCCACGTCCGGCAGCACGCGAGGCAGCTGGGCGGCCTCGATCTCGCGGAAGCGGAAGTTCTGCGGGTTCTCGACCACGTTGACCGGGGTCGCTTCGAGGTTTTCCGGGTCGTCGAGGGTGATCAGCCCGGCGTTGTGCATCAGGATCATGGCACGACCGCCGTTGGTGGGGTCGTTGGGCAGCGCGATGAGGGCGCGCTCCGGCAGCGCTTCGATGGATTCGTGGCGGGTGGAGTAGGCGCCGATCGGATAGACGAAGGTGTAGCCCGCCACGGCCAGGTTATAGCCGCGGTCTTCGATCATGCTGCGCAGGTAGGGCTCGTGCTGGAAGGCGTTGGCATCGAGGCTGCCGTCGGCCAGCGCCGCGTTGGGCGAGACGTAGTCGGTGAACTCGATGACCTGCACGGTCAGGTCGTAGCGGTCGCGGGCGATCTGCACGGCCACTTCCATGACCTCGGATTCAGGCCCCGACATGGTGCCGACCTTGATCGTGCGAGTTTCCGCGGCGCTGTCGTCGTTGCCGCAGCCGGCCAGCAGCACGGCGCCGGCCAGGGCGGCGACGCCGAGCAGGCGGTTGAAGGTCACTTGCATGTCACTCTCCTTGGTTGATGAGCCGCCCATGGTCGATTCGCCAGGGTGGCGGTGTCGCAGCGAAGTCGATGGATGTTTCAAGCGATGAGTCACTTTCGGTCGCTCTTGCGCACCAGGGCGTCGCCGAGACTCTGGAAGCCCTGCACCATGACCACCAGGATGGCCACGGTGATCAGCATGATGGTGGGGTTGAAGCGGTTGTAGCCGTAGCGAATGCCCAGGTCGCCCAGGCCGCCGCCGCCCACGGCGCCGGCCATGGCCGAGTAGCTGACCAGCGTGACCACGGTGATGGTCAGTCCGGTGATGATGCCGCCCCGCGCTTCGGGCAGCAGCACCTTGCGAATGATCTGGTAGGGGGTGGCGCCCATCGACTGGGCGGCTTCCACCAGGCCGGGGGGAATCTCGTTGAGCGCGCCTTCGACGAGCCTGGCCACGAACGGAATGGCGGCGATGGTCAGCGGGACGATGGCGGCATTGGTGCCGATCGAGGTGCCCACGATCATGCGCGTGAAGGGAATGATCGCCACCATCAGGATGATGAACGGGATCGAGCGGCCGACGTTGGTGACGATGCCGAGCAGCTGGTTGAGCAGGGGGCGGGCCAGGATCTGGTTCGGGCGCGTCACATAGAGCAGCACGCCGAGCGGCACGCCCAGCAGCGCCGAGATCACGCCGGACACGGCGACCATGTAGAGCGTGTCCAGGGTCGCCTGCAGGATCAGGTCAATCATCGCGCTGGACATGGCCGAGCACCTCCACGTGAAGATCATGGGATTCGAGATAGTCGATGGCGCGCCGGGTCTGCTCCGGCGTGCCGAGCAGCTCGGCGATCATCAGTCCCAGGGTGCGCTCCTGGATCGATTCGACCTTGGCCTGGAGGATGCTCACATCCACGCCGCACTCCCGCGCCAGGCGCGAGATCAGCGGCGTGGAGACCGCATCGCCGGAGAACGCCAGCCGCACCACCGGGTGGGTGTGGTCGCCAGGCGCCTCCTCGAGCCGCTCGACCAGCGCCTTGGGCGGCTCGAGCTGCAGGAAGTCGTTGAGGAATTCGCGCCCAAGCCGGGTCTTCGGGGCGGTGAAGAAATCACCCACCTCGGCCTCCTCGACCAGTTCGCCGTCGGAGATCAGGCTGACCCGGTGGCAGATCGACTTCACCACCTCCATTTCATGGGTGATCAGCAGGATGGTCAGGCCGAGCTGCTGGTTGATGTCGCGCAGCAGGGCCAGGATGGAGCCGGTGGTCTGCGGATCGAGGGCCGAGGTCGCCTCGTCGCACAGCAGCACCGCGGGCTCGCTGGCCAGGGCGCGGGCGATGGCGACGCGCTGCTTCTGCCCGCCGGAGAGCTGGGCCGGGTACTGGCGCGCCTTGTCCGTCAGGCCGGTGAGCTCCAGCAGTGGCATCACGCGCTCGCGAATGGCGGCCCGCGTCATGCCCATCAGCTCGAGCGGCAGGGCCACATTGTCGTAGACGTTGCGCGTGGTCAGCAGGTTGAAGTGCTGGAAGATCATGCCGATGCGGTGGCGTGCCCGGTTGAGCTCGGTGGAGGAGAGCGAGGTCATCTCCTGGCCGTCCACCATGACGCTGCCGCGGGTCGGGCGTTCGAGCAGGTTGACGCAGCGGATCAGCGTGGACTTGCCGGCGCCGGACAGGCCGATGACCCCGTGGATGCTGCTCTTGGGGACATGCAGGTCGACGTTCTTCAAGGCCTCGATCGTGCGGGTGGTGCCGCCGGGTCGGGATGCGCCGAGGCGAAGGCCTCGCTTGGCGCTGCTGAGCGTGTAGCTCTTGGAGACGTTGCGTAGCGTGATCATCTGGCTTCCACTGTAGGCATGCCGTGCGGGCGGCAGTGGGAGCGCCGAAACAAAAAAAGGCCACCCTGGCGGGTGGCCATCAACGCTGGACACACCCTTTTAGCTGCACTTCACGCCGCGCACCGGCAAGCCGATGCAGCAGCGTGGGCGCCCGCAATCCGGGTACAAATCGGCGCCTGAAAATGTGGCGTGCATCTTACGACCAATGGCGCATGCTGTCAATTTGACTGGTACATGTTCGCAAGGGTCGGCAATGAAACAGGAAATAATCCCGTGTTTTCGGTCCATGAAAGATGTTCATGCTTCTTGATCGGCCTGGCGTGCTGCCGCTGCAGATAGACGTGCTGGTCGCAACTTCTTACACTTCGCCTTTCGTTCATACCCCCAGCCGGCAGCCGAGGAGTCAGCCATGTTTACGGGCATCGTTCAGGGTACGGCGGCGGTGGTCGCCATCGAGGAAGCCGAAGCCTTCCGCACCCATGTCGTGGTCTTGCCCGACGCACTGCGTGAGGGCCTGACGCTCGGGGCTTCGGTGGCGCACAACGGCGTGTGCCTCACCGTGACCCGCATCGAGGGCGAGCGGGTGAGCTTCGACCTGATGCGTGAAACGCTGCGCGTGACCAATCTTGGTGCAGTTCGCGTGGGGGATCGCGTCAATATCGAGCGGGCGGCACGCTTCGGCGACGAGATCGGCGGCCACGCGATGTCCGGGCACGTCATGGCCATGGCCGAGCTGGTGGAGCTGGACGAGGCGCCCAACAACCGTCGGCTGTGGTTCGAAGTGCCGCATGCGCTGGGCCGGTTCCTGTTCGACAAGGGCTATGTCGGCGTGGACGGCATCAGCCTGACGATCGGGCAGGCGCGGCGTGCGGATGCCAGCCATGGGCCGCGCTTCTGCGTCGACCTGATCCCCGAGACGCTGGCGCGTACCACGCTGGTGGATCGCATTCCCGGCGACCGCGTGAACATCGAGATCGACCCCCAGACCCAGGCCATCGTGGAAACGGTGGAACGCGTGCTCGAGGCGCGGGGCCACTGAGCCAAGGCGGGTAAAACAACCGTTTCGTCAAGTCTGCGTTGGCTGCCGTTGTGGCGCCTGGCGCAGACTTTGCTTATACAGAGCGAACCGTATCGCTGCCTTGGGTGGCGACGGGAGCCGGGCTCGCATCGCGAGCCGCCATTGAGTACCATGTGCGGCTTTTCTCGCCCCCTGGTCTCCAGCCCAGCCCTTGTGCGCAGGAATGCAAAACATGAAGAATATGCTCGAAAGACGCTTCAAGCTGACGGAACACAATACCAGCGTGAAGACCGAGGTCATTGCGGGGGTCACCACCTTCCTGACCATGGCCTACATCATCTTCGTCAACCCCAGCATTCTCTCGGAAGCGGGTATGGACTACGGGGCGGTGTTCGTCGCCACCTGTCTGGCCGCGGCGGTGGGCTGTCTGATCATGGGCCTGTGGGCCAACTACCCGATCGCCCAGGCACCGGGCATGGGCCTCAACGCCTTCTTCACCTACGGCGTGGTGCTCGGCATGGGCTATACCTGGGAAGCCGCGCTGGGCGCGGTATTCTTCTCCGGCTTCTGCTTCTTCCTGCTCAGCGTGTTCAAGATTCGCGAATGGATCATCAACTCCATTCCGCTCTCCCTGCGCCTGGGCATCGCCGCCGGCATCGGGCTGTTCCTGGCCATGATCGCACTGAAGAATGCCGGCATCGTGGTGTCGAATCCGGCCACCTACGTGGCGCTGGGCGATCTCTCGCAGCCTCCGGCCATCTACGCGCTGCTGGGCTTCTTCGCCATCACCGCCATGGCCTACCTGAAGATCACCGGCGCGGTGATGATCGGCATCCTCGGCGTTACCGTGCTGGCCATGGTGCTGGGCCACAACGCCTACGGCGGGCTGATGTCGATGCCGCCCTCCATTGCGCCGACCTTCATGGCCATGGACCTCATGGGCGCGCTCGACGTGGCGATGCTCAGCGTCATCTTCGCGTTCCTCTTCGTCGACCTGTTCGATACCTCCGGCACCCTGGTGGGGGTTGCCCACAAGGGTGGGCTGCTCGACAAGGACGGCAAGCTGCCGCGGCTGAATCGCGCCATGATGGCCGACAGCGGCGCGTCCATGGCCGGCGCGGCGCTGGGTACCTCGACCACCACCAGCTACATCGAATCCACGGCCGGTATCGCAGCGGGCGGGCGCACCGGCTTGACCGCCGTGGTGGTGGCCGGGCTGTTCCTGGTCAGCCTGTTCTTCGCCCCGCTGGCGGGTTCGATCCCGGCCTATGCCACCGCCGGGGCGCTGCTCTACGTGGCGGTGCTCATGGCCGGCAGCCTGGCCCATGCCAACTGGGACGACCCCACCGACGCCGCGCCCGTGTTGATCGCGGCGCTGGCCATGCCGCTGACGTTCTCGATTGCCGAGGGCATCGCGCTGGGCTTCATCAGCTACGCTGCGATCAAGGCACTCTCCGGGCGCTTCCGCGACCTCAATCCCGCGGTGGTCGTGCTGGCGATTCTGTTCGCCCTGAAGTTCCTCTTTCTGGACTGATCCATTTTCTCACCGAGATCCGCGATGAGCATTTACGGCGACTACATCAAGTCCGTCATCCGCACCGTCCCCGACTGGCCGCAGCCGGGGGTGAATTTCCGCGACATCACGCCGTTGCTGCAGAACAGCTCGGCCTTTCGCAAGCTGATCGACAGCTTCGTGCACCGCTACCAGGAGATGGAGCTCGATGCCATCGCCGCCATCGATGCCCGCGGGTTCATCATCGGCGCCCCGGTGGCCTACGAGCTGGGCTGCAGCTTCGTGCCGGTGCGCAAGAAGGGCAAGCTGCCGTTTCGTACCATCAGCGAGACCTACACGCTGGAGTACGGCAAGTCCGAGGTGGAGCTGCACTCCGACGCCTTCCGCCAGGGCGATCGGATCCTGATCATGGACGACCTCATCGCCACCGGCGGCACCATGCTGGCGGCCGCCAAGCTCATCACCCGCTCGGGCGGCCAGGTGGTGGAAACCGCCACCATCATCGACCTGCCGGAAATCGGCGGGTCGAGCAGGATTCGCGAGGCCGGCTTCGGCGTCTTTGCGGTTTGCTCCTTCAATGAGGACGAGTGACATCACCATGAGCAATCCCCGCTACCACCAGCACTTCACCGTCTCCTGGGATCAGCTGCATCGCGACGTGCGCGAACTGTGCCATCGCCTGATCGAGCGTGACTTCAAGGGCATCGTGGCGATCACCCGGGGCGGGCTGATTCCCGCCGCGCTGATCGCCCGCGAGCTCAACGTGCGCCTGATCGATACCGTGTGCATCAAGAGCTACGACCACATGGACCAGGGTGGGCTGGACGTGATGAAGGGCGTGGAGCATGACGGCGACGGCTGGCTGCTGGTCGACGACTTGGTCGACACCGGCAAGACGGCGCGCAAGGTGCGCGAGATGCTCCCCAAGGCGCATTTCGTCACCGTCTACGCCAAGCCGGAAGGGCGCCCGCTGGTGGATCAATACCTCACCGAAGTGGCCCAGGATTGCTGGATCCAGTTCCCTTGGGACATGGGGATCGCCTACGTCGAACCGCTGGTCGATCAGGTCAAGCGCTAGAGAGGGTGACGCGCATGCACGGACCGCTACCCGAAAGCTGGCGGCGCTGGCTGGGGGATCAGTTCGATGCCCCCTACATGCAGTCGCTGCGTGATTTCCTGGCCGCCGAGAAGGCGGCCAGGAAGGTCATCTACCCGCACTCGTCGAACTGGTTCCGCGCCTTCGAGCTGACCCCGCTGGAGCAGGTGAAGGTCGTGATCCTCGGCCAGGATCCCTACCACGGGCCGAACCAGGCCCATGGGCTCAGTTTCTCGGTGCGCCCGGGCGTGGCGATTCCGCCCTCGCTGGCCAATATCTACAAGGAGCTGGCCGCCGACGTCGGCTTCACTCCGGTGAACCATGGCTGCCTGGAACACTGGGCGCGCCAGGGCGTGCTGCTGCTCAACACCTCGCTGACCGTCGAGCAGGGCAGGGCGGGCGCGCACCGCGGCCAGGGCTGGGAACCCTTCACCGACCGGGCGATCGCCACGGTCAGCGAGCATGCCGAACCCAGTGTCTTCCTGCTGTGGGGCAGCCATGCCCGCCAGAAGAAGGCGCTGATCGACGCTTCGCGACACCTGGTGCTCGAATCGCCGCATCCTTCGCCGCTCTCAGCACACCGGGGATTTTTCGGCAATCACCAGTTCTCGCGTGCCAATGCGTTTCTCGAGCAAAACGGCCGTGCGCCCATCGACTGGCAGCTGCCCGAGACGGCCGGCTAGCCGAATGCGAACGGAGCGCAAGGCCGCCTTAACCTCGCCTGCCGATGAGGGTAGAATGGCGCGCGATTCGTCCATGCGACCAAGGTCGCCATGTCCATCCGCCGCGAAGAGGGTCTCCCCATGAGCGTCCACGCCATTCGACATCCGCTGGTCCAGCACAAGCTCGGCCTGATGCGTGAAGCCGGCATCAGTACCAAGAGCTTTCGTGAGCTGGCCGGTGAGCTGGCCAAGTTGCTCACCTACGAAGCGACCCAGGACCTCGAGCTGCAGGAGCAGGAGATCCCCGGCTGGAGCGGCAAGCCGATCCCGGTGCAGCTGCTCAAGGGCAAGAAGGTGACCATCGTGCCGATCCTGCGCGCCGGACTCGGCATGCTCGACGGCGTGACCGACCTGATTCCCAGCGCCCGGGTCAGCGTGGTGGGGCTTTATCGTGACGAGGAGACGCTCGAGCCGGTGCCTTATTTCGCCAAGTTCGCGAACGACCTGGAAGAGCGCATGGCCATCGTCATCGATCCGATGCTCGCCACTGGCGGCAGCATGGTGGCCACTCTCGACATGCTGCGCGAGCGCGGCTGCCAGCAGATGAAGGTCATCGTGCTGGTGGCTGCCCCCGAAGGCATCAAGCGGGTGCAGGACGCCTACCCCGATATCGAGATCTATACCGCCGCGGTGGACGACCACCTCGACGAAAACGGCTATATCGTGCCGGGGCTCGGAGATGCCGGCGACAAGATCTTCGGCACCCGATAGCCGGAGCCATACGGAGAAGACGCCCCTGAGATCGCCATCCAGGGGCGTTTTTCTGGCAGGACGCCTTCGCTTCGACACAAGACCTTCGCTTCAACACACGAGACAAGAAGGAAACCACCCATGAACGAACGCGTGGCGGCTGCGCAGGCGCCTTCCGAATCCCCGATCCGAGTGATCCTGACCGGAGCGCAGATGCTCTTCGTGGCCTTCGGCGCGCTGGTACTGGTGCCGCTGTTGACCGGGCTCGATCCCAGCGTGGCGCTGTTCACCGCCGGTGTCGGCACCCTGGTCTTCCACGGCGTGACCAGGGTCACGGTGCCGGTCTTCCTGGCCTCGTCCTTTGCCTTCATCGCGCCTATTCAGGGCTCGGTGGCGAACTTCGGCATACCGGCCACCATGGGCGGGCTGATGGCAGCGGGGCTGGTCTATGTGGCGATCTCCCAGGCGGTACGCCTGAAGGGAACGGCCTGGCTGCACCGCCTGCTGCCACCGGTGGTGGTGGGACCGGTGATCATGGTGATCGGCCTGGCGCTGGCGCCGGTGGCGGTGAGCATGGCCACCGGAGAAACCAGCCCCCATATCGACTATGCCCCGGCCATCTTCCTCTCCATGGTGAGCCTCTTGGTCACGCTGGTCCTGGCGGTGTTCGGGAGGGGCCTCCTGCGCCTGGTGCCGATCATGGGGGGCATCGTCACCGGCTATGTGATGGCGCTGATGATGGGCGTGGTCGACTTCTCCCCGGTGCGCGAAGCGGCATGGCTGGCGCTGCCGAGCTTCACCGCACCCAGCTTCCACTGGGCGGCGATCCTGTTCATGATCCCGGTGGCCATCGCGCCCGCCGTGGAGCATATCGGCGACATGGTGGCCATCGGCTCGGTAACGCGCAAGAACTACCTGGAAAAGCCCGGCCTTCACCGCACCCTGCTCGGCGATGGCCTGGCTACCACCACCGCCGCCCTGTTCGGCGGCCCGCCCAACACTACCTATTCGGAGGTGACAGGTGCCGTGACCCTGACGCGGGCGTTCAACCCGAAGATCATGGTGGTCGCGGCCTGCATCGCCGTCCTGCTGGCCTTCGTGGCCAAGCTCGGGGCCCTGCTGCAGACCATCCCCGGCCCGGTGATGGGCGGCATCATGACCCTGCTGTTCGGCTCGATTGCGGTGGTGGGGATGAATACCCTGGTGCGCGCCGGCCACTCGCTGACCGCGCCACGCAACCTGGTCGTGGTCTCGCTGATCCTGGTGTTCGGCATCGGCGGCATGCAGTTCGGCGGTGGCCAGTTCACCCTGCAGGGCGTCAGCCTGGCCGCACTCGTCGGTATCGTGCTGAACTGGGTTCTGCCCGGCGCCGAGGAGGAGTAAGGCTGTTCGGGCCTCCTAGGCGTGGTGCAACTCCCTGCCGCCTTCCGCAAAGGTCGGCGGGGAGTTGGCGCTGACGATCACGCACTCCTCGTCGCCTGCATTGCGAAAGCGGTGGGGCAGGCGGGAATCGAAGTAGTAGGCGTCGCCTGCTCGCAGTAGCCGCGCGTCGCCCGCAACGGTGAGTTCGATCTCGCCGGCGATCACCACGCCGCCTTCCTCGCCCTCGTGTTCGAGCATGTCCTCGCCGGTATCCGCCCCCGGCGGGTAGCGTTCGTGAATGATCGACATGCTGCGCTCGGGCCGGCGGGCCGCGACCAGTCGCCACGAGAGGTGGCCATCGCCTATTTCGGTCAACTCATCCGCGGTATAGAAGGCCTGCGGCTGGGCCGGCTCATCGCCCGCGAAGAAGGCGCTGATCGACACCGGAAGGGCATCGAGAATCTTCTTCAGCGAGCTCACCGAAGGGCTGACGCTATTCTGTTCGATCAAAGAAATGGTGCTGTTGGTGACACCGGCACGCTTGGCCAGCTCACGTTGGGAAAGCTTGCGAGCCTTGCGCAGTTCGCGCAGCCGGGCTCCCACGTCAAATCCTGCCATTGGGTTGAATCCGTCGGGTCGTTCAATTTGTTTGACACATCATACCCGCTGAATCCGCCGGGGATAAGCGTCATGGCCCCGTAGCGCCTCGCCCATGGGCGCAGGGCGGCCTGACGTGGCACCCGAGGGGCGGGTCAGGCATCATGTTCCCTTTGCCGATGCACGCGCGGGAGCCGCTATGAATCCCAAGCACGATGTAACGGGCGTGATCCTGGCGGGTGGGCAGGGGCGCCGCATGGGGGGCTGCGACAAGGGCTGGGTCGAGCTGGCCGGCCGACCGCTGGTGGCCAGGGCGCTGGAGCGCCTGGCCCCACAGGTGGCCGAGGTGGTGATCGTGGCCAACCGGCATCTCGATGCCTACCGCCGCCTGCCGGCCCGGGTCGTATGCGATGCCGAGGCGGGCTACCACGGACCGCTGATGGGCATCTACAGCGCCATGCGGGCCGCCACTACGCCCTGGGTCGCGATCACGCCCTGTGACAGCCCGGCGCTGCCGGTCGACCTCGTGGCGCGCTTGGCCGCGGAGGTAGGTGACGCCGACATCGCCGTGGCGCATGACGGTGAGCGCCTGCATCCCGTGGTCGCCCTGCTGCGCACGCGGCTGGCCGACGACCTGCACGGCGCCCTGCAGGCGGGGGAGCGGGCGATCCGACGGTGGTACGCCGGCCACGCCTGGCGGCAGGTAGGCTTCGCCGACTGCCCCGAGTCGTTTGCCAATCTCAACACCGAAGACGAGCGACGGCGCCTGGAAATGCGTCTGCAACAGGAGAAAGGAAATCAATGAGTTCTGCCATGCCAGCGCCGCTGCGCTTTGATGATCGGTTGCCCTTGCTCGGCATCGCGGCGTGGAGCGGCACCGGCAAGACGACGCTGCTGGAGCGCCTGCTGCCAAGATTGGGCGCACGCGGCATGCGCGCCGCCGTCATCAAGCATGCGCACCATGACTTCGATGTCGATCAGCCGGGCAAGGACAGCCATCGCCTGCGCCGCGCCGGTGCCGCACCCATGCTGGTCGCTTCGCGGGCACGCTGGGCGCTGATGATGGAAACCCCCGACCAGCAGGAGGCCGACCTCGCGACCCTGGTCGACATGGTGCGCCCCCTCGCCCCCGACCTGGTGCTTGTGGAAGGCTTCAAGGCGTGGCCGTTGCCCAAGCTCGAGCTGTATCGCGCCGAACTGGGCCAGCCGCTGCGGGTCGCCGACGACCCCTGGGTCAAGGCGGTGGCCAGTGATTCGCCCATGGCCATGCCCCCAGGCGTTGATGCCCTGGCGCTGGACGACCTGGAGGCCATCGCCGAGTGGGTGCTGGCCTGGCCGGCGCGCTGGCCTGCCGAGCAGGCGCCGCGCCCGGCATAGGTCCGAGACGCCTTCACCCAACGGGCTCGCCCCCGCCCCCGGTGGGTCGAGCGTACGCCATACTGTTACTCATCCTTCGTCATTCGAGGCCGTTTCCATGCCCCTCACACACCTCAATCAGCGCGGTGAAGCCCACATGGTGGATGTCGCCGACAAGCCCGAAAGCCGCCGCGAGGCCAGTGCGGCCGGTTATATCCAGATGAAGCCGGCGACCCTGGCGCTGCTGGCGCAAGGCGGCTTGCCCAAGGGCGACGTGCTGGCCACCGCGCGCATCGCCGGCATCCAGGCGGCCAAGCGCACCCACGAGCTGATTCCCCTGTGCCACGCCCTGGCCCTGACCAAGGTGAGCATCGACTTTCGCATCGACGAGGCGTCGTCACGGGTGGAAGTGACCGCCCTGTGTCGCCTCAATGGACGCACCGGGGTGGAAATGGAGGCGCTGACCGCCGTCTCCGTGGCTTGCCTGACGCTCTACGACATGTGCAAGGCGGTCGACAAGGAGATGGAGATCGGAGGCGTGCACCTGCTCTCCAAGCGAGGAGGGAAGTCGGGCGATTACCAGCGCCATGCCGTGGACCCCATCGTCACCGGCGAGGGCGCGGTGGGCCAGGTATCGGTCGGGACACGCTGCGATATCGACACGGATTGCGTGCAGGTAAAGTTCCTGGCCGAGCTGCGTGAGCGCCTGGGTGTGAGCGAGGTTTCGGTTCCCCTCGACAGCCTGGAGAGCAGCGATGTCGGTGGGCTCAAGGCGTCGCTGCTCAAGCGCGACCAGCGCTTTGCGCGGCTGACCGAGGGCCGCATCCTGTGTGCCGTCAACCAGGTCATGGCCATCGATGCCACGCCCATCACGAGCGATGACGAAGTGGCTTTCTTTCCCCCCGTCACAGGAGGCTGAGATGATCAGGGTTCAGCATGGCGACTTCGATGCTGGTGCCGAGCAGCGCGACCTGCTGGCGGGACGCACCGATATCGGGGCCATCGTCAGCTTCACCGGGCTAGTGCGGGACTTCAACGAACGGCCCGATGTTTCGGCGCTGACGCTCGAGCACTACCCCGGCATGACCGAGGCGTCGCTGCAGGCCATCGTGACGGAAGCCGAAAACCGCTGGCCGCTGCAAGGCGTACGCGTCATCCATCGGATTGGACGGCTTGCCCCGGGAGATCCTATCGTACTGGTGGTGGTGGCGAGCGCGCATCGGCGTGCCGCTTTCGAAGCCTGTGATTTCATCATGGACTATCTCAAGACCAGAGCTCCCTTCTGGAAAAAGGAACACAGCGATACGGGCGATTACTGGGTCGGCGAACGTGAGTCGGACCTGCGCGATGCCGGTCGCTGGGAGAGAGAGAAACGATGACGACACCCTCGGAACTGATCGACGACTTCGGCAGGCGCGTTCGCTATGTGCGCATTTCGGTCACGGATCGCTGCGACTTTCGCTGCGTCTATTGCATGAGCGAAGAGATGACCTTCCTGCCTCGAGCGCAGATATTGACGCTGGAGGAGGTGGACATGGTGGCCCGGGCCTTCGTCGAGATGGGGGTGGAAAAGATACGCCTGACCGGAGGCGAGCCGCTGGTCAGGCGCGGGATCGATACGCTGGTGGAGCGAATCGCAGCGCTGCCGGGGCTGAAGGACCTGGCCATGACGACCAATGGGGCGGGGCTCGACAAGTACGCCCGCAGGCTGCGCGAGGCCGGGCTCGGCAGGCTCAACATCAGCCTGGATACGCTGGATGCGGTGCGTTTTCGCCAGCTGACCCGAACGGGCAGTCTCGCGCGCGTGCTGGGCGGAATCCGCGCGGCGCGCGAGGCGGGCTTCGAGCGAATCAAGCTCAATGCGGTGATCCTCAAGGGGCGCAATGACGACGAGATCGTGGACCTGGTCGACTTTGCCCGCACGCAGGGCGTCGATATCAGTTTCATCGAGGAGATGCCGCTCGGCGACGTATCGGACCACTCCCGTGCGGAAACCTTCTGCTCGAGCGATGAGGTCCAGGCCGCGATCGAGCAGCGCTATCCACTGCTGCCAACCGCCGAGACCACGCTTGGCCCTTCGCGCTATTTCCGCATGCCCGATAGCGAGACACGGGTGGGGTTCATATCGCCCCACAGCCACAACTTTTGCGCCAGCTGCAACCGGGTTCGCGTGACGGCGGAGGGACGCCTGCTGCTGTGCCTGGGCAACGAGCACTCCGTTGACCTGCGCGCCGTTCTTCGTCGGCACCCCGGCAATCTTGACGCCCTCAAGGCAGCGATCATCAAGGCGCTTCCGCTCAAGCCCGAGCGGCACCATTTCACCACCGACGGCGATGTTCAGATCGTTCGCTTCATGAACATGACGGGGGGATGATCGCCCCGTCTTAGGCTTTTTCCGGTTTTTTTACCCATCGTACCTAGCGCGTAGGCGGTGCGGCTTTTCTTGCCAATTTCCTTTCACGGCATATACTTTTGACGAGCAAGTGATCCGCTTGCTCGTTTTTTTTCTTGCATGGAGGAGGCCGATGTCCAGCGAAACTCTGGAGCGCATTGCTCGAAACAAGAACGTGGCGCGTGCTGCGGCCCGCCAGCTGAGCATGGAGCAGTTGCACAAGCTCTCCGAGGTGATTGTCGAGGTAATCGAGCAGAAAAAAGAGGAAGACCAGCAACGCAAGCAGGAAGAGGCCGACAAGGAACGCAAGCTGGCCGAGATCCGCGAAGCCATGAGCGATGCAGGGCTCTCCGTAGAAGATCTGGTCGGCGAACCGCCGCGGCGCCGTCGCGGCCGACCGCCGAAGAACGCCACTCTTTCATGAACCCAGGGTGCGCCCAAGGCCTCCTGACTGCCCTTGGCGAACGGGCAATGCCGGCAGGGTAAAGCCGAGTTGCTTGCCCTGCCGTCTTGCTTTTTGCCGTTTGCCAGGGGGCAGGCAAGGCGGGGCACCGCCAGGCCTAGGCTGCATTCCCCTTCCGGGCGCCGCTTGCCTTTCTTCCTTCGCCATTGTTGTGCTCAAGAGCCCGCTGCCTGCCGCGCATAGCGCTATGCGCCATCGCGGCGCCTGGCAGCCGCCCGGTTCGCGGCGCCTGTTTCCACGGTGCTTATGCCAGGGCGCCCAGCAGGGACTGCGTGCTGCCCAGGGCTTCAAGGTAGCAGCGGTGAAGCTGGTCGGCCGGCACCTCGCCTTCCGCTGCCGCCAGTTGGCTCTCATGGCTTTCGCATAACGTAAGCAGCGCGCCCAGCGCTCCTGTCCGCTCCGTCAGCGCAGCCGTGACCCCCGGCGGGAGCGGGATCTGGGCCAGCAGGGCATCGCGGTCTTCTTCCAGCAGGGCGTCCATCAACGAGAACAGCCCCGTATTGAAGGCATCGTCCGGGTCCAGCGCAGGGAACGGAGCCGCCAGGTTGCGGCACATGAAGCCGCGGGTCAGTGCCGTCCGCAGCAGCAGCAGGGAGGTGGGCTGCAGGTTGGCCAGGGTGAGGGTCAGGATGAGCCGGCGCAGCTCGATCAGGCCGAGCAACTGAACGGCGCGCGGCAGGTCGGCGACCGTACCGCCGCGATTGAAGAACGCGGAGTTGGCGCGTCGCAGGATGGCCACATGCAGGTGGGGGACCTGCAGGACCAGTGCCTGGAGGCGCTGCAGGTCGCCGTCATCTTCATACAGGCTGCGAACCAGGCGAATCTGAGCGGCTCGGTTGCCGTGCTTGCCCCGCGTCGTCGAGGCGATGACCTGGGGGCGGCTGAGGTAGCGTGCATTGAACAGCTCGCAGCCCATGGCACGGCAATGCTCCAGCTCTTCCGGGGAGCGTATGTCCTCGGCATACAGCTTGATCGGGCTGGTCGACAGTCGCTGCTGCAGCGTCTCGTCGAGCGGGCTCGTCCCGGTGAGCGTCATGATGTCGGTGCGCGACCAGAGTGCCTTGGCGTGTTTCTTGACCAAGGCCGCAGGCATGATGATGCGGTAACCCCGTTCGCGCAGGTCATCGAGCCGAAGCAGCAAGGCCTCGTCGATGTCGCTTATGTCGGCCATGGCGATGGCCAGCCGAGGGGCAGGGGTCGGCAGCAGCTCGGGGCGATCCAGCCACGCGAGGGGCAGGGTGACGAAGAGCGACCTGTCCCCGAGCAAGCCGGCGTCGCCAAGCTCGTACACCGCGCTGGCCAGCGCCTTGGCCGTGGCCTCCAGGGGTTCGTCGGAGCTCCCGCTGCCGCGATACGCCAGTTGATCGGCTACGTGCCCGTGCTGGACGTCATGGATCGGATGCAAGGCTATCGTGCAGGTGACCTGTTCCGAATTTGCTGGCATGCGTAGCTCCCTGGGGCGGCGTTCAGTTGGTGTCGTGAATGGCGTCTTGTTGTCGGCGCTTGATCGCGGGGCGGGCTTCGGCTCAGAGCGCCTGCTGCAACGCCGTCAAGCGCGGCGCAAGTGTACCTTCCGCTAGCCCTTCCAGCCGAGGGCGCGCATAGGCAAAGCCTTGCTGCTTGGTGATGCCGAGCCGGCCCAGCCACAGCGCTTCTGCGTCAGTTTCCACGCCCTCGGCTATCAAATCGATACCCAGCGCCCTGCTCAGGCCGACCACGGCCTCGAGGATCGCCTGGCGGCGCGGATGGCTGTCACAATCGATGATCAACGAGCGGTCGATCTTGAGCCGGTCCGGCCGCAGCTCCACGAGCAGGTCGAGGTTGGCGAAGCCATTGCCGAAATCGTCCAGCGCTGTGGTGAAGCCCATGCCGCGATATGCCTCGATGATGCGTTTCAGGTGCTGCTTGTCCTTCACCTTTTCGCTCTCGGTGATCTCGAAGATCAGGTGCTGCGAAGGCCAGCCGACCTGGCGCGAGATCTCCAGCGTCGCCTGGATGCACGCCTCTGGCTCGTAGACGGCATTGGGCAGGAAATTGATGGACAGCGGCACGCGCATGCCCAGCCGGCTGGCCAGCTCGATGGCGCGTACCCGGCAGGCCTGGTCGAAGCGGTAAAGCAGGGCGGGCGTGACCTGGGACAGGATGTGGTAGGCCGATTCATCGCGTGGCCCGCGCACCAGCGCTTCATAGGCGATGACCTGCGCACTCGCGAGGTCCACGATGGGCTGGAAGGCCATGGTGAAATCGAACGGTAGCTCGCCTTCGCAGCGGGCACACTTTCCCTCTTTTTCAGCGCATTGCCGCATGCTCGCTCCTTGTACGATGATGCTGTGCCCGAGCCCTGCTCCGGCAGACCTTGGCTACCCTAGCCCATTAAGGTCGGCACCGGTACGCGGAACTTGAGGCCTGTGGGAGCGCTATCGCCATTCCGGCCGCTAAAGTTCCAGCCGCTAGCGCCGATAGTTGAGTCCAGGACTCGATGTCTCGTTCCCGCAGGAGTTTGCATGAACCCGTCTACCATCATCGGCATGCTTGCCAGTATCGTGCTGCTGGTCAGCGTGCTGTTCTTCACCGCCGAGTCGCCGCAGAGCTTTCTCAACCTGCCGGGACTGGCCATCGTGCTGGCCGGCACCATGGCCGCCACCTTCATCAGCTATCCCTTGAGGGAGGTGCTGCGCGTCGTGCGCCTGGTGGGGCTGGTGTTCCGTCGCGAGAATACCTATACCCGCGACGACATCAAGGAGCTGGTGGACATCTCCCGGCTGTGGCTCAAGGGCGACGTGCGAGCGGTGGAAGAGGCCCTGGCCAAGGCGCGCAATCCCTTCCTGCGTACCGGTATCCAGCTGGTGATCGCCAACACCAAGGAAGAGGAGATCTTCGACCTGCTGCGCTGGCGAATCGCGCGGCTCAAGGCGCGCGAGCATGCCGAGGCGCAGATCTTCCGCACCATGGCCACCTATGCGCCGGCGTTCGGCATGATCGGCACGCTGGTGGGGCTGGTCAACATGCTCGAGGTCATGGAGGCGGGCGACCTGCACGTCATCGGCCCGCGCATGGCCGTGGCCCTGCTCACGACGTTCTACGGGATTCTGCTCGCCAACCTGATCTTCAAGCCGATCGCGGTAAAGCTGGAGCGTAGGACCGAAGAGCGCCTGATCGCCATGAACATGGTGCTCGAGGGCATTTCGCTGATCACCAAGCGCCGCCTGCCCTCCTTCATCGAGGAGACGCTGAACTCCTTCGTCGCCAACTACCACGATGAAATCCGCGACCCGGCTCTGGCACGGCGCGACGCCGCTGACGGGCAGGCGAGTAATGCTTGATCGTGATACGCGGCATGCGCTGCACTCTCCCGGGGGGGATGAGGGCGAAGGCGAGAGTTGGCTGGTGAGCTACCTGGATGTGCTGACGCTGCTCATCACCCTGTTCGTCCTGCTGCTCTCCATGGCCGGCAACGGCATGGCCCCCCAGGGCAGCCAGTTCGGCGGCGATGCGCCGCGCATGATCACCCCGGAAGCAGAGCTGGCGGCGCTGCAGGTGGCCGGGCGGCTCTCGCCAGGCCTCAAGCCGCGCCACGACGGGCTGCAGCCGCGCTTCCAGGGGCTCAACATCCAGGGCGTGAGCGTCGCCCAGGGGCAGGAGGGCATCACCCTGCGAATCGACGACAACCTGCTGTTCGACAGCGGCCAGGCGTCGCTGACGGCGCAAGGGCAGCAAGTGCTGGCCAGCCTCAAGGAGGTGCTGGAGAGCTTCGAGGGCACGATTTCCGTCGAGGGCCATACCGACAGCATCCCCATCGCCACGGCTCGGTTCCCCTCCAACTGGGAGCTCTCCTCCACGCGGGCCATCGCCGTGCTGCGTTTTTTGACCGAGCTCGGCATCGCCCCGGAACGGATGCGCGCCGTCGGCTATGCCGAGACGCGCCCGCTGGCCAGCAACGACAGCCAGGCGGGGCGCGCCGCCAACCGGCGTGTCGAACTGCTGCTGAAACAGACACTGGGCAGCCCTTGAACCACAGCGCCGCCAGGGCAAGGGAATTCGACGGATCGCCAAGCGAGACAAGCCAAGCGAGCCAGAGTGGGAAGCACCGCATGACCGTGATCGATGAATAGGCAGGAGCGCGCGGCGTATCGGCGCTGGACGGCGTGGCAGGCCACGGCGTTCTACCTGACCATGATGTGCTGCCTGGTGCTGGCCGTCGGTTGGGCGCTGAAGGATCGCCATGCTCGTGAACTGTCGGCCGCCCGCGTGAGCAGCCTGGCCCATGCCGACCTCGTGGCGGAGTGGGCGAAGGGCGCGTTCACCAGTACCGACAACACCCTGAGCGGCATGGCCAACCTGTTTGCCCTGGCATTGAACGATGAGCGGGACGAAGGCCTGGCGGACGCATTCGAGATGCTGCTGGCGCAGCGCCAGCAGAGCCTGCCTTTCCTCGATTCGCTCGGCGTCATCGATCATCTGGGGGAGCCGCTGTACTCCACCGGGAACCCCGGCTTTCCCGGCCACGATCCCGAGGAACGGGCCCTTATCCGCCGCTTCCTGCAGGACCACGCGCAAAGGCTCTCGGCGGTGCACTGGCCAAGCGAGCCGGGGGAGCACCGCATGCTCTACTTGCGCCGCATGTTCGATGGCGACGGCCGCTTCACCGGGCTGGCTGCAGCAAGGCTGGACCTGTTCTATTTCACCCACGCGCTGGAGCGCCTGCAGCTGCACGAGGGCCAGAGCGTCGCCTTTCTCGACGACCAGATGCGCCTCATCGCGCGCCGCCCGGGGCTAACGGGCCGTTCGGCGTCCCAGGCGCTGGGCATGCGGGTAGAGTCGGCGGAGCTGGAAGAGGCCCTGCGCGGCCAAGCGGTTCGCTCGCTGACCCTGCTCTCGCCGCTGGACGGCGACCGCCGCGTGGTCAGCATCGGCCGAGTCGAAGAGCTACCGTTCTCGGTCATCGTCGGCCACAGCCTCGACCAGGTGCTGGGCGCCTGGCGCGAGATGGTCCTGGTCCTGTCGGTGGGGGTGCTCGTCATGGCGGCCCTGGGCTGGCTGATCCTGCGTCACTACCTGCACCTGGTGCGCACGGAGGACGACCTCTACCGCAGCGAGCAGGCGCTGCGCTCGCTCAACGGCTCGCTGCAGGCGGAGCTGAGGATCGCCGACCTGGCGTTCAATACCCACCTCGGCATGCTGATCACGGATGCCGACGGCATCATCCTCAAGGTCAACGCCACCTTCGAGAGAATCACCGGCTACCGCGCCTCGGAAGTGGTGGGGGAGAACCCGCGCATGCTCAGCTCGGGACACCACGACGCTGACTTCTATCGCCACATGTGGGCAACGATCGATGCGCAGGGGAGTTGGGAAGGCGAGGTGTGGAACCGGCGAAAGAGCGGACAGATCTATCCGCAGTGGGTCACCATCAGCGCCGTCTGCACGCCTGGCGGCGGCGTCAGCCACTATGTGGCCACCTTCAGCGACATGAGCCTGCGGCGTGCCGCCGAGCAGGAGGCGCATCGCCTGGCCTTCTACGACCCCCTGACCGGCCTGCCCAATCGCCGCCTGGTGCTCGAGCGGCTGGAGAAGGCGCTCGGCCTGTGCCAGGGGCGAGGGGCTCTCGGGGCCCTGCTGCTGGTCGACCTCGACGGCTTCAAGCATGTCAACGACAGCCTGGGCCACGAGGTGGGAGACGAGCTGCTGCAGATGATGGCGCGGCGAGTCGAGACGGCAAGCCGTGAACACGACCTGGTGGCGCGCATCGGCGGTGACGAGTTCCTGGTGCTGGCCGAGGGCCTCGGCGACACCATCGACGAAGCCTCGCAGCAGGCCGAACGCCTGGCGAACCGGCTGCTGGTCAGCCTGGGCGAGCCGTGCTGGCTGGGCGAGCGCCGCCACCTGCTCTCCGGCAGTATCGGCATCACCCTGCTCGGGGATGACGCCAGTCGGGTCGAGGAGTGCCTGCAGCAGGCCGAAATGGCCATGTACCAGGCCAAGCAGGCGGGCCGCAACACGCTGCGCTTCTTCGATCCGGTCATGCAGGCCGTGGTGGTCAGGCGGGCCATGCTCGAGACCGAGCTGCGCCAGGCCGAACGCCACCAGCAGCTGCGCCTGTACTATCAGATCCAGGTCGACGCACAGGAAAGGGTCACCGGCGTCGAGGCGTTGCTGCGCTGGGAGCATCCCGAGCTCGGCATGGTGCCACCCTATGAGTTCATTCCCATTGCCGAGGAGAGCCAGCTGATCGTCAGCATCGGCCGCTGGGTGCTGAACACGGCCTGCCGGCAGCTGGCGGCCTGGTCGCGAACGACCCATGGCGCTGAGCTGACGATGGCGGTCAACATCAGCCCGTTGCAATTCCAGCAGCCCGATTTCATCGACACCCTGGAGAGCATCCTGACGGCGACCGGAGCCAACCCGCAGCGGCTGAAGCTGGAGCTGACCGAGACGCTGTTCATGACAGAGCCCGACGCCGTATGTCGCACCATGATGCGCATCAAGGCGCTGGGCGTGCGCTTCTCCCTCGACGACTTCGGCACCGGCTTCTCGTCGCTTTCCTACCTGAACCGGCTGCCGCTCGACCAGCTCAAGATCGACCAGTCGTTCGTGCGCACGCTGTTCGAGGACAGCGCCAACGCGGTAATTTCCGCCTCGATCATCGACCTCGGACGCAACCTGGGGCTCGAGGTCATCGCCGAAGGCGTCGAGAGCCGGGCACACCGAGACTGGTTGAAGGCGCATGGCTGCTACGCCTACCAGGGCTACCTCTTCTCGCGCCCGTTGCCGATCGAGGACCTGACGCTGCTGCTGGAAAAAGCCGACGCCACCACCGGCTGAACCGGGGTGGCGTCGTGGGCGTGGGGGAGGCTTCAGGCGCGCCTGGCTCCTCCGTTCAGTGGTCCACGCGGCCGAGCAGCAGGAACTCGATCAGCGCCTTCTGCGCATGCAGTCGGTTGCCGGCCTCCTGCCATACCACCGCACGCGGGTCGTCGAGCAGCGTCTGGCTGATCTCCTCGCCGCGGTGGGCGGGCAGGCAGTGCAGGAACAGGGCGTCGCGCTTGGCGCGGTCGAGCAGCGCTTCGGTGACCTGGAAGCCGCGGAAGTCGGCTTCCCGCTTGGCCTGTTCGCCCTCCTGGCCCATGGAGGCCCACACGTCGGTGGTGACCAGGTCGGCTTCCGCCACCGCTTCCTGGGGGTCGCGCAGCAGGGTGACGCGCTCGCCGGCGGCGTCGAGGATGTCCTGGCGCGGCTCATAGCCTTCCGGGCAGCAGATGCGCAGTTTGAAGTCGAACTGGCGCGCGGCGTTGATCCAGGAGTGGCACATGTTGTTGCCGTCGCCGATCCACACGGCCGTGCGCCCGCGCACGCTGCCGCGCAGCTCCGTCCAGGTCATGACGTCGGCCAGCAGCTGGCAGGGGTGATAGTCGTCCGTGAGGGCGTTGATCACCGGCACGCTGCTGGCCGCGGCGTAAGCCTCGAGCCCGGCATGGGAGAAGGTGCGGATCATGACGATGTCGACCATCTCGGCCAGCACGCGCGCGGTGTCCTCGATGGGCTCGCCGCGGCCAAGCTGGGTGTCGCGCGGAGACAGGAAGAGGGCGTGGCCGCCGAAGTGCGCCATGGCCGTCTCGAACGAGACCCGCGTACGCGTGGAGGATTTCTCGAAGATCATCGCCATGGTGCGGTTGGTGAACGGGGTGTAGCTGGGCCCCTGCGCCCGCAGGCGGTTCTTGATCGTGATGGCGCGTTGGATCAGGTAGTGCAGCTCTTCGGGACTGAGGTCCAGCAGGGTCAGAAAATGGCGTGTCGCCATGACGATCTCTCCGCGCGAAAAAACCCCCATCCTAGCCAGCCCGCAGGGGATGCGCAATGCGCCGTGCATCAGTAGAATGAGCCCATGAAGAAGACTGAGTGCAGCGCTCGGGTAAGGCCTGCCTCGCCAGTCACCTCCAAACATCCTACAGGGAGCGCCCATGAGCACGACCATCGAGAACATCCAGCGCCAGATCAGCGAAAACCCCATCCTGATCTACATGAAAGGCACGCCGCAGCTGCCCCAGTGCGGCTTCTCCGCGCAAACCGTGCAGGCGCTCATGTCCTGTGGCGAGCGCTTCGCCTTCGTCAACATCCTGGATAACCCCGACATCCGTGCCGAGCTGCCGAAGTATGCCAACTGGCCGACCTTCCCCCAGCTGTGGGTCGAGGGCGAGCTGATCGGTGGCTGCGACATCGTCACCGAGATGTACCAGACCGGCGAGCTGGAAACCCTGATCAAGGACGCTGCGGCGCGCGCCAAGGCCAACGAAGGCCAGCCCGGCGACGCCTGATCCAGGGGGCGGCATAGGTATACGCATTGGCGCCATCGACCCGGCCCGCGCGCTTCGGCTCGCGGGCCGGGTCGTTTCTGGCGACCTGGCTTTGCCTGCCCGCAGGCCCCTGCAGGATACGTAAGGAAACCAAATGAGGGCGCCAGGCCATTGAAATCACCGTGCGTGGCGGCCACGCTGGGATAGTAGGAGTACCGCAGGCAGTCAACAGGGAGGTACCATGCAGACACCGCTGGAAATCACCTATCAGCACGTTTCACGCTCGGAGTGGATCGACGAGTACGTGCGCTCGCGGGTGGCCAAGCTGGAGCATTTCAGCAAGGATATCGTCTCTTGCCGAGTGGTCATCGAGCAGACCCAGAATCCACATCGAACCGGCAACCCCTACCGTGCCCTGGTCGAGGTGACCCTGCCGGCCAAGGGCGAACTGGTGGCCGAGAAGACGGACAAGGTCGTCGACCCCCAGGTTCAACTGCGCCCGATCATCCGCAATGCCTTCGAGGCGATGGAGAAGCAGCTCAAGAAGCAGACGGCCAAGCGTGACGGCAAGGTCAAGCAGCACTTCGACGACCCGCTCCCGCCGGTGGCGATGGTGGTGCGGAAGTTCGAAGGCGATGGCTACGGCTTTCTCAAGAGCGTGAGCGGCCAGGAATACTACTTCCACCGCAATGCGGTGCTGCACGGCGACTTCGACCGCCTGACCGTGGGCACGCGGGTCCGCTTCGAGCCCAACGAAGGCGACGAAGGGCTACAGGCCAGCTCCGTGCAGATCATCGACAAGCCCGGCGTCGGGGGGGCGGCCGAGGGTGACGAAGAAGACCTCGACATGCCTGCCGGCTGGGAACAGGACCCCGAGCCTCGCCACTGACGATGCAGGGCCTCAGAGTTCTTCGAGGCCCTGTTCGCGCTGCGCCAGTGCCCAGCCGCCGAGATCCTTGTAGCGATTGACGATGGCGCAGAAGAGCTCGGCGGTGCGCTCGGTATCGTAGCGCGCCGAGTGGGCCTCGTGATTGTCGAAGGGGATGCCAGCGGCGCGGCAGGCGCGGGCCAGCACGGTCTGGCCGTAGACCAGGCCCGACAGCGTCGCGGTATCGAAGCTGGAAAACGGGTGAAAGGGGTTGCGCTTGACGCCGCAGCGGTTCACGGCGGCATTCAGGAAACCATGGTCGAAGGCGGCGTTGTGCCCGACCAGCACGGCCCGGGTGCAGCCGTGGGACTTGATCGCCTTGCGCACCGGTCGGAAGATCTCGCCCAGCGCCTCGGCCTCGGAGAGGGCCACGCGCTGGCGCAGCGGGTCGTCGAGCTTGATGCCGGTGAAGTCCAGCGCCGACTGTTCCACGTTGGCGCCGGCGAAGGGCTGCACGTGGTAGGCGTAGGTGGCGTCCGGCATCAGGTTGCCTTCCGCATCCATGGTCAGGGTCACCGCGGCGATTTCGAGTATGGCGTCTCGCTCGGCGTTGAAGCCGCCGGTTTCCAGGTCCACCACCACTGGCAGGAAGCTGCGAAATCGCTGGGCCATCATCTCACGGCTGATCGCCTCGCTCATGCCCCTCTCCTCATGCTGTTCCTCTCCGCTGACGTTGGGCGACCATCGCCGGGCGGCGGCGCTCGGGCCGCGGCCGGGGTGCTTCCCTTCCGGGGCGAAAGTCTATCAGTTTGCCCGCGATACGTCCTGCGGCCGGTATTCGCCGGGCGGCAGCCACGCTATACTTCTCCTCTTGTGACGTTTACCTCAAAGGAGCCCCCGAATGTCCGATGTCAAGAAGGTCGTGCTTGCCTATTCAGGCGGCCTGGACACATCCGTCATCGTCAAGTGGTTGCAGGAAACCTACCACTGCGAAGTCGTGACCTTTACCGCCGACATCGGTCAGGGCGAGGAAGTCGAGCCGGCTCGCGCCAAGGCGCAGGCGCTGGGCGTGAAGGAGATCTACATCGAGGACCTGCGCGAGGAGTTCGTGCGCGACTACGTCTATCCGATGTTCCGCGCCAACACCATCTACGAGGGCGAGTACCTGCTGGGTACCTCCATCGCACGCCCGCTGATCGCCAAGCGCCTGATCGAGATCGCCAACGAGACCGGCGCCGACGCCATCTCCCACGGCGCCACCGGCAAGGGCAACGACCAGGTGCGCTTCGAGATGGGCGCCTATGCGCTCAAGCCCGGCGTCAAGGTGATCGCGCCGTGGCGCGAGTGGGACCTCACGTCGCGCGAGAAGCTGATGGCCTACTGCGAAGAGCACGACATCCCCGTCGACTTCTCCAAGAGCAAGAAGAAGTCGCCGTACTCCATGGACGCCAACCTGCTGCACATCTCCTACGAGGGCGGCATCCTCGAGGATCCGTGGGCCGAGGCCGAGGAGGACATGTGGCGCTGGAGCGTGGCGCCCGAGGCCGCGCCGGATGCGCCCACCTATGTCGAGCTGACCTTCGACAAGGGCGACATCGTGGCCGTCGACGGCAAGGCGATGAAGCCCCATGAAGTGCTCGAGACCCTCAACAAGCTGGGCGGCGACAACGGCATCGGCCGTCTCGACATCGTCGAGAACCGCTATGTCGGCATGAAGTCCCGCGGCTGCTACGAGACCCCGGGGGGCACCATCATGCTGCGCGCCCACCGTGCCATCGAGTCGATCACCCTCGACCGCGAGGAGGCCCACCTCAAGGACGAGCTGATGCCCAAGTACGCCAAGGTGATCTACAACGGCTACTGGTGGAGCCCCGAGCGGCGCATGCTGCAGGCGGCCATCGACGAGACCCAGAAGAACGTATGCGGCGTGGTACGCGTGAAGCTCTACAAGGGCAACGCCACCGTGGTCGGGCGCAAGTCGGAGCAGTCGCTGTTCGACGAGTCCATCGCCACCTTCGAGGATGATGCCGGCGCCTACAACCAGAAGGATGCCGAGGGCTTCATCAAGCTCAACGCCCTGCGCCTGCGCATCGCCGCCGGCAAGGGCCGCCAGCAGGGCTGACGCTCCGCCATCGCGAGAGATCCATGACGCCGGCCCACGGGCCGGCGTTCGCATTGAGGGAGGGGGAATTCGCATGTTGAGGAAACTGTTGGGCGGCCTGTTCGGCGGCGGCGAGGCCAGGGCGGGCAATGCCAGGGCCGCCGAACCGGTGGAGTACCACGGCTACCAGATCATCTCGGAGCCCGCCGAGCAGGGCGGCCAGTTTCGCGTCAGCGGCTGGATTCGCAAGATGGGACCGGATGGGGAAACCCTGGAGCATCGCTTCGAGCGCTCCGACCTCGTGCCGGGGCGAGAGGCCTGCGACCAGCTGATGGTCAGCAAGGCGCAGCGTTTCATCGACCAGATGGGCGAAGGGCTGTTCGACCCCCGTTGACGCCATGAGAGGCGTCTCTTCGTCTTTTGCCCAAGGGAAACGGCGGCTGGGTGCCATTACACTGGGCCGAGTGTGATAGCCGGAGCCGCCATGCGCCTTCTTCACCGTGCCTCTCCGTGGCGCGACCTTTTCAATGCCGATCACCTTCCGTCGCCCGGCGAGCTGCCGCCCCTGCTGGCGCCCTTGCAGGATGCCCTGCGCGAGCTAGGGCCCAAGCCCAGCCTGGCGGCGGCCCACGCCTGGCAGGGCCGCCTGGTCGAGGCCTTGCAGCGGCTGGACCTGCCGGCCTGGCGCATCAGCCAGCTGCTCAGCGACCACAACGACATGCTCTATCGCCAGGCGATTCGTCTTTCGCTCAACGAAATGCAGGGGCAGGGGTGGGGCGAGCCGCCGGTGGCGTACTGCGTACTGACGCTGGGCTCGGCAGGGCGCCATGAGAGCCTGCTGGGGCCGGACCAGGACAATGCCATGATCGTGGCCGACTACCCCGATTCACGTCACACCGAGATCGATGGCTACTTCCAGTCGCTGGGGGAGCGCTTCACGGCGCGCCTGGACGAGGCGGGCATCCCGCTGTGCAACGGCCACGTGATGGCGCGCTGGCCGATGTGGCGCAAGCGCCTCTCGGAGTGGTGCGAGCAGCTCTCGCTGTGGACCCGGGAGCGTCGGGTGAAGCGCGTTCAGCAGAGCAATATCCTGCTCGACTTCTCGCCGGTGTGGGGCGACGCGGCGCTGGCCGAGGCCCTGGCCGACCATGTGGCGCGGCTCATGCCGCGTGCGTCGCTGTTTCTCGACGAGATGGCGGCCCTGCTCGACGAACTGCCCGTCGCGCTTGACCGCTTCGGCCGCTTGACCGGAGGCGGGCAGGCGGCGCCCCATGACCAGGCGCTGAACCTCAAGCGCCAGGGCGTGCTGCCCCTGGTCAACGCGGTGCGGCTGATGTCCCTGCGCCATGGCGTGCGTGCCGCGGACACGCGCTCGCGCCTGGCCGGGCTGGTGATGAAAGGCGCGCTTGGGCAGCGCCAGGCCGAGGCGCTGGTGCGTGCACTGGACCGATGCCAGGAGCGGCTGCTGGTCGTCCAGCTGGCCAATCTCAAGCTCGGCGCCATGCCTGACGGCTGGGTGGACCTGTCGCGCCTCGAAGAGGATGAGCGCCTGCTGCTGCGTCACGACATGCAGGCCATACGCAGCCTGGTTCGCTTGGTCCGCTAGGGAGAGGGTGCCGATACGGCGCCTTTTTGCCGCAGCGCCTGTCGAAAAGCTCTGTCGAAAAGCTCTGTCGAGAAGTGCGTCCAGAAGACCTTTTGAGAAGACCTTTTGAGAGGACCTTTCGAGAAGACCTTTCAAGAAAACCCTTATAGGGGAAAAAAAGCGCCTCCTGCCCGGCAAGGGCCGGACAGGAGGCGGGGCGTCACAGGCGTTGCCGCCTAGAAGGTTTCCCACTCCTCTTCCGCCGGGCGCTGCGCCCGCTTGCCGCCTCCTGCCGCCGGCAGGGCGGGCCTGGGGTCGATGACCGGGCGTGCCAGGACCGCGGTGCCGGCCATGGTGGCGCCGGCAGGCTGACGCACGGCGTCGTTGTCGCCGAGTACGAATTCGGCCATCAGCTCGTCGAGCCGGCGTGCATTTTCATGCATGGCGGAGGCCAGCCCGGCGTTCTGGCTCACCATGGTGGCGTTCTGCTGGGTCATGGTGTCCATTTCGGCCACCGCGGTATTGACCTGCTCGATCCCCTGGGTCTGCTCGCGGGCGCCGGCGGTGATCTCGCTGATCACATCCGATACCTGGATCACGCTCTGGCGCAGCGCCTGCATGCGCTCGGCCGCGCTCTTGACGATTTGACCGCCCTGCTGGGTGTGCTGCACCGAGTCATCGATCAGGTGGCGAATGTCCTTGGCCGCATCGGCGGAGCGGCTGGCCAGGTTGCGCACCTCCTGCGCCACCACGGCAAAGCCGCGGCCGTGCTCGCCGGCCCGCGCCGCCTCCACCGAGGCGTTCAGGGCCAGGATGTTGGTCTGGAAGGCGATGGAGTCGATCAGGCCGATGATATTGCTGATCTTGTTGGCCGACTCGTCGATCGCCGCCATCTTCTCCTGCATGTCGGTCATCGAGGTGTTGCCGCGCTCGGCCAGGTCGGCGGCGCTGACGGCAAGCCCGTTGGCCTGCTCCGAGGCCTGGGCGGTATGCGCCACGGTGGAATGGATCTGCTCCATCGAGGCGGACGTCTCCTGCAGGTTGGCAGCGGCCTGTTCGGTGCGCGAGGAGAGTTCCCGGGTGCCGTCGGCGATGTCGCTGGCGCCGGCCAGCACGGTGCGAGCGCTGCTGCGTACCTCGAGCAGGGTGCGCTGCATGCGCTCCACGAAGCCGTTGAACTGCACGGCCAGTTCGCCCACTTCGTCGTGGTTCTGGGCGCTCAGGCGGCGGGTCAGGTCGCCCTTGCCCTGGGCGATGTCGGCCATGGCCCGCGTGGTCTGCTTGATGGGAGCCAGCACCTTGCGTGCCGACACGAACAGGATCGACAGCAGCAGGACAAGCATGATCGCACCGGCAATCAGCAGGGTGACCATGAGGCTGCGGGTAACGGCAGTGAAGGTGCTGGTGGGTACGGCGGCGGCCAGCGTCCATCCCTCGGTGCCGGGTATCGGCTGCCAGACCATGGTGACATCGCCACCGAAGGGCGAGAAGACCTGGGCTACGCCAGCCTCGCCGGCCAGCATGCGCCTGCCCACGGCGCTGGCACCCTGGTATCCGCCCTGGTCCGCTTCGGTGAGGCGCAGCGACATGCGCAGCTCGGGGTCCGGATGTGCCACCACGAGGCCGCCGCGGTCGACCATGTAGCCGTAGCTGCCTTCGCCCACGTCGATGCCCGAGGTGATGTCGGAGATGGCCGCCATGGAGAGCGTGAAGCCCAGCAGGCCGACCCGGTTGCCGTTGGCGTCGATGATGGCTTCGGCGATGATGGCGGTGGGCTGGCCGCTGATCAGGGAAATGACCGGGTCGCCAAGCACCCTGTCCACGCTGCCGTTGCTCACCAGCTGCTGGAAATAGTCGCGTGAGGAGATGTCGGCCCTGGCGCCGGTGTGGGTCACGGTATCGCCGCGGAAGTTGGCGAAGTACAAGGACTCGATCGTGGCATCGCCTGGATGGCGCGAGGCCAGCCAGTCCAGGTGGGCGGTGACGGGCACGCGTTCCGCAAGGCGTTCGTCCTTGGCCAGCCCCTGTAGCAGGTTGCGATACCCCTCGATCCAGCGGGCGACTTCATCGGCACGGGCTTCCACCTGGCGGGCCGTGTTGTTCTCCACCATGGGAGGAATGGCAGCGTTCAGCTGCATTTGAATGACTACGCCAAGCGCTGCAAACGCCAGCAGCAGCGGGACACCGACGGCGCCAAGCAGCTTTTGAGTCAGCGTCATTCGGGAAAGTACAGTCATTGGCATATGGCTCTCTGTTGCGTTTCTTTGGGCACGCGTGGGCTGACTGCCGCGTAGGGCGGGGCAGCGGCACTGCCGGCGGGGCGTCACCGGGGCGGTTGAGCGCGTCGCGCGGGTAGGTCACCGCCGGGTGATCGAAGCGTGGCAGGTACGCCTGCTTTGCCTAGGGCATATCGGCGCCGATAACCAAAACTTTAAGGACTAACGCGGAGGGATACATTTTCTTACAAGGCTTGCCGACGGGCCGCTAGCGGTTCTCATCGCCACAGCTGGCGACAGGGGTAGGTCGGTCAGGGGTGGCAGGGGTGGCAGGGGTGGCAGGGATGGCAGGGATGGAAAGCCATCACTCCGGCGCGCGCGGCAGCTCCATGATCAGGCAGGCGCCCTTGAGCACGGCGGCGTCCTCGACCCACAGCCGTCCGCCCAGGTGGGCCACGATGCCGCGGCTGATCGGCAGGCCCAGGCCGCTGCCGCGGGGCCGCCCGCGGCTCTTGCCCGAGCCGGCGCCATAGCGCTTGATCTGGTGGAACTTCTCGAACACGCGCTCGCGCTCTTCCGCCACGATGCCGGGCCCGTTGTCCTCGACGCTGAGGCGGAAATGCTGCTTGTGCGGATAGAGCCGCAGCAGCACCTGGGGATCGTCGTCGTCGGCGAACTTGCCCGCATTGTCCAGCAGGTTGATGATCACCTGTTCGAGCCGGTCCGGGTCGCCGACCACGATAGCCTCGTCAATGTCGATCTCGACACTGAGCGTCACGCCGCGATCCTCCTGCAGGCGATGCACCGCATCCACGCTGTGCCGGGCCAGGGCGGCCAGGTCCAGGCGCTGCGGCGTCAGGGTGAGGCGGCCGCTCTCGAGGCGGGCCAGGTCGAGTATCTCCTCGATCAGCCGCGACAGCCGCTGGCTTTCCAGTACCACCACTTCCAGGAAATGCACGCGCTTCTCTTCGGGGAGGTCCTTGCCGTCGCGCAGGATCTCGGCAAAGGCTCGGATCGAGGTGAGCGGCGTGCGCAGCTCATGGCTGACCATGGCCACGAACTCGTCCTTCAGGCGGTCGAGCTCGCGCAGCCGCTCGTTGGCCGCGCGCAGTTCCTCGCCGATGCGGGCCAGCTCGTTGGATTTCTGCTCCAGGCGGCGGTTGTACTCCAGCGTCTGCGAGGTGGTGTCGAGGATGCTGAGTATCGACTCCAGGTCCAGCGCCTCGCCGCGCACCACCGAGTTGATCAACACCCGCGCCGAGGCGCTGCCCAGCGCACCCGAGAGGGCCTGCTCGGCGCGGGCGATCAGCGCCGGGGGCGCCGGGTCCTCCTCGGCAAGTCGTACGTCCTGGTCGGCCAGGATGCGCGCCGTGGCGGCGGCGCCCAGGTAGCGGTTGAGCAGGCTCTGCAGCTCGCCGCGGGTGGTCTGGCCACGCCACAGCGAGGTGTGCTGCAGGCTGGGGTTCATGGCTTCGGTGAAGAGTGCCGCCTGGGTCTGCTCCACCGGGCTCTGCCGGGTGAACAGCGAGACGCCCAGCAGCAGGCCGACATTGGCCAGCAGGCTCCATAGCAGCGAATGGCTGTAGATGTCCCAGCCTTCGAGCCCGAACAGCGCATAGGGCCGCAGCCATTCGATACCCCACGGCCCCTGGGTCAGGAAGGCGGCATCCAGCCAGCCGGACTGGGCGAAACCCGGCAGCAGCAGCGTGTAGACCCAGATGGCGAACCCGGCCAGCAGCCCCAGCGAAGCCCCGATGCGGGTGGCGCCGCGCCAGTACATGCCGATCAGCAGGGCGGGCGCAAACTGGGAGGCGCCGACGAAGGAGACCAGGCCGATGGTCACCAGGCTGTAGGAGTCGCCGATCAGGGCGTGATAGAGATAGCCCAGCAGCAGGATCAGCACGATCGCTACCCGGCGAATGCCGAGCAGCCAGCCGGCCAGCTCCCCTTGCGAACTCAGATGCAGGCGCTTGGAGCGCAGCAGCAGCGGCATCACCAGCTGGTTGCTGACCATGGTCGAAAGCGCGATGGTCTCGACGATGACCATGCCGGTGGCCGCCGAGAGCCCGCCGATGAACACCAGCAGCGGGATTCCTTCCAGCCCGGCCGAGAGCGGCAGCGTCAGCACGAAGCTGTCCGGGTCGCTGTTCCCGACCGGCAGCAGCAGGCCGGCCATGGCGATGGGAATGACGAAGATGTTGATTGCCACCAGGTAGAGCGGGAACAGCCAGCTGGCACGGTTCAGGTGGCGTTCGTCGACGTTTTCCACCACCAGCACCTGGAACTGGCGCGGCAGGGTGAGGAAGGCCAGGAAGGCCAGTACCAGCGTGCCCACCCAGCCGGTGGCGCCTCCCGGCACGGCGTCCAGCCCCAGCACGCCGCTCAGCTCAGGCGTGGCCGCGACCTGGCGGAACAGGTCGAAGGGGCCGTTGAACAGCACGAAGACCACGAACACGCCGACGGTCAGGAAGGCCAGCAGCTTGACCAGCGATTCGAAGGCGATCGCGGCGACCATGCCCTCGTGGCGTTCGCTGGCGTCCAGGTGGCGGGTACCGAACAGGATGATGAAGACGGCCAGTACCAGCGCCACCCAGAACGACTTGTCGACCCAGAAGCTCTCTTCGGCCAGGCGCAGCTCGGCCGCCTCGGGGTAGTTGACCAGCACGGCGTGGCTGAGCGTGATCGCCTTGAGCTGCAGGGCGATGTAGGGGGTGATGCCGATCAGCGCGATCAGTGCCACCAGCGCACCGAGGCTGGAGCTCTTGCCGTAGCGGGCGCTGATGAAGTCGGCGATGGAGGTGATGCGCTGGGCGCTGGCGATGCGCACCATCTTGCGAATCATGAACGGGGCCATCAGCATGGCCAGGGTCGGCCCCAGGTAGATCAGCAGGAAGCTGGGGCCGAATTCGGCGGCCCGGCCGACGCTGCCGTAGAAGGTCCAGGCCGTGCAGTAGACGGCGATCGACAGCGCATACACGGTAGGCGAGCCGATCACCGAGCGGCCGCGCTCCGCACGGCGGTCGCCCCAGGCGGCGATCACGAACAGCAGCGCCAGGTAGCCGAAGGCTACCGTCAGCACCACTGCATCGGTTCTCATGGCTCAGCCGTCCTCTCGCCAATGCTCCAGTAACCAGGCGGCAAGGCCCAATACCAGCCCCCAGGCAGCGAACAGGTAGAGCGGCAGCCAGGACAGCCCGCCGCCGGGGCGGTCGAAGACCAGCACCATCGGCGGCGTGAACAGCAGCAGCGCCAGGGCGACCAGGGCGATCAGCCGGGCATGGCGGGTGGCCTCGTTCATGTGCAGGCGTCCTCCTTGTCGAAGGCGCTGGCCTGAAGCGCCAGGGCGCGCTCCAGGGTGTCGATGCCGCGTGCCTCGAGCCGCGGCAGCAGGGCCAGCCACAGCTCGGCCGTCACCCGTGCATCGCCCAGCGCCGTGTGGCGCGTGCCGGGGGGGAAGCTGAGGTCGTAGCGCTGCGCCAGGGTGTCGAGGTCATGGCCGTCGAGGCTCTCATCCAGCGCGCGCGACAGCAGCAGCGTGTCCAGCACCGGCATGTCGAGGGTGACGCCGGCCCCGGGCGGCTGCAGCGCCAGGAGGTCGAAGGCGGCGTTATGCGCCAGGATCACCGCATCGCCGATGTAGTCGCGAAAGCGGGGCAGGATCACCGGCAGCGGTGGGGCGCCCATCACATCGTCGTCGGTGAGCCCGTGGATGGCGGTGCTCGCCGGCGGGATCGGCTTGCCGGGGTCGACGCGGGCATCGAACACCTCGCTGGCCAGCAGCCGCGCATTGACGATGCGGCAGGCGCCGATGCTGATCACCGTATCGCCGCGGCGCAGCTCCAGCCCCGTGGTCTCGGTATCGAAGGCCACCACTTCCAGGGCGCGCAGCGGGCGCCTGGCCAGCTCGGCGTCCGGTGGCGGCAGGTCGGCAATGCCGAAGTCGTGGAATTCCGGGCGTGGCGGCAAGGCTTCGCGCGGTGCGCCGACGCGCTCCACCGAAGGCAGCGGCAGGCGCAGCCGGGCGTGGATGCCGTCGGCATCGGCAAGGCTCCAGGTGTCGCTGGCGTGCTGGCGCAGCAGGTCGCCGACCCGCGGCGACAGCGGCAGGGAGTCGAGGCGCCGTTCGCTCCAGGCGGCCAGCTCCCGCTGCGCCAGGGGCGTGCCGCGCCACACCAGGTCGAGGTAGACGCGGCGGTTGCCCAGCAGCATCTCGCCCTCGAAGGTGGTCTGGCCGGTGTGCTGGCGTAGCTGCACCAGCAGTGATTCCAGCAGTGCCAGCAGCGCCGGGGCGTCGCCCTTGAACCAGGCCGGCATGCCGATGGGCACGACCTCGAGCGGGTCGTCGCCCAGGCGCTCGTTGAGCGACTGCCAGAGATCGTTGGACCACAGCGGCACCAGCCGCTCGCCCTGCTGCTGCATGTCCTCGATCAGCCGACCCAGCCCCTCCAGCGCCTGGCCCAGCGCGCGGCTCTCTTCCTCGATCACCGTTTCCAGGCGGGCGCGCAGGGCGTCATCGCCCCGCCCGGCGTGGCGGGCGCTGCCCAGCGCCTCTGCGGCGCTGCTCAGGCTGGCGCCATGGCGGCGCAGCGGCGGCAGGCGTTCGGCCAGTTCCGCACGGGCGCCCATCTCGCTGTTCCAGGCGGCGGTGGCATCCGTCAGGGTCAGCAGCGTTTCCCCATTGCTGTTGGGTACGCGGCGCAGCACCGCGTGCAGCCAGCGTTCGTCGCAGGGAATCAGCAGCTCGCGGGGCGAGCCGTCCTCGGGCAGCTGGGCGATGGCATCCTGCAGGCTGGTCACGGGCAGCAGGGTGTCCAGGCGCTTGCCGAGCCCGAGCCCGGGGTGCTCTTCGAACAGGCTCTCGGCGGCCTGGTTGAACAGCAGCAGGCGGCGGTGGTGGTCGCACAGCAGCAGCGGG
Organism: uncultured Halomonas sp.; assembly: GCA_964652855.1. GTDB lineage: Bacteria > Pseudomonadota > Gammaproteobacteria > Pseudomonadales > Halomonadaceae > Halomonas. The sequence goes on from CAZZCJ010000001.1 coordinate 368,017, forward strand.
GTGTCCAGCACCTGCAGCAGGGTCTCGAGTTCCTGGCGGATCCGCGCGGCGCTGCGCGCGCCTTCGGCATGGGCGGTGGCCAGGCGACGGCGGTCGGAACGCCAGGCCTCGCGCACGCGCACGAGGTCTGGCCCCAGCCCACGCAGCCAGCCTTCGGGCGGGTAGTCGTCGCGGGCGTCGGGGTTGGCCACCAGCCGGGCCAGCTGGACCTGAAGGTGGCGCAGCGGGGTGAACAGCATGCGCTCGAGCAGCAGGCCGCAGAGGAAGATCGTGCCGCCGCCGGAAAAGCAGCCCAGCCAGAGCACCAGGCGGGGGAAGCCCTGGGGCTGGAACAGGCTATCGAGCCAGGCGGCGAAGATCGCGCCGCCCATGATGCTGATGCCGCTGAGCAGCAGCCAGAGGCCGATCAGCCGCTGGCGCTTGGGCAGCTTGCCCTTGTTCATCACGCATCCTCGGCCAGCAGGCGCTTGACCTTCTCGACCAGGGCCTGGGTGGAAAACGGCTTGGTCACGTAGTCGTCGGCACCCAGCGCCAGCCCCTTCTCGCGTTCGACCTCGCGGCCATGGGCGGTGAGCATGATGATCGGCAGGCGCGCATGGCGCGGGTCCTGGCGCAGCTGTTCCAGTACGTCGAAACCGCTGATGCCGGGCAGGCTGATGTCGAGCAGGATCAGATCCGGTGGGGAATCCTCAACGCTGGTCAGCGCACCCTCGCCGTCTTCGGCCGTGACCACGTCGAAGCCGGCTTGCTGCATCAGGAATTCCAGCGACAGCACGATGTTGGGTTCATCGTCCACCACCAGTACCTTGGCCATTCACCACTCCTTAACGAGCTTCTTTTATGTGTTGTTAGCGTTCAGTCTAGTGGGGGCGTGCAGGCCGGCAAAGACGACCTTGGCAGAAGATGGCGGTCGGCGGCAGCCATTGCGGCATGCCGCCGGGGTGCGGGACGCGTCAGCGGCGTGGTTCGCCCTTGGCTTCGAGCGGCTTGATCTTGGGGCCGAGCGGGCCGAGCCACAGCCACACCTGCAGCACCACGAGCAGCGGCAGCAGCCACGCCGGCGCACCGGTGGTGGAGGCCAGCACATGGAAGATCATGTAGGCGGTGATGCCGGCCAGCAGCCCGACCAGCGGGAACATGAAGGGGCGGTTGTACCCGGGGCGGCGCGTCAGGCGAAACAGCGAGCCGGTGAAGGCGCCGAAGGTGGCGGCCATGGCGAGGGGAAGCAGGATCTCTTGCATCGGCAGTGTCGCTCTCGGGAATGCGGGCACCTCAGCGTAACGCGCCGTTGCCTGGCGGGCTTTACGACCTTGGATGCAGCCCTTTGCGTGCCGTTTGCCCGACGGTGGCACGCCAGGCGCCCGTACCAGGCGACTGTCCCGCCTGTTCGACTTTAGGCGTAATCGCAGGCGCGGGCCGGGGCAGGGGTTGGACTTCACCGGCCCGGCTGGCCATCCTAGCCGGGCGGTGTCACGGTCGCCGCACGGCAACGCTCGCCAAAAAGGCGAGCGTACAAGATAAAAACCATGTCCTTACCAAGGAGCTGACCTATGAGTGCCATTGTCTTGCTGCTTCTAGGTCTTGGCGGAATGGCGGCGGGGTACTTCCTGTATTCGCGCTTCATTGCCGACAAGATCTATCGCCTGGACCCGGAGTTCAGAACGCCGGCGCACGAGTTCGAGGACGGTGTCGACTACGTGCCGACCAACCGCTTCGTGCTGTGGGGGCACCACTTCACCTCGGTGGCCGGTGCCGCGCCCATCGTCGGGCCCGCCATCGCGGTGATCTGGGGCTGGCTGCCCGCCTTCCTGTGGGTGGTGCTGGGCACCATCTTCTTCGCCGGCGTCCATGACTCCGGGGCCATCTGGGCCAGCGTGCGCAACAAGGCCAAGTCGGTCGGTGCCTTGACCGGGGACGTGGTGGGCAAGCGCGCGCGCAGCATCTTCATGATCGTCATCTTCCTGGTGCTGCTGATGGTGAATGCGGTCTTCGCCGTGGTCATCGCCGGCTTGATGATGAACTTCCCCACCGCGGTGGTGCCGGTGTGGGGCGCGATCCTGGTGGCGCTGGTCATCGGCCAGCTGATCTACCGCCGCGTCCTCAGCCTGCCGGTGGTCTCCGTTCTCGGCGTGGTGGCGCTCTACGCGCTGATCTTCATGGGTCCGTCGGTGCCGATCCAGATGCCCGCCGAAGTGGGTGCGCTCTCCGGCAATGCGGTGTGGATCCTGATCCTGTTCGCCTATGCCGCCATCGCCTCGCTGCTGCCCGTATGGGTGCTGCTGCAGCCGCGCGACTACATCAACGGCCTGCAGCTCTTCATCGGCCTGATCGTGCTCTACGGCGCCATCCTGTTCCTCAACCCGACCCTGGTGGCCCCGGCCTTCAACGCCGACGTGCCCGCGGGCACTCCCTCGCTGATTCCGCTGCTGTTCGTGACCATTGCCTGCGGTGCCATTTCTGGCTTCCACGGCCTGGTCTCGTCGGGTACCACTTCCAAGCAGCTCAACAGGGAAACCGACGCGCGCTTCGTCGGCTACTTCGGCGCCGTCGGCGAGGGCATGCTAGCCCTGGCTGCCATCCTGGCCGCTACCGCGGGCTTCGCCACCTTCGCCGACTGGCAGGCCATGTACACCGCCTTCGGCCAGGGCGGGGTGAATGCCTTCGTCCAGGGCGGCGCCTACATGATCCACAACGGCCTGGGCCTCAACGAAGTGACCGCCGCCACGCTGCTCACCGTGATGGCCGCGCTGTTCGCCGGCACCACCATGGATACCGGCCTGCGCCTGCAGCGCTACATCTTCCAGGAGTGGGGCGAGATCTATCACCAGCCGTGGATGAAGAAGAGCGCGCCGGCCACCCTGCTGGCGGTGGGCAGCTGCCTGCTGCTGGCCTTCGGCGCCGGCGGGGCGGGCGGCACCGGCGGGATGATCATCTGGCCGCTGTTCGGCACCACCAACCAGCTGCTGGCCGGCCTCACGCTGCTGGTGATCACCGTCATGCTGGTGCGCCTGCGTCGGCCGATGTGGTACACCCTGGCGCCGCTGTGCTTCCTGCTGGTGATGACCATTGCCGCGCTGCTGATCCAGCTGCGTACCTTCTACGAACAGGGCAACTGGTTCCTGCTGGTCCTCGACATCGTGGTGCTGGTCGCGGCGATCCTGGTGGCCATGGAGTGTGCCTCGGCGCTCAAGCGGTCGCGCGCCGAGATGGCCCGGCAGGAGTGACCGCTCGGAGGTCCGATGCAAGACGATCATGACAACCGCCATGATCCTCGTCTCGAGCGGGTGCGGGCCTGGCTTGGCCAGGCCCGCTTCTTCGCCGAGGAGGTCTATTCCGCGCGCTATCGCGGGGCGATCGCCCGGTCACGCCGTGACGAGGACGACCTGTTCATGCTGCTGGTGTTCTCGGAAATGATGGGCGTGCCCAACCCCGCGGCCTATTACACCCTGGAGCTGCAGCCGCTGCTGCTGGAACGCTTCCATGACTGGCACCGGCGCATGGGCATGGAGCACTCCCCCCTCGACCATTTCCGGTGCTGCTGAGATGAAAGAACTGTTGAACAAGCGCCTGCTCTGGGTAGGCGGCAAGGGCGGCGTGGGCAAGACCACGGTGTCGGCGGCGCTGGCGGTGCTGGCGGCGCGGCGGGGTCGCCGCGTGCTGGTGGTATCCACCGACCCGGCGCATAGCCTGGGCGATGTCTTCGACCGCGAGCTTGGCGATTCGCCCCGGCGCCTGCTGCCCAACCTCGATGCCATGGAGATCGACCCGGACGCCGAGGTGGAGGCGCACCTGGCGCGGGTGACCGAACAGATGCGCCGTTTCGCCGCGCCCGAGATGATGAAGGAGCTGGAGCGCCAGATGCGCCTGACCCGGCAGTCGCCCGGCACCCAGGAAGCGGCGCTGCTGGAACGAATGTCGCGCCTCATCATCGATGACCAGGCGCCTTACGACCTGTTGATCTTCGATACCGCGCCCACCGGCCATACCTTGCGCCTGCTGACGTTGCCCGAGGCCATGGCGGCCTGGACCGACGGCCTGCTGGCGCACAATCGCAAGTCCGAGGCGCTGGGCAAGGTGCTCGCTCACCTCACGCCCAAGCGCGGGCGTGACGTGGCCACCCCCTTCGACGACCCCCAGGAGGATCCCTTCAGCGACCTCGATGAACGCACGCGTGACGTAGCCCGTACCCTGGTCGAACGCCGCCGGCTGTTCCATCGTGCGCGGCGACAGATCGAGAACGCCGAGACCACCGGCTTCCTGTTCGTGCTGACCCCCGAGCGGCTGCCGATTCTCGAAACCGTTCGGGCGGTGCAGGCGCTCGAAGCGGTCAAGGTGCCGGTTGCCGGCACGCTGGTCAATCGGGTGATTCCCGAGGAGGCCGACGGCGAGTTCCTGCGCGCCAGGCGCGAGCAGGAGGCTACCTACCTGGCCCGGATCGACACCGAGCTGGCCAGGTGGCCGCGGCCGCGGCTGCCCTGGCTGCCGACCGACGTGCAGGGTATCGAGGTGCTGGAGACGCTGGCCACGCGCCTGGAGGCGCTGGGGTTCTAGCCGTCTGGGGCGGTCAGTTGGCGAGCAGCTCCAGGCGGCGGCTCTGCCAGTGCACCACGGCGGTATGCGACAGCATCTTGCGCGCCAGCTGCGGATGCTCGCGGTGAATCACGGAGGCGGCGAATTCGGCCAGGAAACGTGACTTCATCTCGGCCCGGGCGCGGTCCACGCCGATCGATTCGAACGGCGTCGAGGCTAGCAGCAGGAAGCCGTCGTCGGGGATCCGCCCGGCCTGCATGTTGGCCGCGATGATCGCGGCGGCGGTGCCGATCGGCTGCGACAGGTCGGGGCTGTAGGGCCCCACGATCAGGGCGGTATTCGGCAGGTGCAGGAAGTCGAATCCACGCCCGACGCAGATCACCCACTCACGGTGCTCCAGGTCGAACTCGCGGGGCGTTCCGCGCAGTTCCTCCACGTGCGCCAGGTTGCCGATGAGCAGTGGCAGCAGGTCGCGGCGGATATCGGCCGGCATGTCGGGGCACAGCGTGGCGACGCGATGATCCAGGCTGTCGGCGGAACTCGGGTCGAGCTCGCTCATGTCCAGGATGGCGCCAGTCTCGCCGTGCAGCACCAGAGCGTCCTGGTCGGTCTCGAAGCCGCACACCAGCGGGTAGACGTGGCGCTGCTCGCGGCCGAAGATCCGCTCGGCCTGGCGGCGAATCTCGTGGGCGTGGGCGAGCGCGGCCTCGGCGTCGCAGGCGAAGCCCGCGCAGCCACGACGTCGGTCGCCGCGCGAGAAGTGGTAGCTGATCAGCATCAGCACGCCGTGGCCGGTGTGGATGGCCTGTTCCACCGCGTGGGTGAGGATCTCGCCCAGGTAGGGCCAGCCCAGGTGGAAGATGCCGCCGAGGTTGCGAAACGGCGTGATGATGCCGAGCGGCGTGCGGGTCGCGTGGGGCAGGTGGATCCGCCCGTCCATGCACTTCATCGCCAGGATGCGGGTCGGGTGGGTGGCCAGGTAGCGTTCGCGGGCCAGCCAGGCCGAGGGGCTGCAGAAGGTGTCGGCGTGCTCGCGCGACAGCGCCAGCAGCGCCTCGATCCGCTGCTCGATGGGGCGGTCGTGAAGTGTCATGCGGGGCTCGTGGGTCGTTGTTGTCGCGCTATCGTCACCGACTCGGCCGCGAGATGCAAAACGCCCTTGGTCGCACGCGCCTGCTCACGCGCCCTTGGCATCACCCGATGTCGACCTTTTCCTTGTATTCGCACAGGTCCTCGATCACGCAGCTGCCGCAGCGCGGACGCCGCGCCACGCAGGTATAGCGCCCGTGCAGGATCAGCCAGTGGTGGGCGTCCTGCAGGAACGCCTTCGGCACGTGGCGCAGCAGCTTCTGTTCCACTTCGACCACATTCTTGCCCGGGGCGATGCGGGTGCGGTTGGCCACGCGGAAGATATGCGTGTCGACGGCGATGGTGGGCTCGCCGAACGCCGTGTTGAGGATGACGTTGGCGGTCTTGCGCCCCACGCCCGGCAGGGCCTCCAGAGCGGCGCGGGTGCGCGGCACTTCGCCGCCGTGCTGCTCCACCAGAAGGCGGCAGGTCTTGATCAGGTTCTCGGCCTTGGTGTTGTAAAGCCCGATGGTCTTGATGTGCTGCTTGAGCGCGTCGAGCCCCAGGTCGAGGATGGCCTGGGGGGTATTGGCCACCGGGAACAGCCGCGCGGTGGCCTTGTTCACGCCGACATCGGTGGCCTGGGCCGAGAGCAGCACGGCGGTGAGCAGCTCGAAGGGGCTCTGCCAGTTCAGTTCGGTCGTGGGGTGGGGGTTGTGCTCCCGCAGGCGGGCGAAGATCTCGTAGCGTTTCTGGGCGTTCATGCGGTATTCGCTTATCGCGGTTGGGTGGCCAGCAGCGCGTCACGGGCCTCGTTGAGCAGGCGGGTCGCCTGGTCGAGCTGCGCCTCGGCCAGGTGCAGCGCCGCGTCGTCCTGGCGGCGCTTGGCGCTGTCGTACTGTTGGCGCGCCCGCTTGAGCGCCTGCTCGGCGGCCTTCACCGCCATCTGCCGCTGCCGTTGTTCACCGCCAGGCGCGGCGCTGCGCGATACGCGAGAGCGCTGCTGAATGGCGCGGTGCTGCCGTTCGCGCTGCTTCTGCTGGGCTTCTCGTTCCAGCCGGGCCGTGCGCGCCGTGAACCGCCGGCGTGCGAGGCTGGCGCGCTGCTGCAGGTAGGCCTGGCGTGCGGCGTCGTCCTCGGCGGCCAGCCATGCCGGATGCGGCAGCAGGTCGATGCAGTCGACGGGGCAGGGGGCCACGCAAAGCTCGCAGCCGGTGCACTCCTGGGCGATCACCGTGTGCATGCGCTTGCTGGCGCCGAGGATGGCATCCACCGGGCAGGCCTGGATGCACTTGGTGCAGCCGATGCATTCCGCCTCGCGGATCACCGCGACCAGCGGCGCCTGGGCCGGCTCGGCGAGGGGAAGCGGCGCCTGGCCGGTGAGCTCGGCCAACTGGGCCAGGGTGGTCTCGCCGCCGGGTGGACAGCGATTGATCGCCTCGCCCGCTGCGATGGCCTCGGCGTAGGGGCGGCAGCCCGGGTGCCCGCACTTGCCGCACTGGGTCTGGGGCAGCAGGGCGTCGATGGCTTCGATCAGTGTCTGGGGGCCCGTCACGAGTGCTCCTGTTGGGCGCGAAAGGAAGCGTCGGCCCGGGCCGACAGGCAGGCATTATACGTGCTGGCCTGGGGTGGGCCTACCTCGGCGGGCCGGACGGCACCGCTTCAGGCTGTCTGGTCGGCTTCTTCGTGGAACGCGCAGACCCGGTTGCGGCCGCCTTTCTTGGCCTGGTATAGCGCCTGGTCGGCGGCGCTCATGATGGCGCCGGCGTTGGCTAGCTTGCCAGTCACGCGTGCGGCGACACCGATGCTGACGGTGACGCTGGGGCCGGTAGGCGATGCGGCATGCGGCAGCGCCAGGGCTTCGATGGAAGCGAGCAGCGTGGCGGCGTGCTGCCTGGCGGTATCGACGGGCGTGTCGGGCAGCAGCACGCTGAACTCCTCGCCGCCGGTGCGGGCCAGCAGGAAGCCGTGCCGGCCCAGCTGCTGATCCATGCATTTCGCCAGTTCGATCAGGCAGGCGTCGCCTGCCGGGTGGCCGTAGTGGTCGTTGTAGCGCTTGAAGTGGTCGATATCGATCATCATGACCGCCACTTGCCCCGGCTCCGGGCGGCGGTTCAGCAGCAACTCGAAGCGCTCGTCGAACAGGCGACGGTTGGCGATGCCGGTCAAGGGATCGCGCTGGGTCAGCGTCAGCAGCTGTTCGGACTGCTGTCGCTGCTGTCGCCACAGGTGCTGGAACTCGCGCGCCAGGGTGCCGATCTCGTCGCGGCGGGCGTTCAGCCGGTTCGGCATGGTCTCGGCCTGGTCGTGCTGGAGGCGCTGCGTGAAGCGGGAGAGCTGGCGCAGGGGCGAGAGCACGATGCGCTCGAGCAGCCACAGTACCAGCAGCAGGGTGACGATCAGGACGCCGCTGGTCCAGTAGAGCGCGAAGCGGAAGGTCTCCAGGGTGGCCTGGTAGCGCTGGCGGGGCAGCCAGGCATCGATGCGCACGGCGTGGCTCGGCGGCAGGGCGGCGATGTAGCGGCTGGCTTGCATCTGCGTGGGCGAAAGGCGTTCCAACCGTTCGCCTGGTTCGGCGAAAGGCACGCCGGCCAGCTCCAGCTCGATGCCGGTGGTATCGCGCAGCTGTTCGATCCAGGGCGCGGAGAGGGCGCGCACCATGGCCAGCCAGCCCGCGGCGGGGGCTTCTTCCCGGCTCTGGTAGATCGGCGAGAGTGCGGCCATGGCGAGCTCGGGAAGTACCAGCAGCCAGGTATGCGAGCCCGGCTCCACCCCGCTGCGGATATGCGCATCGAGGAACGAGAGCGCCGGCGCCGCCCAGCCGCAGGATGACAAGGCGCCGGGGCAAGAGTGGAACTGGCCCGCTGCATCGTAGCCGACCACCCAGTGGGCGGCGTTGTCGTTATCCAGGAAGAGCATCATCTGCAGTTCGAGCGTTTCGAGCGTGGCCTCGTAGAGGTTCGAGTCGACGTATTCCGATCGCTCGCCGCGCACGAAGTCGTAGGTGTCGTCCCAGTGCGCCCAATCCTGCACCAGGCGTCGCATGTGGTTCAGCTCGCCCCCGAGGGCGCGCTCGACCCGATCGAGTTCGCTGCTGGCGAAGGTCTCTTCGTCTTCCAGCAGGATGGGCATGACCTGGTAGCGCGCGACCAGCACCAGCGCCAGCAGGGCAAGCAGTAGCACGCCGAGCAGCGCCAGCAGGAAGCGTTGCCTCAGGGAAGCCAGGGCGGCAAGGGTCATGTGTGCGGCATGCCTACGGTCAGTCGAGGAGGATCAATACTAGCTGTGATCGACCGCAGGCCGCCAAACTTTAATCCAGGCCGGCTACTTGACTCGCTGGCCGGGCTCAGCGCCGGTGTCCGGCGAAAGCAGGTAGATGCCCTCGCCGCTGCCTGCCGCCAGCACCATGCCTTCGGACATGCCGAAGCGCATCTTGCGCGGTGCCAGGTTGGCCACCATCACCGTCAGCCGACCCTCCAGCGCTTCCGGCGCGTAGGCGCTGCGAATGCCGGCGAACACGTTGCGCGTCTCGCCGCCCAGTTCCAGCGTCAGCTGCAGCAGCTTGTCGGCGCCTTCCACATACTCGGCCTTGGCGATGCGGGCGATGCGCAGGTCGACCTTGGCGAAGTCGTCGAAGGCGATCTCGCCGGCAATGGGATCTTCGGCCAGCGGCCCCTTGGCCGCCTCCTTCAGTTTCTGCTCTTCCACCAGGTCCTCCTTCGACGCCTCGATCATGGCGTCGATCTTATCGCGTTCCACGCGGGTCATCAGCGCCTTGAACGGGGCGATGGGGTGGTCGAGCAGCACGCGGTGGCGGCTCGCCCAGTCGAGTGAATCGAGGTTCAGGAAGTCGCGCGCCTGCTCGGCCATGGCCGGTACCACCGGCGCCAGGTAGACCATCAGCTGGCGGAACAGGTTGATGCCCACCGAGCAGATCTCCAGCACCTCCTGCTCGCGTCCCTCCTGCTTGGCCAGCGCCCACGGTTCCTTGTCGGCGATGTAGGTATTGGCCTCGTCGGCCAGCTCCATGATCTTGCGCACCGCACGGCCGAACTCGCGCGCCTCGAAGTCCTCGGCGATGCCATCGCCGGCGGCGATGAAGCGTGCCACCAGCTCCGGCTCGGCGCAGTGGGCCGAGAGCTTGCCGTCGCCCAGCTTCTTGACGAAGCCGGCGCAGCGGCTGGCGATGTTGACCACCTTGCCAACGAGATCGGCATTCACGCGGGCGGCGAAGTCGTCCAGGTTGAGGTCCAGGTCGTCGACCCGCGAGGTGAGCTTGGCGGCGAAGTAGTAGCGCAGGTATTCGGGGTTCAGCTGCTCGGCGTAGGTGGCCGCCTTGATGAAGGTGCCGCGCGACTTCGACATCTTGGCGCCGTTCACGGTGACGAAGCCGTGGCAGTTCACCGCCGTGGGCGTGCGGAAGTCGGCGCCGTGCAGCATGGCCGGCCAGAACAGCGCGTGGAAGTAGACGATGTCCTTGCCGATGAAGTGATAGACCTCGGCCTCGCTGTCCTTCTTCCAGTAGCGGTCGAAGTCGATGCCGGTGCGGTCGCACAGGTGCTTGAAGCTGGCCAGGTAGCCGATGGGCGCGTCCAGCCACACATAGAAGTACTTGCCCGGGGCGTCGGGAATCTCGAAGCCGAAGTAGGGCGCATCGCGGGAGATGTCCCACTCGTTGAGCCCGGATTCGAACCACTCCTGCAGCTTGTTGCCGATCTGCGTCTGCACGTGGCCGCCGCGGGTCCACTCCTGCAGGAAGTCGGCGAAGTCGGGCAGCTTGAAGAAGTAGTGGGTCGAGCTGCGCACCTCGGGGGTGGCGCCCGAGATGGCCGAAACCGGGTCGATCAGCTCCGCCGGGGTGTAGGTGGCGCCGCAGGCCTCGCAGTTGTCGCCGTACTGGTCGACGGCCTTGCACTTGGGGCAGGTGCCCTTGATGAAGCGGTCGGCCAGGAACAGGCCTTTCACCGGGTCGTACATCTGCTCGATGTCGCGGGTGGCGATATGGCCACGGTCGCGCAGCCTGGTGTAGATCAGCTCGCTGAAGTAGCGATTCTCTTCGGAGTGGGTCGAGTGGTAGTTGTCGAAGGCCACGCCGAAGGTGGCGAAGTCGGCCTGATGCTCCCGGGAGACGCGCTCGATCAACGCCTCCGAGCTGATGCCTTCCTGCTCGGCGCGCAGCATGATCGCGGTGCCGTGGGCGTCGTCGGCGCACACGTAGTGACATTCGTGGCCGCGGCTCTTCTGGAAGCGCACCCAGATATCGGTCTGGATGTACTCCAGCAGGTGGCCGAGATGGATCGAGCCGTTGGCGTAGGGCAGGGCACTGGTGACCAGGATCTTGCGCGGGGCGCTTGCGTTGTTCGACATATCGGCTCTGGAATTCCCAAGAAAATCAGACCCTCGATTGTAGCCCTGTTGGGCGGTGACTGCACCCGGTGCGGGCGCGCGCCGGGCATCCCCCGTGCCGGCGCCGGCTTGGACTAGGCTGAAGCCAGGACGGTGGGACAGGGAGGCTGGCTTGGATCCGATCTTTTTCGACGCGTTACCGGCGCTGCTGCGCACGGCGGTACTCGGGGTGCTGGGCTACGTGAGCCTGGTGTTCGTGCTGCGCATCTCCGGGCGACGCACCCTGTCGAAGATGAATGCGTTCGACCTGGTGGTGACGGTCGCGCTCGGCTCGGTGCTGGCGACCGTCATGCTGAGCAAGGATGTGACCTTGGCGCAGGGGGTGCTGGCCTTCGCGCTGCTCGTGGGCATGCAGTACCTGGTCACCTGGGCGAGCGTGCGCAAGCGCTGGGTGCGCCAGTTGGTGACAGGAGAGCCTGCGCTGCTGGTGCTGCGGGGGGAGTGCCTCCCCCAGGCGCTGCGCAAGGCGAGGGTGACGCAGGATGAGATTCTTGCTGCCGTTCGCGCCGCCGGCATGGCCTCGCTGAGCGAAGCCGAGGCCGTGGTGCTGGAAACCGACGGCTCCTTCAGCGTGCTGGGCCAGTCGGCCGGGGGCGAGCCGCCTAGCCTGGAGGGCGTGACGGTGCCAGGCAAAGGGCGGGTGACGTGGCGGGACCCCTGAGCGCTCGTTGGCATGAGCGACCTGGTAAGCCCGCCGCAACCGCGGCTTTGCTGGCGGAGGCGAGCATGAGCCGGGTAATGCCCCTCCGTTCGCACGGCTGGCAAGCCCCGCTTCGGCGACTAGACTGAAGGCGAAGCTTGAAGACACAACGAAAGGAAGCACCCGCCGTCAGGGAGACTCGCCATGGAATCCATAGGCCGTATTGCCCCGCTGTATCCGTCCTGTACCCACGCCAACGCCACGCCCGCACGCCTGGTATCGGCTCGCCTGCGTGCCACGGGACGTGCCTTGGTGCTAGGCGCTTCCGCCGCCGTGCTGCTGGCCGGGGTCGGCCAGGCCCAGGCGCGCGAGCCGGCGCCTGGACAGCTGCTCGGGCATGAGGCCTCCAGCGACGCCGAATCCACTTCGTACGAGCATCCCAGCGAGCATCTGCGGGTCAGCGAGTTCCCTGGCGGGCTGGTGGACGCCGACCTGGCAACCTGGCAGGAGTACCTGCCCGATATCGAGGATATCGAGATTCCCTCCTCGGCGGACGATTACCAGCAGCCGGCGCTGTTCTACGCCCCCGAAGGGGAGGAGGAGCGGCCGTTGCTGGTGGTGCTGCACAGCTGGAGCACCGACTACCTGCAAAACATCGACATCCCGCTCGGGCAGTTCGCCGTGGCCAACGACTGGGCGTTCATCCATCCCGATTTCCGTGGCGAGAACGATGGTCGGCCCGAGTCGACGGCCTCCGATCTGGTCATGTCCGACATGGAGGATGCGCTGGCCTACGCGCGCGAGCACGCCAATGTCGATGAATCGCGCATCTACCTGCTGGGCTATTCCGGCGGCGCCATGAACGCCCTGCACCTGGCGAGCCGCAATCCCGAGGTGTTTGCCGGGGTAGCCGCATGGGTGCCCGTCTACGACCTGGTCCGTTGGCATGAATGGAATGACGAGCGCGGTGAGAAATATGCCGGGGAGATCGCCGACGCCTGTGGTGGCGTGCCGGAAGCGGGCAGCCAGGCGCACGACGAGTGCGTGCAGCGCAGCCCAAAGGCCCATGTGCCCGAGGTGGCCGGCCAGCTGCGCGTACTGATCGCCCACGGCATCGACGATGACACCGTGCCCCCCAACCAGGCGCTATGGGCATTCAACGACCTGGTGGAGGAAGGGGATCGGATTCCTGATGCGCAGATCGACCAGCTGATGGAGCAGGGCGAGATACCGCAGGCGCTGCTCGAGCGTTCCACCCATGACGAACGGGAATTCCCCCTGTTCGACGAGGCCGAGTCGTCGGTGCTGCTTTATATCCAGTCCGGGCCGGTGGAGCTCGTGCTGTTCGAAGGCGAGCATGAAATGCTCTATCGCCCTGGCCTGGAATGGCTGGCCCGGCAAGAGCGCGAGTGAGGATCCACACCCCAGCAAGGAAGAGAGATGAGCGATACGACAAGTGTTCGACGCCCACGCAACGTGGGCGTCCTGTTATTGGCGCTTGCCGCCTTGGCGGCGAGTGCGCCGGCGCATGCCCAGGCACCGCCCGCCAGCCCGGGCGCCTGGGCGGAGGTGAGCGAGCCGCTGGCCGGCCCCCCGCGCGTGATCGGCCCCTTCGACGGCGGCTGTATCGCAGGAGCCGAAGCGCTGCCGCTGGAAGGGGTCGGCTACCAGGCCGTGGATATCGAGCGTAATCGCCACTATGGCCATCCCACGCTGATCGCCTACATCGAACGCCTTGGGCTGCGCGTCAACGAGGCGGGCTTCGGGCCGATGCTGGTGGGCGACATGGCCCAGCCGCGCGGTGGCCCCATGCCCTATGGGCACGTGAGCCATCAGACCGGGCTGGATGTCGATATCTGGTTCCGGCTCGACCTGCCGTTCCTCGAACGCAGCGAACGTGAGGAGCTGGAGCAGCCGATCCTGGTCGACCCGCGCACCGAGCGACTGGATGAGCGGTGGACCGACGAGCACGCCGAGCTCATTCGGCTGGCGGCCGACGACCCCCGGGTGGCGCGAATCTTCGTCGACGGGGCGGTCAAGCGAGACCTCTGCGAGCGCGAATGGGACGACCGCGCCTGGCTGCGCCTGGTGCGCCCCTGGCACTCACATGATGAGCATCTGCACGTGCGGCTGCGCTGCCCGCCCGGCCAGCCGGAGTGCATCGACCAGCCTGCGCCGCCGCCCGGCGACGGCTGTGCTGCCATCGCCGCCACGCCGCGCCCCGACGTCTACCCAAGCCCCGGCCGCTCGCTGCCGCCCGCCTGCCGGGCGATTCTCGAACAGTAGCGGCCCACGCTGCTGCCGGCTCGCCGAGGAAAGACGAGCCGGCGGTGGCCTTCAGGGCGTGCCCGCGGCCTGCACCACCAGCGACTGGCCTTTCATGAACCGCTCGCGCCAGGCCCGCACCCGCTGGATGGGGTAGGGTTTGGCGCAGGCCATATGGGCTTCTACCAGGAAGGTCATGCGCGCCCCGCCGGGCTTGCCCGAGACCACCACCGCCAGCAGCAGCGTATCCAGCACCAGGCGCTGCTCCACCGCGGGCAGCCGGGCAAGGGTCAGGCGATGGCGGGGCCAGTCCACCTCCAGGTGGCGCTCCGCCTCGCCGGCCAGCGGCATCAGGCGAGACAGCAGATAGACATGATTGGGATGCGCATCCTGGTTACGCATCAGCATCTCGCCGACCGCATGCAGCAGGGCGTGGCGCGCGTTTGCCCCGAGCGGGTGACGCCTGGTTTGAAGGTGATCCATCCAGGCATCGATGGCGTAGGGGCCCAGGGCCTGCTCCCAGGCCTTGTTCACGATCCGCCAGGTAATGATGGCGTTCCAGAGGGCGTACAGCGGGCCGGTGATCAGCGGCAGCAGCCCGCGCAAGGCGACGCGGCCAAGCACGCGACGCACCAGGACCCGCAGCACGAAGCTGCTCACCCCGACCTTCATGCGGTACATCACGGCCATGAGCGTGAGCTTCCAGCCGGCCATGTAGGCATAGGGGTCGATGCCGTAGATGCGATGCCGGGGGCTGGGAAACTCCAGCGCCACCCGGGAGAGCCCGCGCAGGATCAGGCCAGAATGCGAGCCGCCGTGCAGCGGGGCGTCGGCGATGCGGCTGATCGAGGCTACGCCACGCAGGGCATTCCAGTAGAGAAAGAGGATCTCCACCGCGCTCACCACCCCCGCCACGGCGAAGAAGCCGATCCAGTAGGGCATCTGTTCCATCAGGGTCATGTCCTGCATGCCATCGAGCATCCCCTGACGCATGAACCACTCCATGCCGCCGATGATGCCCCCCGACATAATGCCGGCCAGCATGGCCCAGCCTACCGCCCGGCGCCGGATGCGGCGCAGTGCCTCGATTTCGCTTGCCTGTCGTGGCCGCTCCGGCAGGTCCTGCCTGGTATTGTGCTTGCGCATGAAGCGGGCAGCCCATCGTTCCAGCAGGCTGGGATCAGGGGCATAGTGTCGTTCCGGTGCGGCATCGGCCATGGGCATGACATTCCATTGTCCAAAGGATCTGCCTTCAGGTTAGCGCTTCGATCGGTGTCCGACGAACCACAAGCGAAACGCTGTTTGAAAAACGTTGACGCTTCTGCTTGGCGAATGCTATCTAGCGCTACCGGCAATGTCTGCCGGTGTACGACACCACTTTGAGGGTACGTGAACATGCCTTTGCGCCGCTGTTTGCCCATTCTGCTGGTAGCCACCCTGGTGGCTGGATGTGCCGGCAACACGACCATTGCTCCCCGTTACACGACCGAAAGCCCGGATTACCTGCGCATCGGCGGGGAACGCCCGTCCAACCCCGATGTGCGGACCGAGCCGTCCGGCTCCTTCTGCCTCGAGGTGGCCGAGCGCTGGAACGATCACGGCAAGACGCCGGACGGCCAGACGCTGTGGGCGAAGGACACCCTGCGCAAGGTCGTGCCCTGCAACTGAGCCATGCCCTTACGCCATGAGGCCCGTCGCGAACCGTCGCGACGGGCCTTTTTGCTGCGAAGTGGTGCCACTTGGTGGCGAACGGCTCAGGCCGAGGCAGGGCGCGCGGAGGGGGCCCCGGCCTGCAGCAGCCTGTCTTCCTGGGGCAGGCAGCGGGTTTGGGCGCCTGGGGTGAGGTAGGGACGAAGTATCGGCTCCATGCCCTTGAGCACTTGCACCGGCAGCGCCGACGTAAAGCGGAAGCTGTCCGACTCGCTGCCCGGCACATAGGCCGTCAGGGTGCCGAAATGGTCGTCGCCCAGGAAGAAGACGTAGGTGGCCGTGCGATTCCTGGCCTGTGAATTGATGACCTGGCCACTGCGCGACACGCTCTCGATACGGTTGTTGCCGGTCCCGGTCTTGCCGCCCATGGCCAGCAGTTCGCCATTCTCCAGCGTGAAGCTGCCCTGCAGGCGACGGGCGGTGCCGCCTTCCACTACCTGTGAAAGCGTCTCGCGCAGCACGGCGGCCACTTCGGGCGCCATCACCCGGTAGCGCTGTTCGTCGGCGGGCAGCCAGTGCGTTTCGTAGGGGGTGTCGACGGCAAACTGCAGGGTGTCGATGCGCAGCGTGGGAAGGCGCACGCCGTCGTTGAGGATGATACCCACCAGTTCGGCCAGCGCTGCCGGGCGATCCCCCGAGGAGCCGATGGCGGTGGCCAGCGAGGGCACCAGGTGGTCGAACGGATAGCCCAGCCGCTGCCAGCGCCGGTGCAGGTCGACGAAGGCCTCTACCTCCAGCATGGTGCGGATGCGCACATCGCGTGCGCTGCGGTGGCGGGTCTTGAACAGCCAGCCGTAGATCTCCTGGCGCTGCTCGCGGCTGGCGGCGGTGGCCTCCGCCAGGCTGGCGCCGGGGTGATCGAGCAGGTAGCCCACTAGCCACAGTTCCAGCGGGTGCACGCGTGCCACGTAGCCCTGGTCCGACAGGGTCAGGGCTTCCGGCGCGTAGCGGGCATAGAGCGCCTCCAGTTGCCTGTCGTCGAGCCGGCTGCCTTCGGGAAGCCATTCGTGCAGGAACGCGGCGAAGGTGTCCCGGTCGGCCTCGGGGAACAGGTAGCGATGGACCGCCGCCAGGCGTGGCGCCGACAGCTGCAGCCCGCCGAGGAAGGCCGTCAGGCGGGCTTCGCTGCCCTGTCCTTGGTACTTGCGCCAGAAGCGCTGCAGGAACACCTGGCTTTGGCGGTCGGCGAAGCGCGCCAGGTACTCCTGGCGGCGCGGGTCGGCGTCGTTCTCCAGCAGCGTGCTGCGGGGCTCGCGCTGGTGGGTGCTGTAGCGCACCAGGTCGCGCATCAGGCGAATGAACGGTAGGTTGAGCGATTCACGCATCGCCTCCGAGAGGGTGGGGTTGCGCCCGTTGTCCTCGCGCCGGAAGTTGTTGAAGGTGTGGCGCCCGCCGCCGGTGAAGAAGGCTTCGGCCGGGCTGGCCGAATAGCGGCGCTCCATGGCGGCCTGGAGCAGTTCGTGCAGGCTGAGGTCGGGCTTCGCCGCCAGCTGGTCGAGCACCCAGCGGCTGAGCGTGTCCTGCCGATCGACCTCGATGGCGCGCAGGACCTCGCCGGGCTGGCCGGCATGGCGCTGGTGAAGCTCGGCGACCACTTCCAGGTAGGTGGCGAGCACGCGAAGCTTGGCGGTGGAGCCAAGCTCCAGCTTGCTGCCTTCGTTGATGTCGAAGGGCTGGCCGGTGTTGTCGGTCTGCACGCGCACGCGGAAGCCGTCGTCGCTGCGTTCCAGCAGCGTGAAGCTGTAGCGCACGGCCTCGGTCTTGTCGCTGCTCAGGAGCCGCTCTCCGAGAAGACCGATCTCGGCGGCGAACTCGGGATCGGCGAGGCGGTGCAGGTAGGCCGTGACCTCGTTCTGGAGGGCGCCGTTCAGGGTGGTGCGCGCCTGGAAGTCGACGCGGTCCAGGTCATAGAGCGAGGTGCCCAGCAGCGTCGCCAGGCGCTGGCGCGCCATCTGCAGCCCCTTGTCCTGCTCGACCCGCAGCCGCACGGGGTCCTGGCTGAAATCACGAAAGCTGAGGCGCTGGCGCAGCGCCGCCTGGCTGAGCGCCAGGCTGATCCAGGCGCTTTCGGCCATCAGGCGCAGGTAGCTGTCGGTCAGCCGCTCCAGATGGGGGCGTCCCTCTGCCAGGTACCATGACGGGCGGCGCTGCGCGATCATCAGCGCCGTGACCTGGCGCAGGGCCAGCCCGGCGGCAGCCAGGTCGGCAGGCTTGTCGGTGGCCGGCGCGAGCGCCTGGTTGAGCTGTTCGAAATCGCTGCCGAACCAGATCCACAGGCCGTCGCCCAGGCCGTGCACTTCGCCATAGCCAGGGGCGGCCGCCAGCGGCACGGTGTTGAGATAATGCAGCGCCACGTCCTGGCGGGCGGTCAGCGTCTGGGGGCCGTGCTGGTAGCTGCGCACGCTGGCCGAGACCATCTGGCGCAGCTTTTCCATGGGCGAATCGGTTCGCCCGCGAGGCGAGTGGCGGTACTTCTCCATCTGCGTGGCCAGGGTGCTGCCGCCGGACGACTGGCCGGGCATGTCGAGGGCGCGGCCCATCTGCGAGAAGGCCGCCTTGGTGAAGCGGGGCCAGTCCACGGCAGGATTGGCATAGGGCGTGCTCTCGTCCAGCAGGTGGCGGTTCTCGATGAACAGCAGGGTCTGCACCACCAGTGGCGGAACGGCATCGAAGTGCGCATATTGCCGCTGGGGATGGCGGAACTGGTAGAGCGTTTCACCGCGACACTCGCTCAGGGTCAGCCCCGCCTGCGTCTTTTCCGCATAGGGGGCAAAGAAGCCGCGCTCGGTGTATTCCATGAGCGCCCTGGAGAAGCGGGCCTGGTGGGTGATGTCGTAGCCGCTGTCGATCAGGCGCTGTTCGAACTCGGGCAGGCGCGTATAGCCCAGCCGTTCGTCGAAAGGCCCATGGCTGGGAAAGCGGATGCGATCGCTCCTGCCGGGGGCCATGCTGTAGCGCAGGGTGCCTGCGTAGCGCGACAGTTCCTGCGCCTGGAAATGGGAGGTTCTGGCTTCGGCTACCAGCAGGGTGGCCAGGGTTACCCCCAACAGGACCAGCAGAATGCCCAGCGTGACATAGAGGTAGCGATGCGAGCCTGCACTCGCGGGGGGCGAGGCCGGCGACAGCCCGGGCTCTTGCAGAAAGGGCGATCTGTGCTCGCGCGATTCACCGTCGGCAAGCCACGTCATGTCCGACCTGCGGTGGTGTGATGAACTCTTGCCCGACCCCATGCGTCACCCCCTGCCGACCGGTTGCAAATCCCAGGAAACACAGGCGTCAGGTCTGCGCGTCATCCACGGCAGCGATTGGCAAGGAGGTGCCGGACAAGGCCATCGCATGCCCTTGGCTGCGTTCCAGCGTTTCCCGGCGCCCCGCGTTTCGCTACCGCTCTCTTTTCGTTGTAGCTCAGTCGGGCAGGGTGAGAAAGAGGGTGTCGGAGTTATTTTTCACAGGCCGCGGTAGATGCCAAAGTGCGTGAGCCCCCGTGACACGAAAGGTGCGACCCTTGTCGCGTCCTGCCGCATGGGTAGCAGGCGCTGGGTCGTGTCGGCAAAGGAGCGAAACATACATTGGCAAACACTTGTGAAAAGAGGTGAAACAACTGATTTCATTCTATCAGAGAGGCGTTGTGCAGGCCCGGCGCAGCGGAAGGCCGCCTGGATAAACGCAGCGCCGGGTGTCTTCAGGTTGGCTGGCGGTCAATAGAGCGCCTGTTCTTCGCTGACCACTTCCTTCAGCAGTTCCAGAAACAGGCGGTCGGCTTCGGAGTGTTCGGCGGGGTCTTCGGGGATATGCACGCTGGTGGAATCGGATATCTCGTTGGCGATGTGGGTCATGGCGTCGTCGGCGCGATCGTCGCCGTAATGGCGCCGGGCGATCTCGAGGGAGCGCTCGAGGATCTGGGGTTCTTGCAGAAGCTTCTTGATAAACCCGCGCAGCTCATTGATTACCCTTGTTTTTTGGATTTCCGAGGCGGACATGGCGGTCTCCTTTTCGTATCGGCCCTGTCGTGACAAACCCGACCATAGCATGTTTGCGCTGGCGGCAAGAGAGCGCCTTTCCGGTGCCCCTGAGCAGGCCTAGGTAGAGGCTTCGTTGAAACGTCGCCGCAGTGCAAAAAAAGTGATTGAGCCCCTATTGGACAAACGGCAAAGCTCGGTTACGCTTACTTACATTGATGAAAGAGACTGCCTGTGCTCACTCCTAGTGTTCCAAGAGTTTCATACCTGGTGTCTGGGTGAGTGATGCAGCCATAAAATGCATGAGACTTACTTGTTTAGTGAGTGCGAATACAGCTTCCACCCCTCTCGCGAAGCGTCCCCACAAAAAATAATAAATACATCACCGAACCGCCGACACTGCTTGCGCCACGGGGCACAGCGGATGCGGCCTCATGTAAGGGAACCCCAATGAAACCTGCAGCCGAACCGTATCGTGTCCATCGCCTGGCCAAGGCCGTAGCGGTGGGTTCCAGCCTCGCATTGCTTCCGCTCTCATCTGCCATTGCCCAGACCTTGCCGCCGGGCCTTGCCTCGCCGGGTTCGGCCGATCTCCAGCAGGTGGTGCGCCAGGCCATTACCACCAACCCTGAAGTGCTTGCCGCCTGGAGCGGGCTGAATGCCGCCGGGCATGACGTCGGGGTGGCGCGCGGATATTACCTGCCGAGCCTCGATGCGGCGGCAGGGGTCGGTCGCGAACGACGTGAAGGCGACAACCGTGGCAGCTACGACACCGAGTTTGCCGAGCTGCGCCTGACCCAGATGCTCTACGATGGCTTTGCGACCCGCAGCGAGGTCGCACGGCTCGATCGGGCCAAGCTGGTGCGCTACTACGAGCTGCTGGGCGCCAGCGAAAGCGTTGCGCTCGAGGCGGTACGGGCCTACCTGGACGTCAGCCGCTTCCGGGAGCTGGTGCGGCTGGCGCAGGACAACTACGCCGATCACCTGCGGGTGTTCACCCAGATCGAGGATCGGGTGCGCTCCGGTGCAGGGCGCGGTGTCGATCTCGAGCAGATCAGTGGTCGACTGGCGCTGGCCGAGTCGAACCTGATGACCGAAGCCTCCAACCTGCACGATGTCACCGCTCGCTACCTGCGTATCGTCGGTACCCTGCCGGCCGAGAACCTGGCGCCGGCGCCGCCCTTGGACGACCGGCTGCCGCCTTCGGTCGCCGAGGCGGTCAACCTGGCGTTCCAGGGCAACCCCGAGTTCCATGCGGCGATCGAGAATATCGAAGCCGCCCAGGCGCAGAGGAGCGGCACCCAGTCCGCCTTCCAGCCTCGTCTCGACCTGCGTGGCCGTACCGGCACCAGCAACAATGAAAACGGCTTCGACGACTTCGGGCGTCGCGACCGTCACAGCGTCGAGCTGGTTGCCAGCATGAACCTGTACCGCGGCGGCAGCGATCTCGCCTCCTTCCGGGCGGCCAGCGACCGCGTCGAGCAGGCCGTCAACTAGCGCGACCTGGTTTGCCACAACGTGCGCCAGACCACCCAGATCGCCTTCAACGACACGCGACGCCTGCGCGAGCAGATTCGCTACCTCAACGAGCATCGCCAGTCCATCGACCGGGTGCGCGGGGCCTACCAGCAGCAGTTCGATATCGGCCAGCGGACGCTGCTCGACGTGCTCGACAGCGAGAACGAATTCTTCGAGGCGAGCCGGGCCTACGCCAATGCCCAGTACGATATCGCCCTGGCCGATGCCCGCACCCTGGCGGCCATGGGGCAGCTGATGCAGACCCTGGGCGTGATGCGCGACGACATGCCGTCGCTGGCGGAGCTGCTCAGCGACGGCGTGGCGCTCGAACCGAGCATCCTGTGCCCCGTATCCGGGCCGGAAGGCTTCACGCTGGCCGACTTCACCCGCGGCATCAGCGCCCCGGCGCCTACGCGGGCTCCCGACGTGACGCTCTCTGCCGATGCGCTGTTCGCCGTCAACAGCGCGGATCTTGGACCCGATGCCCGCCAGCAGCTGGCCCAGCTGGCCCAGCAGATTCGCGACCGGACCGACCTGGCGCGGGTCTTCATCGCCGGCCATGCCGACAGCTCCGGAAGCGATGCCATCAACGATCCGCTGTCCCAGCGTCGTGCCGATAGCGTAGGCGATTACCTGGCCGGGCAGGGCGTCGATCGTAGCCTGATCGAGACCCGTGGCTACGGCTCGCGCCAGCCGGTCGCCAGCAACAGCACGCCGGAAGGGCGCCGCCAGAACCGCCGCGTCGAGGTCACGCTGGAGCGTGTGGGCGAGAGCCTGGACATGTCCGCCTGGCCCGGCGTGCAGAGCCAGTCGAATAGCGGTGCGTTCCAGCTGGCCGCCTCGAGCCCGGCTGAGGCATGGGCCGCTGCGCAGCCCTTTGGCGGTATCTACGCAGAAGTGCTGGCAGACGCAGCGCAGCAGCCTTTGGTGGCAAGTCAGGCAGAGCGTGACGCGCCGGCGGGCACCTACCTGCAGGTCGTAGCACTCAAGGATGCGCAGCGCGCCGAGAGCGTGGGGCATGAGCTGAGCGGCATGCTGGACCAGCCCGCACGGCTGGTCAGCACGCCAGGCCTGCATCGCGTGCAGATAGGTCCGATTGCCGATCACATGGAAGTCAGTGCGCTGCGTCGCCAGCTTGAGCAACTCGGCTATCCCGACAGCTATGCGGTGCAGGGGTAAGCGTTGCGGTCGAGGTGAATCGCCGGGCAAACGCTCGGATAAGCATGGCTGAAGGCCCGCCTGGTGAGCCACCGGGCGGGCGACATATCCGAGGTGACTGTGACGCAACAAGAAGTGCTCGATTCCGTGGCAGGCACGGCTCGCTCGGCAGTTCGTGACGAATTGCTGGAGTGCCTGCAAACGATTGCCCTGGCGCATGACCATGCCGTGACGGCGGAGTCGTTGACTGCCGGGCTGCCGCTCGAAGACGGGCGGCTTACGCCCGGGGTCTTCGCTCGTGCCGCATCGCGAGCCGGCATGACGGCTCGCATCGTCAAGAGTCGCCTGGTTCAGCTCAACCCCGCGCTGTTTCCGGTCGTGCTGCTGCTGGAGCCCGGGCGCGCCTGCGTGCTCCAGGCGCTCGACCTCAAGGGGCGCCGTGCCCAGGTGATCTTTCCGGAGCTGGGCGATGCCGTCTCCGAGGTGAGTCTCGATGGCCTGGCCGAGAGCTACAGCGGCCAGGCCATCTACGTGCGCCCGCGCTTTCGCTTCGACGCCCGTGGCCCCGAGATAGGCACGCAGCGTGCACGGCACTGGTTCTGGGGCGTGATCCGGGAAAACCGCCGGCTCTACCGTGATGTGGTAGCGGGCTCGGTAGTGATCAACCTCTTCGCCGTGGCCATGCCGCTTTTCGTCCTCAATGTCTATGATCGCGTGGTTCCCAATCACGCCACCGAAACGCTGTGGATGCTCGCCGCCGGGATTTTCGTCGTGCTCTGCTTCGACCTCGCCCTGCGGCTGATGCGCAGTACCTTTGTGGATCTGGCCGCCAGCCGCGCCGACGTCAAGCTGTCGTCCGCCCTCATGGGCCAGGTGCTAGGCCTGCGGATGGAAGCTCGGCCGGCCTCGACGGGCTCTTTCGCCTCGACGCTGCACTCTTTCGAGTCGGTGCGTGCCTTCATCGGCTCGGCGACCGTAGTGGCCCTGGTGGACCTGCCTTTCGTGCTGCTGTTTGCCGGCGTGATTGCGCTGATCGGGGCGCCGCTGGTACTGCCTGTGCTGGGAGGGATCGCCATCGTGCTGCTGTATGCCCTGGCCGCACAGGGCAAGATGCACGAGCTTTCCGAGACCACCTGGCGAGTCAGCGCGCAGCGTAACGCCACCCTGGTGGAATCGCTCTCGCATCTGGAAACGGTCAAGACGCTGCGGGCGGAGAGCCGTCTGCAGAGCCAGTGGGAAAAGGCCACCGCCTTCCTGTCTCGCACTTCGGCCCAGATGCGGCTGGTGAGTGCCTCGGTGTCCAACGTTGCCATGTGGGTGCAGCACACCGTTGCGGTGTGCGTCATCATTGTCGGCGTCTACCTGATCATCGACGGGAACCTCACCCAGGGCGGGCTCATTGCCGCCTACATGCTCTCCTCGCGCGCCATGGCGCCGGTAAGCCAGGCGGCGGCCTTGCTAGCCCAATACCACCAGTCCTCGACGGCACTGGAGTCGCTGGATGGCGTCATGCAGCGGCCGGTGGAGCGTCCTGAAGGCAAGTCCTTCATCAGCCGGCCCGTCGTGCGTGGCGAGATACGCTTCGACAAGGTATCGCTGCGCTATCCGGACGAAGAGCGCGACGCCCTGCGTGAGATATCACTCTCCATCGCGCCGGGCGAAAAGGTGGCGCTGCTGGGGCGAGTCGGATGTGGCAAGACCTCCTTGAACAAGCTGCTGCTGGGGCTCTACGCGCCAACCTCCGGCGCCGTCATGCTCGATGGCGTCGACCTGCGCCAGTTCGACCCGGTGCAGCTGCGCCGTCATATCGGCTACGTGCCCCAGGATGTCAGCCTGTTCTTCGGTTCGCTGCGCGACAACATCGTTGCAGGCGGCGGCAGCGATGGCGTCGATGACGATGCCCTGCTGCGTGCCATCAAGCTCAGCGGGCTCGAAAGCCTGGTCAATGCGCACCCCCATGGTGTCGACCTGCAGGTGGGCGAGCGCGGGCAGATGCTTTCAGGTGGCCAGCGCCAGGCTGTCGCCATCGCACGGGCACTGGTCCATGACCCCCAGATCCTCCTGCTCGACGAGCCCACCAGCTCCATGGACCACGCCAGTGAAGAGAGCTTCAAGGCCAACCTGAAGCAGTATGCCCATGGCAAGACCCTACTTGTCGTCACCCACCGAACCTCGCTGCTGTCGCTGGTGGATCGCATCATCGTGATCGACGGCGGCAAGGTGGTTGCCGACGGGCCGCGCGACCAGGTGGTGGAAGCGCTGCGCAAAGGCCAGATCGGGAGGGCAGGCTGATGGCGATGCAACAGCCACCCACCCGCGGCAAGAGCGCCGAACAGCAGGGGTTCGAAGCGATAGGACGTTTCTCGGAAGCCGGTGGCAAAGCCTTCCGGCCTTTCATGGACCGGCTCTTCTCCAAGCGCGTGACGGCGGCGCACCTCAATCGTGACTGGAGCAGCGATGCCGATTGGGCAAGGCTGCAGCAGGACCCGATTCGTGCCCGTCTGTTTCTCTATACCGTACTGATCGCCTTCTGCGCACTGATCGCCTGGTCCTACTTTGCCTCGATCGATGAAGTGACCCGCGGCACGGGACGAGTCATCCCCTCAAGCCAGCTGCAGCGCGTGCAGTCCTTCGACGGTGGCGTCGTGCAGGAGATCCTCGTGCGTGAAGGCCAGCGGGTCGAAGCGGGAGAGGTGCTGATGCGCATCGATCCAACGCGCTTCGTCGCCACCTTCCGCGAGAACCGTGCCCAGGCGCTGGCGCTGAAGGCCAGGGCCGAGCGCTTGCGCGCGCTGATCTCGGATACCCCTTTCGAACCCAGCGATGAGCTGCGCACGGAAGCGCCGCAGATCGTGGCCCAGGAGCGGGAGCTCTACGAAAGCCGGCGGGAAGAGCTGCGCGAACAGGAGAGCATCCTGCGCGACCGGATACGCCAGCGCGAAGAGGAGCTCAACGAGGCCAAGGCCCGGCGTGATACCGCCCAGCGCGAGGCGAACATGGCCACCCAGGAGCTGAACCTGACGCGGCCGCTGCTGCAGTCGGGCGCGGTGTCCGAAGTCGATGTCCTGCGCCTGGAGCGGGAGGTCTCGCGCGCCACGGGTGAGCGGAACCAGGCGGCGGCGGCCGTGGCGCGTCTCGAGGCCGCCGTCGAAGAATCTCGCACCCAGCTGCGCGAGCTCGGCGTCGAGCGCCGCAGCCAATGGCGCAACGACCTGGCGCTGACCCTTGGGGATCTCAACGCGCTCGATGAAACCAGCGCAGGCCTCGAGGACCGGGTGCGCCTGGCCGAGGTCCGCTCTCCGGTGGACGGGGTCGTGCAGCGCCTGAGCATCACCACCCTTGGCGGCGTGGTTCAGCCCGGCCAGGAAGTGGTGGATATCGTGCCCAGCGGTGACCAACTGCTGGTCGAGGCGCGGATCGCCCCTCAGGACATCGCCTTCCTGCGCCCCGGGCAGCCGGCCACCATCAAGTTGACGGCCTACGATTTTGCCATCTTTGGTGGTCTATCCGCCGAGCTCGACCATATCAGTGCGGATACGATCACGGACGATAACGACAACACCTTCTATCTGGTGCGCGTGCGCACGCTCGAGGGCGAGGGCCTGGGAAGCGATATCCAGGTCATCCCGGGCATGACGGCACAGGTCGACATCATGACCGGCAAGCGCACCGTGATGCAGTTCCTGCTCAAACCCGTTCTGCGGGCCTGGGGCAACTCCATGGGGGAACGATAATGGCACACTGGTTTGTCAGTTCACGGCGAGGCGATGTCCCGCGCTGGCACAGCGCATTTCCCGATGGCCAGCTAACCGGGACGGAGCAGGCTCGCGCACGGGTTCAGCACGGCGACCATGCCTGGCTCATGACGGATTGTCCTGAGTGGCCGGCAATGGCTTCCTCCTTGGCCAGCCAGGGGGCGATTGTGCTGGCGCTGTCGCTGGCGCCGAGTGAACAGGAGGCCATGCTCGCCTTGCAATCGGGGGCGCGTGGCTATGCCCATGCGCTTTTGGCACCCAATCTCCTGCAACAGGCTGCGCTGGTCACCGCAAACCAGGGCGTCTGGGTGCCGGCTGAACTGCTGAACAGGGTGCTTGGGGCAACCTTCAAGGGGCTAGGCGGAGCCGAGCGCGTTTCGCAGGAGCTTCTTTCCGAGCTGACGGAGCGCGAGCGTGCCGTGGCGATGGCCGTTGCCGAAGGCGTCAGCAACAAGGAAGTGGCGCGCCGACTGAATATCACGGAGCGTACCGTTAAGGCACATCTCGGCGCCGTTTTCCGCAAGACGGGCGTACGCGACCGCATGCAACTGCTGCTCAAGCTGGCCGTTCAGGATGAGCGTATCGCCTGAAGCGCGGCGTGCCTTGGCTCATTGTCACCGGGCTTGTGCCTCATGAGCCCGGTGCGCCTTGCCTTAGGCGAATGGCCGTCACCTCGGCGTATATGAGCTCCTGGCAGCGCGCCTTTTCAAGACCTTCCTGTTTTCCAACGCCGTTCATCTCGCGAGTGCGCGCCTGTCCTACGGTCCAATAGCTGTGTATCGATATGTAACGTAGCGTTGTGACATCACCTTCACCTCGCTTGGCCTATCCGTTCTAACCCGGCCAGCACTCATCCGACAAAGGGGAATACCATGGCGATTGCAACCGTCGTTTCCATTACCGGCCAGGCTTGGGCCCGTGATGCGCAAGGCAATCTGCGCGAACTGCGTATCGGTGACACCCTGCAAGAGGGTGAAGTGCTGGTCACCTCCGATGGCGGAAGCGCGCAGCTGGATTTCGATGATGGCTTGGCGCCCACCCTGGTGGAAGCCGGCGAGCAAGTTACCCTGCCTTCCGAGCTTGGTGCCGACAGCGACCTGGACGCTTCCGATTTCGCTGCCCTGGATGCCGATCTCGAGGCGCTGCTGGCCGCCCTGGACGACGACACGGTAGACCTGCTGGATATTCTTGATGCTACGGCTGCGGGCGCCGGAGGCGGCGCCGGCGCCGATGGTGGCCACAGCTTCGTGCGACTGGCGCGCGTTGCCGAGGGGACCGACTCGCTTACGTTCGACTATGGCGTTGGACAGGCCGGTACACTACTCGTAGAGGAAGAGAACTTTTTCTTGCCTACCATCGAGGATGACGTGCAGATTGCACCAGTCATCGGCGAGATTACTTTTGCGATCGTACCGTTAGCTGGCCAAGGGCAGAATCCTGGGGAAGTAAGCGGAGAGGGGGGCGTGGTCGTTGAAGGCAGCTCCTTCCTAATCGTTGCCAATGTCAGTGTGCCGCCTAGTGGAAGCCCGCTCGTCATTACGCTATCCAATGGGCTGCAAATCGTTATCGCCGTAGGCCAGACGTCTGGCTCCGTGTTGGTGACTACGCGCGTCGACGACCCCTATCAGCAGGGTGCGGAGCAAATCGAATTTACTGTTGCGGGCACCACCGGTGGTGGATATGACCAGCTGACGGTTGGTGGTATTCCTGCCGTTACGGTGGTCGATGACAGCGACGTCACCACCGTCACCCTGAGCGCGCCCGAGCAGGTCACCGAAGGCGGCCAGATCACCGTCACCGCCAGCGTCGACCACGCCCCCCAGGGCAGTGCCCTGGTGATCACGCTCTCCAACGGTCAGCAGATCACCATCGCCGCCGGTGAGCTGAGCGGCAGCGTGACCTTCGACAGCCGCGTCGACGACGTCTACCTGCAAGGCCCCGACAGCCTCGGCCTGAGCATCACCGCTGCTACCGGCGGCAACTTCGAGGCGCTGGACACCACCAGCAGCGTCACGGTTGCCGTGGTCGACGACAGCGATATCACCACCGTCACCCTGAGCGCGCCCGAGCAGGTCACCGAAGGCGGCCAGATCACCGTCACCGCCAGCGTGGACAACGCCCCCCA
>CAZZCJ010000001.1:396250-1231696 GCA_964652855.1 uncultured Halomonas sp.
AGGTCACCGAAGGCGGCCAGATCACCGTCACCGCCAGCGTGGACAACGCCCCCCAGGGCAGTAACCTGGTGATCACGCTCTCCAACGGTCAGCAGATCACCGTCGCCGCCGGCGAGCTGAGCGGCAGCGTGACCTTCGCAGCGCCTAATGTGCCGAACGGCGGCGGCCAACTAGAATTGAATATTGAATCGGCCGGCGGGGGAAACTACGAAGCCCTCGATACAAACTCAGAAGTAGAGATAGAGCTTGTTGGTGACTCCATACCGGAGATCACTCTGGACAGTGACGACAACAGCGTGGCCGAAGCTGGTCTGCCTAATGGCAGCGCCAAGGACGGTTCCCATACCACCAGCGGTAGCTTCACTGTAGCCACCGGCTACGACACACTGGCGAGCCTGACGATCACAGACAAGAATGGCATCGCTATCGACGTCACCACAGGCATTACAACCGTGGCGGGTGTTCACGGCATACTTGTGGTGATGCAGGGTATGGATGGAAGCTACAGCTGGACCTACACCCTGAGCGGCCCCACTGATGGTGACGAAACCAGCGATAGCTTCAGCCTCATCGCCACCGACAACGATGGCAGCGTAGGAACTAGTCATTTAAGTATTGCCATCGTCGACGACGCTCCGCAGGCGTATGACAACGATGGCGGCATCGTCACCGAAGACGCCATCGACAACGTACTAAGCGGCAACGTGCTGAGCAACGACAGCTTCGGCGCCGACGGCCCGCAGGATGGCAGTGCCAGCGTGGCCTGGAATGTCAGCGCCGAGCAACTGGCTAACATCGGTCAGTACGGCACCCTGGTGCTGAACCCCGACGGCAGCTGGAGCTTCACCCTCGACAACAGCCTGGCCAAGGTACAGGCGTTGAATGCCAGTGACCTTCTGAACTTCCCGCTCGATTACACCATCACCGACGCCGACGGCGACACCGCCAGCGCGACGCTGAGCCTGTCGATCCGTGGTGCGGATGACAGCGCCGAGATCATCGTCAATGCCGAAGGCGCCGACAGCACTGTGTACGAGGCCGGCCTGACCTCGGCGCAGGACACTCGCGAGAGTGACAGCGGCAGCTTCCAGGTTTCTGCGACTGACGGGATTGCCACGGTCACCGTTGGAACGTCGACGTTCACCCTGGCCCAACTGCAAGGGTTCAGCGAAAGCACGCCCTCGGCAGCCATTACCACCGCCAAGGGCACCTTGGTACTGACCGGTTACAACGGCTCGCCCACCTCGGGCACCGTCAGTTACACCTACACCCTGAGTGGCGCCCAGACCCACGGCGCCCCGGGCAGCGCTACCGACACCAGCCTGACCGACAGCGTGGCGCTCAGCGTGAGCGGCGTGGGCGGCAGTGCGGCGTTAGGTACGTTGAGTTTGCACATCATCGATGATGTGCCTACTTTCGAAAACATTATGAACGCAATCGTAGCTAACGAAAGTGGGGCCACGTTAACAGGCTTGCATGATCTTTCAATGGGGGGGGACGGGCCTGGAGCGATCGTTATCGCTGACCCGGTCATTGCAGGGCTCAATGGTAGTATCGTCTACACTACAACACCCCATGCCGATGGGTCAGTGACAAAGTTGGCGAAAGTAAATGGCATTGACTTTTTTACCCTTACCGTCAAGGTGGACGGAACCTATGATTTTACACTGCACGAAGCACGCCCTTCGCTCGTGAAGACAGTGGACTTTGGGAGCGTGCAGGGTGGAAAGGCCGTCGAACAGCTCACCTTGGGAGATGTGGTATTTCGTGCTGTCGATACAAATGGTAACAACAAGATCGATAACGGAGAAATGATAAGCCCATCAAGTGCAGGCTTTGGTGTTGGGAACAACAACGTCGATGTGGGCGAGAAATTTGTCGTCAGCTTTATCAATAATAAAGTGATTGAGAATATTGATTTTGCTTACAAGCACCAAGGGTCGACTGATTTTAGGATGAGCTGGATAAGTAATACGGGGGAAATGGGTAACGTCGGTCCAATCAATCAGGATGGTTGGATTAGTATCAATCCTGCTCAAGACTTTACATCCATCACATTCACCGTCCTGCAGGGGAGCGGTAAAATCGATGGGGTGAAGTATGGTGAGCTCGTGTTGCCGGGTGATACTTTTGTCAATTTCGACATACATGGTATTGACGCCGATGGAGACATGTCGGCAACGCAAACCTTGAGCGTCAAGTTGTTGGGAGCGGGTTCAACAAGTGTTGCTATCACCGGAACCGCTGAAGATGAGGTAATCGTAGGTACATCCGCCAATGACACGATTAACGGCGGTGCCGGCAACGACATTCTCATCGGCGGTGCCGGCAACGATACCTTTATCTGGAACGACGGAGACGCTGGTAGCATTGCAATGCCAGCTGAGGATGTGGTGACTGACTTCACGCTGGGCAATTTCAATGCTGGCGAGCAGGGTGCAGACCGGCTCGATCTGGCCGACTTACTGCAAGGAGAAGAGAGTGGCCCGATCGACAGCTTCATCTTTGCCGCCCAGGAAGGTACCAGCACCGTGCTTTACGTCAACCATGATGGTGAAATCGCAGCAGATGGCAGTAATGCGACGCAGGTGATCGTTCTTGAGAACGTTGACATGAACGGTGCAAACTCTACGGACTTCCTCCAAGGTCTGCTGGAGAGCGGTCAACTCCACATCGACCAGTAACCTTCCTTAGCAAATAGCTAGACCCACGCCCTGCCTGGAGACACCGGGCAGGGCGCTTTGTTACCCTAGGTAACCGCCTTTGAGGATGGATCCATGTACATCAAGCGCAACGAATCTGGCCAGGTGATCCAGGCCAGCATAGAGAAGACGGAGGAGTGCGACGAGTTCGTGCCCCCCTGTACGCCTGACCTGCAGCAGTTTCTCGAGGTGAACAAGGACATCGAGAACCTGGCCATTTCCCGCACGGACATGGCCTTCGTTCGGGTGCTGGAGGACGTCATCAACGTACTGATGGACAAGGGCGTGATCAGTTTCACCGACCTGCCAGAACCTGCCCAGCAGAAGCTGCTTGAACGCCAATCGCTGCGGCAGCGCATCCACCAGGTAGGGCTGATCTCTGACTCGGACGACGCCGGGATCATCTGATCCCGGGAGCCACAGGCCAGTTCCTGCGGCCCATGGCTTCCTTTAGCTGTCAGCCATTATTCTTTTCTGGCACGTCCGGGCCGGCATAGCCCAGTCTCACTCCTGGACCCGTGACGCCATCCAGGCCAAGCTCGAACAGGACCTTGGCGGCGTTACGATGCTCCACGCCTTCTGCAATGACCAGGATGCCCAGCGAGTGGGCAAGGGTGGCCATGCCGCGCAGCAGGCTTTGCTGATCGCTGCGCTGCTCGATCTCCTGGCTCAGCGCGGCGTCAACCTTCATGAAACTCAGGCCGAGGTCCTGTAGCCCGGGAAGCTTGCCGAACTGTGGGCCGACGTGCTCCAGGCCGACCTTGCAGCCCAGGCCAAGCAACGCGCTGCATAGTGTTTTCAGTGCCTGGGGTTGCTGCACGGCCACCGACTGGGGCAGTTCAAACCAGAGCCGTGGTGCCAGGTCGGTCCTGGCGCGCAGCGTGGCCAGCAGTTCGCCGACGAAGTGGCCATCCTTCAGCGAGTCGACAGACAGGTTGATCCCAACCGGCTTGCCGCTGTTATCGGTGTCGAGCAGGGCGGCCCTGACCACCGCAAGGTCGAGTTTCGGCGTCAGGCCTAGGCGTGCTACCCACGGCAGAAACACCCCCGCGGGGCGCCACTCGCCTTTCAGGCGCAGGCGAGAGGGCACCTCGTGATGGATCAGCTTGCCGGCGCTGTCCAGCACGGGGTAGTGGGCCAGGAAGACGCCTTCGTTCAAGGCTGTTTCCAGTGCTTGGCGCCAGTCTTCATGGCGGGTGAAGAGCACATTGGCGGCAGGCACCGCCACAATCTGCTGGCCCGTTGTCCCTTGTTGTTCCGCCGCGGCCAGGGCGCCGTCCAGGCTGGCAAGCAGGTCGGCGCGGCTGTCACCCAGGGCGTAGGCGCACAGGGCGGAAGGCAGCGAGATCTCGGCGCCGTAGTTCTGGCCCAGGTTTACCAGTGCTTCATGCAGATGGCGGCCCAGTGCGTCGAGGTCGTGCTCGCGCGGCAGTATCAGGGCAAAATCGCTGCCGTTGAGACGCCCAACCTGGCCCAGGCCATGCTGCCTGGCGAGCTTTGAGAGAGACTGGGCCAGATCCACCAGCAGGCGGTCGGTCCTGGCATGTCCGAGCCGCTGGTTGACCTCGTTTAGCCGTGCCACGCGCACCATGGCCAGGGCGCCACTGGCGTCATCGCCTTCGCGCTTGAGGTGCGCCTGCAGGCTGTCGAGGAAGGGGCCACGAATCAACGTATCGGTGACCGGGTCGTGTTGCATGCGCCGCCGCAGCTGGTCGAGCTTTTCGCTCTCTTCGCCGAGCATGTGGCGAACCGCCTCGGAAAGGCGATTCATGGCCTGGACCACCTCGCGCAATTCAAGCGTGCGCGGCTCATGCGCCACGGTGAAGCGGCGTTCGCCGATCGCCTGGGCCTGGCTGACCACGTCGCGCAGCGGTCGGCGTATGGTGCGCACGATCCAGTTGGCGAGCAGCAGGCTGAGCACGCCGGCAAGGGCGAACCACCCGGTCAGTCTCAGCGTGCTCTGCCAGAGCGAGCGATAGGCGAAGCTGTGCTGGCTGGCCAATTCCAGGGTGCCGTATTGCTGCCAGCCATCCTGGACCACGGCCTGGCCGGGCGGCACTTCGAAGCGCACCAGGGAGACGAACCAGGCCGGAACGTCGTCGATATGATCGCCCGTGCTACGTTGCATGATGACCCGGCCGGCCGGGTCCCTGAGTTCGATCAGCCGGTAGTGGCCGGTATCGAACTGTGCGGCAAGCAGCAGCTCGATGATCACCGGATCCTTCTCCATCTGGCTCATGGAAAGGGCTAGGGCGTTGGCGTTGTCGCTGTTCTTGATGCGAACTTCCTGCTCGATGTAGTGCCGGCTGGTAGTGACGCCGATCAGCAGGCTGCCGGCAAAGGCCAGCAGCAGCAGGGTGGCGATGGTCAGCCAGAGCTGCTTGATCAATGACATCGTGTGTCCCCCCGTTCCCCGAGACTTTCGCGCGTTGTTCGTGTTGTCGGTTCTGGCTGCGTCATAGAAACCCCTGCTGCTGCATGCGTTCGATCACGCTGCGCCAGCGTGACAGCCTGGCCACCGGGTCGGCCCGCGACTGGCTGGTACCGCCGGCCCAGAGTCCTTCGCTGTTGAAGCTGAAAACGGGATCGAGGTCGGTGCGCTGATTGGCGGGGGTGATCGAGGGCACCAGGTTGTCGAGTACCAGCGGTATCGATGCGGGTGTCTCGTAGTAGCCCAGCACCATGTGGGCCTGGGAGATCTGGCTGCGGCCTATCCTGGCGCGCACGTAGATCATGCGCAGTCTTGCGCCGGGTACGCCAAGCTCCTTGAGGCTCACGTACTTGGCGATGGAGTAGTCTTCGCAGTCGCCCTGGCGCTTGCCCATGGTCTCCAGTGGCGTCGCCCAGTGATCCTCTCGCCCCCAGTTGTCGATGTCGTCCACCCAGCGGATATGGCGGTTGAAGAAGTCGTTGACCTCGCGAAGCTGCAGGTCGAGTGCGCTGCCGGCCAGGCGGTCGAGCAGGGCGAACCAGTCGTTGAGCAGCGCTAGCCCCTGCGCTCCGTACAGCCTCTGCATGCTGTCGCGAAGCCTGGCGCGGTCGATGCGCGCCTCAAGGGAAGGGGCGATCCCGAGCCCACCGGCCAGCAGCATGGCTCCCAGGCCCGCCAGGAAGCGGCGGCGGCCGGAAGAAACGCCGGAGGGAAATGGGCGCGGTGGCATAGGAAACTCGAAGTGTTTCTAAACGTAAGCAAGCCTTTGCCGAGTATAGAGGAGGGTAGGCAAGGGAACGACTCTTTTCATGCTCGCAGCAGTAGCATCCTGAGCCGGGCGTCAGTTGGCCTCAGCCCTTGCCGGGCCCTTGCCAGACCCTCAGCCGCCCGACCCACGGCAGGGACACGGAGCTCTCCCGCAGTTCGCGTGCGGCGTCATCAAGGCTCTGGTGAGGGGGGAGTACAGCCACGTAGACGGAAACGTCGATGCGGTCGGCGAGATAGTGGAGATCCACCGCCACGCGCTGCTGCCATGCGGGGCACCGGTGCCAGGCATCATCGAGCACGTTCTCTACATCCTGGCGCAGCGGCAGGCCCGGGCGCAGGCTGTGCTCGGTTTCGCCGGCATCGTCTTCGGGGTCGATATGGAAGGTGACCTCGGCCAGGTCGGGAAAGGCCTCGCGCAGCCGGCGGCTCACGGCATTGCCGATCTCATGCGCCTCGGAGACGGTCAGCCGCGGGGCCACCACGATGTGCAGGTCCAGTATGTTCTGGCTACCCAGGGAGCGGGTGCGCAGGTCATGCACGCTCTGCACGCCGGGAACCGACTCGGCCATTGCCTGCATGCGCGTGCGCTCGGCTTCCGGCAGGGCGGTGTCGATCAGCTCGCGGCTCGACTCCCACATCAAGCGCCACCCCACCTGGCCCACCATGATCCCCACCACGATGGCGGCCAGCGCATCTACCCAGCCGGCGCCGAACTGGGCCGCTACCAGGCTGACCAGCACCACCACGGTCGAGAGCGCATCGGAGCGGGAGTGCCACGCATTGGCTTCCAGCAGGCGGGATTTCACCCGCCGCGCCACGCGCAGCGTGTAGCGGAAGATCCACTCCTTGGCGACCAGCGCCACCACGGCCACGCCGATGGCCCAGGCGCCCGGGGCGACGAACGGTTCGCCGCCTATCAGGCGCATCAGGCTGGCCCAGGCGATGCCGCCGGCCACGAAGATCAGCACGCTGCCGAGCACCAGCGTGGCCAGGGTCTCGATGCGCCCATGGCCGTAGGGGTGGTTGCTGTCGGGCTCCTGGCGCCCGAAGTGGGTGGCCGCCACCACGAAGCCGTCGGTCACCAGGTCGGAGAAGGAGTGGATGCCGTCGGCTACCAGGGCCGCCGAGCCTACCAGCAGGCCGGTCACCAGCTTGAGCAAGCCGACGATAAAGTCGATGGCGGCGCCGATCAGCGTGACCTTGTGGGCCTCGCGTGTCTGTGCGCCGCGATCGAGCGGCGGGTGGGCGTGCTGGCTCACGCATCCCCCGGGTTGCAGTCGGCAAGGCGTGCCGCCTTGTTGCGCACCGGGTTGGCATACTGGGCGAGCCACCAGGGGCGCAGTTCGGCCGGCACCTCGTTCAGGCGTGCCTGGAAGCGGGCGCGATCGGCGCTGCTCACCTGGCTCAGGTCCAGCAGCTCGGGTGCATCGCCCAGCGCTTCCAGGGCGAGATAGTGGCTGGGGAAGAGCTCGTTGCCCCCGACCACCTGGCGGTCGATCTCGGCGGCCACCGCCTCGGGCGTATCGAAGCCTGGCCCCAGTGGCTTGCCGAAGCGCAGCTGCACGCGCCCCTTGTGCCCGGTGATGCCGGCGACGATCGACTGGATATCTTCGAATTCGCTTTTCTCGTAGCGCCCCTGGCTGTGTATGGCATGCAGCTCGCGCGCCTTCTGCAGGTCGCAGGGGTCGTACTCGTAGCTGATCGATACCGGCACCAGCCGCAGTTCAGCGATCGCCTCGCCGATCGGTGCGGCGCGATCCTCGCGCCGGCGCGACATGGTCAGCATCTTGATGATGGCCGTGTCGGTGCGGTCGATACCGTCCTTGGCACGCCCTTCGCGCTGCGCCATCCAGATCGAGTGCTGGTCCTCCACGATGGAGTGGCGAATGTAGTCGGAGAGCGTCTGGTAGGCGGCCAGCATGGCGCGCTTGCCGCGCAGCGCGCGCGGGACGATGAAGCTCTTGTTGAGCCGCATCAGGTCGGTCACGTAGGGCTTCTTGAGCAGGTTGTCGCCGATGGCGATGCGTACCGTGTCGCGGCCCCCCAGGTGCAGGGCGTAGTTGACGAAAGCCGGGTCGAGCGAGATGTCGCGATGGTTGCCGATGAACAGGTAGGCGCTTTCCGGCGGCAGGTGCTCGAGCCCTTCCACGCGGAAATCGTCGGTGGAAGTGCGAATCATGCGCTCCATGTAGTAGGCCACGCGCAGCTGGAAATCGCGCACGCGGGCTACGTCGCGGGTCTGGCGGCGTATGGCGTGCGAGGCCAGGGCGCGTGCCAGCCAGGGCAGGGTGCGGCTGAGGCGCGGCAGCCGGTAGCGCGTCAGGGCGTCGAGCAGCTCGCGGTCGCTGGCCAGGCGGGCCAGCACATCGGCCACTTCACTGTCCTGATAGGGACGAATGGCGGCCCAGGGATCCGGCGCGGTAGGGTCGGTGGTCGTGTCGGTCATTTGCGTATCTTGGTTGCCCGGATCGTTCATGAGCGGCTCTGGGGTGTACTCTGGGTGGCTTCACCGCCCAGCCAATCGACCAGCTGCGCTATCTCTTCCGCCAGCGCCTGGGTCATCAGCAGGAAATCGGCTTCGAGCCGCACCAGCGCATCGCCATCGTCCTCGGTTTCATTGGCGGCGTCGATCAGTGCGTCACTGAACCGCAGGGATTTGAGCGTCAGGTCGTCGTGCAGCACGTAGCCAAGGCGACCCTCGATCTCGATGGCCAGGCGGCTGGCCTGCTTGCCGGTCGCCAGCAGCTGCTGGATCTCGTCGCTGTCCAGGTCGACCTGGCGGGCACGCAGCACGCCGTCGTCGCCTTTGGCCTTGAGCTCGACCTGGTCGCCCAGCTGCAGGCCGGATGGGCGCGAACCCTCCTCGGCAAGCCACTGGGTCATGGCGCGCATGGGCAGGGTCTGGGCGGTCAGCGGGGTCACCTTGAGGCTGCCAAGGGTCTCGCGCAGCAGATCGAGCGCCTCTTCGGCGCGCTTGCGCGAGCTGGTGTTCACTGCGATCAGGTGGCGCCGGGTGTCCCACCACAGGTCGACCTTCTGGCTGCGGATGAACGCCCGCGGCAGCAGCTCCTCGTAGATCTGCTCCTTGAGCTCCTGTTTCTCCTGGCGGCGCAGCTTGCGGCCTTCGCGGGCTTCGATCTCGGCGCCACGCTCCTCCAGTTCCTCGCGCACCACGCCGGCGGGCAGCAGCCGCTCCTGGCGCAGCATGGTCATTAGCCTCTGCCCCTGCAGCTCGTGCAGCAGGGTGGTGGAACTGCGGCCGGCGGGGGGGCACCAGCCAAGGCGACTGGCCTCTTGGCTCGCCGGCGTGCGCGCCGCCTGCCCGGCCAAGGCTTCCTCGAGGTCGGCGGCAGGGATCGTGGCTGCGTCATGCAGGCGATAGAGATGCAAGTGCTTGAACCACATAGCGGGTACCCGGTGCGAAAAGGAGGCATATTATGGACAACGGCGGTGGGCGGTTCCAGTGGCAAGCGGAGGCGCTGGCCAAAGTTTCCGTGCAGATCAATTTCAAACCTCTGTTTGAATTCCTGCGGGCGGGCTGCCTAGAATCCAGGGTCGCCGTGCCGGCGGCACCCTTTCGCGAATCAACAAGTTCGGCGAATCAACAAGGAGAGCTGCATGGATACTCGCTTGTCCCGTGTCACCCTGCGCGTGCGCGGCTACCACCTGGATGGCTACGGCCACGTCAACAACGCGCGCTACCTGGAGTTCCTGGAAGAGGGGCGCTGGGGCTATTTCGACGACCGGCCCGAGCTTGCCCGCTTCTTCGCCAGCGGCAACCCGGCGTTCGTGGCCGTCAACCTCAATATCAACTACCGCCTCGCGGCGGTGGCGGGCGACGACCTGGAGGTGCTGACGCACCTTGCCGAGATGGGCAGCCGCAGTGCCCGCATGCATCAGGAGATCCGGCGCCTCAAGGACGGCAAGACGGTGGTCGATGCCGATCTCACCTTCGTGCTGCTCGACGTCAAGGCCCAGCAGTCCATGGTCATCGAGGGCGAGATCCGCAGTGTCCTGGAGCCACTGGTGCTGAACGACGCCTGACGCTGTTGGGGCGAGCGCCGCAAGCGCGGTCGGGTTCGCCCCCGCGAAGCCGTCCGCGCCCTCCACGGCATGCGCGGGCGGTGTCGCCCGCGGTGCCCTTGTGTTGTCCGCAGTGGTATGATGGCAGGCTGTAATGGCGCGCCATGAGGACGCGTTACCCCGCTGCTGTGCAAAGGATTCGACAACCCATGGGTGACATCGCCAGAGAGATTCTGCCAGTCAACATCGAGGACGAGCTCAAGCAGTCGTACCTCGATTATGCGATGAGCGTGATCATCGGGCGTGCGCTGCCCGACGTGCGCGACGGCCTCAAGCCGGTGCACCGGCGCGTGCTGTTCGCCATGAACGAACTCGGAAACGATTGGAACAAGCCCTACAAGAAGTCGGCCCGCGTGGTGGGTGATGTCATCGGTAAGTACCACCCCCACGGCGACAGCGCGGTCTACGACACCATCGTTCGCATGGCCCAGCATTTCTCCATGCGCCATGTGCTGGTCGACGGCCAGGGCAACTTCGGCTCCATCGACGGCGACAGCGCCGCGGCCATGCGTTACACCGAGGTGCGCATGGCGCGCCTCGCCCATGAGCTGCTGGCCGACCTCGACAAGGACACCGTCGACTGGGTCGACAACTACGACGGCACCGAGCGCATCCCCGAGGTGCTGCCGACCCGCGTGCCCAACCTGCTGATCAACGGCTCCTCGGGCATCGCCGTGGGCATGGCCACCAATATCCCGCCCCACAACATGGGCGAAGTGATCGACGCCTGCCTGGCGCTGGTCGACGACTATACCCTCACCGTCGACGACCTGATGGCCTACATCCCCGGCCCCGACTTCCCCACCGCGGGGATCATCAACGGCCGCGCCGGCATTCTCGAGGCCTACCGCACCGGCCGCGGGCGCATCTACGTGCGCGCTCGCCATACCATCGAGCACGACGACAAGAGCGGCCGCGACCACATCATCGTCACCGAGCTGCCGTACCAGGTGAACAAGGCGCGGCTGATCGAGAAGATCGCCGAGCTGGTCAAAGAAAAGAAGATCGAGGGGATTGCCGAGCTGCGCGACGAGTCCGACAAGGACGGCCTGCGCGTGGTGATCGAGGTCAAGCGCGGCGAGTCCGGCGAGGTGGTGGTCAACAACCTCTTCGCCCAGACCCAGCTGCAGAACGTCTTCGGCATCAACATGGTCGCCATCGAGAACGGCCAGCCGAAGATCCTCAACCTCAAGGAAGTGCTGGAAGCCTTCATCCGCCACCGCCGCGAAGTGGTCACCCGGCGCACGCTGTATGAATTGAAGAAGGCGCGCGAGCGCGGCCACATCCTCGAAGGCCTGGCCGTGGCCATCTCCAACATCGACGAGGTGATCGAGCTGATCAAGGCCTCGCCGAACGCCGCCGAGGCCAAGGAGAAGCTGCTGGCCAAGCAGTGGCAGCCCGGCCAGGTCACCGCCATGCTGGAGCGCGCCGGCGCCACGTCGTGCAAGCCGGAAGAGCTCGAAGAGGGCTTCGGCCTCAATACCACCGGCACCGAATACCGCCTCTCGCCGGCCCAGGCCCAGGCC
Organism: uncultured Halomonas sp.; assembly: GCA_964652855.1. Classification (GTDB taxonomy): domain Bacteria; phylum Pseudomonadota; class Gammaproteobacteria; order Pseudomonadales; family Halomonadaceae; genus Halomonas. The sequence goes on from CAZZCJ010000001.1 coordinate 407,761, forward strand.
ATCCTCGAACTGCGCCTGCACCGCCTCACCGGGCTCGAGACCGAGAAGCTGCTCGACGAATACCTGGCCATCCTGCAGAACATTGCCGAGCTGATGGCGATTCTCGCCTCCAGCGAGCGCCTGCTCGAGGTGATCCGCGAGGAACTCATCGCCGTGCGCGACCAGTTCAGCGATCCGCGCCGCACCGAGATCCAGGCCAGCCACCTCGACCTTTCCATCGAGGACCTGATCGCCGAGGAGGACATGGTGGTCACGGTGTCGCGCACCGGCTACGCCAAGACCCAGCCGCTCTCCGACTACCAGGCCCAGCGCCGCGGCGGTCGCGGCAAGTCGGCCACTTCCATGAAGGATGAGGACGTCATCGAGCACCTGCTGGTGGCCTCCACCCACGACACCGTGCTGCTGTTCTCCAACAAGGGCAAGGTGTACTGGCTCAAGGTCTACGAAATGCCCGCCGCCAGCCGCGGCTCCCGCGGCAAGCCGCTGGTCAACCTGCTGCCGCTGGACGAAGGCGAGGCCATCAACGCCATTTTGCCGGTGAAGGAGTACAGCCCCGACTGCTACATCTTCTTCGCCACCGCCAAGGGCACGGTCAAGCGCACCAGCCTCGACCAGTTCTCGCGGCCGCGCAGCGTGGGCCTGATCGCCATCGACATCGAAGAGGACGACCGCCTGGTGGGCGCTGCCATTACGTCTGGCAACGACCACGTCATGCTGCTGTCGTCCAACGGCAAGGCGATCCGCTTCGAGGAGACCACCGTGCGCTCCATGGGCCGCACCGCCCGCGGGGTACGCGGCATGCGCCTGCTGGAAGGCGCCGAAGTGATCAGCCTGATCATCCCCCAGAGCCAGCAGATCGACGCCGACGCCGACAACGATATCGAAGGCGGAGAAGACGCCGTGCTGGAAAACGGCAATGGCGGCCAGATCTACATCCTCACCGCCTCCGAGAACGGCTACGGCAAGCGCACTCGGCTCGAGGAGTTCCCGCTGCGCGGGCGTGGCGGCCAGGGCGTGATCGCCATGCAGACCAGCGAGCGCAACGGCGCCCTCGTGGCGGCCATGCAGGTCTACTCCGCCGACGAGATGATGCTGATCACCGACAAGGGCACCCTGGTGCGTACCCGCGTCGATGAGGTCTCGATCACCTCGCGCAATACCCAGGGCGTGATGCTGATTCGCCTGGGCAACGACGAGAAGCTGGTGAAGACCGTGCGCATCGACGAGCCAGGCCCCGAAATCGAAGCGGAACTTGACGCGGAAATTGAAGTGGAGAGTGAACCGCAGGACGTGCCGAACGCAGACGAGAACGGCTCCGAAAGCGAGACATAGAACGACGAATAAGGCTTGCTGCACCATGTCGAGCGATGAGCGCCGGGGGCAAGTCGAAGCGAGGGTCTTTTGCCATGGGTGGCAAACGTAGCGCCCAGGGATGGGTTCACAGCGCCCTCGCGCAGGCTTGTCGACGGATCAGCTCATCGCGTGTCGGACCAGTAAAACGCTTGAGTTAAACGGAACACCACGCTGATGACACGCCACTATAACTTCTGCGCCGGTCCTGCGGCGCTGCCCACCCCGGTGCTGGAACGCGCGCGGGAAGAGCTGCTCGACTACCAGGGCCGCGGGCTCTCGGTCATGGAGATGAGCCACCGCTCGACCGAGTTCGTCGCCATCGCCGAGCAGGCCGAGGCCGACCTGCGCGAGCTGCTCGCCGTGCCCGAGAACTACAAGGTGCTGTTCCTGCAGGGCGGCGCCAGCCTGCAGTTCTCCATGGTGCCGATGAACCTGCTGGGGCAGGGCGGCAGCGCCAACTTCCTCTATACCGGCATCTGGGGCAAGAAGGCGCTGGCGGAAGCCAGGCAGCTGGGCTTCGCGGTGCACATGGCCGGCTCCAGCGAGCCCGGCGGGCACGCCGAGGTGCCGGCCCAGGCCGATATCGCGCTCTCCGCCGATGCCGCCTACCTGCACTACACCGCCAACGAAACCATCGGCGGCTTGGAGTTCGACTACATCCCCGACGTGAACGTACCGCTGGTATGCGACTACTCCTCCAGCATCCTGGCCGAACCGTTGGACGTGTCGCGCTTCGGCGTGATCTACGCCGGCGCCCAGAAGAACATCGGCCCGGCGGGCCTCACCCTGGTGCTGGTGCGCGACGACCTGCTCGACCGGCGCTGCGAGCGCATGCCCAGCCTGTTCGATTACCAGGCCATGGCCGAGGCGGGCTCCATGGTCAACACGCCGCCCACCTACGCCTGGTACCTGGCGGGGCTGGTATTCCAGTGGCTCAAGCACGACATCGGCGGGCTAGAGGCCATGGCGGCGATCAACGCACGCAAGGCATCCAGGCTCTATGCGGCCATCGATGCCAGCGACTTCTATTCCAACCCCATCGCGCCGCGCAACCGCTCGCGTATGAACGTGCCCTTCGTGCTGGCCGATGCGCGCCTCGACAAGCCGTTCCTGGCCGAGGCCGAAGTGGCGGGGCTGCTCAACCTTCAGGGACACCGCAGCGTCGGCGGCATGCGGGCCAGCCTCTACAACGCCGTGCCCGAAGCGGCGGTAGAGGCGCTGATCGACTTCATGGCCGACTTCGAACAACGCAGGGGATAAGCCCATGACCGATATCGCCAATCTCGATGCGCTGCGCGAACGCATCGATGCGCTGGACAGCGAGATCCTGCGCCTGATCAGCGCCCGCGCCGAATGCGCCCAGCAGGTGGCCGAGGTCAAGTCCGCCAGCGACCCCGGCGCCGTCTTCTATCGCCCCGAGCGCGAAGCCCAGGTGCTGCGGCGCATCATGGAGCTCAACGCCGGCCCGCTGGACAGCGAGGAAATGGCACGGCTGTTCCGCGAGATCATGTCCGCCTGCCTGGCGCTCGAACAGCCGGTCAAGGTGGCGTACCTCGGGCCGGAGGGCACCTTCACCCAGCAGGCCGCGCTCAAGCACTTCGGCGCCAGCGCCGTCAGCCTGCCCATGGCCGCCATCGACGAAGTATTCCGCGAGGTCGAGGCGGGCGCGGTGAACTACGGCGTGGTGCCGGTCGAGAATTCGACGGAAGGCGTCATCAGCCACACCCTCGACTCCTTCATGGACTCCTCGATCCGCATCTGCGGCGAAGTGGTGCTGCGCATCCACCACCACCTGCTGGTGTCCGAGTCGACCCTGCGCGACAAGGTCTCGCGCATCTACTCCCACCCGCAGTCCTTCGCCCAGTGCCGCAAGTGGCTCGATGCCCACTTCCCGCGGGCCGAGCGCGTGCCGGTCTCCTCCAACGCCGAGGCGGCCAAGATGATCAAGGGTGAATGGCATAGCGCCGCCATCGCCGGCGACATGGCCGCCAAGCTGTATGGCCTCGAGAAGATCGCCGAGAAGATCGAGGATCGCCCCGACAACTCGACGCGGTTCCTGATCATCGGCAACCAGAACGTGCCGATGTCCGGCGAGGACAAGACCTCGCTGGTGGTGGCCATGCGTAACCAGCCTGGTGCGCTGCACGACCTGCTCGAACCCTTCCACCGCCACCAGATCGACCTCACCCGCCTGGAGACTCGGCCTTCGCGCACCGGCGTGTGGAACTACGTGTTCTTCATCGATTTCAAGGGCCATGTCGACGAGCCCCGGGTCGCCGCAGTGCTCGAGGAGATCCGCCTGCGCGCCTCCGAAATGAAGGTACTCGGCTCCTACCCCCTGGGCGTGCTCTAGCCGTGGCGGAACGCGAGATGCCGGATACGGCGCCGAGCCGCATCGTGCAGGCAGGCGTGGACGAGCCAAGGGTGCTCATCGTCGGCCTCGGGCTGATCGGCGGCTCGCTGGCGGCGGCGCTGCGTGCCGCCGGCTTCGGCCGGGACGGTCACCCCGGCACGATCGTCGCCTGCGACCCCTGCGTCGACGAGATCGCCCGCGGCATCGACATGGGGCTGATCGACACCGGCGCGACGCAGCTGGCGTCGCTTGTCGAAGGCGCCTCGCTGATCATGCTGGCGGTGCCGGTGCTGGCCATGCAGGGCGTCATGGCCCAGCTCGCTGCGCTGCTGCCCGCGGCCCAGCTGGACGGCGACGCCCCTCGGGTGGTGGTCACCGATGTCGGCAGCACCAAGGCCGCCGTGCGCGACTGCGCGCTGCGCGCCTTCGGGCGGCTGCCGTCCGGGCTGGTGCTGGGCCATCCCATCGCCGGCTCCGAAAAGAGCGGCGTGGCCGCGGCCAACCCGTGGCTCTACGTCGACCACAAGGTGATCCTCACGCCCACGAGCGAGACCGACCCGGGCGCCCTGGCCCGGGTCTCGGCGCTGTGGCGCGCCTGCGGCGCCGAGGTGCTGGAGATGGACGTGGCGCGCCACGACCAGGTGCTGGCACGCACCAGCCACCTGCCGCACCTGCTGGCGTTCTCCCTGGTCGACACCCTGGCGCGCCAGGACGAGCGCCTGGAGATCTTTCGCTACGCCGCCGGCGGTTTTCGCGACTTCACCCGTATCGCCGGCAGCGACCCGGTGATGTGGCGCGACATCTTCACCGCCAATCGCGAGGCGGTGCTGACGGCCCTGAACGACTTCGAAGCGGGGCTGGCCCGGTTGAAGCATGCCGTGGAGCGGGGCGACAGCGACGCCATGCTCGCCACCTTCGACCGCGCCAGCCATGCTCGACACTACTTCGACTCCCTGCTGAACCAGACCAGTTATCAGGCGGAATACCAGATGGAACAACAAGGAAAGCTCACCTTCCGAGCCGCCCCCGGCGGCCGCGTGGCCGGGCGCATTCGCGTGCCCGGCGACAAGTCGATCTCCCACCGTTCGATCATGCTGGGCGCACTTGCCGAAGGCGTGACCGAAGTGAAGGGCTTTCTGGAAGGGGAGGACAGCCTGGCCACCCTGCAGGCCTTCCGTGAGATGGGGGTGGCCATCGAAGGCCCGCATCAAGGCCGTGTCATCGTGCATGGCGTCGGCATGCATGGGCTCAAGGCCCCGGCCGGCCCCCTCTACGTGGGCAACGCCGGCACCGCCATGCGCCTGTTCGCCGGGCTGCTGGCGGGCCAGGCCTTCGACAGCGAGCTGATCGGCGACGCCTCGCTGACCAAGCGCCCCATGGGCCGTGTGGCCGATCCGCTGCGCCTGATGGGGGCGAAGATCGACACCGCCGAGGGGGGTCGCCCGCCGCTGAAGATCCATGGCCGCCAGCCGCTCAAGGGCATCGACTACGACATGCCCATGGCCAGCGCACAGGTGAAGTCCTGCCTGCTGCTGGCGGGGCTCTACGCCGAGGGCGAGACCCGCGTGCGCGAACCGGCACCCACCCGCGACCACACCGAGCGCATGCTGGCCGGCTTCGGCTATGACGTGCACCGCGAAGGCGACACCTGCTGGCTCAGCGGCGGCGGCAAGCTCACCGCGGCCCCCATCGACGTGCCGTCGGACATCTCCTCGGCCACCTTCTTCCTGGTGGCGGCGGCGATCACCCCAGGCTCCAACCTGACGCTCGAGCACGTGGGCATCAATCCGACGCGCATCGGCGTGATCAACATCCTCAAGCTGATGGGGGCCGACCTGTGGCTGGCCAACGAGCAGGAGGTGGGCGGTGAGCCGGTGGCCGACCTGCATATCCGCTATGCCCCGCTCAAGGGCATCGACATACCGCTCGACCAGGTGCCGCTGGCGATCGATGAATTCCCGGCGCTGTTCATCGCCGCCGCCAACGCCACCGGCGTGACGCGCCTGCGCGGCGCCGAGGAGCTGCGGGTCAAGGAGTCCGATCGCATCCAGGCCATGGCCGACGGCCTGGCCGCCATCGGCGTCGCGCATACCGTGGTCGAGGATGGGATCGACATCGTCGGCGCCGGCGATCGCGAGGTGGCCTACGGCGGCGGCCGCATCGACAGCCTGGGCGACCACCGTATCGCCATGTCCTTCGTGGTGGCGGCGCTGCGCGCCGGCGAGGAGATCGTCATCGACGACTGTGCCAACGTGGCCACTTCGTTCCCCGGCTTCACTGAGCTGGCCCGCACGGTGGGGCTGATGGTCAGTGAAGAGCGAGGAGGGAGCGCGTCATGAGTGCCACGGCCCCGGTGCTGACCCTCGACGGCCCCGGCGGCGCCGGCAAGGGCACCATCAGCCGGCTGGTGGCGGAACGCCTGGGCTGGCACCTGCTCGACAGCGGCGCGCTCTACCGCCTCACCGCCATGGCGGCGCAGCGCCACGGCGTGGCGCTGGACGACAAAGCCGCGCTCGAGCAGCTGGCCGCCGGGCTCGACGTGGCCTTCCAGGCCACTGCGGACACCACCCGCATCCTGCTCGAGGGCGATGACGTCAGCCGCGAGATCCGCACCGAGCAGGTGGGCGACGCCGCTTCCCGGGTGGCGGCACTCAACGGCGTGCGCCAGGGCCTGCTGCAGCGCCAGCGCGACTTTCGCCAGGCGCCCGGCCTGGTGGCCGACGGGCGCGACATGGGTACCGTGGTGTTCCCCGATGCCGAGCTCAAGGTTTTCCTCACCGCCAGCCCCGAGGAACGCGCCAGGCGCCGCCACCGTCAGTTGCAGGAGGCAGGCGTGGATGCTAGTCTATCGAGTCTTTTGAAGGAAATTCAGGCACGCGATGCACGCGACACGCAGCGCAGCGTGGCACCGCTCAAGCCGGCCGATGACGCCATCACGCTTGACACCACGAGCCTGAGCATACCGGAAGTGGTGGAACGGTTGACGGAGTGGCTGGCCCAGCGCGGCCTCGCCCCTGCGACTTGATCTCCCTTGCGGCCCCCTCGTTCGGATGTCATGGCATGGTCGGGCACCACCCCATACTTGCACTTGCAAGCCCGGCCAGGTCCAACCAGCGCTAACATCCGCGTGGGATTGGGTAAATAAGGCCCGCACTCGCTGGTGGTGCGGAGAAGGCGGCAACGCCTCAACACCGTTGATCACGTAGGAAAATCATGAGCGAAAGCTTTGCTGAACTGTTTGAGCAGTCACTTCAGGACATCAACATGGAGCCGGGCGCCATCGTCACGGCCACCGTCGTCGACATCGAAGGTGACTGGGTCACCGTCAATGCCGGCCTGAAGTCCGAAGGGCAGATTCCCGCGGCGCAGTTCCGCGACGACAATGGCGTGCTCTCCATCGCCATTGGCGACGAAGTCAGCGTTGCCCTGGAAGCCGTCGAAGACGGTTTCGGCGAGACTCGTCTGTCTCGCGAGAAGGCCAAGCGTGCCGAAGCGTGGAAGATCCTGGAAGCCGCCTTCGAGAAGGAAGAGATCGTCAAGGGCGTGATCAACGGCAAGGTCAAGGGCGGCTTCACCGTCGACATCGACTCCATCCGCGCCTTCCTCCCCGGTTCCCTGGTCGACGTGCGTCCGGTTCGCGACACCACGCACCTCGAGCACAAGGAACTCGACTTCAAGGTCATCAAGCTCGACCCGAAGCGCAACAACGTGGTCGTTTCCCGCCGCGCCGTGCTCGAAGCCGAGAACAGCGCCGAGCGTGAAGCGCTGCTCGCCACCCTGCAGGAAGGCCAGCAGATCATCGGTATCGTCAAGAACCTCACCGACTACGGCGCCTTCGTCGACCTCGGCGGCGTAGACGGCCTGCTGCACATCACCGACATGGCCTGGAAGCGCATCAAGCATCCGAGCGAGATCGTGGCCGTGGGCGACGAGATCAACGTCAAGGTGCTGAAGTTCGACCGCGAGCGCAACCGCGTCTCCCTGGGCCTGAAGCAGCTGGGCGAAGATCCGTGGGTCAACATCAAGGACCGCTACCCCGAGGGTACCGTGGTACCGGCTCGCGTCACCAACCTCACCGACTACGGCTGCTTCGCCGAGCTGGAAGAGGGTGTCGAAGGCCTGGTCCACGTTTCCGAGATGGACTGGACCAACAAGAACATCCACCCGTCCAAGGTCGTCAACATCGGCGACGAAGTGGACGTGATGATCTTGGATATCGACGAAGAGCGTCGTCGTATCTCCCTGGGCATCAAGCAGTGCACCCCGAATCCGTGGGAAACCTTCAGCGGCCAGTACAACAAGGGCGACCGCGTTTCCGGCTCGATCAAGTCGATCACCGATTTCGGCATCTTCATCGGCCTGGAAGGCGGCATCGACGGCCTGGTCCACCTCTCCGACCTCTCCTGGTCCGAGACTGGCGAAGAAGCCGTGCGTCGCTTCAAGAAGGGCGACGAAGCCGAAGCCGTCATCCTCTCCATCGACCCGGAGCGCGAGCGCATTTCGCTTGGCATCAAGCAGCTCGACTCCGACCCGGTGGCCGAGTACCTGGCGGTCAACGACAAGGGCTCCATCGTCACCGGTCGCGTGATCGAAGTCGATGCCAAGGAAGCCCACGTCGAGCTGGCCACTGATGTCGTCGCCGTGCTCAAGGCATCCGAGATCAGCGCCGACCGCGTCGAAGACGCGCGCAACGTGCTGAGCGAAGGCGACACCGTCGAAGCCCGCATCGTCAACGTCGATCGCAAGAACCGTGCGATCAACCTGTCGATCAAGGCCAAGGAGCAGGACGACACGCGTCAGAACCTGAAGAAGCTGCGCGAGCAGGAAGTCGAGACCGGTGGCCCGACCACCATCGGCGACCTGATCAAGCAGCAGATGGGTCAGGACTGATCGTCCCTCGGGCTCCGCTCGCGGAGCCCGAACTCGGCTTTCGAGCCAACGAAAACGCCACCCTAGGGTGGCGTTTTTGGTGTCTGGCGTCAGCCTATGCCGAGTAGAAATCCATGAACTTCACGGGCTGCTCCTCTTCGATCACCTCGGCCCACAAGTCGTACTCGTCGGCATGGGTCACCCGGGCGCGGACCACGTCGCCCGGCCGCAGGGGCCGCTTGGCCTCCAGGAACACCATGCCGTCGATCTCGGGGGCATCGGCCTCGCTGCGTCCCACCGGCCCCTCCTCGTCGACCTCATCGACCAGTACCTCGATCTCGCGGCCGATCTTCCGCTCCAGGCGCGCGGCGGAGATCGCCTGCTGGTGCGCCATGAAGCGCTCCCAGCGCTCCTGCTTCACCTCGTCCGGCACCGGCGCCAGGCCGAGCTCGTTGGCCGGCGCGCCATCCACCGGTGAGTACTGGAAGCAGCCCACGCGGTCGAGCTGCGCCTCGCTCAGCCAGTCGAGCAGGTACTGGAAGTCCTCTTCGGTCTCGCCGGGGAAGCCGACGATGAAGGTGGAGCGGATCGTCAGCTCGGGGCAGATCTCGCGCCAGCGCTGGATGCGGGCCAGGGTCTTGTCCTCGAAGGCCGGGCGCTTCATCGCCTTGAGCACCTTGGGGCTGGCGTGCTGGAAGGGGATGTCCAGGTAGGGCAGGATCTTGCCTTCCGCCATCAGCGGGATCAGCTCGTCCACGTGGGGGTAGGGATAGACGTAGTGCAGGCGCACGCGAATGCCGAGCTCGGAAAGTGCCTCGCACAGCTCGGTCAGGCGCGTCTTGACCTCGCGGCCGCGCCATTCGCTCGGCGCGTAGCGCAGGTCCACGCCGTAGGCGCTGGTGTCCTGGGAGATCACCAGCAGTTCCTTCACGCCGGCCTTGGCCAGCCCCTCGGCCTCGCGCAGCACCTCGCCCACCGGGCGGCTCACCAGCTTGCCGCGCATGGAGGGGATGATGCAGAAGCTGCAGCTGTGGTTGCAGCCTTCCGAAATCTTCAGGTAGGCGTAGTGGCGCGGCGTCAGCTTGACCCCCTGGGGCGGTACCAGGTCGATGTGGGGGTCGTGGGTGAAGGTGTGCGGGGCGGCGGCATGCACGGCGTTGACGACCTGCTCGTACTGCTGGGGCCCGGTGACAGCCAGCACGCTGGGGTGCACGTTGCGAATCGCGCTCTCGTCGACCCCCATGCAGCCGGTGACGATGACCTTGCCGTTCTCGGCGATCGCCTCGCCGATGGCATCCAGCGATTCCGCCTTGGCGCTGTCGATGAAGCCGCAGGTATTGACCACCACCACGTCGGCGTCGTCGTAGCTGGGCACGACCTCGTAGCCTTCGGTGCGCAGCTGAGTCAGGATACGCTCGGAATCCACCAGTGCCTTGGGGCAGCCCAGCGAGACGAAACCGACCTTGGGAGTGGACATGCAGAACCTCTTGGAAAATGCGAAGCCAGTGTGGGGCGAAAGCCCGGGCTGGCCCGAAAAGGGGCAGGGCGGTTACCCTGAAAGTCGAAGGCGAAATTTTAGCGCTGTCCACGAGCATAGGGAACCGCATGGCCACCATTGAACACAGTGCAATTCTCAAGGCGTCGCCGGAACGCGTCTTTGCCCTGCTGGAACGCGTCGAGGAATTCGTCGACTATTCCGACCTGATCCAGGCCATCGAGCCGCTTGGCGACGAGCGCTACCGCTGGCATGTGCGCGCGGTGGGCATGGACTGGACCTTCGACGTGGCCGTCACCGAGCGCACGGCGCCGCATACGCTGGCCTGGGAATCCATCGAAGGCGTGCACAACCAGGGCTGCTACCGGTTGACCCCGGTGGAAGAGGGAACCAGGGTGTCGCTGACGCTGACCTATACCATACGCAACCGGCTGGTGGAAAAGGCCGTGACCAAGGCCGCCCGGCCGCTGGTGAACAAGGTCAGCCGACAGATACTCGAGCGGGTCGAGGCCAGGCTGTAGCGCAAATAGGGTAGCGGAAATGGGATGGCGAAAATGGGTGGTGAAAATTAAGTTAGCGCCCTATCTGTTTCTTTGCCGCGGCCGGGACTAGAATCAGCTTGACGAGGCCGCTTCGGCCTCGATCGAGGATAGGACCATGATCAAAGGGTTGATGTGGTGTCTGGCCGTGCTGTTCGCCCAGTTGGGGCTGCTGAAGTACGTGGATCTTCGCGTCGCGGCCATGCCGCGCCTGCAGGATTCACCGCCGACGGACACGCCGACGCTGCACGAGGATGACGCGAGCCTGAATGCCTGAGCCTCGCCGGCGGGGTGACCCGGCGCGCTCCCCATGGCAACATGGCCCTTCGCAAAAAGGGTGGGGTGGAGAGTCGATGGCAGAGGTTTCCTCGCTGCGCAGACGCTGGCGCTGGGTCGTCCTGGGAGCCAGCCTGGCCATGGCGGCCTATCTTTGGGTCTGGCACTCCCCCGATCTCAGCGCCTTCCGGCAGTGGGCCGAAGAGACCAGCCACCACCCCCTGGTGGTGACCAGCGTCATCCTGGTCATGGCCGTGACGCTGGCCATCGGCCTGCCCGGCAGCATCGGGCTGTGGCTGATCGCGCCCTTCTACCCGCCCCACGTGGCCACGCCCATGCTGATCTTCGGCAGCGTGCTCGGTGCGCTGGGAGCCTACCAGCTGGCGGCGCTGGCCGGCGATCGCTGGCAACCCAAGGGGCTGACCCGCAAGGTCATGCTCATGCTCGAGGCGCGCAGCGACCTTCTCACCCAGTGCGCGCTGCGCGTATTGCCGGGCTTCCCCCATTCGGTGATCAACTTTGCCGCCGGTCTCAGGCGCCTGCCGCTGGGTACCTTCCTGCTGGCGGCCACGCTGGGGCTCGGCATCAAGTGGGCCGTCTATGCCAGCGCCATCTACAGCGGCCTGGACGCCATCGCCAACGATGAAAGCTTCCTCAGTGCCGACATCCTGCTGCCGCTGGTGGCGCTCACGCTGCTGCTGCTGGTGGGCTCCTGGATGCGGCGTCGCGTGGAAGAGGGGCGCGACGTCTAGCCTGGCCCCAGCCGGCATGTCAGCACTTGAGTTGTCATCACTTGAATTGGCATCACTTGAGTTGTCACCACTCAGCTTTTCACCCTCAGCTTGTCACCACGATGGGCAGCGGGATGCGCGCCAGCAGCTCCGGGTCTTCGTCGAGCAGCTGGGCAAGTTCCTGGCGCGTGAGCAGCAGGCCGCCGGCTTCGGCATGCAGCAGGGCGTGTTCGAGTTCACCCGCGTGTTGCCAGGGTAAGGCAACAGCGCCCTCGAACAGCGCCGCTAACCACCCGGGAAATTCCACCGCCGCTGAGGGGGCCGGCTCGGCCGTACGCCTCAGTTCCGCCAGGCGGCGCAGCGGGCCGCGCCGGAACGGGTGGCGCTCGTCCCACAGCAGCACGGTGCAGGGCGCTTCGAGGATCAGGCGGCGGCTGGTGGAGCCCAGCCGGGTACCATAGCGCTCGGTCGCACCGGTCTTTCCCAGCACCAGTACGTCCGCCGGGCCGGTGCGAGCCAGGGCTTCGTTGACCACCTGGCCGCGGCCCACCTCGAGCCGGTGCGGCAGGTCACGGCCGGCCACGGCCAGCTGCAGGGCCTGGTGCACGCGCTGAAGCTGGCGCGCAATGACGCTCTCCAGCCGCTCCGCCGTGAGCGGGCGCGACAGGCCCGACTGGGCGCCGATCTCGCAGGAGAAGGGAAAGGCCGCGCAGCTCAGCAGGTCCAGGTCCTCGACATAGACCGCCACCAGCTCGGCGCGGCGGTGGCAGGCCAGGTCGACCGCCGCGGCCAGGGCGGCCTGGCTATGGCGCGAGGTGTCCAGCAGTGCCAGTACCCGTGCCAGGCGCTCCACCGGGGCGCCCATGCGCAGGGTAGACTCGCCCGGCATGGCGTCGTCGCGCGCGCCATTGCCGGGCGCGTCGCCATTGGGCACGTCATCGTTGTGCATGGGCGTTCTCCTCCGGCGTCTGGCCGCCAGGCCGGCCCGCATCCCCATCGCGCGGCTCCCGTTCGCCGCTCTCCTTCTCCTGCCCCTCCGCCCCCGCCTTGGCCGCACGGTGGAAGGCCGCCAGGCGTTCTACCACCAGGGCATTGAGCGAGCCGGAAGGGTAGTTGCCGTCGGCGTCGGCGTCACCCGGCGTCATGCCGCTCAGCAGGGCCAGCGCCTCGTCCAGGTGGGCAACGGCATAGACGCGGAAGCGTCCGGCCTCGATGGCATCGCGCACCTCGCGCTTGAGCATCAGGTGCTCCACGTTGGTGGCGGGCAGCAGCACGGCGTTGCCCTCCGTGTCGCCGCGTGCCTGGCAGATATCGAAGAAGCCCTCGATCTTTTCATTCACCCCGCCCACCGCCTGCACATTGCCGTGCTGGTCGATGGAGCCCGTCACGGCGAAGCGCTGGTCGATGCCGACCCGGGCGATGGCCGAGATCAAGGCGCAGACTTCGGCCACCGAGGCACTGTCGCCCTCGATGCCGCCGTAGGACTGCTCGAAGGCCAGGCTGGCGGAGAGCGACAGGGGTGCGTCGGGGGCATAGCGACTCGCCAGGCAGCGCGACAGGATCATCACCGCCTTGGAGTGAATGCGCCCGCCCAGGCGCGCCTCGCGCTCGATATCCACCACCTGGCCGGGCCCCGGCCTTGCCGTGGCGGTGATGCGGGTCGGCTGGCCGAAGGCGAAGTTGCCCAGGCTCAGCACCGACAGGCCGTTGACCTGGCCCACCCGGCGACCGCGGGTCTCGATCGCCACAGTGCCGCGGGCGATCAGCGCATGGCTGCGCTCGCGCAGGCGGTCGGCGCGCATGCGCTGTTGCGCAATGGCCTTTTCGACGTGCGCTCGCGCAATGATCTTGGCGCGGTCGCGGTCGGCCCAGTGGTCGGCTTCCTCGAGCAGGTCGCTCAGCGGGCGGCGGCGCGCCGTCAGCCTGGTCTGGTCGTCGGCCAGGCGGCTGGCATGCTCGAGGGTGGCGGCCACGCCGCTGCGGTCGAGCGGGCGCAGCGAGGACTCCCGCGCCAGCGTGGCGAGCATGCGCGCGAACAGCGGCTGGTTGGCCGGGTTGCGCTCCAGCTCCTCCTCCAGGTCGGCCTGCACCTTGAACAGCTCCAGGAAGTCCGGGTCCTGCTCGCACAGCAGGTAGTAGAACATCCGCTCGCCCAGCAGCACCACCTTGAGATCCAGCGGAATCGGCTCGGGCTCCAGGGTGGTGGTGCTGATCAGGCCGTAGGCCTGTTCCAGCGATTCGGTGCGGATCTCGCCCGCGCGCAATACCCGCTTCAGCGTTTCCCAGGCACCGGGCTGCATCAGCAGGCTGCGCACATCCAGCACCAGGTAGCCGCCGTTGGCGCGGTGCAGCCCGCCGGCGCGGATCAGGCTGAAGTCGGTGAGCAGGGTGCCGTTGTGCACATGGTGCTCGATACGCCCGACCAGGTGCTGGTGGCTGGGCAGGTCGAGGTAGACCACCGGGGCGCCCTCGCAGCCCAGGTTGTCGACGATGAGGTTGAGGTGGAAACGGCTGAACACCGCCTCCGGCGGAATGTCGGGCTCCTCCTCCAGGAAGGAATCGACGTGCAGCACCATGGCCGCGCGTATCGCTTCGAGATGCGCCATCACCTCGTCGTGGTCGGCGTAGCGCTCCTCGAGCTCCGCCAGCGGCGCACCGATGGCCGCCTGCAGCATCTCCTCGTTCAGCGCGGTGACCTGGTCGCGCAGCTGCTTGGCCAGGCGCGGCATCTGGCGGATGGCCTGGGTGAGCTTGCGCTGCAGCACCTGAACCGTGCCTTCGATGCGCTCGCGCTCGTCCTGGGGCAGCTGCTCGAAGGCGTCCGGCGACATCATCTTGTCGTCGGCGGTGGCCGGGGCGAAGGTGAAGCCGTTGGGCGTGGAGAGCAGCAGGATGTCGTGTTCGCGGGCCTCCCGGCGCACCACCTCGATGGCGTCGCGCTGGCGCTCGCCCATGGCCTGCTTCAGCTCATGCAGGCGGTTCTGGTATTCGTCGCCTTCGAAGATCGCCGGAATCGCGGTGCGCAGCTCCTCGGCCAGCTGTTCGATGTCGGCGCGCAGCACCCGGCCCATGCCGGTGGGCAGCAGCAGGTAGCGGGGGCGGCCGGGGTCGTCGAAGTTGTAGCGATAGGCGATGTCGGGCGGCGTCGGCTCGTCCCGCGAACGCTCGGTCAGGAAACGCCCCACCATCTGGTGCTTGCCATGGCCAGGGTCGCCCAGCACATAGAGGTTGAACCCCTCGCTGCGCATGGCCGTGCCGAAGTCGAGCGCCTCGCGTGCCCGTGCATGGCCGCTGAGCATGTCCAGCGAATCCAGCTCGCTGGTCACCTCGAAATCGAAGGCGTCTTCCGGGCAGGCGCGGTAGACCTGCGTCACGTTCAGGGGTGTTGGCACATGGCCCTCCATCGTCAACGGATGCGCAGCCAGGCGAAGCCACTGCGCCTGGCCATTTGTTCGCAGTATGGCGAACTCCCGCCGGCGTTGCATGATGCATATCAAGGCGTTGGCGAATGCGGTGGCTCAGCTGCGGTAGCGGTAGACGCGCAGGCTCGGCAGGTAGGGCAGTTCTTCCAGCTTCTCGTCGCTGCGGCGTGCCCGGGTGCGCTGCTGGGGAGGAGCGGCCGGCGGCAGGTTGTGATCGGGCAGGCGCCCCCGTGGGGCGGGCAGGAACAGCGGCAGCGCCACGTTCATGGCGCGGCGGGTGCGGCCATCCTCCAGCGGTTCGCAGTAGAACAGGTTGGCCCGCATCAGCGGCGCCTGGCTCTGCACCTGGGCCAGCGGCTCAGCGGAGGGCAGTGCGGCCAGCTTGCGCAGCTGGATACGCACGTGGGGGGCGTCGCTGTCCAGCGCCAGCAGCTTCTGCTCCACCTCGCGCACCGTGAGGCGCTTGATCGAGCGCCCGCTGGCATACCAGGCCAGCCGCACCCGCGCCACCGGTGCCTCGGCCACGGGGATGGCGCGCCAGCACTGCTTGAGATGCAGCCGGGCGAGGCCGCTGCCGCGCAGGTGGTCGTGAAGGTGGGGGTGGCGGAAGGGCAGCACCGCCTTGGCCTCGGCCAGCAGCGGCGGGTGTTCGGTCTTGATCCTGGCGAGCCAGGCGGCGAAATCCGCCTTGGCCGCGTTCACCCTGGCCACCTGATCGAGCAGGGCGGGGGTGGCGGCCACCAGCCCCACGTGGCTGCGGGTCACGCGGCCATCCTGGCCGTCGGCGTACCAGAAGTCGAGCAGGGCGCGGCGCAGCCACTCGGGGCTGGCGTCGGCCTGGAAGGCCCAGGCCTCGGCAGGCGAGGCGGCATAGGCGTCCAGCAGGGCTTCGCTGCGCTCGATCAAGGTGTCGAAGGCGGCTTCCAGCTCGGCCAGCAGCCGGTAGGTCGGCGCCGGTGCCTGGCTCACCTATCCTCACCTCGGTCGGCGCGGGCCAGCCACTCATCGATGTTGGATTCGTCAAGCGCCGGCTCGCCGGCAATGCGGTGCGACTCATCGGCCCAGGCGCCCAGGTCGATCAGCTTGCAGCGCTCGCTGCAGAAGGGGCGGTAGGGGTTCTTCTCGCTCCATGCCACTTTCTTGCGGCATTGCGGGCAGGCGACGGTCAGGGGGCGTTGATGATGTTGGCTCATGAAGTTTTCATCTCCCGATAGCGCCGATCCAGTTCGGCTACCTGGGCGGCAAGGTCGTCTTCGCCACCGGTATTGTCGATGACATCGTTGGCGCGGGCCAGGCGCTCGCTGCGCGGCATCTGAGCCGCGACAATGGCGCGGGCCTGGGCTTCGTCGACGTCGTCGCGGGCGGCAGTGCGGGCGATCTGCAGGCTTTCCGGCACGTCGATCACCAGGCAGCGGTCGGCCAGCTCGCTCTGGCCCGACTCGAACAGCAGCGGCGACACCAGCAGCACGTAGGGGGCGCCTTCGGCCTGGAGCCGCGCCAGGTGGGCAAGGATACGCTGGCGAATGCGTGGGTGCGTCACGCCCTCCAGCCAGCGCCGCTCAGTCTCGTCGGCGAACACGATCTCGCGCAGGGCGCGGCGATCCAGGCTGCCGTCCACCAGCAGCACCCGCTTGCCATAGCGCCCGGCAACCTCGGCCAGCGCCGGCTCGCCGGGCTCGACTACCTCGCGGGCCACGTCGTCGGCATCCACCCAGGGGATCCCGTGCGCCGCAAAGGCCCGCGCAACGGTGGATTTGCCGGAGGCGATGCCGCCGGTTACGCCTATGATCACAGCATTCTCCTTGCTTGTCAGAAAGTGAAGCCAAGGTAGGCCGCCATCAGCGGCTCGCCGAGAAGCAGCGCGATCATGCCGGCGCTGGCCAGGAAGGGGCCGAAGGGCATCGGCGCGCCGCGCAGGCGGGGCAGGGCAAGCTGCATGGCGATGCCGACCACGGCGCCCACGCCGGCGGAGAGGATCAGCACCATCGGCAGGTACTGCCAGCCTAGCCAGGCGCCCAGGGCCGCCTGCAGCTTGAAGTCGCCGTAGCCCATGCCCTCCTTGCCGGTCACCAGCTTGAACAGCCAGTACACGCTCCACAGCGCAAGATAGCCCGCCATGGCGCCGATGACCGCGCTGGGCAGCATCAGCGGCTGGAACAGCAGCTGGTAGAGCAGCCCGGCCCACAGCAGCGGCAGGGTGATGGCATCGGGCAGCAGCTGGGTGCGCAGGTCGATCACCGCCAGCGCCAGCAGCGCCAGGCAGGCGGCGAAGATGAACAGGCCCTGCCAGCTGGCGCCGAACAGTGCCAAGACGGCCAGCGCCAGGGCGGCGCCGGCCAGTTCCACCAGCGGATACTGCGGGCTGATGCGTTCCTGGCAGTGGGCGCAGCGGCCGCGGCGCTTCAGCCAGCCGAGCACCGGCAGGTTGTCGTGCCAGGCGATGGGCGTTTCGCACCTGGGGCAGAGCGAGCGCGGCACCAGCAGGTTGAAGCGCGGCGTTTCCTCGGCGGGCAGTTCCAGCGCTTCGCGGGCCTCGGCCCGCCAGCCCAGCATCAGCATCACCGGCAGGCGCACGATCACCACGTTGAGGAAGCTACCCAGGCATAGGCCCAGCAGGGCCGCCAGCGGCCAGAGAAGGGTGGGGGGAAGATCAGTCAAGGCGTTTCCTCATCGAGCCACTACAACACCGTACCCAGCTCAAAGATCGGCAGGTACATCGACACCACCAGCCCACCGACCAGCACGCCGAGCACCACGATGATCAGCGGCTCCAGCAGCGAGGTGAGGGCGTCGACCTTGTTGTCGACCTCCTCCTCGTAGTAGTCGGCCACGCGGTTGAGCATGGCGTCCAGCGAGCCGGACTCCTCGCCGATGCCGACCATCTGCACCGCCAGGGCGGGAAAGCGCTCGGTCAGGCGCATGGCGAAGTGCAGCTGCTGGCCGGTGGCCACGTCTTCGCGGATCTGCCGCGAGGCGCGCTCGTAGACCAGGTTGCCGGTGGCGCCGGCGGCGATGTCCAGCGCTTCCACCATGGGCACGCCGGCGCCGTAGGTGGTCGCCAGGGTGCGTGAATAGCGCGCCACCGCCGACTTGTCGAAGATATCGCCCAGCACCGGCAGCCGAAGCATGAAGGCATGCACGCGGTAGGCGAAGGCGGGGGAGCGCTTGATGCCCTGGCGCATCAGGTAGACGAAGGCGACCAGCGCGCCGAGCCCCCACAGCCAGTACTGCTGGGCGAACTCGGAAAGCGCGATGGTCATGCGGGTCATGGCCGGCAGCTCGGCGCCGAAGCCGTGGAACAGGCTCTCGAACTGCGGCACCACCTTGATCAGCAGCAGCGCCGTCACCCCGACCCCCACCAGGATCACCGCGATGGGGTACCACAGCGCCTTCTTCACCCGGCCCTTCAGCGACTCCACCTTCTCCTTGTAGGTGGCGATACGATCGAGCATGCGGTCCAGCGAGCCGGAGCTCTCGCCGGCCTCCACCAGGTTGCAGAACAGGCTATCGAAGTGCTCCGGGTGCTGGCGCAGCGCCTGGGAGAAGCTCGAACCCGCCGCCACCTCGTTCATCATCTGCTGCACCACCGCGCTCATGGCCGGCTTGCGTATGCTTTCGGCCACTACCTGGAAAGCCTGCAGCACCGGCACCCCGGCGCGGATCATGGTGGCCATCTGGCGGGCGAACAGCATCACGTCGCGGGGGCGAATGGTGCCCATGCCGCCGCCCAGTCCGCCTTTGCGGCGTACGTTCTTGACGATGATGTTCTGGTTGGCCAGCTCGCGCTCCACCTCGAACTTCTCGGCGGCGACCATCTCGCCGTTGACCAGGCGCCCGCCC
Source organism: uncultured Halomonas sp. (assembly GCA_964652855.1). Classification (GTDB taxonomy): domain Bacteria; phylum Pseudomonadota; class Gammaproteobacteria; order Pseudomonadales; family Halomonadaceae; genus Halomonas. The sequence goes on from CAZZCJ010000001.1 coordinate 426,639, forward strand.
GGCCCCTTGCCCGTCCAGCGCCAACGGTGCAGTTTCAGCTTCCGAGGCGCTTTCGCCGTTCTGGTTGCCATAGGTTCCCTGCTGCGTGTCGTATCGTTATCGTTACGCGTCAATCTTTGGTGACGCGGTTGATCTCAGTCAAGCTGGTGACGCCCTGCATCACCTTGAGCAAGCCGCTGCGGCGCAGATCCGGGTGGCCCTCCTGCCGCGCCAGGCGGTCGAAATCCATGGAATTGCCGTTACGCATGATCAGCTGGCTCATGGCGCTGCTGATCGGCACCACTTCGTAGATCCCCGTGCGCCCCTTGTAGCCGTGGGTACAGTGGCGGCAGCCCACCGCCTCGTACACCGTGGCGCTTTTCACCTCCTGCTCGGTGAAGCCTTCGGCCAGCAGCGCTTCACGCGGGATCTCCGCCTGTTGGCGGCAGTGCTTGCACAGCCGCCGCGCCAGGCGCTGGGCGATGATCAGGCTCACCGAACTGGCGATGTTGAACGGCGGCACGCCCATGTTGGCCAGGCGGGTCAGGGTTTCCGCGGCCGAGTTGGTGTGCACGGTGGAGAGTACCAGGTGGCCGGTCTGCGCGGCCTTGACCGCGATCTCGGCGGTTTCCAGGTCGCGGATCTCGCCCACCATCACCACGTCCGGGTCCTGGCGCAGGAAGGCGCGCAGGGCGCTGGCGAAATCCAGCCCGATCTTGGGCAGCACGTTCACCTGGTTCACCCCCGGCACCTTGATCTCCACCGGGTCTTCGGCGGTGCAGATGTTGCGCTCCACCTCGTTGAGCAGGTTCAGCCCGGTGTAGAGCGTCACCGTCTTGCCGCTGCCGGTGGGGCCGGTCACCAGGATCATGCCCTGGGGGTGGCCCAGCACGTTCTCGTACAGGGCGCGCTGCTCGGGCGTGAAGCCCAGCGCATCGATGCCGATCTGCGCCGAGGTGGGGTCGAGGATGCGCAGCACGATCTTCTCGCCGTACACCGTGGGCAGCGAGTTGACGCGAAAGTCGATGGAGCGCGACTTCGACACCCGCAGCTTGATGGCGCCGTCCTGGGGCAGGCGCCGCTCGGAGATGTCCAGCCGCGCCATCACCTTCAGCCGCGCGGCGATGCGGGTGCGCATGGCGAAGGGCGGGCGGGCGGCCTCGATCAGCATGCCGTCGACGCGCATGCGCACCCGGTAGCTGGTCTCGTAGGGTTCGAAGTGGATGTCCGAGGCGCCGCGGCGAATGGCGTCGAGCAGGATCTTGTTGACGAACTTGACGATGGGCGCGTCGTCGGCGCCACTCTGGCCGAGTTCGGCGGCGCCCTCGTCGGCGATGTCGATCCCTTCGTCGAATTCCAGCTCGCTGACGGCGTCGTCGACCCCGGTCAGGGTGTCCATCATGCTGGTCTCGAACTGCGCCAGGTAGGCTTCCAGCACCGGCACCAGCTGGTCGACCGGGCACAGCACGGCGTCGATGCCGAGCCCGGTGGCGAACTGCAGCTCATCGAGCAGCGCCAGGGTGGAAGGGTAGGGCACCGCCACGGTCAGGCGGTGGCTGCGCCGCACCAGCGGCACCACGCACAGCTTGCGCAGCAGCTTTTCCGGGTACTCCTTGGCGGGCGGCAGGCTGGCCAGGCGCAGGGCGTCGAGGTCGACCAGCGGCAGGCCGTACTCCCAGGCCGCGCACAGAGTGGCCTGGCGCGCCGTGGCCAGGCCCGATTCGATCACGTGCTGCAGCAGGCTCACCTCGGTCTCGCCGGCCTCGCGCTCGGCGCGCTCGGCTGCGGCCCGGGTCAGCAGCCCGTACTCCACCAGGCGCTTGGCGAAGCCGCGCAGCCCTTCGGTGTTCGCCGCGCGGCCTGGCGAGCCGGCGGTGGTGTCCTGGTCAGCCCCGGCAGGGAGCGTGCGGTAGTCGTTCATGGTGCCTCGCCGTTGCGCTGCAGGGTGGGAAACGTCATGCCATTCTAGAACGTCGTCAGCCGGTGTCCTACCCATGTAAATCATGCGCTCATTATATTAGTTAGGGTGCATTTCATGCGTTGTTCTCAGTGCAACAGCTCAGCCAATGGTAGGTCAGCTCTTGCACCGTGACTAACTGTAAATTAATGTAATAGTTAGGGGGCAACTCCGTTTAAACGCATGGGCCAGGCCCGGCGGCAAGCAGCGGCGGCAACGCCGCCACGTAACGACGCCCGCCAAGGCGCACGACCGCAACGGGCACAGCAGGGGAACCAAGGCGATGAAAATGATGGAAGCAATGCGGCGCAAGCCGGCAGCGAAGCGCGGTCAGGGGGGCTTTACTCTGATCGAGCTGTTGATTGTGGTGGCGATTATCGGGATTTTGGCGGCGATTGCGGTGCCGCAGTATCAGAATTATACAAGGAATGCTGAAGAAAATGCTTGTCGTGCTGAGCTTGCAAGTGCTAGAACCATTGCATCAGTTAATCACACTATCGATGCTTCCGAATCCTTCACTTTTAAATCCTGCTTAAGCGCACAAGCAACAGGACAGGATTCAGCGGTTGTGCTTGTATTTGGAACTGTGGCTGAAAATCTAAGAAATGGAACTAATGTCGAGTTTTTTACAAAAAATACAGGGCCGCATGTTTTTCCTTGATAAAATATATTTTGGGGGGTGGCCGGTCAAAGCGCCGGCCACTTTTTTTAAAAAAACTCTGCTAGTGAAAATAGGTTCCGCTCTGAAAAAAAGGGCAGTCAAGTATTCAATATCCGCCTCGAGGGTGAAGAGATCCCTCCTTGCTCAATTCAAAGGGCCACCTCCATGCCCATGCCTCGTGCAGCGCTTGTGTCGCTGGACGCCACGCCCTGATATTACCTCACTAATTGCTGCGTGCGCAGCGCCTTCCTAGCGGTGCCGACACACCAGCGGGTGCTGCTCGAATATCGGTGCGTTTGGCTCGTCTATCGGCTGAAAAAAGCCTCGTAGTTTATGCGGATTCTGAATATATCATAAATCCATCCCCCCGCCAGGCCAGTTCCATAGAGGGCGTAACCGGGCGTTTTTGCGAGCGCCGCTTTAAAAGTTAGGAGCTTCTCGATGAAGCGGCAGTGCTCAGCGCTGTGGTCTAAGCTGACGCAACCCAACCGGGGTGGCATAATTCCGACCATCACGAGGTCTTAAGCGCCGTTTCACTCCGCCTGCCATCCAGATGCTTTTGGCCTATCAGAATCTATCGCGCAGAACTTGCGCAGGCGACAGGGGGATCGCAGGCGTGCGCCAGGTCGCGACATGGCAATGCGGTTCGTAGCACTCCGGCTCTCTGGCCGCCAACAATGTGTGATCGCAAGTAGCGGCTATAGCGATGTTGGAAGCATTCGTTGCAGGCATATCCCGGCTGGCAGGGTTTGTTTAAACGGTTAATGCAATCTTAAAAAATCTTATAGATCAAGGCTGTGCGGTTGCGTTTCAGTCATTGAGCTTATCGCAGAAAAGGTTTATTGAATTGTTGGGAACCTCTCCAGCGCGCCCCGCCATACGGCCTGTAAGCACGGAAAAATAACGTGCCGGCTAATTTGACGCTGCACCTTGTGTTGAACTAAAACTCACTACACGTATTGTCATTCGTTTCCTGTTGAGGTATTTATACCCCGCATCCTGTCATTTCTACATAGCAAGGAACCTGCCCATGTCTCTTCTCAGCGAATTCATGCAAAAGGAACAGCAGCTCAAGCAGCTGCAGGCGGAGATGGATCGCCTGCAGAACGACGAGCGGCTGAAGGCCGAGCTTGAGTTCAAGGACAAGCTCGAAGCCCTGATGCGCGAGTTCAACAAGAGCTCCGCCGATGTGATTAACCTGCTCGAACCCCAGGGCGGCAGCAGGGCGGCCAGTTCCGCCAAGGCCCCGGCGGCAGCCGGTTCGCGCCGCAAGCGCAAGCTGAAGATCTACAAGAACCCCAACTCCGGCGAAGTGATTGAAACCCGCGGCGGCAACCACAAGACGCTGAAGGCGTGGAAAGACGAGTTCGGTTCCGACACCGTGGAAGACTGGCTGGTTCGCGTGGAATCTTGATTCGGATTAAGCGGCTGGCGGGGGTTTGAAGTCTATTCAACCGCCGTGCCAAGCCGTTTTCCCCGTTACGACAAGGCCGGGCCCCGCAGGGCTCGGCCTTGTTTGTGGGTGACGCTTCGAAGCGGGTGCGCCTATTCCTGAAAGACCGGCACCTGCATTTCTACGCCTTTGGGGGTGTCGATCAACGCTATCGCTTCGCCGGTGGTAAAGGCGTGCCGACTTGGCAGTACGTCGCTGATCAAATGATAGGCGGCGGTGGCTATCGCCGCTTCATCGTCAATATGCGCGCAGGCATACTCCTGTGCCGGCAGTTCCACGACACGAAACGCCCAGGGAATCGCCATGCCGGTGGCGGCTTCGGTGGTGATTTCGGTGCCGATGTCGATCTTGTCGAGCCGACACGGCAACAGCATGTTATGCAGCAGGGCGATGGCAGGGGCCTGCCTCAGTCGCTCGGGCAGGGCATCGGCGCCTTTGGCGGCATCCGCCCAGTGCTGCAGGGTATGAAACAGCGATGCCGCCTTGTAGTGATAGAGCCGCGATACCAGCGCTTGACGCGCTTCCAGGCGGCGAATCAGGAAGCGGGGTGAATCGCTCCTGGGCCTGTGTTGGGCGTTGGCATAGAGCCTGGCATGGAAGGCCCGGCGGAATTGCCGTGGTGTCAGCTCATGCAGGCGCTGGAAGGCGCGGCTGAAGGCGGAATGGTTCAGGTAGCCGCAGCGCCTGGCGATGGTGTGAATGGGGTAGGGCGTGAAGGCCAGCAGCTGGGCCGCCTTTTCCAGGCGCAGGGTGTCGCGGTACGCGCTGGGCGACAACCCGAAGCACTGCTTGAACCGCCGCCGTACCTGCGAGGTCGAATACCCAAGCCGGCCGGCGAGATCCTCTATTCCTTGCTGGCTTTCCAGCTGCTCCTGCAGCCAGATTTCCGCCCGCATCATCTCGTCATACATCGTTAGTCCCTTGTACTTGAGCCTGCAGCAGGTCGTTGCCTGCCGTTCCCTTTTTTATGAGCTACGCGGAGGGCGCTTCACGGTGATGCAAGAGCAGGGGAAGCAGGCATGGCGCTTCGCCTTGGGGCCGCTTGAAGGCGCTGGCGCAGGGTTGCGTCTCGCCTGTTACACTGCCTCTCTTGCCGACTACCTGAAGAACCGCTTCCTTCAGCCTTGGCTGAAATGGGCTTGTTGATTTGTGCGTTGCGGCACAGCAGCCAAATGTTGTTATGGTTTTTCTCGTTCTCTTTATGCGCTTTTGATAGAGGCGAAGGCAAGTTTGGTGAGCTAGAGTGACTGTTTGTGCATATTTTGTTGCATTAATAACAAATGAGAATACATTAGGGGCGAAATTCCCCTTGCCCCCATGCCGACGGGAGGGGTGTGCTTCGCTAACCAAGCCAAGGGCGCTATACTCTGGCCGAGCCACTCTTCGAGTGCCGTCAGGCACTTGAGCATTTACGGAAGCCGATGAAACAGCAAAAATCCAATCGATCCATGGACGAGCGCGAAAAGCTGCGCAAGTTCCGCGAACTCGACGACGCCTTTGCCGAAGCCCTGCGCGAATTGGAAAAGCCCAATTCACGCCTTTCCATTCCCACCGGCCCGCCGGTGCGCAGCCTGGCCGCGCTGGAAGAGGAAGACGAGCAGCAGCGCCAGCGCGCGTTCGAGACGCGCCTGACGTCGTTGATGCGCGAATACGCGCAGCCAAGAGAGAGCGTGGCGGTTCTGCTGCGCACCCTGCACTCCCTGGGTCATATCGCTTGAGCCAGCCATGACCTACTTGCTGGTGATGGGCAGCGTGATGCTGTCTGTCTTGTTTACCCTGGGTTGGCTGCTATTTCGCCTGCTGCGGCTGGCCGGCGGTGCGCTGCCGGGCGGGCGGCGCAGCTCGGCGCGCAAACCGGCCAAGGGGCGAGCCAAGGCGGCAAGGCCTGCCGCCAAGCCGAAAGGCAAGGCGGCGGCCGGCAAGCCCGCCGCGACAGCGCCCTGGCGCTTGACCCAACGGCTGGCGCAGTGGCACGCGGCCATGCCGCTGGCGCTGGTGCTTTCGCTGGTCTACCTGGCCGCGCGCCTGGCGGAGCACGGCATGAGCTTCCGCCCGCCCCATGCGGTGCCGGGCGGCTATACGGTGCTGGTCGCCGGGCTTGGCTGGCTTGCCGCCGTGCTGATCGCCCTGGCGCTGCTGCAGCGGCTTGCCGCGTGGCGATGCCGCTGATTCGTTGAAAGAAAGTCGAATATCCTCGTGCTACCAATGACTTAAGCCTTGCCTAATGCATGCACGATTTGTGACTGGAGCCATGCGAAAGAGTGCCGTAGAATTGCCAACTCCAATAACGATACATGCAGGGACTAGTCGAGCGGGGCTCGGCGGCGGATCGTGATGGGGCGCCAGGCATACTGGCGGCCGCAAGTCGTTTTGATCAATTCGCTTCCGTTCCCGGTATCGCTCAGGCTTACAGGGCAAGGGAACTGTCCGGCATAAATCCCCGGGCGGTAGCGTGCCTTGAGTTCACGGGCCCTGATTTCACGGGCTATTGAACAGCGCACCCGCTCACGTGATATCTACCAGCGCTTACCTTCGTCGTAGGTTATTGCTGACAGGCTCCGACCTTAAATCATCAAGCTCTTCATGCGGCCTTATCAGGTTTTTCAGTACCAGGCTGCGTAGCCCCTTGCATCACAATTGTCTACAGTGTGTCGAATTGATGACGATTCGATGGCACTAATGGTGATGGGGCTGGCGACCTATGGGTCTGGCAAAAAAATTGAATGGGCTGCTGGTTCCGGTGGGCTGGCAGTTGCAGCGCGTACCTGACCGTGTCCCACTAGGCAAGACACATGCATCCGCGGGTCATCTTGTCGAGTTGATCGGTCCTTCCGGGGTGGGTAAGTCGCATCTCTATGCGCAGCTGCCGGCCTCGCTCAAGGCGGGCTGGCTGTCGCGCCGATGTGTGCGAAACCATGTTCGGCACAGTGAAGTGCCATTCGATGATGTTGCTCGCCCCGACAACGAATTGATGGAGACCCTGCTGCGCTGGAAGCATGAGAACCTCTGGGCAGAGGGGATCAGCCTGGGCCGCAAGGTGAAGCTCACCGATTTTTTTACCTACGAAATGGCGGCTGATGCGTATGCGAGGCAGCATTGCCTGCCTTCCTGCGGGGTGCTGTCCGATGAAGGCATCACTCACAACTTCACGCAAGAACTCCTGACCTGGTACGACACGCGCGCCAAGCACGATGCCGGGGAGCTCGAGCAGCTGCGCTTCTTCTTGCAAGAGCGCAGCATCATCCTGCTGGATGCCCCTGAAGAGTTCATCATGACCAACCTGAGGCGGCGCCACGTCGATCAGCAAGGCAGGGTGATGAACGACAGGCTGGCCCACAGGCAAGAGCGGGAAATCATCGAAGGCACCATTGCGCTGAGAGCGCTGAAGCGGCGGTGGATCGACGTGGCCCAAGCGCTGGGCGTTGCCGTGCTCACGTTGGATGCCAGCCAAGACGCGGCACTCAACGTGCGCCAGGTGGAAGGCTTTCTCCGAGCTCGCATTGAAGCCGGTGGGAACGGTAGCCAGCCGCAGCGCACCAGAACACAGCAGGCGCCAGCCGCCGGCGGCGAGGCCGGGATGCCACCGCAGGAGCGGAGCAGGGTGCACCTCAACGGGTAGGATGTTCACGCAGCGGTATGAGCATATTCATGCTTCAACTGCAGCGAAGCGCGTTTACCATCGACCATACCGTGTAAACCGAGAAACGACGAAGGGACGCAAATGAAGGTTACCGTATTCGGAACCGGCTATGTGGGCTTGGTGACTGGCACGTGCCTAGCCGATGTCGGGCATGATGTGATGTGCATGGACGTGGACGCCGACAAGATCGCCCGGCTGAAAGAGGGCGAAGTGCCCATTTATGAGCCGGGGCTGGAATCCATGGTGAAGCAGAACCTGGCCGCGGGCCGGTTGCGCTTCACCACCGATGTCGCCGAGGCGGTGGGCTTCGGCACCCTGCAGTTCATTGCCGTGGGCACCCCGCCCGATGAAGACGGCAGTGCGGATCTGCAGTATGTGCTGGCGGTGGCCAGCAGCATCGGCGAGCACATGGCCGACTACAAGGTGGTGGTCAACAAGTCGACCGTGCCGGTGGGCACCGCCGACAAGGTGCGCGAGACCATCACCCAGGTGCTGCAGGCGCGCAACGAACAGCTGGAATTCGACGTGTGTTCCAACCCCGAGTTTCTCAAGGAAGGAGCCGCGATCGAGGACTTCAGCCATGGTGCGCGCATCATCGTAGGTACCAATACCGAGCGCGTGAAGGAGCTGATGCGCGACTGCTACGCGCCCTACAACCGCCTGCGCGACAAGCTCATGTTCATGGACGTGCGTGCCGCTGAGCTGACCAAGTACGCCGCCAACGCCATGCTGGCCACCAAGATCAGCTTCATGAACGAGATCGCCAACCTGGCGGAGAAGCTGGGTGCCGACGTGGAGCAGGTGCGCCACGGCATCGGGTCGGACCCGCGCATCGGCTACCACTTCATCTACCCCGGCTGCGGCTACGGCGGCTCCTGCTTTCCCAAGGACGTGCAGGCCCTGGCCCGTACCGCCGCCCAGGCGGATTACCAGGCCGAATTGCTCAACGCCGTGGAAGCCGTGAACAATCGCCAGAAGCAGACGCTGTTCCGCAAGCTGGAGCAGGTGTTCGACGGCGACCTGAAGGGCAAGTGCATTGCGCTGTGGGGGCTCTCGTTCAAGCCGGAAACCGACGACATGCGCGATGCGCCCAGCCGTGTGCTGATGGAAGCGCTGTGGCAGGCCGGTGCCAAGGTCCAGGCCTTCGACCCCCAGGCGATGCGCGAATGCCGGCGTATCTACGGCGACCGCGACGACCTGGTGCTGGTCGGCGACCGTATCCAGGCGGTGAAAGGCGCCGATGCGCTGGTGATCTGCACCGACTGGAAGGATTTCCGCGCCGTCGATTTCGAATGGCTGAAGCAGCAGCTCGCCACGCCCGTCATCGTGGATGGCCGCAACCTCTTCGACCCGCATAGGGTGAAGCAAGCCGGCCTGCTGTACTACGCGGTGGGGCGTGGAGATTCGCTGAAGATCATCTGACAGACTTACATTCTGTATGGGGCTTCGTGACAATGAGTCGTGGAGCCCCTTTTTATTTCGCCCTAGTTTTCTAAACCATATTTATTCTTGCTCATCGTGTTAAAAAATGTTATTTCATTGGCGATGAGATGCATAAATATTATTTTCGCTTTTCGCTTTTCGCTTTTCGCTTTTCGCTTTTCGCTTTTCGCTTTTCGCTTTTCGCTTATTTCGAACTGACACAGCTATGTTTTTGATAATACTACATAGCGATCTTTAATCAGGTCTTTCGATGCTAATGCTGACACCTGTCGCTGCAGATAGAATCAATCGTCTTGTGCTTTTTTTAGTTATTGCCATGCTGGTGACTACGCCCCTAAGAGTGCATGGGTTGATAGCCATTCTGTTGCTCTATTCTCTTGCCTACCTCATCGCGCACCCTGCAGCACGCCGTCTCTCCAGGCAAGATGGAGTGATATTGATACTGTTGTCACTCTATGCGTTAAGCCATATTCCTGTGTTTCTTCTCGCGGATTATTCCTGGCGCTACCTCAGTCCAGGGCTGCATATGCTAGTATTATTCCCCGTCTACCTGATGGCACAGCATGCTTTGTCTGTGAATCCAGTGGATCGCTATTGTCATGCTATGGAGATCGGGTTATTTATAGGTGGTGTCGGTGCTGCTGGTATTGCCTCCTATCAGATTATTATACTCGGCCACAATAAAGCCGACGGCTTTCTCTTCCATATAAATTTTGGATATTTGGTTGCGTCTTTAGTGCTGCTTGGTATTGCGTTATTGAAAAATTCACGCTGGCCTCTTCTTGTGCTAGCAGGGCTTTTGGGCGCATTCATCGCCACGCTATTGAGTATTTCTCGGGGTGCCTTGTTTGCGCTTCCGCTGGTGCTGGGCTTGGTGTGGGTGATCAACCTGCGCCGTTGGGGAGGTGTTCGCGCCCTGCTGGGGCTTGCCAGTGCGTTGGTCTTAGCAGCGGCGAGCTATACTTTGGTACCTCTGGTTCAAGAGCGTATAGCCTTTACCGTGCAGGAATTCAGCAATATAGCATCAGGTAATCTTGGCGATGCTGTTTCGAGCGGAGGTCGCGTGCAGCTTTGGATCGCTGCGATTGAAGCTTTCCAAACTCGCCCCTTAATTGGCCTAACTTATATAGAGCGTGAGGCTCTGAATGCTCAGCTAGTTGAATCAGGAAAACTTACTGAATGGGTGAATAGTGTTTCACGCGGCCACGCACACAGTCAGTATTTTGAGTCACTGGCTACTGGCGGTTTGATAGGTTTTGTCGCGCTAATGATCTATTTAGTACTCCCTGGGTTGTATTATTTTTTTGCCTATATTAATCATCGAAACAATCAATTTGCTTTCGCAGGCTTGGTTTTCAGTGCTGGATTTATAATTTTTTGTTTGACAGAAGTGGCGCTGCAGCACGAAATGATTGGAACGTATTATGCCTATTTGCAGGTAATGATATTTATACTTTATCAGCGAAGCCGAGTCGTGCAATAAGTTGGAAAAATGAACTAAACTGAGCTCCATTTACTTTATTAAATGTGGTTAAAAAAATTGATCAATCTTTTTGTTAAAGCGGTTTATGTCGAGAATTTTCCATGATAAAAAATATTTTAATATTAATATTCTCTCGTATGGTTAAGCTTCTCGCCAATATTTTTAAAATGGCAAGTTATGTATTCCATTTTTTCTTTCCAAATAAACGTTTCACTATTCCGAAACGCTCTGGACCGTTCTTCAAAAAAAATAATGGCGATGACGATTTTCCGAGAATCATCTGGCAGACTAATTTTACTGACAGAGTCACACTCCCCGTTTATCTAAATTATCTTTTCAATCGACTCATGTCGCCCACGTTTGAATATCGCTTCATGATCACTGGGGCGCGTGGAGAGTTTATTGAAAGCCATTATCCCGCAAATTATTACCGAAATTATTCTAAGTTGCAGATTGGTGCTGCTCAAGCAGATTTTTGGCGTGTATTGGTGCTGCTAAGGCATGGTGGAGTGTATCTAGATATTGACGCCCATCTTGTTTGGTCGCTTTCTAGTATCTTAAAGCGTGGAGGGAGTGAGCTTTATGTGACTACACGAAAAGGCGAGCTGAGTAATTATTTTTTAGCAAGCAAGCCTGGCACGCAAAATCTTCAACTAATAGCCGAACGTATTAATCTAAATATTGCTGAGCGCCGTTACCCCGGCGTTTACCAGTTGACGGGGCCTGGGGTGTTCAACGAAGTACTTAGGCTTGACGAGATTAACAGCGTTTCGTATCGGTATGCTTGCAATCAAGGGAATTTTACAAATCGCCACTTCCAATATATTGATAAAAAAGAAGGGAAGTGGCATGAGCAGCAGTATAAAATTAATCTTATTAAAGATGATTGAGGTTCAATCTTTTTTTAAAAAGTTCCAGGTAGTCTTGTCGCGTCTTTTGTTTGTGAGTGGCTATTTGTTGGCTTCGGTTTTTTACTGTTAGCATGATTTCTTGAATGTTTTCAACAACTTTTTCTATAGAGTCTCCCACATTAAACATTTCTGCTTGAAAGCCTTTTACTGTGGCAGCGCGAGGATCGTGAGAAATCATAATGCCAGGTATGCCCATGGAAGCCGATATGCCAATCCCATGCACTCTATAACCAATTACCAGGTCAAATTTTTTGTATATATCAAAATAATCTTTTGAGTCATATGAATAATTTAAAATCTGTCCTGGGTAATCCTTTTTAAACGGTGAGAGTTCATCGATATAGTGCGAAATAAACTCTATTTCAATATCCTTGCCAATTTCTCTTATAATAGCCGAATAGAGCTTTTTAAGATAGCTATCAGTTTCTTTGGATATATTGTTAGAAGCAGTTGCGCTGCTTGTGCCGTAAATAATACCAATGCGATTTACTTCTTCAACAACATTTTCGCTAGAGCTGGAAAAAAGAGCTGGACAAGGAAGTAGGTGGGTTTTTAGAGGGTTAAGGCCTTCTTGAGTCGCACTGTCTCGAGTCGTGATAAGAAGGGAATTTTTAATTACTTCCTGTTCCATTTGTGTGAAGTGTTGGCTGTCGAAATTAAAGGGGCCACTAGTGCCTATTCCAAGGAATATTGCAGGAAGATTAAACTCTTGTATGGATTCGTACAGCTTGGTCATGCGTCGCCCTCGCCATTCAGGCGAGCCTGCGAAAACTACTAAGTCCGCATAGTCAAGGGGAGGGCGATCTTTGACAGAATTGTCTAAAAATTTTTCAGCTAAGTCTTTTCCTGCTAGTTTGTCAAAACCTTTGATGATGTCATATTTTCGCGCCCTTCGTATCTGAGGGTTTCTATTGTATATAATTGGATTAAATGAACCCAGGTGCTCACGAAGTAGGTTGATGCATCCTAACATGATGAATTCATCGCCTGGATTCCATTGGCGTGTAGTAGAGAAAACGATGTTCATTCTATCTCCTTGAAAAGCTGGGTTTGGTAGCCTGCTATTTACGAACAGTCTAGCCTATCGAATAAGTAGCATAAGTTCCAGCTTTTTAAAAGTGCCTGAAGTCAAGAGATGAAGATGAGAAAATGGATCAATAGCCTACGAGCGTATCGAGATCGTTTGCGCATCGCTACCAGTCGTCGCCGCTACGATCAGCCTAAGCTAACCATCGAGCGGGTACATAAGCTGAAAAGGGTCGTGTTTATCCGCTGGGATGCCAAGTGGGGCGATTCGGTGGTTTTTTCCTTTGTGCCAAGGGTACTGAAGGCCTTTGATCCTGCTATATCTGTAGAAGTAGTGACCACTCCTGAAATGGCACCTCTTTTCCAGCATACCTTCCATTCGGATATCGTATACGAGACGTCTCGCAAGCCCAGCAAGAAAGACATGAAAGCGCTGGCAGATCGTATCGGCGAGGTGGACCTTGCGGTCTTTTTCAGCCATTTGATCAAGCATCGCGATATCTATTTTCTTAGGCAGCTAAAGACAAAGCATATCGCTAGCCTTGACGACAGCGTAGGTCTGGTGGATTTGAAGCTAGGCGAAGCTACTCGCGGTCGCCACATGGCAGATAAGTACCTTGTGTTGCTTGAAAGGTGCGGTATTAATCAGGCGGAGGCCCGCTACTTGGTACCTCGTAATGAGGAGGCTGAGGCAAGAGTTGATCAATGGTTAAGTAGTCGCCGCCCCATGATTGCCTTCAATGCGTTCAGCAAAGGCAGGGCCAGAACTTTCACACCTGAAACTTCTGAGCGCTTGATCCGGATGCTTCTAGCTCTTTTGCCCGAGCACTACATCTGTGTGATGTCGGTTCCTGGGAGGCAGGGTGAGGTTGAGCGGCTGTGTGCGAAATTCGAAGAAGGACGTGTATTGTGCCTCCAAGAAACGCGCTCGATCCATGACAATATCGCCCTTTTAGTCCATTCGAAGGCACTGATCTCAGCTATCACGGCTACCGTGCATTTGGCGGACGGCTTGGATGTGCCCTCTTTCGTTTTATTCCCCTATGATCCTGCTGACAAGGATGACTGGCACAGCCGGCATCCTGATTCGTCTAATTTGCTAGCTTTACCGGGCGCCCCCTTGGATGTGAATCGGCTGGACTGGAAGGAAGTAGAGCAAGCGCTTGAGGCATTTTTATCTAGACTGAATAGTAGCAATTAGGAGTGGTACGCAAGCGTGACAGAGTTGAATATTGCTCACGATTGACTGTCGTCATCATGAATTTTTTGCTAGGCCTCCAGTAAAGTGTGTTCAGCAGATATGTCAGCCAGTGCGCCGACCAGATCGCCGTGGGCTTGTGAGGCACTTGCCTGATAGTGGCTCAACCTCCCTGGGTGGTGACAAAAAAATGCGGTTACAACGCCATGGCGGTATTTTTCACCCCAGGAAGTCCGGCGATGGTGTATTCTTGGCTTTTTTTGTCGGAATTTGCGCTAGCTCAGGCAAAGTGCACGAAGCGAGAGTCGAAGTGATGAAATGTATACCTCTTTACGGCATGATAATTCTCGCATCAACAACAGGAGAAACGCCATGCTTACTACGCAAGACCTTGAATTGGGCTGTGAAGTGCTGAGCCACTGGATCTCCCAGGCACTTGCCCATCAGGCCGCGATCGACGCGCTGGCAAACTACATTTGCTGACGCTAGGCCCATGGACCACGGAGGGTCCCGTTACCTCTAGGTTGCCTCATGCTGCTGTGTTGAGTAAGCCCGACCACCCTGATAGCGCTATTCACCTCGGCTGTCTCCGCTCTTGAACTCCGCCGCATGTTCATAATCTATCGAAGTGACTCTCATTTCGCATGCTGCCCCTGATTTCTCCTTGCCAAATACCATTTTTTTCTCCATCGTGCGGCTGTCACGCGTGCTGCAGCTATATATGCCATTCCTACTGGTCCTCGGCATGAGTGGCATGGGTAGGGCTGACCATCGGCAGTGCAAGTACCCTATGGAAAGGTTGATAATTATCAAGTCTCATGGCGATGTCTTGCATGGCCATTGAGTTTACTTTGCGTTACGCTTCTGGTTGTTGGGTATTTGTACAGGTTTTGTAGAGATGCGGCGTGGGCAGCGCAGCCGATGCGCAAGCTGCCAGAAGGACATACGGCATGACAAAAAATGAACGGGTAGATAAGGGCGAGTTGTCGCCGCTTTGGCGAGCCATTGTCACAGAACGCCCCGTGGAGATCCTGAGCCAGGAGCTCAAGCATTTCTATACGGCTGTAGAGCAGAGCCCACTTGCCACGGGTATCACAGACCCCAGTGGTCGCTTGTTGTACGTGAACCAGCGCTTTGTCGAGGTGACGGGCTACTCCCGCGATGAGCTGCTGGGCCGAACCTCGGCGCTCATCAAGTCCGGCAAGACCCCCGATCAAACCTACCAGTCCATGTGGCTATCCTTGCGTGCCGGGCAGGCGTGGCGCGGTGAGCTGCTTAACCGCCGCAAGAATGGTGAAGAATACTGGGAGTATGAGTTGATCACCCCCATTTTGGACCAGCAGGGCAAGATCACCAGTTTTGTGACCGTCAAGCAGGACATCACCGAGCGCAAGCGGCAGGAAGACCAGCTGCGCCTGATGGCCACGGCCTTCGAGACGGGGCAGGCGACGCTGATCACTGACGCCAAGATGTGTATCGAACAGGTCAATCGCGCGTTTACGCTGATCACTGGGTATCGAGCGGAAGAGGTGATGGGCCAGACGCCGCGTATGTTCAAGTCGGGCCAGCATGACAAGGCGTTCTACGACAAGCTTTGGCAGTCGCTGGAGACTCAGGGGCACTGGCAGGGCGAGATCTGGAACCGCAACAAGCAGGGCAATATCTATCCGGTGTGGCAGTCGATTACTGCGGTGAAGGGCGATGACGGGGCTGTCCGCCATTACGTCTCCGTCTTTCACGACATTGCGGAACGCAAGAGCGTGGAGCAGACCCTGACCCATGAGGCGACTCGCGATCATCTGACCGGAGCTGCCAACCGGCGTGCCTTCGATCGGGCGCTGATCACGGCGGTGCGCAGCGCCAACGAGGAGGGCGGCAATTTTGCCTTGCTGCTACTCGACATCGACCATTTCAAGGCTGTCAACGACAATTATGGGCATGATGTAGGCGACAGCATTCTCCATGCATTGACCACCCTGGTTCAGCAAAGCCTGCGCAAGAGCGACTTGCTGGCCCGCTGGGGCGGGGAAGAATTCACCCTGCTGTTGCCGGGCACTCCCATGGAGGGGGCTTGTCAGCTTGCCGAGCGGTTGCGCTGCGATATTGCCCAGGCCACCATGCCAGGCCCCAAGGTGACGGTCAGCATCGGCCTGACCGCCTATCGCCAGGGAGACAGCGCACGCGACCTGCTGGCCCGGGCCGATGCCGCCCTGTATGACGCCAAGCGCAAGGGGCGCAACCGTGTGGAGGTGCGTTCGGACATCACGGGTAGTGCCGGTCACCAGGCCGCGGTGATAGCCAACTTGCTCAACCGTCCCCGCTTCATCGACGAGTATTCCGGTGTGGCCCAGCGGGTGCAGCTGACCCGCCTGCTGGAAGAAGCGTTGACGCTGGCCACCCAGCGCCAGACTTCTCTGGCGGTCTGTACGCTTGATATCGACCATTTCAAGAACGTCAATGAGCGCCTCGGCCAGGCACGCGCAGATCGCCTGATCCTCTCGCTGGCGCAGCGAATCAATCGCCATCTCGGCCGGGAAGATACCATCGTGCGCACGGGCGGCGATGAGTTCGTTCTGCTGCTGCACGACATCGCCGATGAAACGCTGCTGGAAGACCTGCTGCGTGTCATTCGCGAACCTTTCGTGCTTGGCGATCGCTCGATCGCCGTGACGGCTAGCCTGGGTGTCGCCAGCTTTCCCACCGACAATGTGGAAGCGGAAGGGCTTTTGCGTCATGCGCAGTTGGCCATGTACCGGGCCAAGCAGAGCGGGCGCAACGTCATCCATCGTTTCGATCCTGGCCTTGACCAGCAGATGCAGCAGAGCCAGGCCAGGCGGCGGCGTTTCGAGCAGGCCATTTCCCGCAACGAACTCTGCCTGCACTACCAGCCGCAGGTGGATATGCAAACCGCCGAGGTGGTGGGTTTTGAGGCCTTGGTGCGCTGGCAGCATCCCGAACAGGGCCTGCTGCCGCCGGCTGAATTCCTGCCGCTCCTGGAGGGTACCTGGCTGGAGCAGGCTTTGGGAGAGTGGGTGCTGCAGGCGGTGATGCAGCAGTTGGCGATGTGGCGGGGAGAGGGGAGCGGGCTGCCGGTGAGCGTCAATATCAGCCCTTCGCACCTGCTGTCGCCGCAATTCATATCGCACCTAACCGCCCTGCTGGCCAGCATGCCTTCGGTTTCGCCATCTCGATTGAAGCTCGAGGTGGTGGAAACCGCAGCCATGCATGATATCGCCGCTGCTCTGGAAGTCATTTCGCAGTGCCAGGCCATGGGGGTGCAGGTGGCCATCGATGATTTCGGCACGGGTTTCTCTTCGCTCACCTACCTGCGGCAGCTGCCGGTTGACCTGATCAAGGTCGACAAGAGTTTTGTCAGGGACATGCTCAGCGATACCAGCGACCGGGCCATTGTGGAGAGCGTCATCTTCATGGCCAAGCGCTTCGATCGGGACCTGCTGGCGGAAGGGGTGGAAAGCCTGGAGCATGCCACCGAGCTGTTGAGCCTGGGGTGTCGCCTGGCGCAGGGGTATGGCATTGCCAAGCCCATGCCCGCCAGTGCGCTGCAGGGTTGGTTGAGCGAATGGCCAACGCGACATGAATGGCAAGGGCTGGCGGTTTGCTAGCCGGCGGACTGCGGGCAGCTTACCTTGGTTGCGCGAACACCTGCGTCCAGAAAGGGGAGTAGGGTGACTCGGGAGCTTCGTAGGCGGCCGAGCCCATTTCAGTGAAGTCTTCGTTCATTATGTTGGCGCAGTGCCCTGGGCTTTCCAGCCAGCCGTTCATCACGGTGTCCACGTCGGCTTGCCCGGCCGCAATGTTCTCTCCCACCGCCATCCATTCATACCCGGCATCGCTCACGCGGGATGCCACACCCTGCTCGTCCATGCCGGCGTGGCCGAAAAACTCTTCCTCGGCCATCTCCCGGGAATGGCTGAGAGCCGCTTCTGCCAACTGGCAGTTCCACACGAGCGGTTCTACGGTTTCATGGGTATCGTCGCCGCACTGGCGCGCCTCGCTGCGCGCCTCGTTCACGCGGTCGAGCATCTCCTGTTGGCTTGGTTCAAGCTCGCATTCACTTGCAACTGTCAGCGGTGAACTCGTTAGGGCAAGCAAGAAAACAGTGGTTAAGGTTGCCGTTTTCAACATTGCACCTCTACATGATGAAGGATGGATATCAGTTTAGAAGACTTGGATATCGACTGCTGTGGCACCTGGTTGGCCCTGAAGGCCTGATGGGCGGAATACCGTTCTGGGCAGCAAGCGGAATGTCGGCTCAGTCATGCTCCAGGCCAACAGCGTGCGCAGCTGATGTGCTTGTTGGGAATTTGTAAAATGCTGGACCCATACGGCACCCAGCCCATTTCAGGACCGGAAATACGAAAAACCGCCGCTCGGCATGACCCGTAAGCGGCGGTTTTCTTTGAATTTAATGGTCGGAGCGACAGGATTCGAACCTGCGACCTCTGCAACCCCATTGCAGCGCGCTACCAAGCTGCGCCACGCTCCGACACTGTTCGGCATCGCGTCATGACAGGTGGAACGTGTCATGGAGTGACTCTGCGATGCAGGTTCTGGTGGCTTGGAGGCAAGCCCCGATAGCCCTTAGAACGAGGCGTATACTAGCGTGTCGGCCGGCAAATGGAAAGCCCCTTTTATGCTTTTCTTTCAGTCGCTTGACAACTGAGGGCAGGATAGGTTCGGGTGGCTGCCATGAAGTGCCCTGCTGGGTCGCGTATCCTGGGGCGGGGCAACACCAATCAACCGAAAGGGGGAGAGGGATGCCGCAGCAGGCGCAACGCGGGCTTCTCAAGGGGATGAACCCCAGGGTAACGCTGGTCACCTTTGTCGTGGTGGGGGTGGCGCTGGTCTATGGAGCCTTCTTTACGGAGCGGTTGGGCCGTGGGCTGGCTCTGATGCGAGCCGTGCTCGATCCCTTCCTCGAATGGTACTACGTGCTGCTGGTCGCGTTCTTGCTGCTGTTCATGGTGTGGCTGGGCGCGGGGCGCTACAAGAACGTACGCCTAGGCGGTGACTTCGAACAGCCTGAATTCACCTTTTTCTCGTGGGTGGCGATGCTGTTTGCCGCCGGCACGGGGGTGGGCATCCTGTTCTGGTCGGTGGCCCAGCCCATCATGCAATTCCAGGATAATCCCTTCATCAATGAGGGCATGACCCCCGATGCGGCTAGGGTTGCCATGCGGCTGACCTTCTTTCATTGGGGGTTGAACGGCTGGGCGATCTTCTCTTTCGTGGCCTTGGTGTTGGCCTATTTCACTTATCGTTGGAACCTGCCGCTGACCATCCG
Organism: uncultured Halomonas sp.; assembly: GCA_964652855.1. Lineage (GTDB taxonomy): Bacteria > Pseudomonadota > Gammaproteobacteria > Pseudomonadales > Halomonadaceae > Halomonas. Next base: position 445,695 of record CAZZCJ010000001.1, read on the forward strand.
CTCGGGGCTCAAGCCCGTGCTTGGCAGGCATACCCAAGGGCCCATCGGGGATGCGGTTGACGTCCTGGCCGTGTTCGGCACCGTATTCGGCATCGCGACCACCCTTGGCCTGGGCGTGCAGCAGATGAACGCCGGATTGGGTGCGGTATTCGGCCTGGAAGCTTCGCTTGGGCTTCAGCTGGCGGTGACCGCCGTGGTGATGAGCATCGCCACGCTGTCGGTGGTTTCGGGAGTGAAACGAGGGGTGCGCGTGCTGTCGGAGCTCAATTTCTGGCTGAGTATCGCCGTGGTGTTATTCCTGCTGCTCTTCGGGCCGACCCAATACCTTGTGGCCATCACCGTCGAGTCGGCCGGCGACTATATACAGAACCTGATGGGCATGACGTTCCATACCAATGCCACGCGAGATGATGGCTGGCAGGCCGAATGGACGGTCTTCTTCTGGGGATGGTGGCTGGCGTGGTCGCCCTTTGTCGGCATGTTCATCGCCCGCGTCTCGCGTGGACGAACCTTTCGCGAATTCGTCATGGGAGTGCTGCTGGTGCCAACCGGCATCACCATCGTGTGGATCGGGCTTTTCGGAGGTACCGCGCTCTACCATGAGCTGTTCGGCAGTGGGGGAATCGTGGCTGCGGTGGAGCAGGACGTGGCGACCGCCGTGTTCGCCACCCTGGAGGCCATGGAGCTGGGGCGGCTGGGGCAGGTCGTTTCAGCAGGCCTGGTGCTGTTGATCGCCACCTATCTGATCACGTCGGCCAATGCGGGCACGCTGGTGGTCAATACCATCCTGGCTGGGGGCGACCCCGAACCTCCGACCGCCCACCGTCTGCTGTGGGGAGCCTTGCTCGGCCTGCTCACTGCGGTTCTGCTGATGGCCGGCGGGCTTGAAACGTTGCAGGCCGCAGTCATCATGGCGGCTTTGCCCTTTTCCGTCGTGATCATGCTGATGGTGGTCGGGCTGCTCAAGGCGCTCCATCGTGAGCGCTACGCCGCACGCACCGGGGAGCGGGCGGAAGCACCGCGGGAACCCTGGGCCGACCTGGACGATGCCGGTCATGAGCCTGTGCCCGTTTCCGATGATGAAGCGCACAAGTTGCACTAGGCCAAGTCCGGCAGCTGGCCGTGCTTGGCCATGCGGTGTTGAAAAATCGCTGCGGCGAGCCTGCCGGGTCGCCGATCGTGTTGTTCTCGACAAGCAGGCCCGCTGTGCGCGGGCCTGTCTCATTGCCGGTTTGCCGGTTTGCCGGTCGCGGGTGCGTTCGGCTAAAGCTCTTCCCAGATCCGCTTGCGGATCTCATGCGACAGGGTAGCCACCTGCTTGAGCCGTTCCATCTGCTGGTCAGCCACATCCTTCGCAATTTCCTGATAACAGGCGTTCAACTTGCTGGGATCGTCTTTGTGGGTTTCGTAGCATTGGCTGAGCTGACGGCTTGATTCCGCCAGGGCCGAGAGAAACTGGGCTTCCTGCTGCATCAGCTGCGCCAGGTTCTCTATCCAGGCGAGCTGCAGGCGGGACATGGGCGTGGCGCCTTGCATCCACTGCTGGGTCCACCACTCCAGCATGGGGTTTGAAGCGTCAAAGGCCTGGCTGAAGCCCAGTGGCGTTTTTTGGTTGTTAGCCATGGCGATACTCCGGGCCCCTTGCGGGGCGGTCAGTTGTCAAATCTCCTGCTTCCAGTGTAGCCCAGCCAAAGCAGCAGTTCGTGCTTAACTGCTGCGTTGCAGTATGAATTTGCATGGTCCTTTCCAGAAGCCGGTTACCGCGTCTGGTGTGCCTGTGCCATGCTTGCCAAGACATGACAAGGGGGTGGCCATGTGGGGTGTGATCAAATCGGTGCTGGCAGCGTTTCTCGGCGTACAGAAGGACCAGCAGCGTCGCAGTGATTTCGAGACCGGCAACCCGCTGGCCTTCATCCTGGTGGGCATCGTGCTCGCCCTGTTGCTGGTCGGTTTGCTTGCCTGGGTGGCCAATCTGGTGGCCGGCTAGGGGGTTAGCCCGGCATCGCTGCGTTGACTGGCGCGTTAGCCAAAAGGCGATGGCTGCGGCAGTGTATTTCCTGAACCTGCTTCTATACTTCCTGCAGTAGCGGCTAATGTTCGTGCCGATCACGATCCCGCCCCTGACAGACGGGATGCCGCTGACGACGACAACTACAAGATGGGGAGGCGTCGATGCGCACTCTGCTCGCATGGTTGGCAGGGGGGCTTGCCCTTGCCGGCACGGGCCAGGTGGCTCTGGCCAGCGGTTGGAACATGCCGGTTGGGGTTACCGACCTCAGCAGTGAAATCTACAACCTGCACATGGCCATCTTCTGGATCTGTGTGGTGATCGGGGTGATTGTCTTCGGGGTCATGTTCTATTCCCTGTTCCGCTATCGCCACTCCAAGGGGGCCAAGGCCGCCAATTTCCACGAGAATACGACCGTCGAGGTGTTCTGGACCGCCATTCCGCTGCTGATCCTGATCGGCATGGCGGTGCCGGCCACCGCCACGCTGAAAAAGATCTACGACCCTTCCGATGCCGAACTCGATGTGATGGTGACCGGCCAGCAGTGGCGCTGGCGCTACGAGTACCTCGGTGAAGATGTCGCCTTCAATTCCAACCTGGCGACCCCGCGAGCGCAGATCCGCGGCGACGAGGCCCGCGGCGAGCACTATCTGCTGGAGGTCGACGAGCCACTCGTACTGCCGATCAATCGCAAGGTCCGCTTTCTCTTCACCTCCGACGACGTGATACACGCCTGGTGGGTCCCGGCGCTGGCCGTCAAGCAGGATACCGTGCCCGGCTTCATTACGGAGAACTGGGTCAGGATCAACGAGCCGGGAATCTATCGTGGCCAGTGTGCCGAGCTGTGTGGCGTTGACCACGGCTTCATGCCGGTTGTCGTCCACGCGGTGGAAGAAGAGGAGTTCGATGCCTGGCTGGCCGAGCGCAAGGAGATGGCGACCCAGGAGGCCATGGGCATCGACCGCGAATGGGAGCCGGCTGAGCTGATGGAGCGTGGCGAAGCCGTGTACGGCAGCATCTGTGCTTCCTGCCACCAGCCCGAAGGGCAAGGGGCGCCGCCGGCCTTTCCAGCCCTGGCCGGCAACGAGCGGATGGTCGGCGACATTGAGTGGCACAAGGATGTCGTGATCAACGGCGTCTCGGGTACGGCGATGCCTTCCTTCCGTACCACGCTCAATCCCGTGGAATTGGCGGCAGTCATCACCTACACGCGGAATGCCTGGGGCAACGATGCCGGTGATGCCGTGCAACCCTCGGAAATCGCCGAACGCCTGCAACGCTGAATGCGGCCACGGCATCGTTCCGTGGCCACCCTGACGAGCAGCGCCATAACAAGATAATGAAAGGGAGTATTCCGATGGCCCCCAAGGTACCTCCTCAACCTACCTTCGAGCAGAGCAGCACCGCTGCGGAAGCCGGGCATGGACACGCCCACGAGGCCCCGCCCAAGGGCATCTTGCGATGGCTGCTGACCACCAACCACAAGGAGATCGGTACCCTTTACCTGATCTTCTCGCTGGTCATGTTCTTCATCGGCGGCATCTTCGCGCTGGTGGTGCGCCTGGAGCTGTTCCAGCCGGGCTTGCAGTTCGTGAATCCGGAATTCTTCAACCAGATGACCACCATGCATGGGCTGATCATGGTCTTTGCCGCGGTCATGCCGGCGTTCACGGGGCTGGCGAACTGGATGATTCCGCTGCAGATCGGGGCGCCCGACATGGCCTTGCCGCGGCTCAACAACTTCAGCTTCTGGCTGTTGCCCATTGCCTTCGGGCTGCTGCTCTCTACGCTATTCATGCCGGGCGGTGGGCCGAACTTCGGCTGGACCTTCTACGCGCCGCTTTCCACCACCTATGCGCCGCCCTCGACCACCTTCTTTATCCTGGCGCTGCACCTTGCCGGGATCAGCTCGATTCTCGGCGCCATCAATATCATTGCCACCATTCTGAACATGCGCGCTCCCGGCATGCGCATGATGGACATGCCGCTGTTCGTATGGACCTGGCTGATCACCTCCTTCCTGCTGATCGCGGTGATGCCGGTACTGGCCGGGGTGATCACGATGATGCTCATGGACATCAATTTCGGCACGAGCTTCTTCAATGCCGCGGGCGGCGGGGACCCAGTGCTGTTCCAGCATCTGTTCTGGTTCTTCGGTCATCCCGAGGTCTATATCATGATCCTGCCGGCCTTCGGGATCGTGTCGGCCATCATTCCCGCCTTCGCCCGCAAGCGCCTGTTCGGTTATGCCTCCATGGTCTACGCCACGGCAGCGATCGCTGTGCTGTCGTTCCTGGTATGGGGGCACCACATGTTCGTGGTCGGCATGCCGCTGGCCGGGCAGCTGTTCTTCATGTACGCCACCATGCTGATCGCGGTGCCTACCGGGGTGAAGGTGTTCAACTGGGTCACCACCCTGTTTCGCGGTTCGATCAGCTTCGAGCCACCCATGCTGTTTGCCCTGGCCTTCGTGGTGCTGTTCACCATCGGCGGCTTCTCGGGGCTGATGCTGGCCATCGCCCCGGCCGATTTCCAGTATCACGACACTTACTTCGTGGTGGCGCACTTCCACTATGTGCTGGTGCCTGGGGCGATCTTCTCCATCATGGCCGGGGTCTACTACTGGTTGCCGAAATGGACCGGCCACTACCCTAATGTGCGCCTGGCCCAGTGGCATTTCTGGCTCTCGGTGATCGGGGTCAACCTGACCTTCTTCCCCATGCACTTTGCGGGGCTGGCGGGCATGCCGCGGCGAATTCCCGACTATGCGCTGCAGTTTGCCGACTTCAACCTGGTGTCCTCGCTCGGTGCCTTCATGTTCGGCTTCTCCCAGCTGCTGTTCGTGGCGGTGATCATCCTGTGCGTTCGGGGCGGGCAGAAGGCGCCGGCCCAGGCCTGGGGGGAATTCGCCGATGACCTTGAGTGGACCGTGCCGAGCCCGGCGCCGCTGCATACCTTCGAGACGCCGCCGAACTATCAGCGCCCGGCCCATTGAGCCGAGGCGAACAGTGCCGGCCTGAGGGAAGGAGGAAGGCGATGCGTGACAACGAGACAACAGACCAGCAGCAGGGTGTGCGCCGCACGGTATGGCGCAGTGTGGCAGCCTTGGTAGGCATGTTTGCCTTTGCGTTTGCCCTGGTGCCGCTTTACGACGTGTTCTGCCGGGTGACCGGCATCAACGGCAAGGTGGACACCAGGGCCCAGGCGCTGCTGCATCAGGAGGTGGATGAATCGCGCATGGTGACCGTGCAGTTCATCACGCGCAATGGGTCAGGCTTGCCGTGGCGGCTCGAGGTGGAAACGCGCCAGGTGCGGCTACACCCGGGGCAGACCTCGGAAGTCGCCTTCACCTTCAGCAACCAGAGCAATGGCGAGAGCTGGGGGCGCGCGGTCCCCAGCGTATCGCCCTCTACCGCCACCCGCCACGTGCGCAAGTCGACCTGCTTCTGCTTCGAAGAGCAGCGCCTGGCCGCGGGTGAGCGCCTTGAACTGCCGCTGGTGTTCCAGTTGGCTCGCGACCTCCCGCCTGAGGTCAATACCGTGACGCTGGTCTACACCCTGTATCCCATCGAGGGCGCGAAGGCGCCGCTGCAGGCCGGCGCCAAGCGCGATGAAGGAGGTGAGGCATGAGTGGTGGCAGCTACTACGTTCCTGCGACGAGCAAATGGCCGGTACTAGGCTCACTGGCCCTGGGGGTAATGATGATCGGTACCGGCATGGTGCTGGTCCATGATCGTGGCACCCCCGTCATGCTGCTGGGCCTGGTGGGGATCGTTACGGTCATGGCGCTGTGGTTTCGCGATGTGGTAGTCGAATCGCGCCATGGGCTCTACGACGCCCAGATGGACCGCTCCTTCCGCTGGGGCATGGGCTGGTTCATCTTTTCCGAAGTGATGTTCTTCGCCGCCTTCTTCGGCGCGCTGTTCTATGTGCGAACCTTTGCCGTTCCCTGGCTGGCCGGTGAAGGGACCAAGGGCGCCACGGCACTGCTGTGGCCCGAGTTCGTCGCCCATTGGCCGCTGCTCAGCCCACCCGATGCTTCCATCGCCGGGCCGGCCCAGGTATTCAGCCCCTGGCACTTGCCGCTGGTCAATACGCTGATCCTGGTGTCTTCCAGCATCACCCTGACGGTCGCCCATGAAGCGCTGAAGGAGGGCCACCGGCGGGTATGCCGCAACTGGCTGGCCGGCACCGTGCTGCTGGGGCTCTGCTTCATCGTGATCCAGGGGGTCGAGTACTACGAGGCCTACGCCCACTACGGCATCACCTTGCAGGCGGGGATCTACGGCGCCACCTTCTTCATTCTCACCGGCTTCCACGGGGTGCACGTTATCGTCGGCACGCTGATCCTGATCGTCATGCTGGTCAGGGTGATGCGCCACCATTTCACGCCGCAGGAGCACTTTGGCTTCGAAGCGTCCTGCTGGTACTGGCATTTCGTCGATGTGGTATGGGTCGGCCTGTTCCTGTTCGTCTATGTCTTCTAGGCTGAAGCAGCGAAGCGCCGCTGGGGCCTCAGGTGGGCCCCAGCTGCCCGGAGGCAAAACCGAAGAACAGTAGCGCAAGCAGCAGGGCGGCGAGTGCCACTCGGATCTTGAGCGATACCAGCAGGCGGCGTGACTGGGGATCGTCACGCAGTAGGAAACCAGCACCGGCAGCCAGGCTGACCAGCATGGCCACGAACACGGTCGCAATCAGGATCTTCAACAGCATGAGTCACTCCATCAAGGGGCAGGGGGTAGGGCGAACTCCACCGGCGACTCGCTCGCCGAGCTGGCGCCTGGGCCTCTGGTATCTGTTCTGGCTGCTGCTGGTCGCCTTGGGCCTGGCCCTAGGACTATGGCAGTGGGAGCGTGCCGCCGACAAGCGCGACTACCTCACGCGACTGGACGAGGCGCCCACGCTGGAGGCGCCTGCCGAGCTTCCGCCCGAGGGCACACGCCTGACGCTGCGGGGCGAGTATCTGGCCGATCACACCCTGTTTCTCGACAACCGCACCCATGACGGCCGCTTGGGCGTGGCGGCCTTGACGCCGCTGCGCACCGAGGATGGCCGCGTCTGGCTGGTGCAGCGCGGCTTCATGGCGACCGGGCCGAGCCGTGCGATGCCGCGGGTCGACACCCCGGAGGGGGTGGTGACGCTCTACGGCCGCTGGCAGAAGGCCGGCAGCCTGGCGCCGCTCTTCGGTCCCAACCAGGAGGGCGGGCGGCTGCAGCGCATCGAGCTCGAGGCCTGGCCGGAACTCGAATTTGCCCACCCCGGCTGGCTGCATCTCGAAGTGGGGCCGGGTTTTCTCGAGAGCTGGTGGGAGCCCAGCGTGGTGCCGCCCAGCCGCCATCTCGGCTATGCGGCGCAGTGGTGGGGGCTGGCGCTGGCCGCCCTTGCGGTCATGCTGCTCGGCGGAAGGCGGCTGCGAGCCGATGTCGAGCATTCCGTTTCGTGAAACGAGGAGGGGACATGCACGCCATGCCACCCATACGCCACCAGCGCCTCAAGCTGCTGGCCTTGCTTGCGATCTTTGCCCTGCCCATGCTCAGCGCCTGGGTCATGGTGCAGTGGCGCATCGGCATTCCCGAGCAGCGTACCGCCCATGGCGAGCTGGGTCCCGATGCGCCGCAGTTGGAGTACTGGCCCCTGGCCGGCACGCCCGGTCGGCTCGAGGAAGGCGACTGGATCCTGGCGTTCGATTGCAGCCACGACTGTGCTGCCATGGCGGACCGGTGGTGGCGCCTGCACCGTGCGCTGGGGCGAGAGGCGCCGCGACTCAGCCGGCTGCGCATCGGCGGTGAAGAGGCGGCGCTGCCGGGCGAGGCGGTGACGCAGTGGACGACGCTGCCTGCCTGGCATGCGCCGGGCCGGGTCTGGGTGCTGGACCCCCAGGGGCGTGCGGTACTGACCTATACCGCGGAGGTTGAACCGCGCGCCGTGCTGGACGACATCAACCATCTGCTGCGCAGGAATCCGGATACGCGCCTCACACCTCAGCGTGAGGTCAGCCAGCGCTGAAAGAGGGCGTTCGCAACTCACGAACGGTGTCTCCATCATGGAGACGCAAGGCCAAGGTGAAAGAGGAAGGATCCATGCCAATGAAAGCGACTGAGCGTAAGCCAAGGGTGCGGTTGCTGCTGATGCTGAGCCTGGCGGGCGTCGTCTTCACCACGCTGGTGATACTGGTCGGCGTTTGGACCCGCCTGGTGGACGCCGGGCTCGGCTGCCCGGATTGGCCCGGCTGTTACGGAAGGCTGGTGGTGCCCGATGCCGAGCGCGCCCTGGCCCACTCGCCGGACGCCCCGCTGGAATCCTTCAAGGCGTGGGTCGAGATGATTCACCGCTATGTGGCGTCGGCGCTTGGCCTGCTGGTCATCGCGCTGTTGCTTCTGGGGGCGCCGTTGCGCCGCCAGGCGGGCTACCCGTGGCGGCTGAGCCTGGCGCTGCTGGGCGTGATTCTGCTGCAGGGCGCCTTCGGCGCCTTCACGGTGACCCTCAAGCTCTGGCCCCAGGTCGTGACGCTGCACCTCCTCGGCGGCCTGTCCGTGCTGCTGCTGTTCTTATGGCTGCACCTGGGTCTGCGACGGTTTTCGGCCGGTGCGGTGCATACCGCGCGCACGCGTCGACGCCTGACCCCGCTGTGGGCGCTGGCCGCGGGCATGCTGCTGCTGCAAGTCGCCCTGGGTGGCTGGGTGTCGAGCAACTATGCCGGCATCGCCTGCCAGGGCTTCCCTACCTGCAACGGCCACTGGTGGCCGGAGATGGACTGGAGCGAAGGCTTCCACCTGACCCAGACGGTAGGGCCCAACTACTTGCACGGGCAGCTGCACGCCGATGCACGAACCGCCATCCACCAGGGGCATCGGATCGGGGCGCTGTTGCTGGGCCTGGCACTGGTTGCGCTGGCCATTCGGTACTGGCAGGAGGCGCACCTGCGTCCCTGGCTCGGCGGACTGGTTATCGCTTATGGTGTTCAGCTCGGCCTGGGCATCGCCAACGTCCTGCTATGGCTGCCGCTATGGCTGGCCCTGCTGCATACGGCCGGCGCGGTAGCCCTGGTGCTGCTGTTGGCCTTGGCCGTCTGGCACTGGCGAGAAACGGCGCCTCAGGCAATCGGTTCCAAACGATGTGACAAGGAGTGGGCACATGTCTAATGCGGTCTTGAAGCGTGCGCAGGGACGGCGCGGCGTGCTGGCGATATGGGACCGTCAGGCCACCGACTGGAGCTGGCAGGATCTGCTGACCCTGTGCAAGCCCCGCGTGGTGGTCGTGATGCTGGCCTGTGCCCTGGTGGGCATGGCGCTGGCTACCCCGGCGCTGCCCGACCCCGCAACGGTGGTGTTCGGCCTGGCGGGCATCGGCATGGCTGCCGGTGGGGCGGCGGCGTTCAACCACGTGGTCGATAGGCGTCTCGATGCGCTGATGCTGCGAACCTCGCAGCGGCCGCTGGCCACGCAGCGCATGCCCACCGCGCTAGCGCTTGGCTGGGCCACGCTGCTGTCGGTCCTGGGTATCGCGCTGCTGATGTGGCAGGTCAACCTGCTGACGGCCTGGCTGACCCTGGGTTCGCTGATCGGCTATGCGCTGATCTACACCGCCTTTCTCAAGCGGGCCACGCCGCAGAACATCGTGATAGGCGGAGTCGCCGGGGCGGCACCGCCGCTGCTTGGCTGGACCGCCGTGACAGGGCAGTTGGGGCCAGAGCCGCTGCTGCTGCTGCTGATCGTCTTTGCCTGGACCCCGCCGCACTTCTGGGCGCTGGCCATTCACAAGCGCGACGAATATGCCCGTGCCGGCGTGCCGATGCTGCCTGTCACGCACGGCGAAGCCTTTACCCGCCTGCAGATATGGCTCTATGCCTGGCTGACCGTCGCCATCACCCTGATGCCCTTCGTCATCGGCATGAGCGGGGCGGTCTACCTGCTGGGTGTCCTGGCGCTCAATGCCCGCTTCATGTACTGGAACTGGAAGGTGTGGCGTGGCATTGATCCCCAGGCTCCGCTGGCGGCCTTCTGGTTCTCGATCCGCTACATCCTGGGTGTCTTCGGCGTGCTGCTGCTCGACCACTACGCGGCCCTGTGGGTCGTCTAGCCGACGAGCCGCTTGTGCCGGGCACCCGGCCTTGTGCCAGGTGCCCGGGTGGCGTGCTACCAGAGCAGGAGGATCAGGTAGTAGGCCATGAGGGTGACGACGGCCGTGCTGATGAGGTTCAGGGCGAAGCCGGCGCGCATCATGGCCTGGATCGTCATGTGCCCGGTACCGAAGACGATGGCGTTGGGCGGGGTGGCGACCGGCATCATGAAGGCACAGCTGGCGGCGATCGCGGCGGGCACGGTGATCAGCAGGGGGGAGACACCCTGCGACATGGCCAGAGCGCCAAGCAGAGGTAGAAAGGCCGCCGCCGTTGCGGTGTTGGAGGTGATCTCGGTGAGGAAGATGATCACCAGCACCACGATGGCGACCATGGCCAGCAGTGGGAAGACGCCAAACACGCCCAGCTGTTCGGCGATCCATTCGGCCAGGCCGGAGCGGCTGATCGAACCGGCCAGGGCCAGGCCACCGCCAAACAGCAGCAGGATCCCCCACGGAAGCTTCTGGGCCTCTTGCCATACCATCAGCCGCTCACCCTCACCACGCCCGCTGGGTACCAGGAACAGGGCGATGCCGGCGGCGATGGCGATGCTTGTATCCGATAGCCAGCCCAGCCCCAGGTCATTGAGCAGGGGGCGCACCACCCAGGCGACGGCCGCCGCGAGGAAGATCACTCCCACGCGCATTTCCGGCGCGGTCATCCTGCCGAGCTTGGCCAGCTCGTTGCGCACCAGGTTGCCGCCACCGCTTTCGCCGGCACTTTGCACGTTGAAGCCGCGGCGTGTTAGCCACCACCACGCGCCCAGCATCATGACGGTGCTGATAGGCAGGCCGACCAGCATCCATTGGGCAAAGCCGATGTCGATGCCTCGCTCTTCGGCCAGGTAGCCCGCCAGCAGTGCGTTGGGCGGCGTGCCGATCAGCGTTGCCACGCCGCCGATGCTGGCCGAGTAAGCGATGGCCAGCAGCAGGGCGGTGGCGTAGCGCTTCAGCTCCCTGGGGTCGCTGTCACCGAGCAGGTTGACCACCGACATGCCGATGGGCAGCATCATGATGGCCGTCGCGGTATTGGACACCCACATGCTCAGAAAGCCGGTGGCGATCATGAAGCCGGCGATCTGTCGGCGAGGCTGGTGACCGACTACGCGCAGCACATGCAAGGCGATGCGCTTATGCAGGTTCCAGTGCTGCATGGCGATGCCGAGCAGGAACCCGCCGAGGAACAGATAAATGATCGGGTTGGCATAGCTCGACGCGGCCTGATCCAGCGTGCCGATGCCCAAGGCAGGGACCAGCACCAGGGGGAGCAGGGAAGTGACCGGTATGGGCATGGCCTCGGTAGACCACCAGGTGGCCATTAGCAGGGCCATGCCAACGCAGGCCCACGCCGGGTCGGACATGCCGCCGGGCGCCGGCAGGACGAGGGTCATCACCACCCAGAGCGGACCAAGCCACAGCCCGACGTTGGCGGCTCGCGAAGGACCGGGTGTCCGTTCCGGTGTGTCGCGTTGCGTTTCCATGAGTTCTCCAGGGTCGCAGTTGAGGGTGTGCCGGGAGCACGGCGCGGGATTCTACTTAAGTTGGCGTTATACTTCAGTAGTAATAAGTGTAACCCCTTGAAGGAGAGGCTGAATGCCAACCAGCCTGCCATTCATCGAGACATTGCGCTCGCTGTGCGAGGCCGCGGGACGTGAGATCCTGGCGGTGCGCAGCCGTGACCCGAGCTGGCAGGCTAAGGGCGACGGCAGTCCTGTGACTCAGGCCGACCTGGCGGCGCAGCGTTGTCTTGCCACGGGGCTGCCGCGCCTGCAGGAGCTGCCGCTTCTCAGCGAGGAAGAGGTGCTCCCCGCCTGGACGGTGCGGCAAGAGTGGCAACGCTATTGGCTGGTGGATCCGCTCGACGGGACACGGGAGTTCATCGAAGGGTATGACGATTTCACCGTCAACGTGGCGCTGATCGAGAAAGGCCGCGTCGTGCTGGGGATAGTCCATGCGCCGGCCTCGGGAAGCACCTGGGCTGGAGGGTCGGGCCTCGGTGCCTGGTGCTGGCGCGACGGTGGGCGCCGCGAGATTCGCGTCAGCCCCGGCCGGCCGCCGCGCATCCTTGCCAGTCGTGCGCACCTCGACGTGCAAACCCGAGAGTGGATCGCTGGTTTTCCCGATGCCCAACTGGAACGCTGCGGCAGTTCGGTGAAGTTTTGTCGTATCGCGGAAGGTGGGGCCGATCTCTACCCCCGCTTCGGGCCGACCTGTGAATGGGATACCGCAGCAGGCCAGGGAGTGCTGGAAGGAGCCGGAGGCGTGGTGCTGGACATCGCCACGCAGCAGCCCGTGCGCTACAACCGCGGCGAGAGCCTGGTCAATGCCCCCTTCGTGGCTTGTAGCACTGGCACGCTGTGCGAGGCGCCTCGATCGCCACGCCCTTGAGTCGATGCCGCATGGTGCCCCGCAAGGCTTGCGTTACAATGCAGGTCACAGCCAAGAGTAGGGGAACTACATGACGACCACCACTGCACTGCTTCTGCTGGCGGTGGGCCTGGCCATCATCGCCGGCCTGAGTGCTTACGCCTATACGCTCTGGCGTGAAGTGAAACGGCGCGAGGACTTCAGCGAGGCTGAGCTGCGCCGCGCACACGAGAACTGCCTGACCAACCTGGAGATAGTGGCGTCTTCGCTGATGCAGGAACAGGCCGAAGTGACAGAAGGCGCATGGCGCTGCAAGATGCTGCTCGAAATACTCGATCCCAAGCTGCTGGAGAGGCCGGCTTTCCAGCCCTTCGGCGAGGTTTACGCACGCACTCGCCACCTGCACACCCACTCGGCGCGCAAGTCGCTGACGCCACGCGAGCGCATGCGGGAAGACCGCGAACGCCTGCAGGTGGAGGATGAATGGCGCGCTGCGGTGCTGCAGGCGGCGGAGCAGGTGATGATCTTCCGCAAGAATTGGCCCAAGAGTCTGCATTGAACGCTATTGTGCAGCTGCCTACCGGAAGGGCAGGGGTTGTACGAAATTCGTACAATATGAGGTGATTGCAGCACAAAACGAATTCCGGCAAGCTAAACAGCGGCTTGCCGAGCCATGTTGGGCATCGCTGAATTGCAATGCGTGAAGCGTGGGAAGCAAGGCCAGGTTTTCTCCCTGGCCAAATCCGGCCTACACTGTGAGCCGTTGGGTCAATGAGTGTCCTGACCTTCGGTTGCCCACGATGGCGTCCGAAAACTAAAAAAGAAGGAGTCTTCAAAATGAAAAGATCGACGACTGGCTTACTCTTGGGATCCGCTCTGGTCATCGGCCTGTCTGGCTGTGCCACCGACTTCCAGCAAGGTGGAGAGCGTGCGGGTGGTGGCGCGGCGGCTGGTACCGGTGCTGGCGCCGGTGGCAATGCCTGGTATCAGCAGCCGGTAGTCTGCGGCATCGCCGGCGGCCTGATCGGCGGCAGCATCGGCTACGCCGTCAGCGGTAGCTCCGATGAGGACCAGGGTATCGCCGTCGGCGGTGCCACTGGTGCGTCCATCGGTGCGCTGCTGTGTGCCGACCGTACGCCGGCACCGGCGCCGGTCGTGCAGCAGGAGCCCGAGCCGATGCCCGAGCCCACTCCGCCGCCGCCCCCGCCGCAGTTCGAGCCGGTGGTGCTCAGCAGCGAAGTCACCTTCGCCTTCGATTCCGCGGAGATTCGCCCGGGCGCCCACCAGACGCTGAACCAGGTGGCCAATACCCTGCGCGAAAACCCGGACCTGCGTGTACGCATCGAGGGGCATACCGACTCCGTGGGCTCGCCGCAGTACAACGTTGGCCTGTCCCAGCGTCGCGCTGACTCCGTCAAGGAGTACCTGGTGTCGCAGGGCATCGCCGAGCAGCGCATGACCACTCGTGGCTTCGGTGAAGAGCGTCCGGTAGCGACCAATGACACGGACGAGGGCCGTGCCCAGAACCGTCGTGTTGAGATCGTCAACTGGGATTGATCCTCGCAGAAATTCGCGAGGTTACGCTGTCGCCGGCCCGATCCAGGCATCGAGCGGACGAAAGCAGAAGGGCGCCTTCGGGCGCCCTTGTTGTATCCATCCCCCAGGCTGCGACGACAACATGGGCTGGCGCCTCGGTAGAGAAGGATGTGAGAGAGAAGGAAGTGAGAGAGAAGGAAGTGAGAGTGAAGGATGCAAGAGCTGGGTGCCAGCCATGTAGCGCAACTCGGGATTGGCCTTGGTCGTGTGCCTTCTGCTACGCTACGCGGCTGCCGTGACGCACGGCGGGGCGCGATGCGCGCACCCGTATCGCCCAGAGTAGTGGGCGGGCCGTGTAGGTCCGGTTTTTTCAGCCACGTCATTATCGCCATCAATCGCGACACGTGATCCCTGGTATGGATCACCACTGCGCAAAGGACCCTTCAATGCCCATCGTGACCCTGCCTGACGGCAGCCAGAGAACCTTCGACGAACCGCTTTCCGTGATGCAGCTTGCCGAGTCCATAGGGCCGGGCCTGGCCAAGGCCTGCGTGGCCGGCAAGATCGACGGCATGCTGGTGGATGCCGCCGACGTCATTGACCATGATGCCAACGTGGCCATCATCACGGCCCGCGATCCGGAAGGCCTCGAGATCATCCGCCACTCCTGTGCCCACCTGATCGGTCACGCCGTCAAGCAGCTCTATCCCGATGCCAAGATGGCCATCGGGCCTGTCATCGACGACGGCTTCTATTATGACGTCGATTTCGGACGTTCCGTCACGCCCGACGACCTTGCCGCCATCGAGGCGCGCATGCAGGAGCTGATCGAGACGGAATACGACGTGGTGCGTGAATACGTCGATCGCGACCAGGCCTTGCGGACTTTCGTCGAGCGCGACGAGCCCTACAAGCAGGAGATCGTCAGCGCCATCCCCGAAGGGGAAACGATCCGCCTGTATTACCACAAGGAATACACCGACATGTGCCGCGGGCCCCACGTGCCCAATACCCGGCACCTGAAGGCCTTCAAGCTGACCAAGCTGGCCGGCGCCTACTGGCGTGGCGATGCCAGCAAGCCGATGCTGACGCGCATCTACGGCACCGCCTGGGGCGACAAGAAGCAGCTCAAGGCGCACCTTCAGCGCCTCGAGGAAGCCGAGAAGCGCGATCATCGCAAGCTGGCCAAGCGCATGAACCTCTTCCATCTGCAGGAAGAGGCGCCCGGCATGGTGTTCTGGCATCCCAACGGCTGGACCATGTACCAGGCGCTGGAGCAGTACATGCGGCGAGTCCAGTACGCCCACGGCTACCAGGAGATTCGCACGCCCCAGGTGGTGGATCTGTCCCTGTGGAAGAAATCGGGCCACTGGGGTCACTACAGCGACCTGATGTTCACCACTGAGTCGGAGAAGCGCGAGTACGCCGTCAAGCCCATGAACTGTCCCTGTCACGTGCAGGTGTTCAACCAGGGGCTCAAGAGCTACCGTGACCTGCCGCTGCGCCTGGCCGAGTTCGGCAGCTGCCACCGCAACGAGCCGTCCGGTTCGCTGCACGGCCTCATGCGCGTGCGCGGCTTCACCCAGGACGATGCGCATATCTTCTGCACCGAGAAGCAGATCCAGAGCGAGGCCGAGGCCTTCATAGCGCTGACGCTCAAGGTCTACAAGGAGCTTGGCTTCGACAATGTGGAGCTCAAGCTCTCGACTCGCCCCGAGGACTTCATGGGCGAGCCGGCGCTGTGGGATCGCGCCGAGGCGGGGCTCGAGGCTGCGCTCGATGCCACCGGCCTCGCGTGGGAGCTGCAGCCGGGAGAAGGGGCTTTCTATGGCCCCAAGATCGAGTTCGCCCTGCGCGACTGCCTCAATCGCGTGTGGCAGTGTGGTACCCTGCAGCTCGACTTCAACCTACCGGGCCGGCTGGGCGCGCAGTACGTCGATGAAGACGGGGAGCGCAAGACGCCGGTCATGCTGCACCGGGCGATCCTCGGCTCCTTCGAGCGCTTCCTCGGTATTCTGATCGAGCACTATGCCGGCGCCATGCCGCTGTGGCTTGCGCCCGAGCAAGCGGTGATCTTGAACATCACCGATGCGCAACGCGGCTATGCGCTTGATTTGGAGCAGCGCTTGCAGAAAATTGGTCTTCGCGTCAAGGCGGACTTGAGGAACGAGAAGATCGGCTTTAAAATCCGCGAACATACGTTGCAGAAGGTTCCCTATCTCCTGGTCGTCGGAGATAAGGAAGTCGAAGCCGACTCGGTTGCCGTGCGCACGCGCACCGGCGAAAACCTGGGTACCATGACCGTCGATGCCTTCATTGAGCGGGTACGGTCCGAGGGTTGGTAGCCGCAGGTTGGTAAAGACAGGTTGGTAACGACATCGTCAATTACCGGAACGGAGACGGAACGATCAAGCGAAGCAGCCAGCGCGCACGTCCACAGGACAAGCGCCCCCCAATGAACGAGCGGATAACCGAGGATCAGGTTCGCCTGATCGACAGCGACGGCGAGCAGTTGGGTGTCGTGCCCACCAGCGAAGCGCTCGAGCGTGCCGAAGCGGCCGGTCTAGACCTCGTCCAGATTTCCAATGCCGATCCGATCGTCTGCAAGATCATGGATTACGGCAAGTTCGTCTTCGAGCAGAAGAAGCAGAAGGCAGCTCAGAAGAAGAAGACGAAGCAGATTCAGGTCAAGGAAGTCAAATTCCGGCCTGGCACCGACGAGGGCGACTATCAGGTGAAGCTGAAGAACCTGATCCGCTTCCTCGAAGGTGGCGACAAGGGCAAGGTCACGCTGCGGTTTCGCGGTCGTGAAATGGCGCACCAGGACATCGGCCGCAAGCTGATGGAGCGGATCGCGGCGGATCTCGAGGATATCGGGACCGTTGAGGCCTTCCCCAAGATGGAAGGGCGCCAGATGATCATGATCATTGCCCCCAAGAAGAAGTGATCCGCAGGCCTGTTCAACGGATGGCTGGGCAACGCCCACCGTCGGCCCCGGATTTTCTGAAAAATCTCGAGCGGAGTTAGACTCATGCCGAAAATCAAGAGCAACAGCGGCGCTGCCAAGCGCTTCAAGAAGACGGCCAACGGCTTCAAGCACAAGCAGTCGTTCCGTAGCCACATCCTGACCAAGAAGTCGACCAAGCGTAAGCGTCACCTGCGCGGTATGAAGCAGGTCCACGACGCCGACAAGGCACTGATCCAGCGCATGCTGCCGAATCTGTAAGCCTTTGGTTGCCCCACTTTAACGTCAGGAGAATGCCATGACTCGTGTCAAGCGTGGTGTCGTCGCTCGTCGTCGTCACAAGAAAATCCTCAAGCTGGCCAAGGGTTACTACGGTGCCCGTTCGCGCGTCTTCCGCGTCGCCAAGCAGGCTGTCATCAAGGCGGGTCAGTACGCCTACCGCGACCGCCGCCAGCGCAAGCGTCAGTTCCGTGCTCTGTGGATCCAGCGGATCAACGCCGCGGCTCGCCAGCACGGCCTGTCCTACAGCCGCTTTGTCGGTGGGCTGAAGAAGGCCGGCATCGAGATCGACCGCAAGGTGCTGGCCGACCTGGCCGTGCACGAGAAGGCCGCCTTTGCCGTCATCGCCGAGAAGGCCAAGGCTGCCCAGTAAGTGACATCGACCGATGGCGAGGCGCCGGCATCTGCCGACGTGCATTGACGCCAGGCCGTCGCAGGGGAAGAGCAGCCGCTCTTCCCCTGTTTTTTTATGCGACTAGTCCCTACTATCTAGCGTTTATTCAGCCAAGATCAACGACTTCGGAGCTCAACGGATGGACCATCTACCCACATTGGTCGCCGAGGCCCGCACTGCCATGCAAGCCGCCGACAGCATTGCGGCACTCGATGAGCTGCGCGTGCGCTATCTCGGCAAGAAGGGTGAGATTACCGCCCTGCTCAAGGGGCTGGGCAAGCTGCCGGCGAGCGATCGGCCGGCAGCGGGTGAGCGGATCAATGAGGCCAAGCAGGCGCTAGCCGCGGAGCTCGATGAGCGTCGCCAGGCGCTGGCCAGTGCGGCACTCGAGGCCAAGCTGGCAGCCGAGCGCATCGACGTCACGCTGCCCGGTCGGGGGCAGGCCAATGGTGGGCTCCACCCGGTGATGCGCACTCTTGAGCGCATCGAAGGGCTCTTTACCCGGATCGGCTACCAGGTAGCGGTCGGCCCGGAAATCGAAGACGACTACCACAACTTCGAGGCCCTCAATATTCCCGCGCACCATCCGGCGCGGGGCATGGCCGACACCTTCTATTTCGATGCCACGCGGTTGCTGCGTACCCACACGTCCCCGGTTCAGGTCAGGACGATGAAGGAGCAGGCGCCGCCCATTCGCATCGTCTGCCCCGGGCGGGTTTATCGCAGCGACTCCGACCTGACCCATACGCCGATGTTCCATCAGGTCGAGGGGCTGCTGGTCGATGAAGACGTGAGCTTTGCCGACCTCAAGGGCACCATCGAGGATTTCCTGCACGCCTTCTTCGAGCGTGACGATCTGTCGGTGCGCTTCCGCCCCTCCTATTTCCCGTTTACCGAACCCTCCGCCGAGGTCGATATCCAGTGCGTGATGTGCTCGGGCGAGGGCTGTCGTGTCTGTTCCCACAGCGGCTGGCTGGAGGTCATGGGCTGCGGCATGGTGCACCCGGAAGTGTTCCGCCATTCGGGTATCGACGCCGAACGCTACAAGGGCTTTGCCTTCGGCATGGGCGCCGAGCGCCTGGCCATGCTGCGCTATGGCGTGAACGACCTGCGCATGTTCTTCGACAATGACCTGCGCTTCTTGCGGCAGTTCGCGTGAACGTGCGGCGCTACATCAACTTCGGCAGAACACAGGATGAGTCATGAAATTTTCCGAACAGTGGCTGCGTGAGTGGGTTTCGCCGCAGCTAGGTGCCCAGGGCCTGGCCGACCAGATCACCATGGCGGGCCTGGAAGTGGACGCCGTGCAGCCGGTTGCCGCTGTGTTCAGCGGTGTGGTGGTGGCCGAGGTGGTGAGCAAGCAGCAGCATCCCGATGCCGACAAGCTCAACGTTTGCCAGGTCAATGATGGCAGTGCCGAACTGGTCCAGGTGGTGTGCGGTGCGCCCAACGTGGCGGTGGGCCAGAAGGTGCCTTTCGCCCGCGTCGGAGCCGCGCTGCCAGGTGACTTCACGATCAAGAAGGCCAAGCTTCGCGGGGTCGAGTCACGCGGCATGATCTGTTCTTCCTCGGAGCTTGGACTCGAAGAAGACACGTCGGCAGGCATCCTCGTGCTGCCGGGCGAGGCGCCCGTGGGCGAGGACTTCCGCCGCTGGCTGGGGCTTGACGACAACACCATCGAGGTCGACCTCACGCCCAACCGGGGTGATTGCCTGAGCCTGAAGGGGCTGGCGCGTGAAGTCGGCGTGCTCAATCGACTGCCGGTGGCGGGGCCGACCATTTCGCCGGTGCCTGCGACCCATGACGAGACCTTCCCGGTGCGCGTCGAGGACGGCGAGCGCTGCCCGCGCTATATCGGGCGGCTGATCAAGAATGTGAATGTCGCGGCGCAAACCCCGCTATGGATGGTCGAGCGGTTGCGCCGCAGCGGACTTCGCGCCATCGATCCGGTGGTCGATGTCACCAACTATGTGATGCTTGAGCTGGGGCAGCCCCTGCACGCCTTCGACCGGGCGAACCTGCACGGCGCGGTGATCGTGCGCCTGGCGCGTGAAGGCGAGCGCCTGGTGCTGCTCGACGGCCAGGAAATTACCCTCAACGGCAGCACCCTGGTGATCGCCGACGAGCGGGGCCCGCTCGCCATTGCCGGCGTGATGGGCGGTGAGCATTCGGGCGTCAATGAAGCGACCCGCGACATCTTCCTCGAGTCGGCCTTCTTCTCTCCGCTGGGCGTGGCAGGACAGGCGCGCTCCTATGGGCTGCACACGGACGCCTCGCATCGCTTCGAGCGCGGCGTGGACCCGCTGTTGGCGCAAGAAGCCGCGGAGCGTGCGACGGCGCTGCTGCTCGAGATCACGGGAGGGGAGCCTGGCCCCCTGGTGGAAGTGGCCAGCGACGCGCACCTTCCTGCCGCACGCGAGGTGACGCTGCGCGAGCGTCGCCTGGAGCAGGCGCTGAGCAAGGAACTGCCCGGCGAGGAGGTACAGGAGATCCTCCAGCGGCTGGGCATGACGGTGACGGCCGATACCAGCGGCTGGCACGTGCGTGTGCCGAGCTGGCGCTTCGACATCGCCATCGAAGAGGACCTGATCGAGGAGGTGGCCAGGATCCATGGCTACAACCGCCTGCCGGTGCGGCGCCCGGCGGCGCGCCTGGCGCTGCGCCCCGACCACGAGGCGCGCACGCCGCTGGGAAGGCTGCGCCGGCAGATGGCCTCGCGGGGGTATCAGGAAGCCGTCACCTACAGCTTCGTGGCGCCCGAGCTGCAGCAGGCATTGCTGCCCGATGCCGTATCGCCACGGCTGGCCAACCCCATCTCCAGCGATCTCTCCGTCATGCGGGCCAGCCTGTTCCCGGGGCTGGTGAGGGCGCTTGAATACAACCTCAACCGCCAGCAGAACCGGGTGCGCCTGTTCGAGGCAGGCCTGGTATTCCGGGGCGACCTGGATGACCTGCAGCAGATCCCGATGTTCGGTGCCCTGGTGTGTGGTTCACGGCAGCCCGAAGGTTGGGCGGGCGGGCGCGACAATGTCGATTTCTTCGACCTGAAGGGCGATGTCGAGAGCCTGCTGGCCCTGGGCGGAGAGCTGGAGGCGTGGCGCTTCGAGGCCGCCGAGCACCCGGCGCTTCACCCCGGCCAGAGTGCGCGGCTGCTGTATCGCGGAGAGTCGGTGGGCTGGATCGGTGCCCTGCACCCCAGGGTGCGGGCCGAGCTGGGGATTCGCGCGGAGGCGTTCATGTTCGAGGTGCGCCAGGATGCGCTGGTGCATGGCAGGCTGCCGGCCTTCACGCCGCTGTCGCGCTATCCGGAAGTGCGCCGTGACCTGGCGTTCCTGCTGGCGGAGTCACAGCCGGTACAGGCGCTGCTCGATTGCGTGCGCAAGCAGGCCGGCCAGTGGTTGGAGGAACTGAGCCTGTTCGACGTCTATCAAGGCAAGGGTGTAGAAGAAGGCTACAAGAGTGTCGCCCTGGGCTTGACCTGGCAGCATCCTTCGCGCACGCTAAATGACGAGGAAATCAATCAGTTGGTCGATGCCATTGTCGCTGAATCGCATCAGCACCTCGGCGCGGAACTGCGCGGTTAGCCTGGCGTCCCTGCCCGCGCGTGGATGACGGGCGCTGCGGTTCTCGCCGCGGCGCCCGTTTTCGGGCCGCCACCCAAGGGCTGATGGTGAAGGCGGCGGGCTGGACCGCCACTCTGAAGGAGTAGACATGGGAGCGTTGACCAAGGCGGAACTGGCCGAGCACCTTCATGCCGAGCTGGGGCTGACCAAGCGGGAAGCCAAGGCAATGGTGGAGGCCTTCTTCGAGGAGATCCGCGCCTGCCTGCGCGAGAACGAGCAGGTGAAACTGTCTGGTTTCGGCAATTTCGATCTGCGTGACAAGCGCGAGCGCCCGGGGAGAAATCCCAAGACCGGTGAGGAGATCCCCATTTCTGCGCGACGGGTGGTCACCTTTCGTCCGGGCCAGAAGCTCAAGAGCCAGGTGGAGCGCTACGAGGGCCCGCTCACCAGCTGAAGCGGCACCAGCAGGCGGGGGCTTTCGCTTGGTTGGCCGCCCGCGTGCCGGGCGGGAAGCGTTGCCTTGAGGGGGTGGTGGGTCGTTGCTAGACGCCGCCGCCGCGTTCGAGCGCCCAGGTGATGATGACCTTCAGGATATAGCCGAGCACGCCGGCACCCAGCACGATGAAGAGCATCAGGGTGCCGAATCGCCCGGCCTGGGATTTCTTGGCCAGGTCCCAGATGATGAAGCCCATGAACAGGATCAGGCCGCCGATCATGATCGGCGTGATCCAGGTCTCGAAGGTATGCAGCATGTCACCTCCTTGGTAAAGACCGACGATTATACTCGGGCTTTGCCGGTCCTGCACCTCGCCGACGCGACCAGGCCCGGGCTGATTTTCCCGCGGCGGACATGGTAATATCCTACTAAATTACTCAGTTATTATCCCCGACATGCCTATGCTCAAAATTTTCGTTGGTACCATGTATGGCGGCGCCCTTGATGTCGCTGAACAGGTGAAGCCGCTGTTCGAGACGGCTGGCTATGACGTGGTGGTTCTGGAGCAGCCGACCCTGGCGGACCTGACCGACGCCATGCCCGACCTGGCGCTGTTCTGTGTCTCGACGACGGGAAGCGGCGACTTTCCCGGTAATTTCGTGCCCTTCGCACGCGAGCTGGATGAGCGCTGCCCCTCGCTCGCGGCGCTGCGCTATGGTGTGATCGCCCTGGGCGACAGCTCCTATGGAGAGACCTTCTGCGGCGCCGGGAGGCGTCTCGACGAAATGCTCCAGGATCTGGGAGCGCAGCGGCTTGGTGAGCGGCTCGAGGTTGATGCCATGGAGACCTTCATGGCCGACGATGCCGCGCTGCCCTGGGTGGAAGCCTGGATCGAAACCCACGCGCTGAAGGTGACCTGATGAATGGAACGCCGACGGCGGAGCGGCTCAGCCTGCTGCTGGGCCTGATCGTACTGATGCTGGCCACGGTACCGCGCTACCTGGCGGGGGATCATGGCAATCGACTGTCGCTGATCCTGCTGGCGCTGGCCGTGGTGGCTGCGGTGGCCGTGCTCAACTGGCGGCTGCTGCCGGCAAGTGAGCGAGGTCGCCTGCCGACGCTGATGGCTCGCTTCGGCATCGCATTGGTGGCGGGCCTGGCACTGATGGGAGGGTGGCACGCCCTGTTCACGGCCTGGATCAGTTGGCAGCTGCTGCTGGCCCATGGAGCGACGCTAGGCCTGCTGCTGCATGCGGTATGGCTGTGGTGGCGTCCGCAGCCCGGCGAAGCGTAGCGCCTTCCACGCGCATGACCTTTCCGCCCTGGGCGCCATGACAACGCCCGGTAGCGCCGTTCAGGCAAGCTACCGGGCGTTGTGGCGTCTGGGCGGGGTCGGCTGCGCTCCGCGGCGGGGTGCGCCTTGTCAGACCAGCCGGTAGCAGGGCACGTATTCGCGCCCCGGCAGCTTCATGCGCCCTTGGGCAACGAAAGACCCCAGCAGCTCGTCGAGCCGGCGCATCAGCTCGGTTTCGGCATGCAGCAGGAAGGGACCGTTAGCCTCGATGGCGCGCAGTCCTTGTTCCTTCACGTTGCCCGCCACGATGCCTGAAAAGGCCCGGCGCAGGTTGGCGGCAAGTTCGTGCACCGGCTGGTTGCGGTGCAGGGCAAGGTTGGCCATGGCCTCGTGAGTGGGTTCGAAGGGTTCCTGGAAAGCCCGCGCAATGGTCAGGCGCCAGTTGTAGTGGAAGGCGTCCTGATGCAGCCGGCGAAACTCGGTGACGGCATCGATGCCCTGGCGCATGGTCCGGGCGACGGCAGTCGGATCATCGACAATGATGGTGTACTTGCTGCGCACCGCGTCTCCCAAGGTGTAGACGAGGAATTCGTCGATTCGCTGGAAGTAGTCGGCGGAGCTGGCCGGGCCGGTGAAGATCAGCGGCATTTCCATGTCGGCGTTGTCGGGATGGAGCAGGATGCCGAGCAGATAGAGGATCTCTTCCGCCGTACCGACCCCACCCGGGAACACCACGATGCCATGGCCGATGCGTATGAAGGCTTCCAGGCGCTTCTCGATATCCGGCATGACCACCAGCTCGTTAACCAGCGGATTGGGCGCCTCGGCGGCAATGATGCCCGGCTCGGAGATGCCGAGGTAGCGCCCGGCGGTGATGCGCTGCTTGGCATGCGCCAGGTTGGCCCCCTTCATGGGGCCTTTCATCGCGCCCGGGCCGCAGCCCGTGCAGATGTCCAGTTCGCGCAGGCCCAGGTGGTAGCCGACATCCTTGGTGTACTCGTACTCCTCGCGAGCGATCGAGTGGCCGCCCCAGCAGACCACGATGCTCGGATCGCGGCCCGGATGGAGGGTGCCCGCCTTGCGCAGGATGTGGAACACCGCGTTGGTGGTGCCTTCCCCCGTGCTGAGGTCGAAGCGGGTATGCTGCTGGATTTCGTTGTAGACGTAGACGATATCGCGCAGCACCGAGGAAAGGTGCTCGCGAATACCGCGGATCATCTTGCCGTCGACAAAGGCCTGTGCCGGCGCGTTGGTTAGCTTGAGGCGTATACCCCGATCCTGCTGGATCACCTCGATGTCGAAGTCATGGTAGGTTTCCAGCAGCACCAGGCTGTCGTCGGTCATGCTGCCTGAACTGAGTACCGCCAGGGCGCAGCGCCGCAGCAGATCATGCAGGCCTGCCTTGGAGGTGTCCCGCAGGCGGTTCACTTCGTGCTGGGAGAGCACTTCCAGGCTGCGCAGTGGAGAGACAATGCTGGATATGGTGTCAGGCATGTAACTGTCCTTGTCGTTGTCGCTAGGGTTATCAGGATGCTAACACGCTGATAGCTCTGGCGCAGCGCTGCGCCGGGGCGGTGAGGCTGGTAGAATGGGCACTCCAGGTTACGACCCGCCGACCAAGCGACGCGCCATGTTCAACGCCCAGTACTTTCGTACTTTCATCACTCTGGTCGAGACCGGCAGCTTCACACGCACCGCAGAACGCCTGGAAATGACGCAGCCTGGGGTCAGCCAGCACGTGCGCAAGCTGGAACAGTACCTCGACAAGTCGCTGCTCGAGCGCCAGGGGCGTCGCTTCACCCTGACCGAAGCCGGTCGCCGGGCCTATGATTATGGGCTGCGCCTGTTTTCCGATCACGAGCAGTTCCGCCATTCGCTGGATGACGAGGCGCTTGATACCGGCGAGTGCCGTATCGCCTCGCCGGGCAGCGTAGGGCTCATGTTCTATCCCTACATCCTGGGGCAGCAGCAGATGTTGCCGGGGCTCACGGTCAGCTACAGCTTCGCCTTCAGCCACGAGATCGTTTCCGACGTACTGACCGGGCGGCACGACCTGGGCATCGTCACCGAGCCGATTCGCCATGCCGAGCTCGATTGCCGTCTTTGGCACCAGGAGCCCTTGTGCCTGGTGGTGCCGGCAGATTTCACCGGCACCACCCTGACCGAGCTGATGGGGCTGGGCTTCATCAACTATTCCGATGGCGTCAACCATGCAGGCACGCTGCTGCGCAGTAACTATCCCGAAGAGTTTCGTTCGATGAGCCAGTTTCGGCGCCAGGGGTTTACCAATGAGGTCGCCATGGTGCTGGATGCGGTAGCCCGCGGGCTGGGGTTCACCGTCGTCTCGCGGCTTGTGCTCGAAACCTCGCCCTGGCAGCGCCAGGTCAAGGAGCTCGACCTGCCGGTCACGGAGCATGAAACCCTGCACCTGGTGAGCCGTTCGGGGTCGAGGGTGCCGCGTCGCTACGAGCGCCTGCTGGAGGGCTTCCGCGAGCAGCGCCTGCGCGAACGCTTCGGACATGGCGAGCAGGCCATTCCATTGCCGTGAGCCCTTGGCCAGGACCAGCCAGTCGACATCGGTCTCGCTATGCTGGCCTGCTTGCTGTCTCGGTGCCGGCCTCGAGGATGATACGAAGCGACCCGCCATTCGGCGGGTCGCTTGTTTCAGCTTGGCTGTCTCGGCATGGATGAGAATCAGTCGCGGTAGGCGTCGATGCTCGGGCAGGAACAGATCAGCTGGCGGTCGCCGAAGACGTTGTCGACGCGGTTGACCGCCGGCCAGTACTTGGCTGCCTTGACGGCCTCCGAGGGGAAGGCGGCCAGCTCCCGCGAGTAGGGGCGCTCCCAGGCTTCTTCCAGCAGGTCGGCCTGGGTGTGCGGTGCGTTCACCAGCGGGTTGTTGTCGAGCGGCCATTCTCCCCGCTCCACGCGGGCGATCTCCTCGCGAATGGCGATCATCGCGTCGCAGAAGCGATCGATTTCATAGCGTGATTCCGACTCCGTGGGTTCCACCATCAGCGTGCCGGGCACCGGGAACGACATGGTCGGGGCATGGAAGCCGTAGTCCATCAGACGCTTGGCGATATCTTCCTCGCTGATGCCGGAGGCCGCCTTGAGCGGGCGGATGTCGATGATGCACTCATGGGCCACGGTGTCGTTGACGCCACGGTAGAGGACCGGGTAGTGGGCCTCGAGGCGCTTGGCAACGTAGTTGGCGTTGAGGATGGCCAGCTCGGTGGCGCGTTGCAGCCCGCGCGCGCCCATCATCTTGATGTAGGCCCAGGAGATCGGCAGGATCGCGGCCGACCCGAAGGCGGCGGCGGACACGGCGCCGCACTCCTCGCGGACGCCGGCGATGGGCGTGACCACGTGGTTGGAGACGAAAGGCGCGAGGTGCGCCTTCACGCCGATCGGGCCCATGCCGGGGCCGCCGCCGCCGTGCGGGATGCAGAAGGTCTTGTGCAGGTTGAGATGGCTGACATCGCCGCCGAAGTCGCCAGGGCGCGAGAGGCCCACCTGGGCATTCATGTTGGCGCCGTCGATGTACACCTGGCCGCCGTGCTGGTGCACGATGGCGCACGCCTCGCGAACGCCTTCCTCGAAGACGCCATGGGTGGAGGGGTAGGTGAGCATGATGGCCGAGAGCCGCTCGCCATGCTGTGCGGCCTTGGTGCGCAGGTCGTCCAGGTCGATATTGCCCTGGCTGTCACACTCCACCACGACCACCTTCATCTGCAGCATGGCGGCAGAGGCGGGGTTGGTGCCGTGAGCGGAGCTGGGGATGAGGCAGACATCGCGATGGCCTTCGCCCTGGGCCGCCTGGTAGCGACGAATGGCCACCAGCCCGGCGTACTCGCCCTGGGCGCCAGAGTTGGGCTGCATCGAAATATGGTCGTAGCCGGTGACCTCCGTCAGGAAGGCTGCCAGCTCATCGATCATCTGCTTGTAGCCCACGGCCTGGTCCTGCGGCACGAAGGGGTGCAGCTGGCCGAATTCGGGCCAGGTGATGGGGATCATCTCGCTGGTGGCGTTGAGCTTCATGGTGCACGAGCCCAGCGGAATCATGGCGTGGGTCAGCGACAGGTCCTTGTTTTCCAGGCGCTTGAGGTAGCGCAGCATCTCGGTTTCGCTGCGATAGCGCTGGAAGGTGGCGTGCGTCAGGAAGACCGACGTGCGCCTGCAGGCTGCCGGGATGCCACTGGTGGCTGCGGCGGTGACCTGCTCGTCCAGCGCCGTGACCGACAGGCCGTGCTCCTCGCCGATCAGCACGTCGAACAGCACGTCGAGGTCGTGGGCGGTGGTGGTCTCGTCGAGGCTCACCCCGATATCGCCGTTGGCGAAGTAGCGCAGGTTGATCTCGTGGGTCAGGGCGCGGCCATGGATCTTGCCGGCATCGACGCCGGTGAGGCGCAGGGTGTCGAACCAGCTGTCATGCACCAGCGCCACGCCCCTGGCCTTGAGCCCTTCGGCAAGCAAGGTGGTCAGGCGGTGGATGCGGGTGGCAATGGTGCGCAGCCCCTCGGCGCCGTGATAGACGGCATAGAAGCCGGCCATGTTGGCCAGCAGCGCCTGGGCGGTGCAGATGTTCGAGGTGGCCTTCTCGCGGCGGATGTGCTGCTCGCGGGTCTGCATCGCCATGCGCAGGGCGGTGTTGCCGCGGGAATCCTTGGAGACACCGATGATGCGCCCGGGGATGGAGCGCTTGAGCGCATCCGTGGTGGCGAAGTAGGCGGCATGCGGGCCACCGTAGCCCATGGGCACGCCGAAGCGCTGCGTGTTGCCTACCACGATGTCTGCGCCGAGCGCGCCCGGCTCCTTGAGCAGCACGAGGCTCATGATGTCCGCGGCTACGCAGGTCATGATGTTGCGTCCGCGGGCCGCGGCCAGCAGCGGGGCGAGGTCGCGGATGCGACCGTCTTCGCCCGGGTACTGCAGCAGGGCGCCGAACACGTCCTGGTCGGCCAGTGTCTCGGCGGGCCCGGTGATCAGCTCGAAGCCGAAGAAGTGGGCTCGGGTGCGCACCACGTCGAGCGTCTGCGGCAGGACGTCATCGGCGATGAAGAAGGTGTTGCTCTTCGATTTCTTGTTGGCGCGCTGACACAGCGCCATGGCTTCGGCGGCGGCGGTGGCTTCGTCGAGCAGCGACGCATTGGCCAGCTCCATGCCGGTGAGGTCCATGACCATCTGCTGGAAGTTCAGCAGCCCCTCCAGGCGGCCCTGGGCGATTTCGGGCTGGTAGGGGGTATAGGCGGTGTACCAGCCCGGATTCTCCAGCACGTTGCGCTGGATCACCGCCGGTACGTGGGTGTTGTAGTAGCCCTGGCCGATGTAGCTCTTGAAGAGCTTGTTCTGGCGGGCCAGGCGCTTGAGGTAGTCGAGCGCTTCCGCTTCGGTACGCGGTGCGTCCAACTGGAGGGGGCGTCCGAGGCGAATGTCACGAGGCACCGTGCGTTCGATCAGCGTATCGAGGCTGTCCATGTCCAGCGCCGCCAGCATGGCGGCAACATCTTCGGCTCCGGGGCCGTTGTGGCGTCGGATGAAGGCGTCATGGTCGGCCAGTTCGGCCAGGCGGCGAGTGTCGAAAGCCATGGAATAACCTGTCAGTAGTACCGTGAAGAAACCCCGGCCGGTAGGCCGGGGTGGAAAAGAGGGGCGGCTCAGGCGTCGCTGTCGACGGTGGCCTGGTAGGCGTCGGCGTCGAGCAGCGCCTCGAGGCCGCTGGCATCTGCCACGCGGACCTTCATGATCCAGCCGTCCTCATAGGGAGAGGCATTGACCGTTTCCGGTGCCTCTTCCAGCGCTTCGTTCACTTCGACGATCTCGCCATCCAGGGGGGCATACAGGTCCGAAGCCGCCTTGACCGATTCGATCACGCCGAATTCATCGCCCTTGGCGAGCGTGCGGCCGACCTCGGGAAGTTCGACGAAGACCACGTCGCCGAGGGCCTGTTGGGCATGGTCGGTGATGCCGATGGTGACGGTGCCGTCGCCGTTGTCCAGCACCCACTCATGGCTGTCGTTGTAGCGAAGATTGGCTGGAATCGAGCTCATGGTGTTTTCCTATACGAAAAGGTTTTCTAAACGCAGGCATGCTAACGCCAATAGCCCAATTTGGCGAGCCCGGGAGAGCATTCTCATGGCGCGTTTCCCACGCAACGGAGGTTCCCGGGAATCCCGTCCACATAGGCATGCAGCCTGCTGCGAGGGGATGCGCCCTGTGGTCGACAGCCTGCGCCGGGGTCACTACGCTGTCAGTTTAGCGGCTCTGCCTGGTTGCCGATATCACGCCTTCGATGAGCAACCGAAAAAGCAGCCTTGGAATGAAATAGGATAAACTTGTTTCCAATAGGAAACTCGTGTGCGGCAGGCTTCCCTGCGGTGGTTGCAAGGGGCTACCTTCCGCTGGGTGGTGTTCGCTTGGTGTTTTCCGCTATGGTACGCCGGTTTGCTCTGCCATTTGTGCGATCGTTTCGTTGTCGCATCGACGATCGTGCTGCCATGGTGGGCAACGGTGTGCCTTGCTGTCGATAGGCCCCTAGCCCAAGGGGCACGCCGTTGGCAAGCCTGACAATAATCCGTACAACAGAGGGATACGTAAGTGGAAACGTTGACATCGATATTCAACGCCATCAACGGCGTGGTGTGGGGCCCCTTGATGCTCATCCTGCTGCTTGGGGTGGGGCTCTATCTGCAGGTCGGCCTGAAGCTGATGCCTATCCGCAAGCTGGGCACCGGCTTCAGGCTGATGTGGCAGGGGCGCGACGCCAAGCCGGCCCCTGGCGAGAAGCCCAAGGCGCAAGATGAAGGGGAGATCTCTCCCTTCAATGCGCTGATGACGGCCCTTTCGGCCACCATCGGTACCGGCAATATCGCTGGGGTGGCCACCGCCATTGCGCTGGGTGGGCCTGGCGCAGTGTTCTGGATGTGGATCACCGCCCTGGTCGGCATGGCGACCAAGTTTGCCGAGGCGGTGCTTGCGGTGCGCTATCGTGAAACCGACAGCACCGGCTACCACGTCGGCGGTCCGATGTTCTACATCAAGAATGGCCTGGGGCGTAAGTGGCTGTGGCTCGGCGGTGCCTTTGCCTTCTTCGGCGCCGTCGCGGCTTTCGGTATCGGCAATACCGTGCAGTCCAACTCGGTGGCCGATGCCCTCGACTCCACCTTCGGTATTCCCCACTGGCTGACCGGCGTAGTGATCATGGTGCTGGCGGGCGCGGTCATTCTCGGCGGGATCAAGCGGATCGCCAAGGTGGCCGGCAAGCTGGTGCCGATCATGGGGATCGCCTATGTGATCGCCGGCCTGCTGGTGCTGATCGTCAATGCCGGCCAGATCGGCGAGGCCTTCGGAATGATCTTCTACTATGCCTTCAACCCGCACGCCGCGGTGGGCGGCTTCGCCGGCGCCGCCGTGATGGCGGCGATTCGTTTCGGCGTGGCACGTGGCATCTTCTCCAACGAGGCGGGCCTTGGCAGTGCGCCGATTGCACACGCCGCCGCCAGGACCAAGAACCCGGTGCGCCAGGGCATGATCGCCATGCTCGGGACCTTCATCGATACCATCATCATCTGCACGATCACCGCGCTGGTCATCCTGACCTCCACGGTGTGGGTGGAAGGCGAGGCCGGTGCGTCGCTCACGGCACTCTCCTTCGATGCCGCGCTGCCCGGCTGGGGTAACCAGATCGTGTCGCTTGCACTGGCGGTGTTTGCCTTCACCACCATCCTCGGCTGGTCGTTCTACGGCGAGAAGTGCTTCCAGTTCCTGTTCGGTACCCGCTCGATCATGCTCTATCGGGTGCTGTTCGTGCTGGCCATTCCGCTGGGCGCCATTGCACAGCTGGGCTTCATCTGGCTGATGGCCGATACCTTCAACGCCCTGATGGCGATTCCCAACCTGATCGCCCTGGCGCTGCTGTCACCGGTTGTGTTCAAGGTCACCAAGGATTACTTCGACGGCAAGGAAGTGCTGCCTGGCGAAGAGCTTGACCACAACAAGAGCTGAGCGCCGGCCCTGCGGCCCGCTCGGGAGGTGCCTGCAAGGCGCCTCCTTTTTTCCATGAGGAGTCCTAAATGAGCCAACTCAAGCATACGCCGCTGCACGACCTGCACCTGGAGCTGGGTGCGAAGATGGTGCCCTTCGCCAGCTATGACATGCCGGTGCAGTATCCGCTTGGGGTCAAGAAAGAGCATGAGCACACCCGAACGGCCTGCGGCCTGTTCGATGTCTCGCACATGGGCCAGGTCCTGCTGAAGGGGCCGAATCCCGCGCAGGCGCTGGAGACGCTGGTGTGTGCCGATATCGTGGACCTGCCGCAGGGCATGCAGCGGTATGCGCTGTTCACCAGCAATGCCGGTGGCGTCCTCGACGACCTGATGGTGGCCAACGCCGGCGACTGCCTTGTGCTGGTGGTGAATGCGGCGTGCAAGGATCAGGACGTGGCGCTGCTCGAGACCGGGCTGGACGATGCCCACAGCATCGAGGTGCTCGACCGAGGGCTGCTGGCGCTGCAAGGGCCGAAGGCCGCCGAGGTGATGCGGCGCTTGTGTCCGCAAGCTTGCGAGATGGTCTTCATGCAGCATGGCCGCTTCGAGATGGCCGGCATTCCGGTATGGATCAGCCGCAGCGGGTACACGGGAGAGGATGGCTTCGAGATCTCGGTGCCAGCGGAGCAGGCGGAGTCGCTGGCACGGCGACTGCTGGCGGAAGAGGAGGTCGAGGCGATTGGCCTGGGCGCACGCGATTCCCTGCGGCTGGAAGCGGGCCTGTGCCTCTATGGGCACGATATCGATACCGAGACCACGCCGGTGGAAGCTGGCCTGATCTGGGCCATCGGCAAGGCGCGTCGGCACGGCGGAGAGCGGCCTGCGGGGTTCCCCGGTGCCGACGTGATCCTGCATCAGGTGGACGCCAAGGACCATCGCCGCAAGCGTGTCGGCCTGCTTGGCGAAGGTCGTGCGCCGGTGCGCGAGGGGGCTGAACTGTTCGATGGCGCAGGACGATCGATCGGACGCGTGACGTCGGGCGGGTTTGGCCCAAGCGTCGGCCAGCCGGTGGCCATGGGGTACGTGGCGATCGAGCAGGCGGAACTCGGTACCACCGTTTATGCTGAAGTGCGTGGAAAACGCCTGCCCATGGTGGTGGCGAAGATGCCATTCGTGGCGCCCGGCTACTATCGAGGGTGAAGTCATTTACATGGATCAGCTTTTATACCGTTAGCTTGCCTGTGGTTTGACTTGTCGATGGGGTCGCTCGGTAGGCCGGGAAAGCCGTGGCCCTGCCCCAGGAGTACGCTCAGTGGATGATTCCGCCGTGAACGAGCATGAGCCGATCCCCGCCGGGGCGGCGCTTCGGTTCCGTTGCCTGCAGGCGGCCTGGAGTTGCCGCCTGGCGGTAGCGGCGTTGGCCATGTCCGGCATGCTGCTGGTGCTGCCGTGGCAGTGGCTTTTCGGCGTGCCGGCCTTGCTGCTGCTGGCGGCCCTGCTGGCCGATGAAGCGCCCGACGCGGCCACGCCGCTGCGAGATGACTGGCTGATGATGGCCGCCCTGGGGCTCTACGGAGTGGCCTGGCTTGTCATGGCGCAATGGCATGGCGAGAGCGGGCGAGGGGTCGCCCATGCCTGGCCGTTTGCACTGGCCATTGCCGCTCTGGTGGCCTTCGCCAGGATACGGGTAACCGCGACCTGGCTGTGGGCAGGGCTAGCGCTGGGTAGTCTGACCGGAGGCGGTTGGGCGGTGTGGCAGAAGCTCATCGAAGGCTCTCGGCGTGTCGAAGGCCACGAGCCCTTCAATCCCATCCTGTACGGCAATTTCGGCTTGCTGCTGGGGCTGCTCTGCCTGGCCGGGCTGGGGTGGTCGTGGACCCGCCAGGCCCGCTGGCGCTGGTCGCTGCTGCTGGTGGCCGGCGGGCTGGCCGGCCTGCTGACGTCAGCCCTGTCCGGCACGCGGGGCGGCTGGATCGGCCTGCCGCTGGCGGCCTGGGTGCTGTACCGGGGGCATGTCCGGCGCATGCCGGCACGTTGGCGGCTGGGCTTGCTGTCGACGCTGCTGGTCCTGGTGGCGACAGCCTACCTGGTACCGCAGACCGGAGTGGCCGAGCGGGTCGAGAACGCCAGGGTCGGCGTCGAGCGCTACCTGACCGGCGATGACGACATGAACTCGATCAGCGCCCGCGTCGAGATGTGGAAGGGGGCAGCGGCGCTGATTGGCGAGCGTCCCATGACCGGCTGGGGCATGGCCGGCTATCGCACGTTGATGATCGAACGCAGCGAGGAAGGGCTCCAGGCGCCGCTGCTGCGCCGCTTTTGGCATGCCCACAACGATGTGCTGGACGCCTGGGTGAAGCGCGGCCTGCCGGGGCTGGTGGCGCTGCTGTGCCTCTATTTCATGCCGCTTTGGCTCTTCGCCCGGGGCATCGGGTCCGGCTCGGGTGAACGGCGATCCCTGGCGGTGGCGGGTACGCTGCTTTCCGTGGGTTTCATAGATTTCGGCCTGACCTACAGCCTGCTGGCCTATCCCGCGGGGGGCTGGATCTACGCCCTGCTGCTGGTGGTCATCTGGGGGCTCTACCGCCAGGCCCGCTGATCACTCGCGCAACAGTGACCGGCCTGACGGGCGGGAACTGTTGCGCGAGCGACGTGGCCAACGCCGTTTCGACCGCGGCACTGCTCAGCGCAGCACGCGCCGCGGGTCGATCGGCTTGCCGCCCAGGCGCAGGTCGAACAGCAGGTCGTGGCGTTCGGCGGCGCTGTTGAAGCTGACTTCACATAGTGGCGTGCCCCGGGTGACGCGTGCGCCGTCGTCTACCAGCAGGGTGTCGCACAGGGCGTAGACGCTCTGCAGGTTGTCGGCATGATGCACGATGACCACGCGCCCAAGCTGGCGCATGCTCCCCGCGAAGCGGACGTCGCCGTCGGCGACCGCCTTGGCCCGGGCGCCGCGGCTGGTGGCCAGCAGCATGGGCTGCAGGGTGCCACGGCTATCGGTGCCGAAGGCGCGTACCACGCGATAGTCATCAAGCGGCCATGGCCAGTTGCGAGCCGAAGGCGGCAGGGTGGGGGCATTCGTTGCCGCGGGCGCCGGAGCGGCTGCCG
The DNA here is from genome assembly GCA_964652855.1 of uncultured Halomonas sp. Taxonomy (GTDB): domain Bacteria; phylum Pseudomonadota; class Gammaproteobacteria; order Pseudomonadales; family Halomonadaceae; genus Halomonas. The sequence continues at coordinate 479,748 of CAZZCJ010000001.1, forward strand.
CAGTCGCCCGGGTGCCGCCCTGGCTGGTACGGCTCGGGCTCGATGCCGCGGGCGCGGCGGCAACGGCACGGCCGGAACCCCGCAGCGGCACCTGGAGCATCTGACCCACCCGCAGCCGGGTGGGCTCGATGCCTGGGTTGGCCGCCTGGATGCGTGCCGGGGTGGTATTGAAGCGCCGTGCGATAGCGGAATAGGTGTCGCCGGGGCGCACCTGGTAGCGGTAGGGGCCGCCTGACGGGGCGCGCTCCTGCTGGGTCGGCACGAGCAAGCGCTGGCCCACCGCCAACCGGTTGGGGTTGACGTCGGGATTGAAGCGCTGCAGGCGCGCCAGCGGCACATCGGCGCGAGCGGCGATGCTGCCCAGGGTGTCGCCGCGCTGAACCTCGATCCAGTCGCCCGAGATGCCTGGGTCGGCGCTGCGCTGGACGACGCCTGGGCGCGTGTTGCCGCCACCGGCGCAGGCGCCGAGTAAGAGAGCGAGGGCCAGGATCAGCGCGAGTCGAGCGCCTGGTCTTTTTCCTGCCACAGGGCATTGAGCCATGAGTGGAAGCGTTCCTTGTAGTGCGGGTCGTCGTGATAGCTGCCGGTGGTCATCCAACTGGGGACATCCAGGCGCCGTGCCGTCAGCGTAACGGGGCCTTCGCGTCCGCACAGAAACCCCCAGAAGGTCGGGTTGGGGTTCTCGTAGTGCAGCGTCATGTCGAGGATGCCGCTGAGCTGATCCCCAAGCTGGTTGAGTACATGAGCGGTGCCGCCGGCCTTGGGTCGCAGCAGGTGCCGGTAGGGGCTTTGCTGGGCGTCACGCTTGGCCGGGGTGAAGCGTGTGCCTTCGACGAAATTGAAGATGGCGATTGGCATCTCGCGAGCGCGCCGACACATGCGCTCCGTGGCTTCACGGTCGATGCGCGCCAGCCGCGGGCTGCGTTCGAGCTGTTCTCGGCTGTAGCGCCGCATGAAGGGATACTCCAGGGCCCACCACGCCAGGCCGACGATGGGAATCCAGATCAGCTGCTGCTTGAGGAAGAAGCGCGGCATGGGAATCCGCCGGTGCAGCGCCATCAGCAGCAGGAAGATGTCCGTCCAGCTGCGATGGTTGGAGATGACCAGCCACCTTTGCTCCCGCGACAGCCCGTCGGGCACCTCCATCTTGAGCTGTGGCTTGAGAAAGTGTCGAATCCACCAGAGGTTGGCGCCGATCCAGTTGAGAGCGACGCCATTCAGCCCTTTCAGCACGACCAGCCGCAGGCGACGCCCCGGGGTGATCAGCTTGAGGGCGGTCAGGAAGATCAGCGGCACCCCCCAGAACAGGGTGTTGGCGACGATGAACAGAACGCTGACGATCCCCTTCAGGGTCGACATGCCGGGCTCCTTGCGCTGCGTGTCCGAATTGCCGCCCATGCTAATGGATCAGGGAAATCCTGCCCAGCATCAACTTGGCTCAGGCGTGCCAACGCTTCGCTCGGCCGGGAACACGGAAGGCCATCCCGGTGGCGGTGACCCCGGCGCGCGCTCAGGCTGGCGCTGGCAGGTCGTTGGCGCCCCACGGGCTCGGTTCGCACAGAGTCGTGCGCAGGACGTCGTAAAGCGCGCGCGCGGCGGTCGACAGCTCCTGGCCATGGCCGACCACCACCCCCACGGTTCGCGAGATCTGCGGGTCGCGCAGGGGCAGGCAGCGAGCCCCGAGCTCGTGCATCTGTTCACGGCAGAGCGATGGCACGGCGCTGACCCCCAGGCCGCTGGCAACCATCCTGCCCACCGTCGCCAGCTGGTGGCTTTCGAACGCCACGGGCAGCTCGATGTTGCGCTGCGCCAGCGCCTGTTCCAGCAGGATGCGCACCATCGAAGGGCGCTGCAGCGTGATGAAGTCGTGGGCCAGCAGGGCTTGCCAGCCCACGGCGGGAGCGCTGGCCAGCGGCGAGTCGCGCGGCACCACGGCAAGAAAGGTGTCGTCGAACAGCGGCTGGAACTCGATCCCCTCCTGCGTTTCCGGCTCGAAGGCGATGCCAAGCTCGACCTGCTGGCTGCGCACCATGTCGATGACCTGCTCGTTGATGACGTCGTGCACCGTGACATTCACCCGCGGAAACCGCTCGCGAAAGACGCGCAGGGCGCTTGGCAGGCGGTTGCAGGCAAGGGAGGGCATGGCCGCCAGGGCCACGCGACCAAGCTGAAGCGTGAAACGCTGACGCAGCAGTTCCTCGGTGTTGTCCCACTCGGCCAGCAGGCGCTTGGCCAGCGGGAGCAGGATCTCGCCTTCGGGCGTCAGGCGTACACTGCGCGTGCTGCGTATCAGCAATGGGCCGCCCAGCGTTTCCTCGAGCCCCTTGATGGCCAGGCTGAGCGCGGGCTGGGAAAGGTGCAGCCGTTCGCAGGCCTGGGTAAAGCTCAGGCTCTGGGCGACGGCCAGGAAGGCGCGCAGCTGTTTCGCGGTCATTGTGGGCATCTATTCATTTGTTTTTCGTATAAATTGATAAAAAAAACAAACTTAACAAATATATTGGCCGAGTCAACACTGTTCGGGTACTGTCTTTCCTTCCTTTTCCACAACAAGACGAGGCTTCGCGATGTCCGGATTCGACAAGCGCGTTTACTCCTACGAAGACGCAATGCAAGGCATCGAGAGCGGCATGACCGTGGTGGCCGGCGGGTTCGGCCTGTGCGGCATTCCCGAGAACCTGATTGCCGAGATCAAGCGCCGTGGCGTGAAGGATCTGACCGTCATTTCCAATAACTGTGGCGTCGATGGCTTCGGCCTTGGCCTGCTGCTGGAAGACAAGCAGATCAAGCGTTTCTACGCTTCGTATGTCGGTGAGAACGCCTTGTTCGAACAGCAGATGCTGAATGACGAGATCGAGGTCATCCTGACGCCGCAGGGTACCCTGGCCGAGAAGATGCGCGCCGGGGGGGCGGGTATACCGGCCTTCTATACCGCCACCGGCTACGGCACGCCGATCGGCGAAGGCAAGGAGGTGCGCGAGTTCAACGGGCGCCACTACATCCTCGAAGAGGCCTTCCACGCCGATTTCGCCATCGTGAAGGGCTGGAAGGCGGATCGCTACGGCAACGTGGTCTACCGCGACACGGCGCAGAACTTCAACCCGCTGGCGGCCACCTGCGGCAAGATCACCGTGGTGGAGGTCGAGGAGATCGTCGAGCCGGGCGAGCTGCGCCCCGACCAGATCCATACCCCGGGTATCTACGTCGACCGCATCATCCAGGGCACCTTCGAGAAGCGTATCGAGAAGCGCACGGTGCGCGAGAGCTGATCTCCCTCGCTTCGCCGCAAGACCCTGCACGGCCGCACGACCGGCCATGGGCTTCTCAACCGAACACAAGAGGCAAACAAGATGGCACTGACTCGCGAACAAATGGCGCAGCGCGTGGCGAAAGAGCTCAAGGACGGTTTCTACGTCAACCTGGGCATCGGCATCCCTACCCTGGTGGCCAACTACGTGCCTGACGGCATCGACGTGATGCTGCAGTCCGAGAACGGCCTGCTCGGCATGGGTCGCTTCCCCACCGAGGACGAGGTCGACCCGGACATGATCAACGCCGGCAAGCAGACCGTGACGGCGCGGCCTGGCGCCGCGATCTTCAGCTCGGCGGAATCCTTCGCCATGATTCGTGGTGGCCACGTCGACCTGACGGTCCTGGGGGCATTCGAAGTCGATCAGGAAGGCAACATCGCCTCCTGGATGGTGCCTGGCAAGCTGATCAAGGGCATGGGCGGCGCCATGGACCTGGTGGCCGGTGCCGAGAACATCATCTGCACCATGACCCATGCCTCCAAGCATGGCGAGTCGAAGCTGCTGGAAAAGTGCACCCTGCCGCTGACCGGCGCCGGCTGCATCAATCGCGTGCTGACCGACCTGGCCTACCTGGAGATCGAGAACGGCGCCTTCATCCTCAAGGAGCGTGCCCCGGGCGTCAGCGTCGAGGAGATCGTCGAGAAGACGGCCGGGAAGCTGATCGTGCCGGACCACGTTCCCGAAATGACCTTCGATACCTGATCGCCGGCAGCACGTCACCAAGAACCCGGGCCCCTGGCCCGGGTTCTTGCGTATCAGGCGGGCGGAAAATCCGCGCATTCCCTGTGTGGCGATTTTGTGACCGATCGTTGCGAAACCGCATCATTACTGGCTTGGCGGCACAAGGTGACTGCACCTTGCACAGCATTATCCACAGTTTCTGTGGATAACGTCTGGCGGGCTCACGCCATTTCGCAGCGGGTGTGGGGCGGCAAGAGCGTCTCCACCGCGCGTTCATGGTGGCCGTTGAGTCGCTTCTGCACCAGGGCCAGGCCACCCAGGGAGATGCGATGCTCATCCCCTTCGGCAAAGGCGAGTCGGCGCGAGCTGGTAGGGTAGAAGCGGTACTGCAGGATGGGTGAAACGGGAAAGACGCCGTGGCGATGGTCGTCGCTGCCCTTCAGGCCGGTCTGTTCGAGCCTTGTGTGCAGCTCATCCAGCGCCATGCCCAACTGCTCGCAATCGAAGCCCGCATGATGCATGCCGGGCCCCATCACGGAGAGCCAGCCCGCCAGCGGGTGAGCCTGGTTGACGAGGCGGTAGGTGGGCCAGTCCGGCATTGCCCAGGGGCGGCCGCGGCAGAGCAGGTTCTTGCCGCGGGTGTCCTTGGGGTGGCTGGTCGTTACCAGGCGGGTCAGGGCCTCCCTGGGCTCGCGTGAGAGTGCCCCCAACTGCAGCTCGGCCAGTACCAGCCAGGCGCCGTCATCGGGCGGCGCCAGCAGGCAGATCAGCAGGCCCCGGTCGGCCATGGCGAAGCGTTGCATGGGGCGATAGCCGAGATGCCCCAGGGTCGGCAGCAGGTCCGCCACCGCAAAGGGCGCGCGATTCAGGGTGAGCAGCACGAGGTATTCCGCCGGCGTCTCGAGCGGCCACAGGCGCAGGGCTCCGATATCCGGATGATGGTGGATATAGTCGAGCCAGAGCTGTTGGATGAATTCTTGCCGTTGCATCGCGCCGTCCTTATGTCCTGATGCGCCTTCTTAGGCGTCAGTATAGGAGGTGATGGCAAACGGCTTTCAACGGCGCCAGGACGTTCAACGCAGCATGAACGCTGTCGCGGCAGCGCCATGCCAGTCAGGCTACGGCGCGCCTGTCAGGGGCCGTGGAAGGTGCTGGAAGCGCGGTACCTGATAGAGAGGAGACACGGCGCCGACCGGGGCGTGAGCGTGGGTTGGCCCCGCCAGGTCGACGCCAGGGAAGATCAGGCCAGCAGGGCCTTTTCTCTCACGTACTGGTCGAATTCGGTGAAGCCCCCGACGTGCGTCTGGTCGACGAAGACCTGCGGCACGGTGCTGACGGGTTTGCCAATGGTCTTTTCCAGGTCGGCCTTGCTGATGCCTTCCGCCCAGATATCGACGTAGCGATGTCCCTCGATGGCGCCGGCGCTTTCCAGCCGCTCGGCGAGAGCCTGGGCGCGAACACAGAAGGGGCAGCCGGGGCGACCGAAGATGACGACGAACATGGCAACTCTCCAGTGGAATTCGGCTTCATTGTGACCCAGCCGGGCCGTCCTCTCCAATAGCAGCCTGCTAGCCGGTTGATTGCAGCGGGCTATCACATGCTGCCGCAGCCGGCCCGGCGATCAGGAAAAGCGCAGCTCGTTGGCGTCTGCTGCGCACAAGAGCTCCTTCATCTCGGTGAAGAGTTCAGGGCTCGCCACCAATATATTCTCTCCATACAGGTCCTCTGGGATGCCGTCGGGACAGCTGTAGAGGTGCCCGGTGCGGGCGCCGGCTTCGCGCGCGATCAGCAGCCCGGCGGCGAAGTCCCACGGCGAGACGCTCTCGTAGTAGGCATCGAGGCGACCGCACGCCACGTCGCACAGGTCCAGCGCCGCCGATCCGTTGCGGCGCACATCCTGGCAGTGTTCGAGCACCGCCATCAGGCGCCGCATCAAGGGGGGGCGGCTGTCACGGCGATAGGGGAAGCCGGTGCCTACCAGGCTGCGCTCCATGTTGCCCGTGCGGCTGGCATGGATGGGCTTGCCGTTGCACCAGGCTCCCTGGCCGCATAGCGCCGTGTAGGTTTCGTCGAGAAACGGGGCGTGCACGACGCCGAGCCGAACCTTGCCTTCGCTGACCCAGGCAATGGAAACGCACACGTGGCGCAGGCCATGGGCAAAGTTGACGGTGCCGTCGATGGGGTCGATGACCCACAGCGAGTGGGCATCGCGCATGACCTTGGGGTCGGGGGAGAGCTCTTCGCTGAGGCGAGGCTCATCGGGCAGGCAGGCCGCAAGACGCTCGCTGATCAGGGTGTCGACAGCGAGGTCGACGTCGGTGACCAGCTCATGGTCCCGCTTGTAGCGGGAGCCGAAAATCTGCCGCCGGCGTGCTTCGGCAATGACGTCTCCGGCTTCCTGGGCGATCGACACGGCCAGTTCGAGTCGCTGTAAGGGGAGCATGGGCGTTCCTCGTCACAGGGGGAATTGCCAGAATAGCAGCCAACGCCTAGGCTGCCGAACCGATTGCAGCCTACCTTGCCCGACGCCATGAGGAACCGACCATGCAGAGCCTGACACCCGACCAGTACCAACGCCTGTACCAGTTGGCCAAGGCCTGGCAGCGCGAGCGCAGCGACGCGCTGAAGGGCACGCCGGACTACAATCCGCGGCTGACCTGCGATGCGCTGTGCTTCCAGGAGCTGGTGCTGGAAGATGCCGAAGCCACTCCCGACAGCTACCTGGCGGGGGCACTGGTGACGCCGGTTTCGCTGTCGCTGGTGCTGCTGCCCTGCGATGCTCAGGCCGCCATGCCGGAAGCAGGCGAGCCCTGCGATTTCACGCTACCGTCCGGGCGCTACCCGTTCACCGCGGAGCGGATCGATGCGACGCTATGGTGCTGGCGCTGTGAGCTGCTCGATAACCTGAGCGATATAGAATCGCTCCAGGAAGCCAGCCGTTTTGCCCAGCGCCTGATGGACAAGGTGCTGACGCCATCCGTCTGAGCCGGGCTCTGGTGCGCGGTGCGGTAGCGGCTTATGCTGATGTGGCTTTATGCCCACTCATTCAGGCTTGTAGAAGGAACCCGTCCATGACCAATCCAACGAATCCTGCGCCTCGCGTCGCTCTGGTCACCGGTACCGCCAGCGGCATCGGCGAAGCCGTCGTTCGCCAATTCCGCGAGATGGGGCACCAGGTGCTGGCAGTGGACTTCAATGCTCAGGCCAAAGAGAAAGCCGAGGCGGTGGGGGCGGCGTTCTTCCAGGCCGACCTGGCCGATGGCGAGGCCTGCAAGGCCGCGGTGGCGGAGGCCCTGAAGCGCTTCGGACGCGTGGATATCCTGGTCAACAATGCCGGAATCCAGCATGTCGCCTCGCTGGAGGACTTTCCCGAAGCCAAATGGCGCCAGATCATTGACCTGATGCTGACCGCTCCCTTTCTCCTCACCCAGGCGGTATGGCCATCCATGCGCCAGAACGGCTGGGGCCGGATCATCAATATCGCCTCGGTGCACGCCCAGGTGGCCTCGCCGGGCAAGTCCGCCTACATCAGTGCCAAGCATGGCATGATCGGCCTGACCAAGACGGCGGCGCTGGAGGGTGGAGCCCAGGGCATCACCGCCAATGCCATCTGTCCGGCCTACGTCAAGACGCCGCTGGTGGAGAACCAGATCGCCGACCAGGCCCGGCTGCACGGCATGGACGAGCAGCAGGTGGTCGAGCAGGTCATGCTCAAGAACGCGGCGGTCAAGCGGCTCATCCAGCCGGAAGAGGTTTCCGGCCTGGTGGCCTACCTGGCCTCGGATGCGGCCGGAGCGGTGACCGGCTCTAGCTGGAATATCGACCTGGGCTGGACGGCACAGTAATCAGCGCCTTACCGGTCGCTTCTGCAGCTTGCGCTGAAGCGTGCGGCGGTGCATGCCGAGAGCACGGGCGGTAGCGGAAATGTTGCCGTCGTGCTCCTGCAATACCTTCTGGATATGCTCCCAGGCAATGCGGTTGATCGAAGGAGGGGCACCGGCGACTTCGGCGTCCGGATCCCCGTCCTCCCGGCCGAGCGCCACCAGGATCTCCTCGGCGTCGGCCGGCTTGCACAGGTAGTTGACCGCGCCCAGCTTGATTGCCTCCACGGCGGTGGCGATGCTGGAGTAGCCGGTCAGCACCACCACGCGACAGCTTGGCACGATGGCCAGCAGCTCTGGCAGCAGCTTCAGGCCGGAACTGTGCTCGAGCTTGAGGTCGAGCGTGGCCAGCTCCGGGCGGTGGCGCCGGGCCAGCTCGAGGGCCTGTACCGCATCATGGGCCACCAGCACGTCATAGCCTCGCCTTGCCATGGCGCGTGACAGCACGTGGCAGAACATCTCGTCGTCATCCACAATCAACAGCCGGGTTTCAGCGTCTTGCATGGCATCCTCGTCGCATCGCTCATGCGGGCGGCATGATTCGTTTCAAGCGTCCCCGAGCGGCAGGATCACTTCGGTCAGTGTTCCCCCATCGGGATGATTGTATAGGCTTACCACACCTCCAAAGCGGTTGATGGTGGCGTGGGTCAAGAAGAGCCCAATCCCCAGCCCCTTGCTCTTGGTCGAGACGAAGGTTTCGCCGAGACGGTCGGCTATCTCCAGCGCCACCCCGGGGCCATGGTCGCGGATGTCGATGACCACCTCCTCGGCGTTCCAGTCCAGCCGGATGCTGATATTGTCCGGGTTGGCGTCGGCGGCGTTGTTGAGCAGGTTGGTGATGGCCTGGTCGAGGGTGGCATCGACCTTCAGCCAGGGCGTGCCCTGGTGCGAGGCGATATCCACCGCGTGGCTCACGTCCGGACGCAGCACCAGCCAGCGCTGGATCACGCCCGGCAGCCAGTCGCGGGCGTCGCATGCCTCGGGGCTGGACAGGCGCTGCCTTTCGGCGCTGCGCACCAGGTCGCGCAGCCTGGCCTTGCATACGTCGACCTGCTGGCGCAGCAGGTCGATGTCCTTTTCCAGCAAGGGGTTGTCCTTCGCATCGTCGCGCATGTCGCTGAGCAGCACGGCCATGGTCGACAGCGGCGTCCCCAGCTCGTGGGCGGTGCCGGCGGCCTGGGTGGCCACGGCAACGATCTGCTCGTTGCGTAGCGCCGCTTCGCGAGTCTGCGACAGGGCCAGTTCCCGGCTGCGCAGGGCATTGGCCATCTTGACGATGAAGTAGGCCACCAGGCCGGCGGAAAGGGCGAAGTTGAGCCACATGCCGATCACATGCAGATTCACGTCGCCGCCGTGGTGATCGAGCTGAGGCACCGGCCGGTAGTCCAGCATCAGCAAGGTGTAGGCGGCCATGGCGGCGGAGGCGATGATCCAGGCGTGACGCCAGGGCAGGGTGGCCGCGGCGATGGTGACCGGGACGAGGTAATAATTGATGAAGGGGTTGGTGGAACCGCCGGTGAAATAGAACAGCACCGTCAGGGCCGCGATGTCGGCGAGCAGGTGAACCACATACTCGGTGTGGCGCACGGCCCACTGCCGGTCCAGGCGCCACCAGGTGAACAGGTTCAACAGCCCCATGCTGGCGATCACGCCGATCACCGGCAGCACTTCGAGCTGGAAATCCAGCCATTCGATCCCGATGATCACGGCGGCGAGAAAGCCCATCCAGGTGATGCCACGGATGATCGTCAGCCGGATCAGGTTGTGGCTGGGCGTGGATAGCGGCAGCGGCAGCGGGGGGGCAGAAGGCATGACGACTCCAGGCAGGGCGTTGCCCATGTTACCGTGACGGGTGTTCGTAGCGTGCCGTTTGCCACCCCGGGCAAGACTTGCCCTACACCTCGGTCGGGCAAAGCCGTAGAATGCGGGCACTTGACACCCACGCACCGATGACCGGTGCCATGACGACGAATCTTACCCTGATGTCTGATGCCGACCTAGCCCGGGAAGTCGGGCTGCGCAGAACCTTCGCGATCATCTCGCACCCCGATGCGGGCAAGACCACCATCACCGAAAAGATGCTGTTGTTCGGAAATGCGATCCAGCTGGCCGGCTCGGTGAAGAGCAAGCGCAACGACCGCCACGCCACCTCCGACTGGATGAAGATGGAGCAGGAGCGCGGCATCTCGGTGACCACCTCGGTGATGCAGTTCCCCTATGGCGGGCGCATCGTCAACCTGCTCGACACGCCGGGGCACGAGGATTTCTCCGAGGATACCTACCGCACCCTGACCGCGGTCGACTCCGCGCTGATGGTGATCGACGGCGCCAAGGGCGTCGAGGAGCGCACCATCAAGCTGATGGAGGTGTGCCGCCTGCGCACCACGCCGATCCTCACCTTCGTCAACAAGATGGACCGCGACATCCGCGACCCGATCGAGGTCATGGACGAAGTGGAGACGGTGCTCAACATCCAGTGTGCACCGATGACCTGGCCGATCGGCATGGGGCGTCACTTCAAGGGGGTCTACCACCTCTACAATGACGTGATCCACCTCTACACCCAGGGCCAGGGCAGCCGGATTCCCGACGACAAGCGCATCCAGGGGCTCGACAACCCCGAGGTCGATGCGGTGCTCGGCGCCGAGGCGGCCGAGGAGCTGCGCATGGAGGTGGAGCTGGTGCGTGGCGCCTCCCATGAGTTCGACCTCGACGCTTATCGCCGCGGGGAAATGACCCCGGTCTACTTCGGTACCGCCATGGGCAACTTCGGGGTGCGCGAAATGCTCGACGGCTTCGTCGAATACGCGCCGCCGCCGCAGTCGCGCGAAACCGACACGCGTATCGTCGAGGCGGAGGACACGCGCTTCACCGGCTTCGTGTTCAAGATCCAGGCCAACATGGATCCCAAGCACCGCGATCGTATCGCCTTTTTGCGCGTCTGCTCGGGCAAGTACGAGAAGAACATGAAGATGCGCCATGTGCGCATCGGCAAGGACGTCAAGATCGCCGACGCCCTGACCTTCATGGCCGCCGACCGGGCCCATGTCGAGGAAGCCTGGCCCGGCGACATCATCGGGCTGCACAACCATGGCACCATCCAGATCGGCGATACCTTCACCATGGGCGAGGACATGCGCTTCACCGGCATTCCCCACTTCGCACCGGAGCTGTTCAAGCGCGTGCAGCTCAAGGACCCGCTCAAGCTCAAGGCGTTGCAGAAGGGCCTGCAGCAGCTTTCCGAGGAGGGCGCCACCCAGCTGTTCCAGCCGTTGGACAACAACGACCTGATCCTGGGTGCCGTGGGTACCCTGCAGTTCGACGTGGTCGCCCACCGGCTCAAGGAGGAGTACAAGGTCGACTGCGTCTACCAGCCCGTCAACGTGCAGACGGCCCGCTGGATCTACTGCGACGATGCCAAGAAGCTCGAGGAGTTCAAGCGCAAGGCGAGCGCCAACCTGGCGCTGGATGGCGGCGGTTACCTGACCTACATTGCCCCCACGAGGGTCAATCTGCAGATGACCCAGGAGCGCTGGCCGGAAATCCGCTTTGCCGCGACCCGAGAGCACTGAGTCAAGGCAGGCCGGGCGGTGAAGGACCGTAGCGTCAGGGAGTCGGCATGGCATCGAGGATGCTCAAGGAGTTCCGTGAGTTTGCGGTCAAGGGCAACGTCGTCGACATGGCGGTGGGGATTATCATCGGGGCTGCCTTTACGGCCATCGTCAACAGCCTGGTCAGGGACATTTTTACGCCCTTGATCAGCCTGGCCACAGGCGGCCTGAACTTCAGCAACCAGTTCGTGATCTTGCGCGACGGCAGCGGTAACGGTAACTACGCTACCCTGGAACAAGCCCAGGCCGCCGGTGCGCTGACCCTGAACTACGGCCTGTTCATCAATGCCGTGATTACGTTTTTGATCGTGGCATTTGCCACCTTCGTGTTGATTCGCAAGATCAACCTGCTCAAGAACCTGGCTTACCGCTCCTTCGAGTCGGCGGGAGAGGGACCGCCCACGATCAAGGATTGCCCGTACTGCCTCAGCAAGATCCCGCTGGCGGCAAGCCGCTGCCCCGCCTGCACGTCGCAATTGCCGCCGCTGCCGACGCAGGAATGAATGCTATTGGTACCCAAAGGACAAGGAGCGTGCCACGGATGTTGATCGATGCCCATTGCCATCTCGATTTCGAAGCCTTTGACGATGACCGCGAGGCGATGTTCGAGCGCGCCAGGGCGGCGGGGGTCGCCCACTTCATGGTGCCAGGCACCACCCGCGAGCGCTGGCCGGCGGTGCTGGCGCTGGGCGAGCGGCCCGACGTCAGCATCAGCCTGGGCCTGCATCCCTGCTTCATCGAGGAGCATTCCGAGGACGACGTGGAGGCGCTTGCCCAGGCGCTCGATGCGCATCCGGAGGTAAAGGGCGTGGGCGAATGCGGGATCGATGCGCGCTTCGAGGAGACGCTCGAGGCCCAGTGGTCGCTGTTCAATGCGCAGCTGCGGCTGGCCAAGACACGCCAGCTTCCCGTGGTCATCCACTGCGTGCATGCCAACGACAAGGTGTCCAAGCGGTTGCGGGAGCTCGACCTGCCGGCCGGCGGCCTGATCCATGCCTTTGCCGGCTCGCCCGACCAGGCGTGGAAATTCCTCGACCTTGGGTTCGTGGTGGGCCTGGGCGGCGCGGTGACCTACGAGCGTGCCCAGCGCCTGTGGCGAGCGGTCAAGAGCCTGCCCGAGGATGGCTTCGTGCTGGAAACCGACAGTCCCGACATGCCGCTGTGCGGTTACCAGGGCCGACGCAACGAGCCGGTCCGTATCGACCAGGTCTGCGACATGGTGGCCAAGCTGCGGGGAGTCTCGCCCGAGACGATCGCCGCGCAGAGCACGGCGACCGCCAAGCGGATATTCGGGCTCGCCTAGCTGGCCCGTTGCGCCAGGCTCTCGGGGTCGAGGCGCTCGATGGGGTAGGGCAGCTTCAGCAGCTTGGCGGGCTGCCCTTCGACGCTGAGCGGTTCGGCATGCTCGCGGGTGCTCAGTACGGCCAGGATCTCGGCCTGGCCATAGGCATCGAGTTCGGCCGCCACCACCTCTCCGGCGCTCTTGCCTTCCGCGTCGAGCACACTGGCGCCCAGGGCCGGCACTAGTGCTCCCTCCAGCTGGGCGCGTGCCAGCCGCTTCTTCACCTGGCCGCGGAAATGCGCCCTGGCCACCACCTCCTGGCCGGTATAGCAGCCCTTCTTGAAGCTCACCCCGCCCAGCGCTTCCCAGTTGATCATCTGCGGCAGCAGGGCATCCTGATGCGCCGGCGTCAGCCAGGCGAGTCCGGCCTGGATATCCTGCAGGCGCCACACCGCATTGCCCACCAGGGGGGCCTGTTCGGCCAGGTGAGCGACCAGCATGGCCGCCCGCGCCTCGGGCAGGCAGATCAGCAGCCGAGGCTGTGGCCCCGGGTGGGCCAGCAGCTGCAGCGTTTCATCGCCCGCCTGGTGCCACAGCGTGGGTGGCACAACGTCACAGCGCACTTCCGCCAGCGCCTGGGCCTCCCTGCCGATCAGCCCCACCAGCGACAGGTCGTCGCGTAGCTGCAGCTCGCATTTGTAGAACGGGGCGAACTTCGCCAGGTGCTGGCGCAGTGGCTCCACCAAGCCATGGTGAAGAATCAGCCGATAGCGCTCGGGCGTGATGCGCAGCAGCTGCGCGTTGGCCAGCATGCGCCCCTTCGCCGTGCAGAAGCAGGTCAGCGGCGCAAAGCTGCCGTCGGCCAGCTCGACTTGCGCACTGGTCTGCCCCTGCAGCAGCTTGGCGGCGCCCGTGCCGGCCACGTCGAGGATGGCGAGATGGGCAAGCGGGCTGGTCACGGTGCCTTCCAGGGCCGCTCGGGCCGCGTCGGGGGTGTCGAACTCCACGCGTTCGTCGTTGACTCGCCTTCCGCCCAGGGCGGTCATCCAGTCACTCATTGCCTGTGGCTCCAGGTCATCGTCAGGGGGTGGGTTTAAAGGTATGCGGCCGGCGCTGCGGCATTGCAAGCGGCTGCCGGTCCCTGCCAGCCATGTTAGACTGTTCTTTCGTTATGCTTGGGAACGGGAGTCGTCCATGGCACAGGTGTCGCTGAGCTTCACAGGGGTGGAGAACGCCGATCAGATCAATCGTATCACCGAAGCCCTGATGATGGTGGACGGCGTCGAGAGTGCCGAAGTCGGCCGCCATGGAGCCGATGTCGAAGGGCGGGCCAGCCGCGAGACGCTGCGGCGCGCCATCGAATCCCTGGGCCTTCCCATCGTCGTCAAATAGCTGCCGGAAACATGAACAATGAAACAGAGCATCCAGATCGTCAGTGAGCGCAACCGGATCTTTCGCCAGCAGGTGCAGATCCAGGGGTTCGAGGATCTCTATGTCGATGTGCCCAAGGCCTACGGCGGCGAGGGCAGCGCCCCGGACCCGCACGACTACTTCGACCTCTCGCTCGGCGCGTGCAAGGCGATTACCGCGCAGATGTACGCCCAGCGCAAGAAATGGCCTCTCGAAGGCATCAGCGTCACCGTCAATCGTGACGACAGCGAGGAACAGAAGGGCCATTACCGACTCGAAGTGGTGATGACCTTCCATGGCATCGAGGACCCGGAGCAGCGTGCCCGGCTCGAAGAGATCAGCCACAAATGTCCGATTCACCGGCTGATGACCAGTACCACCGTGGAGGTCGTCACGCGCAGTGCCGACGTGGTCGAGGCCTGAGCGGGGCAGGTTGACCTGCACCGCTGGCCCCGAGCCGCACCGAGACGACTCTCTGCCGGGCGCCATGAGGCGCCCGGCGCGTTGCCGGAGCCATGATGAGCAAACCGTTTCGCCTCAGTTCCAAGTTCAAGCCCGCCGGCGACCAGCCTGCTGCCATCGAAGGCCTGGTGACCGGGCTCGAGGCGGGGCTGACCCACCAGACCCTGCTTGGGGTGACCGGCTCGGGCAAGACCTTCACCATGGCCAACGTGGTCGAGCGGCTGCAGCGCCCGACCATCGTCATGGCGCCCAACAAGACCCTGGCCGCCCAGCTCTACGGCGAGTTCAAGTCGTTCTTCCCCGACAACGCCATCGAGTACTTCGTCTCCTATTACGACTACTACCAGCCGGAAGCCTACGTCCCCTCGTCGGACACCTTCATCGAGAAGGACGCCTCGATCAACGACCATATCGAGCAGATGCGCCTCTCGGCGACCAAGGCCTTGCTCGAGCGGCGCGATGCGCTGATCGTGGTGTCGGTATCGGCGATCTACGGCCTCGGCGACCCCGACCAGTACCTGAAGATGCGCCTGCACTTTACCCGCGGCGAGCTGATCGACCAGCGCAGCTTCCTGCGCCGCCTGGCGGAGCTGCAGTACACGCGCAACGACCTGGACTTCAAGCGCGGCACCTACCGGGTGCGCGGCGACGTGATCGACATCTACCCGGCCGACTCCGATGAGGAGGCGGTGCGGGTCGAGCTATTCGACGACGAGATCGATTCGATTCGCCTGTTCGATCCGCTCACCGGCGAAGTGCGCGGCCAGGTGCCGCGCATGACGATCTACCCCAAGAGCCACTACGTGACGCCCCGCGAGACCATTCTCTCGGCCGCGGAGGCGATCAAGGCCGAGCTGGTCGAGCGACTGGCGTGGCTGCGCAAGAACGATCGCCTGGTGGAGGCCCAGCGCCTCGAGCAGCGTACGCTGTACGACCTGGAGATGATGAACGAGCTGGGCTACTGCAACGGTATCGAGAACTACTCGCGCTACCTCTCGGGGCGTGCGCCCGGCGAGCCGCCGCCCACCTTCTTCGACTACCTGCCGTCCGATGCCCTGGTGTTCATCGACGAGTCCCACGTCAGCGTTCCCCAGGTCGGGGGGATGTACAAGGGCGACCGCTCGCGCAAGGAGACGCTGGTCGAGTACGGTTTCCGCCTGCCCTCGGCGCTGGACAACCGCCCGATGACCTTCGAGGAGTGGGAGGCCATCTGCCCGCAGACGATCTTCGTCTCGGCCACGCCCGGCCCCTACGAGGCCAAGCACGCCGGCCAGGTGGTGGAGCAGGTGGTGCGTCCCACCGGCCTGGTCGACCCGGAGATCGAGGTGCGTCCGGCGAGCACCCAGGTCGATGACCTGCTCTCCGAGATCCGCCTGCGCGCCGGGGTGGGTGAGCGAGTGCTGGTCACCACCCTGACCAAGCGCATGGCCGAAGACCTGACCGAATACCTCGACGAGCATGACGTGCGGGTGCGCTACCTGCACTCCGACATCGACACGGTGGAGCGGGTGGAGATCATCCGTGACCTGCGCCTGGGCAAGTTCGATGTGCTGGTAGGCATCAACCTGCTGCGCGAAGGCCTCGACATTCCCGAGGTCTCGCTGGTGGCGATCCTCGATGCCGACAAGGAGGGTTTCCTCCGCAACGAGCGCTCGCTGATCCAGACCATCGGCCGGGCGGCGCGCAACGCTCACGGCAAGGCGATCCTCTACGCCGACCGGGTGACCGACTCCATGCGCCGCGCCATCGACGAGACCGAACGCCGCCGCGCCAAGCAGATCGCCCACAACGAGAAGCACGGCATCACGCCCACCACCGTGACTCGCTCCGTGGCCGACATCATGGAGTCGGCCCAGGCGCCCGGGCGCAAGGGCAAGGGGCGGCGCAGCGAGCGCAAGGTGGCCGAGGGGGCGGCGATCTACGATGTCAACGACCTGTCGCCGACCGAGCTGGCCAAGGAAGTCTCGCGGATCGAGGACGCCATGTTCGAGGCGGCCCAGAACCTGGAGTTCGAAGAGGCGGCCAGGCTGCGCGATCGGCTGCATGAGCTCAAGGAGCGGCAGTTGGCGCTGGGATAGTCTGCCCGCTCGGGACTTTCCGTCGACAGGGCTACAAGGGGGCGCTGTGACCCATCCCTGGGCGCTAGTTTGCCATCCCGGAAAACTTGGAGTCACCATGCCTGAAGGCCCCGAGATTCGCCGTGCCGCCGATCGCCTGCACGAACAGCTTGCCGGCAGGCGGCTGGAAGCCGTGTGGTTCGCTTTCCCTGAACTGGCCGCCGAGGCCGATTCGCTGCTGGGGCGTGAGGTCACGGCGGTGGACAGCTGGGGCAAGGCGCTGCTGACCCGCTTCGACGATGGCCGCGTGCTCTACAGCCACAACCAGCTCTACGGCGTATGGAAGCTGCACGACGCCGAGCGTGAGCCCGATACCGAGCGCTCGCTGCGCGTGCGACTGACGGCGGAAGGGCGCTCGGCGAGCCTCTACAGCGCGTCGGATATTTCGCTGTGGCCGGCCGACAGGCTCTGCGAGCACCCATTTCTCTCCCGGCTCGGCCCCGATCTGCTGACCCACGACGTGACACCCGAGCAGGCGAGGGCACGCCTCGCCGAACCTCGTTTCGCGCGGCGACGGCTGGGTGGGCTGCTGCTCGACCAGGCGCCTTTCGCAGGCATTGGCAACTACCTACGCTCCGAGATCCTGTTCTTCGCCGGGCTGGCGCCCACGGCTCGTGTCGTCGACCTGAGCGACGAACGCCTGCAGCGGCTGGCGCAGGCCATTCTCGATGTGACCCGCCAAGCCTATGAACACGCTGGTACCACTAATCGCCGCGACTGGGCGATCAAGGCGCGGCGGCACGGCGAAAGCCCCAGGCTGTGCCGCTTTGCCGTATTCGAGCGCGACGGGCGGCCGTGCCATGCCTGTGGGACGCCGATCGAGCGGCTGATGGTCGCCTCACGTCGGCTCTATCGATGCCCGGCGTGCCAGACCTGAAGATATACCGTTATCTAGCTTATTTGTCGCGCCTTGCCAAAGCCTTGATCCCTCAAGCTTGAGCAGGGCGCGAACGAGCGCTATTTCTTGCGCTTGAAGAGGGAGCGGCCCATCTGCTTGGCGGAGAGCTTGGCACTGTGCAGGCCGCTCGAATCGCCCTTGAGCATCGAGGCGAGGTAGCTCTTGGCCTGGTCGAATTCGATGTGCGGGGGCAGGGGGGCGATATCACCGTCGGTATAGGCGTTGATCACTACCGGTCGGTCGGCGGTAAGGGCTTCGTTCCACACCCGGTCGACGTCGTCGGGCTCGCGCATGGTCAGGCCCTTGAAACCGAGCAGTTCCGCGTACTGGTCGTAGCGAAACTCCGGAAGCTCCTGCGAAGTATCGAACTTGGGGTCGCCCTCCATCACGCGCTGTTCCCAGGTCACCTGGCTGAGATCGTGGTTGTTGAGCACCAGCACGATGCAGCGCGGGTCCTCCCACTCTTGCCAATACTTGGCCAACGTAATGAGTGCATTGTTGCCCAGCATCTGCATGGCGCCGTCACCGACCAGGGCGATGGCGGGGCGGTCGGGGTGGCAGAACTTGGCCGCGATCAGGTAGGGCACGCCGTTGCCCATCGAGGCCAGGCCGCCGGACACCGACCCCAGCATGCCTCGGCGAATCCGCAGGTAACGTGCATACCAGTTGGTCGCGCTGCCGACATCGCAGGCCAGCATGACGTTTTCAGGCAGCCGCGGCGAAAGGCTTTGGAAGACGAGCTGGGGATTGATCGGCGTGGCCTCGGTGGCGGCACGGGCCTCGGTCTTCTCCCACCAGTCGTCGATCCAGCCCTGCACCTGCTTGCGCCATTTGTCGTTAGCTTTGGGTTCCAGGTGCTCGGCCAGTGCCGCCAGTGTCTCGCCGGCATCGCCATGCAGGTTGATCTCGGTGGGGTAGCGGATTCCCAGTGCTTCCGGCACAACGTCGATCTGCACGGCGCGTGCCTGGCCGGGCTCCGGCAAGAACTCCACATAGGGGAAGCGGGTGCCCACCATCAGCAGGGTATCGCACTCCTTCATCATCTTGTCGCTGGCCTCGGTGCCGAGCAGGCCGATGGCGCCGGTCACTCCGGGCAAATCATCGGGCACCATGGTCTTGGCCAGTATCGCCTTGGCGATGCCTGCGCCGGTGAGGTCGGCCACGCGAAGCAGTTCTTCGACGGCATGCTTTACCCCTGCGCCGGCGAGAATGGCGACCTTCTTGCCCGAATTCAGGATCTCGGCAGCGGTGTCCAGGTCGGCGGGCTCCGGCACCTGCCTGGGGAAGCGGTAGCCGACACCGGAGAATACCGCCCCGTGCTCCATGGGGGGATCCTCCATGGGCAGGTCCTGCACGTCGTTGGGCAGGATCACGCAGGTCACGGTGCGCCGGGCAATGGCGATGCGCATGGCCTGGTCGATGACGTGGCGGGCCTGGGCCGGCTCGGTGACCATCTGCACGTATTCGCTGGCCACGTCCTTGAACAGTGCTATCAGGTCGAGCTCCTGCTGGTAGTCGGTCCCGAGGCTCTTGCGCGCCTGCTGCCCGACGATGGCAACGGCAGGCATGTGGTCCTTGCGTGCATCGTAGAGGCCGTTGAGCAGATGCACGGCGCCGGGGCCTGAAGTGGCGACACAGACACCCACCTTGTCGCTGAACTTGGCATGGGCGCAGGCCATGAAGGCGGCTACCTCTTCGTGACGTGGCTGGACCAGGCGGGGGTGGCCCTCGGCGCGGCGAAGGGCAGACATGAAACCATTGATGCCGTCGCCGGAGTAGCCGTAGAGGCGCTCTACCCCCCATTCGCGAAGGCGTGACACGAGGAAGTCGGACACGGTGGGCTGCATGATCGGCTCCTTTGATCGAGGCGGGTTCGAATCCATGAACGTATTCATACAAGCGTAGAGGCGTAGCAGGAGAGCCACAAATAGCGATTTTTATACCGTTACCTTTCTTCTTCACAAACGTCGAATTCGACCTTCGCGGCACAGCCCTGTCGACAACGGCTCGATACGGTATAATTCGCCACCGTTCGAGCCCGCCGTTTCTCGTTGCGAAACCAGAACCGGGCATGCCGACACTGCCGAGGAGTTCCTTGCACATGACCGTGATCCGCCAGGACGATCTGATCCAGAGCGTCGCCGACGCCCTGCAGTACATCTCCTACTACCATCCGAAGGATTTCATCGACGCCATGGCGGCGGCGTACGAGCGGGAGGAGAACCCGGCGGCCAAGGACGCCATCGCCCAGATCCTGATCAATTCGCGCATGTGCGCCACGGGGCACCGCCCGATTTGCCAGGATACCGGCATCGTCACGGTCTTCGTCCACGTGGGCATGAACGTGCGCTGGGACGCCGAGATGAGCCTCGACGACATGGTCAACGAGGGCGTACGGCGCGCCTACAACTTCCCGGACAACGTCCTGCGTGCCTCGGTGCTGGCCGACCCGGACGGTGCCCGCAAGAACACCGGCGACAACACCCCGGCGGTCATCCACCACAAGCTGGTGCCGGGCGATACCGTCGAGGTGCACGTGGCCGCGAAGGGCGGCGGCAGCGAGGCGAAGACCAAGTTCGCCATGCTCAATCCGTCCGACAGCGTGGTCGACTGGGTGATGGAGCAGCTGCCCAAGATGGGCGCCGGCTGGTGTCCGCCCGGCATGCTGGGAATCGGCATCGGCGGCACGGCCGAGAAGGCGATGGAGCTGGCCAAGGAGGCGCTGCTCGACCCCATCGACATCCAGGAGCTGCAGGCTCGCGGGGCATCGAACCGCTCGGAGGAGCTGCGCCTGGAACTGTTCGACAAGGTGAACCGCAGCGGTATCGGCGCCCAGGGCCTGGGCGGCTTGACCACGGTGCTCGATATCAAGGTTAAGGACTATCCGACCCACGCGGCCAACAAGCCGGTGGCGATCATTCCCAACTGTGCCGCTACCCGCCACGCCCACTTCACCCTGGACGGCAGCGGTCCGGCGGCGCTGAAGGCGCCGAAGCTCGAAGACTGGCCGGAGATCACTCGTGAGGCGGGCGGCAACGTCAAGCGCGTCAACCTGGACACCGTGACGCCGGAAGAGGTGCAGACCTGGCAGCCGGGCGACACCCTGCTATTGAATGGCAAGCTGCTCACCGGCCGCGATGCTGCGCACAAGCGCATGGTCGACATGCTCGCCAAGGGCGAGGCGCTGCCGGTCGACATGAAGGGGCGCTTCATCTACTACGTAGGCCCGGTCGACCCAGTCGGCAATGAGGTGGTTGGTCCCGCCGGGCCGACGACTGCGACGCGCATGGACAAGTTCACCCGCACCATGCTCGAAGAGACCGGCCTGCTGGGGATGGTGGGCAAGGCCGAGCGCGGCCCGGCCGCTATCGAGGCGATCCGCGACAACAAGGCGGTCTACCTGATGGCCGTCGGCGGCTCCGCCTACCTGGTGGCACAGGCGATCAAGAAGTCGCGCGTGGTGGGCTTTGCCGACCTCGGCATGGAAGCCATCTACGAATTCGAGGTCGAGGACATGCCGGTCACCGTGGCGGTGGACAGCCAAGGCACCTCGGTGCACCAGACCGGGCCGGCCAAGTGGAAGGAGATCATCGCCGAGCGCGCCTGATCTCGTCTCGATGACTCAGCGGCCCCGTCAACTGGCGGGGCCGCTGTCGTCTGGGGTATCCTGCAGTGTGCTGTTTTACAGGGAGATGTCATGGCAGCCTGGCTTTTCGGCCTCGTGATTTTCCTGATCCACCTGTTGGGTATCCTGTCGGCGATCCTGGCGCTTCTCTCCAGCCGTACCTCGCAGGGGGCCGTCGCCTGGATCATTTCGCTCATCACCATTCCCTACCTGGCCGTGCCGGCCTTCTGGATCTTCGGCCGGCCGCGTTTCTACGGCTATGTATCCGCCCGCGGTGAGCGCGATACCGTTCTCAGGCGCATACTCGCGCGTTACCGCGAGCGCCTGGAGCCTTTCCTGGCGGATCCACGCAATCCCGATATCCGGGCCGTCGAGCAGCTGGCCATGATGCCTCTGACCAGCGGCAACCAGGCCGAGCTGCTGATCGACGGCCAGGACACCTTCGACAGCCTCTTCGCCGGCATCGATGCGGCCGAGGAGTATGTCTTGGTGCAGTTCTTCATCGTGCGCCACGACGCGCTGGGCCACCGCCTCAAGGATCGCTTGCTGCGTGCCGCTGCCAGGGGCGTGCGGGTCTATTTCCTTTTCGATGAGATAGGCAGCCGCAAGCTATCGGAAGGCTACCTGCGCGAACTCTCGGAAGGAGGGGTGGAAGTGAGCTCGTTCCGCTCGTCCAGGGGGTTCAAGCACCGCTTCCAGCTCAACTTCCGCAACCATCGCAAGATCCAGGTGGTGGATGGCCGCCAGGGATGGCTGGGAGGATTCAACGTCGGCGTCGAGTATCTGGGACAGCACCCTCGCCATGGCCCGTGGCGGGATACGCATCTCAAGCTCACCGGGCCGAGCGTGCTGGGTCTCCAGGAGGCGTTCTGGGAGGACTGGCACTGGGCCACCGGCGAGGTGATCAACCTGGCCTGGGAGCCTTGCTCCGACTGTACGGAGTGCCAGAACGTGGTCATCGTACCCTCTGGGCCAGCCGACCGGCAGGAGACGGCCAGCCTGCTGGTCCAGCATGCCATTCACAGCGCCCATGAGCGGCTGTGGGTCACCAGCCCCTATTTTGTTCCCGACCAAGGCGTGCAGGATGCGCTTCGGCTGGCCGCCATGCGGGGAGTCGATGTCCGCATCATGATGCCGGAACGCCCCGATCACCTGCTGATCTACCTATCGGCCTTTTCGTTTCTGCCCGACATGGTGCGAGCCGGGGTCAAGGTATATCGCTATCAGCCCGGTTTCCTGCATCAGAAGGTGATCCTGATCGATGATACGGCAGCCTCCGTGGGCACGGTGAATCTGGACAACCGCTCGTTTCGCTTGAATTTCGAGATCACCGCCTTCATTCCCGATCGACGCTTTGCCGCCCAGGTGCGACTGATGCTGGAGCGCGATTTTGCCAACTGCCGCCGGATAGGGTACGACGAAATGCAGAACCGCCCGCTATGGCAAAAGCTGGTGTCCCGTGCGGCCTATCTGACCGCACCCATCCAATGATCTCGCTCTCTTGGGTTCGTCTGGGGGCTGGGTTACATTAGTGCCCTGTTGGATAAAGAACCCTGTCGACACAGGCACGTATCGGCACCCTTCATGTTGGAACTGCTGCGGGAGTCACGGTGAATCTCGAGACAAAATGGCTGGAAGATTTCGTGGCGCTGGCCAATACCCGCAGCTTTTCCGCCTCTGCTAGGCAGCGTCATGTGACCCAGCCGGCGTTCAGTCGCCGGATTCGCGCCCTCGAGCAGGCCGTGGGCGTGACCCTGGTGGACCGCTCGACCACGCCGATCAACCTGACGCCGGAAGGGCAGCTGTTCCTGATCACGGCACGCAACCTGGTGGAGCAGCTCAACGAGTGCCTTGGGCATCTGCGAGGTGTATCCATGGCGCGGGAGGCCCTGGATATCGTGGCGGCGCACTCACTGGCGCTCAGCTTCTA
The DNA here is from genome assembly GCA_964652855.1 of uncultured Halomonas sp. Lineage (GTDB taxonomy): Bacteria > Pseudomonadota > Gammaproteobacteria > Pseudomonadales > Halomonadaceae > Halomonas. Next base: position 502,953 of record CAZZCJ010000001.1, read on the forward strand.
TCCGGAGTGGATCTCGCGCCTGCAGGAAGGCCTGGGGGAGCTGCCCACTCGCCTGGTCGCCATGAACGTCGGCGAGGCGATCCACGTGCTGCGCGAAGGCAACTGCGACCTGATGCTGGCCTACCATGACCCCTACGCCACGATGCAGCTCGATGCAGAAGTCTTTCCGTCATTCTCCATCGGCCAGGTCAAGATGCTGCCGGTCAGCCTTCCCGATGCCAAGGGCAGTCCGCGCTACAGCCTGGAAAGCAAGGACACCATCCCGTACCTGGCCTATACCCAGGGCGCCTTCCTCGGGCGCAGTGTGCGCATGCTGCTGAAGAACGACCCGCTGCGCCTGCGCCTGCGCACGGTCTACGAGACCGCCATGGCCGAGGGGCTCAAGGGCATGGTGCTGCAGGGGGTCGGGCTCGCCTGGATTCCCGATTTCTGTGTCCGTGAAGAGCTCAGAAGCGGCAAGCTGGTACGTGCCGGCGACGAGAAATGGGACGTGCCACTGGAAATTCGCCTCTACCGCTGTTCGCTGGTGCACAAGCCGGGAGTGGAGAAACTGTGGCGGCAGATGATGAAGCTTCCCCGCGACTTCCTCCAGGCTTGAAATCAGGGCTTTCCTGGTGCGCTGGCAGCGCTCCTGTGTTTCCGCTAGACGCCACTGAAATCGGCCGGCAGGCCGAGGAAGTTCTGGATGATGAAGAAGTGGTCCTCGAACAAGCTGTCGGGTTCCAGTTCGGCCAGCGGCACCCAACGCGCATGATCCCCGCCCTTGACCGGCTTGAGCTGCGGCAACTGCTGGTCGGGGCGCAGGGCGAAATAGAAGGCCTCGGCCAGGGTTCGCCCTCGCCAGCTGCGGTGCGGCTCATCGAACAGCCTCTGGCCGCGCAGCGAGCCCTTCAGCACCGCCTCCGGCACCTTCAGCCGCACGCGTTCGCGCAGCTCGCGCAGGCAGGCATCGAGCAGCCGTTCATGGGGGCTGATGAAACCGCCGGGAAGCGCCAGCAGCCCCTTGCCGGGGGCCGCCGTGCGGCGTACCAGCAGCACATGGCCCGACTGCACTACCACGGCGTTGACCGTGACGAAGATGGGAGGGTAGGGCGCATTGACCCAGGCCTGGCGATACTGTTCCAGAAGCTGTTGCTCTTCCATCAGCTGTCGGTGTGCTTCGCAGCCGGCAAACTCGCGCAGGGCCTCGACCACGCCGGGAGGCAGGTCGTGGACCGCACCGGTGCTCAGGTAATCGGCGGTGGAAGAGGGGGAGCGGAACAGTCGCTCGCGGATCTGGCTTGCCGAGATGCCTTCGACAAGCGGCACGCTGACCGACTCCCACTGCGGAAAGAGGGAGAGGTAGTAGCTCGACTGGCCACGACTGGCGCCGATCAGCCCGATGCGCGGCAGCCGCGCATGGTGATGGCCGGCGATATCGCGCACCTTGCGCTGTACGTCACGCACCCAGACGTCATCGTTGTAGAGGGCGTCGAGCAGCGGCACGATGTCGAGCCGGGCATTCTCCTCGTCATCGAAGCAGCTTCTCAGTAGATCCTGGCGTTCATGGAAATTCCAGGGATTGCGCAGCGAGCGGGCCTGCCACGCGGAGCCGACCAGGACGATGACTTGCCGGGCATGGCGCAAGGCCTCGTTGATGACGGCCAGATGCCCCAGGTGAGGAGGTTGGAAGCGCCCGATGAAGACAAGACAGTCGAACTCGTAGTCGGAAACACGCATCGGAACTCCTTCATGGGCGGCTCGGGCCCTATTATGGTGGTCTCATCCGTGACGCTGCAACGTGAGCCGATCGGGCCGACAGCTTGGCATCGATCGGATAAGCTGTAATGCAGGGCGGAAAAACAAGGAGATGTCGTGGAACGGATTTCGTTCACGCTGTGGTGGCACACCATCAAGGAAGCGGTGAACCTGTGGTTGGAGCGCAACGCCTTCAGCTATGCCGGCTCTCTGGCCTTCTACACCCTCTTTTCGCTGGCCCCGACCGTGATCATTGCCGTGGCCGTGATCGGCGTGGTGTTCGGCGAGGATGCCGCCCAAGGCCAGATCGTGGCCCAGCTTCAGGGCACCGTGGGCGAGGAGGCGGCCCGTATGGTGGAGCAGGCCGTGGCGGCCTCGCGGATCGAGGAATCAGGCCTTCTGCCGACGCTGCTCGGGGTGGGGGGGGCTGCTGGTCGGGGCCACCACCGTCTTCGCCCAGATGCAGTTCTCGCTGAACACCATGTGGGGCGTGACGGCCAAGCCCAGTCGCAACAGTATGCTGGTGTTCCTCACGCAGCGCATCCTGTCACTTACCGTGGTGCTGGCCATTGGCTTCATCCTGCTGGTTTCGCTGGTGGTAGGCATCATGCTGCGCGCCATGCTGCAGGTGGCAAGTACGGCGGTGCCCATGGCGGGGCTGCTCACGTCGAGTGCTGAATTCATCGTCTCGCTGGCGGTCATCACCGCCTTGTTTGCCACCATCTTCAAGGTCCTGCCCGACGTGGTGCTTAGCTGGCGTGACGTATTGCTGGGCGCGGTGGTGACGGCGCTGCTGTTTGCCGTGGGGCGCATCGCCATCTCTTCGTACCTGGCCTATACGGCCACCGCGTCCACTTATGGTGCGGCAGGTTCGGTGGTAATGATCCTGCTGTGGGTTTATTACAGTTCGTTGATCCTGCTGTTCGGGGCGGCGTTCACGCGTAGCCATATGCTGGCGAGGGGACGCCGGGTGGTGCCGCGCAACAGCGCGGTTCTCGTTCGACAGGAACTGGTAATCGATGAACCGACCGGGAGGGAACCAAGATGAGCCAGTGCTGCGTCAAGGCCCGGGTGGCCGGCAAGGTGCAAGGGGTGTGGTATCGCCGTGCCGTGCAGGAGCAGGCGCTCCAGCACGGCCTGACCGGCTATGCCAAGAACCTCCCCGACGGACAGGTGGAAGTGCTGCTGTGCGGCAATGGGGAGGCGGTCAACCAGGTTGCCAGCTGGCTGTGGCAAGGGCCGCCCAATGCCAGGGTCACGCATGTCGAGCTGGAGGCGATCGAGCATCGCGACCCGGACAGTTTCGTTTGCCTGTGATGAGTCTCAGCTCAAGGTGTCGGCTATCCATTCCACGACCGCCTCGCCGTCCACTTCGAGGCAGACTTCCACCAGGGGCGTCTGCGACCAGCGCTCCTGAATGAAACCGCGGCCTTCCGGTGCGAACACGGTCTGCCCCTCGGCAATGCCGTCGGTGACGACGGCGAGGTGGCCCGGGGCGGTGGTGAACAGCTCCGGGCGCAGCAGCCAGGCCAGGGCGCAGCTGTCGTGGGGGCAGCATCCATCAATGCCGAGGAATTCGCGGTAGAAGTCGCGATAGAAGGCGTAGCTGCCGGCCAGCACCTTGCCCAGTTCGCCCTGGCCCGCCTCGATCCGCTGCATGTGTGCCTGGGTCAGCACACAGCGATGGGTGACGTCGAGTCCCACCAGGGTCAGCGGCCAGCCGGCGGTGAGCACGCGCTGGGCGGCATGAGGGTCGTTGAACATGTTGGCCTCGGCTACCGGCGTGACGTTGCCACCCTCACGAATCGATCCACCCATGACCACCACGCCCTTGACCTTCCCGGTGAGCTGCGGATCGAGCTGCAATGCGGCGGCCAGGTTGCCTACCGGACCCACGGACACCAGGGTAACCTCGCCTGGCCGGTCATTGACGGTATCGACGATGAACTGGGCGGCGCTGCGCGAATCCCTCTTCCCCTTTACGTCTGGCAAGTCGATATCGCCAAGGCCGTTGGCTCCGTGGATATGGGCGGGTGCCGGGTGGCGCGGCTTGACCATGGGGCCGGCAGCGCCCTGGGCGACAGGAACGTCGCCACGCCCGGCCAGCTCGCTGAGCAGCAGGGCGTTGTGCGTGGCGGTCGCGACGTCGACGTTGCCGTAGGTGGTGGTCAGGCCGAGCAGCTCGATGTCGGGATGCCGCAGGGCGATGGCGATGGCCTGGGCGTCGTCGACGCCGGGGTCGGTATCGAAGATGATCGGATGCGACACGTTGCCTCCTTGTGGGTGTCAGGTGCTCGTTGAATCGGTGAGATATCGTTCTACCTCGTCGCGCGATGGGATGCTGTCGGCGGCACCGGGTCGCTGCACGCCGAGTGCGGCGGCATGGGCGCCCAGCGCCAGGCACTCGGGAATGCTGCGCCGCTCCTGCAGGGCCGCCAGGAAATAGCCGATGAAGGTATCGCCGGCGCCGGTGGTGTCGACCGCCTCGACCGCCAGGGCCGGTTGGAAGTGACGCTCGTCGCCCGCCTGGTACCAGGCCCCCTCGCTGCCCAGGGTCAGCACCGTGGCCGTTTCCGGCAGGCGTTGGTGCAGCCCCTGCAGCAGCGCCTGGGCATCGCTCGACTCCGGCAGGCCGGTCAGCCAGGCGGCTTCGCCACGGTTGACGAACAGCAGGCGGCAGGTCTCGAGTGGCAGCGCCAGTACCGCGTCGGTCATGGGGGCCGGATTGAACGCGATGGCCAGCCCCTGCTTGTGGGCACATTCGAACAGCTCGACCAGGCCGTTGCATTCGTTCTGCACCAGCAGCCAGTCGTCGGCTTGGGCTACCCGGCACAGCGCGTCGCGGTGCCGGCGGGTGAAGCCGTGGTTGGCCCCGGGATGCAGGATGATGGCGTTCTCGCCCTGGTCATCGACCTGGATGATGGCGTGCCCGCTGGGTTCTTCGACCAGCTCGACATGGCTGACATCGACACCGGCCCGCGCCAGGCGATCGCGGGCCCAGCCGTCCTGGCGGCCCAGGCGGCCCCAGTGGCACACCTGGCCACCGGCCAGCGCCATGGCCAACGACTGGTTGGCCCCCTTGCCGCCAAGGCCGACGTGATAGCTGCGGCTGGCCAGCGTCTCCCCGGAGTGCACGAGATGCGGAACCCGGTAGATGTGGTCGAGGTTGATCGAGCCCAGGTTGTGCAGCATGGGGTTGTGCAGCATGGTCAGGCTCCGTTCTGCTCGGCCTTCCACTGGCGCAGGTTCTCGCCCGTCAGCGCCACGATACGCTGGCGTGCCTCGGGAGTGATCCAGGCGTTGTGCGGGGTGACGATCAGGTTGAGCGGCTCGCCCAGGGCGTCGAGCAAGGGGTGGCCGTCACGCGGTGGCTCCACCGGCAGCACGTCCACGCCGAGGCCCCCCAGCCGCCCGGCGCGCAGCGCCGCCAGCGCCGCTTCCTCGTCGATGATGCCGCCGCGAGCACAGTTCACGAGCAGCGCGCCGGGCTTGAGCGTGGCGAGCAGGGCGGCATCGACCAGGTGCCGCGTGGCCTCGGTGAGCGGGCAGTGCAGGGTGATGACGTCGGCCTCGGGTGCCAGCGCGGCGAGTCCCGGGCGGCTGTCGTTGGCTTCGTTGCCGGGGCGGGCGGCAAAGGTCACCTGCATGCCGAAGGCCTCGGCCAGGGCGGCGACGCGCCGGCCAAGCTCGCCCTGGCCCACGACGACCAGGCGCTTGCCCTCGAGCTGGAGGGTGCCGTGCTCCATCAGGCAGAAGAAGGGGCTCGTGTTCCAGCGTCCGGCGGCCACGTCACGCTGATAGAGCGGCAGCCGGTTGGCCAGCGCCAGGATCAGCATCAGGCTGTGCTGGGCCACGCTGGCGGTGCCATAGGCCGTGACGTTGCGCACCGCGACGCCCAGGCGCTCCGCCGTGGCCATGTCGATGTTGTTGGTGCCCGTGGCGAGCACGCAGATCAGCTTGAGTCCAGGCAGCGCCTCGAGAGTCTCCGCATCGAGAACCACCTTGTTGACGATGGCCACCTCGGCACCGGCCAGGCGCTCGCGGCTTTGTGCAGTGGTGCTGGTAGGGTGCACGTCCAGCGTATCGACCTGCTCGCGCAGCGCGGCGAGATCGATGTCAGGGCCCAGGCTGGCGGCGTCGAGTAACACGGCTTTCATGCTGGATTCCTTGTGTTGGTTCACCTGGGCAAGGCCGGGACAGGCCCTGTCAGGCGAGTTATACTAGCGGGCTTTCACGGCAGGCTTGGAAAGTGCGCCGCTCGACCCTATATCGCCGTTGGTTGCGCGCTGTCGAATCAGGAGTGAATTGAACCATGCCCATCTATGAATATCAGTGCAAGGCCTGCGGCCATCGCCTGGAGAAGCTCCAGAAGCTAAGCGCCGCTCCCCTGACCGATTGTCCGGCCTGTGAAGCCCCCGCGCTTGGCCGCCTGGTGTCCGCCGCGGGCTTCCGTCTGGCCGGCGGCGGCTGGTACGAGACCGACTTCAAGTCCGGCAGCAAGAAGAACCTGGCCGGTGATTCGTCGGGCGGTGGCGGCGAAAGCAAGGCACCGGCGAAGGAAGGTGCAGCGGCCTGACCGTACCCGCCACCGACAACCCCATCGATAACGCTTAACGTAAACAGGATACGACATGCGCAGCCATTATTGCGGCCAGCTCAACGAGACCCTGGTGGACCAGACGGTCACCCTGTGCGGCTGGGTTCATCGCCGCCGTGACCATGGGGGTGTGATCTTCCTCGACATGCGCGACCGCGACGGCATCGCTCAGGTGGTGGTCGACCCCGATACCGCCGAGGCTTTCGCCACTGCCGACCGTGCTCGCAGCGAGTACGTGCTGCGTATCTCCGGCCGCGTGCGGCTGCGCCCCGAAGGCACCCAGAATCCCAAGATGCCGACCGGGATGATCGAAGTGCTGGCCAAGGACGTCGAGGTGTTGAACAGCGCGGCCACGCCGCCGTTCCAGCTCGACGAGCACGGCAAGGTCGGCGAGGAGGTGCGCCTCAAGCACCGCTACATCGACCTGCGTCGTCCCGAGATGATCGAGAAGCTGCGCCTGCGTTCACGCATCTCGCACCACGTGCGGGCGTTTCTCGAGGGGCAGGGCTTCCTCGACATCGAGACGCCGATCCTGACCCGCGCCACTCCCGAGGGTGCGCGCGACTACCTGGTGCCGAGCCGTACCCATCCGGGCAGCTTCTTCGCTCTGCCGCAGTCGCCGCAGCTGTTCAAGCAGCTGCTGATGGTGGCCGGCTTCGACCGCTACTACCAGATCGCCAAGTGCTTCCGCGACGAGGACCTGCGCGCCGACCGCCAGCCGGAATTCACCCAGATCGACATCGAGGCCTCCTTCATCGAGGAGGACGACATCATGGGCATCGCGGAGACGATGATCCGCGAGCTGTTCCAGGACGTGCTCGATGTCGAGCTGCCCGTCTTTCCGCGCATGACGTGGGCCGAGGCGATGGATCGCTACGGTTCCGACAAGCCGGACCTGCGCATCCCGCTGATGCTGGTCGACGTCGACGACCTGATGAAGCAGGTCGACTTCCAGGTGTTCTCCGGCCCGGCCAATGCCGCCGACGGCCGCGTGGCGGCGCTCAAGGTGCCGGGTGGTGCCAGCATGTCGCGCAAGGTGATCGACGACTACACCAAGTTCGTCGGCATCTACGGTGCCAAGGGCCTGGCGTGGATCAAGGTCAACGAGCGCGCCAAGGGCATCGAGGGACTGCAGTCCCCGATCGTCAAGTTCATGGAGAACGTGATCGACGAGCTGCTCGACCGCGTCGGTGCCGAGGATGGAGACATCGTCTTCTTCGGCGCCGACAAGGCCAAGGTCGTCAACGAAGCGCTCGGCGCGCTGCGGGTCAAGCTGGGCGAGGACCTCAACCTCTATACCCGCGCCTGGGCGCCGCTGTGGGTGGTCGACTTCCCGATGTTCGAGGCCGATGATGCCGGCCGGCTGAGCCCGCTGCACCACCCGTTCACCTCGCCGTCGTGCAGCCCCGAGGAGCTCAAGGCCAACCCGGCGGCGGCGCTCTCCCGCGCCTACGACATGGTGCTCAACGGCACCGAGCTGGGGGGTGGTTCGATCCGTATCCACGACCAGCAGATGCAGAGCCGCGTGTTCGAGATCCTCGGCATCGGCGAGGAGGAGGCCCGCGAGAAGTTCGGCTTCCTGCTCGACGCCCTGCACTATGGCGCACCGCCCCACGGCGGCCTGGCCTTCGGCCTCGACCGCCTGGTCATGCTGATGGCCGGAGCACGCACCATCCGCGAAGTGATCGCCTTCCCCAAGACCCAGAGTGCGGCCTGTCCCATGACCGACGCGCCGGGCGAGGTAAGTGTCGAGCAACTGCGCGAGCTCAACATCCGCCTGCGCCAGAAGGCCAAGGCGGGCGAGAGCGAGTAAGCGGACGGGCGGCCCGCCTGCCGCCGATTCCCCGACCTGCCACCGGCGCCCGCGAGGCGCCGGTGGTGTATGTGCAGGAGCCCATCATGAACCGATCGTCCCGGCAATGTACGATGCCATCGGCTGCCAGCTACGGCTTTGCCCGAGCGGCCGTCTGTTCGCCATGCTGATCCTGGGTATCGACCCCGGCTCCCGCATCACCGGCTACGGTGTGCTGGACGTGACCACGCCGACGCCGCGCTACGTCGCCAGCGGCTGCATACGGCTGCACGACGTCGACCTGCCGCAGCGCCTGGCGCGCATCTACGCCGGGTTGGCCGAGCTGATCGCCGTGCATCGCCCCGGTGAGCTTGCCATCGAGCAGGTGTTCATGTCGAAGAACCCCGATTCGGCGCTCAAGCTGGGTCAGGCACGCGGCGCGGCCATCGTCTGCGCCGCCAATCACGGCCTGCCGATCGAGGAGTACGGGCCGCGCCAGATCAAGCAGGCGGTGACCGGCAGCGGGGCGGCGAGCAAGGCCCAGGTGCAGCACATGGTGGTAGCCATCCTCGGTTTGAGCGGCGTGCCCCAGGCCGATGCCGCCGATGCGCTGGCGATTGCGCTGACCCATGCCTATGCACGCCTGGGACTGGTCCAGCAGGGCAGTTTCGGTGGTCATCGGAGCCGTCGGCGCGGAGGGTCATGGCGCGATTTTCAGCCTTGAAGGACCTCCCTGGCGAGCGTCGAAAATATTTTCGAACACCGTTTACGGTGGGCTGGTAAGGCGCATGGGCGACCAGTATAGTGGCGCCAAAGAGGCCCTGGGCCCGCTGGTAGCGCAATAACGGCCAGGCGGGATCGCCATGACGGATACGCCGCATCTCAATCACGGAAACATAGTGGGAGCCCCATGATCGGACGCCTGCGAGGCACACTGCTCGACAAGCAACCGCCCTGGCTGGTGGTTGATGTGGCCGGGGTCGGCTATGAGCTCGAAGCCTCGATGACGACCCTGGTGGCCCTGCCCACGGTGGGTGAGCCGGTGGCCCTGTTCACCCACCTGACGGTCCGCGAGGATGCCCACCTGCTCTACGGCTTTGTCCGCGAGCAGGAGCGTGCGCTGTTCCGGGCGCTGATCCGGGTCAACGGTGTCGGGCCCAAACTGGCGCTGGCCATTCTTTCCGGCATGGAGGAGGACGCCTTCATTCGCTGTGTCATGGAGGACGACATCAAGGCCCTGACGCGGTTGCCGGGGGTCGGCAAGAAGACCGCCGAGCGGCTGATCGTCGAGATGCGCGACCGTTTTCCCCACTGGGAGCATCCTGGCGACTCGGGCCTGTTTGCCGACAAGACCGGTGGCGGGATGCCATCATCGCCGAGCAGTCCGCTGGCGGATGCGGAGGCCGCCCTGGTCAGCCTCGGCTACAAGCCTGCCGAGGCGGCCCGCATGCTCTCCGGACTGGACGAAGGGCTTTCCACCGAAGCCATGATCAAGGCGGCGCTGACGCGTCGCATGGCTGGTTGAACCCGGCCTGACCAGGCGCACGTAGGAACCAGGCAATGCTGCACTGTTCTCAGGTGGGTGAAGCGAAAGTGGCGTATGTGACTGCAGGTAGTGGCCATGCTGGACAATGATCGACTGATTGCCGCCGAGGAGCGGGCCGGGGAAGGGCGTGTCGACCATGCCATTCGCCCCAAGCGCCTGGCCGAGTACATCGGTCAGGCACGCGTCCGTGAACAGCTGGGAATCTTCATCGATGCGGCTCGCGGGCGCGATGAAAGCCTTGACCATACCCTGGTGTTTGGCCCGCCGGGGCTGGGCAAGACCACGCTGGCCAACATCATCGCGGCCGAAATGGGCGTGGGGCTGAAGTCCACCTCAGGCCCCGTTCTCGAACGCGCCGGCGACCTGGCCGCCATGCTTACCAACCTCCAGCCAGGCGACGTGCTGTTCATCGACGAGATCCATCGCCTCTCGCCGGTGGTGGAGGAGATCCTCTACCCCGCGATGGAGGACTACCAGCTCGACATCGTTATCGGCGAGGGGCCGGCGGCGCGCTCGATCAAGCTCGACCTGCCGCGCTTCACGCTGGTGGGCGCCACCACGCGTGCGGGCCTGCTCACCTCGCCGCTGCGCGATCGCTTCGGCATCGTGCAGCGGCTGGAGTTCTATACCATCGACGAGCTCACCGAGATCGTCGAGCGTTCGGCCCGGCTGCTTGGCGTCGAGGCGGATCGCGCAGGAGCGCAGGAAGTGGCGAAGCGCTCGCGCGGCACCCCGCGAATCGCCAATCGGCTGCTGCGCCGGGTGCGGGACTTCGCCCAGGTGCGCGCCGATGGCCGCGTGGATGCCGAGGTGGCCGACCAGGCCCTCAACATGCTGCATGTCGACCACCACGGCCTCGACCACATGGACCGCCGGCTGCTGCTCGCCATGATCGAGAAGTTCGACGGCGGGCCGGTCGGCGTCGACTCGCTGGCGGCCGCCATTGGGGAAGAGCGAGACACCATCGAGGACGTCATCGAGCCCTACCTGATCCAGCAGGGGCTGATGATGCGCACGGCGCGTGGAAGGGTGGTGACGCGCCAGGCCTGGCTGCATTTCGGCCTGTCGCCCCACGAGACAGCGGTCGATGCAGCGGGCGAGGTGCGGCCGTGACGCCGTTCCACCTGCCGCTGCGGGTCTATATCGAGGACACCGATGCCGGTGGCATCGTCTATTACGTCAATTACTTGAAATTCATGGAGCGCGCCCGCAGCGAGTGGCTGCGCCACCAGGGTTTCACGCAGCGCGAGCTGCTCGAGGCAGGCATTCAACTGGTCGTGCATCGCCTGGAGTGCCGCTACGCCAAGCCGGCGCGCCTGGATGATGAACTGGTGGTCACGGCCGCCGTCGAAGCGCAGGGTCGCTGCCGCTTGCGCTTTGCGCAAGCGGTGCAGCGCGACGGGGAACCCCTGTGCGAAGCGAAGGTCGAGATCGCCTGCCTGGATGCCAGCCGCCTCAAGCCCACCCCCTGGCCGCCGGCCCTTGCCGCGGTTCTCAACGGTTAACTGCTAGTCGACGAGGATGCCCGTGAACGACACCATGTCCATTCCCTATCTGATCATGAGCGCCAGCACCGTGGTGCAGCTGGTCATGCTGCTGCTGGTGATCGGCTCGATCCTCTCCTGGATCGTGATCTTCCAGCGCACCTTCGCCATGCGCCGCGCGCGTGCTGCGCACCAGGCCTTCGAGGAGCGGTTCTGGTCGGGTGTCGACCTGAACGAGCTCTATCGGGAAACACCTTCCGAGCAGGAAACCCAGGGCGCCGAGCACGTGTTCCGTGCCGGCTTCCGCGAATTCAACCGGCTCATGCCCAAGACCAAGAGCCCCGACGCCATTCTCGACGGCGTGCAGCGCAGCATGCGCGTGGCCTGGTCGCGTGAAGAGGAGCGCCTGACGCTGCACCTGGTCTTCCTGGCCACGGTGGCATCGGCAAGCCCCTATATCGGCCTGTTCGGCACCGTCTGGGGGATCATGGGTTCCTTCCAGTCGCTCTCCATGACGCAGCAGGCCACCCTGGCTACCGTCGCGCCCTGGATCGCCGAAGCCCTGATCGCCACGGCCATGGGGCTGTTTGCCGCCATCCCGGCGGTCATTTTCTACAACAAGCTATCGTCGGAATCGGGCCGCCTGCTGGGCAAGTACGAAGATTTCGCCGAGGAGTTCCACTCCATCCTGCACCGTAACCTGCAGGGTCGCGGCGACACGGGATCGGCCTGAGGAGGCGTACGATGCACGGACCCTTCAATAGAGGTGGCCAGCGCAAGCCGATGGGCGAGATCAACGTCGTGCCCTTCATCGACGTCATGCTGGTCCTGCTGGTCATCTTCATGATCACCGCGCCCATGCTGACCCAGGGGGTGCAGGTGGAACTGCCGCAGGTCACTTCCGAGCCGATCGAGAGCCAGGAGGACCGCGACCCGATCATCGTCTCCGTGGACCGCGAGGGAGGCTACTTCCTCTCCATCGGCGGCGACGAGATGGCGGTTGACCTCGAGGAGCTGGGCGACCGGGTCATCATCCTGCTCGACCGCCAGCCCGGCACGCCGGTCATGGTGCGCGGGGATCGCTTCGTGCCCTACGGCGAGGTCGTGACGCTGATGAGCACTCTCCAGGTGGCAGGCGTGACCAATGTCGGCCTGATCTCCGAGCCGCCGGCGCGTGACTGAGAAACGAGGAGAGGCGATGGCTCGGAAGGAGCAACGTGCGCCCTTGCAGCAGGACACGCGGGTTGGCTACGGCCTGCCTGCGGTTTTCTCCATCGGACTGCACCTGCTGGTGGTGATTCTCAGCATCATCACGCTGCCGCAGCGTGAGCCTGACGAACCGGAGTCGAGCTCGATCGTGCAGGCCACCCTGGTCAGCACCGAGACGACCACCAACCAGGCGCAGCGGGCGGAAGAGGCGCGCGCGCGCGCGCAGGCACGCCAGGCGACGGAAGAGGCGCAGCAGCAGGCGGAGGAGGCGGCCCGGCAGGCGGAGGCCGAGGCTGATGCCCAACGACGTGCCGAAGAAACCGAGCGCCAGGCGGCCGAGCAGCAGGCCGCCCGCGAAGAGGAGGCCCGGCGGCTACAGGTCGAGCGCGAAGCGGCTGAGGCCGACGCCCAGCGACGTGCCGAAGAGGCCGAGCGCCAGGCGCAGCTACGTCAGGAGCAGGAGGCCGAACGGCAGCGGCAGCAGGAGCAGGCGGCCGAGGCGGAGCGCCAGCGGCAGCAGGAAGCCGAGGCGCAGCGTCAGCGTGAGGCCGAGGCCCAGCGCCAACGTGAAGCCGAGGAGCAGGCGCGACGAGAGGCGGAAGCCCAGCGTCAGCGCGAAGCCGAGGAGCAGGCACGTCGAGAGGCGGAAGCCCAGCGGCAGCGCGAGGCCGAAGCGGAAGCCCAGCGCCAGCGCGAGGCTGAGGAGCAGCGCCGCCGCGAGGCCGAAGCGGAAGCCCAGCGCCAGCGCGAAGCCGAGGAGCAGCGCCGTCGCGAGGCCGAAGCGGAAGCCCAACGCCAGCGTGAAGCCGAGGAGCAGCGTCGTCGCGAGGCCGAAGCGGAAGCCCAGCGCCAGCGTGAAGCCGAAGCACAGGCGCGCCGGGCGGCCGAAGCCGCTAGCCAGGGGCTCGATCGTGCCATCGAGGGTGAGTCCGACGCCGTGGCCAATGCGCGCCAGGCCCAGGAAGCCGCCAACAGTTTCATCAACATCGTGCGGCGTGCCGTGGAACAGGCCTGGGTGATCCCGCCGGGGGCAGGCAGCAACCTGGATGCTACGGTTCAGGTTCAGCTTGGCCCATCGGGTGAGTTGTTTGGCGCTACCATTAGTCAAAGCAGTGGTGACAGCAGCTTTGATCGTTCGGCGATCCAGGCGGTCGAAGCGGCAGCACCCTTTGCAGAACTGCGACAATTGCCGGCAACGGCACAACGAGACTTCCGTCAATTCAACCTGCGATTCAGACCGGGAGATGTACGCTGATGAAAGCCCTGATGACCGCCTGGCTGAGCGTCGTGCTGCTGATGTTCAGTACGCTAGCCCAGGCCAACCTCACCATCGAGATCACGCGAGGTAGCGATCGGGCGACGCCGATTGCGGTCGTGCCCTTTGCCGCCGACGGCGATATCCCGGAGGACATAGCCCGGATCGTGAGTGACAACCTCCAGCGCAGCGGCTTCTTCGACCCGTTGTCACGCAACGCCATGTTCGACCGGCCGAGCCAGAGCGACGAGGTCCGCTATGGTCAGTGGCGGGCGCTGGACGTGCGCTACCTGGTGGTCGGGCGCGTCAGCCGCGAGGGCGACGGCTATCGCATCCGCTATGAGCTGATGGACGTGAGCGGCGAGCGGCGCATGCTCGGCGAAAGCGTCACGGCCGGGCGCAACGAGCTGCGCGGGGGCGCCCATTACGTCAGCGACCAGATCTTCGAGGCGATCACCGGCATCCGCGGCGCCTTCTCGACACGCATCGCCTATGTCACTGCCCAGGGCGTGGGCGACCAGATGCAGTTCGCGCTCTACGTGGCCGACGCCGATGGCCACAACAGCCAGCAGGTGCTCAACTCGCGCGAGCCGATCCTGTCGCCGGCGTGGTCCCCCGACGGCCGCAAGCTGGCCTATGTGTCGTTCGAGACCGAGCGGCCGGCCATCTACATCCAGGAGCTCGCTACCGGGCAGCGTATCCGCGCCACCTCGTTCGAGGGCCTCAACGGGGCACCTTCGTGGTCGCCCGATGGGCGCCGCCTGGCGATGTCGCTGTCCAAGGACGGCCAGCCCGAGATCTACGTGATGGACGTGGCGTCTCGTAACGTCGAGCGCATCACCAACAGTTCCAGCATCGATACCGAGCCCGCCTGGGCGCCGGACGGTCGCAGCCTGCTGTTCACCTCGGATCGCAGCGGCGGGCCGCAGCTGTACCGCCACCACCTGGGCAATGGCCAGACCGAACGCCTGACCTTCACCGGCAACTACAATGCCCGTGGTCGCTTTGCACCGGATGGCCAATCGATCTATCTGGTCCATCGCAGCAGCAACGGTTACCAGGTGGCTCGGCAGGATCTTGGCTCGGGACGGCTGGTCGTACTCAGTGAGTCACGTTGGGATGAATCCCCTAGTGTTGCGCCCAACGGGACCATGGTAATCTTCGCCACCCGGCAAGGTAACAGCGGGGTGTTGGGGGCCGTGTCGGCAGATGGACGCTCGTCCTATCGGCTGCCATCGGCACAGGGTGACGTGCGTGAACCCGCATGGTCACCGTTTCTGAACTAATGCTCGATGATCGGTGTCATTCGATTCCTCCAAGGAGTTTGACGATGCAATTCAAGTCCTATGCCAGGAGCCTGGCAGTCGCTTTGTCTCTGGCTCTCGTGGCCGGCTGTTCCAGCACCGGAGGGTCCCGTGACGGGTCCATGGATGGCACCCGCACCGGTACCGGCAGTGGGGTCGCTGGCTCTGGCGTAGCCGGCTCCGGTCAGGTCGGTGGTACGGGCATCAGCGGTGACCGTGCCGGCCAGCAGGCCGATGGTCGTATCCCTGATGTGCGCGTGATCTACTTCGATTTCGACCGCGACAACATCCGTCCCGAGTTCGAATCGGTGCTGGTATCGCATGCACGCTACCTGCGCTCCAGCGGCGCTCGTGTCGTGCTGCAGGGCCATACCGACGAGCGCGGCACGCGCGAGTACAACATGGCGCTCGGCGAGCGTCGTGCCAACTCCGTGAAGCGTTTCCTCGAAGTGCAGGGCGTGTCGCCCTCCCAGCTCGAGGTCGTCAGCTATGGCGAAGAGCGCCCGGCCGTAAGCGGCAACAACGAAGCGGCCTACTCGCAGAATCGTCGCGTGGTGTTCGCCTACTGATTGGAACGGGCGCGTTGCTGCGCCTATGGAGTGTTGCATGAGACACAGTCTGAAAAGGCTGTGCGGCGCGGGAGCCCTGGTGCTCCCGTTGTCCGTGATGAGCCTAGCCGTAGCCCAGCAGCGACCGGTGATTGAGGACCGCAGCCCGCAGCCCCGCACCTTTCTCGATCAGGCGGAAGTGCGCGAGGAAGCCGGTGGCAGCCTGGTGATCTTCAACCAGGTCCAGGAACACCAGCGCGAAATCCAGCAGCTGCGTGGGCAGATCGAAGAGTTGCGCCACCAGCTCGAGCAGCTGCGCAACCAGACACGCCAGCAGTACATGGACCTCGACGAGCGGATCATGGCCGGCAGTGCCGGTATCGAGACCCGCCCCGAGGTGGACCAGGACGCGGCGCGCCAAGTGCGCGAAACGCTTTCACCCAGCGGTGCCAGCGCCGGGGCTCAGGCCGAGTACCAGGCGGCCTTCGCCAAGGTGCAGACGCGCGAATTCCGTGAGGCGATCGCCGCGTTCGAGCGCTTCGTGCAGCAGCATCCCGACACCAACCTCACCCCCAACGGCCATTACTGGCTCGGTGAACTGCACTCCGCGGAAGGCAACCTGGATGAGGCCGAAAGCGCGTTTCGTCGGGTCATCGACGACTATCCGCAAAGCAGCAAGGTACCGGATGCGCTCTACAAGCTTGGCTTGATCAAGGCGCGCCAGGGGAATCTGCAAGAGAGCCGCTCCCTGCTGGAGCGCGTGCGGGAGAACCATCCCGACAGCAGCGCGGCGGGCCTGGCCAACGACTTTTTACGTCAGTCCCTTTAGGGCTGGCCACCTGAGGAGCCGACATGAGCTGCAAGATCGACTATCAAGCACCGAGCAGCCTGCTTGAAGATCGGATCATCCTGGTGACGGGAGCAGGCGATGGCATCGGCCGTGAGGCGGCGCTGGCCTATGCACGGCATGGTGCCACCGTGGTGCTGTTGGGACGCACCATCGCGAAGCTTGAGAAGGTCTACGACGAAATCGAAGCATTCGGCGGGCCGCAGCCCGCCATCTTCCCGCTCAACCTGGAAGGGGCCACGCTCAAGGACTATCACGACATGGCCGAAACCCTGGACAAGGAGTTCGGGCGTCTCGATGGCCTCCTGCACAATGCCGGGCTGCTGGGGCGCATCACCCCCTTCGAGCAGTACAATCCGGAGCTGTGGGAACAGGTCATGCAGGTCAATATCAACGGACCGATCTGGATGACCCAGGCGCTGCTCCCGCTGCTCAAGTCGTCGCGTGATGCCTCGGTGGTCTTCACCAGCTCGAGCGTCGGGCGCAAGGGCCGTGCCTTCTGGGGTGCGTACGCGGTCTCGAAGTTTGCCACCGAAGGCTTCGTCGAGGTGCTGGCCGACGAGCTGGAGCACCTGGGTACGATCCGCGTCAACAGCCTCAACCCGGGTGCGACGCGTACCAAGATGCGTGCCAATGCCTATCCGGGCGAAGACCCCGAAACCCTGCGCAGTGCGGCAGAGATCATGCCGACCTACCTGTGGTTGATGGGGCCGGATAGCCGGGGGCATAACGGGCAGCGCTTCGACGCCCAGCCGCCCCGCGGCTGAGCGTCGCGGCTAGTCGGAGGCGGGCAGCAGGGCCTCGACCAGCGCCTCGCTGGTCTCGAACCAGAGATCGGCGGGCCAGCTGCGGTAGTCGTCACCTTCCTCGATATAGCCGTAGCCGACCGCAACCGCGGGCATGCCGGCGGCGCGTGCCGCCTGCATGTCGCGCACATGGTCGCCGATGTACCAGCACTGCGAAGGCGATACCACCAGGGCTCGGGCCGCGGCCAGCAGGGGCTCCGGCGCCGGCTTCTTGACCGGCAAGTCGTCGGCGCAGAGCAGCACCCCCGGCGCCAGGCCGAGCGCTTCCACCAGCGGGGCGGCATAGGCGCGCGGCTTGTTGGTCACGATCCCCCATGGCCGCTGCATGGCCTCCCAGCGCTGCAGCAGCACGTCAAGCGGCGGGAACACGCAGCTCTCTTCCGCCACGGCCTGGCCGTAGGCATCCAGCAGGAACTGGCGCGCGGCGCCGTGCGCCTCATGTTCCGGAGCGAGGCCGAGGGCCAGCGCCACCAGGGCGCTGCCGCCGTTGGATACCTGCGCCCGAATCGCCGGGAAAGGCAGCGGGTCCAGCCCATGGTGGGCACGCAGGGCGTTGGTGGCGCGCGCCAGATCGGGCGCCGTGTCGACCAGCGTGCCGTCGAGATCGAACAGCAGCCCCTGGGGTAGCGGGGTCATGCGTTCTCCCGAGGCGTCTTCTCGCGCTGGCAATGCACCAGGTAGTTCACCGCCACGTCATGGCTCGACAGCCGGTAGCGCTGCGTCAGCGGGTTGTAGACGAGGCCGCTCTGCTCGCGCACGACGATGCCGCTGTCCCGGCACCAGCCCGCCAGCTCCGAAGGGCGAATGAACTTGCGATAGTCGTGGGTGCCGCGGGGCAGCAGCTTCAGCACGTACTCGGCCCCGATGATCGCCAGGGCGTAGGCCTTGGGGGTGCGGTTGATGGTGGAGAAAAACAGCTGCCCGCCTGGTTTGACCAGCGTGGCGCAGGCGCGAATCACCGAGCCCGGGTCGGGTACGTGCTCGAGCATCTCCAGGCAGGTCACCACGTCGAATTCGCCCGGGTGCTCGGCCGCCATCGCTTCGGCGCTGGCCTGGCGATAGTCGACCGAAACGCCGCTCTCCAGTGCATGCAGGCGGGCCACGGCCAGCGGCGCCTCGCCCATGTCGATGCCGGTGACCCGGGCGCCGCGGTGGGCCATGGCCTCGGCCAGGATGCCGCCGCCGCAGCCGACGTCCAGCACCTTGCGCCCGGCAAGCCCGCAGCGGGCATCGATGAAGTCCAGGCGCAGGGGGTTGATATCATGCAGCGGCTTGAACTCGCTGTGCGGGTCCCACCAGCGGCTGGCCAGAGCCTCGAACTTGGCAATTTCGCCCTGGTCGACGTTATGGTGGAGGCTTGCGCTCATGTGGTCTCTCCGTGTGAATTGGTCTCGCACCCTGGCAACATTCTTTACCTTCGGTATCATGCTCTATTCTACCCGTAGCAGCCTGGGCTTTCCCATGACGGAATCATGGAGACGCCCGGGAGGACATCCACAACCGACAAGGAAGGCACCATGATCCGCAAGGCCGTTCTGCCCGTCGCCGGTTTCGGCACCCGCTGCCTGCCCGCCTCCAAGGCAATCCCCAAGGAAATGATCACCATCGTCGACCGCCCCGTGATCCAGTACGTGGTCAACGAGGCGGTGGCGGCGGGCATCCGCGATATCGTGTTGGTCACCCACGCCAGCAAGGGCGCCATCGAGAACCACTTCGACAAGCACTTCGAACTCGAGGCGACGCTCGAGGCCAAGGGCAAGCAGGAGCTGCTCGATGAGCTGCGGGCCATCGTGCCCAAGGGCGTCAACATCATCAGCGTGCGCCAGCCGGAACCCCTTGGGCTAGGCCACGCCGTGCTCTGCGCACGCCCGGTCATCGGCGACAGCGAGCCGTTTGCCGTGCTGCTGCCCGACGTCCTGGTCGATGACGAGGGCCTGGCACGCAATGACCTGGCCGGCATGATCGATGCGTTCGAGGCTACGGGCCGCACGCAGCTCATGGTGGAGGAAGTCGACTGGGCAACGGTGCACAAGTACGGCATCGTGAGCCCCGAGGGCGAGCCGCCGGCGGCCGGTCAGTCCTGTCGCCTGGCGGGTGTGGTGGAAAAGCCGGCGCGGGAACAGGCGCCTTCCAACCTGGCCGTGATCGGCCGCTATGTGCTGCCTGGCAGCATCTTCCCACTGCTGGCCGAAACGCCCCCGGGTGCGGGAGACGAGATCCAGCTGACCGACGCCATCGAGACCCTGCGGCAGCGCGACGGCGTCGATGCCTGGCGCATGTGCGGCAAGACCTACGATTGCGGGCATCAGCTGGGCTACCTCGAAGCGACGTTGGTCTATGCACGTCGCCACCCGCGCTTCGGCGAAGGGTTCCGTGAGCTGATGGCTCGCTACAGCCGGGCGGAGTGACGTCGATGCGTATTGAACTGCATGGAAGTGAGCTGGCCGCGGTCACGGCGGCCGCCGCACTCTCGTGGGTGGGGCACCAGGTGCACTGGATTCCCCACGCCGCGATTCCCTGGGCGGCGCTGCTTGAAGCCGACTGGGTCAGGCGCGAGCCCGACCTGCTCGGCCACCTGCAGGAGAGCCTGAAGCAGGGCACCCTCACGGTGTCAGACGACGCCTCGCTGCCCTCGGCGGAGCCGATCGACGTGCTCTGGTTCTCGCTCTCGCCCGAGCAGCGCGAAGAGGCGGGGCGACTGGCCGAGCAAGCCGCGCAGCGGCAGAGCAAGTCGCTGGTCCTGGTCAACCACTCCACCTTTCCGGTTGGCGAGACCGAGCGCCTCGAGGCTCGCCTGGGGAACTACGAGCGGCGGGCGGTCGCCCTGGTCGACATGATCGAGGAGGGGAGGGCCTGGGACAGCTTCACGCGCCCTGGCCGCTGGCTGCTGGGCTGTGACGACGAGCGCGCCGAGGCCCAGGTGCGCGAACTGCTGCGCGCCTTCAATCGCCGCCGCGACGTAATGCAGCTGATGCCGCGCCGCGCCGCGGAGCTGACCAAGCTGGCCACCATCGGCATGCTGGCCACCCGGATCAGCTACATGAACGAGATTGCCGGCCTGGCCGACAGCCTCGGCGTGGACGTGGAATACGTGCGCCAGGGCATGGGCGCCGATTCGCGCATCGGCTACGAGTACCTCTACCCCGGCTGCGGTTTTGGCGGCCCCAACTTCTCGCGCGACCTGATGCGCCTGGCCGATGTGCAGGTGGCCAGCGGGCGGCAGTCGGCGCTGCTCGAGCAGGTGCTCGACATCAACGAGCAGAAGAAGGAAACCCTCTTCCGCAAGCTCTGGACGCACTTCAACGGTCAGCTGGAAGGGCGCACGGTGGCGATCTGGGGGGCGGCGTTCAAGCCCGGCTCGGCGCGCATCGACCATTCGCCTGCACTGACCCTGCTCCGGGCACTATGGGCCCAGGGCGTGCGGGTCCGCCTGCACGACCCGGCGGCCATTCCCGCCGTGCGTGCCGAAGTGGGCGACCACCCGCTGCTCGAAACCTTCGACGCCGACCCCTACCTTGCCTGCCAGGGCGCCGACGCCTTGATGTTGGTGACCGAGTGGAAGCATTATTGGAACCCGGATTGGGCTCGGCTGGCCAAGCACTTGCGTGAACATCTGCTACTCGATGGCCGCAACATCTACGACCCCAACCACGTGGCAAGCTGGGGGCTGGTCTACCGCGGCATTGGTCGGCGCGCCGACCCGAAGGTGGCTGGCTCCTCGCATTGAGGCGACAGCGTGCGCGCAGGCGTGGCCTCTGTCTATCATCGGCGGGCGCCTGCCGCACCTGTCCAGAAGGAGTTAGCTCATGCCCGAATCGCGCCCCGTCGAGCGACGTCCTATCGTGCCTGACCCCGATGCCAGCCTGACGCGTTCGCGTCGCTACTCTCCCCCTAGGCCACGGCTGTGGCCCGTCAAGCTGATGACGCTGCTGCTGCTGGTGGCGGTGGCGGGGCTTGGCTGGCTGGGGTGGCAGGAGCAGCAGCGCTTCAACAACCTATGGCAGCAACTGGCCGGTGAAATGTCCAACCTGCATGCACGCTTCGATGCGGAAGAGGGGCGTGGGGACAGGCTGGAAGGCATCGAGTCCCGGCTGTACAGCATCGAGGCGCATGGCGAGTCGGTCGTGGCGAGGATGGCAGGGCTCGAGGCCGATGTACGCCAGGTCACCCAGCACGATGCGCCCAGGCTGGAAAGCCTGGCCGAGACCTTGGCCGGTATCGAAGCGCAGCTCGACAGGCTGAACGAAGAGGCCCATACGCGTGATGCGCTGCTCGGCGCGATTCGGCTCTCCGTCGACGCCATCGAACGCGCCGGCGAAGAGGGCAGGCAGGCCCTGGCGGCGCGAATCGACACCGTGGCGGAAGGCAGCCAGCTGCATGCCGGCCAGCTCGAAGACACCGAAGCGCGCCTTCAGGCGCTCGTCGACGTGCGCGACGAGCGACAGGAGCGCCTGGTCGAGCGGGTTGATGCGCTGGAAGGGCGTTTCGAGACGGCGCTCGACCAGCAGGCGACGCGGATCGACGAGGGGCTGGAAGCACGGGATGACGCCATGGAACAACGCCTGGCGGCCATGTCGGATCAGCTTGCTTCGCTGACCCAGCAGTTGGAAGCGATCAGCGAGGTGCAGCAGGGCCTGCCGACGAGAATCACCGCGATGGAAGCAGAACTGCTCGAACTCCGGCAGAGCCAGCTATCCTTGAGCGCAGGGCTTGAAGCCTTGCAGCAGTAAACGCCGTAGGCCGCCGGGTCCAGGCCTGGCGGTTCGAAGGAGTCAGTCAGGAAGCCGTTGATATGGGGAAACGCGTGATATCACGCATGTGTGCGACGGCCTTGTGTCTTGGCATGGCTCATGCAGCGCTCGCGCTCGAGGCTCGCATAGACGGCCTTGAAGGCGACGTCGCAGACAACGTGCGCTTCTACCTGGGCAGCCTCGATGCCGAGCAGTACGATCGGCGCCGCCTGGAAGGGGTGGTGGCACGCAGGACGCGTGAAGCCATGCGCGTGTATGGCTATTACGAACCACGCCTGGCCATTGCGCTGGACGCGGCGGAACCGCCCCAGCATGTGGCGCTGACCATCGATCCCGGCCCGCGGGTCAGGATCCAGGTGCTCGACATCAACCTGGAGGGCGAGGCCGCGAGCGACGCCCCCTTCCGCGACACCGTGGATAACCTGCCGCTCGCCGTCGGCGACCCGCTGCTGCATGCGCCCTGGGATCGCATGCGCAACCGCCTGGCCAACCTGTCGCTCGAGCGCGGCTACTTCGACTGGCGTTTCACCGATCGCCGCATGGAGGTGCGGCCGTTCGACGAGAGCGCACGCCTCTACCTGACCCTCGACAGCGGCCAGCGCTACGACTTCGGCCAGGTCAGCATCCGCGGCAGCCATATCGTCGAAGAGCGCCTGCGCAGCATGACGCCCTTCACCCCCGGCGAACCCTACCTGGCCGGCGACGTTGCACTGTACGCGCAGCGCCTGGGGCAGTCGCGCTGGTTCAGTTCGGTCAGCGTCCGCCCCCGGCTCGATGCCAGGCGCGAACTGGCCTTCCCGCCGCCGACGCTGGGCTGGTGGAACGAGGTGACGACGGAAGGGGATGCGCTATTGCCGCGCGGTCCCACGCTCTCGCGCAGGATGCGTCCGCCCGGCCCCCAGCTTTCGGCGCAGGCGCTCGCCGCCGCCAGTCGCCTGCATGCGCCCGCGCGGCCCAACATGCCCATTGATGTGGAAGTGGCGCCGGCGGACCGCCATCATTTCGAAGTCGGCGTGGGCTTTGCCACCGACGTGGGCCCGCGGCTTCACTTCAGCTGGGACCAGCCGTGGATCAACCGCTATGGCCATAGCCTGGACCACGACTTGTTCATCTCGCAGCCTGAGCAGCGCCTGACCGGTACCTACCTGCTGCCGCTGGAGGATCCGCTGCGCGACCAGTACCGTTTCCAGTACGGCTTTCGCCACCGCGACATGGACGACACCCGCACCAATGAGCTCTCCCTCGAGGCGGCGCGGCGCTGGGAGTTCGACAACCGCTGGGTGCAAACGGTCTACGTGCGTGCCACCTACGAGGACTTCACCCAAGGCGGCGAGGCGGAAAGCGTCTTTCTCTACTACCCCGGGATCAGTTGGTCCCGCACGCGCACGCGTGATCCACGCTTCCCGACCTGGGGGGATCGCCAGCGCATCGCCTTCGAATATTCCGATAGCGCCTGGGGCTCGGACGCCGACTTCCTGCGCATGACGGGCGACACAGAGTGGATCCGCATGCTGGGCGAGCGGCTGCGCTTCGTGACACGCCTGAGCGTGGGTGCCATCGAGACCGATGACTTCTCGCAGGTGCCGCCTTCGCTGCGCTTCTTCACCGGCGGCGATCGCTCGGTGCGGGGCTATGCCTTCGAAAGCCTGGCGCCGCGCAACGAAGAAGGGCGGCTGGTCGGCGGGCAGCAGCAGCTGGTCGGCAGCGCCGAACTCCAGCGTCAGGTCACGGGAAATTGGTGGGGGGCCGTCTTCCTCGACAGCGGCGACGCCTTCACCGACTGGTGGCCTGAACAGCTCAATACCGGTGCCGGGCTTGGGGTGCGTTGGATCTCGCCGGTCGGGCCGGTGCGCTTCGACGTGGCCCACCCGTTCGACGACGAGGAGAATGCCTGGCGCATTCACTTCACCATCGGCCCGGAGTTTTGAGTGTGAGGTTACTGCTGTGGTCCTTGCTGCGCCTTCTGATTCTCCTGCCACTGTGGCTCCTGGGCCTGGCGCTGCTCGCGCTGGGCCTCGCGCTCTCGCCTTGGGGAGCCGGCCTGCTGCTGCAGGAGGGGGCCAAGCGGGGCTTCTACGCGCTGGAAAGCGTCGAAGGCGCACCGCTGGAGCGCCTGGTGCTGCGCGGCTTCGAACTCGAGGCCGGTCCGTTGGCCCTCTCCGCCGAACGCCTAGAGCTGGCCTGGGCCGACGACTGCCTGCTGCAGGGGCGGCTGTGCATCGACCATCTGGCCATCGACGGCGCCCGGATAGCGCTGGATGAGTCGCCTGTCGAGGAGGAAACCGCTCCCCCCGGGGACGATGACGCACCCGGCGAGCCCATTAGGCTGCCGTTACCCATCGAGATTCGCTCGCTTGAGCTGAATGATGTTCATCTGCGCCTGGCCGATGGTACCCAGGTCGCCCTCGGGCATGGCAGCACCTCAGCCGAGGCGGAAGCGTCGCGACTGGCGCTCGGCGCCACCCACTTCGAAGGGCTGCGCGTGAGCCTGCCGCCGCCACCGGAAGCACTGGCGACGGCAACGACGCCGCTGTCGGCGGCTAGCCTCGACGCCGCCGAGGAGGTACGGGCCCCCGTGGCGACGCCCGGCGAGTTTCGCTTTCCCCTGGCGATCGAGGCGCCTGAGCTAGGCCTGGACGATGCACGCATCGTGCTGGGGGATGGTACCCGCATCACCCTGGAGCAACTACGCACCGGCGTTCGTGCCGAGGACGACCACCTGCAGCTGCTGCCCAGCCGGATCCGCGGCGTGGCGCTCGCCTTGCCGCCGCCGCTCGGTGCGCTGGTTCTGGAAACGGAAGAAGACGGGCCTGCGCGGCTCGACGAAGCCGCACTGCTGTCAGCCCAGGCCGTGCAGGCCGCACCGAGCCTTCCCGCCGCGCCGGTGGAAGAGGTAGCCCTGGCCGAGCGGGCACGACACCAGCTGCCCAGCGTGACCCTGCCGTTCCGCGTCTCGGTACCGCGTCTGCAGGTCGACGACATCGGCATCAGCGGCCCCATCGATTACCACCTTCGCCAGCTCGCTCTGGGGCTCGAGGCCGAGGAACAGACGGTCGAGCTCCACTATCTGGATATCGCCAGTCTCGATGCCGATGCCAGGCTCAGCGGACGGGTGGCCCTGCGTGACGACTATCCGCTGGAGATGCGGCTCGAGGTTGCGCTGTGGCTCCCCGAGCACATGCCGGAGCTGGCGAGCCAGCGCCTGACCCTGGCGCTCAGCGGTGATCTCGCCGACCTGCAGGCCGAGCTTGTCGCCGCCGGCCCGGTCGATGCGCAGCTCACGGCCCGTGCGGATGTGCTGGACCCCACGCTGCCCTTCACGGCAGCGCTGGACAGCGACCTGCTGCAATGGCCGCTGCCCTCGCGCTGGGTGATGGAAGTGCCCGAGGCGCCAGAGGAAACGCTGGACGAGCCCTTCCTCGCCGAGGACGTGAGACTGCGCGTCAGCGGCGATCTGGAGCACTACACCGCCGCCATGTCGCTGTGGCTGGAAGGCCCCGACGTGCCGCGAACCCGCGTGGCGCTCTCGGGCAGCGGGGACAGGGCGCACTTTGCCTGGACGCCGCTCTCGCTGACCCTGGGCGACGCCTCCGTGGTGAGCCGCGGTCGCATCGACTGGCAGGATGGCCTTGGCCTGGATGCCACGCTGAGGCTCGATAATCTCGACCCTGGGCGCTTCACCGATGCCGTGCACGGGCGGCTGAGCGGCAATGTCGATATTGCCTTCGTGCAGACGCCCGATGGCTGGGAGCTGGGGGTGCCCAGGCTCGCCATCGACGGTGAGCTGCAGGATCTTCCGCTGTCGCTGCAGGCGCGCCTGGCTGGCGACAGCGACATGCACTGGAGCGTCGAAGCGTTCGACTTCCGCCAGGGCGAGCGCAATCGCCTCACCGCCAGCGGCGAGATCTCCGACCGGCGCATGTCCCTGAGCGGCGATATCGCGCTCAGCGAGCTGGCGGCGCTGCACGAGTCGCTGAGTGGCAGCCTGCAGGGCCGGTTCCGTACCGCGGGTACCTTCGATGCGCCGCGACTCGAACTCGACATCGAGGGCAGCGAGCTGGCCTTCGACGACAATCGCCTGGCGGCGCTGAGCCTGAGCGGCAATGTCCAGGGTCTCGACGACCCCGTGCTTGACCTGCGCCTGGCCGCGGCGGGCATCGATGCCGCAGGCCAGCGTTTCAGCGAGGTGACGCTTGACCTCGAGGGGCGGCTGTCTGACCACCAGGCCAGGCTGCGTGCCGTGGCCGGCCCGGACATGCCGCTATCGCAAGCGTCGCTGACGCTGCAGGGACAGCTCTCCGAGGATCGCCAGCGCTACCTGGGCGAGATCGAGCCCTTGGCGGTGGATACCGACCACGGAGAGCTGCGCCTGGATGACCCGCTGCGCTTCACCGCCGACCTGGCGGCCGGCAGCGCCCAGGTGCAGCCGTTCTGCCTGCGCCGCGAGCAGGGCGGCCGGCTGTGCCTCGACGAGCCGCTCCAGGCCAGCGGGGAGCAAGGGCGGATGGCACTCTCCCTGCAGCAGCTGCCGATGGCGTTGATCAACGAATGGCTGCCCGAGGAGTGGCGCGCCGGCGGCGAAAGCAACCTCCAGCTGCAAGTGCAATGGCGCCAGGGTGGCAACCAGTGGCGCGTGGATGGTGAGCTTGACAGCGACCTGTCGCTGCAGGGCGTGGACATCTATGGCCAACCCTGGTCGCTGCCCGCGACCCGCCTGAACCTCGGCATCGACGCGACCCAGGCTCGCGCCGATCTCGACGTGGAGCTCAACCTGGCCGACGCCGGGCGCCTGTCGCTGCAGCTCGGCCTGGAGGACCCAGTGGGAGAAGGGCGCCTGCAGGGCGTGCTGACCCTGGCCGAGGTGGACCTGTCGCGCTATCGCACGCTGGCCGCCGGGGTCGACACGCTCGAAGGCGTGCTCAGCGGCCGTGTCGCGATCGGCGGCACGCGTGATTCGCCCAGCCTCGACGGTGCGCTCGAACTGGCGGGACTCCAGGCCGCAGGCATGGACATTCCGCTATTTGTCGAAGATGGCCGCATACGCGTCGAGTTCCAGGGCGACAGCGCACGTATCCTGGGCTTCGTTGCCACGGATGACGGTCGCCTGGTGATCGACGGCACGGCCGCCTGGCCAACCCTCGAGACATGGCAAATCGCCATCGGCGTGGACGGCACGCGGCGACCGCTGCTGGTGGCGCTGCCCGAATTCGGCCGGCTGCGCGTGGCGCCGAACCTGCGTATCCGCATCGACCCGAGCGAGCTGCGCGTGCGTGGCGAGGTACAGCTGCCCTGGGCCCGGCTGGAGATCGGTGAGACGCCACCGGCGGCCGTCAGCCCGAGCCCCGACGAGATCATCATCACGCGGCGGGACGAAGCCCGGGCCCAGCGCTCGGCGGAGCTGGACGAGCGGGCCGGCGACGACGAGGCGGCTGCGGTGGCGCTGCGCGAGGCGGGCATGCGCCTGGATGTCCGCATCGACCTGCTGCTCGGCCCCGACATGCTGCTGGCCGCCTCAGGCCTGGAGACCGGGCTGCGCGGTACGCTGCAGGTGCGCCAGCAGGATGGGCCGGTGCAGCTCTACGGCGAAGTCATCCTGACCGATGGGCGTTTCCGCGCCTTCGGCCAGGACCTGCTGATCCGCCAGGGCCAGCTGCTGTTCAGCGGCCCGCCGGACCAGCCGCTGCTCGACTTCGAGGCCATCCGCAATCCCGATGTCACCGAAGACGGGGTCGTGGCCGGGCTGCGGGTCACCGGCTTTGCCGCGGAGCCGAGCCTGGAGATCTTCTCCGAGCCGGCCATGAACGAAGCCTCCGCGCTCTCCTACCTGCTGCGCGGCAGGGCGCCGCGCGACGGTGATACCGACGGCGCCTTGACCTCTGCACTGGTGGGCTTGACGCTGGGCCAGACGGGCGGCGCCGTGGGAGCGCTCGGGCGTGCGTTCGGCATCGATGACCTGGCTCTGGAGACGGCGGGTGTCGGCGACGAGAGCCAGGTGGTCGTTACCGGCTACCTGACCGAGGACCTGCGCATCAGCTATGGGGTCGGCATCTTCTCGCCGATCGCCGAGCTGACCCTGCGCTACACGCTGTGGCGCAATCTCTACGTCCAGGCGGTCTCCGGTGCGGCCCAGGCCGTCGACCTGGTCTATATTTTCACCCGACCCGGCAGGCCGCCGGGCGGCAGCGATACCCCGTGAAGGCCATTACCCAGGAGCCCCGCATGATCATCGACCCCTCCCAGGCGCTGCCCGGACGCGACACGCCGCTGCATATATCGGGCATTCATGCCGTCAACGGCCGCTCGATGCTTCCGCCGTTTCCGGAAGGCCATGAGGTGGTGGTGCTGGGCCTGGGCTGCTTCTGGGGCGCGGAACGGCTGTTCTGGCAGTTGCCTGGGGTACATGTCACCGCGGTGGGGTATGCCGGCGGAGTGACGCCCAATCCGACCTACGAAGAGACCTGCACGGGGCGCACCGGGCATGCGGAAGTGGTCCAGGTAGTATTCGATCCGCAGGAACGGGATCTCGAGTCGCTGCTGAGGGTGTTCTGGGAGGCGCATGATCCGACCCAGGGCATGCGCCAGGGCAACGACATGGGCAGCCAGTACCGCTCCGCGATCTACACCACCCACGAGGCCCAGCTCGGTGCGGCGAAGCGCAGCCGCGATATCTACCAGCATGCGCTGGCTCAGGCAGGGCGGAGCAAGATCACCACCGAGGTTGCCCCGCTGACGCATTTCTACCTGGCCGAGGAGTACCACCAGCAGTACCTGCACAAGAACCCGGGCGGCTATTGCGGCTTGCGGGGCACCGGCGTCAGCTGTCCGATCGGCTGAGCCGTTCTCCCGCCGCCTGTCGCCATGCCTCGTGCTGCGGGTGCCAGGCCTGCAGGGCCTGCGTCACGCGCCTGGCCAGCCATGGGCGCAGCCTGCCGTCGCGCCACTCCATGAAGCCGACGTGCCCGCCGTGCTCGGTGATCTCCAGGTGCACCGCATCGGACGGTGCGGGAAACCGCCGATAGAGGTTGGCCGGCATGAAGGGGTCGTCGTCGGCATGCAGGATCAGGGTGGGAAGCTCGATGCAGTCCAGCAGCTTGCCGGCCGAGGCGCGCCGGTAGTAGTCGTCGGCATCGTGAAACCCGTGCAAAGGCGCGGTGACGGCATCGTCGTAGGCGCGCAGGCTGTCGATGCGCGCCAGGCCTGCGAGGTCCAGCGGCAGGGGCAGGCCGCCACGCTTCAGTTTTTCCCGGACCTTGTGCTTCAGCGCGTTGAGCAGGTGGCGTTCGTACAGGCGAGAGAAACCCCGGTGCAAGGTATCGGCGCTGGCCGCCAGGTCGAGCGGTGCGCTGACGACGATGGCGCCGGCCAGGTCGAGGCCGTCGCCGCCTTGCTCGGCGACCAGCTTGAGCAGCATGTTCCCGCCCAGTGACACGCCTGCCGCGACCTTGAGCGCCCTGGGATAGCGGTGGGAGAGCTCGCCAAGCAGCCAGTAGGCATCTGCCGTGTCACCGCTATGGTAGGCCCGCGGCAGGCGATTGGGCCGGGCGCCACAGCCGCGGAAGTGCATCAGCACGGCACGCCAGCCGAGGCCCGCAGCCGCCTGAAGCAGCCAGCGGGCGTAAGGCGAGTCGAAGGAGCCTTCCAGCCCGTGGAACAGCACGAAGAGCGGGGCGGTCGGCTCCGCCGGCATGGGGAGCGCCCAGTTCAGCTCGACGAAATCGCCATCCGGCAGGTCCAGCAGCTCGACCTCCCGCGCCAGGCGGGGAAGAGGCATCAAGCGAGGCAGCAGGGTCTGGACATGCGGGTTGGCTGCCCCTCGCGGAGGGGTGAAGTCGGCGGAAAAAAGGCGCTCGCTCATGGTCGCATCACCTTGCCCAGGCCCCCGTTTCCCGGTCATGCGGGGTCAGGTTCTGAGAAGCGTTGGCCGTGATCAGCAGGTTGTCTTCGCTGCGTATGCCGCCGTGTGGTGCAAGGCGCTCGACCAGGGCCCAGTCGATGACTTGCCCCTGCGGCTGTGCCTCGAGCGGCTCGAGCAGCATGGGAATGAAATACAACCCCGGCTCGATGGTGAGCACCATGCCGGGCTCGAGGTCTCGCGTCAGGCGCAGCGGCGGGTGCGCCTGGGGAGGCGGCAGCGAGGTTCCGTCGGCGCCGCGGCGCCCGCCCACATCATGTACCTGGATACCCAGCAGGTGTCCCAGCCCGTGCGGGCAGAAGGCCCGTGTCACGCCCTGCTTCACCGCTGCCTCGGGGCTGCATGTGATCAGGCCGCATTCTCGCAGCAGCCCGGCCAGCGCCTGATGCATGCGCAGGTGGAGCGCCACGAAGGAGAGCCCCGGGCGAAGCTCGGCGACCAGCCGCTGCTTGAGCTGGGTCATGCCCAGGATCAGGTCGGCGAACAGCGGGTCGGCGTCCGCACCCGGCCAGGTGCGGGTGACGTCCGCACAGTAGCCGCGGTGACGAGCGCCGGCATCGACCAGCAGGCTGCGCCTGGGCGCCGCAGGCTGTACCTCGTAGTGCTGGTAATGCAGCACGCTGGCGTGTTCGTTGACACCGACGATATTGCTGTAGGGCACCTCGCTTTCACGCTGGCGTGAGGCCCCGAGGTAGGCGAGCTGGATGTCGAGCTCGGCGCCACCGGCCAGGAAGTTGTCGCGGGCGGCAACGTGGCCGGCCATGGCCTGACGATTGGCTTCCCTCAGGCAGGCCACCTCATAGTCGCTCTTGCGCACGCGCGTTTCGTCGAGGGCGGCCCACAGGGGCGCGGGGTTGAGTTCGGCGCCCAGCCACTCGGCACTGGCCGGGTCGACGTCTCCCAGCAGGGCGAAGCGGCCGGGCGCGGGGGAAGGAGGCGTCTCGAAGCGGCCGATCACGATCTCCATGCGCTCGGTCCAGGCCTCTTCAGGTAGCCGTGCCGGCAGGTGCCAGAAGTCGTCCGGGGCATGCAGGAAAAGCGTCGGGCGCTTGCCCGGCATAATGCGCAGCCAGCAGTGCGCCATGCCGGGCTGCCCGGTCCAGTGCTGGAAATGACCGAAGCTGCAGAAGCTGGCGTGCTGGTCATCGCCGAAATGCGGCGCAGGCCGGCCGCTGAAAAGCCAGACGCCGTCATACCCGAGCGACGAGAGCCGTTCGGCATAGCACTGTTCGAGCGCATCGAGATGCGCATGTTGCAATAGGGCGAAAGGGTCGTGCATGCGGGTTCCCTGCATGGTAGCGCGCTAATTTCCGTGGCTCAGCCGCTGGCGATGACAACTGCCTGCCGACGCTGCGTTCACTCGCTCGTTTTCTACGGGTCGAGCAAGCCGCGGTCAAGCGCCGCACTCCCGCAGTGGGGGCGCGGGCTGGTAGTATCGACAAGGCTAACGCTGGGCCTTTGTCCGACAAGCCCGCCCGACTAGGAGATTCTCGTGCCAGATTTCGACTACGACCTTTTCGTCATTGGAGCCGGTTCCGGCGGCGTCAGGGCGGCTCGTACCGCTGCGGCCGGCGGCGCGCGCGTGGCGGTCGCCGAGGACCGCTACCTGGGGGGCACCTGCGTCAACGTTGGCTGCGTACCCAAGAAGCTTTATTCCTATGCCGCGCATTTTCAAGAAGCCTTTGACGATGCCGGAGGCTTCGGCTGGAGCCTGACCGCGGCACCAACCTTCGACTGGGCCACCCTGCGCGACAACAAGACGCGCGAGATCGGCAGGCTCAACGAGATCTACGGGCGGCTGCTGGACGATGCCGGCGTCACGCTCATCGACGGGCGCGCCAAGGTGCTCGACCCGCACCGCGTCGAAGTGGCGGGTACCGAATACAGCGCTGCCAAGATTCTCGTCGCCGTGGGCGGCTGGCCCTGGGTGCCCGAGTTCCCCGGGCGCGAGCACACCCTCACCTCGAACGAGATCTTCGACCTCGATGCCTTTCCGCGACGCTTCCTGGTGCTGGGCGGCGGCTACATCGCCGTGGAGTTCGCCAGCATCTTCAACGGGCTCGGCAGCGAATCGCACCTGGTCTACCGCGGTGAGCTGTTCTTGCGGGGCTTCGACCGCGAAGTGCGGGAGTTCACCCGGGAGCAGATGGAGGAGCGGGGCGTCCGGCTGCATTTCGAGACCAACATCGAGCGTATCGACAAGGGTGAGACGGGCTTGGTCGTCAGCCTGACCAACGGCGAGTCCCTGGAAGTCGATGTCGTGCTGGCTGCAACCGGACGCAAGCCGCATCTGCAGGGCCTGGGGCTGGACGCGCTGGGTGTCGAGCTGAATGTCGACGGCACCCTGAAGGTCAACGATCGCCATGAGACGTCGATACCTTCGATCCTGGCCTTGGGCGACGTGACCGGGGGGCCGGAATTGACGCCGGTGGCCCTGGCCGAAGCCATGCACCTCGTGCGCTGCCATTTCAGCGACGAGACGCCGCCGCCTCTGGATTATTCCCGCATCGCAACCGCGGTGTTCTGCCACCCCAACATCGGTACGGTGGGGCTGTCGGAAGAGCAGGCGCGCGAGCGCTATGCAGCGATTCGCGTCTATCGCACCGACTTCCGGCCAATGAAGCATTCATTGTCGAGCAGCCGAGCGCGCTGCCTGATGAAGCTGATCGTGGATGACGAAAGCGACGAGGTGGTAGGGGCCCACATGGTCGGCGAAGAGGCCGGCGAAGTGATCCAGGGCATCGCCATTGCGGTCAAGGCGGGCCTGACCAAGGCCGCCTTCGACGCCACCATCGGCATCCATCCCACCGGCGCGGAGGAGTTCGTGACCATGCGTACGCCGACGCGACGCTAGCGCGTACTTCTTTGCCATTGCTTCACTGCGGGCCGCCCTTGGGCGGCCCGCTTGCATGTACATGGCGAGTCGCCCGGGTTGGTCTAGACTGGTTTGTGCCAGTGGCGCATGGTATCGGCAGTGGGCATAATTTCTTGTTATGGATGAGGGTTGAATTCATAACCTTAATTTTGATTTATGCCGTGGCCCTGTTATCATTATCACAACCTCGCTACAGCGAAGCCTTACCATGAACGTGACAACACAGCCTTTTACGCCTTCAGCTGAGCTGGCCCGTCCAAGTGTGGCCGATGCCGTGGTCGGCAGCGACGCCTCGCCGCTCTTCATCCGCAAGCCCAACCCCGATGATGGCTGGGCGGTGTACGAGCTGGTCAAGTCCTGCCCGCCGCTGGACGTCAATTCCGCCTATGCCTACCTGCTGCTGGCGACCCAGTTTCGCAATACCTGCGCGGTGGCCACGAACGCCGAAGGCGAGATCGTCGGCTTCGTGTCCGGCTACGTGAAGAGCAACGCACCGGACACCTATTTCCTCTGGCAGGTGGCCGTGGGCGAAAAGGCGCGCGGTACCGGGCTGGCACGTCGCCTGGTCGAAGCGGTCATGACCCGGCCCGAGCTTGCCGATGTCCACCACCTGGAAACCACCATCACGCCGGACAACCAGGCGTCATGGGGGCTCTTCCGCCGGCTTGCCGACCGTTGGCAGGCGCCTCTCAACAGCCGGGAATACTTTTCCACCGACCAGCTCGGTGGCGAGCACGACCCGGAGAACCTGGTGCGTATCGGCCCCTTCGATACCCGCCGGATCTAGTCCCGTCCATCCAGAATGAAGCGGGATGGCCGCCCGGCGGCCGTCCACTCTCTTCTCATGTCTTTTTTTACCTCACCAGGAGGTCTTCAGATGCAAACCCAGACGCTTGAACGCATGGAATCCAACGTCCGGACTTATTCGCGCTCCTTTCCGGTCGTTTTCACCCAGGCCAGGAATGCCAGGCTGACCGACGAGGAGGGCCGCGAATACATCGATTTCCTGGCGGGCGCCGGCACCCTCAACTACGGCCACAACAATCCCAAGCTGAAGCAGGCGCTGCTCGACTACCTGGAGAGCGACGGCATCGTGCACGGCCTCGACTTCTGGACCGCCGCCAAGCGGGACTATTTCGAAGCACTGGAAGAGGTGATCTTCAAGCCGCGTGGCCTCGACTACAAGGTGCACCTGCCGGGACCGACGGGGACCAATGCCGTCGAGGCCGCCATCCGCCTGGCGCGGGTGGCCAAGGGGCGCCACAACATCGTGACCTTCACCAACGGCTTCCATGGCGTGACCATGGGCTCGCTGGCGACGACCGGCAATCGCAAGTTCCGCGAGGCCACCGGCGGCATTCCGCTGCAGGGGGCCGCATTCATGCCTTATGACGGCTACCTCGGCGAAAACACCGATACGCTGGACTACTTCGAAAAACTGCTGGCCGACAAGTCCGGCGGCCTCGATGTGCCGGCAGCCGTGATCGTCGAGACCGTGCAGGGCGAGGGCGGAATCAATGTGGCCGGCCTCGACTGGCTCAAGCGCCTCGAGCAAATTTGCCGCGACAACGATATCCTGCTGATCGTCGATGACATCCAGGCTGGCTGCGGCCGGACCGGCAAGTTCTTCAGCTTCGAGCACGCCGGCATCACGCCCGATATCGTCACCAATTCGAAGTCGCTGTCCGGCTACGGGTTGCCCTTTGCCCACGTACTGATGCGTCCCGAGCTCGACAAGTGGAAGCCGGGGCAATACAACGGCACCTTCCGCGGCTTCAACCTGGCCCTGGTCACCGCCGCCGCGGCGCTGCACAAGTACTGGCAGGACGATACCTTCGAACGCGACGTCCAGCGCAAGGGCAGGGTGGTCGAAGAGCGCTTCCAGAAGATCGCCGCCTGGATCAGCGAGCAGGGCACAGCGGCTACCGAGCGAGGCCGTGGCCTGATGCGGGGCATCGATGTCGGCACCGGAGAGCTGGCCGACAAGATCACCAGCAAGGCTTTCGAAAAGGGGCTGATCATCGAGACCAGCGGCCAGGATGGCGAAGTCGTGAAGTGCCTGTGCCCCTTGACCATTCCCGACGAGGATCTGCTCAAAGGGCTTGATATCCTCGAAGAGAGCGTAAAGGAAGTTGTCGCCTGAGGAGGCTGTCGGCTAAGACGCCTGATGCGTAGCGACTTGACGCATCCCTGTGTCGACAGGCAGCGCGGTCGGCCGCCACGGCAGTCGACCGCCGTTTCGATTCCACTGAACGGAGCTACGTGAACCATGATCGTTCGCAATCTCGAGGAAGCGCGCAAGACGGACAGGCTGGTCAAGGCGGAAACCGGCACCTGGGACAGCACCCGGCTGGTGCTGGCCGACGATGGCGGCGGATTTTCCTTCCATATCACGCGTATCTACGAAGGCACCGAGACCCATATCCACTACAAGCATCACTACGAGTCGGTCTATTGCATCGAAGGCGAAGGCGAAGTCGAGACGCTGGCCGACGGCAAGATCTGGCCCATCAAGCCGGGCGACATCTACGTCCTCGACCAGCATGACGAGCACCTGCTGCGTGCCCACAAGACCATGCACCTGGCCTGCGTTTTCACGCCGCCGATCACCGGCAAGGAAGTGCACCGCGAGGACGGCTCCTACGCACCGGCGGACGACGCCTCCTGAGCTTGAGACGCGAACGTCATGCCAGTTGAACCCCGGCCAGCATGCCGGGGTTTCTCGGTTTTCGGTCAGGGGCCCGGCATGGTGTCGCCAGGCGCAGCGGGTGCTGCAGCGCCCAATGCATGGGTTCGCATAATGTATATTATGTTAAATAACGAATTCGCCAAGGCGTTGGACAAGACCGCAGCTTAATCCTTATCATCTCTCGTCGCATTCTTGCGCTAGGCTGGGTTGTGCCTCTCCCGCCGTTTCGCCTCGTCATACATCGTTCTCGGTTCTGACCCCGGAGGTTTTCGATCCATCATGCGACCACGCACGCTGCTGACTCTCGCCCCCTGGTTGCTGACCTCCCTGGTACTGACAGGATGTGCCGTCGCTCCTCAGGCAGAACCCGAGCCCACCCTGAGCCCGGATGCGTTCGAGGCCCGCATGCAGCAGCTCGAGCAGCAGCTCGCCCTCAGCTGTGATCGCCTCGATGACCGCCTGGAACGCCAGGGCCTTCACCAGGAGACGCTCTTCCGCGAGCTGCGCGACTCCGGCGCCACGCTGCGGGAGATCAACCTCAACCTGGCTCGCCTGGAGCAGCGTGGCGAAGAGCCCATCGTGGTCACGGCGGAATGCCGCGACGAGATCAACGAAACGCTCAACGACAAGGAGCTCGTCGGCCGTTCGGAATGGATCGGGCTGCCGGACGTGGGCACCTACCTTAGGGCGCGCATCGATTCCGGGGCCAACACCTCTTCCCTTTCGGCCAAGGACCTGACGCGCTTCGAGCGCGACGGCGAGGACTGGGTGCGCTTCCGCCTGGGGCTGACCGATGACGACGTGGTGGTGGAAGGCGTCAAGAACGAATGGATCGAGCGGCCGGTGATTCGTCGCGTGCGCATCGTGCAGGCCTCCGGCAGCGAAGCTCGCCCGGTCGTGAGCCTGATGATGACACTCGGCCCGATTCGCGAGCAGGTCGAGTTCACCCTCAACGACAGGACGCACCTCAACTACCCGGTACTGCTCGGGCGCCGCTTCCTGATGGATATCGCCCTGATCGACGTGGCCGAGACCTACCTGCATCCTCGCCCTGAATATCCCGGCGGGCGGCCCGCCTCGGAAGCCGCCCAGGACGAGATCGTCGACCGAGACGATGACGAGATCTGATTCCGCAGCCCCCGCCAGACCAAGGATGCTTCATGTCACGCTTGCCTTTCTACCTTATCGTGGGTCTGCTGCTGGTGCTGGGGATTGGCACCAGCCTGCATCGTCACATCCAGCTCGAGGTGCCGTGGACACCAGGCGAGCAGCGCCTGGTCTGGGAGGTGGAAGCCGTGGTCGACTTCATGGCGCTCGGCTCTCCGGTGCGGGTCGACCTCGCCCTGCCCTCCCACCAGCGCGGCTACCGGATCCTGACCGAGAACACCGCCTCCCCGGGGTATGGTCTCTCCTTCCTCCAGGATGAAACCGGACGTCGCGCCCAGTGGTCGATTCGTGAAGCCGCGGGCAGCCAGCAGCTCTACTACTCCGTGCGCCTGCAGGTGACCGAGGACAGGCGGCGCCAGAACATCCGCCCCCCGGCACTGCGTGACATCAGCTGGGAGCGCCCCTTCGACACGGCCGCCGCGCATGTGATCGAGCGCGCCTGGGCCCGCAGCGCCGACCCCTACACCTTTGCCCGCGAGCTGATCCAGGAGCTCAGCGGCGAACGCCAGGGCGAGAATGCGCGCCTGCTGCTGACCCAGTTCGAACGCAGCCCGCTGGTGGTGCGGCTGCTCAACGAGGCAGGCGTGCCGGCGCGCGAAGTGAGCGGTCTGCTGCTGGAGGATGGCCGCCGCCGCCAGACGCTGACCCAGTGGATCCAGGTTTTCGAGAACGACGAGAGCTGGACGCTTTTCGACCCGATGACCGGCGCCCAGGGGCAGCCGGAGAACCTGCTGCTGTGGGAGACCGGCGGACGCGCCGTGCTGGAGGTGCAGGGCGGGACCAATTCACGCGTGACCTTCTCGATGCTGTCGCGCAGCCAGCCCGCGGCGGCTGCCGTGCGCAGCCAGTTGGTCGACGACACCCTGCTCAACTTCTCGATCCATAGCCTCCCGCTCGAGGAGCAGGCGCTGTTCCAGACCATCCTGCTGATCCCCATCGGGGCGCTGGTGGTGGTGTTCCTGCGTATCCTCGTCGGCATCAAGACATCGGGCACCTTCATGCCGGTGCTGATCGCCCTCGCCTTCATCCAGACGACGCTGCCGACGGGGCTGATCGGCTTCCTGCTGATCGTTTCGGTCGGCCTGGTGATCCGCAACTACCTGTCGTACTTGAACCTGCTGCTGGTGGCGCGAGTTTCGGCGGTCATCATCACGGTGATCGCCATCATCTCGATCTTCTCGGTGCTCTCCTATCGCGTGGGACTCAACGCGGGCCTGACCATCACCTTCTTCCCGATGATCATCCTTGCCTGGACCATCGAGCGCATGTCGATCCTATGGGAGGAGGAAGGCCCGAAGCAGGTGCTGATCCAGGGCGGCGGCAGCCTGGTCACCGCGGTGCTGGCCTACCTGGCCATGAACAATCCGTGGATCCGGCACATCACCTTCAACTTCCTGGGGGTGCAGCTGATCATCATGGCGCTGATCCTGCTGATCGGCAATTACACCGGCTACCGCCTGCTTGAACTGCGGCGGTTCAAGCCCGTCACCGAGGATTGAGTCATGTGGGCAAGGCCAGGCCAGCTCCTGCGGCGCGGTATCATCGGCATGAACCGGCGCAACATCCGCTACATCGGCCGCTACAACAGCCGACGGCTCTATCCCCTGGTGGATGACAAGCTGAAGACCAAGCTGCTGGCGGAGCACCATGGCATCACCACCCCGGCGCTCATCGGCACGGTGACGACCCAGTTCGGCATCAAGGGGTTGCAGCGCATGATCGCGGGGCATGCCGGCTTCGTGATCAAGCCCGCCAAGGGCAGCGGCGGCAAGGGCATCCTGGTGATCGAGCACGTCGAGAACGACGGCTACATCAAGCCGAGCGGCGTACGCCTCGAGCTGGAGGATCTGCACCGGCATATCTCCAACATCCTGTCGGGCCTTTACTCCCTTGGCGGCACGCCGGACGTGGCGATGATCGAGGCGCTGATCAACTTCGATGACCAGCTCTCCGAGTACACCTATGAGGGCGTGCCCGACATCCGGGTCATCGTCTTCCTCGGCTACCCGGTCATGGCCATGATGCGGCTGTCCACGGCCGCCTCCGACGGCAAGGCCAACCTGCACCAGGGAGCGGTGGGAGTCGGGCTGGATATCGCGACCGGTACCGCGGTGCGCGGCGTCCAGTTCGACCGCACCCGGCGAGACCATCCCGATACCGGCCATGAACTGGCCAGCCTGCGCATTCCGGACTGGACCAACCTGCTCAAGCTCGCTTCAGGGTGCTACGAGATGACGGGGCTGGGCTACCTGGGCACCGACATGGTGATCGACCAGAACCGCGGCCCGATGCTGCTCGAACTCAACGCGCGCCCGGGCCTAGCGATCCAGATGGCCAATGGCGAGGGGCTGCGCCCACGGCTGGACCTGATCGAAAGGCAGCCGCCCGGCCTCGATGTCGAGGCGCGGGTGGCCTTTGCCCAAGCTCATTTTGCCCGGCGCGGCGAGCTGATGAAGCCCGCCGTATGAGCCGGAAGCTGGTGACCGGCCGGTGCAGCGCGTAGAATGCCCCCTTGTCCTGAACCTGCCGGTTTCCTCATGACCGACTCCAGCGCCCTGCTTGCGCAGGCGGAACGACAGTGCCAGCGTAGGGGGGTGCGTTTCACCCCCATCCGTCGTCGAGTGCTCGAGATGATCGCCTCGACCGCCGGCGGCCTGAAGGCCTACGACCTGCTCGATCGCCTCACCGTCGAGCATGCGGCGGCACGACCTCCTACCGTCTATCGCGCCCTCGACTTTTTGATCGAGCAAGGCTTCGTGCACCGCATCGAATCGCTGAACGCCTATGTCGCCTGCCCCTGCCCCGAGCACACCCACGGCTTCCAGCTGCTCATCTGTCGCCATTGCGGACGCGTGGAGGAGCTGCACCTAGACGAGGTGAATGCCCAGCTCAGCGAGCGCGCACGCGAGCTCGGCTTTCGCGTGGAACGGCAGACCATCGAACTGCTGGGCAGCTGCCAGCACTGCCTCAGCCAGGCGGTGAATGCGTGAGGCCGGCCCGGCGCGTGTCAGCACCCCAGAGAAAGGAGCGACGACATGACCACCTTCAAGGCGCTTGAGCGCGGCAGCCAGGGCGAGACTCACCCGCTCGAGCAGGTGCTCGATGCCGCGCTGTTCAACGCCGAGGGGCTGATCCCCGCCATTGCGCAGCAGCACGATACCGGGGAAGTGCTGATGATGGCGTGGATGAATCGAGACGCCTTGGAAGAGACGCTGGCCACCGGGCGTGTCTGCTACTGGTCGCGCTCCCGCGGCAAGCTGTGGCGCAAGGGCGAGACCTCCGGGCAGCAGCAGCGGCTGAGGGCCGCCAGCCTCGACTGCGATGGCGATACGCTGCTGCTGCAGGTCGATCAGACGGGGCCGGCCTGCCATACCGGCCGGCGCAGCTGCTTCTATGTGGCGCTGGAAAAACCGGCGGCCCGGATCAGCAGCGACCCCCTGATCGACCCCGAGCAGCTCTACCCCACCTCCACGGCGGGCCGCTGAGGCATGCCCTGCCTTGTCGCCTGGCTGCATCGCCTAGGCCGATTGGCCGGGCGTGGCCTCGGACTGCTCATGGTCGGCCTGCTCCGCGCCTACCAGCTGGTGGTGAGCCCCTTGCTGGGGCCACGCTGTCGCTACTGGCCCAGCTGCTCCCACTACACCGTTGAAGCCATCCAGGTGCACGGGCCGCTTCGCGGCGGCTGGCTGGGTGCGAAGCGCATCGTGCGCTGCCACCCAGGCTGCGAAGGCGGCATCGACCCCGTCCCCGGCGGGCCCAGCGAGCGGATGTGCCGCGAAGACCCGGAACTCGACGCGAGCTATCGCTGCAGGTCGCAGCACGCGTCCCACCGCTGAAGGCAGGCGCCACCCCTGCCCCTTCGGCATGCTCCCGCTTCCTGCCTCCAGGCGTAGTAGCCCGCTACCACCCTCTCCCGACTCGCCCATGCCAGACTCCTCGATGGCACACCCAATCACAACGAGCCCATGAGGAGATACGCCATGTCCGCCAAGCGACTGCTCTTGCTGTGCGGCGACTTCGCCGAAGACTACGAGACCATGGTGCCGTTCCAGGCCCTCCAGGCGGTCGGCCACCGCGTCGATGCCGTCTGTCCCGACAAGCGCGCAGGCGACACTATCGCCACCGCCATCCATGATTTCGAGGGTGACCAGACCTACAGCGAGAAGCCTGGCCACCGTTTCACCCTGAATGCCGATTTCTCCGCCGTCGACCCCGCCGACTACGATGGCCTGGTGATCGCCGGTGGGCGCGCACCCGAGTACCTGCGCCTGAACGCGCAAGTCATCGAGCTGGTTCGCCACTTCTTCACCAACGACAAGCC
Organism: uncultured Halomonas sp.; assembly: GCA_964652855.1. Lineage (GTDB taxonomy): Bacteria > Pseudomonadota > Gammaproteobacteria > Pseudomonadales > Halomonadaceae > Halomonas. The sequence goes on from CAZZCJ010000001.1 coordinate 543,793, forward strand.
GGTGGCGGCGATCTGCCATGCGGCCCAGTTGCTGGCGGCGGCCCGCGTGCTGGAGGGGCGCACCTGTTCGGCCTACCCTGCCTGTCGCCCCGAAGTGGAGCTGGCCGGCGGCCACTACGCCGATATCGCGGTGGATGACGCCGTGACCGACGGCAAGCTGGTGACGGCCCCGGCCTGGCCCGCCCACCCTGCCTGGCTGTCCCAGTTCCTGGCCGTGCTGGGCACGCGTATCGAACCCTGAGCGGCATCGGCTAGCCAGTTGGGCGACTGCCTTGCCGCGGCCCGAGACCGGCGCCATGATGAAGGCGTCGGCCGGGCCAGTTCGGGGAGAGAAGACATGTGCAGGCTATTCATCGGCGCCGAACCGGCGCTTTGGGAACCGCAGACGCGCTCCATGCGCCTCGATGGCGTTTCCACCAGCGTTCGCCTGGAGTGCTTCTTCTGGATCATACTCGAGGAAGTGGGGCGGCGTGACGGGCTCACGCTCAGCCAGCTGGTGGCCCGGCTCTCGCGGGAGTGCGCCGAGGCCGGCCACGACCCGGCCAATTTTGCTTCCTTCCTGAGGGTCTGCTGCGGTCGCTATCAGGCACTACAGCTGGCAGGCGAAATCCCCGCACAGCCCGAAGTCACCATCGCCAGCCTGGATGCCGAAGGCATATTGGCCAGGGAGCGTCAGCGTCATGGCGCGGGGCGACAAGCGCCCGGCGTTCAGGCAGCCTCGCTCTCGGCGACCTCGTAGATCTTCGCCAGCATGGCATGCAGGCCGTTGCTGCGTGTCTGCGAAAGGTGCTTGTCGAGCCCCAGGTCCTGCAGGAAATGGGGGCTTGTGTCGCGGATTTCCTGCGGCGGGCGATTATTGTAGATGCGCATCAGCACGGCGATGAGGCCGGACACGATGGCGGCATCGGACACCGCGTCGAAGTGCAGCGCCTCGCCCTCGCGACGGTGGTACATCCAGACGTTCGACTGACAGCCCTGTATCTTGTGTTCCGGTGTCTTCCACTCCTCGGGAAACGCTGGCAGCTGCTTGCCCAGGTCGATGATGTACTGGTAGCGATCCATCCAGTTGTCGAACATCTCGAACTCTTCCCGCAGCGCCTGCTGGGCCTGCTCGGCCGTGGCTTCGGTGGTCATGTTGCCTCCCATGTTGGATTGACGACCATTATACCGATTCGCCGGGCCGGCCGGGCAAGCCGTGAGCGGACTGCTGGCGATGCCACTCCTCGTCCTCGGCATGGAGGTATCGGGCCGTGGTGTCGAGCCGTGCGTGGCGTGCCGTGTTGGCCAGATAGCGCAATTCGACCCCGGCCTGGGCCTGGTGGGTCAAGGCGGTATGGCGCAGCCAGTGCGGCGTGGCGGCACGCAGCCGAGCCACCTGGGCAGCCGCCGCCTCGCCTGCCTCTGCCTCCAGGGCATCGGCCGCCTGGTGAAACGCATCGCGTATCAGCCGGTAGAGCTGGTTGTCGCCCAGTCCCCGGCAGCCATCCAGTCCGCGCAGCACCGCTCCCTTCTCGTCTGGCTGCGGCAGAGCCGCGAGCCCCAGCGCCGAGCGCCACTCGCTCAGCAGGGTCAGCATGTCGGCCGGCACCGGGATGCGCGCCACCTTGCTCCCCTTGCCTACCACGCGCCACCACCAGCGACCTTCGCGCAAGAAAAAATCCCCCATCTCGGCCGCCGCCATCTCGCTGATGCGCGGAGCCAGCAGGTAGGCGAAGCCGAAGATGAACCGCCGTCGCTCGCGCAGGTAGCGATCCCTGCGGGAAGCGTTTTGCGCAGACGGGCTGCCCAGCCAATGCCATAGCCACTCCCACAGCGGACGTTCGAGGTAGCGCTCGATGCCTGCCTGGCGATTGTCGAGCCGACGGCGCTTGTCGCGCATCAGGCGAAAGGGGTTGTGGTCGACCCACCCCGCCTCCACCAGCCAGGCGAACATTCCCTGCAGGATGATCAGGCTCTGGCGGCGGCTCGCGGGTGACAGCGGCCCACGGAACGGACGCCAGCCGGGCGAATGGCGCGGCCGAGGCGGCCCCACCCAGCGTTCTTGCGGCGCGGGTGACGCCAGGAACGCCTCGTAGGCATCGAGCTCGTGGCGGCGCAGTTCGGCCAGTCTCCGTCCCTGAGTGTCGAGCCACAGCAGCAGGCGTTCAGCCTCTCGACGGTAGGCGCGCATCGTCTGGGGGCTTTCGCGGAACTCGACAAGCCACAGCGCCACCGCCTCGGCATCGCTGCGGGCGTCAATGCGGGATGTCGCGCCCCTTCCCGTTCCAAGAAAATTTTCTTTCCGGTCAATATGTTGGCGTGGCATGGCGGAAGCCATCAGGGGCGTAAGCAAGTCCTGTCCCGGCGCGTCCGTCGACTTCATGAAGGTTGGTGCTTCCTTGGGGTGGAGTGGCCAGTGTTACCTGTAGCACCTAGATATTCAAGATAAGGCGGGTAATCTTGAATTTATGGCATTTTATTACAGGTAATTACATATTACGTATAATGTAATTTACTTCCCCCTTTCGTCGAATGCCGCTATCCTTCGAACGGCGGGCGCAGGGAAAAGACACAACAAGCAACGCCTGCGGCATGACTCAAGCATTCGCTTGTTCTTTCAAGGAGGGCCGTGATGGCACGCAGCGGTGTGCAATATGAGGATGTTCAGCGGGCGATCGAGGCCCTTCAGGCCAAGGGGGAAGCGCCGAGCGTGCAGAAGATTCGCGAGGTGCTGGGAACCGGTAGCTTCACCACCATCAGCGACCATCTGCGCGAATGGCGGAACCGTCGAGAAACCAACCGCGAGAGCCCGATTGCCCTGGCAATGCCCGAATCGGTCCAGCGACTTGTCGAAGGCCTGTGGGGCAAGGCCCAGGAAGAAGCCGGCGAGGCCCTGAGCCGCTATCGTGAAGAGGCGGATCGCCAGGTTGCCGATGCCCGGGAAGCCATGCTGGCTGCCCAGCGCCAGGTAGAGGACGCCGAGCAGCGCGAAACGGCGCTCGCCGCGCACCTGGCCGGCACCGAACAGCGCCTGGAGCAGCGCAGCGCCGCCCTGGCGAAGGCGGAAGCCGAGCGCGAACAGGCGATCGAGCGGGCCAGCCAGCTGGCAGAGCGGCTATCGCGCAGCCTGCAGCAGCTTGACCAGCTTCAAGCCGAGAACGAGCAGCAGGCGCAGGCCTACCAGCAGGGCCTTGCCGAGCGTGACGCCCAGCACCAGGCGCGCCTCGTCCAGGAAGAGCAGCGACACGAATCAGCCGAATCACGCCTGATGGCGCTGCTCGACGAGGCGCGCCAGGAGCGACTCTCGAACGAGAAGCGGCACCAGGCGGCGCAGCAACAGATGGAAAAGCGCCAGGAAGCCCTGCAGCGGCAGCTGCACGAGACGCAGGCGGCACTCGCCCAGGAAGAGAAGCGGCATCGGGAGGCGCAGTGGGCCAGAAGTCGGGCCGAGGAAAGAATCGACACGCTCCGCCACGAGCACTCGCTGCTGCAGGCGCGCATCGACGACCAGAAACGCCATCTCGATGAGCAGGCGGGGAGAATCAGGGCGCTGGAGCAGGAGCTGTCGCGGCGCATCTGGCAGGAACCGGGCGATCGGCACCGCGAAGAGCTGCGTGAGGAGGCGGCGGAGAGCGCCGCGACGGAGCCTTCCGGAACCGAGCGCTGATATCCTGGCGAACCCCCTCATGGCGCACCGTCGGCGCGCCATGAGGAGAAGGCTTAGCCAGAGAGGGAAGGCCCTGCGATGCAGGGCTCGGCGGTGCTTCAGGGTTCAGCGATAGTAGGCATTGCTGGTGTCGGTATGGTCGGTGACGTCGCGAATGCCGGCGAGTTCGGGAATGCGCTCCATCAGCGTCTTCTCCACCCCCTCCTTCAGCGTCAGGTCGACCGCGGCGCAACCCTGGCAACCCCCGCCGAAGGCCAGGATGGCCACGTTGTCCTCGGTCAACTCGACCAGCTTTATCTCGCCGCCGTGCGCCGCCAGCCCCGGATTGATCTCGCTGTAGAGAATATAGTTGACCCGGTCTTCCATGGGGCTGTCGGCGTTCACCTTGGGCATCTTGGCATTGGGAGCCTTGATGGTGAGCTGCCCGCCCATGCGGTCGGCATTGAAGTCGACCACCGCTTCCTCGAGGAAGGGAACGCTGTTCTTGTCGACGAAGACCTTGAGCTTGGTAAACCCAAGCGCCTGGTCGGTGGGCTCTTCCTCGCCGGGGCGGCAATAGGCCAGACAGGTTTCGGCGTAAGGCGTGCCAGGCTGGGTAATGAAGATGCGCACCGCGATCCCTTCGACGCTCTGCTTCTCGAGCAGTTCGGCAAGGTAATCCTGGGCGCTGTCGGTAATCTGGATGATCTCGCTCATGCTGTTCTCGCTGGTCGGGCCGGCGCCGTCGGTGCCGACCATAGGTGACATGCTTTATATGGTAAGCAAAACCCCGTCACGACACAATCCCGACCATTTTGGTTGGTTTTTGACCACCCTGCCCCCAGGCCCCTGTTTTTGCTACCATGGCCGGGTAACCTGACCGCCCCTGACAAGACGCCATCCAAGAAGGCGCCCCCGCGGTCGACCCTTTTGGACGTGATTTCGCTGGAGACCGACCCGACCCATGGCCGCCCTACCTTCTGCATTGACCGCCACCCTCACCGAGCGTCTCGGCGAGCGCATCCTCATGCTGGATGGCGGCATGGGTACCATGTTGCAGAACGCCCGGCTCGATGAAGCCGACTTTCGTGGCGAGCGCTTCCGCGACTGGCCTTCTGACCTGAAGGGCAACAACGACCTGCTGGCATTGACCTGCCCGGAGCTCGTCACTCGCATCCACCGCCAGTACCTCGAGGCTGGCGCCGACATCGTCGAGACCAACACCTTCAACAGCACCCGCCTCTCCCAGGCCGACTACGGCATGGAAGCATTGGTGGTTGAGCTGAACCGCGAGTCGGCGCGCCTGGCGCGCGAGGCATGCGATGCGGTGGCGGCCGAGACCGGCGTGCCGCGCTACGTGGCCGGGGTGCTCGGGCCGACCTCGCGAACCGCCTCGCTGTCGCCCGACGTGAACGACCCGGCCAAGCGCAACGTCACCTTCGATGAGCTGCGCGACAACTACTATGAAGCTGCCGAGGCCCTGATCGAGGGCGGCGCCGACCTGATCCTGATCGAGACCATCTTCGACACGCTCAACGCCAAGGCGGCCATCTTCGCCCTCGAGACACTGTTCGACGACCGCGGCGAGCGGCTGCCGGTGATGATCTCGGGCACCATTACCGATGCCTCCGGGCGTACTCTCTCTGGCCAGACCACCGAGGCCTTCTGGAACTCGATTCGCCACGCCCAGCCGATCTCCGTCGGCTTGAACTGTGCGCTGGGGGCCGAGGAGCTGCGCCCCTACCTCGAGGAGCTTTCCACCAAGGCCGACACCTTCGTCTCGGCGCACCCCAACGCCGGCCTGCCCAACGAGTTCGGCGAGTACGACCAGACGCCGGAAGAGATGGCGGCCATTGTCGCCGAGTTCGCCCAAAGCGGCCTGGTCAACATCATTGGCGGCTGCTGCGGCTCGACGCCTGAGCATATCGCCGCGATTCACGCGGCCATCCAGGGCGTGGCGCCGCGCCGGGTGCCCGAGCGTCCCCGCGCCTGCCGCCTGTCGGGGCTCGAGCCCTTCAACATCGAGAAGAGCTCGCTGTTCGTCAACGTCGGCGAGCGTACCAACGTCACCGGCTCGGCGCGCTTCAAGCGCCTGATCGTCGAAGAGGACTTCACCACCGCGCTGGAGGTGGCGCTGGACCAGGTGGAAAACGGCGCCCAGGTCATCGACATCAACATGGACGAGGGCATGCTGGAGTCGCAGGAAGCGATGGTGCGCTTCCTCAACCTGATCGCCGGAGAGCCCGACATCGCCCGGGTGCCGATCATGATCGACTCCTCCAAGTGGGAGATCATCGAGGCCGGCCTCAAGTGCGTGCAGGGCAAGGCGGTGGTCAACTCGATCTCGCTCAAGGAGGGCGAGGCGTCCTTCATCGAGCAGGCCACGCTGTGTCGCCGCTACGGTGCCGCCGTGGTGGTTATGGCCTTCGACGAGAGCGGCCAGGCCGACACCTTCGCGCGCAAGACCGAGATCTGCCAGCGCGCCTACGAACTCTTGGTCGAGCGGGTCGGCTTCCCGCCGGAAGACATCATCTTCGACCCCAACATCTTCGCCATCGCCACCGGCATCGAGGAGCACGACAACTACGCCGTCGACTTCATCGAGGCCACCCGCTGGATCCGCGAGCACCTTCCGCATGCCATGGTCTCGGGCGGTGTCTCCAACGTGTCGTTCTCCTTCCGCGGCAACGACCCGGTGCGCGAGGCGATCCATTCCGTCTTCCTCTACCACGCCATCCGTGCCGGCCTGACCATGGGCATCGTCAACGCCGGCCAGCTGGCGGTGTACGACGACCTCCCGGCGGAGCTGCGCGAGGCGGTCGAGGACGTGGTGCTCAATCGTCGCAGCGACGGCACCGAGCGCCTGGTCGACCTCGCCGCGAAGTACAAGGGCGACGGCAGCGGCGCGGCGAAGAAGGAGGATCTCGAGTGGCGCTCCTGGCCGGTCAACAAGCGCATCGAGCATGCGCTGGTCAAGGGCGTCACCGCCTTCATCGAAGAGGATACCGAAGAGGCCAGGGCGCAGGCCGCACGCCCCATCGAGGTGATCGAAGGCCCGCTCATGGATGGCATGAACGTGGTCGGCGACCTGTTCGGCGCCGGCAAGATGTTCCTGCCCCAGGTGGTCAAGTCGGCGCGGGTGATGAAGCAGGCGGTGGCCTACCTCATTCCCTATATCGAAGCCGAGAAGAGCGAGGACAGCCAGGCCAAGGGCAAGATCGTCATGGCCACGGTGAAGGGCGACGTGCACGACATCGGCAAGAATATCGTCGGCGTGGTCCTGCAGTGCAACAACTACGAGGTGGTCGACCTCGGCGTCATGGTGCCCGCGGAGAAGATCCTGCAGACGGCCCGCGAGGTTAACGCCGACATCATCGGCCTCTCGGGCCTGATCACGCCCTCGCTGGACGAGATGGTCCACGTGGCCAAGGAGATGCAGCGCCAGGGCTTCTCGCTGCCGCTGTTGATCGGCGGCGCCACTACCTCCAAGGCGCATACCGCGGTGAAGGTCGACCCGCAGTACGCCGAGCCGGTGATCTATGTCGCCGACGCCTCGCGTGCGGTGGGCGTGGCCGGCAAGTTGCTCTCGCCGACCCTGAAGCCCACCTATGTGGCCGAGATCAAGGCGGAATACGAGCAGGTGCGCGACCGCAACGCCAAGCGCCGGCCCAAGGCCGCCGACCTTTCCTATGCCGAGGCCCGCCAGCGCAAGCTGCCCATCGACTGGGACGGCTACATGCCGCCGCGCCCTGCCATGACCGGGCTCAAGACGTTCCAGGCCTACGACATCGAGGAACTCGTCGAGCGCATCGACTGGACGCCCTTCTTCATGAGCTGGGAGCTGGCGGGCAAGTATCCCAGGATTCTCGACGACGCCGTGGTTGGCGAGGCGGCACGCAACCTGTTCGCCGACGCCCAGCAGATGCTGCGCAAGCTGATCGACGAGAAACGCGTCGAGGCGCGCGGCGTGATCGGCCTGTGGCCGGCCAACAGCGTCGATGACGACGTCATCGAGGTGTATGCGGACGAAACACGCAGCGTGGTGATCGAGCGTCTGCATCATATCCGCCAGCAGACCACCAAGAACCGCGACGGCATCTGCTACAGCCTGGCGGACTTCATCGCGCCGAAGGCGAGTGGCAAGCCCGACTGGATCGGTGGCTTTGCCGTGACCACAGGCCACGGCGTCGAAGCCTTGGCCGAGCGCTACAAGGCCGCTGGCGACGACTACAACGCGATCATGGTACAGGCGCTTACCGACCGCCTGGCCGAAGCCTTCGCTGAGCGCATGCACGAGCGCGTACGCAAGGAGTTCTGGGGCTACGTGCCCGACGAGACGCTGGACAACGACTCGCTGATTGCCGAGAAGTACCAGGGGATCCGACCGGCGCCAGGCTATCCCGCCTGCCCCGACCACACCGAGAAGCGCACCCTGTTCCGCCTGCTCGACGCCACCGGCAATGCCGGCATCGAGCTGACCGAGAACTTCGCCATGTGGCCGGCCGCGGCGGTATCGGGCTGGTACTTCTCGCATCCGCAGTCGAAGTACTTCTCCACCGGCAAGATCACCCGCGACCAGGTCGAGGCGCTGGCACAGCGCAAGGGCATGCCCCTGGAAGAGATGGAGCGCTGGCTCTCGCCGGTGCTCTCCTACGACCCGGCGTAACGGGGCTGGCAGCGCCCGCACGCGCGGGCGCCCTGCTGGCCTGCGATTGACCGATGCCGACAAGTGCCGGCCCTGCCGGTGCGACGAGGCTTGCGCCTTATATTACTTTTCGTATAAAAAATATGAAGATTTATTCTTTCATAGAATAATGCTGGGGCGTTAAGGTGCCCCTGACGCTTCGCCAATCCCCTAGCAGCAGGACCGGCTGAATGTATCGCTATGACACCCATGACCAGACCCTGGTCAATGAACGCGTCGCCCAGTTTCGCGACCAGATGAATCGCTACCTGGCCGGCCGCCTGAGCGACGAGGAATTCCTGCCGCTTCGCGTGCAGAACGGGCTCTATGTACAGCGCCACTCGCCGATGCTGCGCATCGCCATTCCCTACGGCATGCTGGCGTCGTACCAGCTGCGCAAGCTGGGCTATCTGGCGCGCGACTACGATCGTGGCTATGGCCACTTCACCACCCGGACCAACCTGCAGCTCAACTGGCCGAAGCTGGAGACGGTGCCCGACATGCTGGCCGAGCTTGCCAGCGTACAGATGCACGCCATCCAGACCAGCGGCAACGATATTCGCAACACCTCCACCGATCAGTTCGCCGGCGTGGCCGAAGACGAGGAAGTCGATCCGCGGCCCTGGTGCGAGCTGATTCGCCAGTGGTCGACCTTCCACCCCGAGTTCACCTACCTGCCGCGCAAGTTCAAGATCGCCGTGACCGGGGCCGCCGAGGATCGCGCCGCCATCCAGGTCCATGACGTGGGCCTGCGCCTGTGGCGGGACGACAAGGGTGAGGTGCGGGTGCGCGTTCTGGCGGGCGGCGGCCTGGGCCGCACACCGATGATCGGCGAGATCGTGCGTGACGACCTGCCATGGCAGCACCTGCTGACCTACCTGGAAGCGCTGGTGCGCGTCTACAACCAGTTCGGCCGTCGCGACAACAAGTTCAAGGCGCGAATCAAGATCCTCGTGAAGGCATTGGGCGTCGAGGAGTTTCGGCGCCGGGTCGACGCCGAATGGGCGCACCTGAAGGATGGCCCGCAGACCTTGACCCATGAAGTGGTCGAGGCGATGCAGTCGCACTTCGTCGACCCGCAGCGTCGCGCCATCGGCGAGGACGCCATCGCCGAGTTCGAGCGCCTGCGCGGCGAGAACCGGGCCTTCGCGCGCTTCGTCACCAACAACGTCCAGGGGCACAAGGTGCCGGGCTACAAGGCCGTTACCCTGGCGCTCAAGCGCCGTGGCCATTCGCCGGGCGACCTGACCTGGGAGCAGATGCACCAGGTGGCCGACCTGGCCGACGAGTTCAGCTACGGCGAGATTCGCGTTACCCATGAGCAGAACCTGGTGCTGGCCGACGTGGCCGTGGATCGGCTCGAGGCGCTCTGGCATCGCCTGGAAGCGCTTGGCCTGGCCAACCCCACCGTCGGCACCCTGGCCGACCTGATCTGCTGCCCGGGCGGCGACTACTGCTCGCTGGCCAATGCCAAGTCGATCCCTGTGGCGCAGGCGATCCAGGAGCGCTTCGAGGATATCGACTACCTCTATGACCTGGGGCCGCTGGAGCTCAACATCTCCGGCTGCATGAACGCCTGCGGGCACCACCATGTCGGCCACATCGGCATTCTCGGCGTCGACAAGAAGGGCGAGGAGTGGTACCAGATCTCGCTCGGCGGCGCCCAAGGCAACGACTCCTCGCTGGGCAAGATACTGGGCCCCTCGTTCGACCGCGAGAGCGTTCCCGAGGTGATCGACAAGGTCCTGCAGGTCTATGTCGGCCAGCGTGCCGAAGGCGAGACCTTCATCGAAACCTATCGCCGAATCGGCCTCAAGCCTTTCAAGGAGCGGGTATATGCCTGACCAGAACGCTGCGATGCGCCCTTTCATCCGTGACGGACAGCCGGCCGAAGACCGCTGGGTGCTGATCCGCGAGGACGAGGCTGCGCCGGCCGATGCACCGGCCATCGTGCCCCTCGCGCACTGGCTGGCACGCGAAGAAGGCCAGGCGCTTGCCCCCTGGCTTGCCAGCGGCACCGAACTCACGCCGGAGCTGGCCGAGGCGCTGGCCGACGCGCCGCTGATCGCCATCGACTTCCCCAAGTTCACCGACGGCCGTGGCTACAGCCTGGCGCGCCTGCTGCGCGAGCGTTATGGCTACACCGGCGAGATCCGTGCCATCGGCGACATATTGGTCGATCAAGTGTTCTTCCTCACCCGCTGTGGCTTCGATGCCCTGTCGCTGCGTGAGGACCAGTGGCTCGAGGACGCCCTGCACGCGCTCACTACCTTCAGCCGGGCCTACCAGCCGGCGGTGGATGTGCCCGAGCCGCTCTTCCGCAAGCGCATGCGCGACGCCGTGAAGCGAGCCGAACCGGCCTTGGTCTAGCCACCGCCTGCCCGATCCGCACAGGCCGCGCCCAGCCGGCCTGTGCGACCTGCCCTCAGCCGCGGCGCTTCTGCTGCCGTTCGCGGTTATCCGCCTTCGCCCGCTCGCTCTTGCGCAGCATCACCCAGGTGGCGCCCAGCCCGCCATCGGCCGACTGCGCCGAGACATAGGCCTGCACCTCTTCGAACTGGGCCAGCCACTTCGCCAGGTAGGAGCGCAGCACGTTGGCGGGGCTGTCGACCTCATGACCGCGACCATGCACGATCAGCACCGAGCGCAGGTCATGCGCATAGGCTTCATGTATGAACGGGGGCAGCATGCGCCGACACTCGGCCAGCGGGCGGCGCAGCAGGTGCAGGCGCGACTGGGCGGCATAGCCGCCATGGCGCAAGCGGTCGATGACACCCTGCTGGATGCCGTCGCGACGAAACTCCATGGGGTCGTGCGGGGGTAACAGATCGACGAAATCGTCCGAGAGGAAGCTGTCCTGGCCAAGCTCGGCCTGGGCGCTCTCGCGTCGGGCCAGCTGGGCCTCCGTGGGGCGGCTGCGGCGAGTTCCCGGGCTGGCGCGATTGGCGCCCCTGCGCAGCGGCTTCACATCGCCCACTAGCGCCCTGAAGTCCTGATCCTCGAATGCCGACTGGGTCATGGGCTACCTCCGCTGTGAACGAGCCTGGACTTGTCATCCTAGCAGAGCACTCAGCCTGGTTAGAACAACCGGACATTGCCGCAGCTGGCGTGGCAGGATAGCGATGACATAAACACAAGGAGTGTGCATGCGCCCCTGCCCTCGCGATGTCGTACTGAGCCTGTTCGTCCTCCTGCTGGCCGTGCTGAGCTGGCTGTGGCTCACCCTGCTGAGCCCCTTCACCTACGAGCGCCCCGATCACCTGCCCGACGTGGGCGAGGGGCCTCATGCGGTGTTCGTCTACGGTACCCTGCGCCTGGCCCCCATCCGCTGGCTGGCGATGGGACGCGCCGGCGAGACCGAACCGGCCGTGCTCGAAGGCTTCCGTCGCGATGGCCTCGACCTGGTCGAGGCGCCAGGCGAGCGAGCGGCCGGCGAGGTGATCATCGTTTCCGCCGATGAGCTTGAGCGGCTGGATCGCTATGAACGGCTAGGGATCCGCTACCGGCGCGTGCCCATGCAGCTGGCCGACGGACGCACCGCCTGGGTCTATCGCCGCCTGGAGGAAGCCCAGGCCACCGCCGTTGAAGGCGAAGCCGGGTAGACGAATCGAGCCAAGCCTGGACGCATGGGGTAGGCGCTGTGGTTGTGGCCGGCAAGCCTGCCCTTCTACAATGCCGGTACCTTTCATGGAACGAGGAGTCTCGCATGGCCATTACGCTCTATCACAACCCCCGCTGCTCGAAGTCTCGCCAGGCACTGGCGCTGCTGGAGGAGCGCGGCGCCGAGGTGACGGTACGTCATTACCTCGACGAGCCCTTGAGCGAGGACGAGCTGCGCGACCTGATGTCTCGGCTGGATGCCGACGGCGAGGCGCTGGTACGCACCCAGGAGCCCGAGTGGCAGCAGGTCGAGGAGAACAACCTGCAGGACCAGGAGCAGGTGATCCGAGCCATCGTCTCCCACCCCAAGCTGCTCGAGCGCCCCATCGCCGATGACGGCAAGCGCGCCGTGATCGGCCGCCCCCCCGAGGACGTCCTTGCCTTGCTCCATGCAGACGATTGACTCCCCATCCTCCCGGCCGTGTACTCTGGAGCCACGATGCGCGACTCCCTGCCCTACGTATTGATTCTCTACTACTCCCGCCATGGCGCCACGAGAAGCATGGCCGAACAGCTGGCAGCCGGCGTCGAGTCGTGCTCCGGCATCGAAGCCCGCCTGCGCACCGTGCCCCCGGTGTCGCCCACCTGCGAGGCCGTCGACCCCGAGATTCCTGCCGAAGGAGCCATCTACGCCGATCTGGATGACCTGCGCCACTGTGCCGGCTTGGCACTGGGGAGCCCGACCCGCTTCGGCAACATGGCGGCGCCCTTGAAGCACTTCATCGACTCGACCAGCGCGCTGTGGCTCAACGGTGCCCTGGTGGACAAGCCCGCCACCGCGTTTACCTCGACCTCGAGTTTGCACGGGGGCCAGGAGACTACGCTGGTCTCCATGCTGCTGCCGCTGCTGCACCACGGCATGGTGTATGCCGGCCTGCCGTACAGCGAGATCGAACTGATGTCCACCACGTCAGGCGGAACGCCCTATGGCGCCAGTCACCTGGCCGGGCAGCGCAACGACCAGCCGCTGACCGATACCGAGCGCTCGCTGGTGCGTGCCCAGGGCAAGCGCCTGGGCCGGCTCGCACTGGCGCTGGCAAGCCTGAGGGAGCCGTCATGAGGCGGTGGGTGGAATCCCTCGAGGCGCGCCACGGGCTCGACCCGCTCACCGAACGCAGCCGCCAGTTGGTGCTCGGAAGCTATGTGGTGCTGCTGGCCCTGCTGGTCTGGAGCGGCCTGGCCATGGAGGCCGGCACCAACCCGCTCACGCCGATCCTGATCCGTGTCCTGCCGCTGGTGCTGTTCCTGCCTTCGATCATGGGTCGTCGCCCCCGAGGGCACGCCTGGCTCGCCTTCGTCAGCCTGCTCTATTTCATTCAGGGCGTGATGGTGGCCACCCTTCCCGGCCAGGGCGTGCTGGGTATTGCCGAGGCGCTGGCGGCACTGGGCCTGTTCACCGGGTGCATGTTCTATGCACGCTTCCGCAGCCGGCAGATGAGGGCTGGTGGCAATTCCTAGCACTCTGGCTGAACATGCTGCTTCAAAGAAGATTTGCGATGGTATCCACTAGCAATTAGCGCAACGTGCCATAGAATACGACGGCACGGCACGTTGCCACTGGCGTTGCACAAGGAGGCCGCCTCGTTGAGCCCATCGCATCCCTTTTCCGCTTGGCGTATTGCCGGGGCGCGCACGGTGCCTGTCATGTTCGGCTACCTGCCCCTCGGGGCCGCTTTCGGCATCCTGGCCATCGAGCTCGGCGTGCCCTGGTGGGCCGCCCTGCTCATGTCGCTGTTCATCTATGCCGGCGCCGGGCAGTTTCTCGCCGTCGCGCTGCTGGCGGCCGGCGCCGGGCTCGTGGAAGTCGCCGTTGCCACGCTGATGCTTAATTCTCGCCACCTCTTCTACGGCCTATCGCTGATCAAGCGATTCCAGGGCGCCGGCTGGCGCAAGCCGTACCTGGTCTTCGCGCTCACCGATGAGACCTATTCCCTGCTGACCACCCAGCCGGCAGAGGAACAGCGCGACCATGGCCTGGCGTTTCGCATCAGCGCGCTCAACCAGCTGTGGTGGGTGCTCGGCACGGTGGCGGGCGTCATGATCGGCACCGCGCTGGATTTCGACAGCCGCGGCATCGAATTCGCCCTGACGGCGCTGTTCATTGTCCTCACCCTCGAGCAGGCGCGTCGATTGCGCCAGGGGCTGCCTTTCGTGATCGCCCTGCTGGCCGGCGGCGGCGCCATCCTGCTGGTGCCGGACCGACACATGCTGCTGGTCGCCATCGCCGCGGCGAGCCTGATGCTGCTGGCTCACTACCACCACCACCGCCCGCGTGAAGCCCGGGGCAAGGAGCACAGCGCATGAGCGCCCTGGAGCTGGGCATCTACATTGTCGCCTGCGCCCTGGCCACGCTGGCCACCCGCGCAGTGCCCTTCGTGGCACTGGCGCACCAGGCTGATCACCCGTTCATCCTGCACCTGGGACGCTACCTGCCCCCGGCGATCATGCTGATCCTGGTGATCTATGCGCTGCGGGATTTCCGCCCCCTGGTGCAGGCCGAACTCAACGTGGGACCCAACGGGCTGCCGATGCTGCTGGCGGCCGTTGTGGTGACGGCTTTGCATCTCTGGCGGCGCAATGCCCTGCTGTCGATTATGGTAGGCACTGGCGCCTATATGCTGATGGTGCAGCTGGGTTGGTCAGTGGGTGGAGCCTAGCACCACCCAGGTTGGCGCTTGTGATGGATACCGCCAGCGGCGACCATAGACAAAAATTCGAGAGGAGAACGCCATGACACGCAACATTGCCGATATTCGCCGGGATTATGAAGGCGGGCGGCTCGAAGAGGGGCAGGTGCCCGCCGACCCGCTGGTGCTGTTCGACGAGTGGATGGCACTGGCGCTGGATTCGGAAGGGGACGATGCCAATGTCATGACCCTGGCGACCGTGGACAGCCAGGGACTTCCCCATGCCAGGATCGTGCTGTTGAAGGGCTACGACGAGCGCGGCATGGTGTTCTACACCAACTACCACAGCCACAAGGGCAGCGAACTGGCCAACGTGCCGCATGCCGCCCTTGTGTTCTGGTGGCCGTCACTGGGCCGCCAGCTGCGGGTCGAAGGCCTGGTGGAGCAGGTCAGCGAGGAGGAGTCGAACGTCTATTTCGACAGCCGCCCCCGCGCCAGTCAGCTGGGCGCCTGGATCGCCACCCAAAGCGTGGTCATTCCGGATCGGCACTGGATCGAGGAGCGTCAGCACCGCTTCGAGCAGGCCTACGAAGGCCAGGAAATTCCGCGCCCGGGCCACTGGGGCGGCTATCGGGTCACGCCGCTGATGCTCGAATTCTGGCAGGGCCAGCCCAGCCGGCTGCATGACCGCATCCGCTACGAGCAGCGCGACGGCAACTGGTCGTCGTTCCGCCTGGCCCCGTAGGATGCCCCGCGCCAGGTGCCACCCCGGGTGGCGCCCGGCAAACTGGGCATGCTCAGTCGGGCAGGCTTTCCAGGCGAAGCCGCTGCCACTCGCTCTGGGGTTCGTTGAGCCGCATCACCGCATCCACGACCTGCTCTTCCATGTTGTAGCGGCAGGTGAAGCCCAGGTGCTTCATCAGCGCCCGCATCGGGTGGTTGTCGACCATGACCTTGCCGACCATTTCCAATGTGCCGATGCTCTTGCAGTAGGCGATCATCTTGTTCATCAGCAGGCTGCCGAGCCCCTGCCCGGCCATGTCGTCGCGAACGATGATCGAGAACTCGGTGCGAATGTTGTCCGGGTCGTTCCATACGCGAACCACACCCAGCATTTCCTTGCCCCCTTCGTCCTTGTGATGCTCGGCGATGAAGGCCATCTGTCGGTCGTAGTTGATATGCGACAGCATCGACAGGTCGCGCTGGCTCAAGTCTGACTTGTTGTGGAAATAGCGGAAGCGGATGCTCTCCTCGGAGAGCTGCGAGTGGAAGCTGGTGATCAGCGGAGCGTCCTCGGCGCGGATCGGGCGCACTTCCACCTTCATGCCATTGCGCAGGTTGATCCATTCCCGCAGCTCTTCCGGATACGGCATGATCGCGAAGCGCGCCGGATGGCCAAGGTCGAGGGCGAAGTCCACCGCCACCAGGCCGTCGCGGTTGAGCAGCAGCGGGTTGAGCTCCAGGCCGCGCAGTTCGAGCAGGTCCGAGGCCATCTGCGATAGCTTGACCAGCAATTGGCAGAGCCGGGTGAGGTCACGCTCCGGGTGGGAGGAGTGTTCGCGGATCAGCCTGGCGGCGTGAGTGCGGCCAATGACATCGGCGGCCAGCGTCATGTTCAAGGGCGGCAGTGCCACCTGGCGGTCGGCCAGCACGTTGACCTTGTAGCCACCGATGCCGAACACGATGAGCGGCCCGAACACCGGGTCGCGAGTAATGCCGGCACACAGCTGCATCGAGTGCTTGCCGCGCTGCATGGGCTGCAGGCAGTATTCGCGAATTTTCACCGGGGGGAATTTCTCGCGCAGCTTGTCTCCCAGGATGACCAGGCCATCGGCCACCTGCTGGGCGTCGTGAAGATCCTGCATCAGCCCTGCCGACAGCTTGTGCGGATGCTTGCGATAGCGAAACGGCCGGCAGTTGCCGTCATGCACGATCTTGAGCGCCCAGGGCCCCTCGAACGCCTGGCTGGCCTCGGCGGCCTCTTCCGGCGTATGCACGTAGCGGCTCGGCGCGGTGGGAATGCCGTACGCTTCGAGCACTTGGGCCGCCTCGGAGTGCGACAGGGTCTCGCGCCCTTCCGCCCGGGCCTGCTCGATCAGTTGACGGCACTGGCCTCGAATGTCGGCCGTGGTGGTAAACGGCAGGCTTGGGGGCGTTTCCTGCAGCAGCGCCTGGACGCGCTGGTAATCCACCATGTGCATGAAGGCCTTGACCGCCTTTTCCGGCGAAACATAGGTCGGAATGCCGGCCATGCTGCACTCATGGCGGGCATAGAGGGCGCCCTCCAGCCCCATCCAACTGGTCAGCAGGTTGCGTCGAAAGCGCTTGCGATTGGCAATGATCGCCTGCGCAGTGACCTTCGACGGTGCCAGGCGCGTGGGGGCATGTACCACCAGCACCGCATCGACCCCGGGGTCAGCCGCCACGATCTCCAGCGCTTCGACCAGCTTTTCCGGGGTGCCGTTGCCGCCCAGGTCCACCGGGTTCTCGCCCGGTTTGCTCATGTCGAAGTCACCCTTCTTCAGCGCCTGGCGGGTCTCGTCGCTGAAGCGGGCCAGTCGGCCACCGGAACTGATCAGCTTGTCGATGGCCAGCATGGCGGGGCCTAGGCCATTCGATACGATGGCCAGCCGGTCGCCCTTGAGCGGCTTCATCTGGGACAGCGTCATCAGCGCATCGAAGAGTTCGTCGGAGTCGTTGACCCGCACCACGCCCGCCCGCGACAGGGCGGCGTCGAACACCATGTCCCGGTTGGCAATGCCCGGTGTCGGCGGCAGGTTGGTCAGGTCGGACTCCGGCGTGCGCCCGCTCTTGATCGCCAGCACCAGGCGGTGACGCGAGGCGTCACGCAGTGCCGTCATGAAATGCTGGGAATCCTGGATTCGCTCCAGGTGCAGCAGGATCGCCTGGGTAGGAGCGTACTGGTTGATATAGTCGATGAGGTCGGGGAGCATCACGTCGACGCTGTCACCGACCGTGATCAGGTGCGAAAAGCCGATGCCGCGCCCTGCCGCCCAGTCGATCATGGCGTTGCCGAGCATGCCCGACTGACCCAGGTAGGCCACCTTGCCCGGCTTGACGGGCTGGCTGGCGTAGGAGGCATTGAGCTTGCGGCCCGGCACGATCAGGCCCATGCACTCCGGCCCGAGGACCCGGATGCCAGACTCCATGGCGGCGCTGAGCATGCGCTCGCGGATCGAACTCTCGCCCTCTTCCGCGTCATCGAGATCCGAACCCCCAGACAGTACCAGCGTCGCCTTGACGCCGATGCGGCCTAGCTGGCGGATGAGCTTGGGCAAGGTGGGGGCCGGCGAACAGATCACGGCGAGATCCGGGGCTTCCGGCAGGTCGCGCACTCGCGCCACACAGGGTTGCCCGAAGACGTTTTCGTACCCTCTCAGGTTGACGGCCCAGATGGTTCCCGGGAAGCCTGCTTCCTGCAGGTTGCGAATCACGATGCCACCGATGGAGTGAGGCTTCTCCGAAGCCCCGATCACCGCGATGGTGCGAGGCTCGAAGAAGTGCCGCAAGAACCGGGTACTCAAATCGCTCCCTCCGCCTGGTCAGGTTTGCCTACCCTGTGTACGACTTATTGACACTGTTGTGCAAGGGGTTACGCAGATTATGGTGATCCAAGTCACTCTGGAGCCACCCATATGATCACGGCGTACATCACTCATCCTCACTGCCACCTTCATCATATGGGTCCGGAGCATCCCGAAAGCCCCTTGCGCCTGGAAGCCATCAGCGCCCGCCTGGCGCTGAGCGGCCTGCTGCAGCAGACCATGCAATCCGATGCCCGCGAGGCGACCGAGGAGGAGTTGGCCCGCGTGCATCCGCTGCGGCACCTGCGGGCGCTCGACAAGTGCGTGCCTGAAACGGGGATCG
The DNA here is from genome assembly GCA_964652855.1 of uncultured Halomonas sp. GTDB lineage: Bacteria > Pseudomonadota > Gammaproteobacteria > Pseudomonadales > Halomonadaceae > Halomonas. The sequence goes on from CAZZCJ010000001.1 coordinate 562,277, forward strand.
TCACGCTCGATTCCGACACCATGATGAACCCGGACAGCCTCGAGGCGGCACGCATGGCGGCGGGTGCCGTGGTCCGGGGCGTCGACCAGGTCTACCGCCGCCAGGCCGACAATGTCTTCTGCGCCGTACGCCCCCCGGGGCATCACGCCGAAGCCACCGACGCCATGGGTTTCTGCTTCTACAATAACGTGGCAGTCGGCGCCGCGCATGCCAAGGCGAAATACGGAGCCCGCCGGGTCGCCATCCTCGATTTCGACGTGCATCAGTGCAACGGCACCATCGATATCTTCAAGGACGATCCGGAAGTCCTGATCTGCACCAGCTTCCAGTACCCCTTCTACCCCTGGCGCTACCTGCGCAGCGAATGGCAGAACGTGGTCAACACGCCGCTGGAGGCCGGCACCGACAGCGCCGCCTTCCGCCGCGCGATCGAGGACGACTGGCTGCCGGCGCTGCACGCGTTCAAGCCGGAACTGGTGCTGGTCTCGGCAGGATTCGACGCCCACCGCGAGGACGCCATGGCCGAGCTCTGCCTGGAAGACGAGGACTATTACTGGGTCACCCGCCTGGCCCTGGATATCGCCGCGCTGTATGCCGACAACCGCCTGGTCTCGGTGCTGGAAGGCGGCTATGACCTCGACTCTCTGGGCCGCAGCGCCGAAGCGCATGTCAAGGCACTGCTTGGGCTGCCATTCGAAGACTGACAGGGCGGGCCGCGGCGCCTGCCGAGCAAGGCACGGCGGGCGTCTTGTGGTAGGCTTCGGGAAATCTGTTTCCTATAGTGAAATCCATGCCCGCCAAAACCGACCAGCAGGCCGCACTCAAGATTGCTGCCGGCCGCAAGCCCTTCGTGGAGCCCCTGCGCCTGGGCGAGCGACTCAAGGAAATTCGCCTGGCCAACCACTGGACGCTGGAGGATGTGAGCCAGCGAACGGGGCTGGCTCGCTCCACCCTGTCGAAGATCGAAAACAACCAGATCTCGCCGACCTTCACCGCCGTGCAGAAGCTCATCAACGGGCTGGGCATCGACCTGCCGCAGCTGCTGACTCCGCCGCGGGTCCAGCCGCGAACCATGGGGCGACGCGATCTTACCCGCCAGGGAGAGGGGCAGCACCACCCCACGCCCACCTATGAGCATGAACTGCTCAGCTGCGAGCTGGCCCAGAAGCGCATGATTCCCTTCAAGACGATCGTGCGTGCGCGCCACTTCGATGAGTTCAGCGAGTGGGTCCGCCATGACGGCGAGGAGTTCCTGATGGTGCTGCAGGGCGAGATACGGCTCTATACCGAGTTCTACGAGCCCCTGCAGCTCGCCCAGGGCGACAGCATCTATTTCGACAGCGACATGGGGCATGCGCTGGTGTCCGTCAGCGAAGAGGATGCCGTCGTGCTTTCGGTCTGTACCCGCGGGGATGCCGCTTGACCCCGGCCCGCCTGCCTGCCGGCATGGGCCGCAGCAACGCGCAACGCAAAGAAGGAGCGACACCATGCAGCATCTCGACGATGCCACCCGTACCCAGCTCGAAGCCGCGGCGTTCCGTCGATTGCTCGAGCACCTGGACGCCAACAAGGATGTGCAGAACATCGACCTGATGATCCTTGCCGATTTCTGTCGGAACTGCCTGGCGAAATGGCTGGTTGCCGCCGCCGACGAGCGCGGTGTCGCGCTTGATCACGAAGCGGCCCGCGAGCATGTCTACGGCATGCCGTATCCAGAGTGGAAGTCGCGGTACCAGCAGGACGCCACGCCGGAGCAGCTAGCCGCCTTCCAGGCGCGGCAGGCCGGCAAGCAGGAAGCGCAGTCATGAGCGAGGCGATGATTCCACTGCGTATCGCGGTGCTCACCATTTCGGATACCCGCGACCTGAGCAGCGACAAGAGCGGTGCCCTGCTGATCGAATGCCTGACGGAAGCGGGACATCGCCTCGTCGAGCGTCGCATCGTCATCGACGACATCTACCGGATCCGGGCGGTGGTGTCCGAGTGGATCGCCGATCCTGAGGTTCAGGTCATCCTGACGACCGGCGGTACCGGCTTCACCGGACGGGATTCCACGCCCGAAGCGATATCCGTCCTGCTCGACAAGCGAATCGAGGGGTTCGGCGAACAGTTTCGCCAGCTTTCCGCCCAGGAAATCGGCAGCTCCACCATCCAGAGCCGCTGCCTGGGCGGCCTGGCCAATGCCACGGTGGTGTTCTGCCTGCCCGGCTCCAGCGGTGCGTGCCGTACCGCCTGGGACGGCCTGCTCGCCGAGCAGCTCGACAGCCGCCACAAGCCCTGCAATTTCGCCAACCTGGTGATTCCCGAGCGAGGCCAGCATGGCTGAGCTGCAGTCCGTCGAAGCCGCGCTGGCCGCGCTGCTCCATCAGGTCTCGCCCGTGGAGTCGGAAAACGTGACCTGCGAACAGGCCGCGCGGCGCGTGCTGGCCGAAGAGGTCATCGCCCGGCTCGACGTGCCGCCCTTCGACAACAGCGCGATGGACGGTTACGCCCTGCACCACGCGGATGCCGGCCAGGCCTTGCCCATCGTGCAGCGCATCGCGGCCGGGATTGCCCCGCAGCCGCTGGCGCGGGGGACCTGCGCACGGATCTTCACCGGCGCCCCGCTGCCGTCCGGCGCCGACTGCGTGGTCATGCAGGAAAAGGTCGAGCCCGACGGTGACACCGTGAAGATTCCATCCGATGTGCCGGTAAACAACAACGTGCGCCACCGTGGCTGCGACGTGACCGCCGGTAGCGTGCTGCTTGGCCGTGGCCACCGCCTCAATGCCGCGGCCCTGGGCCACCTGGCAAGCCAGGGGATCGTCGAAGTGGCGGTGCGCCGGCGCCCGCGAGTCGCCCTGCTCACCAGCGGCGACGAGATCGTCGAGCCCGGCCGGCCCCTGCTGCCGGGCCAGATCTACAACAGCAACCGGCCGATGCTGAGCGAGCTGCTGCAACGCTTCGGTGCCGAGCTGACGTTGGTCGCCAGCATGCCAGACGACGCCCAGGGCACCCGCGACATGCTCTTGCACGCCGCGGAGCAAGCCGACGTGGTGGTCACCACGGGCGGTGTCAGCGTGGGCGAGGAGGATCACGTCAAGGCGGCCATCGAGGCGATCGGTCGGCTCGACCTCTGGCGCCTGGCGCTGAAGCCCGGCAAGCCACTGGCGCTGGGCCGGCTTGCCGACAGCAGCGGGCGTGAAGTGCGTTTCGTCGGCCTGCCCGGCAACCCCGTATCCAGCTTCGTGGCCGCCTGGCTGTTCCTGCGACCCCTCATGGGCGCCCTGCTCGCCTGCCCGGAGCTTGCCACGCTGCCCACGTTCTACGCGCGTGCCGCCTTTGCCACACACACCGGGCCACGGCGGCACTACATGCGCGTTTCCCTCGCCATGGACGCTGGCGGCAACACGGCGCATGCCTATGCGGACCAAGGCTCGGGCGTGCTCTCGTCTTGCGTGGTGGCCGACGCGCTGGCGGTCATCCCGGCCGATAGCCGGATAGAAGCGGGAGACCAGGTGGCCTGCCTGTGGCTCAGGGCCGACTGAGGCGGCGGGGCTAAGCGCCGCCTGGCTCGACCTCGAGCTCGGCGGCAACGGCCGGCCACAGCTGCGCGAAATCTTGCCTCAGGTGATCGTAGTCTGCCTGCAGCCAGGGAACGAGAGCCGCCAGGTGATTCGGCCCCGAGAGGCGCTGGCCGATACCGCTGACCGCCCGGCAGGTGAATGCAAAATCGGCATAGCGATGCAGCCAGTCCTGCGTCACCAGGGTCGGAATCATCCGCTCAAGGCGCGCCGGCGCAGGCCGTTGGCGCAGCAGCCGGTAGCTGCGGGCAACCAGTTCGGATTCGCGCTGGTGCAGCGCCAGTTCACGCGCCACGAAGTGGTCCCATACCAGGTCGAGTGCGATACCCGCATAGCGGCGGTAGGGCTGGGGTGCGCGTCGACGCGCCGAGAGCACCGTGGCATGGGCGTCGACGAAGGCGTCGACCCGGCGGTGATGGCGGATGCCCTTGGCCACCTCCTGCGGCCAGGCGGAAAGGTCGCTGCCCTTCACCCCGTCGGCGATCAGGTTGCCGTAAAGGAACTCATCGCTACCTCCGCGGGCAAGCCAGGCGTGGGCGAGGAAATTCATGGCATCAGAGACAGTTGGCAGGCTTGGGAAGCCCGGCCAGTCGAGCCGCGACCTTGGCCGGGCTGTCCGGGAAGAGCTTCATCAGATGCACCGAGCGGCCCTTCTCGGGCCCTAGCGCCTGCCCTACGGCCTTGACCAGCGGGCGCATGGCGGGTGCCGCCTCGTAGCGCTGGTAGAAGTCGCGCAGCACCCTGATGACCTCCCAGTGCTCGTCGGTCAGCTCGCGCCCCTCCTCGGCGGCCAGGGCGTTCGCCACGCCAGGGGTCCATGCGCTGAGGTCGACCAGGTAGCCTTCGGGGTCGAGGGCAACCTGGCCACCGGCGACGTCGAGATAGCGAGCGATAGCGGTGGAAGCCATCAGAACCAGCTCACCGTCTTGTCGGCTTCTTCGGTCAGGGTCACGAAGCCGTCCACATCCACGACCTGGACGCTCGCATCGCAGCGTCCGTCCAGGCCCCTGGCGACGAGGTCTTCACGCAGGGCAAAGATGCGGCCCTGGACTGCCTGGAAATGGGGCAGTTGTGACGCCAGGGCGCCAAGCACGCCATCCTCGATCAGCAGCAGGCGGTCCTCGGGGCCCATACCGGCCAGCGCATCACGGTAGGCGAGGCTGGTGCCCGGCGAGCGGTTGAGTATATGCAGGATCATGGGCTCCTCGCGAAGTGTCTGCTGCCGTCAGAACGTCAGGACCAGGGCATGCCCGGCGATCAATCCCGCGATAGTCGCGCTGTCGGCCTCCCGGCAGCTAAGCATGAGGTCCTCTTCCGTGAGCTCCAGCGCGGCCCTGGCCGAGTCATCCACGTAGATCGACTCGATGTCATACATGGCCAGCATGTCGAGCGTGGCGCTCGTGCCCTTCTGGCCGAGAGCGCCCGAGCCTTGGCCCTTGATCAGCGCCGCCACGCCATCGCCATGGAACAGCAGGCTCACCTTCTGCCCGAAGGCCGCTGCCACCAGGGCGGCGTCCAGCCCTTCTCGCAGCCAGCTGCTGCCATGGGGCGCATGTCGTAGCACAACCAGCAGGTCGCCTTGCCATGCCGGGTCTTGTTGGCTCATGACAGCCTCCTCAGGGTGCAAAGGTGACAAGGCGATCGACCTCCTGCCCCAGGCTGATCAACTGGCCAAGGCCTGTCAGCTCGAACGGGGCTTCCACGCTGTGCCCCCTCTTGCCATGCCGCTGCGCCTCGCGAGCATCGAGCAGGCCGCGCCGCAGCGCCGCCGCAATGCAGACCTGGAGACGCGTCCCATGCGCTTGGTGCAGCTCGCACCAGGCATCATGCAGGTGCGGCTCATCCTGCGGCGGTGCCGCAAGGCGAGCCGCGTTGTACACCCCGTCATGATAGAAGAAGACGGCCTCGAGCACGTGCCCCCTGGCAAGCAGCGCAGAGGCAAAGCGCAGCGCCGAATGGCTGGCCTGGCTGCTGTAGGGCGCGCCTTGGACGAGTAAGGCGTATCGCATGTGGTGGGCTTCCATCCAAATGCGCAGGCCCCGCGTGTGCGGGGCCTGCGAGCACCTAGCCGATTCGCGGTCAGTCGTTGCTCATGATGCCGAGCAGTGACAACAGGCTGATGAAGAGGTTGTAGATCGACACATAGAGCGTGATGGTGGCGAGGATGTAGTTGGTCTCGCCGGCACGGTGCACGATCTCGCTGGTCTGGTAGAGGATGGCCGCCGAGGCGAAGAGCACGAAGCCTGCCGACACCATGAGCATCAGGGTCGGGATCTGGAAGATCAGCCCTGCCACCATGGCCAGGATCAGCACGATGGCACCGGCCATCAGGAAGTTGCCGAGGAAGCTGAAGTCCTTCTTGCTGACAAGCGCCACGGCGGAAAGGCCGATGAAGGTCAGGCCGGTCATGGCCAGCGCATTCATGATCAGCGCCGCGCCGTTGGGCAGGGCCAGGTAGGCACTTAGGATGGGGCCGAGCGTGAAGCCCATGAAGCCAGTGAAGGCAAAGGTCGCCAGCAGGCCGGCGGCCGAGTTGGCGGTCTTGTGTACCAGGAACATCAAGCCGTATGCACCGATGAAGAACACAAAGATGTTCATCCGCTCGACGCCCATGGCCATGGCGGCACCCGCTGTGACGGCGGAAAAAAGCAGGGTCATCGCCAGTAGCGCATAGGTATTGCGCAGCACCTTGTTGGTGCTGACGGCTTGGGACGAGTGCTGGGCCACATGTGTGTCGTGGTAGGCCATTGATCCAGAGCTCCCTGTGGTTGATCTTTGTTGATCTCTGCAGTGGACCAAGAATGCCGTTCGTTGGTTCCCGACGCAACCCCTTAGTAAGGCAAGGCTCAACGTCTGGTCATCGCAAGCATGTGCAGCAACCACGTACCTGCATCGTGCTGACATGCCGTGCCTGCGTTCGCCCCGATTGTCGCTTTCATGCGGTGCTTCCTGTCGGGAACCCCTTGACCTGCAGAGCATAACTGGTAATATTCGCCCCCGTGAGCCGGAGGGATGGCAGAGCGGTTGAATGCACCGGTCTTGAAAACCGGCAAGGGTTAACGCCCTTCCAGGGTTCGAATCCCTGTCCCTCCGCCAGACGCTTAAAAAAGCCGCTGATTACAGCGGCTTTTTTTCGTCTTTCGAAAATTCAAGCCTTAAAAATCAATCACTTACAGTATCACCTTGTATTAGGAAGTATTAAGGCATATCGTACAAGCGCAAATCCTTTGTTGGGTACTTAGTGGGGTATGCCGCCATGCCAAGGAAAGCCAGAGAATTGACGCCGATAGAGGTCAAGCGCCTGACAGCGCCTGGCCTGTTCGCCGTGGGAGGCGTGGCCGGCCTTCACCTGCAAGTGACCCAGACCGGCGCCCGTACTTGGATACTGCGCGCCACCGTGGCCGGCAAGCGCCGGGACATTGGCCTAGGAGGCTACCCCGATACCACGCTGGCCATGGCGCGCGACAAGGCCCGAGAGACCCGCGAGCGCATCACCCAGGGCATCGACCCGGTAGCCGAGCGCCAGCGCCTCCGTTCTACCGCCCTGGCCGCGCGTCTCAAGGAAATGACCTTCGAGAAGGCAGCCGAGGCGGTGATAGCCAAGAAGCAAGCCGAGGCCCGCAACCCGAAGCACGCCAAGCAATGGGCAAGCACACTTGAGACCTACGCCTATCCGGTGCTGGGCCCCATGAGCGTGGCCGATATTGAGCTGGCGCACGTTAAGCAAGTGCTTGAGCCGATCTGGCAGACCAAGACTGAGACTGCGACCCGCGTTCGCCAGCGCATCGAGGCTGTTCTGTCGTGGGCCGCCGTCAATGGCCACCGCAGCGGCGAGAACCCCGCACGCTGGAAAGGCAACCTTGACGCGATCCTGCCCCAGCCTTCCAAGGTGGCGAAGGTGGAGCATCACCGCGCCATGCCGATGGAGGACATGCACAGCTTCATGGAGGTACTGGCCAAGCGCGACGGTATAGCCGCCCGGTGCCTGATGTTCACCATCCTGACGGCCGCCCGATCCGGCGAGGCCCGCGCGGCGACGTGGGACGAGATCGACATGGCCGGCAAGGTTTGGACGATACCGGCCAACCGGATGAAGGCAGGCCGCGAGCATCGCGTACCGCTGGCGCCCGAGGCCCTGGCCCTGCTGGCCACCCTGCCCCGCCGCGAGGATAGCCCCCTGGTATTCACTGCCCCGCGAGGAGGCGTGCTGTCCGACGCCACCCTGGCCGCCGTACTCAAGAGGATGAAGGTATATGACAAGGCCACCGTCCACGGCTTCCGTTCAACCTTCCGCGATTGGGCCGCCGAGCGCACCAGCACCCCGCACCATGTCGCCGAGATGGCCTTGGCCCACACGATCAAGAACCACGCCGAGGCCGCCTATCGGCGCGGCGACCTGCTGGCCAAGCGCGCCACGCTGATGACGCAATGGGCGCGCTTCCTGGCCACCCCACCGGCCACCGGCAACGTGGCCCCAATCCGAGGCAGCAGCGAAGCCGCCGCCGAGCAATAAGGAAAGCCGACATGAAGCACCAGACCACCACCGCCCAGCCTGCATCCACTTTCACCGTTCACCTGGCCCGCACTGGCGAGTGCCAGCAGGTGGCCGCCCAGGACTGGCGATCCGCGCTCAAGGCCACCGGCCGGCCTGACGCCTGCTGGATTGAGCCCCAGGCGGATGGCGCGATTGACGCAACCTTCGACCCCGAGGCGCCCACCATCATCACCACCCGCTGCCGGCAGGGCACCGAAGCCGAGCGCCTGGCGTTCGCCCTGGCCTGCGTGGCCAACCATCTGGATGGCCAAGCGGCTGGCGCTGCCCGAGCGTGAAGCGCGCCCCGCTGGCGCCGGCCGGCTGCGGATTTTGCGGACTTGCGGAAAGCCGCACCGCTACCGGCCGGGCCGCCTGCGGACGTTCTGCGGATACTTGCGGACAAGGTAGGCGTCAGCAGCAGCGCCCGGCCGCCGATCACCACCAACCGGCCGAGGAGGCCGCCCGCTGGATCACCCCAGGCCAGCGCCAGCCCGAGGAGGTGCGCCCATGGATGACGAGTTGAAGGCGATCCAAGCCGACTTGGACAACGTGCTTGACCGGCTGGCCGAGTACATGCGCGCCACAAGCCTATGCCTATACCCCAGCCCCAGGCTGAAAAACACCAGCGATTACCCCAACCACAAGGTAGCCCCGGCACCTTGGATACTTGAAGGCCCGGCGACAACGCCGAGGGAGGATGCCGCACGCGTTGTATTTCAATACGCCTGCGGCCGCACTCCACAGCGTGACGTTCCCTATACCAACTTGAGCGCCGCGATAGATGACACGACTTGGGCGCGCTGGAAGCGAGACCAAGCAACTGAAAGCCTGACGAAAGCCCACGGAGAGAGACCTGGCCGCCTGCTGGCCGCCATTGACGCATTGCGCGATTGGTCACAAAGCGGCAGACAGCCCCCCGAGGCGCACCACTTCCGCGCCCTATCTATCTCTGCGAGTGCCTACCATCACAAGCGAGTTGAGTATTTCGGACAGGATGCCGGCCTTCCTGCCCACCCTAAGCGGCAAGTAGACAGGCGTGGCGGTGATCGTGTTTCGGCCGTTCTGGCAGTATTCAGCCTGCACCGGCAAGACCCCGAAGCGTACCCCATTGGCGAAGCGCTGTTTGAGCGTGCAGGCGAGCCATTTGGAATGTCTGCATCCGTAGTGAAGCGAGCCTATTATTCGCCCGGCATGAAGGAGGCGTTGCAAAGCCTTGAAAAGCAGGCCGACGCTATCGAAGCCAACGTGAAAGCCCATTGGTCAGAAACCGACGAAAACTGACCATTACCTCGCCCGCCTGATCCGCCAGCCTTCACCTTGCAAACCCGCAAAAGACAAGGTGAAGCACAATGGCACCCGCCGATACTACCGCGACCGCCCCGGTATTCCTGCCCGTCACGGAGGTGGCCAGCCGCTACCGCGTGAGCGTCCCGACCATCTGGCGCTGGGCGCGTGAGGGCCGCTTTCCGCAGCCGGTGAAGCTGGGCGACAACTGCACCCGCTGGCCCCTGGCCCGCCTGCAAGAGTATGACGCCAAGCGCGGGGAGGTGGCCTGATGGAAGCCCATACCACCGCCCAGGCCGCCCCCACCTTCACCGTTCACCTGGCCCGCACTGGCGAGTGCCAGCAGGTAGCCGCCCAGGACTGGCGATCCGCACTCAAGGCCACCGGCCGGCCTGACGCCTGCTGGATTGAGCCCCAGGCCGATGGCGCGCTAGACGCCACCTTCGACCCCGAGGCGCCCACCATCATCACCACCTGCTGCCGGCAGGGCACCGAGGCCGAGCGGTTGGCGTTCGCCCTGGCCTGCGTGGTCAACCATCTGGATGGCCAAGCGGCTGGCGCCGCACGCACCGGCACCACCGGGGAGGGCGCGGCATGAAAACCACCATCACCTTTGATACCGCACGCCTGGCCGATCCGCAGCAGCGCCAGCGTATCGAGGAGGCCCCAGGCTTTGAGCTGGCGCCGATCCTCCGAGCGTTGGCCGAGGAGTGCGACCGCACCAGCGACCTGCCCGAGTCGGCCGCCCTGGTGCTGAGCGAGCATGAGGAGGGCGCCGAACCTCCAACCGTGGGCACCGTGGGCACCTGCCGCGATCCACTGCCGAGCGCCAGCAGCGAGGAAGGGGAAGGCCCAAGCCAAGACACCCTGGCCGCCTCCTTCGCGCTGACCGTTGGCGATGAAGCGCTGTTGCGCCGAGTGAGCCTGTCCACCTGTGCGCTGGCCAGCCTGCTGGCGCGGGATGACCTGCTGCAAAGCGAGCTCGATGGACTGGCCGAGCTGCTGGCGCTGGTTTCCGTAGCCATGGAGGAGCGCGCCGAGTTTATCCGCGAGATTCGTGGAGGTGGCCGCCATGACTTTTGAACAAGCCGCTGTGCTGGTGCAAAGCGCGAGCGACCTGCTGGCGTTGGGCAACCGGCTGGAAACCATCGCCCGCGACCTGGCCGAAGCTGGCGAGCCCCAGGCCCACCACCAACCGCTGGCCGTTGCCACCGGGCAGGTAGGCGCCGCCATGCGCGGAATCTTCGACGCCCTGGAAGCCGCCCATGCCGATGGAGGAGGCCCGTTCCGTGAGAGCTGAGACGAGAGCGCCCGGCCAAAAGGGCCGGGCACCGGGGCAAGCACGCGCGCACCACGCGCCCCACCAACATAGCATCACCATCGCACTGGCCGAGGCCCTGGCCGCCCGAGGCGTCACTGGCCTGGCAATCTGTGCCGATGGTGATGTTCACCGCTTCGACGCCCCCGACAAGCGCCGAGGCAACCTGTCCGGCTGGTACGTCTGCCCCACGGCAGAGGTGGCCGTCTATGGGTACTGGCACACCGGGGAGCAGCAGACCGTCACCCTGGCCGGCGAGCATGACCCCGCCGCCGCAGAGCAGGCCCGGCAGGCCGCCGAACGCGCGCGCCGAGAGCGAGACGCCCAGCGCCAGCGAGACCACGCCGAGGCCGCCCAGCGAGCGCGCCACCTGTGGGCCACTGCCCAGCCGGCCGGCCACCATCACCCCTACCTGCAAGCCAAGGGCACCGCCCCCCATGGCCTACGCCAGCAAGGCAACTTGCTGTTGGTGCCGCTGTTCCGCGATGGCGTGCTGGTCAACCTGCAACGCATCCACCCCGATGGCGGAAAGCGCTTCCTGCCCCGCGCGCGTCTCAAGGGCGCCGCATCCCTGGTGGGCCGCCTGGCTGGCGCTGGGCGCGTCTACCTGTGCGAAGGCTGGGCAACCGCCGCGACACTGCATGAGGCCACCGGCTGCCCCGTAGTGGCCGCCATGACCGCCAACAACCTGGCGACCGTGGGCCGTGCCTTGCGCCAGCGCCTGCCGGCCGAGGTGGCAATCACCGTGGCCGCCGACAATGACCACTGCACCGAAGGCAACCCCGGCATCACGGCCGGCCGAGCCGCCGCCCAGGCGATCCACGCCGATCTGACCTGGCCACGCTTCCCTTGCGCCGGCTGCGCCTGCACCGACTTCAACGACCTGGCCCGGTGCCAGCCCATCGAGGAGGGCGCCGCATGACCATTGCCGCTGTGAAGCACCAGAGCGAGCAACCACCCGAGCGCGCCAGCAGCATCGACCCGGCACCGCTACCCCTGGCCGAGCGTGAGACCGCCCCCGACTACCCGCTGGAAGCGTTGGGGCCGATATTGGGCGAAGCGGCTGTGCGGCTGGCCTATCACGTTCAGACCCCGCCCGGCATGGCCGGCCAATCTGTACTGGCTGCGGCTGCGTTGGCCGTGCAAGGACTGGTGGACGTGGCCCGTGGACCACATGGCAGGGGGCCGGTATCGCTGTTCTTCCTGTCGATAGCCGGCAGCGGCGAGCGCAAGTCGAGCCTTGACCGGCTGGCGCTGGCGCCGATCCGCGAGCTTGAGGCCGAGAAGCGCCAGCATCACCCCGAGGAGCTGGCCGCCTTCAAGGCCGCCCGCGAGGCGTGGGAAATGCGCCGTGATTCCCTGGTGAGCAGTGCCAAGCCCAAGGGCCGGCAGCCCATGAGTGAAGGTGAAGCCGCCTATCTGCAAGAGACCTTGGCCAGCATCGATGCCGAGGAGCCCCAGCCGCCGCCCACGCCGAGCATGACGTTCTCGGAGCCCACCGCCGAGGGTATCTATCGCCACCTGCAACACAACCATCCGAGCGCCGGCCTGTTCTCGGATGAAGGCGTGGGGTTTTTCGGGGGGCATGGCATGAGCGAGGAAGGGCGAGGCCGGACCGTGGCCATGGTTTCCAAGCTGTGGGATGGCGACCCGATCACCCGCACCCGAGGAGCGGCCGGCGAATCCGGCGTATTGGCCGGCCGCCGCCTGTCTGCCCACCTGATGCTGCAACCTGTGGTGGCAGCCAAGGTGCTGGGCGATCCGCTGTTGCAAGGGCAAGGCTTCCTGGCGCGTTTCCTGATCGTTCAGGAGCCGAGCCTGGTAGGTAAACGGCTACTGAAAGGACGCGACCCGCGCGAAGGACCGGACCGTGACCCGGCGATAGCCCGTTACTGGTCTGCCTTGTCCGAGCTGATCCGCACGCCACTGGCTGCGGACGAGAACGGCAGCATCACCCCCAGGCTGGCGAGGATCGAAGGAGACGCATACACAACGTGGGCGCGGCTGCATGACGCCATTGAAGTGCAGAGCGGCGAGGAAGGCCGCTTTCGTGACGTGCGGCCGTTCGCCAGTAAAGCCGCCGAGAACGCCGCGCGCATTGCCACCGTGCTGGCGCTGGTGGAGGGTGAGCCCACCCCCACTGTGGCCCATATTGAGCGCGCTGGCCGGCTGGTGGCCTACTACCTGGAGTCGATGGCGATCCGCACGGCCGAGGCCCGGCAGGATGCCGAGGAACTGCAAGCCCGTGACCTGCTGGACTGGATAAAGGCCCATGGCGGCCGCCTGAATGCCAAGGACTTCAAGCGCCTGCCCAGCGAATACCGCAGCGCCAAGAAAGCCCGCCCGCTGCTGGCCTTTCTGGTGGATACCGGCCACATGCAAATTGACGGCAGCAGCCCGCGCGGCATCCCGGCGAGCTGGCGCTTGGCTGTGGAGGTATGACCATGATCGACCTGTTGGAGATTGGCCGCCGCCTGTGGGAAGGCGGCGAGCCCCCGGCCAGTCAACAACCGGCCACCCAAGGCCGGCCAGCCATTGACCTGATGGCGCTTGGCAGCGAGGCATGGGAGGAGCCGGCAGGCGATCCGCCGCCCCTGCGGGAATCCGCAACCATCCGCAACGCATCCGCAGCCGCCGAGCCCCACCCCGCGCGGTTTTCCGCAAATCCGCAAAATCCGCAGCCCACCATTCCTGCGCCAGCCCATGAAGCCGAGGCGATCATCACCGCCTTGGTGGAAAGCACCGGCCGTGACCTTGGCCTGCCCCTGGCCAACCGGCTGCGCTATGTGCTGGCGCCGATGGACAGGCCCACCCGCGCCAACCTGGCCGCCGCGATTGATGACGCTTTCGAGGCCGCCCAGGGCATCAAGGAGGCCCGGCAACAGGTAGCCGACCTGCTGGATGCCCACACCCCGAGGCAGGCCAAGCCCGAGTGCCTGGCCGACCGGCCGGACTGGATCACATGGATAGGCGAGCGCTGCCCCCTGCTGCCCGAGGACCGGATATTCATCCTGCGGCGCCTGCACACCCTGCCGCCCCGCGCGACCGAGCGCGCCGCGCGCCGCTATGTCGAGACCTGGCAGGCCGCCGCCGAAGCCGAGCCCAAGCCCCAGGCCAAGGACAACCGAGGCCGCACGGCCGCAAACCGCACCCTGCTGGCGCTGGTGCGGCGCTGACCCGATAGGAGACTACCACCATGGCAACCATTACCCCCGAGGCCCTGGCCGCCGCCGCCGAGAGCGGCGAAGGTATCGCCCACCTGACCCCCGCCCAGGCGTGGGCCGCCTGGAAGCTGGCCATGCCACCCGCACGCCTGCAAAGCCCGTTGGCGCGGCATGTGCTGGTGCTGCTGGCCAACATAGACCGCAAGGCCCGCCGTGCCTTCCAGCGAGCGGCCGCAAGCCCCGAGGCCATGATAGAGGCCGCCTTCGATGACCGGCACCCGCCCTACCTGCGGCTGCCCGTACAAGCCGACCTGCGGCGAGGCATGGCCGAGTGCTTCCCTGGTCTGAGGCCCACCGGCCGAGACGCGGCCGGCAACGCGCTGTACCACCTGGCAGACCTGGCCGCAGCGCTGGGCACCACTGAAAGCGAGATCATCGACCACGCCCAGCGTGAAGGCATGGCCGAGGGCATCACCACCGTGGCGGTGACGCCGATTCATTGAGTCAGGACCGCCCTGCTGGTGCTGGAAAAAAGGTACTTCCCCAGGCCGGTGCCCCCCGTGGGTATACGGCACCGCCGCCAATGGCATGAGAGAGCCCAGACAATTGCGGTTGATTGTTGTTGTTTCGCCTGGCCATGAAGGAGGAACCACCGCTAGCGCCCCGCAGAAATGGCAGCGGCCTGCCTGTTGCTGGCGCGTGGGACTGACCATCCGTGGCCGTACTGCGATCCGCTGGGCGCGTCCCGTAGGCGACCGAGGCCGCAATTCAAAGCGCCAGCATTATCATGGCATCGGCTTGGGCTGAAGCATGTAAGCCATTGCTGATGAAAAAGGTACTCCCAAGCCTACCCCCATGAGGGGCCGCCGAGCCCCAAGCATGCGCTATGTGCGACCGAAATGCCGCGCTGCCCGTAGCCAACCGGAACTTGCCACCGGAAAGCGTCGGGTCCCATTGAGCGTTATTCCCATGGCCACGGGGCGCAGAGACCCCGGCCAGCCGGTGAATTTCGGGTTTTCATGGATCGTCAGCAGCACCCGCCACGAACCCGCATGGTTGAGCGGTTTTGAGGTGCCGAAGGTGGCGAAATTGAGCCCCAAAACTTCCCTATCAATGCACAGGTCAGCGGCTGGCGCCTACCCCCAGGGTAGGGGGAGGTCGGATCCTTGGAGCGCCAACCACCACGACCGCTGTCCCCAGTCAGATTTTCACGCCCGCGAAATAAGAAAATTCATTCAGGAGGTTTCCACCATGCCCATCATCCCCTGCCAGCAGTGCGGCGAGCCGTTCCGAGGCCGCCCCAACCGCCGCTATTGCTCGCCCCGGTGCCGCCGCCGCATGGAAGCCAAGCGCCACCGTTGGGATATGCTGGCGGCCCGTATTGAGCGCCTGGAAGCCCAGGCCCGCGAGGCCGAGGCAGAGACGCACGAGAAGCTGTCATTGCAGATAGAGCGACTTCGCTACCGGCTACGTGATACAGCGAGACCCTGACCCCAATGGCTGGCGCCAGCCCAGCCCCCCCAGGTTCACCAGCAGCCGGCGAGCGAGCACCGCAGCCCGCGCTGCCTGCGGAAATCCGCAACCATCCGCAACGCATCCGCAGCCGGTGAGCCGCGCCCCGCGTGCTTTTCCGCAAATCCGCAAAATCCGCAGCCCCACCATAGAGCGCCTACCACGCTGGCAGCCGGCCGGGCATAGCGCCTACCACCTGGCCCTGGCTCGCCCTGGTGCTGGCGTTGCCGAGTACCCCCGCGCTGCCTGTTGACGATCCGCTGCCGGCTGCGAGGCGACCGGCGAGGATCACCAGCCGATGAAAACCGAGCCCCGGCTTACTGCCAATTCCGAGCTTATGGCGTATCATGCCGCACAACCCAAGCGCATTAGATTACGTTGGGTAGATAGTTGGGTAGGAAAGAAAAACCCTTCTAAGCAGTTGATTTTCTTCATGCAATGGCGGACTGTCCCTCCGCCATTACATGAAGAAAAGCCACTGAATTCGAAAATCAGTGGCTTTTCCTCTTTCCAGGCCGCTGTCTTTCCAGCGCTCATGTCGTGGTTTTGTTCTGGGCTGGGGCCCGTTGGACTCATGCTGGCCTGACGCTGCCCAGGCTCGTTCCGCTACTCGCGTCACGCCCAACCAGCAGGACGGCCTCCCCTTTTGCTGCGCAACGCCTTCTGGAAGGCAAGCGATCCTGCGCAACGCATCCCGTCCAGGAGCAACTCAATGGCGCTGAAAGCCACTGTCTTCAAGGCAAGACTCCAGATTGCCGACATGGATCGCCACTACTACGGCGAGCATGGCCTCACCCTGGCACGCCACCCGTCGGAGACCGACGAGCGCATGATGCTGCGGCTGCTCGCCTTTGCACGTCATGCCGACGAGAATCTGGCCTTCGGCCGTGGAGTCAGCGCCGATGACGAGCCGGACCTGTGGCTCAGGAGCCTGAGCGGCGAAATCGAGTTGTGGATACAACTCGGCCAGCCGGATGAGCGTGAGATACGGCGTGCCTGCGGCCGTGCCAGGCAAGTGGTCCTCTATACCTACAGCGGCCAGGGCGCCAGGATCTGGTGGGAGCAGCTTGGCGGCAAGCTCGCCGGACTGGCAAACCTCTCCGTCCACGATATCCCCCCAGAGAGCATGGTGGCGCTGGGGCAGATGGCGGCCCGCAGCATGGATCTCAATGTCACGCTTCAGGATGGCGCGATCTGGGTAAGCGATGACAAAGCCTCTGTTGAGGTGGGCATTCAGACTCGCCTGGCAAGCTGAGCAGGGTCCTATACCTTCGTCGCGTTTTTTTACTTTGTTAGCTTCCTTACTACTATTGCAGCGCAATAGTGCATGGTAGGATTTTGGGGTTTTCCCCTCCCCCTTTCCATGCAGGAATTACCCCATGCCGACTGGCAGCTGCTACCTTCCCAGACTTCGGGCGCAAGCCCGGTGGTCGTGTCTCCTGTTGCTGTTGCTTTTTGCTGTTTCGTTCAGCCCCGACGCCTTGGCCGTTACGGGCACGCTTGACCTGACGGGCTCCGTGGTGGGCCTGGTCGCCGTCGCCATCTTCGTCCTGGCCTATGCGCTGGTCATGGGCGAAGAGAAATTGCATATGCGAAAATCGAAGCCGGTGCTGGTGGCCGCCGGCTTGATCTGGGCCATGATCGGCTGGGTGTATGTCCAGTCGGGCATGCCTGCCGACGCGGAGCACGCTTTCCGGGAGACGCTGCTCGAGTTCACCGAGCTGATGCTGTTCCTGCTGGTGGCGATGACGTACATCAACGCCATGGAAGAGCGCCGCGTATTCGATGCCCTGCGCTCATGGATGCTGCGCAAGGGCTTCAGCTATCGCCAGCTGTTCTGGATCACCGGTGGCCTGGCGTTCTTCATTTCACCCATCGCCGACAACCTGACCACGGCCATGCTCATGTGCGCTGTCGTCACCAAGGTGGCGGAAGGCGACCGTCGCTTCATCAACCTGTGTTGCATCAACATCGTAGTAGCTGCCAATGCTGGCGGGGCCTTCAGCCCTTTCGGCGATATCACCACCCTGATGGTATGGCAGGCGGGCATCGTCCAGTTCTCGGAATTCTTCACCCTGCTGGTACCGTCGCTGGTCAATTTCTTGATCCCGGCCTCGGTGATGAGCTTCTTCATCAAGGCTCACCGGCCTGAAGGCGTGTACGAGGATGTCTGGCTCAAGCGCGGAGCGAAGCGCATCGTGCTGCTCTTCCTGCTGACGGTGGCTACGGCCGTGGCCTGCCACACCCTGCTGCACCTGCCGCCGGTGCTGGGCATGATGACTGGCCTGGGCTACCTGCAGTTCTTCGGCTACTACCTTCGCCGCAGCCTGCCCCGTTCCATCGAGCGCAAGCGCGAGCGCTATACCCGGCGAGGAGACGAGCGCAAGCTGGCCCAGCTGGGCAGCGTCGTGCCCTTCGACGTATTCAACCGCGTCGCCCGCGCCGAGTGGGACACGCTGCTGTTCTTCTATGGCGTGGTGATGTGCGTCGGCGGGCTTGGCTTCATGGGCTATCTGGGGCTGCTTTCCGAAACCCTCTACATGGGCTGGAACGCCACCTGGGCCAACATCACCCTTGGGTTGCTCTCGGCCGTGGTCGACAACATACCGGTCATGTTCGCCGTGCTTACCATGCAACCTGAGATGTCGCACGGCCAATGGCTGCTGATCACCCTGACAGCCGGCGTAGGCGGCAGCCTGCTGTCCATAGGCTCGGCAGCTGGGGTCGCCCTGATGGGCCAGGCAAGAGGCAGCTACACCTTCATGGGGCATCTGCGCTGGGCGCCGGTGATTTTGCTGGGCTACGCTGCCAGCATTGTCGTGCACCTATGGCTGAACGCGGCAAGCTTTGCCCATTAGGCGGGCTCGCGCCAAATGACTGCGCCCGGCTTCGGCCGGGCGCAGTCGTCTCAAGGGTCTTGGGCGAATCGCCAAGGCCAGGCTTGATCAAAACCCATAGCTACCTAGCACTTGAAGAAACGCCAGCCGCCGTTGTGGTGGCGCCTTCAGAAGTGGTGGCGTCTTCAGAAAATGAGCATCAGCAGGCCGATGACCACGAGCAGGCCGATGAGGAAGATGATACCGGCTGTGCTGGCGAGAAACTTGAGCATGGTGTGACTCTCCTTGTCGCTGTGTTCGTGTTGCCGACACTTTCGGTGACGTCGGCCATGTTCAGGCGTTCCTGATTCGGCAGGCGGTGATTCTTCTGCGCGAAGGCTCACCCTGAAGATAGAGTCCCCCCCAGGGGGGCGCAAGCGAAGCGGCGGTTAGTAGAGGCGTAATCCGACCCGGGTGATCCGATTGCCGTCCATTTCGCTGACGACCCAGTGGATGCCATGCCAATCCACGTCATCGCCGACAACCGGGTGGCCCCCTACCCGCAGCGAGACGAACTCCGCGAGCGTCATTTCGCTCTCTCCCGGGCTCAGGGTCAGGCCGTAGACCGCGGCAATATCCCGCATCAGGGCGTCACCATCGAAGGTGAAGGTGCCGAAGAAGGCCCGCTCCTGCTTCAGCTTGGCGTTGCCGCTGAACAGGCGATTGAGCGCCGGGAGGTCATGGCTGCGGCCGATCACGCAGATCACGTCACCGACCTTCAGGCGTGTGCTGCCCTTGGGGTGCAGCATGGCGTGCTCGCGAAACAGGGCGGATATCACGGCGCCGGAAGGAAATCGCAGCAGGCGAATCGGCACATCCTCGAGGTCTTCGTTGTCCACCACGTAGACGAACATCTCGAAGTCGTTTTCGGGCAGGATACCCAGGGGCCCGCGGTGATTGGGCGAGACGCCCAAGGGTACTTCGACGCGCATCCAGCGGGCCATCAGCGGCAGGGTACCCCCCTGGATCAGCAGCGACATCAGCACGACCGCAAAGGCCACGTTGAAATAGAGCGCGGAGTTCTCCACCCCGCCGATGACCGGGAAAATCGCCAGCACGATGGGTACCGCGCCGCGCAGCCCCACCCAGGAGATGAAACCGATCTCTCGCCACCGGAACTTGAAGAATGGCTTGATGGTGATCAGCACCGCCAGGGGGCGTGCAATGAAGATCAGGGCCAGGGCCACGATGGAGGCCGGCAGCGCGAATTCCAGCAGCCCTGAAGGGCTGACCAGCAGGCCCAGGATCAGGAAGAGGCCGATCTGGCTCAGCCAGGCCAGGCCATCGTGCACGGGCAGGATGAAGTTGAGGTGGCGACCGGGCTGGTTGCCGATCATCAGGCCGGTCAGGTAGATGGCCAGGAAACCGGACCCTCCGAGCAGGCTGGTCAGGCCGAAGACACAGAAGCCAAGCGCCAGGGCCAGCAGCGAATAGAGCCCCGGCGCAAGGTCGAGCGAGCGCAGCAGCTTGGCGCTAAGCCAGCCGCCCCCCAGGCCGATGATCAGGGCCAGGCCGAACTGGGAAAACAGGAACAGCACGGTCGAGGCCACGCCTCGAATGTCGCCCACCAGCATTTCGACCAGCAGCAGTGTCAGGAAGATTGCCATTGGATCGTTGGTGCCCGACTCGATCTCCAAGGTGGCGCTCACGCGTTCGTTGAGATGCACACCACGACCGCTGAGCATCGAAAACACGGCCGCCGCATCGGTGGAGCCGACAATGGCACCCACCAGCAGCCCCTGGATCAAGGTCAGGTCGAAGACCCACATGGCGATCAGGCCAACCACCGAACTGGTGACGAAGACTCCCAGCGTCGCCAGTGACAAGGCAGGCCTGAAGCCGACGCGGAAAGTGGTGAGGCGAGTGCGCAGGCCGCCATCGAGAAGGATCATGGCCAGCGCCAGGTGGCCGATCAGGAAGGCCAGCGAGTAGTCGTCGAACTGAATGCCTAGCACGCCGTCTTCGCCCGCCAGCATCCCGAGCCCCAGGAAGATCAACAGCAGGGGGAGCCCGACCAAGGAAGAGAGGCGACTGGCAAGAACGCTCAGGGCGATCAAGAAGCCCGAGAGCAGAAAGAGCGTGTTGATCGTATCCATACCGTTCCCCGCTGGCGAAGGGGTCATTATGACATGCCGCACCCGACAGCACAGGGGGCAGCTTTGCTAGCCAGCAAGGAGAAGGCGACGCTAAACTGCCGTTTTACTAAGATTTACACTGGCGCCGGAGACCCGCCATGGGCAGCCCACCTCATCGTCGTTTCTTCCACCTGGCGCGCCTCGCGGCGCTGCTGCTGTGCATGCAGGGGGCGCCTGCCGTCGCCGAGATGGAGGAGCAAGCGACGCAAGCCCTGCCGATGCCGCAACCCGGCCAGGAGCGCCAGGAGAACGAGCCAAGGCCCGCTCTCGGACAGCTGCCGACGGAAACCCTGGCCGCCCCACCACCAAGCACGCCTCTGGTTGCGGTGCCTCCCGTGGTCGAAGGGCCCTCCTTCCTCCGCCTGCTCGTACCCAGCGCTGCGCAGCACACAGGCCCAGTCGAGACGACGCCCGTTGACGAGCCGGATATGGTGGCCATATCCGAGGTACCGCTGGTGATCAGCGAACCCGCCGAACCCCTGGCTCCCCCGCCGGTGCAAAGGCTTGAAGTGACGCTTGACTGGTACTTGAGCCCTGAGCACGCCTTGTTGCTCATTGCCCGGGAGAAGGGCATGTTCAAGCGCCGCGGGCTGGAAGTCGCCCTGGTGACTCCCGCCGACCCCAGCGTACCGGCGAAACTGCTCGCTGCGGGTAGAACGGACCTGGCCGTGGGACGCCAGACGCAGCTGCACCTGCTGGCCGACCAGGGGCTTCCGCTCGTGCGCGTGGCCACCCTGATCGACACGCCCATGGCAGGGCTGGCGTTGCGAGACTCCGTCCTCGCCGGCCTCCCCTCCGAGACGCGTTACGAGACCCTGACCTTCGGCTACATCGACCAGGATGGCCGTGACATCCTGCTGGCGCGTGCCCTCGCCCACCTGATGGAGATTTCGACCGCTCTCGAGCTGGTCGAGACTCGGGAGGTCAACTACGGCGTGCTTACGGCGCTTCGCGAGGGCCAGGTCGACGCCATGATGTTGCATCAGCGTTTCCTGCCGCCGCGCCAATGGGCGGACGAGGGCATCGCGACCCGCCTGCTGCCCGTCGAGGAGCTGGGCCTACCGCCACATGACGGGTTGATCCTCATGGCCAACCGTGACCAGATCAACGGCAAGCGCGACGCCATTCGCTATTTCGTGGCCGCACTGGAAGAAGCGGCACTGTGGATCGTCAACCATCCCGAGAAGGCCTGGTCGATCATGGCGGAGGCGGAACCCTTGCTGAATGACCCCAACCTTCGCGAAACCTGGAAGGACATCATGCCGCGACTGGCGTTGCGCCCCGCCGCGGTGGACCTGGGCCGCTATCGACGCTTCGACCAGTATCTGCTGGAGGCGGGCCTGCTGGAGCGCGGCACGTCGGCAGAGCGCCTGGCGATCGATCTCGACGGCCAGGCGCCCTGAGTCGGGTTACGCCGGCTGCTGCGCCAGGAAGGCGTTGACTTCGGCCTGAAAGGCCTCGGGCTGCTCGGCGTGCAGCCAGTGCCCGGCTTGTTCCAGCGTGCGAATTTCCGCCTGGGGCAGCACTGCCAGGATCTCCGGGCGCATCGCGTCGGTCACGTAGTGGGAGCGCCCGCCCCGCAGCAGCAGGGTCGGTCCCTCGTACGCCCCCTCGCCGGCCGGTCCCTGCATGATGTCACTGTACCCCGCTTCGATCTGCCGCAGGCCGATCCGCAGTTCCAGGCCCTGGTCGCCACGCTCCAGGTTGGTGGCAAGGAATAGCCGTGTCGCGCGATCCTCGACATGCTCGGCAAGCAGCTCATCGGCCTCTCGCCGCGACGCAGGCTTGCCCGCCTCGACGCGGCGAAGCCCGGCGAACACCGCATCGTGGCCATGGGAATAGGGCAGCGGCGCAATGTCGGCCACGATCAGCGAGGCCACCCGCTCGGGAGCCAATCGCGCCAGGCTGATCACCACCTTGCCGCCCATGGAATGCCCCAGGAAGTGCGCGCGGTCGATAGCCAATGCATCCAGCAGGGCAAGCAGGTCGCCGGCCATCTGTGCGTAGTGCATGCCGTCGGCGTGGGGAGAGCGACCGTGGTTGCGCAGGTCAACGGCGATGACGCGCCGCAGCTGCTGCCATTGCTTCACGTGGGAGCGCCAGTTGTCGGCATTGCCCAGTAGTCCATGCACCACCACGAGCGGGGTGCCCTCTCCTCCGGAGTCGGTATAAGCGAGTTCGACCGTCATGCATTTCTCCCTGGGTCGGTTGAGGGTCAGCTGCGCTGAGGTGCCAGGTCCTGCTGCCCGGTAAGATCCACCAGTCGGCGACTGAGCCACGCCAGCAGTACGCCGTAAAGGGGCAGGAAGAACAGTAAGCTGATGCCAAGCTTGATCACATAGTCGACCACGGCAATTTCCATCCAGTTGGCCGCCATGAAAGGATCGGGGCTGCGGTAGAAGGCCATCGAGAAAAAGGCCGCCGTATCCGCCAGGTTGCCGAGCACGGTCGAGACGGCCGGAGCCACCCACCAGGCGCGCAGTGCACGCAGCCGGTCGAAGACCTGGACATCAAGGAGCTGCCCCAGGACATAGGCCATGAAGCTGGCCAAGGCAATACGCGCCACGAACAGGTTCCACTCTCCCAGCGCCTCCAGCCCCGCATAGCCACCACGGGGAAAGACGACGGAGACCACGTACGAGATGACCAGCGCCGGCAGCATGACGCGAGTGATGATGGCACGCGCAGGCTCCTTGCCGAACAGGCGTACCGTCAGGTCGGTGGCCAGGAAGATGAAGGGAAAGCTGAACGCCCCCCAGGTGGTATGAAATCCGAACAGCGTGAAGGGAAGCTGGACCAGATAGTTACTGGCGGCAATGACGAGGATATGGAAAGTGACAAGCAGGGCGACGCAGCGACGCTGCTGCACATCGGTCAGGGCGAACATGGGCTTTCCTTTTTTTGCGGATGAGGGGTGAGGGAACCCTCGGTTTCACGAGGCGCGGATTATACGCACTGCCGAGTGGCATGGCCAATCGGGCCTGACGTGAAACGCCGCCCGAGTGGGCGGCGTTGCAACACAGGAAGCTCAGGGAAGTTCAGACCTGGCGGGCCTGGTGCGCGGCGCCGATCTCGCGCGCCTTCATGGCCTCGTGAACATCCTGCAGGCTTGCCGGATCGTCGATGGTCGAAGGCACGCCGAACTCATGCCCGTCGGCGATATTGCGCAGCAGCTTGCGCAGGATCTTGCCCGAGCGGGTCTTGGGCAGCCGGTTCACCACCAGCACCTGCTTGAAGCAGGCGATCGGACCGATCTTGTCGCGTACCAGTGCGATCAGCTCGTTTTCCAGCGCCACTTCATCGCCGTCGAAGCCATCCTTGGGGATGACCAGGCCAACCGGGAGCTGGCCCTTGAGCGCATCGTGGATACCGATCACCGCGCATTCCGCCACGGCCTTGTGGGCTCCGACGACCTCTTCCATCTCGCCGGTCGAGAGGCGGTGGCCCGCGATGTTGATCACGTCATCGGTACGGCCCATGATGAAGAGATAGCCATCCTGGTCGAAATAGCCGCCGTCGCCGGTCAGGTAATAGCCCGGGTAGGCCGCCATGTAGGCGCTGTGGAAGCGCCGCTGATCTCCCCAGACCCCGACCAGGCATCCCGGCGGCAGCGGCTGCTTGATGACCACGCTGCCCTGTTCCATCGCCTTGGCCTGCTCGCCTTCGCGATCAAGGATCTGTACATCGAACCCTGGCACCGGCACCGTGGCGCTTCCTGCCTTGGTCGGCATCGGGTCGAGGCCATGCAGGTTGGCGGCAATCGGCCAGCCGGTTTCGGTCTGCCACCAGTGGTCGATCACCGGCACGTCGAGCAGGTCGTCGAGCCAGTGGAAGGTCGGCGGATCGAGGCGCTCACCGGCCAGGAACAGCGCCTTCAGGCAGGAGATGTCGTACTGCTCCAGCAGCTTGCCGTCCGGGTCCTCTTTCTTGATCGCCCGGAACGCGGTCGGGGCGGTGAAGAAACTCTTGACCCGGTACTCGCTGATGAGTCGCCAGAATGCCCCGGCGTCTGGTGTCTTGACCGGCTTGCCT
The DNA here is from genome assembly GCA_964652855.1 of uncultured Halomonas sp. Taxonomy (GTDB): domain Bacteria; phylum Pseudomonadota; class Gammaproteobacteria; order Pseudomonadales; family Halomonadaceae; genus Halomonas. The sequence goes on from CAZZCJ010000001.1 coordinate 586,695, forward strand.
TCGTAGACGACCGTGGTGCAACCGCGCAGAAGCGGAGCGTAGACGATGTAGGAGTGCCCCACCACCCAGCCCACGTCGGACGCCGAGAAGAACACGTCGCCGGGCGCCACGTCGTAGATCGCTTGCATGGAATAGTACAGCGCCACGGCATAGCCGCCGGTGTCGCGCACCACGCCCTTGGGCTTGCCTGTGGTGCCCGAGGTGTAGAGCACGTACAGCGGGTCGGTTGCCTTCACCGGCACGCATGCTGCCGGAGAGGCCTGGGCCGTGAGGGCCGCCCAGTCGTAGTCTCCCTCGCCCAGCGCCGCCTCGAGCTGCTCCCGCTGCAGCACTACGCAGGCCTGGGGCTTGTGCTCGCTCTGCTCGATGGCGGCATCGATGATGGGCTTGTAGGGGATGACGCGATCGACCTCGATGCCGCACGACGCGGCCACGACCACCTTGGGCTGCGCGTCGTCGATGCGCACGGCCAGCTCATGCGGAGCGAAGCCCCCGAATACGACCGAATGGATCGCGCCCAAGCGGGCGCAGGCATACATCGCCACCAGGGCTTCCGGCACCATCGGCATGTAGATGACGACGCGGTCGCCCTTCTCGACCCCGAGCGTCTGCAGGGCGCCGGCGAACAAGGCAACCTCATCGCGCATTTCGCGATAGGTCAGGGTGCGCTTCTTTCCGCTGACAGGTGAGTCCCAGTAGATCGCCGGCTGATCGGCGCGACCATTGTCCACGTGGTGGTCCAGCGCGGCATGGCACAGATTGAGTTCGCCGTCGACAAACCAGCGGGCATGGCCTTGGTCGTCGTAGTCGAGGATCTTGGTAGGCGGCGTGAACCAGGGAATGCGACGCGACTGCTCCTGCCAGAAGGCTTCAGGCTGATCGATCGACTGACGGAAGGTGGTGTTATAGGTTGTCATGAGTGTCTATCCAGCATCGTGGCGTTACAGGAATTGTTGACACTCTAGAGAAATCTTGGGGAATTACCTTCATACCATCGGCTAATCAGGCGACGACCCTTCTTATCTTTCCCCAAATTGTTGACAATAATGCGACTGTTACCCTTTCGTCTTCATCTTTGGTTGAATCTTCGTTTGACAGTCGCCCTATCCCTATCAATGATGACTAAATCAGCAATGGCATGAAACAGGTGCGCTGCCGACCGTGCCGATGCGATACCAACCGGCCAAGGTCGCCTGCCGCAGGTCATTGCCAAGCTATCCGCCTGGAGAGCCCTCCGGGCCCAACCGAGGAGATGACCATGAGCACCTCGCATAGCGCAGCGACGCGTCTTCTCGCCGCCGGCGACCCGGCCATCGACCAGGCCACCGCGCTGCTCAAGGCGCTGGCCAACGAAAACCGGTTGCGCATCCTGTGCCTGCTGGACGACGCCGAGCTTTCGGTCACCGAGCTCAACCAGCGTCTTTCGCTTAGCCAGTCCGCGCTCTCCCAGCACCTCGCCATCCTGCGCAGGGAAGGTCTCGTGAATACCCGCAGGGTTTCACAGACCATCTACTACTCCCTGCAGGGTGACCAGGCGCGCAAGTTGGTGGAAACGCTGGCCAGGCTACAGACGCTCTGACCCGCCGGGTCATTTTTTTTCCCAACGCCCCGCATCAAGGCGCTCCAGGACACGCTCCAGGCCCGCTTCGATGCCTTTCGAGACCGCCATGCCCAGCCGTCCCCCCAGGGTATTGCGCGGCTCCAGCCTGATACTGAGCACCCGCGCCTGCGGCAAGCGGGACATCAGGTAGGCCTCGCTGGTACCGAGCGCATCGATCAAGCCCCTTTCCAACGCATCGCGGCCATACCAGATCTCTCCGGTGGCAACGGCTTCGATATCCAGTGCCGGGCGATGTCTGGCGACATGGGCCTTGAACAGCTGGTGGGTATGCTCGAGGTCGGACTGGAATTTATCCCGGCCCTCGTCGGTATTCTCGCCGAATACCGTCAGGGTGCGCTTGTACTCACCGGCGGTGAGCAGCTCGACATCGATATCGTGGCGCTTGAGCAGGCGATGCAGGTTGGGCAACTGAGCGACCACGCCGATCGAGCCAAGCACGGCGAAGGGGGCTGCCCGCAGTTGGTCAGCGGCACAGGCCATGAGATAGCCGCCGCTGGCGGCGACCTTGTCCACGCATACCGTAACGGTCAGCCGGGCCTCCTTGAGCCGTTCCACCTGGGCGGCCGCCAGGCCATAGGCGTGAACCAGCCCGCCCGCCGACTCCAGGCGCAGCACCACCTCGTCGCCCTCGCCCGCCGATGCCAGCACCGCTGAGATTTCCTCGGCGAAGCGGTTCACGCCGCTGGCCTTGATGTCACCGCGGAAATCGAGCACCCATACGGTCTGCTCCGGCTCCGCCTGCCCTTTCGAGGCCTTGAGACGCTGCTTGTCATCGCGCCGAAAGCCTTTCAGCAGGCGCTTGCGCACGCTGGGCGCGGCCGCCGCCAGGGCCAGCCGGCGACGGCGGTATTCGTAGCGCTGGTTCAGCTCTTCGATGCGCAGGCGCAGCCTGTCGCTTCCCGCCTCGCTTCTGGCGCGTGCAAGCACCGCGATGACCATGCCCAGAACAACCGTCAGGATCAGCAGTTGGGCGGCGAATCGCCCGATATCCATCAACCATTCATTCACTGGCACGACTCCACTTCCTCGTCTTTTCGTCATCCTGACGCGAGGCGTCGGAGAGCACAATGGGCTTGATTGAAACGGTTGTTTAAAATACCCTCCTAGGCCACGAGTTCAATGCCCTTACCCTTGACGGAGGAACGCCTCGCATGTCGAACCCGATCTTTGAAAAGCTGCAGTCTCGCTTCGATCCTCAGGCTGCCAAAGGCATGGATGACGTCTTCCAATTCCATTTCAGCGACAACGGCAGCCACTACCTGGTGGTAAAGGACGGCAGCCTGAGCATCGAAGAAGGCGAGCACGACGACCCTTCTGTCTCCCTGTCGATGAGCTCCGAGACGCTGCAAGGGATCATGAACGGCGATGTGAATGGCATGACCGCCTTCATGACCGGCAAGCTCAAGGCGACTGGCAACGTGATGCTGGCCACCAAGCTGACCAGCCTGTTCCCGAAGCGCTGACAGGCGAAGCGGGAAGGCAGCGGGCCGCCTCTGGGCGGCCCGCTTTGCTTGTGCGTTGGGGTATGCCTTGCCTCAGGCGCTACGGCCACCCGGCGCACCGCTCACTTCGGCAAGATGCGTCTCGATCAGCGCGCGCGAGATGGAATAGGGAGGTGGGAGTTGCGGCAGCCGGCTCGGCATGAACCAGGCCGCATCCTCGATCTCCACGCCATCGATGCGTATGCGTCGACTGGCTGCCTCGGCAAAGAAACCCAGCATCAGCGCATGAGGAAAGGGCCACGCCTGGCTGCGAAAGTAGCGAACTCGCCCCACCGTGACGCCCACCTCTTCGAAGACCTCCCGGTGCACGGCCTCTTCGACCGACTCCCCCGGTTCGATGAAGCCCGCCAGGGTGGAAAAGCGCCCTGGGGGAAACCGCGGGCTCCGGGCCAGCAGCATGGCATCGCCATGGGTCACCAAGGTAATGATGCAAGGCGAGATACGCGGGTAGTTGCGGTGTCCGCATTGCTGGCAATGCATGGCGAATTCGGCATCAAGCGGGGCGGCGGCGGTGCCGCAGCGGCCACAGAAGCGATGGTCATTCAGCCAGGCGGCAACCTGCAAGGCCGTCGAGACCAGCGTAAACCAGGACTCCGGTAGTCGGGCCAGCCAGTCGCGGCCGCCCGGCCAGTGCGATTCGGCGCACGCTTCAAGCGCCAGGGCAACGGGCTCATCGTGCCAGTAGCACAGCGGCTGCATGGCCGCCGTCCAGGGCTGGGCAGGCTGCAGCGGCAGGCCCTCCGGCCCGGCTGCGATGCGGCCCTCCGCGATACGTATCACCCGCCCGGCACGCTCCAGGGGCAGCTCACGGCGCAGCATCAGGCACCACTTCCGTGGAGCCTGCCCCGGCGGCCAGCGCATCCCAGTGGCACAACCCGGCGGCCTTGCGGATCTGGGCCAGCTTGGCCTCGTGCGCGGCCTGCTCGGTCGCGGCCGGGCGCACCACGCGCAGGGCACCCGCCGCCAGCGAAAGGCGTCGGATGGCGTGCCCCCTGGTCATGGCGTCGCCTCCCGTCGCTTCGTCCGCGTCGAGCGTCAGCGCGGTCTGGCCGCCCGTCATGGCCAGGTAGACTTCGGCCAGTATCTCGGCGTCGAGCAGGGCGCCATGCAGCACGCGTCGACCGTTGTCGATCTCGTAGCGCTTGCACAGCGCGTCAAGATTGTTGCGCTGCCCAGGGTGGCGGTCTCGGGCCAGCTGCAGCGTATCCAGCACCTGGCAGTGAGCGGCAACCGGCCCCAGCCTCGGCTCGCCACGCCGCGCCGCCAGCAGCGCAAATTCATGATCGATGAAGCCGACATCGAAGGCGGCGTTGTGGATCACGAGCTCTGCGCCGCGCACGAACTCCCAGAATTCGTCGGCGACGGCGGCAAAGACCGGCTTGTCGGCGAGGAAATCGTTGGTGATGCCGTGCACCTCGATGGCCTCGGCCTCCACCTCGCGCTCCGGGTTGATGTACTGATGGTACGTCCTGCCCGTGAAGCGCCGGTTGATCATTTCAATGGCACCAATCTCGATCAGGCGATGCCCTTCACGGGGGTCGATGCCGGTCGTTTCGGTATCCAGTACGATCTGACGCATGATGTGGCTCTTTCGTTTACGTGGGGTTGCGCACGGTGCGCCTTGCCGCCCCGTGGGCATCGATGGCGGCGTTGGCCAACGCGTCGGCACGCTCGTTGCCAGGGTGGCCGCTGTGACCCTTGACCCAGTGCCAGGACACGGCGTGCCGAGTGGCTTCCTCCAGCAGGGCCTTCCATAGCTCGGCGTTCTTCACCGGCTGGCGTGCCGCGGTCTTCCATCCCCGCTTCTGCCAGCCATGGATCCATTCGGTGATGCCGCGACGCAGGTACTCCGAATCGGTCCAGAGCTGGACCTTGCAGCGCCGCTTCAGCGCGCGCAGGGCCATGATGGCCGCCATCAGCTCCATGCGGTTGTTGGTGGTGGCCGACTCGAAGCCGTTGAGGGTCTTTTCGTGCTTGCCGCTGATCAGCACGGCGCCCCAGCCGCCGGGCCCGGGGTTGCCGCGACAGGCGCCGTCGGTATAGACGATGACGTCGGGAAGTGGCGAGTCGTTCGGGGTGTCACTCAACCTCTACGGTCCTTCTGGTGGTGGTTTCCTGGGCGCCCCGCGCCACCCGGGAGGAGGCATGCCCCAGCGCGCCTCCGCCCAGCGCGCTGCCCAGCCGCAGCCGCGGGCGCTGGATCTGGGCCAGCTTGGTCCTGCGTCTTGCACGGATGATGTAGCTGTCGCCCAGGGGCACATTGTGCCGGCGCCCCAGGGTTTCCAGCGAGGCGTTGCCCGGCATGCGGCCCGGCAGGTGAAAGCCGCAATAGTCTACCCGCTCGATGCGAAAATCCACAAACGCGAGCCAGTCCCGCAGCTTGGCCGGTGTCCGCCAGCTACCGCGCCAGGGCAGGCGGTCACGGCGGCCGGGATACAGCCGTGCCAGACCCGAAAGCCCCATCGGCGCCCAGCCGAGAATGATCAAGCAGCCATCATCGGCGGTGATCCGGGCGGCTTCCTGCAGCAGGCGGTGAGGGCTAGGAACAACCTCGAGCATGTGATGCAACAGCACCAGGTGGAGGCTCTCGTCCGGCAGAGGCAGCGCATCGGGCTCGCAGACCAGCGTGGAGGGATGTTCGGTAAGCTCGACGCTGGGCGCCCAGCGCATGCTGTGACGAATGGGCGACATGTCGATCAGCGAAGGGGCCATGCCGAGCTCCAGGCTGTGGCCGCCGTGCAGGCGTTCGCAGACCGGCCCCAGACAGGCTCGTTCACTCTTCCAGTGGGCGATGCCGTCCGCAGTCGACCAGTAGCGCCTTCCTTCGCGATAAAGCTGCGCGAGAGTCACCATGGTTTGCGGATTTGACATTGTCGACCAAAGCCTCCAAGATCAACGGTTTTGCAAGCAAGTTACATTATATTGGCGGATTTAGCCGCCACCACGATGCCCCTCGGCCGCCCTTTTCGTCACTCCGTAGGAACGGAGTCATGCTGCGGCCGCACGACCCGGCACAAAACGGTTGACGACGCGACGAGGACAGACTGCCCATGCTCAGCGTGACACCGATTCCCGCTTTTAGCGACAACTATATCTGGCTGTTGCGTCAGGACTCGAGCCCCGACGCATGCGTCGTGGACCCCGGGGATGCCCGCCCGGTGATCCAGATGCTGGAACGAGAGAAGTTGTCGCTTACGAGTATTCTAGTCACACATCACCACCCGGATCATATCGGCGGCCTAACGGAACTCATCGAGCGCTATGCCCCCCATGTGATCGGCCCCCGCAATCCACATATCCAGGGTATCGACGAACGCGTCGGCGATGGTGACAGCTGTCGCGTACTCGGGCGCCAGTTCGACGTGTACGAGGTGCCCGGCCACACCCTGGACCACATTGCCTTCTTTACCGCCGGGATCCCGCCGCTGCTGTTTTGCGGCGACACGCTCTTCTCGGGTGGCTGCGGCCGCCTGTTCGAGGGCACACCGCAGCAGATGTTCCGCTCCCTGCAGCGCCTGGCCGAGCTGCCCGGCGACACCCTGGTGTTCGCCGCACACGAATACACGCGCGCCAATCTCGAATTCGCCCGTGCGGCCGACCCCGACAATAGCGACGTGCGCACGGCACTCGCCGACACGATGCTCGCCAGGGAGCTCGACCGCCCCACGCTGCCCAGCAATCTGGCCCGCGAAAAGCGCATCAATCCGTTTCTGCGCACTGCCGATGCCGGGGTGCGGGCCGCCGCGGCACAGCATGGCGGAACCGATACCGACGAAGATACCTTCGCCACCCTGCGTGCCTGGAAGGACAGATTCTGATGCGCCATACGATTCCAGCCTGTCCTTCAGCCAACCGCACCGGCGAACTGGAGAAGGAAGCATGACTTTTCGAACGACTCGGCGCCGGGCCATCTGCCTTGCCAGCCTACTGGCGGCGCTCGGCGCTACTGCCCTACCCGGCCTGAACGTACAGGCGGCCCCGGCGTTCGGGGCCTTGCAACCGATCCCCACCCACCACTTCTGGGACGACCTGCAGCTGAGAGCGCAACCCGGCGACACCTGGGAGCGGCTGCGCGATAACCTGCAGTGGCAGGATCGCTACCAGCATGAACGCGTGCAGCACTGGATCGACTACTACCGCTCCAACCCGGCCAACGTCCTGGGCATCGTCGAACGGGCCCGCCCCTGGCTCTTCTGGATCAACGAGCAGGTCGAGCTGAGGGGCCTGCCGGGCGAAATCTCCCTGATCCCCTTCATCGAAAGTGCCTTCGACCCCCACGCCCTGAGCCACCGCGGCGCCGCCGGCCTGTGGCAGTTCATGCCGGGCACCGCGGCGGCCCTGGGGCTGCGCAGCCAGGGCGGCTACGACGGTCGCCTCGACGTGATTGCCTCCACCCAGGCGGCGCTGGACTACATCGAACTGCAGGCCGAGCAGTGGTACGACGGCGATATCGAACTCTCCCTGGCGGCCTACAATGCCGGCGCCGGCACGGTGAACCGGGCGCGGCACAGTGCGGCGGCCCAGGGTGCGCCCAACGACTACTGGCACCTCAACCTGCCGAACGAGACCATGCACTACCTGCCCAAGCTGTATGCGATCGCGGCCATCATTGCCGAGCCCGACCGCCATGGGGTAGCGCTGCCCGATATCGACGACGCGCCCGCCTTCGCCAAGGTGCCGGTCGACACGGTGATCAACCTGCAGCAGCTGGCCGCGGCCACGGGCGTCGACAGCCGCGAACTGCGCGCGCTCAACCCCGGCCTGACCAACGGGCAGGCCAGCCCGGCCACGGCAGAGGTGGTGCTGGTGCCCATCGAGCACGAGGAGGTAGTGCTGGCGCGCCTCTCCGAGCCGAGTGCCGACCCCGTGCCCGGCAGTGAGGAACGCCATATCGTGCAGCGGGGAGACAGCCTTTCGGCGATTGCTTCACTTCACGGTGTGAGCGTGCTGGAACTGCGGCAACACAACGGCTTGAATGGCGATGTCATCCAGGTCGGCCAGGCGCTGGAGATTCCCCGCCGCAGCCTGGCCGCCCGCTGACACGGGGCTGAGGTAAAGGTTTACAATGCACAGCGGGCCTGACACCTTATGGCCATTGCCTGCATGGGCGGTGACCATCAAGGAAGTCATTGATGCGGTTTGTCATTCGTAGCCTTTTCCTCAGCGTTTCATTGATCGCCTGGGCGGTGCCCGCCCTGGCGGACGAGGCCACAGAGGTCGTTACCGTTCACGGCCTGTCGTTGTACGACGAACCGGCGCTCGAGGCCGACTTCACGCACTTCCCCTATGTGAACCCCGAGGCACCCAAGGGCGGCACCATGACCCAGGCCGCGGTGGGCAGCAGCTTCGACTCGACCAACCCCTTCATCATCCGCGGCACGCCTGCGATCGGCGTGGGCGAAATCTACGACACCCTGCTGGTCGAGAACCTCGACGAGCCCTTCAGCGTCTACGGCCTGCTCGCCTCGGGAATGCGGCTCGACCCCGAGCGCCATTGGATCGAGTTCGACCTGCGCCCCGAGGCACGCTTCCACGATGGCGAAGCGGTGACCGCCGAGGACGTGGTCTTCAGCTTCCACCTCCTGGTCGAGCAGGCCAACCCCTTCTACCGGGCCTACTACGCCGATGTCGAGCGCGTCGAGGCGCTCGATCGTCACAGGGTGCGTTTCGAATTCTCCAACAACGAGTCTCGGGAGCTGCCGCTGATCGTGGGCCAGCTGCCCATCCTGCCGAAGCACTACTGGGAGGCGCGCGACTTCACCGCACCGACGCTGGCGCGCCACCCCGGGTCCGGCCCTTATCGCATCGCCGAGGTGGAGCCTGGCAGGCGCATCGTCTACCAACGCGTCGAGGACTACTGGGCACGTGACCTGCCGGTGAACCGGGGCCGGCACAACATCGATCGCCTGGTCTTCGACTACTACCGCGACCGCGACATCGCCTGGGAGGCGTTCAAGGCCGGCGTCATGGACTATCGCATCGATGCGCGTGCCGCCACCTGGGCGATCGGCTATGACTTCCCGGCCTACCGCGATGGGCTGGTACGCAGGATCACCGTTCCCGACGGCCACCCGTCCAGGATGCAGGCCTTCGTGTTCAATCTGCGCCAGGAGAAGTTCCAGGACCCTCGCGTGCGTGAAGCACTGAACCTGACCTTCGATTTTCCCTGGCTGAACGCCAACCTCTTCTACGGCTCCTACTATCGAACCGAGAGTTATTTCCAGAATTCGGTCATGCAGGCGCAGGGGCTGCCGAGCGAGGCGGAACGGGAGCTGCTCGAGCCTTACCGGGATCAGTTGCCTCCTCGCGTCTTCGCAGAGCCGCTGCCCATCGACCATCCCGAGGCCCTGCGCGAACGCTTGAGGCTCGCCTACGAACTGCTGCTGGAGGCAGGCTTCGAAGTGCGTGACGGAGCGCTGGTGAATACCGAGACCGGGCGCCCCTTGACGGTCGAGGTCATGCTGTTCGACAGCGGGCTTGAACGTGTCGTCCAGCCCATGCTGCGCAACATGTCGCGCCTGGGCATCCAGGGCCGCCTGCGTATCGTGGACATCAACCAGTACCTCAATCGACTTCGCAGCTTCGACTTCGAGATCATCACCGGACAGTTCCCGCAGTCGAACAACCCAGGCAACGAGCAGCGTGAATACTGGACCAGCGAATTCGCCGAGAGCCCGCAGAGCCGCAACCTGATGGGCCTCCAGCATCCCGTGGTGGATCATCTGGTGGACCGGCTGATCCGTGCGGCAAGCCGTGAGGAGCTGAACACGGCGGCGCAGGCGCTGGACCGTGTGCTGCGCTGGGAATTCATTACCATCCCCCACTACCACTCCGGCGAGACGCGTATCGCGATATGGGACAAGTTCGGCTATCCCGAACCCTTCCCGACCTACGGGCTCGACCTGTCGGCCTGGTGGGTGGATATCGAGCGAGAAGCGGAACTCAATCGACGCCTGCGCCGTCGCTGAGGCCACTGCCGTCTACCCCAGGGAGCCAATGTGAGCCGTTATATTCTCCGTCGTCTGCTGCTCATGATTCCGACACTGATCGGCATCATGCTGCTCAACTTCATCATCGTGCAGGCAGCGCCAGGCGGGCCCATCGACCAGATGCTGGCCCGCTTCGAAGGCATGGATGGCATGGCCAGCACCCGCCTGGACGCCGGCGGCGGCGACGTGGTGATACGCGACGAATCCCGCGCCGCGCGCGGCATCGATCCCCGCTTCATCGAGCAGCTCGAACAGCAGTTCGGGTTCGACAAGCCGGCCCACGAACGCTTCCTGACCATGATGCGCGACTACGCGACCTTCGACTTCGGCAACAGCTTCTTTCGCGACCGGCCGGTGGTCGAGCTCATGATCGAGCGATTGCCCGTATCGATCTCGCTGGGCCTGTGGACCACGCTGCTGGTCTACCTGATCTCCATACCGCTGGGCATACGCAAGGCGCTGCGGCACGGTTCGCGCTTCGACGTATGGAGCTCCGGGCTGGTCATCGTCGGCTATGCCATCCCTGGCTTTCTCTTCGCCATCCTGCTGATCGTGCTGTTCGCGGGCGGCAGCTACTGGGACCTCTTCCCCCTGCGCGGGCTGACCTCGCCCGATTTCGACGAACTGACGGCCTGGGGCAAGATCAAGGATTACTTCTGGCACATCACCCTGCCCGTCACGGCCATGACCATCGGCAGCTTTGCCACCCTGACCATGCTGACCAAGAACAGCTTCCTGGACGAGATCCATAAACAGTACGTGCTCACCGCCCGGGCCAAGGGAGCCAGCGACCGCAGGACGCTCTACGGCCATGTGTTTCGCAACGCCATGCTGATCATCATCGCCGGACTGCCCGGCGCACTGATCACCATCTTCTTCACCGGCTCCTTGCTGATCGAGGTGATCTTCTCGCTCGAAGGGCTCGGGCTGCTGGGCTTCGAGGCCGTGATGCAGCGCGACTACCCCGTCATCTTTGGCACGCTGTTCCTCTATACCCTGATCGGGCTGGTGCTCAAGCTGGTGTCCGACCTCACCTACGTATGGGTGGATCCCCGCATCGATTTCGAGACACGGGAGTCCTGACCGATGGCATGGTTTTCGAAGACAGGGTTACCGATGAAATGGCTTACTCCGCTCTCGCCCATCGCTCGCCGCCGGATTCGTGTCTTTCGCCAGAATCGGCGGGCGCGCGTTTCGCTGTGGATCTTCCTGGCGCTGTTCGTGTTCAGCCTGGGCGCGGAGTTGATCGCCAATGACAAGCCGCTGCTGCTGCGCTATGACGGCCAGTGGTATGCACCGCTGCTGGTCGATTACCCCGAGACCGAGTTCGGCGGTTTTCTGCCGACGCGAACCGACTATCACGATCCTTTCATCCAGGAGCAGATCGCCCAGCACGGCTGGGCGCTGTGGCCGTTGATCCCCTTCTCCTACCAGACGCTCGACATGCAGATGATGCGCCCCTCGCCCTCGCCGCCGGATGGCCGCCACTGGCTCGGCACGGATGACCAGGGCCGGGACGTGCTGGCCCGGGTCATCTACGGGTTTCGCCTGTCGGTGTTCTTTGCCCTGGTGCTTACCGCGGGTTCGCTGGTCATGGGTGTCGTCATCGGGGGGATACAGGGCTATTTCGGCGGCAAGACCGACCTGATCGGCCAGCGGCTCACGGAAATCTGGTCCGGGCTGCCGGTGCTGTTCCTGTTGATCATCCTGGCCAGCATGGTACAGCCCGGTTTCTGGTGGCTGCTCGGCATCATGCTGCTGTTCTCGTGGCTGGGGCTTGTCGATGTGGTGCGCGCCGAGTTCCTGCGTGCGCGAAACCTGGAATATGTCCGTGCCGCCAAGGCGATGGGCCTGCCGTCGCGGCTGATCATGTGGCGCCATGTGCTGCCCAACGCCATGGTGGCCACGCTCACCTTCATCCCGTTCCTGTTCACCGGCGCCATCACCACCCTGACCGCGCTCGACTTCCTCGGCTTCGGCCTGCCGCCCGGCTCTCCTTCGCTCGGCGAGCTGGTGGCACAGGGCAAGAACAACCTGCATGCGCCCTGGCTTGGCATCACCGCCTTCGTCAGCCTTTCGCTGATGCTCTCGCTGCTCGTCTTCATCGGCGAGGGGCTGCGCGACGCCTTCGATCCGCGCCATATCCAGCACGCTCCCAGCGCCACTCCGTTGACCAGGACCCAGCCCCATGCCTGATGCCTCTTCACGCGACCTGCTGCGCCTCGACCGGCTCTCCATCAGCTTCGATGGCAAGCCGGTGGTCCAGGACCTGTCGCTTCATGTGCGACGCGGTGAAACCCTGGCATTGGTCGGAGAATCGGGGTCGGGGAAGTCGGTGTCGGCACTCGGCACCATGAACTTGCTGCCCGACAATGCCCAGGTCAGCGGAGGCCGTTGGCTGGGGGATACGAACCTTGCCAGCCTCAGGACTCGCGACTGGCAGGCGCTGCGCGGTGGCCGAGTCGGCTTCGTGTTCCAGGAACCGATGACGTCGCTCAACCCCCTGCATACCGTAGCCAAGCAGATCGGCGAGACACTGCGCCTGCACCAGGGACTGACGGGGCGTGAAGCCAGGGAGCGCACCCGTATCCTGCTCGAACAGGTCAAGCTGCCCCGCGCTGGCGAGCTGCTCGATGCGTGGCCGCACCAGCTCTCCGGCGGCCAGCGTCAGCGAGTCATGATCGCCATGGCCATCGCCAACGATCCCGAGCTATTGATCGCCGATGAGCCCACCACGGCGCTGGATGTCACCGTACAGCAGGAAATACTCGCCCTGCTGGCGGAGCTGCGCGATCGCCACGGCATGGGCATGCTCTTCATTACCCATGACCTGAACCTGGTGCGCCGCCATGCCGATCGGGTCTGCGTACTGTACGCCGGCAAGGAGCAGGAAACCGGTCCGGTGGCCGAGGTGTTCCACACGCCTCGCAGCGACTATACGCGCACCTTGCTGGCCGCCGAGCCGGTGGGGCGTCCTCGTCCCGTGACCGCCGCCACGCCTTTGCTGCAGGCGCGCGCGCTGTCGGTCAGCTTCCAGCGCCCCAAGCGGCTGTTCGCCAAGCGGCCGCCTGCGTTTGAAGCCGTGAAACCCATCGACCTGATACTCGCCCCGGGAGAAACCCTGGGCATCGTGGGGGAATCCGGCTCGGGCAAGACCACGCTGGCCATGGCTCTGCTGCGCCTGGTCGAGAGCCGAGGTGAGATCGACTTTGCCGGCGAGCGGCTCGACCGCCTGCGCGGGAATGCCCTGCGCCAACGTCGCCGCCGCTTCCAGGTGGTGTTCCAGGACCCCTATGGCTCGCTGTCGCCCCGCCTGCCGGTATCGGATATCGTCAGCGAGGGGCTGCGCTTCCACTGCCCCGAGCTGAGCGAAGACGAGGTGGTGGCTCGCGTGCAGCACACCCTACAGGAGGTTGGCCTGCCGGCCGATTGCGCGGCCCGCTATCCCCATGAATTCTCCGGTGGGCAGCGCCAGCGCATTGCCGTCGCCCGCGCCCTTATCCTCGAACCCGAGCTGGTGGTGCTCGACGAGCCGACCTCGGCCCTGGATCGCACCGTGCAGAAGCAGCTGGTGGAATTGCTGCGCGAGCTGCAGGCGCGACGCGGGCTGAGCTACTTGTTCATCAGCCATGACCTGGCGGTGGTGCGGGCCATGGCACATCGGGTCATGGTGCTGAAGGAAGGCGAGTTGGTCGAGGAAGGCGAATGCATGTCGCTGCTCGAGGCACCGACGCATGAATATACGCGCGCACTGGTCGCCGCTGCCGGCCTCTCACCTGGCTGCTGATTATTCCCACCAAGTTTCACTAGGGGTGACGAAATAAGAAAGATAACGGTATATATCTCAGAACGCCTGGATCTCGTCTTCCCTCAGCTCGCGCCACTCACCTTCCGCCAGGCCGCCCAGGGCGAGGGGGCCGATGGATTCCCGATGCAGGGCCACCACCGCATTGCCGAGCGCGGCGAACATCCGCTTCACCTGGTGGTAGCGCCCTTCGTACAGAGTCAGCTCCATTTCGGTCGGCGCCAGCACCTTGAGCTCAGCAGGCAGCGTCGGCTTCTCCTCCCCTTCGAGCAGGATTCCCTCACGGAAGCGCAGCACGGCGTCATCCGGCTGGGCCAGCGGCTCGGCCAGCGTTGCTCGATACACCTTGCCGCAGCGCTTGCGCGGCGAAGTGATCCGGTGGGCCCACTGCCCGTCATCCGTCAGCAGCACCAGTCCGGTGGTATCCACGTCGAGGCGCCCCACCGGCTGAAGCCGCTCCGGCTTGGGCAAGTCGATGAGGTCGATGGCGCGAGGATAGAGGCCCCTGCGCGAGGTGCACTCGACCCCTGCCGGCTTGTGCAGCATCACGTAGCGCAAGCCGACCAGCATCAGGCGTTCATCGTTCCAGTGCACATGGTCGGTTGGCTCAAGGTGCGTCGCCGGCTGCTTCACGACCTCGCCGTTGACGCGGACCTCGCCACGCTGCATCGCCTTTTTCGCCAGGCTTCGGGTCAGGTCGGTGGTTTCCGCAAGGAAGCGATCGAGGCGCATCAGAACCCCACGCCGTCAGCCACGGAGAAGTGATCGGCATCGCGCCAGGCGGGAAACTTCTGGCGGAACTCCTCGAGTTCGGCGTGCCTAAGCGTGGCCGTCCGGATGAAGCTGCTGCCCTGCGGCTCGTCGATGACCGGCTCGCCCTTGAAGTCCACCAGCATGGAATCGCCGCTGTATTGCATGCCGTTGGCATCTTCGCCGACACGATTCACGCCGATGACGGGACACAGGTTCTCGATGGCACGCGCCTGGAGCAGTATGCGCCATGGGTGGCGGCGCGGCGCCGGCCAGTTGGCCACGCACAGCAAGGCGTCGTATTCGAAGTGTTCGCCTGGCGCCGGGCTCTGGCGAAGCCAGACGGGAAAGCGCAGGTCGTAGCAGACGCTCAGCAGGATGCGAAAGCCCTTGAGCGTGACGATCACACGCTCATGCCCCATGGAGTAGCGCTCATGCTCACCCGCCATGCGAAACAGGTGGCGCTTGTCGTAGTAAACGATACTGCCATCGGGACGTGCCCACACCAGGCGGTTGTAAAAGTGGCCACCTTCCTCCACCGCCACGCTGCCGGTCATTACGCAGTTGCGCTGCGCCGCCTGCCCCTGGAGCCACGCCACCGCGCGACTCTCGGCCATCGTTTCCGCCATTTCACGTGAATTCATGGTGAAGCCGGTGGAGAACATCTCGGGCAGCACGATCAGGTCGGTGTCCTGGCTGCCCAGATCCCCCAGCAGCGCCTCGAGTCGTTGGCAGTTGGCCTGCACATCTTCCCAGCGCAGGTCGCACTGCACCAGGGTGGCACGTAAGTCGCTCATGTCGGTTCCCTTGCTGGTCTCACTAGAGCAATCAGACTAACCCAGCGGACTTCCTGCGTCAGTACACCGCCGCTGCTTG
Source organism: uncultured Halomonas sp. (assembly GCA_964652855.1). Classification (GTDB taxonomy): domain Bacteria; phylum Pseudomonadota; class Gammaproteobacteria; order Pseudomonadales; family Halomonadaceae; genus Halomonas. The sequence continues at coordinate 602,238 of CAZZCJ010000001.1, forward strand.
CACGGCCCAGGCAAGCATGGCCTTGAAACGAATAGCCTGCTAAGTTGGTGGTTTTTGCACGAGAGACAAACAATGACAGCGCGCCCCGGCAGTGATCCAGAAGCCACTCGCGGTGTGGCATTCGGCTTGGGCGCCTATGTGATGTGGGGCTGCTTTCCGCTCTTCTTTGCCCTTTTCGAGGGCGTACCCGCCCTTGAAGTCCTGATTCACCGAATCATCTGGTCCTGCCTGTTCCTGGCGGCGCTGGTCACCCTGATGAGGCGCTGGGCCCCGATACGCCAGGCGCTGAGCGAGCCGCGCCGCTTGGGCGCAGTGCTTGCCTGCGCCCTGCTGATCGCCTTCAACTGGGGCCTGTACATCTATTCGGTGGAAACACGCCAGGTGTTGCAGGCAAGCCTGGGCTACTTCCTTACCCCATTGGTGAACGTGGCGCTGGGCATGCTGGTGCTGCGCGAGAGAGTCTCCGGACTGCAGGCCGTGGCGATAGGGCTTGCAGGCCTGGCCATCGTCATCCAGCTCTCGCTGCTGGGCGTGCTGCCCTGGATCAGCCTGGCCCTAGCGCTCAGTTTCGGCACCTACGGCCTGCTGCGCAAACGGGTGCCGCTCGATGGCCTGTCCGGCCTGTTCGTCGAAACCTTGCTGCTGCTGCCGCTCGGCCTGCTGTCGCTCTCCTGGCTCACGTTGGCGGGGCTATCGCACTTCCTGGAGACACCCCGCACCCTGCTGCTGCTCATGGCCAGCGGGGTAATCACCGCACTGCCGCTGCTCGCCTTTGCCGGGGCGGCGCGTCGCCTACGCCTCGCCACCCTGGGTTTTCTGATGTATCTCAATCCGAGCATCCAGTTCTTCATTGCCCTCTGGGTCTTCCATGAACCGCTGACTACCGTGCAGCTGCTGACCTTCCTGCTGATCTGGCTCGGCCTGGCGCTCTATTCCTGGTCGGCATGGAGCACACGATCACGCCCTGCGCTGGCGCCAGCCGGCACCAAGGAACTCGACAAGTTGTGATAACGAAGAGCCGCGACCCAGCCACTCGGCGGGCACGCTCTGCCCTGTTCAGGAACAGGGCATGCCCGGCCCAGCCTCACACCGGGACGACGGAGCGTGAACTTTCCTGGCGCATTTCGAAGCTCAGCGGGATGGCTTGCTCCACATGCGGGGTGGCCGTTTCCGGCTTGTAGCCCACGCGGAAACCGCCCCAGTGCTTGCCCGAGACGTAGATAGGCACCGACAGGTCATGCATGACCTCGCCGGTGTCACGCTTGTAGGTTTGCAGCAGCAGCGTCTGTTCATGGGTACCGCAGCGCTGGCCCGTCGTATCCTCGTAGATACGCTTGTTGCGGCAGAACTTGAGATCGTGCTCGTAGTCGCCCGTGGGTGGCCGGCTGCTCTTCGCGTTATGGGTGGGGATATAGCCACGTCGATCGATGGCGATGGCATAGGCCAGGCCAAGGGCGTCCAGCAGGGGCTCCTGGATTTCCGGCAGGCGCTCGTCGCAGAAGGTGTCATAACCGGCGTGATACTGAACGGGATTCGTACCGGGAATGGGAACGTAGCGGGGGTTAAACAGGGATGACTCATCGAGCTCCCCGCGCTTGATCGCCGCATCGAGCAGAGTGCCGATCTTGGTCGCTGCACTGCGCGCCGCTTCGAAGACCTGCTGGTGCCGGCCCTCCAGGCGCTGCTGGGCAAGGCCGGCATCGACGGCTTCGGCACCGCCCATGAGCGCATGCGCCTGCTTGGCCAGGCCATGCATTTCCCGATTGCCCTGCTCGGTCTCCTTCTCGAGCAGGGTGAGCGTGCCGGCGACACGCTGGGAATGCCGCTGGGTATCGTCCATGGCTTCGGCGATGGAACGAATCTCGCTTTCCACCTGGTCGAAATGCCCGGTCATCTCGGTCAACTGCTCGCCCACCTTGCCCATCTCGCTGGCACGCAGGCCCACGCGCTGCATGAGGTGCCCGATGGTGTCCACCACGCGATGGCTGCTGTCGCCGATGTCCGCCACCAGTGCCTCGACATTGCGGGTGGCATCCGACGTACGCCCCGCGAGCTGGCGCACTTCACCCGCCACCACGGCAAAGCCGCGGCCATGCTCGCCGGCACGAGCGGCCTCGATGGAAGCGTTGAGCGACAGCAGGTTGGTCTGCTCGGCAATCTCTTCGATCAGCGAGGTGACGTTGCGCACGCTCTCGGCCTTCTGGCCGAGGACGTTCAACAGCTCAAGCGCCTCCTCGGAGCGCTCTGCCAGCGCGCGCATCTCGCTGATCACCTGTTCCAGCGATTCGCGGCTGACATGGCTGGCATCGCGCGAACGGCTGGCCAGATTGGCCACGTTAGCCGCGCTCACGGCCACCTGCTCGATGGCAGAGGTGATCGCCGTCATGCTCGAGGAAGCCTCGCTGACGGTACGCTCCTGGCGCGTCAGGCGCTGATCCATGCAATCGGCATGGTGCGAGACTTCCGCCGAGGCGATGGCAGTCGTGCTCGCCTGGTGGATGAGGCCATGCGCCATGCGCCTCAGCGACAGATAATCACGGGTGACCGGCAGCCACGCCGAGACCCTGCCCTGCTCAAGGGCGTCCGCCCCCGCCCGATAGACCCCGACCAGGCCCGCCTGCGCCAGGAGGCCCCCCGCGAGAGCCCCCAGGAGGACGGGTGGCAGCGCCAGCCAGGCAGCGCCCGTGCTGTAGGATAACGACAGCCCCCCGGCCAGCGACACCGCAGCCAGCAAGTACATCAGAATTCGCATGGCGTCTTGTCTCTTTGTTATTGGAATTGGATGAGAGTAGCGTCATGCCAGTGTTGTTCGCACCCCCACTTTCGACTCACAGACCAAAGCCCGACTCAAGCCGGACCGGCTTTGGCCGACACCCTGGGGTCAAGCCAGGATCGCCACCCCACCGCGGCAGCCTGACGAAGGGGCTCAGGCCTGACGAAGGGGCTCAGGCCTGGCTGGCGGCCAGCGCCTGGTCCAGGTCGGCCAGGATGTCATCGACATGCTCGATACCGATGGAGAGGCGCACCATGTCGGGCGACACGCCGGCCGCACGGAGCTCCTCGTCGTTGAGCTGGCGGTGGGTCGTGGAGGCCGGGATGGAGGCACAGCTCTTGGCATCGCCGATGTTGACCAGGCGCAGTACCAGGCCCAGCGCGTCGTAGAAGCGAGCGCCTGCCTCGCGTCCACCCTGGATGCCGAAACTGAGGATTCCCGACGCATGTCCGTTCATGTAGCGCTGCGCCAGGGCATGGTCCTTGTGGCTGGCCAGGCCGGCGTACTGGACCCAGGTGACCGCGGGATGATGCTCGAGGTAGTCGGCGACCCGCTGCGCATTGGCGCAGATGCGTTCGATGCGCAGGGCCAGGGTTTCGAGCCCCTGCAGCAGGTTCCAGGCCGCCTGGGCGGAGAGCGCCGCGCCCATGTTGCGCAGCGGTACCACCCGTGCGCGGGCGATGAAGGCCGCTTCGCCCACATCGCGGGTATAGCTCACCCCGTGGTAGGAGATATCGGGTTCATTGAGCAGCGGGAAGCGCTGCGGATGGTCGGCCCAGGGAAACTTGCCGGAATCGACGATCACGCCGCCGATGGTGGTGCCGTGACCGCCGATGTACTTGGTCGCCGAATGGATGACGATATCGGCCCCGTGCTCGATCGGTCGCCACAGGAACGGGGTGGCCACGGTATTGTCGACGATGACCGGCACGCCGTGGCGGTGGGCGACCTCGGCCAAGCGCGCCATGTCGACCACGCTGCCGGAGGGGTTGCCCACGCTTTCGCAGAATACCGCCTTGGTGCGTGCATCGATCAGCGACTCGATGCCGGCCATGTCGTCCTTGTCGGCAAACCGCACCTCGATCCCCTGGCGCGGCAGGGTATGGGCGAAAAGGTTGTAGGTGCCGCCGTAGAGCTCGCTGATCGAGACGATGTTGTCGCCAGCCTCGGCGATGGTCTGGATGGCGTAGGTGATCGCCGCCATGCCGGATGCCACCGCAAGGCCGGCAATCCCGCCCTCCAGCGCCGCGATACGCTGCTCCAGCACGGCGCAGGTCGGATTCATGATGCGCGAATAGATGTTGCCTTCCACCTTCAGGTCGAAGAGGTCGGCCGCATGCTGGGCGCTGTCGAAGGAGAACGACGTGGTCTGGTGGATGGGCACGGCCACGGCATGCTGGTCGTTGGCGGTGTATCCGTGATGGAGGGCGATGGTTTCGGGCTTCATGGCGTATCCTGACGGCATAGGGCGTGATCGGGCTGCGTGAAGACGCGGCGGCGGGTACGGCTATATCACGCGATGCTAACCAAGACTCAACCCAACCACCAATATCGTTTAGTCTGGTTTACCCCACCCTGACGCGAAGACACGGATGCTGCGACGCTACCTGCCGGTTCTCACCTGGCTGCCCCACTACAATCGACGCCTGGCGACCGCCGATGTGCTGGCGGGCGTGATCGTCACCATCATGGTGATACCGCAGTCGCTGGCCTACGCCGTGCTGGCCGGGCTGCCGGCGGTGGTCGGACTCTATGCCAGCCTGCTGCCGGCGATCGCCTATGCGCTGCTCGGCACCAGCCGCACGCTGGCCGTCGGCCCGGTGGCCATCATCGCACTGATGACCGGGGCGGCGCTGTCGGGTGTCGCCGCACCGGGTAGCGCCGAATACCTGCACGCGGCCCTGGTCCTGTCGCTGCTCTCGGGCGTGATCCTGCTGCTGATGGGCCTGCTGCGCATGGGGTTCGTGGCGAACTTCCTCAGCCACCCGGTCATCGCCGGCTTTCTCACCGCTTCCGGCGTGCTCATCGCCGCCAGCCAGGTCGGCTATCTGGTCGGGGTCGAACTCAGCGCCCGGGAGCTGCTGCCGCGGCTGGCAGAGCTGGTCATGGCCCTGCCCGGCCTGCACCTGCCGACGCTTGCCATCGGCCTCGGCACGCTGGCCTTCCTGCTGCTGCTGCGTCAACAGGGGCGCCCGCTGCTGCGTGGCCTCGGCCTCTCTCGCCCCCTGGCCGACCTGCTGACGCGCAGCGGGCCAGTGTTCGCGGTCGTGGTCACCGCCACCGTTACCTGGCGGTTCGAGCTGAGCGAGCGCGGTGTCGCCGTGATTGGCGACATCCCCCAGGGGCTGCCTGCGCTCACCCTGCCCGGCTTCGACGCCGCCCTTTGGCAGGCCCTGCTGGTACCGGCCCTGCTGATCAGCGTGGTGGGCTTCGTTGAGTCGGTCTCCATGGGACAGATGCTGGCCGCCCGCCGCCGCGAACGGATCTCGCCCAACCAGGAGCTGGTCGCGCTGGGCAGCGCCAACCTGGCCGCCGGACTTACCGCCGGCATGCCCGTGACCGGCGGCCTGACCCGCACGGTCATCAACCACGATGCCGGGGCGCAGACCCCATTGGCCGGGCTGTTCACGGCGCTCGGCATCGGCGCGGTGACGCTCTTCCTCACACCAGCGCTGGCCTATCTGCCGATCGCCACCCTCGCCGCCACCATCACGGTGTCGATTCTCACCCTGATCGACATACCCATGATCCGCCAGACCTGGCGCTACTCCCGCAGCGACTTCACCGCCATGGCCGTGACCATCCTGCTGACCCTGGTGGAAGGCGTCGAGGCCGGCATCATTAGCGGCGTGGCGCTCTCCATCGGACTGTTCCTCTACCGCACCAGCCGCCCTCACAGCGCTTTGGTCGGCCGCATCCCCGAAACCGAGCACTTCCGCAACATCGAACGCCACGCGACGGAAACCGTCAGCCACGTGGCGCTGCTGCGCATCGACGAGAGCCTTTATTTCGCCAATGCCCGCTATCTGGAAGATACCGTCTACGACCTGGTGGCCACTCGCCCCGAGCTCGAGCACGTGGTGCTGATCTGCTCCGCCGTCAATCTGATCGATGCCTCCGCGCTGGAAAGCCTCGACGCCATCAATGCGCGCCTCAAGGATTCCCGGGTGACCCTGCACCTGGCCGAGGTCAAGGGGCCGGTGATGGATCGCCTGAAGCGCAGCGACTTCCTCGACGACATGACCGGCAGGGTATTCCTCAGCACCTTCGCCGCCTGGCGCGAGCTGTCTCGATCCGCCGAATAGCCGGGCAAGAAGCATCCCGGCACGCCCCAGCGACAGGCATGCCCCCCACCAGCTGCCCTAGACCTTGGTCTAGGGGCAACCTCGCCTGCCGCGACGTGAAGCCGCCAACCTCTTGATGAGGTGGAGAGTCTCCGTGAGCCGAAGGGCAAGTTCCGCAGAGCGGAAAACCGGCGACACCCCATCCGTGCGCTTTCATTGACACCACCTCGGCAGCTTCCTAGTATCGAACTCAGTTTCGGAATTACATACCGCATAGCAAAACAACAACCATCACAACCCAGGAGTTCTTCTATGCGCCAGCTGACCCGCTCACTCGCCCTTGCGGCACTTCCGCTCTCACTGGTCTCCGCCGGCGCCACCCAGGCCGGCGAGGTCGAACTTCCGCGCACCATGGCCTGGACCGCCTACGGCACCAACTCCAGCGGCTACGCCCAGGCAGTGGCCATCGGCAACATGCTGCAGAACCACTACGGCACCTCGGTGCGCATCCTCCCAGGCGACAACGATGTCTCGCGCATGACGCCGCTCAAGCAGGGCCGCGTCGACCTGTGCGCCTGCGGCATCGCCAGCTACTACGGTGCCGAAGGGGTCATGATGTTCGCCAACCGCGACTGGGGCCCGCAGCCGATCCGCGTCATCACCACTTCCACAGCCTCCTTCGGCCTTTCACTGGCGGTTGCCGGCGACCTCGGTGTCGAGACGCCTGCCGACCTGGCCGGCAAGCGCATCGCCTTCATTCGCGGCGACGACGCGCTCAACAAGGGGACAGAAGCCTACCTGGCCTTCGGCGGACTGACCTGGGACGACGTCGAGCGCGTCGACTTCCCTGGCTACGCTCGCTCGTTCGACGGCATCATCGCCGGCAACGCGGATGCCTCCTTCACCACCACCGTGACGCCACCGGCCCAGCAGCTCGCCAGCAGCCCACGCGGGATCAGCTGGCCAGTACTCGATCCCGACGACAGCGAAGGCTGGGAGCGCATGATGGCGGTGGCTCCCTACTTCCGCCCCCATGAAGTCACGGCCGGTGCGGGCGATGTCAGCGTCGACAACCCCGTACCCAGCGCCAGCTATCCCTATCCGATCGTGGTCGCCAACCGTGATCTCGACGACAAGGTGGCCTACGGCCTGATCCGTGCCCTGCAGGATAACTACGACGACTACAAGGATGCTGCGCCCGGCGCCGTGGGCTACGCCTTCGAGTACCAGGATCTGCAGTGGGTCGTGCCGTTCCACGACGCCGTAGTGGGCTACTACGAGGAGATCGGAGTCTGGACCGAGGAGATGCAGGCGCACCAGGAGGCGCTGGTGGAACGCCAGGAGCTACTCATCGCCACCTGGGATGACTTCATTGCCGATGCACCCAGCGATGAAGACGCGTTCGAGGAAGCCTGGATGCAGGCCCGCGCCCAGGCGCTGCGCGACGCCGGCCTCGACCCGGTCTTCGAGTGAAGCCAGGAACTCAGCCTGACCCGGGGCGGCCATGCCGCCCCTTCCCCGATTCACGGACGCCGCCATGACCATCTCCTCCGCCCCTACCGAATCGACGCGCCAGTTGAAGGAAAAGGTCACCCATATCCGCACGCTGCCGGCTGCGCTGCGCTGGATTCCCGGCGCCGTGACCGTGGTACTGATGGCGATGACGCTGGACTACCTGTTCAACCTCGGCTGGCTTCACTTCGTCACCGGACTGGAAACCCAGTTCTATTACGCCGTGGTGGCGCTGCTGCTGCCGCTGGTCTATCTGCTGTGGCCGATTGCCCCATCACTGCAGCACCGCCCGGTACCCTGGTATGACTACGCGCTGAGCCTGGTGACGCTGATCGTCGGCGGCTATTTCGTCTACCATGCCGAGCCGATTCTCGAGCGCGGCTGGGCCTTCGCCGCCCCCGACACCGCCATCCTGGCCAGCTACGCCTGGTGGCTGTTGATTGTGGAGGCAGCCCGGCGTGCCGGCGGCTGGCCCATCGCCGTCATCGTCTCCGTGTTCTCGCTCTATCCGCTGGTAGCCGACATCGTTCCCGGCCCGATACAGGCGTTTCCCTCCACCCTGGAGGAGACTGCCATGTATCACACCATGAGTACCGAGAGCATCATGGGGGTGCCGCTACAGGCCTTCGCCGGCCTGGTGATCGGCTTTCTGGTGTTCGGCGTGGTGCTGCAGAAAAGCGGTGGCGGCAAGTTCTTCATCGACCTGGCCTTCGCCCTGCTGGGCCACGTGCGCGGGGGTCCGGCCAAGGTGTCGATCTTCTCCAGTGGCCTGATGGGTTCGATGAGCGGCAGCGTGATCAGCAACGTGCTGACCACCGGCGTGCTGTCGATTCCCGCGATGCGCCGCATCGGCATGGGCCGCTCGTTTTCAGGTGGCGTGGAGGCCTGCGCCTCCACCGGCGGCGTGCTGATGCCACCGGTGATGGGGGCGACCGCCTTCGTCATGGCGATGTTTCTCGACGTGCCCTACGCCGCCGTGGCGCTGGCCGCCGTGATTCCCTCGATCCTCTACTTCCTCGGCCTGTTCATCCAGATCGACGCCTACGCCGCGCGCCACGACATCAAGGGGCTGCCGGCCGCCGAGCTGCCCTCGCTGGTGCAGACCCTCAAGCAAGGCTGGTACTTCATCTTCGTCTTTGCGCTGCTGGTATGGATGCTGCTGGTGATGCAGCGCGAAGCGGTAGCGCCTTTCTATGCCACCGCCCTGCTGCTGGTACTCAACCAGTTTTCGCGTCGCAACCGCTGGGGCTGGCGCGAGCTCGGCGAATCGCTCTCCTCGGCGGCCAAGCTGTTCGCCGAGCTGATCGCCATCCTGGCCGGTGTCGGCATGCTAGTGGGCGCGCTGTCGATGACCGGGCTCTCCGGCACCATCGCCAACGACTTCATCCATATCGCCGGGGGCAGCGTGCCGCTGCTGCTGATCATGGGTGCGCTGACCAGCTTCGTGCTCGGCATCGGCATGACCGTCACTGCCGCCTATATCTTCCTGGCCGTCGCGCTGGCGCCCGCGCTGATCCAGGGCGGCGGACTCGACCCCATGGCGGTGCACATGTTCATCCTCTACTGGGGCATGCTCAGCTTCATCACCCCACCCGTCGCGCTCGGCGCCTTCGCCGCCGCCACCGTGGCCGGCGCACGTCCCATGGCCACCGGCCTGCAGGCCATGCGCCTGGGCAGCGTGATCTACTTCATCCCCTTCCTGTTCGTGCTCAACCCGGCCCTGATCATGCAGGGCGAGCCGCTGCAGATCGTCCTGGTCTTCATCCAGGCGCTGGTCGGTATCGTGCTCTTCGCCTCGGCCATGCAAGGGTACCTGATCGGCGTGGGCCGGCTCGGCATAGGCGTGGTGAGCGAGACGATGACGCGCGGGCTGGTGCTGGTCGCAGGGCTGCTGTTCGCCCTGCCCGGCGGCGGGATGGTACCGCTGAGCCAGTTCGAGCTGTTCGCCTTGGCCCTCGCTGCCCTGGTGCCCGCGGTGCTACTGGCGCGCTGGAGCCAGCGCCATGCGCGTCCAGGAGCAGCAACGCTGACACCACCCATCGACCCATGAGCGTCGCAAGCAGATGACGCCTTACCTCACCCAAGCCACCGGGAGCTCCTGCCCATGACGACGCCGGTCTCATACATGCGCCATGACGCCATCGGCGTGATCACCATCGACAACCCCCCGGTCAATGCCCTGGGCCAGGATGTACGCCAAGGCCTGCTGATGGCGATTGTCCAAGGCAACCAGGATGTCGAGGTTCGGGTGCTGGTGATCGTCGCGAGCGGGCGTACCTTCATCGCCGGCGCCGATATCCGCGAATTCGGCAAGCCGCCCCAGGCGCCGAGCCTGCCGGAAGTGATCTCCGAACTGGAGGCCAGTGCCAAGCCCATCGTCGCCGTGCTGCACGGCACGGCGCTCGGCGGCGGGCTCGAAGTGGCGCTGGGCTGCCAGCTGCGAGTCGCACTTTCCGGCACCCGAGTCGGCCTGCCCGAGGTCAAGCTGGGCCTGTTGCCGGGTGCGGGCGGCACCCAGCGGCTGCCACGCCTGGCCGGCGTCGAGGCGGCTCTCGACCTGATCACCAGCGGCCGCTTTGCCGAGGCCGACGAGGCGCTCACGCTGGGCATCGTTGATGCCGTGGCGGATGGCGACGAGCCGCTCGAGGTGGGCCTGGCCGCGGCGCGAGACGTGCTGGCCGGCAGGCTCATGCCGCGGGTCACCGGCGAACTGCCGCCTCCGGCCGCCGATCCGGCCGCCATCGAGCGCTACCGGGGCAAGCTGAAAAGCGAGGTGCCGGAGCTCTACTCCCCCTTCCGCTGCCTCGAGGCAATCGCCGCGAGCAGCGAAGGCAGCCTTGCCGAAGGCCTGCGCCGAGAGCGCGAGCTGTTCCTGGCGTGCATGGATTCGCCCCAGCGTGCCGGGCTGATCCACGCCTTCTTTGCCGCCCGTGCTCCGCACAAGGTGCCCGATGTCGAGGGAACGCCTACGCTCAAGCACATCGCCCTGCTCGGCGACCACCCGCTGTCCAAGCGCCTGCGCGGCAAGGCCGAACGAGCCGGCGTTGAATTCACATCGGCCCCCGATGCCAGCACCCAGGCCTGCCTGGCCGCTCCCAGCAGCGGCTCGGCGTGTCCCGGGCACTGTCTGCACATCACCTTGCTGTCCCCTGAGGAAGCCGAAGACCTCACTACCGTCGACGCTGATCTGGTGCTAGTCGCGACCGACGGCGACATAGCGGAGCTGGTCGCCCTGCGCGCAGGCGCCGAGCAGCAGATGGCCATGGCCAATACGCTGAAGGCGCTGCGCCTTCCGCCCGTGGTGAGCCGCCGGGGCAGCCTTCTGGCGGCACTGGCCAAGGCGGCACGCGACGATGCCGTCGATCCCCCGGCGGCCATGGAGGCAGCGAGCCTGACGCTCGTCGAACGCGGCTGGGCCTATCGCGAGAGCGACATCGACCTGCTTGCCATCGAGGCACTGGGCTACCCTCGCCACCTGGGCGGCCCCCACCGCCAGGCCAGCATGGCTATGGAAGAACGCCGCTGAAGGCAAGAAAGCCGCCGACGGCAGCGCAAGCCATTACCAGGTCGCGAGCAGGAACCACCCTGTCAGCAGCGGAATGCAGGCCAGCAGGAAGCGTGCATTCCAGCGATAGCCGATATGGCTGGAAGCCACGCCGGTAAAACGCGACAGGATCAGCATCGAGGCCGTGATCGGCGAGGACATCAGCGCCAGCGCCCAGCCCACCATCAGTGCAGCCCCGATCAGCGCCGGCGAAAGCCCTTCGATGGGCAGCGCAGGCAGCAGGCCGACGAGCAGCGTAACGGTCACGATGGGGTTGACCCCGACCTGCGCCAGCCCGACCACCAGCAGCATCGCCAGCACCGCGTTAGCCGCCCCGAGCGGCTCGATGAAGGCCAGCAGCGGCCCCAGGCTCTCCACTGGTATCAGCGCGACGCTCAGGTGGCCGAGATAGCCCGCCGCCCCCAGTACGACGATCTCGTTGCCGATGGGCGCCACCAGCCACGGCAGCTGACGCCGCAGGCTGGTCAGCGCTGCGGGACCACCCAGCAGGCCGAGCCGACGACGCTGCCAGGCGAGCCAGGCCATTGCGCTGAGAGGCGCCCCGACCAGGGCGGCGATCGGCAATCGCAGCGCAAGCAGCCAGGAGAGCAGGAACACCAGCGAGACGATGCCGAGCAGCAGCAGGCAGAATTGCCCCAACGGTGCCAATGAAGGCGCCGAGATCGCGTCGCCGCCTGTCGCGGGGTGCGGGCCGGTCAGATGATCCACCCCCCAACCCACCACGAAGATCAGCAGTGCAGCCCCCATCACATAGGGTGCGAGGTCGATCCAGCGCAGCTCGGGCAGGCTCGATAGCACCACCGCCACGCCGATTCCCATCGGCGAGATCAGCGGGGCCAGGGAGAATCCCCTCAGCAGGGCCAGCATCATGCGCCGCTGGCGCGCCTGGCGAACCCAGGCGCGCCCTTGGGCCGCCGCCAAGGTATTGCTCTTCTCGATCATGCCGGCGAACAGGTTGAGCACCCCGATGTTGAGGATGATGCCGAACAGTGCCGACCCAGCGGAGAGGATGGGGTAGCGGCGCGCGGGCGGCTGCAGCAGCATGGCGGTTCCGCAGCGGCGTACCAGGCGTGAGCGGTAGGCCGGCAGGCGCAACAGGCCAAGCGCCACGACGAAGGTGGCGAAGAAGGCAAAGCGTCCGGCCGCCTCGAACAGCAGTCGTCCCGGTGCCTCGACTCGCCACAGCGCCAGCAGGCTCACCATGCCGGCCGCCAGCAGCAGTCCGAGCGCCATGCGAGAGAGACGGCCGCGTAGCGTGACCAGGTATCCCGCCAGGGCGACGATGGCCAGGGCCTGCAGCGTGACGCTGGTAAAGACGAGATGAAGCAGCGTACAGAGCGTAACGATCAACAGCAGGCCGGCGCGAAGGCGCGCCGCGTTCACTCGGGTAGGCCCTCCGGCGACTCGCTGCCGCTGCGGCGCCGAAACGCCCCTTCGGCAATGGCCAGCAGCTCGCCCTCTGTGCCGATGACCTCGCCGCTGGACATGTACACCTTGCGCCCGCCGCCGCGCACCCTGCCGGTGGCGCGCAGCACGCCGGCCCCTGCGGGCCCCACGAAGGTGGTGGTCAGCGACAGCGTCATGCCGCGGCGCACCCGTCCGGGTACGTCGCAATAGAGCCCGGCCAGGCTCAGGGCGCTGTCGAGCATCGAGGTCAGCACGCCGCCATGCACGATACCGCTGCGATTGAGGTGCCGTTCGTCCGCTACCAGTTCAACCACCGCGAGCCCCTCCGACCACTCCACCACTCGCATGCCGAGCAGTTCATGGTAGCCCATCAGAGGCCCTTGACCGGGTTCGCTCATGTCGCCCCCTCCCGGCCGGCCATGTCGCGCAGGCGCCCCTTGAGGATCTTGCCGCTGGCCGTGGCGGGCAGCGTCTCCATGAGGATGAGGCGCGTGGGACGCTTATAGGGCGCCAGCCGCGGAGCGATGAACTCGCGCAGCTCGGACTCGCTGAGGGTGGCGCCGGGCTCACACTGGACGAAAGCGACCACCTCCTCGTTGCCCTCCACTTGGCGCCCTACCACCGCCGACAGGGTGACGTCCGGGTGTTCGTTGATCACCGCTTCCACGTCGGGCGGGTAGATGTTGAAGCCGGAGCGGATGATCAGCTCCTTGCTGCGGCCGACGATATAGAGCTGGTCGTCTTCGTCGAAGCGGGCAATGTCGCCGGTATTGAGCCAGCCGTCATCGTTGAGACAGGCCCGAGTGGCCGTGGGCTGGCGAAAGTAGCCCTTCATGACATTGGGGCCACGCACCCACAGCTCACCCGCACCGGCATGATCGGGCTCGTCCTCGCCGCCATCGCCCAGCGGTTCCAGGCGGTACTCCAGCAGCGGCAGCACCCGGCCCACGGTATTGCAGTCGAAGCGATCGTCGATTCGGGTCTGGCTGATGGTCGGGCTCGCCTCGGTGAGCCCGTAACCGTTATGCAGCGTCAGGCCGAACAGGGCCTGGACCCTCCCCTTGAGATCAGCGTCGAGCGGCGATCCGCCGGCCGAAATGTAGCGCAGCGCGGGTGCCGCCAGCGCTCGCCCTTCGCTGCGCAGGAATTCCAGCATACGCGCGAACATCGCCGGCACGCCTTGCAGCACGGTGATGCGCTCCTGCTCGAGTGCCGCCAGCATGGCGGTGGCATCGAAGCGCGGCACGGTATACAGACAGGCGCCGTTGTAGAGCGAGCCCATGCAAACCGAGGACAGCCCGAACACGTGCGACATCGGCAGCACGCCGAAGACTCGCTCGCCCCGGCACAGATGACGCATGCCGCCCGACAACGAAGCGATATAGAGGATGCCCCGGTGAGTCAGCATCACTCCCTTGGGGGTACCGGTCGTCCCCGAGGTGTAGATCATCGCCGCGACCTGGTCGCCGCCGCCGGCGGCGACAGGTTCCGGCGTCACTTCGGCCGAGGCGGAAAGGCGTAACTGGCCTAGCGTGGGGTGCTCGAACGCCTCGGCGCCATGGCGCTCGCCGTGGGCCTCCGCGTCAGGCGATGCCTCGCTGGTATAGAACACCCGACGCGGCTCGCAGTTGTCGCGGATCGCGTCGATCTCCTGATTCGACAGGCGCGAGTTGACGATGGCCACCCAGGCGTCACGCTCGCTCGCAGCCAGCAGCAGGACCACCAGCGCCCGGCAGTTCTCGCTCACCGTCATGATGCGATCGCCCGGGCGAACCCCCAGTGAGTCGAGCCAGGCGGCGGCGGCACGAATCTCGCGCCCCAGCTCGGCGTAGTTCCAGCGCAGCTCGCCGTCGACCAGCGCCGGCTCATCGGCCAGGCGCTCGGCATTTTCCAGCACCCGAGTACTGAGCCTGTCGGGCAGCTCGGCCACCAGCTCGCTCGCCAGCCGCCCGAAGACCGGCTCATCGGGTGCCTGGCGGAATGCCGAGCGAGCCTTCGGCTCACGTCCGGGAGCCATCAGCTCACCTCCCGCACCATATTGCGCGCGATGACGACCTGCTGGATCTGGGTAGTGCCTTCGTAGATCCTGAACAACCGCACGTCGCGGTAGAAACGCTCCACGGCGTATTCCGCCATGTAGCCCGCACCACCGTGCACCTGCACCGCCCGGTCGGCCACGCGCCCTACCATCTCGGCACAGAACAGCTTGCAGCACGAGGCCAGCGTCGAGACATTCTCGCCGGCATCCTTGCGCCGTGCGGCGTCGAGCACCATGGTGCGTCCGGCGTAGGCCTCGGTCTTGCTGTCGGCGAGCATCGCCTGGACCAGCTGGTGCTCGGCCAGGGGCACGCCGAACTGCTTGCGCTCCATGGCGTAGCTGAGCGACTCCTCGACGAGCCGATCGGCCACGCCCACGCATACCGCCGAAATATGCAGCCGGCCGCGGTCGAGTACCTTCATGGCGGTCTTGAAGCCCACCCCCTCCACACCACCGATGATGTTCTCGGCCGGCACCCGGCAGTCCTCGAAGATGATGTCGCAGGTGTGGGCGCCCTTCTGCCCCATCTTGTTGTCTGCCGGGCCACGCTTGAGCCCCGGCGTGTCGCCTTCGACGATAAAGGCGCTGATGCCGCTCGCGCCCTTGTGGCTCGGGTCGGTGCGCGCCATTACGGTGAAGACGTCGGCTTCAGGGCCGTTGGTGATGTAGCGCTTGGTGCCGTTGAGCACGTAGTGATCGCCGTCGCGCACCGCGGTGGTGCGCAGGCTGGCGGCATCCGAGCCAGAGTCGGGCTCGGTCAGGCAGAAGGCGCTGAGCAGCTCGCCGGTGGCCAGGCGGGGTACGTATTTCGCCTTCTGTTCAGGCGTACCGTCGATCAGGATGCCCTGTGCGCCGATCCCATTGTTGGTGCCGAACACCGAGCGGAAGGCCGGCGAGGTCTTGCCGAGCTCCATGGCCACCAGCGCCTCCTCCTCCATGGTCAGGCCCAGGCCACCGTATTCCTCGGGAATCGACAAGCCGAACAGCCCAAGCTCCTTCATCTCTTCGAGCAGCTCCGGCGGCACCGCGTCCTCTTCCGCAAGCCGCGCCTCGTTGGGTATCAAGCGCTCGCGCACGAAGCGAGAGATGGTAGCGATAAGCTGATCGAGCAGTTCGGGATCGCGAATCATGACGTGTCCTCATGCAGGGATAAGGCGGTTGTTCGGCAAGCGTTGCCCCGACTTCAAGGGCTAGGCTTGCGTTGTTTCGCCAGGCAAAACGAATGACCGCATTTGGTTGTCTCGCACTCTTGCATAGCCTAGGATGGCAGTCAATAAACGGAACAACGTTCCGCAAAGCGAAATAACGACGAGAGAGGAATTCTCATGCCGAACGACACACCGCCCCCCTTCCAGACGCTGGGTATCGTCGGCACCGGCGCCATGGGGCGAGGCATTGCCCAGATCGCCGCCCAGGCCGGCCTGACGGTTTACCTGCATGACTTGCGTGAAGGCGCCGTTGCCGAGGCGCGTGAGTTCGTCGGCGGCCTGTGGACGCGCGCCGTGCACAAGCAGCGCTTGAGCGAAGCCGATGCGGAGCGCTACCGCAGCCGGCTGAAGGAAGCCCCCACCCTTGCCGGGCTGGCCGAGTGCGACATCGTGATCGAAGCCATCGTCGAGAAACTTGAGGCCAAGCAGGCGCTGTTCCAGCAGCTGGAGGGACTCCTCCAAGACGATGCCGTGCTGGCGACCAACACCTCGTCGCTCTCGGTAACGGCCATTGCCTCGGGCTGCCGACTTCCGCAGCGCGTGATCGGTTTTCACTTCTTCAATCCGGTACCGCTGATGAGGATCGTCGAGGTGATCCCGGGGCTGCGCACCGCCGGCGAAGTGGCACACAGGGTCGAGGCGCTGGGACGCGCCATGGGCCACTTCACCGCCCGCGCCACCGACACGCCGGGCTTTCTGGTCAACCATGCCGGCCGCGCCTTCGGCACCGAGGCATTGCGCATTCTCGGCGAACGCGTGGCCGACCATGCCACCATCGATCGCATCCTGGTCGACCAGGCCGGCTTTCGCATGGGGCCGTTCGCCCTGCTCGACCTCACCGGGCTCGACGTCTCCCATACGGTCATGGAATCGATCTACCACCAGTACTACGAGGAGCCGCGCTTTCGCCCCTCGCCGCTGACCCGCCAGCGCCTCACGGCCGGCCTGCTCGGGCGCAAGAGCGACGAAGGCTTCTATCGCTACGTGGACGGCAAGCCCCAGGTGCCCGACGAACCGCCCCCGCCCGCAGCCGCACCCCGCCCGGTGTGGATCGGCGCCGAGGACGACGATGCCCGCCGACAGCTCGCCGAGCTGGTGAGCCAGGCCGGTTGGCCGCTGGAGAGCGGCAAAACGCCCTCGAAGGATGCGCTGTGCGTGATCGCCCCGCTGGGCGAGGACGCTACCGCCTGCGCCCTACGTCTTGGCTTGCCGCCGGAGTGCTGCGTTGCGGTGGACCTCCTGGCCGGCCTCGACAAGCGCCGCAGCCTGATGACGACGCCGGCCACACGCGATGCGATTCGTGATGCCGCCGCCAGCCTGCTGGGCCACGACGGCACGCCGGTCAGCGTGCTCGAGGACAGCAACGGCTTCGTGCTGCAGCGGGTGGTGGCCTGCATCGTCAACGTCGGCTGCGAGATCGCCCAGCAGGGCGTGGCCGAACCGCAGACCATCGATCGCGCCGTGGAACTGGGCCTGGGCTATCCCCATGGTCCGCTGGCCATGGGCGACCACTACGGCAGCCGCCGCATCCTCACCATTCTCGACAACATGCTGGCCGCCACCGGCGACCCCCGCTACCGCGCCAGCCCCTGGCTGCGCCGACGTGCCACCCTCGGCCTGCCGTTGACAACCGCCTGACGCTTCAAGGAGTCATCATGAACGACGCTTACATCTTCGATGGCCTGCGCACGCCCTTCGGTCGCCACGGCGGCAGCCTGGCGGCGGTGCGCCCCGACGACCTGCTGGGCCACGTGCTCAAGGCGCTGGTCGAACGCAACGCCTTCGCCGCCGAGGCCTATGAAGAGGTGCTGGCCGGCTGCACCAACCAGGCCGGCGAGGATTCGCGCAACGTGGCCCGCCAGGCGGGGTTGGTCGCCGGCCTGCCCGTCGAGGTGGCGGCCCAGACGGTCAACCGCCTGTGCGGCAGCGGCCTGGCGGCGGTGATCGATGCCGCCCGCGCCACACGCCTCGGCGAGGGTGAGCTATTCCTTGCCGGCGGCGTGGAATCGATGTCGCGCGCACCCTACGTGCTGGGCAAGGCCGAGTCGGCTTTCGCGCGCAATCAGCCGCTGTACGACACCGTAATCGGCTCGCGCTACCCCAACCCCTGGATCGCCCGCGAGCACGGCAACCACAGCATGCCCGAGACCGCCGACAACGTGGCCCACGATCTCGCCATCGGACGTGACGTCAGCGACGCCTTCGCCGCTCGCTCCCAGGCGCGCTACGCCGAGGCGTTGGCCCAGGGCTTCTACGACGAAGAGCTGCTCGCCGTCGAAGTGCCGCAAGGGCGCAAGCAGCCGCCGCTGGTGGTGCAGCATGACGAGCACCCGCGCCCGGGTTCCGACATCGACAAGCTGGCTCGGCTTAGCCCGCTGTTCGACGGCGGCGTGGTCACGGCCGGCAACGCCTCCGGCCTCAACGACGGCGCCGCCGCACTGGTCGTCGGCAGCCTGGCCGCCGGCGAGCGCGCCGGCATCGCCCCGCGGGCGCGTATCGTGGCCAGCGCCGTGGCCGGGGTGCCGCCCAGGGTGATGGGCCTGGGCCCGGTGCCGGCCAGCCGCAAGGCATTGGAGCGGGCCGGCCTTGCCCTTGAGCAGATGGATGTGATCGAGATCAACGAGGCCTTCGCCGTGCAGGTGCTGGGCTGCGTCAAGCAGCTGGGGCTCGATGCCGACGACAGCCGCCTGAACGCCAACGGCGGCGCCATCGCCATCGGCCACCCGCTGGGTGCCTCCGGCGCGCGCCTGGCGCTGACCGCCCTGCGCCAGCTCGAAGCCAACGGGGGGCGGTACGCGCTCGTCACCATGTGCATCGGCGTCGGCCAGGGCATCGCCTGCATCATCGAAAGAGTCGAGCGCTGAGAACCCTGCCGCCCCGGGCCCAGCCAACGCACTGACCCGGGGCAATATGCGATACTCCGCCCAACGATCTCGCGACAGGGAACCGCAATGAACAAGCCTGCCCCGCTGGAAGACGACACCG
This sequence comes from uncultured Halomonas sp., assembly GCA_964652855.1. GTDB lineage: Bacteria > Pseudomonadota > Gammaproteobacteria > Pseudomonadales > Halomonadaceae > Halomonas. The sequence continues at coordinate 621,010 of CAZZCJ010000001.1, forward strand.
TTTCGCCGACCAAGGACCGCAACTTCGTCACCGCACTGGCGCGCGGCCTGGAACTGCTGCGCGCCTTCGGCGCCGGCGAGGAGTACCTGGGCAATGCCGAGCTCTCCAGCCGCACCGGGATTCCACGCCCCACTGTGTCGCGGCTGACCTATACCCTGACCCAACTGGGCTATCTTCGTCACAACACACGACTGGAGAAGTACCGGCTTGGGCCCGGCATCCTGGCCCTGGGCTACCGCTTCCTGGCAAGCCAGGGCATTCGCGAGATCGCCCGTCCCTTCATGCAGCAGTTCGCCGAAGCCACCGACTGCAACGTCAGCCTCGGCGCGCCGGACAAGAGCGACATGGTGTATATCGAGAGCTGCCATGGCAGCGGCCCCTTGATCATGCGCCTCGACGTGGGTTCACGCCTGCCGATGGCGACCACGGCCATCGGCCGCGCCTGGCTGTGCGGACTTTCCGAGTCGCGTCGCGATTCGGTCATGGCGGACCTGGCCCGGGTATACGGAACCGACTGGCCAATCCTTGAGAAGGGCATCAAGCGCAGCCAGGAAGATTACTCCCGCTACGGCTTCTGCCTTTCGGAAGGCGATTGGCAGTCGCAGATCAGCGCCGTGGCCACGCCGCTGGTACTCGAAGACGGTGCCGAGGTGATGGCGATCAACTGCGGCGGTGCTGCCCACCGCCTCGGTCATTCGATCATGGTCGACAACCTGGGGCCGCGGCTCAAGGAAGTGGCACGCCGTATCCTGGCGGAATTGCAGCACGGAAATGCGCCCTGACGGCTGCCGACTTGCGCCGCTGTCACCCGCCCGGCGATCAGGATATAGTGCGAAAACCGTGAGGTGACGACACCTTGCATCTGACCGCCAGGAGAAATGAGCCGACTTCATGCCCAACACCGCTTCTCGTCCCGGCATGCTGGTGCAGGAGGCCGATCGGTTCAGCGCCGAGGGTGACTGGACGCTGCCGCACTTCGCCAGGCTGAGAGCCATTGCCGCCAAGGCCCAGGCCGCCGAGGAGATTGCGCTTGATCGCCTCGGCGGCCTGGATACGTCCGGTGCGTCCGTGCTGGTCGATCTCCTGGGCCCCGAGCGGGTACATGAAATCGACCGCTGGGCGCCGACGCTCTCGCCGGAACGCCGCAGCATGCTCAAGGCGGTAGCCAAGGCCCGGGAGGCCTCGCCGCCGCCAGCCAAGCAGGCGCCGCTGCCGATTCTGGGTGCGCTGGGCGAGCTGGGCCGGCGCGTGGAAGCGCTGGGCCGGCAGCAGCTCCAGCTGGCCGGTTTCATCGGGCTGACCCTGACCAGCCTGATGGCCAACCTGCTGCGCCCTTGGCGTTGGCGCATCACCGCCCTGGTCGCCCATATCCAGCAGACCGGGCTGAACGCGATTCCCATCGTGGCGCTGCTCACTTTCCTGGTCGGCGCCGTGGTGGCCTTCCTCGGCGCCACGGTGCTGCGCGACTTCGGCGCCACGATCTATACCGTCAATCTGGTCACCTACTCCTTCCTGCGCGAATTCGGCGTGCTGCTGGCGGCCATACTGCTCGCCGGGCGCACCGCCAGCGCCTTCACGGCCCAGATCGGCGCCATGAAGGCCAACGAAGAGCTGGACGCCTTGCGTGCCCAGGGCTTGAGCCCCATGGAACTGCTGGTACTGCCCCGGGTGCTGGCGATGGTGATCAGCCTGCCGATCCTGACGCTGGTGGGAATGCTGAGCGGCATGCTGGGCGGGGCTTTGGTGTGCGCCCTGGCGCTGGACATTTCCATCACGCAGTTCCTTGCCATTCTGCAGCGCGATATTCCGCTGCGCCATTTCCTGCTGGGAATCGGCAAGGCTCCCGTCTTCGCCTTCATCATCGCCGTGATCGGCTGCCTGGAAGGCTTCAAGGCCAAGGCCAGCGCCCAGTCGGTCGGCGAGCACACCACCTCCAGCGTGGTGCAATCCATCTTCATGGTGATCCTGCTCGACGCGCTTGCCGCCATGTTCTTCATGGAGATGGGCTGGTGAGTCCAACACCCGCTACCGTGGTCGAAGTGCGCGGCCTCACCAACCGCTTCGGCAGCCATGTGGTGCATGAAGGCCTCGACCTGGACATTCGTCGTGGCGAGATCCTCGGCGTCGTGGGCGGGTCCGGCACCGGGAAATCGGTTCTGCTTCGCAGCATCGTCGGGCTCAAGCGGCCCGACGGCGGTGCCATCCACGTGCTCGGAGAGGACCTGCAGCGACTTCCCCCTGTCCGGAGGGCCCAGATCGAGCGCCGCTTTGGCGTTCTTTTCCAGCGTGGTGCACTCTTCAGCTCGCTCAATTTGCAGGAAAACGTCGCCTTGCCGCTGATCGAGCACCTGGGCCTGACCAGGGCGGATGCCGAGCATCTGGCGCGGCTCAAGCTGGCCCTGGCCGGCTTGCCTCCCCAGGCCGCGACGCTGATGCCGGATGCGCTTTCCGGCGGCATGGTCAAGCGTGCCGCCCTGGCCCGCGCCCTGGCCCTCGACCCGGAGGTGCTGTTCCTCGACGAGCCCACCGCCGGCCTCGACCCCATCGGGGCAGCCGCCTTCGACGAGCTGCTGATGACGCTCCGCGACGCCCTGGGCTTCAGCGTCTTTCTGGTGACGCACGACCTCGATACGCTCTATACGGCCTGCGATCGTGTCGCCGTCATCGCGCATCGCCGTATCCTGGTCGCCGACCGCCTGGACGTCGTGGAAGCGACCGACGACCCGTGGATACACGACTATTTTCATGGCCCACGAGGCCGCGCCGCCCAACAGGCGACATACGCTGCTAAGGAGGGGTGATGGAAACCCGAGCCCACCATGTTGTCATCGGCCTGTTCATCGTGCTGGCCATTTCGGGCGGCCTGCTGTTTACGCTGTGGTTGAACCACACCGCCGGCGACCGCGACTTCACCCACTACGAGGTGCTGTTCAATCGAGGGGTGAGCGGCCTTTCCGAGGGCAACGCCGTGGAATACAGCGGAGTCAGGGTGGGCGATGTGGTCAACCTGAGGCTCGACCCGATCGATCCTCGCAACGTGCGCGCCTTGATTCGCGTCCAGAGCCACGTGCCCATCCGCCAGGACACGCGGGCGCGCCTGGCACTGGCCAACATCACCGGCAGCATGTCGATCCAGCTGCACGGCGGCACGCCGGAAAGCCCGCTGTTGATCAGCCGCGGCGAGGCGCCTGCGCAAATCGTTGCCGATCCGTCGCCGCTGGGCGCGTTGCTCAGCGACAGCGAGGAACTGCTCGGCACCGTCAACAGCGTGCTGTCGCGTCTCGAGTCCCTGCTGTCACAGGACAACATCGATAGCGTGGAACAGATTCTTTCCAACCTGGAGCGCACCACGGCCCAGTTGGCTGCCATCGGCGATGCGCCGAGCCAGCTGGCCGAGCGCATGGTGGAGGTCACCCAAGAGGCGGCACGCGCGCTGGCGGAGCTGCGCGACCTGGCGGAACGTACGGGCGGCCTGATGCAGGGTCCTGCAGAGGGCGTGCTGCGCGAGGCCAGCCAGCTCACCGGCAGCCTGGCCCGTTCGGCCCAACAGATCGAAAGGCTCATGCAGGACAATCAAGGCGCGCTGGAAAGCGGCATTCGCGGCGTGCAGGGGCTAGGCCCCGCCACCCTCGAGCTGCGCAATACCCTCTCGTCATTGAATCGCCTGGTGCGCCGGCTGGAGGACAACCCGAGCGACTTCCTGCTCGGGCGCGACCAGGTAGAGGAGTTCACCCCATGATCCCATTCCGACTGCCCCTGCTGGGCCTGCTCTTCCTGGTGTTCGGCGCTGCCGGCTGCACCCTGGTTCCGCAGCGCCCCCCGGTCGCGCTCTACACCCTGCCCGAAGGCACCGTTCACCAGGCACACCCCGACGCTTCCCTGCTGGCCACGCGAACCCTGCGTATCGAGACGCCGCAGGCCAGCGGCCTGCTGGATAGTGCCCGCATCGTGGTCGTTCCCTCTCCCCATCAACCCCAGGTCTACGAAGGCGCGCGCTGGGCCGACGACATGCCCCGCCTGCTGCGAGACCGCATGCTGGATGCGTTCCAGGCGGACGGCCGCCTCTCGCGACTGGTACACGACGGCTCCGCCCTGGCCGCCGACCTGGAGCTTGCCAGCGACCTGCGCGCCTTCCAGAGCGAGTACCACGATGCCCCCACCCCCCAGGCGGTGATTCGCCTGGACGCCCGCCTGATCGACGCACGCTCCCAGCAGCTGTTGGCCAGCCGGCGCTTCGTCCAGCGCCAGCGCGCGCAGAGCGAAGCCCTGCCGGATGTGGTCACGGCCTTCGGCGCGGGGGCTGACCAGCTCACGCTCGAACTCGTGGCCTGGGTGGTACAAGAGGTGGAGCGGATCGATGCGGCTCCCCGCTGAGCACTGCCACGGCCAGGCCGGGGAATATAGATAATTCATCACAATGTCTTGCGGTTACCGTTATCGGCAGCAATTGGTTATGATGCGGCTAAAAGCAAGGATGAACGCAATGGATAGTTCGCCACGCCAGAACCTGGGCATCAGTGCCTACAGCTGGCTCAAGCACGACATCATCCGCGGCAGCTTCCAGCCGGGGGAAAAACTGCTCATGAGCCGGCTCAAGGACCGCTATCGCCTGGGAATCGGCCCGCTTCGCGAAGCCCTGTCACAGCTGGTGGCCGAACGGCTGGTGATCGCCATCAGCCAGCGGGGCTACCGGGTCGCCCCCATGTCCCTGGCCGAACTGAAGGACATCTACGACGCCCGGGCACAGCTCGAAGGCCTGATACTGAAGCTTGCCATCGAGCGCGGCGACGACGCCTGGGAAGCGGAGATTCTCGCCACGGCCCATACCCTCTCCAAGGTCATGGAAGTCAATACCCCCGACGAACTGCTCGACGTCTGGGACGCCCGCCACAAGGCCTTTCATACCGCCATCGCCAGCGGCTGTGGCTCTCCCCACCTGCTCCAGGTACGCGAAAGCCTGTTCGACCAGGTCGAACGCTATCGCCATCTCTGGCTGCGGGAAACGGTCTTCTCCGAGGACGCCCTCGAGCGCAAGCGCCAGGAACATGCCGCGCTGGTCGAGGTCATCCTCGCCCGTCGCGCCGAGCAGGCCGGTGAGATGATGCGCGAGCACCTGATGACCCCTGTACCGATCATCACCGAGGTGATGACACGGCGCGGCCTGGCCTGACCGTCATCTCCCTGTCACCGCGCTTGGCCATACTGGGGTCGTGACAAGATGAAACTGACGTTTTATTTTGAAGGGACAAGCGGCCAAGCGCAGCCCTATCGCTGTCGGCCAGAAGGAGGGCGTCATGCCACACATCCTGCGTTTCTCACGTGAAGTCGAAGACCGGCTGGAACGCCTTCTTCAAGGAACCGACCTCAGCAAGGCGGAACTGATCGACCACTGCCTGGGCCGCGGCCTGGCGGAACTGGAGGCCGAGCTGCTCCTGGAAGGGGCCGATGCCCGCCTCGAACCGGCGAATGGCCCGACCATCGACCAGCTGCTGCGCGAGAGCGGCCTGGGGGCCTGAGCCGCTTCGCTCAGCCGAGGGCTGCCAGCCAGCGCCGATGCACCGATAGCGCCTGTTCACGGGCGGTGGCCACCAGCCTGACGGCATCGCCCGGCAGACATTGCGCCAGCCGAGCGGCAGACAGCGGCGTCAGCGCGCCCAGCCGGGGATAGCCGCCGATGGTCTGGCGATCGTTGAGCAGCACGATGGGCTGGCCATCGGGCGGCACCTGCACCGAACCGAGCGGTATGCCTTCGGAGATCATGCTTTCCAGGCGACAGTGCAGGGCCGGGCCCAGCAACCTGACACCCATCCGGTCGGCGCGGGCATCGATTGACCAGGGCAGCGAAAACGCCCGCGACAGGCTGGTGCCGCTGAAGTGGCCTATCTGGGCGCCCGGAACCAGCGCCAGTCTCTGCCCCGAGAGCGTCGGGCTGGTGGCCGGATCGAAAGCAAGCCGGCGCATGCAAGATGCCTCCCCCCGCCACTCCAGACTGTCTCCAACCTGCAGCGCACCCCCATCACCCCGATGCCCGCCCAGCCGCTCACGTGGCGTGGCGCTGGCGCTGCCCAGCACATCGGGTATCTCGAACCCACCGGGCACCGCCAGATAGGCACGCACCCCGTTGCGCGGCTGCTGAAACACCAGGCGCTGGCCGGCCTTGATGCCGAATGCCTCCCCGGGCACGAGCGGGCGATCATCGAGACGGGCTTCGAGATCGGCACCCATCAGGGCCAGTGTCGCATCCGCCTGCGCTTCGAGCGCAAGCCCGCCCCCCAGGGAAATTTCGAGTGCCGCCGCATTCAAGGGGTTGCCAAGCAGCCAGTTGGCCCAATGGAATGAGAACCCGTCGGCGGCGCCCCCCTGCGTTATTCCCAGATGCCGCACACCGAAGCGGCCGGAATCCACCACGAGGGCCAGCGGCCCGGACTGCACCACGCGCAGTGAACCCCCGCCTTTCCCGTTCATGGGGCTGCCTCCAGCGGCGTCGTATCGCCGCCCTGGCGAACGAACTCCTCACGCGGGATCGGTATGAAGCGCACGCGGTCGCCGGCCTGCAGCAGCGGCTCGCCGCGGCGTGCGTGCTCGAAAAGCGGGAAGGTGGTCCGGCCGAGGATATTCCAGCCGCCGGGAGAGCGCAGCGGATAGATGGCGGTCTGGCGTTCGGCGATGCCCACGCTGCCCGCCGCCACCCGCCGCCGCGGCGTCGGCAAGCGCGGCGTCGCCAGCGCCTCCTCCACCAGGCCCATGAAACCGAAGCCAGGCGCGAAGCCCAGGGCGAAGACATGGTACTCACGGCGACAGTGCCGCCGCACCACCTCATCCGGCGAGACGCCCGCCAGCCGTGCCACTCGCTCGAGCTCGGGGCCGACACTGGGGTCGTACCACACCGGCACCTCATGGCACTGCCCCAGATCGGTATCGACGGGCGCCAGCCGGTCCAGGACCCGGCGTATACGCGCGTGCGCTTCGTCATGGGCAACGCAGCGCAGGTCGTAGTGCACCATCAGGGTGGTATAGGACGGCACCAGGTCGATCAGGCAGCCGCTGAAGGCGGCTCGCAGCTCCCTGTCGGCAGCCACGATCCAGCCCATGTTGGATGCGTCAATTCGATCGAAGAGGCGCACCATGAGCACATCCATGGCCGCCAGCTCGATCCTGGCAGCAAGCGTCATGCCCGCTCCAGGGCCGCGAAGGCTTCGCGTATGGCCCTTACCGCCGCGACCGATTCGGGGTTGTCGCCATGCACGCAGAGGGTATCGCAGGCCAAGGACAGCGAGCCGCCATCGGCGGCCAGCAGCGGCTCGCCTCGGGCCAGGCGAACCGCCTGTTCGACAATTGCCTGCGGGTCGTGGTGTACCGCACCCGGCAGGCGGCGAGACAGCAGGTGGCCCTGTGCATCGTAGGCGCGATCGGCAAATGCCTCGAACCAGACGGTGACGCCCATCTCCTCTCCTAGCCGGCGGCTGGGCTCGGGATCGGCCGTTGCCATCAGCATCAACGGCAGACTGGGGTCGTAGCTCGCCACCGAACGCATCACGGCGCGCAGGAGCTCGGGATCACGGGCCATGTCGTTGTAGAGCGCGCCATGCGGCTTGACGTAGCGAAGGCGAACGCCTTCCGCCTGGCAGAATCCGGCCAGAGCACCTATCTGGTAGAGCACCAGATCCTCGACTTCAGCCGGCGTGCAGGCCATGGAACGTCGACCGAAGCCCAGCAGGTCGGGGTAGGCAGGATGGGCGCCGATCATGACGTCATGCGCTACCGCCAGCCGCACCGTGCGGCGCATCACGTGCGGATCCGAGGCGTGGTAACCGCAGGCGATGTTGGCACAATCGACGTAAGGCATGACCTCGCTGTCGAGCCCCAGCGAATAGTGGCCGAAGCTCTCGCCCATGTCGCAGTTGAGCAGCGGAATGGCCATGGTAACTCCCTGTTTGGCTGGCGTTGTAGCGAGTCCACTATAGGAAGGGCCCCCGGGGTTGCCAATGGTTTTTCACCCCCGCCGTGCCCAGGCTTGCCCGCCTGTTGCTATCCTTTCTTGCCCGCATCCTGCTTGGCATGCGGAACCATTCTTGCTGAAGGAGCCTACCCATGGCGGTGAAAGATCCTTTCCATCTTGCCGTACAAGTACGCGACCTCGACGAGGCGCGGCGCTTCTACGGCGATTTCCTCGGCTGCCCGGAAGGGCGCGCTTCCGATCACTGGGTGGATTTCGACCTCTATGGTCATCAGTTCGTCTGCCATCTCAACCCGGCCTTGCGCGACACCCCCCTGGCCAGCCACAAGAACCCGGTCGACGGCCACGGCGTACCGGTGCCCCATTTCGGGGTGGTGCTGGAAATGGAGGCCTGGGAGCGTCTGGCCCAGACGCTGCGCGAGCACGGGGTCGCGTTCGAGATCGAGCCCTACATCCGCTTCAAGGGCGAGCCCGGCGAACAGGCCACCATGTTCTTCTACGACCCTTCCGGCAATGCCCTGGAATTCAAGGCCTTCAGGAACCGCGAGGAACAACTGTTCCAGAAGGCCTGAAGGCGGCGCACCGTACCGCGTCGAACAGCCTACGCCTGGGCGGTACCGCCGCGCATGTCCCTGCGGGGATCGCGCGGATAGTAGCGCTCGGGCTGGCGTTCGACATGGGTGAAGAAGCGCGTGTCCTTGTAGGGCATCTTCATGAAGCCGGACACCCCAAGGCCTTCGATGAGGCCGACCGCGTCGAGGATATCCTCGAGCCGGGCACGAAACTCCGCTTCACGGGCGGGATCGAGCAGGCGGTAGTAGCTGTGGATCTTGAGATGCTGGGGCAGCGCCTCGAAGATGATCATGCCGGTGTGGTGAATCTCGTTGAGCGCCTCGAGCGAGGTGATGATCGGCTCGGGCAGCACCAGGAACTCCTCCGGGTCGGGCCCATCCTCGAAGTAGCTGTGCAGCCGGCTGCTGTCCTCGAGCTCCGGCACGGCGCTGACTTCATAGCGCAGCCGCATGCCGGGTGTGATGGCGAAGGGATGGGCCGGGCTCTCGCGATCCAGGTGCAGGGTGTCGCGGGCGTTGAACAGGCAGCTCTTGAAGATGCCCTGCCGATAGATCGCCCGGGCTAGGTTGACCATGTTGTTCACGGCGGCGACGAAGGCCGGCCGCAGGGCGGAATCATGCAGGTTGAGCGAGGTATCGATGTAGACGCCATCGGCCTCCCAGCGCACCGCAAGCCCCCCCACCACCGGGTACCTGCCGAGCCGGCTCACTGCGGCGAGGAAGGCCTTTTCCGTCTCGCCCATGCCCTGCATGAAATTCTTGTAGTAGCGATCGAGCTGAACGTCATTGATGTCATTGAGCGTTTCATGGCCTCCCTCTTCGCGCAGGAATGCCTTGCGCGAGCTGTAGACCACCGTGTCGATCTCCCGCGACGATGGCCGTACCCAGGTCGGCACCAGCGGCGCCTCGGCCGGCTCCGGCAAGTCGATCACCACCACCCTGGCCAGCCGCGGCATTTCGGCGATGAAGTGATCCCCTGCCCGGCGGCGAATGCGCGGGTCGGCGTCGAGCATGCCGTCGAGCATGCGCGCAAACTCCATGGGCAGGCCCAGCGAGGTGGCGGGAATGGCGCGCTGGCCGAAACGGCACGACTGCGCCGAGGCCAGGGCATAGAGCGTGCCGGCCGCACCCTGCTCGTCGAACCGCGGCGAGGAGAGCGCACCGTTGAGCTGCTCGTCGCCGATGAAATAGACATCGCCGAGGCGCGCATTGGTCTGCTGCAGGTTGTCGGACATCAGCTCCATGACGTTGGACGCCACGAACTGCTGGTTGGCATCCAACTGGGCAAAGACGGAGGAGCCCCAGTCGATCAGGGCGATGGTTTCACGCTCGGCGTCGAACACCAGGTTCGACGGCTTGATGTCGCCGTGCACGATCGGCCGCCCCGAGGGCCCCGCTTCGCGCCTCAGGCTGCGCAGGATATCGGCGAGCTGGTCGGCGATACGCACCACCAGGCGCGGCGACAGCCGGCCTTCCCGTAGCGAGACCTCCTCCAGATTGATCCCGGGCGCCCGCTGCATCACCAGGATCGACTGGTTGCGCACGCGCTGGAAGGCGACCAGCCGGGGCACGCGGGGGTGTTCGACCTGCTCCAGCATGAACGCCTCCTCCTCGAGGCGATCCTGCAGCTGCTGGGGCAGGTTGATCCGGGTGAACTTGAACACGTACTCCTCGCCGTTGGGTGCGATGCCGGCAAACACGAAGCCGTAGGCACCCTTGCCGATCAGCGCGATCTCGCGGTAGCCCAGCTGTTCGAGCTGAGCCTGGCACAGCGCCACCCACGCCTTGAGCTTGCGCGCATCGTCATGGCTGAGCAGGTAGATCGACTGCTCTTCGGGGATGTAGAACTGCTGGAGCTGTGCCTGGGACATGGCGGGCATCCCCACAGGAGAAGAATACGCCCGAGCCGTTGCGGCTCGGGCGACGGCGGTCAACCGAGGTGAAGCAGCATGGTTTCCGGCGCTTCCAGGTAGCCTTTCCAGGCGTTGCAGAAGCGCGCGATGGTACCGCCATCGATGACCCGGTGGTCGCCGGCCCAGGTCGCCGTCATGATGGCACGCCGGGCCACCTCGCCATTGGCATCGAAGCGTGGCAGCCATTGGCTCTTGCCGATGGCGACGATGGCCAGCTCCGGCGCGTTGATGATGGGCGCGGCATAGGTACCGCCGAAGGCGCCGATGTTCGAGATGCTGATGGTGCCGCCCTTGAGATCCTCCTGGGCCACACGGCCTTCACGCGCGTCGGCGGTGAGACGCTGGATCTCGCGCGCCACGTCGAGCACGCTGCGCCGCTCCACTCCCTTCACGTTGGGCACGATCAGCCCCGTCCGGCTGTCCACCGCCATGCCGACGTTGACCGAGGGCAGGTAGTGGATCTCGGTGACCTCCGGGTTGAGCCGAGCATTGAGGATTGGTTCCTCTCGCACCGCCAGCGCCAGCGCCTTCATGAAGAAAGGCATCAGCGTCAGGCGCACCTGCTGCGCTTCCGCCAGCGGCTTCAGCCGGGCACGCAGCGCCAGCAGCTCGGTGACATCGATCTCCTCGCCGTACTGGAAATGGGGGATGGTGCTGGCCGCCTCGACCATGCGCCGGGCCATCACCGCACGTACGCCGCGAATCGGCTCGACCCGCACCTCGCCCTCGGCGCCCTGCGCCACCGAGGTCGGCTTGGCCGGCGAGGCAGCGGGCGTTGGCACTGACGCTTCCTGCCTGGGGCTTGCCTCCTGGCGCTCGAGATGACGCAGCACGTCCTCCTTGAGCACGCGGCCATCCTTGCCCGAACCGGCCACGGCCTCCAGCCGCAGGCCGTGCTCGCGCACCAGGCGCCGTACCGCCGGGCTCGCCGGCGTGCGGCCGTAGGGCCCTCGGCCGCCCCCCCCGGCAGCGCCTTCGGAATCGCTATCGGAGCCCGCAACGGAGGCGGTTGGCCCGGGGCGCGCCGAGTGCGGCTCGTCGGCAGCAGTGGTGGGTGGCTCGCTTTCGTCGCCCTGGGCCGGCACATAGGCAAACAGCGGCGCATGCACCTTGGCGATCTCGCCCTTGGGAACATGCAGCTTGCTCACCGTGCCGGCTTCGGGCGCGGTGATCTCGACCAGGGCCTTGTCGGTCATCACATCGACCAGCGGCTGGTCCTCCTCGATCGCCTCTCCTTCGGCCACGCGCCACTCGACGACTTCACACTCGACGATGCCCTCGCCGATATCGGGCAGGATGAAATCCCTGGCCCTGGCACTCGCCCCACCGGCGGGCTTGGCCGCCGGCGCCGGTGACGCCGCGGGCGGCGGCGCTTCCGCCGCCGGGCTCGCCAATTCGTCCTCTTCCCGTGCAGCAGGCAGCGGCGGTGTCTCGAATCCCACTTCCCCCGTGGCCTCGTAGGCGAACAGCGGGGCGTGCACCTTGGCGATCTCGCCCTTCGCCACGTAGAGCCGGGTGACACGGCCCGCCTCGGGGGCGGTGATCTCGACCAGCGCCTTGTCGGTCATCACCTCGACCACCGGCTGGTCCTCGGCGATCTCCTCGCCTTCACTGACGCGCCACTCGACCACCTCGCACTCCACGATACCTTCGCCGATATCGGGCAGCTTGAAATCGCTCATCGTTCTCTCCTGTCCTGATATCGGGCGTCAGTACGCCACGGATGCCTTGATCGCCTCGAAGATCTTCAGGTGGTCGGGCAGGTACTCCTTCTCCAGCGTCAGCGGGAAAGGCGTATCCAGCCCCGTCACCCGTTCGATGGGCGATTCCAGGTACAGGAAGCAGCGCTCCTGGACGGTAGCGGCGATCTCGGCGGCAAAGCCACCGGTGCGCGGCGCCTCGTGGGTAATCACCAGCCGCCCGGTCTTGAGCACCGACTCGACCACGGTGTCCTCGTCCCACGGCAGGATGGTGCGCAGGTCGATCACCTCGCAGGAGATGCCCTCCTTCTCGGCCAGCTCCACGGCGCGGTCGATCACCTCCATCTGGGCGCCCCAGCCCAGCACGGTGACGTCGCTGCCCTCCTTGCTGACCTCGGCCTCGCCGATGGGCAGCTGGTAGTCTTCTTCGGGTACCTCGCCTACCGCGGCGCGGTAGAGGCGCTTGGGCTCGAAGAAGATGACCGGATCGGGGTCGCGAATGGCGGAGAGCAGCAGTCCCTTGGCCTGGTAGGGGTTGCGCGGCACGAGGACCTTCAGGCCCGGCGTGTGCGCGAAGTAGGCTTCCGGCGACTGGGAATGGTAGAGGCCACCGGAAATGCCGCCGCCATAGGGCGTGCGGATGGTCAGGCCGCCGACGTTGAACAGGTCGCCCGAGCGGAAGCGGAACTTTGCCGTCTCGTTGACGATCTGGTCGAAGGCCGGAAAGATGTAGTCGGCGAACTGAATCTCGGCCACCGGCACCGAACCCTGGGCGGCGAGGCCGTTGGCAAAGCCGATGATGCCCTGCTCCACCAGCGGCGTGTTGAAGCAGCGCGCCCGGCCGTATTTTTCCTGCAGATGGCTGGTGGCACGGAACACCCCGCCGAAGATCCCCACGTCCTCGCCGAAGCAGAGCACCTTGTCATCCTCGGCCATGGCGATGTCAAGCGCGTTGTTGATGGCCTGCAGCATGTTCATCCTGGGCATGTCAGGCTCTCCCCTGGTCGTCGCTGGTGGTGGCATCCGGCTGGGTATCGCGCACATCGGGATCCAGCGAGCGTGCGCCCTTCGGATAGGCCTCCGGGTACTTGCGGATATGGCGCTTGAGCCCATCGAGCTGGCGCTGCAGCGCCGGCGTCACGTCGGCGTAGACGTCGGTGACCAGCGACTCCAGCGGCGGCGGCGGCCGCTTCTCGGCACGCTTCATGGTGTCGAGGACTTCGCGCCGCAGGCTCTCCTGCAGGCTCTTCTCTTCCTCTTCGCTCCACCAGCCCTGGTCCAGCAGCCACGCCTTCATGCGCGAAATAGGGTCCTTCTCGCGCCAGGCCTCCTCCTCCTTGCGGGAACGGTAGCCGGACGGGTCGTCCGACGAGGAGTGGGCCGCCAGCCGATAGGTCATCGCCTCGATCAATACCGGCTCGTTGCGCTCCACCGCGATGCGGCGCGCCTCTTCGGTGGCGCGATAGACCGCCAGGATGTCGTTGCCATCGACGCGTATCGCATGCATGCGGTAACCGAAGGCGCGCGGTGCGATGCCATCGGCGGCGAACTGCTCGCTCGCGGGCGTGGAGATGGCGTAGCCGTTGTTCCGGCAGAAGAAGATTACCGGCACCTTGTGCACCGACGCCATGTTCAGGGCGGCGTGGAAATCTCCCTCCGAGGCGGCACCTTCGCCGAAGAAGGTGATGGTGCAGTGCCCTTCGCCGGCCAGCTTCTGGCCATAGGCGTAGCCTGCCGCCTGGGGGATCTGGGTGGCCAGGGGCGAGGAGATGGTCATGTAGTGCAGTTTGCGCGAACCGTAGTGGATCGGCATCTGGCGACCCTTACCGTAGTCGAGCTCGTTGCCGAACAGCTGGTTCATGAACTCGTCGTAGCTGAAGCCGCGATAGACCAGCGCGCCCTGCTCTCGGTACTGCGCCATGATCATGTCGGCATCGTCCAGCGCCGCGGTGGCGCCGATCACCGCGGCCTCTTCACCGGTGCACTGCATGTAGAAGGAGAGCCGGCCCTGGCGCTGGGCGGCCATCATGCGCTCGTCGAGTACCCGGGTGGCGAGCATGGCGCGGTAGATCTTGAGCGCCGTCTCCTCGTCGAGGTCGGGCGCATCGGCATCCTCGTGCAGGGTTCCGTCCTGCTTGAGCAGCCGGAAGGTAGGGATGTGCAGTTCGTCGCCAACCATGAAGCGTGGCGTGTGGATGTCGTGTGTTGTTGTCATCATCCTGGTCCTTGGGTGGTGGCAGGAGGAAAACCGCCCCTTTTGAGGGCAGTGTCGACGCAAATGGCGTGGGCTGCCAGAGGTCGTTCCCAGCAGTCCGCCAACGCTGGAAAGGTTGACGTTAACGTAAGATGCGCCCAAACGCATCCCCCTGGGCATTGGAAATTCCGCCCAACCGACAGAAATGCGGGAAATCTTGTGGCAGACCTGGCCTGGCGGCCTGCGCTCAGCGGCGCGTCACGGAAAGCCGCTCGAATACGCTGTCGACGGTGAGCGCCAGCAGGCCGATGAGCAGTGCGCCCTGAACGATGTAGGCCGTGTTGTTATTGACGATGCCGGCAATGATCGGATCGCCCAGGTTGCTGGCCCCTACCGTGGCGCCAAGCGCGGCGGTGGCGATGTTGATGGTGACCGAGGTACGGATGCCGGCCAGGATCACGGGGGCGGCCAAGGGCAGCTCCACCTGAAGCAGCCGCTGGCGCCGGGTCATGCCCATGCCCCGCGCCGCCTCATGCACCGCCTGGCCGACCCCGCCGATGCCCACGAGGGTATTGCGCACGATGGGCAGCAGGCCATACAGCACCAGCGCGACGATGATGGGAACGGTACCGAAGCCCAGCGCCGGCACGGCCAGGGCCAGCACCGCCACGGGGGGAAAGGTCTGCCCGATGGAGGCGAGCTGTGACACCAGCGGCAGGAAGTCACGGCCAGCCGGGCGCGTGACCGCCACCGCGGCGCCCACACCCAGCAGGATCGCCAGCAGCGACGAGAACGCCACCACCACGACATGCTGGCCCAGAAGCGAGGCGAAGCTGGCACGATGGTAGATCACGTCACGACTGTGGGGCTCGATGAAGCGAAACAGCACTTCGAACTGCGCCATGCCGAAGGTAAGCACCAGCAGCGCCAGCAGCCACCCCAGCGGCGGCACCCAGCGCTGGGCGAGCTGACGCAGGCCGCCATGGGGGGCCTCGGTGACCGTGGCGCTCATGCCGGCTTGGCTCCCAGCAGTCGACGCAGCGACAACTCGCCGATCGGGAGATCGTCCTGGTCGACGACGGTAAGCCGGTCGACACGGTGCCACAGCATGACGGAGAGCGCCTGGCTGAGCGGCGCCTCCAGGTCGATGCGTTCACTGGCGAGCAGCCGGGGCCCCAGCGGCAGCATGCGATCCTTGACCCTCAGCAGCGCGGCCTCCTTCAGTCCGCGGTCCTTGCCCCCCAGCAGCGACGCCACGAAGGGGCTGGCCGGCTCACGCAGCAGCTCGATGGGAGGCCCCTGCTGCACGATGCGCCCCGCGTCCATCACCACCAGCTGATCCGCCAGCGCCAGGGCTTCGTCCATGTCATGGGTGACGAAGACGATGGTCTTGTGCAGGCGGGCCTGGAGCGCCAGCATCTCTTGCTGCAGGGTACGGCGCGTAATCGGATCCAGCGCCCCGAAGGGTTCGTCCATCAGCAGGATGTCGGGATCGGCCGCCAGGGCCCTGGCCACGCCGACGCGCTGGGCCTGCCCGCCCGACAGCTGGTGCGGATATTTCTCGGCGAAGGTTGCCATCGGCAACCCGAGCAGCTGCATCAGCTCCTCGACGCGCTCCCTGACCCGCTGGCGCGGCCATTTGAGCAGCCGCGGCACCACGCCGATGTTGCGCGCCACCGTCCAATGGGGGAAAAGCCCCGTGCTCTGGATCACATAGCCGATGCGACGACGCAGCAGCGCCTCCTCGAAATCGCCTACCGGCTGGCCATCCAGGCGTATCTCGCCCGCGTCATGCGCGATCAGCCGGTTGATCATGCGCAGGGTGGTGGATTTGCCGCAGCCCGAGGTTCCTACCAGCACGCAAAGCTGCCCCGGCTTGACACTCAGCGTGACGGCGTCCACCGCCGTGGTGTCGCCGAAGCGCTTGGTGACCCCCGAAAGTTCGATCATCCAGCCCCTCCCGGGCGCAGGTAGTCGGTCAAGGCGCCCAGCAGGGCATCCGCCAGCAGGGCCAGCGCGACGATCGGCAGCGCACCGAGCAGCACCATGTCCATGGCCGCCTGGCCCAGCCCCTGGAAAATGAAAGTGCCAAGCCCACCGGCGCCGATCAGGGCCGCCACCGCGGTAAGGCCGATCGCCTGAACCGTGGTGATGCGCACCCCCTCCAGCACCACCGGCAGCGCAAGCGGCAGGCGAACCTGCCAGAACACCTGGCGCTGGCTCATGCCCATGCCGCAAGCGGACTCGATGACGGCAGGCTCGACGCCCTCCAGCGCCACGTAGAGGTTGCGCACCATGGGCAGCAGGCTGTAACCGAGCAGGGCGATAAAGGCCGGCGCCCAGCCGATGCCACCCACCCCCAGCACGCCCAGCCAGTCGAACCGAGCGCCCAGCCAGGCCAGCGGCGCCAGCAGCAGGCCGAACAACGCCAGGCTTGGAATGGTCTGCACAAAGTTGAGCACCGCAAAAACCGCCCTGCGTGCGCCGCCATGGCGGCGCATGAGCATCACCAGCAGCGCAGCCAGCAACAGGCTTGCGCCTACCGCCGCACCCACCAGTTCGAGATGCGTGCTCAGCGCAGCCATGAACTGATCGCTGCGCGCTTGGTACTCGCGGTTCAACGCCAGCGGCTCGAGCCACAGGGCAAGCGCCAGCCACCAGGCCAGCACGACGGGAAGCAGCAGCAGCCAGCCCAGCGGCCGCGACAGCCCGAGACGGCTGCGCAGCTCGATCGTGGCCAGCAGCAACAGGAAATTCAGCAGCCAGAACGCACTGCCGAGACCGATACGCGCCTGGGGCATGTCCGGGCTCGCCAGCGCGGCGGAAGCCGCCGCCAGCCAGAACGGCAGCAGTAACAGCACCGCCAGCACGGCAGCAAGTGCCAGCCAAAGGCCCCGAGGGTCCGGACGCCAGGCAAGCACCGTCACGGCCAGCAGCGGCAGGGCCAACAGCAGAGCGGGCCAGCCGTCCATGACCGCCAGCGCCGAATGCGGCGTACCAGGGACGATCCGGTTGGCGGCTACGGTGACCGCATCGAGCGAGAGCCACGCCGCCAGCGCAATCAGCGCCAGGCTCACCAGTACCCAGTTGGGCGCCTGCCTGCCCTCACTCACGCGTCACTCCTGCAGCTCGGCCAGGTAATCCTCGGCTACCTGCCGCGGGTCGAGCCCTTCCACCGCCACCTGGCCGTTGAGTGCCTGAAGGGTCTCGAGGTCCAGGGACTCGAACAGCGGCCTGAGCAGCTCGGCGATCTCGGGGTGGGCGTCGAGCACCTCCTGGCGCACCACGGGTGCCGGCTGATACACCGGCTGCACGCCGCGCGTGTCGTCAAGCACCACCAGGTCCAGCGCATTGAGGCCGCCGTCGGTGCCGTAGGTCATCGCCGCGTTGACGCCGCTGGTCTGCTGGGCAGCGGCACGCATGGTGGCGGCCGTATTGCCCCCCGAGAGCACCAGCAGCTGATCCCCGCTCAGCTCGAAGCCATAGGCCTGCTGGAAGGCCGGCAGCGCCTGCGGTGAATCGACGAACTCGGCGCTGGCGGCAAACTTGAACTCGCCGCCTTCGGCCAGGTAGCGGGCGAGGTCGTCGAGGCTCTCGAGCCCATGCTCGCGCGCCAGGTCGCCGCGCACGCTCATGGCCCAGGTGTTGTTGGCCTGCGCCGGCGTCAGCCAGGCCAGGCCGTTCGCGGCGTCACGCTCGCGCACCGCCTCGAAGGCACGCTCGGCATCATGCCATACGTCGCTGTCGGTCATGTCGAAGAAGAAGGCCCCGTTGCCGGTGTATTCCGGATAGAGGTCGATCTCGCCGCTCAGCAGCGCCTGGCGAACGATATTCGTGGCGCCCAGCTGCAGCCTGTCTTCCGTCGGGATGCCTGCCTGCTGCAGTCGCTGGATGATCAGCTGGCCCAGCACCGCCCCTTCGGTATCGATCTTCGAGGCCACCGTCACGCTGTCGCTGGCCTGCGTGCCGGTGGCAAGCAGCAGGGAGCCCGCCGCGAAGGCCGCCAGGCCGGTCAAGACGCGTCTCATGTCATCACCCTCCGTTGTGAATGTCGCTAGAGTATAAGGCGCGTACAGTTTGCCTGTCAGACCCGTTCTCAACGCGGAGACCCCATGCCCGAGCACCATGCCTGCCTGCTCAGCCGTTGCCATCACCCGCTGGTGCGGGATCTCGCATGGATCATGCTGACACCCGACCTCATCGCCACCCCCTGGCCGGGGCGCCCTGGCCGCGAGGCCCTGGGCCTCGAGTCATCCGCCCGGCTGCGCGACTATCTGGCAGCGCAGGAAGCCAACCCGCAGGCGCTGGAGCGCCGCGTCGGAGACACCGCCTCTGGCCGCATGGGGCATTACCATGAACGCCTGTGGCAGTACCTGCTCGATACCGCACCGGGCACTCGGCTCCTGGCCAGCAACCTGCGCATCCTCCAGGGCAAGCGCACCCTTGGCGAGCTCGACCTGCTCTACCGCCGCCGCGACGACCCTGGGCTTGTGCATCTCGAAGTGGCCATCAAGTTCTACCTGGGCTTGCCGGATGGCCCCGGCATGGCGTCGGACCAGTCCCGCTGGATCGGGCCAGGGGGCGCCGACAGCCTGGCGACCAAGCGCGAACACCTGGACCGCCACCAGCTGCGCCTGACCCGGCAACCCGAGGCCCTCGCGGCCATCCGGCAGCTTACGCATCCCCGCGACCTCGGCCCACCCGAGCAAGCCCCCATCCGCGCCCAGTTGGCCATGCCGGGCGTGCTGTTCTACCCCTGGCACCACGACTTGCCTCCGCCTCGCGAGGCGACGCCCGACCACCTTCGCGGCCAGTGGCTCCACTGGCCGGCCTGGCGTCGCCTGCGCGATGGGCTACCCGCCCACGCGCGCGCAGCCTGGTTGGCCAAGCCCCACTGGCTGGCCTTGCCTCGCGATGAGGCCTTTCTTCCCCTGCGCGACGTCGAGGCGCGCCTGGCGGAGCATTTCACTCGCTCCGCCTCGCCGGTCCAGATCGCCCTGATCGGCCCCGCCAGCCAAGGCGCCGGCTACCGCAGGTTGTTCGTGGTGGATGCGAGCTGGCCACTTCAGGTACCGCTGCCCCCTCGTCCAGTGGCCTGACTCGAAGCCGCTGGCCTGTCGCCAAAAACAACTGCGCCCGGCCGAAGCCGGGCGCAACTGATGCTCACTGCCGTCTCTGCCCCTTCCCTTCACTGGCGCGAGGCTTCGAAGATCCAGCTCGTGCCTTCGCGGGAATCCTTGAGCACGATGCCCAGTCCCGCCAGCTCATCACGAATGGCATCGGCGGCGGCGAAGTCGCGCGCCTGCTTGGCCTCGGCACGCCGGGCGATTCTGGCTTCGATGTCGGCCTCCGGCAGCGGCAGGGCCACCTGGTTGCCCTGCAGGAATGCCGCCGGCTCCTGCTGCAACAGCCCCAGCACGCCGCCCAGGCGACGCAGTTCGGCGGCAAGGGCAGGCGCCTGGCCAGGCGCTTCCTTCCGGGCGCGATTCAGCTCGCGGGTGAGGTCGAACAGCACCGAGAGCGCTTCGGGGGTATTGAAGTCGTCGTCCATGGCGGCAACGAAACGCTCAGCGAAGCGGCTGTCCACCCCGCTGCCATCGACATCAGCCACGCCCTCGAGTGCGGTATAGAGGCGCTCCAGCGACTTGCGTGCCTCGGCCAATGATTCCGGCGCATAGTTGATCGGGCTGCGATAGTGGCTGGCCACCAGCAGGAAGCGCACCACCTCGGGGTCGTGGCGCTCGAGGACTTCGCGAATGGTGAAGAAGTTGCCCAGCGACTTGGACATCTTCTCCTGGTTCACGCGCACCGCACCGGCATGCATCCAGGTGTTGACGAAAGGCTTGCTGTTGGCCGCCTCGCTCTGGGCGATCTCGTTCTCGTGATGGGGGAAGGTCAGGTCCGGGCCGCCCCCATGGATATCGAAGGTCTCGCCCAGGCAGCACTTGGACATGGCCGAGCATTCGATGTGCCAGCCGGGACGCCCGGCACCCCAGGGCGAGGGCCAGCTCGCCTCACCCGGCTTGGCCGCCTTCCACAGCACGAAATCGAGCGGGTCCTCCTTGTGCTCGTCTATCTCCACCCGGGCACCAGCGCGCATGTCGTCCAGGTTGCGGTTGTTGAGCTTGCCGTAGCCTTCGAACTTCCGCACACGGTAATAGACATCGCCATTGCCGGCAGCATAGGCATAGCCCTTGTCGATCAATGTCTCGACCATGGCAATGATCTCGCCGACATGGCCGGTCGCCCGGGGCTCATGGTTCGGACGCTCGACGAACAGGCGAGCCTCGTCCTCGTGCATGGCGGCAATCATGCGTTCGGTCAGCGAGGCGATGCTCTCGCCGTTCTCGTCGGCGCGCCGGAGGATCTTGTCGTCGATATCGGTGATGTTGCGCACGTAGGTGACGTCATATCCGCGCCAGCGCAGGTAGCGGGTCACCACGTCGAAGGCCACCATCACCCGGGCGTGGCCCAGGTGGCAGTAGTCATAGACGGTCATGCCGCATACGTACATGCGCACCTTTCCCGGTTCGATCGGGGCGAAGGGCTCCTTGCTGCGCGTCAGTGTATTGTAGATCTGCATGTCAGCCCTTCTTCTGTTCCTGCGCTTTCTGTTGCATTCGGGCCCAGCTGTCCTTAAGCCCGACGGTACGGTTGAACACCAGCTTGCCGTCGCGACAGGCGTGGCGGTCGGCGCAGAAGTAGCCCATGCGCTCGAACTGGAAGCGTGACTCGGGCACGACACCGGCAAGGCTCGGCTCTGCCATCGCCTGGCAGACCTCGAGCGAATCGGGATTGAGGTGCTCGAGGAAATCGGCGTCCTTGTCCTTGTCCGGCTGCTCGACGAGGAACAGGTTATCGTAGAGGCGAACCTCCACCGGCACCGCATGCCGCGCACTGACCCAGTGGATCACACCCTTGACCTTGCGCCCCTCGGGGTTCTTGCCCAGGGTGTCGAAATCCACCGAGCAGCGCAGCTCGGCGATCTCACCGGCGTCGTTCTTGACCACCTCGTCACAGCGGATCACGTAGCTGTTGCGCAGCCGCACCTCCTGGCCCGGCGCCAGGCGGAAGAATTTCTTGGGCGGCGCCTCCATGAAATCCTCCTGGTCGATATAGAGCTCCCGGGTGAAGGGAATGCGGCGAGTCCCCATGTCCTCCCGCGCCGGGTGGCCAGGCACCTCGTAGGTCTCCTCATGCTCATCCGGCACGTTGGTCAGCACCACCTTGAGCGGCTTCAGCACGCACATCGCACGCGGCGCATTATCCTCCAGGTCGGCCCGGATGGCATGGTAGAGCATGGCGATGTCGACCAGGCCGCCGTCGGCACGGGTCACGCCGATCATTTCGCAGAACTTGCGGATCGACGCCGGGGTATAGCCGCGCCGGCGCATGCCGGAGATGGTCGGCATGCGCGGGTCGTCCCAGCCATCGACGATGCCTTCGTCGACCAGCAGCTTGAGCTTGCGCTTGGACGTGAGCGTGTAGTTCATGTTGAGGCGCGCGAATTCGATCTGGCGCGGGCGCGCCGGCACCGGCAGGTTGTCGAGGAACCACTCGTAGAGCGGGCGATGGTCCTCGAACTCCAGGGTGCAGATCGAGTGGGTCACGCCTTCGATGGCGTCCGACTGGCCGTGGGCGAAATCGTAGGAGGGATAGATCTTCCAGGCGTCGCCGGTCTGGTGATGATGCGCATGGCGAATACGGTAGAGGATCGGGTCACGCAGGTTGATGTTGGGCGAGGCCATGTCGATCTTGGCCCGCAGCACCTTCTCCCCTTCGTTGAACTCACCGGCACGCATGCGTTCGAGCAGGTCGAGGTTCTCGTCCACGCCGCGCTCGCGCCAAGGGCTCGGGCGCCCCGGCTCGGTCAGGGTGCCGCGGTACTCACGAATCTCGTCAGGCGAAAGATCGTCGACGTAGGCCTTGCCCTCGCGAACCAGGTGCTGTGCCCAGGCATAGAGCTGCTCGAAGTAGTCCGAGGCGTAGCGCACCGAGCCGGCCCACTCGAAGCCGAGCCAGCTGACATCATCCTTGATCGCATCGATATACGCCTGCTCTTCCTTGGCCGGGTTGGTATCGTCGAATCGCAGGTGACAATCCCCACCGAACTGCTCGGCCAGACCGAAATTCAGGCAAATCGACTTGGCGTGACCCACGTGCAGGAAGCCGTTGGGCTCCGGCGGAAAGCGGGTCACGATCTTGTCGGCGCGGCCGGCCTCGATCTCCTCGCGAATCTGGTTACGAATGAAATTTGGCGCGCTGGCGGTTTCGGTGGTCATAAGGATGCGGCAAACCTCTGGTTGGATTGCATACTGCAGGATGGTAAGGGCCGGAAGGCAGTCACCCGCGAGGCGCCGCCAACCCGACGCGCTTCGCGCATCGATGCAAAACGGCTATTATAGCGTCACGCCCATGCACGGCGCCAAGGCGTGCTCTCGTACAGGAAAAGATGGATGATTATTCTGCAGACCAACTTCGGCGACATCAAAGTTGCCCTGAATCACGACAAGGCCCCCAAGAGCGCGGCCAATTTCGAGCAGTATGTGCGTGACGGTCACTACGACGGCACGCTGTTCCACCGCGTCATCGACGGCTTCATGATCCAGGGCGGCGGGTTCGACCAGGAATTCAATCAGAAGCCGACTCGAGAGCCGGTAGAGAACGAGGCTGACAACGGCCTGAAGAACCTGGCCGGCACCCTCGCCATGGCAC
The DNA here is from genome assembly GCA_964652855.1 of uncultured Halomonas sp. Classification (GTDB taxonomy): domain Bacteria; phylum Pseudomonadota; class Gammaproteobacteria; order Pseudomonadales; family Halomonadaceae; genus Halomonas. The sequence goes on from CAZZCJ010000001.1 coordinate 644,061, forward strand.
GGACCCAAGATCCTCATTCCGCGACCGCCCAGTTCTTCATCAACGTGGCCGACAACGACTTCCTCAACCACAGCGGCAAGAGCATTCAAGGCTGGGGCTACTGCGTGTTTGGCGAAGTGGTCGAAGGACAGGAAGTAATCGACAAGATAAAGGGTGTGGCTACCACTCGCCGCGGCATGCATGCCGACGTACCGGCTGAGGACGTAGTGATCCAGCGCGCCTATGTCGAGGATGAAGCCGCGGAATAAACCGGCACTTCCGGTCCGACGCCGCCGAGCCCTGCCCGGCGGCCGACCCCACTAGCGCCATGGAGACTCGCCAATGAGCAGGACGTTGCTGATTTCCGACCTGCACCTGCACCCCGGCGCCCCCGCAGTGACCGAGGGCTTCCTGCGCTGGCTGGAAGACCGCGCCAGTGGTGCCGACGCACTCTATATCCTGGGCGACTTCTTCGAAGCCTGGATCGGTGACGACCTGCTCGACCATGCGGACCAGGACACCACCGGCAGTGCCAAACTGGCCCTGACGGTAGCCCACGCCCTGCGGACAGTTGCCGATGGCGGAACGGCCATCTACCTGATGCACGGTAACCGCGATTTCCTGCTCGGCTCACGCTTTGCCAGCGCCATAGGCGCGAAGCTGCTGCCGGACCCCGCCGTGTTGACCCTTGGCGGCGAACCCGTGCTGCTGATGCATGGCGACAGCCTTTGCACTCGCGACGAGGCCTACATGGCGTTTCGCGAACAGGCCCGCCATCCGGCCTGGCAGGCGCAGGTTCTCTCCATGCCGATGGCCGACCGGATTGCGCTTGCGACCGTTTTGCGCCAGCAGTCGGGCGAAGCCACCTCGAACAAGGCCGAAGCCATCATGGACGTCACGCCTGAAGAGGTCTTCAGCGTGATGCGCGACCATGGCGTGACGACCTTGATCCACGGTCACACGCACCGCCCGGCCCTGCACGATTTCGAGCTCGACGGCGCACCGGCGCAACGCATCGTGCTGGGCGACTGGCAGGCTGATCGCGGCTGGGAAGTGGTGGTGGAAGGCGAAGGCAAGCCGGAACTGCGCAGCTTCTCCCTCTGACGGCGGCTCCTTTCAAAAGCCTCGCCGTCATGCCGGGCCCGACATGTCGCTCCCAAGGCGGGTCGGGCTCAAGCCGGCCCTTCCACACACTGCTGCAACGCCGCGCCAACCCATTGCACATCGGGCATGGCGGCATCTTCTCCGATCACTTCCAGGCGGGAATCCTGGCGCCAGGCACTGGGTTCGAGACAGGCGGCCCCGCCTCCACGGTTATAGCGCACCCAGCCACTATCGGTATGCAGCACGCCCTTGACTCGCAGCGTGGTGGGCAACGCATCGAGCAATTGGGTCAGGCGGTCGAGGTCGAAGACGTCATGGGGTGACCAGCGCCATCCAAGGGTGGTGTAGCCCAACGCAGCACCCTGCTCGAAGCTCGGCTTGCCCGGCTGCGGCACACCAGGCGCCCAATCCTCCAGCATCAGTACTTTCGAAGCCTGCTCTCGCAATTCACGATGGGCCGTATCGTCCCGTCCGCTTCTCGCCTGCCGCTCCGGCTGGGCACCCTGCTCGAGCAGCAGCGATACGGGAAAGGCGCCATGGGTCGCCTCGACTACCCAGCGACGCGGCGGCCAATGGTCATGCGCCAGGGCATGGGCGGCCTCAAGCTGCTGCGCCGTGGCAAGATCCACCTTGGAGATCACCACGCCGTCCGCCACCTCCAACTGGTCGCGGAAAGTGGGATGCTCGGTCACCCGTGCCTCTTCGAGCCGCGCCGGGTCAATCACAGTGATCACATCGCGCAGGTCGAGCACGTCGCGAAATGCCTCACCGCGAAGAAGCTCGATCACCCCGGCGGGATGACCTAGGCCGGAAGGCTCGATGATCAGCCGGTCTGGGCGATGCCGATGCAACAGGTTGACCAGCGTCGCCTGCAACACGAATGCCAACTGGCAGCATAGGCACCCTCCGGGAAGCCCCTTCACGATGACGTCGTCATGCTCGTCGAAAAGCGCCTGGTCGATCCCTACCTGACCGAATTCGTTGACCAAGATGGCCCAGCGCTCGCCTGCCGGCTTGTTCGCCAGCATGCCCTGTATCACCGTGCTCTTGCCGGCGCCCAGGAACCCCGTGACGAGATGCACGGGAATGGATGCAAGCGGTGCCTTGTTCATTACGCGCCCCCTGAAAACGTTACACAATACCATGCGCACCTGCCCAGTCACGCTGACTTCGTATCCGCACAAGAAAGATAACGGTATATGCACAGCTCAAAGAAAAAGGAGGCGCCATTCGACGCCCCCTTCGGACTTTTTGTCGATCGCCTAGCGGCGTTCAACCTCGGCCGTTTCTCGCAGATGCTGTTGCAGCGCCTGCACCGCCGCCTGGGCACGCAGCTGCTCGGCCATGCGCGCCACGAACTCCTCGACCTGCGGGTCCGCTTCGCCCTCTTGCACCTGGTCCAGCGCGATCAGCACCACCCGGTCGTTATCCGTCACCTGCCCGAAGACCGGTTGGCCCGCCTGCGGCTGCGGCAAGCGGAAGGCTGCCTGCAGTACCTGCCGCGGGATATCGCCTTGCTGGCGAGTAGCGTGGCTGACCTGCTGCCAGGCGAGGTCCAGCGATTCGCCAGCACGCAGTTGCTCGACACGTTCACGCGCCACTTCCAGCAAGGCTTCACGCTGCTTGCGCCGCGTCACTTCGGCCAGCACCCGCTCGCGCACTTCCTCAAGCGGCTGCACCGTGGCTTCACGATGCTCGGCCACCCGCAGGACCATGCGACGATCTTCATCCAGCTCGATCACCTCGCTGTTGAAACCCTCGCGGAGGACGTCTTCACTGAACGCTTCGCTCATCACGCCTGGCTCGGATAGCACTCCCTCGCCGCCCTCACGCGACACCCAGTCACTTTCGCGCAAGGGCAAGCCAAGGCTCTGTGCCACGCTCTGCAAGTCGTCGGCGGCAAAGCTCTCGTCGATCAGGGCCTGGACGCGCTGATGGAAGGCGGAGGTGACTTCGCCAAGGGCGAGGTCACGCTGCAGCTCGTTGCGCATCTCCTCGAGCGGCGGCTGATCGAGATCGGTCACCTGTATCAGGTGCAGGCCGCCGCTGGTCTCGACGATACCGGATACCTGCCCGGGCCTCAGTGCAAAGGCGGCGTCGTCGAAGGCATCACCGAAGAAACCACGGCTGATCACACCGAGATCCCCGCCCTGTTCAGCCGTGGAAGGGTCTTCCGAGTATTCCAGCGCGAGGTCCGCAAAGGCGTCGCCCTGCGCCAGGCGCTGACGCACTTCCTCCAGCCGTGCAGCGGCCTGCTCACGATCACGCTCGCCACCGAACCCGACCATGATGTGAGAGACACGCCGGTCGGCATCCTGGCCACGAGCCTCCCAGGCCTGGCGGATCGCCTCGTCGCTCACCTCGACCTGCGCCGCCATTTCCTGGCGATCGATGATAACGTACTCCAGGCGAACCTGCTCAGGGCGCCGGTAGCGCTCGGCATTGGCTTCGTAGTAGCTCTGCAGCTCCTCTTCGCTCACGTCCACCGGCGAAGGCAGGTCGCTGTTGTCGAGCACATGGTAGCGAAAGCTGCGGGACTGGCGCTGAAGGTTGGCCAGGGTTTCACGCTCGGTAGGCAGGGAGAATTCACTGAAGGCCAGGCCCTGCTGCAGCTGCTGCCGCTTGAGGTCGACGCGCAGCGCCGCCCGGAACGAAGCGGGCGAATAGCCTGCACTGGCAAGGCGGTTACGGAACAAGTCAGCGTCGAAGCGGCCATTCTGGTTGTGGAACTCAGGCAGGGTCACGATCACCTGGTCGAGCTGATCATCCGAAAGATGCAGCCCTCCATCGCTGGCGAACGAGGCAAGCAGGCGCTCGCCAATCATCTCGTCCAGAATCTGCCCCCGCAGGGCGCGCTCCTGCTCAGGCGGCACCTGCCCGGAACGGATGGCACGCTGCACTTCCATCTCGAGCTCCTGGCGGGTGATGGACTGCCCATTCACCTTGGCTACCTCATCCCCACCCCCACCAAACAGCCCGACCAGGGACTCGACGCCAAACAGGGCCATGGTCACCACGACGGCGCCCACGATGATCTTTGCACCCCAGCTTCTGGAGCGGTCACGTATACTTTGCAGCATGCAGGCCTCTGCTGATGATGGTTGGCTGGCAGACGCGCGACATTATAAAGGTGCAGGCACCTTCAGGGCCATGGCCAGAGGGACGCCGCGCGACTTACCGACGCACCAAAAAAAGAAACGCATCGCCAAAGCGATGCGCCCTGTATAACCGTTGTCGAAACCGGCCCCATGCCAGGCAGCCTTCGCGCAACGTCAATCGCTCAGTTGACGGAGTCCTTGAGCGCCTTGCCGGCCTTGAAGGTGGGCACCTTGGCAGCGCTGATCTGGATCGGCTCGCCGGTCTGCGGATTACGCCCGGTGCGTGCAGCACGCTCCTTGACGGAGAAGGTACCAAACCCCACCAGAGAGACGGTGTCACCTTTCTTGAGGCTTTCGGTGACGGTGTCCACCATGGCATCAAGTGCACGTGACGCGGCTGCCTTCGGAATATCAGCAGTCGCGGCAATGGCTTCGATCAGCTCGGATTTGTTCACACTTCACCCCTTGACTATTTCAGGAAATGGCTCTAATCGGCATACCTTTGGCCCGGCAACACGATCACAGCATGGCTGCAGTTTATAGCAATGCTGCAAAAGAGGTGTCAAGCAACTTGCGGCGCCAAACCGCGTCATACCAGGGTTTTCACCCTGGCATGATGCGAAAAATACCTTTAATGCGTGCTGATCATCGAGGTGGTAGTTGCGGGTTCTTCGGCTCGAGACTCATCTCCACCAGCCGCAGGCCTTTTGGCCAGAGCCGCTTCGAGCACCTCGTCGATCCAATGCACAGGACGAATATCCAGAGCACCCTTGATATTGTCCGGCACCTCCTTGAGATCCCGGCGATTCTCCTCTGGAATTAGCACGACCTTTATACCACCGCGCCGTGCAGCCAGCAATTTCTCCTTCAAGCCACCAATCGGCATGACCTCGCCGCGCAGGTTGACCTCACCGGTCATGGCCAGGTCACAACGAACCGGGCGCCCGGTATAGGCCGACACCATCGCAGTGACCATGGCGATGCCTGCACTGGGGCCATCCTTTGGCGTCGCGCCTTCGGGCACATGGATGTGCAGGTCTTCCTTCTCGAACCGCTCGGGGTCGATGCCAAGCGATTCGGCACGCGCCCTTACCACCGTATGGGCAGCGCTCACGGACTCCTTCATGACATCGCCCAGCGAGCCTGTCTTGTTGATCCTGCCCTTGCCGGGGGTAACCACGGACTCGATGCTGAGCAGCTCCCCTCCCACCGATGTCCAAGCCAATCCCGTGACCCGGCCTACCTGGTCTTCCTTGTCGGCTAGACCATAGCTGTAGCGACGCACACCAGCATAGGCCTCGATGTCGCCAGCCGCCAGTTGGGCAGGCGCCTGGGCACCCTTGCCCTCCTGCTCCAGCCGCTCGCGCAGCACCTTGCGGCATACCTTGGCGATCTGACGCTCCAACTCGCGAACGCCCGCCTCGCGGGTGTAGTAGCGAATTAGCTCCAGCAGCGCCTGCTCTTCAAATTCAAGCTCACCGGGCTCGAAGCCGTTTGCCTCCAGCTGCTTGGGAACCAGGTAGCGGCGTGCGATCGCCAGTTTCTCGTCCTCGGTATACCCGGGCAGCCGAATGATTTCCATGCGATCGAGCAGCGGCCCCGGGATGTTCATCGAATTGGCGGTACAGATGAACATGACCTCCGAGAGGTCGTAATCCAGCTCGAGATAGTGATCGTTGAACTTGTCGTTCTGCTCGGGATCCAGCACCTCCAGCAGCGCCGACGCCGGGTCACCGCGATGGTCCATGCCCAGCTTATCGATCTCATCGAGCAGGAACAGGGGATTCTTGACACCGGCCTTGCTCATGCGCTGGATCAGCTTGCCGGGGAGCGAACCGATATAGGTACGGCGGTGGCCGCGGACCTCCGATTCATCGCGTACGCCGCCCAGGGCAAGGCGTACATACTTGCGATTGGTAGCGCGCGCTATGGACTGCCCAAGCGAGGTCTTGCCGACACCGGGCGGCCCCACCAGGCACAGCACCGGCCCCTTGAGCTTCTTGACCCGCTTCTGGACCGCCAGGTACTCGAGGATGCGCTCCTTCACCTCATCCAGGCCGTAATGGTCCTCGTCGAGCACCTTGTGGGCGTGGATCAGGTCATGCTTGACGCGGGTACGCTTCTTCCAGGGAACCGCGACCAGCCAATCGAGATAGGAGCGCACCACCGTCGCTTCCGCCGAGTTGGGCGACATCATCTTCAGCTTGCCCAGCTCCTGAATCGCCTTGTCACGCGCCTCCTTGGGCATCCCCGACGCTTCGATGGCCTGTTCGTACTTCTCGGCCTCGTTGGGGACATTCTCCAGCTCGCCCATCTCCTTCTGGATGGCCTTCATCTGCTCGTTCAGGTAATACTCGCGCTGGGATTTCTCCATCTGGTCCTTGACCCGCGAGCGGATGCGCTTCTCGACCTGCAGCAGATCGATTTCCGACTCGATCAGCGCCATCAGGTGTTCAACGCGATCGCGAACCCGGTCCATTTCCAGCAGCTGCTGCTTGTCCTGAATCTTCAGCGACAGGTGAGCGCAGACGGTATCGACCAGGCGGCTGGGATCCTCGATGCCGGACAGCGAGTTGAGAACCTCGTTGGGTACCTTCTTGGACAGCTTGACGTACTGCTCGAACTGATTGAGCAGCACACGCACCAACGCCTCCTGCTCCCGCTCGCTCAACGGCTCGCTGTCTCGAAGCACGGTGATCGCCAGGCTGTAGCCGTCGTCCGTGTGGTGGACTTCGCGCAGGTCGGCACGAGAGACCCCTTCGATCAGGACCTTGACCGTACCATCAGGCAGCTTGAGCAGCTGCATGATCTCCGCCATGGTGCCGATCTTGAACAGGTCGTCTGCACCGGGGTCGTCGTGCCCAGCCTCGCGCTGGGCAACCAGCAGCACACGCTTGTCGGCCGCCATGGCGGCATCGAGCGCCCGAATCGACTTCTCCCTGCCGACGAACAGCGGAATGACCATCTGCGGGTACACGACCACGTCGCGCAGCGGCAGGAGGGGCAGACTCAAGGTCTGTTCAGCGTTCTGCAACATCGCAGACGTTCCTCAACGAATCGAAATGGTTACGGAAGGGGGTGGGGGCGAAGGCGCCCGAATGCAAGGAAGACACTGCCAGACATGGCAAGGGGCCGCCAGGCGGCCCCTCTGCATTGGCTTTCGCGAGGCATCGCCTCGTGGCTCAGCCGTCCGTCCCGTCGACGCGCTGCTCCTGCTGCGAGTAGATCAGCAGCGGTTCGCTTTCACCGGCAATCACCGACGCGTCGATCACGACCTTGGTCACCCCTTCCATGGAAGGAATCTCATACATGGTATCGAGCAGGACGGACTCCAGGATGGAGCGAAGGCCGCGAGCGCCCGTCTTGCGCGTCATGGCCTTGGCCGCTACCGCACGCAGCGCATCTTCACGGAACTCGAGCTCGACGCCCTCCATCTCGAACAGCTTGGCATACTGCTTGACCAGCGAGTTCTTGGGCTCCGTGAGAATCTGGATCAGCGCGTCCTCGTTGAGCTCGGTCAGGGTGGCAATGACCGGCAGCCGCCCCACGAATTCAGGGATCAAGCCGAACTTGACCAGGTCTTCCGGCTCGACCTCGGCCAGCAGGTCGCCCACTCCCTTGGTCTCGTCCTTGCTTTTCACCACGGCACTGAAGCCGATGCCACCCTTCTCCGCCCGGTCGCGAATGACCTTGTCGAGACCGGCAAAGGCGCCACCCACAATGAACAGGATGTTGCCGGTATCGACCTGGACGAACTCCTGCTGCGGGTGCTTGCGCCCCCCCTGGGGCGGCACGGAGGCCGTGGTTCCCTCGATCAGCTTGAGCAGTGCCTGCTGCACGCCTTCGCCAGAGACATCGCGGGTGATCGACGGATTGTCCGATTTGCGCGAAATCTTGTCGATCTCGTCGATGTAGACGATGCCGCGCTGCGCCTTCTCTACATCGTAGTCGCACTTCTGGAGCAGCTTCTGGATGATGTTCTCGACATCCTCGCCCACGTAGCCCGCTTCGGTCAGCGTGGTGGCGTCGGCGATGGTGAACGGGACATTGAGCAGGCGCGCCATGGTTTCCGCCAGCAGCGTCTTGCCGCTGCCGGTCGGCCCGATCAGCAGGATGTTCGACTTGCCCAGCTCTACGTCGTCGCCCTTGACGCCTGCCCGTAGACGCTTGTAATGGTTGTAGACCGCCACGGACAGCACCGTCTTGGCGCGGTCCTGGCCGATCACATAGTCATCGAGGGTGCGACGGATCTCACGCGGAACGGGCAGGCGCTCCTCATCGCTCTCGGCGTCGGCATCGAGAACTTCCTCACGAATGATGTCGTTGCAAAGATCGACACATTCGTCGCAGATATAGACGGACGGGCCTGCTATCAGCTTCCTTACCTCGTTCTGGTTCTTGCCGCAGAACGAGCAGTAAAGCAGCTTGCCGCCTTCGCCCTTGCCTTTGCCGTCGGCCATTCGCGTACCTCTGTCGCTTTGGCGGCCAGGAGCCACCAATGAATCACTTTAAGTAGGGGGCGTACTGGATCACGCTATCAGGATACAGGACGCTTATCCAGTACGGCGTCGATCAGCCCATACTCGACCGCCTGGGTCCCGTTCATGAAATTGTCGCGATCGGTATCGCGGGCGATGGTATCGATATCCTGCCCGGTGTGGTGCGCCAGAATGCGGTTGAGCTTGTCGCGGATTCCCAGGATCTCACGGGTGTGGATCTCGATGTCCGAGGCCTGCCCCTGGTAGCCGCCCAGCGGCTGATGGATCATCATGCGTGAATTGGGCAGGCAGTAGCGCTTGCCTGCGGCACCACCTGCCAGCAGTAGCGCCCCCATGCTGGCGGCCTGGCCGATACAGACGGTGGATACATCGGGCTTGATGAACTGCATGGTGTCGTAGATCGACATCCCGGCCGTGACGGAACCGCCCGGCGAGTTGATGTAGAGGTGGATGTCCTTGTCCGGATTCTCGGACTCGAGGAACAGCAGCTGAGCCACCAGCAGGTTGGCCATGTGGTCTTCCACCGGGCCCACCATGAAGATCACCCGCTCCTTCAGCAGACGGGAGTAGATGTCATAGGCCCGCTCACCGCGCGCGCTCTGCTCCACTACCATCGGCACCAGGCCGCCGGCGTTTTGGGTCTCGAACTCGTTGCTCATCTATGTGATGTCCTTGCATCCGATGAATGGAAGCGGGTGACGCTCCGCCGCGCTCGCCAGCACTTCACGAGCGCGGCGGCAAGGCATGTCAGCTCTTGGCTTCCTGAGCCTCTTCTGCCTCGGCGTCTTCGTCCTGCTCGTCCTGATCCGACTGTTGCTGAGCCGCTGCCAGCACCTGCTGGTAGGTCATTTCTACATCCTTGACGCTCGCCTGGGCCAGCAGCTGATCCACCGCCTTTTCCTCGAGGATAGCCGATTTCACCTGCGTCTTGAGCTGGTTGTTGCCCATGTAGTACTCGACGACCTGCTGGGGCTCCTGATACTGCTCAGCCAGCTCCTCGACCTTGGCGCGGATCTCGTCGTCGCTGGCGTCAATATCGTTGGCCTTGATCACCTCGGCCAACAGCAGGCCGACCTGCACACGGCTCTTGGCCTGTTCGGAGAAGAGCTCATTGGGCAGCTGGGAGACGTCGAAATCCTCACCGAGACCGAACTGCTGGGCCGCCTGACGCTTGAGCGCGTCGGTTTCCTGCTGCACAAGCGACTGCGGGACCGGCACGTCATTGGCTTGCTTCAGCGCTTCGAGCACCTGCTGCTTGAGACGGTTGTCTACTGCCTGCTTGGCCTCGCGTGCCATGTTCTTCTTCACTTCGGCGCGGAATTTTTCGACATCGCCGTCTTCCACTCCGAAGCGCTGGATGAATGCCTCGTCGAGCTCGGGCAAGGCACGTCCCTTGACCTCGTGCACCTTCACCTTGAAGGTCGCTTCCTGGCCCGCGAGGTGCTGGGCCTGGTAGTCCTCGGGGAAGGTCACCTTGAGCTCACGCTCTTCGCCGGCCTTGGCGCCGACCAGTTGGTCCTCGAAGCCGGGGATGAAGTTGCCGGAGCCCAGCACCAGGTCATGCCCTTCCGCGCTTCCGCCCTCGAAGGGCTCGTCACCGAGGAAGCCCTTGAAGTCGATCTTGACCTGATCGCCATCTTCTGCGGCGCGCTCGACAACTTCCCAGCTGGCATTCTGCTTGCGCAGCGTCTCGATCATCTCGTCGAGATCGGCATCAGAAATGTCGACCACGGGACGCTCGACTTCGGCGCCCTCGATCGAAGCCAGCTCGATCTCCGGATAGACCTCCAGCGAAGCGACGAACTCCAGATCCTTGCCGGACTCGTTGACGGTCGGCTCGATGCTGGGGAAGCCGGCAGGATTCAGGTTTTCTTCGTTGATGGCGCGCACATAGCGCTCGCGCATCAGCTCGCCCACGACTTCATTGCGCACGTCCTGACCGTAACGCTGGCGCACCACAGTCATGGGCACCCGACCCTTGCGAAAGCCATTCAGGCGAACGTTCTTGGCGGTGTCCTTGAGGCGGGCCTCAACGGCTTCGTCGACCTCTGCAGCCGGCACCTGAAACGTGACACGGCGTGCAATCTGGGAGGTCGTTTCGACGGAAACTTGCATGAATTGTCCTCTAGGGGCGTTCAGTTGAATGCGTGTAAGGTCAAAGGGGAGATTTTAAGAATCCCTACCTGCGCTGGCAAGCATTCCCCTGCAGATGGGGGCATTGCGCCGCTTTGCAAGGCGCCTGGGTGACAGGCACCGGCCAATCTCGCGCATAAAAAGAAACAGGCGGCATGAATCCCGCCGAACCATGCGAGCTCGCCACGCCCGGAAACGACAAGAGCCCGCCCGGCAGGCCGGGAGAGTCGTCGCGAATGTCTATGTAGGAACAAGGGGAAACATGAAGGGTGCAATGGGGTGGATGATGGGGATCGAACCCACGACCACCGGAGCCACAATCCGGGGCTCTACCACTGAGCTACATCCACCATTGCAAGCATACGTGTCGAAATGGGGTGGATGATGGGGATCGAACCCACGACCACCGGAGCCACAATCCGGGGCTCTACCACTGAGCTACATCCACCATATCGACAACTTCTACTTCTTACCGACTTCAACTCAACGATCCGGACAGCCTGCAGGCATCTCGGCACGCCAAGCTGGCACGCCCAGCAGGATTCGAACCTGCAACCTACGGCTTAGAAGGCCGTTGCTCTATCCGGTTGAGCTATGGGCGCATTCTACGTTTCACGCCGTCCAACCGCAACCTGTTTCGCTTTTTTCACCAAGCTAAACAAAAGGTTGTGGTCGGGGTGGAGGGATTCGAACCCCCGACATCCTGCTCCCAAAGCAGGCGCGCTACCAGACTGCGCTACACCCCGCCGACCTTGCGCGGCCCCGACACGCCTCACGGGCCTCATCGAGCGCTGCGTATTCTACGCAAGATTCACCGGGGGTCAATAGCTGTCTGACCCAGCGGGGCTTTTGCGCTTTGCCTCGAGTCCCCGACATGCGAAAATTGGCGCCTTCAGGTTCCCAGCAGGCCACCCGGCCACGCAGCATTTACCCACGGGGGAGAGATGATGACCGCCCAACTCATCGACGGCAAGGGCATTGCCGCCCAGGTCCGACAGCAGGTAGCGCGCCAGATCGAGGCACGCCGGGCAGAGGGCAAGCGCATTCCTGGCCTGGCCGTCGTCATCGTGGGCGAGGACCCTGCTTCACATGTCTACGTGAGCAACAAGCATCGCGCCTGCGAACAGGCAGGCATCCTCTCCTTTCGCCACGCACTGCCCAGCGACACCTCCCAGCAAGCGCTTGAAGCCTTGATCGACGAACTCAACGATGACTCGCGGATCGACGGCATCCTGCTGCAACTGCCCTTGCCGGCCCATCTCGATGCCCGCCCCCTACTCGAGCGCATTCTCCCGCACAAGGACGTCGATGGGTTCCACCCCTACAACCTGGGGCGCCTGGCCCAGCGCCTGCCGGTGCTGCGCCCCTGCACGCCCAAGGGCATCATGACCCTGCTGCAGGCAAGCGACCTCAAGGTGCGCGGGCTCGATGCCACGGTGGTGGGCGCTTCGAATATCGTCGGACGCCCCATGGCGCTCGAGCTGATGCTGGCCGGCTGCACGACCACCGTCTGCCACCGCTTCACGCGCAACCTCGAGGAGCACGTCCGCCGCGCCGAACTCCTGGTGGTCGCGGTCGGCAAGCCTGGCCTGGTCAAGGGAGAGTGGGTGCGCGAGGGCGCGATCGTCATCGACGTCGGCATCAACCGCGAGGAAGATGGCCGCCTGGTGGGTGATGTGGAGTTCGCGCCCGCGGCCGAGCGTGCATCCTGGATCACGCCGGTCCCGGGAGGCGTGGGCCCGATGACGGTGGCATCGCTGCTGGAGAATACGCTCTTCGCCGCGGAACGCCACGATGCCATGCAGCAGGGCAATTCGCCCATTTGAACCCGCCCACTGACACATCCGGCCTGGTTCGCTAGAATGCGCGCTTCGTGTCGAGGGCCAAGTCTGCTAACCGCTCAAGTTTCATCGATGAAAGGTGAGCGCGGCATCGGCCGCCCATTGGAGAATTCAAGACAGATGAAACGCATCGGCATCATTGGCGCCATGGCCCAGGAAGTGGAGCACCTAGCGTCCCTGCTGGAGGAACGCCGCACCCGCACCCATGTCGGCTGCACCTTCCACCACGGTCGGCTGCATGGCGTGGATGTCATCATCCTCCAGTCCGGTATCGGCAAGGTCAATGCCGCCATCGGCACCACGCTGCTGCTTGATGTCTATCAACCCGAAGCCATCATCAACACCGGTTCCGCCGGCGGCTTCGGCGAAGGGCTTGCCATCGGTGACGTGGTGATCTCCAGCGAAGTCCGCCACCACGATGTCGATGCCGTCGCCTTCGGCTACGAGCACGGCCAGGTGCCCAACATGCCCGCCGCCTACCTACCCGACCCGCGCCTCGTCGACGTTGCGCGCGAAAGCGTCGAGGCACTCGGCGAAGTGAAGGTGGTCGAGGGCCTGATCGCCACCGGGGATGTATTCATGGCATGCCCGGACCTCGTCGCCAGGACACGCAGCCGCTTCCCGACCATGCTCGCGGCGGAGATGGAAGCGGCGGCGATCGCACAGACATGCCATCTCTATGGCTGCCCTTTCGTGATCATTCGCGCCCTTTCCGACATTCCGGGCGGCGGCGACAACCACCTCACATTCGAGCAATTTCTGGAAACGGCGGCCGCTCACTCTGCCCGCATGGTCGAAACCATGGTTATCCGCCTGGGCCAGGCGGAGTGGCACGCCGCCCCCCAGCCAGAAGCAGTCGCCGAATAAGCCCGCTTGATGCAACGGCCGCCCCGGGGCGGCCGTTGGCACTCATGCCATTCCAGGTATCAGTCACGCAGGCGCCAGCCCAGCGTCTCGCCTGCCTGCAGCGGCACAATCACCTGCCCGCCCGCGTAGGGTAGCGCTTCCGGCATCTGCCACGCCTCCCGCACAAGGGTGACGCGATCGCGATTACGCGGAAGGCCGTAGAAGTCCGGGCCGAAATGGCTTGCGAAACCCTCCAGCTTGTCCAGCGCCCCCGCTTGCTCGAAGGCCGTGGCGTAAAATTCGATCGCTGCCGGGGCGGTGTAGGCTCCGGCACAGCCGCAGGCCGACTCCTTGTCGCCCTTCGCATGCGGGGCGCTGTCGGTACCGAGGAAGAACTTGCCGCTGCCCGAGGTGGCCGCCGCCAGCAATGCCTCGCGATGGCGCTCGCGCTTGAGGATCGGCAGGCAATAGTAATGAGGGCGAATCCCGCCCGCGAGCATGTGGTTGCGGTTGAACAAAAGGTGATGCGCCGTGATGGTGGCCGCCACGTTGGCGGGTGCCTCGGAAACGAAGCTGGCGGCTTCGGTCGTGGTGATATGCTCGAACACGACCTTGAGGCCGGGGTGTCGCTCGAGGAGAGGCTTCATCACCCGCTCGATGAAAACCGCTTCCCGATCGAAGATATCGATATGGGCATCCGTGACCTCGCCGTGCACCAGCAGCGGCATGCCCAGGCGGGCCATGGCGGCAATGGCCTCATCGCAGTGGGCAAGGTCGGTGACGCCGGAGTCGGAGTTCGTGGTGGCCCCGGCCGGGTAGAGCTTGACGGCATGGACATGTCCGCTGGCGATCGCCCGCTCTATCTCCTCGGCCGGCGTGCGGTCGGTCAGGTAGAGCGTCATCAGCGGCTCGAAGGCGGACTCGGGTGGACGCGCGGCCAGGATGCGTTCGCGATAGGCCAGTGCCTGCTCGGTCGTGGTCACCGGCGGGCGCAGGTTCGGCATGATGATGGCGCGCCCCATCTGCCTTGCGGTGGCTGGCACCACCGCCTGCAAGGCCTCACCGTCACGCAGGTGAAGGTGCCAGTCGTCGGGGCGGGTCAGGGTGATCTCGTTCACGGCGTATCCTGTCGTTCAGCATGAAGGGACGAAGGCGCAGTATACCGGAAGCCCGCGCCTTGCCCCGTGTCGGCGGCAGCATTGCCGGGAGTTTTCCCGTATGATCGGGACCGTTTCAACTGCACGAGAGAAGCCAATGCCCAGGGTCCGCCACTATGCTGATATCGTCGCCATCCTGGCCGGCCTGCTGTGGATCCTGCTGTTCTGGTCGATCAGCGTCTCTGCCCGCCTGGACAGCATCGAACCCACCCTGGCCGCCCTCCTTGCCCTGGGTGCCATGGTCACGGTGAGTTTCGCCCATCGCCCCTTTCGTATCCTGCTGAGCCGCTTTCATGTGCGCAAGCGCCGCACCGAGATGTGGATGCACATTCTCGCCCTGCCGATCACCCTGGCACTGTTCATCGGCATCGTGATCGAGACGCTGCTGCCACCGTTGAGCGGCGAACAGAAGATGCTGTTGTTCAACGTGCTGGCCACCGCGGGCTGGGTCGTCTACGTCATGACCCTGGTCATCAAGTTCATTCACCACCAGCTGCGCCGGCGTCGCTGAAACGCCAGCATGGACTGCCCGCCTTGCGAGGTTAGAAACGCTCCGCGCGGAACGGATGCATGTCGACCGCGGTGGGGTCTCCTTCGATCATTTCGGCGACCAGGCGCCCGGTCACGGGTCCCAGCGTAAACCCCTGGTGGGCATGGCCGAAGGCCAGCCACAGCCCCGGGTGGCGCGGCGCCGGTCCGATCACGGGCTTCATGTCGGGCAGGCACGGCCGCGCGCCTTTCCAGGGCGTCTCTTCGAGGCGCTCGCCGAGCGCGGGGTAAAGCGCCCTGGCGACACGCTCGGCCGCCGCCAGCTGGCCATAGGCGGGCGGTGCGTCCAGTGCCGCAAGCTCGGCGCCGGTGGTGAGGCGAATACCAGCCCGCATGGGTGCCAGGATATAGCCCACCTCGGCATCGAGCAGCCAGTGCTGGAGACGACGTTCCGGCACGGCGTCGTAGTGCATGTGGTAGCCGCGCTTGACGAAAGTAGGCAAGCGATACCCGAGCGACTCAAGCCAGCCTCCCGCCCAGGGGCCCAGCGCCACCACCACATCCTGCGCCTCGTGAATCCCGCCCTCGCTCAGGACACGCCAGCCTTGCCCGTTACGCTCGACGCCTTTCACCTCGTCTTGCACGAAACGCCCGCCTTCAGCCTCGAACTGCTTGGCGTAGGCGGCAACCAGGGCGCCGGGGTCGGACACGCTCCAGGCATTGGTCCAGTGAATCGCGCCGATCGCAGCCTCGCTGAGCTGAGGTTCACGCCGGCGCAGCTCGGCGGCATCCAAGGTGTCATAGGTGACGCCGAAACGCTCAGCCGCATCCTGGGCCTCGAGCAGCCGCCCATCCAGCTCGGCCCGGGTGCGGTAGACCTCGAGCCAGCCATCTTCGCGCACGAGCTCACCGGCCCCGGCCGCCTCGATCATGGGCGCATGCTCCTGGGTGGAGAGGGCGATGAGCGAGGCATACTCGGGGATGATGCGGGCATGCTGCAACGGTGCGGAATGGCGCCAGTAATCGAACAGCGGACCTGCGTAGCGCAGCATTCCGGAAAGCTGGTAGCGGATATCCACGCGCCGATTGGGCAGCGAGGAGATCAGCTTGCCGAGCTCGCGCGGGAAGGGATAAGGCCGCACCGCCTCGCGCTGGATGAGACCACCATTGCCATAGGAAGTCTCCTGGCCTGGCGGGCGGCGATCCATCAGCAGCACCGAATGGCCACGGCGGGCCAGGTGCCAGGCAATGGAAACGCCGACCATGCCGGCCCCCAGGACGATGGTTTCGCGGGACATGCCACTCCTCCAGTTGCACCGCGCCTCGGCCCCGTGCCGAAAGCAAATGCCTAGTCTATCAGCGCATTGCGCTCGGCGCTGCGTGTTTCCCCCGCCGGCAGGAGAGCGACAGGCTAGGGCGACGACGCGCCCGGGGCCCCACCCAGTTGTTCCTGCACCTGCAGCTTGGTGCGGATGAAATCGGTGTGGCTGACATGCAGCAGATCGGCCAGGCGCCTGATCCGATGCTCTTCAAGCGCGTTGTGCCCACTGTCCGCATTGGCGAGCTGCCACATCATCCTTACCAGCTCACAGCGTTGCGCATAGGCGTAGTGCTGCTTGATGAGGCTGACGAACTGATAATGATCGACGGAAGTCTCCACTTCCTCCCTGGCCATCTCCAGCAGCGCATCCACGTCCCCCTCGCCAAGTGAAAAGTGGTGCTGCAGCAGCTGTCGCAACGCGGCGACCTGTACCTCGTCGGTGTGGTAATCGGCGCGCATCACTTCGCATAGCAGCGCGGCCGTGGCCAGCTCGAGCGTCGGCGCCGGGTCTGCCGACGCCTCCGGTTCTGCCAAGGCCTGCTGGAAGAAGCGTTGAATACTGGCAAGCATAGCGAGCTCCCCTACGGTGTCTTGGCTTGAGACCCACGACGCCCCGCCGCGTTCCGGGCGATGGCGCTGCGCCTAGCGCTCTGTCAAGAAGGGGAAGCTTTGAGCCGGGGTCTTCGCGCCCAGCGTCGGCCGCGCTGAGTGCCCCGCATATGGCTGGACCGGCTAGCTGCCCGGCATCGCAGCTTCGTGAACAGGGGCGAATCACAAGAGGTCTTCCTTCGCCCTTGGAAACCGTATACTCGGCAATGGCTTGACACTACCCCTGCCGCCGCCACGACGGCGTGCCGGTATGACACCCCCATAAGGACATCCCATGCAAGTACCCCTGGAGGAGCTGGCCGCCATCGTCGGTGGTGGCAATGTGATCAGCGGCGCAGATGTCGCACAGCGGCGAGTGGACTGGATGACCGGCGCCCCGTGCCGGGCCGGCGCGATCGTGAGGCCAGCCAATACCCAGGAGCTGGCCTCCATCATGCGGCTGTGCCATGCCCATGCGCAGCCGGTGGTCACCCACGGCGGGCTGACCGGCCTGGTGCATGGCGGCGAGGTCGGACCCGGGGAGCTGGCGATCTCGATGGAGCGGATGGTCGCCATCGAAGCAATCGATCCCGTCGGCGCCACCATGACGGTGCAGGCCGGGATCCCGCTGCAGCGCGTGCAGGAGGCGGCAGAGGCGGAGGGGTTCGTATTCCCGCTGGACCTCGGCGCACGCGGCTCCTGCACCATCGGAGGCAATATCGCCACCAACGCGGGCGGCGTGCGAGTGATCCGTTACGGCATGATGCGCCAGCAGGTGCTGGGGCTCGAGGCGGTGCTGGCCGACGGCAGCGTGGTGAGTTCGATGAACCGCATGCTCAAGAACAATGCCGGCTACGACCTCAAGCAGCTATTCATCGGCAGTGAAGGTACCCTGGGCATCGTCAGCCGCGCCGTGCTGCGCCTGCAGCCCCGCATGGCCAGCGAGCGCACCGCGCTGGTGGCCTGCCCCGATTTCGAAGGCATAACCGGCCTGCTCAGGCACATGGGCCGAGAGCTCGGCGGCAGCCTGGGTACCTTCGAGGTCATGTGGCGCAATCACTATGCCTTGCTGACCGAAGAGAGTGGCCGCAACACCGCGCCACTGCCGACGCACTGGCCCTACTACGCCATCATCGAATCGCTCGGGGGCGACGACGAGGAGAACGCCGCCCGCTTTGGCACCGCGCTAGAGTCCGCGCTGGAAATGGGCCTGATCGAGGATGCGGTGCTGGCCCAGTCCGACACCCAGCGTCAGGGTATCTGGGCGATCCGCGAGGATATCGAAGGGCTGATCCAGCAACTCCAGCCGATGTTCACCTTCGACGTCAGCCTGCCCATCCCCGACATGCAGCGTTACGTGGACCACCTGGAAGAGGGGCTCGCCGCCCAGTGGCCCCAGGGCCGGCTGGTAGTCTTCGGTCACCTGGGAGACGGCAACCTGCATGTCTCGGTCAGCATCGGTAGCGGCGAACCCGCGGCCCGTCGCGCGGTGGAACAGCTGGTCTATGCGCCGCTGGCCGAGCTGGGCGGTTCGGTATCCGCCGAGCACGGCATCGGCCTGGAAAAGCGCGATTACCTGGAACTGTCGCGCAGCGCCGAGGAACTCGCCCTGATGCGCACGCTCAAGCACGCCCTGGATCCGCTCGGCTTGCTCAATCGCAACAAGGTTTTCACGCCGTAGCGTGGCATGGCCGCGGCTGGCACCAGCCTTCTGCCCAATCCGGCATAGCCGCACGGCTGCCCTCCGCAGGCGGACTTGACTTAGAATCAGGTGCCGATGCCAGGTATTCAGGAGAACTCGATGATCCGCATCCGCCCCTACCAGCCAGGCGACTGGCCTGCCATGTGGGACTTCATCGCCCCGGCACTGCATGCCGGGGACACCTACGCCGTGCCTCACCGGATCGGCGAATCCGATGCCTTCCGCATGTGGGTGGAACTGCCTCGGGCCGTGCGCGTGGCCGTGGATTCAGCCGGCAACCTGCTGGGCACCTATTACTTGAAGCCCAACCAGCCCGGGCCTGGCGACCATGTCTGCAACTGCGGCTACCTGGTCGCCGAGAAGGCGCGCGGCCAGGGCATCGCCGGCAAGCTGTGCGAAGACTCCCTGCGCCTGGCCCGGGAACTGGGATTCACCGCCATGCAGTTCAACATGGTGGTCTCGACCAACACGGTGGCGATCCGGCAGTGGCAGAAGCACGGCTTCGAGATCGTCGGCACCCTTCCCTGTGCCTTCCGCCACCCTCAGCAAGGCTTGGTCGATGGGCACGTCATGTACCGCCTGCTCTAGGCTTGGTCGAGACCTGTTCGCACCGTGCAAGCAAGGCGATTGACCCTGTCGGGTCGCCTGGGGCATGCTCCACAACGGATTGACCCAAAAAGGAAATTAGAAAAATGAAATCCTTCTCACGTAGCACGCTGGCATTTGGCGTCTCTCTCGCACTGATCGCTTCCGCCCAGGCGTCGGACTTCGCCGACATGGATCCGGTCACCCTGCGCCTGGCCCATGTGGTCAACGAACAGGACGGTTTCCATATCGCCGCGGTGAAGTTCCAGGAACTGGTCGCCGAGCGAACCGAAGGCGCGGTATCGGTCGAGATCTATCCCAATGCCTCGCTGGGCGACGAGCGTACCTTGCTGGAAGGCATGCAGATCGGCACCGTCGACATGGGCGTGATCACTAACGGCCCGGTCGCCAATTTCGTCGAGGAGATGGCGGTATTCGAACTGCCCTTCCTGTTCCCCTCGCCGGAATCCGCCTATGCCGTGCTCGACGGCGAGATCGGCCAGGAGCTCCTCGACAAGCTGGGCAACGTCAACCTGAAGGGGCTTGCCTATGCCGAGCGTGGGTTCCGCAACCTGACCAACAGCGAGCGGCCCGTGCGCACGCCGGACGACCTCAACGGGCTGCGCATCCGCGTGATGGAAAACCCGGTTTATACCGACACCTTCCGTACCCTGGGCGCCAATGCCATCCCGATGGCCTGGACCGAAGCGCTGACCGCCATGCAGCAGGGCACCATCGACGGCCAGGAGAATCCGGTCAACGTCATCCATTCGTTCAAGCTCCACGAGACCCAGAGCCACATGACGCTGTCGCGGCATACCTATGCCCCCGCCCTCTTCGTCATGGGCATGCCGGCCTGGAACCGCCTCCCCGAAGCCGCCCAGGACGTGTTGATCCAGGCCGCCCAGGAAGCGGCAGAGCACGAGCGCCGCATGAACGCCGAGATGGAGGCCAGCCAGCTCGAGGCGCTGCGCGCCGCAGGCATGGAAATCGTCGATGACCCCGACCTGGAGGCTTTCCAAGCGGCGGTGGCGCCGGTTTACGAGAAATATGGTGCCCGCTTTGGCGACTACCTGACGCGTATCCAGGAGGCGCTGCAATAAGTGAGCGCTCTGCTGCACGCCCTCTCCGGGCTATTGCAGCGCATCGAACGCGCCCTCGACGCCGCCATCCAGCCCATCGTGTTTCTGGGCATGGCGGCGTTGATCGGCGTGATCACGCTGCAGATCGTCTCGCGAGTCTTCTTCACCGCGGTGGGCTGGACCGAGGAAGTCGCACGTTTCCTGCTGGTCTGGATCACTTTCCTCGGTGCCACCCTGGCTTTCCAGCGCGGGCGCCATATCGCGGTGACCTTCGTCGTCGATGCGCTGCCCGCCCGCCTGGCTCAGTTGGCGCGCATCGCAGCGGTCCTGGTGGCACTCGGCTTCATGCTCGCGCTCATGGTCATCGGCTATCGCTACATGCAGATGCAGAGCTTCCAGCGCTCCGCCTCGCTGCGACTGTCCATGACGTATATCTACGCCGTGATTCCCATCTCGGCGGCCATCATGGCCTGGTATGCGCTGGTAGATGTCGTCGAACTGATAATCAAGGGGCCGCAAGCGGTTGATACCGGAAGCGGCAACGCCGAGGAACCACCGGCATGACGAGCCTGCTTTTCCTGCTGTTCTTCGTGTTCATGCTGCTGGGTGTGCCGATCGCCCTGGCCATCGGGGCAAGCACGCTGCTGGCGCTCAACGCCCAGGGCGTACCCTTGATGGTCGTCACCCAGCAGATGTTCCAGGGGATCAACTCCTTTGCCCTGGTGGCCGTCCCCATGTTCATCCTGGCCGGCGACCTGATGGCCCAAGGCAAGGTGAGCGAGAAGCTGGTCGACTTCGCCGATGCCCTGTTCGGCTTTCTCAAGGGCGGGCTTTCCATCGTGTCGGTCGGGGCCGGCATGTTCTTTGCGGCCATCTCGGGCTCGGGGGCCGCCACCACGGCAGCGGTGGGCTCGAGCCTGGTGCCCGAACTCAAGCGCAAGGGCTACGACCCTGCCTCGGCGGCCAGCCTGATTGCTGCCAGTGGCACCATCGGCGTGGTGATTCCCCCTTCCGTACCGATGATCATCTACGCGGTGGTTGCCCAGCAATCGGTATCGAAGCTGTTCCTCAACGGCATTCTTCCCGGGGTCTTGATGGGTATCGGGCTCGGCGCCATCGCCATTACCCAGGCCTACCGACGCAATTACCCACGGGGCACGGCGCTGTCCCTGGCCACCATATGGCGCACCTTCAAGAGCGCCAGTTGGGGCCTGATGACGCCGGTGATCATCCTCGGCGGCATCTTCTCGGGAATTTTCACGCCGAGCGAAGCAGCGGTGGTGGCCGTCAACTATGCCCTGCTGGTATCGCTGTTCGTCTATCGCGATCTCACCTTCACCGAGGTCTATCGCATCCTCATCCGCTCGGCGATCACCACGGCGGTCATCATGCTGGTCATCGCCACCTCGGCGGCGTTGAGCTGGACCCTCTCGAGCTGGCAGGTGCCCGGCACCATCGCCCAATCGGTGCTGTCCCTGTCCACCAACCCCTACATGGTCATGCTGCTCATCGTCGGCGTGATCCTGCTCACCGGCGTGTTCATCGAAACCGCCAGCGCCCTTATCATCCTGACGCCGGTGCTGCTGCCGCTGGTGCTGCAATTGGGTATCGATCCGGTACACTTCGGCATCATCATCGTGATGGGACTGGCAATCGGCATGATCACGCCACCGGTAGCGATCAACCTGTATGTCGCATCATCGGTGACACAGCTGCCGCTGGAGCGAATCACCCGCGCCATTGTGCCTTATCTGCTGGGGCTGATCGGCGTGTTGCTGCTGGTGGTCTACGTGCCGATCCTGCTCGGCGTGTCGGGAAACTAGCTCGAACTTGACGCCCGGCCAGCCTGGCCTCAGGCTGGCCGAACCATTGCTGCCTCGCTAAGGAATCCTTCGTGCACCACTCGATTCGTGCCGCCCTTCTGCTCGCCGGCCTTACACTTTCCCTGACCGCCTGCACCACCTATACCTACGACGACGGCAGCCGCAAGACCCTGTGGGGCGTTCCGGCGGAAGAGGAAACTCGCCGCTATGAAGACGATCACCAGGCCGAAGGCGTACGGTATCGCGTACCCGGCCAGGTCGAGGAATAAGCCTGCCCGCGCTTCTCTTCACGGGTGGAAGCGCAGCACCACGCTGAGGTTGTTGGCCGGCATCTCGATGGCCTGCTCGAGCATGAAGCCGTGCGGGTGGGCTGCGGCGACGACGCGCTCGAGATCACGCACGCCCCAGCGCGGATCGCGCGCCTTGAGGTCGGCATCGAAGGCCGCATTGCTCTCGGCGGCGTGGCGGCCATCGCGGCGATAGGGGCCATAGAGAAACAGCACGCCCCCCTCGCCCAGGCGCTGAGCGGAACGCGCCATCAGCGCCTCGGTAATCTCCCACGGCGAAATGTGCACCAGGTTGATGGCCACCACGGCGTCGAAGGGCCCGGATGGCCAGATTCCACTCACATCCAGGGGCAAGGGTTCACGCAGGTTGCCAAGCCCGACATGGGAGCGCCAGGCTGAAATGGATGCCCGCGCCTCCGGGTTCGGGTCGCTTGGCTGCCATGTCCAGCCCGGCCGAGCCTGCGCACAGTGCACCGCATGCTCGCCGCTGCCGCTGGCCACTTCCAGCACCACCGCCTGGTCAGGCAATACCTGAGACAGCACAGCAAGGATCGGCTGGCGATTGCGTGCGGCGGCGGGACTCATCATTCGACGGTTCATGCAAACTGGGGTCCTGCGGTACGGGGAGGGGTGGGAGATGCCCCAGCAAGGCGCCGGGGCATGGCGTCAACGACGGCCCCTGGAGTCCTGGCCGTGAGACGAACGGTGCTGGCGACCCCGAAAGCCATCCAGGATCTGCTTGCCCTTGCGCTTTAGCCTCGCGCGATTTTCCGGCTTGCGCAGCCACCATGCCGCTGCCATTCCTAAAAGCTTCCTCATCCTGACCTCCTTTGTCCGGCATTGCCCTTTCTGTATGGCTTGCGGTGTGCGAAGGGTCAAGCGTAAGCGGGGCCATGAGCCGCCCGTGGTCGCAAACCCGGCCATCCTTTGCCATGGTTAAGACGGCCATCATCACCAAGGAGGACGCCATGACGCGCACGGCACGTGTCGAACCCATCACGGAAGAGCAAGCCGACGCCATCCTGGTGTCAGGCTGGCGAGTCGTCGATGTCACGGACTCGGAAAGCCCCCAGGAGATCTCCCGACACGACACCGAGCCGGAGGCCATCCGCGCGGCTCGCGACTATGAACACGAGACATCGCAGGAGCCCGGCTCACCCTCCGACGACACCCAGGACTACGACGCCTCCGACCCCCAGGGCGGCAAGGACCTGTCCTGACAGCGCACCCGGCGCATGCCGGGTGCCGCTCCGGCTCAGCGCGAAGAAGGCTCCCGCCGGCTTATTTCCCCGACTTCGTCCGGTAGGGTTTGCCGCCCTTGCCCCTCTGGCCGCCGGCCGGCTTGGGCTTCCCATGCGAGGGTTTCGTGTCACTTGCCTTGCCGGCGTGACGAGTTGCAGCCCCCTTCCCGGCAGCGCGATCTTTCGACGACGCGCCTGCCTTGCCCTTGGAGCGGCCGCTGGGAGCTGCCTTGCCCCTGTCGTCGCGCCCGCCCTTGGGCTTGGATTGGCCCGGGCCCTTGCCCGGCTTGCGCTTGCCTGGCGCCCGGGTAGGCGAGGTTTTCCTGTCGTCAGGCGATGCCTCGGACCTCGAGCCCTCGGTCAAGGCAATGAGGGTCTCGACTTCCTTGCGGGTCAGGTCACGCCAGTCGCCCAGTGCAAGCCCCTTGAGCGAGACGTTCATGATGCGGATTCGCTCGAGCCGCGTGACTTCATAACCGAACTTTTCGCACATCCGCCGGATCTGGCGGTTCAGCCCTTGCACCAGGGTGATATTGAAAACGAAAGTCGATTCCTTGACGACCTTGCACCGCTTCGTCACCTCGCCGAGGATGCGCACGCCGGCACCCATGCCGGCGACGAACTCATCGGTGATCGGCTTGTCGACGGTGACCCGATACTCCTTTTCATGATGGTTGCTGGCTCGCAGGATCTTGTTGACCAGGTCGCCGTCATTGGTCAGGAAGATGAGCCCCTGGGAATCCTTGTCCAGTCTGCCGATGGGGAAGATACGCACCCCATGCTGGACGAAGTCGACGATGTTGTCCTTCTCGCTCGGATCGGTGGTGCTGACGATGCCCACCGGCTTGTTCAAGGCGATGAAGACGCGATCCTCGGCTTCCTGGGGCTCGATGAGCCGTCCGTTGACCTTGACTTCATCCCCCGGGAAAACTTGATCCCCCGTCTTGGCACGCTTGCCGTTGAGCCACACATTGCCCTGCTCGACAAAGCGATCGGCCTCGCGCCTGGAGCATAAACCGCTTTCGCTGATGTACTTGTTGATGCGTGTCGAAGAACCGATGGCCATGGCGCTCTTACCGGAGTGGTACGGAAACTGACCCGCATTCAAGCATGCTACGCCGTGGTCGTGAAAGAGGCCGCGCATTACGCTCGCGTTCGTTCCTGCGCGCCTGATATCGAGCATGCCCCCGGCGGCAAGGCTGAGGTAAGATACGCTGCCCCGGCGCTTCGGCCCGGGGCTTTATTCTGCAGAACCCGCATCTTCACACCCGTTTATTTATCCAAGAGCCACACATGAATGCCATCGTTCTGGCCATCCTCGTCATGGTCGCCTTGAGCCTTGCCCGCGTTTCCGTCGTCTTTGCCCTGATCGTCGCCAGCCTGGTGGGTGGCCTCGTGGCGGGCATGCCGCTGGGGGCCATCATGGATGCCTTCAACCAGGGGCTGGGCAAGGGCGCCACCATCGCCCTCTCCTATGCCGTGCTGGGGGCTTTCGCCGTGGCGCTGTCACGCTCCGGCGTCACCGAACTGATCGCCAGTCGAGCCATTCGTGGCCTGCAGCTGGACAACCAGCCGCAGAGCCGCCGCTGGGTCGCCTTCACCCTGCTCGGCGCCCTGCTGGCCACCGCGGTCAGTTCGCAAAACCTGATTCCGGTGCACATCGCCTTCATCCCGGTACTCGTCCCGCCGCTGCTCAAGCTGATGAACCACCTGCAGTTGGATCGTCGCGTTGCCGCCTGCGTGATCACATTCGGCATCACGGCGCCCTACATGCTGCTGCCGGTGGGCTTCGGCTCGATCTTCCTCAACGACATCCTGCTGAGGAACCTCAATGAAAGCGGCGCCGAGCTGGGGCTTGAGGTGACGCGCGGCATGGTTCCGCTGGCCATGCTGATGCCCATCGGCGGCATGGCACTGGGCCTCGCCGTAGCCGTGCTGTTCAGCTACCGCCGCCCGCGTCACTACCAGGATCGCGACCTGGCCCATGGCGACGAAACACCGGCCGAGGCCGCTCGTCACCTGGCGCCTTGGCAGATGGTCGTGCTTGCCGCGGCGCTGGTGGGCACCGTGGCGATTCAGCTCGTCTCGGGCTCCATGGTGCTGGGCGGCCTGTTCGGCTTCGCCCTGCTCTCGGTGAGCGGCGTATTCCGCTGGCACGAGCAGGACGACATCTTCACCGAAGGCATGCGCATGATGGCGCTGGTGGGCTTCATCATGATCAGTGCGTCCGGCTTCGCCGGGGTCATGCAGGCCACCGGGGAGGTTCCCGCGCTGGTAGAGGGTTCGTCGCAGCTGATCGGCGATAACAAGGGCATGGCGGCCTTGATCATGCTGCTGGTGGGGCTGTTCATCACCATGGGCATCGGCTCCTCGTTCTCCACGGTGCCGATCATCGCTTCGCTGTATGTTCCGCTGGCGCTGAGCTTCGGCTTTTCGCCCATGGCCACCATCGCGCTGGTCGGCACCGCTGCCGCCCTCGGCGATGCCGGCTCACCGGCCTCCGATTCGACCCTGGGGCCCACCGCGGGACTCAACGCCGACGGCCAGCACGACCATATCTGGGACACCGTGGTGCCCACCTTCCTGCACTACAACGTGCCGCTTATCGCCTTCGGCTGGGCAGCCGCCATGCTCCTGTAACCCGGACCGGTAGCCCGTCCTCAAGCCGGCCCGCAGCAGCCCTTGAACTTGCGCCCGCTGCCGCAGGGACAGGGATCGTTGCGTCCGGGCTTGAGGCGGGTGATGCCTGGGTTGCCGTCCAGGTAGTACCAGCGCCCCGCTTCGCGCACGAAGCGGGAATCCTCTTCGAGCACGCCCCAGCGCCGCCCGTCGCGGAAGGTGGCGCGAAAATGCACGCGGCCGCGGTCAGCCATCGTATCGCTTTCAACGACATCCAGGCGCACCCAGCGCGTGCCGCCGTCCGCCGCCAGAGTAGCGGGGCGGGTCCTGGCGTGCCAGGTCGCCAGGAGGTAGTCGTCCAGCCCCAGCGCAAAGGCGCTGAAACGGGAGCGCATCAGTGCCTCGGGGCCTGCCGCGTCGCTTCCCGTGTGGAAGCGCCCGCAGCAGGCGGCGTAGGCTCGGGTCGGGTCGCAGGGGCAGTGCGCCGGGTCGCTCATGCTCGCGTCTCGCTCAGTTCGGTCGAGGCGCCATCATATCGCATCACGCCGTTGCGCCCGGCCCGCTTGGCCCGATACATGGCCACGTCGGCGGCCTCCAGCAGCACTTCAGGCGTCGTGCCGTGTTCCGGACAGCTTGAGACACCGATACTGGCTGAAATGCAGGCCTTGACCTCGCCGAGCAGGAAGGGCTGCGCCAGGTCATGGCACAGCGCTTCGCCCAGGCAAAAGGCATCTTCCGCGCCCGTGCCGTCCAGCAGGACCAGGAACTCATCGCCGCCCAGGCGCCCCAGCACGTCGGATTCACGCAGCCGGGCACGCATTCGAAGCGCCACTGCCGTGAGCAGATGGTCCCCCATGGCGTGGCCATGGGTGTCATTGACGGGCTTGAAGCCATCCAGGTCTATGAACAGCAGGGAAAGCGGACCTTGGCGCCGCTGGGCCATCGCCAGCGCCTGGTGCAGGTGGGCCATCAACAGGGCCCGATTGGGCAAGCCGGTGAGCGGATCGTGCTGGGCCAGGTGCTCCAGGCGCACCTGCAGCTGCTTCTGTTCGCTGATGTCGTTGACATAGCCCGTGGTCAGCACGCTGCCATCCTCGAGCCGCTGAGGCAGGTCGTAGGCCTCGACCCACAGCGCATGCCCATCCCGGTGGATCATGCGAAATTCACTGTGCCACGCCCGGAGCTGTTCCACGCACGCAAGGCTCTCGGCCATGACGCGCTCATAGTCTTCCGGGTGAATTCGCTGGAGCAACACGCGGCTGTCGCGCATGGCATCCGCCGCGTCCACACCGAACATTTCATGCACACGCCGGCCGACGAACGTGAAATGCCACTCCCCCTCGCCGGTGTAGTGGAGCTGGTAGATGAAGCCGGGCAGCCAGTCTGCCACCTGCTCCAGGTGTTGCGTGAAGTGGCGATTCCAGGTGATGTCGCGAGCGACGCCGAGTATCCGCACCACGGCCCCGGCGGCGTCGAAGATCGGCGTCAGGCTCAGCTGCCAGGTCAGCTGACCCGAGGGAAAGTCGAGGGTGGCATGCGCCACCAGGGGGGCTTTCGAACGGACACAGGCTCGCAGCTGTTTCGACAGGCACCTGGCTTGTGGTGGTGGAAGCAGCTCCTGTACCTGGTGCCCCACGAACCGCTCCGGCGGCAAGCCGGTCTTGCGTGCGACCGCGGCATTCACCAGCCGAAAATGAAAGGCGCTTTCCCCGCTGACGTCCATGACGAAACATACATCCGTGCAGTTCATGAAGAATTCATGATGCAGCCCGTCACTTTCGTTCATGACGAAGATCCCCCTACACTGGTATCACCAGCATAAGCCGTTCAATCGCGCTGCCTATTGTCCTATGGCCCAGTGCTCCGCATTTCGAAGCAGGATGCTTCAATGTCGCAGTAGCCGGTTGGCTTACAAAGTTTGCCCTATATCACTGCATCGCAGCATGCCGCTGTGATACAACGAGTTTTATCCTTTTGCTGTCGGAGATAAGGAAATGCCCGATCGCCACGACGCTCCCCGCACCGCCTGGCACGCGATGCCTCTCGACAAGGCATTGGAAAAGGTCGAAAGCAACCGCGACGGGTTGGCCGAAAAGGACGCCGCTTCGCGACGCGAGCAATATGGCCCGAACCAACTGAAGCAGGAGAAAGGCAGGCCCTGGTGGCGACGGCTGCTGGAACAGTTCAACAACGTCCTGATGATCATCCTGCTGGTGGCGGCGGTCGCCAGCCTGTTTCTCGGCCACACCCTGGATGCCCTGGCCATCGTGGCGGTGGTGATCATCATCGCCCTGATCGGCTTCTTCCAGGAGGGCAAGGCGGAGCAGGCCCTGGAGAGCATCCGCAACATGCTTTCACCGCAGGCCAGCGTGCTGCGCGACGGTAAGCGCCAGTCCATTGCGGCCGAAGACCTGGTGCCGGGCGACATCGTGATGCTGGAGAGTGGCGACCGGGTACCCGCCGACCTGCGCCTGCTGGAGGCCAAGCGCCTGCGCACCGAGGAAGCGGCGCTGACCGGCGAGTCCACGCCGGTCGACAAGCAGACCGACCCCGTCGACGAGGATGCCGACCTGGGCGATCGCAGCGCCATGGTCTATGCCAGCACCATCGTGGTGCAGGGAACCGCCCAGGGAGTAGTCGTAGAGACCGGCACACGCACGGAGATCGGGCGCATCTCCGAAATGCTGCGCGGCGTCGAGCAGCTCAAGACTCCCCTGCTCAGGCAGCTCGACAGCGCGGGCCGCGTGCTGGCGATCTTCATTCTCGCCGCGGCGGCCATCACCGCCGCGATCGGCGTGGTGGTACACGACGAACCCGTCAGCGCCATGTTCATGGCCGCGGTGGGCCTGGCCGTGGCCGCCATCCCCGAGGGCCTGCCGGCCATCGTCACCATCACCCTGGCGCTGGGTGTCCAGGTCATGGCCAAGCGCAATGCCATCATCCGGCGCCTGCCGGCGGTCGAGACCCTGGGCTCGATCTCGACCATCTTTTCCGACAAGACCGGCACCCTCACCCGCAACGAAATGACCGCCCAGGCGATCTGGCTTCCCGAAGGCGAGTACCGGCTCTCGGGCATCGGCTTCGCCCCGGAGGGCAAGCTGCATGAGGCGCCGCAGGATCGGGAAAGTGCCGAGCATGGCGACGAAATCCGCCTGGACGACCACCCCGCGCTGGCCCACTTCCTGAAGGTCGGCACCCTGTGCAACGACGCCGAGCTCGCCCAGGAGGAAGAGCGCTGGGTGATCCACGGCGACCCCACCGAGGGCGCCCTGGTGGTGGCCGCCGCCAAGGGCGGCTTCGACACCCACCAGCTGCGTGACGAACACCCGCGCCAGGACGCGATCCCCTTCGAGTCCGAGCGCAAGTACATGGCTACCCTCAACGAGCTGGACGGCAAGCGCCTGCTGGTCAAGGGCGCCCCGGATCGGCTGCTGGAGATGTGCCACAAGGTGCGCGCAGCGGATGGCGATCAAGACCTCGATCCGGCCGAGTGGGAGGAGCGTATCCATGCGCTCTCCTCTCGCGGCCTGCGCGTGCTGGCGCTGGCGGAGAAGGACGCCGATGCCCTCTCGGGGGAGCTCGACGATGCCGACGCGGAAGAGGGGCTGGTGCTGCTCGGCCTGGTCGGCCTGCTCGACCCGCCGCGCGAAGCCGCCATCGAAGCCGTCAAGCAGTGCCTCGAGGCGGGCATCCGTCCGGTAATGGTCACCGGCGACCACGCCGTTACCGCCCGCGCCATTGCCGAGCAGCTCGGCTTCGCCCATACCGACAAGGCGCTGACCGGGCGCGAGGTCGAGGCGATGTCCGACGAGGAGCTCGAGGCGTGCATCCTCGAGGTGGATGTCTTTGCCCGCGCCGCCCCCGAGCACAAGCTGCGCCTGGTCAAGGCGATGCAGGCGCAGGGCGGCATCTGCGCCATGACCGGCGACGGCGTCAACGACGGGCCGGCGCTCAAGCGGGCCGATGTCGGCGTGGCCATGGGCATCCAGGGCACGGAAGCCGCCAAGGAAGCCGCCGAGATGGTACTGGCCGACGACAACTTCGCCACCATCGTCGGCGCCATCGAGGAGGGCCGCAAGGTCTACGACAACATCCGCAAGACCGTCACCTTTATCCTGCCCACCAACGGCGGCCAGGGGCTGGCCATCATGCTCGCCGTGCTGGGCGGCACGCTACTGCCGGTCACGCCGCTGCAGGCCCTGTGGGTCAACATGGTGGTGGCGGTCACGCTGGGCCTGGCGCTCGCCTTCGAAAAAAGCGAAGACGACATCATGCAGCGCGAACCGCGCGACCCGTCCGCCGCCCTGCTCGACCTGTTCCTGCTCTGGCGCGTGGTTTTCGTCTCGATCCTGCTGCTGATCGGCGTGTTCGGCATCTTCACCTGGATTCTCTATGCCGAAGGCGGCAGCCAGGAAATGGCACGCGCGGGGGCCGTGAACATGCTGGTCATGGGCAGCGCCGCCTACCTGATCAACAGCCGTTTCCTGGTCAACAGCGCCCTTTCGCTGCGCGGCATCTTCGGCAGCCGCCCCGTGTGGATCGCCATAGGGCTGGTGGTGATGCTGCAGCTCGGCTGGACCTACCTGCCGTTCATGCAGACGGTGTTCGGCAGTGCCGCCCTGGCGCCCTTGCACTGGATGGTGATCCTGGCCGCCAGCGTGGCGCTGTTCCTGATCGTGGAGCTGGAGAAGTGGGTACTGCGCAAGCGGGGCACCCACGGCACACCCAAAGCCGGGCAGCGCGACCGGGCCAGTGCCGCCACCCAGTGACATCGCCCGCTGGGCCAGGCGCCTGGCGCTGCCGGCCCTGCTTTGGTGGGCCATCAGCGGCGGGGACCCCTCCAGCTGGCGCTGGGGGCTTCCCGCCGTGGTGGTGGTGGCGCTGGCCATGCCGGCGCCCTCCTGGCCGCTCAGGCCGCTGGCCTGGCTGCGCTTCCTGCCCACAGCCTTCTGGCTCGGCCTGCAGGGCGGCGTGGACGTCGCCCGGCTGGCCTGCCGCCGCCCCCTCGCGCTCGATACCCGCGTGATCGAGCATCGCTGGCAGCAGCTGCCGGAAGGCCCCGGGCGGCTGTTCATGGCCAGCCTGATCAACCTGATCCCCGGCACGCTCACGGTCCGTCTCGAGCACGATCGCCTGCACGTGCATGTGCTGCATTACCGCGACGACATTCCCGCCGCGCTGCAGCGGCTCGAGGGTCGGGTCGCCCCGCTGTTCACTTCCTCTCGCACATCGGAAAAGGAGGCTCGATGACCGCGTTCTATCTCGCTGCCGCCTGCCTGCTGCTGGCCAACGCCGGTGTCGGCGCCTGGCGCATTCGCAAAGGCCCCACCAGCGCCGACCGCATGGTGGCCGCTGAACTGATCGCCACCTCCACCATCGCCGTGCTGCTGCTTCTCGGCAGCCAGGGCGCCACGCCGCTTGTGGATGTGGCGCTGCTGTTCGCCCTGCTGGCCGCCATCGGCATGGCCAATTTCGTCACGCGGACCTGGACGCTGCTGCGCGAGGAAGGCGAGACCCGCGAGGAGGCACGCCATGACTGAGATCACGGACATCGCAGGCCCTGTGCTGATCGGCGCGGGGGTGCTGTTCTTTCTCGCCGGCAGCCTCGGGCTGATCCGCTTTCCCGATGTCTACGCGAGGCTGCACGCCCTGACCAAGGCCGACAACCTGGGCCTAGGACTGATCTGCCTGGGCCTGGCCCTGCAGGCGCAAGGCCTGGCCGAGGCGGTCAAGCTGCTGCTGATCTGGGGACTGATGCTTGCGGCCTCGGGCATCGGGGCCACCCTGATCGCCTCGACGGCGCTGGCCTGCGGCATCACCCCTCGCACTATTCCACACGGCACCTCGGTCACCGGCTCTGGGCAGGATGCCGCCGACAAGACGCCTCCCGCGAAGGAGGAAGGAGTGCGCAAGTGACGGCCATGGCCTGGGGCTTCGACGCGCTGCTGGCGGCCGGCATGCTGTGGCTGGCCTGGCAGGCGCTGTTCCTGGCCCGCCGCTTCGCGGCAGTGGTGCACTTCATGGCGTTTCAGCTGCTGATGGCACTAGCCTGGGTGCGCCTTTCGGCACCGGATATCGCCCTGGCAGAGGCCGCCGTCGGGGCCGGCGTCACCGGCGCCCTGCTGCTGACCGCGCTGGGCAGGCTGCCGGCCGGCACCAGCCTGGGGGCCCACCCGCACCGCTGGCAGCGGCCCTTGCGCTGGATGGCGCTCGGCGCCGCCTGCCTCAGCGCCGGCTGGCTGGCCTGGGTGGCCCACCATCTGCCGCGCCCCGGCCTGGCACAGGAGGTCACCGCCGCACTCGATGCGACAGGCGTCAGCCACCCTGTCACCGCCGTGCTGTTGAACCTGCGCGCCCTCGATACGCTGCTGGAAGTGGCCGTCATGCTGGGCGCCGTCATGCTCATCTGGTCGCTGGGGCCGGCGCTGCGCCCCTTTGCCCCGGCCATCGCCCTGCCCGGCCTGCCCGCCCTGTCACGCCTGCTGCACCCGCTCTTCCTGCTGGTACCCGCCTACCTGCTGTGGCGTGGCACTCACGCCCCTGGCGGCGCCTTTCCCGCCGGCGCCGTGATGGGTGCCGGCGGCGTGCTGCTGCTGTTGGCCAACGGGATCACCTGGATCCATCGGCCGGCCAAGCAGCCGCTGCTGCGGCTGCTGCTGTGCGCCGGCCTGGCGCTGTTCCTCGCCGTGGGGCTCGGCGGCCTGCTGGCAACCGGTACCTTCCTGGCCTTGCCCATTGAGCTGGCAACCGCATTGATCATGGCCGTGGAAATCGCCACGGCGCTCTCCATCGCACTGATGCTGATGGCCTTCTACCTCTACGGGGAGCCCGGGCAATGAACACCTTCTACACCTTCATCGCAACCCTGCTCTGCGGCATGGCCGTGGTCGGCTTGTTCCAGACCCATGATCTGCTGCGCCGTATCGTGGCGCTCAACGTGCTTGCCAGCGCCGTGTTCCTGCTGCTGGTGAGCCTGGCCAAGACCGCCTCGGGCATCGACCCGGTTCCCCATGTGATGGTGCTGACCGGGATCGTCGTGGCGGTCAGCACCACCGCCGCCGCCCTGGCGCTGGTGGTCAAGGCCGAGGTGCGCAGGCGGCAAGAGGCCAAGCAGTGACGGCACTCCAGTCGGGCGCGCTGACGCTGCTCGTCGTCGCACCCCTCTGCCTGACGCTGGCGGCGGTACTCGGCTGGCTGGGCGCCCGGCTGCAGGTCGGCCTGGGCCTGGCGCTGATCCTGGGCAGCCTGGCCACGGTCGCCGGCGCGCCCCTGCAAGGGCAAGAGCTGCAGCTGGCGCTCGGCAACTGGCCGCCGCCCCTGGGCATTGCCTGGCAGCTGGATTTGCCCACGCTGTTGATGCTGGGCATGACGGCGTGCGTGGCCGCCGCGGCCAGTCTGGCGCTGCTGGCAGATCGCGCCAGCGCCGACGACCGCTACCTGTGGCCGCTGTGGTGGCTGCTTTGGGCTGGCCTGAATGCGCTGCTGCTGTCACGGGACCTGTTCAATCTCTATGTCACCCTGGAGCTGGTCACGCTGGCCGGAGTCGGCCTGGTGGCGCGTTCGCCGGGCGACCCTTATGGCGCGGCGGCATTGCGCTACCTGCTGGCGTCGCTGTTGGCTTCCCTGCTGTTCCTGCTGGGCGTAGCCCTGCTCTACGGGCAGACGGGCCGCCTCGCTATCGGCCTGCTGAGCCAGGCCACACAGGACGACACCACCCTCAGGCTGGCGGCCACGCTGATGACCCTGGGCCTGCTGATCAAGTCGGCCATGGTCCCGCTGCACACCTGGCTTCCCGCCGCGCATGCCCGGGCCCAGGCGCCGGTCAGCGCCATGCTGTCGGCGGTGGTCGTCGCGGTCACGCTCTTCCTGACCTGGCGACTCTGGCTGGGCCCCTTCCAGGCAGTGCAAAGCCTGCAGGCCCACTGGCTGGGGCTGGTCGGCGCCGTCGCCCTGGCCTGGGGCGGCATCCAGGCCGCCCTGCAGACAAGCCTGAAGCTGCTGATCGCCTGGTCGACGCTGTCGCAGAGCGGCTACGCCCTGCTGATGCTGAGCCTGCCAGGCCCCGCCCGGCCGACCTCGGCGCTGGCGCCGCAGGGCCTGGGCTTTGATGGCGCACTGCAGATGCTGCTGGCCCACGGCCTGGCCAAGGGGGCGCTGTTCCTGGCCGCCGGCGCCATCATCGCAGCGCATGGACACGACCGGATGAGCCGCTTGGCCGGCAGCGCCCAGCACCTGCCGCTGGCCTGGCTGGCCATGGCCCTGGCCGGCGCCAGCCTGCTGGGCATTCCGCCGACGGGCGGCTTCGTCGGCAAGTGGTGGCTGCTGCAGGCGTCGCTGGAGAGCGGCAGCATTGCCATCACGGCCGCGGTGCTGCTCGGCACGTTCTTTACTGCCGCCTGCCTGTGGCGGCTGTTCGACATCGGGCTATGCCCCCTGCCCAGGCAACCGGCATCGCAGGCCACCCCAGCCAGCGCCAACCGCACGTCGCGCCACCTGGCCACGCTGGCGGTTGGCCTCGCCGCGCTGGCCTGGGGCTGGGGGCTGCTGTTGCTGAGCCACGGGCAGCCGGGGCTGCACGGCCTGCGCCTCGACCCCATCGGGCTCGCCTTCCTCGCGCCCGCCCTGGTCATCTGGCCGATCGTGCTGCTGGCCACCCGCCATTGGCGTGCCACCTTCCCGGCGGCGGACCGGCTGCTGGGCCTGCTGCTGCTGGGCGCGATGGTGCATGTCATGGCGCTTCTCGCCGATGACCTGCTCACCTTCTATACCGGCGCCGCGCTGCTGAGCCTGCTGGGCTGGGCCATGGTGCAGCACGACGGCCACCGGGCGGCCCGCCTCGCCGGCACCGGCTACCTGGCCATGATGCTGCTGGCCGAAGTGGCGATGCTGCTGGGCCTGGCATTGATCGCCAACGAGAGCAGCGACCTGAGGTTCAGCCAATTGGACAGCCAGGCACTGCCTCCCCTCGCGCTGGCGAGCCTGGGCTTCGGCCTGGCGATCAAGGCCGGTGTCATCGGCGTGCATGCCTGGCTGCCCGTCGCACACCCCGTCGCTCCACCCATGGCCAGCGCCATCCTGTCGGGGCTGATGATCAAGCTCGGCCTGCTCGGGGCGCTGCGCCTGCTGCCTCTTGCCGATGTGACGCTTGGCTGGGGCGCACCACTGGTGGTGGCGGGGTTCGCCGCAGCACTCTATGGCGCGCTGCGCGGCATGCTGCATGCGCATTCGAAGGCGATTCTCGCCTGGTCGAGCGTCAGCCAGATGGGGCTGCTCACCGCCCTGCTCGGCCTCGTGTTGCAGGCCAAGGCAACGCAGGCAGCCATGACGGCACTGCTGCTGCTGACCGCCACCCATGCGCTGGCCAAGGCAGCGCTATTCCTGGGAGCGGGAATGGCGAACCGCCTGCGGGGACGCGACCGCCGACTTGCTTTCCTGGGCCTGGTACTGCCGGCAATGGCACTGGCCGGCATGCCGCCGGGCGGCGGCGCCCTGGTAAAGGCCGCCATGGAAGAAGCACTGTATGCCAGTGACTGGCCCACCTGGCCGCTGCTGGCGGCCGGCCTGGCGACCACGCTGCTGATGCTGCGGCTATTCTGGCGCCTGCACCGCTCGCCGCCCGAGCAGCAGAGCCTGCAGGTACCGACCTGGCTGTGGGGCGCCTGGTGGATGCTCGGCGCGCTTCCTGCGCTGCTGGCCTGGGCTTGGCACTGGCATGCGCCGCTCACCGATACCCCCGGCTATGCCCTGGCCTCGGCAGCCCTCGCCCCGCTGCTGGCGCTGGGGGGTCTCCTGCTGGCACGCCTGGGCCGGCGCTTCCGCCCACACCTGCCTGGACGGCTTGCCTGGCCGCGAACACGCCTGTCGGCCCGGGGAGAGCGCTTGCTGATTCGGCTGGCCTGGCGGCTCAAGCGGGGAGAGGCCTGGCTGATGCCCTGGCCGGCCTTCGGCATCGCCCTGGGCGTCATGGCGCTTGGCATGGCCGCCGGCGCCCTGCTGGGGTAATCGCGACAGCGGCAGGCCCGGAACCCGCTCTTCAGCGTCGCTTGGTACGAGCCGTCGCCTCGGCCGTCAGCGGATCCTCGGGCCAGGGATGCTTGGGGTAGCGACCGCGCATCTCCTTGCGCACTTCCGGATAGGCGTTGGCCCAGAAGCTGGCGAGATCCGCCGTGACCTGCAGCGGGCGCCGCGCCGGCGACAGCAGGTGCAGCAGCACGGCTACCCTTCCCTCGGCGACACGCGGCGATTCGCGCCAGCCGAACACTTCCTGCAGCTTCACCGCCAGCACCGGCGCGCGGCCCTCCAGGCACGGCGTGTAGTCGAGGCGTACCCGCGAGCCGCTCGGCACGTCGAGGCGCTCCGGCGCCAGCGCATCGAGGCGACTGCGCAGCGACCAGTCAAGGCTATCGAGCAGAAAGCGACCAAGCGGCAGCCGCGCCAGCGCATCGAGGCTCCCGACGCCGTCGAGGTGCGGTCCCAGCCACGTCTCCAGCTCGTCGAGCAGCGCCGGCAAGGACCAGTTGGGCCAATCATTCTCAATACAAGGAGAGCCCAGCTCCTGGTGCAATAGCGCCACCCTGCCGCGCAGCTGTTCGGCGCTCTCGTCGAAGGGCAGCTCGCCGCGACGGCGCAACGCTTCGAGCAGCGCCTGACGCACCGCCTCCGCAGGGAGCGACTGCAGTGGCCTGCGCTCTAGCACTACCGCGCCCAGGCCACGCACCTGCTCGCCGATCA
Source organism: uncultured Halomonas sp. (assembly GCA_964652855.1). Taxonomy (GTDB): domain Bacteria; phylum Pseudomonadota; class Gammaproteobacteria; order Pseudomonadales; family Halomonadaceae; genus Halomonas. The sequence goes on from CAZZCJ010000001.1 coordinate 681,186, forward strand.
GACGCCCCTGCTCCTCCGACCACACGAGGCTCGCCCGCCACTCACGCGCTTCGGGGAACAGCGCCTCGAGCCGGGCCCGCTCGATGGCCACGCCGCGAAAGATCCGCGCGCCGCTGGCCTGGCCGTCGAGATCGGCAGCCACCAGCAGCTCGGCATGGGCCAGCGGATGGCGCTCCGGCAGCGTCGCCAGGCCACCGGAGGCCAGGCGAAAGCGCCCCGGCCCGGCGTCGTGGTGAATACGCTGCGCCACTCGGTCCGGATAGGCCAGTGCCAGCAGCTCCCCCAGGAGGGCCAGCGTCTTGACCTCCAGCCTCACACCGCCGATGCGCGCCAGTCGTTGCGCCTCGCGCTGCCATTGCCGATGGGCGGCGGGCTCGGCCAGGCGGGTCTGGAGCGTGCGCTCCAAGTCCTGCTCGCCGTCGAGATCGCGGCCCTCCAGCGTTGCCACCAGGGCACAGGCCAGCGGCACGGCGTCGAGCTCGCCGGCTCGCGCCAGCATCGCGGCCAGGCGCGGATGGGTGGGCCACCGCACGCACGCACGGCCCAGTTCGGTGAGCAGGTACGACTCGTCCATCAGGCCGAGTCGTTGCAGCAAGTGGCGCCCCGCGGCCAGCGCACCGGCGGGCGGCGGCGTGATCCAATTCAGGGTATCGGGCTCGACGATCCCCCAGCGGGCCAGCTCGAAGGCCAGCGGCGCCAGATCGGCCTGCAGCATCTCGGGCTCGCCGTGGGCCGGCAGCGGCTGCTCCTCGGCCCACAGCCGCAGGCACAGCCCCGGCCCCTGGCGTCCGGCTCGGCCGCGGCGCTGGTCGGCGCTGGCACGATTGACGCGGCGGGTCTCAAGCCGGCTGAGCCCGCTGCGCGGCTGGAACACCGGCACCCGCTCCAGGCCGGCGTCAATGACGATACGCACGCCGTCCACGGTGACGCTGGATTCCGCGATGGCGGTGGAGAGCACCACGCGCCGTCGACCGTCGGGCTCGGGTCGAAGCGCCCGGCGCTGCTCCTCCAAAGGCAGGCGGCCATGCAGCTCGCGCACCGCCAGTTCGGGCTGGCGGCTTGCCAGCTCTCGCGCCAGGCGGCGTATCTCGGCCACCCCGGGCAGGAAGACCAGGGCGTCGCCTTCGCTCAGGGAGAGGCCTTCCATCACCGCCTTGGCCTGTTGGCTCGCGGCGTCATCCCGGGAATTGATATGAGTACTGAGCGGACGATAGCGCGTCTCCACCGGAAAGCTGCGCCCCTGGCTCTCGACCAGCGGCGTGGCTTCGCCAAGCACACCGAGCAGCGCCTCGACGTCGAGGGTCGCCGACATCACCAGCAGGCGCAGGTCGTCGCGCACCGACTGGGCATCCAGCGCCAGGGCCAGGCCAAGATCGGCCTCCAGGCTGCGCTCGTGGAACTCGTCGAAGATGATGCCCGTTACGCCGTCGAGCAGCGGGTCGTCCTGCAGCATGCGGGTGAGAACGCCCTGGGTGACTACCTCGAGTCGAGTGTTCGGCCCCACCCGGCTCTCGCCGCGCATGCGATAGCCCACGGTCTCGCCGACCTTCTCGCCCAGGCTTTCCGCCATGAAGCCCGCCGCCAGGCGCGCAGCAACGCGCCGTGGCTCCAGAAGCAGCAGGCGACCCTCACCGTGCTCACCCTGGCACCAAGGCTCATCGAGCAGTGCCAGCGGCACCCGGGTGGTCTTGCCTGCCCCGGGCTCGGCGACGAGCAGCGCACGGGAGTGGCCGGCCAGCGCCTGGTGGATCGCCGCCAGCTGAGCATCAATGGGCAACTCGGCCGTGGCTGTCATCGAATTGTCATCTTGTTTCATATACGATTTGCCATATATTCCTGACATTTCTCAGCGACACACCACAAAACCAGAGGAGCGCACCATGTCCCTTCGCATCGGCATCAACGGTTTCGGCCGCATCGGCCGCCTGGCCCTGCGTGCCGGCTGGTCGAACCCCGATCTCGAGTTCGTGCGCCTCAACGACCCAGGCGGCGATGCCGCCACCTTCGCTCATCTGCTGCAGTTCGACTCGGTGCACGGCCAGTGGACCGGCGGCGGCGATGATATCACGTCGTCCGAGGACGCCATCGAGGTGGCAGGCCAGCGCATCGCCTTCAGCGCCAACCGCGAGATCGCCGACACCGACTGGTCCGACTGCGACGTGGTGATCGAGTGCTCGGGCAAGATCAAGACCCGCGACAAGCTCCAGGGCTATCTCGACCAGGGGGTGAAGCGCGTGGTGGTCAGCGCGCCGGTAAAAGAGGAAGGCGTGCTCAACGTGGTGGTGGGGGTCAACGACCACCTGTTCGATCCGGCCAAGCACCGTATCGTCACCGCCGCGAGCTGTACCACCAACTGCCTGGCACCGGTGGTCAAGGTGATCCACGAGAAGCTAGGCATTCGCCACGGCTCGATGACCACCATCCACGACATCACCAATACCCAGGTGATCCTGGATGCCCCACACAAGGATCTACGCCGGGCTCGGGCCTGCGGCATGAGCCTGATCCCGACGACCACCGGTTCGGCCAAGGCGATCACCGCGATCTTCCCGGAGCTCACCGGCAAGCTCAATGGCCACGCCGTGCGCGTGCCGCTGGCCAACGCCTCGCTCACCGACATGGTGTTCGAGGTGCAGCGCGAAACCACGGTGGAAGAGGTGAATACACTCCTCAAGCAGGCCGCCGAGGGCGAACTGGCCGGCATCCTGGGCTATGAGGAGCGCCCGCTTGTGTCCATCGATTATCGCACCGACCCTCGCAGCTCCATCGTCGATGCGCTCTCCACCATGGTGGTGGCTGGCACCCAGGTGAAGCTCTACGCCTGGTACGACAACGAATACGGCTACGCCTGCCGCACCGTGGAGCTGGCCGCCAAGGTGGGGAACGCCGACGCATGATCGCCCGCGTTGCCGCCCTGCCCCGCGAGATACGCCAGTACCTGCTGGTCACCGGCAACTACTGGGCCTTCACCCTCACCGACGGCGCCCTGCGCATGCTGGTGGTGCTCTACTTCCACCAGCTCGGCTACTCGGCGCTGGAAGTGGCGCTGCTGTTCCTGTTCTACGAGTTCTTCGGCGTGGTCACCAACCTGGTGGGCGGCTGGCTGGGCGCACGGCTGGGGCTCAACCGCACCATGAACCTGGGGCTCGGGCTCCAGGTGGTGGCGCTGGGCATGCTGCTGGTGCCCGCTGGATGGCTCACCGTGCTGTGGGTCATGGTCGCCCAGGCGCTCTCGGGGATCGCCAAGGACCTCAACAAGATGAGTGCCAAGAGCGCGATCAAGACCCTGGTGCCGACAGGCGATGAGGGGCACACCTCGCTCTACCGCTGGGTGGCGCTGCTCACCGGCTCGAAGAATGCGCTCAAGGGGATCGGGTTCTTCCTCGGCGGGCTGCTGCTCACGCTGATCGGCTTCCAGGGGGCGATCCTTGCCATGGCGGTGATGCTCGTCGGCGTGCTCGGCCTCTCGCTGCTCAAGCTCGACGCCGACCTGGGCCGCGCCAAGGCCAAGCCCAAGTTCCGCGAGATCCTCTCCAAGAGTCGGGCGATCAACATCCTCTCGGCGGCGCGGATGTTCCTGTTCGGCGCCCGCGACGTCTGGTTCGTGGTGGCCCTGCCGGTGTTCCTCGCCACCCAGTTCGGCTGGGACCATTGGCGTGTGGGAGGCTTCCTGGCGCTATGGGTGATCGGCTATGGGGCGGTGCAGGCGGTAGCGCCGCGTATCACCGGGCGCACCGCGGGGCGCAGCGCCGCCATCGCCTGGGCCGCGGCGCTGGCGGCCCTGCCGGCGCTGATCGCCCTAGGTCTTCAAATACAGGTTCTTGAGTGGCAGCCGCATGTAGTGCTGCTGGGCGGCCTGCTGCTGTTCGGTGCGGTGTTCGCCGTGAACTCCAGCCTGCACAGCTTCCTGATCGTGCGTATGGCGCGCTCGGATGGGGTCTCGCTGGACGTGGGCTTCTACTACATGGCCAACGCCATGGGTCGACTGATCGGCACCCTGCTCTCGGGCTGGCTCTACATGACCGGCGGCCTCAGCGCCACGCTGTGGGTGTCGAGTGCCATGTTGGCGATAACGGTAGCCATCAGCCTGGCGTTGCCGAAGGAGGCCTGACCCCGCACCCCTTGAGGATCACCTGGGTCAGGAACCGGGTGATCCGCTCCAGGTCGGCGTCGCTGAGCTCCTCCTTCCCGGTGATACCCAGCACCTGGGCTTCGAAGTCGGCATAGTGCTGCGTGGCCGACCAGATCAGGAAGATCAGCCATACCGGATCGACCGGATCCATCAGGCCTCGTTCGGCCCACTGCTCGAAGACCTTCGCCCGGGCTTGCACCCAATCGCGCAGCCCGCCGCGCAGGTAGTCCTGCAGGAAGGGGGCTCCACCGAGGATTTCCGCGGCGAACAGGCGTGACCCTTCCGGATGACGCCGCGAAAGTTCCATCTTGCTGCGAATGAACGCCTCGAGCACCTCGGCGGGGTCGTCCTCCACGCTGATATCGTCGAGCAGGGCGTTCCAGCGCGCCATCATGCGTTCCAGCAGGCGCACGTAAAGGCCGCGCTTGTTGCCCATGTAGTACAGCACGTTGGATTTCGGCAGCCCCGCTTCCTCGGCGATTGCCTGCACGCTGGCGCCGCGGTAGCCGTACTGGGCGAAGACTCGCTCTGCGGCTTCGAGGATTTCGCGCTCGTTGCGCCTGCGCGTGGCACCGTTGCCCTCGCTACCCGGATTGGGGTGGCACAGCGACTCGGTTTCGGACATGTCTGACATCGGAACCCTACCTGGCGACGAAGGTGATGACAAAGAGTGCCTTAGCCCCTTCTCGCTGCCAATGGCGCTTTAGGTGAAACGACACGAGGCGGACCGAACAGGCGGCTGGCCCTTGCAAAAACTTTCTTCCTGGACCAAGCTGATATCATCCTGACCACATGGTCAATAAGTATTCTTGCGCTTCCCCGCGGGCCGTCAGGTCTAGAATCACAAGGTCAACAAGAGACAAGACGATGATCCACTTCCTGCTCAATGGGCAGCCTCGCCGATGCGAGGCGCTGCCCGAAACCAGCGTGCTCGACCTGCTGCGTGAAACGCTCGGCGCCACCGGCACCAAGGAGGGCTGCGCCTCGGGCGACTGCGGCGCCTGCACGGTGGCCATCGGCGAACCCGGCCCCAATGGCGAGCTGCACTACCACAGCGCCAACGCCTGCATCACGCCCGCGCATCAGCTCAGCGGCCGTCACCTGGTCACGGTGGAGGGCCTCGCCCAGGGCGAACAGCTGCATCCCGCCCAGGCCGCCATGGTGGAATGCCACGGCAGCCAGTGCGGTTTCTGCACGCCGGGCATCGTCATGTCACTGTTCACCCTTGACGAGGAGCAGCGCCATGCGCCCGCGCCGCTGACTGCGCAGCGTCTGGAAGCCGCCCTGGGCGGCAACCTGTGCCGCTGCACGGGCTACCGCCCGATCCGCGATGCCGCGCTGAGCATGGGTTCGCATCCCGACAATCGCCCGCTGTGGCTCGATGCTGCCGCGCCGAGCGAGACAGAAAAACGCCGCATCGATCTCGACGCCGCCTTCCTGCAGCCGACCACCCTAGCCGAGCTGAACGATTGCCTGGCACGGCACCCCAAGGCACGCCTGGTCGCGGGCGCCACCGACCTGTGGCTCGAAACCACCCAGCGCCTGGCACGCTTCGAGCGAGTCATCGACGTGACCCGGGTCGCCGAGCTCAATACGATCGACGAGACCACGCTGGAAGACGGCCGCAGCGGCTGGTGGATCGGCGCCGCCGTCACCTACTCGCGCCTCGAACCACTGTTCGAGGAGCATTACGACGCCTTCGCCCACCTGCTGCACCGCCTGGGTTCCCGGCAGGTGCGCAACCGCGGCACCCTGGGCGGCAACGTCGCCAACGCCTCGCCCATCGGCGATACCCCACCGGTGCTGCTGGCGCTGGGCTCGCGCCTGCGCCTGGTCGGTGCCGAGGGCGAGCGCGAATTGCCCTTGGACGACTTCTTCCTCGACTACAAGCGCACCGCGCTGCGTGAAGGCGAGGCCATACGCGCCATCTTCCTGCCGCGCCCCGAGGCGGGCCAAACGCTCAAGGTGTGGAAGCTGTCCAAGCGTCGTGAAGACGACATTTCCGCCGTGCTGGGCGCCTTCGCCTACCGCCTGGAGAACGGCGTGATGCGCGACGTGCGCCTGGCCTTCGGCGGCATGGCGGCCATTCCCAAGCGAGCCGCTCACGCCGAGGCAGCACTCGAAGGAAAGGCGCCGGATTTGGGCGCCTTCCAGGCAGCCCGACAGGCCCTGGGCGAAGACTTCCAGCCCATGTCCGACGTGCGCGGCAGCGCCGACTATCGCCGGCTCTCTGCCGCCAACCTGCTCGAGCGCCTGCGCCTGGTGATCGCCCAGGCCGAGACCGACAGCCCCCGGGAGGTGATGCTCCATGCGTACGCTCACTAAGCTTTCCAAGGCGCCCGAAACCGCGCCAGCCAAGGCGCCCGAAACCGCGCCAGCCAAGGCGCCCGAAACCGCGCCAGCCAAGGCGCCCGAAACCGCTCCAGCCAAGGCGCCCGAAACCGCGCCAGAGCAGAACAAAGAAGCCACCTCCGATGTGAGCCCGGAGTCGGAAACCGCCCGCCACGAGCTAGACGGGCGCATCAAGGGTGCCAGCCCGCTGGCGCGGGATACCGTTCATCCCGGCACCCATCCGTATTCCCGGGCCCACGAGAGCGCGGTGAAGCACGTGACCGGCCGCGCCGCCTATATCGACGACCTCAAGGCGCCGGCCGATGCCCTGCACGTGGCCCTGGCGCTCTCGCCCGTGGCCCACGGCCGCCTGACCCGGCTCGACCTGGACAAGGTGCGCGCCCTGCCTAGCGTGGTCGACGTGGTCGGCTTCCATGACGTACCGGGGCATACCGACATCGGCCCCGTTTTCCCCGGCGACCCGATCTTCGTCGAGGAGGAGATCAGCTACGTCGGCCAGGTGCTGTTCGCGGTGGCCGCCGAGAGCCATCGCGCCGCCCGTGAAGCGGTCAGTGCCGCCCTGGCCCAAGGCATCGCCGAGATCGACGAGCAGCCGGCCTGCCTCGACCCGGTGGCCGCCGCCGAGCGCGGCGAGTTCGTGCGCCCCACCCACGTGCAGCAGCGCGGTGACTGGGAGCAGGCGCTGGCCAATGCCGCCCACGTGGTCGAGGCCGAGCAGTTCGTCGGCGGCCAGGAGCACTTCTATCTGGAAGGCCAGGCTTGCCTGGTGCAGCCTACCGAGGACGAAGGCGTGATCGTCCATACCTCCAACCAGCACCCCAGCGAGACCCAGAAGCTGGTGGCCGAGGTACTGGGCATCCCCTTCCATGCCGTCACCGTGGAAGTCCGCCGCATGGGCGGCGGCTTCGGCGGCAAGGAGACCCAGGCCTCGCCCTGGGCCTGCATCGCCGCGCTGATCGCCCGGCGCACCGGTCGCACCACTCGCGTGCGCCTGCCCCGCGCCGATGACATGCGCGCCACCGGCAAGCGCCACCCGTTCCACAACCGCTACCGGCTGGGCATCGACGCGCAGGGCGTGATCCAGGGCGGCGAAATCACCGTGATCGGCGACTGCGGCTACTCGCCCGATCTGTCGGATGCCATCGTTGACCGCGCCATGTTCCACAGCGACAACGCCTACTCGCTGGGCGAGGCCCGGGTAACCGGCCATCGCGCGCGCACGCATACCGCTTCCAACACCGCCTTTCGCGGCTTCGGCGGCCCCCAGGGCATGATGGTGATCGAAGCGGCGATGGACGACATCGCCAGGCGCATCGGCGAAGACCCGCTGACGGTGCGCAAGCGCAATTTCTACCGTCCCGGCCGCCAGACCACTCATTACGGCCAGCAGGTGGATCAGATCAAGCTGCTGCAGGAATTGGTCGAGCAGCTCGAAACCTCAAGCGACTATTGGGCACGGCGCCGGGCTATCACCGAGTTCAACGCCGAGAGTCGGATCATCAAGCGCGGCCTGGCGCTGACGCCGGTGAAATTCGGCATCTCCTTTACCGCCAAGCACCTCAACCAGGCCGGTGCGCTGCTGCACGTCTATACCGACGGCAGCGTGATGATCAACCACGGCGGCACCGAGATGGGCCAGGGCCTTCACACCAAGATCTGCCAGGTGGTGGCCCGCGAACTGGGGCTCGACGTGGACGAGGTACGCATCAGCGCCACGCGCACCGACAAGGTGCCCAACACCTCGCCCACCGCGGCCTCCAGCGGCGCCGATCTCAACGGCCAGGCCGCACGCGATGCCTGCGTCAGGCTCAAGCAGCGCCTGTTCGACTTCGCCCACGAGCATCTCTACAAGGACCAGGGCCTCGACCGCGACGACATGCGCCTGGAGGCCGGCCACCTGGTGGCGGGTCACGGCGAGAGCGAGCGGCGCATCCCCTGGGGCGAGCTGGTGCAGTCGGCCTACCTCAACCGCATCTCGCTCTCCGAGAAGGGCTTCTACGCCACGCCGCTGATCCACTATGACCGCAACGTCGGCCAGGGCCGCCCCTTCTACTACTACGCCTTCGGCGCCGCCGTGGCCGAGGTCAGCGTCGACACCCTGACCGGCGAGTACCAGGTCGACCGTGTCGACATCCTGCACGACGTGGGCGACTCGCTGAATCCGGCCATCGACATCGGCCAGGTGGAGGGCGGCTTCATCCAGGGCATGGGCTGGCTGACCAGCGAAGAGCTGAAGTGGAACGAATCCGGCCGCCTGATCTCCGACGGCCCGGCGACCTACAAGATCCCTACCTACGGCGACCTGCCGCCGGTGTTCAACGTCAAGCTGATGGAGGGCCACCCCAACTCCATGGCCAGCATCTACCGCTCCAAGGCGGTGGGCGAGCCGCCCTTCATGCTCGGCATCGCCGTGTGGTCGGCGCTGCGCGACGCCCTGGCCAGCCTGGCGGACTACGCCGAGGCCCCGCGGCTCGATACCCCGGCCACCCCGGAGCGGGTGTTGATGGCCGCCGAGGCCCTGCGCAGCCGCTACGACAGCGCGCGGCTGGAACGAGGCGCGCCGTAATGAACGCGCCACGGCCCACCCCCTGGCACGAGGCGCTGCATAAGCTGCAGCGCGAGGGGCTGCCCCACGCGCTCGCCACCGTGGTGACCAGCGCCGGCTCCACGCCCCGCGAGCCCGGCGCACGCATGGTGATCACCGAGGATGCCGTTCACGACACCCTGGGTGGCGGCACCTTCGAGTTCCAGGTGATCGACGTGGCCCGCGAGACGCTGGCACGCGGCGAGAGCGGGATGAGCCTGGAGGCCTTCGCCCTGGGCGGGCGCAGCGGCCAGTGCTGTGGCGGCTTCGTCAACGTGCTGCTGGAGGTGTTCCCCGGCAGCGCGGCTACGCTTGCCATCTTCGGTGCCGGCCACGTCGGCAACGAGCTGGTGCGCCTGGCCGCCCCGCTGCCCTGGCGTGTGTTGTGGCACGACAGCCGCGACGGCGTCTTTCCCGACTGGGCCGACGACCAGCCGCGCCTGGCCTGTCGTCACGCCCCGGACCCGCAGGCCGCCGTGGCGGCACTGCCGGCAGGCAGCCACGCGCTGGTGCTCACCCATGACCACGCCGAGGACCGCGCCCTGGTCGACGCCCTGCTCAAGCGCGACGACATCGCCTCCATCGGCCTGATCGGCTCCAAGAGCAAGTGGGCCAGCTTCCGCTCGCGGCTCAAGGATGCCGGCCATGACGACACGGCACTGGCCCGGGTGCGCTGCCCCATCGGCATGGCGAAGGGCGGCACCGGTGGCGACAAGACGCCCTACGCCATCGCCATTGCCGCCCTGGCCGAGCTTCTGCCCATGGTGGGCACTGCCGAGCGCGCCGATCAGCGTGGCCTGGAACCGGCAGAGCTGCGCCGAATATTCGACTAGTAACATTATCCGGCGGGAGCTATGCCGCTGGCAGGCCTGCGCGAAGGCGCTGTGAACCCATCCATGGGCGCTACATTTGCCATCCATGGCAAATGACCTTCGCTACGACCTGCCACCGACCGCTCCTGTGCCATGCTCTCACAAGCTCAAGCTTCAATGGATAACGAGCCCCAAACATGATGAGCAACGACACCCGCGTAATACGCGCCGAACTGCTGAGCTTCGATGCCGACCCCGGCGAAGGCGATAAACCCGCCGACGGCAGCGTGCGTCACTTCGAAGATGGCGCCCTGTGGCTGGAGAACGGCCGCATCAAGGCCATCGACGACTACGCCGCCTTGGCGCCACGGCTGCCCGAGGGCATCGAGACGCTGGACCATCGCGGCAAGCTGGTGATGCCCGGCTTCATCGACAGCCACGTGCACTACGTGCAGCTGGAGATCATGGCCTCCTACGGCCGCCAGCTGCTCGACTGGCTGAACGAATACACCTTCCCCGAGGAGTGCGGCTTCGCCCAGCGCGAGCGGGCCGAGGTCATCTCCAATGCCTTCCTCGACGAGATGCTGCGGGTCGGCACCACCACCGCCCAGGTGTTCTGCTCGAGCCACCCCACCTCGGTGGACGCCTTCTTCTCGGCCTGCCGCGAGCGCGACCTGCGCATGCTGGCCGGCAAGGTGCTGATGGATCGCAACGCCCCCGAGGCACTGTGCGACGACACCCACGGCGGCATTCGCGATACCGAACGGCTCATCGCCGAGTGGCACGGCACCGCGCGCCTCGGCTACAGCCTGACCCCGCGCTTCGCGCCGACCTCCACCCGCCAGCAGCTCGACGCCACCGGCAGCCTGCTGCGCAACGACCCGAGCCTGTGGCTGCAGACCCACCTCTCCGAGAACCTCGGCGAGATCGACTGGGTGGCCGAGCTGTTCCCCGAGAGCCGCGACTACCTCGAAGTCTACGAACAGTCCGGCTTGGTCGGGCCGCGCAGCACCTTCGCCCACGGCATTCACCTCGACCAGGAGATGCGCACCCGCCTGGCCGAGCGGGGCGCCAACATCGCCTTCTGCCCCAGTTCCAACATGTTCCTCGGCAGCGGCCTGTTCGACCGCCTGGCGGCACGCGAGGCCGGCCTCAACGTCACCTACGCCAGCGACATCGGCGGCGGCACCGACCTCTCCGGGCTGGCCACGCTAAAGGCCGCCTACCAGGTGGGCCAGCTGCGCGGCCAGCCGCTGACCGCCTGGCAAGGCCTCTACGGCCTCACCCTGGGTAACGCCAAGGCGCTCTCTCTGGATGACAAGATCGGCCGCTTCGCTCCGGGCATGGAAGCCGACTTCGTCGTGATCGACCCCGACGGATCGCCGCTGCTCGGGCGTCGTTACGCACGCTGTCGCACCCTCGGCGAGCGGCTGTTCGCGCTGATGATGCTGGGCGACGACCGCAGCATTCTGGAGACCTGGGCAGGCGGCCAACGCCGACACAGGCGTGCTTGAGCCTAAAGGACCACGACCACCAGACTGAAATACAAGCAGGCACTAGAGTCGACCAACGAGGGAGTGGCCGCTGCGTCATGCTGCATGGCATTATTCGTCTAATACGAATATTTCACAGGGCAATGTCGTGGCGACCAAGAAAAAGAAGCCCATTCGACGCCGGGGAATTGCCGCCCTGTTCGGGCTTGCGATCCTCGTCCAGGCACACGCCGAGCTGCTCCCGCCCCAGCTGCCAAGTGAGGAACTGCTGGCGCAGCTCTACCAGGGCGGCCATGTGCTCTACCTGCGCCATGGCCCCACGGATGCCGCGATCCCCGACCAGGTACCGGTAGACCTCGCCGATTGCGCCACCCAGCGCCCCTTGTCCGAGGCAGGACGACAGGCCATGGCGGACCTGTCCGTGCAGCTTGCACGCTTCGACTGGCCTTTCCACGAGCCCATTCGGGTCAGCCCCTTCTGCCGGGCGCTGGATACCGCCCGGGCGGTCTTTCCCTCCGCGCGACATGAAGCCGACCACTACCTGCAATACACTGCCGCCATGACCGATGCCGAGAAGGCGCCGGTCATTGCGCGCACCCGAGAACTGCTCAGCAAGCCTGTCGCCGCGGGGGCGAACCGCGTCGTGATAGCCCATGGCCCCAACCTGGCCGACCTGATGGATTACTTTCCCCCGGAAGGCACCCTGGTGATCTTCATGCCCCTGGACAACGGCAACTTCCTTTACCGCGGCTCCATCCACCCCGACCAGTGGCCGGCGCTGATGAAGCCCGAACCTTGAAGCCGGGAGGTCTATGATGAAGCCGGGCCGAAGCCTGACCACGCTGTTCCTGCTGCCGGCCCTGCTGGTTCTGGCACCGGCCCTGCTTCTTGCCTACGTGGCCATGTCAGGGCTGCAAGGGCAGATCGGCCAGAATCACAGCCGCCAGGTGGCCGACCTCACTACCCTTCAACAGGCCGCTGAATATGAGCGCGCGCTGGCAGAGCTGCATGCCCAGGTCATCGAAACCCTGGACCTGGCGCATGCCGGCGAGCTGGACGCCCTGGCCCGCTACCGGCGGCACTCCGCCTTCGTCAATGCGCTGGCGGAACTGGGCCAGCAGGTGACCGAACTCAGCGAATCTGCGCTGCTGGTCGACCTGAACCACGGCAGCGCCGCGGCCATGCTCGAGGCGTTCGGGGAGTACCGTCGCTTCATCATCATGGCCAGCGACAGTGCCACCATCGATGCCAACACCGCGCAGCACTACATGCTGGAAGCCCAGGGCCAGTTCATTCGCTTTTCCAGCCTGACCCACCATTTTTCCGCCGCGCTGGCGGAGCGCGCCGCCCAGCGCAGCGGCGATTCCCACGCGGCCCAGATCCGCTACTTCAATCGCCTGGGCGTCTACTCAGGCGCGGCGCTGCTGCTGCTGCTCGGGGTCGCCACCCTTTCCGCCAGGCGGCTGAATCGCGACCTGCTGACACTGGCCAATGCCATCGTGGGGCTGGCCAAGAAGCGCGACAACATGCCCGAGCTGGCGAGTCTCCAGGCCTTGGCCAATGACACCCGAGGCGAGCTCCACCCCATCGCCACGGCCCTGCTGGAACTGCGCGAGAGCGAGAAGCAGCGACAGGAGGCGGAGGAATCGCTGCATCGGTTGACCTACTTCGATAGCCTGACGACCCTGCCCAACTGGCGCATGATGGACGAACAGCTCGGACATGCGCTGCAGCTGAGCAATCGCACCCAGGCCTTCGGTGCCCTGATCTATCTCGACCTCGACCTCTTCCAGAGCGTCAACGACAGCTACGGCCACGGCACGGGCGACCGCCTGCTGCGCGAGGTTGCCCAGCGCCTGGAAGCGCACAAGCTGGAAGGCTGTACGGTAGGGCGGCTGGGCGGCGACGAATTCATGCTGATCCTCGACTCGCTGTCGACCGACGACAAGCAGGCGGCGACTGTTGCCGAAGCGTTCGCCGACCGGCTGCGCCAGAGCCTGGCGCAGCCTTTCAGTATCGACGACAAGCAGATCTTTATCTCCGCCAGCCAGGGCGTGGCCATGTTCCGGGGCGAGGAGAACAGCACGGAAACGTTGTTCAAGTATGCCGACGCCGCCTGTCACCAAGCCAAGGCGGCCGGGCGCAATGCCATCCTCTTCTACGACCCTGACGTGCAGGCCTCCCTCGAGTACCGCAACGAACTGAAGCGCGACCTACGACTTGCCCTGGAGCGCAACGAGTTTCTGGTGGTCTACCAGCTGCAGTTCGATACCGAGGGTCACCCCATCGGGGCCGAGGCCCTGGTGCGCTGGCAACACCCCGGGCGGGGCCTGGTCTCGCCGGCGGACTTCATTCCCCTGGCGGAAGAGAGCGGCCTGATCGTGCCGCTGGGCTACCAGGTCATGGAGAGCGCCTGTCGCCAGCTCGCCCTGTGGCAGCAGGCACCCGGGACCGCCCACCTGACCCTGGCCGTCAACGTCAGTGCCCGCCAGTTCTATCAGGGCGACCTGGTGGAGCAGATCAAGCGGATCCTGGCCATGACCGGCGCCAGCGCACGGCAGCTCAAGCTGGAGCTCACCGAAAGCACCCTGCTGGACAAGATGGACGAGGTCGTTGCCACCATGCATCAACTCAAGATGCTGGGGCTGCGCTTCGCCATCGATGACTTCGGCACCGGTTACTCCTCGCTGCAATATCTCAAGCGCCTGCCTCTCGACCAGATCAAGATCGACCAAAGCTTCGTCAACGATTTCGCCCAAAACCCGGATGGCATGGCGATCGTCAGGGCCATCATCGCCATGGGCCTGGCCCTGCAGCTCGATGTGATTGCCGAGGGCGTGGAAACGCAGGAGCAGTGGCAGCTATTGATCCAGCACGGCTGCCATGCCTTCCAAGGCTACCTCTTCTGCAGGCCGCTGCCTGCCGATCAGCTGGATGCCTTCCTCACCCCCGCTCCCTTGGCTTAGCCACGCCACCTGCCACCACCACGTCTTGCCGCCGCACGACCCATCCCCCCACGACCTGACGTCGCCGACCCGCGTGCCGTGACTCGCCAGGGCTACGACGTTAGTCGCCCAAACCTGTCCATCCGGTCAGACATTGGCTAGGCTGAGGGTCGCGCATGCCTGACCAGCTGGTCAAGCATATGCCTGACGACAACGACGACATACCAACAACAATGGACACCGCAATGGAACCGACCTCCTCCCTGGCAGACAAGGCGACGCCTCAACCGCGTTCAAACGGGCTGGCACGGGCTCACTGGCTGGACGCCTACTTCGGCGTGAGCCGGCGCGGCTCGACACTCAGGACCGAGATCCTGGCGGGCATCGCCACCTTCCTGGCCTCGATGTACATCATCGTGGTCAACCCGGCGATTCTCTCCGATGCCGGCATTCCCTTCTCGGCGGCGCTCTCCGCCACCGTGCTGATCAGCTTTATGAGCAGCCTGGCCATGGGCCTGTATGCCCGCAACCCGATCCTGGTGGCGCCCGGCATGGGCATGAACGCCCTGTTCACCTACACCCTCGTGCAGGGGGCCGGTCTTTCATGGGAAGTCGCGCTGGGCTGCGTGTTCTGGTCAGGGGTGATGTTCGCCACCCTGGCGATGTTCAACGTGCGCGAGGCGATCATCAACGCCATTCCGCCCTCGCTGCGCTATGCCATCACCTGCGGCATCGGGCTGTTCATCACCTTCATCGGCTTCAAGAACGCCGGCTTCATCGTCGGCAGCGATGCGACCCTGGTCACCCTGGGCAGCATGGACGCCTCGCTGATCACCTTCTTCATCGGCATGATGGCCACCGCCATCCTGGTGATCATGCGCTTCAACGGTGCGCTGATCCTGGGCATCGCGCTGACCACCCTGGTGGCAACGCCCATGGGCAGGCTGTGGGGCGGCGACGTGGTGGTGGAGTGGAGCGGCATCGCCGCCTGGCCCGACTTCAGCGCGGTGATGCAGGTCGACATCTGGGGCGCACTCAAGGTCGCCTACCTGCCGTTCATCTTCGTCATGCTGTTCACCAACTTCTTCGACGCGCTGTCGTGCTTCATGGCGCTTTCGGAATCCGCGGACCTCAAGGACAAGGACGGCAACCCGCGCAACCTCAAGCGCTCGATGACGGTGGACGCCTTTGCCTCGATGATCGCCGCTCCGCTGGGTACCAGCGCCGCACAGACCTTCATCGAATCCGGCGCCGGCGTGGCCCAGGGCGGGCGTACCGGCCTGGTGGCGGTCACCATCGCCCTGCTGTTCCTGCCCTTCCTGTTCCTCTCGCCGCTGCTGTCGTTGGTGCCCGGCATCGCCACGGCTCCGGCGCTGGTGCTCGTCGGCCTGTTCATGCTGGCGCCGATCAGCAAGATCGACTGGTCACAGTTCGAGCAGGCTTTCCCGGCCTTCCTTGCGATCATCCTGATGCCGCTGACCTATTCCATCACCCTGGGCATCGCCTTCGGTTTCCTCAGCTTCGTGCTGATCAAGCTCACCATCGGCAAGCTGCACGACATCAAGCCGGCGATGTGGGTCTCGGCCGCACTGAGCGTGGTGATGCTGGTCACGACTCACTAGTGCATCGCAGGCGTTGGGGCGAGGGGCGGGCCCTGCCCGCCCCTGCTCATTGGCGATGAATGGCGGCATCGATGAGCCGGAAGATCACCAGTGCTGCCAGCGCGGCGGCAAACAGGCCCGGCAGCAGGTAGTCCGCGCGGGTGAGGATCCAGAAATGCACCACGCCCAGCGCCGCCGCCACATAGACCAGGCGATGCAGCCAGTGCCACGCGGCCCAGCCCATGGCCTGCTGCACGCGGCGAAACGAGGTGACGGCCAGCGGAACCAGTAGCAGCAGCGCGGCAGCACCATAGCGGATATAGGGAAGCTCGATCATTTCACGACGAATCCAGGGCCAGTCCCAGTACTGGTCCAGCCCCATCCAGGCCAGCATGTGGGCCACCAGCCAGAAGAAGGCCCACAGGCCGACCTGGCGGCGCGCCACCATGAAGCCGACCCAGCCGGTGAAGCGAAAGGCCGGGCTGAAGGCGATGGTGATCAGGAGCAGCGTCAGCCCCGTCTTGCCGGTGAAATGCACCACTGCCTCGCTGGGCACCGCGCCCAGGTCACCGTAGAACCATTGCCACCCCAGCCAGAGCGCCGGCAAGGCCCCTACCGCCAGCACCAGCAGGCGAAAGGCGGTGATGTGTCCGCGGCGGCTCAGCATAGGCAGGCTCCACTCGAAGCTCGGCGTGTCATCAATAGTGCTCGCTCAGGTCCATGCCGGCGTACAGCGAGGCCACCTGCTCGCCGTAGCCATTGAACATCAGCGTGCGACGGCGCCCGCTCTCGCCGATGCGCCGTTCACGCGCCTGGGACCAGCGCGGGTGGTCGACTTCCGGGTTGACGTTGGCATAGAAGCCATATTCGGCGGGGTTCTGCGCCACCCAAGAAGGCGTCGGACGCTCCTCGACCAGGGCGATGCGCACGATCGACTTGATGCTCTTGAACCCGTATTTCCAGGGGACTACCAGCCGAATGGGCGCCCCGTTCTGGTTGGGCATGATGTCACCGTAGAGCCCGACGGCCAGCAGCGTGAGGGGGTGCATCGCTTCGTCGATGCGCAAGGCTTCGCGATAGGGCCACTCGATGATGGAGCGGCGCTGGCCACGCAGGTTGTCGGGGTCGTGGATCGATTCGAACACCACGTAGCGGGCACGGGACGTCGGCCCGTGGCGCTTGAGCAGGTTCGCCAGCGGAAAGCCGATCCAGGGCACCACCTTCGACCAGGCCTCGACGCAGCGCAGCCGATAGATCCGCTCCTCCAGGTCCTGGTGCTTGAGCACGTCCTCGAGGGCGAAGGTGCCCGCCTTTTCCACTTCTCCTTCGATGGTCAGCGACCAGGGGTCGGTGACCAGGCGATGCGCAAAGGTCTCGGGATCGCGCTTGCCGGTACCGAATTCATAGAAGTTGTTGTAGGTAGTGATGTCGCGCAACGAGGTCAAGGGCTCCCCATCCGCCAGCGAAGCGCTGGGCAGCTCGGCGGCGAGGCTGGCCTCCAGCCCTTCGCGCCAGGCGCTGGCGGACGGCGACCAGGCCAGCCCTGGCAGGGCCGCCGCCATCCCCAAGGCCGCACCTTGGCGCAAGAAATGACGCCGTGATTCGAACAGCGCCCTGGGAGTCACTTCCGACTCGGGAATCCTGGGGTAGCGGTAGCGGACCATACTGGCCTCCTCTGGCAGAGAGGGAACAGGGAACATGAAAGCCATCGTAGTACAAGAGTTATGCAAACAAGCGTTACAAATTCCGAAAGACATTTTGACGCAGCTCAAACCTTGTTCTATTCCGAGTATTCCGCTCGGTTGATATGCGTCAAGCCTAAACCCTAAGCTTGTATGGCAACGAAACCCTTACTGCCTCTACTCCTGCTGGGGAGATTCGCCATGATTCAACACGCTCTTGCTCGACCGGCCCGTCTCGTCGCCGCAGTCTCACTGGGCGCCGCGCTTGCGGTTTCGGGCGGCGTGGCTGCCGATGATGGCCTCGGTGACTATCGCGACCGCTTCGAGCCGCTGCCCCACCTTCCGCCCATTCCGGCACACAATTCGTTGACCGAGGAAAAGGTGCAGCTCGGCAACATGCTGTTCTTCGAGCCGCGCATCTCTTCCAGCGGCGTCATCAGCTGTGCCACCTGCCACAACCCGGCGCTGGGCTGGAGCGACCGCATTCCGCGCGCCACCGGTCACGACGGACAGATCGGCGATCGCAACACCCCCACCGTGCTCAACTCCGGCTTCCTCGGCGCCCAGTTCTGGGACGGCCGCGAGCCCGACCTCGAAGGCCAGGCGCTCGGCCCGATCCAGGCGAGCATCGAAATGGCGATGGACCTCGACGCAGCCCTGGAGCGGCTCGAGGGCTTCGCGCTCTACCAGGAGAAGTTTGCCGAAGCCTTCCCCGGCGAAGAGAACCCGATCAACAAGGAGAACCTGGCCCAGGCCCTGGCCAGCTTCCAGCGCACGCTGAACACGCCCAACTCCCCGTTCGATCGCTACCTGCGGGGCGACATGGACGCGCTCAACGACCAGGAGAAGCGCGGCATGCAGGCCTTCGTCGACAGCGGCTGCATCGCCTGCCACAGCGGCCCGGCGCTGACCGACAGCAACTTCTGGGCCATCCAGGTGCCCGGCTCCACCGACGTGGGCCGCTTTGACGTCACCGGCGACGAAGCCGACATGTACAAGTTCCGCACCCCGACCCTGCGCAACGTGGGCGTGACCTACCCGTACATGAACAATGGCGCCACCGAAACCCTCGAAGAGGCCGTGGCGATCATGGGGCGTGAAATGCTGAATCGCGAGTTCGAGGACGAGACCATCGCCGACATCACCGCCTTCCTGCACACCCTGACCGGCAAGATGCCCGAGTTCGAAGTGCCGGCCCTGCCGTAACCGAACCAGGCAGCCGCGCCGGCTCGGCGCAGCACAGGACGGCAGGGAAGCCGCCGAAGAAACAATGCCAGCATGTGACCTCGCCCCCGGCCTTGGCCGGGGGTTTTTCCGTCATACCGCCTCGGCCAGACGGCGGTGCAGCTCCAGGCGCCGCGCATCGCTGATGAACGCCGCCTCGATGGCCGTGCCGGCCAGCTGCACGAAGACGTCGCGAGACCAGCCAAAGGCCTCATGGCAGGCAAGGAAATTGGCCAGCATGCCGCCGCCAAAGTAGGCCGGGTCGTCGGAATTGAGCGTCAGGCGCAGCCCGGCATCGAGCAACTGGGGCAGCGGGTGGGACTCGATGTCCTGCACGACCTTGAGTCGCACGTTGGAGAGCGGGCACACCGTCAGCACCACGCCCTCGTCGCGCAGGCGGCTCACCAGCGACGGGTCCTCCAGGCAGCGCACGCCGTGGTCGATGCGACACACCTCGAGCAGGTCGAGCGCTTCGCGAATATACTCAGGCGGCCCTTCCTCCCCGGCGTGGGCGACCCGCGGAATGCCCAGCAGCTTCGCGCGCCGGAACACTTCGACGAACTTCGACGGCGGATGGCCCCGCTCGGCGCTGTCGAGGCCCACGGCATCGAGCATCTCCCAATAAGGCGCCGCCCGTTCGAGCACGGTCATGGCCTCCTCGGCGGGCCGGTCACGCAGGAAGGCCATGATCATGGCGGTCGACATGCCGAGCTCTCGCTCGACCTCGCGGCAGGCCAGCCCCAGCCCTTCCATCACCGTCTCGAGCTCGACGCCGCGGGCAAGATGCGCCTGGGGGTCGAAGTGCATCTCCACGTGCACCACCCCGTCGGCATGGGCCCGCCGGAAGTAGTCCATGGCCAGGTCATGGAAGTCTTCGGCGCTCCTGAGCACGCTCATGCCTTGGTAGTAAAGGTCGAGGAAACCCTGCAGGTCGTCGAACTCGTAGGCCGCCCGCACCGCGTCGACGGAATCGTAGGGCAGCGTGACACCGTTGCGCTCCGCCAGGGTGAACATCAGCTCCGGTTCGAGCGAGCCTTCGATATGCAGGTGCAGCTCCGCCTTGGGCAGCCGCCGGAGGAAGTCGCGCATGGATCACCTCGTTGCCGTTTTCTTGTCATCGTGAGTCATATCAGCGGTTTGCGCAAATGGTCAGCTTTCCCGCTTCCAGGCGTACCTCGCAGTCGATGCCGGGCGGGTCGATGCCGCCTGCGCCGAGCTGATGCACCAGGTAGAGCACGCTTCGCCCCACCAGCCAGGCATCGAGACGCTGCGCCAGCCGCGACGCGGTGGCGGCATCGAGACCGGCAAAGGGCTCATCGAGAACCACCAGCCCCGGGTCGCGCAGCCAGAGACGCGCCAGCGCCAGGCGCCTGGCTTGACCGCCGGAAAGCGCTCGCCCGCCCTCGCCCACCGGTGTCTCCAGCCCGGCCGGCAACTCGCGAGCCCAGTCCGCCAGTTCCACCCACTCCAGCGCCTGCCACAGCTTGGCCGTGTCCGCCTCGGCGGCGGCCAGCCGCAGGTTGGCCGCCAGGCTGTCCTGGAACAGGTCGATGCGCTGGTCGAGTATCGCCACTCGTTCACGCAGGGCGGGCTCCGCCACCCGCTCCAGCGCCACGCCCCCCAGCGTGATCGTTCCCGTCGAAGGGGGCAGGCGCCGCGTGACGAGAGCGGCCAGGCTCGACTTTCCGGCACCCGAGGCGCCGGTCACGGCCAGGCGCTCGCCCGCCGCCAGGGCCAGGTCGATGCCATGCAGCGCCGGCTCGAGGGCGTCCTGATATTGCAGCGCAATGCCGTCGAGCCTGAGCGCCAGGGGCCCTTGCGGCAGCGTCTCGCGCGGCGCCTCGCCATGCGACGATGCGGCCTGCTCCAGCCGATTGAGGCGTGCGGCGGCGCCATAGGTCGCGCCCAGTTGGGTGAAGGCGACGGGCAACCCGGCCAGGGCCTCGCCGACGGCTAGCACGGCCAGCGGCACCATGACCATCACGGCACCGCTGATGGCCTGCTGCTGCCAGGCCAGGGCGGCCAGCCACAGGCACACCAGCATGCACAGCCCCACCATGGCATTGACCAGCGACATGCCGAAACCGCCCAACCGCCCCAACCGGGCCTGGTCCCGCTGCAACTGCGCCTCCTGCGCCAGCAGCGCTTGACAGTGATGGGGCCGCGCCCCGTAGGCCTCGAGTTCGGCCTGCCCCTGCACATGTTCGATGGTCAGGCTACGCAGGCGCTGAAGGTGCGACACCTGGCGGCGGCTCGCCGCCATGCCCCGCCACGCCTGGCCAGCCGTCAGCCACAGCCAGGTCGGCCCCAGCAGCAGCAGCACGGCAAGCGCGGCCGGCGGCACCCAGAGCGCGAGGAAGGCCGCCAGCAGCAGCAGCGCCAGCAGCGCCACGGCGGGCGGTGCGAGCAGGCGCAGGTAGAGGGCGTCCAGCGTGTCGATGTCCGCCGTGAGCCGGTTGAGCCAGTCGCTGGCGCGCTGCCGCTGCAGGGTACGCAAATCCAGCCTCGCCAGGGCGGCGAACAGGCGGCTGCGCAGGTCGGCCAGCAGGCGCAGCACCGTGTCGTGGTTGTAGAGGCGCTCCAGGTAGCGTGCCACGGTCCGCGTCACGGCGAACAGGCGTATGCCGCCCCCCGGCACATAGACATCCAGCCGCGCGGCGAGTCCGGCGGCCAGCGCCATGCCGGTCAGCGCACTGGCGGTGATGAACCAGCCCGACAGTGCCAGCAGGGCGATGGCCGAGAACAGGGTCAGGGCCAGCAGCAGCACCCCGACGGCCAGCCGCCTGCGGCGCTGTACCAGCAGTCGCAGCCAGGGCGCCAGCGTGGTCGAGAGCCTAGGGTCCGCCATGGTCTTCCTCCTGGCGCGGCAGCAGCCGGCCGGCATCGAGCGAAAGGTGCCGCGTCGCCAGCCTCCGCAGCGCCGGGTGGTGGCTGGCCACGACCAGCGTGCGTCCGCGCCGGCGCAGTTCGCCAAGCGAGGCGATCACCTGCGCCTGGGTGGCGTCGTCGAGGCTGGCCGTGGGTTCGTCGAGCAGCACCAGCGGTGCGGCGGAGAGAAACACCCGCGCCAACGCCAGGCGCTGGGCCTGGCCGCCCGAGAGCCCGACCCCGCGCTCGCCCAGCAGCGTCGCCATGCCGTGCGGCAGGGCCCCCACCAGCGGCCCGAGCCCGGCCAACTGCAGGGCCTCCTCCAGTTGGGCATCGCTCGCCTCGGGCGCTGCCAGGCGCAGATTGTCGGCCAGGCTGCCATGGATGAGCAGCGGGCGCTGGTCCATCCACGCCAGCGTCAGGCCGCTGCGCGCCTGGCGCTGGCCCTGGTTCGGCGTCACGAAGCCGGCCATCACCTGCAGCAGCGCCGACTTGCCGGCGCCCGAAGGGCCGGTCAGCAGCAGGCACTCTCCCTCCTGGAGCGCCAGCGTGAGCGGCCCGAGCACGCAGCCCCGTCCGGGGTGCTCCAGGGTGATGTCGTCGAGCCTCAGCAGCGGGCCGGGGGCGGCCAGCGTCACCGCAGCGGCGGGATTCTCCCTGGGCGCCTCGGCCAGGAAGGCAAGCAGGCCGTCCGCGGCCCCGAGCGCCGCCGCCCGGTCGTGATAATGCTGGGCCAGGCTGCGCAGCGGCTGGAAGAACTCCGGCGCGAGCAGCAGCACCAGCAGGCCGCTGAACAGCGTCAGCGCCTCCGAGGGGCCGTAGTCAATGTAGCCCAACAGCCCGAAGCCCACGTAGATCGCCACCACGGCGATGGCCACCGAGGCGAAGAATTCCAGTACCGCGGAAGAAAGGAAGGCGACGCGCAGCGTGCGCATGCTCAAGCGCCGGTAGTGATCGGCGGCCTGGTGCACGTCATGGGTCGCCTCACGGGTACGATGGAAGAGCTGCAGCGTGGTGATGCCGCGCACCCGGTCGAGGAAATGGCCTGCCAGCCGGCTCACCGCGGCGAACTGCTCGCGGTTGAGGCGCTCGGCCCCCATGCCGACCAGGGCCATGAAAACGGGAATCAGCGGCGCCGAAAGCAGCAGGAACAGCGCCGCCAGCCAGTCCAGCCAGAACACCACGACGAGGATCATCAAGGGGATGGCCACGGCCAGGCGAAGCTGCGGAAGGAAGCGCGCAAAGTAGCCGTCCAGCGCCTCGACCTGCTCCACCAGCTGGCTGGCCAGGCTCGCCGAGTGGCGCTCACCGGCTCGCACAGGTCCCAGGGCCGCCAGGTGCGCCAGCAGTTCGCAGCGCACCGCGTGGCGAATCCGCAGGCTGGCCTGCTGGCCCGCCACCTCCTGCCCCCACTGGGCGAGTGCCCGCGCCAGCAGCAGCGCCGCCACCGCCAGGAAGGCCCCGCCCAGCGCGGCAAGCTCCACGCCTTCGACCAGCAGCTGGCTGATGATCCAGGCCAGCCAGGCCAGCTGGGCGACCGTGGTCGCACCGGCCAGCACGCCGAACAGCCAGGCCAGCGCCAGCCAGCCCTGCTGCCTGGCGCCGTGCCGGGCCAGCCAGCGTCGCGGGCTGCGCTCCATTGGCGACTTGCCCATGCGCTAGTGATAGCCTTCGCCGGCCCTCACCTTGCCGCGGAATACCCAGTAGGACCAGAAGGTATAGCCCAGCACGAAGGGCAGCACGAACAGCACCCCGATCAGCAGGAAAAGCTGGGACTCGGGCGCCGAGGCGGCATCCCAGATGGTGTAGTTGGGCGGCACGATCCAGGGCCACTTGCTGACCACGAGCCCGAGGTAGGTGAACAGGAACATGCCGAGCGTGGCCATGAACGGCAGCAGCTCGCGCTGGCGGCGCACCGACCAGAACACACCGAACATGCACAGCAGGGTCAGGGCGGGCAGGATCCAGATCACGTGCAGATGGCCGAACCAGCGCTCCCACACCACGTCGTTCACCAGCGGGGTCCATACGCTGATGATGGCGAAGATCACCAGCACCGCGACCAGCAGCGGCGTGGTCAGCTTGTAGGCCCAGGCCTGGATGTAGCCTTCCGACTTGAGGATCAGCCAGGTGGTGCCCAGCAGCGCATAGCCGATCATGATGCCGATGCCGGTCAGCACCGTGAAGGGCGTCAGCCAGTCGAAGGCACCGCCGACGAAGACGCCGTTCTGGGTCTCGAAGCCTTGGATATAGGTGCCGACCACGGCCCCCTGGGCAAAGGCGGCCACCGCCGAGCCGCCGCTGAAGGCGAGGTTCCACAGCCGCCGGTTGCGCCGGTCGCGACGCGACTTGAAGCGCAGCTCGAAGGCCACCCCGCGAAACACCAGCCCCGCCACCATCAGGAAGACCCCGATATAGAGCGCGGGCAGGAACACCGTGTAGACCAGCGGAAAGGCCGCCAGCAGCCCGGCCCCCCCCAGCACCAGCCAGGTTTCGTTACCATCCCATACCGGCGCCACCGTGTTCATCATGACGTCGCGCGCATCCTCGTCGGGCGCAAAGGGAAACAGGATGCCAAGGCCAAGGTCGAAGCCGTCCATCAGCACGTACATCATGATGCCGAAACCAATGATCAGCGCCCAGATCAGCGACAGGTCGAACATTTCCATGGCTCAGCCCTCCCCCTTGGCAGGATTGTCGTCAAACGGCGTATGCGTGGCGGAGAAGGGCCGCTTGGGCGTCTCGAAGTCGTCGACCATCTTCTCTTCGTCCTTCGGCTGCATGCCGTAGCGGATCACGCGGGTGAGGTAGTACGTACCGGCATAGAAGATGATGGCATACACGCTGATGTAGCCGATCAGCGTGAACAGCGCCATGCCCCCGGTCAGCGACGGTGTCACGCCTTCGGCATGGGTCATGATGCCGTACACCAGCCACGGCGCCCGCCCCGACTCGGTGGTGATCCAGCCGGCCAGCACGGCGATGAACGGTGTCACCGACATCAGCCGCAGCGTCTGCAGGTAGCGGCGCGAGTGGTAGAGCCTGCCGCCGCGACGCAGGAACAGGCCAACCAGGGAAACCGCAATCATCAGGAACCCGATGCCGATCATCACGCGGAAGGACCAGAACACCAGGGCCACCGGCGGCTGCTCCTCGGGTGGCGCCTCGAGTATCCCGGGCACCTCCCCGTACAGCTCATGGGTGAGGATCAGGCTCGCCGCGTAGGGTATGCCGATCTCGAAGCGGTTCTGCTGGGCGGCCTGGTCCGGCCAGGCGAAGACCAGGAACGGCGCGCCCTGCTTGGTCTCCCAGTTGCCCTCCATGGCGGCCAGCTTGGTCGGCTGGTACTCCAGGGTATTGAGGCCATGCAGGTCGCCGACGAAGGCCTGGGTCGGCGTCAGCACCAGCAGCATCCACAGGCACATGGAGAGCGCCTTGCGGTTGGCCTCGACGTCGCGGCCGATCATCAGGTACCAGGCGCTGACCCCGGCCACGACGAAGCCGCCGGTGATGAACGACGCCATGGCCATGTGGGCGAAGCGGTAGGGGAACGAGGGGTTGAAGATCGCCTCCATCCACGAGGTGACACGGAAGCTGCCGTCCATGAACTCCACCCCGGCCGGCGTATGCATCCAGCTGTTGGCCGCCAGGATCCAGAAGGTCGAGATGAAGGTCCCCAGCGCCACCATGGAGGCGGCGAACAGGTGCACCCCCTGCGGCACACGCCCTCGGCCGAACAGCAGCACGCCGAGGAAGGCCGCTTCGAGGAAGAAGGCGGTGACCACCTCGTAGCTCAGCAGCGGCCCGATGAAGTTGGCACTGGCCTGGGAAAAGTTGCTCCAGTTGGTCCCGAACTGGAACGACATCACGATCCCCGACACCACCCCCATGCCGAAGGCCACGGCGAACACCTTGGTCCACAGGTAGGCCAGGCGGTCCCAGGCGGGGTTCTGCGTCTTGTAGAAGAGCGCATGAAGCACGGTGATATAGGAGGCCAGGCCGATGGTGAAGACGGGAAAGATGGCGTGGAACGATACGACGAAGGCGAATTGCAAGCGGGACAGGAGTAGGGGATCAAGCTCCATGACGTAATGCCTCTTGGCTGCCTAAGAGTTCACGTCCAAAGGGATGCGGGCGCACGCACAGGTGCTTTGTTATGCCTGCGGCAGCGCACTGGGCAGCGCTGCCGTGACGCATTCCTCCTCGGCACTTGGATAGAGCCTAGAACAGAGCGCTATGCAAGGGATGGCTGATATACAAAACCCTACAATACGCTACGCAAACCAGGCTCCGAGACTACCTTGTCTTGTGCTTGTGAAGTGCTTGAGGCGATCAAGCCTACAAGAGCGAAGCGCTCACGTCCTGTTATGACCTGTGTCGTGTTGTCGCGTTCAGGCCGCGGCGGGTCCCTGCACCACCAGCCATACCATGTACAGCAGGTAACCGAGGAAGCCCAGCAGCAGTGCCCCGCCCTCCCAGCGGTTGATGCGCCCGGGGCGACCTCGCCAGCCCAGGGCGAAGACCACCATCAGCGCCGTCATCACGGCCATCACGCTCCAGTCGCGCAGCAGCACCTCGCTGCCCACCTGGATCGGCTGGATGACCGCGGCCAGCCCGACCACCCCCAGGGTATTGAACAGGTTGGAACCCACCACGTTGCCCAGCACGAGATCGTGCTCGTTGCGCCGCAGTGCGCTGAACGACGACGCCAGCTCGGGCAGCGAGGTGCCGATGGCCACCACCGTCAAGCCGATGATCAGGTCGCTCACCCCCAGCCCCTGGGCGATTTCCACCGCGCCCCACACCAGGATGCGGGAACTCAGCACCAGCAGCGCCAGCCCTACCAGG
Source organism: uncultured Halomonas sp. (assembly GCA_964652855.1). Lineage (GTDB taxonomy): Bacteria > Pseudomonadota > Gammaproteobacteria > Pseudomonadales > Halomonadaceae > Halomonas. Next base: position 707,727 of record CAZZCJ010000001.1, read on the forward strand.
GTCCAGACGATCCCCGCGCGCAGCGACATCGGCTTGGCCTGCAGGCTCTCCTCGGTCTCGTCGGCCAGCACATCGGGGCCGGAACGCCGCGCCTGGTGAATGCTGAGCGCGATGATGCCGGCCAGCAGCAGCAGCAGCAGGCTGCCCTCCAGCCGACCGATCACCCCGCCCCACATCAGCAGCGCGGAGAGCAGGGTGACCCCGGCCAGCAGCGGCAGCTCACGGCGGATCACGCCCGAATGCACGGCCAGCGGCGAAAGCAGTGCCATGAGGCCGAGGATCAAGCCGATGTTGGCGATATTGGAGCCATAGCCGTTGCCCAGCGCCAGGCCCGGGTTGCCCTGGCTCGCGGCCAGGCCAGAGACCATCAGCTCAGGCGCCGAAGTGCCAAAACCAATCACCAGCATGCCGACCAGCAGCGGTGACACGCCCAGCAGGCGCGACGTGGCAGCCGCCCCGTCGACAAAACGCTCGGCGCTCCAGACAAGCAGCGCCAGACCCACTGCCACGGCCAGTAAGGGAAGCCACATGGTATTTCCTCGGGAACATTCAGGGGCGAATGTTTGTATATGGTAGGCGCGCCGTCAACGTGTCACACTTTACGAATGCCACACGTGGCTCGGTCACGTATCTCAGGTTTCTGGCATCCCAGCCATCACTTCCTTGGTTCGCAGGTACTATCGCTCGTGTCGAGGTCCACTTTCAATATCTCCCCCCCGGCTGCAGGCGCATCGCCGCCCGGGCAGGCACCCGCGCGGCTATACAGCCGGCGACGCCTGCGCGCCTGCCATGAGTGCGACCTGCTGGTGAAACTGCCGCCACTGCGCCCGGGGGAGCAGGCCAGTTGCCCTCGCTGCCGCCATACCCTGGTCAAGCGCCATCGCCGCCCGGCCCAGCGCAGCATGGCGCTGGCCATCGCCGCCCTCACGGCACTGCTGCTGGCCGTCTCGTTTCCTTTCGTCAGCTTCAGCGTCGGCGGCTTCGGCAATCGCATCGAGCTCACCCAGACCGCCACCACGCTGATCGGCTTCCACCAGCCGGTGGTCGCCATCGCGGTGATCTTGACCATCGCCGTCTTGCCCGCCGTCTACCTGCTGGGGGTGATCTGGCTGCAGCTCGGCTTGCTCCAGCGCCGGCCGCTGCCGGCCAGCCGCACCATCGCCCGCTCGCTCGCCCACCTCAACCCGTGGATGATGGCCGACGTCTTCATCATCGGGGCGCTGGTCAGCCTGATCAAGATCGCCGGCATGGCGCAGATCGAGCTGGGCGTCGCCTTCTGGGCCTTCTGCGCCTTCGCCCTGCTGCTGTTGTTCACCATGCAGTCGATCGACTCCGACTGGATGTGGTTCTCGCTCGCCGGCGAACCCCAGGCGCCCGAAGGCGCCCGCACCGGATACACCGCCGCCGAGCAGGGCCTGACCGGCTGCCCTACCTGCGGCCTGGTCAATCGGCTCGACGCCGACGGGCATGGCCACTGTGGACGCTGCGGCGAAACCCTCCATGCCCGACTGCCGCACAGCCTGCAGCGCACCTGGGCATTGCTGGCGGCTGCCGCGATCCTGTACATCCCTGCCAACGTCTACCCAATCATGACGACCACCAGCCTTGGCCATACCGCACCCTCGACCATCGTCGGCGGCGTGGTGGAGCTGATCCAGATGGGCTCATGGCCCGTCGCCGTGGTGATCTTCGTGGCCAGCGTGATCGTTCCGGTCGGCAAGCTGGTCGCCCTCGCCTGGCTGTGCCTGGTGGTCACGCGCAGCAACGAACTCAACGCCGCAAGCCGCACGCGGCTCTATCGCCTCACCGAATTCATCGGCCGCTGGTCGATGGTGGATGTCTTCGTCGTCGCCATCCTGGTTGCCCTGATACGGGCCGGCGCCCTGATGTCGATCACGCCCGGGCCCGCCGCCCTCGCCTTCGGTGCCGTGGTGGTGTTGACCATGCTGGCCGCCATGACCTTCGACCCGCGCCTGATCTGGGACTCGCCGCTGCCGCGCGAGTCCGCCCCTGTGCAAGGAATTCCTGAATGAGTGCGACACCGCGCGATCGAACCGACTCCCTCGACCTGCACCGTGCACGCGCCACGTACCAGCGTCGCCTGTCGCCGATCTGGATCGTACCGATCGTGGCCGTCTTGATCGGTCTCTGGCTGGTCTACGACAACTACCGCAGCCGCGGCCCCCTGATCACCCTGACCATGAGCAACGCCGAAGGCATCGAGGCCGGCAGCACCCTGATCAAGACGCGCAACGTCGAGGTCGGCCGCGTCGCCAGCGTGCGCCTCTCCGACGACCTCAGCCATACGGTGATCACGGCGCGCATGGCCCCCGACACAGAAGCCATGCTCACCGAGGGCAGCCGCTTCTGGGTGGTCAAGCCGCGTATCGGCCGGGAGGGCATCAGCGGCCTTGGCACCGTGCTCTCGGGGGCCTACCTGCAGCTGGCGCCGGGGCCCGGCGAGCCGGGCGTACGTGAATTCCAGGTCAGCGACCTGCCCCCCGTCGCGCCCGCCGACGCCGCCGGGCTGCGGGTGAATCTCGTCAGCCAGCTCGGCAACTCGCTGCGCCCCGGCGACCCGGTCTCCTACCAGGGCTATACGGTCGGCCGGGTGGAAGAGGTCAACTTCAACGCCGAGTCGCGGCGCATGCACCAGCGCATCTTCATCGAAAGCCCCTACGACCGCCTGGTGACCGACAGCACCCGCTTCTGGTCGGCCAGCGGCGTGGACCTGCGCCTGGATGCCAACGGTATCCGGGTCAACGTCGAGTCCCTCGAAGCGCTGCTGGGCGGAGGCGTCACCTTTGGCGTGCTGGAAGACCTGCCGCGCGGCGCCCCGGTGGACAACGACGCCACCTTCAACCTCTATGCCGATGAAGACAGCGCCCGCCAGGGCACCTTCAACCGTTATCTCGAGTACGTACTGCTGGTCGAGGACAGCGTGCGCGGCCTGGCCCGCGGCGCCCCTGTCGAATTTCGCGGCGTGCGCATCGGCACCGTGGCGGCAGTGCCCTGGCAGTTCACCGCCTCGCAGCCGGAAACCCGCAACGGCTTTGCCATACCCGTGCTGATTCGCATCGAGCCCCAGCGGCTGGGGATCGAGAACCAGCAGGTCGACCTGCAGGAGTGGGACGAGCGCTTCCTGCGCCTGTTCGGGGTCGGCCTGCGGGCCTCGCTGAAGTCGGGCAACCTGCTGACCGGCGCCATGTTCGTCGACGTCAACTTCCATCGCGACGAAGCCGACGCCTACGTGGCCGAAACCTTCAGCGATCGCACCGTCTTCCCCACCATTTCGGGCGGCTTCGCCCAGATCGAGGCCCAGGTCACGGCGCTGCTGGATAAACTCAATGCGCTGGAGGTGGAACCGCTGCTGGCCGGACTGGAACGCAACCTGAACGCCTCCGAGGCCATGCTGGACGAGGTGCGCCAGCTCAGCGGCTCGCTGCATGCCCTGCTGGAAGACCCGGCCACCCGCAGCCTGCCCGGCAACCTGAACGATACCCTGGCGACATTGCAGGAGACCCTGGCAGGCCTATCACCCGAGTCCAGCGGCTACCGCGAACTCACTGCGGCGGCCGAGCGGCTGGAGCGGCTGATGCGCGACCTGCAGCCGGTGACGCGCACCCTGAATGAAAACCCACGGGCCCTGTTCTTCGATAGCCTTGATGCCGAAGATCCACTGCCCAGGGCCCCGCGGCGGCCTTGAGGGTGAGGGGTGAGGGGTGAGGGGTGAGGGGTGAGGGGTGAGGGGTGAGGAGCGAGAGGCTAATGATGAACAGCGGCTATGCTGTTGACCCAAGGCGACGGAGGAGAGTCAAGTGACGCGTCAGTTGCAACTTGCCAAAAGGGGGGCGGGGTTTTTGGTCGCCATGCTGCTGCTGTCCGGCTGCGCCACCTCCACCCCGCCGCCTGAGCGCTTCATGCTGCCGGGCGCCACCGCCACGACCCTCGGCGCCGGCGATGTCGAGCGGGTGCTGGTCGTGCAGCCCCCGCGGCTGGCGCACTACCTGGACGTCGACGGCATCGTGCTGCAGCTCGACGATATCACGCTGCACGCCGCGCGCCAGCATCTCTGGGCCGAGCCGCTGGGCCGTCAGCTCGAGCGCGGGCTGCGCGCACGCCTGGCCGAACGCCTGCCCGGGACGCGCATCCTGCGCGATGACGGCGGCGCGGGGCAGCGCGACGCCGTTCGCCTGCGCATCGAAGTCGACACCTTCCAGGGGCGCCATGACGGCCTGGCAGTCGCCGGCGGCCAGTGGCAGCTGCTCGACGCCCAGGGCCAGGTACTGGCGATGCAGCCCTTCCAGGTTTCCACCGAGCTGGCGGACGACGGCTACCCGGCGCTGGTCCGAGCGCTGGGCAGCAGCTGGGACGGCGTCGCCGACGACATCGCTTCGGCGCTGCGGCGCCTGCCCCGATGATGCCGGCTCGGCGGCAAAAAGCTGCAGCGCGAACAATAAGCTGGCATAATATCCAGACGCGGCGACTCGTAGTCCCTCCTGCCGCGCCCTGAACCGATTTTTCACGCCTTGGCCCGGGACTGGTCATGGAATCCCCATGACGGGGCGGAGGCGTATCTGCGGAGACCGCATGACCTTTTCCGACCTCGGCCTGCGTGCCGAACTGCTCCGTGCCGTAGAGGCACAGGGCTACACCGTTCCGACCCCCATCCAGCGCCAGGCCATTCCCGCCGTTCTCAAGGGCGGCGACCTCTTGGCCAGCGCCCAGACCGGCACCGGCAAGACCGCCGGGTTCACCCTGCCGATGCTGCAGCGCCTGGCCGATGGCCCGCGCCCCGGCCCGCGCCAGGTGCGCGCCCTGGTGCTGACGCCGACCCGTGAACTTGCCGCCCAGGTCGGCGAGAGCGTCGCCGACTACGGACGCCACCTGACCCTGCGCAGCCACGTCATCTTCGGCGGCGTAGGCCAGCAGCCGCAGGTCGATGCCATCCGCCCCGGCCTGGACGTGCTCATCGCCACACCGGGACGCCTGCTCGACCTGCACCAGCAGCGCCATGTCGATCTTTCCAAGGTCGAGATCCTGGTGCTCGACGAAGCCGACCGCATGCTCGACATGGGCTTCATCCACGACATCCGCAAGGTGCTGCGGGTACTGCCGGCGAAGCGCCAGAACCTGCTGTTCTCGGCCACCTTCTCCGACGAGATCCAGGCGCTGGCCGATCGCCTGCTGGACGCCCCGGAAAAGATCGAGGTGGCGCGCCGCAACACCACGGCCGAAACCGTCGACCAGGCGATCTATCGTGTCGACCGGGAGAAGAAGCGCGAGCTGCTGGCGCATTTGATCCAGCAGCACAGCTGGCACCAGGTGCTGGTCTTCACCCGCACCAAGCACGGTGCCAACCGCCTGGCCGAGCAGCTCTCGAAGCAAGAGATCCCGGCCATGGCGATCCACGGCAACAAGAGCCAGTCGGCGCGCACCAAGGCCCTCTCCGCCTTCAAAAGCGGCGACCTGCAGGTGCTGGTGGCCACCGACATCGCGGCGCGCGGCCTGGACATCAGCGAGCTGCCTCACGTGGTCAACTTCGAGCTGCCCAACGTGGCCGAGGACTACGTGCACCGCATCGGCCGCACCGGCCGTGCCGGCAGCGAAGGCCAGGCGATCTCGCTGGTCTGCGTCGATGAGCACGGCTTGCTCAAGGGCATCGAGCGGCTGATCAAGCGCGACCTGGACAAGCGCATCGAGCCGGGTTTCGAACCCGACCCGAACGCCAAGCCCGAGCCGATCGAGAACGGGCGCGGCTCACGCGGGCGCCGTAGCGGCGCCTCCAGCGGCCAGGGCGCAAGCCAGGGGCGCAGCGAGCGCAGCGCGAACGAAGGGGATGCACGTGCACCTCGTCGCCGGCGCAGCCGAGGCCGCAGCCAGCGCGCCTGAACGCGGCACTTGGTGGCGGCTCGCCGATATGGGAAGGTAGGCGGTTTATCGGCAATCGCTGAAGAAGGTGGCCCGTCATGCGCGTGCTCGAAAATGCCTCGGCCAAGGAGGGCGCTTCATGTTGAGGTGGCTGACCGGGAAGCATCCCATTCCGGTCTGGGTGATCAAGCAGATCGATCGCGATCTGCTCCACCTGTGCGGCCAGGGCAGCGTGCTTCCCGAGACCAGGCGCAGCGACGTATTGGCCAGCCTGCAGGAAGACCGCTACCAGGGCGCCGTCACGCTGGGCAACGACGGCCCGGTGCTCAATGCCCGGCTGTTTGCCGCCCTGGTGCCGCTGGAGGCCCTGGCACTGGATACCTACGGCGAGGCCATCTGGCGCGGCAGCCGCTGGCTGGTCTCACAGGTCCCCCAGCGCTGCTGGGCCTACGAGGGGCGGCTGGTGGCCAAGCCGCCACCCCCTGGCCTCTCCACCCCCCTGGTCAGCGTGGAGGATGTCTCAGACATCCGCCGCCATGCGCAAGCCGCGGATGCCCGGGGCAACATCGCCTTTGCGCCACCCGGCGAAGGGGAGCCTGCGCTGCTCGCGCCGCGCGAACCCAGCCTTTCCCCAGCCCGCCCTTTCCGAGCCAAGCATGGAGATTGGCCCAATCATGACTGACGCCCGGCCCGACTCGCGCCGCATCCTGCTGTTCTTCTTCCTGATGGTGCTGGTCGGCCTCAACCTGCGCCCTGCCCTCTCCTCCATGGCACCGCTGCTGCTTCGCATCCAGCAGGACACTGGGCTAACGCCCCTGGCGATCGGCGCGCTGACGACCCTGCCGGTGCTGTGCCTGGGCGTCTTCGCTCCCCTGGCACCCTGGCTTGCCAAGCGGCTCGGGGCGGAGAACACCCTGTCGCTGGCCCTCGTCGCACTCATTCTTGGCCTGCTGCTGCGCGGCGCCCCTTCCGTGCTCGCACTGTTCGGCGGGATGGTGCTGGTGGGTGGCGCCATCGGCGTTGCCGGCACCCTGCTGCCTGCCCTGGTGAAGCGGGAGCTGCCGGCCGGCGCCGATCTCATGACGGGCGTCTACACCATGGCCCTGTGCCTCGGCGGCGCGCTGGGTGCCGGCCTGAGCATCCCCTTGGCCAACCTGCTGGGCAGCTGGCACCTGAGCCTGATGAGCTGGGCGTTGCTGGCAGTCGTGGCGCTGCTGGCCTGGCGGCGGCTGATGCCACGCACACCGCGAGCAGCCACGGCCGCCAGCAGCGCAGGCTCCATGCGCAGCCTGCTGTCGCAGCCATTGGCCTGGCAGGTCATGCTGCTGATGGGCACGCAATCCTCGCTGGCCTACATCGTCTTCGGCTGGCTACCCGCCCTGCTGCAGAAACGCGGCTACGGGGAGTCGGAAGCGGGCTGGATGATGGGCGCCTCGGTCATGGTCCAGCTGATCTCGGCCCTGGGCGCTCCCTGGCTCGCCCGGCTGAGCCGCGACCAGCGGCCGGCCCTGCTGCTGGTGCTGGGCTGCATTGCCGCCGGCCTCTGGCTGCTGCTGCAAGGGCCGCTGGGCTGGCGCTGGGTCGGCGTCGTGCTGCTCGGTCTCGGCCAGGGGGGAAGCTTCAGCCTGGCCCTCAGCCTGATCGTGCTGCGCGCGGCCAACTCGCGGCTCGCCGGCAAGCTTTCGGGCCTGGCCCAGGGCGGAGGCTATACGCTCGCCGCCATGGGCCCGCTGGGCGTCGGCGTGCTGCTGCAGCTCAATGCCGAACTGGGCGTGATCACCGCCGTCCTGCTTGCCGTGGTCGCCGCCGCTGCGCTGTTGGCGCTATTTGCCGGCCGCAATCGCAGGCTGGACATCGACGACCAGGGGCGGCTGGTGACCCGCTGAGGTCGATGCCAAGCCAGCCTTGCGTGGCCCAAGGCCGCGACACAAGAAGGCTCGGCCAGGCGTATCCCTTCCAGCAGGTCATCCGCCCGGCGTTGACATGGGTCAACACCAGCGGCCTGGTGCAGCGTGCTAGGCTCTGTTAGAGGCATGGCTCGGCTAGCCATTGGCAGACTTCGCCACGCCGCTACCGTCTTCCCGCCGGCACGACAACGCAGGGTCACCATGAGCGACACGCCAGAACGTGTGTTCCAGGCCCGAGGCCTCAAGCGCTTCTATCGGATGGGCGATGTCACCATCCAGGCGCTGCGCGGCATCGACCTGGACCTGCATGCCGGGGAGCTGGTGGTCATGCTCGGCGCCTCGGGCTCGGGCAAGTCGACGCTGCTCAATATCCTGGGGGGGCTCGACGTGGCCAGCGAAGGCACCCTGCATTATCGACAGCAGGCGCTGAGCCATGCCAGCCAGCGCCAGCTGACCGAGTTTCGCCGCCATCATGTCGGCTTCGTCTTCCAGTTCTACAACCTCATCTCCAGCCTCACGGCACGGGAAAATGTCGCCATCGTCACCGATATCAGCCGCGACCCGCTGCCGGCCGAGGAGGCACTCGCCATGGTCGGCCTCGAGCAACGCCTCGACCATTTCCCGTCGCAGCTCTCCGGCGGTGAGCAACAGCGGGTGGCCATTGCCCGCGCCATTGCCAAGCGCCCGGCGGTACTGCTCTGCGACGAGCCCACCGGCGCCCTCGATTCGCGCACCGGCATCCGGGTGCTCGAAGTGCTCGAGGCCATCAACCGCGCGACCGGCACCACCCTGGCGATCATCACCCACAACGAGGTGATCGGCGACATGGCCGACCGGGTCATTCGCCTGCGCGATGGCATGATCGACGACATGCATGCCAATCCCTCGCGCCGCCCTCCGGCCACCTTGCGCTGGTAAGCCATGGCGACCCTGCACCGCAAGCTGCTGCGCGACCTGCTGCGCCTCAAGGGCCAGGCCCTCGCCATCGCCGCGGTGATCGCCAGCGGGGTGATGACGCTGGTGCTCTCGGTGACGACCCTGGAGGCGCTGACCCACGCCCAGCAGCGCTTCTACGCCGAATACCACTACGCCGACCTGTTCGTCGACGTGAAGCGGGCGCCGCTGCGGCTGGCGGACGAGCTGGCGACCCTGGAGGGGGTAAGCCGCGTGCTGCCCCGCGTACGCGCACCGCTACGACTGAACGTGACGGGCTTCGACGATCCGATACGCGGCACGGCCCTGTCGATCCCGGACGGGCGCCAGCCATTGCTCAACCGCCTCCACCTGATGGCCGGCAGCCTGCCGGAGGCCGGGCGCGCCGACCAGGCCGTGGTCAGCGACGCCTTTGCCCGGGCCCACGCCCTGCATCCGGGCGACTCACTCGTCGCGATCATCGACGGACGCTACACCCGCCTGCAGATCAGCGGCATCGCGCGCAGCCCGGAGGTGATCTACCAGGCGGCGCCCACCGACCTGCTGCCCGACTACCAGCGCTACGCCACGCTATGGCTGAACGAACGCGCCCTGGCCCAGGCCTTCGGCATGGATGGCGCCTTCAACCAGCTGCTGGTCAGCGTGCAGCCTGGGGCCGACGTGGCAAGCGTCAGCGACCGGCTCGACGATCTTCTCGACCGCTACGGCACCACCGGCACCCAGACCCGGCACGACCAGCAGTCGCACCGCTTCCTGGAGGAGGAGCTCAGCCAGCAGCGTGCCCAGGCCACGATCCTGCCCGCCATCTTTCTATCCGTCTCGGCGTTTCTGCTGCATGTCGTGATGGGGCGCATCATTCTCACCCAGCGCGAACCCCTCGCCATGCTCAAGGCCTTCGGCTATCGCGACCATGAGCTGGCGCTCCACTACGGACTGCTGGCGGGCCTGATCGCGGCGCTGGGGTGGGCGCTGGGCGTGGCGCTCGGCGCCTGGGCGGCCAGCGGCCTCGCCGGGCTCTACGCCGAGTACTTCCGCTTCCCCGCGATGCCCTTTCGCGTACCACCCTGGGTGCTCGCGCTCTCCTTCCTCGTCGCCGCCCTGTCCGCCCTGGCCGGCACCTGGCAGGCGGTATGGCGCGCCGTGAGAGAACCGCCGGCCGAGGCGATGCGCCCACCCGCGCCCCAGCATTTCCGACGCACCTGGCTGGAGCGCTCCCGGGCCGGCGCCCTGCTCGGCAACGAGACGCGCATCGTGCTGCGTCACCTGCTGCGCCATCCGGGCAAGGCCCTGCTCTCGACGACGGGCATCGCCCTGTCCGCCGGCCTGCTGTTGATGGGGGCCTACCAGCTGAGCGCCGTGGAACGCATGCTCGACCTGCAGTACGGCAAGGTGCTGCGCATGGACATGGAGCTCACCTTCACCGACCCCACCGGCAGTCGCGCCGTGGGAGAACTGCGCCACCTGCCGGGCGTGCTCGCCGTGGAGCCGTGGCGGCGGGTCGCCGTTACCCTGCGCCACGAGCACCGTCACTACCGTACGGCTCTGCTCGGGATGCCACCCGAGCCCGCGTTGCGCCAGGTGCTGGACGGCCAGGGCCGGCCCCAGACGCTGCCGGACGACGGCGTGATGCTGACCCGTTTTCTTGCCGATCAGCTCGGGCTTGGGCTCGGCGATGAAATCAAGGTGGAGGTGATGGAAGGTCGCCGCCAGCGGCTCACGCTGCCGCTGGTGGCCCTGGTGGACGAACCCATCGGGGTCGGTGCCTACCTGCCGCTGCCACGCCTCAATGCGCTGCTGGGCGAGGGGCCGACCCTCAGCGGGGCCTGGCTGCTGGTCGACAGCCGCGAGCGTGGCGCCCTCAACGACGCGCTGCAGGCAATGCCGCGCGTGGCCGCCATCGGCATCCTGGCCGACGCCGAGCGCGGCATCCGCGACTACATGGACGAAACCGTGCTCACCTTCGCCATGATCTTCGTCGCCCTGGCCGGCTCCATCGCCTTCGGCGTGGTGTACAACAATGCTCGAATCGCCCTTGCCGAGCGTGCGCGCGAGCTGGCCACGCTGCGTGTGCTCGGCTACACCCGCGGGGAAGTATCCCGAATCCTGCTTGGTGAAATCGGCCTGCTCACCCTGGCCGCGATTCCGCTTGGCTGGCTGATCGGCGCAGGCTTCGCCTTGCTGCTCAACCAGGCCTTCAGCAACGACCTGTTTCGAATTCCCCTGGTCCTGACCCCCTACGCGTTCGGCTTTGCCGCCCTCGGCGTCATCGCCGCCTCGGGCATCGTGGCGCTGGTGGTGGTCCGCCGCCTCGGGCGGCTCGACATGATCGGCGCCTTGAAAGCCGTCGAATAACGAGGAGCGCATGCCATGAACCGCTGGATCCCCCGCCTCGGCCTCATCCTGGTGACGATAAGCCTGGTCGCGCTGCTCGCCTGGGCGCTGTGGCCCGCCCCCGTGCCCGTCACCACGGCCACCGCAGCCACGGGGCGCTTTACCGAATCGGTAAGGGAAGAGGGCCGTACCCGGCTGCGTGACACCTGGAATGTCTCGGCGCCGATCGCGGGCTTCCTGCAGCGCGTGACGCTGGAAGTCGGCGACCCCGTGGAAGCCGGCCAGACCCTGTTTCGGCTGGAGCCGAGCCCGGTTCCGGCACTGGACGCGCGAACCCGCCAGCAGGCACAGGACGGCCTGCAGGCCGCCCAGGCCCGGCTACGCGCCGCCGAGGCCAACCTGGACACCGTACGCGCCGACCGCCGCTTTGCCGAGGCGGAGTTCCGCCGCCACCAGCAGCTGCATTCGCGCAACCTGGTCTCGACCGCGGAACTCGAGCTGCGGCGTAACCAGCGCGACCGCCTGGTGGCGCTCGAAAACGCCGCGGCCTCCAGCGTCGAGGTGGCACGCTTCGAGGCGGAGAGCGCTCGCGCCCTGCTCGACATCGCCAGCGGCCAGCGAATCGCCACCGCCGACATTCCGGAACTCGAGGTCCGCGCCCCCGTTTCGGGCATCGTGCTGTCCCGCTATCGCTGCTGTGAAGGCAGCGTCGCCGCCGGCGAACCCATCCTCGAACTGGGGCGTCCCAGCGATCTTGAAATCCAGGTGGACCTGCTCTCCATGGACGCCGTACGCCTGCGCCCCGGCATGCCGGTACGGCTCACCGGCTGGGGCGGCGACGCCCTGAACGGCCAGGTGCGCCGGGTCGAACCGGCCGGCTTCACGCGTGTGTCGGCGCTTGGGGTAGACGAGCAGAGGGTGCCGGTCGTCGTCGACTTCGAAGAGGGCTTCACCCCACAGGCGCATGGCCTCGGCAGCGGTTTTCGCATCGAGGCGGAGTTCGTGCTCTGGGAGGCCGACGATGTTCTCCAGGTTCCCACCAGCGCCCTGTTCCGCCACCAAGGGGAATGGCATGTCTTCGTCATCGACCAAGGGCGTGCCTGGCGCCGCGCGGTGGCGATCGGCCGCCGCCAGGGGCTCGTCACCCAGGTCGTGTCAGGCCTCGAGCCCGGCGAGGTGATCGTCAACCACCCCGGCGAGCGGGTCGACGACGGCGTGCGCGTCGCCCTCCAGGAGTGAAGGCAAGCGGGATGAGCCGAAGCGCCGGCACGGGTATCATGGTCGCTCCCCTTCCCTGCAGGCACGAGGAAAGCCCATGGCATCCCCCAGCACTCCCCGTCGCACCCTCCTGGTTCTCTACGCCGGCGGTACGCTGGGCATGATCCCGAGCCCCCAGGGGCTTGTCCCCGGCAGCGACATCGCGGACAGGTTGCGACAAGCGCTGAAGACCCTGCCCCCCTCGCGCCAGGCCGCACTACCCCAGTTCGCTGTACACGAGATGCCGAATCCCATCGATTCCAGCGCCGCCACACCGCTGGACTGGCGGCGCCTCGGCGACGCCGTCGCCGCCGCGGTGGGAGAATACGCCGGCGTGGTGGTGTTGCACGGCACCGACACCCTGGCGTGGACGGCGGCTAGCCTGGCCTACCAGCTGCAGGGGCTCGACCGGCCCGTCGTGGTCACCGGCGCCATGCAGCCGCTCGAAGCCGAGGATAGCGACGCCCGCGACAACGTGGAACTGGCACTGCGGTTCGCCGCGCAGCCCCAGTTGCAGGAGGTGGCCGTGGCCTTTGCCGGACGCCTCATGCGCGGCGTACGTACGCGCAAGCTGCACAGCCAGGCCCCCGATGCCTTTGCAAGTCCCAACTACCCGCTGCTGGGCGAACGCGTCGGTGAAGATGCGGTGCTCTACCCCGGCCGCGGCCTGGAAGTGCTGCAGCGTGGCGCACCTCGCTTCGAACAGCCGGACTACGCGCCGCTTGCCCAGGGCGGCGTGGTCCGCATCGCACTGTGGCCGGGTATCCAGGCCTGGCAGCTGGCCGCCTGGCTGGGGGAAGCGCGGGTACGAGGCGCCCTGCTGGAAGTGTGGGGCGGGGGCAATATTGCGCAAGACGATGCGTTGCTCGGGGTGCTGGCGCAGGCCACGGGCGAAGGAAAGCTGCTTGCCGCCGTCAGCCAGTGCCCTGTCGGCGGCATTGCGCCAGGCCACTATGCCGCCGGGCAAGGTCTGCTGCGGGCCGGCGTGATGTCGGCCGACGACATGACGCCCGAAGCGGCAATGACCAAGCTTGTCCACCTGCTCGCCCAGCCCCTGCCCACGGAAGAGCAGCGCCGGCGCTTCCTCACGCCCTTGGTGGGCGAACGTTGAAACCAGCGTTTGACGCCTCGCACCCGAGCGTGGCGCAATGCTTCCACCAAGGACTACGGTAAAGGCATGCACACCCGCCGAAAGGAGCCGCTTCATGGACCAACCCGTGCATCGTTTCAGCGAACTCTTCGAACAGCTGGGCCTCCCCTCCGATGAGGCGTCCATACAGGCCTTCATCGAGCAGCACGCCCCCCTGCAGGACACGGTGGCAATCTACGAAGCCCCGTTCTGGAACCGGTCCCAGGCCGATTTCCTGCTTGCCGCCCTCGAAGAGGACGCCGACTGGGCGGAAGTCGTCGATCATCTCGACGCTTCCTTGAGAAAGCGCTAGCCAATCAGTCACTAGCGTGGTTTCGTTCTGGTAGGATAGCGTGCGGGGGTAGCTCGTAAACAACATGGACAGAAACCATCATGTCGTTCGATAGGACGTCGTCCGCCGATCCAGCGGCCCTACAGGGAAACGTACCCGCCGACCTGCCTCCCTTGCCGGAAGGCCTGCGTGAGCGGCTGGTAGACTGCCGAAGCCTGCCCAGCCTGCCTGCCGCCGCACTCAGGGTGATCATGATCGCCCGCTCTCCCGAACCCTGCCTGACCGACTTCGCCAAGGCGATCGAACAGGACCCTGCGCTGACGCTGCGCCTGATCGGCCTGGCCAACAGCGCGCTTTACGCCAGGGGCGGAAGCCCGGTGGCCACCAGCCGCGACGCCGTGTCGCGCATCGGGCTCGATGCCACCCTGGCCACCGCCATGAGCTTCGGCCTGCCCCGCGCCCAGTCGGGCCCCCTGGAATACGACTATTTCTGCCAGCGCGCCGTCATTGCCGCCACGGCCGCCCAGCAGTTGGCCCAGTCGCTCTGTCCCGGCGACGCCGGTTCGCTGTTCACCGCCGCGCTGCTGCAGGACATCGGCATCCTCGCCTTCGCGGCGATCGACGGCGACAGCTATGCCGAGTACATCCCTGGCCTGCGCGATCATTCGGCCCTGCGCGACGCCGAACAGCTGCGCTATGGATGCGACCACGGCGTGGTGGGTGCCTGGCTCGCGGCCAGCTGGGGCGTCCCCCTCAGCCTGGCCGTCGCCATTCACGAATGCCACGGCCCACTGCGAGACGGCGATCCCAGGCGCCTCTGCCTGCGCCTTTCGGGAATCATCGCCGACTTCTGGCTCTCCCACGAAGCGGCCGGCCGGCTGAGCAAGCTCATGCGCCGCCTGGGGGCACTCGAGACGCTCGATCTCGCCATGCTGGTCACGGTGGTACAGGCACTCGAACAGCGGCTACCCACCATGGCCCGGCTGTTCGAGATCACCTCGCCACCCGAGCGCGACAGCACGCTGCTGCTGGCGGAAGCCAAGGAGCTCCTGTTCCAGCAGAACCTGAACCTCAGCACGCGCCTTGTCGAACAGCAGCAAGAGCTGGAAGCGCTGCAGGCCCGTCACGCCGAAATGGACGAGCAGCAGCGGCTCGACCACCTGACCCGACTGGCCAACCGCGCCTGGCTGGAGCAGGAGCTGGCACGACAGTTCGACTGTGCCAGGCGGTGCGAACGCTCGCTGTCGCTGATGTTCATCGACCTTGACCACTTCAAGCGCATCAATGATCGCTACGGCCACCGTTTCGGCGATGAAGTCCTGGTGCGCTTCGCCAGGGCCCTGGCGACCATGGTGCGGGAGCATGACCTGGCCGGCCGCTATGGCGGGGAAGAGTTCCTCATCATCATGCCCAATACCCGGCACGGCCAGGCTACCGCCCTGGCCAACCGCATTCGCCAGTACCTGGCTACCCAGCCGCTGGCCAAGCCGGAAGGCGAACCGCTGTGCGTGACCGCCTCCATCGGCATCGCCTCGCTGGAGGAGGGGCGCGGCTTCCCCGATGCCAAGACCATGATCGACGCCGCCGACCAGGCCATGTACGGCATCAAGCACAGCGGGCGCAACGGCGTGGGCCTCCATGCGGGCGAACCCGACACGCCTTCCTAGCACCGCGCAGGCGCGACGGGCGGCCCATGGCCGCCCGTGAGGTTCTCTCTGCGAAGCAATCCTTTCCGCTAGCCCTTTAGGTCGCGCATCAGCAGGGCAAATTCGATGCGCTCCGGGGCGATGGCCTCGCCAGGCACCGGAATGCGCACCACATGGCCTGAGCCGGGCGCGACCTGCACGGCCTCGCCCTGCTTGTTCTCGATATGCTCGAGGACGAAACGGCGATTCCCGCCGGGCAGCATCAGCTCCATGCCGTCACCCACCTCGAAGCGGTTCTTGACCTCGATTTCCAGCACACCTCGGCCTGGATCGTAGCCGATCACCTCGCCGACGAACTGCTGGTGCACGCCCAACGAGTTGCCGCGCTCGTAGTTCTGGTATTCATCGTGGACATGGCGACGGTAGAAGCCTTCGGTGTAGCCGCGGTTGGCCAGGTTGTCGAGCTCATCCATCAAGCGCATGTCGAACGGCCGGCCGGCCACGGCGTCGTCGATGGCGCGGCGGTAGACCTGGGCGGTACGCGCCACGTAGTAGTGCGACTTGGTGCGCCCTTCGATCTTCAGCGAGGTCACGCCCATCTCGGTGAGGCGGGGCACGTGCTGCACGGCGCGCAGGTCCTTGGAGTTCATGATGTAGGTGCCGTGCTCGTCTTCAAAGACCGGCATCAGCTCGCCCGGACGCGTGGCATCCTCGATCAGCGCGGAGAGCTCGTCCTGCCCTTCCACGCCTCCGGCCGTCGCGGTGCTATGGCTCGCGCTGCCGCTGCCCGACGCAATCAGCCCGCCCTGGCCTGGCGTCCAGACGCCGCTTCCCGCATGGGCGGCCGCGGAGTTGGCCGGCACCAGGTCGCCGGTCTCGTCCTGTGCCGCGGCCACGGTGTTGTACTGCCAGCGGCAGGCGTTGGTGCAGGTGCCCTGGTTGGGATCACGGTGGTTGAAGTACCCGGAAAGCAGGCAGCGGCCGGAATAGGCGATGCACAGCGCACCGTGCACGAAGGTCTCGATCTCGAGCTCGGGGCACTCGGCGCGAATCTCCGCTATCTCCTCGAGCGACAGCTCCCGCGACAGGATGATGCGGCTGATGCCCTGCTGCTGCCAGAACTTCGCGGCCGCCCAGTTGACCACGTTGGACTGCACCGAGAGGTGGATCACCTGCTCCGGCCAGCGCTCGCGGACCATCATGATCAGCCCCGGATCAGACATGATCAGCGCATCCGGCCCGGCCTCGATCACCGGCTCCATATCGCGCAGGTAGGTCTTGAGCTTGCTGTTGTGCGGCGCGATATTCGAGGCCACGTAGAATTGCTTGCCCCGCTCGTGGGCATAGGCGATGCCGCGGTGCAGGTTGTCGATCTTGAAGTCGTTGTTGCGCACGCGCAGGGAATAGCGCGGCTGGCCGGCATAGACGGCATCGGCGCCATAGGCGAATGCATAGCGCATGTTCTTGAACGTCCCCGCCGGGGAGAGCAGTTCGGGAGCTTTCATGGGTCACCGTTGTCAGGACGATGGCACGCTCGGCACTTCCGGGATGACGCTTGCACTCGTCAGCGTTCAGGAGGCGCCCTGGTGCAGGCAAGAGGGGCCGGAAGTCTAGCAACTACGGCAGGGCCTGGCCAGCCTCCAGCCCAACCGGTAGACTGGCCGCGCCGGACCGGATCCCCGCGCCTCGCCTAGGCGAGACGCTGCCGACACCGGCACCTGCCACTTCACGAGATCGACAGATGACGCGATTCGTCAACCGCATGAGCCAGCTCGAGGCATCGCTGTGGTGCCCGCAACGCGGGCTAATCGGCGTCAGCTGGTTCGTCGATGTCGAGCTGGATGGAGAAGTCGGCGAGGACGGCATGCTGTTCGACTGCGGCCTGATACGGCCATGGATCAAGTCGCGCCTCGATGCCGGCATCGATCATACGCTGCTGGTGCCGAGCCATGCGCCCGGCGTCACCATCGGCGAATGCAGCGAAGGGCTCAGCGTGCGCACCCTGCTGCCCTACCCCATGGAGGTGCGCGCCCCGCGCCAGGCCTTCACCCTGCTGCCCTGGGCGGAGATCACTCCAGTGCGTCTCGCCAGCTTCCTCAGCCGCGAGTTGATGAAGCGCCCGCCTCCCCGGATCAGTGACCTGCGCCTGCGCCTGCGCGAGGAAACCATCGACGGGGCCTTCTACACCTATAGCCACGGCCTCAAGCGACACGCCGGGAACTGCCAGCGCATCACCCACGGCCATCGCTCGCGCCTGCACATCTGGCAACGCGGCGAGCGCTGCCCAGCCCTCGAGGCTCGCTGGGCAGCCTGGCTGAATGACCGCTACCTGATCGACCAGGCGGACCTGGCACCCCAGGCCGAACAGGAGTGCCGCCAAAGCCTGACCAGCCGCTACCGCTCCGAACAGGGCCGCTTCCATCTGCGCCTGCCCGTGGAGCGCTGCATCGTGATGGACGCTCCCACCTCGGTCGAGCACATCGCCGCCTGGCTGGCCCGCCGGATCACCAGCGAGACCGGCAGCGCCACGCGAGTCCAGGCCTTTGAAGGCATCGACAAGGGCGCCATCGCCGAGGCCAGGCCATGACCCTCGGACGCGGCACCCCCCAGGGGCTGCTCGCGGTTTCGCCAGGCTGCCGCCCCGGCTGCGGCGCCTGCTGCATCGCGCCCTCGATCAGCTCGCCCATTCCCGGCATGCCGGCAGGCAAGCCGGCCGGCATGCGCTGCCTGCAACTGGATGCCGACAACCTGTGCCGCCTGTTCGGCACTCCCGAGCGACCCGAGGTGTGCCGGCGCTTCGACTACGACCCCGCCCTGTGCGGCACCAGCCAGGGCGATGCCCTGCAGCGCATCACCCTGCTGGAAGCCGACACCCTGTGAGCCGCAGCGGCGACGACTGGCTCCGGCTAGGAGCCGTCCACCGTCAGCCGCCCTTCCGCACCCACCGACGAGACCTCGCGGCGATCGAGTAGCATGCGCCAGCGCACCAGCACCGGTGCATCGCTGTGGCTGACGCCATTGAGCAGGCGCCGAAGCTGTTCACGCGCATGCTCGTCATTCTCGTCCACCAGGGTCAGCCAGGCCTCCAGGGCGCATAGCTCCTGGTGCAGGTTCTCGTGTTGACGCGAACACTCCAAGGCCTGCTCCACCAACCGGCGCACCTCGTCACGCGAGCGCCCGAGGCGGTACCGCACCTGGGCCAGCTGCACCGCCAGCTCCGGCACGAACAGCGTGCTGCGCTCGCGGGCGATCAGCAGCGATTGATCCAGGTAATCCTCGGCCCGCACCAGCTCGTCCAGGGCAACGCAGGCATCGCTGTACCAGAGAATCGGCCGGTGGTAGCGATCCCTGCCGGTGATCTCGCCCAGTTCCTCGAGCGCCAGCTCGACCAGCGCCAGGCCGTCGCGGTCGCCCGACAGGGCCCGGCGCCAGCCGAGGATGCCCTGGGCCGACACCTGCCAAAGATGCAGATCCGGCGTTTCGGTCAGCGTCACGGCCTGCTCGGCGCGCCGGGCCGCCAGGTGAACGTGACCGAGCTGGCGATAGAGCGCCGCCGCGAACAGCAGTGCCATGGCCAGCGAGCTGGGATGACCGATCCGTTCGGCTAGGCGGATGGCCGCCTCGACCTGCTGCTCGGCGCGCCGATAGTCGCCTCGCAGGCAGATGGCCCAGCCCTGGAAGCAGGCGGCCGCCACCTGGGGATGCTCCGAGAAGGGCAGCCATTCGATCATCATCGGCTGTTCCAGTGGCGCGATCTCGTCGAGGTGATCGAAGGCCTGGCCGATGCGCCCAGCCCAGTACTCGCAGTTGGCCCGGGCATAATCCGCCAGCCGGCGATAGCGCGGGTCTTCCAGGCGGCTGGCGATGGCGGCCAGGCTGGCCGCCAGCGAGAACGCATCGGCATGGGCGTGGCGCTGGCTACAGCCGACCCACAGCCCCCACTTGACGAGGAAGGCCTGCTCGAGATCCTCGGTATCCTCGGCCTGGCTTCCCTCGTGCTGGACCAGCAGCTCACGGGCACGCACGAAACTTTCGTGGGCCGTGGGCGAGCCATGGCCTTCCAGGGCGAAGGCGGCCTGGCCACGCACCGTCAGCAGGCTGATCTCGCGCTCGGCCTGATCCTCCACGTGGCGCAGGCTGGCCAGGCCGAAGTCGGCCATCTTCAGCGCCGTGCGGTTGGCGCTGACCTTGAGCGCCTCGCGGGCTGCCAGCTCGAAGTAGCGCGCGCCGCGCGCGTAGTGCCCGCTGCGCCGCAGATGGGTGGCGAAGTCGCCCGGATGGCGGCTGATCCAGGCCGGGAAGCGCTCCTCGATCAGGCTGACCACCTGGCGATGGATACGCACGCGAACGTCGCGCGGGCAGGAGAGATAGGCCGCCTCCTGCAGCAGCAGGTGGCTGAACTGGAACTCGCGGCTGTTGCCCTCTCCGCCGGCGGGCTCGATGATCTCGAGCCGCCGCATCTGCTCCAGGGCACGATTGAGCGAAGCCATTTCCCAGCCGCTGCACTCGGCGAGGAAGTCGAGCCGGAATCGCCGGCCCAGCACGGCGGCCACGTGGGCGACCTCGCGGTCACCGTCGAGCTGGTCGATTCGCCCCGCCAGCAGCCCCAGCAGGCCCCGCGGCAGTTCGTCGAGGTGCACGCTGCGCCCCTCGCGACGATCCATCTCCAGGCGCCGGCAGATCTCCTGCAGGTAGAGCGGCACGCCGTCGCAGCGCTCGATGATCTGGCCACGCAGCCGGGGGCTGAGATGCAGCCGGTAGCGCCTGGCCAGCTGCGACAGCAGCCGCGACGACTGCATGGCGTCGAGGTGCCCCAAGGTGAGCTGCTGGTCCCAGTGCAGCCGCGTCGGCAGCGCCTCGCGTCCATGATGGCTGGCCACCAGCAGGAAGGCGCAGTTGATCGGCAGCCGCGCCTGTAGCCCGGCCAGCACCCGGAACGAGGGCTCGTCGAGCCACTGCAGGTCGTCGATCATCAGCACCAGGGTACGCTCCATGGCCTGGCGTTCGATCACGCGACACAGCAGTGCCACCACCAGCTCGGCGGCCTCGCCGCTCTTGGCGAGCCGCGACACCTCGGGCGTCTCGCGCACGCCGAGCGCCTCTTCCAGCAGGGCGAACTGCTCTTCGCTCAGGGAGAGCTCCACGGATTCCTGCAGCAGCCCGCGCAGGCGCTTGGGGTTCAGCTCCCCTCCCAGCCGCCAGCGCAGCAGGGCACGCGCCACCCCATAGGGCTCCAGCACCGAGAGCCGCGTGGTGGGCTGCCAGCAGATGGCGGCGTCGCGGCTCAGCTCCAGCTGGCGAAAGCCGACCATCAAGGCCGACTTGCCCATGCCCGACGCACCGCGCACCAGCACGCTCTGGCGCAGGCCGATGCCCGCCCGCGCCAGGGCGTCGCGCAGCGTACGCAGCGGCCCTTCGCGACCCACCAGGCTCGGTGGCATGGCATCGCGCCCGCCTTCGTTGTGGCCCAGCACCAGGGCACGCAGGCGTACCCGGCCATCGCTCGCCACCAGCCGCGACGAGAGACGCGGCTGCAGGTCCAGCGCTGGCGGCATGTGCTGGCTGGCCTCCTGGGAGATGACCAGTTCGCTGCCTTCGGCGGCGCTCATCAGTTCCAGCGAGCCCTGGGTCACCTGGCCCAGCGGGTCGACCAGCTGTCGCTCCGGCAGGTAGACCACCCGGCCGCTGTTGAGTCCGGCCGCCAGCTCGATGCGCGGCGGCTCCTCGGCGCCGGACCAGTGGCGGGCCACTTCATCCGGCAATACCCGGCGGCAGTGTTCGTAGAGCGCCACCAGCTCGGCCAGCTGATGCGCCGGCCCATGGGTGCCGAAGCAGGCCAGGCCCAGGCCGCCGGTGGCACCCGGTAGCCAGAAACCGCCCAGGTGGTGGCACTGCTGCTCGAGCCAGCGCATCAGCTCGATCTGCAGGGCCAGGCAGGCGCGGGTCTCGTCGCGCGCGGAGAAATCCCCCTTCACGCGCAGGCGAATGGCCATCACCGAAAGCTGGCGCTGCTCGATCTCGTCCTCGCGCAGCGGCGAGCTACCCGCCGCCAGGGTGCGCGAGAAGGCCCCCTGGGGCGAGAGTCGCTGCAGGTCGGGGCTGCCGTCGGACCAGTGGCGCGCCAACTGGAGGAAGGCCGGCTCCGGCTGCTGGCCGGAGAGCGCCAGCAGCTGCAGGTAGGCGTTGTACTGTTCGTGGGCGGCCGCCAGCTGGCCCTGCTCGGCCAGCTGCCTGACCAGGCGCTCGTGGAAGGGGCCGTAGCCCGAGAAACGACTGACGAGCGCCTGCAGCAGGTCGACGGGCACGCCCTCGTGCCGGTCGAGCACCTCTTCGGCGAAGCGGATCACCCGCTGCCGCCATTCGTTGCGCAGCTGCACCAGCCAGCGCTGGAACTCGGTGCATGCGGGCAGCTGCAGCTCCTCGACCAGATCGCCGCGATAGCGCTTGAGCAGCTTGTCCAGGGTCGCGACATCGCCCGGCGCGTCGAGCAGCTGCTGCAGCTCGTGCAGGTCGAAGCGCCAGTCGTCGGGCTTGCGGAAGGCGATGGTCTGGCGCGAGACCACCAGCACCCGCTCCGCCTCTTCCCCCAGCGATTGCCGCAGGCAGTGCAGGGCGTGGCGCAGGTTGGTGCGTCCGGAGGACAGGCCCTGGTCGGGCCACAGCAATTCCGCCAGGCTCGCCCGATTGACGGGCTGTTTGTGCAGCAGCAGATAGACCAGCAAGGCCTTGACCTTGTCATAGCTGAACTGCGTCAGTAGGTCATCGCCGAGCATGAGGGAAAACTGGCCGAACAGCGCCAGGTGATCCCATTCGCTGTCAGGTTTCTCTACGGTAGCGTCCTGCATCATGTAACCCTGCGTGGCGAAGGTGGTGCCCTTCAGGCGGGTACACCACTATGGAAACGAAACGCCTCATCCGGCGCGACGATCAGTTCGGCCTCCCGCGCAGCGAAAAAGGCCACCCGGTCGTCGATCGGCTCAGCTGCGACGTGTCGCGCCAACATTATGTAATCTTCGTAATGACGCCCTTCCGACTTAACCAGAGAGCGATAGAACTTGGCAAGCTCGTCGTCCAGGTGCGGTATCAGGCGAGCGAAGCGCTCGCAGCTGCGGGCCTCGATGAAGGCACCGATGATGAGGATATCGACGAGCCGCTGCGGTTCTTGAGGCCGCACGTGCTTGCGCAGCCCCTCCGCATAGCGCGAGGCGCTCAGGTGGCGGTAGGCAATGCCGCGCGCCTCCATCAGCTTGACCACCTGTTCGAAGTGCAGCAGCTCCTCGCGCGCCAGCTGGGACATCTTGGCCAGCAGCAATGGCTGGTCGACATAGCGATAGAGCAGGCTCATGGCCGTCGAGGCGGCCTTCTTCTCGCACTGGGCATGATCGATCAGCAGCAGCTCAGGGTTGTCCAGCGCCCATGCCACCCAGGCATCCGGCGTGGGACAGGCAAGGAAGGCAAGCAGATCCGGTGGCAGCAGGGAATCGCGACCGGTTACATCCAGGGTGTCGTGCATAGGGTCTCACTCGGTTAGGACAACGAGGCAGGGGGTAGCCCTGGCCGCCGATGATTCGCCCAGGCCTCGCCTCGGCGCGCGGCTTCCTGCAGCAAGGTCTCGCTCAACCTTTCATGCAGCTCGGCGATGCTCCAGCCCGCGGCGACACCCTGCGCCTGCAGGCCATAGCGGGACAGGTCCCGCATGCGCCCCCGCCCGACCCGCAGCAGCTCGACGGCCCGGGAAAGCGGCGGCTGCTCGGGCCGAAAGCGAACCCGGTGCTGGGTCATCTGCGCCGCGAGCCGCTCGGCATCGACGATGCGCAGGTAGCGTGCGGCAACCTGCTCGCGCAGCGTATCCAGCTCGAGCATGCGGGCCCGACGCTGCTCGCCAGTGAGGGCGGGCCAGCCTGCGATATCGGCAGCGCTGCGCTGGCAGCCGCGGCACACCAGGTCGCCCAGGGTCGTCGAACAGAGCCCGACGCAGGGGGAGGAAACAGGTTCACTCATGCCATTACCGCACCCTTCCGCTTCGTACTTTTTCATGAACAGCTTCATGACCAGCTTCATGGCCAGGTTCATGAACGCTTCATGGCAACCAATGGTAACGCGGGGCGTGGATAGAGGCACGCTGTAGCCGAGCAACATTGCGACGACCAAAGTTCAAGGCGGCGAAACCGGGGCCCAACTTAACATTGTCGACAGTTTGCCGTAGAATCTCGCCACCCAGTGACTACGGTTGTTTCCCAACCAAAGCGGCCATTTCGCGGATGTTCATCGCCGTATCGAGCCGCTTTGGGCAACACACAGATGAGGGCCCCAACGTGCTTGAAGCCTATCGCCAACATGTCGAAGAACGCGCCGCCGAGGGCGTCCCGCCGAAGCCCCTGAATGCCGAACAGGCCGCCGCTCTGGTCGAGCTGCTCAAGGCCCCGCCCGCTGGCGAAGAAGAGTTCATCCTCGACCTGCTGACCAACCGCGTACCGCCGGGCGTCGACGAAGCCGCCTACGTGAAGGCCGGATTCCTCACCGCCGTCGCCAAGGGCGAGGCCGAGTCCCCGCTGGTCGACAAGGTGCACGCCGTCAAGCTGCTGGGCACCATGCAGGGTGGCTACAACATCGCCACCCTGGTCGAGCTGCTCGACAACGAGTCGCTGGCCAAGGAAGCCGGCGAGCAGCTCAAGCACACCCTGCTGATGTTCGACGCCTTCCATGACGTGGAAGAGCGCGCCAAGGCCGGCAACGCCGTGGCCAAGGACGTCATGCAGTCCTGGGCCGAGGCCGAGTGGTTCCTGTCCAAGCCCGCCCTGGCCGAGAAGATCACCCTGACCGTGTTCAAGGTGCCCGGCGAAACCAACACCGACGACCTCTCGCCCGCGCCGGACGCCTGGTCGCGCCCCGACATCCCGCTGCACGCCAATGCCATGCTCAAGAACGAGCGCGAAGGCATCGTGCCCGAGGTGCCCGGTTCCACCGGTCCGCTGAAGCAGATCGAGGAAGTAAAGGCCAAGGGCTTCCCGGTCGCCTACGTGGGCGACGTGGTCGGCACCGGCTCCTCGCGCAAGTCCGCCACCAACTCCGTGCTGTGGTTCTTCGGTGACGACATCCCGAACGTCCCCAACAAGCGCGCCGGCGGCTTCTGCTTCGGCGGCAAGATCGCCCCGATCTTCTTCAACACCATGGAAGACGCCGGCGCCCTGCCCGTCGAGATGGATGTCTCCAAGCTCGAGATGGGCGACGTCATCGACGTCTATCCGTACGAGGGCAAGGTGTGCAAGCACGGCACCGACGAAGTGCTGACCACCTTCGAACTCAAGACCCAGGTGATCCTCGACGAGGTGCGCGCCGGTGGCCGTATCCCGCTGATCATCGGCCGCGGCCTGACCGGCAAGGCACGCGAGTCGCTGGGCCTGCCCCAGTCCGACGTGTTCCGCCTGCCCGAGCAGCCCAAGGACACCGGCAAGGGCTTCACCCTGGCCCAGAAGATGGTCGGCAAGGCCTGCGGCATGGAGGGCGTGCGCCCGGGCATGTACTGCGAGCCGAAGATGACCACCGTGGGCTCCCAGGACACCACCGGCCCGATGACCCGCGACGAGCTCAAGGACCTGGCCTGCCTCGGCTTCCAGGCCGAGCTGGTGATGCAGTCGTTCTGCCACACCGCCGCCTACCCGAAGCCGGTCGACGTGGAAACCCACCACACCCTGCCCGACTTCATCATGAACCGCGGCGGCGTCTCCCTGCGCCCGGGCGACGGCATCATCCACAGCTGGCTCAACCGCATGCTGCTGCCCGACACCGTCGGCACCGGCGGCGACTCGCACACCCGCTTCCCGCTGGGCATCTCCTTCCCGGCCGGTTCGGGCCTGGTCGCCTTCGCCGCCGCCACCGGCGTGATGCCGCTGGACATGCCGGAATCGGTGCTGGTGCGCTTCAAGGGCAAGCGGCAGCCGGGCGTCACCCTGCGTGACCTGGTCCACGCCATTCCCTACTACGCCATCAAGCAGGGCCTGCTGACCGTGGCCAAGGCGGGCAAGAAGAACGCCTTCTCCGGTCGCGTGCTGGAGATCGAAGGGCTCGAGGACCTCACCGTCGAACAGGCCTTCGAACTCTCCGACGCCTCCGCCGAGCGCTCTGCCGCCGGCTGCACCATCACGCTGTCCGAGGAGAGCGTGGCGGAGTACCTGAACTCCAACATCACCCTGCTCAAGTGGATGATCGCCAACGGCTACGGCGACCGCCGTACCATCGAGCGCCGCATCCAGGGCATGGAAGAGTGGCTGGCCAACCCGAGCCTGATGCGCGCCGACGCCGACGCCGAGTACGCCGAGGTCATCGAGATCGACCTCGAGGAGCTCAAGGAGCCGGTACTCTGCGCGCCGAACGACCCGGACGACGCGCGCCTGCTCTCCGAAGTGGCCGGCGAGAAGATCGACGAGGTGTTCATCGGCTCGTGCATGACCAACATCGGCCACTTCCGCGCCGCCGGCAAGCTGCTCGAGAAGCAGCCCGCCGGCAGCCTGAAGACCCGCCTGTGGCTGGCGCCGCCGACCAAGATGGACCAGCACCAGCTGACCGAGGAAGGCTACTACGGCATCTACGGCCGCGCCGGTGCGCGCATGGAAATGCCGGGCTGCTCGCTGTGCATGGGCAACCAGGCCCGCGTCGCCGCCAAGAGCACCGTGGTCTCCACCTCCACCCGCAACTTCCCCAACCGCCTGGGCGACGGCGCCAACGTCTACCTGGCGTCGGCGGAACTGGCCGCGGTGGCCGCGGTGGAAGGTCGCCTGCCCACGGTGGAGGAGTACCAGCGCTACATGGGCGAGTTCGACGCCATGGCCGGCGAGATCTATCGTTACATGAACTTCCATGAGATCGAGGAGTATCAGAACGCCGCTTCCAACGTGATCCCGGTCGCCCAGGAAGCCTGAGCCCCTCGGTTCTGATAAGATCAAGTTCGTCTCCGATGCTCGCAACATCGATGGCGCCTGACAGCAGGTGCCGGAGCCGATGAACGAAGCGCCCCTATGGGGCGCTTTTTTTGGTTCCGCCTTCCGGCCCTGTCATGGGTTCTTCTCATGAATTCTTCGCCCGGGATCGCCCCGTCCACTACCTTTGGTTACGCACGCCGGCTTGAGCGGCCAGCGGCGCCCAGCTAGCTTTAAATGACCCGCATGAGCATGAATAACAGTGACATGGGCTCGTGCAAAAAAGAACAGGGACGTTTCGACAGCAAAGGGATTCAAGGAGTCATGCCCATGACCATTCGCATATTGCTCACCACTGCGTTCACCTGCACCGCCCTGGCAGCAGCCGGCAGCGCCATGGCCGGCTCGCCTCACGAGCGCTACGCCTACCTGGGCCTGGGCACCGGCTTCAGCTCCCTGGAAAATGACCGGGAAGAGGTAGACAACTTCATCGAGAGCGGGGCACGTCAATTCAGCATCGATGACGACGACAACGCCTGGAAAGGGTTTGCCGGCTATCAATTCAACCGCTATGTGGCGGCAGAGATCTTCTATGCCGACCTTGGCCGCGTTCAGCTGCACGGCAGCGAAGGCGGCGGGGCCGACCTCGAGTCCACAGCCTACGGGGCCAGCCTGGTGGGCCAGCTCCCCGTTACCTCCTGGTTCGCCCCCTTCGCCAAGGTCGGGGCGGCCAGATGGGATACCACGGTCTCCGGCAACCTGGGCGATGCCAGCCTGGAGCTGCGCGACCAGGATGGCGTCGATCCCGTCTATGGGCTCGGCGCCCAGTTCAATTTCCACCCGGTGATGCTGCGCGCCGAGTACGAGCGCTACGATTTCGACAGCGACTATACGCTCGACTCCTTCACGGCCTCCATCGGGCTGCGCTTCTGACCGCGCCCGCCCCCACCGAGCGACGCCGTGGCCACGGCGTCGCCCTGCGACGAATCGACGAGCGCCGGGCCCGCCGCCTGTGTGGCATCATGCCCTGCACACTTCCCATCATGCCATGCACACGTCCACGGCCAGGAGCCCAGCAATGAGCGCCATCATCACGCCCGATATCTGTGATGCCCACCCCGAGGTCAAGGTCCTCGACCCCATCTTCGTCAACTACGGCGGCCGTGAAGCCTTCTGCGGCCCGGTGCGCACCGTCAAGTGCTTCGAGGATAACTCGCTGGTCAAGCAGGCTGTCGCCGAACCCGGCGAGGGCGCCGTGCTGGTCGTGGATGCCGGGGGCTCCCAGCGCTGCGCCATGCTGGGCGACATGCTTGCCGAGCAGGCCGCCGACAACGGCTGGGCGGGCATCGTGATGTACGGTTGCGTGCGCGACGTGGACGTGCTGGCCGACACCGATCTCGGCGTGCAGGCACTCGGCGCCCATCCGCGCAAGAGCGAGAAGCGCGGCGAAGGCCAGCGCGACGTGGCGGTTACCTTCGCCGGCGTGACCTTGCGGCCGGGCCAGTGGCTCTATGCCGACAACAACGGCATCGTGGTGGCCGAGGAGCGCCTCGCCCTGGAAGCCTAGGCGCACCGCCTCGATGAGCCAGGGGTGGCGGCCGGCCACCCCTTGCCCACAAGAGCCCCTCGGTGCCACCCTTTAGGCATGACTTTCCATCCGCTTTCGCCCTCGACCCTCGGCCTGGAGCTGCTGCGCAGCCTGCGCGAGCACGTCCGTCCGCTGCTGGCCTACCACCTGTTCTTCACCCTGCTCGCTTCCAGCCTGCTGCTGCCGGCCATCGCCTGGACCCTGACCGGCCTGCTCGCCCGCTTCGATCGCCCCGTCGTCACCAATGCGGAGCTGCTGGCGCTGTTGCTCAGTCCGGCGGGCCTGCTATGGTCGCTGGCGGCCATCGCACTGGTGTTTCTGGTCCTGTACCTGCAGCAGGCCGGCATGATCCTGGTGGCGGTGAAGCGCCGCGACAACCACTACCGGCTGGCCTTCATCGCGCTGTGGCAGAGCCTGCGACGGCTGCCCGCGCTGGCCGGCCTGATCGCGCTGCAGGTCGGCACCCAGCTGCTCCTGCTCGTGCCGGCGGTCGTGCTGCTCGGCTGGCTCTACGAGCTGTTCCTCGGCGGGCTCGATCCTTACTACGTCATGCGCATGCGCCCGGCAGCGCTGTGGTACTACCTCGGCGTGGCGGTGCCGCTCGGCCTCGGCTGGGCGGTGCTCGCCGGCGGGCTCTACGTGCGCTGGATCCTGGCGCTGCCGGTTGCGGTGCTGGAAGCGCTGCCGCCGCTCGCCGCCCTTCGGCGCAGCGGCGAGTTGACCCGCGGCCAGCGTGGCAAGGTCGCGCTGGTGGTGCTCTCCCTGCTGCTGCTGATCCTTGCCCTGCCCTTCGGCGCCGGCCTGCTGTTCGATCGCCTCGTGACGCCCATGCTGTGGTGGCTGCCGGAGCGCAACGCGGTGCTGATTCCCGCCATGCTGGCCTACGTCACCGGCTATGTGCTGGTCACCCTGGCGATCACCTTCGTCGGCATCGCCGCCAACGCCCTGCTCTCGGCGTGCCTTTACCTGCACTTGGCGCACCGCGAGCCGCGCCCTGCGCCGCCGCCGCCCGACGCGCACCCGGGCCGGCTCGCCTGGGGCATCGAACTGGCCGTGGTGCTGTTCGCCCTCAGCCAGGCGTGGCTGATTGTCAACAGTTTCGAGCTGCGCGACGAGGTGACCAATATCGCCCATCGCGGCAGCTCCATGGCGGCGCCCGAGAACACCCTGCCCGCCATCGAGCAGGCCATCCGCGATGGTGCCGATTATGTCGAGATCGATGCGCGCCTGACCGCGGACGGAGCGGTGGTGCTGTATCACGACCGCAGCCTGCAGCGGCTGACCGGCGACCCACGCAACGTCCGCGATGTGCCGCTGGCCGAGCTTCGTGAATTCGACGTGGGCAGCTGGTTCGGCGACGCCTTCGTGGGCGAGCGGATCGCCACGCTCGATGAAGCCTTCGCCGCGGTGCGTGGGCGAAGCGCGCTGATGATCGACCTGAAACCCGACCCCGGCGCCGAAGCCGTGCTGGTCGAGGGGGTGCTCGCCGCGCTGCACCGCGAGAGCGAGGCGCGGCGGGCCTGTCTTGCGCGCAGCGAGACGCCGCAGCGCGCATCGAGCTGCGGTGATCCGAACGTGGTCGGTGAAACCCGCCTCGCCATCATGTCGCCGGCCGTGGTGGACATGATCAAGGCGCGCGAGCCGGAGCTGCGGGTCACGTTGCTCGCACAGCTGGTCATGCCGGGCACACTGGATCGCCGCCGCTTCGATGCCCTAGGCCTGCGGCACAATCGCATCACCGAAAACGAAATCCGCCTGGCCCGCCAGCTCGGCTACGAAGTGCACGCCTGGACGGTGAACGACCGGGCGCGCATGTCCCAGCTGATCGACCTCGGTGTCGACGCCATCATCACCGACTACCCGGACCACCTCGCCGAGCTGCTCGAAGAACGACGCGAGCTCAGCGATGGCGCCCTGCTGCTGGTGAAGCTACGCAACTGGCTGCGGCATTGAGGCGAATGCGCGCTCAATCGCCCATGACCACGCCTTCTCGACGCGGGTCGGCGCCGCCGAAAAAGCCCTCTTCGGTACGCTGGATGGCCTGCAACCCGCTGGTCAGCTCGCGCTCGCTGACCTCATGGCCGCGGGCGTTGAGCGCCTCGATCAGCGCCGCCGGGAAACGCCCCTCTTCCACGTAGGCCGGCCCACCCAGAGTGATGGCATGGGGGAGGTTCAGGGCTTCCTGGGCATTCAGGCCCCAGTCGAGCATCGCCACCAGGGTCTTGGCGGTGTAGTGGATGATGGCAGCCCCGCCTGGAGAGCCCAGGCTCGCGACCAGTTCATCGCTCTCACGGTCGAACACCAACGTGGGGCTCATGCTGGAGCGCGGCCGCTTGCCCGGCTCCACGCGGTTGGCGATGGGGGTGCCGTCCGCATCCAGCGGGCGGAAGGAGAAGTCCGTCAGCTCGTTGTTGAGCAGGTAGCCTCCCGCCAGGCCGGTACCGCCATCGGCCAGCATGCGCGAACCGAAGGCAGCCTCGATGGTGGTGGTCATGGCCACGGCGTTGCCGTGCTCGTCGATGACACTGATGTGGCTGGTGCCGTATTCGGGCTGGGCCGGCTGAACGGCCCAGGCCGCATCCTGCCCACCCGGCCGCCCCGGCTCCGCGGCGTCCGGCCCCATGCTCTGCTCGCCGATCAGCTCGGCACGGTTGGCCAGGTAGGCGGGGTGGAGCAGGCTTTCCCAGCTGCCGCTGGGCGGGTCGACGAAGTCCGGGTCGGCGATGTACATGCCGCGGTCGGCAAAGGCCAGCCGCGAGGCTTCGAGGAACTGGTGCAGCCACGCCTCGCTGGGGTGGTCGTCGACCATCACCTCGTCCAGCTCGGGCAGGTGCTCGAGCATGCCGAGGATCTGCATGATGGTCAGGTGACCGGACGAAGGCGGCGGAAAGCCGCAGACACGGTAGGCCTGCCAGTCGGTGCACAGCGGGTCTCGCTCCTTCGCCACGTAGGTGGCCATGTCTTCCAGGCTGATGGCGCCGGGCCGACGCGGATGGTTCTGCACGCGCTGCACGAGATCCTCGGCAATCGCCCCGGTGTGCATCGCCTTGCTGCCATGCTCGGCAATTTCACGCAGCACGGCGCCCAGCGCCGGATTGCGCAGCCGTTCGCCTGCCGCCAACGGCTCGCCCTCGTCGTCGTAGTAGAAGGCCCCGCCCAGCGGATCATCGCGCAGGCGCTCCTCGGCGGCCAGGCTGGTGTGGAGCCGCGGGCTGACCTCGAAGCCCTCCTCGGCCAAGGTGATCGCGGGGATGAACAGCTCTCGCCAAGGCAGCTTGCCGTGACGCTCGTGAGCCATCTCGAGCATGCGTACCGTGCCGGGCACGCCAACCGAGAGGCCGCTGGCCGCGGCTTCGAGAAACGCCAGGGGCTCGCCGTCGCCATCGAGGAACAGCGATTCACGTACGGCCCTGGGCGCCGTTTCGCGGCCATCGTAGGCCGCCACGTCGCTGCCATCGTAATGCATCAGGAAGGCGCCGCCGCCGATGCCGCTCGACTGCGGCTCGACCAGGGTGAGGACCATCTGCACGGCAATGGCGGCATCGACGGCCGAGCCGCCGGCCTTGAGGACCTGGTAGCCCGCATCGGTGGCGAGGGGGTTGGCGGCGGCCACGGCGAAGCGTTCGGTGGCCCAGCCCGGCTTGTCGGTGAAACCGGAAGCGGCTTCGGGGGCAATGGCGGGAGCTTCGTACTGAAAGGTGACATCGGCCTGCGCCAGCCACGGCAATCCCACCATCACGAGAGACGTAGCGCTGGCAAGCCAGCGACGGCGAAATGAAACTGAACGGTGGTCCATCGGAAGTCCCTCGGTAACTCCATGTAAGAGGCTATAGCATAGGCGAAAAAAAGCCCGGTTGACGACTGCCAACCGGGCGACTATGTAAGCCTGCGTAACCAGATCAGCCGAGGGTTTCGCCCGCCAGCATGAACCAGGTCTCCAGCACCGCGTCAGGATTCAGCGACACGGAATCAATTCCCTGCTCCATCAACCACTTGGCGAGATCAGGGTGATCGGACGGCCCCTGGCCGCAGATGCCGATGTACTTGCCCTGGGCACGGCAGGCCTGGATCGCCATGGCCAACAGTTTTTTAACGGCAGGATTACGCTCGTCGAACAGGTGCGCCACGATGCCCGAATCGCGGTCCAGCCCCAGGGTGAGCTGGGTCAGGTCGTTGGAGCCGATGGAGAAGCCGTCGAAATACTCGAGGAACTCATCGGCCAGCAGGGCGTTGGCCGGCAGCTCGCACATCATGATCACCTTGAGCCCCTTGACGCCACGCTCGAGGCCGTTGGCCGCCAGCAGCTCCACCACTTCCCGTGCCTCGTCGGTGGTACGCACGAAGGGCACCATGATCTCGACGTTGTCGAGGCCCATCTCGTCGCGCACCCGCTTGAGCGCCTGGCACTCCAGCTCGAAGCAGGGGCGGAAGGCGTCGGAGATGTAGCGGGACGCCCCGCGGAAGCCGAGCATGGGGTTCTCTTCGCCCGGCTCGTAGAGCTTGCCGCCGATCAGGTTCTCGTACTCGTTAGACTTGAAGTCCGACAGGCGCACGATCACCCGCTCCGGATGGAAGGCGGCCGCCAGCGTGGCGATGCCCTCGACCAGCTTGTCGACATAGAAGCTGACGGGATCGGCATAGCCGGCCGTGCGCAGGTCGATGGTCTGCTGCAGCTCCAGCGGCAGGGTGTCGTATTCCAGCAGCGCCTTGGGGTGCACGCCGATCATGCGGTTGATGATGAACTCCAGGCGTGCCAGGCCGACGCCGGCATGGGGCAGCCCGGCAAAGCTGAAGGCGCGGTCGGGGTTGCCGACGTTCATCATGATCTTGAAGGGGATCTCCGGCATGGCGTCGACGCTGGTGACGCGGCGATCAAACTCCAGCAGCCCTTCATACACATGCCCGGTGTCGCCCTCGGCGCAGGAGACGGTGACATCGCGGCCGTCCTCGAGCAGCTCGGTGGCATCGCCGCAGCCGACCACGGCCGGGATGCCGAGCTCGCGCGCAATGATCGCCGCATGACAGGTGCGCCCGCCACGGTTGGTGACGATGGCCGAGGCGCGCTTCATGATCGGCTCCCAGTCGGGATCGGTCATGTCGGTGACCAGCACGTCGCCCGGCTTGACCTTGTCCATCTCCTCAGGCGAGAACACCAGCTTCACCGCGCCACGCCCGATGCGCTGGCCGATGGCCCGGCCCGCCACCAGGGTGCGCCCCTTCTCCTTGAGGTGGAAGCGCTCCAGCTTGCCACCTTCCAGCTGGGAGACCACGGTTTCCGGGCGTGCCTGGACGATGTAGAGCTCGCCGTCGTCGCCGTCCAGGGCCCATTCGATATCCATGGGTCGCGCGTAGTGCTGCTCGATGGTCATGGCCTGGCGCGCCAGGGCCATGACCTGGTCGTCGTTGATGCAGAAGCGACCGCGATCCTTCAGCGGCACATTGACGGTAGACACCGACTTGCCCGCGCTGGCGTCGTCGCTATAGACCATCTTGATCAGCTTGGAGCCGAGGTTGCGGCGCAGCACCGCCGGGCGCCCGGCGGCCAGGGTCGGCTTGTGCACGTAGAACTCGTCGGGGTTGACCGAGCCCTGCACCACCGTCTCGCCCAGGCCCCAGGAGGCCGTGACGAACACCGCATCGCGATAGCCCGACTCGGTATCGAGGGTGAACATGACGCCGGAAGCGCCGGTCTCGGAGCGCACCATCTTCTGGATGCCGGCCGACAGCGCCACGTTCTCGTGGGCGTAGCCGCGGTGGACACGGTAGGAGATGGCGCGGTCGTTGAACAGCGAGGCGAACACCTCGTGAACGGCACGCTTGACGTTGTCGAAGCCTTCGATGTTGAGGAAGGTCTCCTGCTGGCCGGCGAAGGAGGCATCGGGAAGGTCTTCCGCGGTCGCCGAGCTGCGCACCGCCACCTTGAGGCTGGGGTGCTTGCTGGACAGCGCTTCGTAGGCCGAGCGCAGGTGCTCCTCGAAGGCGGGGGGCAGCGGCGTGTCGATGACCCACTGGCGAATCTCGGCGCCGACTCGCGCCAGCTCGGTCACGTCATCCACGTCGAGCCTGGCCAAGGCCTGGTTGATACGCTCGTTGAGTCCCTCATGGGCGAGGAATTCACGGTACGCATGGGCAGTCGTGGCAAAGCCGCCGGGCACAGTGACGCCGGCTCCCGACAGGTTGGAGATCATCTCGCCCAGCGAGGCGTTCTTGCCGCCCACGCGCTCCACGTCGTCCATGCCGAGCTGATCGAACCACAGGATGTAGTCTTCTACATTAGCTTCCACGTTACCTTGCACAAACTCCCCCTTGGCCTTGCCTTGGCCTTGATCGTCGATGCCCGAGTTACAGGCAAGAAACACAATGGTCGTAACCTTACCCGCATGCGTCCATATTCGCCATTGGTCTAACATCGAAGTCAGTGGAGGATTTTTACAACAGTCGCCCGTTTCAGGCGATTCCTGTAGTCACCGGGCAGAGGGAAGCGCCTGCAGGGAGCC
Organism: uncultured Halomonas sp.; assembly: GCA_964652855.1. Taxonomy (GTDB): domain Bacteria; phylum Pseudomonadota; class Gammaproteobacteria; order Pseudomonadales; family Halomonadaceae; genus Halomonas. The sequence goes on from CAZZCJ010000001.1 coordinate 742,094, forward strand.
TTCGAGGGGGGCCAGCCAAACCACAGGAACCGCAGTGGCTTGCTTGCCACCGCCGCCCACTCGACAATACCGGGACACCGTCACAGGGAAGCACCTAGCCATGCCCCGCACCGCCTTCTTCATCTCCGACGGCACCGGCATCACCGCCGAGAGCCTCGGTCGCAGCCTGCTGGCCCAGTTCGAGAACATCGAGCTGCGCATGCTGACCAAGCCCTACATCGACACGCTCGAAAAGGCGCGTGCGCTGGTCGACATCATCGAATCCACCGCCCAGCGCGACGGCGAACAGCCGATCATCATCGACACCATCGTCGACGAGGCCATACGCGACGTGATCCGCAGCGCCACCGGCTTCAAGGTCGACATCTTCTCGACCTTCCTCAAGCCGCTGGAGCAGGAGCTGGGCAGCCATTCCAGCTACAGCGTGGGCCGCACCCACTCCATCGGCCAGGACGAGGTCTACATGGACCGCATCCACTCCGTGCACTTCGCGCTGGACAACGACGACGGCGCACGGACGCACCAGTACAGCCAGGCCGACGTGATCCTGATCGGCGTGTCACGCTGCGGCAAGACCCCCACCTCGCTCTACCTGGCGCTGCAGTTCGGCATTCGCGCGGCCAACTACCCGCTGACCGAAGACGATCTCGACGAGGACGGCGTGCTCAAGCTGCCCAAGGCCCTGGCGCAGTACCGCCACAAGCTGTTCGGCTTGACCATCGACCCGCGACGCCTGGCCGCCATTCGCCACGAGAGGCGCCCCAACAGCCGCTACAGCTCGCTGGACCAGTGCACCCAGGAGGTGGAACAGGCCGAAGGGCTCTATCGGCAGATGCATGTCCCCTTCATCGACACCACGCGCTTCTCCATCGAGGAGATCTCGACGCGCATGATCGCCGAAACCGGCCTGAGCCGGCGCTTTTCACCCAGGTAAGCTGCCCGCACCCAGGCTACGGTTGGCGTCCACCCGCCGGCAGCGCCTGGACCAGCCATTCCTGGCGACGCAGTGCCACCCAGCACAGCACGCACAGGCCAAGGAAGCCGCTCAGGCCGCGGGCATCACGCAGCATCGACTGGGTCAGGCCGAAGTCGATGAAGGCCACCACCACCATCACGCCAGCGGCCCCCAGCAACCTCACCCCCGGGTCGATCCGGGGGGCATTCAGCCGGCGCCAGAACAGCACCAGGGGCACGCCGTACAGCGCCAGCAGGGTCGCCAGCCCCAGGGTGCCGCGCCGGGCCGCGGTGTCGATCAGCTCACTGTGCAGCTGGTCATAGCGGCGGATGTTGGGGTGAAGCCCACCGGCGGCAACCTGCTCATCGCGGCGCTGCTGCAGGCCTCCTTCGCCCCAGCCCACCCAGGGGCGTTCCAAGAACAGCGCCCCGCCCGCACGCCACATGTCCAGGCGCAGCCCCACGGAGTTCGAGCGCGCCTCGCCCTGCCAGTACTGCTGCGCATAGCCGACCGCCTGCTGGACCCGGTTGACCACCCCGCTCTGCGGCAGCAGCGCCACGACAAGCAGCAGCGCGGCAATGGCTGCCGCCAGCCCATGCAGCGCACGGTGCGGCACCAGCGGCCGGGCCGCCCGGTAGACCAGCAGCAGCAACAGCGGCGCCGCCACCCACCCGCCCCGCGTGCCGGAAAGCAGCGAGCCGAGCATCCCCGCCATGCCGGCAAGCAAGGCCCCCGCCAGCAGAACGGGGTGCCGAACCTCCCGGTGGCGGACCAGCCACAGCGCGCCGAGCAGCGCCAGCCCACCCAGCAGCAGCGAAAGATTGCCGAACGGAATGGCATTCATGCTGTTATTGGCGCGCGCCTTGCCAAGGACCAGCCGCTCGTACACGGCGATGCTTCCCGCACCTACCGCGCCACAGCTCACCGCCAGCCAAAGCATCCGCGGCGCAGGCGTGAAGGCGCGCAGGGCCACCAGCAGCACGGCCGCCAGCAGCGGCCACAGCGGCAGCCACACCCCCTCGCCGCCCCGCCCTACCGGCCACTCGCCCGAGCGCCACACATCCAGGCACCACAGCCCCCCATAGGCGGCAAGCACCAGCAGCACCAGCGCATCGTCGCGATCCAGCGCAACGGCTGCCCTGTCCCGCCACCAGGCCCACCCCAGCAGCGGCAGCAAGGTGCCCGCCGCCAGCAGCGGGAAAATTGCATAGGCGGAAGGGAGCACGAGGAGAAACGCAAGGAAAGCAAAGACCCAGCCGCCCGCCAGCAGGCGTGGCCACTGGCCTTGGCCCGAGCGTGCCAAAACATCAGGAGAAGCATGGGGAAATTCAACCAGCCATAAGTGACGGTCCATTAGGGCAGCCACAACCTCGCGTCAAAGTTAGAATCCAAAGGAATGAAGTGTTTATCGATTCTGTTGCCAAAAGTACCATGCACGAGATAAGCGGTACTGACCATTGCGGCACGCCTGCCCATCACCTTCACAGGAAGATCCATGCCCTCACCTCACGGTTCGCACGGCCACCCGGCCACCCTCGATGTGCAACATACGCACGACACGACATGGCTCGGACAGTTAACTCACCTTCGAGAAGCCTGTTACTCAGCTTACGAGCGCAGCCTGGCCGATACGCCATTCACCTTCATTGGCGCCGACGCATATCGCCAGGACCACGAAGCGATCTTGCGACACACCCAACTGGCATTGAGCGACTTCCGTGACACTGATGCCATGTATGTTGCCGCTGCCCTTGTCCTGCTGAACGACATGCGTCCACTTCCGACAAGCCTGGTAATGAAAGCGTTCGACTCCTGTCTGGCTTCCTTTGCCATCCAGTGCCTGCCGCCCGAAGAAACCGGGACCAATGCACTCCAAGACTATGAGGCAAAGCTGCACTTCCTTGGCAAGGCGCCCGCCAAGGTGCAAAACGTTCACCTCGCGCTGCGGCTGGCTCAAGTCCAACACAGTCCGGAGGCCATCGGCCACTTTCCCTACTGGCGGGTTGAGGCCGAGGTAATGGAGCAAGGAGAACCACTTCTGCGACAACGTGTCTTGGAAGCAATAGATGCCGCACCGTAGACGAAGACATGCCAATGCAATAATGATACGCCTCAAGGCGACGTCCACTTCATGAAATCGTGCAGCGCCGGCACCTGCAATGCCATGTCGTCCGAGAAGGTATATTCCTCCTCCCACTCCCTGCTGGTGGCATAGGCACGCAGCCAGAACTTGCGATCGTCCGCCGTCAGCTTGTAGCCATGCATTTCTTCGCTACCCGCTAAGCGTGAAGGCATCGCCCAGCCGCGCTTGGATAGCTTGACAATGGTCACGACAAGGTGCGTCATCAATTCCTGCTCGGGTGCGACAATCTCATGGAATTCCGGCCAGAATTCCTTATCTTCCGACGAACCCTGCCAGCCTTTATTCAACCTCACGTGATCAAGGTCATCATAAGGATGGGAGTGGAATGTGCCCACGAGCTCGATATTTTGCCAGTATCTCTCAAAAAATTTCTTCTTGGCAATGATGGAGTTAAAATTGGGCTGCACCCAATCTTCATGTCGTGTTGCCGATGTTTCCACCGTGGCCATGGTAGCTACCACGCGCGCCGGCAAATCACCTTTTTCAGGTATGGAGTACCCCCAAAGCAGGCCAAACGTCTCCAGCTTTCCATACCCATCCGACGATTTTTTCTTATTTTTCTCAAACTCATATGACTCAAATGCCGTGGTGAAAAGCTGCGGCACCACATATTCTTCGATATAGGTTACTTTAGTCATTTAACCCCCCTGTAAAAATTTTTATAACAACTCTATCCATGAAAAAACTCTTTCCGTAAAGCGCAACATCAACCGGATATCACTGCCTTACCTTGCACCAGATCCTCGCAATAATGTCCAAAGTTTCTTTAGTGTAATCAGAACATCAAGCCAAAGGGAAAAGTGCTTGATGTAGTAGAAATCGTACTGAAGCTTTTCCGACATGCCTTCGATCTCAGCGGCATATCCCTGCTCTACCTGGGCCCAGCCGGTGATTCCCGGGCGTACCACATGGCGATAGCTGAAGAACGGCACATCCTTTTCATACCAAAGGGACAGAGCCACGGACTCGGGCCTTGGACCAATAAAACTCATTTCGCCTTTCAAGATATTGAAAATTTGCGGCAACTCGTCGATGCGGTACTTGCGTAGCCATTTACCCAGCGGTGTGATGCGAGGGTCGTCTTCGGCCAGGGTAAAGTCTTTCCCACTCATGTCGCTGTACATGCTGCGAAACTTGTACATGAGGAAAGGGCGCTGGCGATAGCCCATGCGGGGCTGGAGGAACAGCGCCGGACCCGGGCTGTCGCGCTTGATCAGCACGGCGACGATGAGCATGACCGGCACCAGTAGCGGCAGTAGCAGCAGTGCACCGACGAAGTCGGCAACGCGCTTGAATCCGATGTAGGGCAAGGAGGGCAGCAGGCTGCCGAATTCATTCTCCGAGAGATGGTCGATCCTGACCCTGCCCGACATCGACTCCGCTACCTGGCGAATATGGTAAACCGGCAGGTGGCACAGCGTGCAGCGCGCCAGGAATGCCTCCCACTGCGGTGGAATATCTGTGGCACGCAGGTCAGCCACCACCCCGTCGTAGCGGACGCCGGCCAGGTCCGGCGCATCCAGCAGGCGCACATCGGCATGCTCCGTGCCCAGCAGCTGGCGCGCTTCACCAAAGGGAACCAGCGCCAACTTGGGGATGCGAAACCGTCGCCCCAAGGCGTAGCCGGTGAAACACCAGGCCAGGGAGACGACGTAACCGCCCAGCAGCATCTGGCGTGAATACTCCAGGCGCAGAAAGAGCAGCACTGCCACGGCAAGCAGGAAGGCTGACGTCACGGTGGGAATGATGAACGCCGCCGATTGCGCCCCCGGGTAGGCCAACAGCCGCCGCAGCGTAAGCATGGCCGCAAGATAGGCCGCGCCTACCGCTGCCTGCGTGGCGAGATGGTTATCGGGAACATCATGCCAGTAGCCCCAGCCCCACATTTCCAAGGCCGGCAAGCCGATGACCAACGGCAACCCCACCAGCAGGTGAAGCCCCAAGCCGAACAGCAGGATTTCATACCAGCGCGAATGGCGACGCTCGAACTGAAGAATCATTAAGCACCCAACGAAGGAAAACTTCGTGCCAGCCCCACGGCGCCGTCGCGGCAGGCAGAGGCTAAGGAAGCACTCAAGCACCAAGCAGCGCAGCGCTATTCGAGGGGAATAGCGCTGCGCAAGAGGATCATACCGGGGAAAAGAGAGAGGCAATCCGCCGAAAAGCGTGACTCAGCGAACGATCCCCTCATGGCGAAGCCGGGCAATGTCGTCGGCTGTCAGCCCCATTTCGGTGAGAATCGCGTCGCTGTCCTGGCCGAGGCGGGGCGGCGCTCGATCGCTGACGGCGGGCCGGTTGTCGAAGCGCAGCGGATTGGCCACCTGGGGCACGTCGAGTTCGCCGCGCTTGAGGGTGCGGCGCATCTCGCGATGCTTCACCTGCGGGTCGTCGAACACCTCGCTCAAGGTGTTGATCGGCCCTGCCGGAATGCCACGCGCCTCCAGTTCGGCCAGCCACGTATCGCGGGTGCGGGTCATCAGGATGCCCTGAATCTGCGGCAGCAGTACCTCGCGATTCCCCACGCGAGCGGCGTTGGTGGCGTACGCCGGGTCGGCGGCCCACTCGGGGTGGCCCAGCAGCTCGGCCAGGCGCGAGAACTGCCCGTCGTTGCCCACCGTCAATACCAGGTGCCCATCGGCACAGGCAAACGCCTGGTACGGCACGATGTTGGGATGGGCGTTGCCGTGGCGCTCGGGCGAAACGCCGCTGACCAGCGTGTTGAGCGCCTGGTTGGCCAGCGCCGCCACCTGCACGTCGAGCAGGGCCACATCCACATGGCGCCCTTCGCCGGTGCGCTCGCGCTCATGCAGGGCGGCCAGCACCCCGATGGTCGCGTAGAGCCCGGTCATCACATCGGTAATGGCCACGCCGGTCTTCATCGGCATGCCGTCGGGCTCGCCGCCGATGCTCATCAACCCGCCCATGGCCTGGATCATGAAGTCGTAGCCGGCACGATGGGCATAGGGGCCATCCTGGCCGAAGCCGGTGATGGAACAGCCGATCAGCCTCGGATTGAGCGCCTTCAGGCTGGCGTAGTCGAGGCCGTACTTGGCCAGGCCGCCCACCTTGAAGTTCTCGAGCACGATATCGGCGCCTTCGGCGAGCTGGCGAACCAGCGCCTGGCCTTGCTTGGTGGCGATGTCGAGGGCCAGCGACTGCTTGCCGCGATTGGCGCACAGGTAGTAAGCCGCCACCTGCTCGATATCGTCACCTTCCGCAAGCCACGGCGGGCCCCAGCCACGGGTGTCGTCACCTCGCTCGGGGTGCTCGATCTTGATCACCCGCGCCCCGAGGTCGGCGAGCAGCTGGCCGGCCCAGGGGCCCGCCAGCACGCGGGACATATCGAGCACCACGATACCGTCAAGCGGTCCGCTCATGGTTGCACTCCTCGTCGCCCGGTTCAGTTGACGAATGACTGAATGCCTGTCTGGGCACGGCCGAGGATCAGCGCGTGCACGTCGTGGGTACCCTCGTAGGTGTTCACCGCCTCGAGGTTCATCACATGGCGAATCACGTGGTACTCGTCGGCAATGCCGTTGCCGCCGTGCATGTCACGCGCCACGCGGGCAATGTCCAGGGCCTTGCCGCAGTTGTTGCGCTTGATCAGCGAAATCGCCTCGGGCACCAGCTGGCCTGAGTCGATCATGCGCCCTACCCGCAGCGCGGCCTGAAGGCCGAGCGCGATCTCGGTCTGCATGTCGGCCAGCTTCTTCTGGATCAGCTGGTTGGCGGCCAGCGGGCGGCCGAACTGCTTGCGGTCCAGGGTGTACTGGCGCGCGGCGTGCCAGCATGCCTCGGCGGCCCCCATGCTGCCCCAGGCGATACCGAAGCGGGCGCGGTTGAGGCACGAGAACGGCCCCTTCAGGCCGGTCACGCCCGGGAGGCGCTGGTCGTCGGAAACCTCGACGTCCTGCATCGAAATCTGGCCGGTGATGGATGCACGCAGGCTGAACTTCCCCTCGATCTTGGGCGCGGTGAGCCCCTTCATACCCTTCTCGAGGATGAAGCCGTTGATCACGCCCTCGTCATCCTTGGCCCACACCACGAAGACATCGGCGATCGGCGAGTTGGTGATCCAGCTCTTGGTGCCGTTCAGGCGCCAGCCGTTCTCGGTGCGCGTGGCACGGGTGGTCATGCCGCCCGGGTCGGAGCCGTGGTCCGGCTCGGTGAGGCCGAAGCAGCCGACCCACTCGCCGGTGGCCAGCTTGGGCAGGTACTTCTCGCGCTGGGCCTCGCTGCCGAAGGCATGGATGGGATACATCACCAGGCTGGACTGCACGCTCATGGCGCTGCGGTAGCCGGAGTCGACGCGCTCCACCTCACGCGCGACCAGGCCGTAGCTGACATAGTTCATGCCGGCACAGCCGTAACCGTCGATGGTGGCGCCAAGCAGGCCCAGCTCACCCATCTCGTTCATGATCTCGCGGTCGAAGTGCTCGTGGCGGTTGGCCTCGAGCACGCGCGGCAGCAGCTTCTCCTGGCAATAGTCGTGGGCGGTCTGGTGAACCATCCGCTCGTCTTCGTCGAGCTGGTCGATCAGGCGGAACGGGTCTTCCCAAGTGACGGGGGTGATCTGGCTCATGGCGGCTCTCCTGGTGGAATTTCTACATTTTAGTCGAATGTAGACCAACAGAAGCGCAAAGCCAACCCCTGCCGCGCTTTTTTATCGCCCCGCACCGGGCCTGGCGCCAAGGGCCTGCACGCCTGGCGCACCGCTGTGTAGGGCGTCGAGCCGCCGCCGCAGGATGCGCCACGCCACCAGCCCCACCAGCACGTTCGCCACGAACAGGCCGACGAAGATGCCCCGGGTCCCGCCCAGCGTACCGCCGAGCCAGGCGAAGGGCACCGTGAGCAGGAACAGTCGGATCACCGAAAGACGCATGGCGCGGGCTGGCTCGTGCAGGGCGTTGAACGACGACACGGCAAGGATCACCACGCCCTGGGCGCCGAGCCCGAGCGGCACCCACCACAGGAAACTGCTCAGCACGGCACCCGCCTCGCCTCCGGCGGTGTAGCCGCTCACCAGCCAGGGCGCCAGCAGCTGCAGCAGCAGCCACACCCCGAGCTGCCACACCAAGACGAAAACGAAGCAGCCAAAGATGGCCCGCCGCACGCGGTCGTGCTGCCCCGCCCCGACGTTCTGGCTGACCAGCGGCGGCAGCGTCATCGACAGGGCCAGCACAGCTATCTGGGCAATCGCCTCGATGCGCGTGCCCACCCCGTAGCCGGCCACGGCATGGTGGCCATGGTCGGCAACGATTCTTGTCACCAGGGCCAGGGCCAGCGGCGTGAACACGCTGGTGATGGCAGCCGGCACGGCTATGCGCGAAAGTTCGCGCCAGGACTCCACAAGCCCCGCCGGGGTGAGATGGCGCACGTCGAGGCACTCGCGCAGTTCACGCTGCCAAAAGAGTGCCGCCGTCATGGCGGCCCAGCTCAGCACCGTGGCCAGCGCCGCACCGCGAACGCCAAGCTCCGGGAAGGGCCCCACGCCGAAGATCAGCAGCCAGTCGAGCAGGCCATTAAGCAGCGCGGCCAACGCCATCACCATACCCGGAATCAGCGTGTTGCCCTGCGCTCGCAGCACGCTGTTGAGCACCCGCGGCACGATGACCATCGCCGCACCCAGGTACCAGATGCCCATGTAGTCACGCACGTGCGGCATCAGGGTGGCGTCGGCCCCCAGCAGGCGGAACAGCGGCTCCAGGGTGACCAGGCCCAGCCCAGTCAGCAGCAGCCCCACCACGAATGCCAGCAGGGCGGCATCGGTGGCGCGCCGGCGCACCGTCTCGATGTCGCCCTGCCCCAGGCGCCGCGCGACCACCGCCGAGGTGCCGATGCCGAGCCCGATAGCCAGGCTGATCACTGCAAACACCACCGGAAAGGTAAACGACACCGCCGCCAGCGGCTGCGGCCCCAACCGGGCGATGAACCAAACATCGACCAGATTGAAGCTCATCATGGCGATCATTCCGCCCACCACCGGCAGGCACTTGCGCAGCAGGGTGAGCCCGATAGGCCCTTCAAGCAGCTCGCGGCGCATGGGTCGGCGGGCGCCGCTTGCTGATGAAACAGAGGGGGTGGTCATAACGTCTCGAAATACCTCGAGTGCAAAACATCGCTACTGCGTTTCCACCTCGAACGCGACGATCTCGCGCCGCTCGCGGGAGAACTCCACGCCGACCAGGTGAATCGGCTTGCCCTGGGCGCGGTACTTGTCGGCGTACCCCTTGGCCTTGACCTGCGCAAGGGCGCTGCCCTCGGGCAACTGCTCCACCACCTTGAACTCGAACAGGTACAGGTGCCCGGCGAAGTCCACCGTCATGTCCACCTTGCCATGGTGGCCCGCGTCTTCCACCGTCACGTTGAGTCCCAGGGCGGCGAAGTGGCTGTAGAACACGCTCGCATAGACCTTCGAAACAGTATGTCCCTCGTAGCGGGCGATGGGGTTGTTGCGGTACCAATCGTGGGGCAGCCCGGCATAGAGGGCCTTGAAGTAGGTTTCCAGGCCGGCCATGTCCGCCGCCTTGAGCAAACCGGGCAGCTTCAGGATCAGCTCATCCAAGGCGTCGTTGCCGAGCCCCAGCACCGGCAGCAGCGCTTCGTTCAGGCTGGCTTCCACCTCTTGATTGGGAAAGCCCAGCCGATAGATGGGCCGGTTCGGTATCTCTTCGCGCACCCCATGCAGGGTGAGATAGCCGGTCTGGAACAGCAGCGCCTCGGTGGCGATATCCTCCACGTCGAAGCGGCCCAGCAGCGCCGGCCGGCTGTGCCAGGCGGTCAGCGCCGGTGTAAACACCCCGCGCTGCTTGAGAACTTCCACCAGGAAGGTGGGCGTGGCGCTTTCGAACCAGTAGGCGCCGAACCGGCGCTCCTGGAAGAGCAGCAGCACATCGAAGGGGTTGTAGACCGCCTCGACCTCCTGCCCGCCCCAGCGGTAGCCGTTGTACCAGCGCTTGATCTGGTGCCGGTCCAGCCCCGGCAGTTCAGGGGCGAACAGCGTGTCGATGTCGGCGTCGGTATAGCCGCAGATCGTGGCATACGCTGGGGAAAGCGTGATATCGCGCAGGTTGTTGAGCCCCGAGAACAGGCTTACCTTGCTGAACTTGGACACCCCGGTGAGCAGCACGAAGGCCAGGTGCGGGTCGGCGTCCTTGAGCACGCTGTAGAGGTTCTTCAGCCCCTCGCGCAGCTCGCGGGCCTGCTCGGGCTCCATCAGGTTGTCGAGAATCGGCTTGTCGTATTCATCCACCAGCACCACCACGCGCCGGCCGTACTTCTCGTGAGCGCCGCGAATCAGGGCCGAGAACTCTCCGGGAATATCGGTCTCGCGCTGCAGGGGCACGCCCAGGCGTTCGCGATGCTGGAACAGCTGGTCGCGTATGCGCTCATCCACCTCCTCGCGGCTTCGCATCACCCCATCGGCGAAGCTGATGCGGATGACCGGGTGGTGCACCTGCCAGTCCCACTTGTCGTGGATGAAGAGCCCTTCGAACAGCGCCTCGCGGCCCTCGAACAGGCAGCGCAGGGTATCGAGCAGCAGGCTCTTGCCGAAGCGGCGCGGGCGCGAGAGGAAGTAATAGCCACCCTCTTCGATCAGACGCAGCAGCTGGGGGGTCTTGTCGACATAGTAGTAACCGCCCTCACGAAGCTTGTCGAAGGCCTGTACGCCCACAGGCAATTTCCGGCGAGATAACGTAGCCAAGGCGCTCTCCTTTGATCGTACGCTGCCCTAGATTAGCACGCCGGCAACCCGCCTAGGCCTGCAGCCGCCCTGGCAGCACCGCCACGCGCCGAACAGGTACGTAGCCCAGAGCGCTTCGACCTGCCCTTACTCGTGCTGGCGATACTGCTTGCGCCTGCCGTACCGGCCGTGGCCGGAGGGCTGGGTCAAGGTCACAACGACTCAGGGGCCTGCCGCCGCAGGCCCCTGGTGGTTTCAGCGCTACTCCCCGGCGCGGAAGAGGTTCTGGATACTGGAGAAATCGAGCCCGCCGTTGCCTTGGGCGGCATGCAGCGCGAACAGGTTGCGCGCCTGCGAGCCCATCGGCACCGCGGCCTTGCTCCCCAGCGCCAGCTCCCACGCCAGCCCCAGGTCCTTGGCCATCAGGTCGGTGAGGAAGCCGCCCTGGTAGTCACGCGAGGCGGCGGAGCCTTCCATCACGCCGGGCCAGGGGTTGTAGACGTTGAGCGCCCAGTTGCCGCCGCTGCTCTGCTTCATGATCTCAGACAGCACGGCGGGGTCGAGGCCGTTCTTGACCCCCAGCGCCAGCGCCTCGGCGGTGCCGCTCATGAGGATGCCGAGCAGCATGTTGTTGCAGATCTTGGCCACCTGCCCCGCGCCGATCTCGCCGGCGTGGAAGATGTTCTTGCCCATGGCTTCCAGCACCGGGCGTGCCTGTTCGAAGCCGGCCTGGCTGCCACCGACGATGAAGGTCAGGGTGCCGGCCTGGGCGCCGCCCACCCCGCCGGAGACCGGCGCATCGAGATAGCTCAGGCCGCGCTCGGCAGCGGCGGCGCCCACGGCGCGCGCGTCCTCCGGCGAGATGGTGGAGGCGTCGATGATCAGCGGCTTGCCTTCGATGGCATCGAACAGGCCCGGCGCGTTTTCACGTCCCAGGTAGAGGCGGCGAACGTGCTGGCCGGCCGGCAGCATGGAGATGATGACGTCGGCACCGCTGGCGGCGCTCTGCGCACCGGCACAGGCGCGGGCGCCCGCCTCTTCCAGGCGCTTCATAGCGGAGTCCACGAGATCGAAGACACTGACGTCGTGGCCGGCCTTGACCAGGTTGATGGCCATGGGGGCACCCATGTTACCCAGGCCGATAAAGGCGATTTTCATGCAGGCTGCTCCTGTTTGTCGTTGTCGAGGTTCCATTGGCATGTTCGGTCAGCGGATGCGCCGGCCTACCCTAGGTCGCGCAGCGGGTGCTCCTCATCGCGCCAAAGCGGCGCCATCATCCCCTGCAGGTCCGCCTCGGGTACGCTGGCCACGTCGGCATGCCGCCAGCGCGGGTTCTTGTCCTTGTCGATGAGCAGCGCTCGTACGCCTTCGGCGATATCGCCCTGGCGGCAGCACTGCACCGAGAGATTGAGCTCGTCGCGGAAGGCGTCGGCCAGGCTGGTGTGGCGGTGGCGTTCCAGCATGTGCCAGACCAGTTGGGCGCTGAGCGGGCTGCCGACCTCGAGGCGTGCCCGATTGGCACTTAGCCAGGCATCGTCATGGGCGTCGGCCAGGATCGCCTTGACGGCATGGGCGGCATCCACCGCCCCCACGAGCCGCTGGATGTGGTCGAGGTGCGGCCACACCTGGCCGGCAGGCGCCTGGGTGCGGTCGTCGAAGGCATCAAGGACGGCCTGGACGCCGGCACGCAGCGCCTGGGGGCTGCGCGAGCCGTAGTCCGCGCCGGCCAGGGCATCGAGCAGCTCCTTGCGCCGCTCGCGAGGCACGAAATGGTCGGCCATGCCCAGGTCGAGGGCATCGCGAGCGTTGAGCTGGGCGCCGGTCAGGCCCAGGTAGGCGCCCACGCCGCGCGGCATGCGGTTGAGGAACCAGCTGGCACCGATGTCCGGGTACAGGCCGATGGAGATCTCGGGCATGGCGATGCGGCTGGACTCGGTCACGATGCGGTGGGAAGCGCCGGACATCAGCCCCAGGCCGCCGCCCATGACGATGCCGTCGCCCCATACCAGAATCGGCTTGGGATAGGTGTGGATGTGGTAGTCGAGCTGGTATTCCGTGGTGAAGTAGGTCTCGGCGAACAGGCTGTCCCGCCCGCTGCCGCGGTTGTCGCCCTCTTCGGTCATGGAGCGATAGAGGGCCACGATGTCGCCACCGGCACAGAAGGCCTTCTCGCCCGCGCCCTCCAGCCATACCGCGACAATGCTGCGGTCGACCGCCCAGGCGTCGAGCTTGGCCGCCAGCTGCCGGGCCATGTCCAGCGACAGGGCATTGAGCGACTTCGGGGCGTTGAGGGTGGCCACGCCCACGCGCCCCCCATCGCCGGTGGGCAGTTCGTCGAAGATGACCGCCAGGTCCGTCATGCCTTGGTTCTCCCCACAAGTATTGTGTGCGTTATTGCAGCGCTTCGATCACGCCGTCGGCCAGCAGGCGACGTGCCACGATGACGCGCATGATCTCGTTGGTGCCTTCGAGTATCTGATGCACGCGAGTATCGCGCACCAGGCGCTCCAGCGGGTACTCCTTGATGTAGCCATAGCCGCCGTGGAGCTGCAGCGCCTCGTTGCACACCTGGAAGCCCATGTCGGTAGCGTGGCGCTTGGCCATCGCGCAGTAGGCGGTGGCCTCGGGGTCGCCCTGGTCGAGCCGCCAGGCGGCGTGGCGCACCATGAGGCGAGCCGCGGTCAGCTCGGTGGCCATGTCGGCCAGCCGGAACTGCAGCGCCTGGAAGTGCGACAGCTCGCGGCCGAACTGCTTGCGATCGCCCAGGTAGTCGCGCGCCAGGGTCAGGGCCTGCTGGGCCGCGCCCAGCGAACAGCTGGCAATATTCAATCGCCCGCCGTCAAGGCCCTTCATGGCGAAGCGGAACCCCTCCCCTTCGTTCCCCAGGCGGTTGGCCACCGGCACCCGCACATTGTCGAAGCTGATCAGCCGTGTCGGCTGGCTCTTCCAGCCCATCTTCTCTTCGTTCTTGCCGTAGCTGATGCCTTCGGCATCGGCCGGCACCACAATGGCGGACACCCCCGACGCGCCGCTGTTCGGCTCGCCGGTACGCGCCATGACCACCAGCACCTGGGTGTCACCGGCACCGGAGATGAACATCTTGGAGCCGCTTATCAGGTAGTCGTCGCCCTCGCGCACGGCGCGGGTGCGCAGGCTCGCGGCATCGGAACCGGCACCTGGCTCGGTCAGGCAGTAGGAACCCAGCAGCTCGCCCGCCACCATGGCCGGCACGTAGCGCTCGCGCAGGGCCTCGTCGCCCCAGCTGGCGATCATCCAGGTGACCATGTTGTGAATGGTCAGGTAGGCCGTGGTGGCGATACACCCCTGCGAGAGCTGTTCGAAGATGAGCGAGGCGTCGAGCCGCGAGAGGCCCAGCCCACCGTATTCCTCGGGGGTATAGATGCCGAGGAAGCCGGTTTCGCCGGCACGCCGAATCACGTCCACGGGAAAATGGGAGCGCGCGTCCCAGTCGGCGGCATGCTCGGCAAGCTCGGCCTTGGCAAAGTCGGCGGCCGCCTGGACCAGTGCCCGCTGGTCATCGTTCAGGGAAAAATCCATCGTGGTGTCCTCTTGTAGTTGGGTGACAGGCGTCATCGACGAACCCGAAAGACAAGGCGGCTCGCGTCGCAGGAAGTCCCGCAATGCCGACCAACCTAGCACTTGCTAGGTTTTAGCGCATACCTCCCTTGGTCGACAACCACTTTACGTTAACGTCAACGTCGTCTAGTGTTGCAGGCAGTTGGAGGGAGCCCGCGTCGCGGCCCGACTAGACAGGAAGACAATGATGACAACAACAGAGCCGGAAACCAGGCCAACAGTCAATGGCAGCCAGCCTCTCCCTCGCCAGCGCCGGAACTACTCCATCGGCGAGCTGGCCAAGATGTTCGAGGTCACCCCGCGCACCATTCGTTTCTATGAGCAGGAAGGCCTGCTGGCGCCCGAGCGCCGCGGCCAGACGCGGATCTACCACGAGAAGGACCGGGTGCGCCTGAAGCTGACGCTGCGTGGCAAGCGCCTTGGCTTCTCGCTGGCCGAGATTCGCGAAGTCATCGAAATGTACGATGCCATGCCCGACGGCAACTGGCGGCAGCTGCAGCGGCTGTTGGAAATCCTGGCCGACAAGCGCGCCAACATGGAGCGCCAGCTCGAGGACATTCGCCTGATGCAGCGTGAGCTCGATGACGTGGAAGCGCGCGCTCGGGACGTCCTCGAGCGGCTTCGCCGCTAGCACCGCCACCGCGATTTGCAACAACCATTTGCAACAACAAGATGGGTAACACGATGACACGCCAACACGTACTCAACAGCTACGTCAGTGGAACCAGCGATACGCCGCTGAAGGGAGAAACCATCGGTGATTGCTTCGACGCCACCGTCGCTCGCTTTCCCGACGGCGACGCCCTGCTGAGCCTGCACCAGGGCCTGCGCTACACCTGGAAGGAGCTGCAGCAGACCGTCAACCAGGCGGCTCGCGCCCTGTTGGCCCTGGGCGTCAGGAAGGGTGATCGGGTCGGCATCTGGTCGCCGAACTGCGCCGAATGGACCATCACCCAGTTCGCCACGGCGAAGATCGGCGCCATCCTGGTCAACATCAACCCCAGCTATCGCACCCACGAGCTTGAGTATGCGCTGAAGCAGTCGGGCGCCTCCACGCTGATCCTGCAGGGCAAGTTCAAGACCTCCGACTACGTGGCCACCCTGGCCGAGCTGGCGCCGGAGCTGCGCGACGGCGCGCCGAGCACCTTCTCGGCGGGCAGGCTGCCCGAACTCAAGCGCGTGGTCTGCCTCGACGCCGACCGCGCGCTGACCGGCATGTTCAGCTGGCAGAGCATGCTGGCGCATGCCGACGAGGTGTCCGAAGAGCACCTGGCCGAGATCCAGGCCACGCTGCAGTTCGACGAGCCGATCAATATCCAGTACACCTCCGGCACCACGGGCGCACCCAAGGGCGCCACCCTGTCGCACCACAACATCCTCAACAACGGCTTCTTCGTCGCCCGCACCATGGGCTTCTCGGAGAAGGACCGCCTGGTGATCCCGGTGCCGCTGTACCACTGCTTCGGCATGGTGATGGGCAACCTGGGCTGCGTGACCCACGGCGCCACCATGATCTACCCGGGCGACGGCTTCGACCCGGAAGCGACGCTCAAGGCGGTATCGGAGGAGAAGGCCACCGCGCTCTACGGCGTACCGACCATGTTCATCGCCGAACTGGAGCACCCCAACTTCGCCCAGTACGACCTCTCCACCCTGCGCACCGGCATCATGGCGGGCTCGATCTGCCCCATCGAGGTGATGCGCAAGGTCATCGACAAGATGAACATGGAAGACGTCACCATCTGCTATGGCATGACCGAGACCAGCCCGGTCAGCACCCAGACCCAGACCGATGCCCCGCTGGACAAGCGCGTGACCACCGTTGGCACCATTCACCCCCACCTGGAGGTGAAGCTGGTCAGCCCCGAAACCGGCGCGGTGGTTCCCCGCGGCGAGACCGGCGAGCTCTGTACCCGCGGCTATAGCGTGATGCTGGGCTACTGGAACAACGAGGAAGCCACCGCCAAGTCGATCGACAGCGCCGGCTGGATGCACACCGGTGACCTGGCCACGATGGACGAAGAGGGCTATATCGCCATCGTCGGACGCATCAAGGACATGATCATCCGCGGCGGCGAGAACATCTACCCGCGCGAGATCGAGGACTTCCTCTACACCCACCCGGCCGTTTCCGACGTGCAGGTGATCGGCGTGCCCGACGAGAAGTACGGCGAGGAAGTGATGGCGTGGGTCAAGCTGGCCGAGGGGCAGCAGATGACCGCCGACGAGCTCAAGGAATTCTGCAAGGGCAAGATCGCGCACTATAAGGTGCCGCGCTACGTGAAGTTCGTCGACGAATTCCCGATGACCGTCACCGGCAAGATCCAGAAGTTCAAGATGCGCGAGGAAGCGACCCACGAACTGGGCCTGTAATCCCGCAGCATCCTGACGGCTTGTCCCTGAATGCGCCCCTGCCCTGGCAGGGGCGCACTGGTTTCGTTTGGCGCCCACTCGAGATAGTCTGTAGCAAGATATTCAACACATCGTTGCCAATGGAAGGTGTGCCATGTCAGAACCACAAGCACCCGGATCGGCCGCCGGGTTGAGCCAGGCGC
The DNA here is from genome assembly GCA_964652855.1 of uncultured Halomonas sp. Taxonomy (GTDB): domain Bacteria; phylum Pseudomonadota; class Gammaproteobacteria; order Pseudomonadales; family Halomonadaceae; genus Halomonas. Next base: position 759,028 of record CAZZCJ010000001.1, read on the forward strand.
AGCTGGACGCCTACTGGATGCCCTATACCGGCAATCGCCAGTTCAAGCGCGATCCCCGCATCATCGTCGGCGCCAAGGGTAGCTACTTCACCGATGCCTCGGGTCGGCGAATTTTCGACGGCCTCTCGGGGCTGTGGACCTGCGGCGCCGGCCACTGCCGCCCTGAAATCACCGAAGCCGTGGCACGCCAGCTCCAGCAGCTGGACTACTCGCCGGCCTTCCAGTTCGGCCACCCCAAGGCCTTCGAGCTGGCCCATCGCCTGCGTGAACTCACCCCCGCCGGGCTCGACCACGTCTTCTTCACCGGCTCGGGCTCCGAAAGCGCCGACACCGCCCTGAAGATCGCCCGCGCCTACTGGCGCAAGAAGGGTAAGCCGACCAAGACCAAGCTGATCGGCCGCGCCAAGGGCTATCACGGGGTCAATTTCGGCGGCATCAGCCTTGGCGGCATCGGCGCCAACCGTGCCTTGTTCGGCCAAGGCATCGATGCCGACCACCTGCCCCACACCCTGCTCCCGGAAAACGCCTTCACCAAGGGCATGCCCGAGCGCGGCGCCGAGCGCGCCGAGGAGCTGCTGGAGCTGATCGCACTTCACGACGCCTCCAACATCGCCGCGGTGATCGTCGAGCCCCTGGCCGGCTCGGCCGGGGTGATTCCTCCGCCCCAGGGCTACCTGCAGCGGCTGCGCGAGATCTGCGACGCGCACGACATCCTGCTGATCTTCGACGAGGTCATCACCGGCTTCGGTCGCATGGGCGCCATGACCGGCGCCGAGGCGTTCGGCGTGGTGCCGGACATCATGAACGTGGCCAAGCAGCTGACCAACGGCGCGGTGCCCATGGGGGCGGTGATCGTGCAGGGCGAGATCTACCACACCTTCATGGAACAGGGCGGCCCCGACTACCTGCTCGAACTGCCTCACGGCTACACCTACTCCGGCCACCCGGTGGCCTGTGCCGCGGCGCTGGCCGCACTCGACGTGCTCGAGAACGACCGCCTGATCGATCGCGTGCGCGACATGAGCCCGGTCTTCGAAGAGGCGCTGCATGGGCTCAAGGGCACTCGCTACGTCAGCGACATCCGCAACTACGGGCTGGCCGGCGCCCTGCAGATCGAACCCTACCCCGGCGAGCCGGCCCGCCGCCCCTTCGAGATCGCCATGAAGTGCTGGGAAAAGGGCTTCTACGTGCGCTACGGCGGCGATACCCTGCAGCTCGGCCTGCCCTTCATCGTCGAGCGCGACGAGATTGACCGCCTGGTCAATGCACTCGGCGAGGCCATCGGCGAGCTGGACTGAGCGCGCGGGCGGCTGGATAGCAGCGAGCCAGGCGCTAGGCGCCTGGCTCGTTCCGTCTTGCTCGGTGCAGTGCTACAACCCCTTCGGTGCAAAGATCCCCGGCGCGTTGCGCCAGTAGCCCTTGTAGTCCATGCCGAAACCGAACACGTAGCGATCGACCACTTCCAGGCTACAGTAGTCGGCCTTGAGATCCGGCACCGCCTTGCGGTCATGGCGCTTGTCCACCAGCACGGCGGTGGAGATGCTCGCCGCCCCCGCCTCGCGGCAGTAGGCGAGAATGGCGGCCAGCGTGGCCCCCTCGTCGAGGATGTCGTCGACGATCACCACATGGCGACCGGCCATGGGGACCTCCGGCGAGACGCGCCAGAACAGCTCGCCGCCGCGCAGGCCACCGCGATAGCGGGTCGCGTGGAGGTAGTCGACCTCCAGCGGGAAGCCGAGCCGGGTCAGCAGGTGCCCAGTGGTGATCAGCCCGCCGTTCATCACGCAGTAGAAGACGGGCAGCTTGTCGCCCAGGTCGGCGGTGATCTCGGCGGCCATGCGATCCAGCGCTCGCTCGACCTCTTCCTGGGAGATCAGGCAGTCGGCGGTCTCCATGACATCGCGCATGGTCGCCAGGGATTGATGGAAATCGGCTTCAAGTTTCGGCATGTCGGGTGTCAACACCAAAAGGGAAAGGATATCGGAAGTAGAAAGGCTCAGCTGCCGGCCAGGGCTTCGAGGCGGGCATGCACGCGGCGCCAGCGCCCCAGCGCCTCCAGGGCGTCGAGCTCCGGGCGGGCACGCCCGTAGCGCAAGCGCGCCGCGGGACGCGTGGTACGCCCCTGGCAAGCCTCCAGCGCTTCCAGCGCCGCCGCCCGGTCGTTGCACACCAGCACCATGTCGCAGCCGGCATCCAGCGCCGCCAGGGCGCGCTCGCCGGGCTGGCCCGCGAATTCGGCGCCGACCATGCCCAGGTCGTCGGAAAAGAGCGTGCCCTTGAAACCGAGATTGTCACGCAGCATGTTCAGCCAGCTCGGCGAGAAACCGGCCGGCCGGGGGTCGAAAGCGGGATAGACCACGTGCGCTGGCATGACGCCGTCGAGGCGAATGGCCAGTTGGGCGAAAGGCACCAGGTCGTGCTGCCGCAGCGCCTCCAGCGGCCGCTCGTCGACGGGCAGCTCCAGGTGGGAGTCGGCGGCCACGCCCCCATGGCCGGGATAGTGCTTGCCCACCGCGGCCATGCCCGCTTCGTGCAGGCCGGCAATGAAAGCGCCCGCCATGGCGGCCACCGCCTGCGGATCGGTCGAAAAGCTGCGATCGCCGATCACGCTGGAGATACCGGCGTCCACGTCGAGCACGGGGGCAAAGCTGAAATCGAGACCGCAGGCGGCCATCTCCATGCCGAGCAGCCAGCCGGCATCCAGGCACAGGCGCAGGGTATCCTCGGGGTTCGCGGCGAAGTCACGGCCGATCTTGCCCATGGGCGGCAGGCGCGTCACGCCTTCGCGCAGGCGCTGCACCCGCCCCCCCTCCTGGTCGATGGTCAGCAGCAGCTCGGGACGCAGCGTGCGCATCGCCTCGCAAAGCTCACGCACCTGGCGGGCATCGACAATGTTGCGCGCAAAGAGGATGACCCCGCCGACTTCGGGGCGCAGCAGCAGCTCGCGCTCTTCCCCCGTCAGTTCGGTGCCTTGCAGGTCCAGGATCACCGGACCGAGAGTCTGCGTCATGATCGGATTCCTTGGGCCGGAAGGAGGGTGATTCTAGTCGAAAGTCGGCCATGACGACAGCCGCCGACCCGGCGGCCGGCGCAAAGGCTGCGCCAGGTCAACCGGCTTTCAGGCACCGGACGCCGGCGCATGGAGCCATACCGGGGTTCCCGGTGGCGCCAGGGCAAACACGCGCAGCAGCGCATCGTCGCGCAGCCGCACGCAGCCATGCGAGCGAGGCACGCCCATGGGCTGGTCGGGCGGGGTGCCGTGGAGATAGATGTAGCGCCGCTGGGAGTCGACCTCCCCGCCGCGGTTGCTGCCGCTTTCCAGCCCGCACAGCCACAGGATGCGCGTCAGGATCCAGTCGCGCCCGGGGTGCGCCGCGGCCAGCTCGGCGGAATAGATCTCCCCGGTGGGCCTGCGGCCGCGAAACACCGCTCCCGTGGGCTGTCCGGCACCGATCGCCGCCCGCACGTAGTGCCAGCCCAACGGCGTCTGGCCGCTGCCCTCCTGCTGCCCCGTGCCGGCCAGGGCCGTCGACACGGGCCAGGCCTCCATCCACTGCCTACCCCGCCAGCAGACCAGCCGCTGGCGAGTCACGTCGATCTCGAGCCAAACGCCCTCGGCGGGCGGCAGGTCGGCAAGCCGCGGCGTGGGCACCTCAGCTTGCCTTGGCCGGCTGCATGGCGGGCGGAGGCGGCAGCGGCGCGCTCATGGCGGCCACCACCACTGGCCGCAGGCGGCGAATCAGGTCGCGCACGGTGACGTGCTCGTCATAGTCCTTCTCGGCGATATCGCGCAGGGCATCGAGCCCCGAGAGGGTGAAGATCACCGTGCCCAGCATGAAATGCAGCCGCCAGAAGCGCTCGCCATCCGGCAGCTCGGGCGTGGCACGCCGCACCAGGTCGGTGAAGCGCGTGAAGACGCTGCCGTACTCGTCCTGGATGTAGCGCCGCAGATGCCCCTGCGCCTGGCTGTAGGCAAGCCCCAGCAGCTTCATGAAGACCTTGAGGCTGTGTTTCTCGGCCGGCACCTCCAGCACGGTGCGTGCCATGGTTTCCAGCAGCTCCTCGAGCGGGATCACGCCGCCGACATGGCGCTGCTCGAGTTCATCCAGGGCGTGGTGGAAGCGCACCGTGAACGGGTCCAGGTAGCGCGCGAAGACCGCCTGGATCAGCGCCTTCTTCGAGCCGAAGTGATAGTTGACCGCCGCCAGGTTGACGCGCGCCTTGCTGGTAATGGTGCGCAGCGAGGTTTCGGCGAACCCCCGCTCCGCAAACAGCACTTCGGCGGTATCGAGGATGCGTGTGACGGTATCGGTTTGAGCCATGGGCGTGACCTGCCAGAAACAGTTGTTTTAAACATGACAAAAGTCTACGGCAACGAGCCGCATCCCTCAATGCCTATCCCACCCATATCGTTTAAAACGCACAGTCGGATCGACGCGGAAGCGTCGCCGATTTTTACTGGATGGGCTTCCATGCTGTATACTTGAACAATACCGCCACGCACCGCCCGGCTATCCGCCCGGGCCGACCGCCAGACCTACCACCGGGAGCGCTCCATGACCCGCCCGCTTACGCCACGCCAGCAGAATGTCTTCGACTTCATCGTCAAGACGATGAACGAGTTCGGCTACCCGCCGACCCGCGCCGAGATCGCCAAGGCGCTGGGCTTTCGCTCGCCCAATGCCGCCGAGGAGCACCTGCGCGCCCTCGAGCGCAAGGGCGTGATCCGCGTGATCCGGGGTACCTCGCGGGGCATTCGCCTGCCGCTCCAGGAAAACGAGCCCGCCGGCGGCGCTGCCCCCATGGCGGAAGGCCTGCCCATCATCGGCGAAGTCGCGGCCGGCAGCCCCATTCTGGCGGCGGAGCATATCGACCGCTACTGCCCGCTCCCCCCGGAATACTTCACGCCTCGCGCCGACTACCTGCTCAGGGTGCGCGGGCTGTCGATGAAGGAGATCGGCATCCTCGAAGGCGACCTGCTCGCCGTGCATCGCACCGAACGGGTGCGCAACGGTCAGGTCGTGGTGGCCCGCCTGGACGACGAGGTGACGGTGAAGCGCTTCCATCGCCAGGGCTACCAGGTCGTGCTCGCCGCCGAGAACGCCGACTTCGCGCCCATCGAGATCGACCTGCGCCACCAGGCGCTGGAGATCGAGGGCATCGGCGTCGGCGTCATCCGCGGTGGCAGCGGCCAGGCGCTCGGGTAAGCGCCGCCGCGCCCGGCGATCACTCCGCCCCCCGGATGAACCGCAAGATCCTGCATGCCGACTGCGACTGCTTCTATGCCGCGGTGGAGATGCGCGACAACCCGGCACTTCGCGAGGTGCCGCTGGCGATCGGCGGCAGCGTCGAGGGACGCGGGGTGATCGCCACCTGCAACTACCCGGCGCGCGCCTTCGGCATCCACTCCGCCATGCCCACCGCCAGGGCCCTGCGCCTTTGCCCCCAGCTGACGCTGCTGCGCGGCGACTTCGAGCGCTACCGCGAGGCGTCGCGCCAGATCCAGGCCATCTTCCACGAGCTGACGCCCTGGGTGGAGCCGCTGTCGCTCGACGAGGCCTTCCTCGACGTCACCGAGGTAGCCCGCTTCTCGGGAAGTGCGACCTGGATGGCGCGCTGGCTGAAGGCGGAGTGCCTCAGGCGCGTCGGGATCACCGTTTCGGTGGGCGCCGCACCGTCGAAATTCCTGGCCAAGATCGCCAGCGACTGGGAAAAGCCGGACGGCCTCACGGTCATCGCCCCCGCGCAGGTCGACGACTTCGTGCAAGCGCTGCCCGTGACCCAGCTTCCCGGCGTCGGCCCGGCCACGGCCAAGCGCCTGCAGGCGATGGCGATCGCCACCTGTCACGACCTGCAGCGGGTGCCGCTGGAACGCCTGCTCGCGGAGTTCGGCAAGTACGGCAAGCGTCTGTTCGAGCTGGCCCGGGGCATCGACGACCGCCCGGTTCGCATCGAACGCGAGCGCAAGTCCGTCAGCGTGGAAACCACCTTCGCCAGCGACCTGCCCGACCTGGACCACTGCCACCGCGAGCTGTCGCCGCTGTGCGAGCGCCTCGAGGCCAGGCTGGCCCGCCACGGCAATCCGCCCGTGGCCGGCACCTTCGTCAAGGTCCGCTTCGACGACTTCTCGCTGACCACGCTCGATTCACGCGGCGGCTGGCCGAGCCTGGCCACCTACGCCGCGCTGATGGCACAGGCCTGGGCCAGGCGTGAACGGCCCGTACGGCTCCTGGGCGTAGGCGTGAGGCTGGTGCCGGACGATGCGCGGCGCCAGCTGGCCCTGCCGTTGGCCTAGGCGTGAGCCTCACTTGGTGTCGATATAGCGATGCCGGTCGAAGGTGGCCACCCAGTTGGGGTGATAGACCATCAGGCAGCTGAGCAGCATGCCGGTGAGGAAGGCTTCCGACGGCATCAGCAGCGGCAGGAACAGCACATATTCGCGGGCCAGGTGGATCGCCTCGGGGTCCGTCGCCCCCAGCATGACCAGCGCCATACCCGCCAGCCCGGTGCCCAGCGTGGCCAGGGCGGCGCCGAAGAAACCGCAGAAAAACAGGAACACCATCAGGTTGTCCGGCAGGTAGCGATCGACCAGGCGCCACACGGATACCACGATCGCCACCGGGATCACGCCGGTCAGCAGCACGTTGACCCCCAGGAGCTGCCACTCCGCCTTGCCGAGCGCCACCAGCGCCAGGTTGGCCACCAGGTTGGTCAGCAATGCCAGGGGCGCCTTGAAGATCAGCGTCAGCAGCCCCGTGAGCATGAGGTGCAGGGTCAGCCAGTCCACCGACTGGGCGCGCAGCTGCCACAGCAGCACCACGATCAGCGTGGCGGCCAACCAGCGATGCTGCAGGCCGCGGTTGTCGAGCAGCTCCCGCCAGGGACGCTGCGCCAGGGCCAGCGCCAGGGTGGCGAGGGAGAGGGCCCCGCACGCCACCAGCAGCCAGGGTGCCAGGATCAATTCGGAGAACGACATCGGCAGCGCTTCCCTTGCGAAGGGTCAGGCAAAGACGACGGTCTTGTTGCCATGGATGATGACCCGGTCCTCTAGATGCCAGCGTAGACCACGCGCCAGCACCGCCTTCTCCACATCGCGCCCGAAGCGCACCAGGTCCTGGGGCGTATGGCAGTGGCTGACGCGATGGATATCCTGTTCGATGATCGGCCCGGCATCGAGTTCCTCGGTCACGTAGTGGCAGGTCGCGCCGATCAGCTTCACGCCACGCGCGTAGGCCTGGTGATAGGGGCGTGCACCGACGAACGACGGCAGGAAGCTGTGGTGGATGTTGATCACCCGGCCGGCGTAGCGCTGGCACAGGCGGGGCGGCAGGATTTGCATGTAGCGTGCCAGCACGATGACGTCGGCCTGCAGCGCCTCGACATGCCGCTCCACCTCGGCGAACGCCGAGGCCTTGTCGCCGGGCGCCACCGGCACGCAGTGGTAGGGCAGTCCATGCCATTCCACCAGGCCGCGCATGTCGTCATGGTTGGAGATCACCCCGACCACGTCGCCATCGAGCTCGCCCGCCGTCCAGCGGTAGAGCAGGTCCACCAGGCAGTGCGATTCGCGCGACACCATGATCACCACGCGCGGGCGCCGGCGGGTGTCGCGCAGCGCCCAGGTCATGTCGAACTCGCGGGCGACCGGCGCGAAGGCGCTCTCCAGCTCCTCGGCGGTCATGCCGATGGAGTCGGCCAGGATCTCGTAGCGCATGAAGAAGCGCCCGGCCTCCAGGTCGGAGTGCTGGCTGGCTTCGGTGATGGAACCGCCGTGGCCGGCGATGAAGCCGGAAACGCGCGCCACGATGCCGCGGCGATCAGGGCAGGAGACGACAAGACGATAGAAATGGGACATGGGAACCGTAGGCGACATCGCGAGAAATGGGTGCGCATTGTAACGAACTGGACCGCAGGGAACACGCCCGTATCGCCGAACGTGCATTGTGATGGGTCGGGCCGTTCCCGTATAGTGAAGGCACCTTTGTCCGGTCCTGATTTGCCGATGCTTTCTTCTCGCGCCACCATTCGTCCTCGACAACACGTACCGCTGTACTACCTGCCACTGGGCGGCTGCGGCGAAATAGGCATGAACCTGAGCCTGTACGGCCATGGCGACGAGTGGATCGCAGTCGACTGCGGCATGATGATCCGCCAGGATCTTCCCGACAGCCCGCTGCAGGTCCCCAGCCTGGAGACGCCCGACGCGCTCGGCATCACGCCCTCGGCGCTGTTCATCACCCACGGTCACGAAGATCATATCGGCGCGGCCGCCTGGCTCTGGCCCAGGTGGCAGTGCCCGATCTACGCCACGCCGCTGGCCGCCGGGCTGCTGCGCAGCAAGTTCACCGAGCGCGCCCTGGCCACCGATGCCATTCGGGTGATCGAGCCCGGCGAGGCGCTTGAGCGCGGCCCCTTCACCCTGCGCTACCTGCCGCTGACCCATTCGATCCCGGAAAGCTGCGCCCTGCTGATCGCCGCAGGCAACCGGCGCCTGCTGCATACCGGCGACTGGAAACTGGACCCTGAGCCCTTGATCGGCCAGCCCGTGAAGGGTTCGCTGTTCCGCGCCCTGGCGCCGGTCGACCTGGTCGTCGGCGACTCCACCAACGCGCCCCTGCCCGGCCATTCGCGCAGCGAAGGCGAGGTGGCCCGGGCATTGGAGCAGCGCCTGGCACAGTGCACCGGGCGCGTGGTGGTGACCTGCTTCGCCAGCAACCTGGCCCGCGTGCTGGCCATCGCCCTGGCGGCCGAGCGCTGCGGGCGCCGTGTCAGCCTGATGGGACGCGCCATGGAGCGGATGGTGGCCACGGCCCGCGGCCTTGGCTACCTCGACGACATGCCGCCCCTGGTGCCGGTCAGCGACCTGGGCTACCTGCCGCCCGAAGAGGTGCTGGTGATCGCCACCGGCAGCCAGGGCGAGCCGCGCGCGGCGCTCAGCCGCATGGCCAACGGGCGGCACCACAGCCTGGAGCTGCGGGCCGGCGATACCGTGATCTTCTCGGCCAAGGCGATTCCCGGCAACGAGCCGCAGATCGAGCGGCTCAAGCACGGGCTGGCGCGCCTCGACGTGACCATCTGGGACGAATTCAATCATCCGGAGCTGCACGCCTCGGGGCATCCCGCCCAGGAGGAGCTGCGCACGTTCTACGGCTGGCTGAAGCCCCGCTTGCTGCTGCCCGTGCATGGCGAACACACGCACCAAGAAGCGCATCGGCAGCTGGCGACAGCACTCGGCATCGAGGCGCCCCTGTCGCCGGTCAACGGCGACTTGATCCGCTTCGACGCCGATGGCCTGACCCTCGAGTCGCGCCACCCGCAGCGCCCCTGCATCGTCAACCAGAATGCCGTCACCCCGCTGCCCGGCCTATCGGAGCGCGGCTCGTCACGCCACGGCACGCTCTACCTGGCGATACCCGTGGCCGCCACCAGCCCGGGCTGGACCCGCATCGGCCGGCTGATGCTGGATCGGCACGGCGTCGGAGCGCTGGACGAAGAGAGCTTCGTCGACTGGCTGGACGAGCACCTGGCCACGATCGAAGCCGACAGCCTGGCCAGGCTGCGCCTTGCCCTGCAGCCGCTGATCACCGCCTGGCTGGCGGAACACCTGCGCCACCTGCCGGATGTCCATCTCCAACTGATGGCGGTAGAGCCCCCCGGCTTGCGCTGACCGCGGCTGGCATTGACGGGGCTGGCGCTGGTCGGGAAGGCGGGAAGGCGGGAAGGCAGCGCTAGTCGTCGGCCAGGCGCGCTCTTAAGCGGCTGACCGCCTGGCTGTGCAGTTGGCACACCCGCGACTCGGTGACCCCCATCACCACGCCGATCTCCTTCAGGTTCATCTCTTCCTGATAGTAGAGCGCCATCAGCAGCTTCTCCCGCTCCGGCAGCGCCTCGATGCCCTTGACCAGCTGGGCACGCTTCTGCTCGTCGACCAGCTGGTGGTAGGGCGTGTCCCGCGAGGTATCCTCCATGCCGGGCTCTACCCCCTCGGCCAGCAGCACCTCGAAGGGCAGCAGGTGGCCGCTGTTGGTGTCGCTGAGCAGCTGGCGATAGGTCTCAAGCTCCATATCCAGCTCGTGGGCGATCTCGTGCTCTTCCGCCGCCCTGCCCAGCCGCTGCTCGAGGCGGCGCACCGCCTCGTCCAGCGTGCGCGCATTGCGCCGCACGCTGCGCGGCAGCCAGTCACGGCCGCGCAGCTCATCCAGCATGGCGCCACGAATGCGCTGGTTGGCGAACGTGGCGAAGGTGGCGCCCTGCGAGGCGTCATAGCGCCCCATGGCCTCCAACAGTCCGACGGTGCCGGCCTGAATCAGGTCATCCAGTTCCACGTTGGCCGGCAGGCGTACCTGCAGGGCCAGCGCCTGGCGCCTGACCAGCGGCAGGTACTCTTCCAGCATGTCCGTCTGTGCGATCTTGCCTCGTGCTGTGTACATGTCCTTGCTCCCGCGGCCGTCAGCCCTCTTCCACGGTAGGATTGCTGAGAATCCGATGGCACCCGTCAGCGCCGCTCATGATCGACGATGACCTGTAAGCCCTGCAGGGTGGCGATGCGTTGCCGCGCATCCTGCAGGGAAAAGCGAAAATGCAGCGCGGCGTCGGCGGGCAGTCCGGCCAGGGCCTCGCTGTGCCCGCGCGCCCCAGGCAGGCGCATGCAGGTATCCTGGTGACACAGCCAGGCATCGACCGCCGCTCCCGGCGGGGCCTGGTACTGCCAGCCGACCCGGCGAATCACCTGGCCCTGCGCCAGGGCAGGGCTCGGCGGCTGCAGCGCGGCCGAAGCGATCTGGCGATCGGCCATGGCCACCTGCAACGCTGGTGCCGTGGCCACCCAGCTTCCCGCCGCCTGGACGCTCGACGCCTGGGCGGCAACCAGCCCCACAAGTGCAGCAAGGACGAGGCGGCGGCTCATCGCGCCAGCACCAGCAGGTCGACATCGAGATAGCTTGCTGCCACATGGCGCAGGTTCATCAACAGTCCCTTGCGACCCACGTGAGGGGGGTGCACGGCCAGCAGGCGCTGCGGCCCGCCCTGCTCCACCACCTGGCGCAGCTGGCGAAACGCGCGGCGAAAGGCGTCAAGATCGTCCTCGACCCACAGCGCCCAGTGCGGCTGCTCCATGGCCAGCACCGGCAGGTGCGGGCTGGTAACGGGCAGCGCTACGATGCGCCAGCTGGCTGGATCTCCCACCCAGCGTCGCCCCTCCTTCGCCCAGGCTTCGAGCAGCTTGGTGACCCGCTCGGTCTGGTGCGTCGAGACGCCGGGCAGCCCGAGCACCATCAGGGTACGCACCGCACCGGCCGATGGCGGCGCAGGGCGCATGGGCGCGGTGGATGGCGTGGGCGGCGCGGGACGCACCTGAGCCGGCGCGCCTCCGCCTTCGGTCGCCAGCTGCAGCAATGCCTCGGCGATGTAAAGTGGGCACTCCCCCGCTGGCGCCGAGGACGAGACCCATTCGCGCAGGCCCGCGGCCTGATCGATTCCCATCTAGCCTGTCTCCCTCTCGCCAAACCCCAGTTGTCGAATCGCATCGCGGATCAGGAACAGCTGTACCAGGGCGCCAAGCAGGGCGCTATCGCGGCGTCGCTGACGCCCACCGGCCAGCCCCAGCAGTTCGGCACGCAGGTCGCGTGCCGAGTCATCTTCGACCAGGTCCAGCTGAAGGGCCACGGTGGCCAAGCCGCCCGCCAGCAGCAGCCGCAGATCGGCACGCACCTCGCCGAGTTCGGCCGGCGTCAGCTGCTGCCAGGCACGCCGGGCCAGCTGGGGCAGCGCATCGCTCTGCAGCTGGGTCACCAGCAGCGGCTCCAGGTCGTTGCCCAGGCGGGCCGGCGCCAGCCAAAAGCGCCGGGCCAGCAGCTGGTCGTTCTCGCCATCGCGCAGCTCCCCCAGCCAGGCCTGGGCCGACAGCTCCGCGCCCTGGCGTCCGCCGCCCTTCAGCGCCAGCGCTACCGGCAGCCGGGCCAGGTGCAGGCGGCAGGGCGCGCCGCGGTAGCGGCCACCCCTTTCCGCCACGGGCTCGCCCAGCCCGGCAAGCGCCGAAAGCGGCTGCTTCTCGCTGGCGTAGACGACTCGCTGTCCCGCACGCACCAGGCTGCACCAGGCCAGGCCCTCGCGTTCGAGCCAGGCGCCGGCGTCGGCATCCGGCACGCCGCGCAGGAGGTGCAGCGTGGCACCTTGGGCATGGGCGGCGGCCAGCCGGGCCTGCAGGCCCGGCGGCTGGCGGTGCTGCAGCCGAGGCAAGGCCGACCAGCCGCCATCGTGGTCGAGGGTCACATCCGGCATCGCCCAGGCCTCGCCGGCCACCTTGGCGCGCTCGCTCCACAGCACGCCCAGCATGCGCTCGGCTGAAGGCTCGGCGCACAGCGCATCGAGTCGCTGCTGCTGCACCGAGGGCGGCAGGCCGAGCAGGTCCCACGCCGCCTCCAGGCGATCGAAGCCGACCAGGCGCCGACGCAGTTCGCGCAGGGTTACCGCGACCCGCCGGCCCTGGCTCAGGAGCCCGAATTGGCGCGTGGCGGCGGGCGCCGGCGACGGCCGGCCGCCTGCGCAGCGCGCCTGGCTGCGCTGGCTCAGTGCCAGGCGTACCAGGGCGTCCGGCGCCGCCACCGACATGTCTTCCGGCACGCGCTGGCCGTGGGAGACGAACAGCAGCCGCAGCCCGTGGCGCAGGATGATGTCGAGCACAGGCCCCAGCCGACCCGCCTCATCCTGCTTGGTGATGATGCAGTCGCCGAGCTCCGCGCCGGCTGCCCGGGCGGCCTGGCGGTAGCGCACGACGACCTCTTCGAGGGTCTCGGGCTGGCTGGCGGCGTTGAGCATCAGCACCAGGCGAACCGGCGTGCTGGCGCCGCGCAGGTGCGATACCTGCTCGATCACGCGCTGGTCACGCTGGCTCATGCCGACGGTGTCGATGATGACCCAGGACTTGCCGCGCATGCGTTCGAGCAAGTCGGATACCGGCTGGTCGGCGTTCAGCGCGTACATGGGCACGTCGAGCAGGCGGGAGTAGATGCGCAGCTGCTCGTGCGCGCCGATCCGGAAGCTGTCGGTGGTCACCAGCGCCACCGGGCGGGTGCCATGGCGCTTGACGTAGCGTGCCGCCAGCTTGGCCGTGGTGGTGGTCTTGCCCACCCCGGTCGGCCCGATCAGCGCCACGATGCCGGCATGGTCGAGGAATTCACCCTCATCGCCCAGGGCCTGCAGCCGCTGGGCCAGCTGGCGCTGCAGCCAGGCCTGTACCGGGTCATCCGCTGCGCCATGCCGGGCCAGTTCCTCGGGCAACGCAGACACGAGCTCGGCCACCAGCGCCGCGGCGAATCCCGACTCCTCGAGCTGGCGCGCCAGCGCCTCCCGGCACTCCTCCTGCGCCCCCGCCGGCCCCTGGCCGCGGGCCAGCAGCGCACGCATGTCGCGCATCTCTTCGAGCAGCCGCGCACTCATCGCCTCGAAGGCCTGGGCAGGGTCCTGGCGAAGGGATGCCTCGCCCGGCGGCAACGCCGCAGGCTGAGCCGAAGGAGGCATTGAAGGAGGGATCGAGGGGGCGGGCGGCGTGGCGGGCCGCGCAGGCGCCGGGGCTTGCTGCGGCGGCGAGCCCGATTCGGCCATGGCCAGGATCTCGACCCCCTGCTCGACGCGGCGGTTGGCCAGGATCAGAGCTTCGTCGCCCAGGGCTTCGCGTACCTGCCGCATCGCTTCCCGGCTGTTCGCTCCAACGAAACGCATCACACTCATCGCTTACCGCCCTCCTACCCAGGTCGAGACCCGCAGCGTCCGGTCATCGGGAATTTCCGCTTGCGACATGACCACCAGATGGCGCAGGCGGCGACGCAGGAAGCGCGCCAGCAGGGGGCGCAGGCTGTGCTGCACCACCATCACCGGGGGTTCGCCGCTCGCCTCGTGGCGCTCCAGCGCCTGCTCGGCCTGGCTCATCAGGGTCTCGGCCAGGCCGGGCTCCAGCGCGCCGTTGCCGTTCATGGCCTGCATCAGCACCTGCTCCAGCTGCGCCTCGAGGCCGATGACATTGAGCGTCTCCTGGCCCGAGAACCACTGCTGGGTGATCGAGCGGCCCAGGGCCATTCTCACCAGCGCGGTGAGTTCGTTGGCATCCTTCTGCACGGGCGCATACTCGGCCAGGCAGTCGAGGATGGTACGCAGGTCGCGGATCGACACCTCTTCTTCCAGCAGGCTTTGCAGGATGCGCTGCAGCACGGTGAGGCTGAGCGACTTGGGTACCACGTCGTCGACCAGCGACTTCTGGTCCTCGCCGAGCTTGTCGAGCAACTTCTGCACCTCCTGGCGACCGAGCATCTCGGCGGAATGGCGGTGCAGCAGGTGGTTGAGATGGGTGGCGATGACGGTGCCGGCATCGACCACGGTGTAGCCGTAGACCTGGGCATGCTCCCGCTGGCCGGCATCGATCCACACCGCCGGCAGGCCGAAGGCGGGGTCAGCGGTGGGCGTGCCCTGCAGCTGGCCGGTGACCTGGCCGGGGTCGATGGCGAGCCACTGGCCGGGATAGGCTTCGGCACGCCCGATCTCCGCCCCCTTGAGGGAAATCACGTAGGTGTTGGCGCCCAGCTCGAGGTTGTCCCGGATATGCACCACCGCCGGCAGGAAGCCGACCTCCTGGGCGAACTTCTTGCGCACGCTCTTGATGCGCCCCAGCAGTTCCCCCTCCTGGCGCTGGTCGACCAGCGGGATCAGCCGATGCCCGACCTCCAGCCCCAGGGTATCGACCAGCTGCACGTCGTCCCAACTGGCCTCGGGGGCCACCGGCTGTGGCGGCGGCTCGGCGCCGATCTCCTGCTCCACCAGCCGCTGCTCCTTCTGCCGCGTCAGCATCCAGGCGATGCCGGCCAGCAGCCCGGTGAAGATCAGGAACACCAGGTTTGGCATGCCGGGCACGAGGCCCAGCAGCCCCATCACCATCGCCGCCAGTATCATCACCTGCGGGTTGACGAAGAGCTGGCTGATCATCTGCTGGCCCACGTCCTGCTCGGTGTTGACCCGCGATACGGTCACGCCCGCCGCGGTCGAGATCACCAGCGCGGGAATCTGCGCCACCAGGCCATCGCCGATGGTCATCAGGGTGTAGGTCTTGGCGGCATCGCCGAAGCCCATGCCGTGCTGCAGCATGCCGATCATCAGGCCGCCGATGACGTTGACCACCATGATCACCAGGCCGGCCATGGCGTCGCCGCGCACGAACTTGCTGGCGCCGTCCATGGAGCCGTAGAAATCCGCCTCCTGGGCCACCTCGGCGCGACGCTTGCGGGCGTCCTCTTCGCCGATGAGCCCCGCATTGAGGTCGGCATCGATGGCCATCTGCTTGCCCGGCATGGCGTCGAGCATGAAGCGCGCGCCGACCTCGGCGATTCGCCCGGCACCCTTGGTGATGACCATGAAGTTGATGATGACCAGGATCAGGAAGACGACGAGGCCGACGGCGAAGTTGCCGCCCACCAGGAAGGTGCCGAACGCCTCGATCACCTTGCCGGCGCTGTCGCCGCCCTGGTGGCCCTCCATCAGGATCACCCGGGTGGAGGCCACGTTGAGCGACAGGCGCAACAGCGTGGTGAACAGCAGCACGGCCGGGAAGGCGGCGAAGTCCAGCGGCTTCTCGGTGAACATGCTGACCAGCAGCACCATGATCGCCAGCGCGATATTGAAGGTGAACAGCAGATCCAGCGCGAAGGGCGGCAGCGGCAGGATCATCATGGCCAGGATCATGAGAATCAGGATCGGCCCGGCCAGCAGCTTCATGCGTACATCGCCCATCCAGTCACGCCGACCGATGAGATGGCTCAACGACTTCATTCTCGCGCCCCGCTAGTTGCCGCCGGCCCTTGGGGAGCATCCCCGGGCGGCGCGTCGGCCGCCGGCACGGCCATGCTCGGCGGTATGGGCAGGTCCTCCGGCATCGGCGGCACTTCGCCCCCGTCCTTGGCCACATGCTTGAGACGGAAGGCCCAGGCCAGCACCTCCGCCACGGCGGTATACAGGTCGAACGGGATCTCCTGGTCGAGATCCACGTGGTGATACAGCGCACGCGCCAGCGGCGGGGCCTGCAGCAGCGGCACGCCCGCCTCCTGGCCGAGTTCGCGGATGCGCGCCGCCACCAGCTCGGTGCCCTTGGCCACGACGCGGGGGGCGCCCATGCCCTGCTCGTCATAGCGCAGGGCCACGGCATAATGGGTCGGGTTGGTGATGATCACGTCGGCCTCGGGTACCTTGCTCATCATGCGGTTGCGCGCCATTGCCTGCTGCTGGGAACGGATGCGCGCCTTGACGTGCGGATCGCCCTCCGACTCCTTGTGCTCACGCTTCACTTCCTCCTTGGACATGCGCAGCTTCTTGCTGTGGCTCCACAGCTGGTACGGCACATCGATGAGGATCACCACCAGCAGGGTGAGCACCATCAGGCCGCAGGCCTGGGCCGCCATCATCAGCGCCCGGGCCAAAGCCTGGGTGGTGGGCTGGTCCATCAGCGACAGGTACTCGCCGCGATTGACATAGAGGTAGGCCATGCCGACGCCGCCGATCAGCGTCGACTTGGCCACGGCCTTGAACAGCTCCACCAGCGCCTGGGTGCCGAACATGCGCTTCAGCCCCTTGAAGGGGTTCAGCTTCGACATCTGGGGCTTGAGCGACTTGGCCGAGACCAGCCAGCCGCCGAGCATCGCCGGCGCCACCAGCTCCACCAGCGTCAGCAGCAGGAACAGCGGCAGCATGGTGAGCAGGGTGCGCTGCGCCAGGTCGAGCACCTTCACCAGCATCGGGCCGGTTTCGAAGGCCTGCCGCCGTTCGAACAGGAACGCCTGCTCCATCACCAGCCCCAGCTGGTCATAGAGCATCGCACCCATGGACCACATGCCCACCACGCCGCCGAGCAGCAGCATGAAGGTGGTCAATTCACGGGAGCGCGCCACCTGCCCCTCTTCCCGGGCCTTTTCAAGCCGGCGTGGCGTCGCCTCTTCCGTCTTTTCCTGATCGCTGCTCTCGTCGGCCATGATTCCCGGACAATCCTCTGCACGGTGGCCATTGTGGCGTCTCGGCGCCGGGCGCTATACGCCAAAAAGCGCCGATGATCGTGGCTTTATCACCACGACCATCGGCGCCGATTGCAAAACACACCGTGGCCCGGACCGGCGTCAGCCGCCGTTCACCAGGCCAGGCCGCGTGACCAGCCGCCTGGCTGGCCGGCGGCGTGGGCCCTAGAAGCCGAGCTGGTCCAGCAGGTCGTCGACCTGGTCCTGGCTGCTCACGACATCGGCCCCATCGGGCTTGATCTGCGGGCCGTTGAGCAGGTCCTCGCGCTTGCGCGCCTGGGACTCGCGCTGATCGTTGGCCTGGCGCTGCATCTTCTCGCGCTCCTCGCCATCGGGCACGTTGTCGATCAGCACCTGGACCAGCTGGTTCTCGATCTCGCGAATCACGTCCATCATCTTCTTGATGACCTGGCCCGTCAGATCCTGGAAATCCTGGGCCATCATGATCTCGAGCAGCTCCCTCTGGGTGGCCTGGGCCTTGTCCGGCACCTCGGTCAGGAAGGTGCGGGTCTCCTTGACCAGCTCACGCGCCTCATCGAGCTCCTTGGGCGCGGCGAACCACTCCGCCCAGCGCTTGTCGAGCGCCTCGGCCTCGCTGCTGAGCTCGTCCTGCAGCGGCTGCGCCCGGTCGATGGCGTTCAGCGCCCGGTGCGCCGCCTGCTCGGTCATGCTGGCCACGTAGTTGAGCCGGTCGCGAGCATCGGGAATCGCCTCGGCGGCCTTCTCGATCTCCTTGTCCAGCCCCAGCTCGCGCATGCTGTCTCGCAGCATGCGCGTCAACTGCCCAATGCGCAGGACCAGATCTTCGCCAGCGGCGCCGTATGGCTTACCCCCGGTGGGCTGCTCGTTTACGCTCATCTTGTACACTCCTCTGCAAGCGGGGCGCCCCGCCGCATCACTTGCCCAGTTTTTCGAAGATCTTGTTGAGTTTTTCTTCCAGCGTGGCGGCAGTGAACGGCTTGACGACGTAACCGCTGGCACCGGCCTGGGCCGCGGCGATGATGTTTTCCTTCTTGGCCTCGGCGGTCACCATCAGCACCGGCAGGTCCTTCAGGGCGGCATCGGCGCGAATCTGCTTGAGCATCTCGAGGCCGTCCAGGTTCGGCATGTTCCAGTCCGACACGACAAACTCGAAGGAGCCGGAACGCAGCTTGTTCAGCGCCTCCTGTCCGTCCTCCGCCTCTTCCACGTTGGTGTAACCCAGTTCCTTGAGCAGGCTCCGAACGATCCGGCGCATGGTCGGAAAGTCATCGACCACCAGAAAGCTCATGTTCTTGTCAGCCATCAGGTTTCCTCTTCTATCGTCGTACAGGTTTGGACTGGCGGCAGCGCTGTTGCCGTCCTGCTTCAGAACGCTTCCCACTCCCCTTCCGCCGTGGCGGCGTCGCGCCTTTGGCGCGGCTTGGGGTCGATCTCACGCGGTGCCCGTGGGTGCGCACCGTAGGTTGCCGGACCTGCCAGGGCCGGTGCGTCGTGACGCCCGGCCGCATGTGATTGGCCGGCCAGGCGGAACACCGCCACGGCCTGCTCGAGGCGGCTGGCCTGCTCCTCGAGGGAGGCCGCCGCAGCGGAAGCCTGCTGGACCAGCGCGGCGTTCTGCTGGGTGACCTGGTCCATCTGGCCCACCGCCTGGCTGACCTGCTCGATGCCTTCGCTCTGCTCCTGGGAGGCCGCGGAAATCTCATCCATGATGTCGGTGACACGACGCACCGACGTCACGACCTCCTCCATGGTCTGGCCCGCCTGCTGGGCCAGCACGGACCCCTCGTTGACCTGGGCCACGGACCCTTCGATCAGCGTCTTGATCTCCTTGGCCGCCGTGGCGCTGCGGCTGGCCAGGTTGCGCACCTCGCCCGCGACCACGGCGAAGCCACGCCCTTGCTCGCCGGCACGCGCGGCTTCCACCGAGGCGTTGAGCGCCAGGATGTTGGTCTGGAAGGCGATGGAATCGATCACGCTGGTAATGTCGCTGATCTTCTGCGAGCCGGCCGATATGGCGCTCATGGTGGCGACCACGCGCCCCACCACCTCGCCGCCGCGCTCGGCGGTGGTGGATGCCTCCAGCGCCAGGCCGCTGGCCTGGCGGGAATTGTCGGCGTTCTGGCGCACCGTGGCGGTAATCTGCTCCATGCTGGCGGCGGTTTCCTCGAGCGAGGCGGCCTGCTGCTCGGTGCGGGAGGAGAGGTCATTGTTGCCGCTGGCGATCTCTCGCGTACCGACATGGATGGAAGCGCTGCTGTCGCGCACCTGGCCAACGATGCGCACCAGGCTCTGCTGCATGTTGCGCATGGCAGTGAACAGCTTGCCGAGTTCGTTGCGGCTACCCTCGGGGATGCGCCCGGTCAGGTCGGCCTTGGCGATGGTCTGCAGGTGCGTCACGGCGGAGTTGAGCGGGCCGATGACGGTGACCCGCAGCCCGGCGTAGACCAGGCCCAGGACGACGATGGCCAGCGCCAGCGCCGCCAGCTGGATCCACCCGAAGCGAGTGGCCTGGGCCTGGAAGGCGTCGGTCATCGCCTGGCCGGCATCGAAGCCAAAGGCGACGAAGGCGGTCATGCTCGCGTCCAGCGCCTGGCTCGGCGCCATCAGGCTGTCGCGCAGGGTGCCGAAGCGCGGCGTGTTGAGCTGGTCGAGCGCCTCGTGCTGCTCGCGAGACAGCGCCAGGACGGAACGGAAACTGTCGATGAGGGGCTCGGCCAGGGCCTCGGCCGCATCGGACTTGGGTGCCGCGATGAAGTGGTTCAGGCGGTCCTCGGCCCGCTGCAGGCGGTCGAGCGCAACGTCGAGCTGGCGATTGGCCTCGGCCATGCGGCCCAGCATGATCTGGTTCGAGGCGATCTCAAGGCTGACCCGGGCCACGTTCAGCAAGGCGTCGCCACGATTGATCTCGTTGAGCTGCTGCACGTTGATGCGGTTAAGGTCGGCCATCACGCGATCGGCGTTGCGATCGGACAGCATGGACAGCGCGGCCACCAGGCTGATCAAGACGGCAAAGCTGACCAGAGCCACGATGACGGTGACATGGATACTGAGATTGCGAACCAGGCGGTACATGTCAGGAGTTCCCCTTTTGTCGAGACGTGAGACGTCTTCTTGCTATTCCTTCAGACTCGCTGTGCCCGGCCGGACGCCGCCACCAGCGCCATCAGGCGCTCCGGGATGTCGTGCAGGCTGACGACCTCGCCGGCGCCGCCCACGGCGATGGCCTCCCGCGGCATGCCGAACACCACGCAGCTCGCCTCGTCCTGGGCCAGGGTGGCCGAGCCGGCCTGACGCATTTCGAGCAGGCCCGCCGCGCCGTCCTTGCCCATGCCGGTGAGGATCACCCCGATGGCATTGCGGCCGGCCTGGGTGGCGGCCGAATGAAACAGCACGTCGACCGAGGGACGGTGGCGATTCACCGGCGGCCCGTCGTCCAGGCGCGCCACGTAGTTGGCACCGCTGCGCGCCAGCTTCAGGTGGGCATCGCCCGGGGCGATGTAGGCATGGCCCGGCAGCACGCGCTCGCCGTCGCTCGCCTCCTTCACCGTCAGGCTGCACAGCCGGTTCAGGCGTTCGGCGAAGGAGCGCGTGAATCCGCCCGGCATGTGCTGGGTGATCAGGATGGCGGGGCTGTTGGCAGGCAGCGGTTCCAGCACGGCGCGGATCGCCTCGGTGCCCCCGGTGGAGGCACCGATGATGATCAGCTTTTCGCTCGACATCAGCGGCGCCTTGAGCTGCGGCCGCGGCGAAGCTTCGCCATGGCGCACCTGGCGCGGCCGCGACTTGGCCGCGGCCCGGATCTTCTCGGCGATGTCGTTGGCGTATTCCAGCATGCCGCTGCGAATCCCCAGCGACGGCTTGGCCACGAAGTCCAGCGCACCCAGTTCCAGCGCACGCAGCGTCACCTCGGAGCCGGACTGGGTCAGCGAAGAGACCATCAGCACCGGCATGGGGCGCAGGCGCATGAGCCGCTCCAGGAAGTCGAGGCCGTCCATGCGCGGCATCTCGACATCCAGGGTCAGTACGTCGGGGTTGTGCTGCTTGATGAGATCTCGTGCCACCAGGGGGTCGGGCGCGACGGCCACCACCTCCATGTCCGGCTGCGAATTGATGATCTCGGTCAGCAGATCACGAATCAGCGCCGAATCGTCAACGCACAGTACCTTGATCTTGTTCGATCCCAAGGCAAGGCCTCCTTGTATGAGAATCGCTTGTCGCGGCCCAGGCCGAAAATCCATAGGCACACCATCGGCCCGGGCGTGAAAAACTTTAATGTCCACGGTGGTTTTTGCTGTTCGCCCGATCGAGTCCGCCGCGCTGGCGAACGGGCCCACCCTCGGGCGGAGGGGTTAGGCGCCGCTAGGCCAGGGTGTAGACGGTCTGGCCGCGCAGGCGAACCACCTTGCTGATGTAGGAGAAGTTCTCCGAATGGCCGGCGAACAGCAGGCCGTCGGGCTTCAGCAGCGGCGCGAAGCGCTCGAGGATTCGCGCCTGGGTCTGCTTGTCGAAATAGATCATCACGTTGCGACAGAAGATGGCGTCGAAGGGGCCCTTCAAGGGCCACGACGAGGCCAGCAGGTTCAACGGCAGGAACTCGACCAGCGAGGCCACCTCGGGGCGCACCCGCGCCAGCCCCTCATGCGGCCCGCGGCCTTTCTGGAAGAACTTCCTGATGCGCTCCTCCTCGAGCTTGCGCACCTGCTCGAGCGGATAGATCCCCGCGCGCGCCCGTGACAGCGCCTCGGTGTCGATATCCGTGGCCACCACCCGCGCGTCCGCGGCCCGAGAGCCGAGCGCCTCGTGCAGGGTCATGGCGATGGAGTACGGCTCTTCACCGGTGGAGGCCGCCGCGCTCCACACCCGGACCGGCCCGTTGACCTTGCGCACATGCTCGGCCAGCAGCGGGAAGTGGTGGGCCTCGCGGAAGAAGGCGGTCAGGTTGGTGGTCAAGGCATTGGTGAAGGCCTCCCACTCGCGGGCATCGGGCTGCTTGGCGAGTCGCGCCAGGTAGTCGCTGAAGCGCGTCATGCCGTGATGGCGCAAGCGCTTGGCCAGGCGGCTGTAGACCATCTCCCGCTTGTGCTCGGCGAGCACGATCCCGGCCCGCTGGTAGATCAGCTGGCGTATCTTGCCGAAGTCCTCATCCGTCAGGATCAGGTCACGCTCCAGCTGACCCAATCCCGACCATTGGCCGGCATCTGCGCCGGGCTCGTCTCGTGGCGTCAAAATGTTTCCCACTCCTCATCATTCACCCTGGCGGCCCTGGCCGGGGCGCGCCTGACGGGAAGCGGATCCCCATGGCGGGAGATGACGTCTTCCGCGCCGGCCCGCGGTTCGCGCGCCGCCTCGGCGGGCGATGCCGGTGCCTCGACCCGCTCCTGGCCCGCACCATGCAGGCGGAACGCCCGAATGGCCTGCTCCAGCCGTTCGGCCTGGCGTCGCAGGTCGCTGGCCGCACGGGCGCTCTGCTGCACGCGCTCGGCGTTCTGCTGGGTGACCTGGTCCATCTCGGTGATCGCCTGGTTGATCTGGCCGATGCCGCTGCTCTGCTCTTCCGACGCCGCCGTGATCTCGCCCATGATGTCGTTGACGCGGGTCGATGCCGCGACCACCTCGGCCATGGCGCGCTCGGCGCGCTCGACCTGGCTGGCCCCCAGCAGGATTTCGTCCGCCGAGCCATCGATCAGCCGGCGGATCTCCTTGGACGCCTCTGCGCTGCGCCCGGCCAGGTTGCGCACCTCGCCCGCGACCACGGCGAAGCCGCGCCCCTGCTCGCCGGCACGCGCGGCTTCGACCGAGGCGTTGAGCGCCAGGATGTTGGTCTGGAAGGCGATGGAGTCGATCACATTGATGATCTGCTTCATCTTTTCGGCGCCCGCCGTGATGCGCTGCATGGTCTCGACCACGCCGTGCATCAGCTCACCGGTCTCCTTCACGCGGCCGGCATTGTCGAGCGCGAGCCCGCTGGCCTGCCGGGCGTTGTCGGTGTTCTGGCGCACCGTGGCGGTCATCTCTTCCATGCTCGACGCCGTCTGCTGCAGCGAGGCGGCCTGCTGCTCGGTGCGCGAGGAGAGATCCTCGTTGCCCTGGGCAATGGCACGGGTAGCGGGGGTGACCACGTCGATGCCCTTGCGAATGGTATCGGTGGTGCTGTAAAGGCTCTTGCGCATCGTATCGAGGGCACGCAGCAGGTCGCCGATCTCGTCGCGGCGGCGCTCCGGCGCGCGCACCGCCAGGTTGCCCGTGGCGATCTGCAGCGTAAAGGCCTCGGCCTGCCTCACCGGCCGGATGACGGCACGCAGCGTCCAGATCCCCAGCAGGAACAGGAACAGGATGCTTCCCGCAACGGCGATGGCCTGGCCGATCAACATGGCCAGCTGCCCGCGCTCGGCCTGCACGGCCAGCTGGTTGGCGAACACGAGCTTGCCTTCGATCAGGATGTTGATGCTCTGGCTGATGGCGTTGGCCTCGGGCCGCAGCACCTCGTTGTAGGCCTCATACGCGACAAAGCCGCTGCCGCCGACCAACGCCTGCATGGCCGGCCGGATGCCCTGGACGATGGCCGTGTCGAGCTGCCCCGACAGCTCGGCTACCGCACCGTGCTGCACTTCTTCGCCGGCGAGGAAGCGCTGCCAGGCGTCCTGCATCGTTTCGACGACCTCTTCGACCTCCTCCGCCAAGGCTTCCATCTGCTCGGGGCGCAGCGAACGCGGATTGCGTACCGGGCGCTCGAGATCGATCATCAGCTGACTGAGCAACTGGTCGATACGCTGCAGGTGGGCAATGTCCTGCACCCCGTTGACGTTGAGCTCCTGAACCCGGTCACCGGACACCTTGAGCCCGTAGAAGCCGACGCCCCCGCTGAGCAGCAGCAGCAGCACGGGCACGACGGTCATGGTGATCAGCTTGGCACGCAGGGTGCGCACGTTGAGACGCGCAAGCCAGCCCATCGGGCCACGACGAACGAGGCGTCCGCGGGTGAAGGCAGCGCTACCGCGCCCTTCACGCAGCTGGCGGTAGGCCCGCTCGGCGGCCGCCACTTCCTCTGGCGTCGCGGCCGTGCGCACCGAGGTATAGCCTTGGCACGTCCCCCCGTCGATGATCGGCGTCACCGTGGCATGGACCCAGTAATGATCGCCGTCCTTGCGCCGGTTCTTGACCACCCCCTGCCAGGTACCGCCTTGCTTGATGGTCTGCCACAGGTCCGCGAAGGCCTGCGCCGGCATGTCGGGATGGCGGAGCAGGCGATGCGGCGCCCCGATCAGCTCATCGAGGTCGTAGCCGCTGACCTCGACGAAGGCCGCGTTGGCATAGGTGATACGCCCTTCCAGATCCGAACGAGTGATGAGCAGATGCTGCTCTTCCAGCGAATATTCGCGCTGCGTTACCGACTGATGGTCACTCATTGTCTTGCCCCCCTGGCCATTGACCCATGCAATTCCTGCCCGGCCGTTCGGCCGCAAGCAGGTCACCTGCTCTTCTTGTTGTCTCGCCCTGTTGGGTCGTCGTCGCGCTTCAGAACGATGCCCAGTCTTCTTCCTGCGCCTGCCGCCTGATGCCGCCGGGCGCACCGGCCCCCGGCTCGCCGCGCCGCGACGACGGCAACGGGTCCTGCGCGACCGGCGGCGGAGCCGCCTTCGCCACGGGGCCGGCCAGCGACGGCGAGGCCTGGCCCGCCAACCGGAAGCGCAGCACCGCTTCGCGCAGGCGAGACGCCTCCGCCTCGAGCTGGGTCGCCGCCGTGGCCGCCTGCTCCACCAGCGCCGCATTCTGCTGCGTCACATGATCCATCTGGGTGACCGCCTGGTTGACCTGGCCGATGCCGTTGCTCTGCTCCTGCGAGGCGGAGGCGATCTCGTCCATGATGTCGCTGACGCGCTGGACCGCCGCGACGATCTCCTGCATGGTCTGGCCCGCCTTGTCGACCCGCGCGGTGCCGATATCGACTTTTTCCAGCGACGCCTGGATCAGCGTGCGGATCTCGCCGGCCGCCCCCGCGCTGCGCCCCGCCAGGTTGCGCACCTCCTGCGCCACCACCGCGAATCCGCGCCCATGCTCACCGGCCCGTGCCGCCTCCACCGAAGCGTTCAGGGCCAGGATGTTGGTCTGGAAGGCGATGGCGTCGATCGCGCCGATGATGTCCGACATGCGGTGGGCACTGGCGTTGATGTCGTGCATGGTCGCCACCACGTCGCCGACGACTTCCCCGCCCTGGGCCGCGGTACGCGACGCCTCGGCGGCGAGCTGGCTGGCCTGGCGCGCGTTGTCGGCGTTGTGCTCCACGGTCGAGGCCAGCTGCTCCATGCTGGAGGCGGTCTCGGCCAGGGAAGCGGCCTGCTGCTCGGTCCGCGAGGAGAGTTCGCCGTTGCCCTCGGCGATGTCCTGGGCGCCGAGGAAGATGCCTTCGCTGCTGCGACGCACCTTGCCCACCGTGTCCGAGAGCCCCTCCTGCATGTGCTTGAGGGCGGTGAAAAGCCGACCGATCTCGTTGTTGCCGCGATTCTCCACCGGCTGGGAGAGATCCCCCCTGGCAACCCCTTCGAAATAGCCCACCAGCCTCGCCAGCGGCTGCAGCACGTTGGCGTTGATGCCCCAGACCACGACCAGCATCACGCCGACCGAGCCGGCCAGCACCACCATGATGGCCAGGCGCATCCTGTCGGCCATGAGCGTGAACGACGCCAGGTACGACGCCCCCGAGTCGCCGGCATGCGGCGCCATGGCGGCAACCGCCTCGCCGCCCAGCCCCAGCGCGTAGAGCCCCAGCAGGCTGAGCGCCACGATCATGCCGCCAAAGAAGAGCAGGACCAGGAACCAGCTGGCCCGCACGGTCAGGTTGTCGAGAAGCTTCACGTCATTACCTCATGATCCAAATATCGGCCTGCTCCGCCGAGGTCTCGCTGGCTCGCTGCGCTGCGCGTCAGTCGGCGACCTTTTCGACGAGTTCCATTTCGTCGCTGGTCAACAGCTTGTCGATGTCGACGATCACCAGCATGCGATCGTCAAGGCTGCCAAGCCCGCTGAGGAAATCCGACGACAGGGTGACGCCGAATTCGGGTGCCGGCTTGATCTGGTCCGGCGACAGCGTCATCACATCGGACACCCCATCGACGACGATGCCGACGACGCGATCCTCGACATTGACCACGATCACCACGGTCTGGCCGCCGTACTCGACCTTGTCGAGGTGGAACTTGATGCGCAGGTCGACGATCGGCACGATCACGCCGCGCAGGTTGGTCACGCCCTTGATGAAGTCGGGCGCATTGGCGATCCGCGTGACGTTCTCGTACCCGCGGATCTCCTGCACCTTGAGGATGTCCACGGCGTACTCTTCATCCCCCAGCGAGAACACCAGGAATTCACGATTGTGGGCTTCGGCCGCCACCAGGGCCGCGTCTGATGACTGTTTCATGGCGTTGTCTCCAGCGTTGGGTCGGATAGAGCTTCAATGGGGGGTAGGCTGCGCTCGGGCCGCCGCTTCTCCTTCTTGGCCCGGCTCAGCCGGTGCAAGCCGGTGATATCGAGGATCAGCGCCACGCTGCCATCGCCCAGGATGGTGGCGGCGGATACGCCGGGCACCTTGCGATAGTTGGTCTCGAGGTTCTTCACCACCACCTGCTGCTGGCCCACCAGGTCGTCGACCAGCAGGGCGTACCGCCGCCCTTCGCCCTGCACGATCACGGCGATGGTGTCGGTAAGCTCCGTCTTGGCCTGGGGCACGTCGAGCGCCTCGTGAACCGCCACGACGGGCAGGTACTCGTCGCGCACCTTGAGCACCACGTCGTCGCCGGCCATGGCATAGAGGTCGCTCCTGGCCGGCTGCAGCGATTCGAGCACCGCCGACAGCGGCAGGATGAACATTTCCTTGCCGACCTTGATCGACATGCCGTCGAGGATGGCCAGGGTCAGCGGCAGCACGATGCGAATGGTGGTGCCCTCTCCGGCACGCGACATGATCTGCACATGGCCGCCCATGCCCTGGATGTTGCGCTTGACCACATCCATGCCGACGCCACGGCCGGAAACGTCCGTCACCTCCTTGGCGGTGGAGAAGCCGGGAGCGAAGATCAGCTGCCACACCTCGTCGTCGCTCATGGCATCCGAGACGGGCAGCCCGCTTTCGCGTGCCTTGGCCAGCAGCTTGCCGCGATTGAGGCCGGCGCCATCGTCGATCACTTCGATGATGATGTTGCCGCCCTGGTGCTTGGCCGAGAGCACCAGCTTGCCGGTGCGCGGCTTGCCGGAAGCCTCGCGGACCTCGGGCGGCTCGATGCCGTGGTCGAGGCTGTTGCGCACCAGGTGCGTTAAGGGGTCGATGATGCGCTCGGTGAGGCTCTTGTCGAGTTCGGTGGACTCGCCCTCGGTGACCAGCTCGATCTCCTTGCCCAGCTTGGCGGCGGTTTCGCGCACCACCCGCGGGAAGCGGCTGAAGACGAAGTCCATCGGGATCATGCGGATCGACATGACCGCTTCCTGGAGGTCCCGCGCATTGCGCTGCAGCAGGCTCATGCCGTTCAGCAGGGCGCCATCCGCCACCCCTTCCAGCTCGCTGACCGTCTGGTCGAGCATCGACTGGGTGATGATCAGCTCGCCCACCAGGTTGATGATCTGGTCGACCTTGTCGACGGAAACGCGGATCGAGGTGGACTCCCCGGCCCCCTTCGCCTTCGCCTTCGCCTGCGGCTTGGGCTTGGGCTCGGCGGGCGGCACCGCGGCAGGCGCGGCCGGCGCAGGCTCGGCAGCGGCGGCCACCGCCGCCGGTGCGGGTTGCGCCTCGGCAGGCGCCTGCGACGGGCTGGCTGCCGGTGCCGATACGATCTGCAGCTGGTCGGCTTCGACGATGAAGCACATCACCGCCTCGATGTCGTCGTTGCTCACCGTGGAGACCAGCGTCACCTCGTAGCGGGCCTCATCGCCCCCCTGGGCCACCACGTCGCCGAGCTGGGCGAGCTCCTCGACCAGCAGCTGGCGATCCTTCTCGCGCACGTTGAGCAGCGCCACCACCCGCTGGCCCTGGGCAACCGGCGCGGCTTGCGGCGCAGGCGTGGCTACCGGCGGCGGGGCAGCCGGAGCGGCTGCCGCGCTGCCCCCCTCCAGGTTCTGGCCGATCTCTTCCAGGGCAATGCGCTGCAGCGTCTGGCAGATACGCTCGAAGGCCTCCTGGTCGGGCTCGTCACCGTTGCGGTAGGCGTCTAACTGGTCGCTGAGCATATCCTTGGTTTCCAGAAAGGTGTCGACGATATCCCGACGAAGCACGAGCTCGCCCTTGCGGGTGTGATCCAGCAGGTTCTCGAACAGGTGGGTGGTGCGCTGCAGCACCTCGAAGCCGAAGGTGCCCGCTCCTCCCTTGATGGAGTGCGCGGCACGGAAGATGGCATTGAGCTGCTCGGTATCCGGCGCCTCGACGTCCAGCTCCAGGAGGTAGCGCTCCATGTCGGCCAGCAGCTCGTCGGCTTCCTCGAAGAAAGTGTCATAGAAATCCGTGATGTCCATGCGCAATCACCACCTGGTCAGTTTGTTGTCCACACGCCGCTCACTCGGCGCCGAGCGTGCGCCGTAGGCTTTCCGTGAATTGTTCCACCGGGGCCACGTTCACCTCACCCTCGAGCCGGTTGCTCATCGGGCTGGGCACCCCCGGGCCGTCGAGCACGCTGGGGCGACGAATGTACTCGGCCACCTCCGGCAGCAGGACCAGCAGCTCGATGCGGCGGTTGTCGGCATCGGCGGGGTCGGTGTCGGGCAGCGGCACGCGGTCGGCAAAACCCGAGACGCGCAGCAGCTTGCTCGAATCCAGCCCGCCCTGCACCAGCTCGCGGCGCGAGGCATTGGCCCGGTCGCTGGAAAGCTCCCAGTTGCTGTAGCCGCGATAGCCGCCGACGAAGGGCACGCTGTCGGTATGGCCGCTGATGCTGAGGTAGTTCGGCAAGTCGTTGAGCAGCGGCGCGATGGTGCGCAGCAGGCTGCGCATGTACGGCGCGAGGCGATCGCTGCCCAGGTCGAACATGGGGCGATGCTCGGCGTCGAGCAGTTGGATGCGCAGCCCCTCGGGGGTGAGGTCGAAGCGCATCTGCTGGTGCAGCTCACGAAGCTCCGGGTCGGCGTTGATCGCCGCCTCGATGCGGCGCTGCAGGTCCATGAAGAAACGCCGCTGCTGCTCGCTCGGCCGCGTGAATTCACGCGTATCGATGCGCGCACGCTCCCCGTCGCTGTGGGCCGGATCGGGGCCGCCCCCAGGAATCACGCGGGTGCTGCCGGAGCGATCGCCGCCGGTGATGGCGGTGGTCAGCGGCGTACTGAAGTAGTCCGCCACGCCCTGGCGCTGCTCCTCGCTTGCCACCGACAGGATCCACATGACCAGGAACAGCGCCATCAGGGCCGTCATGAAGTCGGCCAGGGCGATCTTCCAGCTGCCACCGTGGTGCGCGTGGACTACCTTCTTGCGCCGAATGACGATCGGACGTTTGTCGCCGCCTGCGCTCATTCGACCGCGGCACCCGACTTGGCATTACGCACATACTCCTCCAGCTCGGCGAATCCCGGGCGCTCGGCGGTATGCAGCGCCTTGCGGCCGAATTCCACCGCCAGCTGCGGCGCATAGCCGTGCAGGCTGGCCAGCAGCGTGATGCGAATGCACTGGAGCATCTTTTCCGCTTCCTTGATCTGGCGCTCGATGCTGCTGGCCACGGGATTGATGAAGCCGTAGCCCATCAGGATGCCGAGGAAGGTGCCGACCAGGGCGTGGGCGATCATCTCGCCCATCTGGTCCGGCCCGGCATCGGCATAGGTCAATGCCTTCACCACCCCCATGACGGCCGCCACGATGCCGAACGCGGGCATGGCGTCGCCCACCTTGGCAATGGCATCGGCCGGAATGTGGGCCTCCTGCTCGAAGGTCTCGATCTCGTGCAGCATCAGCTCGTCGATTTCCATCGGATCCATCCCACCGGCCACCATGAGGCGCAGGTAGTCGGTCAGGAAATTCATGATCATGGGGTCTTCCAGCACCTTGGGGTGCTCCTGGAAGAGCGCGCTTTCCTGGGGGCTGTCGATGTCGCGCTCGATGCCCAGCATGCCCTCGCGGCGGATCTTGCTCAGCAGCTTGAACTGCACCGCCAGCAGCTCCATGTACATGTCCTTCTTGTACTTCTTGGTCCGCTTCAGCTTGGGAATGATCTTGAAGGTGGCCTTGATGGCCTTGCCGTTGTTGGCGGCGATGAAGGCCCCCACGCCGGCGCCGCCGATCATCAGCAGCTCGGTCGGCTGGTACAGGGGGCCGAGGAAACCGCCCGCCAGCACGAAGCCGCCAAACACGCACAGAATGACGACGAGATAACCCAGAAGAATCAGCACAACCGATACCCTTTCATGGATGTGAGGCGACGATATGCTCTGGATATCGGCACGCCGGCTGACGACTTGAGACTTTCACGAAAAAAAGCCGCTCCGGCCGAGCCGGAACGGCATGAAAGTTGTACGGGAAGCAGGCCACTGGCATGACCAACCCTCATCAGCTGACGCGGCGAGCCAGGGGCACCTCGAACAGGGTCTCTTCGCCACGCTCCTGCTCGCGACGCTTGCGGGTCTTGCCGGCCCGCGAGGGCGGCATGCAGATACCGCAGGCGTAGTCATGTTCCGGCGAGTGCGCATGGGCGACGAAGCGTCCCCCGCAGTGGTTGCAGCTCGAGAGCTGCAGCAGGTCGCTTTCGAAGAAGCGCACCAGGGTCCAGGCGCGGGTGAGCCCCAGCACGGGCTCGACGCCGTCGAGGCTGACCTGCTCATGGTAGAGACGATAGGCGGTGACGAAGGCCTGCATGCGCTCGCAGCGCTGATGGTCCAGCAGGCTGCGATAGATGTTGTAGAACAGCGAAGCATGCACGTTGGGCAGCCAGGTAATGAACCAATCCGTCGAAAACGGCAGCATGCCCTTGGGCGGCGACATGCCGCGCACTTCCTTGAACAGCCGTATGAGGCGCGCACGGCTCAGGTCGGTTTCCGATTCCAGCACCTGCAGCCGCGCGCCAAGCTCGATCAGCTCGATGGCCAACTGGACTTGCTGCATTTCCTCGACGAGACTCTTCTGCGCCATTGCTCAGCGCTCCCGAGCCGGTGACGAAGCCCCTTGCACCGCCAGCAGCAGCGAGGCGTGGAACTGGGCCAGACCGTTTTCCCGCGGATTGTCGACGACCTGGCGCAGCCTGTCGGCGCCTTCAAGGCCAAAATGACACAGCAGCTGGTTGGTGCGGGCGAGGCGAGTCAGCTGGCTTGCGCTGAGCGATACCAAGAGGTCGGCGGTTTCTTCGTCGACCTTGAGGCGGAACATGGCCGCCGCGCGATCGTCATTCAGCAGCCGCTGCGCCAACAGGAGATAAGCAAGGTTGAGCTCCTGGATCTCGTCCAGATAGTTCATGGCTTTCATTGACTGTTCCCTGCACGCGGCCTGGCGCGTGTCCTATCGTTTTGTCGTTACATTCCGATGTACACCGGTAGTACACCCCATGAGGCTAGCGCTCATGCCTGGGCATCAGACGGCATCAACGAAATCGAAACGGATTGTGACGTTTAGAAACAGGATTGCCAACCAGCCAAAAGCATCAGAAAGCCCAGGCAAGACTAGACGCAGATCAATACTTTTTTATTACGCTGGTAACCCCTTGGGTTTACGGAAGAAAAAATCATAGCTGCACAATTGACATTGCAGGGGCAGCATGTCACCGCCACTTTTTTAGATACATTTTTTTACAATTCTTTACCTTCACCGCTCTCCTGCTCCAGCTCGTAGACCCAAACCAGCAGTTCAGCGATGACCTGGTACAGCAGGGGCGGTATGCGCTCATCCAGGTCGATCCCCATCAGCAGCGACACCAGCTCCGGGGCGTCATGCACGTAGATCCCCTGGCGCTTCGCCTCCGCGAGGATCCGCTCCGCCATGTCGCCATAGCCCTTGGCCAGCACCCGGGGCGCATCGTCGCCCTCGCGATAGGCCAGGGCAACGGCCTGGCGGCGCCGCTCAGGTTTCGAATCGCTCATCGTCTCGTTCCTGTACGCGGCGCACGTCGATCAGCACCCGGGTGAGGCCGACCTCTTGCAGGCGCTGTTGCAGCATGCCCGCTTCGCGCTCGAGCCTATCCCGCAAGGGCGTATCGCGGGCGCTCAGCTCGAGCCTGAGCTGCGTCCCCTGCAGCCACACCGCCACGCCGATGTCTCCCAGGCGGGGCGTGCGCAGCGTCATTTCGGAATGCCAGGCTTCGCTGCCCGGCTCGTCGCTGTCGTCCTGCGTCTTTTCCTCCTCGCGCCTAGCGCCCGGCGGCACGTTCACCACCAGCGCGAGAAAAATCCCCGACCACACGTCCCCCTCCCAGCGCAGCACCGGCGTCACCAGCATTTCGAGCTGATGGCGCACCAGGCCCTGGAGGCTTTCGTGGACCGGCTCTGCGGCCGTTCGCGCCCGGGCGGAAGCCTCGAGCGCCTCACGTCCGGCAGGCGGCTGGGCCTCCGGCGAGGCTGGTGCGGGTTTCGCCCCGGCCTCGACGCCGGGCATGCCCATCCGCGCCGGGCCCTCCATCGGCCGGGCGGGCGGCCGCCCGGAATCCGGCAGGGCGGGCGCCTCGCCCTGCCTTGAAGCCTCCAGCCCAGCCGTAGCTGCCGTAGCCGCCGCAACGTAAGGCTGCAGCGGCGCGCCCGCCAGCTGCCCCCCCGGCGTTGCCACCTGGCCAGGTGCGGGTGCGGGCGGGTTCTGTGTCGCCGCGTTCACCGGAGTGAAGCGCAGGGTACGCAGCATCTGCGGCTCCTGCTCGAGCTGTTGGCGGCTCATCTCGCCGCGGTACCAGCGCGACAGGTGCGCCTCGTAGAACAACCCGCTGTCGCGCACGCTTCCCTGGAGGCGAGCCGCCAGGGTGGTGGCCTGGGGCGCCTCGCCCTCCTGCATCAGCACCGCCGGGCTTGTCAGCACGGAAGGGGGGGCGGGAAAGCGGATCAGCAGATCGGCAATGGTGCGCCCCGAGGGGCTGAAATGCGTCTGCGCGGAAGCCGGCGCGGGCGAGCCGTCTGCCGCGGGGCGAGCGCTGGCCTCGCGCTGCGGCGAAGCCGCCACACCCTGGGCGGGCAGCGGCGCGGGGCGGTGCCCTTCCAGGCGGGAATCACTGTGCAGGGCGCGCGGCCCCTCGCCGGGCGCCACCGGTCGTACCGGCTCGTTGAGATCACGCGGCGTGGGAATATCGACACGCTTGCCAAGCACCTGGTGCAGCAGCGTATCGAGCAGCGGCGTGATGCCGCTCACGACGATCCCGTGCCGAACGTGTCGGTCGCGTTGACCACCACCGCCGCCTGCTTGCCGTAGCTGCGATGCAGGTCGCGCTGGCGGCGGCCACTGTCCATCAGCCGCGCAAGCTCGCTGCGACGTGCCATCAGCTGCTCGCGGATGGCGAGGTCATCCGCCAGGATGGCTTCCAGCAGTTCGGCCTTGCACGCCATGCCTTCGCGATCGAGGATCACTTCACCGTCGAGCTGTCGCAGCCGGTCGACAAGCTGCAGGTAGGCGGCTTGCCGGGCGATCAACGCCTCCCAGTCGCCGGCCTCGGTCAGTGCCAGCATGGCCGCCACCTGCTCCCTGAGCCGCGCATAGCCAGCGAGCAAGCCGGCGGCAGAAGACATGCCCATTTCAGCTATGCGCTCCTGCACTGCCAATCTCGCGCCAGGCCGAGGCGACGTCTTCCAGCAGCCTTTCCGCCTGGTCGAGGCTCTCGACATCGTTATGCAGGTTGGCCGCCAGCAGCAGGCGCGCCACATAGTCGTAGAGCGAGCCGAGCCGTTCGGCGATCTCGCCCCCCTTCTCGGTGTCGAGTGCCGCCGCAAGGCCGTTGTTGACGATATCGATCGCCTTGGAGATGGCCTTGCCCTTCTCGGCGACATTGCCCGCCTGCATGTGGATGCGCGCCGCCCGAATCGCGCCCTGGGCGCCATCGAACAGCATCACGATCAGCTGATGCGGGCTTGCGGACATCACTGCACTTTCCACCCCAACGCGCGCATAGGCGCCGGCGCCACGGCCATAAGAGCCGGGTCTTCCCATATTGGTCATACTCATTCCGCCTTCGCTACACCTTCGTTTGGCCCGCGGCGCAAAATAACCTCACGGCACCCACAGGGCCGACAATCTCGCTAGTTTCTACCAAACAGCAGCTGAGGAGTCGGTCGAAAAGCTGACAACTTCGATATTACTTCGTATCGATACTTCTCTTATCGGCCCCACTTGCGGCCACTTTAGCTCGCCATCGTCAGGTCGACACCGCGATCTCTTCCACCATGTCACCCAGCCGGGCGGTGACATCGCCGCGCAGCACCTCCCCCACGGCCTCGCCTGGCGGCGCTATCGCGTCGGTGAGCTGCACCTGGAACGGCTTGCCCTGCTGGTCGAGCCGCTGCACCCAGGCCAGCGCGCCGCCGGAGAAACGCACCAGCGACCCCACCGGGCGCAGCCCGAAGCGTTGCACGTAGCGCTTCACCCAGCGCGGGTCGAACTGGTGCGGGGAATGCAGCAGGTGGCGATAGACCGCATCGATGCGCCAGGCGGGGCGGTCCGCCCGGTGGCGACGTAGGGCGTCCACCACGTCGACCACCGCGCTCATGCGCGCCAGTTCGGAAAGCCCCTCGGCAGAGGCGCCGGCCGGGTAGCCGCTGCCATCGAGCCGCTCGTTGGCGCCGGCGACCACGGCCTTGACGACGCCGGGCGAGAGCCACTGGCAGCGCCCCAGCCGCTGCTGGAGCAGTTCCACATGGGTCTTGAGCTGGGCATAGGCGTCGGGTTCGAGCGCCGGGGCGGCCAGCAGCTCGCCCGGCAGCAGCCCCTTGCCGAGGTCATGGATCATGGCGCTGGCCGCCAGCGCCTTGCGCACGTCGCGCGGCACGGCGTTGCTGCCGGCCAGGGCCAGCAGCTGCACGGCCACGGCCAGGCCATGGCGGACCAGCAGCGGTTCCTGGCCCAGGCAGCGGGTGGCAAAGAGCAGCGCCTCGATATCCTCCTCGGCCAGCTGCAGCAGCATGTCGGCATGCCGCGACAGCTGCACCGAGTCCACCTCGTCGCCCTGCTGCAGCTCCAGCAGCTGCGCATCGAGGTAGCCCGCCACCCGCGCCAGGCGCCGCGCCATCGGGGTCGGGTAGTTCAACAGGTTGCGCCGGCTCACCGGGGGCGCCACCGCGGCGGACTGGCTCTGGAACAGCAACGACGGCAGGCGGCCCACGTCGGCCTCGTCGCCGTAGCGCGTCGCCTCGCGCTCGATCTCGCGCACGAAGAACCACAGCTTGCGCTCCTGGTCTGCGGTGCAGGCATCGAACTTGAACCCCACCTTCAGCGTCTGCCGGTCGGCATCCGCCTGCTTGTGCCTTGGCATCGCCTTGACCGTGAAGCGCGTCCCGTTGGGAAAACAGAACTCGATCTCGAACAGCAGGCCGTCGGCCAGCAGGGTGGCGGAAGAGGCAGGCAGTTCGAGCAGGCAGCCCTCCTGCGACAGGTCCTTGAGATCGCCCTGGGCGGAGGCCTCGTTGTCGGTCACCGCGCTGCGCAGGATGGCGCCCACCTCCATGCCCAGGCGCAGGCGTGCCCGGTAGGCTTCGCGGCGCTGCAGCTCTTCCAGGTAGTGGGGGTATTCGCAGTAGCCGATCGTCCGGCCCTGCTCGGCATCGAAGCTGATCGTCTTGAGGGAAGGCGTGCGGATCATCTTGCCCTGGAACTGCCCCAGCAGGCGAAACCCCAGGCCACGCTTGAGCTCACCCACCACTTCGCGGATGGCGGAAAAATCCACGGTCAGCGACTCGCCTGGCAGCTGCTCCATGACCACCACGGGCATCGGCGCGCTTTCCGAGGCATCGAGCAGCAGCGACGCGCCACCGGGCTGTATCAGTCGTTCCAGCAGCGCCTCGATCTCGCCTGGGCTGGTCACCCGTATGAAGTCATCCTTCTGCTGCGCCATCCTTGCCTCTCGCCCCCAGGTTGAACGCCTTGGCCACCACCTGCCAGGCCCTGGCGTTGCCGAGCCTCAAGTGCCTATCTACAAGTGCGTATCTATCAAGTGCTATCTATCGGCCGGCTGAAGCGGGACTTTAGCCTTGGCCGGGCGATAGCCCTGCCGCTCGAGATAGCTGCGAAGCTGATCGAGCGGCATCGGCTTGGCGAAGTGGAAGCCCTGCAGCACGTCGCAGCCGTGGGCGGTAAGGAAGTCACGCTGATCGGCCTCCTCGATGCCCTCCGCCACCACCTCGAGCCCCAGGTGATGCGCCATGGAGATGATGCCCTGCACGATGGCGCTGTCGTGGGGGTTGGTGGTGACTTCGCGGATGAAGCTGCGATCGATCTTGATCTTGCCGATCGGCAGCTGCTTCAGGTAGCTGAGGCTGGAGTAGCCGGTGCCGAAGTCATCGATGGAGACTTCCACCCCCATGTCGCGCAGCTGGTGCAGCGTGGCCACCGCCGCCGCGGTGTCGTTCATCAGGATGCCTTCCGTCAGCTCCAGCTCGAGATAGTCCGGCTCCAGCCCCGTTTCCAGCAGCGCCCGCTTGAGCTTGTCGAGGAAGTTGGGGCGGTGGAACTGCAGCGGCGACAGGTTGACCGAGACCCGGAACCGCCCGTAGCCCTCCTGGCCCAGCAGGCACATGTCGCGGCAGGCCTGGCGCAGCACCCACTCGCTGATCGGGGCGATCTGCCCGGTCTCCTCGGCCAGCGGAATGAACAGCGCCGGCGAGAGATACCCCTTCACCGGGTGCTTCCAGCGTACCAGCGCCTCGAACCCGGCCACGGCCTCATCCTCGGCCCACAGCAGCGGCTGGTAGTGCAGCTCGAAATCGCCCGCCTCGATCGCCTCCTGGAGATCGTTGCGCAGCGCCATGCGCGAGCTCACCTCGGCGTTGATCTCGCGAGTAAAGCACTCCCAGGCGTTGCGGCCCTTCTGCTTGGCGCGGTACATCGCCATGTCGGCCTGCTGGATAAGCTCGACGGGATTTTCGAGCTCCTCGTTGAGGAAGGCGATCCCCACGCTGGCGCCGATGTAGAGTTCCTGCTCCCCCACGCGGAAGGGGCGCCCGATGCTGGCCAGCAGGCGCTCGGCCAGTTTCATCGCCGAGGCCTCGCTGCACAGCTCCGGCAGCAGGATCACGAATTCATCCCCGCCGAAGCGCGCCAGGGTATCCCCCGCCCTCAGCGCGTCCGCCAGGCGCCCGGCCACGTCGATCAGCACCTTGTCGCCCACTTCATGGCCCAGGCTGTCGTTGATCGGCTTGAAGTCGTCGAGGTCGACGAACAGCACCGCCAGCTGGTGGCGGTGGCGCCGGGCCAGCTGAACGTCATGCAGCAGGCGGTCCTCGAACAGTGCGCGGTTGGCCAGCCCGGTCAGGGCGTCGTGGCTGGCATGGTAGGAGAGCTTCGCCTCATAGGCCTTGCGCTCTGAAATATCGTGCAGCACGCCGACGAAGTGGGTGACCTCGCCGGAGAGGTTGCGCACCGGCGCCAGGTAGAGATTGTTCCAGAACGGCGTGCCGTCCTTGCGATAATTGCACAGGGTGACGCTGAGTTCGCGCTGCTCGGCCAGGGCGCGGCGCATCTGCGCAATGGCCTGCGGATCGGTGTCGCTGCCCTGCAGCACGCCGCAGCCTTGCCCAAGGATCTCGCTGCGCCGGTAGCCGGTGATGCGCTCGAAGGCTTCGTTGGCGTAGATGATCGGCAGCCCGGGCCTGCGCGCATCGGCGATCACGATGCCGTTGATGCTGGCTTCCACACTGCGCTGCAGGATGCGCAGCTCGGTGTCGCGGCGGTGCCGTTCGGTCATGTCCTTGGCGATGCCGTAGTAGCCGATCACCTTGCCTTCGACCACCATCGGCAGGTTGGTCAGGTCGAGGTAGACGCTGTGCCCCGCGGCGTGCTTCACCGTGAGCGAATAGCGAAACGCCTCCCCCTCCCCGGCGGCGCGCAGCTGATCGCGCAGGCGCTCGCGGTCGGCCGGTTCGACCAGGGCATCGAAATGCTGGCCGATCAGCGACTCCAGCCGGTAGCCCGTCACGTCGGAGCAGGCGGCGTTGGCGCTGACGAAGCGGCCAGCCAGGTCCAGCGAGAACACCGCATCCGGGTGGTAGGTGAACAGCGATCGGTAGCGCTGCTCGCTTTCCCGCAGCGCACGGCGGTTCTGTTCGCGCTCCACCGCCAGCGACACCAGCTCCGCCGCTTCGATGATGCGCCGCCGGTCGCTGCGCTGAGGTTCGCCGGGCTGCGCGGAATAGATGGCAAAGGTGCCCAGCAAGCGGCCGTCGCTGGCGACCACCGGGTAGGACCAGCAGGCGCGCAGGCCATGCGCCTCCGCCACCGCATGGAAGCCGCGCCACTTCGTATCCTCGGCAATGTTGGCGCAGACCACGAATTCGCGCAGGTAGGCGGCTCGTCCGCACGCGCCGTTCCCCGGGCCGACCCGCACCTCGCGCAATGCCTTGCGCCAGCTTTCGGGCAACGACACCGTGTACACCTTGTTCAACAGCGTTTCTGTTTCGTCGCACAGCATGATCGAGGCGATGGCCCCCGGCGCCTGCGCTTCCACCATGCGGCACACCGCCTTGAGCGTATCGGCCAGCGGCTGGTCGCGGGCGATCATCGTCTGCACGCGCTGCTGGGCGCGCAGGTAGCGCTGCGCCTGCGCCAGGGCCAGCGAACGTCGCCTGCCCAGGCTCGCCATGCCGAGGCTGAACGCCAGCAGGTAGCTCAACAGCAGCCCGCCCAGCGCCACGCCCAGCGGCATCAACGCGACCAGCGAGGCAAGGCCGGGGCCGGCATCACGCGCCATGGCCTGGAGCTTGACGCCGCCCGGCAGCACCACGGAATTCTTGTGCAGCAGCTGCCCCGCATCGGCCTGGCCAAGCGCCTGCCGGTTGCCGACCAGCAGTTCGCCGTCGCGCCACACCGCCAGGGCCAGCGGCGTGACCAGCGCGGAAAGCTCGCCTTCCACCAGCCGGCGCAGATCGACTATCGCCACCAGCCGGCCGGCGGCCGGCTCCGGCAAGGGTGCGACCACCAGCGCCAGCTCCGGCCTGGCCTTGTCGGGCAATACCCAGCGCGGGTAAGGCCCGCCGACCGCCAGCCAGTCCAGCAGCCAGGCGTCGTCCTGCCGCACCCATTCGGGCAGCTGCAGCTCGCGGTAGCGGTCCCGCCCCGGGCCGAAGGCTTCATCTTCCGCCTGCCAGTAGAGCCCCATCAGCTGGGGCATGTCGCGGAAGTACGCGGCCACTTCGGTTTCACGGTAGGACGCTTCCGGCAGCCCGCCCAGGTTGGCCCAGCGCTCGGCCATGCGCTGCAGGCTGTGCTGCTGGCTGTCGATGGCACGTTCGCTCACGGTCTTGAAATGGGTAAGCAGCTCGGCGGCATGGCGCCGCTGGGCATCGGCGTGCTGCCAGGTCAGCGCATACCAGGCCAGGCCGCTGGCCAGCACCCCGCCCACCAGAGCCAGGAGAACGGCGCGGTCGAGCGTTGGCGGCGTGGCGGAACGCCGGCTCAGCAGCAGCATGGCGGTGCCGCACAGCAGCGCAGGCAGCGCGGTGAACGGGGTGGTGAAGGCGCTGCCCCACGGGTGGGGGGTCGCCAGCCAGGGCCACAGCACGTTGAACACGCTCAGCGCCCCGACCAGGCAGAGGGCGATACCGGTCCAGAACCAGCCGAGCCGGGCCCGCGGAGAAGCGACACCCGCCATGAAGCAGGCCGACACCAACAGCACGGCCATGCTGGTGGCCGGGGAAAGCGGCTCTACGCCGAACGCGAGGAGGTCGAAGAAGAAAGGCGGGAGCAAGGCCAGCAGCGGCGCATGCAGGCCAAACGGAAGCAACAGCACGCCACAGCCCCTTGCCCAGCGAAAGCGCTGCAGGGCAATCGAAAACAGTCCGCCGCCCACCAGCGCCATCACCGGCAGGCTTTCCCACGACGGCTGCCAGCCCACCGGCAGGAAGCCGCCGGCCAGGCCGTTGATCAGCCCCATGACCACCAGCAGCACCGGCACCAGAACCAGCCAGGTGTGTCGTGCCACCTGCTGCGCGTTATTCGGCATAAGGCCTCTGCTCCCGCCTGACATGGAGCTCATATCGGCAGCCGCGGGAGTAACTTGACCCTTTCACGTGCAGGGTGCGTCGATCAATTCGATCCGGTTGCGACCGGCATGCTTGGCCCGGTACAAGGCGTCGTCGGCGCGCTTGAGCGCCTCCTGGGGCGGCTCGTCCTCGCACAGGCGGGTCACGCCGATGCTGGTGGTCACCGCAATGCGCTGGTTGTCGCGGGCAAAGAAGGCGTGGTTTTCCACCGCCACCCGGATACGCTCCGCCACCTCTACCGCACGCGCCGTGCCGCTGCCCACCAGCAGCACCACGAACTCCTCGCCGCCGTAGCGCGCGGTGCAGTCGTGCTTGCGGGTCTGCCCGATGAGCACCTCGGCAAAGCGGCACAGCACCGTATCGCCAACGGAATGGCCGTGGGTGTCGTTGATGTGCTTGAAGTTGTCCAGGTCGAACATCAGCAGCGAACAAGGCACGACGCCGGTTTCCGCCTGACCCTGGGTTTCCTGCTGCCAGGCCTGGATCTTGGCCAGGTGCACTTCCAGCGCGCCGCGATTGAACAGGCCCGTCAGCGGATCGTGCGTGGCCTGGCGATACAGCCGCAGCAGCAGGCTGAGCTGGAAGTGGTTGGCCGCCAGCGACACCACCAGCAGGCTCGAGAGCAGCCACAGGTTCTCCACGCCGCGGCCGGTCAGCCAGCTGCCATCCACCTGCTGCGAAAAGGCCAGCAGCCCCAGCATGGCCAGGCCCGCCGCAAGCGACTCCAGCAGCGTGAAGGGGAAAACGCTGAGCGCCGCCACCAGCAGGAACGGGATGAAACCGTAGCCGACCAGGTTCTGCACCTGGTCAGGCGGCAGCATGAGCAGCACCAGCAGGTAGAACCCCGCCGGCAGCGCCAGCAGCATCCCGGCGCTGAAGCGAATGCGGCGGATGCGCTCGCCGCTGGTGTACGCCAACAGCAGCACCGCCACCAGCCCCAGCATCAGCACGATTCGGCCGACCAGGGTGTAGCGCAGCAGTTCGGGGGGCAACACCAGGGAGTCCACCACGATCCACAGCGGCGACAGCAGCGCAAAGATCAGCCCCAGCGCCAGCACGCGGCTGCGCAGGTAGCGGGCGTGGGCAAAGGCGAAATCGCGTGAATGGTAGCGGCTGCTCAGCGTATCGCGCAGGGCGCTCAGGCCGACGAACAGCTCGTGGCCGACTTCCGGCGGCTCGGCCAGCACGTCCAGGCGGCGGTTCTGATAATGACTCGGGTCTTGGGATTCGCTGAAGCGCATGAGTTGCCCTGCGGGAAGGAGTGCGGCGCTTGGCCGCTCGGCGAAAGCCGGTTAATCGCTTTCTTGTTGTATATCAGACAAGACTGAATGTAACGAGTGCCTGAGATTTGACGCGCGACAAGGATAGAGCCATTGCGCCCTCACGTCAGCCGCTGAATGGCCTGAAAACGGCCTTCTGCCGTGAAGACCAAGCGGAAGGTGCCACGCACCCCCTCGCGGGTCACTACCCGGCGCAGCGCCTCGGCGGGAAAGCGCACCCGCCGACCATCCAGGCTGTGCGCCAGCACCAGCCCCGCACGCCCCTCGTAGTGGGCCAGGCAGGCCTCGGCAGAGAGTTCCAGCACCACATCGATACTCGGCAAGGCAAGGCTCCCGGCGCTATATGCGGCCCTTCTCAATCAAGGGCATTTGCCCGTATTCTACCTCGAGCCATCAGGCGGGGCGGAAGAACCCCGCCGATCTTCCCAGGCGCCCGGCGCCTTCACGCAGGAACTCCACAGTGAATAGTCACCTACCCTCTTCCTTCGCCCGCTTGGGCATCATGGCGCTGGGCCTCGGCACCGCGCTGGCCTTCGGCAGCGCCACCGCCCAGGAGCCCGACTGGTCGGCCTCGCCGAGCTACGGCAGCCATCATCTTTCGGCCAGCTTCACGCCGGACCCCTGGGAGCTGAACCTGCAGGCGGGGGGCTCCACGGAGGTGAACGGCAAGCTCGGGCCGGGCTGCACCGGCTTCATCATGGGCAGCGCGCCTGATGTCGACCTGCACTATACCGCGGGCAGCCTGCCGCTCTATATCACCGTCGAGGCCAACAGCGACACCACTCTGGTCATCAACGCGCCGGACGGCCGCTGGTACTGCAACGACGACTTCATCGGCCTGAACCCGCTGGTAATGTTCCAGAATCCGCAGAACGGCATGTACAACATCTGGGTCGGCGTGCACGGCAGCAACCAGATGCAGCCCGCCACGCTGAAGATCACCGAGCTCAATCCCGCCCGCTGAACGCCCCGCGCAGCAACACAGGCGGCAGCCCCCTGCCGCCTTCCGCTAGGCCGGCGGCGTCTCCACCTCGAACGCCGCGGTTTTACGCCACTCGCGGGAAACCTCCACCCCGAGAACGTTAATTCTCAGCGAATGCTAGACTGACACCCTCTTGCTCAGCCGATTCAAGACAGTACGCCAACGCTGAGAGCGCCCGAGATTGTAACGGTTGACGAGGGCAGGCATGCTGACATCACCGTTCAACACCATGTGATGCCACAGGGGGCACCATGTCCTGCTCATCCAACACGCTAGGGAAAGCCACGGCGTACCTGGCCGGCGCCCTCCCCTCGCTTCAGGCAGTCTATCTGTTTGGCAGCCAGGCAACGGGAGATGCAACCCCCGACAGCGACGTGGATCTCGCCCTGCTGCTGCTCACCCCCTTGACGGCCGAACAGCGCTGGCAGCTAAGCGGCGAGCTGGCAAACCGGCTGGATAATGATGTCGACGTAGTCGACCTGCGCCAGGCTTCCACCATACTCCAGTATCAGGTCGTGACCCGCGGGCAGCGGTTGTGGCACCGTGGCCTTGACAGTGACGAGTTCGAATTGGCGGTATTGAGCGAATATTGGGACTTGGCAATTCAGCGGCATGAACTGGTCGCGGATATCAAGCAGCGAGGCAGCGTCTATGGCCGATGATGTGGTACTCAACAAGGCCGCGAGCATCGAGCGCTGCGTCGCCAGGGCGCGGGAAGAGTACGCCAAGGACCCAGGCACTTTCGCAAAGGATCTCACCCGGCAAGATGCGGCCATACTGAACCTGCAGCGAGCGTGCGAGGCCAGCATCGATGCCGGCAACCGACTTATCCGCATGCGGCAGCTTGGCCTACCTCAGAGCGCACGGGATGTCTTCGATGTTCTTGCCAAGGCACACCTGATCGAGCCCGACCTCGCGGCAGCAATGAAACTGATGACGGGCTTTCGCAACATTGCCGTCCACGATTATCAGGCCGTGCAGATTCCCATTGTCATCGCCATCATAGAAAAACACACCGATGAACTGCTCGACTATGCCGCTCGGTTGATCGAGCTGGCTTAGGGAAACAACCTGGAGGCCGAAATCGCAGAGAGCCTGATACGCCAGCGCGACTACCAGCGGCGGCTGGCCAAGCGCCAGCCAACGTAGCGGCATTAAAGCGTCTCCACCTCGAACGCCACGATCTGGCGCCGCTCGCGGGAAAACTCCACCCCAACCAGGTGAATCGGCTTGCCCTGGCCGCGGTACTTGTCGGCGTAGCCCCTGGCCTTGATCTGGGCCAGCGCGCTGCCTTCGGGCAGCTGTTCCACCACCTTGAACTCGAACAGGTACAGGTGCCCGGCGAAGTCCACTGTCATGTCGACCTTGCCGTGGTGGCTGGCGTCCTCCACCGTCACGTTCACGCCCAGTGCGGCGAAGTGGCTGTAGAACACGCTGGCATAGTGGCCTTCGTAACGGGCGATGGGGTTGTTGCGGTACCAGTCGTGCGGCAGACCGGCATAGAGTGCCTTGAGGTGCGCTTCCAGCCCCACCAAGTCGTGGGCACGCAGATGGGTGAACAGCGTCTTGCGTTCACGGGGGGCGCTCTCCATCCCCAGCACTGGCAGCAGTGCCTGGTTGAGGCTGGTCTCAACCTCCTGGTTGGGAAAACCCAGGGTATAGAGCCGATAGCCTAGCATCGGCTCTTCTACTTTCTTCACCGTGAGATAGCCGGTCTGGAACAGCAAGCCTTCGGTGGCGATATCGTCCACGTCGAAGCGACCCAACAGTTCAGGCTCGGTCTCCCACTGATCCAGCGCCGGGGTGAATATGCCTCGCTGCCTGAGCACCTCCACCAGGAAGGTAGGCGTGGCACTTTCGAACCAGTAGGCGCCGAACTGGCGTTTCTGGAACAGCATCAGCACGTCGAAGGGGTTGTAGACCGCGGTGACCTCCTGCCCGCCCCAGCGGTAGCCGTTGTACCAGCGGCGAATCTCGTCGCGCTCAAGCCCCGGCAGCTCGGGGGCGAACACCGTGTCGATGTCGGTATCGCTGTAACCGCAGATGGACGCGTAAGGCGCATCAAGGGTGATGTCGTTGAGGTTGTTCAGCCCCGAGAACAGGCTCACCTTGCTGAACTTCGACACCCCGGTAAGCAGCACGAAGGCCAGGTGCGGGTCGGCGTCCTTGAGCACGCTATAGAGGTTCTTCAGCCCCTCGCGCAGCTCACGGGCGCGCTCGGGCGCCAGCAGGTTGTCGAGAATCGGCTTGTCGTATTCATCTATCAGCACCACCACGCGCCGGCCGTACTTCTCATGGGCCTGTTGGATGAGTTCACGATACTGACCGGCGATGGACGTGTTCTGCAGGGAGAGCTGCAGACGTTCCTTTTCCGCACGCAGCAATTCTTCAACATGCAGAT
Source organism: uncultured Halomonas sp. (assembly GCA_964652855.1). GTDB lineage: Bacteria > Pseudomonadota > Gammaproteobacteria > Pseudomonadales > Halomonadaceae > Halomonas. Next base: position 803,827 of record CAZZCJ010000001.1, read on the forward strand.
CCAGCGCCTCGCGACTGGTCAATACCCCATCGGCGAAGCTCAGCCGAATCACCGGGTGCTGAACCTGCCAGTCCCACTTGTCATGGATATGGAGCCCCTCGAACAGCGCCTCGCGCCCCTCGAACAGGCAGCGCAGGGTATCCAGCAGCAGGCTCTTGCCGAAGCGCCGCGGCCGCGAAAGAAAGTAGTACTTCCCCTCTTCCACCAGTCGATGGATCACCGAGGTCTTGTCGACGTAGTAGTAGCCGCCTTCACGGATGTCGGAAAACGTCTGGATACCGATGGGCAGTTTCTTGCGAGCGGCAGCGGACATGGCGCCTCCAGGCATGACGGTGCGGCAGGCCGCCAGTGTAGCACCGCAGGCGTCATAGCGGCCTGCAGTGCGCACCGGCCTTTGCCTGATTACGCCTTATCTTATCGAATGCTAGACTGACACCCTCTTGCTCAGCCGATTCAAGGCAGGACCCGATGCAGGATGCCACCGCCCTTCAGGAAGCCCTGGCCGAACTGGCGGCCCGCAGCGACGAAATCGCCGTGCTTTGGCTCTATGGCTCGCAGGCCAAGGGCACCGCGACGCCCCGCAGCGACTACGACCTGGCCGTCGCGTTCCGCAGTTTCGAGAAGGACCCGCTGGAGCGGCGCTTGCGCCCCGAGCTGCTGGCGCAAGCCTGGCAGGATGCCCTGGCGCTAAAAGAGGGCCAGCTCTCCATCGTCGACATCAACCTGGCGCCGCTGCCCCTGGCGCATGTCATCATCCGCACCGGGCGCGTGCTGCAGGCCAACGATCGCCTGCGGGTGATTCGAGAGGAACAGCGCATCGGCTCCATGTGGGAGATCGACCACCTCTACCATCAGCGCCACTTCGCCTGACCGACCGAGCCGACCCCTATGGAACACGAATATATCGACGCCATGCGGGAGCACCTGGCGACCCTCGCCGAGGAGCTGGAGCAGCTATCGCAGGCCGCCACGCAACCCAGTGGACTGAGCCCGCTGCTCTACCGGGCCGCCGAACGCAACCTGCAGCTGCTGACCGAGGCCTGTATCGGCATCGCCAAGCAGCGCCTGAAGGCGCTGGGGCAGGCAGTGCCCAGCGACGCAAGGCAGGCTTTCGCCAAGCTGCACCGCCTCGGCCACGACGACAGCGGCACGCCCTGGAACAAGGTTATCGGCCTGCGCAATGCCTTGGTTCATGACTACCTGAATCTGGATGCCGGCATCGTGGAGAGCATTATTCGCCAGCGCGACTACCAGCGGCTGCTGGATTTTGCCGAGGCGCAGCTCAGGGCCTGAAATCAAGAGACAAGCCCCAGCCTTCAGAAGAAATGGCGGCCTGTCCCTGATTGGCTGCGTACTAGTCTGTAAGACAAATTCAACCCAGCATCGCCAGGGTATGCGCCCGCTGCTGTTTCACGGCATCATCAAGAATGGCCAGCAGCTTGAAGCTCATCGATGACCTGCTGGTGCTCGTCCGGCGTCATGGCCACCTCGACTGGAATGTCAACTGGAAGGAAAAGTGAGCCGAGATTGAGGGGCGAACCGACATGAGGGCTGTCTCGGGTTGCCGGCGATAAGAGCTCAATGATCGCTGAACAGCTCTTCCAGCGTACCCGCAGTCAGGATCTTGCCGACCCACGCATCCAACTGCTCATCGCTTGCCTGCGTCAGGCGTTCTTCCGCCCAGTCAGACACACCACCAAACTTCAGCTCGATCAACTTACGCAGGGTACCCTCGATGCCTTCGTGACGGCCCTGTTGGCGACCTTCCTGGCGACCTTCCTGACGACCTTCCTGGCGACCTTCCTGCCGCTCCTTTTTCACCAAGTTCTCTAAATTCTCTGCCAGCATGTCCTTGTCCTCTACCAGGCTGTTTAGCTGTGCCAGATCGAGCTCGGCACCAAGCCACTGCAGGTGGCGCTTGAGCCAACGCGTGATGATTCGGTCGATGCGCTGCTTGTTGGGATCGGCCCGGATGATAACAACGACACGGTCCACGGCGCGCTGCAGGGCTTCCCAGCTCTGGCCGGCGTTTTCCACACTGAACACGCCGCTTAGCGGGGTCTGGCGCAGCCCCAAGTCTTCGTCAGTGTAGCGCCCTTCGTCGATCAGGTAGTAGCGCAGGTGTGGCTGATAGACCCGCAGGAACGCGGGCGGTTCCGGCTGCACCATCTCGAAGATATCCCGCGGGGCCGTCCAGGGCTTCGAGCCGTTGTAGAGCACGATGGGCAAGATCGGCGGCAAGCCTTGACCCGGGGTGACAACCTTCTGCTTGAGTAGCTCGCTGTAAAAGCAGGCGACATAGTGCATCAGCCGGATCGGCATGGTGCGATCCACCGTGGACTGAAACTCCAACAGGATATAGAGGAAGACACGCTGGGGCATCCCCTCCCAGGTGATCTCCACTGACCACACCACGTCTTCGAACTTCTCCTCGAACAACGGCGTGATGTAGTGGCCGCTGTGGTTCTGGAGCGTGGCGAAGTCCATCAGCGCGGCGATCTCGGGCGGGGCAAAGCCTTCGATCAGTTGCTGAACGAACTCCGGGTAGCTGAACAGCTCCTTGTAGCCGGTGTCGTGGTGGTTGGCGGCCATGCACCCTCCTTTCAGTTGCGGGAAGTCTACCATGACCGGCCGCGACTCCCGCGCCACCCCCTACGACTGAAGAAGGGTCACGCCGCCCGCCGCTCGAACATCTCTCGCGCCGCTCGCATGCCTCGCAGATGGCGCGCCTGGCGGGCGGCGCAGCAGGCGCTGAGGCTGGCGGGCGTGCCTACGGCACTACCGAAGCGCTTGAGCAACGTGGTGGAAGCGGAAATGAAGGCCTCGGGGTCAATGTTCAGCCGCTCGAGAAGCCGCGGCACCCGCTCCTCGATCAGCCCCCGCGTGTCCGCTCGCTGGCAGCGGCCAGTGGTCTCGACCAGCTCGAGATACTCCTCCAGGCCGAACGGGATGGCATTGGGCAACTGCGCCGTGGCATCGAAGGGCATCAGCGGCGAAAGCGGCAAGGTATCGCACCAGGCCGGTACGTTGGGCGCCGCGGCTTGCGCCGTTTCACCCTCTCCCGCCGGCACGGGTTCGCTCTCGGGCTTCAGCCCGGCAATGCGCTCGGCCACCGAGGTATGCGCGGAGCCCTCCGGCGTCTCGGCGATGCCGGCGCGGATGGGGTTCAAATCGACATACGCCATGGCGCTGAGGATCGCCGCCTCGTCGAGCAGCGCCTGGCTCTTGAAGCGCCCTTCCCAGAAGCGCCCCTTCGCGCCGTCCTCGGCGTTGGCCTGGCGGGCGATGGACTCGTTGAGCACCCGCATGAACCAGGAGATATCAGCCAGCCGCTCGCGGTAGGTGGCTGCCAGCTTCGCCACCGCCGCCCTCTCGGCCGGCAGCTGTTCCGCTCCGGCACGATAGCGCTGCACCAGCAGCGGCCCGGTGAACAGCGCTGTCCAGCGCCGCAGCACCTCGTCATCCGACCACTGTGCCGCCCGCGGGGCATCAACCCGCACCACCAGGTGGTAGTGGTTGCTCATCACCGCATAGGCGGCCACGTCGATGGCGAACACCCCGGCCAGCTGATGCAATCTGTCGGCGATCCAGCCGCGCCGATGCTCATAGCACTGGCCGCTGACGGAATCGGTGCCACACAGAAAGGCCCTGCGCACGCAGCGGTTAACGAGGTGATACCAGGGCGTGGCATCCAGCGAGACGAGCGCGGCACGGGGCTGGGTCATGGCGGTGTCCGATGGGTGGAGTTTATTTCAACGTAGCCAATCAGGAAGGGCTGTCAACTATATGGGTGTCCTTTATTTCTGTTGGCTGCTGGATTTTGCCGAGGCGCAGCTTCAGGAGGCGGCTTCACTGGCGCGTCGCGGATTATTCGTCAGCCAACTGCCCAAGCGTGCCCAGCCGGGTCTGCTTGACGAAGTAGCGGCCTTGCTGGTTATCGATCTGCGTCAGGGCGTTGCGAGCCATTACCACCCCCATGCGCGCTTCCTGGCGCAGGAAAACGACCTCGCCCGGTGCCACCTCGATATCGACCGAGGCCCAGTTTTCGGCCTTCGAATAAACGGTATGGCGGCCAGGGCTCACGGGGAAATAGAGATGCTGCTGACCCCGTGTATACCCCACTTCCGAAGCGGGCTGCTGGTCGTTGAGGAAAACATTGAAGCGCACCAGGGTGCCTTTCAGCTCCGGGCGAACCACGTAGACCATGCCCTCGTTCTCCTGCGGCTCCTGAGGCAGCACGAAGCCGGCCAGTTCAGCCTGCATAGTAGCGGATGAAGGCGCCTTGGCGGCACAGCCGGTGATCAGCAGCAGCAGCACCAGTGCCGCAAAAATCTTACCCTGCCGACCCAAATGCATCATTTTTCCTTTCATGCCTTGCTCCTTGGTTGCGAATTGAAACGCCAGGCCCAGCCTGGCCAATTTCCTATCGGCATGGGGCATGAAAACTTTAGACAAAACGAATAAAGGTCGTGTTTCGCGCCAAAAAACAAGCACGCTTGTTACGCAGACCCCTTCAGCAGCGGCAGCACATTCTGAGGCACCTGGTTGGCCTGCGCCAGCATAGTGGTACCGGCCTGCTGCAAGATTTGCGCCTTGACCATGGCAGCCGACTCAACTGCATAATCGGCATCCATGATGCGCGAGCGAGCCGCCGCGGTATTGATGGATTGGGTGGCAAGGTTCTCGATTGCGCTTTCGAAGCGGTTGTGCAAGGCACCGTATTGGCTGCGGTAACCATCCACCTGGTTCAACGCTTCCATCAGCTTGGCCATGGCCTCACGGGCTTTCTCGATGGGGTCGAGCTCGACATCTTCCAGACCAAGGGATACATGGTCGGAGGGAGTTGGCTTGATGGTGATCTTGCCCATCTTGTCGCCGAAATTAGCACTGGTAGCAATTACGGTTTCCTCGCTTGTGGGAAGCTCTTCAGGCGGAGCTGGGCTATCCCATCTCAGCTCAGAAAAATTAAATGAGCCATTTCCAGTCACAAAAATAAAGAGGGGTTCAGTAACTTTGTCGATTACCAAATATTCCACGTGTGAACCAGAAGCGTTAGCATCGCCGCTGTAAGTTATCGCCATGCCCCGAAAATTCGTCGTTTTACTTTCGTGCGGATTGTTTGGCACTCCAACATTCAACTCACTATCATTATATTTTGCTCCTTCATCAAAACCAGACTGACTGAGCAGCACCTCAGCTTCAATATTCCCTGTAGTGACATTCCTCCATACTCCCCCCGCCGTATCTGGCACCCGACTTCCGACCACATGAGAACCATCCTTGGCAAAGATCTGGATGTCATCATTTTGACCGTGATCATGAATAGCCAAGCGAAATCCCTCGACCCCCTCGGGAATAAATCGGAAGGCACGAATCCCTGACAATTCATCCTTATTAATTTCTATAGGGAGGTCGACAATACTGGGCGTATCACCGAGCTGTACCGGAGGGACTGAAGCCGGCGCCAATGGGTACTTACCGAAAGCCTGGGTACCCAGCGCAATTCGGTCGATCTCATTGCGAAGTTCTTTATACTCGGCATTCAACGAGGCTCGATCGGCGTCGGAAAGCGTGCCGTTGGCGGCCTGAACGGCCAGCTCCCGCGAGCGGTGCAGAATGTCGTTGATGCCATCCAGCCCGCCCTCGGCGGTCTGCATCAAGGAAATGCCGTCGTTGATGCCGCGCGTGATGGTGTCGTTGGCCCGCAGGTTGGCCTCCATGCGGTTGGCGATGGCCTGACCGGCCGCATCGTCCTTGGCGCCATTGACGCGCAGCCCCGAGGAAAGCCGCTCCATGGCGGTTTCCATAGCGGAATGGGAGCGCTTGAGGTGGTTCTGCCCGTTGAGAGAGAGCAGATTCGTGTTGATGATCGCCATGGCTGGCTTCCCTGTCGATGTGCGTTGCTTACTATAACGGCATGGCCTAATGGAACTTTAGGCTTCACCCCCGGATTCACCTCCAAAACGGCCGAGAAGCTTGGAGCTGCATAATTCCACCGACCGCGGGCCTAACGAACGCCACCCCAACCGAAGGAGACTCCCCCTGCCAAGGGTGGCCGTCATTGCACTGCCACGACGCAAAACCGGCCCCTCGAAAGGAGCCGGTTCGATGGCATGGCCAAGGGGAAGGAATCCCTTCCCCATAAGCTCAACCTTAGCCCAGCAGAGACAGCACGTTCTGCGGAGACTGGTTGGCCTGCGCCAGCACGGAAGTACCAGCCTGCTGGAGGATATTGGCGCGGGTCATGTTGGAGACCTCAGCAGCGTAGTCGGCATCCTCAATGCGCGAACGTGCAGCAGACAGGTTGGTGGAAGTGGTAGTGATGTTGTCGATAGCAGACTCAAGGCGGTTTTGAGTCGCACCGAGAGCGCTACGAGCTGTATCGACTGCCTCAATTGCGGTATCCAGAGCAGACAGAGGGTCAGTTCCTACTGTGTACCCAGTGCCGGCGTCAAGGTCAAATGCTGCTGAGGCGATTGCCGCAATTTCAATGACCTGCCCATCATTGGCACCAACTTGAATATTCATAGCAGCGCCATCAAAGATGTCGATGCCATTGAACTGTGACTCAGTGACTACACGGTTTACTTCCTCAAGACGTGCATCAACTTCCGCCTGGAGCGCATCGAGATCTTCGGCGTTAGTGGCGCTTAGACCTTGAACGGCCAGTTCACGCACACGCTGCAGGTTATCGTTGATCTGATTCAGAGCACCTTCAGCGGTCTGTGCAAATGAGATGCCATCGTTGGCATTCCGCGCCGCCTGATCCAAACCACGAATCTGAGCAGTCATTTTATTCGCAATGGCGCTACCGGCCGCATCATCCTTGGCGCTGTTGATACGCAGGCCGGAGGAGAGACGCTCCATGGAAGTCTGCAGGCTGGACTGCGACTTGTTCAGGTTGTTCTGGCCGATAAGGGCAGTGATGTTGGTATTGATCACGGACATGGTGTCATTCCTTCTCTACGTTGAGGGCTCCATTGACGGGCCCACTGAACCTTTGCAATTGGCCCAGCATCTCGGGCCTGTCTCAACGGCGCCGTTGGCCGTTACCCTAATTAACGGCGCGACGGGGAAGAACTTTAGGTTCGCGAAAAAAATTTTTGCGGGCTTTTTTCAGGCCCATAGCCGGCACGTAACGACCTGAAACACCTTGGCCGGCCATAAAAACACACGGGCCCGGCAGGTTGCCGGGCCCGTGCTCTAGCAGCACGCGGCTCCTTTTGTGCCAAGCCCAAGCCCAAGTCCAAGTCCAAGTCCAAGTCCAAGTCCAAGTCCAAGTCCAAGTCCAAGCCCATGCTCCCTGGGCCAAGGGCCAAGGGCCAAGGGCCCAGGCCGTTACTTTTTCCTCGGCTGCATTTGCATGCTCAACATATCGAGCTGCTGGGTCAGGTAGGAACTGGTGGCGTTCATCTGGGCGATTAGGCCGTCGAGCTGGCCGAACTGCTTGCGATAGCGCTCGATGGTTTGCTCGATGCTTCGCTCCATACGTTCAAAACGGTCGTTGAGGCTGCTGACCCGCGTTTCGGAGCTCTTGATGGAATTCTTCACTGGGCCGGCATCCCCCAGGATCTGGCCAAGGGTGCCAGTAAGCCGCCCTGCCATGCCCGCCTCTTTCGTGTCGCCCGCAAAAAAGCTTGAAAGCGCCTGGGGATTGGCTGCGATCGCCTCGTCGAGCTTGGCTTCGTCCAGCTCGAGCCGGCCGTTGGGGCGCAGGGAAATGCCAAGCTGCGACAGCATGGTCAGCTCCCCCCCCGGCACAAGGCTTCCCAGGTCGCGGCTCAGGCGCGACTCGATATTGCGCACCGTCCGGTCACCCACCAGCTCACCGGCGGTGGCTGCATCGCCGGTTACGTTGGTCATGCGGCCGATAGTGGATTTCATCTCGTTGTAGGCGGAAACGAAACCCTGCACCGCTTCTTTCAAGGCGCCCGTGTCGCGCTGAACCGTTACGCCCAGGGTCTTGCCCATCGCGTCGGCGCTCAATTCGAGAGTGACGCCTTGAATGGCCCCCTCCACACGATTGGAGGCGCTGGTAATGTCAATCCCATTGATCTTCAGCTCGGCATTACGGCCGGCCTGACGGGCCGCTACATCTTCCGACAACGCTTCAGGGTCATTCAACCCCGCAAAGCTGACGGCGGCGACCCCGGCATCGACACCGCTCTCACGGGATGTCATCACCAACCGATGCCCCTGGCCATCGAAGATGATGGAGGCGTTCACTCCCGCTTCCGGGTCGGCATTGATAGCGTCACGCATATCGGCAAGAGTGGCGCCTTCGGTCAGGAGCACCTGTTTGATCTCACCATTACCGAACGTCAGTGTCAGCGAAGCATTTGCCCCGGCCAGCGCCTGGGTCGAATCAGCCACCCGGCTCGTGGCTACGCTTCCAGCACGAGCGGTGGTCAACACCTCGACTTCATAGCTGCCAGGCGTGGCAGTGGCCGACGCGGTGGCCAACATGCCGTCTCCCCTCACCTGGGTGGCCAGGCTCTGGTAGAGCTTGGGATCATTGAGCTTGGCGGCAGCGTCCTGAAACTTGTTCAATGCCGACTGCAACCTGCCGTAGGCGGAGATCTTGGCCTGTTCCTGGTTTTTTTGCGCTGTGATCGGCTGGAGCTTCTGCCGTTCGGCGGCATTCAGCTGATTCAGCAGCCCGCTTAGGTCCAGGCCCGACCCAACGCCCAGTGAGGTTATCGTTGCCATTGCGCTTCACTTCCCTGACATATCGTGAGTTACCTAGGTTGTCGGCAGGCGGTAGAAAAACTTTAGGCTTGTATGGCGGCGACACCAGGCGCCACCCTCAGCGCGCATGAATGATCACCTCGACCCGGCGGTTCTGCGCGCGCCCTTCCGCGCTGTCGTTGCCGGCCAGCGGGCGGGTATCGGCCAGGCCCACGGCGCGCAGGCGCTGCGGTTCCACCCCGGCACGCTCCAGCGCATGCACGATGGCGATGGCGCGGGCGCTGGAGAGCACCCAGTTGGAGGGGAATTCGGCGGTCTGGATGGGGCGGCTGTCGGTGTGGCCTTCCACCGCCACTTCGCCTTCGTGGCGCTGGATCACCGCCACCAGCCGCTGGATCAGCGTTTCGCCCGCCGCGGTCAGCTCAGCCGCGGCGGTGGGGAACAGCAGCCGGTCTTCCACCCGCAGCTTGATGCCTTCGGCCACCCGCGATACCTCCACCCCTTCCAGGTCCGGCAGGTAGGGCGCCTCGGCCAGGCGTTCGCTCAGCGCGTGGTGCAGCGCTTCGGCGGCCTGAATGGCGCTGGGCGCAAGCTCGCGCACCCGCGCCGGGGGGCGGTCGGTCAGGATCAGCATGAAGGGCGCCTGGGGTTCGGGCAGCGCGGCGTCGCGAGCGATCAGCGGCTGGGGCAGCGGCTGGGGCTGTGACTGGAGCGGCAAGGCGGAATGGAGCGGCATGGAAGAAGCCGGCAGCGGCAGCGCCTGGGCCAGCAGCGGCGGCGGCGGGTGCTGCGCCAGCAGTCTCGAAGGGCCGGGAGGCGCGAAGGCGGCGCGCGGCGTGCCCTGCGCCAAGGCCGTGCGGCGCGGCAGCCCGGCCACCCCCAGCGCGGCGGAAATGGCCCTGGGGCTGAGCCCGGCCGGGGCGGGCGCCGGCGCGGCAGGCCGGGCCAGCAGCAGCGCGCTGGGCGCCGGCACGCCCAGCAGCGGCCCGAGCGGCGCGGTCGCGGGTGCCTCGGCGGCGCGCCCGAGCTGCGAGAGCGTGAAGATGAGCACCAGCAGGGCCACCATCAGCGTCATGATGTCGAGGTAGCCGATCATCCAGCCGTCGTGCTCGTCGCCGTGGCGGGGGGCGTCCAGGCTTTCATGGCGCATGGGGCCGCGGTGGTAGCCGCCGCCCCGGGAGCCGGAGGAGGTCATTCAGGCGCTGCCATGGTGGAAAGGTGGGCCCAAGCCTAACCGCCCTTGCCCAGCGCCGAAACGGGGAAAAGCGCCCAGTTGTGGCGGCTTCACGCCGGGTACGGGGCGTGGCGTTCCGGCAGCGCCAGGTAGTGGCTGGCGAACTGTTCCGCCGAGACGGGCCGGCCGGTCAGGAAGCCCTGCACCAGGTCGATACCGTGGCGCTCCAGGGCGCGGTGCTGCACCTCGGTTTCCACGCTGATGGCCACTACTTTCAGCTCCAGCTCATGGGCCAGGCCGGCCACCGCCGCCACCACCGCCGCGGCACCACGCTGGCCGCCTTCGAGCCGCTGCACGAAGCGCCGGTCGATCTTGAGCGCGGTGACGGGCAGCTCCTGCAGGTAGCTCAGCGCGGCGTGGGCGCTGCCGAAGTCGTCGATGGTGATGGGCCCGCCCAGCTGGCGCAGCCGCTTGAGGGTTTCGGTGGCCTGTCGCGGCTTTTCCATCAGGGCCTTTTCCGAAAGTTCGAAGCCGAGCAGCCCGGGCGGCAGCCCGTGGGCCTTCAGGGCGTCGTCGATGCGCTGGGGAAGCGCGCTGTTGTAGAGCTGGCGGGCCGTCAGGTTGATGCTGACCGGCACCGGGTCGACGCCGGCGGCACGCCAGCGGCTGAGCTGCTCGCACACCAGGGTGAGGATTCGCTCTTCCAGCCGCGGCATGAGCCCGGCGCGTTCGGCCAAGGCGATGGCGCTGTCGGGGGCAACTTCGCCCAGCAGCGGGTGCTGCCAGCGCAGCAGGGCCTCGGCCCCGTGCAGGGTGCCGCTTTCGCGCTCGAACAGCGGTTGGTAGACGATATGCAGGCCTTCGCCGGTGTCAATGGCGTGGCGCAGCGCAGTTTCCATAGCGCGCTGGCGGTCGTCCTGCAGGTTCATGTCGTTGCGGTAGAGCCGGTAGCCGTTGCGGCCATCCTGCTTGGCCCGGTACATGGCCATGTCGGCGTTGCGCACCAGGACTTCGGCGGCCACGGCATCGTCGGGGTAGAGGCTGATGCCCACGCTGCAGCCGATATGGTATTCGCGCCCTTCCAGCACGCAGGGCTCGGCCACGGCGTCGACCAGCCGGCGGGCGATGCGGGTCACCTCCTCGACCTCTTCGAGATCGGGCAGCAGCACCAGGAATTCGTCGCCGCCCAGGCGCGCCAGGGTGTCGTCTTCGCGCAGCCGGGACTGCAGCCGCTCCGCGATCAGCACCAACAGCTCGTCGCCGGTGGCATGGCCGAGGCTGTCGTTGATCTGCTTGAAATGGTCGAGGTCGAGGAACAGCACCGCCAGGCGCGACTGGTTGCGATGGGCGTGGCGAATGGCCAGCTCCAGGCGATCTTCCAGCAGGCGGCGGTTGGGCAGGCCGGTGAGCGGATCGTAGTAGGCCAGCTTGCGAATGCGTTCTTCGTTCTCGCGGATATGGGTGATGTCGCTGAACAGCGCCGCGTAGTGCGAAACCTGCCCGCTCTCGTCGGTAATGGCCGAGATGGTCAGCAGCTCCAGGTAGAGCTCGCCGCTCTTGCGCCGGTTCCATATCTCGCCGCGCCAGTAGCCGCAGCTCTTCAGCGTTTGCCACATCTCGCGGTAGAAGGCGCCGTCGTGGCGGCCGGACGAGAGGATTTCCGGCGTCTTGCCGATGACCTCTTCGGCGGTGTAGCCGGTCATGTGGGTAAAGGCGGGGTTGACGAATTCGATGCGGTTGTGGGGGTCGGTGATGATGATGCCTTCCAGCGAGGTGTCGATGACCCGCTCGGCCAGGCGCAGGTTCTCGCGCGATTGCGCCAGGGCCTGGTCGCGCTGCTGCAGGGCCTCGCGCAAGTCCTGCAGGTAGAGATGCTCGGCCCCGGCCAGCAGGTCGCGGAAGCCGAGCAGCCCCACCACCTCGCCGGGCTCGTCGACCACCGCCAGGTGGCGAACCCGATGCTGAACCAGCAGGTCGCGTGCGCCGATCAGGCTGTCGTTGTCGCGCACCGTCAGCAGCGGGCGGCTGGCCAGCTCGCCGATGGGCATGTCGCCGGGGTGGCGCGCCACGAAGCGCACCAGGTCGCGCTCGGTCAGGATGCCGAGCCCCCCATCGGCGCAGCGCACCACCGCGGCGTCGCTGTCGGCCAGGTGCATGGTCTGGGCCGCTTCGGAGAGGCGCTTGTCGCCGGGCAGCACCAGCGCCCTGGGGCGCATCGCGGCCTGCACCTCGCGCAGCCGCAGGTAGGGTTCGAGCCCCTGGTTCAGCGCCACGTCGGTTTGCGTGAGGATGCCGACCGGGGCGCCGTGTCGGTCGACCACCAGGAAGTGGCGCCGCCCTTCGGCACCGAAGCGAATCGCCGCCTCATTGATGGAAGTGCCCATGGGCAGGGTCGCGACGGGGCGGCTCATCACCCGCCCGATGGCGGTGGTCGAGGCGGCGGGGTCGGAAAAGTCGATCGCCAGGGCATCGCGCTCGGTCCAGATGCCCAGCGCCATGCCGGCCTTCATCACCAGGATGGAGCTGCAGCGGCGCTGCGCCATGCGCCGGGCCGCCTCGCACAGCGGGGTGTCGGGCTCGCAGGTCAGAAGCCCTGACTGCATGATGCGCTCGATGGGTAGTTCCTGGTTCATGGGACCTCTCTGCCGCCAACCTGTCGCCAATGGGCCATCACGCCCTGCCATTGCCGACTCCCTGCGTCGGCCCTCCTTGCCCGGACAGACCCATGCGACCCTGCGCCCGATTAGATCGCCAATTTCTTATCTTCCGTCCGCCGCCATCATAGCCGATCATGCTGCGCCGCCGTCAACGCGGGAAAGGTCGCGGCCACAACGCTAAAGTTGCGCTTCGCCATGCCGATAGAAGCTGTGGGACAGGCCGGCCGGTTCGGCCTGAGATCCCTTTGCGCCGCCATGGGCCTCAACAAGGAAAACACCCTATGTCTTCGCCACTTACCGACGCCACCAGTACGCTGCCAAGCTCCGCCCTGCACGACCTCACGCCTCGCCAGCGCAAGGAAACCGTGCTGGCCTCGCTGCCCACCGCCGGCAGCATGCTCTCGCAGGCGGAAAGCCATGCCCAGGCGCCCAGCCAGGCCGACCTGGTCGAGCCGATCCAGCGCGTCAACGAGGTACTGCGCCAGTACGGCGTGGAGTTCGAGCTGAACGACGACCCTTCGCGCGTCGTCACGCGCATCATCGACCGCGAGACCGGCGACGTGCTGCGCCAGATTCCCGCCGAGGAAGTGCTGGCCATCGCCGAGCGGCTGGAAGAGCTCAACGGGCAGCTGGTCGACCTGAAGGTCTAGCCCGGCCTGAGCCCGCGGCTCAGACCTGCATGTTCATCACGTCGCGGTAGGCCGTGACCAGGCGGTTGCGCACCTGCAGCCCCATCTGGAAGGCGACGCTGGCCTTCTGCATGTCGACCATGACGTCGTTGAGTTCGACGTTGGGGTCGCCGGCCTGAAAGGCCATGGCCTTGGCGCTGGACGCTTGCTGCAGGCGGTTGATGCGCTGGATCGAGGCGTGCAGTTCACCGGCGAAGCCGCCCTGCCCCACCTGGGTGGCAACCAGCGGGCCCTTGGCAGCCTGGCCGCCGGCCTGGGCGGCCATGACCTGCATTTGCGCAAGCGCGGATTGGATGGCGGGTGAACTCATGCAAGACGCTCCCTGGGAGTCTGGGCGATAAGCGCAAGGCTACCAGCTTCCCTTTCTTCGCCAAGCCCTCAATTGGCCTCTAAAAAACAGGCTTTTCCTGCCTTTGCCCTCGACACGGGCTCGCATAATAGCGTCGATCAAAGTCACGCCCCGCAGAGGGCGGTCGCAACGCAGTGTACGGAAGCTGTCAATGCCCTCTTCTCGCAACAGGTTACACGCTGCCGGCATCGCTCACCCCAGGGGGTGCGCATGAGCGCCGGCGCGACCCAGGAGCCCGCCGCAGCCCAGCCGGCCCAAACGCCCGTGGCGCGCCTTCAGACGCAGCTGCGCGGCAATCCGCTGATCGGCATCCTGATCGGCACCGCCGCGCTGGTCGCCATCGTGGCGGCGGTGCTGATGTGGGGCCGTACGCCGGAATACCGCGTGCTCTACAGCAACCTGACCGAAGCCGACGGCGGGCGCATCATCGGCGAGCTGGACAGCCGCGGCGTGCCTTACCGCTTCAGCGCCGGCGGCACCACGCTGATGGTGCCGGGCGACGCGGTGCACAGCCTGCGCCTGCAGCTGGCCGAACAGGGCCTGCCGCGGGGCGGCAACGTCGGCTTCGAGCTGATGGACAGCCAGGCCTTCGGGGTCAGCCAGTTCGCCGAGCAGGTGAACTTCCAGCGCGGGCTGGAGGGCGAACTGTCGCGCTCCATCGAGTCGCTGGGGCCGGTATCGCGGGCCCGCGTGCACCTGGCCATGGCGCGCTCTTCCGTTTTCGTGCGCGACCGCGAGCCGGCCAAGGCGTCAATCATCGTCACGCTGGAGCCCGGCAGGGTAATGGGCGACGGCCAGGTCAATGCCATCGTGCACATGGTTTCCAGCAGCGTGCCTGACCTGGCGGCGGAAAACGTCACGGTGGTGGACCAGAACGGGCGCCTGCTGTCGATGCCGCAAGCCAACGGGCGCGACCTGGACGGCACCCAGCTCGACTACATCGCCGAGGTGGAGCGCTCGTTCCAGCGCCGCATCGAAAACATCCTGGCCCCGCTGCTGGGTCACGAGAACGTGCGCGCCCAGGTGGCCGCGCAGATCGACTTCTCCCGCCGCGAAGAGACCTCCGAGCGCTTCGGCCCCAACCAGCCGCCCAACCAGGCGGCGGTGCGCAGCCTGCAGTCCAGCGTTTCCTATAGCGGTGGCGATGACCTCGCGCTGGGCATTCCCGGCGCGCTGAGCAACACCCCGCCGGGCGTGGCGCCCTCTCCCATCAACAACCCCAACCCCGAGGACGGCGAAGCAGAGGGCGAGGAAGGCGAGACGACCGAGCAGGTGCCGGCGTCGCTGAGCAGCCTGCGCCAGGACGGCATCACCAACTTCGAGGTCGACCGCAACATCGAGCACATCCAGCACCGCCAGGGCCAGGTGGTACGCCTCTCCGCCGCGGTGGTGGTCGACTACCGCGAGGAGCGCGACGCAGAGGGCGTGGTACGCCGCGTACCCCTGAACGCCGCGGAAGTTGCCCAGATCGAGCGCCTGGTGCGCCAGGCCATCGGCTTCTCGGTTGCGCGCGGCGACGAAATCGCCGTGGTCAACAGCCCCTTCAGCCGCACCATCGAAGAGGTCGAAGTGCTGGAGTGGTGGCAAGAGCCGGAAATGCACGAACTGGCGACCACCGTGGTGCGTTACTTCCTGATCGCGCTGGGCGTGCTGCTCGGCTACCTGCTGGTGCTGCGTCCGTTGATCAAGCGCCACACTCAGGCGCCGCTGCCGGCTACGCTGCAGAGCCGCGCCCTGCGCGTGCAGATCGGCGACGACAGCGAGGAAGGCCGCAGCGGCGAGCCGACCCTGGCCGATGACGACGCCAGCCGCACCTATCCCAAGCCGAAGCGGCAGCGCAAGTCGTCTGCCTATGAAGATCATCTTGCCGAACTGCGCGAGATGGCCCAGGAAGATCCGCGCATGATCGCCATGATCGTCCGCAGCTGGATGAACAAACCATGAGTACTGCCAACGCCATGAAGGGCACGCGCCGCAGCGCCATCCTGATGCTGGCGCTCGACGAGGACAGCGCGGCAGAGGTGTTCAAGTATCTGCCGCCCAAGGAGATCCAGCAGCTCAGCATGGAGATGGCCGAGCTGGACCAGGTCTCCCACGAGGAGATGCGCCAGGTGCTGCAGGAGTTCAACCGCGAGACCGAGGAGTTCATCGCGCTGAACCTCAACTCCAGCGACCACATCCGCTCGGTGCTGACCAAGGCGCTGGGCAGCGAGCGCGCCACCAGCCTGATCGAGGACATCCTCGAGAGCCAGAGCAGCAGCAGCGGCATCGACTCGCTGAACCTGATGGAAGCCTCGATGGTGGCCGACCTGATCCGCGACGAGCATCCGCAGATCATCGCCACCATCCTGGTGCACCTGGAGCGCCACCAGGCCGCCGACATCCTCGAGCTGTTCGACGACAAGCTGCGCAACGACGTGGTGCTGCGTATCGCCACCTTCAGCGGCGTGCAGCCCGCCGCCCTGCAGGAGCTGACCGAGGTGCTCTCGGGCATGCTCGACGGCCAGAACCTCAAGCGCAGCAAGATGGGCGGCGTGAGAACCGCCGCCGAGATTCTCAACCTGATGAACTCCTCGCTGGAAGAAACCGCCATCGAGACGGTGCGCGCCCACAGCGAGGACCTGGCCCAGAAGATCATCGACGAGATGTTCCTGTTCGAGAATCTCATGGACCTGGACGACCGCAGCATCCAGATGGTGCTCAAGGAAATCGACACCAACTCGCTGGTGGTGGCGCTCAAGGGTGCGCCGGAGGCGCTCATGGAGAAATTCCTGCGCAACATGTCGCGGCGCGCCGCCGACCTCATGCGCGAGGACATGGAGGCCCGCGGGCCAATCCGCGTTTCCCAGGTGGAAGCCGAGCAAAAGGCCGTGCTTCAGGTGGTACGCCGCCTCGCCGACTCCGGCGAGATTGTGCTGAGCGGTGGAGACGACACCTATGTCTGAGAACGGCCCTTGGTCTGAGCACGGCCCTGCCCCCACCGGTCGCCAGGACGCCTGGCAGCGCTGGAGCATGGCCGAGCTGCGCCAGGAGCTGCCGGGTGCCGCGACAGCGCCCCGCGACCGGGCCGAGGAGCTTCGCCGCAAGGAAGCCTTCCGCCGCCAGGCCGAGCTGAAGGCGCTGCGCGAACAGGTGCTGCGCGAGGCCCGCGAAGAGGGCTACCAGGCGGGCTTTGCCGAAGGCAAGCAGGCGGGCCATGTCGAGGGGCTGGCGGAAGGACGCCAGCAGGCGCAGCGGGAGCTGCAGCAGCGCATCGCCACGGAGCTGGCACCGCTGGCACCGCTGGCCAATGCCTTTGCCGAGGCGCTGGCCACGCTGGACGAGGCGCTGGGCAACGACCTGGTCGAGCTGGCCTTGGCGACCGGGCAGCAGCTGGCCGGGGAAGCGCTCAAGGCACGCCCGCGCCAGGTGCTGGTGCTGATTCGCGCCCTGCTGCACACCGAGCCACCGCTGACCGGCCAGCAGCGCCTGTGGCTGCATCCGCTCGACCTCAAGCTGGTCGAGGAGCACCTGGGCCACGAGCTGCAGGCCGCCGGCTGGAAGCTGCAGCCCGACGACCAGATCAGCCGCGGCGGCTGCCGCGTGACCAGCGCCAGCGGCGAGCTGGATGCCACCTGGGAGAGCCGCTGGGAGGCGGTGACGGCCCAGGTACGCCGACGCCGCGCCACGCCGACCCAAGACGACGTTCTTTAAGAAACAACGACATCTAGAAGGGAACAAACACCATGACCGAGACGGTAGCCCAGGCCGCCAACCCGCACCAGGCCCGCTGGCAGCAGACGCTGCGGCGCGTGCGTGGGCGCGTGGCGAGCGTGCCCGGCTATCGCGCCAGCGGGCGCGTGCTGCGTGCCACCGGCATGGTGATCGAGGCGGTGGGCCTGCGGGTGGCGCTGGGCAACGCCTGCCGCATCGAGCTGCCGACCGCCGGCGCCCACGAGCCGCCGCGCTTCGCCGAGGCCGAGGTAGTGGGCTTCTCCGGCGAACGCCTGTTCCTGATGCCGCTCACCGAAATCAGCGGCCTGATGCCGGGCGCCCGGGTTTACCCGCTGGGCGACGGTCCCGATCACGCCGCGCGCCGCTTCCCGCTTGGCGATTCGCTGCTGGGGCGCGTGGTGGACGGCAACGGCGAGCCGCTCGACGGGCTCGGTCCGCTCGATACCGCGCCGCGCGCACCGCTTGCCACCCCGCCGCTCAACCCGCTTTCGCGCGCCCCCATCAACGAGCAGATCGACGTCGGCATCCGTGCCATCAACGCCCTGCTCAGCGTCGGCCGCGGCCAGCGCATGGGGCTGTTCGCCGGCTCCGGCGTGGGCAAGTCGGTGCTGCTGGGCATGATGGCGCGCTACACCCTGGCCGATGTGATCGTGGTGGGCCTGATCGGCGAGCGCGGCCGCGAGGTGCAGGACTTCATCGACAACATCCTTGGCCCCGAGGGGCGGCGGCGCGCCGTGGTAGTGGCGGCCCCCGCCGACACCTCGCCGCTGCAGCGGCTGCAGGGCGCTGCCTATGCCACGCGGCTGGCGGAAGGCTTTCGCGACGACGGCAAGAACGTACTGCTGATCATGGATTCGCTGACCCGCTACGCCATGGCCCAGCGCGAAATCGCCCTGGCCATCGGCGAGCCGCCGGCCACCAAGGGCTATCCACCTTCGGTGTTCGCCAAGCTGCCTAGCCTGGTCGAACGGGCCGGCAACGCCGAGCGCGGCCGCGGTTCGATCACCGCCTTCTATACCGTACTCACCGAAGGCGACGATCAGCAGGACCCGATTGCCGACTCGGCCCGCGCCATCCTCGACGGCCATATCGTGCTGTCGCGCAGCCTGGCGGAGGCGGGCCACTACCCCGCCATCGACATCGAGGCCTCGATCAGCCGCGTGATGACCCACATCATCGACGACGCGCAGCTGAGCATGAGCCAGATGTTCAAGCGACTCTTTTCACGCTATCAGCGCAACCGCGACCTGATCAGCGTCGGCGCCTACAGCCCGGGGCACGACCCGCTGCTCGACGAGGCCGTGCAGCGCTACCCGCTGCTGGAGCAGTTCCTGCAGCAGGGCATACAGGAAAGCGCCTCGGTGGAGGCGTCACGACAGGTTCTCATCCAGACCCTAGGAGTCAGGCCATGAGTGCAACGTCACAACTCGCCATGCTGTGTGAACTCGCCCGCGACGCCCGCGACCAGGCCGGCCAGGCCCTCGCCGGCGCCCGCCAGAGCGAGAGCCAGGTGGCCGCGCAGCTGGAATCGCTCAACCGCTATCGCCTGGAATACGCCGAGCGCCTGCAGCACGCCATGCGCGACGGCATCGACCCGGCCAGCATGCACAACTACCACCAGTTCCTCGCCTCGCTGGACGCGGCGCTGGCGCGCGCACGCGAGGCCCTGAACGCCCAGCAGCAGCGCGTCCAGCAGAGCCGCCAGCAGTGGCAGGAAGAACAGAAGCGCCTGTCCGCCTTCGATACCCTGTCGACGCGCCGCAGCGCCGAGCTGCAGCGCCAGGAAGGACGACGCGAGCAGCGCATAAGCGACGAGATGGCCGCCGGGCGCCTGCTTCGCCAGCGCAACGGGCAGACGCCGTGATCCGGCTCAGGAGACTTAGATGAACATCGAGCTGTTGTTGACCCACCTGCCCACGCCGAACAGGACGGGGCCGATGGCGGAGCGTGGCGCCCCCCAGGCGCCCTTCGCCCAGGCCATGGCCCATGCCGGGCAGCGCACCGCGCCGGCCGAGTTCCCCCTGGCCAACGCCGCTGCGCCCGCCCAGGCCGGGCTTGCAGGGAAGCCGCAGGGCGACGGCTTGCCCGCTGCCCTGCAGGAACTGGCTGGCGCGGCGCCCTGGCGGCAAGCGCTGCATGCCGGCGCTGCCCACACCGCACTGGGAAGGGAAACGGCACTTGGGTTCGAGACAGCACTTGGGTTCGAGACAGCACTTGGGTTCGAGACAGCACTTGGGTTCGACACAGCGGGTGCCGCACCCGATGCCCGGCTCGAGGAGGTCATGGCGCGCCTGGCGTTGATCGAAGGCACGCGCGATTGGCCGCTGGCGCCCCCCCCGCATGCGGCGCTCGCCGAGACGCCGGCAGCCGCCCAGGCGGCGCTGCCCGAGGCGAACCTCACGGCACAGCCCTTGCCCACCGCGCCGACCGCCGACGCCGAGCCTGCCGTTTCCGGCACGCTGTCGGCGATGCTGGCAGGCGGCGAAGCACGCCCGCCGGGCGCTGCCGCACAGCCAACCGCGGGCCTTGCCGGCCAAGCGCAGGCGCAGGCCGCCACGGCGGCTGACACCGCCGCCAGCTTGCCGGCGTCCGCCGAAGCGGGACCCCGCGGCGGCGCCGGCTACCGCGCGCCGGAGGTCTTGACCACCTCCGCCGCCCTGCAGGCCAGGGAGCTACCCCAGCCCGTAGCGGCACCCGAGGCGGCCCGCCCCCTGGCAGGTGCCGAGCCCCTGGTGCCGGGCCTGGGTGCCCAGGCGCCCGGCCCGGCATCGGCGGCACCCGCCCAGGCCACCCTGCCCGCACCGATCCAGAGCCCGGCCTGGCCGGGCCAGCTGAACCAGCAGCTGGTGCAGTTCGCGCGAATGGGCGGCGAGCAGCGGGTGGAAATGCAGCTGAACCCGGCCGAGCTCGGGCCGCTCTCGGTCACGCTCAAGATGACCGAACAGGGCGCCCAGGCCCAGTTCCTCTCGGCGCATGCCCAGGTTCGCCAGGTGCTCGAACAGGCCATACCGCAGCTGCGCGAGGCGCTTGCCGAACAGGGCATCACCCTGGCCGAGTCGTCCGTGGGCGAACAGCGCCAGCCGCAGGGGCAGGCGTTTGCCGAGAACCAGGCCGGCAGGCCGGGTGCCGCGGCGGGCGACGCCGCTGAGGATGGCACCGGCGGGAGCGAGCAGGCGGCCGCCGACGGCGCGCCCATCGGCATCTCTCTGGATGGCCGAGTGAATCTCTACGCCTGACACAAACAGACAAGATAGGCCCTTTCGCGCGGCTTGTTCCCCCCTTCGGGTACCGCGCGAATTGCGATACTGACGCTCCCATGGCGGGACCCAACCTCACGAAGGCAAGGCAATGGCGAAATCGACCGGTGGCTCCTCCAAGCTCCTGTGGCTGATGATCATCCTGGTACTGCTCTCCACCGCAGCGGCGGGCGTGGCCATCTACCTGGTCATGAATGATCGCGACGGCTCGGTGCAGGGCAACTTGCAGGGGCAGCAGCTGCAGCGCCAGGCGCCCATCTTCGTCAAGATCGACCCGTTCACCGTCAACCTGGCCGACGACAACTTCGGTTCGCGGCTGCTCTACCTGGGCCTGTCGCTGAAGGTCGGCGACAAGGAGACGCAGGATATCCTGCAGGAACACATGCCCCAGGTTCGCAGCCGGCTGCTGATGCTGCTTTCCGGCAAGCAGGCCGCCGAACTCACTTCCCCCGACGGCAAGCGCCGCCTGGGTGAGGAAATCACCGCCGTCATCTCCGACCCACTGACTCAGCCCCAGCCGCCCCTGGATATCCGGGACGTGCTGTTCACTGAGTTCATCGTGCAATAACCGGGCGCCCTGGCCACATGTCTCAAGACGATCTGCTGTCACAGGATGAGATCGACGCCCTGCTCAAGGGCGTCAGCGGCGATGACGAACCCGCTGCGCGCAGCGACGACGAGATCCGCATCCGTCCCTACGACCCGGCAACGCAGCACCGCGTGGTACGCGAGCGCCTGCAGGCGCTGGATATCATCAACGAGCGCTTTGCGCGCCATTTCCGCACGGGGCTGTTCAACCTCTTGCGGCGCAGCGCGGACATCACCGTCGACTCGGTACGCTACCAGAGCTACAGCGATTTCTCGCGCAACGTGCCGGTGCCGACCAACATCAACATCATCACCATGAAGCCGCTGCGCGGCTCGGCGCTGATCGTGTTCCCCCCCAACCTGGTGTTCATGGTGGTGGACAACCTGTTCGGCGGGGACGGCCGGTTCCTGACCAAGTCGGAAGGACGGGAGTTCACCAACACCGAACAGCGCATCATCCAGCGCCTGCTGAACCTGGCGATCGACGCCTACGAGGAGTCGTGGAAGTCGGTCTACCCGCTGGAGATGCACTACCTGCGTTCGGAGATGCAGTCGAAGTTCGCCAACATCACGAACTCCCCCAATGAGATCGTGGTGAACACGAATTTCAACATCGAGGTCGGGAATCTTTCCAGCAGCTTCCAGATCTGCATCCCCTACTCGATGATCGAACCGCTGCGCGACCTGCTGGCCAACCCGCTCAACGAGGGGCGGCAGGAGCAGGACGGCGCCTGGTCGAAGCGCATGGCCGGGGAACTCCGCCATTCGGAGGTGGAGCTGATTGCCAAGTTCGCCGACATTCCCAGTCGCATTGCCCACGTGATGGCACTGAAGGTCGGCGACGTGCTGCCGCTGGAGCTGCCCGACACCGTGGTCGCCAGCGTCGACGGCGTGCCGGTGATGGAGTGCGACTACGGCAGCCAGCATGACCAACGCGCCCTGCGCGTCATCCGCATCATCGATCACGGGGCCCAGAACCCGGCTCCCCAGGATGCCTTCATCAAGGGCGCTGCACCTCAAGCCAAGGATTCCAAGCATGACTGATCCCAAGAAGCCCGATCAGAACGTTTCCGACGACGACTGGGCCGCCGCCATGTCGGAACAGGACAACAGCGAGCCGCCTGCCGAGGACGACCCCTGGGCCGAGGCCATGGCCGAACAGCAGGCCGCGACGGGTGCCACGGACGACGACGATCCGTGGGCCGAGGCCCTGGCCGAGCAGGAGGCGGTGGAAGCCGCCTCCCAGGAGGCGCAGCGTCCCAGCGCCCCCGCCCCTGCCGCCCAGTCGGCGGGCGAGCGGATCTTCCGCCCCCTCGACAAGGGCGCAGGCGGCGGTGCGCCGCGCGACCTGGACATGATCATGGACATCCCGGTCAAGCTCACCGTCGAGCTCGGCCGCACCCGCCTCACCATCAAGCAGCTGCTCGAGCTGACCCAGGGCTCGGTGATCGAACTCGACGGCCTGGCCGGCGAACCGATGGACATCCTGATCAACGGCTACCTGATCGCCCAGGGCGAAGTGGTGGTCGTCGAGGACAAGTACGGCATCCGCATCACCGAGATCATCACCCCCTCCGAGCGGGTGCAGAAACTCAATCGATGAACGAAACGACCTCTCCCGGCACCACCGCCAGCGGGCTCGAGAGCCTGGCGGTGGGCAGCGACGCCCTGGTGGGCCTGGCCACGCTGGGCAAGACGGCGGCGGCGCTGGCGCTGGTGCTGGCGATCATCTTCGCCTGCAGCGCGCTGCTCCGGCGCTGGGGGCCGCAGCGTCGCGCCGCCGGTGGCCGTCTGCAGGTCGTCGCCAGCACGGCCATCGGCAGCCGTGAGCGCGTGGTGGTGGTGGCGGTCGAAGGCACCTGGCTGGTGCTCGGCGTCGGCGGCGGCCAGGTCAGCAAGCTGCATGAACTGCCCGCACCGGCACAAGCTGAAGCCCCTGCGCCCTATGCCACGGGCGAAGGCGAGCGCTTCGCCGCTCGCTTCGCGCGGGCGCTCAAGCACAATGCCGGCCTGGGCGGCCCCGACCGGGGCGCGCCATGATTCGCAGCGCACCTGCAAGGCGCCCGCTTGCGCTGCCGGCTGCCCTGCTGGCGGTGCTGGGCCTTGCCCTGCTGCCGCTGGAGGCCTACGCCCAGCAGATCCCGGGGCTGATCAGCCAGCCGCTGGACAACGGCGGCCAGCAGTGGTCGATCCAGCTGCAGACCCTGCTGCTGCTCAGCGCCATGGCGTTCCTGCCGGCGGCGCTGCTGATGATGACCGGCTTCACGCGCATCATCATCGTGCTGAGCCTGCTGCGTACCGCCATCGGCACCCAGGCCACGCCGCCCAACCAGGTGATGCTCGGGCTGGCCCTGTTTCTCACCTTCTTCGTCATGTCGCCGGTGTTCGCCATGGTCTACGACACGGCCTGGGTGCCGCTGACGGCGGAGGAGATCGGCTTCGAGGAGTTCCTGCAGATCGCCCAGGGGCCGTTCCGGGAGTTCATGCTGGCCCAGACCCGCGAGCCCGACCTGGCGCTGTTCGCCCGGCTCGGCGACGTGGGCCCCATGCAGGGGCCGGAAGACGTGCCGCTGCGCATCCTGGTCCCGGCGTTCGTTACCAGCGAGCTGAAGACCGCGTTCCAGATCGGCTTCACCATCTTCATTCCGTTCCTGATCATCGACCTGGTCGTGGCCAGCACGCTGATGTCGCTCGGCATGATGATGGTGCCGCCGGCCACCATTTCCCTGCCCTTCAAGCTGATGCTGTTCGTGCTGGTGGATGGCTGGCAGCTGATCATCGGCTCGCTGGCGGAAAGCTTCTTCATTTAACGTTTGGCCGTCGCACCCTTAGTGCCGGCAAGGAGTCACGATGACACCGGAAATGGTCATGGGCATCGCCTACCAGGGCATGCGCGTCGCCCTGTTCCTGGCCGGCCCGCTGCTGATCACGGCGCTGCTGACCGGCCTGACCGTCAGCCTGTTCCAGGCCGCCACCCAGATCAACGAGATGACCCTTTCGTTCATTCCCAAGATCCTGGGCGTCTTCACGGTGCTAGTGCTGGCCGGCCCCTGGCTGCTGAAGCTGATCATCGACTTCACCCGCAACCTGTTCACCAGCATTCCCAGCATGCTGATGTAGGCCGGCATGGTCGAGGTCACCTTCGCCCAACTGCACGGCTGGCTGGTCGTGCTGCTGTGGCCCTTCGTGCGTATCACCGCCTTCTTCGTCGCCTCGCCGCTGTGGGGCCACTCCAGCGTGCCCAACCAGGCCAAGATCGGCCTGGCCTTTCTGATCACCCTGGTGCTGGCCCCCGTGCTGCCGGCGATGCCCGACGTGCCGATCATGTCCTGGGCTGGCCTGGGCTTGATGGTGGAGCAGATGCTGATCGGCATCGCCATCGGCCTGGTGATGCACGTGGTGTTCGCCGTGGTACAGGCCGCCGGTGAGTTCATCGGCCTGCAGATGGGCCTGGCCTTCGCCACCTTCTTCGATACCGGCAGCGGCACCAACACCATGATTCTCTCGAGAATCTTCTTCATGATCACCCTGCTGATGTTCGTGGCCCTGGGCGGCCACCTGATGGTCCTGGAGGCCCTCGCCAGCAGCTTCTTCAGCCTGCCGGTCGGCATCGGCGCCTTCAACCCTACGGCCTACGAGATGCTGGTGCGCTACGGCGGCACCATCTTCGTGGCCGGGATGTCCCTGGCGCTGCCGCTGGTGGGTTCGCTGCTGATCATCAACCTGGCCATGGGTATTCTCAACCGCTCGGCCCCGCAGCTCACCGTGTTCAATATCGGCTTTCCCACGTCGCTCACCGTGGGCCTGGTGCTGCTGATGGTGCTGATGACCGACATGTCGCGCTTCCTGCAGCGCCTGTTCAGCAACGGCATCCAGTTCATGTATTCGCTGATCGATGCCTTGGCACCGCTGCCCCCCTTAAATTAAAAAAACCGCTCCGGCGAACCGGAGCGGTAAAAGACCGTGCCTCGACTGCTTTGCACGGCCTGCAGGGACCAAGACAGACTCAAATAAAACGACGGCTTTACGTGCGATCACGACTTACATGAAGTTGAACAGCGACAGACCCTTCACGTCGACGAAGGCCTTCTGCGCCGCCTGCAGCCCAACCTGGCGCAGGCTGTATTCGGCGATGGCCTTGCTGTAGTCGAGATCGACCAGGTCGGAGAGCGTCTGTTCGTAGTTCATCATGCGATTGCTGGAAACGGCATCGACCACGTCGAGTTCGTTGAGGCGTGCGCCCATGGAGGCACGCACGGTCAGAACGTTATCGAGGCTGTTGTCGAGCTCGCGCATCACCGTGTTGATAGTGTTGCGAAAGTGGGCGCGATTCTCGGCCGTGCCCTCCTGATCGAGTTCCAGCAAGTCGATGGCGTCCTTCAAGGACTTGAACAGGTCCTGGTTGGCATTGCTGTCGTTGGCCGGGCGCAGCTGGAGCTGGTCGCCATCGGCGGGCGTCCCTTCCAGGGTGATGCTCACGCCACCGAAGCTGACGGTCTTGCCTGAAACATAGGGTTCGTCATAGATCTGGCTCGTTGAATCGTCGGGGTTGGCCACCCGGACCCGCATGGTGATCTCGCCATCCTCTTCGACTTCCACGAAAGTCACGGTAAAGGGCTTGCCGAAATGCTCGGCATTGGGGTCGACGCGGTTCGGGCCACCGGTAAAGGATACAGAGCCCGCATTGGCGAAGAAGCCGTCTTGCACACCGAGGCTACCAGCGGCTGGAGCTGGGTCAGCCAACACGGAACGCTCCGCCCGCGCCACGTAGCCGGCGCCGGACGGCACGCTTTGGAAGATGACCTTGCCGTTGTCGGCCACCGGCATCAGCCGCGAGGCGTCGATCCGCTGTTCGCGGGTGTTGGCATCGCCGATGTAGTCGACACCCGAGACACCGGTGCCCGAGGTGCGAGTAAAGGGCGGGGAGTTGTCCTGGAAGCCGCCGAACAGGTAGCGACCGTTGCCGTCGGTGGCGTTGGCCTGGCCGATCAGCGTCTCGTAGATGCCGCGCAGCTCGGAGGCCACCGACTGGCGATCCACGTCGCTCAGGGTATCGCTCGCCGCCTGTACCAGCAGCGTCTTGGCGCTGGTGATGCCGTCGGCCACACTGTTGAGCACGCTTTCGGCCTGGGCCAGGGAGTTGCGGGCGGAGATACGCGCGTCGCTGAACTGCTGGGTGACCGCCTTGGCCTGGGAGACGCCCACCGCACGCGATGCCGCCTGGGGGTCATCGGAGGGGTTCACCACGCGCCGGCCGCTGGCGATCTGCTGGCCGACCTTGAGGAAATCGCCCTGCTGGCGGTTCATGGCGGCCACGCTCTGGTCGAACATGGTTACGGTGCTGATACGCATCGTCTAACTCTCCCAGAAATCAGTTGCGCAGGCCGAGGATGGTGTCGAATACCGAGGAGGCGGTATCGATCACCCGGGCGTTGGCCATGTAGAACTGCTGATAGCGAATCAGGTTGGCCGCTTCCTCGTCCAGGTTCACGCCGGATTCGGACTGCTGCACCGCCTTGAGCTGGTCGGTCAGCCCTTGGCGGGCATCGAGGTTGACCTTGACGATGTTGGCGCGGTTGCCCACGTCGCTGACCAGGCCGCCATAGGCCTGGCTGAACGAGGCACGGCCGCCCACCAGCGCCTGGCTCTGCAGGTTCTGCAGCGCCAGGGCATTGCGGTTGTCGCCGGTGCCCGAAGCGGCGACCGAGAGTGAAAGGGTCGCGTCCTGTCCATCCCCTGGGACTTCTCCAACCACGAATTCGATGCCGTCGAGGTTGATACGGTCCCCGGCTACGATACCGATGGTGTTGTCATAAGGCTCACCGTTGACGGTAAACGAGCTAGTGTCCGCCGGCGAAGTAACAGTGGTCGTTCCGCCGGCAGTTGACAGGGTGAAGTCATGCGAAGTGGCGCTGGCGAAGGCTCCGGATTCCGCGCGCAAACCTGAAACGGAAAGATTGCCGGAAGTGGTCACGAAGCTGCCCGCCGCGATCTTGTCCAGGTCGCCGATCTGCGATTCGAGATTCGCCGCGGCACGGCGTACCGGCTGCACTTCGTAACGGTCGCCAGGATTGGGCGCGCCGCTGAAGGTCAATGAGATGCCGCCGAAGCTGAGTACATTGTCTTCCCAACTGATCTCATCGGCTGGCACTGCCTGGCCGTTGTCCTTGCGAACGATCTGCGGCTCGCCAGCGCTATCGAAGCGCACCGTGTAGTCGGTGGCGCGCAGCTTATCGATATTGGCGGCATCGAAGGTGGCCGCCGTCACTTCCGCGCCACCGGTATTGCGCGGGAAGGAGTAGGCCCGGGGCTGGCCGATGCTGAAGAAATCGCCGCCCTGGTTACCATCGAGATCCTGACCCAGACGATGCTGCTCGTTGAAGCCGACCGCCAGCGACACGGCCAGCTGGCCGATCTGGTTCTGGGTCTTGTCCAGCGTCTCGGCACGGAAGGTCATCAAGCCGCCCAGGGTGCCGCCCTTGATGGTGCTTTCCGACAGCGCCACGACGTTGCCGCCGGAATCGCGATAGCCCAGCACGGTGCGCTGCGGATCATGCGGCGCCTCGATGGCCTCGAGCTTGTAGGCGTTGGTGCCCGATACCAGTGGCTGCCCATTGGGCAGGCTGATGTTGTAGCTCTTGCCGTCCTGGATATCCAGGCGAATGTCCATGCGCTCGCTGAGCTCGGCCACCAGCTGGTCGCGCTGGTTGAGCAGGCTGTTGGGCGCTTCGCCGCTGCGCGCGCGCGCCAGCGCGATTTCCCGGTTGAGGGTGGCCAGCTGCTCGGTCAGGTTGTTGACCTGGGCGACTTCGTCGCGGATCTGGCCGTTGATGCCGACCTGCATGTCCTGCAGGTAGCCGTCGAAGGCACGGAACTGGGCCGTCATGGTATCGGCGGTGCCGAGCAGGCCCTGGCGGGCGGCCGGATCGGACGGCGCACCGGCAAGGTCCTGCAGCGACGAGAAGAAGTTCTGCATCAGCGGCGACAGGCCGGCGCTCCGGTCGGCCAGCAGGTTGTCGATCTGGCTGATCTGGTTCTCGTAGGCCCGCAGCGCGCTGGAGGCGCTGGTGGCGGCGTTGAGCTGCGCGGCCACGAACTGGTTGAACTGGCGCTGCACCGCGTTGACCTGCACGCCGGCGTCGGCACGGCTCTGGCCGAGAATCGTCAGCTCGCGGTTGTAGCCGGGCGTGTAGACGTTGCTGATGTTGTTGCTGGTGGTGTTCAGCGCGTTCTGGGCGGCATTCAGGCCGCTCAGGCCGACGGAGAAAATGGTGCTCATGGTGTCGTTTCCTTTCGCCTATGCCCGCTATATCGGCCTGAAATTCGAAAGCTTTAACCGCCGTGTGACAACTCAGTAGCTGAAGAAGACCAGCGAGTCGCGCATCCGCATCGGCCCCATGGTGTCCATCACGGCGATCAGCTTGTCCGCATAGGCCGGGTCGGTGGCGTAGCCTCCCGCCTGCAGCGCCCTGGCGGCCTGCGCGGCATCCCCGGCGGTGGTCACCGCGGCATAGCGCGGGTTGTTGCCGATCAGCCGGGCGTAGTCGGTGAAGGCCTCCTCGAAGGAGCCGTAGACGCGGAAGGTATCGACCATCCGCGTGCGCCGCCCGTTGATGTATTCATGGGTCGTGACATCGGTGGTACGCCCCTGCCAGCTGCTGCCCGCCTTGATGCCGAACAGGTTGTAGCTGTTGCTGCCGTCCGCGGTGGGAATCTCGTGGCGCCCCCAGCCGGTTTCCAGCGCTGCCTGGGCCAGGATCAGCTCGGCCGGCACGCCC
This sequence comes from uncultured Halomonas sp., assembly GCA_964652855.1. Classification (GTDB taxonomy): domain Bacteria; phylum Pseudomonadota; class Gammaproteobacteria; order Pseudomonadales; family Halomonadaceae; genus Halomonas. The sequence goes on from CAZZCJ010000001.1 coordinate 832,721, forward strand.
GTGCGCCGGCTGGCGGCCTGGGCGGGCGCCGAAAGTCGCTCCATAAAGCGCTGCACGTGCTCGCCCGCAGGCACACCGGCGCGAGTTTCCCGCACCGGAGGCGTCGGGCGATTCTCGCTGCTGGGCGGTGGGCTTGCCGCCGCCGGCAGCTGGGCGTCCAGCGCCGCCATGAAGCCGCCTCGCACGGCCTCGAGTTCGTCGAGGAAGCTCGCCGGCAGCGCAACGGGCTCGGCGGCGCTTTCCTGGCTGGCGACACCATCTTCGGTTATCGGCTTGTCGGCGTCGGGCTCGGACTCGGGCTGCAGCGCATCCTTGAGCACGCGAGGGGTGCCACGCGGAATGCCGGCGATCAGTTCGCCAAGCTCGGTGTCGGCCACGACGGCACGAGCCGGCGCAATACCGAGCTGTTTCTCCAGCTGCGCGACGAGGTGGTCGGCCAGGCCGATGCCGCGACCGGCCATGGTCTGGGCCCACTGCTGGTCGAGCATGGACTGGTAGAACTCGCCCTGCTGGCTGTCGAGCAGCCCGCCGGAGGGGATGGTGTCGCGCATGCTTTTCAGCATCATCTGCAGGAACAGCGCCTCGAACTGCTGCGCGGCACCGCGCAGGCCGGCGGCTTCGTCATTCCTGGCGGTATGCTTGAGCCGCTCGAGCCCCTGCATGTCCAGGGCAAACTGGCTGCTCATGTCCTGTATGGCCATCAGATGATCTCCAGGTCGGCCCGCAGCGAGCCAGCCGCCTTCAGCGCTTCGAGAATCGCCATCAGGTCGCTGGGCGTGGCGCCGAGCGCGTTGAGGGCATTGACAACGTCCACCAGGTTGGCGCCTTCGACGATCTGCAGGTAGGCATCCTGCTCCTGCAGGGTGATGCCCGTTTCCGGCACCACCACGGTGGTGCCTTCACCGAAGGGCGACGGCTGGCTGACCAGGAAGCGGGTATCGATGATGATCGACAGGTTGCCGTGGGCCACGGCCGCACGCCGCAGGGTCACTGCGCTGTTCATGACCACCGAGCCGGTGCGGGCATTGAACACCACCTTCGCCGGTGCCTCGGTGGGCGTGACGCGAATGTTTTCCACCTGGGCCATGAAGTTGACCCGCGAATTGGCATTCATGGGCCCGTCGAGCGCAATGACACGGCCGTCGCGCGCCGCTGCCACGGGGCGCCCGAACTCGGCGTTGATCGCACTGACCACGCGCTGCGCGGTGCCGAAATCAGCCTGCTTGAGTTCGAGTTCCAGCAGTCCGCCCTGCAGGCCCAGGTCCAGCTGAACTTCACGTTCGACCATGGCGCCACCGGGGATGCGCCCCCCCGCCAGCTGATTCACCTGCACCTGGGCGCCGCCCGCCGCCGCGCCGGCGCCGCCGACGAGCAGATTGCCCTGGGCGATGGCGTAGGTCTCGCCGTCGGCCCCTTTCAGGGGGGTCATCAACAGCGTGCCGCCACGCAGGCTGCGGGCGTTGCCGATGGAGGAGACATTGATATCCAGGCGCTGGCCGGGCCGCGAGAACGGCGGCAGGTCCGCCGTGACCATCACCGCCGCCACGTTGCGCAGCTGCATGTTGGTGCCCGGCGGCACGGTGATGCCCAGCTGCGACAGCATGTTGGTGAGGCTCTGGCCGGTAAAGGGCGCCTGCATGGTCTGGTCGCCGGTGCCATCGAGCCCCACCACCAGGCCATAGCCCACCAGCACGTTGTCGCGCACGCCGGCGAAAGTGGCGATTTCCCGAATGCGTTCGGCCTGCGCCGGCAGCGTGATCAGGCAGAGCAAGGCAAGCGTGAGCCATCTTGCCGCCGTGGAGGGAAAACGCGTGGCGCTGGATAAGGTATGGGTCGTCATGACCGCCTCGCTAACTTGTCGCATCAGAAAGGCGAAACGTTGAGGAAGAAACGCTGCAACCAGCCCATGTGTTGCGCCTCGCTGATGTAGCCGTTGCCGACGTATTCGATCCGGGCGTCTGCCACTGCCGTGGAAGGAACGGTGTTCTGGCCGGTGATGGTGCGCGGGTTGACCACGCCGGAGAAGCGGATGAATTCCACGCCCTGGTTGATGGCGATCTGTTTCTCGCCGCGCACCCGCAGGTTGCCGTTGTACATCACCTCGAGCACCGACACGGTGATGGTGCCGGTGAAGCTATTGCTGGCCTGGGAGCCGCCGCCGCCGGCGAAGTCGCTGTTGCCGGAGAGATTGCCGGACAGGTCAATGCCCCGTTCGGCCAGGCGATCGAGCACGTCGGGCAGCGCTGAAATATCGAGCCCCGCCGAACCACTGCGGTTCATGTTCGACTGTGCGTTCTTGCTCGCGCTGACCTGCTCGTCGAGCACGATGGTCAGGATATCCCCCACCATGCGCGGTCGCCGGTCTTCGAACAGCGGCTGTACGCCGCGATGCGCCTGGTAGATGGAGCCATTGGCCAGCCGCGGCGGCGGCTCGGCGATGGTGATCTGCTCCTGCTCCCCCACCACCGACGCACGCGGCACCTGGGCACAGCCGCCCAAGGCCAGCGCCGCAATGGCAAGTAGCACCATGACCAATCGCGTGGCCGTCCTGTTCGTACCTTTCATTCTCACTCGCTTGCGACCGAACGCATGGGGCCAAGGGGTTTCATTGAGGGTGCGATCAGAGCTGGCTCAAGCGCGCCAGCATTTCGTCGCTGGTCTGCACCGCCCGGCTGTTGATCTCGTAGGCGCGCTGGGTCTGGATCATGCTGACCATCTCCTCCACCACGTTGACGTTGGAGGTCTCGACATAACCCTGGAACAGCCGGCCGGCGCCGTTCATGCCCGGCATGGTCTCGTTGCGCGGACCCGACGAGGTGGTTTCGAGATAGAGGTTGCCGCCGATGCTCTCGAGACCCGTTGAGTTGACGAAGGTAGAGACGGTGATCTGGCCCACTTCCAGCGCCTGGGTCACACCGGGCTGCGTGACCGAGACGATCCCGTCCTCACCGATGGAGATCGACAGGGCATTGTCAGGAATGATGATGGCCGGCTCCAACGGGTAGCCATTGGCGGTGACCATCTGGCCGTTCTCGTTGAGCTGGAAGCTGCCGTCGCGGGTGTAGGCCGTGGAACCATCGGGCATCAGCACCTGGAAGAAGCCGTTGCCGTTGATGGCCAGGTCACGAGAATTCTGGGTGTGCTCGAGCCCGCCCTGGGTGTGCAGGCGCTCGGTAGCCACCGGACGCACGCCCGACCCCACCTGCAGGCCAGAGGGCAGGCGATTCTGCACATCGTTTTGCGCGCCGGGCTGGCGCAGGTTCTGGTACAGCAGGTCCTCGAACACCGCCCGCGAACGCTTGAAGCCGTTGGTGCTGACGTTGGCCAGGTTGTTGGAGATGACGTCCAGCTTGACCTGCTGGGATTCGAGCCCCGTCTTGGCGGTCCAAAGCGATTTGATCATGGTGGTTCCTCAGCTTACGGGCCGTCAGCCCTGTAGAGAGAGCAAGTTGTTGGCCCGCTGGGCGTTTTCGTCGGCGGTGCTGATCACTTTCATCTGCATTTCATAGCGCCGCGCCACGTCGATCATGGATACCATGGCCTCTACCGCGCTCACGTTGCTGCCTTCCAGGGCTCCGCTCACCACGCCGGCGTCTTCATTCGCCGCCAGCGCCTGCGCTTCGCCTTCGGCGTTCAGCGGCATGCGGAACAGGCCGTCGTCACCGCGCAGCAGGGCCTGGGGCGGCGTGACCAGCTTGAGCCTGCCCACGTCGACCAGGGCCTCGGGGCCTTCCCCTTCGCCGATGGCGCTGAGCGTTCCGTCGGCGCCAATCGAGACGCTCGAGCCCAGCGGCACCACCAGGGGGCCGCCCTCGCCGATCACCGGGCGACCCAGCACCGTGACCAGCCCGTCGGGGCCGACCTCGAGATCGCCACGGCGGGTGTAGGCTTCGCTGCCGTCGCCGGCCTGAACGGCCAGCCAGGCATCGCCGATGATGGCGACGTCCAGCTCGCGGCCGGTACGGGTGATGGGGCCCGGGCTGAAGTCGCTGCCCGGCGTAGTGGCGGCAACCGAGACCCGGGTCGGCAAGGCGCCGTCGCCCTGCACCGGCACGGCGCGCATGGCATGCAGCTGGGCGCGAAAGCCGCTGGTGGCGACGTTGGCCAGGTTGTGGCTGACCACCGCCTGCTGGTCCATGGTCTGCTTGGCACCGCTCATGGCGGTATAGAGGATGCGGTCCATGACTCGGCTCCCTTGGCGCTTGTCAGTGGCGCTTAGCGCAGGTTGATGGCGTCGCGCAGCAGCTCGTCCTGGGTCTTGATCGTCTGGGAGTTGGCCTGGTAGGCCCGCTGTGCCACGATCATGTTGACCAGCTCGCGGGCCATGTCGACGTTGGAGGTTTCCACCGCGCCGGAGACGATACTGCCCAGCATGCCCTGACCGGGGGCGCCAAAAACTTCGTTACCCGAGGCCATAGTCGCACTCCAGACGTTGTCCCCAGATGGGTTGAGCCCTTCCGGATTGCGAAAATTCACTAAAACAATTTGGCCGGCAGCGACACTTTGCTCGTTCGAAAAATTCCGCAATATAGTGCCGTTTTCGGAGACAGTAATGCCTACCAAGGAGCCCGCCGCATACCCATCCTGCCTCAAGGAATTTTGCGTAGAGCTTCCTGCAAACTGGGTTGTTCCCGTTAAATCAAACTTAAAATCAAGCGGCTCCACACCACCACCCAGAAGATCCGGAGCAAAAGTTACTTGCGCAGAATCAGAAGCACCATTAACACCTATAATATTACCAGCACCATCTTTTGGCATTACCCCAGTAGGAGTGAATGCGATATTAAATGTTGCTCCATTATAATGACCATCGATAGCAACACGCCCCACCCACGCATTATCAGCTGTCTTTTCGAAATACACAGCAGCGCTACGCGACTGACCCAACGAATCATAAACGGTAAAGCTATTAGAATAATGGTAAGAAATATCAGTCTTGACAGCCGGATTAACACCCGGAAGAGAAGTGGTTAGACTTGCCGTGCTGCGCAATTCATTATTTCCAACATCGATGCTTCCATCTAGATTATAGACAGCTTGAACACCCAGCGCTTGGTCGCTTTTCCCCGTCGCGCGAGCCGGCATATCGTTAGCAGGTATATTCAACGCCACCGGCTGGCCACCTGCAACAACTGCTGAAAAAGGGAAATCGTCATTAACCGCAAGTCCATAACCCATGATTTTAAACCCTTGGGCATTAATCAAATCCCCATCAGAAGTCATGGTAAGCTGACCGTTCCTTGAATAAACGATTTCACCGGTTGTTTGCTGAAAACGAAAGAAGCCATCCCCTGCAACAGCCAAGTCGAGATTACGATTGGTGGATTCTAAATTACCTTCACTGAAGTTCTGCAGCACGGCAGAGACCCGCGTACCCAACCCAACCTTGGAGTTGGCGAATACATCGGAGAACTGGACGCTGGAGCCCTTGAAGCCGACCGTCTGGGAGTTGGCGATGTTGTTGCCGATGGTGCCCAGCTTCTGCGCCTGGGAATTCAAGCCGCTCAATGCTTGTGAAAAGCTCATGTTCGTTCCTCTGCCTGCCGGCTAGTTTTGCCGCTATGCGCGGTTCTCGTATGCTGTGTCGGCGCCTTGCCGGCGCCACCGTTCAAAGAATCTGCTTCACCTGATCGAGCCCGACCTGGCCGTAGATCGCCCCCAGGTCCAGCTTCACGCCGCCATTCTTGTCAGGCGGGGTCACGCCGCCCACCAGGGCATAGTTGAGCGTGGAACCGGCCAGGGTGCGCTCGCCGCTGGTGGCCTCCACGCGAACCCGGTAGCTGCCGGCCACGGCGGCTTCGCCTTCGCTGGTGCGGCCGTCCCAGACGAAGGATTCCACACCTGCCTTGACCGGGCCGATGTCGTAGCGATTGATGACCTGACCGCTGGCGTTGGTGATCACCACGCGCACGTTGTCGGCCGACTGCCCCAGCTCGATGCCAAAGGGCGTGGTGTGCAGTGCGCCATCCTCGCCGTGCTCCAGCAGTACGCGATCGCCAGGTACCAGCACGCCCTTGCCGATCAGGCCGGTCGCCTGCAGCGCCTGGCCGGCGTGCATCTGGGCGGTGATGTCCTTAAGGGTTCGGTTGAGCTGCTCGATCCCGCTGACGGTATTGATCTGCGCCAGCTGGGAGGTCATCTCATGGTTTTCCATGGGATTGAGCGGGTCCTGGTGCTTCATCTGGGTGATCAGCAGGGTCATGAAGTTGTCGCGCAGCTCGGCGGATTGGCTGGCGTCACGCGGCGAGGGGCCGCCTGCGTTCATGCGCGAGATGACGTTGGCATCGATGGCGGTGGGCATGGCGTCAACCCTCGCCCAGGGTGAGCGTCTTGAGCATCATCTGCTTGCTGGTATTCATGACTTCCACATTGGCCTGGTAGGAGCGCGATGCCGAGATCATGTTGACCATTTCATGCACCGGCTCGACATTGGGCATGGCCACGTAGCCCTCTTCGTTGGCCAGCGGGTGCTCGGGGCGGTACTCCATGCGCAGGGGCGAGGGGTCTTCCACCACTTCGCGCACGCCCACGCCGCCGATGCCGTGGCGGCCCTGCAGGCGCGCCTCGAACAGCACCTGCTTGGCGCGATAGGCTTCGCCGTCCGGGCCTGCCACGCTGTCGGCGTTGGCGAGGTTGCTGGCGGTGACGTTCATGCGCTGGGACTGGGCACTCATGGCCGAGCCGGCGATATCGAAAACGGAAAACATGGACATGGGGAAACTCCTGATCGTCCCGGCGGCTTACTCGGACTGCATGGCGTTCTTCAGCCCCTGGATGCGGCTGTTGATGATGGTCAGCGCCGCCTGGTAGCGCACGGCATTGTCGGCAAAGGCGGTGCGCTCGCGATCCATGTCGACGGTGTTGCCATCCAGGCTGGGCTGGGCGGGAACCCGATAGAGCAGGTCGCGCCCCGGTGCCGAGAAGGCCTGACCGGCAAGATGACGATCGGCGGTGCGCGCCAGGGCCAGGCCGCCCCCGGAGGACCGCCCCCCGTGCTCCACCGCCTTCTTGAGCTCGCTGGCAAAGTCGAAGTCGCGCGCCTTGTAGTTCGGCGTATCGGCGTTGGCGATGTTGCTGGCCAGCACCTTGTGCCGCTCCTGGCGCAGGCCAAGCGCCTGCTGGTGGTAGTTAAAGGCGGCTTCGAGCTGGTCGATCATGCCGGCACTCCCGTTGCGTACCTGGTTTAGAACATGCGGAACTAGTTGAGGTTGGAGAATAGCCATGACGGTGTCACCCCAATGGCAAGAACAGCCCGCGTTTCCTCGCCCAATTCGCCTGTTTCGCCCTTGGCGCCGGGGCTAGAATGCCCCGACACCCCTACACGAGCAGGCCGAGATGCTGCGCCGCCGCCCACGCCCTGTTGTTGCCCGCCGCCTTGCCGCCGCCATGCTGGCCCTGGCCGCGTTCGCCTGCCTGGCCCCTGTCGGTGCGCTGGCGGACGACACCGCCGTGCTCGACGCCGTGCAGCGCTTTCTCCACCAGCAGGCGGAGCCGCTGGGGGAAGAGATCATCATCGACGTGCGCCCACCCTCGGCGGTCATGCCCGCCTGCGAGTTCCCCCAGCCGTTTCTGACCCGCGAAGGCGAGCCTGCGCTCGGGCGCGTGTCCGTCGGCGTGCGCTGCGGCAGCGACGGACGCCAGGTACGCTACCTGCAAGCGGAAGTCGGCGTGATCGGCGAGTACCCGGTGCTGGCAACTTCGCTGGCTGCCGGCGATACCGTGCAGCCGCAGCACCTCGACTTCCGCCGGGGCAACCTTGCCGCCCTGCCCAGCCGAACGCTGCTGGCACCCGAGGAAATCGTCGGCCAGGTACTGACGCGCCCGCTCGGCGCCGGCCAGCCCCTGCAGGCGCATCACCTGCGCGCCCTGCCACTGGTGGAGCGCAACCAAAGGGTGGTGGTGGAAGCCCATGGCAGCGGTTTTCGCATCGCCCGCGAAGGCCAGGCGCTCGAACCGGGCGGGATGGGAGATCGCGTACGCGTGCGCTTCGATTCACGCGAAACGGTCACGGCAAGGGTGATCGGCCAAGGGCTGCTGGCCGTGGACTTCTGAATCGGCCTGCGGCACCCTGGCGACACTTCGAGGCTCCTGACAGGCAGCGTTGCCGACGCCTTGGCATCGGGCTGCCTAAAGTTCCTTCCAGCGCTGCCGATAGTAGGGGAAAGCCCCGCTCATGAGGCCACTATTGTGAAGATCAACAACCAGAACCCCTTGACGCGCCCGCTGCCGTCGACCCAGCGCGACGACGCCCAGCCGGTCAAGGGAACGACCCCCGCCTCGCAGCAGGATGCCGGCCCCGCGGCCAAGACGCACCTGCGCCAGACGGCGGCCGATGCCTCCCGCGACATCGACATGAACCGGGTGGAAGAGATCCGCGACGCCATCCGGGAAGGCCGGCTGGACATCCGCGCCGAGCGGATTGCCGACGGACTGATCCAGTCGCTGCTGGACGAGAAAGGTGAGCCATGAGCCTGGTGCGACTGCTTCATGAGCAACGCCAGCGTCTCACGCGGATCATCGAGCTGCTGGAGCGCGAGCGCGAACAGCTGGTACAGGCTGGGCTCAACGGCCAGGTGCTGGCCGAGCTCGCCGAGCGCAAGCAGCACTACCTGACCCAGCTGGAATCCTGCGAAGCCCTGCGCCTTGGCGTGCAGCGTCGCCTGGGCTATGCCGAGGATGCCCAGGGCGCGCGCCAGGCCGCCGCGGATGCCGGCTGCCAGGACGCCTGGGAGGCCACGCTGGAACTGACTCGGGAAGCACAGCGCCTCAACGAGCGCAACGGCGCCCTGGTCGGGCTGCGCATGGAACAGAACACCCGGCTACTGTCCTTCATCCATGAAGCGGCCGAAAAGACACTCTACGGCGCCAGTGGTCGTGTGGCGGCACAACCCGGCCGCCTCAACGCGCAGGTCTGAATTCCCTCCTGGTATTCCCTGTACTACCCATCACCCAGTGCGTGCAGTGTCCGGAAGGCACTGCACGCTTGCTTGCCGCAGGGGCTTGAGGCCGCGGCTCTCGCCGTGCCTTCTCATCCCATTTCCTTCCTCACCCTATTTCCTGGGCGGAACGGCTGAACTCGGGCTCCGCCAGGCACACCGCATTGCGCCCACTGGCCTTGGCCATGTAGCTCGCTTCATCGGCGCGCGCCAGCACCGTTTCGATGGCCTTGTCGCCATCCTGCATGGCCGTGACGCCCATGCTGAGCGTGATGTGATAGACCTCGCCTTCATGCGTCACCGTGACCTCCGCGACCGCACGGCGCAGGGATTCGGCGATCTCCCGCGCCTGGTGAAGGGTGCAGCTCGGCAACAGCACGCCAAATTCATCGCCGCCCTGGCGCGCCACATGATCGCTGCGCCGCACTTCCCAGGCCACCACCTGCGCCACGCGGCGCAGCATCTCATCGCCCAGCGCGTGCCCACCCCTGTCGTTGATGGGCTTGAAGTGATCGAGATCGAACAGGATAAGCACCGAAGGCGTGCCGGTCTTGGCATATTCCGCCAGCGCCTCTTCCAGGCGACGCTCGAAGCCGCGACGGTTGAGCAACCCCGTCAGCGGGTCGTGCTCCGCCTCCCAGCGCTGCAGCGCCTCCTGCTGACGACGCTCGGTGATGTCCTTGACCATGCCCACGAAGCCCAGCGGCTGGTCGTTGCCTCGCACCTGGCTGGCGTGGACCTCGAGCCACAGGGTGTCACCCGCGGGATGCAGGTAGCGCAGCTGGCGGATGAAGTCGCTGCCGGTATTCAGTGAATGGCGCCACAGGTCGCGGGTGCCTTCCTGGTCCAGCGGGTGAATGCGCCCCCACCAGTCGCTGGCATTGCGCAGCGCATCGAGCCCCAGTAGATCGAGCAGCGCCGGATTCAGATAGGTCAGCCGCCCCTTCAGGTCCGCCACGAACATGCCCAGCGGGGTCGACCCCAGCACGGCATCCAGGAAGGCCTGGCGGTCGCGGAGGTGCTCCAGGGCCGCCAGCCGCTCGTGCTCCAGCCGGTTGAAGCTGCTGGCGACCTGGCGCAGCTCATGCATGTTGGTGGAGAGCTCCAGGTAGTGGCGCTCGCCCGCCCCCACCTGGGCGATCTGGCGCTCGAGCCGCTGCAATGGCCGCAGCAGCCGGGTGACCAGCCAGCGCATGGTGACCAGCAGCAACAGGGCCAGGGCCAGCCAGGCCCACCACAGCTTGCGCAGGTAGTCCGCCAGCGGGGCATGGACCTGGCTCTGGGGCAGCGATACCTTCACCACCCAGCTGGCCGGCCAGATCTGGCGATAGGCCACCAGCGCCGGCTCCCCGCCGGGAAGCAACGTGAAGGCTTCACCCTGCCAGCCGTCCAGGGCCATCGCCAGCGAGTCCGACTGGTCCAGCGGCATCCCCACCTGACGCAGGCGGCGCGGTTGGAAGAGCAGGCGGCCGGAGGCCGTCAATACCGTGACATGGCCGTGCTCGCCCAGGCGAATCTCCTCCAGCCGGCGAAACAGCCCGCCCTGGCTGAGGTTGAGCATTCCTCCCACCACGCCGGCAAACTGCCCTTCATCAGTCCAGCGCGGCACCAGCATCAGCACCAGCGAGTCGCCCGAGGCCCGGCCGACGAAGGGCTCGCTGACATAGGGCCAGGGCGAGTGGCTGAGCTGGCGAAAGTACTCCAACGCCGCGACGTCCAGGCCGACCCGACCCGGCACGACCGGCAAGTCGGCCACCACGCGGCCCTCCGCGTCCGTCACCATCAGCCCATCGAACCACTCGAGCAGCAAGTGACCCGCCTCCAGCGCCTCGACCGTTTGGCCCGCATCGGCGTTGCGCAGGTGGCCTTCCAGGCGCTGCAAGGCACCAAAGCGTCGGTTGAGCTGCGCCGTCAGGTCATCGGCGATCAGGCTCGACTCATAGCGCAGGTGAGCGAGGTTGACCTCGTCGACCAGCCCCTTTCCAAAGCTCCACGACAGCATGAGCAACATGCTGACGATGGCCAGCCAGGTCATGGCGAGGCCGGCCAGGAGCCGCCCTTGAAGCGAAAAAAGCGCGCGCGAGAACAGTGCCATGCGAGCCGAAAGATGCAACGAGTTCCCCTCAATCGTTCAGGCCAAAGCGACTCCTGCCGATCGACCCGGCAAGCCTCTCGCCCCTGCAGCGCCCCTGCCAGCCAAGGGAGGCGTGTTCTCGCAATATCGGCCATGGTGTAAAGAACTTGAGCCGGCACGAAACGTCTCAAGGAGAGGTGAACCCGCCGACGGCAATCCGCACGCGAAAAGGGCCTGGCCCTGTCGAAAAGGCGCTAAAGTCCGAGCATTGCAGGTCGATATTCATCTCACCCACGTCCACGGCAGTGAGACGCGGCCTCCTCGGCCACAGGAAAGACTATCCAGCCCATGACGCACCAAGGCAGACGCCCCCCGGGCAACGAGTTCCGCGACCTGGCCCTGCATCCGGCTCGGCTGGTGCAAAGTGCCTTCGAGCACAGCCAGATCAGCATGGCGATCACCGACGCAAGCGGAACGATCGTGCTGGCCAACGAGGCCTTCGACCGCCTGGCCGGCTGTCCGCGCGGCGAGGCCACGGGCTGGGCTGTCTCGCGCCTTTTCACCCTGCTGCGCTCGTCGACACACCCCGGCGAGGAGACCGCCCAGACGGGCTCATGGCAGCAGGAAATGCTGTGCCGGCGTGAAAGCGGGGAATCGCTGCCCGTGCTGATGACCGTCGACACCCTGCCCGACAGCGGGCCGGCTCATCTCTTCCTGCGCACCTTCGTGACCCTGGCGTCGGACAATGGCCACCTGTTCCGGGAACGCCACTGGGTTCACATCGACCCCACCACCGGCCTGCCCAACTGGCTACTGCTGCGCGACAGGCTCAACCATGGGCTGGCCCAGGCGGAGCGCTCCGACTGCGCATTGGCGCTGCTGTTCATCGACATCGACGACTTCAAGGCGATCAACCAGACCCACGGCTATGCGGCCGGCGACAAGGCGCTGGGCGAGCTGGCGCAGCGCTTGCAAAAGGCGCTGCGCAGCAAGGACACCCTGGCCCGCCTGGCCGGCGACCAGTTTGTCGTGGTGCTGGAGAAGGAAGGCACGGCCGAGACCGCCCAGATAGTGGCCGAGCGCCTGCAGGAGGCGCTGGAGCCCCCCTTTGTCAGTGAAGACCGCTACCTGCTGCTGACCGTATCGATCGGCATCGCCCTCTATCCCTTTGATGCACAGGAAGGAGAGGCGCTGATCAATGCCGCCCGCAGCGCCATGTACAGCGCCCGCCGGCAGGGCCCGGGGCGGCTGGCCTTCGTCGATCACCGCCTCACGTCCCAGCTCGAGGCGAAATATCGGCTGGAAAACCAGCTGCGTGAAGCGCTGCTGCTGCCGGAGCAGCATGTCACGCTGTGCTTCCAGCCCGAGCTGGACATGACCAGCGGCACGTGCACCGGGCTAGAGGCGGTGCTGGCCTGGCGGGAGCCCCAGCGCTGGCCCATGCCACCGATGGACCACCTCGATGCCATCACCCGGCTCGGGCTCGGCACGCGACTCAAGCGCTGGGCAATCCAGGCCACGGTCGATCGCCGCAACGCATGGCGCCAAGCCGGCTCGGCCCTGGCGGACCTGACGGTGACGGTTCCGCTGTGCGGCTCACACCTGGCCAATGATCCGTTCGATCACCGTCCGCTGGACCACTTCCTGCGCGACCTGACGACAGAACCCTTCGACTGGCTGATGCTGAAGCTGCCCGCCCGCTCGCTGGGGGAGAACCTGCACACCTCGCTGCATCTGTTCAAGCGACTGGAGCGGCTCGGTATCGGCATCGTCGTGGACGAGCTGGGCCACGGGCCCCTGGAGCTGGCCTGGCTGGCGCGCCTGCCGGTACGCAAGGCCATGATCCCGAGCGCACTGAGGGCGCATGCCGACACCGATCGCAGCCTGCTGGAAGGCTTGTGCCGCCTCCTCGAGGCACTGCGCATCGAACCGGTACTGACGGGCATTGACGACGAGCCGAGCCTCGCCCTGATGAACACGCTCGGTATCCAGAAGGCGCTGGGGCTCCACCTCTGCCCGCCGATGCCCGCCGATGCCCTGGCAACCTGGATCGAGGGACGCCCTGCCGCCCTGCCCTGACGCACTGATGCCTAGACCGGAGCACGCAGCCGGGCCAGATCGAACGCCCGGCTAGGCGGCGGGCTCGTTCGGCACCCGAGGCGCCTCTGGAAAGCGCGGCGGGAATGCGCTCAGGTAGGCATTCGACGCCCTGAGCACCCGCACATCGTCATGCTTGCCACCGGCCAGCTGGAAGCCGATCGGCAACCCGGCCCGGGTGAAACCACAGGGTACCGAGGCGGCCGGCTGCTGGCTGAGATTGAACGGATACGAGAACGGCGACCACTCTTCCCAATCACGCATGCCGCTGCCGGGCGGCACATCGTGATGGAGCGGAAACGGCGGCACCGCCACCGAAGGCGTCATGACCAGGTGGTAGCGCTGGTTGAAGTGCTCGAGCCGCTCGGTCAGCCTGGCACGCGCCTCGATGGCGTAGAACATGTCCAGCGCGCTCATCCGCTCAGCGCGCATGGCGTCCGCCACCATGCCCGGGTCCAGGCGCTGTCGGTCACGCTCGTCATGCTCGCGATAGACGGCCAGCGACGCGGTGAACCAGAGGGTATTGAACACCTCGATGGGTGAGCCGAGATCGAGCTCGACCTCTTCGACTACCGCACCGAGGGACGCCAGGCGCTGCGCAGCCTGCTCCACGCCGTGGGCGATCTCGGGATCCACCACGCCCCGCCCCAGCGTCGGGGCGAAGGCTATCGTCAGGCCGTCGAGCCCGCGCTCCAGGTCCTGACCCCAGTCGTCGGGCTGGCCGCGCAGCGCATAGGGATCGCGGTAATCGTAGCGTCCGATCACGTTGAGCATGCGCGCCGCGTCCGGCACCGTACGCGTCAAGGGGCCCAGGTGGGACAGCGTGGCCGCCTTCGAGCGCGGCCACTCGGGCACCCAGCCGAAGGTCGGCTTGAAGCCGAACGTGCCCGTGAATGCCGCCGGGATGCGGATCGAACCGCCCGAATCGCCCCCCTGGTGCAGCACCCCCATGTTCAGCGCAGCGGCCACCGCCGCCCCGCCGGACGAGCCTCCCGGCGTAAGGCGGGTATCCCATGGGTTCGCGGTGGCACCGAACACCTGGTTGTCGGTAATGGCCTTCCAGCCGAACTCCGGCGTGTTGGTCTTGCCAAGGAAGACCGCCCCCGCCTCACGCAGCATGCGGGCCGGGGGGGCATCATGCAGGCACGGCTCGCTCGAGCGCGTCAGCGACCCTTTCCTTGCCGGCATGCCGGCGGCTTCGGTCAAATCCTTCAGCGAGACGGGAATCCCATCGATGTCGCTGAGCGGCCTGCCTTGCCGCCAGCGCCGCTCGGACTCCGCTGCCGCCGCCTCGGCCCCCTCCCGGTCGACAAACACATAGGCATTGACCGCCCCGTTGAAGCGCTCGATACGCTCAAGCGCCGCCCGCGTCGCTTCACGCGGCGAGGCACGCCCCGCTTCATACAACGCCTTGAGCTGGCCCGCATCCATGCTGCCCAGATCCGTGTCGCTCACAAGAGCCTCCTTTTCCCGCATCAACATTTCCTGCATCACCGCTGTTGGTGACAAGATAGGTGCCGGGCGCGTGCCTCGCCAAAGCGCGCCCCTGCACCCAAGCCGCTCAGCGCCTGTGGGCGCGCGCCCCGCCGGACAGCCAAAGCCCCGCCAGCAAGCCACCTGCCAGGGCGCCGAGCAGGACGGCCTTTCGCCGGCCGCTGCGGTTGCGGAATCCACCGTCGATACGCCGCTCGCCGCTGGGCGGGGAAAACAGATTGCCGGAAGATTTCGGCATGGCATCGGCACGCTCCAGCGCCCGGCTGACCAGCCAGCCATTGAGGACGCTGTAGCCCGGCACCAGCGGCGAGAAACACGCCAGCACGGCGGGCAGGCCGACGAAGACACTGGGCCGTGGATGCCGCGCGAGCCCGACGATCGCCCTTGCCGCACGCCGTGCGTCGTATACCGGCGGCACCGGCGTGATGGCCTTGCCGGTATAGTTGCCGCCATCGCGAAACCCGGGGGTATCCATGACCGAAGGGTAGGCATTGCAGACATGGATATGCGGCCAGGCGTGCAGCTCTCCGCGCAGGCTCTCGGCCAGGGCGCGCAGGCCGAACTTGGCGGCGCTGTAGGCCGCGGCATAGGGCTGGGGGGCAAAGGCCCCGAGCGAAATGTTGTTGATCAGGATGCCGCGGCCCTGCCGCTTGAAGTGCGGCAGCACGGCATGGGCACCGCGCAGGCAGCCCAGCAGGTCGGTCTGGATGACCTGCTCGTGCGCCTCGAGCGGCATCTCGTCGAACACGCCCAGCGCACCGATGCCGGCATTGTTGACCCAGACGTCGATCCGCCCTGCCGCCTCGATTGCGCCGTCGGCCAGGCGCGACATCGCCTGGGGGTCCGTCACGTCGGCAACCACTATCCGCGCCTGCCCGCCGAGGCGATGGCAGCGTTCGGCCACGTCGTGCAAGGCCTGCCTGTCTCGCCCCGAGAGAAACAGCGCGGCGCCATGGCGGGCGAATTCGTAGGCGCTGGCGCGACCGATCCCGCTCGAGGCGCCGGTGATCACGACCACCGCATTGTGTAGATTCGGCATTTCCTTGCCTCCCTGATTGGCGAACTGGCTGTTTCAGGGTAGACGACCGCTTCGCGGGGTCACACCACCGGCACCGCAACCGGCCGCTCAGGCACACGAAAAAGCCGCCTGACAGGATCAGGCGGCTTTTTCGTGATGATTCATTGGTGGAGCCTAGCGGGATCGAACCGCTGACCTCAACACTGCCAGTGTTGCGCTCTCCCAGCTGAGCTAAGGCCCCACAGTGTCCCGCACCCGGCGAGAACGAGGCAGATCATACTCATGTGCCGGGGCCTCGTCAAGCGGAGTTGTGCCGGAACGCTAGAACACACGAATAGACGCTAGGTTAATTTCCCTTACGGTTAATTTCCCTTACGAGAAGAGTATGGCAATCTTGCCGACGTGTGCAGCGGCGAACGTCGCAGCAGCCTGGCGCCCACGCCTGAGCCAGCATGCCGCCTGCGTTACGACGTCTTCTGTCCCCAGTTTTTTCACCTGACGAGGAGCGTCAGCTTGATCAAGGTTCTCGTTGTCGATGATCATCACCTGGTGCGCACCAGCCTGGCTCACCTGCTGGCCAGCGAAGAGGACATTGCGGTAGTCGGCGAAGCCGCCAGCGGCGAGGAGGCCATCACGCTATGCCGCAAGCTTGAACCTGACGTCGTCGTCATGGACCTGCGCATGCCGGGAATCGGCGGCCTCGAAGCCACCCGCAAGATCATGCGCAACCATCCCGACGTGCGTGTCCTCGCCCTGACAGGCTTCATGGAAGACAACTTCGCCCAGCGCCTGCTGGAAGCGGGTGCCTGCGGCTTCATCAGCAAGGACACCCAGGTCCCCGACATGGTCGAGGCTATCCGCAGCGTCTTCGCCGGACAGCGCTATATCAGCCCGGACATCGCCCAGCGCCTGGTGCTGGCGCGCTTCGATTCGGACGAGAATCCGTTCGACCAGCTCTCCCAGCGCGAGCTGCAGGTGGCCATGATGATCGTCAACTGCCAGCGTGTCGCCGAGATCTCCGACCGCCTGTTCCTGAGCCCGAAGACCGTCAATACCTATCGTTATCGCATCTTCGAGAAGCTCGGCGTGCAGACCGATGTCGAGCTCACGCACCTTGGCCTGAAGCACGGCCTGGTCGAGGGCTTCCAGGCACCGCAATGAGTCGCGCCTTCTGGTAAGCTGGGGCGACACGCACCACCGCCAGCTCGCGATGACCTTCGATTCACAGTCGTTCCTGTCCCATCTCACCCAGTCGCCGGGCGTCTACCGCATGGTCGATGCCCAGGGCAACACACTCTACGTAGGCAAGGCGCGGCGACTCAAGGCACGCCTGGCCAGTTATTTTCGCGGGCAGCTGAACACCAAGACGCAAGCGATGGTGGGGCGCATTGCCGACATCCAGGTCACGGTGACACGCAGCGAGATCGAAGCGCTGCTGCTCGAGCAAACCCTGATCAAGGAGCTGCGCCCGCCGTATAACATCCTGCTGCGAGACGACAAGTCCTACCCCTTCATCTTCGTCAGCGATCGCCACCCCTACCCGGCGCTGGAGTACAAGCGGGCGCGCCGGCGCCACGAGGACGGCCGCTACCTGGGACCCTACCCCAGCAGCGGTGCGGTGCGCGAAAGCCTGTCGCTGATGCAGAAGATCTTTCGCATCCGCAACTGCGAGGACAGCGTGTTCGCACACCGCTCGCGCCCCTGCCTGCAGCACCAGATCGACCGCTGCAGCGCGCCCTGCGTCGGGCTCATCGACGAAGGCGACTACCGCCGCGACCTGGCCCATGCCGTCATGTGCCTGGAGGGCCGCAGCGAACAGGTCACCGCGGAGCTGACCGAGGCCATGGAGAGCGCAAGCCGCCGCCTCGCCTTCGAGGAGGCGGCCCGGCTACGCGACCAGATCCAGCATCTGCGCCAGCTCCAGCAGCGCCAGTTCGTCGATACCGAGCACGGCGATGCCGACGCCTTCGCCCTGGCCGACCGCGAGGGCGCGCTATGCATCTCGGTGCTGTCGATTCGCCAGGGGCGGCTGCTGGGCGCGCGACACCACACGCCGGAAAATGGCCTGGATCTTGCCGCTGATGAAGTGCTCGGCGAATTCGTCAGCCAGTTCTACCTTGGCCAGGGCCGGGAGATTCCCCGCGAAGTCATCACCAACCTGCCCCTGCCCGATGCCGCCATCGTGGAGAGCGCGCTGGGTGAGCGCGCCCAGCGGCGCGTGCGACTGGCCCACAAGGTACGCGGTCATCGCAGCCAATGGCTGGAACTCGCCATCACCAATGCGCAGCAGCAGCTGGCCAGCCGGCTCGCCAGCCAATCGGAGCTCGACCGCCGCTTCGAGGCACTGCGTGATGCCCTGGGCCTGCAGCAGCCACCCCAGCGGCTGGAGTGCTTCGACATCAGCCACAGCCACGGCGAGGCCACCGTGGCTTCCTGCGTCGTCTTCGATCGCCAGGGGCCGCGAAAGTCGGACTACCGCCGTTTCAATATCGAAGGGGTGGCGGCCGGGGATGACTACGGCGCCATGCAGCAAGCGCTGCTTCGCCGCTTTCGTCGGCTCGTCGAAGGGGAAGGCGTTGCCCCCGACCTGCTGCTGGTGGATGGCGGCAAGGGCCAGCTCAATCTCGCCCGGGAGGTGCTTGGCGAACTTGGCCTGACCGAGCTCACCCTGCTCGGCGTGGCCAAGGGCACGACGCGCAAGGCCGGCCTGGAGACGCTGTTCCTGGAAACCGTGGACCAGAGCCTGAACCTGGCGCCAAGCTCCCCGGCCCTGCACCTGATCCAGCATGTGCGTGATGAGGCGCACCGGTTTGCCATCACCGGCCACCGCCAGCGGCGCGACAAGACTCGCCGCAGTTCGGCGCTCGAAGGCATCGCGGGCATAGGCCCCAAGCGGCGCCGGGAGCTGCTGCGCTTCTTCGGCGGCCTGCAGGGCGTCAAGCAGGCCAGCCTGGAAGACCTGGCCCGGGTACCGGGCATCAGCGCCACCCTGGCCGAGACGATTCATCAAGCCCTGCATGGATGATGGCAGCAGCTGCGGATAGAATGATGGACTTCCGGCAACCCAGACCTCAGGCAAGGAACATCTTTTTCATGAACATCCCCAACATCCTGACGCTGGCAAGAATCGCCTTCATCCCGCTGCTGGTGATGTTCTTCTACCTGCCCTACGCCTGGAGCATGCCGCTTGCCGCCGGCCTGTTCGCCCTCGCCTCCATCACCGACTGGCTCGACGGCTACCTTGCCCGCCGCTGGAACCAGGCGACGCCCTTCGGCGCCTTTCTCGACCCGGTCGCAGACAAGCTGATGGTGGCGGTTGCCCTGGCGCTGCTGATCGAACGGTACGACAGCATGTGGCTGACGCTCCCGGCCCTGGTGATCATCGGCCGCGAGATCGTGATCTCGGCGCTGCGCGAATGGATGGCCGAGATGGGCAAGCGTGGCAGCGTAGCGGTATCCTGGCTGGGCAAGGTCAAGACCACGCTGCAGATGCTCGCCCTGCTGCTGCTGCTGGCCTTCTTCCCGGGCACGCCGTTTGCCCTTGTCGGCGTGGTCACGCTCCACGTGGCGGCAATCCTGACGCTTTGGTCGATGGCCCTCTACCTGCGGGCGGCCTGGCCGCATCTCAGCCGTTCCATGTAGTCGCGCTCATCAAGTGATTGACACAAACCCATTAATCCGTATACTTCGCACTCGAGTCGAGCGGGAATAGCTCAGTGGTAGAGCATCGCCTTGCCAAGGCGAGGGTCGGGAGTTCGAATCTCCTTTCCCGCTCCATTTCATGATGAAGAGTGTCTTTTTGCCCTTCTCATCATGGAAGACAGGACGAGACAGGCACAAGCCGAGCATCGGCATGGTGGCCCTCGATCCTGATCAAGGCTCCATGAGGCTGGATGGCAGAGTGGTTATGCAGCGGACTGCAACTCCGTGTACGCCGGTTCGATTCCGACTCCAGCCTCCATTCATTTTTTCCTTCAGCTGCCTGCTCGAAACCTTGCCGCCCGGATGGCGAAATTGGTAGACGCAAGAGACTTAAAATCTCTCGGTGGCGACACCGTGCCGGTTCGAGCCCGGCTCCGGGCACCAGACCCTTTGCTATCCTGCCCTGGCATCCTTTCCTGCAAGTTCGCGGTTGAATAACGTGCTGCAGCGAGAACGCGCATGTCCCGAAGCGAACACGACGTACTGGTTATCGGCAGCGGTGTCGCGGGGCTGACGCTTGCGCTGCATGCAGCCACCACCCGCAGAGTCACCCTGGCCTACCCCGCCGCTGACAGCCAGTCGGCCAGCCGCTGGGCCCAGGGTGGTATCGCCGCAGTCCTTTCTCCCCAGGACCATTTCGACGCCCATGTGAACGACACCCTCGTGGCGGGTGACGGCCTGTGCGACGAACGCGCCGTGCGCTTCACCGTGGAACAGGGTCCCGCCGCCATCGAATGGTTGCTCTCGCTTGGCGTTCCCTTTACCCGCGACAACGATGCCGGCTCCGGCTATCCCTACCACCTGACCCGCGAAGGCGGCCATGGCGCCAGGCGCATCATCCATGCCGCCGATGCCACCGGGCGCGCCGTGATCGACACGCTCATGCAGCACGCGCTGGCACATCCGGCGATCACGATGCTCACGGACCTGACCGCCGTGGCGCTGATTGCCGATGAACAGGGTCATTGCCGTGGCGCTCGCTGCGTCAGCGCCACAGGCGAGCCGGTCGAGCTGCTGGCTGCGGATACGGTACTGGCCACGGGCGGCGCCAGCGGGCTCTATCGCCACACCACCAGCCCGAACCCCGCCGGCGGCGAAGGCATGATGATGGCCGCCGAGCTCGGCGCCGAATTGATGAACCTGGAATTCCAGCAGTTCCACCCCACCTGCCTCTACGATCCGGACGGCCCGCCGTTCCTGATCAGCGAGGCGGTACGCGGGGAAGGCGGCCAGCTGTTCAGCACCGACGGCCTGCGCTTCATGCTCGAACGCGACCCTCGCGGCGAGCTTGCGCCCCGCGACATCGTCGCCCGCGCCATCGACGCCGAAATGCAGCGTACCGGTGCGCCTCACGTATGGCTGGACGTGCGCCATCTCGGCGAGGCGGCCATACGCCACCATTTCCCGACCATCCATGCCCACTGCCTCGGTCGTGGTCTGGATATCACATGCCAGCCGATCCCGGTCGTGCCCGCGGCTCACTACAGCTGCGGCGGCGTGACCGTCGATCTCGACGGGGCCTCGAGCGTCCCCCGCCTTCACGTCATCGGGGAAACCGCCTGCACCGGCTTGCACGGCGCCAATCGGATGGCAAGCAACTCACTGCTGGAGTGCCTGGTGTTCGCGCGCAGCTGCGCGGCCCGGCTGGCCGAGCGCCAGGCCGTCAGCCGCGCTCCAGTGCCGCCCTGGCTGCCGGGCAACCAGAGGGTCGATGAAGCACAGGTACAGGCCTGGCGGCTGGCGATGCGCGACATCATGAGCCGCCGCGTGGCCATCGTGCGAAGCGACGGCGGCCTGAGCACGGCAGCCGCCGAGCTCAGGAGACTGAGCGATGAGGTCAAGCAGGCCCTGGGCCGGGGCAGCACGCAGGCCTCCGCCGCCGGGCTGTGGCATACGCTGCGACTGGCTCGCCTCACCGTGCTGGCCGCACAGTCGCGCAGGGAATCTCGCGGGCTGCACTTCAACCCCGACTGCCCCCACCACGCCGAGATGTCGGGCGGCGACCGCGCAGTGCCAAGCCGGCTCCACGCCAGCGCCCTGGCTGAAACGGGCTGAGTCCGCTCCAGGGTCAGCGCTGGGCGAGCAAGTATCGGCGCAGGCGGCGCAGTGCGTCGGGCGGGGCACTGTCGGGCCACAGCCACAGGGTGCGGCCTTCGAACTGCAGCGCCAGCAGGTAGGCGCCGAGATAGCGACAGCGAAGCGTGACGTCGCGCCACTCTTGCTCTCCGCGGTGCTCAAGCGCAGGCCCAGGCTCAAGCGATGACCCAGGCTCACGCCAGCGCCAGGCAAGGGTATCGCCGTCGCCAGGCAGCAGGACAAGCTCCCCCACCCTCGGGTTGCGGTAAAG
Source organism: uncultured Halomonas sp. (assembly GCA_964652855.1). Lineage (GTDB taxonomy): Bacteria > Pseudomonadota > Gammaproteobacteria > Pseudomonadales > Halomonadaceae > Halomonas. The sequence continues at coordinate 854,389 of CAZZCJ010000001.1, forward strand.
GTGCCAACCCAGCCACAGCAGCCACATCACACCCAGCGCCACGAGCCAGGGGCTGGCGAAGCGCAGCAGGACCAGCACCACGCCCAGCGCCAGCAGGACCTGGCAGCCCCAAGCCAGCCTAGACGGGACGACGGCTATCGTTAGCGGCGTTCTCTGCATGCTCCTGGATCAGTTGCACGATACGATGGAATGCCGGGTTCGGCGGCGTCTCGCGCCGCATCAACCAGGCAAACAGGTCCTGGTCCTCGCCCTCGATCAGGGCGCGATAGGCCGCCTGGTCCTGCTCGTCCAACTGGTCGTAACAGTGCTCGAGAAAGGGGATCAGCAGCAGGTCAAGTTCCCACATGCCGCGGCGAGAGTGCCAGTAGAGCCGCTTGCGCTGGGCTGCGGCATCCGTGTTAGTCGCTTCGCTCAACGTCGACCTCGTTTCGATAGGAAATGAAGCCAGCAGTATACCGAAGCCACCCAGCCTGGGGCAGCGCCACGGGGCCCTTTGCATCCGTTTCCATGACCATGGTCGTAGTGCGTTGTTTTATCTCGATTTGCGCAGTATGCTGGAACAAGAACAAGAATGCCGCCCAGGTCCTTCCGGACCAGGAATCGTCTGGAGAAAGCCGATGACCAAATCTGAATTGATCGAACAGATCGCCATGCGACAGCCGGAGCTTTCGATCAAGGAGGTCGAATCTGCCGTGCGCCTGATCCTTGATGATATCACCGACACGCTTGCCGAGGGCGGACGCGTCGAGATCCGCGGCTTTGGCAGCTTCTCGCTGCACTATCGCGAGCCGCGGGTCGGCCGTAACCCGAAGACCGGTGAACCGGTCGCCCTGGAGGGCAAGTTCGTGCCACACTTCAAGCCCGGCAAGGAACTCCGCGAGCAGGTCAATGCCAGCCGCGCCCTCGGCTACTAACCTTTTCCATTCACAAGGGATATCCACATGCGTTGGCTCAAAGGCCTGATCCTGGCCATCATCCTGCTGGCGGTGCTGCTGGTCGGCATTCTCTTCGCCGTCAACAACCAGCAAACGGTACCGCTCAACCTTATCTGGCTGGAACTCCCGGCGATATCGCTGTCGGTGTGGCTGCTTGCCGCCCTGGTGTGCGGTGTGCTGCTGGGCATGCTGGCGATGACAGGCGTATGGCTGAGGTTGCGTACCCTGCTTTCCCGTGAACAGCGCCTGAACCGACAGCAGCGCAAGGAGCTCGATCGCCTGCGTGTCCAGGAGCTGAAGGAACTGCCCTAAATGCCCGATGCCCTGCTGCTGGCCCTGTTGGTGGCTGCCGTCGCCATCGGCTGGTGGCTAGGCCGTCGCGAGCGGCGGCGGCATGAGGATCCCGCGCCATCGGCCTCGCTGTCGCGGGATTACTTCGTCGGCTTGAACTACCTGCTCAACGAGCAGCCTGACCGCGCCATCGAAACCTTCGTCGGCGCATTGGAAGTCAACAGCGAGACCATCGATACGCATATCACCCTGGGCAACCTGTTCCGGTCCCGGGGTGAGGCGGATCGCGCGGTCAAGATCCACCAGAACCTGCTCGCCCGCCCCACGCTGACCGCGGCGCAAAGCGACCAGGTCCAGCTCGAACTGTCACGGGACTTCCTGCACCTTGGCCTGTTCGACCGCGCCGAAAGGCTGCTGCAGCAGGTGGTGCGCGAAACCGGCAGCGATGACACCCGCTTTGCGGCCAAGCGCCTGCTGGCTGACCTGTACGACCGCGAAGGGGAGTGGCAGCAAGCTTTCGAAGTGGCCAATCCCGCCCTGATCCGCCAGCACGAGGATATCCGTCGTGCGGCGGCCCACTGGCTATGCGAGCTGGCCGACCAGGAGCGGCGTTCGGCAAGCCCCAGCCTGGCTCGCAAGCATCTGCGCCAGGCGCTGTCGATCGACCCCCGCTGCGTGCGGGCGAATCTGCTGCTGGCCGCCCTGGCACAGGATACCGGTCAGTATCGCGAAGCCATCCGCCTGCTGGTGCGAGTACCCGACCAGGATCTCGATTTCATGCCGCTCGTGCTCGAGCCGCTGCAGCATGCCTTTCTCATGCTCGACGACGAAGAGGGGCTGGTGGGCGTTTTGGAGTCATTGCTGGAACGTGCCCATATCACCAGCCTGATCATCATGCTGGCGGAAATACGCCGTAAGCGAGAAAGCGTGCAGGTGGCCATGGCGCTGGTCAGCGCCCAGCTCAACCGGGCGCCGAGCCTCGGCGCCCTGGACTACCTGCTCGACCTCTACCAGCACCAGCAGCAGGAGCACGGCACCGCCGATGATCGGCTGCAGCTGCTCAAGCAGCACACCCATACGCTTCTGGACGCGCGCCCCCGGCACCGCTGCCAACGCTGCGGGCATGCCGGTCAGCCGCTTCATTGGCAGTGCCCGCGCTGTCGCAGCTGGGGCACGACCCGGCCGATCACGGGCATCGAGGGCGAGTAGATTCAGCCCTGCGCCAGCTCTTGCTCGATCGCAGCCAACGCCGCCATCGGATCTCTTGCCTGGGTGACCGGACGCCCCACGACAAGATGGGTACTGCCGGCCGACATGGCGGCACTCGGCGTCATGACCCGGCGCTGGTCGCCCTGCTCGCTATCGCGGGGACGGATTCCCGGCGTCACCTTGAGGAAGTTCTCGCCACACAGCTCGGCAAGCCGGGACGCTTCCTGCGCCGAGCAGACGACCCCGTGCATGCCGCTGTCGCGCGCCAGCAAGGCCAGGCGCTCCACTTGGCTCGCCGGCGAAACTGCAATACCGACCTCGGCCAGGTCCTCGGCCTCCATGCTGGTGAGTACCGTTACCGCGATCAGGTGCGTGGCCAGCCCGTTGCGTTCCAGGCATTCGCGCGCCGCTTCCATCATCCGCCTGCCACCGCCGGCATGCACATTGACCATCCAGACCCCCTGCTCCGCCGCCGCCTGCACGGCACCGGCTACCGTATTGGGAATATCGTGGAATTTCAGGTCGAGGAAGACCTCGAATCCGCGGCCATGCAGCGCCTCGATGACGTCAGGCCCGCTGCGGGTGAACAGCTCCTTGCCCACCTTGACGCGGCATCGCCTGGGATCCAGCCTGTCGGCGAGACACAGGGCGGCGTCGAGCGAGGGATGATCAAGGGCGATGATCAGCGGCGAATCAGTGGACACGTTGAGCTCCGAAGGCAGGGGATTGAGGTGGTGGGAGTATATCAGCCGAACGCGCCTCGCCGATGCTGGCCTGGTGCACAATGCGCTTGGCAAACCACGGCCGATCTGGTGGCATGGAGACGCTACCGGCGACAACGCATCGCTCCCGAACCCGACGCCGGCGGGTGCCTTCTCCCGTGAGGAAGCCCATCATGACCCGACTATCACGCCAGCCCTGCGAGGCCTGCCGACGCGGCTCACCCACCGTCACCCAGGCGGAAATCCAGCTGTTCAAACCGGAAGTTCCCGAGTGGCAGATCGTGGAGCGCGATGGCATCATGCAGCTTGAGCGAGTCTATGACTTTCCCGATTTCAAGCAGGCATTGGCCTTCACCAATCGCGTCGGCGCAGTCGCCGAGGCGGCAGGCCATCACCCGGCGCTGCTGACGGAGTGGGGAAAGGTCACCGTCAGGTGGTGGACGCACAAGATCCAGGGCTTGCACCGTAACGATTTCATTCTTGCCGCAAGAACCGACGACGAGGTAGCGAAATAAATGTTCGAACATATTGAGCGGGTGCCCGGGGATGCCATTCTCGGCCTGATCGAGGCCTTCAAGAAGGATACCAACCCCCAGAAGGTCGATCTCGGTGTCGGTGTCTACAAGGATGCGCAGGGCAACACGCCGGTGATGCGCGCCGTCAAGGAAGCCGAAGCCCTTCTGCTCAAGAATGAAACCACCAAGACCTACATCGGCTCGCATGGCGATCCGCGCTATGCCGAGGTGGTGCTGCCGATGGTGCTGGGCCAGGATTCCGCTGTGCTCGAGGCGAAGCGTGCCAGCGCCACCCAGGCGCCGGGCGGCACCGGCGCCCTGCGCCTGGCCGCCGACTTCATCAGCGCGCAGCTGCCCGGCAAGGGGATCTGGGTCAGCGATCCCACCTGGCCGAACCATCACGGCATCTTCACCGCAGCCGGGATCAAGCTCAACAAGTACCCCTACGTGGACGCCGAGAACCGCCTCGATTTCGCCGGCATGCTGGCGGCGGTGCAGCAGATCCCGGCCGGCGACGTGATCGTGCTGCATGCCTGCTGCCACAATCCCACCGGCTTCGACCTGGATCGCGACCAGTGGCAGCAGATCCTCGAAGTGGTGCGCGAGCGTAACCTGCTGCCGCTGATCGACTTTGCCTACCAGGGCTTCGGCGAAGGCCTCGAAGAGGACGCCTATGGCGTGCGCCTGATGGCCGAGAATCTCGATGAGGTCATCATCACCAGCTCTTGCTCCAAGAACTTCGGCATCTACTGCGAGCGCACCGGCTGCCTCATCATGGTGGCCAGGAACCAGGAGCAGATGGAAAACGTGCGCTCCCAGGTGGCCATCGTGGCCCGGGAGAACTACTCCAACCCGCCGGCACACGGCGGCGCCATCGTCAGCGAGATCCTGCACTCCGCCGAGCTTGCGGCGATCTGGCGCGAGGAACTCACCGAGATGCGCGACCGCATCAACACGCTGCGCCGCGACTTCGTGGCGGCGCTCAAGCCCTACGGGCTGGATGCGAAATACGCCTGCGTTGCCGAACAGCGCGGCATGTTCTCCTACACCGGGCTAGAGCCGGAACAGGTCGACCGCCTGCGCGACGAATTCGGTATCTACATGGTCCGCTCGGGGCGTGCCAACGTGGCCGGCTTCTCGCACGAGAACCTGCCCTACCTGGCCAAGGCCATCGCCGCCGTCAACTGAGCAGGGCCACGCACCAGCCACGACACCCGGGCCAGCCCGGGTGTCGTCTTTTCGGCGGCCTCAACGCGAGCCGTCCAGCAGCGGTGCGCTTTCTCCCTGGCTTTCCAGGTGGCTAGGGCCGTGCCCCTGGAACAGGGGACGCATATTATCGATCATGTAGCGATCATCGAAGTCCGCGGCAAGCTTGAGCGCCTCCGCATTGGGTATCGTGACCTGGTGGCGGTCGCGGTAGATCAGCCCTTCCTCGCCCAAGGCGGAAAAGGTACGGCTGACATGGACCGGGCTAAGCCCAAGCAGGTCCGCGAGCAGCTCCTGTGACAGCGGCAGGTGGAAGCACTGCTCTCCCGTGGCCTTTGTCTGGTTGACCCGCTGGCAGATTTCAAGCAAGAAATGCGCGAGCTTCTGGCGCGCACTGCGACGCGCCAGGTTCACCAGGCGCTCGGTGATCAGCACCTGCTGGCGGCTGGTGATGGCGAACAGGATCGAGGTCAAGGTGAAGGAGCTTTCGAAAAGCGACAGGATGTTCTGGTGGGGAAAGAAGCAGGCGACCCCATCCTCGGCCATCCTGACCCCGGCCAGGCGCTGCGAGAAGGCGAACTCCCGCAGGCCGATGATGTCCCCCGGCAGATAGACTTCGATTACCTGACGCGTCCCGTTCTCGAGATGACGAAAGGCATAGGCCCAGCCCCGCTTGAGGGTGCAGAACTCATTGGCTTCGTCGCGATCCTCCCACAGCACGGTTCCCGCCTTGACCGGAACCGCCTGGCTTTCCAGCTCTCTCAGCAGCGCCTTGTCACTCTCCACAAGGGTCGCGTAATACCCGAAGTGGCGCACGATACAGCTTTCATCGTGTTCCATGGCTGGCACTCCTTTGCGTAGCTGTCATTCATAGCATGGGCCAAGACAGGCTCGAGTCCCAGCCCAACCGGGGAAGGCACCGGACGTCGGCCAGCCAAAGAAAACTGTGGTAGCCTCGCCGGGCGGAGACGCGTCGGCTGAGCGTCCCGTCAGTGAGCGATCCAACCCAACCTGTCTTGTATACAACCCTAAAACACACGAGGCTTACCATGGCGGCTTCCCCTGTGCACTATCCCTGGTACAAAAAGGAGGACACCGACGCCTTTTTTGCACTGTTCCAGAACAACATCGCCAACTTCGTCATCATCGCCATTACCATGCTCGGCATGGGCTTCCCCCCCGCCATCGTGTTTGGCCAGGTGCTCCCCGGCGCGGCGATCGCGGTCATGGTCGGCAACTTCTACTATGCCTGGAGCGCGGCCCGCCTCGCTCGCAAGGAGAATCGGGCCGATGTCACGGCACTCTCGTACGGCATTTCCACGCCGGTCATGTTCGTCTTCCTGTTTGGCGTCCTGCTGCCAGCCAAGCAGCTGACCGGTGACGCAGAGCTGGCCTGGAAGATCGCCGTTGCCGCCTGTTTCATCAGCGGCGCGATCGAAGCCGCCATCAGCCTGATCGGCCGCTGGGTGCAGTATCACCTGCCGCGTGCCGCCATGCTGGGTGCGGTGGCTGGCGTGGCGCTGACGTTCATTGCCGGCGAGATGCTGTTCAAGACCCTCGAAATGCCGGTGATCGGACTGCTGGTCCTGGCCATCATCATCGTCGGCCTCGTCGCCCGCGTAGCGATGCCGTTCCGCCTGCCCACCTCGCTTTTTGCCATCGTCATCGGTACCGCCATGGCCTACCTGATCGGCGACGCGGGGACCGAGCGCTTCAGCGATGCCTTCAGCCATCTAGGCTTCTACCCGCTGCTGCCCAACATGGCCTGGTTCGAGGGGCTGGGCCTGCTGTTCACGGGCATGCTCGCCATCCTGACCGTGGTGCTGCCGATCACGCTCTACAACGCCATCGAAACCATGAACAACGTGGAAGCCATGGAAGCCGCCGGCGACAAGTACGACGTGCGTGAATGCCAGGCCGTGGATGGTGCCGGTACCATGCTGGGCGCCCTGTTCGGCGGCGTCTTTCCCACCACGGTATACATTGCGACGGTTGGTGCCAAGTGGATGGGAGCCGGGCGCGGCTACAGCCTGCTCAACGGCGCGGTGTATGCGCTGGCCACCATGTTCGGCTTGATTGCCGCGCTGGCGGCCATCATTCCTGTCTCGGTCGTGGCGCCCATCCTGGTCTTCGTGGGCATGTCGATGGTGGCAACCGCCTTCCAGAGCAATGACACTCGCTACTACCCCGCCGTGGCACTGGCCATGCTGCCCTACTTCGCCAATTACGTGATGACGCGGTTCAACAATGCGGCAGGCGAGACGGTGCAGGGAATCTCGGCCGGCATCGTTCCCCTCGGCCAGGGCGCCATGTTCATGGCCATCCTGCTTGGCGCCATGACGGTCTCGGTGATCGACCACCAGTTCCGCCGGGCCGCCGTCTTCGCCGGCATTGCTGCGCTCTTTTCCTTCATTGGCCTGATGCATGCGCCGAGGCTGTCGTTCAATGCCGCCTGGGACTTCACCCTCGGGTACCTGGTGATGGGAGCGCTGTTCCTCTACTTTGCCTGGCAGCAGCAGAGGCTGGGCGCGCCGCAGCAAGCGAGCGCACCGACTCCGAGCGACTAAACCTGCCACCCGACAGCAAAGAGGCCCTGCCGGTTGGCAGGGCCTCGCTTCTTGCTTTCAGGCCTCGCCTCGCCCGCGCAACGGGTGACGTCAAGGCCGCAACAGGGGCTTACTGAATCGGCTGGCCGCCGCCCTGCTGCTGCATCTGTTCGTGCATCTGCTGCATCTGGCGCTGCTGCTCGGCGATCTGCGCCTCGAGCTGCTGGCGCTGCTCTTCGGTGAAGACCGCTTCCACCTTGGCTTGCAGGAGCACCGTTTCGGCAGTGATTTCGCCAGTCAAGGCACCCAGACGGGAAGCATCATCGCGAATGGCCGCCTCGTCATAGTTGGGCTCCACGTGGCTGCCGAGACGGGCTTGCAGTGCCTGGGCCTCCTGCTCCAGCGGTGCGATGCGATCCTCGGCATCGCGCATGAGCTCGCGGATTTCCTGCTGCTGGCTTTCATCCAGGTCGAGCAGCTCGGCCAGCTGTCCTACCTGGTCGCCCTGCGGGGGCGCCTGCATCTGCTGCGCTACGGCGCCCGTGACGATACCCAGGGAAGCCAGTGCCGCTATCAAGAATTTCATTACCGTCATTACGTTCTCCATTCGTTTCGACGTACATGCATGGCGCCAGGGGGTGCCATCACGTTCCTACCCTGACAGCAGAATAGGCGAGGGGTTCGCTTTTATGCAGCTCAGCCCGCCCGCGCACTTCGAATCGGTGTGCTATTCCCGGTCCTTTCGGCGCGCGCCCGCGTCACTTTTCGTCGCAGCATGCGCCAGGCCACCACGCCCGCCAGCACATTGCCCAGCGCGGCACCCAGCGCCAGCCCGACGAGCCCGGCCCACTGGGCGCCAAGCCATAGCGCAGGCAAGTAGAAGACGAACAGCCTGGCGGCCGAGAGCAGCATGGAGCGCAGCGGCCAGCCCAGCGCATTGCCGGCGGAGACCGTAAGCATGCAGACCCCGAGCAAGGCATAGCTCGGCAGCATGAAGCGAATCAGCGTGGCCAGTTCATGGCGCACGTCCGGATTCCCCGAGAGCAGCAGCGCCACCCAAGGGGCCAGCACCGCCAGGATCAGGCCGAGCCCCAGCTGCCAGACCAGCACCACCCTGAGCGCCAGGCGCAGCAGCCTGTCGACCTGCAGCCAGTCGCCGGCGCCGTAGCATCGGCCAAGCCACGGCGGCAGCGACATCGTCATGGCCAGCACCACCATCAGCGACAGCGTTTCCAGCCGGCTTGCCAGGCCCCAGGCCGCCACGGAACTCTCGCCCAGGCCGGCAACGATCGACACCGCCAGCATGGCCGCCAGGGGCGGCATGAGTTGCCCCATCATGGCCGGGGCGGCAATGGCCAGGAAAGGTCGCGCCGACTGGCGAACCTCGCCGGCCAACCCCTGCCAGGCCAGCCACCGGGAATCCGCCAGGCGCCGCCCGACCATCAGCAGCCCACCGGAAAAGGCAATGGCCGTGGCCCAGGCGGCACCGGGCAACCCGAGCCCCGGCCAGGGACCAACGCCAAAGATCAGCAGCGGATCAAGCAGCAGGTTCAGCAGGCTGGTCACCACCATCATCTTGCCCGGCAAACGGGTATCACCGTGGGCCCGGAACAGGCTGTAGATGAAATAGAGCACCGCTCCAAGCCAGGCCGACAGGAGTTGGGGCGCCCAGTACCCACGAATCAGTTCTCGGGCCGAGTTATCCGCGCCCAGGCGCTGGAAGATCGGTGCCTGCCCGAACCAGAGCCCCATTGCCAGCAGCGCGATACCCAGCGTTCCCGCCACCAGCACCAGCGTACCCAGCCGGCGGGCACGCTCGGCTTCGCCGGCCCCAAGTGCCCGCGAGATGAGTGCTGCGATGGCGATGCCGAGCCCGACCTGTACGCCGATGATCAGGAAAGTGAGCGGAAAGGTGAAGGTAAGCGCCGCCAGCGGCGCCGTACCCAGACGCGCGATGAATGCACTATCGACCAGCTGGAAGCCCAGCAGCGCCAGCACGCCGATGGCCATCGGCCAGGTTTGGCGCCACAGCGTTACGCCCAGTGAGGGTGAAGAGCCAGTCGGAGTCACACGGGAAACCTGCATGAAGAGAATAAGATAACGGTATACGTATAATGCATGACGCCACCGCCGGCAAAACCGGCGGTGGCGCAGGCAGCGTCAGCGAATATTACTGACGAACGCCTTCGAAGGTCACGTAGAGCTCGAGCTCATGCATCACCTCGGGGAAAGCGCTCATGTCGATGCCGAAATCTGCCAGCGTCAGCATGGTAGAGCCCTCGAAGCCGGCGCGGTAATTGCCCCAGGGGTCTTCACCCTCGCCCATCAGGCGCACGGGCATTTCGATTTCACGAGTTTCCCCCTTCAGGGTCAGGCCCCCCGTGAGCACGCCTTCGTTGTCGCCGGTCGGCTCGAAGCCGGTGGAGACGAAGGTGGCAGTCGGGTACTGGCCGGCACTGAGGAAATCGTCGCTCAGGAAGTGGCGGTCACGCTCGGCATGGTTGGAGTTGAGGCTATTGACCTGCACTTCCATCTCGACGCTGGCGGCCTCGAGATCGTCGGCATCGTAGTGGAAGCGGCCCTGGAACTCCTCGAAGTTGCCGAGGATGTAGGAATAGCCCAGGTGGTTGATCTTGAACTGGATGAAGGCATGCTGCCCTTCGGTATCCACGATGTACTCGTCGGCGACGGCCTGGCCGGCCGTGGCCAGCGCAGCGGCGCTCAGTGCGGTGACAAGAGCAGCTTTCTTGAACATGGGGTCTCTCCTTGGTTACCGCCCGCCAGGCGGGCGTTCAATGTCGACGTGCACGTGCCGGGGTCAGCATGCGCGCCAGGGTGTCATCACGATTGACGAAATGGTGCTTCAAGGCAGCCAGGGCATGACCGGCGGCCAGCAGCATCAAGGCGAGGGCGCTGTACCAGTGTATCTCGCCGGCGATGGCGGCCTGGTTGGGCAGGTGACTGATCAGGGCCGGCACCTCGAACCAGTCGAACACGCTGATCCCACGCCCCCGCGCGGTGGAGATCAGATAGCCGCTCAGCATTACCGCCAGCAGCAGGACGTAGAGCAGCACGTGGCCCAGGTGGGCCGCCAGCCGCTCGAACCGGCTTCCCCGCGCCTGCGGCGTGGGTTGCCACAGGCGCCAGGCGATGCGCAGCAGCGTTGCGAACAGCAGCAGCACCCCAATGGAGCGATGCCACCAGGGCGCGCGGTTGTACCAGGGGTCGAAATAGCCGAGCCCGGTCATCCACCAGCCCAGCAGGAAAAGCCCGATGATGACCAACGCGCTGAACCAGTGCAGGCTCATGCTGATCAAACCCCAGCCCGTTCGGGTATTGCGCCACATTGCCTGGCTCCAGCGATCCGTTTGATAGGCAAAGCGTACCGCAGCGCATCATTCGCTTCTGCTGAAAAAAGCCGAACACAGCATTCGTAAAAATCGCTCGTCGTTGTGACAGCGTAGGCGGTTTGGTCCATGACAGACAGCGGGGCGACACCGGAAGGTGTCGCCCCGCGAAGGTCGGCCCCAGGGAGGGCAAGGCCGCGATAATCAGCCGAGCGGATCGAGCCCGCGCGCCAGGTCGTTGCGAATGTCGTCGAACGCCTCGAGCCCCACCGCGACCCGCACCAGCCCCTCGCGGATGCCCGCCGCCTCCTTCTGCGGCTCGGTGAGACGCCCGTGTGTCGTGGTGGCAGGGTGGGTGATGGTGCTTTTCACATCACCCAGGTTGCCGGTGATCGAGAGCAGCCGCGTGGCGTCGATCACCGACCAGGCGGCCTCGCGCCCGCCCTTGACCTCGAAGCCGAGCACCGCGCCGAAGCCCGCCTGCTGCCGCCTGGCCAAGGCGTGCTGGGGATGCTCGGCCAGGCCACTGTAGTGCACCTTGGCCACGGCCGGATGCGCCTGAAGCCATTCCGCCAGCGCCAGGGCATTGGCGCAGTGGGCATGCATGCGCAGGCTGAGCGTCTCCAGGCCCTTGGTGAAGATCCAGGCGTTGAAGGGGCTCAGGCAGGGCCCGCAGGTACGCACCACGCCGAAGACCTCTTCGAGTTCCTTGTTGCGGCCCACCACCGCGCCCCCAATCGCGCGCCCCTGTCCGTCCAGGTACTTGGTGGCCGAATGGATGACCAGGTCGGCCCCGAGCGCCAGAGGGGTCTGCAGCGCAGGCGTCAGGAAGCAGTTGTCGATGGCCAGCAGCGCACCGTGGCGATGGGCGATCTCGGCCAGCGCGGCGATGTCGACCAGCTCGGAAAGCGGGTTGGAGGGGGTCTCGGCGAACAGCAGCCGGGTCTGCGGCGTGATGGCCGCCTCCCAGGCGTCCAGGTCCGCCAGCTCCACGTAGTGCGTGGTGATGCCCAGCTTGCCGAAATACTTGTCGAACAGGCTGATCGTGGAGCCAAACAGCGAGCGCGACGCCACGATCTCGTCGCCGCTCTTCAGCAGGGCGAGCACCGTGGACAGGATCGCCGCCATGCCGGAGCTGGTCGCCACGCAGCGCTCGCCGCCCTCCAGCGCCGCCAGGCGGCGCTCGAAGGTGTGCACCGTCGGGTTGGTGAAGCGCGAGTAGATGTTGCCCGGCTCTTCGCCGCCGAACTTGCGCGCCGCTTCCGCGGCGCTGCCGTACACGAAGCTCGAGGTCGGGAAGATCGGCTCGCCGTGCTCCTGCTCATGGGTGCGCTGGTGGCCGGCGCGAATGGCCAGGGTTTCCAGCGCCCACTGGGCCTCATCGGGGGTTTCGTCGTACATCCTGGCCACCTCAATCGTCGATGTCATCATCCTGATTGTGCATGCCCACGAGCGCATGCGCACCGACGCTCTGCTCTTGCTTGGCGGAGTCGTTGCGGGAGGCTTCCAGGGCCGAGAGGTAACCGGCATCGATATCACCGGTGATGTAGCGGCCGTCGAACACCGAGCAGTCGAAGATTTCCAACTGCGGATTGACTTCGCGACAGGCCGCCTTGAGGTCCTCCAGGTCCTGGTAGAAGATGCGGTCGGCGCCGATCAGCTCGCCCACCTCGGCCTCGCTGCGACCATGGGCGATCAGCTCCGAGGCCGCCGGCATGTCGATGCCATAGACATTGGGGTAGCGCACCGGCGGTGCCGCCGAAGCGAAGTAGACCTTGTTGGCCCCGGCATCGCGCGCCATCTGGATGATCTGCTTGCAGGTGGTGCCGCGCACGATGGAGTCGTCCACCAGCAGGACGTTCTTGCCCTTGAACTCGACGCCGATGGCGTTGAGCTTCTGGCGCACCGATTTCTTGCGCTGGGTCTGGCCCGGCATGATGAAGGTACGCCCGATGTAGCGGTTCTTCATGAAGCCTTCGCGGTAGGTCACGCCAAGGTGCTGCGCCAATTCCAGCGCCGATGTCCGCGAGGTATCCGGAATGGGGATCACCACGTCGATGTCGTGCTCCGGCCACTCGCTGCGGATGCGGTCGCCGAGCTTGCGCCCCATCTGCATGCGGGTGCCGTAGACGTAGGCGCCGTCGAGGATCGTGTCGGGGCGCGCCAGGTAGACGTGCTCGAAGATGCAAGGCGCGAGCAGCGGCGCATCGGCGCACTGCTGGGTGTGGATCTCGCCCTGCATGTCGACGAAGATCGCCTCACCCGGCGCCAGGTCACGCTTCAGCTCGAAGCCGCCTACGTCGAGCGCCACCGACTCGGAGGCGATCATCACCTCCTGGCCGCTGCCTTCGTCGCGGGTGCCGAACACCACCGGGCGAATGCCGTTGGGGTCGCGGAACGCGACCAGGCCGACGCCGTTGATGATCGCCACGGCGGCATAGCCCCCTCGGCAGCGACGATGCACGCGACGCACCGCATCGAAGATATCGCCGGGCGACAGGTGGAAGCCCTGCTTGCCCAGCTCATGGGCGAAGACGTTGAGCAGCACCTCGGAGTCGGAGCTGGTGTTGATATGGCGCAGGTCGGAGGAGAACAGCTCCTGCTTGAGCTGCTCGGAGTTGGTCAGGTTGCCGTTGTGTGCCAGGGCGATGCCGTAGGGCGAGTTGACATAGAACGGCTGGGATTCCGCCTCGCTCGACGAGCCGGCCGTTGGATAGCGCACGTGGCCGATCCCCACGTTGCCCTGCAGGCGCGCCATATGGCGGGTGTGGAACACGTCGCGTACCAGGCCGTTGCTCTTGCGCAGCAAGAAGCGTCCTTCGCTCCAGGTCATCATGCCGGCGGCATCCTGGCCGCGGTGCTGCAGCACCGTCAGCGCATCATAGATCGCCTGATTCACGGTCTGCTTGGCCAGAAGGCCTACGATACCGCACATTCCACCTTACCTCGCTTGCAGGATGCCGGCCGCGGCCGGCGTAAGAAACGCCTAGGATCAATTCTGGGGTTCGCCGGGCTCGGCGCCGTTGTTGCGCTCCGGCCAGGTCAGGTTACGCCAGTCCTGCGGCCTGTTGGGCACCCGCCCCTCCCAGGCCTCGAGCTGGCTGACCGACCAGTCGCGCAGCTGTTCGAAGGTCGGGCGCAGCTCCGCCTGCTGCCAGGCCTGCAGCTGCCCGAGCGGCGTCAGGCTGATGAGGATGGTGGCCAGCACCAGGACAGCAGCGCCGCGGGCCATCCCGAAGCAGGCCCCGGCCACCCGGTTGAGCAAGCCCATGCCCACCCACTCCACCGCGGCGTGAACCATGCGGATCACGATACCGCAAAGCAGCACGACGCCGAGGATCACCAGCACGAAGGCCAGCACCAGTCGCCCATCGGGACTTTCGATCAGCCCTGACAGCAGGTCGGCCACCGGTTCCGCCAGCAGGCGCGCCGCCAGCAGCGCGATGATCCACGCCGCCAGGCCCAGCCCCTCGCGGATCAGGCCGCGCATGAAGCCCGCCAAGGTAGATACCGCCAGCACGCCAAGGAAGAGCCAGTCGAGCCAGGTCAGCAGCATCTCGTTCACTCTCTCACCCGCACCAGCAGTCCCTGCAGGTTGGCCTGCTCCTTCAGCTCGGTCATGGCCCGCTCACCGGCCTCCGACGAGGCGTAGGGCCCGACATAGACCGTGGTCATGTTGTTGTCCCGGCGACGGCTGTAGGCCGAGAATCCCTGTTCACGCAGGCGCGCCTGCAAGCGCTCGGCGTTGCCCGCCTCGCCGAAGCTGCCGACCTGCACGGCCCACTCGCCCGCCGCGGCACTGGGCGACGGCGCAGCGGCAGGGGCCTGGCTGGGCGCCTGGGCGGTTTCGATGCGCTGCGATGCCTGCCGTGCCAGGTCGGCGATGGGATCGGCCTGGGTCGGCTGGGCCTGGGTCGCGGGCGGCGTCGAGGGCTGGGGCGCCGGCTGCGTGACCACCGCCGGCGCCTGCGCCGCCTGGGCCGGTGCTGACTGGGGCGGCTCCACCACCGGGGGGACATGCACCTGCGGCTCGGTCTCGGCGACGAGGTCGCCGGACTCGACAGGCGTCTCGACCAGGGTGCTGTCCGGCGTGCGAATCTGCCCGAGGCTGGCCGGCGGCTGCGGGTCGGGAACGTCGCGACGCTCGACCGGCACCGGCTGTTCGATGGTGAAGACCGGCTGAGGGCGCTCGTCGCGCGGCGCCGGTTCGTCGAACAGCATCGGTACAAAGATGATGGCCAGCGCAACCAGTATGACGGCCCCGCTGATCCTCTCGCGCATTCCGTACTTCATCATGCCCTCCTGCCCCTGGCTATGCTGACTGCTGCTGCCGCCATGTCAGAATGGCGGCAACGGTAAAGAAGGAGCCGCAGACCAGGACACGATCCTCCGCTGCCAGGCGCTCCGACAACCACGCGGCGCCCGCTTCAGGCGAATCCGCCTGCCATGCCAGCTGCTCGCCCCTGGCCTCCAGGCGACACGCCAGGTCCTCGGCGCTGCGGCCGCGCTCGCCGGCCAGGCCTACCGCCACCCAGGCGTCGGCAACCGGTGCCAGCGCTGCGATCACGCCATCGGCATCCTTGTCGCCCAGCATGCCCAGCAGCACCCAGGTGCGCCCCGCGCTGGGCAGCGCCTGCAGGCGCTGGGCCAGGTACGTCGCCGCATGAGGGTTGTGCCCAACATCGAGGCACCACTGGCCCAGCCACTGCATGCGACCCGGCAGGGTCACGTCGCGCAGGGCTCGGCGACAGCACTCCGCATCCAGCGCAACACCGGCGACGGCCAGCGCCTGCAGCGCGGTGGCGGCATTGTCCAGCGGCAGGCCCGGGTCCGGCAAGTCGTCCAGCCTCAGACCGCTGCCGCTCGCGCTAGTGCCCCGCCACTGCCAGGTTTCCTTGCCGCCTTGCCAGGCAAAGGCTTCGCCGAGCGCCGACACCACCGCGCCCAGGCCCTCGGCCACGCCACGCACGCTGTCGGGCAAGGTACGGCTGCCAAGAATCGCCGGGCGACCGGCACGCAGTATGCCGGCCTTTTCTCGACCGATGCCTTCCAGGTCGTTGCCCAGGAAGTCGGCATGATCGAGCGCAATGGTGGTAATGACGGCGACATCGGCATCGATCACATTGACCGCATCGAGCCGCCCGCCGAGGCCGATCTCGAGCACGGCGAGATCGGGCGCCTGCTGCGCAATGGCCCAGAAGGCCGCCAGCGTGCCCGCCTCGAAATAGGTCAGGCTTATCGTAGGCAGCTGCTGCCGCGCCGCCTCCACGGCTTCGAAGCCGGCCACGAGCGTGGCATCCTCGGCGTCTTCACCGTTCAGGCGCAGGCGTTCGTTGTAGCGCAACAGATGGGGGGAGGTGTAGGCCGCCGTGGACAGCCCGTGCGCCCTGCCCAGGGCCTCGAGCATGGCGACGGTCGATCCCTTGCCGTTGGTACCGGCCACGGTGATGATGCGAGACGCCAGGCGCACTTGCAGCAGGCCCATGCGGCGAGCGACCTCGGCCACCCTGTCGAGGCCGAGGTCGATGCCCACCGGATGGACCTGCTCCAGGTAGCCGAGCCAGGCGTCCAGCGTGCGCGATGTCGGGGAAGGCATCACGTGGGATCAGCGTGCCGTATCGCTGCGGCCGGGAGCATCCGACGACTCGGGCGCCTCGTTCGCGTCCGGCGCATCGCTTTCGGCGGCGAGGTAATCGCCCTCCTCGACCGGCCCGGCGTCGATCTCCTCGACCCGGTCCGACTCAGGCACTTCCGTCTCATCGATCCCCAGGGGCGGCTGGTGGGTCAGCTTGCGCAGCACTGCCCCGATACGCTCGCGCATCTCCCCACGCGGCACGATCATGTCCACCGTGCCGTGCTCGAGCAGGAACTCGCTGCGCTGGAAGCCTTCCGGCAGCTTCTCGCGCACGGTCTGCTCGATGACGCGCGGCCCGGCGAAACCGATCAGCGCGTTGGGCTCGGCCACGTTGAGATCGCCGAGCATCGCCAGCGACGCCGAGACGCCGCCGAAGACCGGATCGGTGAGCACCGAGATATAGGGCACGCCGGCCTCTCGCAGGCGCTCCAGCGCCGCCGAGGTCTTGGCCATCTGCATCAGCGAGAACAGCGCCTCCTGCATGCGCGCACCGCCCGAGGCCGAGAAGCAGATGAAGGGAATCCGTTCCTCGAGGGCCAGGGTGGCGGCGCGCACGAACTTCTCGCCCACCACGGCCCCCATGGAACCGCCCATGAAGGAGAATTCGAAGGCCACCACCACCACCGGCAGGCCATTCAGGCTCCCGCGCATGGCGACCAGGGCGTCCTTCTCGCCGGTCTCCTTCTGGGCCGCATTGAGGCGGTCCTTGTACTTCTTCGAGTCGCGGAACTTGAGGCGGTCCACCGGCTCGAGGTCGGCCGAGATCTCCTCGCTCCCTTCCTTGTCGAGGAACCAGTCGAGCCGCTTGCGCGCCGTCAGGCGCAGGTGATGGTCGCACTTGGGACAGACGTTGTGGTGCTTCTCCAGTTCGGGCAGGTAGAGCACCGCCTCGCATTTGGGGCACTTGCGCCACAGGCCGTCGGGCACGCTCGCCCGCCGGTCCTTGCGCTGAATCCGTCCCATGGAGGGAACGATCTTGTCGAGCCAGCTCATGTCAGAAAGACTTCCGTATGCTGTAGCGCCCGGCTGTACCGGGCGTTTGAGTCAGAACCGTGGGCGAAGCTTAACGTGGTGGCAGCGCGTCCAGGGCCTGGCGCATCTCGCCCAGCACCGCCTTGAGCTCGTCGGCAATCGCCTCCGGCCGCTCGGCGTTTTCGGCGATGCGACTGACCAGGGCACTGCCGACGATCACGCCATCGGCCACCTTGCCGACCTCGGCCGCCGAGGCGCCGTCGCGAATGCCGAACCCGACGCACAGCGGCAGGGTGGTCAGCTCACGCAGGGGCGCGAGGTGCTCGGCCACGTCGTCGGCATTGAGCGTTGCGGCGCCGGTCACGCCCTTGAGCGCCACATAGTAGAGATAGCCCTCGCCGTGGGCGCATATTGTAGCGGCCCGCTCCTGCGAAGTGGTAGGGGCGACGAGAAAGATCGAGGCCAGGCCATGGCGCTTGAGCAGCGGACCGAATTCGTCGGCTTCTTCCGGCGGCATGTCTACGGTCAGCACGCCGTCGACACCGGCAGACGCTGCCTGCTCGGCGAAGACCTCGAAGCCGATGCGCTCGACGGGGTTGAGATAGCCCATCAGCACGATGGGCGTCACGCTGTCCTGGCGACGAAACTCGCGCACCATCTCGAACAGGTGGGTCAGGCGTACGTCATGCTTGAGGGCACGCTCGCAGGCCTTCTGGATCACCGGGCCATCGGCCATGGGATCGGAGAACGGCACCCCGAGCTCGAGCACGTCGGCGCCTGCTTCCACCAGCGCATGCAGGAAGCCGACGGTGTACTGCGGGGCCGGGTCGCCGGCGGTGAGGAAGGGGATCAGCGCCCGTCGGCCCTGGGCCTTGAGCTCGGCGAAACGTTGGTCGATACGGTTCATCTTGTCCCCTTAGATCTCGATACCGTCGAGCTTGGCGACGGTGAGAATATCCTTGTCGCCGCGGCCGGAAAGGTTGACCACGATGTTCTGGTCGGGCCGCAGGGTCGGCGCCAGCACCTTGGCATAGGCCAGGGCATGGGCGGACTCGAGCGCCGGCATGATGCCCTCGACCCGGGTCAGCTCGCGAAACGCCTCGAGCACGGCATCGTCGTTGGCGGCCACGTACTGCACGCGTCCCACGTCCTTCCACAGCGCGTGCTCCGGGCCGACGCCCGGATAGTCCAGGCCCGCCGAGATGGAATGGGTATGCGAGACCTGGCCGCCCTCGTCCGACATCAGGTAGGTCCTGTTGCCGTGCAGCACGCCACGCGGCGCGTTGGAGGTCAGCGGCGCCGCATGGCGGCCGGTGTCGACGCCGTCGCCGCCGGCCTCGACGCCGTACATGACGACGTCGTCATCCTCGACGAAGGGGTAGAACAGGCCCATGGCGTTGGAACCGCCGCCCACGCAGGCGATCAGCGCGTCGGGCAGCTTGCCGAACTCTTCCAGCGACTGGCGGCGGGCCTCGCGGCCGACCACGGCATTGAAGTCGCGCACCAGCATCGGGTAGGGATGCGGCCCGGCCACGGTGCCGATGATGTAGAAGGTGTCGTCGACGTTGGTGACCCAGTCGCGCAGCGCCTCGTTCATGGCGTCCTTGAGCGTGCGGGTACCCGACTCCACCGGGATCACGTTGGCCCCGAGCAGGCGCATGCGATAGACGTTGAGCTTCTGGCGCTGCACATCCTCGGCGCCCATGTAGACGTCGCACTTGAGCCCCAGGCGGGCCGCCACGGTGGCCGTGGCCACGCCGTGCTGGCCTGCGCCGGTCTCGGCGATGACGCGTGGCTTGCCGCTCATCTTGGCCAGCAGCGCCTGGCCGATGGTGTTGTTCACCTTGTGCGCGCCGGTGTGGTTGAGGTCCTCGCGCTTGAGCCAGATCCGCGCCCCGCCGAGCTGCTTCGACCATCGCTCCGCATGGTAGAGCGGAGAGGGACGGCCCACGTAATGGGCCAGGTCATAGTCGAATTCGGCCTGAAAGTCCGGATCGTCACGAAGACGCAGGTAGGTCTTCTCCAGATCGTCCAGGGCGAAGCTCAGGGTCTCCGAGACGAACCGGCCGCCGTAGGGGCCAAAATGGCCGCGGGCATCCGGCAGTCGGGTCAGGTCGCTGAACTTGCTCACTAAAGACACCTCACAGGGTCGCCATAAGGGACAGGGGTTGGGTCGGGCTCGAGCAACGCGGCGATCAGCCCAGGCGCTTGCGATCGGCCTGGGTCACTGCCGCAGCGAAGGCCGCCAGCTGGCGGGGATCCTTGCAGCCCGGTTCGGCTTCGACGCCGCCGGAAACATCCACCGCGAAGGGTGACACGCGCGCGACGGCCTCGGCCACGTTGTCCGGGGTCAGCCCACCGGCGAGAATAACAGGTTTTTCCAGGCTTGCGGGGATTCGCGACCAGTCGAAGGTTTCCCCGGTGCCGCCCGGCACGCCGGGCCGGTAGGCATCCAGCAACAGCGCCTGCGCGCCCGAATAGGCTGCGGCGGCAGCGGCCAGGTCGAGGTCGTCGCGCATGCGCAGCGCCTTGATCCAGGGGCGGTCGAAGCCGGCACAGAAGGCCGGGCTCTCGTTGCCGTGGAACTGCAGCAGGTCGAGATGGCGGCTGACGCTGCGGATGAAGTCGGGAGGCTGGTCGACGAACAGGCCGACCCGGGTGACGAAGGCCGGCACGCTGGCCACGAGCGCCGCGAGGCGCGACGCATCGACATGGCGGCGGCTGCCGGGCCAGAGGACGAAGCCCAGGGCATCGGCGCCGGCGACCACGGCATCGGCCACGTCCTGCTCATTCGTCAGGCCGCAGAACTTGATACGCGTACGCGCCTGGGCCAGGGGAGCTACGTTGCGGTCAAACAGGGTCATCACTACCTCGAAGCGCTCTCCCGCGCCCGGCATGCGCGGGAACGTCGTGGTGTTTACGCCGTTTGTCGGTCGCTGATCGCAGACGCGGCCAGGTCGGCCGCTATGGCCCGATGCACGGCAGGCAGATGTTCGTAGCCGCTAGGGTAACATAAGCGCTTGACCGCGACAGAGCGCGCGATGCGCGCCAGATGCTGGAAGCGGCTGGACGTGAGGTCATTTTCCACCCCTGCCGGTGGCGGCGTGAGCAAGGGACAGGCGGCGTGGTTGCCGAGCAGGTTCGCCAGGAAAGCATGGCGGATCAACTGAATCATGGCTTCGCCGGCCGGCACCGGCTCGATTCGCACCCGAGCGCCCTCCCCTGCCTGCTGGCCTGGCACATAGCGCTGCAGGAGGTAGATGCAGGCCACCGGCAGGGGCGTCGAGACGATCGGCCCGACCCGATCGGCCGGCACGCTGAGCTTGGCAAAGGAGGGGTGCACGAGGGGAAAATCCTCGCCCTCGCTCACAAAACGAGCCACCTGCTCGGGAGTAAGCTTCATCTGTGGAAAACCGTGGCGGCACTGAACGCTGCCGTCCTCCCAGACCAGGGCAGAAATGTCGTCGGCCAGCAGCGGAAACCCCGCCTCCACCAGCGATGTCACCATGGTGCTCTTGCCCCCGGTGCGGTCCGCGGCGAACAGTACGGCCTTGTCGCCCTGAACCACCGCACCGGCATGCAGCGCCGCCATTCCACAAAGCTCCAGGTAATAGGCCATCACATGGCCCAGCAGGCAGATCTCGACCATGAATGCCAGCTCGGGGTCGCGCAGCTCGCAGCGGATCTCCCCCGGGCTCAGCCGGAAGTCCGCGACGCGAGGGAAACGCATGGCCACACCGGTCGAGGTGACATAGCCCTGCACGCTGCTCTCTCCATGGTGGTTCTCCGCCGCGCTCTTGAACAGGCAGGCAGCGGCATCGAATGCCTGGACCTGCGGCAACTGAACAAGATGGAAGCGCACATCGACGGGGCTGCCAGGCGGAGCCATCGTCATGGGAGTGCGGAAGCGGTACTCCGTTTCCAGGCAGAAACCGAACAGGACATAGCGATAGGGAGGCATGGATGCCACGCTCCTTGCTGAGCAGCACAGGTAGGTAGTTAACGGTATAACAACAGGCCGCCTTTCTCGAGTTCTGCCACGAAGGCGGCAAGATCATGGCGCAAGGTAATCGCATCGACCTCATAGCGGGCCAGTAACGCTGACACGGCGTCATCCAGCGTGCCGTGCTCCAGCACGCAGCGCCACATCTCGGCCGCCGAGCCCTCCAGGCGCAGGCAGGAGGCGGAGCCATCCGGCTCGGCGGGGAAATGTGCCAGCGCAATGTCGTCGCCGACCTCCAGCCACAGCACACGCGGCGCTTCCCGAATCGGCCCGCATCCCGGCTCAATGAGCGTGGTTCGCTCAACCACCCCCCCCTCCGGGTGCGAACGCAGCCGCTCGGCTTCCTGCCAGCGGTTCAAGGAGAGCGATGGGGGTAGCAGATTCCAGCTGGCTCGGTAGCAGCCCGCCTCCTCGTCCCAGAACTTGGACTGCGGCTCGCACCAGGCGAAGGCGACATATTCGGTTATGCCCAGCCATATGCCCGCCTCGCCGACGCGCGCCCTACGCCGCTCCAGCCACTGCGGATAGGCCTGACCGAAGCGCTCGGGCGCCACGTCCCG
Source organism: uncultured Halomonas sp. (assembly GCA_964652855.1). Lineage (GTDB taxonomy): Bacteria > Pseudomonadota > Gammaproteobacteria > Pseudomonadales > Halomonadaceae > Halomonas. The sequence goes on from CAZZCJ010000001.1 coordinate 876,330, forward strand.
CAGGTCCACCGCATTGAGGCAGGCTTCCACCTTGGGCTCGGCACGTGCAATCGCCTCGCATAGTCCAGCCGGGGCGAACAGCGGGCAGAAGATGACGGCGGGAAGCCCGCGGCTGCTCAGGAACTGGCGAAAACGCACTCCGGAAAGCGCACAGTCATCGACCACCACCCAGGTGCGCTCATCGCCGTCATCGAAGCCATCGCCGGGGAAGCCGATCTGCTCGTGCCGCAGGCCAAGGCAATAGGAGAGCATGCCCAGCACGATCCAGCCGCCGCGCGGAATGGCCGTGAAACGAAACTCGGCAAGCGCTTCACGTCCGTAACGCGAAAGCAGCTTGGCGGCGAGCCTCTCGGCCGCCTTTTCCGCCTCCGCGTAGTCGACATAACGGTGATTCGGGATGACATCGTTGAGTTCAGCGGAAAGGTTCTTCAGCAGCATTCTTTGGCGCGGAGTGAAGCGGCCGAATGCAGCCAGCATCGGTGCCGGTTCGGCACGCGCCACAAGGCGAACTTCATCGAATTCACCCCACAGCGAATTGGCTTCGAGGCCCTGGCAAAGCGTCTCGACTGCAGCTTTGGGATCGGACTGTCGAGTAAATGACAATAACGAGGCCATGTCCTTGCGGGAACGGACCTGCTTCTCGACGCCATTACCGGCATCGAGAAGCAGGAAGGCATCAACCTGAAATTGCCAGGTCATGGCCTTGCTTCAGCGGGTTAGCGGTTAAGACCCGGGGGGTTGATGCTGCCCGCGTCATTTCCCTGGGCGTTGCCAGGAAGCACGTCGCCACCGGGGCGCGTCTGCCCTACCAGCGTGATATCTTCCACCGCACCCCAACGGGTAACCTGCGGTGCGCGATATTCACGACGCTCGCCAGACTGGGTATTAATATCCATATATCTACCTCCGTCTGTTCAGTTGAATCACTGAACACATGCCATTGAATACAGCTTCATTAAGCTGTACCTGACTCTGGCTCAACCCCATGCAGGTTGCTGCGGAGTTGCAGCCATTGCTGGCAAACTATCTTTATTATGTGAGGCGAACAATATGGAATAAGTACGAATTCAACGCATGAAGCCCGGCAAGCTATTTCTGCACAATAGTAATGAGCGGACCTCATGCCCAGTAGCGGCGCAGCCATATTTCCAGCGACAGCGTAGGCCAGAGGTCAAAGAGGTTTTCTTCGCCGCGGACGTAGCGTTCGAAGCGCGCTCGCAGGGCCGGTTCGTCGATATAGCCAAGCTCGGCGCAACGGCTATTGGTCACCAGGCCGAGCACCTTGGCGTGCGCCTTGCGGCGCAGCGCATCGGCATAAAGCCCCTCGGGCGAAACCTTGCCGATCGACCGAATCGCTTCATCGGACATGACGCCTTCCATCGCCCGGCGTGCCATCCGCTTCGCCTCAAGGGGACTGTCCACCAGATACTGCGGACAGGCCAGGATGAAGTCGACCAGGCGCCGATCGCTCCAGGGATCGGCCAGGCCGACACCGTGCCGCGAGGTGATGCGCTCGGCGTACCCCACGCCGCGAGTCACCAGCGGTGACGTGATATGGAGGTAGCGGTCCCGCGCCGCATAGCGCGGCCAGGAACGAGAAGCCTCAAAGTGCGGTTCCACCGCCGGCAGCCCCACCCGCCCCAAGAAGCTTGGCAACACATGACGTTCGGCATGCCGTGACGGAGCAAAAGTAGACGAGTCGCCGCCTCCCTTCTTTCCCATCTCGCGATACAAAGGTGGGATATTCGCAGCCTGATACCGTCCTTTCATTAGATCATAGAAGAGGGGGCGCAGCAGGAAGCGGGCCACGGCCTGCCCGCGGCCAAGGCCACGAATCCTGGCCAGCCGAGCCAGCACCCGGCGCGCCTCTCTCAGATTGCCCCCGAACAGGATGCCGGGTACGTCCTCGACGCTGCCGCCGCAGATCACATCGCCCCGGAAGCCGTAGAACATGGTGCTCACCCCGTCCTTCAACGCCGCCGACAGCGCCATTTCCATGAATGGCTGGAACATGGAGAAGAAGGGATCATCCTCATGCGGGCAGTTGAGGTCATCCTCTACCAAGGGGTAGGTCTGTTCCGCGGGGATTTCCGACACCGGGATCTGGTAGTGGTTGGCAACGCGATAGATGGTCTCGCTCTCATCGCACTCGGCAAGGGAGTCGGGGAAGACCCAGCTGTAGGCACGCATCGACGGCAGCGCATCGTCACGCTGGCGCAGCCAGCCCGCCACGGAAGCCACGCAGGTGGAATCGACCCCACCGCTCAGGCTGATGCCGACAGGATCTCGGGCGCGAAGGCGAGCCGTCACCGAGGTCTTTAGCAACTCCTGAAGTTGGGCGGCGTAGTCTCGCTCATCCCGGTAGCGAAGGCGGTGGTGCGGATCGGGCTGCCAGAAGAGGCGGCGGCGTACGGCACCCGAGGCTTCGATCACGACCTCCTCGCCGGGGCGGACCTCCTCGATGCCGTCATAGAACACCTCGCCAAGCGGCGTCTGCATGCAGCACAGGTGCCAGGCCACGGCCCGCTCGTTGAGGCGACGAGGGACGCCGGAGACAGCCAGAATCTGCCGGATCTCGCTGGCAAAGAGAATGCGGCGCTCTTCCACGCGATAATAGAGCGGACGCAGCCCCATGGCGTCCCTGGCCAGCCGCAGCCGGCGCTGCCCTGGATCCCACAGGGCATAGGCGAAATCCCCCAGCAGGCGCCCCGGGCCTTGCTCCTCGGAGCCGGCAAGCACCGCCAGCATCAGCTCGGCATCCGTGGCGGTCGCGCTGCTGGATCGGCCAGAAAAGGCTTCGCATTCGGCCCTGTTGTCGAGGCGAGCATCCGCCAGGAACAGCACACCGCGCCGCGCTTCCCGAACCAGGCGGCAGGCGCCGGTACCATCGGGCGTCACATCGAGGGACAGGCAGGCCAGCCCGAGCGGGCCGTCGAGATGCGTTTCGATACCATGGGGCCCACGATATGCCGCTCGCTCTACCATCCGCTCGAGATCCTCTCGATCGACCGGCTTTCCATCCAACCGAATGATGCCGCAAATGCCGCTCATGCTAGGCCATCCCTCCTGCCCGACTTCTCCACACGCGAACGATGGCATCAGCCAAGCAGGCTCCCTCCCCGCTTCTCATCGGCGCAACGCCACCTCGTTTTCACGGCGACATGTCATGTCACCGAGACGTACACAAAATAGCAGAAAAAATCGGAATGCCACGTTGTGCTACGCATGGCCTTTCAGCAGGTGCCTTTCGGTGGCGCCTCGGCGGGTTCGGCGACCGGCCTGCCACGCCGGAACTCCACCATGGGGCAGTCGGGAAGTGCCCGTTCGCCCGTCCACTCGCCGAGAAAGGCCAGCAGGTTAGGCCCCAGCGGCTCATGAGGCAGGCCCCAGGCTTCGTCGTAGAGCGAGTCGACGAAATGCAAGCCGCAGGCGGGTGCCGTGACATCGGAGAGCGTGCGGTCCTTCAGCGCCAGCAGGTCGGCCAGATAGCCTTCGCCCTGCTCGCCGCGCCCCACCGTGACCAGGGCTCCCACGATATTGCGGACCATGTGATGCAGGAAGGCATTGCCCTGCACGTCCACCACCACCAGCGGCCCGTGCCGCTGCACCTCGATGAAGTGCAGATGACGCCAAGGCGTTTTCGACTGGCAGCCCGCCGCGCGGAAGCTGGAAAAATCGTGCTCGCCCACCAGCACCTGGGCGGCACGGTGCATGGCGTCGGCATCGAGTGGATCGCGGCACCAGGTGACGTTGGCTCGCTCCAGTACCGGCCGGCTCGGCTGGTTGAGGATGAGGTAGCGGTAGCGGCGCGCCAGCGCCTTGAAGCGGGAATGGAACGCGTCGGGCACCTCGCGCACCCAGCGCACCGCCACGTCACGCGCCAGGTTGGCGTTCACGCCAAAGACCCAGGCCTTCTGGGAGCGCGGCACGGGCGCATCGAAGTGCACGATCTGGCGAGTGGCGTGCACGCCGGAGTCGGTTCGACCGCTGGCGTGCACCGTGATCGGCTGGCTGGCCACCTTGGCAAGGGCGCGTTCCAGTTCGCCCTGGACCGAGGCGGCATGCTTGAGGCGTTGCCAGCCGCAATAGGCGCTGCCGTCGTATTCCACCCCCATGGCCAGGCGGCCAGCCAGGGGGCGGCGATCATCGAGAAGTCGAAACAGGGTCATGCCACCATCAAAGCCGATAGAGTGTCATCAGCGCCTGGGCTTCGTCACGCAGGCGCGCGTCCTCGGCCCCATCGAGCAGGCGCTGCAACAGCGCTCGGGCGCGCTCCATTTCGCCATTCTCCAGCAGGCGACGAGCGGCAGCGAGGTCGACCCAGGGGGACGCCTCGGCCGGGGCCGCGCCATTATCGCGGTCAAGCGGCGGGAAGGCCACCTCCTCGACCTCCCACACGGCCTCCTCGGCTGGCGAGACGGGGCGCACTGCCGGCGCGGCAGGCGATCGGGACGCGTCATTCCGTGGCGCCTGCGCCTGGGGAAACTCGATGCTCGGCTGCATCGGGGTCTCCATCCGTGGCGCCGGCTCTGGACCCAGGGAGGGAGGCCTGTAGTCAATCACATCCCAGGCTATCGGCTCGCTCTGCGTGGGTGGCTCGACGCCATGGGCATTCCCGGCCAGGTTCGCCGCTTCGGTTTCAGGCAAAGGCGCTGGCTCAGGCTCAGGCTTGGCCACGGGCTCGGGCTCGGGCTCGGACAGCCGCTCGGGCTCAAGCGCGGCCCCCGTTGCAGCATCGTTCGCGACGGCTGTTTCGCTCGTCGTCCCAGGCGGTGTCAACTCCGTCGCGGACGGCTCCGAGACGCCCACGGAGGTTACGCCGGCCTCCTTGGCAACGCCCCGCTTGGCCAGCAAGCGCGCCGCCTCGGCCATGAGGGCGGGATCACCCGTCTCGCCAAGCTTTTGCATCTGCTGCTCGGCCGCTTGCCAGTCTCCTTGCTCGAGGGCGAGGGTCAACAGCTTGAGCCGAAGTTCGTGGCGCCCCGGCTCCTGCGCCAGGCTGGCTTCCAGCAGCGTTCTGGCTTCGTCATGGCGCCCATAGGCCATGAAGATGTCGATTTCGCTGATCGCCTCAGCCTGGGGCACGGGGGCCTGGCGAGGCGCCTCTTTTTCAGCCGCCGCCACGCTCATGCCAGGCGGCGTGTAGGGAGGGCGGTCCGTCACCGCGACCGTGCCGCCCGGCACGGCTGTCGCCATCGAATCGCCCATTACCGGGGGCAAGGTGGTGTAGGCGGCCAGGGGACCCCGCTGCGCCGTGCGGCGGCGGCGCAACCACAGCCAGAGCCCGAGCAGTGCGGCAAGGCTCGCTCCGCCCAGCATCAGGCTTCGCTCTTCGGCCGCCTGGTAGGCACTTCCCCACCAGGTCGGCTCTGCCTGGGGTGCCACCGCCAGGCCGCCGGGCCCTGCGCCGACCGCCCCGCCCCCACCCGCCAGCAACAGGGCGAGCTGCTCGCGCATCGCGTCCATCTGTTCGCTCAGGCTGCCCAGCTCCTGCTGCAGCGCATCGCGTTCGACTCGCACCTCTGCCAGGGCCTCCTGGCTCGCCTGCCAGCGACGCTCCAGCTCGGCAAGGCGCTGCTCTTCCATGGGCAGGGCCTGCTCCGCCAGGCCGTCGGCAACGCCTGACGGCGCATCATCGACGTCGCCTGCGGTGTGCAGGGGGGGCTGGCCGGCTTCATCCTCGGTGGACAGCTCGGCATCGCTGAGCAGGGTCAGGCGCTGTTCCGGCGAGGCTACGGGCTCGTCTTGCGCAAGGGCGGTAACGCCGCCAGGCTCGCCTACCGACCCGGTTTCCGGCGCGGGCAACGCCGCTTCCGAAGCGCTGGCCACCGCCACGACCGGCGGCACGCCCCCTCCCAGGGGTACGCGTGCGGGAGCGCCTCGGCCACGCTGTGCCCAGGCCTGGTTCATGGCCAGCACGATCTCGCGTGACTCCTCGGCGGTGCGCGCGGCGATAGCCTCGCGAGACGGAACGTTCAGTGAGAAGCCCGCCCGCATGGCATTGATATTGCCCGAGGGAAACACCTCGGGGTTGGCCTCGACCAGGGCGATCATCATCTGGTCCATGCTGATGCCGCTGTCGGGCCGCAGCCGGGTGGCCACGTTCCAGAGCGTATCGCCGCTTGCCACCCAGGCGGCCCCTGCGGCGGGGTTCGCAACTACCGGCGCTGGCCGTGGTGTGGGGGCGGGTTGTGCCGCCGCTGACGAGGGTTGAACCGCCACGACGGCGGGCGCCTGCACCAACACCGGCAGCTGATCGTAGCCGGGAGGGTCGAGCAGCAGGGTCACTTCGCGCAGCTGCTGGCCGCCGGGCCAGTCGAAGCGCAGCAGGAGATCCAGCCAGGGCTCGGTGATGGTCCCTTCGCTGGCCAGCTCAACCCGCCACTGCCCTTGTGCCTGGCTGACCGCTGCGCGAATGCCCGCCACCAGCGGGGTACGAATCAGGCCTGCCGCCTCGAAGTCCCGTGCGTCGGCCATGGAAACACGCAGCAGGCCCGGCTCCAGGCCAGCGGTATCGGTCAGGGGGATGACGGCCTGCAGCGGCATCTGCAGCGTAGAGCGCACCTCGACTTCCCCCACCCCGAGCGCCAGTGCCGCAGGGCTTAGCGATGCCGTGGCCCACAGCATGGCGATCGTCAGCTTGCGTCTCATTGAGTTCCCTTGCTCCGCCACCCTGGGGGTAGCCGTTCAGTGGTTCTTGTCGTCCGAGCCAGGCCTGGTCGACCCAGCCTTATGTCTTAGCGGTATACCATATCTTGCCTTGACTCAAGCAAAAGAAAACGGGGCATCCTGAAGGGATGCCCCGTACTTTATTGCCAGCCGCGATTACTGTTCGCGCAGGATCTTCAGCATGCGCTTGAGGGGTTCTGCCGCACCCCACAGCAGCTGGTCGCCCGAGGTGAACGCCGAGAGATACTCGCCGCCCATGTTCAGCTTGCGCAGGCGGCCCACAGGGATGCTCAGGGTGCCCGTGACGACCGAAGGCGTCAGGCCGGCAATGGTGGCCTCCTTGTCGTTGGGAATCACCTTGACCCACTCGTTGTGCTTGGCGATGCGCTCTTCGATCTCATCCAGCGGAACGTCCTTCTTGAGCTTGATGGTGAAGGCCTGGCTGTGGGAACGCATGGCGCCGATACGCACGCAGAGACCGTCGATCGGAATCGGGTTGCCCTGGACGCCGAGGATCTTGTTGGTCTCGACGCTGCCCTTCCACTCCTCGCGGCTCTGGCCGTTGTCGAGCTTGGTGTCGATCCAGGGCAGCAGGCTGCCGGCCAGCGGCGCGGTGAAATTGTCGACCGGGAAGTCACCGCTGCGCATGGCCTGGGTAACCTTGCGGTCGATGTCGAGAATGGCGCTGGCCGGGTCGTTCAGCTCGTCGGCGACGCAGTCGCGCAGCGCGCCCATCTGCAGCAGCAATTCGCGCATGTGCTTGGCACCGGAGCCGGAGGCGGCCTGATAGGTCATGGAGGTCATCCACTCGATCAGGTCGGCCTCGAACAGGCCACCCAGGCCCATCAGCATCAGGCTGACGGTGCAGTTGCCGCCGACGAAGGTCCTGGTGCCACGCGCCAGCTGCTCGTCGATGACCCGACGATTGACCGGGTCGAGCACGATGACCGCTTCGTCCTCCATGCGCAGGGTGCTGGCGGCGTCGATCCAGTAGCCCTTCCAGCCGCCCTGGCGCAGGTCGCCATACACCTGCTTGGTGTAGTCGCCGCCCTGGCAGGTGATCACCACGTCCAGCGCCTTGAGCTCATCGAGGTCGGTGGCATCCTTGAGCGGAGGCACGTCCACGCCGATGTCGGGGCCGGCCTGGCCGACCTGGGAGGTGGTGAAGAAGATCGGCTCGATGCCGTCGAAATCTCCATCCTCCTGCATGCGCTGCATGAGTACCGAGCCCACCATGCCGCGCCAACCGACGAAACCGACTTTCAACATGTGAAGTCCTCCTGGAAAGAATGAGGCCAATAGTATACATGACCCGGGCCCACCTCGCAGGCGGGCCCGGGCAGGGGGTTACGACAACGGGTCAAGGCGCGTGCGTCAAAGCGACTCGAACGCCGCCAGCACGGCATCGCCCATTTCCCGCGTGGACACGGTACGCGTGCCTTCGGAGGCAATATCCGCGGTGCGCAGGCCGTCGTCCAGCACTTTACCCACGGCGTCCTCGATGCGCTGGGCAAGCTCGGGCTCGGAGAGCGAATAGCGCAGCATCATGGCCACCGAGAGGATCGTCGCCAGCGGGTTGGCGATGCCTTTACCGGCGATATCAGGGGCGCTGCCGTGGCAGGGCTCGTACATGCCCTGGCCGCTCTCGTTGAGCGAGGCCGAGGGCAGCATGCCGATGGAACCGGTGAGCATGGCCGCGGCGTCGGAGAGGATGTCGCCGAACATGTTGCCGGTGACCATCACGTCGAACTGCTTGGGCGCACGCACCAGCTGCATGGCGGCGTTGTCGACGTACATGTGGGAAAGCTCGACGTCGGGATACTCCGGCGCCAGGCGCTCCATCACTTCGCGCCACAGGATGGTGACTTCGAGCACGTTGGCCTTGTCGACACTGCACAGGCGCTTGCCACGCTTCTGCGCCAGCTCGAAGGCGACCCGGCCGATACGCTCGATCTCGCTTTCGGAATAGATATAGGTGTTGAAGCCGACCCGCTGGCCGTCGCGCACCTCGATGCCGCGGGGCTGGCCGAAGTAGATGCCGCCGGTGAGCTCGCGCACGATCATGATGTCGAGGCCGGCGACCAGCTCGGGCTTGAGGCTGGAGGCGCTGGCCAGCTGCGGGTAGGTGATGGCCGGGCGCAGGTTGGCGAACAGGCCGAGGTTCTTGCGCAGGCCGAGCAGGCCCTTCTCGGGGCGCTTGGCCAGGTCCTCGAGCTTGTCCCACTTGGGCCCACCCACGGCGCCGAGCAGGATGGCGTCGGCGCCCTTGGCCTTGTCGAGGGTCACTGCGGGCAGCGGCTCGCCGTGCTCGTCATAGGCAGCGCCACCCACCAGCCCCTCCTCGATCTCGACGTCGAGGCCTTGGGCCTGGCAGGCGGCCAGGATACGGCTGGCCTCGGTGGTAATCTCGGGGCCGATGCCGTCACCCGGCAGTACCAGAATCTTGCGTGTCATCGTTGCTTCCTTGTTCAAGCGGTATCGCGGAACAGCCACGGCCGGGCCTGGCGCTGCTTCTGCTCGAAGGCGCGAATGGCGTCCTCGTCCTGCAGCGTGATGCCGATGTCGTCGAGCCCCTCGAGCAGGCAGTGCTTGCGGAAGGCGTCGACCTCGAATTCGAGGATCTCGCCGCTCGGCGTGATCACCCGCTGGTTCTCGAGGTCCACGTCGAGGCGGTAGCCTTCGTTGGCTTCCACCTCGGCAAAGAGGCGATCCACCGTCTCTTCCGGCAGGGTGATCAGCAGCAGGCCGTTCTTGAAGGCGTTGTTGTAGAAGATATCGGCGAAGCTCGGTGCGATCACCACGCGGAAGCCGAAGTCCTCCAGCGCCCAGGGTGCGTGCTCGCGGGAGCTGCCACAGCCGAAGTTGCGCCGCGCGAGCAGCACGCTGGCCCCTTGGTAGCGCGGCTGGTTGAGCATGAAGTCAGGGTTGAGCGGGCGCTGCGAGCAGTCCTGCCCGGGCTGCCCCTCGTCGAGGTAGCGCAGCTCGTCGAACAGGTTGACGCCGAAGCCAGTGCGCTTGATCGACTTGAGGAACTGCTTGGGGATGATCAGGTCGGTGTCGACGTTGGCGCGGTCGAGCGGCGCGACGAGCCCTTCGGTGCGTTCGAACTTTCTCATGGCTCAGGCCTCCTCTGCGACGGGCTGCACGTCGAAGCTACGGACATCGACGAAGTGTCCGGCGATGGCGGCGGCGGCGGCCATGGCCGGGCTGACCAGGTGGGTACGCCCGCCGTAGCCCTGGCGCCCCTCGAAGTTGCGGTTCGAGGTGGAGGCGCAGTGCTCGCCGGCACCGAGCTTGTCGGCGTTCATCGCCAGGCACATGGAGCAGCCCGGCTCGCGCCACTCGAAGCCCGCCTCGATGAAGATCTTGTCGAGCCCCTCGGCCTCGGCCTGGCGCTTCACCAGGCCGGAGCCCGGCACCACCATGGCGAGCTTGATGGAGTCTGCCACCTTCTTCCCACGCGCGACCTTGGCGGCTTCGCGCAGGTCCTCGATGCGCGAGTTGGTGCACGAACCGATGAAGACCTTGTCGAGGCGGATATCGGTGATCTTCTGCTTGGGTGCAAGCCCCATGTACTCGAGCGCACGGGTATAGCCGCGCTTGAGCGTATCGTCGCCCTGCTCGGCCGGGTCGGGCACTTCGCCGGAAATGCCGGTGACCATTTCGGGGCTGGTGCCCCAGCTCACCTGGGGTTCGATATCGGCGGCATCCAGCGTCACCACCTTGTCGAACTGGGCGTCGGCGTCGGAAACCAGCTGGCGCCAGTCGGCCACGGCGGCCTGCCAATGCTCGCCCTTCGGTGCGAAGGGGCGCTCGGCGAGGTAGTCGATGGTGGTGTCGTCCACCGCGATCAGGCCGACCCGGGCGCCGGCCTCGATGGCCATGTTGCACACGGTCATGCGGCCTTCCATGGAGAGCTCGCGAATGACGCTGCCGGCGAACTCGATGGCGTAGCCGGTGCCGCCGGCGGTGCCGATCCTGCCAATGATGGCCAGCACCACGTCCTTGGCGGTGACGCCGGCACCGAGCTTGCCTTCGACGCGCACCTGCATGTTCTTCATCTTCTGCGCCAGCAGGCACTGGGTGGCGAGCACGTGCTCCACCTCGGAGGTGCCGATGCCATGGGCCAGCGCACCGAAGGCGCCGTGGGTGGCGGTGTGGGAGTCGCCGCAGACCACGGTCATCCCCGGCAGGGTGGCGCCCTGCTCCGGCCCCACCACGTGGACGATGCCCTGGCGCGGGTCGTTGATCTTGAACTCCTCGATGCCGAACTCGACGCAGTTGTCGTCAAGCGTCTGCACCTGGATCAGCGATACCGGGTCCTTGATGCCGGCATTGCCCTCGGCGCGCTCCTTCACCGTGGTCGGCACGTTGTGGTCCGGCGTGGCCAGGTTGGCGTCGAGACGCCACGGCTTGCGCCCGGCCAGGCGCAGACCCTCGAAGGCCTGCGGCGAGGTCACTTCGTGGAGCAGCTGGCGGTCGATGTAGATCAGTGCAGTGCCGTCGTCGCGCTCCTTCACCAGGTGCTGCGACCACAGCTTGTCGTAAAGCGTCTGGCCTGCCATATCGTTCTCCCGGGCGCTGGCGCCCTTGGTTACCTATCGGGTGATGGCGTTCAGTCTCCCGCCCCTCGTCCATAAAAGCAATTCATGTTATTTATGCATTGAATTCCATAAAGGAATATGAAATCTGATGGACACCCAAAGCCTGCAAGCCTTCCTCGCCGTGGCCGACAGCGCCAGCTTCTCGCGCGCCGCCGAGCAGCTGCACCTGACGCAGCCAGCGGTTTCCAAGCGCATCGCCACCTTGGAAGACCAGATCGATGCGCGGCTGTTCGACCGCATCGGCCGCCGCGTCACACTCACGGAAGCGGGCCGCGTGCTGCTCCCTCGCGCACGCCAGATCCTGGTCATGATGGATGACAGTCGTCGCGCCCTGACCAACCTGGAGGGACAAGTGGCCGGCAGCCTGACCCTGGCCACCAGCCACCATATCGGCCTGCACCGCCTGCCTCCGCTGCTCAAGGCCTACACCCGCGCCCACCCAGAGGTGCGCTTGGACCTGCGCTTCCTCGATTCGGAGCTGGCCTACCAGGGCGTGCTGGACGGCGAGCTGGAGATCGCCGTGGTGACGCTGGCACCACATCCGGACCCTCAGTTGGACGTGGTACCCGTATGGCAGGACCGGATGTGCTTCGTCTGCGCCCACGATCACCCGCTGGCCGGTTACGGCAGGCTCTCGCTGCACGAACTGTGTGCCTTCGACGCCGTGCTACCCGGCCCGTTGACCTTCACCCGCACGCTCATCGAATCGCGCTTCGCCGCCGCCGGCCTGACGCTCCCCGTGGCACTGGCCACCAACTATCTCGAGACGCTCAAGATGATGACCGCCATCGGCCTGGGCTGGAGCCTGCTGCCGGAGCGGCTGGTGGCAGGCGAACTGCCTGAACTGGACGTGGACCACCCCGCCATCCATCGCTCCCTGGGCTACGTGGTGCACCGCAGCCGCACGCTCTCCAATGCCGCGCGGGCGATGCTCTCGCTGTTGGAAGCGGCACGTGATACGGCGAGCCGCCGGCGATAGGCAGACATTGTTAGACTGCTCACAATAACCTTCGACTCCGCCTGGAGCCACGCCATCGTGTCGTCGTCCGACCCAACCCCGATGCCCTTGCGCCATGCCCTGGCAGGCGTGCTGATCCTGCTTGGGCTGGCGCAGCAGATCCTCGCCTTTGCCGGTCTCTTGCCATTGCCGCACGGGGTCGGCCATGCCCTATGGCTGGCCACCCTGCTACTGTGGCGCGACATTCCCCGGCGCACCCGCTGGCAGGCCGGGGCGCTGGCCGTCATCGGCCTGGGCCTGCTGATCGTCTCGCGCTGGCGCTATGGGGCCGAGGTCGCCTGGCCAGCGGTCACCAGCGGCAACAGCTATGTGGTGGCGATGCTGGTGGGCGTCAGCTTCATCGCCTTGATCGGCAACCGCAGCGGCTCGTCGCGCCCCCTCGGACGACCCGTTACCGGGCGCCGTGGCACCCTGGGCACCTGGCTTGGCGTGCACCTGCTCGGCACCATCCTCAACCTGTCGACGGTGTTCATGATCGGCGACCGCCTGGCCCGGCGCGCTCCGCTGACCACGCCCCAGCTGCTGGCGCTCAATCGCGGCCTCTCCAGCGCCGCGCTGTGGTCGCCCTTCTTCGCCTCCATGGGGGTGGTGATGACGCTGGCACCGGGCATGGAATACTCACGCATCCTCGCCATCGGCCTGCCCCTGGCACTGGTCAGCGGCGCGCTGACCACGCTCGAGCTATCGCGCCGCTTCGACCTGGCCGAGGTGGCGGGCTTCTCGCTTTCCCCCCGCAGCCTACTGATGCCGGTCGCCATGGCGGCCCTGGTGATGCTGTTCCATTTCCAGCTAACGCCCGAGCTCGGCATCGTCAGCATCATCACGTTCGTACTGCCGGCGGTGGCGCTGGCCAGCAACCTGCCCGCCGGACCACGCTGGACCTGGCATCGCGTCCGCCAGCACACCCTCACGCGGCTTCCGGCCATGCGCGGCGAGATCGCCCTGTTTCTCTCCGCCGGGCTGCTGACGCTCGGCTTGTCGACCTTGGTGACGGCTGCCGCGGGCAGCGAATGGACGCTGTTCGCTCGCTTCGGCCCCGCCCAGGCCATCGTCAGTTTCCTGGCCATCGTGGTCAGTGCCGTGATCGGTCTGCATCCGATCATCGGCGTATCGGTGCTCGCTTCGACCCTCCATCTGGTCGGCCACGAGCAGACCCTGTTCGCCTTCACGGCGCTCGCCTCATGGGCGGTGGGCACCTCGGTGGGACCGCTGTCGGGCATCAACCTGTCGCTGCAGGGGCGCTACGGCGTCAGCGGCTATCGCATGATGCGGCTCAACCTGGGCTACGCCGTGGCGCTCAGCGCCCTGGTGGTGGGCGCGATCATGCTGCTCGACGCCTGGCTTTGACAGGAAGGGCGCTGCAGAGAGGCGCCGCAGGCCGGCTACTGCCGGCCCACGGCGTCGAACGGGCTATGTCTGACGGGTTATGTCGAACGGGCTATGTCTGACGAGCTTGCCAGACAGCGCTATTGCGATACGCGGTAGAAGTACCGGTGGCCGCACTGGTGGCAGGGCTCGATGCGGGTCACGCCCTCGAGATCGACCACGGCGTCGCAGTGCACGCAGGCCATGCGACCGGGTGCCGCCACCTCGCCCTCGCAGTAGTCGGCACGGGCGGCTTCCAGGTCCTCCTTGAGCCGCTCGTTGTCGACGATGCTGCGATCGGCAATGGAGAACAGCGAATCCACCACCTTGCGCGAGAGCTGGTCGAGGTCGATGCCCAGCCAGGCGGCCACACCGCGGCCCCCTTCGCGCAGGTAACGGCGCATGTCGATCAGGTCGCGCTCGACCCAGGCGCGCAGCAGGGCGAGTTCGTCCTTGGTGAACTCCTCGAGCTCGGCCTCGAACTCGACCGCCTCGTCCAACTCGTGCTGGAGGTTCTCCCAGGTCAGGTCGTCGGCGCCCTCGCGCAGCCGGGCAAGCACACGTTCATAACCTTCACGCAGCCGATTTTCACGATGAGAGTCGGGGCGTTCGCTCATGGTCATCTCCTCGAAGCGGATTCGGCATGGGCCGGGCATGGCCGGGCATGCCCTACTGGGGTATCCTTGGTTACCATTTAGACGCCATCTTGCCGCCAGTTCAACGTTTTATCGTCTGGCTGAAGGTCGGAGATGACGTCGGACACATTCCTGCGCAAGCGCATGTCGCCCCATACCCGAACACTCTAAGGTCATTGCGAAAGCCGATGGACGCACAGTACAAGCCCTTTGAAATCGAACGCGACGCCCAGCAGTTCTGGGACAAGAACCAGTGCTTCAAGGCGGTGGAAGACGCCAGCCGCGAGAAGTTCTACTGCCTGTCGATGTTCCCCTACCCCAGCGGCAAGCTGCACATGGGGCACGTGCGCAACTACACCATCGGCGACGTGGTCTCGCGCTTCCAGCGCATGCAGGGCAAGAACGTGATGCAGCCCATGGGCTGGGACGCCTTCGGCATGCCGGCCGAGAACGCGGCGATCCAGAACCAGGTGCCCCCGGCCAAGTGGACCTACGACAACATCGACTACATGCGCCAGCAGCTCAAGGCGCTGGGGTTCGCCTACGACTGGAGCCGTGAGTTCGCTACCTGCGACACCAGCTACTACCGCTGGGAGCAGTGGTTCTTCGCCAAGCTGGTGGAGAAGGGTCTGGTGTACAAGAAGATGTCCACGGTCAACTGGGATCCGGTGGACCAGACCGTGCTGGCCAACGAGCAGGTCATCGAGGGACGCGGCTGGCGCTCCGGCGCCCTGGTGGAACGCAAGGAGATTCCGTTGTGGTTCCTGCGCATCACCGACTACGCCGATGAGCTGCTCGCCGATCTCGACAAGATCGAGTGGCCAGAGCAGGTCAAGACCATGCAGCGCAACTGGATCGGCAAGTCGCGCGGCGTCGAGCTGAGCTTTGATATCAAGCTCGCTGAGGGCTCCGACATCAAGAGCGCGGACGGCAGCCTTGCCGAGCCGTTGTCGGTCTATACCACCCGCCCCGACACCCTGCTGGGCGTCACCTATGTGGCGGTTGCCGCCGGCCACCCGCTGGCCAAGGCGGCGGCAGAAAGCAACCCCGAGCTGGCCGCCTTCTGCGAAGAGTGTGCCCGCGGCGGCACCTCGGAAGCGGAGCTTGCCACCATGGAGAAACGCGGCATGCCCACCGGGCATGTGGCCGTGCATCCGCTGACCGGCCGCGAGGTGCCCGTGTACGTGGCCAACTTCGTGCTGATGGAGTACGGCACCGGCGCGGTGATGGCGGTTCCGGGGCATGACCAGCGGGATTGGGAATTCGCCACCAAGTACGACCTGCCCATCGAGGCGGTGATCGCCGACGAGAACGGCCAGGCGCCCGATCTCTCCGCCGGCGCCTACGCGGAATACGGCCGGCTGATCCACTCCGGCGAATTCGACGGCCTGGACTTCGATGCCGCCTTCGAGGCGATCGCCGCCAGGCTGGCCGAGCTTGGCCGCGGCGAGGTCAAGACCCACTACCGCCTGCGCGACTGGGGCGTGGCTCGCCAGCGCTACTGGGGCGCGCCGATTCCGGTGAAGTACGGCCCCGAGGGCCAGACCGTGGCGCTCTCCGACGAGGAGCTTCCGGTCGCGCTGCCGATGGAAGTCACCGTCGACGCATCAGGTTCACCGCTGAAGCGCATGCCCGAATTCTCTGAGCTGGGCGACGGCTGGGTGCGCGAAACCGACACCTTCGACACCTTCATGGAATCGTCCTGGTACTTTGCCCGCTTCTGCTGTGCCGACAACCATGAGGCGATGCTCGACGAGCGCGCCGACTATTGGCTGCCGGTGGATCTCTACATCGGCGGCATCGAGCACGCCATCCTGCACCTGCTCTACGCACGCTTCTTCACCAAGCTGATGCGCGACCTGGGCCTGGTGAAGGTCGACGAGCCGTTCCAGCGCCTGCTCACCCAGGGCATGGTGATCGCCGAGACCTTCTACCGGAACACGCCGAACGGCGGCAAGCAGTGGTTCAACCCCGCCGACGTGGAGGTCAAGCGCGACGACAAGGGCCGCCCGATCAGCGCGCTATTGGTCAGCGACGGCCAGCCGGTGGAGATGGGCGGCATCGAGAAGATGTCGAAATCGAAGAACAACGGCGTCGACCCGCAGTCGATGATCGACCGCTTCGGCGCCGACACCGTGCGCCTGTTCATGATGTTCGCCGCGCCGCCGGAGCAGTCGCTGGAGTGGTCGGACTCGGGGGTCGAAGGCGCCAGCCGCTTCCTCAAGCGCCTGTGGCGCCTGGTCGCGGAGCACCTCGAGGCCGGCGAACCGGGCGCGCTGGATGCCACAGCGCTCGACGACGCCCAGCGCGAACTGCGCCGCAAGACTCATGAGACGATCAAGAAGGCCAGTGACGATATCGGCCGGCGCACCACCTTCAACACCGCCATCGCCGCGGTGATGGAGCTGACCAACGCGCTGTCCAGGTTCGACGATACCTCCCCCATGGGTCTCGCCGTGGCTCGTGAGGCCGTGGAAGCCTGCGTTCTGCTGCTGGCCCCGATCACCCCCCACGCCAGCCATGCCCTGTGGCGCGAGCTGGGCCATGCGGAGCCCGCCATCGACGCCGCCTGGCCCAAGGCCGACGAAGCGGCCCTGGCCCGCGACACCCTGGAGCTGGTCGTGCAGGTCAACGGCAAGCTGCGTGCGCGCATCGAAGTCGCCGCCGACGCTGCCAAGGAAAGCATCGAAGCAGAAGCCTTCGCCGCCGAGAACGTGCAGCGCCATATCGAGGGCAAGACGGTGCGCAAGGTGATCGTGGTGCCGGGCAAGCTGGTCAACATCGTCGTCGGGTAAGCAAGGAGCGGCTCATGCAGCGACGCACTTTTCTCGGCCTGCTCATGGCCACCGCAGGCAGCCTGGGCCTTGCCGGCTGCGGCTTTCGCCTGCGCGGCTGGGAGACACAGGAGGCCGTCATCGACGAACTGGACGTGGCCGGTAGCGATAGCGAACTGGCCCGTCTGCTGGTCGCACGACTGACCTCGGCCGGCACCCGGGTGCACGATCAGGCCCCCATGGTGGTCAACCTGGGGCCTGAGCAGTACCAGGAGCGGCAACTGGGGGTTCTGGATCGCGGTCCCCGCGAAATGGAAGCGGTGCTGCGGGTCCCCTTCTCGGTGCAGCGCCGCCGCGATGGCGCCTACGCTATCGCGCAGCAGCAGGTGCAGGCCGAAGTGCGCTTCGTGCTCAATGACGACAACCTGCTCGGCCACGACGAGCTGCGCGAGGAGGTGCGTCAGGAACTGCAACGTGACCTGCTGCGCCAGTTGGTGGAACGCCTGCGAGCCCTGGACAATGGCTGAGCCAGTCGCACCACGGCGAACTCCACTGTGAAGGTGTTTGCCGACAAGCTGCCCGAGGCGCTGGCCAAGAAACTGCCGCCGGTGGTGATCGTGTCCGGCGAGGAGCCGCTGCAGCACATGGAGGCGTGTGACAGCGTGCGCGCCGCCGCCCGCCAGCGTGGCATCGAAGAGCGCGAGATCCTGCATGTGGAAGGCAACTTCGCCTGGGGCCGGCTGCATGAGTCGGCCGCCAGCCTGTCGCTGTTCGCCTCGAGCAAGCTGATCGAACTGCGCCTGGGCAGCCAGAGCCTTGGCCAGGAGGGTGCCAAGGCGTTGAAAGAGTATGCCGACACGCCTGGCAACCGCGACAACGTGCTGCTGGTGAGCATGGGCAAGCTCGATTATCGCCAGCAGAAGAGTGCCTGGTTCCAGGCGTTAGACAAGCTCGGGCTGTTCGTGCCGGTATGGCCGGTGGACGTCTCGCGCCTCGGCTTTTGGCTGCGCGACCGTGCCGAACGGCACGGGCTGAATCTCGACCTCGATGCCGCGCGCCTGCTGGGCGAACGCACCGAAGGCAACTTGCTCGCGGCCGACCAGGAGCTGCAGAAACTTGCCCTGCTACTGCCCCAGGGAGCACGCGTCAACCCCGCGCAGATTACCGGCGGGGTCGAAGACAGCGCCCGCTACGATGTCTTCACGCTGGCGGACGCTTGCCTGAAAGGCGAACGCAACCGCGTGACACGCATACTGCAGGGTTTGCGTGGCGAAGGCGTCGAGGTTCCCATCATCCTGTGGGCGCTGACCCGCGAGCTGCGCACCCTGCTCTCGCTGCACCAGCATCTCGAGCAGGGGCAGAGCTTCGAGCACGCCTGCAAGGCACAGAAACCGGCCATCTTCGACAAGCGGCGTCCCGCCTACCAGCAGGCCGTGGCGCGCTTGCCCATCCGGCGACTGCACAAGCTGCTTATGTTCGCACAGCGCCTCGACCTGGCCATCAAGGGCGCCGGCAGCGTTCCCCCCTACGAAGGCGTACACGACCTGGCGCTGACCCTGGCCGGGGGCCGCGGCCTGCTTGCCGAAATGCCGCTCTCCTATCGCGTGGGTTGAGAAGCCCGCCCGCGCGGCACTCACCCGTGTCGTGGAATGCAACAGCATGAAACAACGAGCCAAATTTGCTTATACTAATAAGGCATCGCTGAGCAAGGACATCGCCGTATCATTCATCACGAACGAGCAAGCGCCACTGCCGGAAGCTCAAATCCCAAAAAAAGAAGGAATTTAGCCATGAAAGCATTTCGCCGCATTCTCACGCCTTTCCTCATCCTTGCCCTGGTTCTGGGCAGCCTCACGGCGGTTGCCGCCCCCACCCCCGGCACTTCGCTGGTCAGCACCCATGAGGCGCTGAGCGCTGAGCGCCAGAACGCCGACCGCGAGCGTATCCAGGAGATCCTGTCGCGCACCGAGGTGCAGGAACAGCTAGTTGCCCAAGGGGTAGACCTGGCCGAAGTGGACGCACGCGTGGCCGCCCTGACCGACGAAGAGGCACGGCTGATGGCGGAACAGCTCGAGCAGCTCCCCGCCGGGGCGAGTGTCGTCGGTGCGCTGCTGGTCGTCTTCATTGTATTGCTGGTCACCGACATCCTCGGCCTGACCAACGTGTTCCCCTTCACGCGCTGAACTCGTCGCCATGACGCAACGAGCCCCCTGGCCACACCCCAACGCCCGCCTCGCGGGCGTTGTTCTGTTGGCGCTGGCCGTGCTGCTACTGGCGGGATGCGCCACCCCGCCTCGCCTGGCCGACACCACCACCCAGCAGATCCCCTCCCAGCGGCAAATCCAGGACGTGCCGTTCCACGCCCAGCGCGAGTATCAGTGCGGCCCCGCCTCGCTGGCGATGGTACTCAATCACGCCGAAATCGATGTCGGCGTCGACACCTTGATCCCACAGGTGTTCATACCCGGCCGTGAGGGTAGCGTTCAGCCCGAGATGCTGGCCGCAACGCGGCGCCATGGGCGCATTCCCTTCGTGCTGGACAACACCTTCGATGCCCTGCTGACCGAGCTCGCTGCCGACAACCCGGTGGTAGTGATGCAGAACCTCGCGCTGCCGGCATGGCCGATGTGGCACTACGCCGTCGCCATCGGCTATGACGTGCCGGCCAGGACGCTGACGCTGCATAGCGGCGAGGAGGCGCAACGCAGTGAATCGTTCCGCCGCTTCGATGCCACTTGGGCGCGCAGCGGACGTTGGGCCTTTGTCGCCCTGCCCCCCGGCATGCTGCCGCACGACATAGGCGAGTACCGTGCCATGGAGGCGATCGCAGCGTTCGAGCAGGTCCAGGGCCCGCAGGCCACGCTACCCGCCTGGCAGGCCCTGGTGGAGCGCTTCCCCGCGTCAGCGATGGGGCATTTTGCGCTTGGCAACGCCTTGTACCAGGCCGGTGAGGGCGAGCGAGCCATCGAAGCCTTTCGCAACGCCACCCACCATCGCGACGACCTGGCAGTGGCCTGGCTGAACCTTGGCCTGCTGCTGGAGGAGCACGGGAAACGCGAAGAGGCACGCCAGGCACTCACCAAGGCCGCTACCTTGCCAGGCCCATGGCAGCCTCAGGCGCAGCACGCCCTGGAAACGCTACCTGAGCCTGGCGTCCCGGCTACGCCCTACTGACCTGCCCTTGGAGCAGCCATGGCACTCAGCCATGGCACTGCAAGTCCGTCAGCGTGCGTAGCGTTGCGGGCCAGCCCCTGAAGCTTTCCCACAGCCCATCTAGCCAAGAACGCTGCGGTTGCTGCTCTGCGCCGCTTGCTGCAGGTAGTCGGAGGCGTCCATTACTGTCATTTCAGCACTCGCCTCCTTGCCGCAGGTTAACTGGTGGCCCAGTTGAAGGAGATTGAGCTTCGAACCCAGCGACAGGCTGGTGCTCTCCTTGTGCAATGCATTGGCGGCCACGGCAAGGTCGAGTCCACCAGGCAGCTGGCAGGCCTTGATCCTGTCGACTTCCGCCTCCCATGCGCTTGACGCCATCAGGCCTTCCCAATCGCTCCAAGGCCCCTGGTGACTTTTCTTCCGGCCGATTCTTCGCGCCAACTGGCGGTTGAACCAGGTAACAAACTGAATCGGAGAGTTCACCCACCAAGGGAAATAAGGCAACCGCCCATCGGCATGAGCGATATAGCGGCTACGGCGCAAGGCGGGTTTGAATGCCGCATGGAAAAGACGACGGTTCAGCTTCCAGCCAATCGGCGCGCTCGCCGCAACCTTGACCGACTCCTTGGCCATGAAGACTTCATGGCTCGCAAACAGCCGCCGGTTGCAATAGATATTGGGTATCGTGAGCCTCATCGTGGCCGGCCACAGCTCGAACCATTCATGCGCACAATGGGGGCGAAGCGCATGCACCTTATGATAGTGCTCGCGCCGACGCCGAGTCATCTCATCCAGAATATCCTTGGGAAACAAGGGATGTCTCAGCGCCGACGTCCTGCTTTCGCCCTGGACTTCCACCTGGGGAAGAAAAGGAAACTTTTTCAGCCATGCCGGCTTCCTGGCATATTGCCCTTTCAGGAGGGTATCCGATATATACCCCCCAAATACGGCGCGGTAGTCGGCAAGATGGCATTTCTTGTCAAACCCCAACGAGTGGGCGTGGATATACTGGTGGCCCGTGCCTACCAAGGCACTGGCTTCCGGAAGGATGTCCAGGTAATGCGTCTCGCTGCGAAGACCGGGAGTGAAGTTGGCACCATAGGCGGCAGCGACACGACTCGCTATGCGCCCTTCCCGATTCATGCTGTCGAGGAAGACAAACGCATCACGCTCCAATCGCACGGGAAGCATGCCTGCGAGTGATCTCGAGTCCTCCCCGGCGCTGATGAAATGCGCCACTTTCTCCAGCGGCGCGGACACGCGGTCAATATAGCCTTGCACCCCTTCGCGCAGTACTCGGGCAGCCTGCTCGAGCGTGGCGAAGGCGTTGTCTTCGAGTGGCTGCCAATAAGTCTCGGGCACGACGAGATCGCAACTGCATGACCACCGGTGGATGGTTCCTGGCATGCACTGGAAGATGCCTTGGTAAACCGTATAAGGATGAGTCACTGCATGATTGAGGACAAAATCGGCCAAGGAAACCTCGTCAAAGGAATCCTGCCTGCCACAGGCATTGGCAAGGGCATCGACATGCGTCCCCCAATACAACGATTTAGGTCCGGCATATTGGTAGACTGGAATGAACATCATGAGATCGGTGATGCACTCCACGCTCGCATTCTGCTTGTCCACGACCAGTAGAACGAAAGGGCCGCTGAGATCTTCGCTCCAATCCGCCCCACCTGCGAGCCAATGCTCGAGGATCGCTCGGGTGCCCGCCTGGCGATCTTCGCGCCCGATGAAATCATTGTCCTGGAAATACAGGACCGGGCCACCGATCACCACACACACATAGCGGTCGGTTTCCAATGGCTGGAAGCCATAATAGCGAGAGGCCGTCACCGCAAGCGAACCCCAGGAGCCATGAAACTCTTCGCATGCAGGCGCTTGTTTCGAATAGATGGCTTGCAAGGAGCGTGACAACTCGCCATCAGCTTTCGGTTGCGAACTGAAGATAAAATCGCTCATCGGGCATTTTCCCTCTTGTACTTAGCAGCCGCCAGCAGCGTGGCGATAATCAAGGACACATTCAGCGCCACGCTCACCAGGCTGAACAGGGCGACGGCAGCCAAGGCGCTCTCGAAGACGACAAAGCCTATCGCCAGCGAGGCCGCGCGCAGGCCGATGCTGATGATTTCGTAGATCAGGAAGAAACCCTGCAGCTCCAGCACGGGTATCGCCCCCACGCTGGGACGGTTCATGAAACCGAAATAGGACCAAAGCGCCAGCCACTGGGCATAGACGCCTGCCGTATGCCACTGCGCGCCAAACACCAGGCTGAACAGCCAAGGGCCGAGGGCAACCACCAGCCCGAAGGGAATGAGGCCGACCACGGCCAAGGACCCGGTGGCCTTGATCAGCAGCTTGTGGGGATCTTCCCGGTTGTGGATCGCCTCGTTGATGCGCGGATAGAACACGGAAGCGACGGATTGGCCGATCAGCGTAGTCGGAATCCCGAGCACCAGCTTGCCCAAGGCATAGAAGCCGGCGGCGGCGGGCCCGAAAAAGCTCGCCAGCATCAGCACCGGCATGCTCTGCGAGGCCGCATTGAGCATGATCTGTGGGGTGCGATAGTACGCGAAATCGCGATGCCGCCAGGCCAAGGCCCGGCTGCCAGCGCCGGACTCACCCGCCACCGGCCCTGCCAAGGACATCCTGCCTTCAGGGCTATTGCGAATGCCTGACCAGAGCATGAAGGCATGCAGCATGCTGCCCAGCGTCGCCAGCACGATCAGCACGGCGGCAACCGGCATGAACATGCCGATGCCTGCCTTGGCAGTATTGAGCCAAAGCGCTTGCAGCACCGCCACCTTGGCCTTGATCTTGAAGAGCTTCTTGCGAATGACCCACTGGCTCATCACGGCCTTGCAGGCCATGAAGAACATCGCCAGGGGCAGCAGCAGGATGAAGGGTTCGATGGCCTGCAGGTTGAAGGCCCCGACAAACGCTTCGTGGAACAGCAGCAGGGCCAGAGCCGTCAGCAAGGAGGTTGCTAGTGCGATGCCAAGCGACAGCCGGGCCAGGCCAAGGGCATCGGCATCCTGCTTGGGCAGGACGATCGCGATGGGGTAGCTGAATGCCGCCAACGGTGCCAACACTGCTAGGATGGCGGTGAAGGTGCCCAGCACTCCGAAGGCCTCGGGTCCGTAAAGGCGAGTGATGATCGGGGAAAAGGCCATGGTAATGGCCTGTGCACCTGCGGTACCTGTCGCGACGATGGCGACATTGCGCACGAATTTGCTTTGGGTGAGGCGTCTGGTATGAGCTATCACGAATCGGTCATCCGCATGAAATGAAGACAAGGCGCGCTAGCGCCGTTCTGATCCGCCAGGTTGATGACATGCCGGCCCGGGAGAGGCACGGAGCGGCATGTCGCTCGCTTTCCGAAAGGGTCCATGATTGAGCGGGATCGCCCTCTCAGGCCTCCACCTCGCGATAGTGGTACGCCTGCTGGCTGAACAGCTCGTTGTACATGCCCTGTTGCCGGATCAGCTCGTCATGGGTGCCTTGCTCGCGAATCACGCCCTGGTCGAGCACATAGATGTAGTCGGCCATGCGCACCGTCGACAGTCGGTGACTGATGATCAGCGCCGCCCGGTGGTCGATTCGCTCGCGGAAGTCCTGGAACAGCTCGAATTCGGCGCCGGGGTCGAGCGCGCTGGTCGGTTCATCTAGGATGATGACCTGCGACTGGTGCATGAACGCGCGAGCCAGGGCGACCTTTTGCCACTGCCCGATGCTCAACTCGCAGCCTCCGTCGAACATGCGTGTCAGCGGCGTGTCGTAGCCTTTTTCGAGTTTCTGGATGAAGGGGTCGGCGCCGGACTTCACCCCCGCCTTCTGGATCAACGGCGTATCCTCGGGCTGGGTGATATCGCCATAGCGGATATTGTCGCGCGCGGTGTCGGCATAGCGACCGTAATCCTGGAAGATCACGCTGAAGACCCGCCGATACTCCTCGAGGCTGTAGGCCTTGGCATCGATCCCGTCGAGCGTGATGCGGCCTGACGTCGGGTCGTACAGCCGGCACAGCAGCTTGATCAGGGAGGTCTTGCCGGACCCGTTGGCACCGACCAGCGCCACGATCTGGCCGGGGCGGATCGAGATGTTGATATTCTTCAGCACATCCCGCTCGGTTCCCGGGTAGCGGAAGCTGACGTTCTCCATGCAGACGCCCTTGGTCATGCTGGCGGGCGTATCGACCGGGCGCTCCGGGCTCTCGATGCCCGGGCGGACATCGAGAAATTCGAACAGCAACCCTACGTACAGATGATCCTCGTAGAGCTTGGAGAGCTGCTGGACCAGCTCCTGGCCCATGGCTTGAGCACGCTGGAAAATCAGCAGGAACAGCACGAGGTCACCGACACTGTTCCTGCCCTGGGAGGTCTGCCAAGCCAGGAAAGCCAACGCCGAGAAGAATGCCGCCGTGGCAGCAGCCGCGACCAGGATCTCCACGCTGGTGCGACGCTTGGTGATGTGCATGCGCTCGCGGCGAATGGTCGCGCGCAGGTCGGTATACCTGTCTCGCAGATAGTCTCCCAACTGGTTCAGCCGCAGCTCCTTGGCATTGATATCCGATGTCAGCAGCCAATCGATGTAGCCGGAGCGGCGTTCCATCTGCGTACGCCTGCGCTGCCAATCATAAAGGTGCCGGGTGAAGTGAATACGCACGAGTAGCGCCGGCACGATGGCGAGGAAGAGCAAGGGCAGGAGCATCAAGTTGATCGTGGTGATCAGCACGACGATGCCCGCCAGCATCAAGGTGTTCTTGATCAGCATCATCAAGTTGCTGACCACCTGCACAGGCCGCTGATTGCCCGATTGCCGCGCGCGCTGCAGCGTGTCGAAATAGCGTGGGCTTTCGTAAAAAGCCAGATCGGCGCGAATGGCACGCAGGTGGATCTCACGATCGATGGTATCGGCCACCATCAGGCCTTGCGCCTCCCTGGCCAGCCCGGACAACCCACGGGCCACCAGGTACCCCAGCGAACAGAACCCGGTCAGAGCGACCGTGAGCAGTACAGGGCCGATCCCATCGGCAGGCGCCTCGGCGCCCAGCATGACGGTGACGACATCGACGAGCCGTTTCAGCAGGAAAAGAACCGCCAGGCCGAAGAAGATCTCGACGGCCATCAGCAGTGAACTCATTAGCGTCCATTTCGGGCTGCTTTGCCAGAGCAGCGGAAAGATCCTGCGCAGCGTGCGCAGAGGAGCAAAGATACGTTCCATACGAATCATGGCAGCGCCCTGGTGTCTTGGTGACTAGGAGTTGCGAAACAGCGTGTTACGCCGGAAAAATTCGCGCATGGGTCGGATGGGGCGATACAGCCACTGCCAGTGGGAAGGCAACGGCCAGTCAAGGTAATCCACGTAGCTGGGACGGAACACCCGTAACCAGCCCAGCAGCTTCCAGCGCAGGACGTGCGCAGGGGTGGTCTGCCAGGCAAAGGCGAAGTCCGGCGTGGCCATCTTTTTCTGCATCGCATGCTCGACCTCGAGTCCACCGGCCATGGCAGCAAGACTGGCCGACAGCAACTCACGCCCTTGAGGCGAAATCGGTTCATACCCCCAGGGCTGCGCCTGCGACATGGCCCGATGGAGCTCAAGAGAAGCCTCCACGGTTGTCACCAGGCCGTGTCGTTCGGCACAGCGCCTGACGGACTCGAGACAGAAGTCGGGATGGCGCTGAATCGCATCCAGGTCGACCAACCAGTGCAGGTGCGACCAGAAGTGCTTGGTATGGTGCAGGCAAATGTATACAAACAGCTCATCCGTAGGCATCACGGGATAGCACAGGGAATCAAGCTTCAGCCCATCGCGTCTTGCGAGCAAATCCCCCGTGTCGTAAACCGAGGCATAGCGAACGATGCGCTGGTGGAATTCGATCCCTACGCCAAGCGGAGAGATCAAGGTGATCACCTTCTGGGTGCGGGCGAGGAAAGACAGGCTAGAGGGATCCGACTCCAATGGCTGGGGGTCGTACGGCACATACCCAAGCTCAAGCGCAGACTCCAGCAACCTGACCATGGACTCATGAGGCACCAGGACGTCGATGTCCCGCGAGATCCTGATGGCAGGCTCATCGTAGTAGCGCATTGCCAACGACGGACCCTTGAAAAACATGGCAGGAATGCCGAGCGGTTCTATCAGGTCCTTCAGCAATGCCTGCTGAGCCGACATGACCAGCATGCTGCGCTGCTGGATCGTCATGACGGCAAAGCGCATTTCCTCGAGCTCGCGTGCCTCCAGGCCTTCTGGCTGCAATTGGCGGAGATGACGATAGACTAGAGGCAGAATCAGATTCTGCCTCGCACGCAAGGCAACGCCAGGCCAATCCGTGATATCTCGACACAGGAAAAGAGCGTGCTCCTTTTGCTCCTCCGTCAATTCTACCCTTGAAAGCATGATCAAGAGTTGCAGGACTCTGTCTTGCGCTATAGGCGAGGCATTAATAGTCATAGAAACGTCCTTGCTTCTCAGCTGACTGAGAACTGTATAAATGAGTCTTGTACAGCGCAACCAACATTCACGAAGGGTAACACAAGGCTGGCTCAACACCACCGCAGCTTGTTCTGCCATTTTTGTATGCCACGAGCCATGGCGATTCCCTACTGCTGCAAGGCAACTGCTCCAGACTGACGTAACGCCTGCTCTTCCGCAGTTACATGGAGAAAAATCTATTGAATTCAGGATCTTTCCGGAAGACGAAAAACACCCGAAAATTAAGCCAAATACACCATGCCTAGCCCATTGCCAACATGCGGCTTTAGGGGTGAAAAAAAACCCTCTCTGACAGCCTCATGTGCTACATGGCATGATCCCTTACATGCTCAAGAATCTAATACCACGATCCCAAGAAACTGATATTAACGCAAAATAGCCAGATTAAGGTCTTGGCACTCCGCCAAAAGCGAGGCGAATCGATGAAGCGGAAGGCTAAGGTAACACCAAAAATGATACCCACCAAGAAGTTACCCAAAGAGAAAGCCTTCGACCTAAGCAGTGATGACTCGATCTACATCTTCAATATTAACAAAATCACACCTAAAAATTTGTAACTGTTATTGAACCAGATTCAGGGCATGCTAAATTGGTCCATGCGGTACGCAAGCAAGCAACTTCATAAATTTGTTAGGAGAGGTGATCATCATGGATAGAGCGAACCTGCCCGCTAAAAAACTGCCCTTTGCGCAGCCGGAAATCAAGTGCATGGGGTCTGTGGGCGACATTACCCTCGCCACTGCAGCCAGTGCGCAGACCGACGTGCCGATCGGTACGCCGACGCCTCCTGGCACCACCCTGGATGACGTCACAGGATCCTGAAAACGCTAAAGAAAGTCTTGCTGACTAGAATACTCAATAAATAACCGCAACTTTTTAATGCTAATTGAGCCATGCTCAATTAGCATTTTTATTTCCATTACAAAAGATTAAAAATTAACAAAACTGTGTGATCAATATTTTCGCAAATACGTGGACAACGCCTTGTACCGCCCACCGTGGCCACCTACGACGATCAGCTCACCAGCCCTTAGCCAGGCATGCGCTTTCATCACCATCGAGCCGCTGGCGTCTTTTTCCATCAATGTACCAAGCACCAAGGTGCTCGATATCTTGCGGCGACTCAACATCCATTGCACCGCCATCGCCAGCATCAAGCACGTGTAGACACCACGAAAAAGGCGATTCACTTTCCGCACGGCCCAGCCGAACTCTTTTAGCGCTTGCGTATCCAGCGTCTCGTCTACCAATATCTCTTCACCAGGCTTTACCTCGCCTAGATGATGCGACCACCACTTGAAAGGCAAAACTCTTACAACGAACCACGCTACAGGCAACAACAGAAACGCTTCAGACAAGAGCAGTTTCTTTTTTACCGGCATCTGTAAAGTTCGAACATACTTGTTCACAGCACACCTCTTGAACATGAATAAAAAGGAAAATACAATATTACTGAAGAGCATTCAATCCTAGCCGATATCTTATTTCTGGTACTCAAGAGACTAGCGCAGTCATGCCATAGTGGTGACCTGTTACCTTCTTGACTGAAAGATACGCTATGCTACGATTGATGTGCGGTAAATCCCAAAATCAACACAATGGAGATATTTGACATGGAGAAAAAAGCTGAGTTCACCCAGCCGAGTGTAACGCGCCTTGGCACGGTGGGTGAAATCACCTTGGCAAGTGCCTCTACTCGCGCGACTGATGTACCGCAGGGTTCACCCGTTAGCGGCGTGGATTCCGTAACCGGTTCTTGATGTCCCGGTAGGAAAGAAAGCATTTGCTTTCAAAGCACTGGCATGCGCCAGTGCTTTTTCATTATTTAATAAAGGTTTCCTTCAGGATCAACCAGCGCCTGAAACACCAGATTGACCAGATTTTGGCCTGAATTTCCTGGGCTCGAAGCGGGTCGTTATCCAACGCATCATGTCGCTCAATCATTTGAATGACACGATCAGGCTTGAAGTAGTTCCATATCTCTTCGCTCTTATTCAAAGCAGCACTCTTGAGGTCAGCAAAACACTGCCCAGTCACTGCGTTGCCAATGCTGGCTGCGAGGTTTGACTTGCCGCGCCGGGTACGGATGCTCTCAGGATAGATGCCTTTCATGGAGGAACGGAGGATCAATCGGGTCCAGCCATTATCAAGTTTATTATTGGCGGGCAGACCAAGACAAAAATTCATCAGCTCAATATCCATAAAGGGATATCGAGTTTCGACACCATATTTTTCCGAGATGGAGTGCGTATATTCAAAATAGGCTTCGAGCACCCCATTACCCAACGCAAACATCTGCGCCTCACGCTCACTTCTCAAACTTTTTATTGAATTATAATGAGACCTGGAAAAATTTATATGGTCCGACTCGGCCACGAAATCCTCAGTCAATTCGTCTTCCGTGTAACGCCCCTGCCAAGCAGGAGTTTTCGGGTCTTTCTTCTTCGGCGTCTTTAAAATCCCCCATCTTCTCAAGGCAGGCTTGGCAAGATACTGCTTGACCATCGTCTTGCGATTCAGGCGGAAGTGCTTTGAAAGCAGCAAGACAGCTTTAACAACTTCGATAGAGAGCGACTTGTCGGCCTTTTCTCTCAGTATGGCCTTTCCGAATTTATCATAAAGCCCAACTTCTGGATCATCATCAAAGGCCTCATAGATATCGGCAACGGCCTTTACTTCTCTAATAAAGGTTTCCCAGTCACCCTCAGTGGCGAGCTCCGCTAGGCGATACAAACCATGGGAAGCGACATTATCGCCATCGACGCCATTCAGGATCACCGAACAATGGTCGGCTGCGGCGAGTTCCTGTATGCGCATGACGATACGGATATTAGCGGCATGGTGGCAATCGCCATGGGCGAGAATGCTCTTATCATAGTAATCCGTTACGCTTAATGTGTCCGTATTGACCGACACATTGTGGACATCCGTTTCTTCGACTACGCTATCAATGAAAAAGGACTCATCGCATTCAGCGTTGCTGGGAAAAACAGCGGAATAGGTTCTCAGGCGGTCCTTTTCAAAGAGTGCCGCCGAACCACATATTGCCGATGAATCATGCCCACCGCTGAGTTCAATCGCTACAGGCCCTGAAGGTGTAAGCCTTTTCCTAACGCTACCCACGAACAACTCACGAAAATGATCGACATTCTCCTCGAAACGCTCGCTGACCGTTGGAATGTCCTGTCCGAGTTGCCAATAACGCTTTACCAAAGGCTCGCTGGAACCCGTAAACGACAGCGTATGGGAAGCCGGTAGCCGGTAAACTCCCTCGAAGAAGGTAAGCGAACTCTCTGATTCAATACCTTGAAGGAATTGCATCGCTCTTTTCTTGTTGACTTCCGGCAAGTAGCCCATCGAAAAGAGCAGTACGCGAAGATTATTGGCAATCCACAGGCCATCGCGATTCTTGTGGTAATAGAAAGGACGTATGCCAAGACGGTCTCTGGCACAGAAAAGTTCGTCTTTGCTATCATCCCATATGGCAAACGCGTAATCACCTTGCAAGTGATCGACACATCTCTCATTCCATTCAAGAAAAGCAGATTTGACAAGATTGCCGGCCGCCGAACTCGCATCATGGCCGTAACCAAATTTCTTGCTCAGCTCATCTGCGTTGTCTAGCCTGACGCTACCCATCGTATAAAGAGGTGCATGCACCCCTTCCTCAATGGGGTTTTCGTGGTTATCAGTTTGAAAAAACAGGAAGCGGTCGCCAGCCTGGCGATGAATAGACGCATTAGAAAAAATCGAAAAAGCCTTCTGCATTCTTTCTTCAGTCGCGTCGCCCGCCCCCCCCGGGGCTCCCACCCAACCTGAAAAAAGACTCATTTATTCACACCGTATAGTAATCAGCTGATAATCCTTGAGAGACAGCAAAAGTTCTTCAACAGACGCCTGGCAAGTTTCGTCATCAACGTCGTACTCAGACTTGACATGCTGGAGTATCTGACTCAAGGTTTTCGGTGTGTCTAGGTATTTCCAGATATAACTTCCCACTGAATTCAAGGAATAGTAAATACCCGCCTGGGTATCCAATACGGCTTCTTCATCATCAATCGAAGAAGAAATCTGTGCCTTGCTTTTCTCAATCAAAGCATTCGGAGAAATGGTGTTCTTCATTTTACATCCCTTTTGATAAAATCAAGCAGATTTTCGACACTTGAATCCATGTCTTCCAATGACCATGGGCGACGATAGCGATAAACATCTATTCTATCGGTCAGCCTAGCAATGCGTTCCATCATTTCCGCAGGGCTGTTGAATTCCTGACCTACATCGGGACGGTAAAGGGCCCCCATGACGGTACGAAAGGCCTCAACCCCCTTCAGGGGCTCAAGCGAGGCTTTTTCGCCCTCTTCCGCCCGCTCAAGCAGCACCAGTGCCTTCAGGGGTTCGGGATGCTTGTGGAAGGCCTCATCGACCATCAGGTGGTACTTGTCATGGCGAGTGAGGTCGCGTACCAGCCCCTCCGTGTCGATACCCAAGGCCTGCAGTGCATCCTTCCACAGCTTGACGCGCGGAGGTCCGGGATAGAGATAGGCATCGTCGTCTTCAGGTTTGACGACCGCAACATCATCGCTGATCATCGGCCAGCCTTGCGTGTAATGCAGCCAGGCCCCAAGGGTCGACTTGCCGGCCCCGGAATGGCCGGTAAAAGCCCATACCCCCGACGGGGTCTTCAGCGCGCTGACATGCATGGGTAGCCAGTCACGCTGGTAGAGGAGCACGCCCAAGGACATGCCTAGCAGGTACTGACGCACATCCCTCGCGGCCGCGCCTTCCTGGTCGTCGTCAAGCACGCGCCGATCGACCAATATGCGCCGCCCATCCTCGATACGGTACCGGGCAATATCTTGCACATTCAGCTGACATTGGCTCGGCGAAAGCTGGACCCATTTGCCGCTGAAAGTGGCGTTCGCCAGCGATGCAGGAATGTCGGTGGTGTGAATGGTAATATCGACACTAGCCGGAGGTGCAACCGGCAATAGCTCGGGAAGTTCGATTTCCGATTCGATGGTCATGCCGTAGGTATAGTAGTAGAAGCGTTGGGCCTTTTGCCCCGCCTGGCTACGCCGCTCGCTCTGCCCCTCCGGTTTGACAGCCAAGGCTTCCTGCTGCTCCTGCATCTCATTCTCCCTTTATTTGACTTTCCATGCCCTTTGGCTTAAACCAACTTTTTATTCTTCACATCAAAGCCGGATATCGACTTCCTGCTTGGGAAAGGCATATTTAAGATCATAAAGCACATGGCTCGCCTTTCCCCATCGTCTCACCGCCGCGGCTCCCATGTCGCGGAATTCCTGGTGGGCCACTGCCAGGATGATAGCGTCGTAAGTCTCTTTTGCTGGCTCGTTGATCAACTCGAGTCCATATTCCGCCGCGGCTTCGGCAGCATCTACCCTAGGATCGTACACGTCGACCGCGACATTGTAGTCCTTTAGCTCCTGCAGGATGTCCACGACGCGCGTGTTGCGAAGATCAGGGCAGTTTTCCTTGAATGTCAGCCCCATGACAAGGACACGTGCGCCTTCCACCTGCAAACGGCGCTTGATCATCTGCTTGACGAGTTGGCTCGCCACATAGGCGCCCATCCCATCATTGATCCGGCGGCCTGAAAGGATAACTTCCGGATGATAGCCAACACGTTGCGCCTTGTGGGTCAGGTAGTAGGGATCGACGCCGATGCAGTGCCCCCCTACCAGGCCTGGGCGAAAAGGCAGGAAATTCCACTTGGTACCGGCAGCCTCAAGCACTTCTTCGGTATCAATGCCCAGGCGATTGAAGATGACAGCCAGCTCATTGATTAGTGCAATATTGACGTCGCGCTGAGTATTTTCGATGACCTTAGCGGCTTCGGCGACGGCTATCGAACTCGCCTTATGGGTTCCAGCAGTAATGATGAGCTGATAAAGACCATCTACGAAATCCGCAACTTCAGGAGTGGAACCCGAAGTCACTTTCTTGATGGTAGTGACCCGATGTTCCTTGTCACCTGGATTGATACGTTCGGGGCTATAGCCCGCATAGAAATCCTTGTTATAAGTAAGCCCGGAGACACGCTCCACCACCGGTATGCAGTCTTCCTCGGTTGCGCCGGGGTAAACTGTGGATTCATAGATGATGACATCACCACGCTTCACGACCTTGCCCAGCGTTTCACTGGCCTTGATGAGAGGCGTCAAGTCAGGGCAACGGCTGACATCGATAGGGGTCGGAACCGTGACGATATAGACGTTGCAGGCTTCCAGGGCGTTCAGTTCATTGGAAAAGGTCAAATGACGAGAAGAGGCCAGCAGTTCCGGCTCGACTTCGAGTGTATGATCTACCCCATCGCGCAACTCGCTGATACGGCGAGCGTTGATATCAAAACCTACGGTAGGCAAGACTTTTCCGAACTCGACAGCGAGCGGAAGGCCGACATAGCCAAGACCGATGATGCCGAGGCGTACATTATCCATTTTCATTACCATTGATCTCCTTTCAATCGGCAATCGGCACGATTAGCCGCGATATCCTTGGGGGTTCTTCGACTGCCATTTCCATGTATCAGCCATCATCTCATCAAGCCCTCGGCTAGCCGACCAACCCAGTTCTTTCCGTGCCTTCGAGGCATCGGCCCAGAAAGCCGGCAGATCGCCTTCACGACGTTCTGCAAACCTGTAGGGGATCTTGCAACCGGTCACCCGCTCAAAAGCACGAAGGATTTCAAGCACGGAATACCCCTTCCCTGTTCCGAGGTTGTAGTGCTCGATGCCCGTGCTGGTAAGCCCTCGCAGGGCGGCGACGTGCCCCTCGGCGAGATCCATGACATGCAGGTAGTCACGAACACAGGTGCCGTCGGCCGTGGGATAGTCCTGGCCGAAGATGGCGAGTTCCGGTAGTTTTCCTACCGCTACCTGGGCGATGTAAGGCATCAGATTGTTGGGTATACCCAGCGGATCCTCTCCAATCAAACCGGAGCCATGGGCACCGATGGGATTGAAATAACGAAGCGACGCGACAGACCAGGTATCATCGGCCGTACAGACATCCTCAAGCACCTGCTCAACCATGGCCTTGGAGCGGCCGTAAGGGTTGGCCGTTTCACCTCGGGAATACTCTTCGCAGTACGGCACGGGCGCGCTTGCACCGTAGACGGTAGCAGAGGAGCTGAACACCAGTTTCTTCACGCTGGCCCGCTGCATGGCCTGGCAAAGAGTCAAGGTGCCCTCGACGTTATTCTGATAGTAGGAAAGCGGTGCGCGCACGCTTTCACCGACCGCCTTCAAGCCAGCAAAATGAATTACCGCCGCTATCTCGAAACGGGAAAAGACCTGGTCAAGCGCAGTGCCATCCCTGACATCCCCGTGAACGAAGCCGACGGCGCAATCCGTCAAGGCTTCCACGCGGCGCAAGGACTCTTGCGACGAGTTGCAAAGATTGTCCAGCACGACGACCTGGTACCCATCCTCGAGGAGCGCCAGCACGGTGTGCGAGCCGATGTAACCCGCACCACCTGTCACCAAGATGGTGTGTGACGTGTCACCTACGTGCATATCAATACCCAGCCTCTCTATTCACCGGCGTTACAGGATCCTGCCCTGACAACAGCGCTTGTGCATTGGCATGGAAGACATCGAGCGCTCGCTCCAGGTAAAACGGCGTAGTGCCTGAGACATGCGGGGTGATCAGCACCTTGTCATGATTCCACAGCGGCGACTCTTCGGGTAACGGCTGCTGTTCGAACACGTCGAGAGCAGCACCCTTCAAGCGTCCATCCTCAAGCGCGCTCAGCACAGCATCCCCCTGAACGACGCCTCCGCGCGAGATATCCACCAGTACGGCTCCTGGCCTGAGGCCGGAGAGAAAGGCACCGTCGACCAGGCCACGCGTTTCTGGCGTCAAGGGAAGACAAACCACCAGATAATCGGTGCGCGAAAGCTCCTGGCCTATCTCCTCCATCGCGACCACGCGGTCGACGTGGGGCACTTCGCGAATATGGCGCAGTGTTCCTACCACCTTCATGTCAAAGGCCTTGGCTCGCTGCGCAAGCGCCTTGCCGACATGTCCCAGTCCCAGGATGGTCACCTGACGCCCGGTCAGCTCGTCCAGCCAGGCACGCTTCCATTCAGCCCGCCGGGCCTGCTCGTCGAAAAGACCGAATTGCTTGGCGAAATACAGCATGGCGCCAATGGCATATTCACTCATTGGAGCACCATGAACGCCACTGCTTTTTGTCAGGGTGACGCTGGCCTTGTTGAAATCCATCTCCCATATCTTTTCGACACCCGCCGACAAGAAATGAACCCAGCGGTAGCCTTTCAACAGGCTGAGCGCGTCGGCCAGCCAAGGAAGCGTAGGCGCAATCACAGCATCATAGGAGCGGCCTGGGATCACGTCCTCGACGCAGCCAGCAAAGTCGATGGAGGCACCCGTGTATCGATCGCAAAGGTACTGTTGGACCGCCTCACGCTGGACCTTCAGCACCTCTTCCTTTTGTAAAAAAAGAATACGTTCAAGAGAAACTAAAGCCATTTAAGCGCTCACTTGCTTTCGTCCAAGTCGAAAAGCTCGCTCTGCCAGGATCTGCTGGTTTTCCAGCAGCTCTTGCTTGCCACTGGATCGCCACTGTCGTTCGGCATTGTCCAAGGCCTCGAGCTCCCTGGGGAAATCGATCCTCTCCAGGAGTTCCGCTGACGTAGCGGCGCCGCCATGAAATGCCCGGGAAAGTATCACCCAGCTCGATCCCAATCGTACATGCTCGCCTATGACGTTTTCGGCTGGCAATTCACCCTGGCCGATCCTGGCGATGCCTCCGACCCCCCAGGTGATCCCGGCCTGCTTCAGCTGTTCGGCCGCAGCGTCGAATAACCTCCCTGCCATGGGTTCGAAGAGAAAATCCAAGCCCAGGCTCAATGAAAGGTCGTTGAGGCCAAAGTGGACTTCATCCCGACCCGGGGCCAGCAATGGCAGCCAGTCGGCCAACCTGACCAGGGCCTGTGCCGTTTCAGCGAGGAACGTGACAGGCACCCTCTGGGCAACAAGCTCCAGGAATTCGGCTACGTCATGCCGCGAGGTAAACATGGGCAGCATGAGTCGCTGGGCGCCATGGTCGATCGCAGCGTCGATTTCATCGACAGTGCCGCCATGCAACGGATTGATCCTGACCATCAATTCGGCTTTACGCAAAACCTTGGCTATCGCGGCAATATCCTCCTGCGTATGGGCCGCCTTGTGCGTATCGAGGTGACCCTGGCGCTGCGCCTTGCCGTTGACCTCCTGGTCCAGGAAGATCCGATCGACACCATGCTGCTCGATATACTCCGCAACATCAGGACTGGCTGTGATCATCATGCGCTTGATCATTATCGCTTCATCGCCTCCTCGACATCCTGATCACTGGGCGCCCTGCCGCCAAGACTCTCCCGGTACGCCCTCCAGTTCAGTCCCTCACCCCCATAAAGGCCACTGCCCTTGAGAACGACCAATACGGTCTTGAAAATCAGCCGGAGGTCGTAGAGAAAAGTTTGCTTCCTGACATATTCGGCATCGTAAGCCAGCTGCTGAAGCCAACCCAGGCTGCGCCGGCCTTTGACTTGAGCCAGCCCGGTCAAGCCAGGCCGAACGTGGAAACGAATCAGGCATCCCGGTGGAATCACCTCGATCTGCTCCATCAGTAGCGGCCGCGGTCCAACGATGCTCATATCGCCCTTGAGGATATTGATCAGCTGGGGCAGTTCATCAATGCTGGTCGCCCGAAGGAAACGTCCCGCCCGTGTAATCCTGGGGTCCTCTCCGGAGCTGACTACCTGCTCACTCTTCTGGTCTATGCTGTCCGCCGGCCGGTCGAACATGGTGCGAAACTTGAAAATCAAGAATGGCTTTCCCTTGAGCCCCGCACGTCGTTGCTTGAACATGACAGGGCCCGGACTATCGAACTTCACCCATGCGGCGACAAGCAGCAGGAGAGGGGAAAGCAGCAGCAGGGCACACGCGCTGGCAACAATGTCGAAGAGACGCTTGACGGCCGAGTTCATGTGCACTCCTGTTCCACGGCGTGGCGCTCAACCGGCGAGGCCAGCTGCATGGCTTCCATGATGACGCGGTTTACCTTGCGTACGTCGTAATACTTTTCTACCAGGGCAATACTGGCTTCACCCATCGCAACGACCATTTCTGGCTCTTGTATGAAGCTCTCCATCGCATCCGCCAAGGGTGCGCTGGCTCTAGGGGCAACCAGGAAGCCATTGACACCCTGTTCTACCGTTTCTCGGCAGCCAGGCGCATCGCTGGTGATGATCGCCCGGCCCATGCTCATGGCCTCGAGTACGGAACGCGGCGTACCTTCCCGATAGGAGGGCAGGACAAATACTGAGCACTCGCTGATCCACGGCCTCACATCATCGACACCGCCGATGAACTCAACCGCGCCTTCATTCCTCCATCGCTCCAGGTCCTGGATGTCGCACGCATGGGGAAGATTGGGGTCATGCGGGCCAACGGCAATGAACCTGGCTTGCGGATACTTTCGCTTCAAAAGGTTTGCGGCTTCACAGAACTCCGCTATGCCCTTCTCCCCCAGCAACCTACCGATGAACAGGAAGGTCAGCGGGCCTTGAGGAAGCGGCTGGCGGGCGAAGCGCTGCATATCAACGCCGGAACCATAGGTGCGAACGGCTTTTGAAGCCTTCGCGAGAATTCCCTTGTCGGTAAATTCCTTGAGATCATCGGGATTTTGAAAGAACACCCTGTCATTACATGAAAGCCCGGCACGGTAGAGCATGCTGAGAACTCGGCGTAGGCGCCGTGTCCTCGGGGTATCCGTGGTAAAGAGGTGCCCAAGGCCGGTGATCATAGAATAGATGCGTGGCACCCCGGCCATTTTCGCCGCCAGGCTACCGTAGATTACAGGCTTGCTGGTATAGCTGAATACAACGCCGGGCCTGGTTTTCTTGATTAATTTATAGAGCTCATGGAGGGTCTTGAGGTCATGCACTGGATTGACACCGGTGCGACCCATATCAATAGGATAAATGGAAATCCCTAATTCCTCGACATCACTTAAATAATCCGCGGTAGGCACAGCTGCTCCTACTTCAAGCCCCTGCGCGATCATTTCACGTATCAGATCACCTCGATTTGCCACCAGCGAGCGTGCATTGCCCGCAATGATCAGAACATCCACAATTAAGCTCTCCTTAGCTTTATTTTGAATGTGTGGAATGTCGACGCCGCGAGAATCAAGAATAAAGCCAACAGCTTTGTCTTGTGGCGGATGGCCGTGCCCACATTTGTCACGCCGATCGCAAAGATGAATGTCAGCGCACCAAACATGAATAACATTGCAACACATTCTTCTCTATTTTTCAACGTATCCCAACCTTTGTATACACGCCATGCCATAAAAAAATAAAGCATGGATGAAACTATCCCGAGAAGATGTCTAGGGCTTCGCAAATCCCAAGGGAAAGGAGAAAAATGAAAATAAACGATGCGCGCGGGAATCAACCACGGCTGCGTATAGGGATTGCCCTGGGCAATGAAGCTCGGATAGGCGGAACCACCAGTTGGCTCGCGCGAGAAACGCGATTCGATTGCGGAACCGACACCACCCTCCCCTTCGCCTCCCACTTCAATGCCCTTGCCAAGCGAAATACCGCCACCAAAGGCTACCATTCCAAGCGAGAGCACCAGCATGGTGGTTGAAAGAAGCACTTTCAGCGCATCGTGATAGCTGGCCCGGCTCGTATCCGTCTTGAAAACGGTACGGTAAAGAAAAAACGTCAAGTAGGCTGCGACGCCGACAAAGGCTCCGATCCAACCGGGGTGGAAAGCCACGGCGCCACCGAAACAAAGGCACGCCCAGATAATGCCAAGATACGACTTTCCGGAAACCCATTTGACGAAGAAATAAAGACCAAGCACAAAAAACATGATCGCCACTTCTTCGCGCATTGCGAGAATGGAATTGAACGCCGCAAATGGATACAGTGCCAGGACGAGCGCCACCATGATGCCAGCACGCTTACCCCACAGCTGGTAAGTGATGATAGCCGCCACGGCAACAACGACGTGTCCAAAAAGAAAACTGAATGCCGGCAAGATGGAATAAGAGACACCAACCAGCTTCTGCACTACCGCGCCAAGCCAGGCATAAAAATGTGAATGCGTCACATCCACTATATCCATCAGGTGTGACCATTCGAACTGTGACCAGTAACGTGCTGTATTATTGAAACGCGATGCATCATCCGTCGCGCCGGGGGGACGGAAAATATGGAAATAATCCAGGAGGAAAAGCACGAGCCGCGTGACATAGGCCAGCACGAGCGGCCAGAGCAACCAACGATGCAGAACGGCAACCCACAGGCAGTACACTGCCGTGAATATGAACAAGATATAGACAAATAGCAGTCCGGTCGTCATGGATGCACCATTGGTTCAGAGGCTATGGTAGAGGTCCAGATGCTTGTCTACCGATTTTGATATGGTATAGATCGCCGAATTATTTATTGCATTGTGGTGGTAACGCAGCCTGGCAGAATAATCGTTCAACATTTTTTTCAATGCCTCAGAATAGGCTTCTATTTCCACATCCACCACCATGCCGTTATCCACTTTTTCGACGATTTCAGAACAGCCACCCACGTCGGTCACCAAAACGGGCAAGCCGGTCAAGGTAGCTTCTATTTGTGCGATGGGCAGGCCTTCCCAGGCAGAGGACATCACGAAGACGTCCGCCTCCTTGAGAAGAGTTGACACATTATCGACATTACCCAGGAAGTTGACGCGATCAGTAATCCCCAACTGGTTTGCCAGATCCCGCAGCTTGGCCTCTTCAGGCCCACTACCCGCTAGCATCAACCGGTATTCCGTCGTATCGATTCGACTCAGTGCATTGAAGAGCAAAGAAAGATTCTTTTGTTCAGACAACCGCCCGACATATAATAGATTGACAACCGCCCTGTCTTGGTAGTTATCGATACGAGCAAGGCGCGTCACGTCCACGGCATTATCGATATGGTGAACATTACGCCTTGCCACCCCTTTCAAAAGAGTGGTGCAGGCGTTACAAATTCCTACATAAGCATGGGTCCTGCGATCCAAAAAACGGTATAGAATCGGATTAGCCCTTAGCCTGATGTTATGATGCGTATAGACTCGTTTTATGCTTGGCAGGAAAGCCGAAAAAATAGCAGCATAATATAGATGCGAATGGATAAGGTCAGGCTTGAAGTCGCGCTTGAATTTACCCAGCGCGGCCACGCCTTTCAAAGGATTCCGTCTTGCACGCGCACCAACGAAACCGAACTTGATACCATGACTACTTAGTTCCGAAAGGAACTTGTCTTCATAAGACTGTTCACGCCCAGCCTCTGCTGCGCGATCGAGGAATGCGATGAAGACCTCGTGGCCACGCTTCTTCATTTCGATTGAAATATCTTTCACATAAACTTCTGCTCCACCAGCCGCAGCTGAGGAAATAACGTGCATTATGTTCATTTTATAAGGCCTACAGAGAACACTTGCAATAAAGATAAGCTAGCCATTCCTTGAATCGTGATGGCGGCGAATGATGAAAGGCTCGCGTCAGGTGATAAGCGACCTTCTTCCGCTCTTGCCCGTCGGCACGCATGCTTTTTGCCAACCTGAGCTCGCAGCTTTTCCGCCTTTTTTTCAATTCACGACTTGAAAAATATTGATTCTCTTCCGCCTTGTCCAAAAAACGCAGCACATTATCATAAGTCGCCTGATAGTTATTATTCCTTGTCAGGGAATTATCCCGGTAATTCCTTATGAAACCTGCACCCACATTTCCCTTGCAGAGCCATCCTGCCTTGACGAGCCGTATGATTACGTCAAAATCCTCATTGTGGACTAGCGTCTCGTCGAACCCCCCGATAGCCTGCAACGCCTCTGTTCTGAACAGATAGGTATGAACACCACCCGGTATGCCACCCATCTTGCCAACCTGGTCGGTGTTGATGAGGCCATCCGCATCCTGATAAGGATGCAGCTTGTTCATGGGCATCTTGAGATAAGTGCCATAAACGCCAAAATAGTTGTCGGGCAAGCCGTGAAGAACTTCTTCCTTGCTTTCAATATTTCCTGGAAGCAGTTCATCATCAGAATCCAGAAAGGTGACGAACTCGCTGGCTGTATGTTCCAGCCCAAAATTCCTGGCAGAGGATGGCCCCCCATTGCGCTTCCTCAGGCAACGCAAGTCCACTTTACCAGCGGCTGCGTATCGCTCCACGACTTGCTGAGCCACCTCGTTGGTGGATCCGTCATCCACCACGAGCACTGCAGCAGGCAATATGCTCTGCGCCAACGCGGATGCCACTGCCTTGCCCAAGGTAGCTGCATCATCATTGTAGGTGGTGATGATGACCGTTGTTCTTCCATGTGGCCTGATGCTATTCATATATCTTCCATAATATTTCGCATCACTTATTCAATTCGAACGAAGATGGATGCGGCAGCAGATGATTAAAATATTCCAGCATCAATTCCTTGCTTTCTACAAAATCTTCTTCCGTGAGAAAATGACTGTCATTGAAACAGACAAAATTGGCCTGCTTTTCCCTCACCTGAGCAAGCTTGCCCTCGAGCTCCTCGAAAGAAGAGTAATTGATCAAATAACACCCCCGGGGCACCTGGGGATAAAACTCACCTTTTGCCAAGGCATGAAAACGGAATATATATTGTGAAAGTGTATCCTTTGTTCTGAACTTGTTGCCGATGGTATACTGTACCTTGTCGTGGTAGGTTTTCTTAGCATCCACCAGGTTACTCTTGAGATAAGGCTGGGGGTGATGATGTATTTCAAATAGGGGATAATGCTTCAATTTCAAGAACAGAGCATTCAGAACAAGATTCTTCAGGCCATAGCGAAAATTGAATATCTTGCTGAGTTTTTCCTTCACTCCCCAGCTGGAAAAGGTTTCCTTCGAGACGGCATGCATCATTTGTTCGTGAAGACGATGTGAAAAATCCTGAGCATGCATCAGGGGCACAATTTTAAGAAAATCACAAGGAACGTCATTCTTGAAGAAATAATCCTTGGGTAGCGCATTCACCACGAACATGTCGTCATTGAAATAAATGAATTTCTCCGAAAGCCCCGGAATATTGTCGAAGTTCATTTCAATGGTGCCGCTATTGAATACCGGCAGCGATTCCTTATTGTCAAAAATATCGTCGTGCTTTACCAGGCGCACCTTTTCGGAACCAAGGTCGAGCCACGCGGGATAGTGGCCAAAAGTCACCAGATGTATATGACGCACCCAAGGCATGAAGGTCTCGATGCCGCGAAAGATGTACATCAAGTTGTCCAGGCTCTTGAAGCGCTGCAACGACGTCTCTTTTTTTCTCGCCATGCTGGGTGCATATTGCCGATAGAGTTCAAACCATTCAGGGTCATCTCCATCCACCCACGTTATCACGACATCGACAGGGTCATTATCCTTCATTTCTCAATCAAGCCTTATGGTTGGCTGGCTCAGCCTTATCAGAAAAAATCGCACGCGCATCCAAACCAATATTGGACCTATACCAGCTCTTGTAGGCCTTGTCATCGAGCAGCACGTCAGTCAAGAAACGGCCGAAAGTTTCCTTGAGCTTCGGATCTTTCTGGAAACGAAACGACTGCAGGTACACCCGCAGCAACACGACCCTCAACTGCAGCTCGATATCGAAATTCTTCGCCAGCACACCATTTTTATGAAGTTCGCAAAGGTACTGTTGGAGCATGTCCGCATCGAACTCAAACCTGTTCTTCTCTATTACACATAGATTCAAGATATCTATGAACACCCATTTATTTTCGAGCGTCACACTTTCAAAATCGAGAAACCAGGGCGAACCATCAATGTCCGAAAGCAGATTATTGTTGATGTTCAAATCATTGTGCATCAGCAGGGCACGACGATTCCTCTCCTGCCTCATTTCGGCAAGGATAACAAAGCCAATAATCCTGAAGAAAAACAACGGGCTATAGCGATTCAGGCTCGGCGACCACCGCAATATCTTCGACGAGGTGCTACGGACGAAGCGCGTCACTATTCTCTTCAGTCCCTTGTGTGTTATTTCTATATTAGACAGATTGAATTCCAACAGCGCAGATAGCACTTTTTGCTTGGACACCAGATGCTTATCCCATCCTTGCTCAGCCTTGATGTACCTGAGCATGATGAAGCTGTCATGGTCTGTCTTGATTAGCTTGGGGTATCGGAAAACCGAAAACCGGTTCTCGGGCAACTGCTCGTAAATCATCATTTCGTTATCAAAGGAAGTATCCCCGCCCAAGATCTTCCTTGCGAACCTCTGATACCAACTGTTCGCTTCCGAGCGCACCTTGAGTATGGTCTTGTGGCCTTCCGAGCTCTTCAGGAAAGCACACTTACCGACCCGTTTCAAACCAATATCGGAAAGAAAGTCTACAATCTGCATAACTTCTACCTTATAGGATCAGCGCCAATCCGTCAGGCACTGTACCGCTGCTTTCCCAGGCTGACGCTTTGATCTGAAAGCATTTGGTTGTACAGGGATACGAGACCGTCATTTAAGTTGTCGAGATGAAACTCGCTTTCAACTTTTTTCCTGCCTTCGCGTCCGAAAGCGATACGCGTTTCCGGATGCTCCAGGAGATCGAGAAGCTTGGCCGCCAGGCTGTGGCTGTCCCGTTCCGGCACCAGGTAGCCTGACACGCCGTCTTCCACAAGTTCTGGAATGCCGCTATGGAAGGTAGAAAGCACCGGCATTCCACTCGCCATGGCTTCCATCAGCGCAACGGGTATTCCCTCTTGATCCCCATTGCTTGCCGTCACACTCGGCAGTAGAAAGATGTCGGCCTCCTTTAGGAGCCCCTGCACCTCGTCGTGGGCCAGGGCGCCATGCAGATTGATGCGACTCTCCATGCCCAGGGCTCTCACCTGGTCGCCTATCTCGTCGCACAGGGGCCCATCGCCAATCAGCTCATAGGTGAAGTTCAGGTCGGGTCTCTGCTTGGCGACTTCTGCCACGGCCTCTACGGCATACTCCAGGCCTTTCTTCTCCATGAAGCGAGCGGTGGTGATGAGCCTCAGGGGCGCTTCCTGCGAGGCGTTGCGCTCACGATAGGGGAACGCCTGCACGTCGATGCCCATATGGTGAACCGAGGTGCGTTCGGCAGGCGCCCCCAACTGGAGGAGTCGCCTATGCCAGCGCTCGCTGACGGGAAGGATGGCATCGGCTTCATCAAACACTACCTGGTAGGGGTGCTTGGGGCCGTTCGCAACCATGGAGAGATCATAGCCATGGAAGGTCACGACCAGCTTGTTCACCAAACCTAGCTGCTTCAGGTAGGCCCCCAGGATGCCATTGGGACCAAAATGACAGTGAAGGACGTCGATCGGTGCAATCTTCGAAGCCAACGCATAGAGATAAGGCAGGTTCAGATTCAAGGCCTTCTGGCCGAATCGAAACACATTGAAGCTCTGCCAATAACCCGAGCGGTCTACGTGGCCTTCTTGGCGGAGATTCATGATGCCCTGCAACCGCGCGAGGTAGGGAATCGGGATCTCAGGGTGCCATACCCGATCTCTCAACGTCGCCGCATAGTCACCAAGACTCTGCCACGCGGCTTCCTCGCCTTGGTGACCGATGACCTGGACATCCATGCGACGGTCCAGCATGCCGGTCACATG
The DNA here is from genome assembly GCA_964652855.1 of uncultured Halomonas sp. GTDB lineage: Bacteria > Pseudomonadota > Gammaproteobacteria > Pseudomonadales > Halomonadaceae > Halomonas. Next base: position 920,718 of record CAZZCJ010000001.1, read on the forward strand.
GTGCATGACAAACGTTTGCGAGCGCACTGGAAATTCACTCGCCATCACACATAGACGCATCCCTCTCCCTCTTGTTGTAGCGTTATCCATAACTGAGCGTTTATGTTGTTTTCGATATCACTCCGCTTAGCGTATTACCTTGATTCAAAGGTGGAAATTTACATTGCTTGTCAGCTACGAAAACCTTGCGAAGACGCGACGGTAATTCGCGATCCTACTGCGCGGAACCAGGGCTTTACCCAACGCAGCCTGGGTGTGGCGTGACGCCGGCGCCATGAAAAAAGCCTTGAACGCCAGACGGCGCGCCGCCGCGGCATCGTTCCATTCCGCAGACACATGCCGTCGGGCACTCTGCGCTAGGAACAGGTGGGCAACGCCATGCGCCTGCATTTCGCGCTTATGCTTCTCATAGAAGAGCGCCCTGGCCTTTAGATTGGCTTCGATATTCCGCGACCGGCGCGCCGACGCTTCCTGAGCCGTGCTGGGATCGCGCAAGTCATGGTACCTGACCAAGGGCCGGCTTACGCAGTCCACCTTGTAGTACCGGCAGATGCGCAGCCAGTAATCGTAGTCCTCGATGGCCGGCAGGGTTTCATCGAAAAAACCCACGCGTGCGATCACGTTGCGCCGAACCATGGCGCTGGAGCCGCCGTGCAGAAGATTTCTCACCAGCAGTTCACGGTAGAGATCGCCCCTTGCCGCGGCAACCTGCTCGGTCACCTGGCCGTTGTCCGACACCGTCTCGACCCCGGTGTAGACCAGGCCCAGCTCCTGTGGAGCGTTTGCGAAGAGCCTTAGCTGGACTTCCAGCTTTTCCGGAAACCACTCATCGTCGTCGTCGAGGAAGGCGACCAGGGGGGCGCTTGCCTCTCGCAGGCCGCGGTTGCGCGCTGCGGCCACGCCCTGGTTATGGGGCTGGCGTACATAGCGAATGCGTTCGTCATCGAACTGTCGAACCACGGCGGCGGGATCGTCACTCGAGCAATCGTCGATCACCAGGACTTCGAAATCCTGGCAGGTCTGGTTCACTACACTCGCCAAGCTGCGGCCCAACAGGTGTGCGCGGTTGTAGACGGGAATGACGACGCTGACGGCTGGCCGTGTGATACGCGGCACCGGTGCCAGCGTGTCTGACGAAGCGGCTGTCATCAAATGGGCCTGGGCTTGACTGGCGCGAGCAAGGCCATGCTCGATGACCTCAGGCTCCTGTCCTCGCGGTGCCTCACCGCCGGAAGCCGCGGCGTTGTGTTGCCGAACGATCGACCGCTGCAGCCTTGCCATGCCTTTGCGGATCACTGAAGGGGCATAGCGGCGCTGGCGCTCCATTGCCTCGTGCTGGACCCCTGCATAGGAGCCCTGGGCATCTGCTGCAATCAGCGCGTACGCACTGGCGAGCGCGGAGCGATAGTGTTCGGCGCGCCCCTGCTCGTCGAGAATTCGAGCGATCTTGTCGAGGATGCCGATACGGGCCACCAGCCCCTCATAGGTCATGCGCTTGCCGCTCAACGAGGCCTGGCCCGAGGGCAGCCGGCGATAGTAGGCCACGCCGGCCGTTGTCTCGACCAGGGGGATGCCGATGGCCAGGGCACGCATCATCAAGTCGCCATCCTGGTTGACCACCGCCTCCTCGTCCCACCCCCCAATCCGGTCGAAGGCCTGCTTCGACCACAGGATGGCACAGGGTGGGTAATACCAGCCGGTCAACCAGCCGGTCAGTGCATCCTGGCCTGCGCGCCGCTTCGCGCCCGTTGCGGGGCGGCTGACCCACGCTTCCCCTTCCGCTTCCAGCCGCTTCCAGGGGCAGGCCGCGACTGCTGCGGGAGACGTGGCCAAGGCCCCGGCCAGTGCTTCCAGCGCATCGGGCCCAAGCACATCGTCGGCATCCAGGAACATGTAGGCCTCGCCTTCGGCCAGCAGCGCACCGAGGTTACGCGTGCGTGGCGCGTTGCCCGAATGTTCGGCATAGACCTTGACCCTGCCCTGCGAAGTCGCCGCGACACGCCGTGCAACAGCCAGGCTGTCATCCGAGGAACCATCGTCGATCACGATGATTTCCTTCGGCATGAGGGTTTGCTCCAACGCGGACCCGATGGTCTGCGCGATGTAGGCCTCGGCATTATGGCAAGGGATGATGATCGAGATTTCCATTTTCACTGGCTCACGCATCGTCGAGAAGCCCATGCGCCCGCGAAGTCAGGCGTGGCAGGATCTGGCGGACGGACTCGGTATCGACCTCGAGATCCTTTTCGAGGGGGTGTACATCACCCACGGAATCGGCCTGGATCAGCCAATAGTGATGACCCATGGCCGCTGCGAGCGCGTAAAAATTGGGATTGGGAAAACTGAGGTCAGCGATCTCGACGATGTGCGTTCCCTTCTGGCAGAACATCATGTTGGTCAGGCCCGCACCGTGCGGTGCCACCAGCACGGCCGTGTCCTTCATCAATTCGACCTGCTCTTCGAAGCTGAGCTCTTCCATGTAGACACGCTCGAACCCCTCGGCTTCGAGCAGCGGCCATAGCCGATCCTCATTGACCAGCCTGCGCCGCTGCGCTTTCGCCCTGCTGATGAAGATCTTGCGCTGCGCCGGGGCGGCCTCATCGACACCATAGGCATCGGGCACCTGGCGGATCAGCTCGGGCCGGAAGCGGTCGGTTCCCAGCACGGTCAGCTGCTCTACCTCAAGTGGGCGGGAGAGATCGAACGTCTTGAAGCTCCCCGGGTCCATGCCGAGCAGCCGCAACGAGCCGTCCATCGCCGGTGTGCGCTCCATGGGAAGCAAGACGTTATCCAGCATGTTGCGCTCCCGCAGCAGCAGCAGCTTCGGCAGGTGGGCGGTAAGCCAATGGGAATGGTTGTCGTAGACCCGCTCGGTAATCCATACCGCCTGCTGCATTCGCGCCGGTGCAGGGGACTTGCGCAGCACCGCGGCATGTCCGCTGCGAAACTTGAGCTCGCGCATCTCCAGGGCACGCTTGTCGCCATTCAAGATGGCCGGCCACAGGCTATTCTGCTTGTCCGGGCGCTTGTACCAGGTCACCAGGCAGTTGGGCAGCGTGGCCATGTACGTTTCATGATTTCGCCGCTGCGGGATGTCGCGGAAGGAGTGACCCCACCAGCCTCTGTCGGCGGGCAGCACGTCCATCGTTTCGATGTTGCAAGGCAGGGCGTGGCTCGAAATGCTTTCGGGGTGCACGGTTTCGTACCGTCCGCCGCTGACCTTGCCGCCATGCCGAGCGAAGTAGTTCTGCACCGTTTCATGCACGACACGGTGGTAGCCAAACCAGGCGGGTGGCAGGCCTCGGACGACGCCGGCTTCGATCACATCGCCGAGTGCGGCCTTGACTTTCGACGCTTGCAGCATGCTGGTCTCCCCTCTAATCCTTGATAGGCGACAGCGGTTGACTATCCCCGACTTTCCTTTTCAAGCCCGAACTTTATCTTTACACGACAAAACATTCCGTAAACCTGAAGAACATAACGATAGCCAAATGCGATCGCCTTTTCAAAACCACTGAGGTCAGCTCTTTTCTTGAGCCTGGGCACCAGCCTCAGCGGAGGAAGCATGAGTCTTATCATCGTCGTGAACTTGATGTTCTGACCTTTTTGGCTGCCGCCCGCCACCCTCTTGCGTTTCTTGAAGAGCTCCTTGGGCGTGGAACGAGCGGGATGGCGCACGATGCAGTCCGGCCCGTATACGATGCTCTTGCCCATTTGCGACGCCTTTCTATTCCAGACGGTATCGCCGCGTGACAGCAGCCGATCATCGAAATGGCCGACTTCATCGAGAACCTCGCGCGTCGTCAGCAGGTTCGCCGTGACCGCAAGCCCGCCTGCCGCATGCTCGTCCTGCCGGAAGGAAAACGCCTTTTCATAGATATCGGACCAGGTCAGCTTATCTCTCTCGTAAAAGAGTTCGACATGCCCGGCCACGCGGTCGATGCCAGGATCCTGAAGGTAGCGTATTCCATTCGACAGCCAGTCACGGTCGGGTATGCAGTCGGCATCGGTGAAGGCAATGAACTTGCCCTTGGCGATCTTGAGCGCCGCATTACGCGCCGCATAGGAGCCTGGCTTGCCTTCCTCGATCACGGTAAAGCCTTCCGGCAGGGGGAGCGGAAAGTCAGGTTGATCGGCGGGGTCGTTATTGACGGCAATCACTTCAAACCGATCCCGCGGAAGGCTTTGCTCTGCGAGAGCCTCGAGACACAGCCTCAGTCGGCTCCAGTCATGATAGGTAGGGATGATAACGGACACATCAGGCATTAATTGAGTCTCACTTTACGGTCATCGATAGCGTTTATCCATGGTGATTTCCCTCCTTTTTATTGTCGAACCCATGATCAGGTCAGGCATGCTCTGCCATGCGCCTGAAGGTTGTATTGCGCGCCGCAAGTTCATCATAGGTTCCCTTGTCTATGACGGAACCATCGGCCATTAGGTAGATGCAATCGCACTGCTTCACGGTGGCCAGCCGGTGCGCAATCATGATGATGGTTTTCTTGCCTGAGAAGTCGTGAATGGCATCCATCACCAGTTTCTCGGTAATTCCGTCAAGCGCGCTGGTCGCTTCGTCCAGTACCAGGACCTCGGCATCGTTGTAGAGTGCTCGGGCAATCCCGATGCGCTGCCGCTGACCGCCAGAAAGCTGAACCCCTCGCTCCCCTACCCGGGTGTTCAATCCATCGGGCAGGTCGGCGACCAGCTCGTCCAGGTGCGCCATGCTGATCGCCTGCTTGACCTTGTTATCATCGATACTCGCCGGCGGCAGCCCGAAGGCGACATTCTCACGAATGCTGCTGTCGGCAAGAAAAATGGATTGCGGAACGAAACCCAGCGTATTCTGCCACGCCCTGCGGTTGTCATCGGTGATGGCCTGCCCATCGACAAGCAGCTGCCCGGTCGAAGGCTCGATCAAGCCGAGCAGCAGATCGATCGCCGTCGACTTGCCGGAGCCCGACGCCCCCACCAGCCCGATCACCTGGTTGGCCGGAATCGTCACGTCGAGGTGGTTCAACGCCGACTCCGCCTTGCCAGGATAGCGGAAGCTCACGTCTTCCAGCCGGATCGACTCCCTTGGCGTCATGCTCGGCTCGGCCGACAATGGCGCCTTGATGGCGCCGGTCCTGACCTCGCGACTCGCGTAGAGGTCATCGCGGATGGCTTCGAAGGCGGCAAGATTCCCTCGGATGGTCGAGATGCTGGTATAGATCTGCTGGAATGCGGGAAGCAGCTTGAAACCCGCCAGGGCGTATACCGAAAGAATGGGCAGGATGGTGCCGAGGTTGCCCTGGTGAGTCACCAGCAGGTACAGCACGAGGAAAATGATGGCACCGAAAGCCACCAGTTCCATGGCATAGCGCGGCACCTGGCTGAGCGCCTGGGTAGTCCCCTGCGCCCTGGCCGCCTTGTGGCTGGCTTTTTCGAAACGCTGGGTAAAGCTTGCCTGCCTGCCCAATAGCAGGGCGTCCTTGACGCCGCCGAACCCTTCGGACATCAGCTGGTATCGCTGGCGCTGCATGGCGGAAATCGTCTTGCCGTTGGCCACCAGCTTGTGCCGTACCGTGCGGTAGAGGAGCAGGTACGCGGCTAGGAACACCACGATACCGGCCAAGGCCACCGCGGGGTTGTAGATAAAGATGGTCAATGCCATCAGCGTGGCCATCACCAGCTTAGCGTTCATCTGCATGAATGGCTTGATGATGCTGCCGGTGACGCGGTTGCACTCGCCGGTGATCTGCTTGGTCAGCTGGCTGCTGCTGCCACTCGCATGAAACAGCCATGGCTGATACATATAGAAGGTATAAAGCCGGCTGCTAAGCTCCGCACCTACCCTGGCGCCATACATGGAGAGACGCCATACCGTGTACATGGAGATCATGGCGCCCAGCGAGAGCATGGCCAGCACGCCGATGCCCATCCAGAAGAGAAACTGCTCGTGGCTATCCGCGCCGGAACGCTGGTAGAGCTGGGCCAGGATGCCAGTGCCTTCCAATTGCTGCATGTCACCGACGATGGCCATGAACGGACCGATCGAAAGCACGCCAGCTATCTCGGCGAAAGCCATCAAGACCGTCAATATCTGCAATCGGAGGAGTTTCTTACGCTGCTCCTGGGTTAGGAGCCGGTAGAGTTCTTTCAGATTGTGAAGCATAGTGGTTTCGACTTTTTGGGCTTTCCATGACTGAGAACGGAACATTCGCCAGCGCCTTGCCAGCGCTTTATCGAGGCCTTTTCCCGGCCCATGCTCCGACTGCTGTTGCAACGCTTCCCTTCTGAAGGCTGGAGGCTGCCGGGAATGCCGGCAGCCTCCAGCCTATCCAGCCCTCAGCATTACGTCATGCCTTGAAGTACTCGCGATACCAGGCTACGAAGTTGGCGACGCCCTCCTTGACCGGCGTGGCCGGCTTGTAGCCCACGGCCTTTTCCAGCGCCTGCGAGTTCGAGAACGTATTCGGCACGTCACCCGGCTGCAGCGGCAGAAGCTCCTGGATGGCTTGCTTGTCGAGCGCTTCCTCGATGGCTTCGATATAGCCGCCGAGCTCGATCGGGTTGTCGTTGCCGATATTGAACAGCCGGAACGGCGCATTGCTGGTCGCAGGGTTGGGCGCATCGCTCGACCAGTCAGGATCCGCGGTCGCCACCTGGTCACTCGCTCGGATCACTCCCTCCACGATATCGTCGACGTAAGTGAAGTCCCGCGTGTGCTTGCCATGGTTGAAGACCTGGATCGGCTCGCCTTTCAGAATGTTCTGGGTGAACTTGAACAGGGCCATGTCGGGCCGGCCCCAGGGGCCGTACACCGTGAAGAAGCGCAAGCCAGTGGTCGGCAGACCAAAGAGATGACTGTAGCTGTGCGCCATCATCTCGTTGGCCTTCTTGGTGGCGGCGTAGAACTGCAGGGGGTGGTTGGCCCCCTCATGCTCCACGAAGGGCATGTGGGTATTGGCACCGTAGACGCTGCTGGTACTGGCGTAGGTCAGGTGCGGTGTCTCGGCGTACCGGCAGGCCTCGAGTATGTTCGTGAAGGCAATGATGTTGCTCTCCACGTAGCTGTGCGGGTTTTCCAGCGAATAACGCACCCCGGCCTGCGCGGCGAGGTGGATCACGCGGTCGAAGCGATGCTTGGAAAAGACCCGGTTGACCGCTTCCTGGTCGGCCAGGTTGGCACGTTCGAACTGGTAGTCGCCGCCGCTTTCCTCCGCCGTTCGCTCGAGGATCGCCAAACGCGCTTCCTTGATGGCCGGATCGTAGTAGTCGTTGACGCTGTCGAATCCCACCACGCTGTCGCCACGCTCCAGCAGGCGCTTGGCGGTGTGGAAGCCGATGAATCCGGCATTTCCTGTTACCAATATCTTCATGTGATCGTCTTCTTCATCGAACGCGAGGCGTGTCGTGTCGCCTAGCGATAATTGTAGAAATAGTAGCCGTAATGGCCTGCCGCCGTGGAGGCTCTCTTCTCCATGGCATTGAGGATCGCGCCTTGCACCACCAGGCCATTGCTCTCCAGGCGTCGCTTGGCCGCCATGATTTCACGCACCGGGTTGGTTTCGAAGCGTGCCACCAGCAGGGTGGTATCGCACTGCTTGCCCACCACGCTGGCATCGGTCACTGCCAGCACCGGTGGCGTATCCACGATGATCAGGTCGAACATCCGGCCAAGCTCTTCCATGGCTTCGGTGAAGCGCGGCTGCATCAGCAGCTCGGAGGGGTTGGGCGGCGCCGTGCCGCGCGTGATCACCCAGTAGTTTTCCATCCCCGTGGGCTGGATGATCTCATCCAGGTCGGCCTGGTGCGAAAGGTAGTCGGCCAGGCCGTTTTCGCTACCCTTGCCGAAGGCGTGATGAATGTGGCCTCGCCTCAGGTCGGCATCCACCAGCAGCACGCGCTTGCCGGCCTGGGCCGATACGGCGCCAAGGTTGATGCTGACGAAACTCTTGCCAACCCCGGGGCTCGGCCCGGTGATCATCAAGCGATTGTTGCGTCCTTCCAGCATGGCGAAGTGCAGGCTGGTACGCAGGCCGCGCAGCGCTTCGAGGGCGAGATCCGAGGGTTCACGGTCGGCCAGCACGCCAACGACGATGTCCTGCGAGGCCCGCTTCTTCCTGCGCTTCACCTTGCGCGCCAGCTTGTTCTGGCCGGCCGACAGCGGAATGGTGGCATAGACCGGCAGGCCGGCGGCCTCGATCTGCTCCGGCGAGTCGACACCACGCCGCAGCAGCTCACGCAGCAGCACACCGCCAACCGCCAGGATGGCGCCAAGCAACGTCGCAAGCAGGGTGGTTCGTGCGCGATTGGGCGCCACCAGCCCACTGATGGCGGCCCTGTCGATGATCCTCACGTTGCCGATGGTACCGGCACGGGCGACTTGCAGCTCCTGGATCTTGTTGAGCACATTGACGTAGATGGCCTGGGTCACCTCGACGTCACGCGTGCGGCGGACCACTTCCTGCTGTGCCGCCGGCAGCTCGTTGACACGCGCATTCAGCTCGGCGCGGTCTTCCTCGATCTGGCGCTTCTGGCGCAGCAGCGCCTGGTAGGACGGGTGGCTCGGGGTAAACCGCTGGGCCAGTTCCGCTTCCTGGAATTCCAGCTCGTTCAAGCGGCTTTCAAGCTCGATGTAGCGTTGGATGGCCGCCTGGGCTTCGCTGGAGAGATCCACGCTGTCGAGGTTGGCACGGTACTCGTTGAGCCGCTGCTCCGCACTGACCAGCTGTTCGCGCAGGTCCGGCGCCTGCTCCTCGAGGAACTGGAGGCTCTGCTCGGCCTGTGCCGACTGCCGCTCCACGTTTTGCGTGAGGAAGGTTTCCGCCACCGCATCGAGCGTGCGCAGGATCTCTTCACGATCCGCGCCCACCATGGTCATGCGCAGCATACCGGTCGGCGTACCCCGTCCCCCCGACTCGGTAACCTGCAGGCGCCCCCCGATGGAACGAATCGCCCCCGTCCGGGACTGTTTCATCAGATGGAAACGACTGCCGATCGCAGCCTCGAAGCTGTCGATCCTCAGCTCGAGCTCGCCATCGAGGAAAGCCTCGACCCGGCCGATCTCCCCGCTTCCTACCGGCTCTTCGTTGACGAAGACCCGGTAGCGGTTGTCGATGCTGCGCTCCACCAGGATGTTCTGCCCACGCCGCGTATCCGCAAGCTCGAAGCGAGCGACATCGATGCTTTCGTCACCCCAGACGTGGGGGTACCCCACCATGAAGCCGGGGCGTGGAATGCCTCGTCGCAGCACGAAATCGCCAATCACCGGAATCTCCACCGGGCGAATGACGATGTCGCGCCCCAGGCGGTCCACCACCTGGCCCAGCACCAGTCGTGACTGCAGGATCTGCACTTCGGCCGGCGTGTTGAGGGCTTCCACACCGAGTACGTTGCCTACGTCGCCAAACGGGCTGACATTGGAGCGACGCTCGATCTGGACCAAGGCGTCGGCCTGATAGATAGGCGTCGCCAGCATGCCATGCACGATACCCATCAGCATGAAGAGGCCGGTGACAAAAATAATCAGCCACTTGTGATCAAAGAGTACGCCAAAGAGGCGACCTAGATTGATCGTCTCTTCAGCCTGAGGTTGAGTGGTCGGTTTATTAGACATAGGGCTCTACTTCATCAAGGAATTAGGCCGCGCAAGTCGCGGCAGGTCGTGCCACCCGTGGGTTCCACTGTGTGAGGCCATTCACATTCGCGACGCCCAGGTTTCGGACGCCTGAGCAAGAAGACGGTGTACATGCTCGAAAACCTCCGAGCTCTTGCGATAGGGATCGGGTATGTCGCGCCCCTCCCCCCCATCGAGCCATTGGCCGAAGCGCAGCGTCTTGCCGAGCATTTCAGGCCATTGCTTGCCGATCTCGCGGCGCTGGCCATCGCTCATGACCAGGATGAGGTCCGCCTGGCTGAGCAAGTCGGTATCGAGCTGTCGCGCCTTGTGCGTGCCAACCTCAACGCCATCCGCCTCGGCAAGTGCGCGCGCACGGGGCTCCACGTCGCTGCCGACCAGCGCGCCCAGGCCGGCGGAACTGATGTCCCGCCCGGGCAAGCGCTGGCGCAGCATTGCCGCAGCCACCGGGCTGCGGCATATGTTGCCCGTACATACCACCAGGATGTGTTGGAACATACTTAGAGCAGGTCCTCGAGGTTCCGCGACGTGCCCCGCAGGTCGCCCGGCAGGGTGAGCGACGGCAGCAGCAGGCTGATCACGCGGTTCCAGCGCGCCAGCGGAGCGGTCGTCACGTAGACAATGTCCTGCGGCTCAAGCTGGAAGCGGCTGGCGACGGTGAAGGCGGTCGCATCGGAGACATCCAGCTGATAGACCGTGGCCAGCTTGTCGCTTTCCTCAGGCTGGCGGCGCAGCACGAAGATGCCGGACGGGCTCGCCGAGGTTTCGTTGATGCCACCGGCACGGGACAGCGCATCGGTGAGCGAGAGCCGGTCGCGACCCATCTGCAGGTTGCCGGGCGAGCGCACCTGGCCCAGCATGGCGATCCCCTTGTTGGCCGCCGTGGGCACATGCAGCACATCGCCATCCTTCAGCAGGCGGTTCTGGGTCTGGTCCCCCTCGCTGAGCAGGGCATAGAGCGAGAGCCTCTCTTCCTGTCCGTCACGAATCAGCGTCATGTCATGCCAGAAGGCATCGCCCGAAGGGCCGCCCACCTGGCTGATGGCATCCATGATGGTCATCGGCACGCTGTTGATGGGCAAGGTGCCCGGGGAGCCTACCGCACCGGTGATGTAGACCTTCTTGGAGTTGAATGCTGCAATCAGTACATCGACCTGCGGGTTGGTCAGGAACTGCGAAAGCCCCCCTGCCAGCTGGGCGCGAATCTCGTCTATGGTCTTCCCGGCGACATTGATGCGGCCCAGGAACGGGTAGAAGATCGTGCCGTCGGGCCGAACCAGGTGGCCTGCTTCGGCAGCGCTTCGCTCCGCCCCGGCAGGAATGGTCAACTCCGGGTGCTCGTAGACGATGATGCTGAGGATGTCGCCAGGACCGACGCGGTACTCGTAACGCTCGATCTGCTCCCGCAATTCGGCAGGCATGGCGCTGACCCGCGCCGGCGCCTGCTCCTGCCGCGCGATCAGGTCAGGTGTGATGGCTTCGACATCGACCAGATGGGTGATCGAAGGGCTCTCGGTGTCGTAGTCCATGTGACCACCGGGTGCGAGCGCACAGCCACCCAACAGCACGGTGGAAAATGCAATCGCCAAGAGACGAGAAGAGTTTTTTGTGTACATGTGGTATTGCCCCTGAACGATGGGTTGTCGTTTCGGTCGCCCTTTTCGTGCCCAGTCATCAAGCCTCGCCTGGGCACGCTACCGCCCCGAGGTTTACGGCACATCCCCGAGGCCAGTATGACTGCTTGAATTGGCGTTCTGTTTGGTACTGCCAAGGCTCAGGCGTTACTGGCCTTTCGATGAATAAATGACGAAATTTTCGTGCAGTGCGTGATGGGATTCCTGCGGCCCAGCGTCGGCAGGCTGGTCGCGCCAGGTGAGCTTTGTCGGCACTTTCGCAGGGCTGCGAGCCTCCTTCTCCACCAGGCTGACGGGCACTTCGCCAACAGGCGCCGAGGCGGTGGCCCGCTGCAGCCATTGGTGATCGACGATGTCGGAATCGGGCTGGTACGCCGTCGGTGCCTCGATCAGGATCTCGCGGAGACCAGGCGCGTCCTGTCGCTGGCAGGCATCCTCGAGCGCGGACAGGAAAGGCAACAGCTCGTCCCAGCTCAGCGAGGCCTCATTGGCGGTCATGATCCGGGGGTGGCGCGTCTGGCCCACCTTCTCGGTGACCAGCAGCTCTTCATAGAGCTTCTCCCCCGGCCGCAGGCCGGTGAAGATGATGGGGATATCGCCCTTGCGAGCCTTGTGGGAACCCGATACGCCCGGGACAGGCACTCTTTCGTCACCCTCCGCCCACTGCGACTGGGGGAAATGCGGCTCCAGCCCTGTCAGGCGCACCATGCGGGTCGCCAGCTCGACGATCTTGACCGGCTTGCCCATGTCGAGCACGAACACATCCCCGCCGTTGGCCATGGCGCCGGCCTGGATGACGAGCTGCGCCGCCTCGGGAATCGTCATGAAGTAACGCGTGATCTCGGGGTGGGTGACCGTCAGCGGGCCGCCGCTTTCAATCTGCTTGCGAAACAGCGGCACCACGGAACCCGAAGAACCCAGCACATTGCCGAACCGGACCATGGCAAAGCGCGTACCTTTCTGGCGCTGGGCCAGGGCCTGACAGACCAGCTCGGCCATCCGCTTGCTGGCCCCCATTACGTTGGTCGGGCGTACCGCCTTGTCGGTGGATACCAGCACAACGTCAGCGACACCCGTCGCAATGGCCGCCTGGGCCACGGCCAGCGTGCCAAATACGTTGTTGCGCACGCCTTCCGCCAGGTTGTGCTCCACCATGGGCACATGCTTGTAAGCCGCGGCGTGATAGATGGTATCGACCTGGAAGGTGCGCAGGATCGCTTCCAGGCGCTCGCGGTTCTGCACCGAGACGAGCAGGGTCTTGAAGGCGATATGCAGCGAATCAAGCTTGGCGATACGCATCAGGTCCTGCTCGATGCGATAGAGCGAGAACTCCGAACTATCCAACAGGAGCAGCTGCCTGGGCTTCTGCAGGATGATCTGGCGGCACAGCTCACTGCCGATGGAACCACCCGCCCCTGTCACCATCACGACCTTGCCCGTCAGGTTGGCACCCATCAGCGAGGGGTCGGGCGGAATGGGATCACGCCCCAGCAGGTCCTCGACGGCCACGTCGCGAAGCTCGTTGAACTTTGCCTTTCCCGACACCACATCCGCCATGTCGGGAATGGTTTGCACGGGAATGGACAACAGTTCAATCGACTCAATGATTTCCTGCCGCCTGGCACGCGTCGCATCCGGTACCGCCAGCAGCAGTTTTTCAACCCCGTAGGTCTTGATCAGCCGGGCCGTATCCGACGGCGAGTAGACCTTCAAGCCCTGGACGTTGGTCCCAAGCAGCCTGGGAGCAAAGTCGACGAAGCCAACGGGCTCGTAGTCGCGTCCATGGCGCAGCGACATAACAAGCTGGCGACCCGCGGCGCCCGCCCCATAGACCAGCACGCGGGTCTTGCGCCGCTGCTGCCCGTGCTGATAGAGCAGGCGCAACCCCAGCCGGACTCCCCCGATCGTCATCAATGCCAGCATGGCATAAATGAAGGGCACGGAACGGGGCACGGGCAAGGAGAGCAGTGAACTGACCAGCCCCAGGGTAAGGGCGGAACCCGCTACCCCAGCGAGAATGGCTTGGAAGGCTTTCAGGCCAAGATAACGGATGATGGCGCGATAGAACCCAAGGCGAATGAAGATATAGAGGCTAACCGGCACCATGATCGGCAGTGCCAGCCATACCGACGGGTCACCGATAAATGCAAGGCTGTCCAACCGCAGCAGCATGGCGGTCAGAAAGCTCAGGACAATCAAGAAGGTGTCGGCAACGATCTGGATCACACGCTTACGCGAGCGCGGCAGATCAAATAGTGTCTTAAGCAGTGGCGTCATCACAGCTCCCTTGTCTGACTCACCAAACAGTTCCAAGCATTTCCAGACTGGTTAACCAGTGGCAAATCATGGACTAACTGCAAGCTGCCCCAGCAACTGTCCGAAAAGCACCTGACTTCGACCCAGCGTCATCAGCGCGACATTCGCACTGATACGTCCTGGACCTGACTTTTCGACGATTCCCTTGCCGTCCCTGACAGTACGCTACTCGTTATACAGACGAACGTCATATAGATACACAAGGTTACAACACATCCCCCTTTTTGCAACCTCGTTTTCTTCACTGCGTAGAAACACTATTTTTTGAGGAGGTAGCCATTGTCCCGTATTCCACAGCGGCGTCAACCGCTGTCATCGACAAGCGGGAATCAAAAGCCTAGCCGGCACCTTCCTGCAGCCAAACCCTGCACCACAAGGCACCAGACTAAATGCATCTCACTGTTTTGTAAGCTATTTTTTTGGTTCAGCATTCAATCGACAAAAGACCATGATAGGAAATTATAGCCCGGAGAACAAATCTTCAAGCTTATTACCAATGCAATCTCCAAGTATTAATTTATTTTAATTAATAGGATGAGAAATCTAAAAAAACGTGTCGCATCAGGGCGGTATATGCGTGGCAAATTAGGGGCACAACCCCGGCCTCACCCCCTTCCGGGCGACCACATTGGTAAAATCAAGTAACAGGGTATTATATTCATCACACCTCATGCCCAGCCCACTTCCACCCTCTTTATTACTTATGGGGTTGCACTATCCTTTCCATTGCCTTACATAAAACGTGCTGGACGTGGAGTCTTGCCATATAACTACAGCGAGGCACCCTGTCGCCAGGCCGGGCACGTCAATAAAGTGTTAACCGATTACTCCTGCCCGGGACTGGCGGCAACGCCGCTACCATAGGGGTCTGGCGCTTTTAAGCAGGTACATCAGCACGAGCAGGCCTGTTCGAAAACAGTCGCCATACGTGACGAAACGTATCCAACATGATTGAATCCTGCGGGTTGCTGCCGACTATCCACCTGCTTGATGCGAACGCCCCCGGAAGCAACGCCCAGCCCGGCTATCGCTGCAGCAGCCACAAGACCGACGCCAAGGAGGGAACCCCATGAGTTACGACATCGCGCTCAAGCGCATCTACAGCCCCAGCGAGGCCGATGACGGCGCACGCGTTCTGGTCGACCGACTCTGGCCACGTGGCAAGCAGAGGGAGTCCCTGGCGCTGACCGACTGGTATCGGGATGCCTCCCCCTCCCCTCTGTTGAGGCGTCAACTGCATCTACAAGAGATCAGCCCGGCGGTATTCACGATCCGCTACCGCGGGGAGCTACGCGACAACCCTGAGGTGCTGGCCCCACTCATGCGCCAGGCTCGCCGGGGCCGGCTCACCCTGCTGTCTGCCATGCGAAATCTCGAAGAATCCTACTTGCCGACCCTGCGGCAAGCCTTGCTTGAAGCGCTGTATGCCGAAGACGCTGCTGACTGCGAACCCTCGTCGCCCCCTTGCTATGCACATCAGCTGGCAGGCCAAGGCCAATCTTCACACTGAGCGAATCACGCCGGGGCATGAGGCAAACCATGCCGTAACGTGCCGAAAAATCACGCTATTGGCGGATTGTAGGTGCAACTTGGCGGGCCTATCGTGAGGGTGCACTCACTTGAGTGCACGTAAATCAAGAGGGCTTCACCATGGAAAAGATGACACAGAAAGGTCAGTGGGTTACCCCTGAACTGACCCGGATGAGCGTTGAAGAAACTCTGGGCGGTACTCAGCCCAATCCGTCCGAGGTCCGCTCGGGCAACGAGAACGCGGCCGGCGATCCGAACTTCGGCATGAGCTGAGGCGCTAGCGCCTAGGCAGACATGCCAGTGCTGATCGCTGAACGGTAGCCGCATACCCTCTCGGCGGGCGACTTGCAGCGCTCGTCGAGAGTTTCGTTGCTTTGCGTGATTCACATGCTCGGCCAGAGAGGCTTCATCAATGAAACGGTTTCGACGTCTGCCTTCTTCTCGTAGGCGCTTGGCCATCGAAGCTGCCGCCCTGCTGCCCTTTGCCTGGCTAATGGTCAGAACCATCCCCTTTCGCTACTGGCATACCCAGCTCGGCAAGGCCTCTAGCGGCGAAGTCGACGGTGCCGTGAGGCGCGATGCCTCGCGACAGCATGACGGCACCACGGCGAAGGAGATCAGCTGGGCGATCAATGCGGTGAACAGGCGCATGGGCGATGCCTACACCTGTCTCATGAAAGCCATGGCAGCCCAATGGATGCTCAACCGGCGACATATCGCCAGCAGCCTGGTACTGGGCACCTGCACCGAGCGCGGCGCCGATGGCAAGCTGGTCATCAAGGCGCATGCCTGGCTGAGAGTGGAAGGTGAAACGGTGCTTGGCCAACACGACGGCAGTTTTGCCGCAGTTTCGAGCTATGTGAAGCTTCCCTCCCTGGCGCAGGACAAGCCCTGATGGCCGCGATCTTCGCCAGGCTGCATCTCGACGAAACACCGCTCCCCCCCCATGCACTGACCCTTGGAATGGCGGCACTGTCGGAGTATGGGCAGGAAGGCGAAGGCCACTGGACGGCACCCCATGCCGGACTTGGCTATTGCCATCTCGAGGTCATCCCCGAGTCATGCCACGAAGCGCAACCGGTGCATCATGGCCCGCTGGTGCTGGTGGCCGACGCGATACTCGACAATCGCGACGAGCTTTGCGACAGGCTGGACATTTCTACCGGTCAGCGCGCCACCCTGCCCGACAGCCAGCTGCTGCTTCAGGCCTACCTGCGCTGGGGCAGCACCTGCGTTGAATATCTCCATGGCGACTATGCCTTCGTCCTGTGGGATGACAGGACCGGTCGGCTGTTCGCCGCGCGCGACCCCGCCGGCGCCCGCCCGCTGTTTTATACCTGCCGTAACCAGCGGCTCGTGATGGCCACGGATATTCGCGCCCTGTTGGCCCAGCCTGACCTCACCTTTACACCCGACGAGTCGCGCATCGCGGCATACCTGCAGTGGCCGCTGAACCCCACCGAGGCCTGTTTCTTCGAGGACATGGCTGCGCTGCCACCCGGCCATTCGCTGCACGCCGGGCGGAGTGGCATCACGCTCCAGCGCTGGTGGGACCCGCGCAACATCGGCGAGGTACGCTTTGCCCGGCGCGAAGACTACGCCGAACGCTGCCGCGAACTGCTCGAAGCCGCCGTGGCGGACCGTATCCGCACGTCTCACCCCGTCGGCAGCCATCTGAGCGGAGGGCTGGATTCCACCGGCGTGACGCTGCTGGCCAGCCGCCAGCTAAAGCAGAAGGGACGCCGCCTGGACGGCTGCTATACCTGGGCCCCCCCGGTATCTACCCGCTACCCGCTGCATGCCGAGCACAGGGATGAACGCCGCCTGATTGCAGCCATCTGCACGCAGGAAGGCATTCCCTGTCTTTTTGGTAGTGCGGCCGGTGACGACTACGTCGCCTTTCTAGGCCGCGACATGGCAGTCGAAGGCCACTGCGACCTGTTCGAAGAATTGCCGATGATGGCGGCCGCCGCACAGCGCGGCACGCGTGTCATGCTGTCCGGCTGGGGAGGCGACGAAGCGCTGACCTTTACCACCCGCGGCGTGGCCGCCTATCTGTTGCGCACGGGGAAATGGCCAACACTGCTGGGAATGGCACGGCGCCATGCCGGCGGACTGCGTCGCTGGCGTCGCTGGTCCCGCTTCCTGTGGCAGGAAGCCTGCTTGCCGCTGATGCCCGACGCACTTTACGACCGGTTCAGCCCTTACATGAACACCCAGCGGCTCGACTCGGTGGCACAGAAGCGCTGGTTGTCCCGCTTTCCCCACAGCCAGGCCGGCCGCGGCGCGGCCTGGCGAGTGCACGCCGATCCGCGACGGGTACAGCAGGCTCTGCTCGACAACGGTCATCTTGCCGCCCGCATGTCGACCTGGTCGAACTGGGCCGCCCCGCACCGCCTGGTCTATCGCTACCCGCTGACGGATCGTCGCCTGCTGGAATTCGCCCTGGGACTTCCCCGCGAACTGCTCTGGCAGGAGGGCACCCACCGCTGGGTTTACCGACGCGCCCTGCACGACCTGTTACCGGCCGGCCTCGGCAAGTACGACACCGTGAATGAGCGCAAACGTTATGACCAACTGGTGGAGTGCCGCCAACGACTGTCCGAGCAGGCGCGCCAAGGCAGGTTCCTGGCGCCCTGCCCATGGATTGACGTTGCGCGGCTGAACGAACGGCTCGGCGACCTCCCGCATGCCGACCCCGGAAAGGCGATCACGGAGTTCATTCCCGTGGAGGCGGCGCTACGTACCTGGCACCTATGGCACCGCCACGGCAAGACCAGCGGTGCTGCCCCACCGCCAGGTTCGCCTCGAGCGTACCTGGCCACCAACACGGAAGGAGTCATCGGATGAAACCTCACAGCTGGATCGTACGCAGCAAAGAACCCCTCGCCTCTCGCGTCGATGACGACCTGGTGTTGTTCAGCGCGAATAAGGGCATGTACTACGGAACCCAGAGCATCGGCCAGCAGATCTGGGAGCATCTGGAAACCGAAATTCAGCTGGCCGACTTGTGCGACCGCCTGCAGGCGTCCTTCGACGTCGAGCGAGACACCTGCGAGCGCGAAGTGGTGGCGTTCCTCACCCAGCTCCAGCAGGAGGGATTGATCACCGTTCGCTGACCCCCGCCCCGGGGGCGGGCGCAGCAGCGCCGGCTGCGATTGCCTCCAGCAGAGGCGCCAGGCCCGCCTCGATCTCCTCCAGTGACCAGGGGCGGTAGAACCGGTAGACGGAGATCTTCGAGGCCAGTACCGACACCGTGCCGAGAAGATGCGCGGGCGGGTTGAACAGCCGGCCCAGCTCCGCCCGGTAGAGCGCCCCCGATACAACCTTGAACGCCGCTACCCCGGTCAGCCGCTCCAGGCGCGGCGCTTCACCCAGCTCGGCTCGCCTGAGCTCCACCAGGGCCTTGAGCGGTTCGACCTCGCCCTGGAAACCACCGCTGGCATTCAGGTGATACTTCTCGGCACGGGTCAAGTCGCGCTCCAGGCCATCCTTGCCGATCGACATCGCCGCGAGCGCATCCTGCCAGAGCTTCAGCCTCGGCGGACCGGGATAGAGGAACGGCTGCGCATCGTCGGGCTGAACCACCGCCACGTCATCGCTGACCAGAGGCCAGTCGAAGCGGTGATGGAGCCAGGCCGCCATGGTCGACTTGCCCGCACCCGACTCGCCGGTGAAGGCCCAGACGCCTGCCGGCGTGCTGACGGCACTGACATGCAGGGGAAGGCACCGGCGCTGGTGGAGCAGGATACCCAGCGCAGCGCCCAGCAGGTAGAGCCTCACATCGCCAGGCGTCACCTGCATGTCGGGGTCTCTCTCGACACGTCGATCGACGAGGATGCGCCGCCCTTGCTCGATGCGATAACGCGCTACGCCCTGCACGTGTATCTGGCAGCGATCTTCGGCAAGCTCAAGATAAGGCCAGCGCTCGGTGGCATCCTCGAGCGGCCCAAGCTCGCCCGAGGTCAGGATCTCGATGTCGGGCTCGGAGCAAGGTGGCATGGGGGAAAGTTCAGGCAGTTCAAGCTGCGAAGCAAGGCGCAGACCGTAGCTCCGATAGTAGAAGCGCGCCAGGCTACCGGGGCTTATGCCTCGGCGCTCCTCGCGCTGTACAGCTGACGTCTGCGTCGTGGACTCACTCGGGGTCATGGCCGTTCGGCTCCACTCAAGCTGGAGGCGCGGATTGCACCTCCAGGAAGTGTAGCCGTTTCAGTGTCCACGGAAACAGGAGCAAGCGGCCCGGTATCAGAACACGCGATTGAGGCCATTCTGCGCGGCCACGCGGTACGCTTCCGCCATGGTGGGATAGTTGAAGGTGGTGCTGACAAAATACTTGAGCGTATTGGCCGCTCCCTTCTGCTGCATCACCGCCTGGCCGATATGCACGATCTCCGATGCCTGATCGCCGAAGCAGTGGATCCCGTAGATCTCGAGCGTATCCTGGTGGAACAGGATCTTGAGCATTCCGACCGTGTCGCCGGTGATCTGGGCCCGTGCCGTATCCTTGAAGAATGCCTGCGCCACCTCGTAGGGCACCTTCGCTTCGGTCAGCTCACGCTCGGTACGTCCGAAGGAGCTGATTTCGGGAATGGTATAGATCCCGGTCGGCACCTCGTTGACGAAGCGGTAGTCGCGTTCGAGCAGCTCGTCGCAGGCATTGAGACCCTGGTCGTAGGCGGCGCTGGCGAGGCTCGGCCAGCCGATCACGTCGCCAGCCGCATAGATATGAGGAATGGCCGTGCGGTAGTGGTCGTCGACCTGCAGCTGGCCGCGGCCATTGGCCTCCAGGCCGATATTCTCGAGTCCCAGCTCGTCGGTATTGCCGGTACGCCCGTTGGCCCACAGGAACGCGTCGGCGCGCAGCTTCTTGCCCGACTTCAGGTACACCACGACCCCGGCTTCGTCACCCTCGACCCGGTCATACTCTTCGTTGTGGCGTATCAGCACCCCGTGCTTGCGCAGGTGGTAGGAGAGGGCGTCGGAGATCTCGTCATCGAGGAACGAGAGCAGCCGGTCGCGGTTGTTGATGAGGTCCACCTTGACCCCTAGCCCGGAGAAGATCGACGCATACTCGCAGCCGATGACCCCGGCACCGAAGATGACCAGGGTGCGCGGCGTATGGGACAGGCTCAGGATGGTGTCGGAGTCGTAGATACGGGGATGGCGGAAGTTGATGTCGGCAGGCCGATAGGGGCGCGAGCCGGTCGCGATGATCACCTTCTGCGCCACCAGCTCCTCCAGCGCCTCTTGCCGATCCCGCACCAGCAAGGTGTGCTCGTCCTTGAAGCGTGCCACCCCGCTGTAGAGGTCGATGCGATTCCGGGCATAGAAACGGGTACGCATCTCGACCTGCTGGTCGATGGTGATACGTGAACGCTCCATTACCCTGGGAAAGGAGAACCAACGCGGCTCGCCGATATCTCGGAACATGCGGTTGGTGTTGAACTGCATGATCTGCTTGACCTGATGGCGCAGTGCCTTGGAGGGTATCGTGCCCCAATGGGTACAATTGCCGCCCAGCACAGGCTGCTTCTCCACGACCGCCACCCGCTTGCCATGCTTGGCGGCATTGATCGCGGCACTTTCCCCGGCAGGGCCGGTACCGATGACGACCACGTCATAGTTGTGGACTGCCATTGTGTCTCCTCTTCCCGGTAGGGGGCCAGGCCCCTGGTGATGTACCTGGCGCCGAGCGCCGGCCAAGCATGCTTCGCTCGCGAGGCGCGCCGGGCACGCCTCGCCGGCATCGCTCAGCGGCGCGTGGCGTCGTAGCCCAGATCGGCCCCCCGGCTTTCGTCACTGCTGCGGCGTGCGCTGGCCCGCTTGCGATTCTCTTCCTCGCACACCTCATCCTTGCCGCCGCAGATGTCGCAGCCTTCCTTCAGCCCGAGCCGATTGAGCCCGCCGCAGGAACCGGCAATCGGCTTGCGACCCAGGATGACGCCGATCGCCATCGCGCCCATGATCAGCAGCATGAAGCCGAAAACAACAAAAAAGATCGTCATGACATTGCTCCTTGCGGCTAGCGCTCAAGCCAGGGAGCGAGAGCCGCAGTCTGATGGATGGTGATGCCTTGTGAACTCTTGACAACGATGCTGGCGGCAATATCCCTGTCTTCCGCCCACTGCAGTACCTGGAGCGGCCCGACCTCGAGCAACGCGTCGGCCTGCACCCGCCCTTCCATGGCACTCGAAGCGATGACCGCGACCCCCAGGATGAGCGGCTGCGGCGGTGCCGGCGCACGATCAAGCCTGCCCAGCCGATGCAGCACGGCCCCTCCGTCCAGGCGCACATGCTGGGGATCTTCCATGCTGGGCAAGGCGGCATGCGCAAGCGATACCCGCCAGGCTCTACCCGGGGGCGAACCCTGCGACCGCATCACGCCACCCACTTCCACCAACAGGTGATGCACATCCAGCTCGGCCAGCTGCCCTACCAGCCGGTCTACGGCCAGCGCGTGGAAGACCTGGTCCCACACCCCTGCCAGCACTTCCGGCTCGCGCAACCGCCACAGCGGAGCGAAGGCCGAGCGACGCACGGCAGCCGCGTTTCTCCGCTCAGCTTCCAGCGTCTCCAGTTCACCTTGTATGACGGCCCGGATCGCCATGGGAGACATGGCGTCGAGGTCGGCATACAGGGTGATATGGTAGCCAGTGCCCAGCGCCACGCCCTGTACCTGCTGTTCCTGCAGCGGATTGCGGCAGGCCGTCAGCAGCATCAGCGGCAGCAGCAGGCTGAACATGAACAGGGCTGGCCCGCGATGGGCCAGCCCCGTCATTCGCCCTGGGGCGACTGAGATCATCCGCCAAAGTCGTCCAGCAGGATGTTCTCGGGTTCCACGCCCAGATCAAGCAGCATCTTGATCACGGAAGCGTTCATCATGGGCGGCCCGCACATGTAGTACTCACAGTCCTCGGGTGCCGGATGGTCCTTGAGGTAGTTCTCGTAGAGTACGTTGTGGATGAAGCCCGTCGGGCCGGTCCAGTTGTCTTCAGGCAGCGGGTCGGACAGCGCCAGGTGCCACGAGAAGTTGGGGAACTCCTCGGCCAGCTGGTCGTACTCCTCGTTGTAGAAGGTCTCGCGCCAGGAACGCGCGCCGTACCAGAAGGACATCTTGCGCGAGGACTTGAGACGCTTCAGCTGGTCGAAGATGTGGCTGCGCATCGGGGCCATGCCGGCACCACCGCCGACGAAGACCATTTCCGCATCGGTATCCTTGGCGAAGAATTCGCCGAAGGGCCCCATCACGGTGACCTTGTCGCCCGGCTTCAGGTTGAAGACGAACGTCGACATCAGGCCCGGCGGATGGTTGGTACCCGGAGGCGGCGTGGCGATACGGATGTTGAACTTGAGGATGCCCTTCTCTTCCGGATAGTTCGCCATGGAGTAGGCGCGGATGACTTCCTCGTTGTTCTTGTGGGAGATCTTGTAGAGATCGAACTTCTCCCAGTCGCCACGGTACTCCTCCTGGATATCGAAGTCGGAGAACTTGATATCGTAGGGAGGCGCCACCAGCTGGACATAGCCGCCGGCACGGAAGTCGACGTTCTCGCCCTCGGGAAGCTTGAGGTTGAGCTCCTTGATGAAGGTCGCGACGTTCGGGTTGGCGATGACCTCGCACTCCCACATCTTGACGCCGAAGACCTCTTCCGGCACTTCGATCTTCATGTCCTGCTTCACCGGGACCTGGCACGAAAGGCGCCAGCCGTCCTTCTTCTCGCGCATGGTGAAGTGGGACTCTTCGGTCGGCAGGATGGCCCCGCCGCCCTCTTCCACCCGGCACTTGCACTGAGCGCAAGAGCCGCCGCCGCCACAGGCGGAGGAGAGGAAGATGCCATTGGCCGCCAGCGTGTTGAGCAGCTTGCCGCCGGCCTGGGTGGTGATGGTGTGGTCCGGATCGCCGTTGACCTCTATCGTCACGTCGCCGGTACTCACAAGCTTGCTGCGGGCGGCCAGGATCACCAGTACGAGGCCGATGACGACCACGGTGAACATGAACACACCGAGCAAGATGACAACTGTTCCAGTCATGTCGGTTTCCTATTTGCTGTGTGACCTAGTGCCCGGCGGTGCAAGCATCCGCCGGGCATGCGCCTGGCTCAGAGCTGGATGCCCGAGAAGGACATGAAGCCCAGCGACATCAGACCCACGGTAATGAAGGTGATGCCCAGCCCCTGGAGGCCGGCCGGTACGTCGCTGTACTTGAGACGCTCGCGGATCCCCGCCAGAGCGGTGATCGCCAGCGCCCAGCCCACGCCGGAACCCAAGCCGTAGACGACGGACTCGCCGAAGCCGTAGTTACGCTCGACCATGAACAGCACGCCACCGAGGATGGCGCAGTTCACGGTGATCAGCGGCAGGAAGACACCCAGCGCGTTGTAGAGAACCGGCACGTACTTGTCGAGGAACATCTCGAGGATCTGCACCAGCGCGGCAATAACGCCGATGTAGCTGAGCAGGCCCAGGAACGACAGGTCGATGTTCTCGGCACCGGCAATACCGGTCCAGGTCAGCGCCCCTTCAGCCAGCAGCGCATTGTAGATGACGTTGTTGACGGGAACGGAGATGGTCAGTACCACGATGACCGCGATGCCAAGGCCAAACGCCGCCGAGACCTTCTTGGAAACCGCCAGGAAGGTACACATGCCGAGGAAGAACGCCAGGGCAAGGTTCTCGACGAAGACCGAAGCAACGAAAAGGCTAATATAGTGCTCCATGTTACACAGCCTCCTTCGGCTCGGTGTTGTGCTTCATCTTGAACTCGTTCTCCTCGACCTGCTCCGGGTGCGATGCACGCAGTGCCCAGATGATCAGGCCGATGATGAAGAACGCGGAGGGCGGCAGCAGCATGAGGCCGTTGGGCACGTACCAGCCGCCATCCTGCACCGGGCTCAGGATGGTGAAGCCGAACACGCTGCCCGCGCCGAACAGCTCGCGGAAGAAGCCGACGACCATCAGGATGAGGCCGTAGCCAAGACCGTTGCCGATGCCGTCGAGGAACGACAGCCCCGGGCTGTTCTGCATGGCGAAGCCTTCGGCACGCCCCATCACGATGCAGTTGGTGATGATCAGGCCCACGAAGACCGACAGCTGCTTGGACATTTCATACGCGAACGCCTTGAGCACCTGGTCCACCACGATGACCAGCGACGCGATGATGGTCATCTGCACGATGATGCGGATCGAGGACGGGATGTGGTGCCGGATCAGCGACACGAACAGGTTGGAGAAAGCCGTCACGAAGATAACGGCCAGCGTCATGACCAGCGAGACGCTCATGCTGGTCGTAACCGCCAGCGCGGAACAGATGCCGAGCACCTGCAGCGCGATGGGGTTGTTGTTGAAGATCGGGGTCGTGAGGACGCCCTTGGGAGTCACGGCTGACATGATCAGGCTCCTTACGCTTCAGCTTCGAGTTCGACGTCGGCTTCCTGAGCTTCCTCCGGCTCGATTCCTGAACGGAACCGCGCCAGATACTCACCGAAACCTTCCGGGCTCAGCCAGAACTGCAGCATGTTGGTCACACCATTGGAGGTCAGGGTAGCACCCGAGAGGCCGTCCACCTGGTGATCGCCCGAACCGCTGCCGCGTGCCACGCGAATGGCCGGCGCCACGCTCTGCTCGTCGGCAAAGATCTGCTTGCCTTCCCACTGAGCCTGCCAGCGCGGATTGTTCACCTCGGCGCCAAGCCCCGGGGTTTCGCTGTGCTCGTAGTAGGTGATGCCGACGATGGTGTTGCCGTCGCCTTCGATGGACATGTAGCCACGCATCAGGCCCCACAGGCCCTGGCCGCGAATCGGCAGGATGATCTGGTCGGGGCTGTCGGGATTGCCTACCAGGTAGACCGTGGCGAAGTTCTCGACGCGGGACAGGCCGGCGATGTCGCGGTCGCCGGACAGCGTGCGTCCGGTGGCCGGGTCGCGCGCCGCCTGGAAGTGGTCGAAGGTTTCCGGGTTGAACTGATCCGTATACTCACCGGTACGCAGATCCACCACGCGCGGCGTGATCTCGGCGAAGGCCTCTTCCACGTTGATGCCACGCTCGTAGAGGTTGGCAACGCGCAGGATGTTGGTCTTGCGATCGAGTTCCACGTTGAGCTGCTGCATCGGACGCAGCGCCACCGCGGCGGTAGAGACAATGACGGAACACACGATACAAAGTGCGAACGCCACCGTCAGGATCTTCTTGATGGAGTTGTTGCTCTGGGCCATCAGGCAGTCTCCTCGGCCGGCACACCGGTGCGCTGAACGCGACGCTTGATGTTGGCCTGTACAAAGAAGTGGTCGATCAGCGGAGCAAACAGGTTAGCGAACAGGATCGCCAGCATGATGCCTTCGGGGAACGCCGGGTTCACTACGCGGATCAGCACGGTCATGACGCCGATCAGGGCACCGAAGATCAGCCGCCCCTGGTTGGTCATCGACGCGGACACCGGGTCGGTGGCCATGAAGACCATGCCGAAGGCGAAGCCGCCGACCACCAGGTGCCAGTACCAGGGCATGGCGAACATCGGGTTGGTGTCGGAGCCGATCAGGTTGAACAGTGCGCTGGTCGCGACCATGCCGAGGAACACCCCGAGCATGATTCGCCACGAGGCGATCCGGGTCCACAGTAGTATCGCCGCACCGATGAAGATCGCCAGCGTGGACACCTCGCCCACCGAGCCCGGCACGAAGCCGAGGAAGGCATCCCACCAGCTGTACTGGCTGCTCAGGTCGGCCATGCCTTCCTGAAAGGCGATGGAGAGCGGGGTGGCACCGGAATAGCCGTCCGCGGCCACCCACACCTCGTCACCCGAGATCTGTGCCGGGTAGGCGAAGTAGAGGAAGGCACGACCGGTCAGCGCCGGGTTGAGGAAGTTCTTGCCGGTACCGCCGAAGATCTCCTTGCCGATCACCACGCCGAAGGTGATACCGAGCGCTACCTGCCACAGCGGGATGGTGGCCGGAAGGATCAGCGCGAACAGCACGG
This sequence comes from uncultured Halomonas sp., assembly GCA_964652855.1. Classification (GTDB taxonomy): domain Bacteria; phylum Pseudomonadota; class Gammaproteobacteria; order Pseudomonadales; family Halomonadaceae; genus Halomonas. The sequence goes on from CAZZCJ010000001.1 coordinate 946,791, forward strand.
AGGTGACGAAGAAGCCTTCGTTGACCTCATGGCCGCGCTTGATGGCGAACAGCACTTCCCAGAAGCCCCCCACCACGAAGACCACCAGGTAGATCGGTAGGAAGTAGGTCGCACCGAGCACGAGGTTGGACCACAGGCTGCCCGGCTCATAGCCGGCCGTCAGGGTCATCACGATGGCTTCGCGCCAGCCGCCCAGTGACGCATAGCCCTCGGCGATGGCCATGTTGGTTTGCCAGCCGGCATTCCACATGCCGAAGAACATCGCCGGGAAGGTACACAGCCACACGGTGATCATGATGCGCTTGAGGTCGATGCCATCACGCACGTGGGCCGTGGTCTTGGTGACGCTGGGCGGAGAGTAGAAAATCGTGTCCACCGCCTCGTACAGCGGATAGAGCTTTTCGTACTTGCCACCCTTGTGGAAATGCGGTTCGAGACTGTCGAGCGTCTGTCGGATACCCATCATCAGGCCTCTTTCTCGATCATGGTGAGATTGTCACGCAGGATGGGACCGTACTCGTACTTGCCGGGGCACACGTAGGTGCACAGCGCCAGGTCCTCCTCATCCAGCTCAAGACACCCAAGCTGCATGCCTGTCTCGATGTCGCCCACGATCAGCGTACGCAGCAGCTGGGTCGGCAGGATATCCAGCGGCATCACCTGCTCGTAGGCTCCCACCGGCACCATGGCACGCTCCGACCCGTTGGTCGAAGTGTTCGGTGCGTAGTTGCTGAGCCCCTTGAACTTGGACAGGTAGATACCCAGGATGGAGTGGCGGTTGGTGCCCGGCGAGAGCCAGCCCATGAACTCACGCTTGTTGCCTTCCTCGAGCAGCGAGACCTGGTTATGGAAGCGACCCAGGTAGCGCAGGCCGCCCTCGCAGGTGGTGCCCGAAAACACCGAGCCCGAGATCACGCGCGTGTCCTCGGGCTGCAGGATCTCGCCGGCAAGCAGCTCTTCGGTGCTGGCACCGACGCGCGTGCGCAGCAGGCGCGGCTTTTCGGCCCGCGGACCACCCACGGCCACGATCCGGGACACGTCGACACGGCCTTCGGTGAAGAGCTTGCCGAAGGCGATCACGTCCTGGTAGCCGATGTGCCAGACACGCTTGTGCAGGGCGACGGGCGACAGGTAGTGGATATGGGTACCCACCAGGCCGGCGGGGTGCGGGCCGCTGAAGGTCTCGACCTGCACGCCCTTGACGTCGCCACCGGGAATCGAGGCGTTGCCAGCGGTGCACAGGAACACCTTGCCCTTGGTCAACCGCGCCAGCACCTTCAGGCCGTCTTCGAAAGCGCTCGCCTGCTCGTTGATGATCAGTGCCGGATCTGCGCTGAGCGGGTGCGTGTCGATGGCGGTGACGAAGATATCGGCAGGTTCGCTGTCGATGGCGGGGGTGCGGGAGAAGGGGCGGCTGCGCAGGGCCGTCCACAGCCCCGAATCGACGAGTTGATCGACGACGGCCTGGCGCTCGAGGCTCTCGAGCTTGTCGCGGCCATGGGCGGTGAACGCCACCGCCTCTTCGCTCTCGTCTACCTTGATCACCACTGAGAGCAGCTTGCGCTTCTCCCCGCGGTTGATGGCGACGACTTCGCCGGCAGCCGGTGCCGTGAAGCGCACGCCTTCGTTCTTCTTGTCGGTGAAAAGGAGTTGGCCCAGTTTCACCTTATCCCCTTCCCGAACTTCCATGGTCGGCTTCATGCCGATGTAGTCGGTGCCCAGGATGGCCACGTGACGCACGGGACGCGCAGTGTCGATGCGCGGCTCGGGCGTCCCCATGATGGGGAGATCCAGGCCTTTCTTGACTTCGATCATAGTCTCGCCCAGTTGATGGATCGGATAAACGAAGAAAAGGGGTTCGATTGGATTCGAATTCTTGTTAGGTCAGTACGTTACCAGTCAGGCTCGCGCCAGCTCGAACCACCCCGAAAAAATCCACAGCATTATAAAGATAAGTGCGTCCAAAGACCACACGGCCAAAGGTGGCCAAACGTCAAAGGAAGCCGCTTGGCGCAAGGCGCCACCAGGGTCCAATGGGCGTTGAAACGCGCTCGCCACGGGACATGGCAAGGTCCGGGCGAGAACGGCCAGGCATGCGATCGGAAGGGAAAAACTACATGAGAAATGACATGCATCATTACAATCCCGACCACCAGGGTCGGGATTGCACGTGCAGAGGACGGCACTCAGGCCTGGGCGCGGGGAAGCTTGAGGAAATGCACGTTGGAGATGTGCTGCAGGATGCGCACCACCTGGCAGCTGTAGCCGAACTCGTTGTCATACCAGACGTACAGCACGACATGCTTGCCATTGGCGATGGTCGCCTTGGCATCGACGATGCCGGCATGGCGGTTGCCGACGAAATCCGTCGACACCACCTCCGGTGAGTCGACGTAGTCGATCTGCTTCTGGTAGGCGGAGTCGATCGACATGCGACGCAGGTAGTCGTTCAGCGTCACCGCGTCGGCGTCGCGCCCGAGGGTCAGGTTGAGGATGGCCATGGAGACGTTGGGCGTCGGCACGCGGATGGCGTTGCCGGTCAGCTTGCCGGCCAGCTCGGGCAGCGCCTTGGCCACGGCCTTGGCAGCGCCGGTCTCGGTCAGCACCATGTTGAGCGGCGCACTGCGACCACGACGATCGCCCTTGTGGTAGTTGTCGATCAGGTTCTGGTCGTTGGTGTAGGCATGCACCGTCTCCACGTGGCCGGTCTCGATGCCGTACTCCTCGTTGAGCACCTTGAGCACCGGCACGATGGCGTTGGTGGTACAGGAGGCCGCCGAGAGGATGGTGTCGCTCTCCTCGATGTCGCCGTGGTTGATGCCGAACACGATGTTCTTGATGTCGCCCTTGCCCGGCGCGGTGAGCAGCGCCTTCGACACGCCCTTGCACTGCAGGTGCTGGCCCAGCCCGGCTTCGTCGCGCCAGATCCCGGTGTTGTCGACCACCACGGCGTTGTCGATGCCGTAGGCGGTGTAGTCGATCTCGCTCGGCGAGTCGGCGTAGATCACCTGGAGCACGTTACCGTTGGCGGTGATGGTACGCGCCTCGTAGTCGACGCTGATCGTGCCGTCGAAGGGCCCGTGCACGGAATCGCGGCGCAGCAGGCTGGCACGCTTCTCCAGGTCCTTGGCGATATCGCCACGGCCGCGCACCACGATGGCGCGCAGGCGCAGCAGGTTGCCGCCGCCCGCCTTCTCGACCAGCACGCGCGCCAGCAGGCGACCGATACGGCCGAAACCGTAGAGCACGACGTCCTTGGAGCGGCCGTTGCTGCCGCTCGGGTCGTGGGCATCGACGATCTCGGCGAGCTCCTCGAGCAGGAAGGCCTTGACGTCACCGCCGCCGCGCTTCTTGAAGGCCACCCCCAGCTTGCCCACGTCGACATGCGCCGGCCCCAGGTTGAGCTCGGCCATGGCCTTGACCAGCGGGAAGGTGTCGCGCACCGAAAGCTCCGTCCCCTCGACCTTTCTGACGAAACGGTGGTCCTTCAGTATGCGGATCACCGAACGATTGAACAGCGAGCGCCCGTAGAGGGTGGTCACCACGTTGTTGTGGCGATAGAGACTGCCGATGAGCGGAATCATCTGCTCGGCGAGCGCCTGGTTGTCGTGCCATTCCTGAAAGACGGTATCGAGGGGTTGTTGACTCACGTGAAGCCTCTCTCATGATCTGAATTCAACGGTCATTATCCCGGTCGGTTCCGACAGGGGCAATCGCAGTATGGTCGCAGGCGATGTAAGGGGATTACAGAAATTGGGGGTTGACTACAAGCGGGCAGCCAGGCTGTTATGTTCCCCTTTCGCTTGAAAAACCCATTGCGACACACGCTCGGGCAGGAGTTCCCGCGCGCCTGGACCCGTGCGCCTAGACGAAGTCATGACGACGCCATGCCCAATTTTTCGCTGCTCGACCCTCCCCGCCCTTCCGGCATCCGCGACACGCTCTACTGGCTGCGCCCGGCCGGTGCCGGCACCGCCCTGGCCCTGGCGCGCCTGGCCGACGACGCTCCGCTGCTGATCATCACCGCCGATACGGCAGCCGCCCAGCGCCTGGAAAGTGATCTCAACGCCTTCGCCCGGGTGCCGGTGCTGGCCTTCCCCGACTGGGAAACGCTGCCCTACGACAGCTTCTCGCCGCACCAGGAGATCATCTCGGCGCGGCTGCGCACGCTGCGCCGCCTGCAGGATGGCGAACACGGCATCGTGCTCGTACCGATCAATACGTTGATGCAGCGCCTGCCGCCGGTGGACTACATCGCCGGACGCGTCTTGACGCTGGAAGTGGGGATGCAGTTGGACCGCGAGAACTTCCGCGAGCGCCTGTCGCGGGCCGGCTATCGCGCCGTGGAAACGGTCTACGAGCCAGGCGAGTACGCCCTGCGCGGGGCGCTGATCGACCTCTTCCCCATGGGCAGCGAGGGCCCGCTGCGCATCGACCTGTTCGACGACGAGATCGACACCCTGCGCCGCTTCGACCCGGACACCCAGCGCAGCCAGGACAAGGTCGAGCGGGTCGAGCTGCTGCCTGCCCACGAATACTCCCTGTCGCGCAGCGCCATCGCCTGCTTCCGCGAAGGTTTCGAGACCCTGTTCGACGTCGACCCGCGCCAGTGCCCGCTCTATGTCGACGCCCTCAAGGGCATTCCCTCTCCCGGCCTGGAGCAGTACCTGCCGCTGTTCTTCGAGGAGACGGCCTCGCTGTTCGACCACCTGGCCGAAGGCACCCGGGTGGCCCTGCTGCCCGACCTGTTCGAGGCCGCCGAACACCACTGGGCCGCGATCGAAAGCCGCTACGACAACCTGGGCGTCGACCCCACGCGCCCCCTGCTGCCGCCGCACCGCGCCTTCTTTCCAGTCGCCGACGTGTTCGGGGCGATCAAGCACTACCCGCGCGTCGCCCTGGTCGACGAGGAGGCGCATCGCCACGCGCTGCGCCCGGCTCAGCGCACGCTGCCCAGCGTGGCGATCAATGCGCGTGCCCGGCAACCCCTGGCCGCCCTCGAGCAGTTTCTCGAACTCAATTCAGCGACGCGGGTGCTGTTCGTCGCGGAATCCCGCGGACGCCGGGAAGCGCTCGAGGAGATCCTGGCGCCGTTGAAGCTCGACCCGCCCTACGTAGCGAGCTTCGAGGCCTTTCTTCAGCTCGACAGTCAAATCGCCATCACGGAGGGCGACCTGAATTCGGGGCTGTGGCTGGAGCAGCCCGACCTCGCCGTGATCAGCGAGACGGAGCTGTTCGGCGACGTGGTGCGCCAGAGTCGCCGCCGCGAGAAGGCCACCGACATGGGCGAGCTGGCCATACGCCACCTCGCCGAGCTGCGTCCCGGCGCACCAGTGGTGCACCAGACCCATGGCGTTGGGCGCTACCGCGGCCTGGAGCGGCTCGAAGCCGGCGGCCAGGCCGCGGAATTCGTGGCGCTAGAGTATGCCGAAGGCGCCAGGCTCTACGTGCCGGTGGACAACCTGCACCTGATCTCGCGCTACGCCGGCGCCGACGACGAGCTGGCGCCCCTGCACCGGCTAGGCTCCGACCAGTGGGACAAGGCGCGCCGCAAGGCCGCCGAAAAGATTCGCGACACCGCCGCCGAACTGCTCGACGTCTACGCCAGGCGCGAGGCCAAGCCGGGCTTCGCCTGCGCCCCGCCCGACCAGGACTATGCCCGCTTCGCCGCCAGCTTCCCCTTCGAGGAAACCGCCGACCAGCGTGCCGCCATCGCCGCGGTGATCGGCGACATGACCGCCCCCCGCCCCATGGATCGCGTGGTGTGCGGCGACGTCGGCTTCGGCAAGACCGAAGTCGCCATGCGCGCCGCCTTCCTCGCCGTGCACTCGGGGCGCCAGGTCGTGGTGCTGGTACCAACCACCTTGCTCGCCCGCCAGCACTACGAGAACTTCCGCGACCGCTTCGCCGACACCGCCGTGCAGATCGAGCTGGTGTCGCGCTTCACCGCCGGCAAGGGCCAGGCGGCTGCGCTCACGCGCATCGAGAGCGGCCAGGCCGACATCGTGATCGGCACCCACAAGCTGCTGTCGAAATCGATGAAGCTGCCCAGCATGGGCCTGCTGATCATCGACGAGGAGCACCGCTTCGGCGTCGCCCAGAAGGAGCGGCTCAAGGACCTGCGCGCCGAGATCGACATTCTCACCCTTACCGCCACGCCGATCCCGCGCACACTGAACATGGCCATGAGTGGCATCCGCGACCTCTCGATCATCGCCACGCCGCCGGCGCGCCGGCTGTCGGTGAAGACCTTCGTCCAGCAGCGCGACGAGTCGATCATCAAGGAGGCCATCCTGCGCGAGACCCTGCGCGGCGGCCAGGTCTACTACCTGCACAACGAGGTCAAGACCATCGAGGTGGCCGCCGAGACGATCCGCAGCCTGGTACCGGAGGCGCGGGTCGCGGTGGCCCACGGCCAGCTGCCAGAGCGCTCGCTCGAGCGGGTGATGTCAGACTTCTACCACAAGCGCTTCAATGTGCTGGTGTGCTCGACCATCATCGAGACCGGCATCGACGTGCCCAGCGCCAACACCATCATCATCGAGCGGGCCGACAAGTTCGGCCTGGCCCAGCTGCACCAGCTGCGCGGCCGCGTCGGGCGCAGCCACCACCAGGCCTATGCCTACCTGCTCGCCCCCCCTCCGCGGGCCATGACCAAGGATGCCGTCAAGCGCCTGGAAGCGATCGGTGCCGCCGAGGACCTGGGCGCCGGCTTCACCCTGGCCAGCCACGACATGGAGATCCGCGGTGCCGGCGAACTGCTGGGCGAGGAGCAGAGCGGCCAGATGGAGGCCATCGGCTACACCCTCTACATGGAGATGCTGGACCGCGCCGTGGCCGCGATCCGCGCGGGCAAGACGCCCAATATCGAGGCACCGTTGAACGCGGGGGTCGAGATCAGCCTCAACCTGCCGGCCTTGATCCCCGACGACTACCTGCCCGACGTGCAGCAGCGGCTGGTGATGTACAAGCGCATCGCAAGCGCCGCCGACGAAGCCGAACTCAAGGAGCTGCAGGTGGAAATGATCGACCGCTTCGGCCTGCTGCCGGGGCCGGTCAAGACCCTACTGCGCCAGACGCGGCTGCGCCAGCGCGCCGAACGGCTGGGCATCGCCCGGCTGGAGGCCGGCCCGGCCAAGGGCCGCGTCATCTTCGCCCCGCAGACCAGCGTCGACCCCCTCACGCTGGTCTCGCTGATCCAGCGCCATTCCCAGCGCTATCGCCTCGATGGCAGCGACACCCTGCGCTTCGAGGCGGACATGGAACGCTCCGAGTCTCGCTTCGAGGCGGTGGAAGGCCTCCTCGACGAACTCAACCGCAAGCAGCACGCCGCCTAGCCGACATCATCACCGGGCGACGGGAAAGACTCCCCCCGCCGCCCGGAACGCTATACTATCGGCAGGTGTCTCAACCTCAGCCTGGACACTTAACGCGCCTCACCCAAGGAGATTCCCAAGGAGAGGCGCATGACCGTCTTCGACGCCACATCGCCGTCGAGGACTCTCATGATGGGTACAAGACGTAGATGAACATCCCCACACTGGCCAAGCGATATGGTTTTGGTGCCGCCCTGCTCGGCCTCGCCGCTCTGCTTGCAACGTCAGCGGTCGCCGAGGAAAGAGAGCTGCCTCGCGGCCATTTCTTCCTTCCCGAACAAGGCAATGTCATCGGTGAGCTCTATACCGTCACCGTGGAAGAGGGCGACACCCTGATCGACATCGGGCGTCGTCACAATGCCGGCTATGAGGAAATGCGCATGGCCAACCCCGAGGTGAGCATCTGGGCGCCCCGCCCCGGCACCGAGGTAGTGATCCCGGCCAAGCACATCCTGCCGGATGCCCCGCGCGAAGGCATCGTGGTCAACCTCTCCGAACTCCGCCTCTACTACTACTCGCGCCCCGGCATCGTCGAAACCTACCCGATCAGCATCGGTCGTGACGGCTTCGCCACTCCCGTGGGCGTTACCCGCACCACGATCAAGGTGAAGGACCCCCACTGGTCGCCGCCCCGCTCCATGCGCGAGGAAGCCGCGGCACGTGGCGAGCCGCCGCCCGCCGTGGTGCCGCCCGGGCCTGACAACCCGCTGGGTCGCCATGCCATTCTGCTGGGCCTGCCGAGCTACCTGATCCACGGCACCAACATGCCAGACGGCGTCGGCATGCGCGCAAGCCGCGGTTGCATCCGCATGTACCCCGAGGACATCGAGTCACTCTACGAGCGCGTCCCGAGCGGCACCCAGGTGAACATCCTCGACCAGCCGTTCAAGGCCGCCTGGTCGGCCGACGGCATCCTCTATGCCCAGTCCTTCCCCCAGCTCGAGGAGAACCAGGGCACCTTCGAGCCGATCATCAACGCCATGGAAGTGGTGGCCAGCACCTTCGGCGAGGCACATCCGCCGATCGACTACGCCCAGCTTCGCCGCGTGGTCGAACAGCCCAACGGCATGCTGGTATCACTGCTCAAGGTTGCCGAGGAAGAGACCTTGCCGGCGGCCGAACCCCAGCTCGAGGGCCTGTTCAACGAGCTGGAGATCAGCCAGCATCGCGGCCTGTTCTCCGAACTGGAAGTCGGCCAGCTTTAAGCCGGAAGCCGGCATAGCCAGCAACGAAAAGCCCGAAACGAGAAAACCCCGCCAAGGCGGGGTTTTCTCTTACTGCAGTACCGCCACTGCCCGAGAGAGCAATGCCGGCGCCACAAGCAGAATTACTTCTGCATGGAGCGCTGGAACATGCGGTTCATTTCGTCACGGTTCTGCTCGGACATCTGCAGAGCCGCCTGGGCGTCACGCTGAGCCTGGTTGGCGGTGTTCTGAGCCTGAGTGGCGATGCTGCGAGCTTCGGCAGCGTCGGCCTGAGCAGATTCAGCAGTCTGGCGAACTTCGTCCAGAGCAGCGTTGCTGGCACAACCGGCCAGGATGGCCAGAGAAGCAGCGGCGGCGGTCAGCTTCAGGGTGGTCTTCAGAGTCATGGTGTTCTCCTTGAGTCTTCCTTGGTACTGCACATGGTTAAGTACAGCGGCGTTAATGAAGCCTGAGCTTACAGGCTATCCTGCAGAATGCAGGATTCTTGCAGCGTCTGCTGCCAAGCACAGGAATCAAACGCTGTTTTATAATACCCAACGGCGCTTGTCCATAGCTCGAAATGTCCCTTGCGTATCTTGAGCCTAGCGGATGACGACGCGAGTGCCAATGTCGATCAGCTCGGTGAGCCTCTCGATCTGGGCGTCGGTAACCGCTACACACCCTTGGGTCCAGTGGTAGCTGGCATGCACCGAGGGGTCCCCCTTACCCACCCCATGGATCCCGATGAAGCCCCCCAGCACGGTCTGCTGCGGCGGGTACCCATGGCGCCGATAATAGGCGAAATAATCTGCGTAATCTCGCTCGGTGTAAAGCCCTGATTCCAGAGCCATGCGCGCGTGCGACGGCGTAGGATAATCCAGGCCGATGAAGATGTGCCAGTCGCTCGCCATATTGAAGCGATTGACGCGAAACTCGCCTTTTGGCGTCACGTTTCCGCCTTCAACGCGCTCGAGGCTGGCCCCCGAGCGCCCCAGTGAAATCGGGAAGAAACGCTCGACCAGTCGGCTACCCCGGTAGACGCTCAGGGAGGCGTCGCGGTCTTCCACCAGCACCCACAGCTCGTCGTCGTGACGAGGCAAGTGAGCCCTGGAGAGCACGGTTTCGATCAGATTCGCCTGCGCCTTGCCGCCTGCCAGCAACAGCAGGGGCGCCGCCAGGGCGAGTTGACCAAAGCGTCGTCGCGAAACGGGTTTCATCGGCACCTCACTCGGTGGGAGATGAACGGCTGACATCAGGGCACTTTATATCCTATCCACCCGGGGCTGTCAGTCGAAATACTAGCGCAGCTGGGCACAACGTAGCACGCCCGGGGCGGCCATGACCGGCATCAATGGCCTTTGCGACCGAAAACGCTAATCTAAAAGCTAGTTTCGCTACCAGGTTTGCGTTGGATCAAGGAGCACGGCTCATGGCCTCACCCCGCGAAAATGCCTTTCCTCACCGTTCAGCGCAGCATCCCGCCCGCGAGCGCGATCCCGACTTCACCGCCTGGGCCAAGGGCCATGGCCAGGTCGTGCACAGCCCCGTGACCCAGACCGCCATCGCCGGCCTGCTGGAGCGTCATGCGCCATCTCCCGCCGCCAGGCAGCGCTGGTTGGCCAAGCTGCGCGCAGCCGATCGCCTGGCCAACATGGGCATGTGGCTGGTCGCTCACATGACCTATGCGCAGCGGGTCCGCCTGGATGGCGTCGCGTTGGCCCAGGCGGACTTCAAGCCCAAGCCGGAAGGCCATACCGGCGGCGCGCTCAACATGGTTCCCGCATATGTCGGCTACCTGCTGGCCAACAGCCTGACCGACATGACGCGCAGCTGGCTGATGGGGCAAGGTCACTGCGTGGCCGCCATCGACGCCACCAACGTGCTGGTGGACAACATGGCGACCGCCCACGCCGACCGCTACGGCCTCGACGAGGCGGGTCTTACCCGGCTGGTGAACGATTTCTACCATTATGGCGTAGGCCCTGGCGGCCAGCCGCTCTCGCCGCTGGGCAGCCATGTCAATGCCCACACCGCGGGCGGCCTGAGCGAAGGCGGCTACCTCGGTTTCGCCGGGCTGCAGTACGTGCACATGCCGCTGCCCGGCCAGCGGCTGGTGGCGTTCCTGAGTGACGGCGCCTTCGAGGAGCAGCGCGGCAGCGACTGGATGCCGCGCTGGTGGCGTGCCGAAGACAGCGGCCCGGTGGTGCCCATCATGATCGCCAACGGGCGGAGGATCGATCAGCGCACCACCATGAGCCAGGCCGGGGGCACCCACTGGTTCGAAGAGCACCTCATCCTCAACGGCTTCGCCCCCTTGACCATCGACGGCCGCGATCCCGCGGCCTTCGCCTGGGCCATCATCAGCGCCGAAGAGGAGCTGGCGACGCAAGCCGACGCGGTGCGGTCGGGCCATGGACGCTACCCGCTGCGCCTGCCCTATGTGATCGCCGAAACCGTCAAGGGCTACGGTTTCCCCGGCGCCGGCACCAATGCCGCCCACAACCTGCCGCTGCAACGGAATCCGGCCGAGGACACGACCGCCCGCGAGCGCTTCAACGCCGGGGCCGCCGCGCTGTTCGTGCCGGTCGACGAACTGCGCCAGGCATTGGCCGAGCTGAACAACCATGCGCAGAGCGGCCGACCCAAGGAGCGTGAACACCCCCTGGCCGTCGCCTCGGCAGCCCTGCCCGTCCTGCCGACACCCACCGCTCACGCCATCGGCGAGCGGCTCTCCCCGATGGCCGCCATCGATGCGCTGTTCTGCCAGTTGGTGGAGGCCAACCCGCAGCTGCGCGTGCGCGTGGGCAATCCCGACGAGATGCGCAGCAACCGCCTGAACCGCACCCTGGACCGGCTCAAGCATCGCGTCACCGACCCGGAAGCCGAGGTGGCGGAAGCCCTCGATGGCGCGGTGATCACGGCATTGAACGAAGAAGCCGTGGTCAGCGCCGCCCTGGCCAACAAGCAGGGCCTGAACCTGGTGGCTTCCTACGAGGCCTTCGCGGTCAAGATGCTCGGCGCTATGCGCCAGGAGATCATCTTCGCCCGCCACCAGCGCGAGGCCGGCGGCGAACCGGGCTGGCTTTCGGTGCCGGTGCTGGCCAGCTCGCATACCTGGGAAAACGGCAAGAACGAGCAGTCGCACCAGGATCCCACCCTGTGCGAAGCCTGGCTTGGCGAGATGGATGATGTCGCCCCCACCCTGTTCCCGGTGGATGCGCCCAGCGCCTGCGAGGCGCTGCTGTCGCTCTATCGCAGCCGCGGCAGAGTCGGGGTCATGGTGGTGCCCAAGGACGCCGTGCCGGTGATGCTCGACGCCGCGCAGGCACAGGCGCTTTCCGCCGACGGCATCCTCTGTCTCAGTGCAGCCGGCCAGGCGGCGGTACAGCTGTTCGCGGTGGGTGCCTACCAGCTAGTGGAGATGCACAAAGCCTTGCAGCGCCTGCAGCAGGCCAAGGTCCCCGCTAGCCTGTTCATCATCCAGGAACCCGGCAAGCTGCGCTTGGCCCGGGATGAACGCGAAGCCGAGGTAACCCTCAGCCAGTGCCGCCTCAGCGCGCTGGTTCCCGCAGTAGGTCCCCGGGTCTTTCTCGGCCACTGCCGCCCGGAGGCGCTGATCGGCGTGCTGCGCGCACTCGACAGCGGCGAGCGATCACGCTTCCTCGGCTACCGCAACCGCGGCGGCACCCTGGACACCTTCGGCATGCTGTTTGCCAATCGCGCGACCTGGGCCCATGTTCTGGAGGCCGTTAGCGAAGTGGCCGGGGTCGACCTCGATGCCCTGCTCGACGAAGCCGAGCAGCAGGCCCTGTGCGGGGAAGGTGACCCGAACGTCCTGCGCCGGGACCCTTAGCCCGGCGGCACCATTCGGAATGAAACGACGGCGCCCCGGCAGGCCAAGCCTGCGGGGCGCAGGAGTCGAGGCTGGATGGCGTGAACGCTACGCCTGTCGCTCCACGGTGAAGATACTCTGCAGCTTGTGCTTCTTGCCGTAGATATGCACCGTCGTCTCGTCGAACGGGAAGTGGTCGCGGTACTCGCTGGCGTTGTTGAAGCGCGGCTTGTGGGCATTGATCATGGCCGCCGCGAGGCGCTCGCGGTTGGCATGGCCGGAGAGGCCTACGGCGTACCAGAGCTCCTCGCCGGGCTGCAGGAAAGCCTGCCACTTGTCGTGATCCTGATGATGTTCGAGCCCGTAGCGCGCGCTGCGATGCTCACCGACATAGAGCAGCTCCTGGACATCCATGTCGTCGGTTTCCGGATCCTTGGCCGCACGAAAGACGCAATAAATGCCCGATTCGTCCGGCGCATCGTGCAACTGCTCGCGCGTCCAATAGCCCAGCATCTTGGGTGAGAGAAGTTGATCCGACATGGTGCCTCCTTAGTAATCTTCGAGACGCTGCATATCGCGGGCGATGCGTCGCACCTCGGCCTCATGGCCGGCCGACAGCGACTCGAAGAAGGCCCTCTCGTCATTGCCGCCGGCGGTTTCAGCCCGGTGCGCGTACATGTCCTGCAAGGTGCGATGTGCCGTCAGCGCCATGGCCAGCACGCTCTGCACACTCTCACCATCGACATCTTTCGGCAATCGTTCAAGTACCGGCGCGTGTGGAAAGTCATTGGGATCATCGAACCAGCTCGTCAGCACCGCGGTATGGTCGCTGCCGTCGTCGAGGTAGCCCAGCAGGTCAGCCTGGAGCTTGCGTTCACGCTCGGCCAGGTAGTCGAGGGCCATGCGCACCCTGTCGTTGACGCCGCTCTGCGCCATGCGGCCATATGCCTCGGCCAGGCGCGCATGATAGTCCGCCGCCCAGTCGACCAGTTCCTTCACTTGATGAAAGCGCATCGCCTCTTCCCCCATGGTCTCGACCGGTTTGTAGCACCGGCTTCTGCCTTCATCCTAGCCAAAGCGGCCGGCAGGTACTTGATGCATATCAACTCCAGGCGATCTATGCGGCCACCGCTTCCCCTCGCCTCGGCTGGCTGAACGGCACGCGCATCAGCAGCGAATAGAGCACCGGCACCACGCACAGCGTGATCAGCGAGGCGGCCAGCAGGCCGAAGATGATCGCGATGGCCATGGGCGCCCAGAGCAGCCCGCCACCCAGCCACAGCGGCAGGAGCCCGCCGCTGGTGGTCAGGGTCGACATCACCACCGGCCGCAGGCGGCGCTGGCCGGCTTCGAGAATCGCCTGCTGGGGCGTGCGACCCTCGCGTATCTCCAGGTCGATGCGGTCCACCAGCACGATGGCGTTGTTGATCACGATGCCCGCCAGCGAGACGACCCCGAGGAAGGTCATGATGCCGAAATGCGAGCCGGTGACGAGCAGGCCGAAGATCACCCCGATCAGCGACAGCGGAATGGTGGCGAGGATGATCAAGGGGCGACGCAGCGAGTTGAACTGCAGCACCAGCAGCAGCAGGATCGCCAGGCCGCCGATGGGCATGTTCTCGACGATCGAGCGCGTGGCGACCAGCGACGACTCCACTTCGCCGCCGAATGCGTAGCGATAGCCTTCGGGCCAGTGCGCCTGGCGCGCCTCGAGCCAGGGACGCAGCTCCCCCGCGGCGGCCGCGGCGGTGACCCCCTCGACCAGCTCCGCTTCCACGGCAATGGTGCGATAGCGATCCCGGCGCAGGATGCGCGCCGGGCCCCACTCGAGCACCACCTCGGCCACCTGCGCCAGGGGCACGCCCTCGCCGCCACCGGCCGGCATCACCGTCAGGCCCTCCAGCGCCTCCAGGCCGCGCTGCTCGCCGCCCTGCTGGCGAAGCTGGATCGGCACCAGCGCATCGCCGTCGCGGAACACGCCGACGGAATAGCCCGACAGCGCCGCCTGCAGGCTCAGCGCCACGTCGCGCTCGGTGATCCCCGCGCGCAGGGCGCGCGCCGGGTCGACCTCGATGCGCAGCCGCTTGATCCATTCGCCCCAGTCGTCGCGCACGTTGCGCGTACCCGCCAGCGCGGCGACCTGCTCGCGCACCTCGGCGGCTATCTCGCGCAGCACGCGCTCGTCGTGGCCGGAGATGCGTATCGCCAGCGGCACGGTCACCGGCGGGCCGAAGCTGGTCGCCTCCACGCTGGCATTCAGGTCGGGAAAGGTGTCGCCGAGCCAGGCGCCGAGCTCTTCGATCACGCCGTTGACCGCCTGCCAGCGGTTGGCCTGCAGCAGCAGGAAGGCATATTCGGGGCTCGGCGGCTCCGGCGCATGGTTGATGATGTAGCGCTCGCCGCCGAAGCCGATGAAGCTGCCCCAGTGGGTGATGCCGTCGCGGATCCAGGCGCCGCTTGCGTCGCGCTCGGCCATCAGCTGGGCCTGCAGGTAGGCCTCGATCGCCTCCACGGTCTCGCGGGTACGTTCGATGGGTGCGGAATAGGGCAGCCTCAGCTCGACCGTGACGATGGTGCGTTCCGCCTGGGGGAAGAAGATCTTGGGCAGCTGCCCGAAGCCGACGAACGCCAGGCCGAGCAGGCCCAGTGCCGCCAGCAGGGTCAGCGCTCGCTGCCGCAACAGCAGGAGCAGCAGCCGTCGATAGCGGTCGTAGACCGCGGCGGCCAGCCGCTCGCCGCGCGACGCCACGGGCTTCGCCGATTCCGCGGGCGAACCTGCCGCGGCCGGCTGCGGCTCGGGTGAATCGGGCGAACCGGGCCCGGCCTTGGCGGGCGGAGGCGCCTTGATGAAGGCCACGCACAGCAGCGGAATCATGGTCAGCGACAGCAGCCACGAGGAGAGCAGCGTGATGGTGACCACCTGGAACAGCGAGCGGGTGTACTCGCCCACGTCCGACACCGCGAGGAACTGCGGCAGGAAGGCCGCCGCGGTAGTCAGCGAGGCGGTCAGCAGCGGAAACCGCAGCTGCCGGGCGCTTTCCAGCGCCGCCTCGCGCACGCTCTTGCCCTCGCGCACCGAGACCTGGATCGACTCGACCATGACGATGGCGTTGTCGACCAGCATGCCCAGGGCAATGATCAGCGCTCCGAGCGACACCTGGTGCAGGCCGATGTCAAAGAGCCCCATGAAGGCCAGGCAGGCCAGGATCGAGGCAGGCACCAGGCTGGCGACAATCAGCCCGGTACGCAGCCCGAGGAACAGCAGCATCACCACGCAGACCAGCACCACCGCCTGCAGCAGGTTGACCAGGAACTCGTTGATGCGCGCATCGACGCGCTGCGGCTGGTTGGCCAGCACCTCCACCTCCAGGCCGATCGGCAGGCGCTGCTCGAGCCGCTTGAGGGTCGACTGCACCTGCTCGCCCAGGTCGAGGATGTTGCCCCCTTCGCGCATGGCGACGCCCAGCGCCAGGCCCTGCACGCCGCTGGCGTGATAGCGGGTCATGGGCGGGTCGGCATAGCCGTGGCGAACGTCCAGCAGCGAGCCCAGCGGCACCAGCGCCCCGTCGGGCAGGGGCACCAGCACCGTGCGGATATCCTCGATGCGCTCGAAGTTGCCGGTCGGCTCCAGCACCATGCGCTCATGCTCGGTGCGCACCGCACCCCCCGGCAGCACGATGTTGCGGGCCGCCAGCAGCTCCGCCAGGCCATGGGGGGAGACCCCCAGCTCCGCCAGGCGCGCCTCGCTGTAGTCGAGGAAGATGCGCTCCTCGGCATAGCCATGGATGGACACCTTGGCCACGTCCGCCAGGCGCAAGAGGCGGTCGCGCACGTCGTCGGCCACCTCCTTGAGCTCGGCCTGGGAGTAGCCCTCGCCGGTCAGCGACAGCATGATGCCGAACACGTCGCCGAATTCGTCGTTGATGATCGGCGCCATGGCCTCGCTCGGCAGCGCCTGGCGCTTGTCGTTGATCTTGCGCCGCAGCTTCTCCCAGCCGGCCTGCACGTCGCGCACGTCCGGTCTCAGCTCCACGCGGATGATCGACACCCCGGCCCGCGACGTGCTCTCCACGTAGTCGAGCTCGGGCATCTCCATGATCGCGGTTTCGAGCGGGTCGGTGATGAGCTGCTCGACCCGCTCGGGCGTGGCACCCGGCATGTAGGTGACCACCTGCGCCACGCGCACGGTGACGGCCGGATCCTCGGCGCGGGAAATACCGAAATAGCTGATGATGGCACCAAGCATCACCACCATCAGCCCGGCGATGGTCACCCGGTTGTAGCGCAGGGCGGCTTCGGTGAGGGTCACGGCGAACCCTCCCGGACGCCTTCCTGCAGCCGCACCCGCTGGCCTTCCTGGATGCGGCTCATCCCGGCGATGACCAGCGCCATGCCGGGCGCCAGGCCCTGGCTGACCTGCAGCGTTTCACCGTGGCGCTCGCCGAGTGCGATATCGACGCGGCGGATGACGGCCTCGCGGCCGTTCCCGGCGGTCGTCTCCGCCAGCGGCTCGGCAACGAAGACGAAGGTGCCGCGCTCGTCGCGCTGCACCGCCACCATGGGCACCCAGATCGCCGCTTCGGAGGCGCGCTGCCTGGGCAGGCCAAGCTCAGCCGCCATGCCGGGGCGCAGCCGCGCGAGTGCCTCGTCGTCCAAGCCTTCCAGCGTCACACGCAGCGGCCAGGTGGCCTGGCGGGGGTCCACCGGCACGCCGATTTCACGCACGCGCCCGGGCACTTCCAGCGCATGCAGCGGCAGCCGCACCGTGACCTCGTCCCCCGGGGCCAGGCGATCCAGCATGTCCTCCGACAGCGAGGCCCGCACCTCGAGGCCGTCGCCGCAGGCGAGCACCAGCAGCGGCTGGCCTGCCGCCAGGTTTTCCCCGCTCTCGGCCAGGCGCTGGGCCACGCGGCACGCTCCCGGCGATTCGAGATGCGCGAAGTCGAGCTGGCGCTGCGCCAGCGCCAGGGCATCGGCGGCGCCGCGGCGCTGAGAGCGGGCGGCCTCGACCTGGGCACGGGCGGCGTCGAGCTCGCGCGCCGCCACGCTGCCGGCCTCGTAGAGCCGCCTGGCGCGGCGCCACTCCGCCTCGGCGTTGGCGGCACCCGCCTCGGCGGCGGCCAGCGCCGCCGCCGCGCGGTCGCGCTGCAAGGCAAGGTCGGCGGCATCCAGGCTTGCCAGGCGCTGCCCCGCCGCGACCATCTCGCCCGTGGTCACATGCAGCGCATCCAGGCGACCGGCCACGCGGAAGCTGACGCGGCGGTTGGCCATCGCCTCCAGCCGCCCGGGTATCTCGCGCTGCACCTGCTTCACGCTCTCCTCCACCAGCAGCGTGCGCACCGGGCGCAGGGGCTCCTCCTCGACCGCCGGTGCCTCACAGCCGGCCAGCCACGGTAGCCAGGCCAGCATGGCCAGCCAGCGCCAGCACCGCGGCCTCGGGGAGTACGTCGGCCTTCCACTCGATACGCAGGTCATGGCGTAGGCTCCTGTGCCTGGGCAGAAGGCTCGACGCCGGCATGACCGACCAGCCGTTCGCGGCCCTGTACATCGAGCGGGCCCGGCACCAGGCCCAGCCCGCGCTGCAGGTGGACCAGGGCCTGCAGGTACTGCCAGCGCGCCTCGACCGCGGCCAGCCCCGCCTGGCGCGCCAAGGTGCGGGCATCGAGCAGCGCCACTTGTTCCAGGCTGCCTTGGCGCCAGGCGGCCTCGGCCAGCGCCAGCGCTTCGTCGGCATGGGCCTGCGCCTCGGCGCGCAAGGCGATTCGCCGCCACGCCGCCACCAGTTCCACCGTGGCGGCACGCAGCCGCGTCTCGATCCCCTGGCGCGCCCCGGCATCCTGCAGCCGCACCTGCTCGAGCTGCGCGGCACTGCGATCGCGTGCGATGCTTCGCCGCCCACCCGCATAGAGCGGCAGGCGTGCCGAAAGTCCCAGGCTCCATTCGTCGCGCCCCGTCTCGGGGAAGCGCACGCCCTGCTGCTGCAGCAAGGCCACGCCTTGCCGCAGCTGCGGACCGCCGCCCGCTTCCCAGGGGGCCTTGTCGCCCTCGCCGCTGCGTGCAAGCTCGGTGGTATAGCGTGCCTCGAGCCCGACCTCGGGCAGCCAGAAGGCGCGACGGCGCGACTCGAGCTCGCGCGACGTCGCCGCGCGCAGTTGGTCCAGGGCGGCAAGTTCATGGGATTGCGCCAGCGCCGTGGCCAGCAGCGCCTCCTGCCAGGCGACCAGGCTCGCCTGGCTCTCCACGACGCGGTGAAAGCGGGTGTCGCTCCCCAGCCATTCGGGCCGATCAAGCTGCGGCGGGAGCGGCAGCAGAGGCGCCATGGCATCGCGCCCCAGGGCGTGGTTGAGGGCCAGGCGCAGCTGCGCCTGGTCGGCCGTGACCTGCTCCAGCCGCTCGCGGGCCTGGGCCAGCTCGGCCTCGAAGCGCGCCAGCTCGCCGCGCCCGACCGCACCGATCGCCTGGCGTCGTGCCGCATGGTCGCGCTGGGCACGGGCCAGCTCGAGGTCGGCGCCAAGCACCTGCCGCTGGGCGTCGAGCCTCAGCAGCAGCAGGAAATCGTTGGCCACCGCGAGCGCCAGGTCGAGGGTCTCGGCTTCCAGCTGCTGGCGCCGGGCAAGGTCCAGGCTGGCGTCGATGGCCTCGGCGGCCATGGCCGGCTCGGAGAAGATCAGCTGTTCCAGCACGGCGCCTGCCGTGGCCCGCCGCTGCGGCGACTGGCCCAGGGCGGCACGCGCACGCTCCTCGTCGATCAGCCGCCCCGTCGCCTCCAGGTAAAGGTTGGGGCGCCAGCGTGACGCCGCCTGGTCGCGATCGTAGGCCTCCACCTCGACGGATTGGCGTGACGCGGCCAGGCCGAGGTTGTCGGCCAGCGCCAGCGCCACGGCCTGCTCGAGGGAGAGCGCGGCGGCTGACGCCGCCGGCGGCTCGCTGACCAGCCGGGCACGGCTGAGCAGCTCGAAGGGAGGGGCCCAGCCAAGCGCTGCCGCGGTGGAGAGGTTGAGCCAGGCGCGCCCCAGCGTGGGCCGCTCGTCCAGCGTTTCGGGTGCTCGCCCGGCCAGCACGTCGTCCAGGCGCAGCGCCAGCTGGCGGTGAAACGCCTCGACGTCCAGCGCGCTCGGCAGCGACATCAAGGCGCCGCGCTCCACCTGCCCGGCATCGGTCAGCGCCAGGGCGACGATGCCCGCCTCGCCGAGCCCACGGAACAGGCGGCGCTGGGCCTCGTCGTCATGCAGGGGCAGCGCCAGGACCAGTACCGCATCCAGCCCGGCCAGGCTTGCCGGCGCCGGTGGCTCACCGGCATCGAGGGTGATCGCCATCAGCCGCAGGCCCTGCCGGACTGCCGGCTCCTGCAGCGCCTCGCTCACCGCCTCGGCCGCGGGGCTGGGGCCCAGCACCGCCACCCGGCGGGCAGCGGCCAGGGCGGCGTGGCGCAGGGGATCGTCCGCAAGGATGAGACGCGGTTCGTCCAGGCGCTCCCAGCCGGGCAGGCGCAGGCCTTGGCCGGCTGGAGCCGCCAGCAGGCGCGGCGCCTCGCGGCCTGGGGCCAGGCGCTGCAGCTCGCGCTCCAGCGGGGCAAAGTCGGCCTGGCCGCCAGGCAGCAGGGCGGGGTCGAGCGACAGGCGGGTGGCCGACCAGGCGGCGGGAACCAGGGCTGCCGTCGTCGCCAAGGCGATGAGCGACCGCCGCCATGCGTTGTGATTCATGGGTTTGCCGTATCAGCGAAGCGAGGGATGTTGCGCGAGTGTAAACAACTGTTTAAAAAAAACCAGCGGCAAAGCGCCCCTGCCAACGTCGGCCATATCGTCGGCGGCGGCTTTCATCGGGGCGTGGCGAAGCGGGTCTTTACGCCAAGCGTCGTGCATCGCCAGTGGGCAA
The DNA here is from genome assembly GCA_964652855.1 of uncultured Halomonas sp. GTDB lineage: Bacteria > Pseudomonadota > Gammaproteobacteria > Pseudomonadales > Halomonadaceae > Halomonas. The sequence continues at coordinate 967,058 of CAZZCJ010000001.1, forward strand.
GCGTGGAGCGCAGGCCAGCTGGGCCGCCGCCATGCTGGGCCGCGGGGAATAGCGGCCAACGGAAAAGTCGGGGGACGAGAAGCAGAAAGACGCATGAGGGGGAATGCGGATGGAGAGAGGGACCGGCGCCTGCCTGACCGCGCCGGTCATTGGCCTACCACTCGGCGCTGGTTTCCCGAAGCGCCTGGATTTCCCGCTTGGCTTCCTGCAGGCAGGCGCCTAGTTCGTCGCCAAGCGCCGCGGCGCTGCCCACGGCGATCAGGCCCTGCGTCGCGCTACCGGCACGGCGAGCCACGCCCTGGGGCTCGTGCAGCGCCTGGATTCGCCCCAGCAGCCAGCCGAGCCAGCTCTCGGGCCTGGCGGCCAGCTCGCGCAGCCGCTGCAGCTCGGCTACCGGCGCGCCCTGGGCGGAGAGCAGCTCACGCCAGTCGTGACGCTCCAGGCGCGCATGCTCGGTGACTTCGCGCAGCAGCGACTCCAGCGCCAGCTCGATCAGGGCAAGCGCCCCCTCTTCGGCCGCCATGCGGCGCGCCTGGGCGTGCTCGTCGCTGCCAGGCGCCACGTCCAGCAGCAGCTCGGCCTGGTAGAGCAGCTGGTTGGTCCGGGATCTCGGGGTCACTTGCGCTTGTCCTCCACCTGCCATCTGCCGTTGTCGTAGACCGCCTTCCAGCCGGTGGCCTTGCCCTCCTCCTCGGTCATCACGAACTGCTCCTTGGCCTTGCGCGAGAAGCGGATCTGGGCGGGCCGGCCGTCCGGGTCGCGCTCGGGGGCGGTGAGCAGGAAGCGATACTTCTCCGGCAGCGCCTCGGCGTGGGGCTTGAGTTCCGCCACCAGCGGCGGGCGCGTCTCGCGGTTGCGCGGAAACTTGCTCGCCGCCAGGAACAGGCCGCTGGCGCCGTCGCGCAGCACGTAGTGATCGTCGACCTTCTGGCAGGCCAGCTCGGGCATGGGGATCGGGTCCATCTTCGGCGGTGCCACCTCGCCGCTGCGCAGCAGCTTGCGGGTGTTCTTGCACGCCTCGTTGGTACAGCCGAAGTACTTGCCGAAGCGACCGGACTTGAGCTGCATCTCGCTGCCGCACTTGTCGCACTCGATGGTCGGCCCCTCGTAGCCCTTGAGGCGGAACTTGCCGTGCTCGATCTCGTAGCCGTCGCAGTCGGGGCTGTTGCCGCAGATGTGCAGCTTGCGCTTGTCGTCGATCAGGTAGCTGTCCATCGCCGTGCCGCACTTGCCGCAGCGGAGCTTGGCGCGCAGCGCCTGGGTTTCGGCCTCTTCGCCGGCATCGGCGGGCACCGCCTCGTCGCCGGGCAGCAGGTCGATGGTGGTCTTGCAGCGCTCCTTGGGCGGCAGGTTGTAGCCCGAGCAGCCCAGGAACACCCCCGTGGAGGCCGTGCGGATCTGCATCTTGCGCCCGCAGCTCGGGCAGTCGATGTCGGTGGGCACCGGCTGGTTGGGGCGCATGCCCTGCTCGCTCTCCGCCGCCTCCAGCTCCTCGCGGAACTCGGCGTAGAAGGCATCGAGCAGCTCGCGCCAGTTGCGCTCGCCTTCGGCCACCTCGTCGAGGCTATCCTCCATGCGCGCCGTGAAGGAGAAGTCCATCAGGTCGGGGAAGGACTCCTTGAGCCGCTCGGTGACGATGTCGCCGAGCTTCTCGGCATAGAAGCGGCGGCTCTCAAGCTTGACGTAGCCGCGGTCCTGGATGGTCGAGATGATCGAGGCATAGGTCGAGGGGCGGCCGATGCCGCGCTTCTCCAGCTCCTTGACCAGGCTCGCCTCGGTGTAGCGCGCCGCCGGCTTGGTGAAGTGCTGCTGGGGATCGAGCGAGGCCAGCTGCATGGGGGTGCCTTCGGGGATGTCCGGCAGCGCCTGGTCCTCGTTCTTGCCGGCCGGCTTCATGACCCGGGTATAGCCGTCGAACTTGAGCACCCGCCCCTTGGCCTTGAGCTCGTAGCCGTCGGCTTCGACCGTCAGGTTGCTGGAGAGGTATTCGGCGGGCGTCATCTGGCAGGCCACGAACTGCCGCCAGATCAGCTCGTAGAGCCGTTCGGCGTCGCGCTCCATGCCGGCCAGGTCGGTGGCGCGGCGGTTCACGTCGGAGGGGCGGATCGCCTCGTGAGCCTCCTGGGCGCCCTCCTTGCTCGAATAGCGGTTGGGCGATTCGGGCAGGTAGCGCTGGCCGTACTCCTGCTCGATGTGCTCGCGCGCCATGGCCACCGCATCCTGCGAGAGGTTGGTGGAGTCGGTACGCATGTAGGTGATGTAGCCCGCCTCGTAGAGACGCTGGGCCAGGGTCATGGTCTTCTTCACCGAGAAGCCCAGGCGCCCGCTGGCGGCCTGCTGCAGGGTCGAGGTGATGAAGGGCGCCCCCGGCTTGGAGCGGGTGGGCTTGTCCTCGCGGCCGGTGATCGCCAGCGACGCCTGGCGCAGGCGCTCGATGCGTTCGAGGGTCTCGGCCTCGGAGGTGGGCCGAAACGCCTTGCCGTCCTGGCGCACCAGTTCGAAGCGGATGGCGTCGCCGGTGGCCGCGGTGAGCTCGGCGTGGACGTCCCAGAACTCCTCGGGCACGAAGGCGCGGATCTCGCGTTCGCGCTCGACGATCAGGCGTACCGCCACCGACTGCACGCGGCCGGCGGAGAGGCCGCGGGCGATCTTGGCCCACAGCAGCGGCGACAGCATGAAGCCGACGACGCGGTCGAGGAAGCGACGCGCCTGCTGCGCCTCGACGCGGGGAATATTGAGCGTGCCGGGCTCCTTGAAGGCTTCCTTGATGGCGTTCTTGGTGATCTCGTTGAACACCACGCGCCGATAGCGCGCATCGTCGCCGCCGATGGTCTCCTTGAGGTGCCAGGCGATGGCTTCCCCTTCGCGGTCAAGGTCGGTGGCGAGATAGACGGTGTCGGCCTTTTCGGCGAGCTTCTGCAGCTCGGCCACGACCTTCTCCTTGCCGGGCAGGATCTCGTAGTGGGCCTTCCACCCATGCTCGGGGTCGATCCCCATGCGCCGGATGAGCTGCTCCTTGGCCTTGTGCTTGCGATATTCGGCCTTGGCCTCGGGCGATAGCTTGCGCGTCGCGGCAGCCTGGCGCGCACGCTCCTTGGGGTCGGAGGCCGTCTTGCCCGAGCCGCTGGTCGGCAGGTCACGAATGTGACCCACGCTCGACTTCACGATGAATTCGCTGCCGAGATACTTGTTGATCGTCTTGGCCTTGGCCGGCGACTCGACGATGACCAATGACTTGCCCATAGTGCTCCACTTTCTGCACGGCGCAGGCTTGCAGCCTGCCCCTGACGGTTCCGGCCCGCCCCTGTGTTGCTCAGGCGGACGATCCTTGCGGGGTGAAAAATCCGCCTACCCTACCCCAGCGTCCTGCTTCGCGCCAGTCGCGACCACTCAGGCTGCAGTAAAGCAGCAGTCGAAACATGGCATCAAGCAACCCGTGCCAAGTCCCTTGTCATGCGAGGCGAAAACGCACAGCGCCCCTGCCGGAAGGCAGGGGCGCTGCGGGAGACGAGGCTGCCTGGCTCAGCGCTTGCGGGGATTGCGCTTGGCCGCGCCTTTCGCCTTGGCCTGGCGCGGCGCCTTGGCCTCGGCCGGGGCCGGCTGCTTGGCTTTGGCAGGTGCCGGCTCTGTGGCCTGAGCGGGCGCCTTGGCTTCAGCAGGCGCTGGCGCCTCGGCCTGAACCGGCGCCTTGGCTTTGGCAGGTACCGGCTCTGAGGCCTGAGCCGGCGCCTTGGCTTCAGCAGGCGCTGGCGCCTTGGCCTGAGCCGGCGCCTTGGCTTTGGCAGGTACCGGCTCTGAGGCCTGAGCCGGCGCCTTGGCCTGCGTCGGGGCCTTGTCGGCGCCGGCAGGCTTGGCCGGGGGAGCCGCCAGCAGCTTCTCCATTTCGTCGTGCGCCACCTGCTGCGCCTTGGCCCCCGAGGCGACACGCTCGTGCATGTCGGCGACGTCCTGGCGGCGATCCGCCGGGTCGGCCCGCTCGATGGCCTGCTCGAAGAGCGCCTGGATAACCTCGTAGCGCTTGCGGGCGTGCTCGGAAAGCTCGCCGCTGGCCGCCAGCACATGGTCGATGTGCTTGAGGTGGCCACGAATGGCGTCGGCGCTGTCGCCTTTCAGCAGCTCAGGAATCGCGGCCAGGGCCTCCTCGCGGTGCAGCTTGAGCATGAAGAACTGCTCGCGCACCAGCTGCTTGAAGTCGGCCAGGCTGCTGCCGGGCTCCAGTTCGGCGCGAGACGCGCGCAGGCGCTTGAAGTTGCGTTCATCCGTGGTGGGCGAGCCACCCAGCACATGGATGACCGAGCGCATCACCGCTTCGTGACTGCCGCCCTCGGCCACATGCTGCTGCAGTTCGGCGCGACGGCGATCGAGGAAGCGCAGGTGCTCCGGCTCGCTGCCGGGGCGGCGGCGCAGCACGTGGGCGTCCCCTCCCAGCCCTACCATGGTCTGCAGCAGCGGCTGGCCGTAGAACGCCAGGAAGAGCTGCTCGGTAGCGTGGTCGCGCATCTCGCGCCAGGCATCCAGGCTGCGCGTGACCTGCGTCGAGAAGGATTCCTCCAGCGCCCGGTAGGGGTTGTTGCCATCGACCGGGTGGCGATCCTGGCGCACCCAGTCGGCCAGCACCGGCAGCGGCACGGAGAGCGGGTTGCGATCGGACAGCAGCTTGTAGCCGAGGCGGATCGGATGCAGCCGGCGCATGATGCGCGACGCCTCGGGCGTCATGATCGCGCGAACCCAGGGCTGCACGAACAGGCGATACAGCCCGAGGTTGATCTCGGATACCCTCGCCACGGTGGCGAAACGGGTATCGTCGTCTTCGCGATGGTGCAGGATGTCGCGCTTCACGCCCTCGATGGAGCGCGGCTTGAACTCCAGCAGGTAGTCGCGCTCGAGCAATTCCGCATCGTCGCGATCCGCGGCGCTGGTCACCGTGGTCTCGTAGAGGCCCGGCGGCAGCACGTCGATGTAGTCGATGTTGGCGGTGAATTCCGCGTGTTCCTTGCGCGAGACGCTGCCCGACACGAAGATGCCCAGGTGACCCGTGCTGTCGTGCACGCAGTAGACGATGGTCTGGTCGCTGGCGATGATGTCGTCTTCGTCTTCGTAGAGATCGCGCACCCAGCCCAAGGCCTGGGGCGGCGGCGTGATGTCGTCACCCCAGGAGCAGAACACCACCACCGGCGAGCGCAGGTTGCGCAGGTCGATGCGACGGCCGTCGGAGGTCGCGAGCTGGGCCGTCGAAAGCCGGTTGCCGATGAAGAGGTTGTCCACGATGTACTGGATCTCGTCGCCGCCCAGTACCACATGGCCGCCCCACCAGCGTTCGAAGTTGAGGTAGCGTTCGGCTTCGGTGTCGACGTTGGCATATAGCCGATACTGCTTGTCCCACCAGGTGTTGGCCGGATTGAGCCGTTCGAAGTTCTGCACCAGCAGCGCGCCGTCGAAGAGGCCGCTGCCCAGGTCGCTGGCGAGCGCGGTCGTCCAGCTGCCGCCCGACATGCCGCCGGTATAGCGCATCGGCGCGTAGCCCCGCTTGCCGGCCCAGTAGGAGAGCGGCGCACCGGCGATCAGGATCGGGCCGAACACGTCGGGCTCGAGGGAGGCGGCCATCATGATCTGCCAGCCGGCCTGGCAGTTGCCGACCACCATGGGCTTCTCGGTGTCCGGGTGCAGTTCATTGACGCGGCGCAGGAAGGCGATCTCGGCCTCCACCACGTCCTCGACCGTCTGGCCTGGCTCAGGGTAGGGCAGGAAACCGATGAAATAGCAGGGATGGCCGGCACGCAGGGCCACGCCGATCTCGCTGTCGGGCTTGAAGCCACCGATCCCGGGGCCATGTCCGGCGCGCGGGTCGACCACCACGAAAGGCCGCGCCTGGAGGTCGAGCTCGACGCCGGCGGGCGGCAGGATGCGCATCAGCTCATAGTTGACCGGGCGTGGCAAGGTACGGCCATCCATGACCACTTCGGCATCGAAACCGAGCACGTTGGGCTTGGTCTTCTCGATATGCTCCAGATACTGGTTGCCGCGCTCGCGCATCACGTCCATGTACAGCACGCTGCGCTCGACGGCATCACGCCAGTAATCGAAAGCGGCACGGCCGAAACCGAATGGATCCAGATAGCTCATTGCCTCAGCAGGCGGCGTCGGCATCAGTAGATTCATGTTCAACTCCAGGGTTCTCCAGCACCTGAGCGGCACCGGATGGGAGAGGATTTTGCTGCAGTGCAACAAGTATAGTACGCCCTGATACGACCGCACGCAGCCCTTTTGTCGATTTTTTGTGTCCCCCGCCGCGCCCCACCATTGCTTCAAGCCATCTCGCCCTCACCGCGCAGCTCGCCGAGCGCCCGCCGCTCGCGCCGACAGGCCTCGGCGGCGTCACGTCCCCATACGACCAGCCGCGCCGCCGCGCTCCCCGTGGAGCGGTCTAGGCGTACCCCCGGCCCTCCGCCGAGCAGCCCCTGCGCCTCTTCCAGGCGCCGCAGTCTTGCCTGGCCGGGGCGTCCTGGCCCGTGGCCCATGGGCCCCACGCGGGGGCGCTTCAAGCGCTGGCCGGCGGCCAGGCGCAGCTGCTCCACGGCCAGGTCGAGCCCGGTCAACGCCTCCACCAGCCCCTCGCTGCCCGACAGGCCCGGCTGCATGCTCACGAAGCCCAGGTGATGGTCGCGCAGCGAGAAACGCAGCGTTGCGAGCCCCACCAGCTCGACGGCAAGCGCCCCCTTGACCGCAAGTTGACCAAGGTAGGCACGCTGCTCCGGGGTCAGCCGTTCGCTGGGGGCCAGGGCGAAGGCGTGACTTACCTCTTCATATTCCACCAGCGCCAGCGCCTGGCCATGCCGGTCCACCAGAACCGGCAGGTTCACGCAGGGGGAATCCTGACCCGGCGCCGCCAGGGGCAGGCCGGCCTCGCGCATCAGCTGCCGACACGCCTGCGGATCCTGCATGGCGGCCAGCAGCGATTCACGCGGGCCAATGAAGCCGATGCCCGCGTCCCGGCAGCCCCGGACCAGCGTGAGCTGGTCGCCCAGCTCCATCTCCCCCGGATGGATCGCATCGCAACCCAGCGCCTCGGCACGGGCCGCCAGGGCGTCGGGCGTGCTCGACAGCGGGTCATGGCGCCACGCCAACCCGAGTTCCGTGCACGCCTGTCCGGCCCGCAGCGACGCCAGGCCGCTGCCGGCCACCAGCACGCTCTGCCACCCTCGGGCGGGCCAACCCGCCTCGCCTTGTGTCATCGTGACTCCTCGTCCTGGGCGACGGGCATGACCGCAGCCCGGCGCGGTGATAGCATGCAGTGGATGTACCAGGGTGCCCCTACCCAAGCGGATCGCTCATGACCATGCCAAGGCTGCTGAACCGCCTGACCTTTCGCCAGTTGCAGGTTTTCCAGGCTGTCCACCGCCAGCAGTCCTACTCGCGGGCGGCGGAAGAGCTGGGGCTGACCCAGCCGGGCGTCAGTGCCCAGATCCGCCAGCTGGAGCAGGCCCTGGGCCAGCCGCTGTTCAAGTATTCCGGCAAGACCCTCCACGTGCTGCCGGCGGCCGATGCCCTGGCCGCGTCGACCCAGGCCATCTTCGGCCAGGTCTCGCGCCTGCAGATGGCGCTGTCGGACATGGCCGGCACCATCTCCGGCGAACTCAACCTGGCGGCGGTCTCCACCGCGCAATATGTCGTGCCGCACCTGATCGCCCGCTTTCGCGCCCACCATCCCAACGTCCAGGTGCGGCTGAAGGTGTGCAACCGCAGCCAGGCCCTCGAGCGCCTGGCGGCACGCCGCGACGACCTGGTGATCATGGCCATGGTACCGGAAGACGACGACAACCTGGTCTACATGCCGATCCTCGAGAACGAACTGATTCCCGTGGTCTGGCCCGGCCACCCCCTGCTTGCGGCGGCCTCCCCTACCTTGGAAGACCTCGCCCAGCACTATCTCCTGATGCGCGAGCCCGGCTCCGGCGTGCGCACCGCCTTCGAGCAACTGGCCGCCGAGCAGGATGTGCCGCTCGCCCACACCATGGAACTCGGCACCAACGAGGCGATCAAGCAGGGTATCATGGCCCACCTGGGCGTGGCCGTTCTGCCGCGCCTGGCGGTGAAGCTGGAGCTGGGGGCCGGGCTCTTGGCCGAGCTTCCCCTACCCGGCTTTCCCATGCGTCGCTCGTGGTGCACGGTCTATCCGCGCGACCGTTTCCCGACGCCGGTGACCGAGCTGTTCCTGCGCTTCGTGCGCGAGCGAATCGGCGAGTTCGAGGCTCACTTCAAGGCACCCCCGCACCCCATTCCCGACCACGGCGTGGTGTGCCTGCCGCTGCAGTCGCTGTAGCCGGAAGCCGCGTGCCGCCGCTGTCCCGCGGCAACCGGAATATGCTAGATTAGCGGGCTGCAACCAACGTACCCATCTGCACACCATAGCGTAGCCGCCGGCACCCTCTGGGCCTCGCCAAGGGCACCCGGCCGCGTGGCGATGGTTCTGGCAGCCGCCGAGTGGAGGGCTGACACCCCATGAGCGATGACATCACTAAGCGCGTGCCCAGCGGCGAGAAATTCCGCAACGAGCGCGGAATGGCCGTGATCAAGGACGGCATCAAGCAGCGCAGGACGGCCGAAGAGCGTCCGGAAACCACCCGCAAGCCGCAGTGGCTGCGCGCCCAGATTCCGGGCGGCGGCCGTTTCGAAGCGGTGAAGAAGAACGTCAACGAGCACCGCCTGAGCACGGTCTGCGCGGAATCCCACTGCCCCAACATGGGCGAATGCTGGAGCAACGGCACCGCCACCATCATGCTGATGGGGTCGGTGTGCACCCGCGCCTGCCGCTTCTGCGCCGTGGACACCGGCAACCCCCGCGGCTGGCTCGATGCCGAGGAACCCGCCAACACCGCCAAGTCGGTCGAACTGATGGGGCTGCGCTACGTGGTGCTGACCTCGGTGGATCGCGACGACCTGCCCGACGGTGGTGCCGCCCACTATGCCGCGTGCATTCGCGCTATCAAGGCCAACACGCCCCAGGTGGTGGTGGAAGCCTTGACCCCGGACTTCGACGGCGACCCCGCCGCCATCGAACGGGTGGTCGATTCCGGCCTCGAGGTGTTCGCCCAGAACGTCGAGACGGTGGAACGGCTCACCCACTACGTGCGCGACCCGCGGGCCGGCTATCGCAAGACCCTCGATGTGCTGGCCCATGCCAAGCGCCACCGCCCCGGCGTGCTGACCAAGACCAGCCTGATGCTGGGTCTCGGCGAGACCGACGAGGAGATCCTCGCCACCTTCGACGACCTGCGCGCCATCGACGTGGATATCGTCACCCTCGGCCAGTACCTGCGCCCCACCCGCAACCACCTGCCGGTGGAGCGCTGGGTCACGCCGGAAGAGTTCGACCGCTACCGCCAGCTGGGCCTGGAGAAGGGCTTCATGGAAGTGGCCTCGGGGCCGCTGGTGCGCTCGAGCTACCGCGCCGACCGCGTGTTCGAGAAGAACAACCTGGGACTCGCCGCGCCGGCCGCCGTGCCTGGCCAGGCGGACGACCCCAACCGCATCGACGCGATCAACGTCGGCTGAGGAGACGCCGCCGGATCACGACACCCCGGTGCCCAGGCACAACGAAGAAGCGGCGGAGCTATCCGCCGCTTCTTCGTTGTGGTGGCGTTGCCAGGGCCTCGATTCGTCAGCAGCACCAGCAGAAAGGCGTCGCAAGCCCGGCCTGGCACGTGGGTCTAGGCTGGCGCCACCGGCGCCTGCTCTTCGTCGACCAGGCGCAGCGGGCGTTCCAGCCGCTGCGCCAGGCATTCGGCGAGGCGCATGCCGACCTGCGACACCGAGGGGCAAGGCGCCGTCAGGTCGGCGATGCGGGTCATTGCCATGCCGGCGTAGCCGCAGGGATTGATGCGCGAGAAAGGCGTGAGGTCGCCGTCCACGTTCAGCGCCACGCCGTGAAAGCTCCCACCGCGGCGAATGCGCAGCCCCAGCGAGGCGATCTTCGCCTCGCCGACATAGACGCCGGGCGCATCGGCACGCGCCTGCGCCGTAATGCCATGTTCCGCCAGCACGCCTATCACCGCCTGTTCCAGCGCGGTGACCAGCTCACGCACGCCAAGCGCCCCGCGGCGCACGTCGAGCAGGGGGTAGAGCACCACCTGCCCCGGGCCGTGGTAGGTCACCTGGCCGCCGCGATCGGTCTGTACGACCGGGATATCGCCCGGCATCAACAGATGCTCCGGCTTTCCGGCCTGGCCCTGCGTGAACACGGGCGCATGCTCCACCAGCCAGAACTGGTCGGGCGTGGCGGCGTCGCGCCGGTCGGTGAAGTCGCGCATGGCCTGCCACACCGGCTCGTAGGGCCTCAGGCCCAGCCGGTGGAGCAGGATGGCGCCGTCGGGGTCAGTCATCACACCACCATGTGCACTCGGCCGGTGGCCTTCAGATCGATGAACAGCGCCTTGAGCTGCTCTTCGCCGGTGGCGTAGAGGGTCAGCCGCACCGACTGGAAGCGGCCGTTGCGGCTATCGATCACCTCGATGGTGCTGGCATCCAGGCCGGCATCGTAGCGGGTGACGATCTGGCACACATGGGCGGCAAAGTCGTCGGCAGCGTTCCCCACCACCTTGATCGAATAGTGGCAGGGAAAGGTAATGGTCGGCGCCTGGCCTGGCGAAGGCGACGCGGTCGCCTGGCGCAGGTCGCGCAGCGTCTTGTCGGTCATGGCAGTATCGCCTCGGGGGAATATCCTAGTATTTTACTCAACCTTTCCCCTCCAACCAAGGCTGCAGGGGAAAGTGCCACCCCGCTGTCAGTTGAACCACCTGCCCAGCAGGCCGGAGAAGAATCGCCGCACCTGGTCGAAGAGGCGCTTGATGAACCCGCCCTCCTCGATCGTCTCCAGGGCGACCAGCGGCTGCTCGCCCACCACCTCGTCGCCCAGGCGCACCTCGAGGGTGCCGACGCGCTGGCCCAGGCTGATCGGGGCGCGCAGGTCCTGGCGAATATCGAGTCGCGCGCTCAGCTCGGCGTTGCGCGTGCGCGGCACCGTCATATGCACGTCGTGGTCGACGCCGAGGCGCAGCTCGTTCTTGTCCCCACCCCACACACGCGGCGTGTTGAGCACGGCACCCTGGTCATAGAGCTTCAGGGTCTCGTAGTAACGGAAACCGTAGCTCAGCAGCTTCTGGGTCTCCTGCGCCCGCGACTCTTCCGAGCTGGTGCCCATGACCACCGAGATCAGGCGCATGCCATCGCGCTTAGCCGAGGCCACCAGGCCGTAGCCCGCCTCGGTGGTCCAGCCGGTCTTGAGGCCGTCCACGGTGGGGTCGCGCCACAGCAGGCGGTTGCGGTTGGGCTGGCGGATGTCGTTGTAGGTGAAGTAGCGCTCCGAGTAGACCGCATAGTGCTCGGGATAGTCGTTGATGATGTACTGCGACAGCAGGGCCATGTCGCGCGCCGAGGAGTACTGGTCGGGATGCGGCAGGCCGGTGGCGTTGGTGAAGTTGGTGTTGTGCAGCCCCAGCCTGGCGGCATGCTGGTTCATCAGGTCGGCGAAGGGACCTTCGCCGCCGGCCAGGTGCTCAGCCACCGCCACGCTGGCGTCATTGCCGGAGGAGATGATGATGCCGTACAGCAGGTCTCGGATCGAGACCTCGGTGTTGACCTCGATGAACATCTTCGAGCCACCGGTACGCCAGGCCTTCTCGCTGACGCGCACCATGTCGTTCAGGTTGATGTTGCCGCGGTCGAGCTCGCGCTCCACCAGGTAGGCGGTCATCAGCTTGGTCAGGCTGGCCGGCGGCAGGCGCTCGTCGGAGTTGTGCTCGACCAGCACCCGGCCGCTGTCGGCGTCCATGAGAATCCACGACTTGGCGGCTATCTGCGGTGGCGCCGGAATCATGGGCTGCGGGGTGGGGATGGCCTGGGCAAGGGCCTGGCCGCCGACCAGCCAAAGGCAGAGCAGCGTGAGCGGGAAAAACCGCAGGCGAACGAAACGGAACAGCACTCTCATGGGCATGAGTCTCATTGAAAGCTTCGAGATGGTCAGAGGTAAGGCGCCGGTCAGTCGGCGCCGTTGACGATAAAGGCCTGATCGAACCCGGCACGGCGCAGCTCATCGCGCGCCGCTCCTACCAGGCCGGCATGGGCCAGCGGCCCCACCTGCACCCGATACATGCCGGTGGCGCTCGCCACGCGCACGGGATGCGACAGCTCTCCCTGCAGCCTTGCCTGAAGCGCCCGGGCGTTGTCGGCCGAGCCCAGTGCCGCTATCTGCAGGAACACGGGTGCCGAGCCATCCGCGCCGGCGGGCCGGGCGCTGCCGGCACCACTCGACGCGGCGCTGGCCACCGCGGGCTGTGCTTGGACTGGCGCCGGTTGGACACGGGGAGCGGGGCTTGGGTTCGCTGTTCCGCGCCCATTTTCCGCCAGCCAGATTTCCGGATCGATCGCCTCCACCTTCACCGGGCCGGTACCGCGGCCGAGGATGTCCAGCCGCGCCGCAGCGGCGTAGGAGAGGTCGATCTCGCGGTCGTTGTGGAAGGGGCCGCGGTCATTGACGCGCACGATCACAGAGCGCCCGTTTTCCAGGCTGGTCACCCGCGCATAGGTCGGTAACGGCAGCGAACGGTGCGCTGCCGTCATCTTGTACATGTCGTAGATCTCGCCATTGGAAGTGGCGTAGCCGTGGAACTTCTCGCCGTACCAGGAGGCCGTGCCCCGCCGTGCATAGCCATTGGCGTCGGGCAGCACGTGGTAAGTCTTGCCCCAGACCTCGTAGGTCGAGCGGTTCCCGCCGCGCGAAAGGGGCTCGATGCGGGGCACCGCATCGGGAATCTGGCTGACATCCGGCGGGTTCTGCGGGTAGGCGTCACCGCTCATGGCATAGCGGCCACCGCCGGAAGGCGCGGCCGCGGGTGCAGGCGCCGCCGCATCGCGCGAAGCGGAGGTCGTTTGCGGCCCGCTGCCGGCACAGCCGGCCAGCAGCGTGGTCATGGCAAGGGTCGCCCACAGCCGCTTCATGAGCTGCCCTCCTCGGCGGCGGACGGTCCCTGCGCGCCCAGCGCCTCGATCGCCTCGGCCAGCTCCGTCACGGCCATGGCGTAGAGGTGGCTATGGTTATAGCGCGTGATGACGTAGAAATTCTGGTGTCCCACCCGATAGCGCCAGCTCGCCTCCGCCGTCTCCAGCGCCAGCGGAATCACCTGGTCGCCCTCCTCGAGCCCGGCATCGACCTCGATCTGCGCCGCCGCAAGTTCGGCCAGTTCGACATAGGGCGGCCGCGTGCGATTGAACTCGATCGCCTCCGGCGGCACTTCGGGGCCCCGGGCCTCGTCATAGATCGGTGCGCCCGGCTGCCAGCCGTGCACGGCGAAGTAGTTGCCGACACTGCCGATCGCATCCACCGGGTTGTTCCACAGGTCTCGGAAGCCGTCGTCGTCGAAATCGACCGCATAGGCACGATAGCTGGTGGGTATGAACTGCGGATAGCCCATGGCCCCGGCATAGGAGCCCTTCAGGCTGCCCGGGTCGACCTCCTGCTCATGGGTGATCTCGAGGAAGGCGGCGAGTTCGCCGCGGAAGAAGTTGCCGCGCACCGGATGGTGAAAGGCCAGGGTCGCAAGCGAGTCGAGCACCCGGTGGCGCCCGGTGAAGCGCCCGTAGCTGGTCTCGACCCCGATGATCGCCGCGATCATGGCGGCCGGCACGCCGTACTCCGCCTCGGCCCGCTCAAAGGCGTCGCGATGCGCCTCGATGAAGGCAACGCCACGCTCGATGCGCTCGGGCTGGAGGAAGATCTCGCGATACTCATCCCAGCGCAGGCGCCGCTCGGCCGCCCCTTCCATGGCATCCAGCACCCCCTGCTGGAAACGCGCATCGCTCAGCGCTGCCTGCAGCCAGTCGCGCTCGATGCCCCGCTCGTGCAGCTCATCGAGCAGCTGACTCGCCCCCGCGTGGCGCTCCGGGTGGAAATCCTCGGCCAGCGCAGCCGGCGCCCCCAGCAGGACCACCGCCGACAGCATGGCAATAACGCCCCTTTTTCCTTTCACCGCCGCTGGCATCATGCGCTGCGCACTCCCTGACAGGCTCTCGAAGACCGGGACCACCGAAGGCTAGCGAGGCAGCAGCCGGCGGTGCCCGTGAATGGACATGAGAATACCGAAACCCGCCAGCAAGGTCACGCTGGAGGTCCCGCCGTAGCTGACCAGCGGGAGCGGCACGCCCACCACCGGCAGGATACCGCTGACCATGCCAACGTTGACGAAGACGTAGATGAAGAAGGTCAGGATGATGCTGCCGCCCAGCAGCCTGCCGAAGGTGTCGTGCGCGGCACCGGAGAGCCACAGCCCGCGCGCCACGATCATGAGGTAGAGCACCAGCACCACCAGCATGCCCACCAGGCCGAATTCCTCGCCCAGCACCGCCACGATGAAGTCGGTGTGGCGCTCGGGCAGGAACTCCAGCTGCGACTGGGTACCCTGCAGCCAACCCTTGCCCCACACCCCGCCGCTGCCGATGGCGGTGGTCGACTGGATGATGTTCCAGCCCGCCCCCAGCGGGTCGCTTTCGGGATTGAGGAAGGTCAGCACCCGCTGACGCTGGTACTGGTGCAGATTCATCCACAAAAGCGGCAAGGCCGACGCCGCCCCCACGGCCAGCACGGCGATGAAGCGCCAGGAGAGTCCCGCCAGCAGCAGCACGAAGATCGCCGCGCTGGACACCAGCAGCGAGGTGCCGAGGTCGGGCTGCCGGGCGATCAGCAGCACCGGAACACCGATCAGCACCGCGCAAACGAGCAGGTCGAGCAGCCGCGGCGGCAGCTGGCGGCGGCTTAGCCATGCCGCGACCATCAGCGGCATCGCCAGCTTCATCAGCTCCGAAGGCTGGAAGCGCACCACCCCGGGGATGGTCAGCCAGCGCTTGGCGCCCATGCCGACATCGCCCACCATTTCCACCGCGACCAGCAGCAGCAGGCTGCCGCCATAGACGACCGGCGCCCAGCGCAGCAGCGTCGTCGGGGTGACCTGGGCCAGCGCCAGCATCACGGTGACAGCCACCAGGAAGCGCGTACCCTGGGCGTACACGGCGTCGATGCGCTGGCCGCTGGCGCTGTAGAGCACGCCCAGCCCGGCGACCATCAGCACCAGCAGCAGGATCAGCAGCCAGGGGTCCAGGTGCGTCCGCTCCCAGAGGCTCTTGCGGCGTGAAATGCCGCAGTCCGGCGCGCGCACCGGCCGCCTGCGCAGCCCTCTCGACATCGGCATCAATGCCATGCTCAGTTCCCCGCCACGGAGCCGGTATCGTTTTCCATCGCCTCGAGCAGCTCCTCTACGTCGGGCGCGCCTTCATCCAGCAGCCAGGCATCGGTCATGGCGCGGGCCAGGTGGGCGGCATGGGTACTGCCGCCGCCGGCGTTCTCCACGATCACCGAAACGGCGATCTGGGGGTCCTCCAGCGGCGCAAAGGCCATGAACAGGGCATGGTCACGCAGCCGTTCGGCGAGCTGGTCGGCGTTGTAGCGCTGGTCCTGCCCCAGCGAGAAGACCTGGGCGGTACCCGACTTGCCGGCCATGCGATATTCGAGACCGACCCCGGTACGGCGTGCGGTGCCCTCGTGGCCGGTCAGCACCTTCTCCATGCCGGAGAAGACCCTGTCCCACCACACCGGGTTGCTCACGCTGATGTCGCGCTTGGTGCCCGGCAGCCGCTGCGGCACCTCGCGATCGCCGACGTGACTGGCGAGTCGCGGCATGACCCACTCGCCGCGGTTGGCCAGCACGGCGGTCGCCGTGGCGAGCTGCAGCGGCGTAACCTGCCAGTACCCCTGGCCGATCCCGACCGACAGCGTTTCGCCCGGGAACCAGGACTGGCCGAAGCGCCCCCGCTTCCATTCCCGCGAAGGCATCAGCGCCTGGCTTTCGCCGAACACGTCGTAGGCCACGCGCTGGCCGAAGCCGAAGGCGCTCATCTGCTCATGCAGCCGATCGATGCCCATTTCATGGGCCAGCGCATAATAGTAGGTGTTGTTGGACACGGCGATCGAGCGCTCCATGTCGACACGGCCATGGCCCCAGCGCAGCCAGTTGCGGTAGCGGCGGCTGTCGTTGGGCAGCTGGTAGAAGCCCGGGTCGTTGATGACGCGATCCGGCGTGATCACCCCTTCCACCAGACCCGCCAGCGCCAGGAAGGGCTTGATGGTCGAGCCAGGCGGGTAGTGGCCGCGAATCGCCCGGTTGAACAGCGGCAGGTCGAGGTCCTCCTGCAGCGCACGGTAGGAGGCGACATCGATGCCGGTAACGAACTGGTTGCTGTCGAAGCCGGGCGCCGAGACCATGGCGAGTATCTCGCCGGTCTTGGGCACGATGGCCACGATCGAGCCGCGACGGCCATCGAGCAGCTCATAGGCCAGGCTCTGCAGCTCCTTGTCCAGGGTCAGCCTCAGGTTCTGCCCCGGCACCGGGTCGGTGCGGCCCAGCTCGCGCAGCACCCGGCCCCGCGCGTTGGTTTCCACCTTTCTCAACCCGGCCTGGCCGTGCAGGACGTCTTCATAGAAGCGTTCCACGCCGGTCTTGCCGATGAAGTGCGTGCCGGCATAGCGGCCCGGGTCGAGCGTCTTGAGCTCCTCGGCGTTGATGCGGCCGACATAGCCGAGCGCATGGGCCATGATGTGCGCGTCGGGATAGTAGCGCAGCAGCTGGGCCTCCACTTCGACGCCCGGCAGCAGGTGGCGATTCACGGCCAGGCGGGCGATCTGCGCTTCGTTGAGATCGCTCATCAGCAGCGCCGGCTGGAACGGGCGCTGGCGCTGGCGCGAGCGCACGCGAAAGGCCTCGGCCTCCTCGGGCGAGAGCTCCATCAGCCGTTCCAGCAGCGCCAGGGTGGCGTCGAGATCCTCGACGCGCTCACGGATCAGGGTCAGGTTGTAGGTAGGCCGGTTTTCGGCCAGCAGCACCCCGTTGCGATCGTGGATCAGGCCGCGGGTAGGCGGCAACGGCTCCACGCGCACCCGGTTCTTTTCGGAACGGGTGCTGTAGACCTCGTGCTGAACGACCTGCAGGTAGACCAGCCGCCCCATGAGCAGCCCCGTCAACGTGACGATCAGAAAGGCGGCGAGGAACGCGCGTATGCGGAAGATTCGCAGCTCGTTCTCTGGATTCTTGAGAGTCTCACGGCGTTGGCGCATGCCGGCAATGGTCTCGTTTTTGCATTACAGCGGAAGCCGCGGTCAGCGATGATAGGGGTGCCCCACCAGCAGGGTCCAGGCACGATAGAGCTGTTCGGCCAGCATGACCCGCACCAGCGGGTGCGGCAGCGTGAGAGGCGACAGCGACCAGCGCCGCTCGGCGCTACGGGAAAGCTCAGGGGCAAGGCCGTCGGGCCCGCCCACCAGCAGCGCCACATCGCGCCCCGACAGACGCCAGGCGTCGGCTTCCCTGGCAAGCTGCTCGGTGCTCCAGGGCTTGCCCTGCACCTCGAGCGCCACGGTCAGCTCGTCGCCCCGCAGACGCTCGCGGATGCGCTGGGCCTCGAGCGCAATGGCCCGCGCCACATCGGCATTCTTGCCCCGCTGGCCGGGCACGATCTCCTCGATCTCGAGGGAAAAGTCGCGGGGGAGACGCTTGCGATACTCCTCCACGCCCTCGTTGACCCAGGCAGGCATGCGCGTACCCACCGCCAGCAGGCGGATCTTCATTGCCCGCCGTGCTCTTGCCGGAGCTCGCCGTCGCTGGGCAGGTCCGCCCACAGGCGCTCGAGGTCATACAGCTGGCGGGTTTCGGGAAGCATCACATGCACGACCACATCGCCGAGGTCGACCAGCACCCAGTCGGAGCCGGCCTGTCCTTCCACGCCCAGCGGCTGCAGGCCCGAGGCCTTGGCCTTTTCGACCACGTTGTTGGCCAGCGCCGACAC
Source organism: uncultured Halomonas sp. (assembly GCA_964652855.1). GTDB lineage: Bacteria > Pseudomonadota > Gammaproteobacteria > Pseudomonadales > Halomonadaceae > Halomonas. The sequence goes on from CAZZCJ010000001.1 coordinate 984,941, forward strand.
GTGCCGGGTGGAGGTACCGCTGGCGATGATCATCAGGTCGGTGACACTGGTCAGACGCGATACGTCGAGCAGCGACACGTCCTTGGCCTTGAGGTCATCCAGCGCCTCCATGACCAGTGTCTTGAGCGATTCGTTGTGCATAGCCCCTCTTGAGTGGGAAGTCGTGAACGGCGCCATTGTAGCGTCTCACGGCGTGGGTGGCAGCGCTCAACGGGAAAGATATAGGCCCTTGTGGCGAATTCGTTGCTCGACCGCCTCCGGCAGCAGGTATCTCACGCTGCGCCCCTGCGCCAGGCGACGCCTAACGTCGGTCGCCGAGATGGCCATGCGCGTGGGCAAGGCGAGGCGCAACACCGCCCCTGCCGGTCGGTCCATCATCGCATCGGCAGTATCGACCTCGCGCTCGGCGATCAGTTCGGCCAAGGCCGGAGAAAGAGGCGCGTCGAAATCGGGACGGTCGATGACAGCGAGGTGGGCCAGGGTGAAGAGACGCTCGGGCCGGTGCCACTCGGCAAGCCTGAGGAAGGCGTCGTGGCCGAGCGCCATGACCAGCCGCGCCTCGCCGCCCAGCTCCTCGCGCAGGGCGGCCAGGGTATCGACCGTGTAGGAAGGCCCGGCCCGGTCGAGCTCGCGCGGGTCGGCAACCAGGCCCGGCGTGTCACCGATGCCCAGCGCCAGCAGAGCCAGCCGCTCGGCGGGGGCCACGTTCGGCATGTCCCGCAGCGGCGGCGCCGCGGCAGGGATCATGTGAACGCGATCCAGTGCCAGCGCCTCGTGAAGCTCCACGGCGCTGCGCAGGTGGCCAAGGTGCACCGGGTCGAAGGTGCCGCCGAGCACGCCGACCCGCAGCGGGGGCACCGCCTGGCTCACTGGCGCACCTGGCCGTCGCCGTACACCACGTACTTGCAGGTGGTCAGCCCCTCGAGCCCTACCGGGCCGCGAGCGTGCAGCTTGTCGGTGGAGATGCCGATCTCGGCGCCAAGGCCATATTCGAAGCCGTCGGCGAAGCGGGTCGAGGCGTTGACCATCACCGAACTGGAGTCCACCTCGGCCATGAATCGACGCGCCAGGCCGTAGTGCTCGGTGACGATGGCATCGGTGTGGTGCGAGCCGTAGCGTTCGATGTGCTCGATGGCGGCGTCGATGCCGTCCACCACCCGCAGCGCCAGCACGGGGGCCAGGTACTCGGCGTGCCAGTCCTCTTCGGTCGCGGCGACAATGCCGGGCAGGATCTCGCGCGACCGCGCGCAGCCACGCAGCTCGACGCGGTGCTCGGCATAGGCCTGTTCCAGGCGGGGCAGCAGCGCCTCGGCCACCGGGGCATCGATCAGCAGCGTTTCCATGGTGTTGCAGGTGCCGTAGCGCTGCGTCTTGGCGTTGACGGCGATGGCCAGCGCCTTCTCGGGGTCGGCGGTGGCATCGATGTAGACATGGCAGACGCCATCCAGGTGCTTGATCACCGGCACGCGCGCTTCGCGGGAAATGCGTTCGATCAGCGACTTGCCGCCCCGCGGGATGATCACGTCGACAAACTCTGGCATGGCGATCAGGCGCCCCACCGCGGCTCGGTCGGTGGTCGCCACGACCTGCACGGCCGCTTCCGGCAGGCCGGCCTGGACCAGCCCCCGGCGAATGCAGTCGGCGATGGCGGCGTTCGAGTCGCGCGCCTCGGACCCGCCGCGCAGGATACAGGCATTGCCTGACTTGAGGCACAGGCTGGCCGCCTCCATCGTCACGTTGGGGCGCGATTCGTAGATGATGCCGATGACCCCGAGCGGCACCCGCATCTTGCCCACCTGGATCCCGCTCGGCCGCGAGCGCAGCCCGTCGACCTCGCCGACGGGGTCGGGCAGTGCCGCCACTTGGTGCAACCCTTCGATCATGGCGTCGAGGCGCTTGTCATCGAGCGCCAGGCGGTCCAGCAGTGCCGCATCCAGGCCGTTGTCGCGACCGCGCGCCAGGTCACGGGCGTTGGCCTCCAGCACGCCCTGCCGGCCCTGGGCAAGCTGCTCGGCCATGGCCAGCAGGGCTGCATTCTTGCCCCCCGTGGAGGCCTTGCGCATCGCCGATGCCGCACCGCGGGCAGCCTGCCCCAGCCGGGTCATGTACGCATCGACATCGCCGTCGGCAACGGCGGAGAGTTCGGTTCGGGAAGCGTGGGCAGACATGATAGTGATGAGACTCCTGAGCCGCCGCGCCTTAGCGCGCTTCGGACGTTATACTGGGGCAACTACGAAACGGAGCACGGCGCGCCGAGCATGCATGAGGGCGGCAACCCTTGCCGAGGCCCGATGCCGCGGGAGATTGCGCTCGCGCTCGCCGACATGCCCGTGTTCCAGGTCGAAACCCCTAGATAGTAAGGCACCATGCAGAGCATGTACAAAGTCAGGCTGATGCGCCTGAACCTGCTGGCCGCGGCCGTGTTGCTCATGCTGCTCGCGCTGCGTACCGAACCGCTGAGCCAGGCGCTGCTGCTGTGGCTGGCGGCGGCCTGGCTTGCCGTGACGGCGGCGCTCATCGAATTCAGCCACCGCCGCCCCGCCACCCTGCCCTGGCAGCTGCTGCCGAGCCTGCTGCTGACCGGCATGCTGGTTTCCGCCCCGGAGCAGCATGCGCTGTGGCTGTGGGTATGGCCGGCGCTGCTGATGCTGCCCCAGCCGGGCTGGATGCTGCTGTTCAGCATGGCGCTGGCGGGGCTTTCGTGGTGGTCGCTGGCGGCCCTGCTGGGCTTCGAGCAGACGCTCTTCTCCGGCCTGGTACTGCTCACGCTGATGCTGGTCGGCCTGGCTCGCAACCGCCAGCTTCAGCCCTGGGAGGCCACCCGCCGGGCCCGGGTTCGCCTGGCCCCGGACCTGCCGCTATGGAGCGCCCAGCAGCTGGCGGAAGACCTGAATCGCGAAAGGGTGCGCTGTCGCCGTGAGGAAGTGCACGGTGAATTGATGCTGCTGCAGGTGCCTCGCCACCAGCTGTGGCCCATGGCCCGCTCGCTATGCCGGCTCATCCACGGCTTCGAGAACTGCTACCGCCTGGATCATCGCACCCTGGCGGCGCTGCTGCTCAGCCGCGACGAGGAGCAGGCGGCCCTGCGTCGCCGCTCGCTGCTGCAGGCGCTGAACCAGCCGGTGAAGATCCGCTTCGCCACGCTCGAGGAAGCCGGCTCCATCGGTGCACTGATGCAGCGATTCGAACACCAGCAGCAGCGCCTGGCGATCGAGCCGGAGCCCGCCCATGGATAGCAAGTGGCTGGCCAAGCGCCTCTCCCTTGCCCTGGCCGCATGCGCGGCACTGCTCGCCGGCGCCGCCGCCTGGCACTACCTGATGGGCAACTACGAGCGCATTCTGCTGCCCTCGGCCCTCGCCCTGCTGCTGGTGATCGCAAGCCTGCTGCGAGCCGCCAGCAGCCAGGTGCGGCTTTCGGGCTATCTTGCCCTGATCGCCGGCTACCTGATGCTGGCGCTTGAGTTACCGCGCCTGGAAGAAGGCGCACCCACCTGGGTCGGCCTGGCGCCGCTGCTGGCGGTACTGCTGCTGCCGCCGGCCCCCGCGATACTGCTCAATCTCGCCCTGGCACCGGTCTGGCTGCTGCTGGTAGGCGACGATGCCCTGACGGGCTCGCTGGCTCTCGGCTACCTGGCCATGGTGGTGGTCACGGCGCTGATTCCCTGGGAGCAGCAGCGCCAGCAGGCGTTGCTCAAAGCCACCGACCCCCGCGACCCGCAGTGCGACGCGGTGAATCGCGCTACCCTGCACGAGCGGCTGGCAAGCGAGTTCCAGCGTACCCAGCTGTTGCACCAGCCCCTCAGCGTGATCGTGATTCATTTGCCACAATTGGAGCTGGCCACGGAACAATTCGGCCCCCGGGCCTATCAAGGTCTGCTGGATGCTCTGTGCCGCACGACCCGCCACGGCACCCGTCATCATGATTTCCTGGGGCGCCAGGGGCCGGCCACCTTCTGGCTGGTGCTGCCAAGCACCGGCGAAAGCGGCGCCCAGATGGTGCAGGGGCGCCTCGAGCAGACGTTCGACCGCACGGTGCTGGTCGATACCGGCCGACTGGAAGCCGTCACAGGCCTGTGCCAGCGGCTGGCAGGCGAAAGCTGGTCACGCTTCGAACAGCGACTGCTGGCCACCACGCGCAATCTCACGGAGTCGTGACCCGCACTGAGCGCCCGACACCATCCATCAAGGAGTCGATGCTTGAACCTGGCCGACACCCTCTATCAACTTTCACCTTCGCCGGAAATGCTGCTGCTGATCATCGGCGCCATCGCGCTGTTCGAGTCGCTGGCACTCGTCGGGCTGCTGCTGCCCGGCGTGATCCTGATCACCGCCACCGCTTCGCTGGCAGGCCATCAGGACGTCGCCATCACCGCCCTGCTGCTGGCCGCCTTCATCGGCGCCGTGCTGGGCGATGGACTGAGCTTCCTGCTGGGCTACACCCAGCGCGAACGGGTCACCCGCCTCTGGCCTTTCTCGCATCATCCCGAATGGCTGGCCCGTGGCGCCCGGTTCTTTCACCGCTATGGCACCCTGTCGGTCTTCTTCGGCCGCTTCGTCGGCCCGGTACGCCCCATCATCCCCTTGATTGCCGGCATGCTGCGGATGTCGCCGCGCGCCTTCCTCTGGGCCAACCTGGCCTCGGCGGCCCTGTGGGCCCCCGCCTATGTCCTGCCCGGCTACCTGCTGGGCCAGACCTGGCAGCAACTCGTCACCCTGCCGCCCGGCATGGATGAAGCGCTGATCGCCCTGGCGGTGGCGCTGCTGGTGCTGGCGGTGGTCTTTTCCTGGCTGCGCCAGCAGACCGGCCGCTCCGGGCGGCTCTACCGGCTGCTGGCGAAGGGCGCGCGCCACCATCCGGTCATGCGCCGGTTCTGGCTGGCGGAAAGCAGCAAGGGGCAGCGCGAGGTGCCGCTGGCCACCTGGCTGCTGCTGATCTTCTCGCTGGGGGCACTGTCTGCGCTGACCATCGGCGTAATCCGGCAGGATGGTCCCTTCGCGCCGGACCTGCAGGTCCATGCCATGTTCGAGCAGCTGCTGATTCCCTCCCTGGCCCAGGCCGGCCAGGTGATGGCGCGCATCGGCGACACCTACGGCGTGGTAGCCCTAGTGCTGCCCTGGGGCGCCTGGCTGCTGGCGAGACGACACTACGCCGCCTTCGTGCATATCGGCGCCGGGCTTGGCGCAATCGCGCTGCTCAATACGCTCGGCAAGGCGCTGATCGGCCGGCCGCGCCCGGACACGCCGGATTACCTCACCGGCTCCCTCGCCTTTCCCAGCGCCCATGCGTCCACCGCCGTGGTGCTCTACGGCCTGGCGGCCGCTTTCGTCGCGCCGGAGCTGCCCAGCCGCTACCGATTCTGGGCGTACTGGGTGGCCATCGCGCTGGCCTTTCCCATGGCGATCTCGCGCCTGGTGATCGGCGTCCATTGGCTGAGCGACCTCGTCGGTGGCGCGCTGCTGGGCCTGGTGGTCTGTGCCCTGGTGCGCCTGGCCTGGCAGCGCCGGCCCCGCCCTGCGCTGACGCCGTGCCCATGGCTGCTGCTGAGCGCCGCCTCCCTGGTGCTAGTGTCGGCACGTGTTGCCTGGCTGCCCCCGGTGTGACGGGCAGGCCCATCGCCCGGCTCAGCCGAGCGCCAGCCACAGCCCGACGCCGAGCATCAGCGTACCGGCGATGCGATTGAGCAGCCGCACGTTACCGCTCTCGCCGAGCACGCGCCGCAACCCCCGTCCGCCCGCGGCGTACAGCAACAGGCTGAAGAGCTCGATGGTCAGGATCACGCCGATCAGGACGCTCAACTGCCCCGCCAGCGGCCGCGTGGCGTCCAGGAACGGCGGCAGCAGCGCCACGAAGAAGGCCCAGCCCTTGGGGTTCGCCACGGCGGTGACGAACCCCTGCAGGGCAAGCTGCCCGCGCGAGGCCGGGGCCAGCTCGACGTTCTCGAGCGGAATCGCCATGCGGCCTCGGGAACGCCACATCATCACCCCGAGATAGCCGAGATAGGCACCCCCAACCCACTTGAACAGGGCGAACAGCTCGGGCTGGCGCAGCATCAGGGTCGCCACGCCGGCCCCGGCGGCGGCGGCCACCACTCCCACGCCGACCAGCTCGCCGGCCATCATCCACAGGGTTCGCCGGACCCCCTGGGTCATGCCCAGCACCATCGCGAGGGTCATGCACATGCCCGGCGTCAGCGACACGAACAGGAAGGTCGGCACGAAGACCGACAGCAGCGATAGCTTGATCATGCGATGGTTAGGTCCTGTGACTCAGCCTGCGGGAAGGGGGACGGGAAACGACGTCGCCAGGGCTTGGCTCATTCGCCCCAGCGCGGCATCAGTCGATGCTCGATACCGAGCTGGTTGAGGATACGGGCGACGATGAAGTCGACGAGGTCGTCGACGCTGGCGGGGCGGTGGTAGAAACCCGGCGCCGCCGGCAGGATCACCGCGCCCAGCCGGCTGAGCGTGAGCATGTGCTCGAGATGGATCGCCGAGAGCGGCGTCTCGCGCAGCACGAGGATCAGCTGGCGACGCTCCTTGAGCGCCACGTCGGCGGCACGCTCGATCAGGTTGTTGCTGGCGCCGGTGGCCACCGCCGACAGCGTGCCGGTGCTGCAGGGGCAGATCACCATCGCCGAGGAGGCGCCTGAGCCCGACGCCACCGGGGCCATCCAGTCCTCGCGGCCAAAACAGCGGACCTGGCCCGCCGCCGCGCCGCAGCGCGCGCTCAGGGCCGCCGCGAGGCGCTCGGGCCGTGCCGGCAGGGTCGCATCGGTCTCGGTATCGATGACCAGGTGGGCGGCCTTGGAGATCATCACCCATACCTCGTGGCCAGCGGCCACCAACACCTCGATCAGGCGCAGGCCATACTGGGCGCCGGAAGCGCCGGTGAGCGCCACCGTGACGGGAGCGGCAAACGCGGAATCAGCCATGTGCCACCTCGAGCGCCGCCAGCAGCTTCTCGTGGATACCGCCGAAGCCGCCATTGGACATCACCACGATGCGGTCGAGCGGGCGCGCCTCGGCGGCCAGCGCCGCCACCAGCGCGTCGATATCCTGCGCCAGGCGTGCCGGCACCGGGCTGGCTTCCACTACCGCCTCCAGCGACCAGTCGAGGCCCGGCGGCTGGTACCAGAACGCCAGGTCGGCGGCGGCCACGCTCGCCGCCAGGCGCTCGCGCAGGGTGCCCAGGCGCATGGTGTTGGAGCGCGGCTCGATCACCGCCAGCAGCCGCCCGCGCGGAGTGGCGGCGCGCAGCCCCTCCAGGGTGGTGGCGAAGGCGGTAGGGTGATGGGCGAAGTCGTCGATGACCTGGATCCCGGCTACCTCGCCGCGCACCTCCTGGCGGCGGCGCGGCGTCTCGAAGCGCGCCAGGGCGGCGCAACCACGCGCCAGGTCGACGCCGCAGGCATGCGCCGCGGCCAGGGCCGCCAGGGCGTTGCGGGCGTTATGCACCCCGGTCAGCGGCCAGTCGACCACGGCATCCTCGTCAGTGTCTCCCTGCTGGTGGATGACCCGGAAACGCGAGGCATCCTCTCGCTCCAGCTCGACTCGCCAGGGCGACTGCGCGTCGGTGCCGAAGCGCAGGACGGGACTCCAGCAGCCCTGCTGCAGCACCCGCTCCAGCGCGGGTTCGCCATCGGCCACCAACAGTCGGCCGCGGCCCGGCACGGTGCGCACCAGGTGGTGAAACTGCCGCTCGATCGCCGCCAGGTCGGGAAAGATGTCCGCATGGTCGTATTCGAGATTGTTCAAGACGGCAATCTCGGGCCGGTAGTGGACGAACTTGGAACGCTTGTCGAAGAACGCCGTGTCGTACTCGTCGGCCTCGACCACGAAGGGGGCGTCGGGGCTGCCGAGCCTTGCCGAGACGCCGAAGTTGCGCGGCACGCCGCCGATGAGAAAGCCCGGCGCCAGCCCGGCCGACTCGAGCAGCCAGGCGGCCAGGCTCGCCGTGGTGGTCTTGCCGTGGGTACCGGCCACGGCGATTACCCGTCGGCCCGGCAGCACATGCTCGGCGAGCCATTGCGGCCCCGAGGTATAGGGAAGCCCGAGGTCGAGCACCGCCTCCACCTCCGCATTGCCCCGCGAGAGCGCATTGCCGATCACCACCAGGTCCGGGCGCGGCGCCAGGTTGGCCGCCGCATAGCCTTCCAGCAGCCCGATGCCGGCCTCCTCGAGCTGGGTGCTCATGGGCGGGTAGACCTGCGTGTCCGAGCCCGTCACCTCATGTCCCAGTTCACGTGCCAGCAGCGCCAGGCTGCCCATGAAAGTGCCGCAGATACCGAGTATGTGAAGGTGCATGACGCCTCAGACCTATCGCTGGTGAATGCGTGAAAACCGCCCGTGGCGAGCGAATCCGGCAGCCTAGCACGGCCCCTGGCCGCTCTCCAGCGGCGTGCAGGTTCGTACGGTTTCGTCTAGAATAATTCGCCTTTTGGAAAAGCTGAAACGGACCCTTCCCCGCACGATACCAGGAGCACGCAAGCCCAATGGCCCAGCATAACGCCTTCTATGCCCAGTCCGGTGGCGTCACCGCCGTGATCAACGCCAGCGCCTGCGGCGTGATCGAAGCCTGTCGTCAACACGCCGATCACATCGGCAAGGTGTATGCCGGACACAACGGCATCATTGGCGCCTTGACCGAGGATCTGATCGACGTGAGCCAGGAATCGGACGAGGCGATCGCCGCCCTGCGCCACACGCCCGGCGGCGCCTTCGGCTCCTGCCGCTACAAGCTCAAGGACATCGAGAGCCATCGTGCCCAGTACGAGCGCCTGATCGAAGTCTTCAAGGCCCACGACATCCGCTACTTCTTCTACAACGGCGGCGGCGACAGTGCCGATACCTGCCTCAAGGTGTCGCAGCTTTCCGAGAAGATGGGCTACCCGCTGACGGCTATCCACGTGCCCAAGACCGTCGACAACGACCTGCCGATCACCGACAACTCGCCTGGCTTCGGCAGCGTGGCCAAGTACATCGCGACTTCTACCCTCGAAGCCTCGCTGGACATCGCCTCCATGTGCGCCACCTCGACCAAGGTGTTCGTGCTCGAGGTCATGGGCCGCCATGCCGGTTGGATCGCCGCCGCGGGCGCCCTGGCCGGCGAGGGCGAAGGCGAGCCGCCGCACCTGGTGATCTTCCCCGAGGTGCCGTTCGAGCGCGGCAAGGTGATGGCGCGCGTCGAGGAGTGCGTGCAGAAATATGGCTACTGCGTGATCGTGGTCTCCGAGGGTGCGCGCTACGAGGACGGCACCTTCCTCGCCGACTCGGGCAACACCGACGCCTTCGGCCACCGCCAGCTGGGCGGCGTGGCACCGACGCTGGCCGGCATGGTCAAGCAGGACCTGGGCTACAAGTACCACTGGGCCGTGGCCGACTACCTGCAGCGCGCCGCGCGCCATCTGGCGTCACGCACCGACGTCGAGCAAGCCTACGCCGTGGGCAAGTATGCCGTGGAGCTGGCCGTGGCCGGCAAGAACTCCATGATGCCGGCCATCAAGCGGGTCTCCGACAACCCCTATAGCTGGACCATCGAGCCGGCCCCGCTCTCCGAGGTGGCCAACCGCGAGAAATTCATGCCGAGCGAGTACATCCGCGACGACGGCTTCGGCATCACCGACGCCTGCCGCCAGTACCTGTCGCCGCTGATCCAGGGCGAGGACTTCCCGCCCTTCGAGAACGGCCTGCCCAAGGTGGCCCACCTCAAGCTGAGCAAGGTCGAGCGCCGCCTGCCGGAATTCAAGCTCTAGCCCGAGTTCGGGTTTCCCGCCAGAGCCCAGGCGCTGGCCAAGACCAAGGCGCCAGCCCCTCGCTGACTGCCCAGCATGACCCGAAGTCCCGGCCCAGGCCGGGACTTCGGCGTTCTAGCCTGGGACGACCTGGTCACGCCGCTGCACCACCTCAGCGCAACAGCCAGGACAGCACCAGCAGCAGCAGCAGGATGCCGGCGATCCCCTGCCAGAAATTGGCCGGCTCGCGCAGCCAACGGCGCGTCGGCGCCTTGCCCTGCGTCACCCTGCCGTCGTGGTGGCGCAGCGCATAGAGGAATTCGGACATGCGGCGGTAGCGCAGCGAGCGTTGCGGGTCCAGCGCCCGGCGCAGGGCGTCGTCCAGCAGCGGCGTCACCTCGGGGTTGACCTGCCGGGCGCTACGATAGCTGAGCCGCTCGATATCGGTATGGCTGCGCAGCTGATCCGGCGTCAGCGCATAGGGCAGCTCGCCGGTAAACAGCCAGTAGATGGTCGACGCCAGCGAGTACTGATCGCTGCGCCGCCCCACGCCGTCGTCCAGCGCGTACTCGGGTGCGCTGTGCTCGCTCAGGCCGACCTGGCGCGCCAGCTCGCGGGAGCGGCGATGGCCGTCCAGGTCGCGCATGTGGCAGGCGCTGAAATCGGCCAGCACCACCTGCCCATGCGCATCGATCAGCACGTTCTCCGGATGGATGCGCTGGTGCAGCAGGTCTCGATGATGCAGGGCCTGGACCGCCTTGCCGAGCTGGACGGCGATATCGAGCCGCTGGGCCAGGTTGGCCTGGGGATGGCGTCGCGCCCACTCCGCCAGGGTGATCCCCTCCACGTAGACCATCAGGTAGTAGAGGAAGCGGCGCGGGCGGGAGGGCTCCATCACCCTGACCACGAAGGGCGACTTGACCCGCTCCACCACCCACTGCTGGAGCAGGAAGTGTTCGAGATAGGCGTTGCGGTTGGAGAGCTCGGGGCTTGGCGCCTTCATCACCATCTCGCGCTCGGTGTGGGTATCGCGGACCCGATAGACCCGTGACTGGGCAGTACGTGAGAGCACCTCCTGCACCTCTAGGCCATCGATCCGCTCGCCCGGCGACAGCTCGGGGGGAATCGGCAGGTCGCCGTAGATGCGCCCCGGGTGGTCGCTCTCTTCGCCGGGCAACTGGTCGATCCGGACCAGCTGAAAGCAGAACTGCTCGCCGCCGTAGCCGCGCTCCTGGGCCCGCTCCCTGGCGGCCGAGGCCAGCCGCTCACAGGCCGCGTCGAGGTCGCTGGCATCCTGGCGGATCAGCTGCACGTAGTCCGATGGCATCAGGGTACCGCGCACCGCCTGGGTGGTGAACAGGAAGATGTCGCCCTGCTTGAGCGGCGTGCGCGCGTAATCGATATCGATGCTGCCATCGAGTCCCAGCGCCCGCGAGGGGTAGCGATAGCCGCCCAGGTCAGTGATGTGGTCGCGGGTGAGCTGTTCGAACTCGGCGCCACGCAGGCGGAAGACCAGGGTATCGCCCATGTGGAACAGGTGCGCTTCGCGACCTCGGTAAACCATGGCGGAGAGCGACGCTACGTAACTGCCATCCTCGACGAAGGTACTCTGGCTATAGCACCAGCCGTTGAGTGCTCGCAATACCCGGGTGGCGGAGGTCTTAACGTCCCAGTGGTCGGGTGTGGAAAAATAGTCTGCCAGAAACCCGCGCACGCTGAGGTCGCCTGCCTGCTTGGCGATGGCGTTGCGCGAACTGGTGTCACTGATCAGCGCGCACGCGCCCTTGGCGACGAGCTGCCCGGGCTGCCCGGGAATGCGCAACGACATCGAACTGCGGTGGCGTCGGCGATCCGGCGCCACGAAAGCCTGGCCGACGCTCAGTGACAACGGGATGGATGACAAGTCGCGCTCCTTGGAAACGGGATCCGGGGCCCCTTTTGGCGGCCGGGTAGCTGTCCTGGCCGCTTGCGCTCGCCATGATACACATTTGCCCCCGCCGCGACCTGTCAACGAAAGCCCTAGGCAACCGCCACGCGCTTCCTCTCGCCCCTCACCTATGTCGCATTGGTAATCCCCAGGCCGTGTCCGTATAATTCGGCGCATTTGAAGCCAACGCCCCGTGCCGAACGCCTTTTCCGCCAAACGAAGGAAGCGATAATGAACTTCGATCACATCCCCGCCGGCAAGGAACTGCCCAACGACGTGTACGTCGCGATCGAGATCCCCGCGAACCACACGCCGATCAAGTACGAGATCGACAAGGACATGGGTGCCCTCCTGGTCGACCGCTTCATGGCCACGCCAATGTTCTACCCGGCCAACTATGGCTTCATCCCGCACACCCTGGCCGACGACGGCGACCCCCTCGACGCCCTCGTGGTCACGCCATTCCCGGTTCAGGCCGGCAGCGTCATTCGTGCACGCCCGGTCGGCATTCTCAACATGACCGACGAGGCTGGTGAAGACGCCAAGCTGGTGTGCGTGCCCCACGCCAAGCTGACCACCCTGTATGACAACATTCAGGATGTCACCGACCTGCCGGAACTGCTGCGCCAGCAGATCGCCCACTTCTTCGAGAACTACAAGGATCTCGAGAAAGGCAAGTGGGTGAAGGTCGAATCGTGGGAAGGCGCCGAAGCCGCCCGCAAGGCGATCGAAAAGGCCGTGGCCGCTTACGACAAGGCGTAACCACGCCGCGCCAAAGGTACTGTGAACGGGTCGCCCAGGGCGGCCCGTTCTGCGTTTTACTCCAAGGTTCTTGCCCTGGATCATGGGTGGGGCAAGGCAACGCCGCCGACCTCTGCCCTCACGGTTTTACCGCCACGCGCACTGAGGTATGTTAAGGGAACATCGCCCCAGCCAGGGCGAGTGGAACCGAGCCCCTCGAAGCGAGTCACAATGACGCCTGTCTACATTGCGAGAAGGACGACTGCGTTGCCTATCCGCCACCCCCTCTGCCGCCTGCTCCTGCTGCTCTGCCTGCTGGCGCCTGCCCTGGCCCATGCCCAGTGGTTTTCATCGTCAAAGAGTCAGCCCCAGTTCCTGCCGGTGATGGAGGCGTTCCAGCCCAGCGCCTGGCACGACGGCGAGACACTTTTCGTCGGCTTCGAGAATGCCGAGGGCTACTACCTCTACCGCCACCAGCTCGACGTCACCAGCCTGGATGACAGCCTGACATTGGGAGAGCCGAGCGTCCCGCAGGGCGAGTTCAAGAGCGACGAATTCCTCGGCGATGTCTACGTCTTCTATGATCGCGTGGTGTTCCAGGCACCGCTGGATAGCCCTGCCACGGGCGCCTTCGACGTGGAGGTCCGGTTCCAGGGCTGTGCCGACGCCGGGCTTTGCTACCCGCCCGAACGTGTCGAGCTGCAGGCCTCCCAGGGTGCAATCCCGGCCGCCTTCGTCGGCTGGAGCAGCAGCGACACCGGCGGCGGCTCACCGGCCTCGGGCAGCGCACCGCCCGCCCCGCAAAGCGCCGACGGCCGCTTCAGCACCCTGATCAGCGAAGCCAGCCTGCCGCTGGCGCTGGGACTGTTCTTCCTTGCCGGCCTGGGCCTTACCTTCACGCCCTGCGTGCTGCCTATGGTGCCGATTCTCTCATCCATCATCGTCGGACAGAACGCCAACCGACCGCGCGCCTTTGCGCTATCCGCCAGCTATGTCGCGGGCATGTCACTCACCTATGCAGTAGTCGGCGTGCTGATGGGCCTGTTCGGAGCGGGTCTCAACCTGCAGGCGCACCTGCAGTCGGCGCCGGTGCTGATCCTCTTCGCGCTGCTCTTCGTCATCTTCGCGCTGGCCATGTTCGGCGCCTTCGATCTGCGGCTGTCGCCCGCGCTGGCCGGGCGCATCGATGCCTGGCAGACCCGCGCCCAGCGCAGCGGTCCGCTCGGCCTGGCCGGCGCCGGTGCACTGTCGGTTCTGGTGGTCTCGCCCTGCGTCTCGGCTCCGCTGGCCGGCGCCCTGGTGTTCATCTCGACCACCGGGGACGCCATGATGGGGGGCGCCGCCCTGCTGGCCCTGGGCCTGGGCATGGGCGTGCCGCTGCTGCTGGTCGGCACCTTCGGCGCCACGGCACTACCGCGCCGCGGCGCCTGGATGAACGGCATTAAGATCGCCTTCGGCATCCTGCTGCTCGGGGTGGCGGTGTGGTTGGTGGAACGCCTGCTGCCGGCCCCCGTCACCCTGCTGCTGTGGGCATCGCTGGCCATTGGCAGCGCCCTGGCGCTCGGCGCGCTGACCTTCAACCAGCCCCAGGGCTGGCCACGAGTGCGCCAGACGGCGGGGCTAATGCTGCTGGCCTGGGGCGTCGTTCTGGTCATCGGAGCCGCACGCGGCGCCCATGACCCCATGCGCCCATTGGCGGCCCCCCTGGCTCAAGCGGTCAGCAGCGATGTCATCGCCATCACCACGGTGGACGATCTCGCCGCACTGGAAGCCACGCTTCAGACCAACACCCGCGAGGGCCGCCCCAGCTTCGTGCACTTCACCGCCGACTGGTGCATCTCGTGCAAGCAGATGGAGCGCCAGGTGTATCCGCTGCCCCAGGTCGCGGAACCGCTGTCCCAGTTTGCGCGTATCAACGTCGACGTAACGCGCGCCAACGCCGCCACCCGCGAGCTTCTCGATCACTTCGGCCTATTCGGCCCGCCCAGCCTAATGTTCTTCAGCGAGGAGAGCGAGATTCGCGAAGCCCGTATCCAAGGTGAGGTACGCGCTCCCGAACTGGCCAGCCACCTCAACAGCGTGCTCGACTGGCTTGATCGCAACGGCAGCTGATTGCACTGGATGGCGCCAGCCGGGATCTCGAACGCTGTTCCTGTCCGGCTGGACATCCCCGGTGATTTTAGGCAAACTCCGCCGACAACGCTTTTAAGGTCGATAGCGTCGGCAAAGTGCATCAACTTGCCGCGATCTATCGAAAGTTGGCTCGGGTTAACAGCACCCAGCCCACCGCTTAATTACCCACCGGTCGAGACAGAGTCATGGATATCCGCAAGGTCAAGAAGCTGATCGAGCTGCTCGAAGAGTCCAACATCAGCGAAATCGAGATCCAGGAAGGCGAGGAGTCAGTGCGCATCAGCCGGCATCCCAACGGCGTGAGCTGGCCTCAGCCCACCATGCAGATGCCGTACGCCCAGCCTGCGGCCCCCATGCCCGCCGCTGCCGCTCCCAGCGCCGAGCCCGGCCAGGAAGCCGCCGCCGCCTACCAGGGCCATGCCTTGACCTCGCCGATGGTCGGCACCTTCTATCGCAGCCCCGCTCCCGGGTCGAAGTCGTTCGTCGAAGTGGGCCAGAGCGTCAGAAAAGGCGAGACGGTGTGCATCGTCGAAGCCATGAAGATGATGAACCAGATCGAGGCCGATCGTGACGGCGTGGTTGCGGCGATCCTGGTCGAGGACGGCGAGCCGGTCGAGTACGACCAGCCGATGCTCATCATTTCCTGATCTTTCACCGACACTGGCGGACTCCCTATGCTGGACAAGGTTCTCATCGCCAACCGCGGCGAGATTGCCCTGCGCATCCTGCGCGCCTGCAAGGAACTGGGCATCAAGACCGTTGCGGTTCACTCCAAGGCCGATCGCGAGCTGATGCACGTGCGCCTGGCCGACGAGGCCGTGTGCATCGGGCCGGCCCCCTCGGCCCAGTCCTACCTCAACATCCCGGCGCTGATCAGCGCGGCCGAAGTCACCGACTCGAGCGCCATCCATCCCGGCTACGGCTTTCTCTCCGAGAACGCCAACTTCGCCGAACAGGTGGAGCGCTCCGGCTTCGTGTTCATCGGCCCGCGGGCCGACACCATTCGGCTGATGGGCGACAAGGTCAGCGCCATCGAGGCCATGAAGAAGGCCGGCGTGCCAACCGTGCCTGGCTCCGACGGCCCGCTGGGCGACGACGAGGCCGAGAACATGGCCATTGCCCGGCGCATCGGTTACCCGGTGATCATCAAGGCTGCCGCCGGCGGCGGCGGGCGCGGCATGCGCGTGGTGCACACCGAAGGCCACCTGCTCTCCGCCATCACCGTGACCCGCACCGAGGCCCACGCGGCCTTCGGCGACGGCACCGTCTACATGGAGAAGTTTCTCGAGCGGCCGCGCCACGTCGAGGTGCAGGTGCTGGCCGACGGCCAGGGCAACGCCATTCATCTCTACGACCGCGACTGCTCGCTGCAGCGCCGCCACCAGAAGGTGCTCGAAGAGGCGCCCGCCCCCGGCATCGACCCCGAGGCCCGCGCCAACGTGCTGGAAGCCTGTCGCCAGGCCTGCATCGAGATCGACTACCGCGGCGCCGGCACCTTCGAGTTCCTCTACGAGGACGGCAACTTCTTCTTCATCGAGATGAATACCCGGGTCCAGGTGGAGCATCCGGTCACCGAGATGGTCACCGGCGTGGACATCGTGCGCGAACAGCTGCGCATCGCCTCGGGCCTGCCGCTGTCGATCCGCCAGGAGGACGTCAAGCTCAACGGTCACGCGTTCGAATGCCGCATCAACGCCGAGGATGCCCGCACCTTCCTGCCGTCGCCGGGCAAGGTCACCCTGTACCACCCGCCGGGCGGGCTTGGGGTCCGCATGGATTCCCATCTCTATACCGGCTATACCGTGCCGCCCCACTATGACTCGCTGATCGGCAAGCTCATCACCTGGGGCGACAGCCGCGAGATCGCCCTGACGCGCATGCGCAACGGGCTAGACGAACTGCTGGTGGAAGGGATCAAGACCAACATCGACCTGCACAAGGACCTGGTCCGTGACGGCCATTTCCAGCAGGGCGGCGTCAACATCCACTACCTGGAGAAGAAGCTCGCCTCCTGAGCCGGTTCTCTTACCACGGGGTGGCTACGGCCACCCCGTTGCGTTACGCATGGAGACAAGCCGACATGCCCTGGCTGCAACTCAAGGCGCGCATCGCCCCGGATCAGGCCGAACTGCTCGAGGAACTGCTGCTGGCCGAAGGCGCCACCGCCATCACCCTTCAGGACGCCCACGACGACCCGGTCTTCGAGCCGGAGCGCGGCACCACGCCGCTGTGGAACGAGACGATACTGACCGGCCTGTATGACGACCTCGAAGGGTTGCAGGACATGCTCGAGCGGCTCGCCGCCGCCTGGGCCGAGCGCATGCCCGGCGAACCTTGCCCCGAGATCGAGCACGAACTGGTCGCCGACCGCGACTGGGAGCGCGAGTGGATGGAGGATTTCCAGCCGCTGCGCATGGGCCAGCGGCTGTGGATCGTGCCGAGCTGGCACGCGCCCCCGGAGCCCGACGCCGTCAACCTGCACCTGGACCCCGGCCTCGCCTTCGGCACTGGCACCCACCCCACCACCGCGATGTGCCTGGAGTGGCTCGACGCCCTGGCGCTGGAAGGCGGCCTGGACGGGGTGGAGGTGCTCGACGTGGGCTGTGGTTCGGGCATTCTCGCCATCGCCGCGCTCAAGCTCGGCGCCGCAACGGCCACGGGAACGGACATCGACCCGCAGGCGCTCCAGGCCAGCCGCGACAACGCCGAACGCAATGACATCGCCGCGGAGGCATTCACGTTGTGCTATCCCGAGCAGCTGGCGGCTGACCGGCGCTTTCCCGTGGTCGTAGCCAATATCCTGGCCGGCCCGCTGGTCGCGCTGGCGCCCACCATCGCCGGCCATGTGGCGCCTGGCGGACGGCTGGCGCTGTCCGGCATCCTGGCGAACCAGGCCGACGAGGTGCTCGACGCCTACCAGGCGCTGGGGCTCAGGATGGAAGATCCCGAGCTTCGCGACGGTTGGGCAAGGCTGAGCGGCCACCGTCCGCAGCCTTGACGACGACGCGGCCCTCAGCGTCTTGTGCCTTCACCCCCATGCGTTAGAGGCGTATGATATGCCCCCCGAAACATCAGGCCATATCATGACCCCAAGCCGCCCCCTGCCGCAGATCGGCCGACATCGCTTGCCCAACCGGGTCATTCTCGCCCCGATGGCCGGCGTGACCGACCGGCCGTTCCGCCAGCTCTGCCGCCACCTGGGCGCCGGGCTGGTCGTAGGCGAGATGGTGACCTCCGATCCCTCGCTCTGGCATACCCGCAAGTCGCGCCAGCGCATGGACCACCGCGGCGAGCCTGGGCCCAGGGCGATCCAGATCGCCGGGGGCGACGCGGCCATGCTGGCCGAAGCCGCCCGCCTCAATGCCGCCCAGGGCGCCGAGATCATCGATCTCAACATGGGCTGCCCCGCGAAGAAGGTGTGCAACAAGGCGGCCGGATCGGCGCTGCTGCGCGACGAAGCCCTGGTTGGCGAGATCCTCGAAGCGGTGGTGGCCGCCGTGGCCGTACCGGTCACCCTGAAGATCCGCACGGGCTGGTGCGCTGAAAGCAACAACGGCGTGCGCATCGCCCGGATCGCCCAGGAGGCCGGCATCCAGGCGCTGGCCGTCCATGGGCGCCATCGCCAGCAGCGTTTCGGCGGTGATGCCGAATACGACACCATCACCGCCATCAAGCAGGCGGTCGACATTCCGGTGTTCGCCAACGGGGACATCGACTCACCCGAAAAGGCCGCCCAGGTTCTGGACTATACTGGAGCGGATGCAGTGATGATCGGCCGCGCTGCCCAGGGCAATCCTTGGCTATTTCGAGAAATCGACCACTTCCTGCGCCACGGCGAGCGGCGAGCCCCGCCCACCACGGACGAACGCGCCGAGGTGCTGCGCCAGCACTTGCAGGCGCTGCACGATTTCTACGGGGAACGCATGGGCGTACGCATAGCACGCAAGCACCTTGGCTGGTACCTCGCCGCCGACCGACGCCTCGACGCCGAACAGCAGCGCCTGCTTAAGGCGGCATTCAATGGCCTGGAAACGCCTGACACTCAGTTTCACTTCATCGATGACCTATTTCGTCCCCGGAGCGAACGTGAGGCTTCGTGGGCAGCGAACGGAATCCATGCCGCATGAATCGTGATGCTATCAATCCGAGCCCGGACCTGCCGAATTTCGACGGCGGCGCCTTCGCCGACCTCCCCCCCGGCACCGCACCGGCTGCCTCCACGGTGGCGGGTGAAAGCCTGGCCGAGCAGCCCCTGCGCGAAGCCGTGGACGTGGCAATGCGCCGCTACTTCGACCATCTCGATGGCGGCACCGTCACGGATCTCTACGCCATGGTCATGGCCGAAGTGGAAGCTCCGCTGATGGCCGCCGTGATGGACTACACCCAAGGCAACCAGACGCGAGCGGCCGAAATCCTGGGGCTCAACCGGGGCACGCTGCGCAAGAAGCTGAAGCAGCATGACCTGATCTGAGGCGCCAGCCACCGCCGCCCTTCCTTTCACTACCGACAAAGAGTTGCACCGCACCATGGCCGATACTTCCACCCCCACTCCGGTTCGCCGCGCCCTGCTCAGCGTTTCCGACAAGACCGGCATCGTCGATTTCGCCCGGGGCCTCAGCGAACGTGGCGTCGAACTTCTCTCCACCGGCGGCACCTTCCGCCTGCTGCAGGAAAACGGAATCGCCGTACGCGAAGTGTCGGAGCACACCGGCTTCCCCGAGATCATGGATGGCCGGGTCAAGACCCTGCACCCGAAGATCCATGGCGGCATCCTCGGGCGCCGCGGCCAGGACGACGCGGTGATGGCCGAGCATGACATCGCCCCCATCGACATGGTGGTAGTCAACCTCTATCCCTTTGCGCAGACCGTGGCGAGGCCGGACTGCACGCTCGAGGATGCCATCGAGAACATCGACATCGGCGGCCCGACCATGGTGCGCGCCTGCGCCAAGAACCATGCCCACACCACCATCGTGGTGGATGCCGGCGACTATGCCCGGGTGCTGGCGGAGATCGCCGAGCATGACGGCGCCGTGAGCGACGCCACCCGCTTCGACCTCGCGGTCAAGGCCTTCGAGCATACCGCCGGCTACGATGCGGCCATCGCCGACTACCTGGGCCAGCGGGTGCCCGGCGGCGAAGACGGCTTCCCGCGCACCTACAACGTGCAGTTCGTCAAGAAGCAGGCCATGCGCTACGGCGAGAACCCGCACCAGAGCGCGGCGTTCTACGTCGAGGCCGGCGCCCGCGAAGCGAGCGTGGCCACCGCCCGCCAGCTGCAGGGCAAGGAACTCTCGTTCAACAACGTGGCCGACACCGACGCCGCCTTCGAGTGCGTCAAGAGCTTCACCGATACAGCCTGCGTCATCGTCAAGCACGCCAACCCCTGCGGCGTCGCGGTCGGCGACACCTCCCGCGATGCCTACGACAAGGCCTTCGCCACCGATCCCACCAGCGCCTTCGGCGGCATCATCGCCTTCAACCGCCCGCTCGATGCCGCCACCGCCCGCGCCATCATCGACCGCCAGTTCGTCGAGGTAATCATTGCCCCCGGGGTCGAGGAAGCGGCGCTGGCCATCGTGGCCGAGAAGCAGAACGTGCGCCTGCTCGACGTCGGCGGCAGCTGGCCCGGCGAGCGCGAGCATGCCCACGACTTCAAGCGCGTCACCGGCGGCCTGCTGGTCCAGGATCGCGACCTGGGCATGGTCGGCCGCGATGAATTGAGCGTGGTCACCGAACGGGTACCCACCGAGCAGGAGCTGCGCGACCTGGCATTCGCCTGGAAGGTGGCCAAATACGTCAAGTCCAACGCCATCGTCTACGCCAAGGACGGCCAGACCATCGGCGTCGGCGCCGGCCAGATGAGCCGCGTCTACTCGGCCCGCATCGCCGGCATCAAGGCCGCCGACGAAGGCCTCTCGGTGCCCGGCTCGGTCATGGCTTCGGACGCCTTCTTCCCGTTCCGCGACGGCATCGATGCCGCGGCGGCGGCCGGCATCACCGCGGTGATCCAGCCCGGCGGTTCCATGCGCGACCAGGAAGTGATCGACGCCGCCAACGAAGCAGGCATCGCCATGGTGTTCACGGGCATGCGCCACTTCCGGCATTGAAGACACAGGGCACCGCCTAGTTGTTGCTTCTCGTCCGATAACGAACAACCCCGGCGGCTTGAACCGCACCCCGAAGGCTGGACGCCCAATCCAACCTTCGGGGTTTTTTGCTGGCTACCGAGACGAGCGGCGCCGGCCTTGGTGAGCCAGCCCTGCCAGCCCAGGTCGAAGCCTGTCAGTCCAGGTCGAAGCAGAGATACTTGGTTTCCAGGAACTCCTCGATTCCCTGGTGGCCGCCCTCGCGCCCGAGCCCCGAGGCCTTGACCCCGCCGAACGGCGCTGCCGGGTTGGAGATCAGCCCGGTGTTGATGCCGACCATGCCGTACTCCAGCGCATCCGCCACGCGCCAGACGCGGCCGAGGTCACGGGAGTAGAGGTAGGAGGCAAGGCCGTATTCGGTGTCGTTGGCCATTTGCACGGCGTCTTCCTCGTCATCGAACGGGAATACCGCCGCCAGCGGGCCGAAGGTCTCCTCCTGGGCCACCTTCATGTCAGCGTTGGCGAAGCTGATCAGCGTGGGGGTGAAGAAATTGCCCCCCAGCGGGTGGGGGTGGCCGCCCAGCAGCAGCTCGGCGCCCTTGTCGAGGGCATCGTGTACATGCTCGCTGACCTTGGCCACCGCCTTGTCGTCGATGAGCGGGCCGATATTGACCTGGGGCTTCGTGCCGTCGCCGACCCTCAACTCGCTGTGCATGGCCACGGCTAGCTTTTCACAGAAGGCGTTGATCACGCTGGACTGCACCAGGAAGCGGTTGGTGCAGATGCAGGTCTGTCCGGCGTTACGGAACTTGGCCGCCATGGCGCCTTCCACCGCGGCGTCCAGGTCGGCGTCCTCGAACACCAGGAACGGCGCATTGCCGCCCAGCTCCAGCGAGATCTTCTGGACATGCCGCGATGCCTGCGACATCAGCTGGCGCCCCACTTCGGTCGAGCCGGTGAAGGTGATCTTGCGCACCAGCGGCGATTCGGTCATCGCCGTGGCGATTTCTCCGGCGCGCCCCGGCACCACGTTGAACACCCCGCGCGGAACCCCGGCCCGCTCGGCCAGCAGCGCCATGGCCGTCGCCGAGAAGGGAGTCTGGCTGGCGGGCTTGACCACGATGGTGCAGCCTGCGGCGAGGGCCGCGCCGGCCTTGCGCGTGATCATGGCGGCGGGAAAGTTCCACGGCGTGATGGCGCCGACAACGCCCACCGGCTGCTTGGTGATCACGATGCGCTGGTTGGGCTTGGCGGCGGGAATGGTCTCGCCATAGATTCGCCTTGCCTCCTCGGCGAACCAGCGCAGGAAACTGGCGGCATAGGCGATCTCCCCGGCGGCCTCCTTGAGCGGCTTGCCCTGCTCGTAGGTCATCAGCATCGCCAGGTCATCCTGGTGGTCGAGCATCAGGTCGTGCCACTTCATCAGGATATCGGCACGTTCCTGGGCCGTCAGCGCACGCCAGCCGACCAGCGCCGCATCGGCCGCCGCAATGGCGCGCTCCGTTTCGATGCGGCCCAGGCGCGGCACGGTACCGAACACCTCGCCGGTGGCGGGGTTGACCACCTCGATCTGTTCACCGCTGTCCGCGGCAACCCAGCTTCCATCGATGTAGGCGAAAGGGCAGTAGAGCTGCGTTTCCTTCAAGGCTTCCATGTTTGTCTCCCGGCCATTGGCTGGCCTGTTGTCAACGTGCCTGGGCGCAGGCAGTCCGTATTGTCTCGATGCAGCGGGTCGCGCCTCTCCCCTGCCTCCATCATGCTGCGGCGGGCTCTAGCATGGCGGTCAGGATGGCGAGGATCAGCACCAGCGCAATGGCCATCCAGCACAAGGCCCGCCCGGCATAGCGTTCAGGCTCGCGCCGAATCTGGCGCAGCCCCAGCAGGGCGAAGATGGCCGCTGCGATGTTGAGCAGTGGCAGGCCGCCTTCGAACAGCAGGGCCATCAGCGCCGTGACGATGGCGGTCATGGCCCAGGGGGAGTTGCGCTGGCGCTTGGAAGGGGTGGGGGAATGGCTTGGCAACGGTTCGACTCTCGGCAGCTGGCGTTACCCCATGCTAAGCGCAAAGCCGGCGAGACGCCAAATGAGAGGCCATACGGGGCGCCGGTCTCAGCCGGCCCGGCGTGGCTCCCGGCTCGAGGAGAGCGTTACCGAGACGGAATCGGCGAAACGCAGCGCATGGGGCTTGTCGATCTCCACCTGGGCAGTCAGCACCTGCTGATGCGCCATGATCAGGTCGAGGACTTCCCGGGTCATGCGTTCAAGCAGCAGGAAGCGGTTCTCTTCGACCAGGGCAATCACCGCCTTTGTGATGGTGCGGTAGTTGAGCGCCTGCTCGATGTGATTGAAGGCCACGGCCTGATCGGCTCGGTAGCGGATCACGGCGTTGATGATCACATCCTGCCGGTTGGCGATTTCATCGTCCTTGATGCCGATGTAGGTGCGCAACCGCAGGTTCTTGATGCGTATGGTCGCCAGGTCGTGGTCGAAGTGCTGGTCGTTCAGCGCATGCAGCGTCATGCAATGACTCCGTGACGGCGTTCAAGGTAAGGCGACACATCGCACGATCTGTCGCGGCGTTTGGCTCAGCGCCCGCCCACCAGGGTCAGGAACTCCTGGCGTGTGCTCTGCTTCTCACGGAAGGCGCCGAGCATCACCGATGAGGTCATGCTGGAGTTCTGTTTCTCCACCCCGCGCATCATCATGCACAGGTGGCGCGCCTCGATCACTACCGCCACGCCGCGCGCCTGGGTGACCTGCTGCACGGCCTCGGCGATCTGCCGGGTCAGGTTTTCCTGGATCTGCATGCGCCGGGCGTACATGTCCACGATGCGGGCAAACTTCGACAGGCCGAGCACCTTGCCGCTGGGCAGGTAGGCGATATGACACTTGCCGATGAAGGGCAGCAGATGGTGCTCGCACAAGGAATAGAGCTCGATATCCTTGACCAGTACCATCTCGTCGGTCTCGGAGGCGAAGACGGCGCCGTTGACGATCTCTTCCAGGGTCTGGGCGTAGCCCCGGGTCAGGAACTGCATGGCCTTGGCGGCACGCTTCGGCGTATCGCGCAACCCTTCTCGCTCGGGGTCTTCCCCCAGGTCGAGAATGATCTGGCGATAATAGCTGGCAAGTTCTTCAGTCATGTCAGGCCATCCAGGTGAAGGCAGAACGGGGAAGGTGGCGATGGCCTGGCCATCATTTTTATACAAAACATATACATTTTTCTTAAAATGCACAACACGCACGGCAACATGGTTCGCATTCTAACGCAAGGGAATGACCATGGCAGTCCTGCGCGCCCACGCCTCGGTACCCTGCCCTGTTCCTCCCCTGCCCCTGTCCTGGCCGCTGCCCGGCTCCGTGCGGCTGCGGCATTGCGGACGCTGTCGGCACTACGCGGCTATGTTAGACTGCCAATATTGAGGCTGCGCGGTATGCAGCCGTGTCTATCGAGAGTTTGAACATGAGCAAAATTTCTGACCTGATGACAATGGCTGGTGGTCTGGCGTTGCTGACGCTGCCGCTGGTCGCTTCGGCCGCCACCCTCTCGCTGCCATCCGATGCCCGCATCGCCGTGTCCGTCATCGATGTGGTGTCACTGGACGCCGAACAGCCGCGCCGCGACGACATCCTGCTGCGTCCGGCTATCAACGGCAGTGAACAGGCCAGCCATGACCTGCCGGAATACTGTGTCGTGGTAGGTGATGCCCGGCTGGAAGGCGAGCGCATGCGCATCACCACCAAGGCGCTGACCTGCATCCAGACCAACGGCAGCGAAAGCGAGATCTACAGCGGCGAACTCTCGGCGGCTGCCTACGACCAGGACGGCAGCTTCGGCCTCGCGGTCTGTGAGGATGGCCGCTGCAGCGTGACGCCCGACCAGGCCTTCTACCTGCAGCTGGCGAGCCCACTGTCCGTCGAACAGCAGGACAACCCGGGCGCGCGGATCAACGAGCAGCGTCGCCAGGCCGATGGTCGAGGCGTGGCCAACCCGATCCCCGCCGAGCGGCCGGATCCCGACGCCAACTGATCCCGCGGCGGGCACATCCTGCGATGTGCCCGCTCAGGCCAGCCAGCGCGGGCCGCGTTCCAGCACCTGCCGCTGCTGCTCCAGCATGCGGATATGGTCGTCCCAGTAGTGGGCCTCGGCCAGCCATGGAAAGGCAGGCGGGAAGGCGGGGTCCTCCCAACGCGCCACCAGCCAGGCGCTATGGCGCATCAGCCGCAGGGTGCGCAGTGGTTCGATCAAGGCGAGCTCGCTGCGATCGAATTCGCGAAACTGCTCATAACCCTCCAACACCTCGGAAAGCTGCATTCGCCACTCGTCCTCATGCTGAGCGGTCCACAGCATCCACAGATCCTGTATTGCCGGCCCCATCATGCAGTCATCGAAGTCCACCAGGGTGAAGACCTCGTCGCGTCCCAGCACGTTGCCGATATGGCAGTCGCCGTGGAGGCGTATCACCCGCCCGGCCACCTCGGCGCAAGGCGCCAGCAACCTGCGCAGGGCATCGCTGATCCGCTCGTAGGCCTGGCGCTGGCGCCGGTCCAGCCAGGGGCTGGCCAACACCTCCCGTTGCGCTTCGCCGACCATGTTGTCGAAATCGAGATGCTGGCGATGGACGAAGGCCTTGCGCTCGCTCACGGCATGCAGCTCGCCGATCAGCTCGCCCATCGCAAACAGCTGCGCCGGGTCCTCGAGTTCCGGCGCCTGCCCCGGAACCTGGGCGAACAGCGCGAACCGGAATCCTTCCGCCCGGTGCAGCGTGTGCCCCTGGGCGTCCTGCCAGGGGGCCGACACGCGCACGCCGGCCGCCTGCAGTTCGAGCAGGAAATCGTGTTCCTCTTGGATCTGGCTGTCGCTCCAGCGGGAAGGGCGATAGAACTTGGCAACCCAGCGCCGACCTTCGTCATCGTGCATGATGAAGACGCGGTTCTCGTAGCTGTTCAGCGCATACGGCTCGCCTGGCAGCCAGAAGCCCAGGGATTCCACCGCGGAAACGACGCGGACGGGAGAGAGGTCGGCAAACGGATGGGCAGCGCGCGGCATGACACTCCTCGGCGAGACGCAAGTACCACGAAAAAAGGAAGCGAGGGGCATGGTAGCAGCATACCGGGCCACCTGCTTGTACGAAGCCCGGCGTGCCGCGCCGTTAGCTGCCGGTCGCAACGCTACCGTGCGCAGGGGTACGCGCGAATGCCCACACCTCAACCTCGGTAGCGCCTGCGGCAAGGCAAGCCGCCGCCAGCGCGTCCAGCGTCGCTCCCGTGGTCATGACATCATCGATAAGCGTGAGCCGCGACGGCAAAGGCCCTTCGACGCGAAACGCCTGTTGCAGGTTGCGAAAGCGCTCGTCTCGGCCGAGGCCGCGCTGGGTAGGCGTCGCCTGGCAGCGCTGCGCCAGGCATAGCGGCAGCCCAAGGCGGCGTGCCACCCGCCGTGCCAGCCACTCGGCCTGGTCGAAGCCGCGTTCCCGGGCGCGCTGCCTGTGCAGCGGCACCGGCATCAACGCCTGCGGATGACGCACCGCCGCCTCCGGCAAGCTGCTCATGAACAGCTCCATCAGCACTGCCCCCGCACGCGGCGATGCATGGAACTTGAACCGCTGCATGAGCCGCGCCACTTCATCTTCGTAGCGCAACGGCACCCACGCACGCTGGTAAGCGGGGCGTCGGACGAGACAGCGCCCGCAGCGACGCCCTTCTAGCGACCCGGGCGGCTGCGGCTCGGCACATCCCGGACAGGCCGGGGTGTTCCAGCCCAGGGACTCGAAACAGGCGGAACACCAGGGGTAGCCCGGCGTGGCGGCAGCCAGGCAGAAATCGCAGCGCCCCGGCATTGCCGTGCGCAGCATGCCCTCCACCCGATGCCAGAGACGACGCTGCCATCGGCCAGGCCGCCAAGAGGCTATCCAACGTGTCATCGCACCTCCGTCAACTTTTACCAAGGCCATGGTTGACAGAAATTCCCGTTGGCGTAACCTCACAGTCAACATTCAGATTTCCAAAAGATGACTGCACGAGAAGAGGGTGCCATGCCTGCAGATTCTGCCATCTCGCCTGCCGTGACGATGCCCGCGGTTCGCCACGACTGGACCCTGGAAGAGATTGAAGCGCTGTTTGCCCTGCCCTTCAATGATCTGCTGTTCCAGGCCCAGCAGGTGCACCGCCAGCACTTCGAACCCAACGCGGTCCAGGTGTCCACCCTGCTGTCGATCAAGACCGGGGCCTGCCCCGAAGATTGCAAGTACTGCCCGCAATCCGCCCACTACACGACCGGCCTTGAAAAGGAAAAGCTGCTCGCCATCGACAAGGTCGTGGAGCAGGCCAAGGCCGCCCAGCAGGCGGGTGCCAGTCGCTTCTGCATGGGCGCGGCCTGGCGCAGTCCGCGGCAGAAGGACATGGAGGTGGTGCTGGAGATGGTTCGCCGCGTCAAGGCACTGGGGCTCGAGACCTGCATGACGCTCGGCATGGTGGACAGCCAGCAGGCGCGGCAACTGGCGCAGGCCGGCCTGGATTACTACAACCACAACCTCGATACCTCACCCGACTACTACGGCGAGATCATTACCACGCGCCGCTTTGCCGACCGGCTCGAGACCCTGGCCAACGTGCGCGATGCCGGCATGAAGGTCTGCGCGGGCGGTATCCTGGGCCTTGGCGAAGCCCCCCGCGACCGCGCTGCGCTGCTCCAGCAGCTTGCCCGCCTGCAGCCGCACCCGGAATCCGTGCCGATCAACATGCTGGTCAAGGTCTCCGGCACGCCGCTGGAGGAAGTCGAAGACCTGGACCCCATCGATTTCATCCGCGCCATCGCCGTGGCGCGCATCCTGATGCCCGCCAGCCATGTGCGACTTTCGGCGGGCCGCGAACAGATGAGCGAATCGACCCAGGCCCTCGCCTTCCTCGCCGGCGCCAACTCGATCTTCTACGGCGAGAAGCTGCTGACCACCGCGAATCCCCAGGCAAGGCGCGATCGTGACCTGTTCCGCAAGCTCGGCCTGCACCCCGAGCGCCGCGACACCTGCCGCGACGACGAACGAGAGCAGGCCGAGCTGGCCTCGGCCGTAGCTCGCCAGGCCGAACAGAGCCGTGTCGCCTCACTGGCCTACGATGCCACCCAGGGCGACTGATCCGATGGGCCAGGCAAGCGATGGCTGGCCGTCACGCCTCGCCGAGAAGGCAGCCGCGCGCAGGGCCGAGGGCCTGTGGCGGCAGCGTCGCCGCCTCGAGCGCACGGCGCCACTGTGTGACTTCGCCGGCAACGACTACCTCGGCCTGGCACGCGACCCCCGCGTTGCCGAAGCCCAGGCGGAAGGCGCCAGGCGCTTCGGCAGCGGCGCCGGCGCCTCGCACCTGGTCAGCGGCCACCTGGCGGTGCATGACGCGCTGGAACAGCGGCTTGCCGCGCTGGTGGGCCGCCCTCGAGCGCTGCTCTTCTCCACCGGCTACATGGCCAATCTCGGCACCCTGCAGGCGCTGTGCGACGACCGGACCCTAGTCTTCCAGGACCGGCTCAACCATGCCTCGCTGCTCGACGGCGCGAAGCTGGCCGGGGCTCGCTCACGGCGCTTCCACCACGGCTCGCTGGAGGACCTGTCACAGCTGCTGAGCCGGGCGCCGGCCGTCACCGCCAAGCTCGTGGTCAGCGACGGCGTGTTCAGTATGGACGGCGACGTGGCCGACATTGCCGGCCTGAGCACACTCAGCGCCAGGCACGGCGCCTGGCTGATGATCGACGACGCCCACGGCCTGGGCGTTCTCGGCCACCAGGGGGACGGCTGCGTGGGGCAGCGCTTCGGCACGGATCGCGTGCCGGTGCTGGTCGGCACCTTGGGCAAGGCGCTCGGCAGCGGCGGTGCCTTTGTCGCCGGCGACGATGCCTTGATCGAACACTTGATCCAGTTCGCGCGGCCCTACGTGTACACCACCGCCCAGCCGCCAGGCGTAACCGCCGCCACGCTCAAGGCGCTGGATATCCTGGCCGCGGAGCCGGAACGGCGTGAGCGGCTGCATGGCCTGATCGAGCGATTTCGCCGCGAGGCGGCTCGCATCGGCCTGCCCTTGATGGCTTCCCCCACCCCCATCCAACCGCTGCTGCTGCACGACGCCGGGCGCACCCTGCGCTGGGCCCAACGCCTGCTTGACGCTGGATTCCTGGTCGGCGCCATTCGTCCTCCCACCGTGCCCCAGGGGCAGGCTCGGCTGCGCATCACCTTGAGCGCGGAGCATGAGCCGGCGCAGCTCGACGCGCTGCTGGAGGTACTCGCGGCGCTGCATGAGGAGGAGCGCCGATGACGCGCATCATCCTGCTCTCGGGCTGGGGGATCGACGCACGCGTCTGGCAAGCCTTGGCCCCCCATTGGCCACAGGCGACGCAGGTATCGGCCCCCGATTGGCCCGGCTACGGCACGCGTCCGGCTGCGGCCAACCCGCACGACATCGGCGAGCTGGCCCATGCCATGGCGGCCGAGCTGCCTGCCGATGCTCTGTGGGTGGGCTGGTCACTCGGCGGCCTGCTGGCCGCTGCGCTGCTGGCGCAGGTCCCGCCTCCCCGCGGCCTGGTGCTGCTCGGGGTGGGCCCTCGCTTCTGCCACCCCGAAGGGGTCACCCCTGATGAGCTGGGTCGCTTCCGTCGGGCGTTTGCACGCGACCCCCTGGCCGCATGGCGACACTTCCTGCGCTGGCAGCTACAGGGAGAACCCGCCCCGGGCGACGCGCTGCGCCGGCTCAGGGGACTGATCGGCGACAGCCCCCGGGCCGCGGTTCCCGTGCTTGCCGCCGGCCTCGCCCAGCTGGCGGAGCTCGATCTCAGGCCCACGCTGCAGCGAGCTGCCCACCCCCTGTGGCAGGTAGCCGGTAGCCATGACCCGCTGCTTGCCGCCGAGAACCGGCTCCCCACCCGACTCACCCTGGACGCATGCGGCCACTGTCCGATGGTGTCCGCGCCCGCCCGGCTGGCGCAGGCGCTGCACGCCCTTGCGCTGGCGGCCTGCGGCAGCTCGACTGAACCGACCCGGCCGATGACGGAAGCCTGGACATGAGCATCGCACCCTGTATCCCGGACCCGACAACGGCCGCCGACTGCGCCTGGCGCCGGCAGGTAGCCGGCGCCTTCAGCCAGGCCTCTAGCCGGTACGAGCAGCTGGCCGGCGCCCAGCAGGTGCTGGGGCAGTCGCTGTGGCAACGGCTGCCGCCTCGGGCCGGGACCATCCTCGACCTGGGATGCGGCCCGGGCCATTGGAGCCAACAGTTGCTGGCCCGCTTCGGCCCGGGCTGCCGCGTCTTCGGGCTGGATATCGCCTCCGGCATGCTCGCCACGGCGCAAGCACGGCATGGCGAGGCGGTACAGTGGCTGCAGGCCGACGCCGCCGCGCTGCCGATTGCCGCGACCTCTCTGGACCTGGTGTTCTCCAACCTGGCTATCCAGTGGTGCCTCGACCTGGAGGCCGTCTTCACCGAGCTGCACCGGGTGCTGCGTCCCGGCGGCAAGGCGCTGATCAATACCCTGGGACCCGGCACCCTGCGTGAGGTCGGGCACGCCTGGGGCACTAGCGCATCGCAGCTCGATTTCCGCTGTGCCGACG
The DNA here is from genome assembly GCA_964652855.1 of uncultured Halomonas sp. Classification (GTDB taxonomy): domain Bacteria; phylum Pseudomonadota; class Gammaproteobacteria; order Pseudomonadales; family Halomonadaceae; genus Halomonas. The sequence continues at coordinate 1,015,148 of CAZZCJ010000001.1, forward strand.
CCCATGCGACAGCCGCACGCCGGGCAGGCTTCGCTCGCGTGCAGGTCTTGGAGCGCGAGGCGCGCTTCCACTATGCCGACCTGAGTGCCGTGATGGCCTCGCTCAAGGGGGTGGGCGCCCATACCCGCCGCCCCGGCACAGCGCCTAGCCGCACGGCCCTGCATCAGGCACGCTCCCGCTATGAAGCCCTGCGGGAGCCAGCGGGCCTGCCCGTGACCTATGTCTGCCTGACTCTCCTGCTCGACAAGGAAGCAACGCCATGACGCGCTTTTTCGTGACCGGCACCGATACCGATGCCGGCAAGACGCTGGTCAGCGCCGGCCTGCTGGCCCTGGCCCGCTCCCGCGGCTTGAGTACGCTCGGGCTCAAGCCGGTCGCCTCCGGCTCCCAGCCCACCCCCGAAGGGTTGCGCAACGATGATGCGCTGGCCCTGCAAGCACGCAGCGTGCCACCCGTCGCCTACGACCTGGTCAACCCCTTCGCCTTCGCGCCGGCCATCGCACCGCACCTGGCCGCGCAGCAAGCCGGCGTCGAGCTCGGCCTGGCAGGCCTGTGCGAGCGGCTTGCGCCCCTGCTGCGCGAGCCACGCGACCTGATCCTCGTGGAAGGGGCCGGAGGCTGGCGCGTTCCACTCAACGAGCGCGAAGACCTGGCCGGGCTCGCCCTCGCGCTCGACCTGCCCGTCATCCTGGTCGTCGGCCTCAAGCTGGGCTGCCTCAACCACGCACGGCTGGCCGCCGAGGCGATACGCGCCGACGGGGCACGGCTGGCGGGCTGGGCGGGCAGCGTCGTCGATGCTGGTTTCGCCCGCGACGCCGCACTGTTTGCCGACAACCTGGCTACGCTGGAGCGTACTCTCGGCGCCCCTTGTCTCGGTGTGGTGCCGCGGCTGACCCGCATGACGGCAGCCCGGCGCCCCGAGGCCGCCATCGCCTACCTCGAGCTTCCGCATGGCAATTGACTTGCGTGCGGGGGTCCGTACAATGTGGACGCCTGCACAGCCCTGCGGATGTGGTGGAATTGGTAGACACGCCAGATTTAGGTTCTGGTGCCTTAGGGCGTGGGAGTTCAAGTCTCCCCATCCGCACCATTCATGCTGGCCCTCTCCAGCCTGTGACAGCGAGCGTTCCGCTCGCCGTACTTCATTATCGACGCTCCTGCACCTCGCCCCTGCCATGCCCTCGGTCAGCTCCTTGGCGTGCGTCTCGCTCGCCCATCCGCATGCCTGCCCGCTCCCGCTCGCTTCGGTTATTTCGGAGGCTCGATGACATCCCCCGTCTGGCACCCCTACGCCCACCTGGCGACCCAGCCCCGACCGCCTAGGGTCGTCGGCGGCCGAGGTACGCGCTTTGAACTGGAGGGCGGAGAAATGCTGCTCGACGCCACCTGCTCCTGGTGGTGCATGATCCACGGCTACGGCCACCCGCGGCTGGTGGCGGCACTGAAGGAGCAGGCCGATACCCTTTGCCATGTGATGCTCGGCGGCCTGACCCATGAGCCCGCCGACCGGCTCGCGCGGGAGCTGGTGCGAATCACGCCACGCGGCCTCAATCATGTCTTCTTCTCCGACAGCGGCTCGGTCGGGATGGAAGTCGCCATGAAGATGGCCGTGCAGTACCACCGCCTGAGGAGCAGGCCCGCCAAGCACCGCATGCTGGCCCTGATGAAGGCCTACCATGGCGACACCAGCGGCTGCATGGCGGTCTGCGACCCGGAGGAAGGCATGCATACGCTGTTCTCCGGCTACCTGCCGCAACACCATTTCGCCCCGGCGCCTACCGCGCCATTCGGCGCGTCCCCCGTGCAGGTCGAAGCAGATCTTGCCCGCCTGCGCGCCGTGCTGGAACGCCACCACCACGAAATTGCCGCCCTGCTGGTGGAACCGCTGCTGCAGGCGGCCGGCGGCCTGAACATGACCTCGCCGCACTACCTGACCGGCGCCCGCGCACTGTGTGACGAGTTCGACGTGCTGCTGGTGTTCGACGAGGTCGCCACCGGATTCGGGCGCACCGGCAAGTGGTTCGCCGCCGACCACGCCCAGGTCACGCCGGACATCATGGTGCTCTCCAAGGGGCTGACCGGCGGCTACCTGGGGCATGCCGCCACGCTGGCCACCGACCGTGTGCATGACGCCTTCATCGGTGACTCGCCGCAGCATGCCTTCATGCACGGACCCACCTTCATGGGCAACCCGTTGGCCTGTCGCGTGGCGCTGGAGAGCCTTGCCGTCTTCGAGGAGGAAGACTACCTGGCGAAGATCGCCCGGCTCAATGCACTGCTGTGCCGGGAGCTGGAGCAGGACGGTGGGCTGCGCTCCCACCCCGCGGTAGAAGATGTCCGCGTGCTGGGGGCCACGGCGGTCATCGAGGTGAAGGATGCTGCCGCACTCTCCGGTGTGGCTGACTTTGCCAGGACCCATGGTGTCTGGCTGCGCCCATTCGGGCGATGGCTTTATACCATGCCGGCCTATATCACCTCCGAAACGGACATGCGTCAGATCACCGACGTGATGAAAAGCTGGTTTCGCTGACCTGATTTCGCCGACAGCAAGACGCCGCTCTCGATGAGAGCGGCGTCGGCGGTTTGATAACGTTCTGCCTGGAGCGTCAGCTGCCTGGAGCGTCAGGCCATCGCAGGCTGCGCATAGGAGATGGGCGACGGCTCGCGTTCGGTTTCGAAGGTCACGACCTCGTAGGCGTCCGGCTGGGCCAGCAGGGCGCGGCACAGCTGGTTGTTCAGCGCGTGCCCCGACTTCACGCCGCGGAATTCGCCGATCAGGCTATGGCCCAGCAGGTAGAGATCGCCGATCGCATCGAGCACCTTGTGCTTGACGAACTCGTCTTCGTAGCGCAGTCCGCCTTCGTTGACGATGCGGTAGTCATCGACCACGATGGCGTTGTCCAGGCTTCCGCCCAGCGCCAGGTTGTTGGCCCTCAGGTACTCGAGGTCGCGCATGAAGCCGAAGGTGCGGGCACGCGACACCTCCTTGACGAAGGAGGTCGTGGAGAAATCGACCACGGCGGTCTGCTTCTGGTCTTCGAACACCGGGTGATCGAACTCGATGGCGAAGGAGACCTTGAAACCGCGATGCGGCAGGAAGCGCGCTTCCTTGCCGTTCTCCTGCACCACCACCTCACGCTTGATGCGGATGAACTTCTTCGCCGCTTCCTGCTCGGCGATGCCGGCCGACTGGATCAGGAACACGAAGGGACCCGCGCTGCCGTCCATGATCGGCACTTCGGGAGCACTCAGATCCACATAGACGTTGTCGATACCGAGACCCGCCAGCGCCGACATCAGGTGCTCGACCGTCGCCACCTTGACGCCATCCTTGGAAAGGGCGGTGCACAGGGTGGTATCGGTGACCAGCGAGGCGTTGGCGGGAATCAGCACTTCCGGCTCGAGGTCGGTACGCACGAACACGATGCCGGTGTTTACCGGTGCCGGGCGCAGGGTCAGGTAGACCTTCTTGCCCGAATGGAGACCAACGCCGGTGGCGCGGATGGTGTTTTGCAGGGTACGTTGTCTGATCATGGGCAGTAGCCAGGCAGTTATTAGTTATCAAACACCGTTCACTATAACACCGAACGCGTGTTTCAACAAAAAGAACCTTTCCTGGCCATGCCTAATCGTCCGATAGCAATCGTCAATCGGCCTGTCGGCGCAGGAAAGCCGGTATATCCAGATAATCGTCGAGTTCATGTGGCGCGCGACGCTTCTCGGCCTGGGGCTTCGCCGCCTCCTGGGGCTCGGCCTTGGCTACCGCGCTGCTCTGTTGACGCAGCGACGGCTGCGCCCGCTGGCGGTACTCTCCCGCTTCGGGACGCTTCGCAGGCTCGCGCCCGGCGGCCTTCTGCTGACGCCCTTCCAGGCCTGCCGCGACGACGGTGACGCGCAGCTCGTCCGACATTTCCATGTCGATGGAGGTGCCGACCACGATGGTGGCGTCCTGGGAGGCGAACTCCTGTACGGTGGCACCCACATCGTTGAACTCACCGATGGAGAGGTCCGGGCCGGCCGTGATGTTCACCAGGATACCGCGCGCGCCGTGCAGGTCGATGTCTTCCAGGAGCGGGCTGCGGATCGCCTTTTCGGCAGCTTCGCGGGCACGATTCTCGCCTGTGGCGCCGCCGGTGCCCATCATCGCCATGCCCATTTCGGACATCACGGTGCGAACGTCGGCGAAGTCGACGTTGATGATGCCGGGGCTGGTGATCAGTTCGGCGATGCCCTGAACGGCACCCAGCAGGACGTCATTGGCTGCACTGAAAGCGGTCAGCAGGCTGGCATTCTTGCCCAGCACCGACAGCAATTTCTCATTGGGAATGGTGATCAGCGAGTCGACGTGCTCGGAGAGTTCCTTCATGCCCTCTTCGGCCACGCGCATGCGCTTGGGACCCTCGAAGGGGAACGGTCGAGTGACGACGGCCACGGTGAGGATGCCGAGTTCCTTGGCAACCTGTGCCACGACCGGGGCACCACCGGTACCGGTGCCGCCGCCCATCCCGGCGGTAATGAAGACCATGTCGGCGCCGCTGAGAAGCTCGGCGATGCGGTCGCGGTCCTCCATGGCGGCCTGACGCCCGACCTCGGGATTGGCACCTGCACCCAGCCCCTTGGTGATCTCATTGCCGAGCTGGAGCACGGTCTTGGCCGAGACCCGCTTCAGCGCCTGGGCATCCGTGTTGGCACAGATGAACTCGACGCCTTCGATGTTGCTCTCGACCATGTGGTTGACGGCATTGCCGCCACCGCCACCCACGCCGACGACCTTGATGACCGCACTGCTCGAGGGTGCGCTATCTACCAGTTCGAACATAAGCCCCGTCTCCTGGACCGCGGTGCGGTCCCTGTCAGAAATTTCCTTTCAACCAGCCCTTGAGTTTTGCCAGCGCTGGAATCCCTTCCCATCCACCACGCTGGGAGACGTCATCACGCCTGGGTTGCGCTGTTATCACCCGGCCCTCACGACCGCGCCCATGCCGGGCCTCCTGGAGGGCGTAATGTAGCAAACCTACCCCGGTAGAATAAATCGGATTGCGAACGACATCGGAAAGGCCGCTGACCCTGTGCGGGCAGGCGATCCGAACCGGCATGTGGAAGATCTCCTCCGCCAGTTCGACCACGCCCTCCATCCGCGAGGTCCCTCCGGTCAGCACCACGCCGGCAGCGACCAGGTCCTCGTACCCGCTGCGCCTCAGCTCGTCGCGGATAAGGGTGAAGAGCTCCTCGTAGCGAGGCTCCACGACTTCCGCCAGCGCCTGGCGCGACAGGTCGCGAGAGGGACGGTCGCCCACGCTCGGCACCTTGATCATCTCGTCGCTGGAGGCCAGCTGGGTCAGCGCGCAGGCATACTTGACCTTGATCTCTTCCGCGTACTGGGTCGGCGTGCGCAGGGCCATGGCGATATCGTTGGTCACCTGGTCGCCCGCGATCGGAATCACGGCCGTGTGCCGGATGGCGCCTTCGGTGAAGACGGCGATATCGGTGGTTCCGCCGCCGATATCCACCATGCAGACGCCGAGCTCGCGCTCGTCCTCGGTAAGCACCGCCATGCTCGAGGCCAGCTGCTCGAGGATGATGGCATCCACCTCGAGGCCGCAGCGGCGCACGCACTTGTCGATGTTCTGCACCGCGTTGAGCGCCGCCGTGACCAGATGGACGCGGGCCTCGAGGCGCACGCCGGACATGCCGAGCGGCTCGCGAATGCCGCCCTGAGTATCGATCGCAAACTCCTGCGGCAGCACGTGAAGCACACGCTGTCCTTCCGAAATGGCCCTAGCCCTTGCGGAATCGATCACGCGGTCGATATCGGACGGGGTGACTTCACGCTCCTTGATGGCGACCACCCCATCGGAATTCATGGAGCTGATATGACTGCCGGCGACGCCGACATACACGGAATGGATATCGCAGCCCGCCATCAGTTCGGCTTCTTCCACCGCGCGCTGGATCGACTGCACGGTAGATTCGATATTGATGACGACACCTTTTTTCATCCCGCGCGAGGGATGCGACCCGATACCCGCTATTTCGATACCGCCGTCATCGGTCGGCTGCCCTACGATCGCCACCACCTTGGACGTTCCGATATCCAGCCCGACTACCATGTTTGAGGAATTGGAAGTGACTGCCATGTGTCGGAAAATCTCCTGAAACTTGGTCCGCTGGGCATCCATTTATTCTGATGAAAGTCATTTCGCCCATTATAGGAACAACCGGCGTTAGACCACCAGCCCAACACAGAAAACAAAGGTCACGATACGGCTTATTTCAGACAAATGAAACTGCCAAGTCTTAACCGGCTCACACTGCCCGAACGAATTTCAACCACCCTCACCCAGCATCGTGATCGTCGTCTTCCTCGATATCCGTTTCCCCGTGCCAGGCTACCGCCACGCCGTTGGGGTAGCGCAGGTCTATGTAGCGAATGTGCATCGCCTGGGCTCCCAGTTGACGCTGCCAGGCGGCCCCCAGCCTGGCCAAGCGGGCATCCCTGTCGCTGCGCCCCAGCATGACCCACACGCCATCGTCCAACTGTATCCGCCAGGCGCCGCGGGGCTCCAGGCGCAGCTGTGAGATGCGCACGCCCAACGCATCGAATCGCGGCGTCAGCCTGGCATAGTAGGCCAGCACCTCGGCGCCGCTTCCGTCCGGCCCTGCCAGGTCCGGCAAGCCTTCCGGCGGTGTCACCGGCGCAAAGGCAAAGGGCTCGCCCTCGGGATTGAGCAGGTAGTCATCGTTCCAACGCGCCATCGGCACCTGCTCGACCAGCTCGAACGCGACGCCGTAGGGCCACTCCCGGGCAATCCTGACTTCGGCCAGCCAGTCGATCTCGCGCGCCATGCGACGCAGTTCCGGCAGGTTGGCCGACAGCCAGGTTTCGCCCTGCACCAGCGGCGCGATCTGCGCACGCAGGTAGTCGGCGCTGACGTGGCTGAGTTCACCACGGATCGAGACTCGCTCGATGGGCCGGTCCAGCCACATCCACAGCGCCCGCCCGCCGGCCCCCAGCACCAGCAGCAGCAGCAGCAGACCCATCATCGAGCCGCGGTTGCTCATGCCTGTCTCGGCTCCAGCGTAGTCGCCAATATCCGTTCCACCAAATCGACGAAGTCGATACCGGCATGGGCAGCCGCCTGAGGCACCAGGCTGTGGTCGGTCATCCCCGGCGAGGTGTTGACCTCGATCAGCCAGAACCTGCCGTCGGCATCGCGCAGCACATCGACGCGGCCCCAGCCTTCGCCCCCGACAGCCTGGAAGGCCTGCCGGCAGAGCTCGCCGAGCTCCGCCTCGTCCGCGGGTGAAAGCCCGCAGGGCAGATGGTAAAGGGTGTCGTTGGACAGGTACTTGGCGTCGTAGTCGTAGAAGCCGCCCGGCACCTCGACCCGGATGGCCGGCAGTACGCGCTCACCCAGCAGCGACACCGTGTACTCCTCGCCCGCGACGTAGCGCTCGGCCATCACCCGCGCATCGAAGCGCGCCGCCTCGCGGTAGGCGGCCTCCAGTTCCTCGGCGCTCCTGACGATGCTGATGCCGAGGGTAGAGCCTTCATGGACCGGCTTGACCACCAGCGGCAGGCCGAGCTCGGCGACCACCTGCTGCCAGTCGCTGTCGAGCCCCAGCATGAGCGAGGGCGGCGTCGGCAGCCCCAGTGCCAGCCACACCAGCTTGGTGCGCTGCTTGTCCATCCCCAGCGCCGAAGCCAGCACACCGCTGCCGGTATAGGGAATGCCGAGCAGCTCCAGTGCACCCTGCAGGGTGCCATCCTCTCCTCCACGCCCATGCAGCGCGATGAAGACGCGATCGGGACTCAGCGCCTCGAGGCCGACCAGCCCCCCGTCGGCGGGATCGTAGCCAATCGCCTCGATGCCGGCCCCCTGCAGCGCGGTCAGCACGGCGGCTCCACTCTTGAGCGAGACCTCGCGCTCGGCCGAATTGCCGCCCAGGAGCACGACGACGCGACCGAACCGTTGCGGCTCTCTCATGGCGTCCCCTCCAGCGCGAGGCGACTCTCGGCCAGGCGCAGGGCGATACCGCCCACGTCACCGGCCCCCTGGGCGATCAGGATGTCGTCGCCCCGCAGTACCTTCGAGAGCAGGGCCGGCAGTTCCGCCTTGTCCTGCACGAAGATCGGGTCGATGCCGCCGCGCTGGCGAATCGAGCCCGCCAGGGCCCGGCCGTCCGCGCCGGGAATCGGCACCTCGCCGGCGCTGTAGACATCCAGCAGCAGCAGCACGTCGACTTCCCCCAGGACACGCACGAAATCCTCGTAGAGATCCCGCGTGCGGGTATAGCGGTGAGGTTGATAGATCATCACCAGGCGGCGCTGGGGCCAGCCGGCGCGCACGGCGCGGATGACCATGTCCACTTCGCGAGGGTGGTGCCCGTAGTCGTCGACCAGCATCACCTCGCCCGCGCCGCCCGGGGGCGGGAAGTGGCCATGCACCTGGAAGCGGCGCCCCACCCCGGCGAAACCTGCCAGGCCGCGCACGATGGCGGCATCGTCCACCCCGGCATCGGTCGCCACCACGATGGCGGCGAGCGCGTTGAGCGCATTGTGCCGCCCGGGCATGGCCAGGCGCACCGGCAGCGGCGCCAGGCCGTCCGGACGCAGCGCGGTGAAGCGCACTTCCCCGGCCTCCTGAACGAAATCGGTCACCCGGTAGTCGGCATCGTCGCTGAAGCCGTAGGTGACGAAATGCCGGTGCACCTGGCTGAGCAGGCCACGCACATGCTCGTCGTCGATGCACAGGATCGCCATGCCGTAGAACGGCAGGTTGTGCAGGAACTCGATGAAGGTGCGCCGGAGACGATCGAAATCGCCGCCGTAGGTGCTCATGTGGTCGGCGTCGATATTGGTCACGATCGACACCATGGGCTGCAGGTGCAGGAAAGAGGCATCCGACTCGTCCGCCTCGGCGACCAGGTAATCCCCCTCGCCCAGCCGGGCATTGGCACCGGCGCTGGTCAGCTTGCCCCCGATGACGAAGGTGGGATCGAGCCCGCCTTCGGCCAGCAGGGTTGCTGTCAGGCTGGTGGTGGTCGTCTTGCCATGGGTACCTGCCACGGCGATGCCGTGGCGAAAACGCATCAGTTCCGCCAGCATCTCCGCCCGCCGAACCACCGGCACGCGATGCTCCTGGGCCCAGCGAATTTCGGGGTTCGTCTCATCCACCGCCGAGGAGACCACCACCACGTCGGCATTCTCTGCATGCTCGGCGGCATGGCCGATGGCCACCTTCACGCCGTGCTCACGCAGCCGGGCGGTCACCGGGGACTCCTTCAGGTCGCTGCCACTGACCCGATAGCCCTGGTTGGCCAAGACTTCGGCAATACCGCACATGCCGGCACCCCCGACGCCCACGAAATGGATGCTCCGTATGCGGCGCATGCCCAAGCCCCGCCCGTGGCGAGACGGCGTTGCCTGACCGGGTACCGGTCCTAGAGTGCTATCGCTCAAGCGCTATCTCCATACAGCCGGCCACCATCCGCTCGACGGCGTCGAGGTGCGCGCATGCTCTCGCACGCAGCGCCATGGCAGCGAGAATATCGGGGTGCAGCAACGCTTGCAGGCGTTCGGCAAGCGCTGCTGCGGTCATGGTGTCCTGCGGCATCAGCTCGGCCGCGCCGGCCTCCACCAGAGCGGCTGCGTTGGCCGTCTGATGGTCATCCACCGCATGGGGAAAAGGCACGAACAGGGCCGGCTTGGCCGCGGCAGCCAATTCGGCAACGGTCAAGGCGCCAGCCCGGCAGACCACCAGGTCGGCCCAGTCGTAGGCGGCCGCCATGTCATCGATGAAGTCGCTCACCTCGGCGCTGACCCCATGTGTGCGGTAGCCGCCGCGCGTGTCGGCATCCTTGTCGCGGCCGGCCTGGTGCCGCACCTCGGGGCGCAGGGCCTCGGGCAGCCTGGCCAACGCCTCGGGCAGGCGCTCGTTGAGCGCCAGGGCGCCGAGGGAGCCGCCCACGACCAGCAGCCGCAGCGGGCGGCCATGCATGGCCTGGGCGTCTCGCGGCGCCTCGCCCAGCGCGGCGATCTCGCCGCGCACCGGATTGCCGACCACCATGCTGCGCCCGGAAAAGGCCTGGGGAAAGGCGGCATAGACGCGGCGCGCCAGCCGCGACAGGGCCCGATTGGTCATGCCGGCCACGGCGTTCTGCTCGTGAATCACCAGCGGGCGGCGCAGCAGCCAGGCCGCCAGCCCGCCCGGGCCGCTGGCGAACCCGCCGAGCCCCACCACCAGCGCCGGGTCGAGGCGGCGAATGACCCCCGCCGCCTGCCACACGGCGCGGCTCAGGTGAAACGGGGCCGACAGCCAGCCGGCAACCCCCTTGCCACGCAGCCCCGCTACCGAAATGCGATGCAGCGGAAGGCCCGCCTGGGGCACCAGCCTGTTCTCGATCCCGCGCGGACTGCCGAGCCAGTGGACCTCGACCCCTTCGGCCGCCAGCCCGCGCGCCAGCGAAAGCGCCGGCACCACGTGGCCGCCGGTCCCCCCCGCCATGATCAGCACCCGGCGTGTCTCAGACTGACTCACTTGTAGGCTCCATGTCCGTTGATGCGGGGTTCGCGCCGCCCCCCCGAGGCCTCGCGAGGCGCCGTGGGGGTTGCCCGGCGCAGCGCCTGGCGCGTCTCGATGTCGGCCCGCAGCAGCAGCGCCACCATCATGGCACTGATCAGCAGGCTGGAACCACCGTAGCTCAGCAGCGGCAGGGTCAATCCCTTGGTAGGCAGCATCCCCGTACTGACGGCGATGTTGATGAAGGCCTGCGCCCCGATCACCAGCGCGATCCCGTAGCTGGCGTAGGCCGCGAAGGCAAGGCCGGCAAGCTCGGCACGCCGTCCCACCGCCATTGCACGATAGATCAATAGGGCGAACAGCCCCACCACCCCGATAGCACCGAACAGACCCAGCTCCTCGGCCAGCACGGCGAAGACGAAGTCGGTATGCGCCTCGGGCAGGTAGAACAGCTTCTGCACGCTGTTGCCGAGCCCCATGCCGAACCAGTGGCCGCGACCGAAGGCGATCAGCGCCTGGGTGAGCTGGTAGCCGCTGGCAAACTGATCCGCCCAGGGATCGGAAAAGCTGGTCAGGCGTGCCAGGCGATAGGGTTCGGCAATGGCGACGTAGAAGCCCAGCAGGCCGACCGCCGCCAGGATGATGACGAAACGGCCCCAGGGCGCCCCGGCCATCAGCAGCATGCCCATCACGCAGCCGGTCATCACCACGACCGCCCCGTAGTCGGGCTCGAGGATGAGCAGCACCGCTATCACCCCCATTACCACCAGAGGTCGCAGGAAAGCCCCCCAGTAGCGCCGCACATCGGGCAGGAAACGCTCGAGGTAGCCGGCCATGTAGACGATCAGGCACAGCTTGGCGACTTCCGACACCTGCAGGTTGAAAGGAACGCCGGGTATCGATAGCCAGCGCCGGCTGCCGTTGACTTCACGACCGACCAGCAGCACCAGCACCAGCAACGCCATGCTCACCAGCAGCAGAAAGGGCCCGTTCGCCCGCCACCAGGCCAGGGGGGCGCGCAAGGTGAGCACGCCGGCGGTCATGGCCAGCACCACGAAGATGGCGTGGCGCTGGCTGAAATACCAGGGGTTGCCGGTCAACCCGGCCGCCACTTCGGTTGAGGCCGAGCTCACCATCACCCAGCCGATCAGCATCAGCGAGACCGAAGCCAGCAGCAGCCAGCCGTCGAACGGCTTGTCCGCCATCGACAGCCGCGTCTTCCATTTCGCCAGGCGTGGCAGGCGCAAGCGCTTCATTGGCCTTCTCCCCCCTTGATGTGGCGATTCACCCAGCGGCGAAAGGCCTCACCGCGTGCCTGGTAGTTGGCGAACTGGTCGAGGCTGGCACAGGCGGGCGAGAGCAGCACGCAATCGCCGGGTTGCGCGACCCGGCTGGCGCGAACCAGGGCCGCCTCCAGGTCGGCCACCACCGTGGTGGGCACCTGGCCTTCAAGCGCCTGCGCCAGGCGCTGGGCATCGCAGCCGAACAGCACGGCCTCGCGACCATGGCGGGCCAGCGGGGCCGCCAGGGGACGGAAGTCCGCGCCCTTGCCCATGCCACCCGCCAGCAGCACCAGGCGCCCCGGAAGGGTCGGCCCGATGCCGGCCAGGGCAGCCAGGGTCGCCCCCACGTTGGTGCCTTTCGAATCATTGATCCAGCGCACCCCGGCGACGTCGGCCACTACCTCGCCGCGATGGGGCAGGCCTTCGAAGCGACGCAGCACGCGGCACATGGCCGCCATCGGCAGGCCCAGGCGATGGCCCATGGCCAGCGCCGCCAGGGCATTCGCCTGGTTGTGCCGGCCGGCCAGGCGAACCTCGTCGGCGGGCAGCAGCCGCTCTTCACCGTGCATCAGCCAGTCGCGACCTGCATGGTGGGCGATACCCCAGGCTTGCCCTTCGGGAGTGCCGGTGGTGAAGTAATCCAGGCTGGGCAGCGGCGCCTCCGGCCAGGTCTGGGGGTCCTCGGCATTCACCACGCCGTGGCGGGCACCCCGGAAGATGGCCAGCTTGGCCGCGCGGTACTCCGCCATGCCGCCGTGGCGATCGAGGTGATCTTCGGAGAGGTTGAGAAACGCCGCGGTTTCGGCACCAAGCCAAGGCGTGGTATCGAGCTGGAAGCTGGACAGCTCGAGCACATAGAGATCGGCCTCGGGTTCGCTTGACAGCAGGTCGAGCGCCGGGGTGCCGAGGTTGCCGCCGACGGCGACTCGGCGCCCCGACTCGCGCGCCATCTCGCCGAGCAGGGTGGTCACCGTCGACTTGGCATTGGAGCCGGTAATGGCGGCGATCGGCGCCCGGCAGGCGCGCACGAACAGTGCGATCTCGCCCACGACCAGCGGCTCGCCGTCCGCCGCTCGCCGACGCTCGCGCAGCTCGGCCAGCCCGGGCGTGCGCAGGTCGATGCCTGGGCTCACGACGACTTCTTCCGCCTCGCTCATGTCGAGTGCGGCCAGGGGCCCGCAATGCAGCGCCACCTGCGGATGGGCGGCCTGGAATTCCTCCAACCCGGGCGGCGCGCTGCGCGTGTCCGCCACCATGAAGGGCACGTCCAGGCGTGCCAGATGCCGGCAGATGGCGCGGCCCGACACACCGAGCCCCACCACCAGCGTCACGCCTTTCGGCACCTTGTGCATGCTCGCCTCCTTGTCCCGCTATGCGCTTGCCGGGATTCAGCGGATCTTGAGGGTGGCCAGGCCGACCAGCACCAGAATCACGGTGATGATCCAGAAGCGGACGATGACCCGAGGCTCGGGCCAGCCCTTGAGCTCGTAGTGATGGTGCAGCGGCGCCATGCGGAAGATCCGCCGTCCGGTCAGCTTGTAGGACGCGACCTGCAGGATCACCGAGACCGTTTCCATGACGAAGATGCCGCCCATGATGAACAGCACGATCTCCTGGCGCACGATGACCGCCACCACGCCCAGCGCGGCGCCGAGCGCCAGGGCACCCACATCGCCCATGAACACCTGGGCGGGATAGGTGTTGAACCACAGGAAGCCGAGGCCGGCCCCCGCGATGGTGGCACAGAAGACCGCCAGCTCCCCTGCCCCGGTAATGTTGGGAATCTGCAGGTAGTTGGCGAAGACCGCGTTGCCGCTGGCATAGGCGAACACCGCCAGGCCCATGGCGACCATGACCGTCGGCATGATCGCCAGCCCGTCCAGCCCGTCCGTGAGGTTGACCGCATTGGAGCTGCCGACGATCACCAGGTACGTCAGCACGATGTAGAACACCCCGAGCGGGATCACGATATCCTTGAACAGCGGTACGATCAGGCTCGTTTCGACGGCACTGGTGGCGGTGACATAGAGCACCACCGCCGTCAGCAGGCCGATCACAGACTGCCAGAAATACTTCCAGCGCGCCGGCAGGCCGCGCGGGTTCTTCTCCACGACCTTGCGGTAGTCGTCCACCCAGCCGATGGCACCGAACCCCAGCGTCACCATCAGCACGATCCACACGAAGCGGTTGCTCAGATCCGCCCACAGCAGCGTGCTCGCGGCAATCGCCATCAGGATCATGGCGCCGCCCATGGTGGGCGTACCCGCCTTGGAAAGGTGCGACTGCGGGCCGTCATCGCGAACGGCCTGGCCAATCTGCCGTTCGACCAGGCGCCGAATCATCAAGGGGCCGAACCACAGGCACAGCAGCAGCGCCGTCACGGTGCCCAGGATCATCCTCAGGGTCAGGTAGTTGAAGACATTGAAGGCGCTCTGGTACTGCGCCAGGAAATTCGCCAGATAAAGCAGCATGTGTTGCGTTCACCTTGATGCGTCGGCGCGCAGCGCTGCCACGACCTGTTCCATTCCTGCGCTGCGCGACCCCTTGATCAGTACGCAGGCCCCCACGGGCAAATGGTTCAGGGCGTGGCGCAGCAGCGCCTCGCGGTCATTGAAATGGTACCCACCCACCCCGAAGGCATCGCTGGCCGGCTTCGCCAGCGCCCCGCAGGTACCGAGCACGTCGATCCCCAGTTCCCGTGCGTAGCGCCCGACGTCGGCATGCAGCCGGTCGGACGCCTCTCCCAATTCCCCCATGCCGCCCAGCAGGCACCAGCGCGGCCCGGGCAGTTCGGCCAGCAGTGACAGGGCTGCCTTGACGGCGCCGGGATTGGCATTGTACGTGTCGTTCAACAAGCGGCAGCCGTGAATGCCCGGCTCCGGACTCAGGCGCCCAGGCATGGGCGCCGCCGCCGCCAGCCCGGCCAGCACCTGGTCGGGCGGCAGCCCAAGCGCCAGCGCGCCAGCGGCGGCGGCCAGGGCATTGGCGATGCTGTGGCGGCCCAGCAGGCCGAGCTGCACCCGGCCCAGCGGCCGTCCATCCATGACAAGCGTGAAAGCATAACGCCCCAGGTCATCGCAGGCCAGCTCGGACGCCTGCACCCGGCCACCCGGCGACAGGCCGAAATCCAGCACCTCGCGCGGCGCGGCCAGGCGCGACCAGAAGGAATAATAGGTGTCGTCGCGATTCAGCACGGCAACGCCATCCGCAGGCAGCCCCGCGAGAATCTCGGCCTTGGCCTGGGCGATGCAGCCCATGCCGCCGAACTCGCCGACGTGGGCGCCGGTGACATTGGTGATAACCGCCACCTGCGGCTCGGCAAGCGTGGTCGTCCAGGCGATCTCGCCCAGGTGGTTTGCGCCCAGTTCCACCACCGCCCGCTCATGGTGTGGCTGCAGCGACAGCAGGGTGAGTGGCGCGCCGATGTCATTGTTGAGATTGCCGTGCGTGGCCAGCGTGGCGCCGCTGCGCCCAAGGATCAGCGCCAGCAATTCCTTGACGCTGGTCTTGCCGCTGTTGCCGGTCACGGCGATCAGCGGCCCGGCCCAGGCACGCCGACGCGCGCGCGCCAGCAGCCCCAGGGCCAGGCGGGTATCGGCCACGACCAGCTGCGGCAGCGGATCCTCCACCGGGTGTTCGACCAGAGCGGCACATGCGCCGGCCTCTCGCGCCTGGGCGAGGAACGCATGGGCATCGAAGCGCTCGCCGCGCAGGGCAACGAAAAGCGATCCGGGCGTCAGCTGACGGGTGTCGGTGGCAATGCCGGTCAACGGCAGATCACCACTGGGCGGTGGCAGGTTCAGCGCATCGGCCACCTGGCCCAGGGAGGCGAGGCCGCAGTTACGCATCACGCCCTCCCTGGCGGCGTGCCAGTGCCTCGGCCGCCTGGGTGACGTCACAGAAAGGGTATCGCTTGCCCGCGATCTCCTGGTAGTCCTCGTGTCCCTTGCCGGCGATAAGCACCACGTCGTCCGCGGCGGCCTCGGCCACAACGCGGGCGATGGCCTCGCCACGCTCGCCGATCTCCCAGACGTCGGGGCACGCCTCGGCGGACAGTCCGGCCAGAACCTGCTGGCGTATCGCATCGGGCCGCTCGCTGCGGGGGTTGTCGTCGGTCACGACGATGTGGTCGGCGTGGCGCGCCGCCACGGCCGCCATCAGCGGACGCTTGCCGGGGTCGCGATCCCCGCCGCAGCCGAACAGGCACCACAGCCGACCGCCGCCCGGCAGGTGCGCGCGCAGGGCCGCCAGGGCATTCTCGAGCGCGTCCGGCGTATGGGCATAGTCGACGACCACGCCGGGGCCCGCGGAAGCTGTCAGCCGTTGCATGCGCCCCGGCACCGGCGTGAGCCGGGAAGCCGCCTCGAACAGCGACGCCAGCGGCGTGCCCAGCCCGTAGAGCGTCGCCACGGCGAGAAGCACGTTATCGAGATTGAAGCGGCCCATGAGCGGCAGCGAAAGGGTCATGTCACCTTCGGGGGTCGCCACCCGGGCGACCTGCCCCGCCTCGCTCGGGGTCCACTCCACCACACGCAGCGTGGCCGCCGGGTCGTTGCCCACCGCCAGCACGCGCACGCCCGCAGCCACGCCGGCCAGCATCAGGCGCGCCAGCGAATCGTCGGCATTGACCACCGCCAGCGTGAGTTCGGGGCGGCGGAACAGGCGCGCCTTGGCGGCTGCATAGGCGGCCATGCTGCCATGGTAGTCCAGGTGATCGCGGCTCAGGTTGGTGAACACGCCCGCGGTCAGCCGGCACCCATCGAGACGCCCCTGGTCGAGTGCATGGGACGAGACTTCCATGGCGATACGACTCATCCCGTCGCGCGCCATGCTGCCCAGGGCAGCCTGCAGCGCCAGCGGTCCCGGCGTGGTCAGCCCCCCCGCGGTCAACGCCCCGGGGCGGCCATGCCCCAACGTGCCGAGCACACCGCTGTCCCGGCCCAGGGCCAGGCTCAGCTCGGCCAGGTAGTGGGTCACCGAACTCTTGCCGTTGGTGCCGGTCACGCCGATGACCTCCAGCGCCTCCGGCACCTCGAACAGGTGCTGCCCCAGCTCACCGAGCCGCTGGCGCAGGAAGGGCAGCCCGATCACCTGGGGATGCCGCACCAGGGCCTCCGCGCTATCGCTTGCCTCGAGGTGATAGAGCGCCCAGCGGGCTCCGGCAGCCAGCGCCTGGTCGAGAAAGCGGCGGCCATCCACGTCAACGCCCGGTACGGCAACGAAGACGTCGCCCGGCGCGACGCGTCGGCTGTCCAGCTCGAGTCGCAACGCCGCCTCGGCAGCGAGGTCGGGCACCTCAAGGCCGGGCCAGCAGCGCCGCAGCGCGGCTTGTAGACGGGAGGCACTTACCTGCATCGAGAGGTCTCCGCATGGAATGGCAGGATCATCATCGGGCACGCTGGTCAGGAGGGACATCCAGCAGGCGCAGCGCACTGCCGGTGACCCGCGAGAAGACCGGCGCCGCCACGGCACCACCGAAGTAATCGCCCCCGCGGGGATGGTCGATCATCACGATGGTCACGATGCGCGGGTCCGATACTGGAGCGATGCCGGCAAACAGGCTGCGGTAGGCATTCTGCTCATAGCCGCTGGCCGAGGTCTTGCGCACGGTGCCGGTCTTGCCAGCCACTCGGTAACCCGGCACCGCCGCACGCCGTCCGCCCGTGCCGGGCTGCACCGACTCCTCCATGATCCGCAGCAGGTCATGGGCCACGGACGGCTCGATGGCCGGCAGGCCCGGCGGAGGAGCAGGCAACTTGAGCAGCGAAGGCTGCATGCGCACGCCTTCGTTGGCCAGGGCGGTATAGGCGCTGGCCAGCTGCAGGGCCGATACCGAGAGGCCATAGCCGTAGGAGAGCGCCGCCCACTGGCTGCGCGACCAGCGTACCGGCGCCGGCATATGGCCGACCGCTTCGCCGGGAAAGCCGGTCTCGGTGCTCTGTCCGAAACCCAGCCGACGGTAGAGGTCCGGCACCAGCGGGTCATCGAGCTCCAGCACCAGCCGCGACATGCCGATGTTGGACGATTTCTCGAGGATCCCGGCCAGGTCCAGCCGGCCGTAGTTGCGAATGTCGCGGATGGTGAAGCGATCGATGCGCATCCAGCCCGGCGAGGTATCCACCACTACGTCCCGGCTGAACTGGCCGCTCTCCATGATCGCGGCCATGGCCAGCGGCTTCATCACCGAGCCGGGCTCGAAGACGTCCACGATGGCCTGGTTGCGCAGGCCGCGGGGATCGAGCCCCGCACGGTTGTTGGGGTTGTAGGAAGGCTGGTTGGCCATGGCCAGCACCTCGCCGGTGCGTGCATCCATCATGACCACGACCCCGCCATCGGCCTGGTGCTCGGCCACGGCGGCCTTCAGCTCGCGATAGGCCATGTACTGCAGGCGCTGGTCGATGGCAAGTGCCAGGTCACCGCCCGGCTGCGCCTCGCGCAGCAGGGCGAGATCACGCACCAGCCGCCCCCGGCGATCCTTGATCACCCGGCGCTGGCCCGGCGTGCCGGCCAGGTAGGGCTGGTAGGCAAGCTCGACCCCCTCCTGCCCCATGTCGTCGACGTTGGTCACTCCCAGCAGTTGCGCAGCCACTTCGCCGGCCGGGTAATAGCGCTTGTACTCATGCTGGGCATAGACGCCCGCCATCCGCAGGTCCAGCACGCGCTGGGCCGCCTCTGGAGTCAGCTGGCGCCGCAGGAACATGAACTCACGGCGGGCGAAACGCTCAAGCCTGGCGTCGAGGTCGTTGGGATCCATGCCCAGCGCCTGTGCCAGCATCAGGCGCTGGATACGATCCTCGGGCACTTCCTGGGGGTTGGCCCAGAGCGTGACGACAGGCGTCGAGATCGCCAGCGGCTCGCCGTGGCGGTCGGTGATCATGCCGCGATGCGCTGTCAGCGACTCGGTGCGCAGCGTGCGGGCATCCCCCTGACCTTGCAGGAAAGTGCGGTCGACCACATGCAGCGTCACGATTCGCCCGGCCAGCAGCAGCAGGCCGATGATGACCAGCCCCAGCACCAGCGTGTAGCGCGCACCGCCCATGGGCTTGATCGGCAGGCGTCGCCGCGAGGGGTTGCTGCGAACCTCCGCACTCATGGCCGAATGACCTCGACTTCGTTGACATCAGGCAGGCGCATTTCCAGCCGCTCGGTTGCCAGGCGCTCGATGCGAGCAGGCGATGACCAGGCGCTCTCCTCCAGCAGCAGCTGCCCCCATTCGGTCTGCAGCTGATCGCGCTCGCGCTCAAGTTGCTGCAGTCGCGCATACTGCTCGCGGGTGAGATGGCTGGTATTGATCACGGCCATGGCACTGACCAGGCAGGCGAGCACCAGTGCGACGACCAGCAGCAGGCGCAGGCTCAGCAGGCGTCCGAGCGGCCAGTTGGCGAGTTCCGTGCGGGTGGGCAGCCGTCCTTGGAGCATGTTGACCTCAGCGCAGCTTGCGTGCGGCGCGCATCACGGCGCTACGGGCCCTGGGGTTGCCCGCCACTTCCTCCGCAGAAGGGCGCTGCGCCTTGCCCAGGGCTTCCAGCCGCCTGGCCAGCTGGTCGTCACGCAGCGGCACGCCCTTGGGCACATCGATGTCACCACGCACATGCTCACGGATGAAGCGCTTGACCCGCCGGTCTTCCAGCGAGTGGAAGCTGATCACGACCAGGTGGCCACCGGGCGCCAGGGCCTCAAGCGCCGCCTCCAGCGCGGCGTCGAGCTGGTCGAGTTCACCATTGATGTGAATGCGCAGCGCCTGGAAGGCGCGAGTGGCGGGATGCTTGCCTTTTTCCCAGGCCGGGTGGGCGGCCTTGAGCACTTCCGCCAGATCCGCCGTGCGGGTGAACGGCCGCTCGGCACGCCGGGACACCACCGCCCGGGCCAGGCGCCTGGCGAAACGCTCCTCGCCGTAGACCTTGAATACCCGCGCGATGTCCGCCTCGCCCGCACGAGCCAGCCAGTCGGCCGCGCTCTCGCCGCGGGTGGGGTCCATGCGCATGTCCAGCGGCCCGTCGCGCAGGAAGCTGAAGCCCCGCTCCGGGTCGTCCAGCTGCGGTGACGAGACGCCGACATCCAGCAGCACGCCGGCCAGGCGGCCGAACAGGCCATGGCGTTGAGCCAGCTCGCCGAGGCGGGCGAACTCCCCCTGCTCGATGGCAAAGCGCGAATCGTCGATGGCGCCAGCCGCGGCGATGGCCTGGGGATCGCGATCGATGGCGAGCAGGCGCCCTTCCGGCGCCAGGCGCTCGAGTATCGCTCGGGAATGGCCCCCGCGTCCGAAGGTTCCGTCCAGGTAGGCACCGCTAGGATCGTGAACGAGCGCCTCGACGGCGCCATCCAACAGGACACTGGCATGACGGAAGCCGCGGTGGGCCGGTTCAGATGCGGTCGACGACATGCGCTTCCCTGAGGTATCGGTAACGAAATTTATGCCCCGGCCTGATGACCGATATCGGGAGGTTAGGAAATCAAGGGAGTCGGCCGATAAGCCGGGTTCTGTCGAGGACAGTCATTCATCTAGGAGCCGCGTCACCACGGCCCTCAAGCAACCTACCCGAACCCAGCGCGGGCCACGCCATCGGGTTCCTATTTGGTCTTGCTCCGGGTGGGGTTTACCATGCCACGCGCTGTTGCCAGCCGTGCGGTGCGCTCTTACCGCACCCTTTCACCCTTGCCGGCCTCCCGCAGGAGACGTAGGCGGTCTGCTCTCTGCTGCACTTTCCGTCGGCTCGCGCCGCCCAGGCATTACCTGGCACCCTGCCCTATGGAGCCCGGACTTTCCTCCCTCGCCCTTCACCGCATGGGTGTCAGGCGACGGCGACTGTCTGGCCGACTCCGAGCGCAAGAATACCAGCGCACCCATGGCCTCTCAATGTCTTTCCACCCTGATTCAGCGCGACGGCTTCAGCGCCTGGGCGCGCTCGTACCAGAGTTTCTTGCCGCCACCCAGCAGGCGAGCCGCTACGGCCGCCGTCTGCTTGACGCCCACCCCTTCGGCCAGCAGCGCCTCGAGCAGCGCCTCGGCCTCCACGCTCTCCTGCTCGCCGGCACCGCTTGGTTCGGCGCCGCTCGCCATCACCACGAACTCGCCGCGCGCCTGGTCCGGGTCATCTGCCATGCGGGCCAGCAGCGCCTCGGCCGTGCCTTCGAGAAAGGTCTCGAAGGTCTTGGTCAGCTCGCGCGCCAGCACCAGGCGACGCTCGCCCAACACCGCCTGGATGTCCTCGAGGGTGGCGCGGATGCGATGGGGCGACTCGTAGAACACCAGCGTCTCCTCGTGGCGCTTGAGCGCCGCGAGTCGCTGACGGCGAGACGCCGGCTTGGCCGGCAGAAAGCCATGGAACAGGAAGCGGTCGGTCGGAAGCCCCGCGGCGCACAGGGCTGCCACCAGCGCGCAAGGGCCCGGTACCGGGACGACACGCCGCCCACGGGCTCGCAGTTCACGAACCAGCACGAACCCCGGGTCGCTGATCAGCGGCGTGCCGGCGTCGCTGACCAGCGCGATGTCATCTCCCTGCACGAGGCGCGCGTCCAGCTGCTCGACCCGGGCCGCCTCGTTGTGGTCGTGCAGCGACAGCATGGGGGTTGCCAGGCCAAGGTGGCGCAGCAGCTGGCGGGTATGGCGCGTATCCTCGGCCGCGATCAACGCCACCTCGCCCAGCACTCGCACAGCACGCGCACCCAGATCCTCCAGATTCCCAATCGGCGTGGCGACCACGTACAATGTACCCATACTGATGCGAGACATATCGGCTCCTCGGGAGTCTGTCGGGCTGGCTACGAACATAACGAGACATCCGGGATCGGGCGCGCTCCGCGCACTCCTCGAAGCTCACCGGACAAGGAAGAATTCATGCTGAAAACGTCCCGCGGCCTGCTGGCCCTTGTGCTCCTGGCGCTTCTGGTGGCCGGCTGCGCCCCTCCTGGCATCGTGGAACGGATTCCCGATGACGATCCCGGCTACCTGCTGGAACAGGCCCGCGAGCAGGACCCGGAGCAGGCGGCGATCAGCCGTCTCGAAGCGGCCGATATCCTAGCACAGCAGGGCCAGACGACGCAGGCGTACGAGGTCGCCGTGGCGATCGATGACGCCCGGCTGCCTGGCGAGCACCGCCTCCACTGGGCGATGCTGCTTTCCGAGCTTGGCGAGGAAGTCGATGAGCCCTGGGCCATCATCCAGGCCACCGAGCTGCTCGAGGAAGTTCAGCTGCCCCGCGACGCCCGCTTGATCCTCAGCGAACGGCGCGGCCTGGCGCTCGCCCGCCTCGACGAGCATCAAGCGGCGGCCGCCCTGCTGATGTGGGTGCAATCCCAGACCGACCGGGATGCGCTCAACGACCCGATCTGGACTTCGATCTCTCGCCTCGAAGGCAATGAGCTGGCCGCCCTCGGTGACGATGCCGACGCCGTTGCGCTCGGCTGGATCAGCCTCGCACACCTGGTACGCGACAGCAGCGGCGACATCGAGCGGCTGTTCGTACGCCTGGAGGAGTGGCGCGAGCGCAATGCCCAGCACCCCGCCGCCCGGCGCGTGCCGGAAGAACTGCTGGCCCTGCGCGAGCTGCGCGGCCAGGCGGTGAACCATATTGCCGTCTTCCTGCCCCAATCCGGACCCTTGTCGAGCGTGGCCGAGGCCATCCGCGACGGCATCCGTGCGCACCACAACAGCTCGGCGGAAGCCAACGGCAGTGTCCGGCTCTCCTTCCTCGACGCCAGCTACGGCGATCTCGACGCCCTCTATGCGGAAGCACGCAACCTTGGCGCGCAGGTCGTGATCGGCCCGCTGGACAAGGACCAGGTCACGGAACTGGAGAACCGCGACAGCGTGCCGCTGCCTACCCTTGCGCTGAACTATGGCCATGGCGATACCAACCGAGCCCAGGGACTGTTCCAGTTTGGGCTTTCCGCCGAGGATGAGGCACGCCAGGTGGCTCGTCGTGGACGCGAGGATGGCCACCACCGCAGCGCCATGCTGGTGCCGGACAATGAGTGGGGCGCTCGCGTAGGCCGCGCCTTCGAACAGGAGTGGCGTCAGCGCGACGGCATCATCACCGCCGTGGTGACCTACGACCCCCGCGGCTCAGCCACCGAAAGCACCCGGCGGGCGCTGTCCGGCGGGCGCCCTGACATGCTGTTCCTGCTGGCGCTGCCCAGCTATGCGCGCCAGGTGCCACCCAACCTGGACTTCGCGGGCGCCGCCGACCTGCCGATCTATGCCACCTCGCATCTGTTCGAGGGCCGACCGCAACCATTGCTGGATCACGACCTCGATGACGTCAATTTCCTCGACATCCCCTGGCAGATTCCAGACGCCGCGGTCGGAGGCGTTGAAGCCCTGCCCTACCTGGCCAGCTATCGCGCCTTGCGCCAGGATGGCGACGCCTCGATCTTCCGCCTGATGGCCATGGGTGTGGATGCCTACGAGCTGGCCCGCCGCCTGCCGCAGTTCCAGCTCCTGCCGGAAAGCCAGGTCTACGGCGCGACGGGTCTGCTGGTGCCCGGCCATGATGGGCGCATCCAGCGCCGCCTGCCTTGGGCCCGCTTCGAAAGTGGCGTGCCAAGGCCCATCCTCACCTTCGAGGTGCTCGGCAATGGGCAGCTCCGCTGACGCCCGCGCCAGGGGCTCGCGGATCGAGCGCCTGGCCGCCGACTGGCTCGTCGCCCGCGGCCTGGTGCTGCTGGCGGCGAATCAACAGTTCAAGGGCGGCGAGCTGGACCTGGTCATGCGCGACGGCGAGACGCTGGTCTTCGTCGAGGTACGCCACCGCACCGACAGTCGCCATGGGCATCCGCTGGAAACCATCACCGCGACAAAACAGCGGCGGCTAATCCATGCCGCGCGTTTTTATCTCGCCCGCAACCGGCTATCATGTCCCTGCCGTTTTGACGCCTTGGCCGTGACAGGCACCCCACCCGCTCTCGATTTCGACTGGGTGCAGAGCGCCTTCGACGCGTTCTGACCGGCTCACAGTCCCCTGCCCCAGGACCCGGTAGAATGGATTTTCAGCAACGTATACTTGGCCATTTCAACGCCAGCATCGATACCAAGACCTACGCCAGCGAGGTGCTGCCTCCCTTCATCGAGGTGGCCAGCCAGATGATGGTTCAGTGCCTGGTCAATGAAGGCAAGATCCTGGCCTGCGGCAACGGCGGCAGCGCCGGCGACAGCCAGCACTTCTCGTCGGAACTGCTCAATCGCTTCGAGCGTGAGCGGCCTAGCCTGCCCGCCCTGGCCCTGACCACCGATACCTCGACGCTTACCTCGATTGCCAACGACTACAGCTACAACGAGGTCTTCTCGAAGCAGATCCGTGCCCTGGGCCAGCCCGGTGACGTCCTGCTGGCAATATCTACCAGCGGCAATTCTGCCAACGTCATCCAGGCCATCCAGGCCGCACACGACCGTGACATGACGGTCGTGGCACTGACCGGCCGCGACGGGGGCAACATGGCTTCCCTGCTTGGCCAGGACGATTGCGAGATAAGGGTACCGGCCACCTCGACGGCACGCATCCAGGAAGTGCATCTCCTGGTCATCCATTGCCTGTGCGACCTCATCGACGAACAACTCTTCGGTAGCAGCGAGTAATCCCCATGACGCTTACGAGACTGTTGAACCTGCTGGTCATCTCCCTTGCACTGAGCCTCGGCGGCTGCACCGCCGTGACCGGTGTCGCCAACCCCGGCACCATCGACGAGAACTACGGCAAGCGCACCCTCGGCGCCCAGGTCGAAGACGAGAGCATCGAAACCAAGATTTCGCACAACCTGCGGCGGTCCGATGCACGCCTGGGCGATGCGCGCATCAATGTCGACAGCTACAACGGCATCGTGCTGCTCACCGGACAGGTGCCCAGCGAGGAACTCAAGCGCAGGGCCACCGAAGTCGCGCTTGAGGTTCGCAATGTTCGCGACGTTCACAACGAGCTGTCCGTGGCAGCCAACCTGCCTGCCAGTCAGCGCATGTCCGACACCTGGATCAACACGCGTATTCGCACCAGCCTGGCGGCCGACCAGACCATCGACACTAGCCGCCTGCGCTTCGTGACCGAGAACGCCAGCGTCTATGTCATGGGCATCGTGACGCGCTCCGAGGCGGACCGCATCGTCAATGCCATTGCCAACATCGGCGGCGTGCAGCGTATCGTCAAGGTATTCGACTACCTGGACTGACCGCACCATGGCGAGAGGCCACCCAGGCATGAGCTGGGCAAGAACGCAAAGGGCCGGGGGAAACCCCGGCCCTTTGCGTTTGGCTTGCAACGTAAACACCTCAAGCGCCATGGATCATCATGGCGGAGGAAGCGTCACTTGATCACGCGAAGCGAAGGCTTGCCCTTCCGAGGCGTATCCGCGCCACGCTCGCCAGCCTGGGGCCGCTCGTCGTCACGCTCTACGCCTGTCAATTCCGCTCGCTGGGCGCCTTCGGCCTCATCCTGGTCCGGGCCAGGCAGCACCGGCTCGTGGCCGAAGACCATGCCCATGCCATTCTCACGCGCATAGATGGCCACCAGTGCCGCGGTCGGAACCTCCACCTTCATCGGTTGGCCGCTGAACCGGGCATGGAAGCGGACGGCATCGTTGCCGATGAACAGATCGCGCACGGCCGTTGGGCCCACGTTGAGCACGATCTGGCCATTCTGCACGAACTGTCGCGGCACGATCACACCGGGCTGCTCGGCATCCACCACGATGTACGGGGTGAGATCATTGTCCAGCAGCCACTGGTAAAGGCCTCTGGCAAGATAGGGACGGCTCGACAGCATTGGCTCTGCCCTCCTCGTTGACGTTGGCGATGCCGAGCCCTGCCCGGCATCGCGATCAGGTGCGCATTTCCCGCTCGTTCTCGCTCAGGGAGGAGAGGAAGGCATCACGCTCGAAGAGGCGCTCCATGTAGGTCATCAGCGGCTTGACCTGCTTCTCGGGCAGCTCGATGCCGAGCACCGGCAAGCGCCACAGAATGGGGGCGATGCAGCAGTCGACCAGGGAAAACTCCTCGCTCATGAAAAAGGGCACGTCCTCGAAGATCGGCGAGATTCCCACCAGGCTCTCGCGCAGTTCCTTGCGTGCCCGGTCCGCCTCCTTCTTGCCACCCTGCTCGATCTGCTCGACCATCGGGCACCACTCACGCTCGATCCGATGCATCCATAGCCGGCTCTGGGCCCGTGCGACAGGATAGACCGGCAGCAGCGGCGGGTGCGGAAAGCGCTCGTCCAGATATTCCATCATCACCTTGGATTCGTAGAGCACCAGATCTCGATCCAGCAGCGTCGGCACGCTGTTGTACGGATTGAGGTCGGCAAGCTCTTCGGGACGCTGGTCACCGCTGACTTCGACGATATCTACCGCCACGCCCTTCTCGGCGAGCACGATGCGCACGCGATGACTGAAGTGATCATCGCTCCCTGAATAGAAGATCATCGATGACCGCTTGGCCACTACACCCATGAAACTATCCTCGCTTCAATTCGAACCCGCATGATAGCACGCCGTCACCGCCGGGTGGACGCCTGCCCTGTAGGCACATGCGGGAACCTGGCAGAAGGGCAAGGGGCGTATGGCAATCGCCATACGCCCCCCGGGTCACGACAGGCTGATTCTAGGAGAATCAGTGAATATCGCGCCAGTACTCACGCTTGAGCAGGTAGGCCAGCACGCCGAAGATGAAGATGAAGATCAGCACCTTCGGACCAAGCACCTGGGCCTGCAGCTTCGACGGCTCACCCACATAGGAGAGGAAGTTGGTCAGGTCATAGACCGCCTCCTCGAACTCGGCAGGCTCCATGGCACCCGGGCGTGTGACCTGCAGCACGTCGCACGACTGGTACTTGCCGGTGAGCGGATCGAGCTCGGCACCCGGCACGGGACGATCCGTCTGGGAGCAGACGCGTTCCTGCACACCCTGCAGCGGCTCGAGCACGTTGGGCATGGCCACCATCTCGAAGACGGAATTGTTGACGCCGTTCGGACGACTGGGGTCACGGTAGAACGTCAGCAGGTAGGAGTAGATCCAGTCGGCACCGCGCAGACGCCCGTGCAGCGTCAGGTCGGGCGCCGGGGCGCCGAACCAGTTGGCGCCGTCCTGACGGGTCATGGCCGTATGCATCTGGTCATTGAATGCCAGCGACGACGAGAAGATCAGGTTCTGTTCCACCAGGTCCTGGGGCATGCCGAAATCCTCGGCAGCCCGGGCGAAGCGCTGGAACTCAAGCGAATGGCAACCCATGCAGTAGTTGACATAGAGCTGCATGCCGCGCTGCAACGACTCCTTGTTGTTCAGGTCGGGCGTCATCGAGTACGGCACATCAACAGCCGGTGCAGCCATCGCCGTGAAGGGCACCAGCGCGAAGAGCAGTGCGAGCAGTTGCTTTTTCATTAGCCAGTCACCCTTTCCGGCAGGGGTTTGGTCTTCTCCATCCTGGTGTACAGCGGCATCAGCAGGAAGAAGGCGAAGTAGATCACGGTGCACAGCTGTGCCACGGCCGTACGCATCGGCGTGGCGGGCAGTGCGCCGAGAATACCCAGAACCACGAA
The DNA here is from genome assembly GCA_964652855.1 of uncultured Halomonas sp. GTDB lineage: Bacteria > Pseudomonadota > Gammaproteobacteria > Pseudomonadales > Halomonadaceae > Halomonas. The sequence continues at coordinate 1,042,473 of CAZZCJ010000001.1, forward strand.
GCTGACCGCAAACAGCGCAAGCATGACCTTGGACATCCAGCCCTTGTAGCGCATGGAGTTCACGGGGCTACGGTCGAGCCACGGCAGCACGAACAGCACGGCGATGGCACCGCCCATGAACACGACGCCCAAGAACTTGGCATCGAGGCCGAAGAGATCGAAGGTGATGGCGCGCAGGATCGCGTAGAAAGGGGTGAAGTACCACACCGGCGCGATGTGATCCGGTGTCACCATCGGGTTGGCCGGTTCGAAGTTGGGCCGCTCGAGGAAATAGCCGCCGCCTTCCGGGAAGTAGAACACCACAGCGGCGAACACGAACAGGAAGACCGCGACGCCGAAGACGTCCTTGACGGTGTAGTACGGGTGGAACGGAATGCCGTCCAGCGGCTTGCCGGTCTCGTCCTTCTTGGCCTTGATGTCGATGCCGTCGGGGTTGTTGGAACCTACTTCGTGCAGCGCGATCAGGTGCAACACCACCAGCGCCAGGATCACGATGGGCAGGGCCACCACGTGCAGGGCGAAGAAGCGGTTCAGGGTGATGCCGGAGATCAGGAAGTCACCGCGTACCCATTGGGCCAGGTCGGGGCCGATGAAGGGAATCGCGGAGAACAGGGAGATAATGACCTGGGCACCCCAGTAGGACATCTGGCCCCAGGGCAGCAGGTAGCCCATGAAGGCTTCCGCCATCAGCATCAGGTAAATGGCCATGCCGAAGATCCACACCAGCTCACGGGGCGCCTTGTAGGATCCGTAGAGCAGCGCGCGGAACATGTGCAGGTAGATCACGACGAAGAAGGCCGATGCGCCGGTGGAGTGCAGGTAGCGGATGAGCCAGCCATACTCCACGTCCCGCATGATGTATTCGACGGAGGCAAAGGCGCCTTCAGCGGAGGGGTTGTAGCTCATGGTGAGCCATACCCCGGTCAGGATCTGGTTGACCAGCACCAGCAGCGCCAGCGAACCGAAGAAGTACCAGGCATTGAAGTTCTTGGGCGCATAGTACTGGGACAGGTGTTCCTGCCACATCTGCGTGGCGGGGAAGCGGTCGTCGACCCAGCGCATGAAGCCGCTTTCCGCCTTGACACGATTCGGGTTACCCATCACGCGGTCTCCTCATCTTCGCCGACGATGATATCGTCGCCTTCAAAGCGGTAAGGCGGAACTTCGAGATTGGTCGGCGCCGGCACGTTACGGAACACGCGGCCCGAGAGGTCGAAGTAGGAGCCGTGACAGGGGCAGAAGTAGCCGCCCGGCCAGGCCGTCATGTCCACGTCTTCCGGCTCGGGGCGGAACAGCGGCGAACAGCCCAGGTGAGTACAGATGCCGATCAGCACGGAAATTTCCGGACGGATGGAGCGCAACGGGCCAGAGATATAGGCAGGCTGCTGCGGTACCTGGGAGTCCGGATCGGCCAGGCGTGTGGGGTCGAACTGCTCCGTACGCTCGATCATCTCAGGCGTGCGCCGCACGACCCAAACCGGCCGGCCTCGCCATTCGACGGTCATGCGCTGCCCGTCCTCGAGCTTGGAGATATCCGCCCGTACGGGCGCCCCCGCTGCTCTCGCCCTGGCACTCGGCTGCCAGGAAGCCACAAAGGGAACCGCCACTCCCACAGCCCCCACCGCACCCACGACGGTGGTGGCTCCCAGGAGCAGTCGGCGCCGCCCTTTGTTCACGCCGTTGTCTGCCATTTTCTGGTTTCTCCCATCAGCTTACCCGTTGATCCAGCACGGGGAGGACTCCCGCGACCACGGATACCAAATCCGCCATATAGTAAGGAATCGCTCCGCTTCGCACAAGACGAAGGAGGCCTGACCAAGGTGGAATTCCGTTTGTAATTGCCTGAAATAAAAATAAAAAAACCCGGGCACTTGCCCGGGTTTTTTCGTTCGTCGAAGCGATTAACGCTTGGAGAACTGGGGACGGCGGCGCGCCTTGCGCAGGCCGACCTTCTTACGCTCGACCTGGCGAGCGTCGCGAGTAACGAAGCCCGCCGCGCGCAGCGTCGGACGGAAGTCCTCGTTGTACTCCATCAGGGCGCGGGTGATGCCGTGACGAATGGCGCCTGCCTGGGCAGAGCCGCCGCCACCCTTGACGGTGACAAAGACGTCGAATTGACCGGTGGTCTCGGTCAGCTCGAGCGGCTGACGCACCACCATGCGACCGGTAACACGACCGAAATACTGGTCGAGTTCACGATCGTTGACGGTGATCTTGCCGGAGCCCGGCTTGAGGAAAACGCGAGCCGTGGAAGTCTTGCGGCGCCCGGTACCGTAGTATTGCTGAGTCATGGCAATGGTCCCTTCAGATGTTCAGTTCTTGCGGCTGCTGGGCGGCGTGCGGATGTTCGGCACCAGCGTAGACCTTGAGCTTGGAATACATGGCGCGGCCCAGCGGACCCTTCGGCAGCATTCCCTTGACGGCAGACTCGATGACGCGCTCGGGAGCGTGGTCGATCATCTTTTCGAAGGTCATGGAGCGCAGGCCACCCGGGTAGCCGGTGTGGCGATAGTAGGTCTTGGCCTTGGCCTTGTTGCCGGTGACGTGCACCTTCTCGGCATTGATCACGACGATGTAGTCACCGGTATCAACGTGCGGCGTGAACTCAGGCTTGTGCTTGCCGCGCAGACGACGCGCAATTTCGGTAGCCAGGCGACCCAGCGTCTTGCCAGCGGCATCGACGACATACCAGTCGCGCTGGACGGACTGCGGTTTGGCAGTAAACGTCTTCATGGACATCACCACAAAATATCAAGTGTATTGGATTCCACGTCGGTAACGGCGCTGGAATCATCCCTATTCTTCTTGGTTGTATCCGCCCTGGGGAGGAGACAACGTTCAAGCGAGGCAGCATTCTACATGAATCGCTCGCCCAGGTTAAGCCATTTCACGGCTTGTGCGGCAACGCCAGGTACTCGCGGGACTGCATCTCCTGAAGCCTGGACAGGGTGCGCTGGAACTCGAACTCGAGGCGGCCATCGGCATACAGCGCAGCGGCCTCGACCTCGGCTGACATCAGCAGCTTGACTCCACGATCGTAGAACTCGTCGACCATGTTGATGAAGCGCCGCGCCTGGTCGTCGGTGGCCGCCCCCATGCGAGTCACGCTGGATACCAGCACCGTGTGGTATTCGCGTGCCAGCTCGATGTAGTCGTTCTGGCTGCGCGGCCCGTCGCACAGTTCGCGAAACTCGAACCACACCACGTCGTCGTGCAGCCGCCGGGCGTGCAGCACGCGGTGATTGATCTCGATGGGAACGTCCCGCTCACCCTCGTGTCCGGCGATCTCGCGGAAGCTGCGGGCCAGCTCGCGCTCGGCCGCCTCATCCAGCGGCGCGTGGAAGATCTCGGCTCGCTCCAGGGCACGCAGCCGGTAGTCGATCCCGGAATCGACGTTGACCACGCGACAGTGACGCTGGAGCAGGTCGATGGCCGGCAGGAAGCGCGCCCGCTGCAGGCCATCCTTGTAAAGGTCGCCAGGCTCGATATTGGACGTCGCCACCAGCACCACGCCGCGCTCGAACAGCGCCTCGAGCAGATTGGCAAGGATCATGGCATCGGTGATGTCCTTGACGAAGAACTCATCGAAGCAGATCACCCGCGCCTCGGCGGCAAACTTGCCGGCGATCAGCGTCAGCGGATTCTTCTCGCCCTTGTAGTGCTGCAGCTCGTTGTGCACCCGCTGCATGAAGCGGTGGAAATGGGTGCGCATCTTGTCGGGAAACGGCAATGACTCATAGAAGGTATCGACCAGGTAGGTCTTGCCGCGCCCCACCCCCCCCCAGAAATAGAGCCCCTGGACCGCGGGCTGCTGCGGCGCTTCGGGTAGCTTCTCGCGCTTGCCGAACAGCCCCGCCATCCTTGACTTGAGGCCTCGCCCGGCGGTTACCGCACGTGGCTCGGTGCGCGGCGTCGCCAGCAAGGCCTCGTAGAGGCGCTGAAGCTCGGCCACCGCCCGCTCCTGGGCAGGGTCATACTGGAAATCGTCTCGCTCGAGGTCGGCACGGTAGCGCGCCAGCGGCGTGGTACCTTGGGACGGGCGAGCAGCTGCGGGGGTCGCAGTGGCGCACATGGCAGTTCCTTGCTGATCTGACTCTTAACGGTGCAGGCCCCGTATTATACGCACCCGGCGCGGCATGCGTAGAAAAATGGCCCCGGCCCGCCGGGCCACACGTTGACCCACTCTCGCTCCACGCCCCTATAATGGGCCGCCGGCAGGCCGCATGGCTCCCATGCGTCAAGCATGCACCTTCATCAGGAGAACTTCGTGGAATACGGCAACGTGAACTGGCTTCTAGCCATCATCAGCCTTCTCGTCGGCCTCGGGCTCGGCGCGCTGGGCTACCACCTGCTTGGCTCGTCCGCCGGCACCCTGCAGCAGATTCGCCGCCAGGCTGCCGAGAAGGAGCGCGAGCTGGCCGAGCTTCGCGAAGGACTGGGCGAGCACTTCAGCCAGGTCGGCATGATGGTGGGCAATCTACAGCGCGAGATGCGCACGCTCGAGCATCGGCTGAAGGAAGATGCCAGCACCCTGCGCTGCGAAACCGACAAGGTGCGCCAGCTTGACGCTGCGGACCAGCCGGCGCTGACGGGCCAGGCCGACGAGCTTCCGATGCCGCGTGACTATGCCGATGGCACCGGCGGCACGCTGTCCGAGAACTTCGGCCTCAAGCCGAGTGAAGAGCAGCCCCAGGCACCCCAGCCGCCGCGCTATTGACCCCAGGGAGCGCTGCAAACGAGCCTTGCGACAGGCGGCGCGACACCCGGCTCAGGCCGGGTTGTCGATATCGACGAAGCGATGGCTGACACCAAAGTCACGGGCCAGCCACTCCCCCAGGGCCTGCACGCCGTAGCGCTCGGTGGCGTGATGTCCGGCCGCCAGGTAATGGATGCCTAGCTCGCGCGCCAGGTGGGTGGTCCGCTCGGAGATCTCGCCGGAGATGAAGGCATCGGCTCCCGCCTCCCAGGCCTTGACGATCATGTCCTGCGCCCCGCCGGTACACCAGGCGATGCGCCTGACCGCATGCCCGCCGGGCGCCTCGATCACCAGCGGCACGCGCCCAAGCGCCCCGCCCACCTGCTCGGCGAACGCCGCACAGGAGCGCGACTCCGGCAGCCGGCCCAGCCAGAGCAGGCCCTCGCCCAGCTCGCCATCGGCACAGCCTTCCACCTCAAGCGCCAGGCGCTTGGCCAGCTGCGCGTTGTTGCCGAGGCTTGGATGGGCATCGAGCGGCAGGTGATAGGCCACCAGGTTGATGTCATTGAGCAGCAGCGTGCGAATCCGCCGCTGCTTGATCCCGGTGATGGCCACCGGCTCGTTCTTCCAGAAGTAGCCGTGATGTACCAGCAGCAGGTCCGCCTGCCAGGCCACGGCCTCGTCCAGCAGGGCCTGGCAGGCCGTCACGCCGCTCATCACGCGCGCCACGCTGTCACGCCCGGCCACCTGCAGGCCATTCAGGGTGTAGTCGTTGAAGCGTGGCGTGCCGAGCAGGGCATCGCATGCTTGCACCAGGGTATCGCGGGGTATCATTTCGCCTCCGGACAGCGCTTCGCCGCCAATGTTACAATGCCCCCATTGTAACGACTGCGCGGGTTGCCTTCGACCGCGCGCCCATCAGGAAACGCCGAATGCGTCGTTCGCTTCTCGCCTATGCGCTGCCGATCATCATCGGCGTGTTGCTGGCCATCGTACTGCTCAATGCCTTCCCACAGCTGCTGGGGCGCTCCACCCCCCCGGCCGTCGGGCCCGACGCGGTTCGCCAGCCGCCCGGCATCGAGACCCAGCAGCCCCCGGCTCGCCCGCTGCCCGAAGTGCAGCGAGCCGCACCGCTATCACGCCAGCAGGGGCCCGTCAGCTACTCCGAGGCGGTGGAAAAGGCCGCGCCGGCAGTGGTCAACATCTATTCGTCCCGGGTCGTATCGCGGGAGCAGCACCCGATGATGTCGGACCCTTTCTTCCGCCAGTTCTTCGGCGACGAGCTGCCGACTCAGCAGCGCCTGCTTTCGAGCCTCGGCTCTGGCGTGATCGTGAGCGACGATGGGTACGTACTGACCAACCACCACGTGATAGACGGTGCCGACGAAATCCAGGTCGCGCTGCGCGATGGCCGCGAGACGCTGGCCCACGTGATCGGCACCGACCCGGAGAGCGACCTCGCGGTGCTGCGCATCGATCTCGACCGCCTGCCGGTAATCGCCATCGCCGACGATGACGATGTCGCGGTAGGCGACATCGCCATGGCCATCGGCAACCCTTTCGGCGTCGGCCAGACCGTCACCATGGGCATCATCAGCGCCACGGGGCGCAGCCACCTGGGGCTGAGCGCCTACGAGGATTTCATCCAGACCGATGCCGCGATCAACCCCGGCAACTCCGGCGGCGCCCTGATCAACGCGGAAGGCGCCCTGGTAGGCATCAATACCGCCATCTTCTCTCGCTCGGGGGGCTCACAGGGGGTCGGCTTCGCCATTCCCACTCGGCTTGCGCGCAGCACGCTGGACGCCCTCGTCACCCAAGGACGCGTCATTCGCGGCTGGCTCGGCATCGAAGCCCAGGAAATGACCCCGGAGCTCGCCGCCTCGTTCGGCCTTCAGGTCGCCAGGGGCGTAGTGATTTCCGGTGTGGTCCCGGAGGGCCCTGCCGACCGCGCCGGGCTGCGCCCGGGGGATGTGCTGCTCGAAGTGGATGAGCGCCCCATTCTCGATGCTCGGGCCGCCATGAGCGACATCGCCGCCATCCAGCCCGGCGCCACGCTGCCGCTCACGGTGGTTCGCAGCGGCGAGCCAATCACCGTCAAGCTGGAAGTGGGCGAACGCCCCCTGCCCCAGCCAAGGCGCCAGGAGCGCTGATCGCGTTTTCGTGCTTCCGCCAACCCGCATGAAACACCCTGCGCGGCTAGGCTCTGCAAAAAGTCCTGAACAACCGTCCTGAACAAGCGCCCTGCACAAAAAGACCCACATAAAAAAACCCCGCCTTGGCGGGGTTCATGGACCCGTGGCGGCTCAGGTCGCGTTGTCGATGATCCGGTATTCCGCCGAGCGCGCGTGGGCAGTCAGCGACTCCCCCCTGGCCAGTACAGAGGCCACCTTGCCGAGGTCCGACGCGCCCTGCGGCGAGCAGTGGATCAGCGAGGAGCGCTTCTGGAAATCGTAGACCCCCAGCGGCGATGAGAAGCGAGCGGTACCGGATGTCGGCAGCACGTGGTTGGGACCCGCACAGTAATCCCCCAGCGCCTCGGCGGTATGGCGCCCCATGAAGATGGCGCCGGCATGGCGCACTGCAGGCAGCAGCGCCTGCGGGTCCGCCATGGAGAGCTCGAGGTGCTCCGGGGCGATGCGGTTGATCAGGGCCACCGCTTCATCCCGATCACGGCAGTGAATGAGCGCACCGCGTCGCGCCAACGATTCGCGCACGATCGCCTCGCGTTCAAGCGTCGGCAGCAGCCGTGCCATGGCCTGCTCGACCGCCTCCAGGTGCGCGGCATCCCAGCTCAGCAGGATGGCCTGGGCATCCTCGTCATGCTCGGCCTGGGAAAAAAGATCCATGGCGAGCCACTCCGGGTCGGTGCCGCCATCGGACACCACCAGGATCTCCGAGGGGCCGGCAATCATGTCGATGCCAACCTGGCCGAATACCGCACGCTTGGCGGTGGCGACGTAGATGTTGCCCGGGCCGACGATCTTGTCGACCTGGGGCACCGTCTCGGTGCCATAGGCGAGTGCCGCGACGGCCTGGGCCCCGCCGACGGTGAACACATGGTCGACGCCGGCCAGATGCGCTGCGGCCAGCACCAGCTCGTTGACCACGCCGTCAGGCGTGGGCACCACCATGACGATCTCCCGCACGCCGGCCACGTGGGCCGGGATGGCGTTCATCAACACCGACGAGGGATAGGCGGCCTTGCCTCCCGGCACGTAGATGCCGGCGCGGTCGAGCGGGGTCACCTGCTGGCCGAGCACGGTGCCGTCCTCTTCGACGTAGTGCCAGGAGCCCGATTTCTGCCGCTCGTGGTAGCGGCGTACCCGCTCCGCCGCCTGGTTCAGGGCATCCTGCTGGGCTTGCGGCAGCGCGGCGAAGGCTTGCTCGAGCTGCTCGGCACCCAGGGTCAATTCCGCCATGCTCGACACCGAGACGCGATCGAAGCGGTTGGTGTACTCGACGAGCGCCGCGTCACCACGCGCACGCACCTCGGCAATGATATCGTCGACACGACGCTGCACCTCGGCGTCGGAGACCCCTTCCCAGGCCAGCAGGGCGTCGAGCCGGGGCTGGAAATCGGCCTCGCCGGTGGCAAGACGCGCGATGTCGAGGCTGAGGACTGGAGTTTCGCTCATCACTGCATTGCTCTCCCGCAAAAGGTGATTCGGAGGCCGCAAGCGCCCAGGGGGGCCATCACGACGCCGCGCCGGCCGCCTGCCGCCGTGCCGCCACGGCTTCGGCGAGACGAGCGATCAGGGGGCGGATGCGCTCATGCTTCATGGTCATGGCCGCCTTGTTGACCACCAGCCGCGTGCTGATCGGGGCGATAAGCTCGCGAGGCGACATGCCGTTGGCCCGCAGGGTGTTGCCGGTATCGACGATGTCGACGATCTCGTCGGCCAGGTTCATCAGCGGCGCCAGCTCCATTGCCCCATACAGCTTGATGACTTCGGCCTGGATGCCCTGCTCGGCGTAGTAGCGCCGCGCCACCTTCACGAACTTGGTGGCTACTCGCCGCCTCGCCCGGGCGGGGCTGGCGCCGTCGATGCCGGCGGTCATCAGCTTGCACTTGGCGATCTCGAGATCCAGCGGCTCGTACAGGCCCTCGGCACCATGCTCGAGCAGCACGTCCTTGCCCGCCACGCCCAGGTCGGCGGCACCGAGCTGCACGTAGGTCGGCACGTCGGTGGCCCGGATCACCACCAGCTTGACATCATCGAAGTTGGTATCGAAGAGCAGCTTGCGGCTCTTGCCCAGGTCTTCCGCCGGCACGATGCCGGCATCAGCCAGCAGCGGCAGGGTCTCGTCGAGAATACGGCCCTTGGATAGCGCCAGAATCAGTTGTTTGCTCATGGTCTCGTCTATGGTCGGGAAGCGCCTGGAAACGCCTCAGCCGGGGATCCGGCGGATGCGGGCACCCAGCAGCTGCAGCTTCTCCTCGATGCATTCGTAGCCCCGGTCGATGTGGTAGATACGATCGACCAGGGTCTCGCCATCGGCCATCATCGCGGCCACCACCAGGGAAGCCGAGGCGCGCAGGTCGGTGGCCATCACCGGAGCGCCGGAGAGCCTTTCCACCCCGGTGATCACGGCGGTGTTGCCCTCGAGCGCGATATTGGCCCCCATGCGGTTCAGCTCCTGCACATGCATGAAGCGGTTCTCGAAGATCGTCTCGACCACGCGCGAGGTGCCGTCCGCCACTGCGTTGAGCGCCACGAACTGCGCCTGCATGTCGGTCGGGAAGCCTGGATAGGGCGCCGTACGAATGTTGACCGGCGAGGGGCGCCGGCCTTCCATGTCGAGCTCGATCCAGTTCTCGCCGACGGAGATGCGCGCGCCCGCCTCTTCGAGCTTGGCCAGCACCGCCTCGAGGATGTCGGCCCGGGTGTTGCGCACCCGCACGCGACCGCGACTGAGGGCGCCGGCCACCAGGAAGGTGCCGGTCTCGATGCGGTCCGGCATCACGTCGTGATAGGCGCCGTGCAGGCGCTCGACCCCTTCGATGATGATGTTGTTGCTGCCATGGCCGCGAATCCTGGCGCCCATCTTGTTCAGGCACTCGGCCAGGTCGACCACCTCGGGCTCGCGCGCGGCGTTCTCGAGGATGGTCGTGCCTTCCGCCAGGGTGGCGGCCATCAGCAGGTTCTCGGTGCCGGTCACGGTCACCGTGTCGAAGAAGATGGTCGCTCCCTTAAGGCGCCCGTCGACGCGAGCGCGGATATAGCCACCCTCGACGCGGATGTCCGCCCCCATGGCCTCGAGGCCGCGGATGTGCAGGTCCACCGGCCGCGAGCCGATGGCGCACCCCCCCGGCAGCGAAACGTCGGCATGCCCGAAGTGCGCCAGCAGCGGCCCCAGTACCAGGATCGAGGCGCGCATCTTCTTCACCAGCTCGTAGGGCGCGTGGCAGTCCTTGACCTGGGCGCCGTTGAGCTGGATGGTCATCTTCTCGCCCATGACCGTCTCGACGCCCATGCGCCCGAGCAGCTCGAGGGTCGTGGTGATGTCCTGGAGATGCGGCAGGTTGCCGATGGTCACCGGCTCATCCGCCAGCAGGGTAGCGCAGAGGATGGGCAGGGCGGCATTCTTGGCACCGCTGGCCCAGACCTCGCCGTTGATGGGGCCGTTGCCGGTAATGATCAGCTTGTCCATGGAATATTGACCGTCAGGCCCCCTGACCGGGTGACGCCGTGTTCTCCGGCGCGCCAGCCCACTGAGCTGGGGTGTAGGTCTTGATGCTGACGGCGTGCACGGCCCCGGAGGCGATCTCTTCGGACAGGGCGCCATAGATCAGCTGCTGACGCTTGACCGGTGACAGGCCGTTGAACACCTCACCCACGGCAATGACCTGGAAATTGCAGCCTTCACCCTGGATATGGAACTCGCAGCCCTCGATACGGGCATCGAGCAGTGCCTTGATGTCACTGGGTAGCATGGAAAGCGGAACTCCTTGAGCGAAGATGTGTGACGCGCCGTGCCGCAAGGAGCGACCGGCATGCCTGGGAATCCCTACATGGTAATGAAAAGCAGCGCGCTTGGCGATGCCGGGGTTGGACTTGCGCAGCGCGGGAGGGAGCGCAGCGAGGGAGCGATTCAGGCGTCAGGCGTATCGACGATGGGCAGCAGGGCATCGAGCCCGGCAAGGCGCGTCAGCCTGAGCAGGGGCGGCGAGAGCCGAACCCCGCCGATCTCGATGCCTGCCGAGCGCGCCTGGCGCGTCCACTCCAGCAGCATGCTCAGCGCGGCGCTGCTGATGCGCCCCACGCCGCCAAGGTCGAGCATCACCCGGGTGCCGGCAGGCTGCTGGCCCAGCCAGTCGCTGCCGGCCTGGGCCAGGGGCGGGGCAATGGCGAAATCGACGTCGCCGTTGACGACCAACCCCTCGGGCCCTGCCTCGAGGCAGACCCCGTCGAGGTCGAGCAGGCGCGTCACGCGCCCTCCTCCAGCGCCTCGGCGGCAAGTTCGGGCGACCAGTTGGAGATCACGGCGTCGTAGTCGCGATTGTGGTCACGCATCGCCTGGTCGAACTGGTTGCGGAAGGTCAGGCCAAGGTTGATCCCGTTGACGATCACGTTGACCACCTTCCACTGCCCATCGGAGAGGCGAAGGGTGTAGCTGACCGGATACACCGCGCCATCCATCGCCACCACCTCCATTGCCACCGAGGCCTGGTCCTCATGGCGCGGCGGCCGCTGGCTGTCGAGGACACGAAGCTCCCGGTAGTCGAAGGTCACCAGCCCCTTGGTGTAGGTGTCGATCAGGGTCTGGCGGAAGGTATTGACGAACCGCGAGCGCTGCTGCGGCGTGGCGTTCTGGAAATAGCGCCCCATCACGCTGGCCCCGATGTAGCGGAAGTCGGCGATGTCGTCGAGGCTCTCGTCCACCAGCGCCTTGAGTTCATCGACATTGGCCGCGAAATAGTCCTTGCGCCCGTCGATCTGGCTCATCAGCTCGTCGATGCTGGCGCGGATGACCTGCTCGGGGCTCTGCTGGGCCGCCGCCTGCGCGGGCAGCGCGACCAACAGCAGGCAGAGCGCCAGCGCCCAGAGGCGAAAGATGGAAGCGGAAACGAGATAACGCATGTGTGGACCTCGAAAGACGGTTGGAAAGGGCAGGACCGTTTCAGTCACTGACCATGTTGGACACGAATTGCTGGATGAGTTCTTCGAGCACCAGCGCGGATTGCGTATCCCGGATGATGTCTCCGTCATGCAGAACCTCCGGGTCGCCGCCGACCGTCAGGCCAATGTACTGCTCGCCCAGCAGCCCGGCCGTGAGGATGGCGGCAGTGGTGTCGCGGGACAACCGCCCTTCCAGCTCGGTGTCGAGTTCGAGCACGACGCGCGCATCATACCAGTCGGTGTCCAGCTCGATGGAAGACACCCTGCCCACCGTCACGCCCGCCATGGTGACCCTGGCGCGTGGCTTGAGGCCGCCGATGTTGGCGAAATTGGCCTCGAGCCTGAAGGTATCGCCAGGCATGGCGAAGGTCAGGCCGCTGACGCGCAGGCCCAGGAAGAGCAACCCCAGGACGCCGGCCAGCATGAACAGACCGACGCCCAGCTCCATTGTTCTGCTGCGTCTCATTGCGTTTCTCCGAACATCGACACATAGCGTTTCATTATCAGGAAAGTCCTCCGAACATCACGGCGGTCAGCACGAAATCCAGGCCCAGCACGGCGAGCGACGAATAGACCACGGTGCGCGTGGTGGCGCGGGAGATGCCTTCGGAGGTGGGCACCAGGTCATAGCCCTGGAACACCGCGATCCAGGCCACCACCACGGCGAACACCAGGCTCTTGACCATGCCGTTGCCCACGTCGCCGATGAAGTCGACGCTGGCCTGCATGTTGCCCCAGTAGGAACCTTCGAAAACCCCTAGCCACTCCACGCCAACCAGGTAGCCACCGTAGATGCCGACGACGCTGAAACCGATGGTCAGCAGCGGCAAGGCCACGAAACCGGCCCAAAGCCGTGGCGCCACGACGCGTCGCAGCGGGTCCACGCCAATCATCTCCATGCTGGTGAGCTGCTCGGTGGCCTTCATCAGGCCGATCTCTGCCGTCAGCGCCGAGCCGGCACGCCCGGCAAAGAGCAGGGCCGCCACCACCGGCGACAGCTCGCGCAGCAGCGACAGCGCCACCATCTGGCCCAGCGCCTGCTCGGCGCCGAAGTCGACCAGGATGGTGAAACCCTGCAGGGCCAGTACCATGCCGATGAACAGGCCCGACACCAGCACGATGGCCAGCGACAGCACGCCGACGAAGTGCATCTGCCGCAGCCACAGAACCCAGCCCTCGCGGGAAGGCACGCCGACCGCCGACTGCGCCAGGAACAAGGCCGAGCGTCCCAGCGCCTCGAGCATGTCGCAACCGCGGCGGCCCATATTCAGGATGCGATCGATCATCGACGCTCCTCCCCGTCGAGGATGTCACCAAAGAACCCGGGCGCAGGGTAGTGAAACGGCACCGGCCCGTCGGGCTCGCCGTGCACGAACTGGCTGACGCGCGGATCGTCGTCAACGTCCAGCAGCGCCGGTGTGCCGTGCGCCATGACCCGGCCGTCGGCGATCACGTAGACATAGTCGGCGATCGATAGAGCTTCCTGGATATCGTGCGACACCACCACGGAGGTGAGGCCAAGCGCCTCGTTGAGCCGCTTGATCAGCTGCACCAGCACACCCTTTGAAATCGGATCCTGCCCCACGAACGGCTCGTCGTAGAGGATCAGCTCGGGATCGAGCGCCACCGCACGCGCCAGCGCCACGCGCCGGGCCATGCCCCCCGAAAGCTCCGCAGGCATCAGCGCCCTCGCACCACGCAGGCCGACGGCCTCGAGCTTCATCAGCACGATGTCGCGGATCATGGGCTCGGGCAGCGTGGTATGCACCCGCAGCGGAAAGGCCACGTTCTCGAACACGCTGAGGTCGGAGAACAGCGCCCCGCTCTGAAACAGCATGCCCATGCGCTGGCGCAGGGTGAACAGCGCCTTGCGCGGCAGTGCATGCACATCGGCCCCATCGATCAGGACCCGTCCGGCATCGGGCGCCAGCTGGCCGCCAATCAGCTTGAGCAGGGTGGTCTTGCCGGTACCGCTGGGTCCCATGATGGCAGTCACCTTGCCTCGGGGGATGGTCAGGTCCACCCCACGGAAGATTTCCTTGTCACCACGCGAGAAATGCAGACCCTCCACCACCACGAAAGCGGAATCGGTCATCGAGTCTTGTCCGTCAAAAAATTATCGAACATCGTATCCTAACCATCCCGCCCTGCGCCAGCGCCTGCCCTCCCCGGAGGCTTGCATAGCGCGCAGCGGGCACGTCTAATATGCCCCTCCCGACGCCTCGGCCCCCTCACATGCTGTTTGCACTTGTCGTCATTGCCCTGTCCCTGGCCACCCTGCTGTGGAGCGCGGACCGCTTCGTCGCCGCGGCGGCAGCCCTTGCCCACCGCACCGGCATGAGCACGCTGCTGATCGGCATGACCATCGTCGCGCTGGGCACATCGGCACCGGAGATGGTCGTGGCCGTGTTCGCCGCCCTGGACGGCATCCCCGACCTGGCCACCGGCAACGCGCTGGGCTCCAACATCGCCAACATCGGCCTGGTGATGGGCGTCACCGCCGTGGTCCGCCCGATTCCCGTCAGCCTGTCCCTGGTAAGGCGCGAGCTGCCCCTGCTGCTCGGGGCGACGGGTCTGGCCGGGTACGCCCTTGCCAACGGTATCCTGGGGCGCTTCGACGCCCTGTTCCTCGGCCTGCTGCTGGTCTTCAGCCTGTGGTGGCTGGTGCGTGCCGACACGCCCGACCCGCTCCCTGAAAGCAGCCCGCCTGCCGGCTCGTTGACGCACACCCTCGGCTGGCTGCTCGGCACCCTGCTGGTCCTCTCGCTCAGTTCCCGGGCGCTGGTGTGGGGCGCGGGGGAGATTGCCCGCGGTGCCGGCGTCAGCGAGCTGACCATCGGCCTGACCATCGTCGCCATCGGCACCAGCCTGCCGGAGCTGGCCGCCTGCATCGCCAGCGCGATTCGGCGCCACCACGGCCTGGCACTCGGCAACATCATCGGTTCCAACCTGTTCAACCTGCTGGCGGTGCTGCCGATCCCCGCGCTGCTGGCACCGGGCATCATCGACCCCTCGGCGGCCAGCCGCGACTACCCGCTCATGCTATTGATGACGCTGGGCCTAGGCATGCTGCTGCTGTGGTATCGCGGCAGGGCGCTGGGCCGCGTTCCCGGCGCGCTGTTCGCCGCGGCCTACCTGGTTTACCTGGCCTGGCTGGCCACTTCGGCCAGTCCCGCCACTTGAGGGTTTTCCCGCAAAGGGCAACAATCACGCCATGACTGAAGACACCATCACCACGCCCCCGAACGGAACGCCCGCCAGCGAGCCCACGCCCCTGAGAGCCAGCGCGCGACGCACCCTGCGCATCGAGGAACAGGCCATTGCCGCGCTGGCCGACCGCCTCGACGCCGATTTCGACCGAGCCTGCGAGCTGATGCTCGCCTGCCGAGGCCGCGTGGTGGTCACCGGCATGGGCAAGTCGGGGCATATCGCCGGCAAGATCGCCGCCACCCTGGCCAGCACCGGCACGCCGGCCTTCTTCGTGCACCCCGGGGAGGCGAGCCATGGCGACCTGGGCATGATCACCCCGGGCGATGTCGTGCTGGCGCTTTCCAATTCGGGCGAGACGGCGGAGGTCACCGCCCTGCTGCCGCTGCTCAAGCGCCTCGGCACCCCGCTGATCAGCATGACCGGGCGCCCCGGCTCCACGCTGGCCCGACATGCCGACGCCCACCTCGATGCCGGCGTGGCCCGCGAGGCCTGCCCGCTCGACCTCGCCCCGACCGCCTCGACCACCGCCGCCCTGGCGCTGGGCGACGCCCTGGCCGTGGCCCTGCTGGAAGCACGCGGCTTCACCGCCGAGGACTTCGCGTGGTCGCACCCCGGCGGCAGCCTCGGCAAGCGGCTGCTGCTGCGCGTCAGCGACCTCATGCACCAGGGCGATCGCCTGCCCTGCGTCCCCCAGGGCAGCCCGCTGCGCGACGCCCTGCTCGAGATCACCCGCCAGGGCCTCGGCTTCACCTGCGTGGTCGACGAGCAGAACCGCCTGCTCGGTGTCTATACCGACGGCGACCTGCGCCGCACCCTCGACCAGCACCAGGATCTCAGCCCGCTCAGGGTCGATGAGGTGATGACCCGCCCGGGCAAGCGCATCGGCCCCGACCTGCTGGCCGCCGAGGCCGTGCGCATCATGGAAGACAATCTGATCACCGCGCTCGCCGTCGTGGACGACGAAGGACACCCCATCGGCGCCCTGCACATGCACGACCTGCTGCGCAGCGGCGTCATCTGAACCAACACTCAAGGAGAGCCCATGGCTCTGGCAGCCCCCGTCATCGACCCACGACTCATCGACCGCCTGCGCAAGATCCGCCTGCTGGCCATGGACGTGGACGGCGTCCTTACCGACGGACGTCTCTATTTCCAGGCCGACGGCGTGGAGATCAAGGCCTTTCATACCCAGGATGGCCTGGGCATCAAGCTGGTGCGCCGCGCCGGCTTGCAGGTCGCCCTGCTGACCGGGCGCGAATCGCCCATGGTCAGCCACCGCGCGGCCTCGCTCGGGATCGACCACGTCTTCCAGGGCTGCGAGGACAAGCTGGCCACGCTGCGCAGCCTGTGTGCCCGCCTGGGACTCTCGCTCGAACAGGTCGCCTACTGCGGTGACGACCTGCCGGACCTGGCGGCCATCCAGCGTGCCGGCATCGGCATCAGCGTGCCGGGAGCACCGCCCTACATCCAGGCACTGGCCGACTGGGTCACCGAGCGCCCCGGCGGGCATGGCGCCGCTCGCGAGATCTGCGACATGCTGCTGGAGGCGCAAGGCCATCGCGACGCCCTGGTCGACACCTACCTGCTCAGCCGCAATTGACCGCCGCCATGGCCCTGCTGCGTCGCCTGCTGCGCTCGTCGTACCGTTTCTGGCTGCTGCTGCTGTTGCTGCTGCTGGGCGGCCTGCTGACCTGGCTCGACCCCTGGCGAGCGCCGGAGCCCGGTCCGGTGCCAACCGACGAAGCCGGCGAACCCGATTACTTCCTCGAGAACGTGCGCCTCACTCGCTTCGATGCCCTGGGCGTGGCGCACCAGCGCCTGACCAGCCCGCGACTGGTACACACGCCGCACGACGACGTCACCCGCGCGCTCACGCCGCTGGCACACCTGATCGACCGGGAAAGTCGCCTGTGGGTGGCCAGCGGCGCCACGGGGCGCCTCGGCCCGGGCGGCAACCCACTGACATTGAGCGGCGAGGCCCGCCTGTTCGCACCCGAGGAGCTGTGGCAGCTCGACACCGACATCCTGCACTTCGACGCCGACACCGGGCATGCCTGGAGCGATACGCCCGCACTGCTCCAGCAGCCGCCCCAGCGCATGAGCGGCGAGCGGTTCGACGCCTGGATCCATGACAACCAGGCGCGTTTGACTGACAATGTGCGCGGCCATCACCCGCCCGCGCGCCGCACCGCCACCGACGAGGAGTCCGAACCATGACGCGTATCGCCCCGCTGCTGACCCTCGCCCTGGGCGCGCTGCTCACCGTTGCGCCCGCCCTGGCACTGGAGAGTGACGCCAACGCGCCTATCGAGGTCGAAGCCGACCGCCTCGACCTGGACAACGTCGCAGGCACGGCGATCTACACCGGCGACGTGGATATTCGCCAGGGCAGCATGCGGCTGACCGGCGACCGGGTCGAGATTCGCCGCAACCCCCAGGGGGAGCTGACCCGCGCCATCGCCACCGGCGAACGCGCCTACATCGAGCAGCAGCCCGCGCCGGATGAACCCCTGGCCCGCGGCTGGGGCCGCACCATCGTCTACCACGCGGCCGAACGCCGCGTGGAACTGATCGACCGCGCCGAGCTGCACCAGGGTGGCGACACCTTCGATGGCGGCTATCTCGAGTACTTCCTCGACCGTCGCGTGGTCCAGGCCCGCGCCGAGGGGGAAGGCGTCGAAGGGCGCCAGCGGATCCGCATGACCCTGCAGCCGGAGCGTTGAAATGACGACGAAGACGCTGCATGCCAGGCACCTGGCCAAGAGCTACAAGCGCCGCCGCGTGGTTCACGACATCAGCCTGTCCATCGCCCAGGGCAGCATCGTCGGCCTGCTCGGACCCAACGGCGCCGGCAAGACCACCTCGTTCTACATGATCGTGGGGCTGGTCAAGGCGGACGCCGGTAACGTCTGCATCGACGACCTGGACCTGTCCGGCAGCGCCATGCACGAGCGCGCCCGTGCCGGCATCGGCTACCTGCCGCAGGAGGCCTCGATATTTCGCAAGCTGTCGGTGGCCGACAACATCCTGGCGATCCTCGAGACGCGCAAGGACCTCGACCGGCAGGGCCGCCACGCTCGTCTCGAGCAATTGCTGGAAGACTTCCACATCACCCACATTCGCGACAACCTGGGCATGAGCCTGTCGGGCGGCGAGCGGCGGCGCGTCGAGATCGCCCGCGCCCTTGCGACCGAGCCCGCCTTCATCCTGCTCGACGAGCCCTTTGCGGGGGTCGACCCCATTTCCGTGGGCGAGATCAAGGGCATCATTCGCCAGCTCAAGGCGCGCGACATCGGGGTGTTGATCACCGATCACAATGTGCGCGAAACCCTGGATATCTGCGATACGGCCTACATCGTAGGCGATGGCCAGATCATTGCGGAAGGCGACGCCGACACCATCCTGGCCAACCGCCGCGTGAGGGAAGTCTATCTCGGCGAAGATTTCCGCCTCTAGCCGCCATCCGCCTTCTTCTCCCTCCAACTCACTGATGTTCCATGCTGTCAAGCCCAAGGGCATGAAATTTGCGCATGGCATGCATATTGCACAATTGCATCTTGCAACAAATGCCCAAGCGGAATAGGGTGGGATTTTTCGGCAAATGAGCACCCATTCTCATGGCCATGAAAACCTCATTGCAACTCCGCGTCGGCACTCAGCTGACCATGACCCCGCAGCTGCAGCAGGCGATCGCCCTGCTCCAGCTCTCCACGCTCGACCTGCGCCAGGAGATCCAGCAAGCCCTCGAGGCCAACCCGATGCTCGAGCTCGACGAGCAGTACGGCGAAGCCAAGGTCGAGGAGGCCCCCGCGGAAGACTGGAACGATGACATCCCCTCGGAGCTCACCACCGACAGCGAGTGGACGGACACCTACCCCGACCACGGCAGTGGCAGCGGCGGCAGTGGCGAAGGTCCCGACTTCGAGCGCCAGGCCAGCGCGCAGAGCCTGGCCGGCCACCTGACCTGGCAGCTGGCCATGACCGACCTCAGCGAACGCCAGCGCCTGATCGCCGAAAGCCTCATCGATGCCGTCGACGGCACCGGCTATCTCGCCCAGGGGCTGGACGATATTCGTGACGGGCTGCGCCAGCAGGGCCTGGAGGGACTGACTAGCCGGGAAGTGGAACAGGTACTGCTTCGTCTACAGCAGTTCGAGCCCACCGGTGTCTTTGCCCGCGACTTGCGCGAGTGCCTGCTGCTGCAGCTGGCCACGCTGCCCGACACCACGCCGCTGCTGCCCCAGGCACGCCGACTGGTGCGCCAGTTCCTCGAAGCCCTGGCCGCCGACGACCGTCGCCTGCTCAAGCGCCGCCTGGGGCTTGACGACGAAGCGCTGGAGGAAGTGATCGGACTGATCCGCTCGCTGGACCCGCGCCCCGCCAGCGACTATGCCGAGGTCAGCAGCAACTACGTGACACCCGACCTGCTGGCCATCCATGACACCAACGGCTGGCGCGTCGAGCTCAACGCCGAGGCGCTGCCGAGGCTGCGCATCCAGCCCGACTACATGTCACTGGTGAAGCGCGCCGACAAAAGCGCCGACAACCAGTTCCTCAAGGATCACCTGCAGGAGGCGCGCTGGCTGATGAAGAGCCTCGCCAGCCGCAACGACACCTTGCTGCGGGTCGGCAGCGAGATCATGGCACGCCAGATCGACTTCCTCGAGCAGGGCGAGGAGGCCATGCGCCCGCTCATCCTGGCGGATATCGCCCAGGCCGTGGAGATGCATGAATCCACCATCTCGCGCGTCACCACGCAGAAATACATCCACACCCCGCGCGGCGTGTTCGAGCTCAAGTACTTCTTCTCGAGCCACGTGGGCGGCGGCGAGGGCGACGCTCACTCCAGCACCGCAATTCGTGCGCGGATCCGCAAGATGGTCCAGGATGAACCTCCCCGCAAGCCGCTTTCCGACAGCCGGCTGGTCGAGCTGCTCGAGGAAGAAGGCATACGGGTCGCCAGGCGCACCGTCGCCAAGTATCGTGAGGCCATGGGAATTCCCTCATCGAGCGAACGCAAGCGTTTCCGCTAGGCTTTCGAGGCAGGATTGACCCCGGACAAAACCGGGCAGCGAGGGGGTTTGCTAGGCCCGGAAAAGGGTTACAATCGAGCTACCACTCGACGGACGAAGGAGACTGTCATGCAAGTCAATATCACCGGCCACCATGTAGAGCTGACCGATGCCCTGCGTGACTACGTAAGCGAGAAGCTGAACCGGGTTCAGCGTCATTACGACAATATCACCAACGTCCACGTCACCCTGTCGGTGGAGAAGGAACGCATGCTGGCCGCCTGCACGCTGCACGCCGCCGGTGCCGACCTGCATGCGGAAGCCTCCGACCCCGACATGTACGCCGCCATCGACGCCCTCACCGACAAGCTCGATCGCCAGATGGTCAAGCACAAGGAAAAGGCCCAAGCCCGCGCCCAGGGCGCCGGTATTCGCTGAGTCGCCATGTCACTGGAAACCATTCTGCCCCCGGAGCGCGCCCTGTTCGGCGTGCCCGGGGGCAGCAAGAAACGCGTGCTGGAGTTCTTCAGCACCTTCATCGCCCAGAATACCCCTAGCCTCGACAGCCAGGAGGTATTTGCCCGGCTGGTGGGGCGCGAGCGCCTGGGCAGCACCGGCATCGGCAACGGGGTCGCCATCCCCCATGCACGAAGCCCCCATTGCCACACCCCGGTGGCGGCCTTCCTGAAGCTGGCCGAGCCGATCGATTTCGACGCCATCGACGGCGAACCGGTGGATCTCGTGTTCGTGCTGCTGGTGCCCGAAGAGGCCGACGACACCCACCTGGCCCTGCTCAGCCAGGTTGCCGGCACCATGAACGACGTCGAGACCCGTGCGAGACTGCGCAAGTGCGAAAGCCAGCGAGAACTCCACGAACGACTCATCGAGGCCATTCGACGACAAGCGTCAGCCTGACGCCGCCGGCCCGGCCCGCCCCATCGCTCAGGAGACCCGCCATGCAGCTCGTGATCATCAGTGGCCGTTCCGGTTCCGGCAAATCGATCGCACTGCAGGCGCTCGAGGACATCGGCTACTACGCCATCGACAACCTCCCCGCCATGCTGCTGGGGTCGCTGGTCGACGAGCTTCGCAGCAGCCCCGCCGGCCATTCCGCCATTGCCGTCAGCATCGATGCGCGCAACCTCCCCCATGCGCTGGAGCGCTTCCCGCGCCTGCTCGAGGAGCTTCGCGAGCGCAGCGTGGACTGCCAGGTCATCTACCTGACCACGGACGCACGCATCCTGATCGAACGCTACTCCGCCACTCGCCGTCGCCATCCACTCACCCGCGGCAGCAACATGACGCTGAAAGAAGCGATCGAGACGGAGCACTCCACGCTCAGCGGCATCCGCAACCTCGCCGACCTGGTCATCGACACCTCGCGGCTCTCCGTGCACGACCTGCGGGGCCGCATTGCCGACCAGGTAGCCAGCCACCGCGCCGACCAGCTGACCCTCACGGTGGAATCATTCGGCTTCAAGGGCGGCGTGCCGCTGGACGCGGACATCGTGTTCGACGCACGCTGCCTGCCCAACCCCTACTGGGACCCGCGCCTGCGCTCGGCGACCGGGCGGGACGCCAGCATCATCGAATTCCTCGAACAGTATCCTCTGGTCGAGGCGATGCACAGCGACATCCTCAACTGGGTCGAGCGCTGGCTGCCGGCCTACCGCGATTCCCACCGCAGCTACCTGACCGTAGCCATCGGCTGTACCGGCGGCCAGCATCGCTCCGTCTACCTGGCGGAACGCCTGGCCCATCATCTTGCCCAGCAGCAGCCAGACGTGCGGCTGCGCCACCGCGAGCTGGGCATCCATACCCCCATCGGCCAAGAATCGGAGTCGCCGCAGGCGCCACCTACCAGCAAGGAATCTTGAGCGTGTCCAGCCGCAAGCTCACCCTGACCAACAAGCGCGGCCTGCATGCCCGCGCCGCAACCAAGCTGGTACAGTGCTGCCAGTGCTTCGAGGCGCGGGTCATCGTCAGCCGCAACGCGCAGCAGGCCGACGCAAGGAACATCATGGCCCTGCTGATGCTGGGCGCCCCCTGCGGCACCGAGCTCGAGGTCAGCGCCGAGGGGCCTGATGAAGCGGCGGCCCTGGCGGCCATCGAAGCGCTGTTCGAAGCGCGCTTCGAGGAAGAGGCCTAGCTTCCCGCCACGGTCAGCTCGTCTATCAGCCAGCTACCGGTGTGAATGCTGCCACGGGTATCGGTATCGCTGCCCACGGCCACCAGCCCCCGGAACATCGCCTCCAGGTTGCCCGCGATGGTGAACTCCTCGACCGGATACTGGATCTCTCCGTTCTCCACCCAGAAGCCGGCCGCCCCTCGGGAGTAGTCGCCCGTCACTCCGTTGACACCCTGTCCCATCAGCTCGGTGACCAGCAGGCCGCGCCCCAGGCGCGACAGCAGCTCGTGCCGCGGTGTCAGCGGAGCGCTGATGCGAAGGTTGCGTGCGCCCCCGGCATTGCCGGTGGTCTGCATGTTCAGCCGCCTGGCGCTGTAGGCAGACAGCATGTAGCTGGCCAGCCGGCCCTCCTCGATGAAAACATTGTCGCGGGTCTGCACCCCATCATTGTCGAAGGGGGAGCTGGCCATGGCGCCGATCTCGAAGGGGCGCTCGCCGAGGGTGAACCATTCCGGAAACAGGGCGTCGCCCAGCCGATCACACAGGAACGAGGACTGGCGGAACAGCGCGCCACCGGCAATGGCGTTCATCAGGTGGCCGATGAGGCTGCTGGCCACCGTGGCATCGAACAGCACGGGGAAGCGCCCCGTCGCGGGCCGGCGGGCACCCAGCCGCTTGAGCGTCCGCTCAGCCGCCCGCTTGCCGATCTCCTCGGGCTCCAGCAATCCCCGGGGGCTGCGCGCACTGCTGTAGTCATAGTCACGCTGCATGCCTCGGGCGTCTTCCGCGATCAGCATGCAGGACAGCGAGTGCCGGCTGCCGGTCTGGGTGCCAAGGAAGCCGTGGCTGTTGGCATAGATACGCACGCCTTCGCCGCTGGAGAGCGAGGCCCCCTCGGACTGGCGAATACCGGGTTCCCCGCGCCCCGCGGACTCACAGGCGAGTGCCAGCTCGATGGCTTCCTCGGTCGACAGGGGCCAGGGGTGGTGCACGTCGAGATCGGGCAACTGGGTCGCCATCAGCTCGCGATCGGCCAGCCCAGCCGCCGGGTCTTGCCCGGTATAGCGGGCGATGGCCAGGGCCTTCTCAACCACTTCCTGGATCGAACGCTCGCCGGCGTCGGTCGACGAGGCACTGCCCTTGTGGCCGTCCAGATAGACCGTCACCGCGATGCCCTGGTCGCGCGAAAGCTCGACGCTCTCGACCTCGCCCTCGCGCACGCTGACGCCAATCCCCTGGTCGACGCTGCCGCCGAACTCACAGGCATCGGCGCCCAGCCGGCGGGCCAGCGCCAACGCCTGTTCGGCCCGGGCCACCAGCAGCGCCTGCTGCGCCTTGGCATCGAAAGCCTTTGTCATGTCATTCTCCCTTGTGTTCCGGTGCGAACCGAAGTGCCGGTGTCATGTCCCGCCCGGTAGCGGTGTGTATACTGTTGCGGAAATTCACCTGAGCCATTCGCCACCACGGCTCGGCTCACTGACGGAAAACCGCATGACCCAGGATCTTCCTTCCTCCGCCGACGAGCGGCCCAGCAAGTCCCAGCTCAAGCGCGAGATGCATGCGCTGCAGGCGCTGGGCGAGCAGATCATCGCCATGACGCCCGGCGAACGTGCGCGCTTCCCGCTCTCGGAAGACATGCTGGCCGCCGTGGAGGAGACCTCCCGCATCCGCTCCCACGAAGGGCGCCGGCGCCACATGCAGTACGTCGGCAAGCTCATGCGCCGGGAGGATCTCGACGCCATCCAGGCCGTGTTCGACGAAATCGAGAAGGAAGCCAGGCGTCGCGACCTTGCCTTCCACCGCCTTGAAAAATGGCGCGACCGGCTGCTCGACGAAGGCGACGAAGCCGTCGAGGCCTTCATCGAGGACTACCCCGACGTCGACCGCCAGGCCCTGCGCCAGCTGATCCGCAACGCCAAGAGCGAGCGCGAGCGGGGCAAGCCGCCGGCCAACTCGCGCAAGCTGTTCCGGCTGATCCGCGATACGGCGGGGCTTTGACCGCTCGCAGGTCGACGTCCGGCTTGCGCGCCTGACCGCCTGGCGTCAGCGGGACGCCGCGTGGGCGGCTCAGGATTGCGTTCCACCGATGGTAAGCTCATCGAGCTTCAAGGTCGGCTGGCCCACGCCCACGGGCACGCCCTGGCCCTCCTTGCCGCATACGCCGATGCCGGTGTCGAGCTCGAGGTCGTGGCCGATCATCGACACCCGGCCCATCGCCTCGGGTCCATTGCCGATCAGCGTGGCACCCTTGACCGGGGCGGTGATGCGCCCGTCCTCGATCAGGTACGCCTCGCTGGCGGAGAACACGAACTTGCCCGAGGTGATATCCACCTGCCCTCCACCGAAACTGACCGCGTAGAGCCCACGCCGCACGCTCTTGATGATGTCGGCGGGGTCGTCCTGGCCGGCCAGCATATAGGTGTTGCTCATGCGCGGCATCGGCATGTGGGCGAAGGACTCGCGACGGGCGTTGCCGGTCGGGGCCATGCCCATCAGCCGGGCGTTGAGCTTGTCCTGCATGTAGCCCGTCAGGATGCCGTCTTCGATCAGCGGGGTGTATTGCCCCGGGGTGCCTTCGTCATCCACGCTCATGGAGCCGCGCCGGTCCGCCAGGGTGGCGTCATCCACCACCGTGACACCGGGGGCCGCCACGCGCTGCCCCATGCGGCCGGCAAAGGCGGAGCTGCCCTTGCGGTTGAAGTCGCCTTCCAGGCCGTGGCCGACGGCTTCGTGCAGCAGGATACCGGGCCAGCCCGGCCCCAGCACCACGGGCAGCTGCCCGGCCGGGGCATCGACCGCCTCGAGGTTGACCAGCGCCTGGCGCACGGCCTCCTTGGCGAAGCGCTCGGCGACGTTGTCGTCCCGCAGGCGTGACATGGCATAGCGGCCACCGCCACCGGCACTGCCGCGCTCGCGACGGCCGTTCCTGGCGGCGATCACGCTGACGTTGAAGCGCACCAGCGGGCGCACGTCGGCCGCCAGGGTGCCGTCGCTGGCCACCACCAGCATGATCTCGTGGACCCCGGTGAGCGATGCGCTGACCTGGGTCACCGAGGGATCGGCGGCACGCGCCACGCGATCGGCCTGCTTGAGCAGGGCGATCTTGTCCTCGGCCGAGAGGCTCGCCAGGGGGTCGATGTCGGCATAGCGGATATCGGCTTGCGCAAGGATGCGCGGAGACGTCTCAAGCGAGGCGCCGCTGCGCACGATGCCGGAGGCGGTACGCCCCGTTTCGGCCAGGGCATCCAGGGTGATCTGGTTGGAATAGGCAAAGCCGGTCTTTTCGCCAGCCATGGCGCGCACGCCTACCCCGCCATCGATGTTGTAGCCGGCCTCCTTGACCTCGCCATCCTCGAGCACCCAGCTTTCATGCCAGCTGCGCTGGAAATAGAGGTCGGCATAATCGATGCCCGGGCCGAGCGCATGGCCAAGGCCGATATCCAGGGAGCCCAGGTCGAGCCCTCCCGGGCGCAGCAGGATCTCGACGGCGGTATCCAGCATCGCGGGCGATTGATGTGTCATTCGGCGGTTTCCAGTTTGACGTCGGGATCGGCCCAGGGGCCGCGGACGCGATAATGAATTCGAGTGACTCGGTCGATGGCACTGCCGAACAGTCGATCGGCAATGAACAGCGCACCGCCCACCACGGGGGCACCGGCCAGTACGGCAGCCAACGGCAGGCTGCTGCTCACTGGAACTGTGACGCCGAGGCGCTGGTCGAGTTCCTGGCGGGCCAGGTCGACCGTGCCGTCCAGCGTGAACGAGGTGGCCGGCCCGTCGATCCTGACCGGCCCGCTGGTTTCCAGGATGCCACCATAGAGCGTGGCGGCGCCAATCACATGGTCGAAGGCGGTGCCCTGGCCGGTGACATCGGAGAAATCCAGGCGCAGGCGGCGCAGGAGATTGTCCACGTTGAGCAGCCCCACCACCCGGGCGGTGGGCGACTCGAGCTGCACGAAGCGACCGTTGCGCAGCTCAAGCTCGATGCTGCCGCGTGAACGCGCCAGGGCGAACTGCCAGGGTGCTCCGGGCCAGGCCAACTGGGTCCGCACCCGCGTCTCGCCGCTGCGGATGACCACTGGCTGGCCAAGCCGCTCCAGGGCAGTGCCAAGGTCGCGTCCATCCAGGTCGAGGCGCGAACGGGTCAGGGTATCCTGGGAGCCTGCCGCCTCCCAGACCACCTCCCCTCGTGCGGTGACTTGTCCCAGCGAGAGGCCCAGCGGCGCCACGGCAAGCCGGTTGGGGCCCGCTTGCCAATAGGCCGTGAAGGGGCCGAACAGCCGCCCCTGGTAGGCAATGTCGGCGATACGCAGGCGGCCGTCGGGCAGGTCGGCCACCCACGTCGGCAGCGGCGCCGGCTCGGGCGGCACGTCGATCTCGTCGAGCAGCCGCCCCGTTCCCTCGGCGCCTGCCGGCAGCAGGCCGTCCAGGCTCAGGCGGGTCAGCGCGATGTCGAGCGGATCGGCCAGCGCGGGGCGGTAGTCGAAGTAGCCCGAAAGCAAGTCGCCCTGCAGCCCCACGCGCCACCCTCCGCCGCGATGCGGCGAGGCCTCGGCGGTCATCACTCCCAGGCAATCGTCGGGGCCCACCAGGCAGGCCGCTTCCACTCGCAGCCGACGCAGGGCGGGCAGCTCGCCGCCACCGCCCATGGCGCCGGCGCCATCGGCCATGGGTGCCAGCGCCGCTCCCCATTCGGCGAGATCGAGGCGCGACTGGTAGAGCTCCACCTGCCACCCCGGCCCGTCGTGCCATGCGGGCGCGTCCGGCAGGCGCCCCAGCCAAGCCTGGCCCTGCCCCAGCGAGGACTCCGTCAGGCCGCGCCAGCGCCAGCGCAGGCGCATGTCGCCTCCCATCTCGGCCTCGGCCCAGAGCCGGTCGAGATCGACATCCACCCACAACGGGCGGGATTCATCCGCTCGCTTGCCCAGCGGCGCGGGAAGGCCGATGCCCACCCCGCGCAGCGTACTGTCCAGGCGCAGCGTGTTGCTGCGCTCGCCGAGCTGGAGCCGCCCACGCCAGGGCAGGCGCCCCGATACGAGCTCGCCCAGCGCACCGGCATCGAACAGCTCAAGCGCCTGGCCCAACTGCACGGCGCCTTCACCTGTCACACGCCCGGCCAGGGTATCGATGTCGAGCCGCAGGGGGCCGCCCAGCACGCTGGCGTCGAGTTCGCCCGCCAGCCCGCCCTCGTCGCCGCGCTGCAGCCAGGCAAGCGGCCCGCGGACTTCGCGGAACTGGAGGCCGAGCGGCAAGTAGGTCAGCCGCTCCAGCGCCACCTCGGTCTTGAGCGCCAGGGCGAGATCCTCCGCATCGCCCAGCGTCATGGCCACGTCCAGCTTGCCCGAGGCGCTGCCTTCCCCGCGCCAGTCCTCCACATGGGCCATGGCATCGAGCGGGATGTTGGCCAGGTAACGACGAACGGCCGCGGCCTCGCCCGCAAGATCCCCGCTGATACGCAGCCGGCCGTCGCTCAGCACGACGCGACCCTCTGTCGCTTCCACCCCCAGGCTCTCCGCGTAGTGCACGTCCGCTTCCAGGCTGTCGATGCCGGCTCGCAGCCGCCCCTCCAGGCCCTCGATTACCGGCCACTGGGGGGCGAAGGGCAGCCTACCCTGCTCAATGTCCAGGTCGAGCTGCAGCCGCGGCGCCACGCGTCCCTCTTCGCGCATCAGCGGCAGATGCAGCCGCAGCTCCCCCTGAGATACCCGCCCGGCGATGCCGGCGGCCAGCCAGGCATCGAGCTCATCGCCCAGTACATCGGCAGGCAGCCAGTCCATCAGCGGGCGTTCGACGGCATCGACGTCGCGAAAGCTCAGATCGAGCCCCAGGCCGCCGCGCATGCCACCGCCGATGGCCAGGCCGAAGCCGCCCTCCACCTCGGCGCCCTGCCAACCGGCCTTGAGCCCTCGGCCACTGACGAAGGTGCGCGGGCCGTCGTAGCTCCAGCGCACCTCGCCGCTGGCATGCGAAAGCGCCATGGGCTCCGGGTAGAGCTGGGGCAACTTGAGCGCCGGCTCACCGACCCCGGCAAACTGCACGCGCCCGGTGAAATCACGCGCTTCGACCCAGGCATCGAGCGGGCCGCCCCCGGGCACTGCGTCCCAGGGCTCCACCTCGACCTGGTGCACCGCGGCCTGCGCCACCCAGTGGCCGTTGCGCCGTCCGAAGCCGAGCCCCGAGACCAGCCCGCGGGGCTCGAGGGCATCAAGGGTCCGGATCAAGCCCTCGGGGAGCAGCACGCGGTCTCGCCAGCCGGCCAGCGATGCCAGTTCGAAGCGGCTGGTCGTCAGCCACCAGCCCTCGTCGCCATAGCGCAGGTGCCAGTAGTGCGGCAGCGCAGGCTCGTCCTCCTCGCGCAGCGCGATGGGCTCGGCGCGCTCCGCGGCAGAGGCATCGCCCTGCAGCCAGGCTTCCCAGCCAGTATCGCTGCGCAGCCACTGGCCGCGGGCACGCAGGGGCTCGAGCAGGATGATCTCGTCGTCACGCCGCAGCGCCAGCCGGGGCACATCGACATCCAGCCGTGCATCGGCAAGCGCCCCGCGGTGCCAGCGCCCCCATAGCCGCACGTCGCCGCTGGCATCCTCCAGCCGCAGCGGGTCGTCATGGGTGAAGATCTCGACCAGGTCGATCAGGGTATCGAGCTTCATGTCGGCCTGCAGCGCCGCGCTGAAGTCGCGAAAACCGGAGGGGCCGGGCAGGATCTCCAGCACCGCCTGCAGCGAGGCTTCCTCCTGGCCTTCGAGGTGCACTTCACCTTCCAGGTGGGCCCGGCGCTCGTCACCGGTCAGCAGCACGCGCGGGGAATGCAGCACGAGGCGTCGGTCACGGCCATGCAGCACCAGGCGCAGATCCTCGACCCAGGCACGCTGGCGCAGCAGCGTGCCGACCCAGGCATCGAGCTCTTCCAGGTCGAAGTCGCCATCCATCAGCATGGGGGGAATGTCGGCGGGATCGGGCCAGTGCCAACCGCCCTGCGCGTCCTGGTAAAGATGCAGGGTCAGCCCCGACAGCCGCGCCTCTTCGACCACCGGCATGCCATGGCGCAGGCTGGCCAGGGTATCCAGCCGCAGCCGCGCATGGTCTACCTCCAGCAGCGGCAGGGCGTCGGGGCCATCGTGCGTGCGCACCACGAGCCCGCCGCCCTCCACCAGGGGGTCCAGCCCTGCCAGGCGGGCGTTCAGCCGCTGAAGCTCGGCATGCGCTCCGGAACGCGCCTCGAGCAGCGCTTCCACCCGCGGCTCCAGCGCGTCCACCTGGGTCAGCGCCACCCGCACCGCCAGCAGCAGCAATGCCACCAGTGCCAGCAGCACGGCGGCAAGCGTCAGCAGCCAACGAACGACCCAGCGGGCGGCACTCATCCAGGCGGCACTCACATCAGCACGATGTCGTACTGCTCCTGGGAGTAGTGGCTCTCCACCTGGAAGCGTATGGTCTTGCCGATGAAGGCTTCCAGGTCAGCCACCGCGGCGGACTCCTCGTCGAGCAGGCGGTCCACCACCGGCTGGGACGCCAGCACCATGTACGTCTCGGCGCTGTAGGCGCGCTCTTCGCGCAGGATCTCGCGAAAGATTTCGTAGCAGACCGTTTCGGCGGTCTTCAGCGTGCCGCGGCCGCCGCAGGTGGGGCACGACTCGCACAGGGTCTGTTCCAGGCTCTCGCGGGTCCGCTTGCGGGTCAGCTGCACCAGGCCGAGCTCGGTCACGCCGGTGCACTTGGTCTTGGCGTGGTCGCGCTCCAGCGCCTTCTCGAGCACCCGCAGCACCTGGCGCTGATGCTCGGGGTCCTCCATGTCGATGAAGTCGATGATGATGATGCCGCCCAGGTTGCGCAGGCGCAGCTGGCGAGCGATGGCGTTGGCCGCCTCGAGGTTGGTCTTGAAGATGGTCTCTTCGAGATTGCGATGGCCGACGTAGCCGCCGGTATTGACGTCGATGGTGGTCATCGCCTCGGTGGGGTCGATCACCAGGTAACCGCCCGATTTCAGCTGCACCTTGCGCCCCAGCGCCTTCTGGATCTCATCCTCGACGCTGTAGAGGTCGAAGATCGGCCGCTCGCCGGGGTAGTACTCGATGCGCGCGCTGGAGTCGGGCATGAACTCCTGGGCGAATTCGATCAGCTTGACGTAGTTCTCCCGCGAGTCGATGCGCACCTTCTCGATCTCGTCGCGCATCAGGTCGCGCAGGGTGCGAATGAACAGCGGCAGGTCGTCGTAGATCACGCTGGGGGCGCCGGCGGTCACCTTGCGCTCGCTGACCTTGCGCCACAGCCGCAGCAGGAAATGCATGTCGGCGTAGAGCTCTTCCTTGCCCACGTTCTCGGCCGCGGTGCGCACGATGAAGCCGCCGGTGACCTCGAGCTCCTGCTCCGCCTGGCACTCCTCCAGCAAGGAGCGCAGCCGCTCGCGCTCGCGCTCGTCCTCGATACGCTGGGAGACACCGTGATGCGGGGAGTCGGGCATGTAGACCAGGTAGCGCGACGGCACCGAAAGGTGGGTGGTCAGCCGCGCGCCCTTGGAGCCGATGGGGTCCTTGGTGACCTGGACCACCAGCGCCTGACCCTCGTGCAGCAGATGACCGATGGAGACCTGCTCGTCCGGCGGGGTGCCGGGCGGCATGATCTCGTGGGCATGGATGAAGGCCGCCCGGTCCAGCCCGATGTCGACGAACGCCGCCTGCATGCCGGGCAGGACGCGTACCACGCGCCCCTTGTAGATATTCCCGACGATGCCGCGCCGCCGCGTGCGCTCGATGAGCGCCTCCTGCAAGACCCCGTTTTCCACCACGGCGACCCGGGTTTCCATCGGCGTCAGGTTGATCAATACTTCGCCGCTCATGCGGGAATCCTTATCCAATCGAGTCTGCGGGCATTATGACATAGGGTCGCCGCTAGACAGCATCCTTCCATGGCGCCACGCCCTGTTGCGCCAGCAGCGCGGCGGTCTCGAACAGCGGCAGGCCCACCACGGCCGAATGGCTGCCTTCGATGCGTTCGACAAAGATGGCGGCCAGCCCCTGGATGGCATAGCCGCCCGCCTTGTCGACGGGCTCGCCCGTGGCCCAGTAGGCCGCGATCTCGTGCGGCGCGATGGTGCGCAGGGTCACCCGGGTCGCCACGCAAGCCTCCAGCAGGCCCGCCGGCCC
This sequence comes from uncultured Halomonas sp., assembly GCA_964652855.1. Classification (GTDB taxonomy): domain Bacteria; phylum Pseudomonadota; class Gammaproteobacteria; order Pseudomonadales; family Halomonadaceae; genus Halomonas. The sequence continues at coordinate 1,073,783 of CAZZCJ010000001.1, forward strand.
GGCCACCGCCACCGCGGTGATGACCTCATGCGTGCGTCCGGCAAGCGCACCCAGCATGGCGGCGGCATGGACCTGGTCGCGCGGCTTGCCCAGGATGCTCCCGTCGAGGATCACCGCCGTATCCGCTCCCAGCACCGGCAGCACGGCGCCCTGCGCACCGGCCAGCGCCTTTTCCCGCGCCAGGCGACGCACATAGGCCTCGGCAGCCTCACCGGCGCGGGGCGTCTCGTCGATGTCGACCGGATGGACGTCGACCTCGACGCCGATCGACGCGAGCAGCTGGCGCCGACGGGGCGAGGCGGAAGCGAGGCAGAGCCGAGCGGCACGCCGCCTCATGGGGTGACGCCTCGATTGGCAAGGTGGCGCTCGAAGGCCTGGAACATGGTGGCAAGCCAGGGCCACAGCGCCGCGCCGATCAGCGAGGGGATGAGAAAGGCCAGGTGCATCGTGAACGGGCCGAACAGGGTGCGCAGCCACTGCTCGGTCAATTGCACCAGGCCCAGCAGCACCAGCACCAGCAGCGCCTGCTGCACCAGGGAATAGGTGCGAAAACGCGGGTAGACCAGCGCCGCAAGGAAGGCCAGCAGCGCCAGCACCAGCGCATTCTGGCCAAGGGTGGCGCCTTCGATGAGGTCGAGCAGCAGCCCGAAGACGAAGCCGTGCAAGACCCCGACGCGATCCGGCGATGCCATGCACCAGTAGATCAGCATCAGGCCGAGCCAGTCGGGACGCCACAGCTGCCAGCCTTCGGCCAGCGGCATGACCTGCAGGCACAGTGCCAGCAGCAGCGTCAGCCAGACCCAGGGTAGTGCCGTGCGATGCGAATGGGCCATCACTCCTCCTCCGTATCGGCCGGCATGGGCAGCGGCATGAAGCCAAGTTCGGCCGGCAGGCCACGCTCCCAGCTGTCCTCGTCGGGAACCGGCACGGGGTCGGGCGGGAAGATCAGCAGAAAATGCCGCGAGCGCTGCAGCCGCGCCACGGGGGCGGCGTTGACCCGGGCGAAGGGCTGGCCGGGGTCGTGTACCACCTGGGTCACCCTGGCCACGGGATAACCGGGGGGAAAGCGCCCCGCCAGGCCCGAGGTCACCAGCAGGTCGCCCACGCGGATATCCGCCGTATCCGGCACGTGCAGCACACGCAGGCTATCGTACTGGCCGCTGCCCTGGAGCACGAAGCGCAGGCCGTTGCGATTGACCTGAACAGGCAGCGCATGGCTGGCATCGGACACCATCAGCACCCGGCTCGAATAGGCCGAGACCGCCGTGACCTGGCCCACCAGCCCCGAGGCATCGAGTACCGGCTGGCCCACGAAGACCCCATTGCGGCGCCCCCGGTCGACCACCATCTGGTGGGCGAAGGGATCGGCATCGAGCGACAGCAGCTCGGCGGTGACATAGGCGCCGTCCATCTGCGCGGCCGCCCCCAGCAGCTCGCGCAGGCGCACGTTCTCCGCCGTCAGGCTCGACATGTGCTGGACCCGGTGGGACAGGTGGAGCATCTGCTCGCGCAGCCGGCGATTCTCCTCCACCAAGGCGCGCTGGTCGGAAAGCGCGAGCGTTCCCCAGGCCAGCACGTCGCTTGGCACCGCCACCAGCCGCTGGATGGGCGCGACCACCGTGGAGAGGTGGGCGCGCACCTCTTCCATGCGCGTGAAGTGGTGGTCGGCAAACATCAACGCAGACGCGGCCATCGCACACAAAAGCATGCGATAGCCCGGCACCGATCCGTGCGAGAACAGCGGTTTGATAGACGTCCCCTCCCGCGAGAAATGCCGACGTCAGTCGCTGGAGAGCAGTTCGAAGGTATGACGGTCGATCATCTCCAGGGCCTTGCCGCCGCCCCGCGCCACGCAGGTCAGGGGATCTTCAGCCACGATGACCGGCAGGCCGGTCTCCTCGGCGATCAGCTTGTCCAGGTCACGCAGCAACGCGCCGCCACCGGTCAGTACCAGGCCGCGCTCGGCGATATCCGAGGCCAGCTCGGGCGGCGACTGCTCCAGCGCGCTCTTGACCGCGGCGACGATCTGCGAGAGCGTCTCCTGCAGGGCATCGAGAATCTCGTGGGAATTGAGCGTGAAGCTGCGCGGAATGCCCTCCGCCAGGTTGCGCCCGCGCACGTCGATCTCGCGCAGCTCGCCGCCGGGGTAGGCGCAGCCGATCTCTTCCTTGATGCGCTCGGCGGTGGCTTCGCCGATCAGGCTGCCGTAGTGGCGGCGCACGTAGGCGGTAATGGCCTCGTCGAAGCGGTCGCCGCCGACGCGGATCGACTCGGAATAGACCACGCCGTTGAGCGAGATGATGGCAATCTCGGTGGTCCCGCCACCGATGTCCACCACCATGGAGCCCTGCGCATCGTCGACCGGCAGGCCGGCCCCGATGGCGGCGGCCATGGGCTCCTCGATGAGGAAGACTTCGCGGGCACCGGCGCCCTCGGCCGACTCCTTGATCGCCCGCCGCTCCACCTGGGTAGACATGCAGGGCACGCAGACCAGGACACGCGGGCTCGGGGTGAGGAAGGTGCTCTGGTGCACCTTGCGGATGAAGTGCTGCAGCATCTGCTCGGTGACGGTGAAGTCGGCGATGACGCCGTCCTTCATGGGCCGGATGGCCGTGATGTTACCCGGTGTACGCCCCAGCATGCGCTTGGCATCGGCGCCCACCGCAGCCACGCTGCGCATGTTGCCGGACTGGCGAATGGCCACCACCGAAGGCTCGTCGAGCACGATACCGCGACCGCGCACGTAAATCAGTGTATTGGCTGTACCCAGATCGATGGAGAGATCGCTGGAAAACAGCCCCCTCAAGCGTTTGAACATGGACGTCGTTACCTAGTGCAGAGCGGGGGACCAGTGCGGAGGCAAACGGTATCATCGCGGCCCCCGCGCAGCAAGCGACAGCCCACCTCACCGCCCGGAAGAGTGCCCGAAATGCCTGGGATATGGTACCTTTCCCCGCTGTTCGCCACCCTCTCTTCCTTCTTTCGTGCGAGGACATTTCGCCCATGGCGCTTGAAAAAGCAGACGTGCAGCGGGCCGCTCACCTGGCCCGGCTTGGCCTGAGCGACGACGACGCCGCTCGCTACGTCGACGACCTCGGCCGCATTCTCGAGATGGTCGACCTGCTTCAGTCGCTCGACACCGAGGGCGTCGCCCCGCTGTCCCACCCGCTGGACGTCACCCAGCGCCTGCGTGCCGACGAAGTGACCGAAGGCAACCAGCGCGAGGCGTTCCAGCGCTGTGCCCCGGCGGTGGAAAACGGACTCTACCTGGTGCCCCGCGTGGTCGAATGAGGCCGGGCGCCCTGCCCCGACGCCTTCTCCGACGCCCCTTGCACCTTAGCCCTGCCCAACGGCACGCCTTCATGGAGCCATGCCGCATGCATGACAAGACTCTCGTCGAACTCGCCCGTTCGCTGGAAGCGCGCGAGTTCTCCAGCCGTGAGCTGACCCAGCACCTGCTGGGCCGCATCGACCGCCTCGATGGCAAGCTGAACAGCTTCATCACCCCCACGCCCGAACAGGCGCTGGCCGCCGCGGATGCCGCCGATACGGCGCGGGCTGCCGGCAATGCCGGCCCGCTCACCGGCTTGCCCCTGGCACTCAAGGACATCTTCTGCACTCGCGGGGTCAAGACCAGCTGCGGCTCGAAGATGCTCGACAACTTCGTCGCCCCCTACGACGCCACCGTGGTCGAGAAGCTGGTCGAGGCCGGCACCGTCAGCCTCGGCAAGACCAACATGGACGAGTTCGCCATGGGCTCCTCCAACGAGAACAGCCACTACGGCGCGGTGAAGAACCCCTGGGATCTCACGGCGGTGCCCGGCGGCTCCTCCGGCGGCAGCGCGGCGGCGGTGGCGGCAGGGCTGGTCCCGGCCGCCATGGGCACCGACACCGGCGGCTCGATCCGCCAGCCCGCCGCCTTCTGCGGCATTACCGGCCTCAAGCCGACCTATGGCCGCGTGTCGCGCTACGGCATCGTCGCCTACGCCTCTAGCCTCGATCAGGCCGGCCCCATGGCGCGCAGCGCCGAGGACTGCGCCCTGCTGCTCAACGCCATCGCCGGCCACGACCTGCGCGACTCCACCTGCGTGGCCCGCGGCGTGCCCGACTACACCGAGGAGCTCGGCACCGCCCTCTCGGGCCTCAAGATCGGCCTGCCCAGCGAGCACTTCGGCGACGGCCTCGACCCGCAGGTCGAGGCCGCCGTGCGCGAGGCGATCAAGGTCTTCGAATCGCTCGGCGCCAGCGTGCGCGAAGTGAGCCTGCCGCATACCCACTATGCGATTCCGGCCTATTACGTCATCGCCCCGGCGGAAGCGTCGTCGAACCTGTCGCGCTACGACGGCGTGCGCTTCGGCCATCGCTGCAACAACCCGGCCGACCTGATCGACCTCTACAAGCGCAGCCGCGCCGAGGGCTTCGGCGACGAAGTCAAGCGCCGCATCCTGATCGGCACCCACACCCTTTCCGAAGGCTTCTTCGATGCCTACTACAAGAAGGCACAGCAGGTACGCCGCCTGATCCGCCAGGATTTCCTCGACGCCTTCGAGGAGGTCGACGTGCTGATGGGTCCCGCCGCCCCCACCCCGGCCTTCGATCTCGGCGCCAAGAAGGACCCGGTCTCGATGTACCTGCAGGACATCTACACCATTGCCGTCAACCTGGCGGGCATTCCCGGCATGAGCGTGCCGGCGGGCCTTGCCGGCAGCCGCCCCATCGGCCTGCAGATACTCGGCAGCCATTTCACCGAGGCGCGCCTGCTCAACGTCGCCCACCAGTTCCAGCTGGCGACCGACTGGCATCGTCAACGTCCCGCCTTCGCCGAGGAGACGCTCTGATGCAGTGGGAAACCGTGATTGGCCTGGAAGTCCATGTCCAGCTCGCCACCCGTTCGAAGATCTTCTCCGGTGCTTCCACCGCCTTCGGCGCCGAGCCCAACACCCAGGCCTGCGCCGTCGACCTCGGCCTGCCCGGCGTGCTGCCGGTGCTCAACGAGGCCGCCGTGGCCATGGCGGTGAAGTTCGGCCTGGCAGTGCATGCCGAGATCGCCGAGGTCTCGGTGTTCGACCGCAAGAACTACTTCTACCCCGACCTGCCCAAGGGCTACCAGACCAGCCAGATGTACCAGCCCATCGTCGGCCCGGGCGTGGTCGAGATCACCCTCGAGGACGGCACCACCAAGCCGATCCGCGTGCACCATGCGCACCTCGAGGAGGATGCCGGCAAGTCGCTGCACGAAGACTTCCACGGCATGACCGGGGTGGACCTCAACCGCGCCGGCACCCCGCTGCTGGAGATCGTCTCCGAACCCGACATGCGCAGCGCCAAGGAGGCCGCGGCCTACCTCAAGGCGATCCACTCGATCGTCACCTACCTCGGCATTTCGGACGGCAACATGGCCGAGGGCTCGATGCGCTGCGACGTCAACGTCTCGGTGCGCCCCCTGGGCCAGGAAGCCTTCGGCACCCGCGCGGAGATCAAGAACGTCAACTCCTTCCGCTTCGTCGAGCGCGCCATCGCCTACGAGGTGGAGCGCCAGGTCGAGCTGCTCGAGGATGGCGGCCAGGTGGTGCAGGAGACGCGCCTGTACGACCCCGAGCGCGACGAGACCCGCAGCATGCGGACCAAGGAGGAAGCCAACGACTATCGCTACTTCCCCTGCCCCGACCTGCTGCCGGTGGTGCTCGACCAGGCCTATATCGACCACCTGCGCGACAACCTGCCGGAACTGCCGGCGGAAAAACGCGCCCGCTTCGAGAACGAACTGGGCCTTTCCGCCTACGATGCCAGCGTGCTGTCCGCCACCCGCGAGATGGCCGACTACTTTGAAGAAGTAAAGGACGTCTGCGGCGATGCCAAGCAGGCCGCCAACTGGGTCCAGGGCGAGCTCGCCGGCGCGCTGAACCGCGAAGGCCTGGCCATGGCCGACAGCCCGGTCTCGGCGCGCCAGCTCGGCGAACTGCTCGTGCGGGTGCTCGACGACACCATCAACGGCAAGGCCGCCAAGCAGGTGTTCCAGGCGCTGTGGAACGGCCAGGGTGCCAGCGCCGACGCCATCATCGAGGCCCAGGGGCTCAAGCAGGTCACCGACACCGGCGCCATCGAAGCGATGATCGACCAGGTGATCGGCGACAGCCCGGCGCAGGTGGCACAGTATCGCGACGCCGAGCCGGACAAGCGCGGCAAGATGATCGGCTACTTCGTCGGCCAGGTCATGAAGGCTTCGCGCGGCACGGCGAACCCGCAGCAGGTCAACCAGCTGCTCAAGCAGAAACTGGACGCGCTCTGTTGAAGCCCCTCTGTTGAAGCCCCTCTGCTGAAGGCCCAAGGGCGGGACGGGGCGGGAAGCCGGTTCCCGCCCCTCGGCTCAGGAGAAGATGATGTCAGATGATCTCGGCACTCGCCTGCGCGCCCTGCGCAACCTGCGCGGCATTTCCCAGCGCGAGCTGGCCAAGCGCTGCGGCGTGACCCACTCCAGCCTGTCTTTGATCGAGCAGGGCAAGGTCAGCCCCTCGGTCAGCTCGCTGAAGAAGATCCTCGACGCCATTCCCATCAGCGTGGGCGACTTCTTCACCATGGACATGGTGAGCCGGGACCAGGTCTTCTACACCGCCGACGAGCTGGCCGACGTGGGCAGCGGCGAGGTCATCTACAAGCTGGTCGGCGCCAATCGCGCCAGCCGCGCGCTGGCCTTCATGATCGAGACCTACCCCCCCGGCGCCGACACCGGCCGCGAAATGATCGCCCACCAGGGCGAAGAGGCCGGCGTGGTGCTGGAAGGCGAGATCGAGATCACCATCGGCCCGCAGACCCGGCTGCTCGGCCCCGGCGAAGCCTATTACTTCGACACCAACGTCCCCCACCGCTTCCGCAACCTCGGCAGCGAACCCTGCCGGCTGGTGAGCTGCTGTACACCTGCCCGGGCCTTCTAGCCCCGCTTCAGGCGCTCTATCTCCGCCCGCAAGGCCTCGGCCTCCTCGGTAAGCGAGGCATTGGCCCGCATGTCGCCGTTGCGCGATGCCAGCATCGCCGCTTCGAGCTTGCGCTCGTAGGCCTTCTGCAGCTTCTTCTTCGGGTCTCGCCGAAACATGCCGAACATGGGCGCTCCTCTCGGGCTGTACAGGTAGACCCAGGTTACTGCATATCGTACAACTCAGGTATAATTATCTTGCCACGGCGAACGAGCCGTCTCTCCACCTGAACGCCTGGGGTACGCGGCGTCCAGCTCCAGCGCTGCCCGCTCGACCAGCTCGGCGGGTAGCTCCTTCTTTACCGCCACGCCCAGCTCCTGGAATTCGGCGGCCTGCTTGATCAGGTTGCCGCGACCGTTGACCAGCTGTCCCATGGCGCGGTCGTAGCTGTCGCGGGCGCCGTCGAGCTTGCTCTGCACCTCCTGCATGCTCTCCAGGAACAGCCGCAGCTTGTTGTAGAACCGCTCGGCGCGATTGGCCAGCTCGGCGCCGTGGCGGCTCTGGTCCTCGAAGCGCCACAGCTGGCGCACCACGTTGAGGCTGGTCAGCAGCGTGGTCGGGGTGGCCACCAGCACGTTGTTCTCGATGGCACGCTGGTAGAGGGTCTCGTCGTGCTTGAGCGCCTCGACGTAGGCCGACTCCACCGGGATGAACATGATCACCACATCCGGCGAGTTGAGCCCCGGCAGGTCGTAGTAGTGCTTGTCGGCCAGCTCGGCGATGCGATCGCCCACCGCCGTGGCATGGGCCGCCAGCGCCAGCTCGCGTTCCCGCTCGTCCTCGGCGTTGACGTAGCGCACGTAGGCGGCAAGCGAGGTCTTGGCATCGATCACAAGATGCCGCCCCTGGGGCAGGTAGACCACCGCATCGGGGCGACGGCGACCATCGGCGGTAGAGAAACTCACCTCGCGCTGGTAGTCCTTGCCGGGGCGCAGGCCGGAGCCCTCCAGCACGTTCTCCAGCATCAGCTCGCCCCAGTTGCCCTGTACCTTCTTCTGGCCTTGCAGCGCCTGGGTCAGGCGCTCGGCCTGGTCGGTGATCTCGCGGTTGAGTGCCTGCAGGTGGCGCAGCTCGGCGCGAAGTCCGGCACGCTGCTCGGTATCGTGGCGGTGAATCGTCTCGACCTTCTCGCGAAAGCCCTTCATCTCCGCCTGGATCGGCTGCAGCAGGCCGCTGATGCGCTGCTGGGATAGCTCCGAGAAGGCGCGCCCCTTGCGCTCGAGGATCTCGTTGGCCAGGTTCTCGAACTCCTGGCGCAGTTGCTCGCGACTGTCGCGCAGCAGGCCTAGCTGCGCCTCGAAGTGCTGCTGCTTCTGCTCCAGCGTGGTGGCCAGGCGCGCCTCGCGCACCTGCGCCTCGCCCAGCTCACGCTGCAGCGCATCGGCTCGCCGCTCGCGCTCGGCCAGCCGTTCGCGAAGCTCGGCCATGGCGGTCTCGTGCCGCGCCGCCTCGGCCTGCTGGCGACGGGTCGCGAGAAAGCCTGCCAAGCCGAAGGCGATCAGGAATGCCAGAAGCGCAGCGAGCGCCATGGCATAGCCAGGGGGAAGCGTGGCAAGGTCGTACAAGGGCGTTCTCCTGCAGGCGGTCCTGGCGCCAGTATACTCGCCACGACCGCCGGCTCATCCCCTGCGGGTTTCTGGCAGGATCAGCTTGGTTGCAGCGACATCCAAACGCTCTTGAGCTCGGAGTACTCCTCCAGGCTGTGGTGCGACTTGTCGCGGCCGTTGCCCGACTGCTTCACGCCGCCGAAGGGCATGGTCTGGTCGCCGCCGGCCCAGTTGTTGACGAACACCTGGCCCGACTGCAGGCGCCGCGTGACGCGCATGATGCGGTCGATGTCCTGGCTCCAAAGCCCCGCCGCCAGGCCGTAGGGCGTGTCGTTGGCCATGGCTACCGCTTCCTCTTCCGTATCGAAGCCGAACACCGCCAGCACGGGGCCGAAGATCTCCTCGCGGCCGATGGTCATGGCTGGCGTCACCCCGTCGAACACCGTGGGGGGGATGAACAGCCCCGGGCCGTCGATGGCCTTCCCGCCCGTGCGCAGCCGTGCGCCCTCTTCCACGCCCTGGCGAATGTAGTCGAGGATACGCCGATGCTGGGTCTCGTCGACGATGGCGCCCATGAAGCTCTCAGGATCCAGTGGATCGCCCGGCTGCATGCCCTGCGCCGCGGCGAGTACCTTTTCGACGAACGGCTCGCGAATCGCGTTCTCCACCAGCAGCCGCGAGCCGGCGATGCACACTTCGCCCTGGTTGTGGAAGATCGCCGCGGCGGCGTGGCTCGCCACCTTGTCGAGGTTCTTGCAGTCGGCGAAGACGATGTTCGGCGACTTGCCGCCGCACTCCAGGTAGACCCGCTTGAGGTTGGACTGGCCGGCATACTGCATCAGCTGCTTGCCCACCGCGGTGGAGCCGGTGAAGGCCAGGCAATCGACCTCCATGGAGAGCGCCAGGGCCTTGCCCACGGTGTGGCCGAATCCCGGCAGCACCTGGAATACGCCGCGCGGCAGGCCCGCCTCCTGCGCCAGCTGGGCCAGGCGCAGCGCCGACAGCGGCGATTTTTCCGAGGGCTTCAGTATCACGCTGTTGCCGGCGGCCAGCGCCGGGGCGATCTTCCATGCGGTCATCATCAGCGGGAAGTTCCACGGCACGATGGCCGCCACCACACCGATGGGCTCGCGCAGCACCAGCGCCAAGGAGTCCTCGCCGGTGGGCGCCACCTCGCCGTAGAGCTTGTCGATGCACTCGGCCTGGTAGCGAAGGCAGGCGATGGCGCCGGCCATGTCGCCAAGCGAGCTGCCGATCGGCTTGCCCATGTCGAGGGTATCGATCAGCGCCAGCTCATGCTTGTTGGCCTCCATCAGGTCGGCCAGGCGCAGCAACGTCTTCTTGCGCTTGCCCGGCGCCAGGCGCGACCACTCGCCGCGCACGAAGGCCTCGCGGGCGACCGCCACGGCGCGCTCGGCATCGGGCGCGTCGCAGCTCGCCACCCGTGCCAGGATCTCGCCGGTGGCCGGATTGCGCGACTCGAAGGTGTCGCCGCCCTCGGCATCGACGAAGGCGTCGTCGATGAAGGCGCGCGACTCGAAGGCAAGCTCGGCGGCCCTGGCCTGCCAGTCGGCCAGGGTACGGGGGGATGACGTACGGCTCACGATCGGGACTCCTCTATGATGGGTGACACAGCCACCCGTTCTCGGGCGGCCAGCCGCCGCGCGGTCTCGTCCAGTGCCTGGCGAGCCAGGCCCACCAGCTCGTCGACCTCGGCGCGACTGATCACCAGCGGCGGCGAGATGATCATCGTATCACCCACCGAGCGCATCACCAGGCCGGTTTCAAAGCAGATGTCGCGGCACAGGGTGCCCACGCCGAGCGCTTTGGGGAAGCGCTCGCCGGTGGCCTTGTCGGCCACCAGCTCCAGCGCACCGATCAACCCCTGGGAGCGTGCCTCGCCTACCAGCGGATGCCCGGCCAGGCCGGCCCAGCGCTCGGCCAGATAGGGGCCGATGTCGTCACGCACGCGCTCGACGATGCCCTCGGCCTGCATCAGCTCGAGGTTCTTCAGCGCCACCGCGGCGCACACCGGATGGCCCGAATAGGTAAAGCCATGGAAGAATTCTCCACCCTCCTCGACCAAGGTGTCGGCCACGCGGTCGCCCACCAATACACCGCCGATCGGCAGGTAGCCAGAAGAGAGGCCCTTGGCGATCGGCATGAGGTCGGGCTTGAGGTCGTAATGGACGCTGCCGAACCACTCGCCCAGGCGCCCGAAGCCGCAGATCACCTCGTCCACCACCAGCAGGATGTCGTACTTGGCCAGCACCTCCTTCACCGCGGGCCAGTAGCTCGCCGGCGGGATGATGGCGCCGCCCGCGCCCTGCACCGGCTCGGCGATGAAGGCCGCCACGTTCTCCTCGCCGAGCGCCTGGATCCTGGCATCGAGGGCCGCGGCGCACACGCGGCCGAAGCTGTCCGGGTCACTGCCGCGCCCTCCCTCGACGCGTCCTTCTCCGAACCAGTAGGGCTGTCGGATGTGAGTGATCTTGGGCACCGTTGGGCCGCCCTGGCCGTGCATCGGCGCCATGCCGCCGAGGCTCAGGCCGGCCACCGTCGAGCCGTGGTAGCCATTCTCGCGGCCGATGATCCACTGCTTCTCGGGCCTGCCGGCCAGCTGCCAGTAGCGGCGCACCATGCGCAGCACAGTGTCGTTGGCCTCGGAGCCCGAGCCGGTGAAGAACACCCGGTTAATGTGCGCCGGCGCCAGCTGCACCAGCTTCTCGGCCAGCTTGATCGCCGGCGGATGGGTGGTCTTGAAGAAGCTGTTGTAGTAGGGCAGCTCACGTAGCTGCGCGGTGGCGGCTTCGACCAGCTCCTCGCGGCCATAACCCAGGTTGACGCACCACAGCCCGGCCATGGCGTCGAGGATGCGGTTGCCTTCGCTGTCGTGGATGTAGATTCCCTCGGCATGGGTGATGATCCGGCTGCCCTCCTCGCCCAGCGCCTTGAAGTCGGTAAAGGGGTGCAGGTGGTGTGAGCGGTCGAGGTCCTGGAAATCACGGGTGTTCATCGGCAACGTCTCCACTGGAGGCCCTCGGGTCGGCATGGCCGGCTCCACGCCGGGCCACCCAGGCACTGGTATGTTTTATTCAACATACCGACGTTGATTAATCTTTCCAAGCTTCTTCACAACCAAAATGAGCGACAAGCCCACAGGAGAGCTACAGGCTCTTCAGGCAAGGCGCGGCAAGAACATTGGACGCTCGTCATGCGTAAAGAATTTGACAACACCCCTTTGCCGAGAAAGGATAAACGTCATCAACAACAACCCCAAGCCCCTAGGTGAGCACCATGCCTTCCAACCCCGCCGATGATGTCCAGGCCTTCCTGGATCGCCACCCGGAGATCGACAGCTTCGACCTGCTGATCAGCGACCTCAACGGTGTCACACGCGGCAAGCGCATTCCACGCAGCAACCTGGCCAAGGCCTTCAATAGCGGCATCGCGCTACCCGCCTCGGTCTTTGCACTGGATATCAATGGCAACACCATCGAGGAGACAGGCCTGGGGCTGGCCACCGGGGACAGCGATCGCCTGTGCCGACCGATTCCCGGCAGCCTGATGCCGGTACCTTGGCTGCGCGACGGCCGCCAGGGCCAGCTGCTGATGACCATGGTAGAAGCGGACGAGTCGCCCTTCTTTGCCGATCCTCGCCAGGTGCTCGCCCGGGTACTGGGGCGCCTGACCGCCATGGGCCTGAACCCGGTGGTGGCGCTCGAGCTTGAGTTCTACCTAGTCGATCGACAGCGCACCGAGGCGAGGCTGATCCAGCCGCCGCGCTCGCCAGGCAGCGGCGAGCGCGCCACCCAGAGCCAGCTCTACTCCATGCTGGAGCTGGATGAGTACGCCGACTTTCTGGAAGAGATCCAGAGCGCCGCCGAGACCCAGGGCCTGCCCCTGGACACCGCGCTGAAGGAGTGCGCGCCGGGGCAGTTCGAGGTCAACCTGGTCCACTGCGACGATGCCATGAAGGCCTGCGACAGCGCCGTGCTGCTCAAGCGGCTGATCAAGGGAGTGGCGCTCAAGCATGGGTTCGAGGCCACCTTCATGGCCAAGCCCTACGGCGAGGAAGCCGGCAGCGGCACCCATGTGCATATCAGCCTGCTCGACGCCGAAGGCCACAACGTCTTCAGCGAACCCGGCGATGACCCACTCGGCAGCCCGCGCCTCAACCAGGCGGTGGCCGGCCTGCTCGAGCACATGCCCAGCTCCATGGCGCTGTTCGCCCCCAACCTCAACTCCTTCCGTCGTTTCCAGCCGGGACTCTACGTGCCCATGGCGCCCACCTGGGGGTTCGACAACCGCTCGGTGGCGCTTCGCGTTCCCTCAGGGCCGAGCAGCGCGCGGCGCATCGAACACCGGGTGGCCGGTGCCGACGTCAATCCCTACCTGCTGCTGGCTACCCTGCTGGCCTCCCTGCATCACGGCCTGGTCCGCGCGCTGTCCCCGCCGCCGCCGATCACCGGCAACGCCTACGACCAGGTAGCGCACAGCCTGACCAATAGCTGGCGGCAAGCCCTGGACCTGCTGGAGGCGAACGTCGTGCTGGGCGAGGCGCTGGGGCACGACTTCATCCGCGTATTCCTGGCCAACCGCCGTGCCGAGCGGGCCCAGGCCATGAAGGTGGTGAGCCAGCAGGAGTACGACTGGTATCTGCGCCACGTCTGACGATCCGGCACCCCGTCAGATACTGCCGCCCACAGCGACTGTCACCACCCCAACCGATCCCGCGTGGCGTAGTACCAGGCGCCCAGCGCCGAGAGCGGCACCCGCAGCAGCCGCCCGCCCGGGAACGGCAGGTGCGGCAGCCCGGCAAAGGCGTCGAAGCGCTCGCCCTCGCCTCGCATCACCTCGGCGATCAGCTTGCCTGCCAGGTGCGAGCAGGTCACGCCGTGGCCCGAATAGCCCTGGGCGTAGTAGACGTTGCCGTTGAGCCGGCCGAACTGGGGCAGGCGATTCAGCGTCATCAGGAAGTTGCCGCTCCAGGCGAAATCGATGCGCACGTCGGCCAACTGCGGAAAGGTCTTGAGCATCTTGGGCCGGATGACCGCAGCGATGTCCGCCGGGTCCTGGCCGCCGTAGTTCACGCCCCCGCCATAGAGCAGGCGGCCATCGGCGGTGAAGCGGTAGTAGTCGAGCAGGTAGTTGCAGTCCTCCACCGCCATGTCGTGGGGAATCAGCTCCCGGCGCAAAGCCTCCGACAACGGCTCGGTAGTGATGATCTGGGTGCCGCAGGGCATCGACTTGCTTTCCAGCTCCGGCAGCACGCCTTGCAGGTAGGCGTTGCCGGCCATCACCACGCGTTCGGCGCGCACGCTGCCCTGCGGCGTGCGCAGCGTGACCCGCTCGCCGTGTTCCGCCGCGGTGACCGGCGTCCGTTCGTGGATGACGCCGCCCAGCGCCGCGAAGGCGGCAGCCTGGCCGAGCACCAGATTGAGCGGATGCAGATGCCCGCCGGAGTGATCCACCAGCGCGCCGACGTAGCGCTCGCTGCCGACCTCGCGCTTGTAGGCCTCGCCCTCCAGCAGCTCGAGCTCATGGTTACCGAAACGCTCCCAAAGCGCCTTGTGCTCGCGCAGCCCGGCGAGCTGCTTGCGGTTGCAGGCGGCAAACAGGTTGCCCTGCTTGAGGTCGCAGGCGATGGCGTACTGGCGGATTCGCTCGCGGATGATGCGGTTGCCCTCGAAGGCCATGTCGCCCAGCGCACGGGCGGTTTCATTACCGTACCTGGCTTCGATCACGTCCATGTCGCGACTGTAGCTGTTGACGATCTGGCCGCCGTTGCGCCCCGAGGCGCCGAAGCCCACGCGGGCGGCCTCCAGCACGACGACGCGCCGACCCTGCTCCGCCAGGTGCAGCGCCGACGAGATCCCCGTGAAGCCCGCCCCGACCACGCACACCTCGCACTCGATGTCGCCCGCCAGGGCGGGGCGCTCGGGCGATGGGTTGGCCGTGGCGGCGTAATAGGACGCCACATGCTCGGAATTGGCATGGCTCGACATGGCACTACCTCATGCAATGGAAAATCGACAAATCAGCGGCCGGCGGTGATGTCCTGCAGCATCGCCTGGCGCCGCCTCGCCTCGCCGCGCCGCATCAGGTACCAGGCGATGAAGGTGGCCAGCGACACCGCCAGGATGATCAGCGTGGCCAGGGCGTTGATCTTGGGCGAGACGCCCAGGCGCACCGAGGAGAACACCACCATCGGCAACGTGGTCGCGCCGGGGCCGGAGACGAAGCTGGCGATCACCAGGTCGTCCAGCGACAGGGTGAAGGCCAGCAGCCAGCCGGCCGCCACCGCGGGGGCGATCATCGGCAGGGTGATCTGGAAGAAGGTGCGCAGCGGCCGCGCCCCGAGATCCATGGCGGCCTCCTCGATGGAGTGGTCCACCTCGCGCAGGCGCGACGCCACCACGACCGCCACGTAGGCGCTGCAGAAGGTGGTGTGGGCGATCCAGATGGTGACCATGCCGCGATCCGCCGGCCAGCCGATGGTCTGCGCCATGTGCACGAACAGCAGCAGCAGCGACAGCCCGGTGATCACCTCGGGCATCACCAGCGGTGCGGTGACCATGCTGGAGAGCGCCGTCTTGCCGCGAAAGCGGGTGAAGCGCACCATCACGAAGGCCGCCAGGGTGCCCAGGCAGACCGCCATGCTGGCCGAGAAGAAGGCGATGCGCAGGCTGGTCCATACCGCCGAAAGGATCTGCTGGTCGCGGAAGAGCTCCACGTACCAGCGGGCCGAGAAGCCCGCCCATACCGTCACCAGGCGCGACGAATTGAACGAGTAGACCACCAGGACGACCATCGGCAGGTAGAGAAAAAGCAGCCCAGCCCACAGCATCACCGTGGTAAAGGATGGCTTGCTCAGCGTGGCTCGCATGGTCACTCCTCCAGCTCGCGGGACTGATAGCGGTGAAACAGCGCGATGGGCACCACCAGGATCGCCAGCATCACCATCGCCAGCGCCGAGGCCACCGGCCAGTCGCGGTTGTGGAAGAACTCCTCCCACAGCACCTTGCCGATCATCACCGTATTGGGTCCGCCCAGCAGCTCGGGGATGACGTACTCGCCCACCGCCGGGATGAAGACCAGCATCGAGCCGGCGATGATGCCCCCCTTGGAGAGCGGCAGGGTCACGCTGAGAAAGGTATTGAACTTGCGCGAGCCGAGGTCCGAGGCCGCCTCCAGCAGCGAACCGTCGAGCCGGGTCAGGTTGGCGTAGAGCGGCAGCACCATGAACGGCAGGTAGGCGTAGACGATGCCGAGGATCACCGCGAAGTTGGTATTCATCATGCGCAGCGGCGAATCGATCAGCCCCAGCCACATCAAGGTGTTGTTGATCAGCCCGTTGTTGCTCAGGATGCCCATCCAGGCGTAGACGCGGATCAGGAACGAGGTCCACGACGGCAGCATGACCAGCAGCAGCAGCACCAGTTGCAGGTGGGCAGGCGCCCGCGCCATGGCGTAAGCCATCGGGTAGCCGATCAGCAGGCAGATCAGCGTGGCCAGGAAGGCGATCTTCACCGAGCCCCAGTAGGCCGAGATGTAGAGCGAATCGCTCAGCAGGAACAGGTAGTTGCCGAAGGTAATCGCAATATTGAGCGTTTCGTTGGCGTAATCGAAGATCGCGCCATAGGGAGGCACGGCGATTGCCGCCTCGGACAGGCTGATCTTGAGCACGATGCCGAACGGCAGCAGGAAGAACAGGGTGAGCCACAGCAACGGCACGGCGATGACCCAGCCACGACCGGGCGAGGCCCACCGCGGCTGGCGACCGAACGGCTTTTTCATGGTTTGTCTCCTGTTCTCGTTCGCGTCCTATCGCCCGCCGTCGAGCATCGCGGCGCTACGCACGCCAATCCTGCTCACCCATCACTCGCGCAGCACCACCGCCGCATGCTCGTCCCAGTGCACGTAGACCGGCTCGTCCCACCCCGGGCGGTCACCGCGCCGCTCCGTATTGGCCATGCTGGCCTTGACCAGTTGCCCCCCTTCGGTGCGCACGAAATAGAGCGAGAAGCCACCCAGGTAGGCGATATCCTCGATGACCCCCGCTTCCCAGTTGTAGCGTTGCGTCGGGCGCTCGCGGCTGAGCCAGGTCTTCTCGGGGCGCAGGGCGACCCACACCCGCCGCTCGTCGGCCTGGGTGCTGATACCGTGGCCGATGCGCACCGGCTGCGTGAGCGCGGGGCCCTGGATGATGCAGTGGTCGACCTCGTCGACGACGATCTCACCCTCGAACAGGTTCACCGTGCCGACGAACTCGGCCACCATGCGACTGGCCGGGCTCTCGTAGACATCCATCGGCGTGCCCACCTGAGCGATCCAGCCGTCCGCCATGATCGCCACCCGGTCGGCCATGGTCATGGCCTCTTCCTGGTCATGGGTCACCATGATGCAGGTGACGCCCACTCGCTCAAGGATCTGCACCACCTCGAGCTGCATCTCGGTACGCAGCTTCTTGTCGAGCGCCCCCATCGGCTCGTCGAGCAGCAGCAGCTTGGGCCGCTTGGCCAGCGAACGCGCCAGCGCCACGCGCTGGCGCTGGCCGCCCGAAAGGTGGTGTGGCTTGCGCCGGGCGAACGCTTCCATGTGCACAAGCTTGAGCATCTCTGCCACACGCTCCTCGATCTCCCGGCGCGGCAGCCGGTCCTGCTTGAGGCCGAAGGCGATGTTCTGCGCCACCGTCATGTGCGGAAACAGCGCGTAGGACTGGAACATCATGTTGATCGGCCGCTCATAGGGCGGCATCGCGGTAATGTCCTCGCCGTCGAGCACGATCTGGCCGCTGCTCGGCTTCTCGAAGCCGGCCAGCATGCGCAGCAGCGTCGACTTGCCGGAGCCGGAGCCGCCCAGCAGGGCGAAGATCTCGCCCCGCTGGATGGACAAACTCACGTCGTCCACCGCCAGCGTCTCGTCGAAACGCTTGCTGACGCGCCGGATCTCCATCAACGCCTCGTTGCGGACCGGCCTCGGCTTTCCCGCTGGCGGCAGCGGCGCCGCATCGGTTGCATGGCCCGCTGGCGTGCGGGCCTGGGTCGGGGGATGGGGCATGGCCGTCTCCTTGTTGCCGCGGCAAAGCGGCCGGCCCATGGGGCCGGCCGCCCTCCTCAGATTCCCGATTTCACTCGGTTCCACACGCGGGTACGAATCCGCTGCACGGCCAGCGGCTTCTCTTCGGCCACATAGAGGTTGTCCATGACTTCCTGGTCGGGATAGATGGAACGGTTGTTGAGAATGTCCGGATCGAGGTACTCGTTCGCCGCCACGTTGGGGTTGGCGTAGACCACGTACTCGGTGATCGCCGCGGCGATCTCGGGCTCCAGGATGAAGTTGATGAAGGCGTGGGCGTTATCGGGATTGGGCGCATCGGCCGGAATCGCCATCATGTCGAACCACAGCGCCGCGCCCTCCTTGGGAATGCTGTAGGCAATGTTGATCCCCCTGCCGGCCTCCTCGGCGCGGTCGGCGGCCTGGAAGATATCGCCGGAATAGCCTGCCGCCACGCAGATGTCGCCATTGGCGAGATCGGAGATGTAGCGCGAGGAGTGGAAGTAGGTGATGTTGTCGCGCACGGCGGCGATCAGGTCGCCGGCCGCCTCCAGGTCCGCCCGCTCTTCCGAAAGCGGCGAAAGTCCCAGGTAGGCCATGGCCGGCGAGAGCATCTCGTCGCCGGAATCGAGCATGGAGATGCCACAGCCGCCTTCGCGCAGCGCGGTGGTGATCTCGGGGTCGAAGATCAGCGCCCAGGAGTCCACCGGCGCCTCGTCGCCCAGGATGGCAAGCACCCGGTCAACGTTGTAGCCGATGCCGTTGGTGCCCCACATGTAGGGGATGGAGAAGCGGCTGCCGGGATCGATCAATTGCAGGTCATCCATCAGCTCCGGGTTGAGGTTGACCATGTTGGGCAGCTTGTCGTGATCGAGCTCCTGGTAGACCCCGGCACTGATCTGGCGGGTCAGGTAGTGATTGGAGGGCACCACCACGTCATAGCCGGAGCGCCCGGCCAGCATCGCGGCGTCGAGCACCTCGTTGCTGTCGTAGACATCGTAGATGACGCGTATGCCGGTCGCCTCGGTGAACTTCTGCAGCGTGTCCGGGGCGATATAGTCCGACCAGTTGTAGATCCGCACTTCGTTGGCCTGGGCCGCCGATGCGGCCAGGGCCAGCGAACCCAGTGTCGCCGCCAGGAGTCGCTTGCGTGGATGGGTCATCATGCACCTCTCTGTCTTTCGTTGTTGTTGATGGGTCCGGCGATCCGTGTACCGGACAGGTTCCTTGGCAGCTCGCCTGGCGGGGCCGCCCTGCCGCCGGCACGGCCGGCATGGCCTCGGCGAGAGCATTAAACGCTCAACAGCAGAAACTCCCGCTCCCAGGAGCTGATCACCTTCTTGAAGTTCTCGTTCTCGACCCGCTTGACCGCCACGTAGCCGGTCAGGAAACGGTGCCCCATGTAGCGCTCCAGCTCGGTGCAGCTCTCCATGCGCTCCAGCGCCTGCTCCAGGGTGAAGGGCAGGCGCAGGTTGCGGCGCTCGAACGCCCTGCCCTGCACCGGCGCCGATGGATTGAGCTGCTGCACCATGCCCAGGTAGCCGCACAAAAGGCTCGCCGCGATGGCCAGGTAGGCATTGGCATCCGCCCCCGGCAGCCGGTTCTCCACGCGGCGGTTCTGCGGCGACGAGTCCGGCACGCGCAGCCCACAGGTGCGATTCTCCACGCCCCACTCCACGTTGACCGGCGCCGAGGTGTCGGGCAGGAAACGGCGGAAGGAGTTGACGTTGGGCGCCATCAGCGGCAGCGCCTCGGGAATAAAGCGCTGCAGGCCGCCGATGTGGTGCAGGAACAGCTGGCTCATGGTGCCGTCGTCGTTGGCAAATACGCTCCTGCCCGTAGCGACGTCCAGCACGCTCTGGTGAATATGCATGGCGCTGCCGGGCTCATTGGTGATCGGCTTGGCCATGAAGGTGGCGGCCACATCGTGCTTGAGCGCCGCCTCGCGCAGGGTACGCTTGAACAGGAAGACCTGGTCGGCCAGCGTGAGCGGGTCGCCGTGACGGAAGTTGATCTCCATCTGGGCGGTTCCCTCTTCATGGATCAGGGTGTCGATATCGAGGCCCTGGATCTCGCACCAGTCGTACATGTCCTCGAACAGCGGGTCGAATTCATTGGCAGCATCAATGGAAAAGGACTGCCGCCCGGTTTCCTGCCGCCCGCTGCGGCCGATGGGCGGCTGCAGCGGCAGGTCGGGGTCTTCGCAGCGCTTGGTCAGGTAGAACTCCATTTCCGGCGCCACCACCGGCTTCCAGCCCTGCTCGGCATACAGCGCCAGCACCCGCTTGAGCTGGTTGCGACAGGAGAGCTCGATGGGATTGCCCATCTTGTCGTAGCAGTCGTGGATGACCTGGGCCGTGGGCTCCGCCGCCCAGGGCACCGGATAGACCGCCGAGCCATCGGGGCGGCACAGCATGTCGATGTCGGCGGGATCGAGCAGCGAATAGTAGAGATCGTCTTCCACGTAGTCCCCGGTCACGGTCTGCAGCAACACGCTTTCCGGCAGGCGCATGCCCTTCTCGGCGACGAACTTGGAAACCGGGGTGATCTTGCCGCGGGCGATACCGGTGATATCACTGACCAGACACTCCACCTCGGTGATGCGTCGCTCCTTCAGCCAGCTTTCCAGGTCTTTCATGGGAACCTCGTAGCGCCCCTTTCCCGGGCTTGTCATCGTTATAATCGGTCGCGCAGCTTGTAGAACGTGGTGGCCAGCACCAGCAGCGGGGTGCGCAGGCGACGCCCGCCGGGAAACGGCCGGTGCGGCACCGCAGAAAACACATCGAAGCGCTCGCTCTGGCCGGCAATGGCATCCGCTATCAGCTTGCCGGCCAGGCCCGCCAGCGCCATGCCGTGTCCGGAATAACCCTGTGCATAGTAGAGATTATTGTCGAGCCGGCCGAAGTCAGGGGCGCGATTTAGCGTGATCGCCACCTCCCCTCCCCAGCGATAGTCGATGCGCACACCCCTGAGTGCCGGGAAGAGTCGGGCGATCTTGGCATCCATGCGCTGCTGCAGGCCGCGCGGCTCGCGTCCGGTATAGCTGACTTCGCCGCCGTAGATCAGCCGGCGATCCGCCGAGAGGCGATAGTAGTCGAGCACGAAGTTGGCGTCCGACAGCGCATCGTTGCGCGGCAGCACCCGGGCCGCTCGCTCCTCGCCCAGCGGCTCGGTCGCCACGATATAGTTGGCGGCCCGCATGATGCGCCCTTCGAGTTCCGGCACGAGCCCACCCAGATAGGCATTGGTGCCCAGCACCACGAAATCCGCCGTCACGCAGCCATGCTGCGTCCTGACCCTGGCCGGCTGGCCCCGTTCGATGGCCACCGCCGCGCTCTGCTCATGAATCGTCACCCCGGCCCGGCGAGCCGCCTGCGCCAGTCCCAGGGTGTAGTTCAGCGGGTGCAGGTGCCCACCCTCGCGCTCATACAGCGCTCCCGGGTAGGCATCGGTCGCCACATGCTCGCGCAGCGCGTCCCCCTCGAGCCAGTCCAGCGCCTCGTAGCCGTAGTCGCTTGCCATGCGCGCCTGGAACTGACGCAGTTCACGCACATGGCGCGGCTTCACTGCCGCGTGCAGGTAGCCCCAGCTCAGGTCGCAGGGGATGGCGAATTGCTCGACCAGCCCGGCGGTGAGACGCACCGCCTCGCGGCTCATCTCCCAGATCTCGCGGGCCCGCTCCCGGCCGAGGGCCTGCTCCACGGTGGCGATATCGGTACCCAGGCCGGGCAGGATCTGGCCTCCACTGCGCCCGGACGCACCGAAGCCCAGCTCTCGCCTCTCCAGCAAGACGACGCGGTAACCGCGCTGGGCCAGGTGCAGCGCGGCGGAACAGCCGGTGATGCCGCCGCCGATCACGCAGACATCCGCGCGCTGCTCGCCACGCAGCGTCGGGCAGGACGGCTCCAGGCGCACCGCGACCGAGTCGCGGTAGTAGGAGGCGGGGTTGTCGAGGCGGGCGGCAGTGGCCATGCAACAGCGTCCTGAACAGGGGGCGGCTCGGCATCGGTATGCGGAGCCTGGGCTGGCGGTGAACGTCGACGAACCGTCACTCGCCGCTTTCACCTAGTCTGGCATCAAATCGCCCGAGCCTGTCAAGTATTTGACAACGACTCGATTCAACCCAGCTCCGAGACATGGCACCAGAATAGGGCATTTACGCCGAAGATCAGCCATAACTGTGCACAAGCGAGATAGAGGCAGCGGCCTGGCGCCGGCCTCCCGGCCATGTGGTTGTTGAATAATCACCGCCAACGGAATGGACTCGCTCTCTCCCGGGCACCGCCCAGGCGTACGCGCCAAGGTCGCCGAGAACGGCATGGAGGAGCGGGTGCCGCCAGGCCTGCGCGGGGAAGCCGCATGGCCGCCCCGCCGTGCGGGATCAGGAGGCCCCACAGACGCAACACGCCGGGTCACGTGGCACCTGGAAGTGCCGCCACTGGCCGCTCATGCCGTCGAAGGTCGACAGGCCGCGATGGGGCGTGCCGGCGCCACTGAGCAGCTTGATCGCCTCCAGCGCCTGGAAGCAGCCGATCAGCCCGACCAGCGGCGCCACCACCCCATTCTCCGCGCAGCGAAGCTCCTCGTCGCCACCCTCGTCAGGTGGGTAGAGGCAAGCGTAGCAGGGCGCTTCGGCATCGCGAGGATCGAACACCGCCAGCTGCCCGGAAAAGCGGATCGCCGCCCCCGATACCAGCGGGATAGCGGCGCGTCGGCTGGCGGCATTGATGGCGTAGCGGCTGGAGAAGCGGTCGGTGCAGTCGAGCACCAGGTCGATCCCGGTCATCACCCGCTCCAGCGCCGGGCCATCGAGATGGTCGGCGAGCACCTCGATGGTGCAGTGCGGGTTGAGGGCTAGGGCCGATTCGCGCGCCGACTCCGCCTTGTTACGGCCAAGGTCGTCCATGCCGTGGGCGATCTGGCGCTGCAGGTTGGAGAGTTCCACGACGTCGGCATCGGCCAGCACGAGCTGCCCCACCCCGGCTGCGGCCAGATAGAGCGCCACCGGCGATCCCAGGCCGCCCGCCCCCACCACCAGCACGCGGGAAGCCAGCAGGCGCTCCTGCCCGGCGATGTCGATGGCGTCCAGCATGATCTGCCGGCTATAGCGCAGCAGCGCCTCGTCATTCATGGCCTTCACTTGCCTTCGAGCTCCTCGATATCCGGCACATACAGCGAGAATTCCTCCTTCACTTCCTCCATGACCACGTAACTCTTCGACTCCTTGACCCCGGGAAGCGTCAACACCACGTCGCCGAGCAGCTGTCGATAGGCGGACATTTCGGGGATTCGGCACTTGAGGATGTAGTCGAACTGGCCCGACACCAGGTGGCACTCCTGGATCTGCGGCAGCCGGGCCACGGCGCGGCGGAATTCGTCGAATACCGCCGGCGACTGCGTCTCCAGGCTGATCTCGACGAACACCAGCAGGTTGGCCTTGAGTGCGCGCGGGTCGAGCACCGCCTTGTAGCCGCGGATGACGCCGGCCTTCTCCAGGCGCTTGACACGCTCCAGGCACGGCGTGGTCGACAGTCCGACCTGCGCGGCCAGGTCGACATAGGAGATGCGGGCGTTTTCCTGCAGGCAGCGCAGGATGTTCAGGTCGATACGGTCGAGTGAGCGGGTCTTGGATTTCATTGTCGTATTTGGCGAACCGGATCAGGAAGGTAGGTGCGCCGTGTCAGCAAATTGCCCTGAAAACCGTCGGGCATGGAGCCCTTCGCAGACGTTCGGTCTCGCCAACACGGCAGCTGCGGGAAAAATTACCTGAATAGGTGTACCACAGCGCGCCACGGCCTCCAACACGCAATCTCAACGCTACTCCGACCAGCGTGCGCAGGTGACCCGCTCCTGGCCGCCGAGATCCCGTCGGCTGGCAATCTCTTCGTAGCCGGCCGCCTCGAGAAGCGCCCGAACCGCCGCTGCCTGGTCATGGCCATGCTCAAGGGCCAGCCGGCCGCCGGCCATGAGATGCGCGCGCGAGGCGTCCACCAGGTAGTGCAGGTCGTCGAGCCCATCGGATCCGGCCACCAGGGCGCTGCGCGGCTCGAAGCGCACGTCGCCTTGCTGCAGGTGCGGGTCATCGGCGGCAATGTAGGGAGGGTTGGCCACCACCAGGTCGAAACGCTCGCCTGCCAGGGCGCCGTACCAGTCGCTGGCCAGGAAGCGGGCATTGGTGATGCCCAGCCGCCTGGCATTTTCGCCAGCCAATGCGACTGCCTCGGGCACCCGGTCGACGCCGACCACGGTCCAGTCGCTCCGCTCGCTGGCGAAGGCCAGCGCGACGGCGCCGGTCCCCGTACCCAGGTCAAGCAGCCGCCCGCCGCCCGCCGCCAACGACAAGGCCACCTCCACCAGGGTTTCGGTATCGGGACGCGGGATCAGAGTATGCGGCGAGGTCGCGAGCGACAGCCCCCAGAATTCACGGGCTTCCACTAGATAGGCCACCGGCCGGCCTTCGGCCCGTGCGGCAACCAGGGCTTCGTAGCGGGCCTGTTCCGGCGCCGTTGCGGCGCGATCGCCCCAGGTATAGAGCCAGGTGCGCTCGACCCCGAGCACATGGCACAGCAGCACCTCGGCATCCAGGCGCGCCGTGGGCGAACCCGCCCGCGCCAGGCGTTCACTGGCCGCCTGCAACAGCGCATCGAGGCGCATCAGGCCTCCTGCTGCAAGGCCGCCAGTTGCTCGGCCTGGTGCTCATGAACCAAGGGATCAAGCACCTCGTCGAGCTCGCCGCCCATGACCTCGCCAAGCTTGTAGAGGGTGAGATTGATGCGATGGTCGGTCAGCCGCCCCTGGGGGAAGTTGTAGGTACGAATGCGCTCGCTGCGATCGCCCGAGCCCACCAGGCTGCGTCGCGTATCGGCCTGTTCGCGCCGGCGACTCTCCACCGCGCTCTGCTTCAGGCGGGCAGCCAGCAGCGACATCGCCTTGGCCCGGTTCTTGTGCTGGCTGCGCTCTTCCTGGCACTCCACCACCACCCCGGAGGGCAGGTGGGTGATGCGGATCGCCGAGTCGGTGGTGTTGACATGCTGCCCGCCGGCGCCGCTGGAACGGAAGGTGTCCACCCGCAGGTCGGCCGGATTGATGTCGACGTCACCCACCTCGTCGGCCTCGGGCATCACCGCCACGGTGCACGCCGAGGTGTGGATGCGCCCCTGCGATTCGGTGGCCGGCACCCGCTGCACCCGGTGCGCCCCCGACTCGAACTTGAGCCGGGCATAGACGCCATCGCCCTTCACCCGGCTGATGATCTCCTTGTAGCCGCCCTGCTCGCCATGGCTGGCGCTGACCACCTCGACCTTCCAGCCCTGCTTCTCGGCATAGCGGGAATACATGCGGAACAGGTCGCCGGCGAACAGCGCCGCCTCGTCGCCTCCGGTTCCGGCGCGGATCTCGAGGAAGACGCTGCGGCCATCGTCAGGGTCCCGCGGCACCAGCAGCTGCTTGAGCGTCACCTCCAGCCCCTCCAGCCGCTCGCGCCCTTCGGCCAGCTCCATCTCGGCCAGCTCGCGCATCTCCGCGTCGCTGTCACCGGCCAGCTGCTCGGCGTCGTCCAGGTCCGACTCGGTGGCGCGATAGTCGCGCCAGGCTTCCACCAGCGGCTCGAGCTCGGCGTATTCTCGGGAGTAGTCGCGGAAACGAGGCTGGTCGCTGATGACCTCGGGCTCCGCCAGCAGGGCGGCGAGCTCCTCGAAGCGCTCGACGAAGCCGTCGAGGCGCTGGCGCAGGGTCGCTTTCATGGCGTGTCCTGTCAGGGTTTCGTTGAAAGGGGATCGAGCAGCAGCGACTCTGCGGCCATGAGCAGGTCGACACGCTCGCTGCCGGAGGCGTCGCGCAGGGCCACGGTGGGCCGGTGCAGCAAGCGATTGGTGAGCTGGTGCGCCAGGCGGCGAATCACTTCCTCCGGATCTTCGCCACGCTCGAGCCGCGCCAGGGCCTGCTGCTCGGAAAGCCGACGCAGCTCGACGGCCTGGTCGCGGAAGCGGCGGATGAGTTCGCCGCCGTCGCGTATGCGCCGCTCGTGCAGCCACACGCTGACGCCGTGCTCGATCAGGGATTCCGCCTGGTCGGCGGCCGCCTGGCGATGCCGGCGGTTCTCCTGGATGACCTCGTTGAGGTCGTCCACGGTGTAGAGGAAGACATCGTCGAGGTCGCCGACTTCCGGCTCGATGTCGCGCGGCACGGCGATATCGACCATGAAGATGGGCCGATGACGCCGCTTCTTCAGCGCCCGCTCGGCCATGCCCTTGCCGAGGATGGGCAGCGGCGCCGCGGTGGACGAAATGACAATGTCCGAACGCACCAGGGCCTCCGGGATCTCGTTCAGCGAGATCGCCTCGGCATTGAACTCCTGCGCCAGCACCTCGGCCCGCTCGCGGGTGCGGTTGGCCACGATCATGTCGCGCACCCCGGCCTCGCGCAGATGGCGCGCCACTAGCTCGATGGTCTCGCCCGCGCCGATCAGCAGCGCCCGAGAGCGCCCGAAATCGTCGAAGATGCGGCTGGCCAGGCTGACCGCGGCATAGGCCACCGACACCGGGTTCTGGCCGATGCCTGTGCGGGTGCGCACCTGCTTGGCCACCGAAAAGGTGTGCTGGAACAGCAGCTCCAGCTCGCCGCCGAGGCCGCTTGCCTGTCGCGCCGACTGGTAGGCGCCCTTGAGCTGGCCGAGGATCTGCGGCTCGCCGAGGACCATGGAGTCGAGGCCGACCGCCACGCGCATCAGGTGGCGGGCCGCCTCCCTATCGCGATAGTGGTAGGCGCAGGGGGTCAGCTCCTGGACGGGCAGGCCGTGGAACTGCCCCAGCCAGTCGAGGATGACGCGCTCGCCGCTC
Organism: uncultured Halomonas sp.; assembly: GCA_964652855.1. GTDB lineage: Bacteria > Pseudomonadota > Gammaproteobacteria > Pseudomonadales > Halomonadaceae > Halomonas. The sequence continues at coordinate 1,100,198 of CAZZCJ010000001.1, forward strand.
TCCTCGGTGACGCAATAGAGCTCCGTGCGGTTGCAGGTCGACAGCACCGCCGCCTCGTGCACCTGGGGCATGCGGCGCAGCTCGACCAGCGCCTGCTCCAGCTGCACGGGAGAAAAGGCGACCCGCTCGCGCACCGCGACGGTGGCCGTCTTGTGATTGATTCCGAGGGCAAGAAGCGTCATGCGTTAGGCGTCTTCGCGTGATGTCGGCCGGCGGTGGCGTGAATGAAAAAACTGCTGTGCGGCGTCGCATTCTACCACAGGCTTTTATTCTCAGCGCATGCCCACTCCAGCCGCAATTGATGCATGACAAGAGTGGTGCTGATCGCTTTGCCCACCGCCGCCGAGCCGGTATGCTGACGGCTCGGGTAACCAGACGAGACACGCATGTCCACTCAGCTGATACGCTTTTCTCGCCACGGACTGGCGCTCCTTGGCCTGACGGTTCTTCTCGGCGGCTGCCAGGGCCTGCCCCCGTCGCCCTTCGCGCTGTTTCCCGACGACCCGCTCGTCGGCGCCCCACCCATCGAGCGCGGGCTGGACGCCGAAGGGCTCGCCGGCCTGCTCACCGCCGAGCTGGCCGGCCAGCGCGGCCAGTACCGACCGGCCACTCTCGGCTACCTGGCCATGGCCGAACGCTATCGCGAGCCCGCCCTGGCCGAACGCGCGACCCTGGCCGCCCGCTTCAGCAATGACCCGCTGCTGCTGGAGGAAGCCGTGCAGCGCTGGCACCAGCTCGACCCCCAGGCCGAAGCCCCGCTGCGCCTGCTTGCCGGCATCGCGCTGCAGCGCGGCAACTGGGTACTGGCGCTGGAGAAGCGCCTGCAGCTCGTCGAACAGGGCGGGCATGGTGAGCTGGCACTGTTCGTGGAGCTCGCCCTGGATGCCCAGGTCGACCCCGTCCCGCTGTATGAACGCCTGAATCGCCACCTGGCACGCCCGGATGCGGCGCGTCACCCGCACTATCACGACACCGCCCTGGCCATGGCGATCCTCGAGGCCGCGCTGGGCATGCGTGAACGGGCCGAAGCGCGCCTCGAAGCGCTGTCGCGCGACCACGCCGAGCTGCCCGCCCTGTGGATGACCCGCGCCCGCCTTGCCCTCGAGGCCAACGACCCCGCCCGTGCACGCGACGCCGCCCGCCGCGGCCTGGCGATCTCGCCGGGCGACCCGCGCTTCCTGCTGCTGCTGGCCCAGTCCGAGCTGGAGCTCGGCAACGTCGCCGCCGCCGAGCGGCACACCGATGCGCTGCTCGACGAGCACCTCGGCAACGACGAGCTGCGCATCTCGCTGGCACGCCTCTATCTCGAGGAAGGCCAGCTCGACGCCGCGCGACGCCTGCTGCTGCCGCTGATCAGCGGCGACCAGACCCCTTCCAGCGCCTTTTTCCTGCTCGGTGCCATCGCCGAACAGGAGGATGAGGTCGACAACGCCCTGCTTTATTACCGCCAGGTCTCACAGGGCGGTGATTTCCTGCGCGCCCGCCTGCGCGCGGCGCGCATGCTGATCGAGGACGATCGCCTGCTGGACGCCCGCGCCTTCCTGCGCATCGAACGCCTGCGCCATGACGCCCATTTCAGCGAGCTGCTCGCCCTCGAAGTGGAGCTGCTCGACGAAGCGGGCCTCACGGCGGAGGCCGACGCCCTGCTCAACCGCGAGCTCGCGCGCACGCCCAATGACGAGCAGCTGCTCTACCTGCGCGCCATGCGGGCCTGGGCAGTCGGCAACCTCGATGCCATGGAGCGCGATCTCGGCCGCATCATCGAAGCCAACCCGGAAAATGCCGCCGCCCTCAACGCCCTGGGCTATACCCTGGCGGACCTCGGCATCGAGGAGCGGCTAGAGGAGGCGCGCGAGCTGATCGAGCGAGCGCATGAGCTCGAGCCCGGCAGCGCGGCCATCATGGACAGCCTCGGCTGGGTCTACTACCGCCTGGGCGATCCCGAGCGCGCCCTGCCCTGGCTGGAGCGCGCCTACGCCGCCATGCCCGACCAGGAGATTGCCGCGCACCTCGCGGAAGTGCTGTGGGCGCTGGACCGCCAGGAGCAGGCCCGCGCCCTCATCGAGGAAGCCCTGCGCCGCTTCGACGACCGCCCGCTCATCGACGCACTGCTGGAACGGATTCCCGACCTCTCTCCGGACCGTCCGCGCTCACCCGCCCCAGACGAGACGACATCATGACACGATGGAACCTGCCCCGCGCCGGGCTCTGCGGCGCCCTGCTGGCCACCGCCCTGCTGGCGGGCTGCGCCGCTCCCACGACCGCCCCCCAAGGCGAGCGCAGCGCCGCCCAGTGGGAGCGACAGCAGCCGCAGCTGGCCGCCCTGGACACCTGGATCCTGGTGGGCAAGGCCGGCCTGCGCACACCCCAGGAGACCACCAGCGCCAACCTGGACTGGAGCCAGCACCCTCACTATTACCGCATGCTCATCAGCGGCCCCTTCGGCAGCGGGCGCAACCTGCTGGAAGGGCGCGAGGGGCGTTTCTCGCTGACCACTGCCGAAGGCCGCTTCGTCGCCGAAACGCCCGAAGCGCTGATGCAGCAGCAGCTCGGCTGGTCGCTGCCGGTCAGCGCCCTGTCCGACTGGATTCGCGGGCTGCCCGCCGAGCACAGCCCCCACCGGCTGAGCCACGACGACACCGGCTTCCCCGAGCGCCTCGAGCAGGATGGCTGGGTGATCGAGTATCGCGACTGGATCCTGGTCGAGTCACTGTGGCTGCCGCGCCGCCTAGTCATGGAGTACGACGACCTGCGCGTGACGCTGGTGGTGACCGAGTGGCGGCCCGTGGTCGATGACTGAGCCCCTCGAACTGCCCGCCCCGGCCAAGCTCAACCGCATGCTGCATATCACCGGGCGCCGGGCGGACGGCTACCACGAACTGCAGACCCTGTTCCAGTTCCTCGATCACTGCGACCTCCTGCGGCTGCAGGCACGTGGCGACGGCGAGGTGCGGCTGACGCCCAGCCTGCCGGGGCTGGCCGACGAGGACAACCTGATCGTGCGCGCGGCACGCCTGCTGCAGGCCGCAACCGGCTGTCGGCTGGGCGCCGAGATCACCCTCACCAAGCGGTTGCCCATGGGCGGCGGCCTGGGCGGCGGTAGCTCCGACGCCGCCACGACCCTGCTCGGCCTCGACCGCCTGTGGCGGCTCGACCTGCCGCTGGAGCGCCTGGCCGAGCTGGGCCTCACCCTGGGCGCCGACGTGCCGGTCTTCGTTAACGGCCACGCCGCCTGGGCCGAGGGGGTCGGCGAAAGACTCACGCCCGTGACGCTGGACACCCCTTGGTTCGTGGTCGTCAATCCCGGCGTCGAAGTCGCCACCGCGGCGGTGTTCGGGGCCGCGCAATTGACACGTGACACCCCCCCGATTACCATGGCGCGCGCACTTCAGGGGGGAGCGCCAAGCTGGCACAACGACTGCGAACAGACCGTGCGACGGCTCTATCCGCAGGTGGCCGAGGTGCTTGACTGGCTCGGCGCTCGCGCACCGGCCATGCTGACGGGCACAGGCGCCTGTGTCTTCGCTCGGGTCGAGACCGACGCAGAGGCAAGGCGCATCTTGGCCGACCTGCCCCGCCACTGTTCGGCCTTCATCGCCCGCGGCTTGAACCTCTCTCCGCTACATGTCGCCCTGGGCCGATGAACGGCACCCTGCGAGACAGCCCATCGCGGGCCATGGCAGACAGCACGACCCCCCGTCGTGACTGATAGCCCTCAACACTGCATAGGTGGATGCGCGTGTCAAAATTGATGGTTTTTGCCGGGAATGCCAATCCCGAACTTGCCCAGAAGATCGCCGACAGCCTGGATAGCCGCATGGGCAACGCCACGGTCGGGCAGTTCAGCGACGGCGAGATCGCGGTCGAGATCAACGAGAACGTTCGCGGCAAGGACGTCTTCATCCTGCAGTCCACCTGCGCGCCGACCAACGACAACCTGATGGAGCTGATCCTGATGGCGGACGCGCTGCGCCGCGCCTCGGCCTCCCGGATCACCGCCGTGGTACCCTACTTCGGCTATGCCCGCCAGGACCGGCGGGTACGCTCCGCACGGGTACCGATCTCGGCCAAGGTCGTGGCCGACATGATGGTCAAGGCCGGCGTCGACCGGGTGATGACCATGGACCTGCACGCCGACCAGATCCAGGGCTTCTTCGACGTCCCGGTGGACAACGTCTACGGCTCGCCGATCCTGCTCGATGACATCGAGCGCCAGAACTACGACGACCTGGTGGTGGTATCCCCCGACGTGGGCGGCGTGGTGCGTGCCCGCGCCATCGCCAAGCAGCTCAACGCCGACCTCGCCATCATCGACAAGCGCCGCCCCCAGGCCAACCAGGCCCAGGTAATGCATATCATCGGCGATATCGAGAACCGCACCTGCGTGGTGGTCGACGACATGATCGATACCGCCGGCACCCTGTGCAAGGCCGGCGATGCGCTCAAGGAACACGGCGCCCGCCGCGTGGTGGCCTACGCCACCCACCCGATCCTCTCGGGCCCTGCGGTCGAGAACATCACCGGCTCGGTACTCGACGAAGTGGTCGTCACCGATACCATTCCGCTGTCCGACGTCGCCCGTCGCAGCGGCAAGATTCGCCAGCTCAGCGTGGCGGGGCTGATCGCCGAGGCGATTCGCCGCGTCAGCAATGAAGAATCCGTCAGCGCCATGTTCCACTGAAACCCGCCCCGGGCTCCGCGCTCGGGGCTTGGAGCAGGCGCCGGAGTAGCGCTCCCACGGGGGCTTTCGGGAACGTCGTCGTCAGGTCGCGGACGCGACGTCTCCCATACTTTCAGCAAGAGGCAACATCATGTCCGAATTCACTCTCAATGCCAGCGTTCGTAACGACCTGGGGAAAGGTGCGAGCCGCCGCCTGCGTCGTGCGAACCTCCAGGTGCCGGCCATCGTCTACGGCGGTGAGCAGGCGCCCCAGCCGATCTCCATCGAAAAGGCCGCCTTCTACAAGGCCATCGAGGACGAGTCGTTCTTCTCCTCGGTGCTCAACCTGGTCATCGACGGCAAGAGCGAGCAGGTAGTCGTGCGTGACCTGCAGCGCCACCCGTACAAGCCGGTGGTCACCCACGCCGACTTCATGCGCGTCGACGCCACCCACTCCATCACCATCAACGTGCCGCTGCACGTGGTTGGCGAGGCGAAGTCCAAGGCCATCAAGGACCATGGCGGCGAGCTGCACGTGCTCTCCAACGAAGTGCAGATCAGCTGCCTGCCGAAGGACCTGCCGGACTTCCTCGAGGTGGACATCACCGATGTGGAAATCGGCACCACGCTGCACCTCTCCGACCTCAAGCTGCCCGCCGGCGTGAGCCTGGTCGAGCTGACCCATGGCGCCGATCACGACAACGCCGTGCTCAGCATCTCCAAGCCCAAGGGCCGCAGCGATGAGGCCGCCGAAGGTGAGGAAGGCGAAGGTTCCGCCGAGTAACCTGTGCCGTCGGGGCCGCCACGGCGGCCCCTTTCCGACACGACCAAGCGCTGCGGCGCTTGTTTTGTTTGGAGAGTCCGCATGTCTCAGGTGAAAGCGATCATCGGGCTGGGCAACCCCGGTGAAGACTATGCCGAAACCCGCCACAATGCCGGCGCCTGGCTGGTGGAACTGCTGGCACGCGAGGCCGGCACCGAGCTGCGCCCGGAGAAGAAGTTTCTCGGGCTGTACGCCAAGGTGCGACTCGGGGGCCAGGAACTGCACCTCCTCGAGCCCACCACCTACATGAATCGCAGCGGCGCCTCCGTGGCGGCCCTGTGCCAGTTCTTCAAGCTGACGCCCGGAGAGCTGCTGGTGGCCCACGACGAGCTGGACATCCCCGCCGGCTGCGCCCGCTACAAGACGGGCGGGGGGCACGGCGGACACAACGGGCTGCGCGACATCATCAGCGCACTGGGCAACGACAAGGGATTTCATCGGCTGAGGATCGGCATTGGCCACCCCGGCGATTCCCGCCAGGTCACCCACTACGTGCTGGCACGCCCCGGCAAGGCCGAGCTCGGCGCCATCGGAGCCGCGATCCAGGAGAGCCTCGCCACCCTGCCCCAGGTCATCAACGGCGATTGGGCGCGCGCCATGAGCCGCCTGCACGCCTTCAAGCCCTGAGCGGCAGGTCGCCGCCGGACTTACGGCGGCCCCGCCCTTTCCCGTAGAATACCGGTCAATCGCCACTCTCGAACACGCTTTCCAGGAAGATCCCATGGGTTTCAACTGCGGTATCGTCGGCCTGCCCAATGTCGGCAAGTCCACGCTTTTCAACGCCCTGACCAAGTCCGGCATCGATGCCGAGAACTTCCCCTTCTGCACCATCGAGCCCAACGTCGGCATCGTGCCCATGCCCGACCCGCGGCTCGACAAGCTGGCCGAGATCGTCAAGCCGCAGAAGGTCATTCCCACCACCATGGAGTTCGTCGATATCGCCGGCCTGGTGGCAGGCGCCTCCAAGGGGGAAGGCCTAGGCAACAAGTTCCTGGCCAATATCCGCGAGACCCAGGCCATCGCCCATGTGGTGCGCTGCTTCGACAACGACAATGTCATACACGTGGCCAATCAGGTCGACCCCCGTGCCGATATCGAAATCATCAACATGGAGCTGGCGCTCTCCGACCTCGACACCGTCGAGCGCGCCATCCAGCGCCTGGTGCGCGTGGCCAAGGGGGGCGACAAGGAGGCGATCGCCACCAAGGCGATACTGGAGCGCATCCAGCCGCACCTGGCCGAGGGCCAGCCGCTGAGGAGCTTCGGCCTCGACGAGGAGGACAAGAAGCAGCTCAAGAGCTTCGGCTTCCTCACGCTCAAGCCGACCATGTACATCGCCAACGTCAACGAGGACGGCTTCGAGGACAACCCCTACCTCGACGTGGTCAACGAGATCGCCGCCGAGGAAGGCGCCGTGGTGGTGCCGGTATGCAACCAGCTCGAATCTGAAATCGCCGAGCTCGACGACGACGAGCGCGCCATGTTCCTCAGCGAGATGGGCATGGAGGAGCCGGGACTCGACCGCGTGATCCGCGCCGGCTACAAGCTGCTCGGGCTGCAGACCTACTTCACCGCCGGGGTGAAGGAAGTGCGCGCCTGGACGGTGAAGATCGGCGCCACCGCCCCCGAGGCCGCCGGGGTCATCCACACCGACTTCCAGAAGGGCTTCATCCGCGCCGAAGTGATCGCCTATGACGACTTCGTCGCACTCGGCGGCGAGCAGGGCGCCAAGGACGCCGGCAAGTGGCGCCTAGAAGGCAAGGAGTATGTGGTCAAGGACGGCGATGTGGTTCACTTCCGCTTCAACGTCTGAGTCGAGGCGGTAACAAGGCTTGACCTGACTGGGGCGAATCCGTAAACTTCGCTCCCGTTGAATGGCTACGTAGCTCAGTTGGTTAGAGCACATCACTCATAATGATGGGGTCCCCTGTTCGAGTCAGGGCGTAGCCACCAGAATCAAGAAACCCGGCGCCCTGGCGCCGGGTTTTTCGTGGTCGCCCCGGTCAGGTCAGCTCGGGGCGGTTGGCGAAGGCGATCAGCGCCTGGGTCAGGTGCTCCACGTCGCGGCTGCCGGCCGTCTCGCGAACCGAATGCATGCCCCACTGGGGCACGCCGACATCCAGGGTCGGCACGCCGAGCTCGGTGGCGGTGATCGGCCCGATGGTGCTGCCGCAACCCATGTCGGCGCGGGAAACGAAGGTCTGCACCGGCACGCCGGCCTCGCGACAGAGATCGCGGAACAGCGCGGCGGTGGCACTGTTGGTGGCATAGCGCTGGTTGGCATTCACCTTGATCACCGGCCCGCCGTTGAGCACCGGACCATGCGCGGCATCGTGCTTGTCGGTGAAGTTGGGATGCAGGCCGTGGGCATTGTCGCAGGAGATCATGCGCGAGGCCTGGATCAGGCGGATGAAGCCCTCGTCGCCGGGCTCGCCGAGCCGCGCATTGACCCGCCGCAGCACGTCGCCGAGGAAAGGCCCCTGGGCACCGCAGGCGCTGGCCGAGCCGACCTCTTCATGGTCGTTGGCGACCAGCACGACGCCCTGGCTGCCGTCGCACTCCAGCAGCGCCTCCAGGCCGACGAAGCAGGAGAGCAGATTATCGAGGCGCGCGCTGGCGATCAGCTCGCCCTGCACGCCGACGAGCGAAGGCGGCTGGACGTCGAACAGGGCCAGCTCGAAGTCGAGCAGCTCGACTTCGCGCAGGCCATGCTGTGACGTCAGCCACTCCTGCAGCAGGCGCTGCAGGTCGGCTTTCTCGCCCCCCTGCAGGAAAACGGGTGCCATCTGGGTCTGGGCGTTGATCGGTCGGCCGTTGTTGACGTCGCGATCCAGGTGGATGGCCAGGCTGGGGATGATCGCCACCGGCTGGTCGACCTTCAGCAGCAGGCCTTCGAGGCGACCGTCGGGGTGGCGCACGTGAACCCGCCCCGCCAGGCCGAGGTCGCGGTCAAACCAGGGCGCCAGCAGCACCCCGCCGTAGAGCTCGACGCCAAGCTGCAGCCAGCCGGCACTGGAGAGCGCCGGGCTGGGCTTGAGCCTGAGCCCCGGGCTGTCGGTATGCGCCCCGATCATGCGCAGCGCATCGAGGCGCTCGCGGGGGAGCTGCAGCGCCACGATCGACGAGTCATTGCGGGTCACGTAGCACCGCTCGCCGGGGGCGAACTCCCAGGGCCGGGATTCGTCAAGGCGGCGGAACCCGGCCGACTCCAGCCGCTGCGCCATGGCCGACACGGCGTGCCAGGGGGTAGGCGAACAGTGAAGAAACTGGAGCAGACGATCAAGTCGGGCTTCCCGAGACATGGGGTTCCTCATATAGAGTCGTGAGTGGTGCGTTAGCTGCTACAATGGGCTTCCCGCCTTAGCAACTCATGAGCCATACGCTTGTCTAGGGAAGGAAGTGTACACGAAACCAGGAGTGCTTCATTGATGAGCCTGTTAGTCGCACCTCGGCACTCAGCCATCCTGTTCACGACGCTACTGATGATGCTGGGCAGCCCTGTCGCGCTGGCCAAGATCGCACCGAGCGACGTGCATCGCCAGGCTGCCGTCGAGGTCGCCGAGTCCCTGCGCTACGGCCACTATGCCGATATCGCGCTGGACGACGACTGGTCGCGCCTGGCCTTCCAGCGCTACCTGGACGTGCTCGATGGCCAGCGCGCCTTCCTGCTGGAAGGTGACGTGGAGGATTTCCGCCATCTTGAGACACGCATCGACGACATGATCTTCGATGGTGACCTGGTGCCCGCCTACGAGCTCTACCAGCGTTACCACGACCGTGCCGAGTCGCGCTTCGAATGGCTGCTGGAGCGCATCGACCACGGGCTCGACTACACCTATGACAGCGACCTGCGCCTCGAGCTGGACCGTCGCGAAGCCCCCTGGGCCGGCAGCGAGGAGGAGCTCGACGAGCTGTGGCAGAAGCGCCTCAAGAACGCCGCCCTCACGCTCGACATCAGCGGGCAGGACAGCGAGCAGGTCGAGAACAACCTGCGCCAGCGCTACGAGGGGCAGCTTTCGCGGCTGCGCCAGACCAACGGCGAAGACGTCTTTGGCCTGTTCATGGCCGCCGTGACCAGCAGCATCGACCCGCATACCGAATACCTGTCGCCCCGCCAGGGCGAGTCCTTCGATATCCAGATGCGCCTTTCGCTCGAAGGCATCGGCGCCATGCTGCAGTCCGATGGCGAATACGTGAAGGTCACCAGCCTGGTGCCGGGCGGCCCGGCGGATCGCGCCGGCGTGCTGGAGCCCGCCGACCGCATCATCGGGGTCGGCCAGGAGGGCGAGGATGACATCGTGAATGTCGTGGGCATGCGCCTGGATGAAGTCGTCGACCTGATACGCGGCCCCAAGGGCACCGTGGTACGCCTCGAGGTGGTTCCCGCCGAGGTCGTCGACATGACGCGCAGCCACGAGGTCGAGATCACCCGCGACACCGTGGACCTGGAAGAGCAGGCCGCCAAGGGCGAGATCATCGAGATCAACCAGGAAGACGGTACCAAGCGCATCGGTGTGATCCGCATCCCCACCTTCTATGTGGACTTCGACGCCTGGCAGTCGGGGCAAGAGGAATTCCGCAGCACCACCCGGGATGTGGCGCGCGAAGTCGAGCGGCTCAAGGCCGAAGGCATCGACGGCATCATGCTCGACCTGCGCAACAACGGCGGTGGCGCGCTGCAGGAAGCCAACTCGCTGATCGGCCTGTTCATCGATCGCGGCCCCACGGTCCAAGTACGCGATGCACGCGGCCGCATCAGCCTCTACGGCGACACCGAAACCGGCACGCTCTATGACGGTCCGCTGGCCGTACTGGTCAACCGGCTCTCGGCTTCGGCCTCGGAGATCTTTGCCGGCGCCATCCAGGACTATGGCCGCGGCCTGGTGCTCGGCAACGCCACCTTCGGCAAGGGCACGGTGCAGACCCTGCTCGACCTCAGCCATGGCCAGATCAAGCTGACGCGCGCCAAGTTCTATCGCATCTCCGGCAATAGCACGCAGCATCGCGGCGTAGAGCCCGACATCCTCTTCCCCGACCTGGTCGATCCCGAGCGGATCGGCGAGAGCAGCCTGGACAACGCGCTGGAGTGGGACACCGTGCAGGCCGTGCAGTATCGCCACTACGGCGAGCCGTGGGAGTATCTGGAAACCCTGCGCTCACGCCATCAGGATCGCGCCGATACGCATCCTAACTTCGTCTACCTGCGTGAGCGCGTCGAGCTGACACGCCGCCTGCGTGAAGAGCAGACCAGCGTAAGCCTCGATCGCGAACAGCGCCAGCGTGAAGTGGAGCAGCGCGATGCCGAGCAGCTGGCGCTGGAGAATCGCCGGCGCACCGCCCTGGGCATGGAGCCCCTGGAAGAGCTCCTGGAAGCTCGGCTGGACGATGACGTGGAGGACGACGAGCCGGTGGAGCGGATCCAGGTGCTGGAGGCCGCAGCTATCCTGGCCGACTATGCCGAACTGAGTCAGCGGCGCCTGGCTGCGCGCTGAGTCGAGAACCGGCTGCGCTTGTCGGCACCCTTCAGGTTCGCCCTCGCATCACACCCCCTTGTCACACCTTTTCATGCAACGGGCCCGGGAATTTCTCCCGGGCCCGTTGCTTTTCGCGCCGAGGCCGTGCTGCCGTCCGTACTGCAGGAAATCGCTACGCCGGGTCGCCAGCACAGGACATCGCCTCTTCGTCCGTGTCGCAGACGACCCGGTTGCGACCTCTCCGCTTGCCCAGGTAAAGGCATTGGTCAGCGCGCTGCAGCACCTCTTCGACCACGGCATCCGTTTCAAGGAGTGCAGAGACACCACAGGTGATCGAAACGTGAAAGCACCACCGCGGCGAGGTAAAGGCCTGCTCGGCCACGCGCTGCCGGATATCCTCCGCCACGACAGCGGCCTCGGCCAGGGTGGTTTCAGGCAGCAGCAGGGCAAACTCTTCGCCGCCCAGTCGAGCGGGAAGATCATTGGCCCGCAGGCGACTCTGCAGCAGCCCGCCCAACGCCATCAACACATGATCGCCCGCGGCATGGCCGTGGGTATCGTTGACCGACTTGAAGTGATCGAAATCCATCAGCACCACGGCTGCCGGACGGCCGCTGCGCTTCAGGCGGGCCAACTCCTCGGCCAGGCGTTTCATGAAGTAGCGGCGGTTGTAGAGGCCCGTCAGCTCATCGGTACGGGACAGCTGGCGCAGCCGCAGCTCCTGCTCCTTTTCGTCGGTGATGTCACGCACGGTGCCGATCAGGACCTGAGCGCCCTCCTGGGGAGCATGGTCCGCCAGTTCATGGACCCAGCGCACCTCGCCATCGGGCCGCAGGATTCGATGGACCACGTCATGCACGCCGCTACGCTTGGCCTCACGCTCACTCGCCTCGACCTTGGCGCGATCCTCGGGGTGCACTGCATGCCTGAAGGCGGCCAGGGAAGGTTGGAAGGTGCCCGCATCGACGCCGAATATCTCGTAGACCATACTGGACCAGTAGAGCTCACCTGTTTGCAGGTTCACTTTCCAGTACCCGAGCCGGGCAATCTTCTGGGCTCGCTTCAACTGCTGCGCAAGCTCCTGGGCGTCATTCAAGGCCCGCTGCAACTCGCTTTCGAGCTTCTTGTGCTCGCTGATCTCGATATGGGTGCCGGCCATCCATTCCGGTTCGCCCTGTGCCGAGCGCGTCACGACTCGACCCAGGTCGCGCACCCAAACCCAATGGCCATCGCGGTGGCGCATGCGGGCATCGCAGGCATAGATCGGCGTCTCGCCAGAGAAGTGGCGAGCAAGCGCCTGCTCCGATGCAAGCAGGTCGTCGGGGTGGGCGAAACGGATCCAGGTGTCGATGCTGATGGGCTGCAGTTCATGGAGCGAATAGCCGATGATCTCGGCCCAACGCTCATTGAAACGGGTTTCGCCCGTACGGACATTCCACTCCCAGGTGCCTGCACCGGTGCCCGCCAGGATGGACTCCAACCAGAAGACACGCTCCTTCAGCGCCGCCAGTTCGCGGCCCTCCTTGCCGGAACGCTGCAGGAACGAACAAACCTCAGGCTGGGAATCCGGAAGATAGGACATGAATAGAGCTTCCGTGAGTCTTCAGAACAGGATGGGGAAGCGAACTCGACGGCAAGACTGACTGCCGAAAAGCCAGGAGCTGCCCGGAACTTTACTTCGTACATAGTTGGATTACAAAAAAATACATATATGGCGGCAATAGACAACCTTTTACAAATCTTATTTTTAAAGTCAGAACAATATAATAAATTGATGTCATTGACCTGCATCAAGAACCATCAAGACCAAGATCAGTTTTTGCTAATTCTTGACGCAGCCACGCTTTAATATAGATTTGATCTCACTGTTTAACCTGATGGCCATCATCTAGGGCGGCACAGTCCCTGCTGCGACACTCCGCACTCCCTTTGCTTCGGTAAAGCCTGGCAAAGCCACTCCCTTTTGCTACAGAACCACCGCGACGTTTCGCTTCTCTGGCGCCAGGCAGAAAGGGTTGCCTGTCGTGTAAAACTGCGTAACGATTGTCGCGACTTCTGCCAGCACACTGAAAAACCGGGCCGCAGATAACAGGGGAAGCAACGTGTCCCCTTGGCAACACGCAGCATAGGCCAACCATGACGCAGTTCGAAAAGCCAGGTCATCACGACGCCCTCACCCACCCTGCCGGGTCGAGCGACACAACAAGTGTTTCGATAGCCCCTTCCACGACCATACTGGTCATCGACGACGACCCCACCATTCGCCTGCTGGTCGCCACCGGCCTCGAGCGCAAGGGCTTTCGCGTCGAGGTCGCCGTGGATGGGCTGGGCGGGCTGGCCGCCTTCGAGCGGCTCTCGCCCGATTTGCTGGTGGTGGATGTCAGCATGCCCGGGATGAACGGCTTCGATACCGTTCGCGCCATTCGCCGCGCGCAGTCGGGCACCAAGGGGCAGCACGTTCCGATCCTGATGCTGACCGGCTCCAACGACGTCGCGTCCATCAATGCCGCGTTCGACGCCGGCGCCACCGATTTCATGACCAAGCCCATCAACCTGCCGCTGCTGGCCGAACGGGTACGCTATGCGCTGCGTGGCGCAGAGCGCGAGCGCGCCTTGCACGAAGCCCAGATCGCCCAGGCGAGCGCCTGCAAGCTGGCCCACCTTGGCTTCTGGCAGCTAGACCTGCCTACCGGCGCCATGAGCTGGTCGGACGATGCCGCAGACGTGCTCGGGTGCACGGACCTACCTGAAACCGCCGAGGCCTTCATCGCGCTGGTCGACGAGAAGGACCAGCAGCGGCTGGCCACCGCCCTGGCCGTCGCCATTCACAACCACGAGGGGCTCGATCTGGAGATCACCTTCTCGCAGGGCGATGGCGCGCGGGTCATTCACCTCCAGGGGGACGCGCAGGTCGATGAACATCGGCTGGTCGGCGCCTTCCAGGACGTCACCATGCTGCGGGCCCTGGAGAACAGGGCGCTTTACCTGCTCGAGCATGACGAGCTGACCGGCCTGCCCAAGCGTCGTCTTTTTCTCGACATGCTCAGGGAGAGGCTATCGAATGGTGACGTCGAGTGGCTGGTGGCCGTCGTCGATATCAACCGCTTGCACCGCATCAACGAAGCGCTGGGCATTCAGGCGGGCGACCAGGTGCTGACCCTTTTCGCCAAGCGGCTCAAGCAGCATGCGCCGAGCCAGGCGCTGGTCTGCCGGCTCGAGGCCGACGCCTTCGCGATAGCCGTCCCCATCAGCGCACAAAGCGAACCGGAGCGACTGCTCCGCCAGTGGCTCGATTCACTGGCGCAGGCTCAGCGCATCGACCACCACGACGTGTACATCGACTACAGCGCCGGGGCCAGCCTGTTCCCGCAGGATGCCGACTGCGGCGAGGAACTGCTGCGCATTGCGCTGCAAGCCCAGCGCATCGTTCGCACCCAGGCGATGAGCCAGCGGATCCTCTTTCACCAGCAGGCCGGTAGCGGCAGCCACGCCAATATGCTGAGCCTGGAAGCCCACCTGCGCCAGGCGCTGCAAAAGCAGGAATTCTTTCTGGTCTACCAACCCCAGCAGGACCTGACGGAGGGCCGTATCATCGGGGTCGAGGCCCTGCTGCGCTGGCGCCATGCCAGCCGCGGGGTGGTTTCCCCGGTCGAGTTCATCCCGCTGCTGGAGGAAACCGGGCTCATCGTCGATGTGGGAGACTGGGTCATCGGCGAAGCGTGCCGCCAGCTCGCCGCCTGGAACCAGAGCGGCCTGAAGCTGCGCATGGGAATCAATCTCTCGGCGGTGCAGTTCAGCCAGCCCGGCCTGGCACAGCGCCTCATGGACCACGTGCAGGCGAACGGCCTGGCGCCGACGCAGCTGGAGCTGGAGATCACCGAAAGCGTGGCCATGCGACATCCCGAGCAGACCCTGGCCCTGTTGCAGGAGCTCCATGACCTGGGCTTCTCGCTGGCCCTCGATGATTTCGGCACCGGCCACTCTTCCTACAACTACCTGCTGCGCTTTCCCATCGACACGCTGAAGATCGACCGCAGCTTTGTCATCGGCGTGGCCGAGGATCGCGCCAGCCGAGCGATAGTCCGGTCGCTGACGGCCCTGTGCCAGGGACTGGGCTTCAGGACGATAGCCGAAGGGGTGGAAACCCAGCGCCAGCGCGATTACCTGGATGCTCTCAACGTCGACGAGATGCAGGGCTTCTTGTTGGCCCGGCCGCTGGAGGCCGCGCATTGCGAGGCGTTCCTGCTGGAGCGGGCCCACTCGCAGCCGGCGACCATGAGCCTGGGAGTCGAGGCATGACTCCACCCAGGCAGGCAAGATTCCCGCGCTTCGTTGCCGATGGCAGCCCCGCGGCGCTGGCGCAGGCCCTGGCAACCCTGCAGGCGCAAGCCGGCATCACCAGCGCCCTGGTGCTCGCCTGCGATGCCAATGGCTGGCTGCCGCACACGCTCGACCCGCTGCTGAGACAAGCACCGGTGCAAGTCTTCGGCGGCCTCTTCCCCCGCCTGGCGTACGGCAATCGCATCCATGAACACGGCACCCTCGTCATAGGGCTGAAGGAATCCGTGGAGATCGGCCTGATCGAACGGCTCAGCGACCCCGACACCGACCTCGAAAGCGCCTTGGCCGAAATGGAGGCGAGCTGGCAGCCGCTGACGACGCCTACCACCCAGGTGGTCTTCGTCGATGCACTCGCCAAGCGCATCTCCAACCTCATGGAGGCGTTGTTCATGCACTTCGGCCTCGAGGCCAACTTCATCGGCGGCGGCGCAGGCTCGCTGAGCTTTTCCCCCAACCCCTGCCTGCTGACACCCTGGGGCATGAAGCGCGACGCCGCCCTCATGGCACGCCTGCCTTGCCGCAGCAGCATCGGCGTTTCGCACGGCTGGCATCCGGTCAGCGAGGGAATGAAGGTCACCGCCAGCGAACGCAACGTGATCAAGACACTCGACTGGCACTGTGCACGAACGACCTACCAGCAGCTGCTCAACGCCCATGGCGTCAACGAGACACTCACCCCGGACAACTTCTATGCCATCGCCAAGGCCTACCCGCTCGGCATCACACGCCTGGATGCGGAAGTGATCGTGCGCGACCCGCTGACGCTCACGCAGGAGGGGCACCTGGTCTGCGTGGGCGATGTTCCGGAAGGCTGTTTCGTCAAGCTGCTGCACGGCCACCTCGACTCCCTGCTGGAAGCCGCCCGCGAAGCCCGTGCCACGGCCATGCAGCAATTCGACGGGGACCCAGGCGAAGCCGACTGGCTGCTGTTCGACTGCATTTCCCGCGCGCTCTTCCTGGGCGAGCAGGTCGGTGAGGAAATCGATGCCGTCAGTCAAGGCGCCGAGCTTTACGGAGCCTTTACACTGGGCGAGATTGCCAACGCCGATGACAACTTTCTCAATTTCCACAACAAGACCACGGTGCTGGGGTTGCTTGAGCGAACGCCTTCGTCCGCTTGACGCCAGGCGCCCAGGAGCATGCCGCAGGGGCGAGCACAGTGAACAGGCTGCAGGAAACCGAGGTGCTGCTCGAGATTTCGCTGGCCATTGGCCAGAGCCTCGAGCTGGACAAAATGCTCAAGCATGGCGTGAACACGCTGGTGAGGACGCTCAACGCCCAGGGCTGCCTGGTGTTGCAGCACGCGCCGGACGAACAGGGTGCGCTGCGCTGGGCGACCCGGTACAGCGTGCCCAGCAGGCTGTCGCAACAGCCGTTTCACCAGGAGGCAATGGCGCAATGGCCCCTGCCGCTTGGCGCCGAGCAGTTACCGGCGTGGCATGCGCGCCTGCCGCTCGTTGCGGACAGCGGCGAGCGGCATCATTACGCCTTCGCCCTACCGCATTTCGGCGTGCTGGTCCTGCATCGCAAGGCGCCGCCGCTGAGCCATGCCATGCTCCTCAGCCTGCAGAAGCTGATGGACAAGCTGGCGGCATCGGCCCGTGCCTGTCTCTACGACCATGAGCTGAAGAAACAGGTCGCCGCCGCTCGCGAGGCCAGCCTGGCCAAGGATCAATTCCTGGCCAACATGAGCCATGAGATCCGCTCGCCGATGAACGGGGTACTGGGCATGCTCAACATCGTGCTCGAAACGCCGCTGGAGAAGGAGCAGCAGGAGTATCTCAACCTGGCCAGGATCAGCGCCGAGCACCTGCTGGAAATCATCAACCAGATCCTCGACATCTCGAAGATCGAGGCCAACAAGCTCGACCTGCAGGTCGAAGACCTCGATCTGTTCGACTTCGTCGGCAACATCATCAAGACCCAGGCCCCGCGGGCCTATTCCAAGCACCTGCGACTGCTGTATCAGATCGCACGGGATGTCCCTCGCTATGTACGCACCGATCCACTGCGTCTGCAACAGATTCTCAACAATCTGCTGGGGAACGCGCTCAAGTTCACCGACTCGGGCAGCGTCAGCCTCCAGGTGAACCTGATGGCCGCGCCCCCGCAGCAGGCATGCTCCATGTCTTCCGCCGAGAGCTCGGATGCAGGCGGCCCCTTGGACCCTCCGGGCGCCTGGCTGGAATTCCTTGTCACCGACACAGGCATAGGCATCCCTTCCAGCGAGCTGGAGAGAATCTTCGAGGCCTTCGAGCAGGTGGACAACGGCTCCACGCGCCGCTTCGAGGGCACCGGCCTGGGGCTTGCCATCACCCGCCAGCTCGCCGAACTGCTGGGAGGCACGATCGACGCCGAAAGCCGCTACGGCCACGGCACCCGCATGAGCGTGTTGCTGCCGGTGCCGCTGGCACCGCCCCGCCCCGCCGCCCCCAGGCGGCTCGACGCCGTCGACCCTGCTGCCTGCCGCATCCTGTTCGTCGAGAGCGAGCCCATGGACCGGGACGTGTTCTGCGCCATGATGCGAGCCCTTGGAGCGCCCTACGAAGTATGCGCCAGCGGGCCGGAGGCCCTGTTCCGCCTGCGCACGGAGCGCGAGGATGGCGCGCACTACGACCTGATCCTGATCGACGCCGGCCTGCCCGGGATGGATGGCTACAGCGTGGCGCAGCGCATCATCCACAGCGGCCTGGCCACCGCCGGGGAGATCCGCATCGTCACCTCCTCGGCGCTGGCCGGCGACTCCCGGCGCTGCCGCGAGATGGGGCTGGCGGGCTACGTGACCAAGCCGCTGACCCTGGCTGACTTTCGCCAGCTCATGCGCGAGCACTGGAAGGGCGTGGCCAGGGGGCAGCCCAGCGCGCGACCGAGCCAACCCACGGAGCCACGCCGGCTCAATATCCTGCTGGCGGAGGACAACAGCATCAACCAGGCGCTCGCCCTCAAGCTGCTGGAGAAGCTGCAGGCACGCTGCGACGTGGCCGCCAATGGGCGGGAAGCCGTCAGGCTCGCCGGAGAACGCCATTATGACCTGATCCTCATGGACATGATGATGCCGGTGATGGACGGCCTGCAGGCCACCCAGGCCATACGCGAGCGTGAATTGACCGAGGCACGGCGCAGGACACCGATCATCGCGCTGACGGCCAACGCCATGAAAGGCGATCGCGAGCGCTATCTCGCCGCCGACATCCAGGGCTATGTCGCCAAGCCGATCGACGCCACGCTGCTCTACGGCGAGATCGCGTCGGTGATGAACGGCCAGGGGCCTGCCGCCGCTGCCGAGCAGGACGACGTCCCCGAGGACGATGCGCTGATGGAGCTCGACGAACAGCTGGCCCTGGCCGGGCTCACGCCACCGGACCTAGCGTCCACGGCGCTCGACTGGGAAGCCGCCCTTGCCCAGCTTGGCGACGACGAAAGCCTGATGCGGCCGGTGCTCGACATGTTCAGCGCCGAACTGCCCGGCTACTGCCTGGCGCTGGAAGCGGCGCTCGAGCGCCAGAACCTGACCCACATGGAGGAGGTGGCGCATACCCTGAAGGGGCTCACCGCCACCTTCTGCGCCGAGCGCGCCCGGCAGGCCGCCGAGCGCCTGGAGCAGGCCTGCCGGCAGGGCTGCGCGATCGACCTGCTGCGGGAACAGCAGCGCGCCCTGCTGGACGAGCTTGCGATCCTGCTCGACGAAATGAAGAGGCTGCAACGGCAGCTCAATGCCTGAGTCACCCTAACGACCACCGGATTCCCACCCAACGGACGGCTCGCACGAGACCATGACAGCAACCACCAGCACGCCGGGACGCTACAGCATCGCCTTGCAACCCATCTGCAACGCCAGCTTCACCCACGTGGCCGATGAGCTGCTCTATCGCGCGCAGGCGGAAGCCACCCACGCCCAGATCGAAGACCCCCTGCGCGAGACCGCCCGCGCCTGCGCCATGGCCTTCTACGAGGTGGGCTTGCATGCCCTGGTCGGCAGCCGCCTGCTGTTCTTCAGCGCTACCCGCGAATGGATCGACGACCCGGACATCATGCCGTTGCCCAAGACGCAGCTGGTGGCCCGCGTCCCGCCTGCCCTGCTGCATGAAGCCAATGCGGAAGCCAAGCTTCGCGAACTGCACCGGCTCGGCTACCGTTTCGCCATCGATGACCAGACGCTGGCCAGCTGGGGCGAAGGCGCGCTGGACGCGGCCAGTTTCCTGAAGGTGGACATGCGCCGCCCGGAAGCGCTCTCCTTGCCACACCGCTACGGCCGAGAGGGGCTGAGCCTGCTGGCGGCCTTCGTGGAAGACCGCGAGACCCTGGAGCAGGCCCGCCAGGCGGGCTTCGACCTGTTCCAGGGCTATGTCTTCTCGCCGCCCAACCAGGTGAAGGCACCCGACGGCAAGCCCACCAGCAACCGCGTGGCCGAAATGCAGCTGATCGCCGAACTGGCCACCCAACAGCCCAGCATGGCCAGGCTGGAAAACCTGCTGGCCCAGCATCCCCACCTCACCCTGCTGATCCTCAAGCAGCTGAATTCCGCCGCCTACGGCCAGCGGCGCGAGATCAACAGCCTGCGCGAGGCGATCCTGATGCTCGGGATGGACCGCATTCGCAGCATGGCCGCGGCGCTGTGCCTGTCACGCAACGACGCCATCCAGAAGGTGCAGCTGAGGGAGGTGGTCATCCGGGCCGCCACTTGCCGCAACCTGGCCAGGCGGCTGCGCAATGTCGACGATGCCGCCGCCTTCACGCTCGGCCTGCTGTCGCGGCTGGATGCCATGGAAGGTCGGCCCATGGCGGCCATTCTGGAGGGCATGCCGATTTCCGAGCAGCTGCGCTCGGCGCTGCTGCTGCGCCAAGGCGATCTCGGCCAGCTGCTGGTGGTCGTGGAGCGATTCGAAGCCGGCCTGTACCTGGGCAAGTCGGACCGCCTGGTCAGCATGCTCAACGAGGCCTACGTCAAGGCCGTGGCCTGGGCCGAGTCGCTCATGGAAGGCCAGCTGGAGTGACCGGATGGCGCCTGCGCATGGCGCACGCCACCGCTGCCCGACCCGGCGCACCGAATGTCATCGGTAACGTTTAGGCATTGCACGCGCCATGGGACACGCCGTCGCTTACAATGGCTGCTCCTACCAGGAAGGCAGGCCCGGCGCTTTTACGCCGTGTGTACGGCATGACACGCCCCTTGACCAGAGGTCTGCATGATCCACCGCCGCCTGAAGCACCGATTCGAGGTTGCCAGCCAGCACGAACTAGGCTGGCTAACCGCCTTTGGTGTGCTGACCTGGGCGACGCAATCGCTGGTCAGCCCGTTCCACGGTTTCAACCTGATGCTGCCGCAGGGCGGGATCCTGCTGGCCGCCCTGTTGATGATCCCCTTCAAGGGCGAGTGGCAGCGGTTGCGCTTCCTGGCCCTGGCCGGGCTGCTCGACGCCACGGTGCGCATCGGCCTCATCGGCACGCCGCCGCTCGCCAGCCTATGGGTAATCGCCACGCTGCTGGGGCAGGCCCGGCTCGGCGCCTGGCTGTTGCTGCACCTGGCGCCGCAGGCATGTCGTCCCGACACCCAGCGCGGCCTGCTCGATTTCACGCTATGTGCCGGCCTGGTGCCCGCGGCCCTCTCCTCCGGCCTGGCCGCACTGGCGACTTACCCCGCGCCGGGGGAGTACGCTGCCGAATGGCTGTGGTGGTTCGTCCAGCGCCTGAGCGCACTGCTGCTGCTGGCCCCGCTGCTGCTGCTGAGCTTGCGGCAATCGGGCGAAGCCCACCGGCCGACCCCACCGCGCACCCCGGCCCTTGAAGCCGTCCTGCTCTGGCTGCTGTGCTGCGGCGCAGCCGCCGCGGCCTTTTCCATCAGCAACCCGGCAGGCCAGGCGCTGGCCACCTACAGCTTCCTGCTCACCCCGCTCCTGGTGATCGTTGCCATTCGGCTACCGCTTGTGGCCAGCCTGTTCGTGGTGCTCTGTACCAGCCTCGTGGCCGTCCTGGCGGAGGCCCTGAGCGCAGGCGATACCCATGACAGCCTGACCGTGCTCTCGCTGTTCATGTTGATCAACCTCATGATCGTGTGGCTGCTGGGTGCGCTGATCGATGAACGCCGCCGGGCGCTGAGCCAGGCGCAGAAGATGCGCGACATGTACGAGATGCTCAGCCACATCAACCAGACGCTGGTCAATCTCAAGCTCACCCCGGCCCAGCTGTTCGAACGCACCTGCACCACCATCACGCAGGAAACCGCCTTCTCGCAGGCATGCATCACCGCCGATCCGGCAGCGGAAGCCTGGCCGCAGCTGGCAGGCGCCGGGCTGTTGCCTGGTTCCGTCTGCGTTCGCAAGGGCAACGGCGTGCTGCCGCCGAACACCGACCGCAAGCTCGCGTGCCAGCTGGAGAGACGCGTCATGCGCGAAGGCCGGCACCACATCCAGGACAGCTGCCAGGCATGCCCCGCCCTCGCACACTGCCCGCTCAAGGCATTTGCGCCCGGACAAGGCGCCCTGGCGGCCTTTCCCATCCGCGCCGAAGGCAAGGCGACACCGGCCGTGCTCACGATCTTCAACCGGCAGGGGCGGGCGTTCGATGCCGACATGGTGCGCCTGTTCAACGAGATGGCCGGAAACATCGCCTTTGCCATGAGCATGCTCGAGGACCGCCAGCGGCTGAAGCTTACCTCCGAGGTGTTCGAGCACAGCCACGAATCCATCATCATTGCCGATGCCGGTGGGCACATACTCGACGTCAACCCCTCCTTTACCCGCATCACCGGGCACAGCCGCGACGCGGTCATAGGCCAGAACCCGCGGGTGCTGCAGTCGGGCCGCCAGG
Source organism: uncultured Halomonas sp. (assembly GCA_964652855.1). Classification (GTDB taxonomy): domain Bacteria; phylum Pseudomonadota; class Gammaproteobacteria; order Pseudomonadales; family Halomonadaceae; genus Halomonas. The sequence goes on from CAZZCJ010000001.1 coordinate 1,122,303, forward strand.
ACAAGGCGTTCTACCAGCAGCTGTGGCAAAGCCTGCTGGACGAGGGCTACTGGGCCGGCGAGTTCTGGAACCGGCGCCGCAACGGCGAGCTCTACCCCCAGCGCGGCACCATCACGGCCGTGCGCGGCGAGAACGCTGCCATCGAGCATTTCATCGCGGTAATGGAAGACGTCTCCGAGCGGGTACAAGCCGAGGAACAGCTTCACCACCTGGCCAACTACGATACCCTCACGGGCCTTCCGAACCGGCTGCTCCTGGAGAGCCGCTTCCGCCAGGTCATCGACACCAGGAGCGCTCCTGTTCCGACGCTGGCGGTGCTGTTCATCGACCTCGACGAATTCAAGCACGTCAACGATGCCATGGGGCATCCGCAGGGCGACCGGCTGCTGCGGCAGGTGGCGGACCGGCTGCGCAGCGAGCTGCGCGATGGGGATACGCTGGCACGCTTCGGCGGCGATGAGTTCGTGGTGTTGATGGAAGGCGACCGCGAGGAGGCCCGCGCCTTGGCCAAGCGGCTGATCCGGGGCGTGCGCCGACCTTATCAGCTCGGCGAGCAGCAGGTGCATATAGGCTGCAGCATCGGGGTGGCCCAGGCGCCCGGCGACGGCACGCAGCTCGACGAGCTGATCCAGGCCGCGGACACGGCCATGTACCAGGCCAAGGCGCGCGGGCGCGGCGCCTACGTCTTCTACGCGGCGAGCATGCAGCACCTTGCGCAGACTCGCCTGACCCTGCGCGGTGAGCTCAACGACGCACTGCGCGGCAACGAACTGCACGCCTGGTTCCAGCCCAAGGTATGCATCGCCGATGGGCGCGTGGTCGGTTTCGAGGCCTTGGTACGCTGGCAGCACCCGCAGCGTGGCATGGTATCCCCCGGTGAGTTCATTCCGCTGGCCGAAAGCAGCGGCCAGATCGTGGCCATCGACCGCTGGATGCTGAGGACGGTGATCGCGCAGCTGGCACGCTGGCAGCAGCAGGGCCGCCCGCCGCTCCCCGTGGCGGTGAACGTGTCGGCCTCGCTCTTTTCCCGTGCGAACTTCGTGGCCGAACTGGCGCAGTGGCTGGAAAACAGCACGGTCCCGCCGCAGTTGCTGGAGCTCGAGGTCACCGAACACGTGGCCATGCTTGACCTGGCGCATACCCTGTCAACGCTGCGCGAACTGAAGCAGCTGGGCGTGACACTCTCGATCGACGACTTCGGCACGGGATACTCTGGCCTTTCCTACCTGCGCGACTTCCCCATCGACACCGTGAAGATCGACATGAGCTTCGTGCAGGGGGTGCAGCACGACCGGAAGAAACAGGCAATCGTGCGCGCCATCATTGCACTGGCCAGTACGCTGGAACTGCGTACCGTTGCCGAGGGGGTGGAAACCGAAGAGGAGCTGACGTTTCTTGCCGAGCAGGGCTGCTGGGGGTACCAGGGCTATCTCTGCAGCCCCGCAGTGGCAGCCGAGAGCATCGAGCAACGCTACCTGACCGCCGACCCGCCGCGTTAAGGAGCGCGCGGGTCACAACGTAGTGCCGCTGCATGGGCGCAGTGCAGAGAGGGCGGGTGCTAGAAACAAGGAAAAAAGAGAGCTGGCTCCCGGAGCAGGACTCGAACCTGCGACCCAATGATTAACAGTCACTTGCTCTACCGACTGAGCTATCCGGGAACGATACGAACGGGAAGTGAATCACTTCCTTTAATCTGGCGAGCCGATGGCTCCTCGAGCAGGACTCGAACCTGCGACCCAGTGATTAACAGTCACTTGCTCTACCAACTGAGCTATCGAGGAATGACGAGCGTCAAGACCGGCATAGTGTCATGGCTCCCGGAGCAGGACTCGAACCTGCGACCCAGTGATTAACAGTCACTTGCTCTACCGACTGAGCTATCCGGGAATGGCCTGAACACGGTGCGTAGTATACGGATCGCTCTTGCCAGGTCAAGGGCAGATTCTCACGACTGCCAGGCACATAGCAGAACGCCCGCACGAGAAATCGCGCGGGCGTTCGGGATCTGGTGGCTACGCCCTGATTTGAACAGGGGACCCCATCATTATGAGTGATGTGCTCTAACCAGCTGAGCTACGTAGCCAGGCGACAACAGGCATTGCCGTTTGACGCGGCAGGATTATGCACGATGCGCAACCGCTAGGCAAGCCATTCGCCCGCCCCTTTTATTAATTGAACGTTCAATAAAAAAATGTCATGCTGATGCCACCCTGCCCGTCGTACAGCCAGAGGAAACCCTGCGGTGCCCAAGACAGGAATGGAGCCGATCCGGCGCAGCCAGCTCATACAAGCCACCATGGCGGCCATCGATGAAGTCGGCCTGGCCGATGCCACGGTGCTGAAGATTGCGCGCCATGCCGGCGTTTCCGCCGGGATCATCAGCCACTACTTCGGTGGCAAGGATGGCCTGCTGGAAGCCACCATGCGCCAGATCCTGAGCGATCTCGGCAATGCCGTGGCCGCTCGCCGCCGCGGGCTTTGCGACCGCTCCCCGCGAGCCCACTTGCAGGCCATCATCGACGGCAACTTCGACCGTAGCCAGGTTTCCGGCCCGGCGGCGAAAACCTGGCTCGCCTTCTGGTCGAGCAGCATGCACCAGCCGCAGCTACAGCGCCTGCAGCAGGTCAATGACCGCCGGCTCTACGCCAACCTCTGCTTCCAGTTTCGTCGCCTCATGCCACGCGAGGCCGCACGTGACGCCGCCCGCGGCCTGGCCGCCATGATCGACGGGCTGTGGCTGCGCGGCACGCTGAGCCCCGAGGGGCTGGACACCGAGCGTGCCCGACGGCTGGCGCACGCCTATCTCGACCAGCTATTGAACGGCTACGACGACTTCGCAGCGTCGCCCAAGGAGACCGCATGACCGCTTTCGACACCGAGGCCCTCTACATCCACGGCCGCCGCGAGCCGGCCACGTCCGGCGCAACCTTCGACGTGACCAATCCCCATGATGGCAGCCTGCTGGCCAGGGTCGACCAGGCCAGCCAGGCCGACATCGATCGCGCCATCAATTCGGCACGGGAAGGCCAGCGCCGCTGGGCCGCCATGACCGGCATGCAGCGCGGCCGCATCCTCAACCGCGCCGTGGCGCTCTTGAGGGAGAGGAATGACGCGCTCGCCGAGCTGGAGTCACGCAACACCGGCAAGCCGATCAGCGAAACCGCCGCGGTGGACATCGCCACCGGTGCCGACGTGCTCGAATACTATGCCGGCCTGGCCCCGGCCATCGAGGGCGCCCAGATTCCGCTGCGCGAGTCGTCGTTCGTCTATACCCGCCGCGAACCGCTGGGTGTAATCGGCGCCATCGGTGCCTGGAACTATCCGATCCAGATCGCCTGCTGGAAGGCCGCCCCGGCGCTGGCCGCCGGCAACGCCGTGGTGTTCAAGCCCAGCGAGGTGACACCGCTCACGGCCATGAAGCTGGCCGAGATCTTCACCGAGGCGGGGCTGCCCGACGGTGTGTTCAACGTCGTGCATGGCGACGGCAGTGTCGGCCAGATGCTGACCGAGCACGCAGGCATTGCCAAGGTGTCGTTCACCGGCGAGGTGGGCACCGGCAAGAAGGTGATGGCGGCGGCCGGCGGCTCGACGCTCAAGGACGTGACCATGGAGCTGGGCGGCAAGTCCCCGCTGATCGTGTTCGCCGATGCCGACCTCGACCGCGCCGCCGATGCGGCGATGATGGCCAACTTCTATTCCAGCGGCCAGATCTGCACCAACGGTACCCGGGTATTCGTCGAGCGCTCGGTGAAGGCGGCCTTCGAGGAGAAGATCGTCGAGCGCGTGGCACGCATCCGCGCCGGCGACCCGCTCGACCCCAAGACCAACTTCGGCCCGCTGGTCAGCTTCGAGCACCAGGCCAAGGTGCTCGACTACATCGCCTACGGCAAGCAGGACGGCGCACGGGTGCTGGTCGGGGGCGAGCCCCTGGCCGAGGGCGACTTCGCCCGCGGCGCCTGGGCCCCGGCCACGGTCTTCACCGATTGCAGCGACGACATGCGCATCGTGCGCGAAGAAATCTTCGGCCCGGTGATGTCGATCCTCGCCTTCGATGACGAAGAGGAGCTGATCCGCCGCGCCAACGACACCCACTACGGCCTCGCCGCCGGGGTGTTCACCGAGAGCCTGGCCCGCGCGCACCGCACCATCCACCGCCTGGAAGCCGGCATCTGCTGGATCAACACCTGGGGCGAGTCGCCGGCGGAGATGCCCGTGGGCGGCTACAAGCAGTCCGGCGTCGGTCGCGAGAACGGCATCGAGACGCTGGCCCACTACACCCAGACCAAGTCGGTGCAGGTGGAGATGGGGCCCTTCGAGTCGGTGTTCTGAGGAAATCTTCATGTCCCAGATGCGTGAATACGACTACGTCATCATCGGCGCCGGTTCCGCCGGCAACGTACTGGCCGCCCGACTCACCGAGGACGCAGGCGTCAGCGTTCTGCTGCTCGAGGCGGGCGGCCCCGACTACCGCTTCGACTTCCGCACCCAGATGCCCGCCGCCCTGGCCTACCCGCTGCAGGGCAAGCGCTACAACTGGGCCTTCGAGACCGACCCCGAGCCGTACATGAACGGCCGCCGCATGGAGTGCGGCCGCGGCAAGGGGCTCGGCGGCTCGTCGCTGATCAACGGCATGTGCTACATCCGCGGCAACGCCCTGGACTACGACAACTGGGCCAGCATGGCGGGCCTTTCGGACTGGCGCTACGCCGACTGCCTGCCCTACTTCAAGAAGGCCGAATGCCGCGACATCGGCGCCAACGCCTATCACGGCGGCGACGGCCCGATCAGCGTGGCCACGCCCAGGGCGGGCAACAACGAACTCTACCGCGCCTTCGTCGACGCCGGCGTAGAGGCGGGCTACCCCGAGACCGAGGACGTCAACGGCTACCAGCAGGAGGGCTTCGGTCCCATGGACCGTTTCGTCACGCCCAAGGGTCGCCGCGCCTCCACCGCGCGGGGCTACCTCGACCAGGCCAAGGGGCGCGACAACCTCACCATCGAGACCCACGCCACCACCGACGTGATCGAGTTCGAGGGCAAGCGCGCCGTGGGTGTGCGCTATCTTCGCCGCGGCCAGGCCCGGCAGGTTAGCGCCCGCCGCGAAGTGCTGCTGTGCGCCGGCGCCATCGCTTCGCCGCAGGTCCTGCTGCGCTCCGGGGTCGGCGACCCCGCGCACCTGCGCGAGCTCGACATCCCCGTGGTGCACGAGCTGCCCGGCGTCGGCGAGAACCTGCAGGATCACCTGGAGATGTACATCCAGTACGAGTGCAAGCAGCCGATCACCCTCTATCCGGCGCTGAAATGGTTCAACCAGCCCAGGATCGGCGCCGAGTGGCTGCTGCTTGGCGGCGGCATCGGCGCCAGCAACCAGTTCGAATCCTGCGCCTTCATCCGCACCCACGACGCGGAGCCCTGGCCCAACCTGCAGTACCACTTCCTGCCCATCGCCATCAGCTACAATGGCAAGAGCGCGGTGCAGGCGCACGGCTTCCAGGCCCACGTGGGCTCGATGCGTTCCGAGAGCCGCGGGCGCATTCGCCTCACCTCGCGCGACCCCAAGGCCGCACCCAGCATCCTCTTCAACTACATGTCCGCCGAAAAGGACTGGCAGGAGTTTCGCGACGGAATTCGCCTGACGCGCGAGATCATCGCCCAACCGGCCATGGACGCCTACCGCGGCCGCGAGATCTCGCCGGGGCCGGACGTGCAGAGCGACGCAGAGCTCGACGCCTTCGTGCGCGCACACGCCGAGACCGCCTACCACCCCTGCGGCAGCTGCCGCATGGGTGAAGATGATGGCGCCGTGGTCGACGGCCAGGGCCGGGTTCACGGCCTGGAAGGGCTACGTGTCGTCGATGCCTCGCTGTTCCCGGTGATTCCCACCGGCAACCTCAATGCCCCCACGATCATGCTGGCCGAGAAGATCGCCGACCGCATCCGCGGCCGCGAGCCGCTGCCGCCCTCCGACGCACCCTACTACGTGGCAGGCGCCAGCCCCGCCCGCCGCGAGCCCCGGCGTCGCCCGGCCTGAGCCACGCTGGACCAGGATCGGGGCCACGCCCCAACCACCCCGGCCTCGATGCCCCGCCCCAGCGGGGCATCGTCGTTTCGGCCTGCCGCAGGGCTGGTCACTCAGGGCGAGATGGGCTAGTCTGATTCGTTCAAACAACCGTTCTAAACGCGAACCAAGGGAGCGCCTCCCCATGCTCACCCTCATCCTTCTTCTACTCACCATCGCCGGCCTGCTGGCGGTGATGCGCCGCGAAGGCGGCGCCGTGCCGACCCTGGCCCTGCTGGGCGTGCTCGGCCTGGCGGGCCTGCTGCTGGGCGCCCCGGTGCTCGGGGTGCTGCTGCTGACCGGTGCCGCGGCGGTGGCCGTTGCCGGCCTGCCGGCCCTGCGCATCCGCTGGCTCACCCCGCGGCTGTTCGCCATGTTCAAGCGCGTCTCGCCCAAGGTGTCGGCAACCGAGCGCACCGCGCTGGAGGCCGGCACCGTGGCCTGGGACGGCGAGCTGTTCTCGGGCCGCCCGCATTGGGAGAAGCTGATGGCCTACCGTGATGACGGACTGACCGAAGAGGAGCGCGCCTTCGTCGACCACCAGTGCTCGGTGGCCGCCGGCATGTGCAATACCTGGGAGATCGCCAAGGAGCGCGCCGACCTGCCCGAGGCGCTGTGGCAGTACCTGAAGAAGGAGCGCTTCTTCGGCATGATCATTCCCAAGGAGTACGGCGGCCTGGGCTTTTCCGCCAAGGCCCAGTCGCTGGTACTGCAGAAGCTCTCGATCAGCGAGACGCTGATGGTGACGGTGGGCGTACCCAACTCCCTGGGCCCGGGCGAGCTGCTGCTCAAGTACGGCACCCAGGCGCAGAAGGACCACTACCTGCCACGCCTGGCCGATGGCCGCGAGATACCCTGCTTCGGCCTCACCGGCCCCCGTGCCGGCAGCGATGCCACCTCGCTGCCCGACACCGGCATCGTGTGCAAGCAGGTGATCGATGGCGAAGAGGTACTGGGCCTGCGCCTCAACTTCGAGAAGCGCTGGATCACCCTCTCCCCCATCGCCACCGTGGTGGGCCTGGCGTTTCGCCTCTTCGACCCCGACCACCTGCTGGGCGAGGAGGAGGATCGCGGCATCACCCTGGCGCTGGTGCCGCGCAACACCGAGGGCATGGAGATCGGCCGCCGCCACCACCCCATCGGCAGCCCCTTTCTCAATGGCCCGATCAAGGGCAAGGACGTCTTCGTACCGCTCGACACCATCATCGGCGGCACCGAGATGATCGGCCAGGGCTGGCGCATGCTGGTGGAGTGCCTCTCCATCGGCCGCTGCATCACCCTGCCCTCCGGCGCCAGCGGCACCTCGCGCTATGCAGTGGGCTGGACCGGCGGCTTCGCACGTATTCGCCGCCAGTTCAACGTCCCGGTGGCCGAGATGGAGGGCGTGCAGGAACCCCTGGCGCGCATGGCGGCACTGGGCTACATCGCCCAGGCGGCGGTGTACCAGACCGCCAACACCATCGACCGCGGCGAGAAGCCGGCGGTGCCCTCGGCCATCCTCAAGAGCCAGCTCACCGAGTTCCAGCGCATCGTGCTCTCCGACGCCATGGACATCCACGGCGGCAAGGCGGTGACCCTCGGGCCGCGCAACTATATCGGCATCGGCTACAGCGCCAACCCCGTTTCGATCACGGTGGAGGGTGCCAACATCATGACCCGCAACCTGATGATCTTCGGCCAGGGGGCGATTCGCTGCCATCCGTTCGTGTTGAAGGAGCTGGCCGCCTCGGACAGCAACGACCTCAAGGCCTTCGACGACGCCTTCTTCGGCCATGCCGCGCTGGTGTTCGGCAACGCCGCCCGGGCCTTCACCATGGGGCTTGGCATTGGCAAGCCCAAGGTGCCGTTCGATGCGGTTGCCGCCCCCTATGCCAGCGACATGGCGCGACTGTCGGCCGGCTTCAGCCTGTGCGCCGATGCCGCCATGGCCAGCCTGGGTGCCGCCCTCAAGCAGCGCGAGATGATCTCGGCCCGCCTGGGCGACGTGCTCTCCAATCTCTACCTGGCCTCGATGGTGCTCAAGCACTGGCAAGAGGGCGACAAGGTCGAGGGCGAAGCCGCCCTGCTGCATTACAGCTGCACCCACCTGCTGCAGCGCGCCGAGCAGGCCTTCGACGAGCTGTTCGACAACCTGCCCAACCGGGCGCTCGCCGGCGTGCTGCGTGCCGTGACGATGCCGACGGGTCGCCGCTGGAAGCGGCCCGCCGACCATCTCACCCGCGAGATCGCCCAGGCGGTGTCGCGCGACACCCCGCTGCGGGCCAAGATGCTCCGTGAAACCTGGCAGGACGACGACGGCGTGAAGGAAAACCCGCTGGCGCACTACAATGCGCTGCTGGCCGACTACGAGCGCGCCGAGGTGATCTATCGCACGGTGAACAAGGCGTATGCCAAGGGCGAGCTGCCGCGCCAGGCGCTGCATCCCGAGGTACGCCTCGAGGCGGCCCGCGAGCAGGGCCTGGTCAGCGAGGAGGATGCCGAGTTCATGCGCGGCTTCGAGGCCGAGGTGCTGGAACTGCTCAGCGTCGACGACTTCGAGTACGATGAGTTCGCCACCGACAAGGCCAACATCCTGCGCCACAACGCGGCGTAGCTGTCCTTTCCCCTCCTCGCTTCGCCTCCCTCGACCCCGGCCCAGCGGCCGGGGTTTTTCTGCCTTGGTCAGCGGTCAAAGGGGCCAGACCAGCAGGATCATCGGCAGCGCCACGACCATTACCAGCAGCGACAGCGGCAGGCCCATTTTCCAGTAGTCACCGAAACGATAGCCGCCGGGGCCCATGACCAGCGTATTCGACTGATGGCCGATGGGCGTCAGGAAGGCGCAGGAGGCGCTGACCGCTATGACCATCAGGAACGGATCGATCGCCACGCCGAAGCCCTCGGCCAGGCTGGCGGCGATGGGCGCCATCAGCAGCGCCGCCGCCGCATTGTTGATCACGTTGGAAAGCAGCATCGATACCACAAACAGGCCTGCCAGCACTGCCAGCACCGGCCACTGCTCGCCCGCCAGGAGGAGCGAGTCGGCGATCAGCTTGGCCCCACCGCTCGTCTCGAGCGCCTGGCCGACCGGTATCATGGCGCCAAGCAGGACGATCACCGGCCCGTCGATGGCCTGGTAGCCGTCGCGCAGGGGCAGCACACCCACCAGCAGCGCCGCCACGGCGGCAGTGGATAGCGCCACGGCGGCCGGCAACAGGTCCGCCAGCATGGCGACCAGGGCCAGCGCAAAGATGCCGATGGAGATCAGCAGCATGCGTGGCTGCCCCAGCGGCAGGTTGCGCCGCGCCAGGGGCAGGCAGCCCAGGGTGGCCAGGCTTTCGGAGAGATTGCTCTCGCCGCCTTGCAGCAGCAGCACGTCTCCGGGGCGAAAGCGAATGTCGCGCAGCCGCTGCTTGAGGCGCCCCCCGTCGCGAGCCACCGCGACCAGGTGGAGCCCATACTGGTTCTGCAGGCGCAGCTGCGTGACGGTGCGATTGACCATCATGGAATCGTTGCGCACCACCGCTTCGAGCAGCTCGAGCCCTTCGGTGTCGGTGGCTTTTCTTTCCTCCTTGCGCTCCTTTTCCTGTGCCTTTTTTTCCGCCTTCTTGACCGCCTGCGGCTTGTCCTCGTCAGTACTCGTCGCTGCGGTTGCCTGCTGGTCGCGCTGCTCATCGACGCTCACCCCGAGGCTGAGCCCGGCCTTGTCCTCGAGCAGCTTCATCTCCTCTGGCCCCGCCTCGACCAGCAGGATATCCCCCTCCTTCAGTACGCCAAGAAAGGCATGACCGGCACGGCGCTGCTCCCCGCGCACCACCGCCAGCACGGGGATGGTCTCTTCCAGCTCGCGCTGCAGCTCGCGCAGGGTCCACCCGGCGGCCTTCGAGTCCTCGGTTACCTTCATCTCGGTGAGATAGTTGGCGGTGTCGAACATCTCTTCGGTGGATGCCTTTCCCGCCCGGTTGGGCACCAGCCGCCAGCCCAGCAGCACGATGAAGACCAGCCCCGCCAGCGCGACGACGGCACCGACGGGAAAGAAGGCGAACATGCCGAAGGTCTCGCCCACTACCGAACCGCGATAGCTGGCGATGATGATGTTGGGCGGCGTGCCGATCAGCGTCATCAGACCGCCGAGCAGCGAGCCGAAGGCGAGCGGCATCAACAACAGCGAAGGAGAGGTATCGTGCTCGCGGGCAAGCCGCATGGCAACCGGCAGCAGCAGCGCCAGCGCGCCCACGTTGTTCATGAAGGCCGAGAGCACCACCACCGTGGCGGTCAGTGCCACCAGTTGCAGGAAGAGTCGATCACCGACCTTGAGCACCTGGTCGGCGATCACGTCGACCACGCCGGAGCGCTCGAAGCCGCGGCTGAGCACCAGCACGGCGGCTACCGTGATCACCGCCGGATGACCAAAGCCCATGAAGGCCTGATCGGCGGGGACCAACCCCAGCATCACCGAAACGAGCAAGGCGGAAAGCGCCACCAGATCGTAGCGAAAGCGGCCCCAGACGAAAGCGGCCAGGGTCAGGCCCAGCACGATGAACACCAGCGTATGATTGGCCATATCCCTGCGGCTCCCGAGTCAGCTCAAGGCACCAGCACACCAGCCAATCAAGAAAAAATCCAGCCTTTTCTGACGCTTCCAATACAGGTGAACCCGGGACAGTAGCAGCGGGGCGATGGAAGCCGGTGCGCAAGAAACCCGGCCGCAGCCGGGTGCCTGGACGCGCATGCGCACGGGCTGGCGCCGGCCTCAGGGCTCGGCGAACGGCAGGGGGGCATCCGTGTCGCGGCGCACCGCGAAGACGTTCAGGGTCATGGCCACCAGGGCGTAGTAGCCGAACACCCCCACCAGCTCGACCACCGCGGCTTCGCCGAAGGCCTCGACGGCTTCGTCATAGAGGGCCGCTTCGACGCGCCGCGTGGCGTAGAGCGTGGTGCCCAGGCGATAGACCAGGCGCTCGTCATCGCGCTCGAAGACCGGCTCCCGGCCCGTGCGCAGCGCCTCGATCACCGCATCGTCGACCCCCGCCTCGCGGGCGATGGGCGCGTGGATCTGCCACTCGGCCTGGGATTGCCACCAGGCGGCGGTGACGAGGATCGCCAGTTCGGTCAGGCGCAGCTCCAGCCGCGTGCCGTAGCGGCAAAAGGCGCCCAGGCGCTGGGCGTGATCGGCCAGGCCCGGGCTGTGGACCCAGGCCAGGAAGGGGCCGTCCAGGTTGCCGCGCGGGCCGCTGAGGATCTCCTCCAGCACGCGGCGCTGCTCGGTGTCCATGCGCGTCTCGTCGAGCGGGGTCAGGCGGGATTCGATGGCCACGGGCAACTCCTTATCGGCTGGCTAGCGCACTGCGCAGGGCAATGTCGAGCTTGTCGACGATCTCGTCGAGATGGGGCTCGTCGAGGATGAAGGGCGGCGCCAGCAGGATGTGGTCGCCCTGGCGACCGTCGATGGTGCCTCCCATCGGGTAGCACATCAGCCCCGCCTGCATGGCGGCCTGCTTGACGCGAGCATGCAGCTTGCGCTCGGGTTCGAACGCCGCCTTGGTAGTGCGGTCCGCCACCAGCTCCAACCCGAGGAAGAGCCCCCGGCCGCGAATGTCGCCGACGTGCGGGTGCTCGCCGAAGCGCTCGGCCAGGCGCCGCTGCAGGCCCTCGCCCAGCTCGCGCACCCGGGGCAGCAGGTCGCGCTGCTGAATGGCCGTCTGCACCGCCAGGGCCGCGGCGCAGGCCGTGGCATGGCCGATATAGGTATGCCCGTGCTGGAAGAAACCCGAGCCGTTGGCGATGGCCTCGCGGATACGCCCGCTGACCAGGGTGGCGCCGATGGGCTGGTAGCCGGCCCCCAGCCCCTTGGCGATGGTGATCAGGTCGGCGGTGATGCCCTCCTGCTCGGCGGCGAACAGGGTACCGGTGCGCCCCATGCCGCACATCACCTCATCGAGGATCAGCAGCACGCCATGGCGGTCGCACACCTCGCGGACCTGGCGGAAATATCCCGGCACCGCGGGTACCGCACCCATGGTGGCGCCCACTACCGGCTCGGCCACGAAGGCCAACACGTTCTCCGGGCCCAGGCGCAGGATCTCGTTCTCCAGCTCATTGGCCAGGCGTACGCCCATCGCTTCCGGGGTCTCGCCCTCCTGCAGGCCGCGGTAGGCATAGCAGGGGCTGACATGGCTCACGTCGATCAGCAGCGGCTCGAACTGCTGGCGCCGCCAGGCGTTGCCGCCGGTGGCGAGCGCCCCCAGCGTATTGCCGTGGTAGCTCTGGCGGCGCGCGATCAGGTGCCTGCGCTGCGGCTGGCCGATTTCGATGAAGTACTGGCGCGCCATCTTCAGGGCCGCTTCCATCGCCTCCGAGCCGCCCGAGACGAGATAGACCGACTCGAGCCCCGCGGGCGCACGGTCTACCAGGAAGTCGGCCAGGGCTTCCATCGGCTCGGTGGTGAAGAAGGCGGTATGGGCGTAGGCTACCTTGCCCACCTGCTCGCGAATGGCCTCGATGACGGCGGCATCGCTGTGCCCCAGGCAGGAGACCGCGGCACCACCGCAGGCATCCAGGTAGCGCCGCCCCTGGGCGTCGATCAGGTAAGGGCCTTCGCCCTTGACGGCCGTAGGATAGTCCTGCGTCAGGCTGCGATGGAAGACGTGGCTCATGGGACCTCCGGGAGGATAATATGCAAAATATAAATGCTCTCTCAATATTTGCAATGTATATTTGCAAAAATACCCAGGCCGGCATCATCGACTGGGCCAGCAAGCGCCAGCCCTCGCCCGACACCCCGACAGAAGTGAAGCGACGCCATGACGGACACCCAGACGACACCACCGGAGACGCTCAGCGGCCTCAGGCAGCGACTCAAGTCCATCGAGGCCGGTAAAGCGGGCATCCGGCTGGGCAAGCGCTCCCGGCACGTACTCGCACAGCTTGTCGAGGCGCCGCAACAGGCGGCGGTATCGTCCATCAGCGAGCTGGCGGACCAGCTGGGCGTCAATGCCTCGACGCTCTCGCGCCTGGCCCGGCGCCTGGGCTATGGAGGGTTCGGCCAGCTGCAGGATGTCTTTCGCCGCGAAATCACAGAGGGCCAGAGCTTCTACAGCGACCAGGCCTCCCGCCTGCTCGACGCGAGCGGCGGCACGGAGGGGCCGGCCCGGCTGAGCCGGCTGGGTCGGCAAGAGAGCGCCAACATGGCGAGCCTGCTGGAGCGGATCGATCCGGCGGCCTTCGCGCAGACGGTGACGCTGCTGTCGACCGCCCATCGGGTGCGGGTCCACGGCATGCGGCAGTTCCACTCGCTGGCACTGTTCATGGCCTATGGCCTGGGAATGTTGCGCCCCGACGTCGCCCCCCTCGATGCGGGCCGGCAAGGCGTCGCCGATGCCCTGGCCCAGCTCGACCCCGGCGACGTGCTGGTGGTGGCGAGCTGCTTCCCCTACACCCCGAGCGTGTTGGCCACGGCCGAGGTCGCGGCCCGCTACGGGATCGTGGTGATCGCCCTGACCGACTCGGAAAGCTCTCCCCTGGCCCGGGTCGCGCGGCACAGCTTCGCCGTACCCAACCACAGCCTGTTCTACAGCAACAGCATGTGTGCCTTCATGCTGCTCGCCCAGGGGCTGCTGAGCGAAGTGGCCGGCGAGCTGGGTTCGGCGGGTCTGGCGGCGCTCAAGCACCGCGAGACGATGATCGCGGAACTCAACGCCTCGCTGTAGTCCGTACCGGTCGCCCCGGGTGGGCGACCGGCGGAAGGATGGCAGCGAGGTAGCGGGAAGAGGATCAGTGAAAGTAGGTTTGGAAAGCGCAGTCAGGGCAGCAGGATGGTGGAACCGGTGGTCTGGCGGCCGGCCAGGGCATCCTGGGCCTTGCCGGCGTCGGCCAGGGCGAAGCGCTGGCCGATGTCGACCTTCACCTTGCCGCTGCCGAGCATGTCGAACAGGTCGCGGCACATCATCTCCAGCCGCTCCCGGGAATCGGCATAGCCGTTGAGGCTCGGGCGCGTGACGAACAGCGAGCCCTTCTGGTTGAGGATGCCAAGGTTGACCCCCTCCACCGCTCCCGAGGCGTTGCCGAAGCTGACCATCAGCGAGCGCGGCTTGAGGCAGTCCAGCGAGGTGAGCCAGGTGTCCTTGCCCACCGAGTCGTAGACCACGTCGCACATGGCACCGCCAGTGAGTTCGCGCACCCGCTCGACCACGTCCTCGCGGGTATAGTCGATGGTTTCCCAGGCGCCGTTGGCCTTCGCCAGCTTCGCTTTCTCGGGAGAGCTCACGGTGCCGATCAGCTTCACGCCCAGGGCCTTGGCCCACTGGCAGGCGATGGAGCCCACCCCCCCGGCGGCGGCATGCCACAGGATCGTCTCGCCGCCCTCGAGCGGGCAGGTCTGGCGCAGCAGGTACTGCACGGTCAGGCCCTTGAGCATGCTGGCCGCCGCCGTTTCCGCGTCGATGCCCTCGGGCAGCGCGACCACCTTGTCGGCGGGCAGCACGTGATACTCGGCGTAGGCGCCCAGCGGCCCCTGGGCATAGGCGACCCGGTCGCCCTCCTTCAGGTGGCTGACGCCCTCGCCCACGGCATCGACCACGCCGGCGCCCTCGGTGCCGAGCCCGGAAGGCAGGCCGGGCGCCGGATAGAGCCCGGTACGGAAATAGATGTCGATGAAGTTGAGCCCGATGGCTTCGTTGCGGACCCGAACCTCACCGGCGGCCGGCTCGGCCGGGGTCACGTCGACGAGTTCGAGCACCTCGGAGCCACCGGTGCGAGCAAACTGGATGCGCTTGGCCATGTCACTTTCCTTATGTTCGCTAACGTTTCAGGGGCTTCATCCAATCGCTGTTGGCGCGCGCGGTCAACCCCTTGGCGGAAGGCCGCCCGGCCCTCAGCCGGGGAAGGCGGCCAGGCGCTCGACGAAGTGTGCCTTCTCCTGCTCGAAGAAGCGGGGGTCGTGCTTGAAGCGCCGCACGATCGCCTCGTCGTCGAAGGCCATGGGTGCCGCCAGGTCATCCACCCGCTGCGCAGGATGGCGCCGCGCCAGCCCGATGCGCCTGCCGCCGGGTGCGGCGAACCAGCGGTTGATACCGCAGCGCCGAAAGAAGGCTTCCTCGTCCTGGTCCACCGCATCGACCCGCAGCGGCGCCTTCTGGGCCAGCTCGCGGATCAGCCGCCGCTCGCTCTCGCGATCGCCGCCGGGCGAGGCATGCAGCCACAGCGACATGCCGGTACCCGTGGCATCGAGGGTCAGCAGCGCCAGCGCGCCGGGGCGGCCCTGGTCGTCCACCAGTGCCCAGAGCCGTGCGGCCTCCTGGGCAAACAGAATCTGTCGCGTTCCGGTGAAGGTCACCAGGGGTGCCAGCCCCGCCTCCCTACCGTAGACGTCGGCGCACAGCCGCGCGAGCCAGGCATCGCGCTGCTCGTCGCGCTCGGGCGTGATCACCTTCATGCATTGCCTCGTTGCCACGTGAAAGCCGGCAAGACTAGCATAGTCTCCCCCATCGCCGCCCATGCCTTGTGTCGCCGGGCTGTCCTCGGTGTCGCCACACTGTCATCGCCTTGCGCTACCCTGTTCAAAACCGCCATCGGAGCCTGCCATGCCAGTCGCCCACCCCGACGTCGCCCTGCCCCGCCTGATCGCCCACCGGGGCCTCTCCGCCCGCGCTCCCGAGAACACCCTGGCTGCCGTCAAGGCGGCCCACGAGGCCGGCTGCAACTGGGTGGAGCTCGACGTCCAGCTGCTGGGCGACGGCACGCCGGTGATCTGGCACGACAGCACGCTCAAGCGCTGCTCGGACGGCCATGGCCGGCTGGCCACGCTGGATCTTGCCGCAGTGCGCAAGCTGGACGTCGGCGCCTGGTTCGGCGACGGCTTTCGCGGCGAGCGCATGGCCACCCTCGACGAAATGCTGGCGCTGCTGGACGCGCACGGCATGGGCGTGAACATGGAGCTCAAGGTGACCAGCCGGCGCAGCGGCAGCGAGCTGGCCGAGGTCGTCATTCCGCGCCTGCTCGAGGCGCTGCCGCCCCAGCGCCTGGTCGTCTCCTCGTTCGACTCGGTGGCACTGCGCCAGGCGCGCGCGTTGGCCGACGCGTCACTGCTGCCGATCGGCGTGCTGACCGAAAGCGTGCCGCAGAAGTGGCAGCCGCTGTGCGAAGGCCTCGACGCCTTCAGCATCCACACCGACTGGACGCGGTTGACCGCCAGGCGGGCCGGTGAGATCAAGGCTGCGGGCTATCGCTTGCTGTGCTACACCGCCAACGACCCCGCCGCCTTTGCCGACCGCTGGAGCTGGGGGGTGGACGGCGCCATCAGCGACGACCCCACCCGCTTCGCCGATATCGCTCCGCCGCCGGACCGGGCCTGAGGTACCAACCGGCTCAGGCGAACACGCCCAGCTGCCAGCGCTGCGAAAGCTGCTTCAGCATCCTCAGGCCGGCTACGCTATTGCCGTGCTGGTTGAGCGCAGGGCCGATTACGCCGATGCCCAAGCGTCCTGGCACCACGGAGAGGATGGCGCCGGACACGCCGCTCTTGGAAGGCACGCCCACCTCGATGGCGAAACGGCCTGACTGATCGTACATGCCGGTGGTGAACATCAGCGTCAACACGATACGCACCGTCTCCTCGCCGATGAGCCGCTCGCCACTCTCCGGGTCGCGGCCGCCGTTGGCCAGCACCGCGGCGATGCGCGCCAGGTCGATGCAGGTCAGTTCGATGGAGGTCTGCTTGAGATAGGGCAACAGCAGGTCCTCCTCGCTGCCGTCGAACACATCGTGGCTGCGCATGTAGTAGAACAGCGAGCGGTTGAGATCCTGGTCCTCGGCTTCGAACATGACCGGGTCATAGTCGAGTGATGGATTGCCCGCCAGGCGGCGAAAGAAGTCGCGCAGCCTGGCGAAGCGCTCCTCGCCGTCGCGCCCCTTGATCATGGCCGTGGTGACGATGGCGCCGGCATTGATCATCGGATTGGAGGGGATGCCCATCTCGCCCTCTTCCAGGGTGGCGATGGAGTGGTAAGGATCGCCCGAGGGCTCCATGCCTACCCGCTGGAAGAGTGCCTCGGCGCCCACGTCCTCCAGCGCCAGGGCCAGCGTCAACGCCTTGGAAACGCTCTCCAGCGGAAAGCGCTGCTCGGCGCTTCCGGCCCGGGCAATGCGCCCCTCGGCCCCTGCCATGGCGATCCCGACCAGCTCGCGGTCATCGTCGCCCTGCTCCGTGAATGACGTCATCTCACTCTCATGGCGATGCTCGCGTTCTCGCGCCACGATCTCGTTCAATGACCTGGCTTTTTCCTCATCGATGCATTCCATTGGCAGCGCTCACCTTCCTGGCCGATCTTGATTTCCCGACTCGCCCCCCAGCGGCCTTATGACCTAGGGTTAGAGTGACCTGCCTACCAGGCTAGACGCCTCTCAGGAGATGGAGCAATGGAACTGCTGAATCACGTCACGGATTACCTGATCGACAACGAACTGAAGCTGGCCACCGCCGAGTCCTGCACCGCCGGGCTGATCGTCTCGGAGCTGGCCCGCGTGCCCGGCAGCGGCCAGAGCATCGACTGTGGCCTTGCCGTCTACTCGCCGCCCTCCAAGAACCGCTACCTGGGGGTCAGCTTCGCCACCATTGAACGCTATGGCCTGACCAGCGAAGCGGTGGCCAGCGAGATGGCGGCAGGCGCGCTGAACAACAACGATGCCGACGTGGCGGTCGCCAACACCGGCGTCGCCGGCCCCAGCCCCGGCGATGACGACACGCCGGTCGGCACCGTCTGCTTCGCCTGGGCCTTCCGGGTGGGCAGCCACCACTATCACTTCTGCGAAACGCGCCGCTTCGACGGCGAGCGCAACGAGGTACGCCTGGCCGCCGCCCACTACGCCCTGGAACGGCTGCCGCACTACCACGAGCTGTGCCGTGAACGGGCACAGCAGGGTCCCAGTGGGGATGCGACCTCCCGGCGAGCGGTTCAGCGTGCCATCGGCGTGGCGCTGGGCGCCCACGGCGACATCGACCCCCATGAAGAGATCGAGCGGCGCTGCAATTTCCTGGTCGAGACCATGCGGCAAAGCGGCCAGCGGGCGCTGGTACTGGGCATAAGCGGCGGCGTCGACTCCACCGTGGCGGGCCGACTGGCACAGCTTGCCGTCGAGAAGCTGCGCAGCCAGGGCGAGTCGGCGACCTTCATCGCCATGCGCCTGCCCTACGGGGTGCAGCAGGATGCCGATGACGCTGAAAAGGCCCTGACCTTCATCCAGCCGGACGAGGTGCTGGACGTGAACATCCGCGACGGCAGCGATACCCTGTTGGCATCGCTGGAGCAAGGCGGGCTTGCGTTCAAGGATGCCAACCAGCGCGACTTCGTGCTGGGCAATATCAAGGCACGCCAGCGCATGGTGGCGCAGTATGCCGTGGCCGGCACGCGGGGCGGCCTGGTCATCGGCACCGACCAGGCCGCCGAGGCGCTGATGGGTTTCTTTACCAAGTACGGTGACGGCGCCTGCGACGTCGCCCCCTTGACAGGCCTGACCAAGCGCCAGGTGCGCCTGCTCGGCGAGCACCTGGGGGCACCGGAGGCGCTGGTGCACAAGCCGCCCACCGCCGACCTCGAGTCGCTCGCCCCGCAAAAGCTCGACGAGGTGGCCATGGGGGTCAGCTACGAGGAGATCGACGCGTTCCTGGAGAACGAGGAAGTCTCCGAGCAGGCCTACGAGACGATCCTGACCACCTACCGTGGCACCGCCCACAAGCGCCAGCTGCCCATCGCGCCGGAGTGATGCCCGGCGCGCCACCCTGGCGGCGGACAAACGCAAGCGGGCCGGGGAATCCCCGGCCCGCTTGTGTACAGGCTTGCGCGTGGCGAATCAGCGCGTCGCCGGCTGCGGTTCGTCGTCGTCCCGCTCTACCACCATGTCGTCTTCCACCGAGATCGGCTCCTGCTCTTCCAGCTCACGGGCGCTGCGCGAGCGGTGCTCGATCAGGAAGTAGAGGATCAGGCCGATGCCCAGGCCCCAGGCGGCGCCATGGGTGGCCAGGACCACGCCCATGATGCCCGCCACGCCCATGGCGGTGGCGTTCTTGATCTGCTCCACCGCCACCGCGATGCACAGGTAGCCGGTGATCAGCAGCGTGATGGAGAGCGCGATGGGCAGCACCGGACGGAAGAACGTGACCAGCGGCAGCAGGAACAGGGCGAAGAAGCCGACGATCCAGAACACCCCGGTACCGGAGTAGATGGTGTCCATGGCCTTGCGCCCATAGCGGTAGCGCTCGGTCACGGTGGCCATGCCGCCGGTGAAGAGCGGACCGGCCAGGCCCGGGTAGGGCGCCAGCAGCGAGTGCATCAGGTTGCGGATGCCGGTGATCAGGTGCACGCGGTCGACGTTGACCTCGATCTTCTCGTCGGGGCGCAGGTGGTCGACGCGCTTGAGCAGGGTCTGGCCGACCACGATGTCACCGAAGGCGATGATGTAGGCAATGATCGCGGTGGGAATCGCCGCCACCATCAGCTCGATCGGCGGCGCACCGATGGAGAACGGCAGGTAGGCCCAGATGCTGGCGAAATCGGGCACGGCGATGCCCCACTCCACCGTCGGCATGCCGTACTCGCCGACGCCCCAGCCGATCGCCATGGTGATCAGCATGCCCGGCACCATGCCGAAGGCGACGATGTTGCGCGCCCAGCGGTACTTCTCGGCCAGGTCGCGGAAGGAGAGCGAGAACAGCACGTAAAGGGTGATCAGGCCGCCGATGCCGAGGGAAATCGGCGTGTTGTACAGGCGCCCGCCTTCGACGATCTCGCCGCTGATGGCTGCGATGCCCGCCCCCAGCAGGATGCCCGCCTTGATCGACGACGGCACGTTGTTGACCAGCTTGCTGCCCAGCCGCGTCACGGCCATGAACAGGAATATCGCGGTGACCATGAGCTGCAGCGCCACCATGGCGCGCATGGCGTCGGGACCCGGCTCGTACTGGCCGATGAACAGCAGCACCACGGGAATCGCCGGGGTGATCCAGCCTGCGATGAACGGCACCCCCAGCAGCGGCGGCAGGATGAAGCCGATGCCGCACACCACCACGAAGGCCAGGCCCACCTCGTAGGGCACGCCCAGGTACTGCTCGAGCAGCGGGATCATGCCCAGGGAGATGACGAACATCACCATGGCCTGGATGGTTTCGGGAATGGCCCACTTGAAGTGGATGAAGGGCAGGCGGACCTTGAACGGTCCCATCGGCCAATAGGGATGCTCCTGGCCGTATTCGCGTTTGAGCAGCACGTCGATTACCTCAGCGGTTCTGTTTGTTGATGACGATCCTCTGGTGGATTGTTGTTTTTATTGGTTGACGCTGGTTTTACGCGCCTGCACGGGAAGCGAACATTCGACCTTGTGACGAGTGGAGCACGCCTTGGCGAGCCCAGCGTGTCGACAACTTACACGCCGCGAACCGAACGAAGCCGCGATACAGCGCAGGCAGGCTTTTCGAGAGGTCACGAAATCGGGGTAGTTGTCGACAAGATAGCGGCCACTCCTGGCAAGTTGACGTTAACGTCAACTTGACGCCGCCTGCGCTGGGGCAGCCGTCCAGGACGGGGTTTACCCATGGCAACAGAAGCGCCTGTCGCTGGGCTAACACTAAAGAATAAGGGTACCCGGCCGGCTCAGAGCCCCAGCAGCCGGCCCAGGGACGCCATGTCCAGGTGCGCCTCCAGGCAGTCGGCCAGCCGGTCCAGCTCTCGCTGGCGATGAGCTGCGTAGTCCACCGCCAGTCCTTTCGCCGCCAGGCCACAGCGCGCCAGCAGCGCCTCGCAGGCCTCGGGCCGGTCGAACAGGCCATGCAGGTAGGTACCCATCACTTGGCCGTCGCCGCTGACGGCACCGTCGGGCCTGCCCTCCAGCTCCATCAGCGGGCGCTGCAGGGCAGGCCCCTCGCTCACGCCGTTGTGGATCTCGTAGCCGCTGATCGGCACGCCCTCCGGTAGCAAGCGCCCATTCACATTGCGCAGCTGCTTGCCCGCCACCATGCGCGTCTCGAACTCGAGCAGGCCCAGCCCTGCCGTCGAACCCGGCGCCCCCTCCAGCCCATCGGGGTCGTGCACCGCCCGGCCAAGCATCTGGAAGCCGCCACAGATGCCGAGCACCCGGCCGCCGTAGCGCAGGTGGCGCTGGATCGCCGCATCCCAGCCCTGGGCACGCAGCCAGGCAAGATCGCTACGGGTACTCTTGCTGCCGGGCAGCACGATCAGGTCGGCCGGCGGAATCGCCCTGCCGGGTCCGACCTGACCAGGCCCGATGTAGGTCAAGTCGACTTGGGGATGCAGGCGCAGCGGGTCGAAATCGTTGTGGTTGCTGATGCGCGGCAGCGCCGGCACCACCACCTTGAGCGTGCTCCCCGTCCCCACCCGGCCGCTGCGGCCTATGCTGTCCTCGGCGTCGAGCAGCAAGCCTTGCAAATAGGGCAGCGTGCCGTATACGGGTCTGCCGGTTCGCTCGGTGAGCCAGTCGAGCCCCGGTTCCAGCAGGGCGATGTCGCCGCGGAAACGATTGACGATGAAACCCCGGGTACGCGAGCGCTCGCTCTCGCTGAGCAACTCCAGGGTGCCGACCAATTGGGCGAAGACGCCGCCGCGGTCGATGTCCCCGACCAGCACCACCGGGCAGTCGACCATCTCGGCGAACCCCATGTTGGCGATATCGTTGGCGCGCAGGTTGATCTCCGCCGGGCTGCCCGCCCCCTCGGCAATAATCACGTCATAGCGGCTGGACAGCGCCTGCCACGCTGCCAGCACGCTCTCACGCGCGGTGCGCTTGTAGGCGTGGTAGTCCAGCGCGTCCATATGGCCGTGGACCCGTCCGCGCAGGATCACCTGGGCGCCACGGTCGCTCTCCGGCTTGAGCAGCACCGGGTTCATGTCGCTGTGCGGTTCGACCCCTGCCGCCACCGCCTGCAGCGCCGTGGAGCGTCCGATCTCGCCGCCATCCACCGTCACCGCACTGTTCAGCGCCATGTTCTGCGGCTTGAACGGCGCCACCGACACCCCGCGGCGCGCCAGCACCCGGCACAGCCCCGCTACCACCGTGCTCTTGCCGGCGTCCGAGGTGGTGCCCTGGATCATCAAGGTTGGCATGGGATTAAAGCTCGATGCCTCTTTGCGCCTTCACGCCCTGATCCTTGAAGGCGTGCTTCACCGCTTTCATCTCGGTGACGGTATCGGCCAGCTCGATCAGTTGCTCGGGGGCGTAGCGCCCGGTGACCACCGCGTGCTGCATGGGCGGGCGCGCCTGCAGGTCGTCGAGCACCCGGTCGAGGTCTAGGTAGTCGTAGCGCAGGGCGATGTTGAGCTCGTCGAGCAGCACCAGGTCGAAGCGGGAATCGCTGAGCATGCCGCGGGCCACCTCCCAGGCGGCTTCTGCGGCGCGGGTGTCGCGCTCACGGTCCTGGGTATCCCAGGTGAAGCCCTCGCCCATCACGTGGTACTCGACGCCGGGCTGGCGGCGGAAGAAGGCCTCCTCGCCGGTTTCCCGGGTGCCCTTGATGAACTGCACCACGCCCACCTTCATGCCGTGGCCGAGGGCACGTGCCAGCATGCCGAAACCGGAGCTGCTCTTGCCCTTGCCGGGCCCGGTGAGCACCAGCAGCAGCCCCTGCTCCTTCTGGGCCCCGGCAATGCGCTCGTGCATGATCTTCTGCTTGGCGGCCATGCGCCGGGCATGGCGCTGGGGGTCCTTGGCGTTCTCGCGCATGGTTGTCTCCTCACTGGTTTCCATCAGGTTGAACGGCTACGGCTCGCCGTGAATCGTCGAGCCGGCCACCTCACCTCACGGGTACGAAAACGGGGGCGCCGTCGATCTCGGCGGTGGCCAGACGCTGGCCGTAGAGCCGCTCCAGGGCGCTGGGCACCAGCATGCTTCTGGCCGGACCCCAGCACGCCTCGCCGTCGGGGTAGAGCAGCAGCAAGTGATCGCACCAGCGGGCCGCCAGGTTGAGGTCGTGCAGGCACATCATCACCGCGCGCTCCTCCCCGGCCTCGGCGGCCTCGGCGGCCTGCTCGGCAAGCAGCGCCATCACTGCCGTCTGGTGGTGCAGGTCGAGATGGTTGGTAGGTTCATCGGCGAGCCAGATCTGCGGCGCCTGGGTCAGCACCGTGGCGATGGCCAGGCGCTGGCGCTCGCCGCCGGAGAGCGTACTGACCTGGCGCTCGGCCAGATGCGCGACATCGAGTCGCTCCAGCGCCGCCTCGGCCAGGCGCAGGTCCTCGCCGCCCTCCATTTGCCAGGCCGAGAGCCAGGGGTGGCGGCCGATCAGCGCGGTCTCGCGCACCGTGGCGGGAAAGCCGTCGTGGCGCTCCTGGAACACCAGCCCCAGGGCGCGCGCCACCTGGCGACGGCCCAGCGCGGCCAGCGGACGCCCGTCGATCAGCACCTGGCCGCTGCGAGGGGCACGCAGCCCGGCCAGGGTATGCAGCAGGGTGGTCTTGCCGGCGCCGTTGGGACCGAGCACGCCCCATACCTGCCCCGGCTCGACGCTAAGGCTAAGCGCCCGCCCGCCGCGCCGCCCCGGCACGTCGATCACCAGCTCGCGCATCTCGAGGCGGTTCATCAGCGGCTCCGGTAGAGCAGGAAGAGGAAGGTGGGCACGCCGAGCAGCGCGGTGATCACCCCCACCGGCAGCTGCTCCGGGGCGATCAGCGTGCGCGCCAGGGTGTCGGCCAGCACCAGCAGGGTGCCGCCGGCCAGGGCGCAGGCCGGCAGGATCAGGCGCTGGTCGTTGCCCAGCACCAGGCGCAGCATGTGCGGCACCACCAGGCCGACGAAGCCGATGCTGCCGGCGGTGGTCACCGCCGTGGCGGTGAGCGCGCTGGCGACGAGATAGATGGTCCACTCCAGCGGGCGCACGTTGACCCCCAGGGCCGCCGCCTGCAGCGGGCCGCGCGCCATGACGTTGAGGCTGCGCCCCAGCGGCATCAGCAACAGACAGATGATCAGCAGCAGTGCCAGCGGTGGCCAGGGGGAGCGTGAATAGGAGAGATCCCCCATCAGCCAGTAGAGCATACCGGGCAGCCGCTCGGCGGGGCTTATCGCCAGCATCAGGGTGATCACCGCGCCCCAGCCGGCGGCCACCACCACACCGGTGAGCAGCAGCCGCGATGGCGTCCAGCTGCCGGTGCCGTGGGCCAGGCCGAACACCAGCAGCGTGGAGAGAAAGGCCCCGGCGAAGGCGGAGCCGGTTATCACCGCCCCACTGAGCCCCGCCAGCATCGCCGCCAGCGCCCCCACCGAGGCGCCGCCGGAAAGGCCCAGCACGTAGGGGTCGGCCAGTGGATTGCGCAGCAGCACCTGCATCAGTGCACCGGCCACCGCGAGCAGCCCACCTACGGCGAAGGCAGAAAGCGAGCGCGGTACGCGCAAATCGAGTACCAGCGTACGCGCCAGCGGGCTGCCCTCGCCGCGCATCACGGCCCACACATCGCTGAGTGACAGCGCGGCGCTGCCCACCGTGACCGACAGCGTCAGCGCCGCCAGCCCCAGCAGGGCCAGCAAGGCCAGCGGTGGCCACAGCGCGCGCCGCTGCAGGGGCGCGGTGGCGTCAGCGCTTGTCACGGGCACGGTCGAGCTTCTCGCAGAACAGGCGGCTGCCTTCCAGCAGCCGCGGCGTGGGTCGCTGGATCAAGGAAGGCGGCACGAAGTAGAGATTGCCGCGCTCCACGGCAGTCAGGCTAGGGTACTGCTGCCAATGGCTCAGCCAGTCGCGGTTCTCCTCACCCATGCCACCGGCCAGGATCGCCTCGGGGTCGGCGGCGAGCACCGACTCGTCGTCGATGCGCGGCACCAGCCGCGACAGCTCGCCGAACACATTGACGCCGCCGCACAGGCTCAGCACCTTGCCGATCAGGTGCTTGTCGTTGATGGTCATCAGCGGCTCGTCCCATACCTGGTAGAACACCGTCACCGGCTCGGCCTCGGCGTAGCGTTCGGCAAGTGCCGCCATGCCGTCGCGGAACTCGCCGGCCACCCTCTCCCCCTCTTCGCGGGTATCGGCCAGCAGCGCCAGGCGCTCGATGGCGCTGGAGACGCCCTCGAAGTCATGCGGCTCGATGTAGAACACCGGCATGCCCAGCGCCTCGAGGGTCTCGAGCTGCTCGGGCGGGTTGCCGGTCGCCCAGCCGATCACCAGGTCGGGGGTCAGCGACACCAGGGCTTCCAGGTCCATGCGGGTATGGCTGCCCACCGACGGCACCTGCTGTGCCTCGGGCGGATAGTCGCTATAGGCCACCACCGCGACCACCTTCTCACCCGCCCCGGCGGCGTAGACCAGCTCGGTGGCGCCAGGCGAGAGCGCGGCGATACGGCTGGCGGGTGCTCCAAGGCACACCTCGCGGTCGCGGTCGTCGATGGCGCAGAGCGCATCGGCATGCGCCTTGCCGGCGCCTGTCCCCGCCAGGGCCAGCGCGAGCAAGGCACAGGAAAATGCGGCGGGGCCAATGGCCCCGCCGAATCGGCCATTACTGGCCAAAGTGAACACTGACGAAGGCCGCACGGCCGGCGTTGAGGTAATCGTCACCATCGAAGAAACGTGCAGTCGTATATTCCTTGTCCAGGGCATTCTCCACGGTCAGGCGGGCCGACCACAGCGGGGCAAACTGCCAGCCGGCACGCAGGTTGACAAGCCCGAAGCCGCCGATGCGATCCGTGTTGGCGGCATCTTCGTAGCGATAGCCCTGCAGGATCCAGGAGCCCCCCAGGGACCACTCTCCCAGCTCACGATCCACGTCGAAACGCGCACTTTGGCTAGCCCGGCGCCTGAGACGATTACCTGTTGAACGATCTTCAGGGTCGGTATAGGTCAACGCTGCCGCCAGAGTCCAGTCATAGATATCGGCACCAGCGCTCACCTCAACGCCACGAATGCGCGTGGTAGGTACATTGGTGGTCACCCCACTCGACTGGGCGGAAATAAGGTTGTCTATGTCGGTCTGATAGAGTGCCGAGTCCCAAAACCATTGCCTATATTGGCCGCGCACGCCAGCCTCGAAGGTCTTCGAAGTTTCCGCCTCCAGATCGGGGTTTCCAAACCCAGGCCAATAGAGTTGATTGAAATTTGGTGCCTTGAAAGCCGTTCCGTAGCTGGCCCGCAAGGTGTGATGAGCATCCAGGTCATAGCCCAGCGCCAAACTGCCGGTCACTTCATCACCGTAGGCTTCGTTGTCGTCATAACGAAGGCTGGCCTGCACCGCGAAGGGAGAGAAATCGAGCAATGCTTGGGAAAAGACGGCCTTATTGTCCCTGTCCTCTACCTCATAGGGCCCATCCCAGGGTGAACTGCCTGTAATGCTGCCGGCAACGCTATCATTCAGGTACTCAGCGCCGACGATAAACTCATGGGCACCTGCTCCGAGCGTATTTTCCCAGCGGACCGTCCGGGTCTCTGTATCCAGAATGGAGTCATAGAAGCTGTTGACACTCTCATCTCGCGCCTCGCTGAGAGTCAAGCGACTACGCCAATTGGCGGCAATCGGCAGCTCACCATAGACCCCAGCCACCTGCTGCACGTAATCCGTCGTCGCCAGTAATCCGCTCTCGTCATACTCGGTTGTGCCTTTTGCTCGCAACGCCAGAACACCAACCTCGGCACCACCCTCAAAGGTATGGGCGAGTCGAACCAGGCCTGAGGTATTGTCATACCCCTTGTCCTCACCGTCGCGGCGCACCGGCGCACCATCGGTAGTGAAATGGCTGCCGGCAAAGCTGTAGCGGGTACCTCCGCTGCTTCCGGAAAGGCCCGCGCTGTAGCGCTGGGTGTTGAAGGAGCCGCCCCCCACCGAGACGCGTGGATGCGGGCCACCCTCCTGAGCGTCATGGGTGAAAAGCTGCACCACACCGCCCACCGCATCGGCACCGTAGAGACTGCCCCGTGGGCCGCGCACGATCTCGGCGCGCTGGAACATGCGTGGGTCGAGATGCTGCCAGGCCGCGCCTCCTGCAGTCGCCGAGCGCAGCCGGATACCGTCGATCAGCAGCACATTCTGGTCATTGCTCGTGCCACGTATGAAGACGCTGCTGTTCTTGCCGAAGCTGCCGTTGGTGGTGACATCCACCCCCGGCTGGCCGCGCAACAGGTCGGTCAGTTCGGTGGGATCTTGCCGACGCAGCGTCGCCTCGTCGAGCACGGTCACCGAGGAGAGCGTCTCATCGGCGGTACGCGGCGCCAGGGTGGCGGTCACCACCATGGGATTGAGAGAGACGATATCGGTGCCTTGCGTAGCGTTGGCCTGGGCCTGAACGGCCAGAGGCAGCGCGGCCAGGCCGAAGGCGGCCAGGCCCTGCGCGGCCAGATTTTGCTTGGTTTTCATTCCGATTCCCTTGCTCGCCGTGCCTACCCGCACGGTCTTCTAGGCGAAGCCGGGGCGGTACGAGGGAATCGAGAAAGGGAGAGAGAAACGGCGGCGTCTACCCTGCCTCGGAGTCGCCCACCGCAACCCGGCATGAGAGAAACACTGCGAAAAGGCGCGATGCTTCCCGATCTCTCCGGCCGGTCTCCGGGCTGACGAGTGAAGCGACCATGGACGCGCTTCGGGACCATCGCCTTCCCATGCCGGGGCACAGTGGCGTAATGATGGTCCCACACTCGATCACCGTTGCGGGGGCAGCGTCGGAATGCCCATTCTCCAACTCGAAGAAAGGTCACCGACTTCCCGTTTAACCTCGAAACTGCAATGAGGCACCTGAGAGTGCGCGTACGCTATCAGCGCAGCGGGGGTACGTCAATCGAAGGACTCCACGAGAATGAACCAGATCAACAGGTTAGCGATTTCACCAAGCCGTGCCACACGTACCAGGCCCGCTCGCAGCGCGCCGCGGCGTCCTGGGCCAGCCAGCCGTTGAGGTCGCGCAGGCGCCGGTTCTCGTGGCCGAGCGGCACGATGCCGCGGCCCATCTCGAGCAGGACCAGCACGACCTCGCCGCCCTGCGCGTCCTCCCAGGCACGCAGGGCATCGAGCTCGCGTACCAGGGCATGGCGCAGCCGGTCGTCGTCGGGCTCAGCGGCAATCCGCTCGGCGATCCAGCGCTCCCAGCCTTCCAGCACCAGGCAGCCTGCTTCGGTAACCGACCGCCACGCTTCGAGCCGGTCACCCAGATAGGCGGAGTACCAGCGGGCGGCACCGAAGCGCTGTCTTACGATGCTGCGCTTGCCGGCGCAGGCACCGCCGATGAAGAGCTGCATTGCCAGCGTCCCCCGTCATGGGAAAAAGTGAAAAGGCGTCCCTCGGCCTGAACCACGCCGCCCTCCCAGAAGCCGATGCCCTCGAAACGCCGGCGCAGTTCACGGATCACTCCACCGTGGGTGACGACCAGCACTCTATGCCGGCCAGGTGGCGTACAGTCGCGCAGCATGTCGGCGAACCAGCCATCGAGCCGTTGGCGCAGCTCGGCGGTAGACTCGCCCCCAGGGGGCGCCTGCTCACCGGCGCTGTCGATCCAGGCGCGATAGGCAGGCAGCGCCTCGAGCTCGTCGTAGGTACGGCCCTCATAGTCGCCGAAGTCGAGTTCGCGCAGTCGGGCATCGAAGTGCGTGGGCCAGGCGTCCTCGCGCCCTTCGCTCGCGTGCGCCAGGGTCTGGCGGCAGCGGGTCAGGTCGCTGCAATAAACGCTGTCGAACTCGAACGGCATCAGCGCCTCGCGCAACCGGTCGAGACCCGGCACGGCGTCGGGCAGCAGCAGCGGGATGTCGCGCTGCCCCTGGTAGCGACGCTCACGATTCCACTGCGTCACCCCGTGACGAACGACCACCAGCTCCAGGCAACCAGCAGCAGCCATAGTTCTCCTCCCTCGATTGCGGTTCCGACGATATCGCCGTTGATGCCCCTGAAGGCACGCAGCATGCCCCAGGCATAGAGCATCAGGAACGGTGCCAGGGCAAGGCACAGCCACGCCGCGCCGGGCGCCAGCACGACCATCGGCAGCAGCGGCAGTGCCGCAAGCCAAAGATCGGCGGGCGTCAGGTCGCGCTTCCAGCTCGCTGCCATGCCTTCCGAGCGTGCCGCCGGCGCCAGGACCAGCAGCACCACCGCCGCCAGCCGCCCCAGTCCGAGGACGACCACCAGCAGCAGCAGGCTTGCACCGGCGTCGAGCAACACGAACAGCAGCGCCGCCTTCCACAGCAGCAGGAAGACCAGCGCCAGGATGCCGAAGCTACCCACATGGGGGTCCTTCATGATCACCCACTTGCGCGCCAGCGGCGCATTGCTGCCCAGGGCATCGGCCACGTCCATCACACCGTCCAAATGCAGCCCACCGGAGAGCGCCACCCACAGCGTAAGCAGGGCAAGGGCCAGCAGCGGTGCGGGCAGCAGGTACCCCAGCAGCGCGGCTGCCGCCGCCAGCAGGCCGCCGAGCAGCATGCCCACCAGCGGGTAGCAGCGCACCGCCCAGCACCGGGTGGCGGGCGTCCAGGGGCAGGCGAGCGGCAGCGGCAGGCGGGTGAGGAACTGCAGCGCCAGCACCAGGCCGAAGGCGGCGTCTTTCATGTTCGCCCCTCGCCGCGGCGCTTCCACACCTGCGGCAGCCCGGCCATCACCTGGATCACCTCGTCCGCCTCCTGCGCCATCCGGCAGTGAACCCGCTGCAGGAAGGCCAGGTAGCGCCAGGTTTCCTCGTCTACCGGCAGCATGCCCTCGTTGACGTCGTTGGAGACGATCACCAGCGCGATGTCGCGCCGCCTGGCCTCGGCCAGCAGTCGCTCGACCATGGCGATGCCCTGGGCTTCGTCAAGATCGCTGGCATACAGCAGCTGGCCGGCCCATAGCGTCAGGCAGTCGAGCAGCAGCGTGCCGCCGTTCTCCACCCGCTCGAGGGCGGCGACAAGGTCGACCGGTTCTTCCAGCGTGACCCAGCCTTCGCCGCGCTCCCGCCGGTGGCGCGCGATGCGGGTGCGCATCTCGCCATCGGTGCCGCGACTCGCGGTGGCCAGGTAGAAGCGCGCCCCGCCCCGCTCGGCCTGCCATTGGCGAGCCAGGGCTTCGGCGTGGGTGCTCTTGCCGGAGCGCGCCCCGCCGCTGATGAAGGCGATCATGGCAACCTCCAGCGGCCGATGGCGTCGACCAGCCGCGTATTCTCCTGCCGCGAGCGCACCGCCACCCGCAGCCAGGCGCCGTCGAGCCCCGGAAAATTGTGGGTATGGCGCGCCAGGATGCCCTGGTGAGCCAGATGCGCCAGCAGGGCCGGCATCGACTCGCCACGTAGGCCCTGGAACAGCAGGAAGTTGGCGCTGGACGGCACGACGCTCAATCCCAGTGCCTCGAGCTTGCCCGCCAGCAAGGGACGCTCGACGCTGAGCCAGGCGTGGGTGCGGGCCAGGAAGTCGCGGTCCGCAAGCAGCGGCGCGACCAGCCCCGCCGCCAGCGCATTCACGCTCCACGGCAGCTGCAGCCCGGCGATTTCATCCACCGCTGACGCCTTGCCCAGCAGGTAGCCGAGCCGCAGGCCGGGAATGGCGTAGAGCTTGGTCATGGAGCGCAGCAGCAACAGGTTGTCGAAGCGGGCCAGCAGCGGGGTGAGCCGTTCGTCGGGACAGACGAAGTCGACAAAGGCCTCGTCCACCACCAGCAGCACGTCGTGACGCTGCGCCATCGCCAGCAGGCGCTCGATCGCCCCGCGCTCGATCAGCGTCCCGGTGGGGTTGTTGGGACGGCACAGGAACAGCGCCCCGGCGTCGCGCATGGCCTCCAGTGCACGCGACTCATCCCACTCGAAGCGCTTGCCTTGCAGCACGAGATGCTCCACCTCGATACCGTAGTGCCGACAGGCCCGCTGGTACTCCGCGAAGGTGGGCTGCACCACGACGACCCGGCGTACCTTGCGCCTGGCCAGCAGCGCAGCGGCCAGGAAGATCGCCTCGGCGCCGCCGTTGGTCAGGCGTACCTGTTCGGGCGCGATCCCTTCGGCCCGGGCGATGGCCCTGCGGGCCTCGGTGTAGTCCGGGTCGGGATAGGCGTCGATCTCCGCCAGGCCGGCGACAAGCCGCTGTGCCAGCCACGCAGGCGGCCCCAACGGGTTCAGATTGGCGCTGAAGTCGATCACGGAGCGCGCGGCGGGAAGGCCGAAGCGCGGCAACAGCTGCTCCGGACGTCCGCCGTGGCTCGGCCAGTCGTTCATGCCCTCGTTCGTATCGCTCATGGCACTGCCCATCGCCTGACTCACATGAAGGCCCTCCCCACCAGCGCAAACGCCGCCATCAGCAGGAAGAAGGCCACCCAGGCGCCATGCATATGGCTGACGGCGCGCCGGATATGGGCGACTCGCAGCGAGTCGCGCGCGTCGCCCATCCGCGCCCGTTCGGATACCTGCCCGCCGTAGACATTGACGCCGCCGAGCTGCACGCCGAGCAGGTGCGCCATCATCGCCTCGGGCCAGCCGGCGTTGGGGCTGGGGTGGCCCGGTGCGTCGCGCCAGGTCCCGGCCAGCGCTCCTCGCGCTCGCGCTTTCGGCATCGCCAGGGCCGCCAGCCACATGCTCAGCGCGGTGAGCCGGGCCGGCACCCAGTTGGCCAGGTCGTCGAGCCTGGCCGAGGCGAAGCCGAAGTCGGCATAGCGCTCGTTGCGATGGCCGACCATGGAGTCCAGCGTGTTCACCGCCTTGTAGGCCAGCGCCAGCGGCGCCCCGCCGAGCAGCGCCCAGAACAGCGGCGCGGTGATGCCGTCGACCGTGTTCTCGGCCACCGTCTCCACGGTGGCCCGGGTGATGCCTGCCTCGTCGAGCGCCTGGGTATCACGCCCCACGATCATCGACACCGCACGGCGCGCGGCGTCGAGGTCGCCCCCAGCCAGCGGGCCGGCCACTGCGAAGGCGGCATCGCGCAGCCCCTTGATCGCCAGCGCGCTGGCCAGCAGAAGCAGTTCACCGCACCACCCCAGCCAGGGATGCAGCCTGGCAAGCAGGGCGAGCAAACCCCAAGTCACTACGTAGACCAGACCCACCACGCAGCCGGTGAGCAGGAAGCCCTTGAAGCGACGAGCCCGGGGCGAGCCGCGGTTCCAGCGGCGCTCCAGCGCGTCGATCAGACGCCCCATGGCCACCACCGGATGCGGCAAGCCGCGCGGGTCGCCGATGGCGAGATCCAGCACGATCGCCCCCAGCAGCAGCGCCAGCAGGGCCAGGCTCAGCGGCTCGGCGCTCATGCCTCGGCGGAGCCCGACGCTACCCCGGCAGAATCGAAGGTGGCCATGTCGGACAGCATGCGACAGGCGGCGTCCAGCAGCGGGAAGGCCAGCGCCGCCCCGGTACCCTCGCCCAGGCGCAGCTGCAGGTCGAGCAGCGGCTCGGCGCACAGCAGTTCCAACGCCACGTCGTGGCCCGGTTCACGGGAGCGATGACCGAACACCAGGTAGCCACGCAGCGCCGGCGCAAGCCGGCAGGCCACCAGTGCTGCCACCGTGGCGATGAAGCCGTCGACCAGGATCGGCATGCGCCGGGCCGCCGCCCCCAGGTAGGCCCCGGCCATGGCGGCGATCTCCAGCCCGCCGAGCTTGGCCAGCACTTCAAGCGGCTGGGCAGGGTCGGCGCGCCGTGAAGCCAGTGCGGCTTCGATCACGGCCGTCTTGTGCGCCAACCGCTCGGGCGCAATGCCCGTGCCCAGGCCGACCAGGCAGCTCACCGGCCGGCCGCTCAGGGCCGCCAGCAGGGCGCTGCTCGCGGTCGTGTTGGCAATGCCCATCTCGCCGACGATCAGGCAGCGGCTGCCCGCCTCGTGGCTGCGCGCGGCGGCGCGAATGCCGACCTCGAGGGCACGCTCGGCCTCGCTGGCACTCATGGCGTCCTCGCGGGCGAAATTGGCCGTGCCGTGACGCACCTTGTCGATAACGACACCCTCGCCCTCGACGCTGCCCTTGACACCCACGTCGACGACCTCGAGCCGCGCGCCGATCTGGCGGGCAAAGACGTTGATGGCGGCTCCGCCGGTCGCGAAGTTGGCCACCATCTGCGCCGTGACCTCGGGGGGGAAGGCCGACACGCCCTCTGCGGCGATGCCATGGTCGGCGGCAAAGACGATCACGGCAGGGTGGGACACCGATGGCTGCGAGCTGCCGGAGAGACAGGCCAGCTGCAGCGCCAGCGCTTCGAGCCGACCCAGGCTGCCGCGCGGCTTGGTCAGGCTGTCGAGGTGTGTCTGTACGGGAAGGGCAAGGGCGTCATCGACCGGCGCGATGGCGGCCAGGGTAGCGGCAAGCATGAGCGTTTCCTGATAAGGCGTTGGGCAGCCGCCATCTTAACAGCCTGGCTCGGCCTGTCACGGCGCCGCATCGAGCGCCCCTGCCAGCCTGCCTTCCGGCCACTGCCGCGGTGGGGCATCGCTGCCCCAGGCCAGACGCGCCGAATTCGCCACCACGCTGAGCGAGCTGGCGACCATGGCCAGTACCGCCACCAGCGGCGGGATCGGCATGGCCACCGCCAGCCCCAGCGCCAGCAGGTTGTAGACGCCGGAGAGCACCAGGTTCTGGCGCATCACCCGGCGCGTGCGTCGTGCCAGCCGCCAGGCGATCTCGACCCCGGCCACGCCGGGCTGCAACAGCGCCACGCTGGCCCCTTCCTGCACGGTGCTACTGGCGCCCAGCGGCGCCACGCCCACGCTGGCGGTGGCCAGTCCCACCACGTCGTTGAGACCGTCGCCCACATAGAGCGACGGCTGCGGCATGGCCGCCAGCAATTTCGCCTTGGCTTCGGGGCTGCGCCCGGCGTAGCACTCCTCCGGCCGCATGCCCACCGCATCGGCCAGGCGTCTCACCGCCTGCGCCTTGTCACCGCTGATCAAGGCCAGCGCGAGACCCTGGCGGCGCAGCCCGGCCAGGGTAGCGGCGGTGCCCGGCAGGGCCGCCTCGCCCAGGGTGAAGCGGGCCAGCAGCACGCCATCGCCGGCCAGCAGCACTTCGCTCTCGCCCGAGTCGCGGGCCTGGCCGGTGGCAACACCCTGCTCCGTGAGCCAGGCGCGGCTGCCCAGCAGCAGCCGACGCCCATCGAGCAGGCAGACACTTCGTCCCCGGCCGTCGAACTCCTCGCCTGTCGTGACCTCGAGCTCGGCGCCCGGCCCGGCATCCCGGGCCCCTTGGGCATCTTGAACATAGCGGCGCACGGCGCGCGCCAGCGGGTGCTCGCTGCCGCGTGCGGCTGCCGACGCCAAGGCGAGCATCTCCGATTCGTCGAGGCCGGCAGCCGGCTGCAGGGCCTGAACCTGCGGCTCGCCGGCGGTAAGCGTTCCGGTCTTGTCGAACGCCGCACTGCGTATCTGCGCCAGCGTCTCGAAGGCGCCGGGGTCGCGGATCACCACGCCGCGCTCCAGGGCCTGGCCGCTTCCCGCCAGGCCGGCCAGGGGAATGGCCAGCCCCACGGCGCAGGGACAGGCCACGACCAGCACCGAGAGCGCCCTCACCCAGGCCTCCTCGGCGGGCAGGCCGGCAAGCCAGGTCGCCACCAGGGTGAAGACCGCCAGCACCACCGCCAGCGGACTGAGCCAGCCGGCAAAGCGGTCGGCCAGCCGCTGCAGCTCCCCCTTGCGCGCCTGCTGCCACCACATCTGCTCGCGCAGCCGATCCAGGCGACACTCGCCGGCGGGCGCGGTGACATCGAAGGCCAGCACAGCCCCAAGGTTGCGACAGCCGGCCGCTACGGCATCGCCCGGCAGGCAGCGCCGCGGCGCGCTTTCGCCGGTCAACGGCGAGAGATCCAGCAGCGCTTCGCCGTCGCACAGCGTGCCGTCCAGCGGCAGGGTCTCGCCGGGCTCGACGCGCAGGCGATCCCCCACCTCCACCTCCTCCAGCGTGCAGGGCTGCCAGCCGTCGCCCTTCCAGCGCTGCACCTGGGCGGGAGGCCGGTGAAGCGCCTGGAGCGCCCGAAGCCCGCGGTGGCGGCACAGGGTCTCCACCAGCCGGCCGACCAGCAGCAGCGTCACCAGCATGACCGCGGTATCGAAGTAGACCTCCGGCGAGCCCAGCACGAGCAGCCACAGCGACACGCCCACCGCCGTCAGGGCGCCCAGCGCGACCAGGGCATCCATGCCGGGCCGACGCGCCCGTGCCGTGCGCCAGCCCGCGCGATAGAACGGCAGCGCCACGTAGGTGACAACCGGCAGGGAGAAGGCGCCCGAAACCCAGGCCATGACCAGGTCGAGCTCGGGGCGGGGCATGGCACCGACATAGATCAGCAGCGAGGCGAGCATGGTCCACATGCCGAAGGCGACGGCCAGCAGCAGCCGCAGGGTGAGATAGCGGCTCTCGGCATCCAGCCGCGTTTCGGCGTCGCCTATCGCCTCCGGGGGGCCAAGCCGATAACCGAGCCGCGCCACGGCCGCGGCCAGGCGATCCTCATCGAGCGCCTCGGGCGTGCCCTGCACCAGCAGGGTGGCACTGGGGTAGTGGACGCTCGCGGAAACGACCCCCGGCATACGGGCTAGCCGCGCCTCGACGGCCAGGGCGCAGCTGGTGCACCAGAGCCCCTGCACGGAGTACAGCGCCTCATGGGCGGGAGCGGGTGAAGTTGCGTCGTGAGCGTGAGCGGTCATGGCTAGCAGCGTAAACGCCCAGGGCCAACAAGAGAAGGTTGCGCGGGGTCCACGGCCTTCTATACTGGACGTTCATACAGATAACTACGCGACCTGCCATGCCTGCATTCGATCAGCCCGCCATTCGCAAGGGCCGCGGCGCCACCTACAATCCCGACAACCGCTTCGCCCCGAGCCACAGCGAAACGGTGGACGACGGCTGGTGGCAGGAAGAGATGCCGACGCGCCTGGCCACGGTCGTCAGCGAGGAGCGGGCACGCAGCGCGCTCTCGTGGAACCGCTCGCCGGACCTCGGCTTCGACCGCTCCATCAACCCCTATCGCGGCTGCGAACATGGCTGCATCTACTGCTATGCGCGGCCGAGCCATGCCTACTGGGACCTCTCCCCCGGGCTCGATTTCGAGACCCGCCTGATCGCCCGCAGCGGCCTGGCCGAGCGGCTTCGCGACGAACTCTGCAAGCCCGGCTACGCCTGCCGGCCGATCGCCCTATCGGGCAACACCGACTGCTACCAGCCGCTGGAAGCGGAGCATGGCACCACTCGCGAGCTGCTGGCCTTCCTGCTCGAATGTCGCCACCCCGTGTCGATCGTCACCAAGAGTTCACTGATCCTGCGCGACCTGGACCTGCTCGGCGAACTCGCCGAGCGGCGCCTGGTGCGGGTGATGATCAGCCTGACCAGCCTGGATACCGAGCTGAAGCGCAGCCTGGAGCCGCGGGCCGCCTCCCCCGGCGCTCGCCTGCGTACCATCGAGCGACTGCGCCGGGCCGGCGTGCCGGTGGGCACGCTCGTGGCTCCGGTCATCCCGGGCTTGACCGACCATGAGCTGGAACGCCTGCTCGGGGCCGCGCATGAGGCGGGTGCCGAGATTGCCGGCTGGGTGCTGCTGCGCCTGCCGCGCGAGGTGGCACCACTGTTCGAGGAGTGGCTGCAGGCCCACTATCCCGAGCGGGCGGGCAAGGTGATGAGCCTGGTGCGGCAGAGTCGCGGCGGCGCCGATTACGACAGCCGCTTCGGCAAGCGCATGCGCGGCGAAGGCGTGTTCGCCGAACTCATCGCCCAGCGTTTCGCCAAGGCCTGCCGGCGGCTCGGTCTCAACGCCCCCGAGGCACGCGCGGCCTGGCGGCTCGACAGCACCGCCTTTCGACCGCCCCGGGCGCAGGGCGAGCTGTTCGACTAGGGGATCAGCACGGCGGCGCCGCTGAGCTGCCCTTCCCTCAGGTCGGCCAGCGCCTGGTTGGCCTGCTCCAGCGGATAGGCGCGTGTCTCGGTGCGTATCGGCACGGTGGGTGCCAGGGCCAGGAACTCCTCGCCATCCTGGCGAGTGAGGTTGGCCACCGAGCTCAGGCTGCGCTCCTGCCACAGCAGGCGATAGGGAAAGGCGGGAATATCGGACATGTGGATACCACCGGAAACGACCGTGCCGCCAGGCCGCACCTGCGCCAGCGCCAGGGGCACCAGCTCGCCCACCGGAGCGAACAGCAGCGCGGCATCGAGCGGCTCGGGCGGCGCCCGGTCGCAGTCGCCTGCCCACACCGCTCCAAGCCTAAGGGCAAAGGCCTGGGCCTCGGCGTCTCCCGGCCGTGTGAAGGCGTAGACCCGCTGGCCCCGCGCCACGGCCAGCTGGACGAGGATATGCGCGGCGGCCCCGAAGCCGTAGATGCCCAGGCGACGGTTGGCCTCGCCCCCGGCCAG
This sequence comes from uncultured Halomonas sp., assembly GCA_964652855.1. Lineage (GTDB taxonomy): Bacteria > Pseudomonadota > Gammaproteobacteria > Pseudomonadales > Halomonadaceae > Halomonas. The sequence continues at coordinate 1,159,566 of CAZZCJ010000001.1, forward strand.
CCGCCAGGTGCGATAGCCAATCAGCCCGGCGCAGAGCAGCGGTGCGGCCGCCTGGGCGTCCTCGGCCATGAGGGGAAAGCAGTAGCGGGCATCCGCCACGCCGTATTCGGCATAGCCGCCATCGAGGGTATAGCCGGTGAAGCGAGCGTGGGGGCAGAGGTTCTCCTGGCCTGCGCGACAGGCATCGCACTCGCCGCAGGTCCAGCCCAGCCAGGGCACGCCGATGCGCATGCCCTCAGCCAGCTCCGCGACGCCTTCGCCCACGGCGGTGATCTCGCCGACGATCTCGTGACCGGGAATCAGGGGAAGTGCCGGCGAAGGCAGCTCGCCGTCCACCACGTGCAGGTCGGTGCGGCACACCCCGCAGGCGAGGACACGAAATTGCACCTGCCCCGCCCCGGGTTCGGGCCGGGGCACGAACTCCAGCTGCAGCGGCTGGCCGGGGGCATGCAGGCGCATGGCACGCATCTGGGACATGGCGGACTCCTGAACACTCACGCTCGTTCCCGGAGCATAGCGCAGCGCCGGTGAAGGATCTGCGTCAGCGCAGCTCAGCTCACCGCCACCTCGTAGCCGGTGAACTTGCGCAGGTTGATCACGCCCGTGTCGAGGATCAGGTACTGGCCCTTGACGCCTAGCAGGGTGCCGGCCACCTCGGGCGTCTTGTCGAAGCTGTGGGAGACGATCTTGCGCGGGAACTCCAGCACCGGATAGTCGAACGTCAGCGGCGCCTCGTCGAGCTGGCGAATGGTATCGGCGCCGAAGCGCTCGCGCAGCCCGCCCAGCCCGCTGTCCAGGCGTGCCAGGAGGCGATCGCGCTCGGCCACGAGATCCAGCGGCTCGACCTCGCCCTTGAGCATGGCGCGCCAGTTGGTGCGGTCGGCCACCTCTTCCTTGAACAGCATCTCGACCAGGCCCGACTGCTGGCGGGTCTCGACCGAAAGGATCGGCAGCGCCTGGATCGCGCCCTGGTCGAGCCAGCGCGTCGGCACCTGGGTAGCGCGGGTGATACCGACCTTGATGCCGGAGGAGTTGGCCAGGTAGATCACATGCGGCTGGAAGCAGTGGCGCTCGGCCCACTCCGGCTCACGACAGGTGCCGGCCTCGAAGTGGCAGGTCTCGGGCTTGACGATGCAGGTATCGCACTGGGCCAGCTTCTTGAAGCAGGGGTAGCAGTAGCCCTGGGCGAAGCTTTTCCTGGTCGCCCGGCCGCAGTGGGTGCAGGCGATCGCGCCGGTCCAGACCAGCCGCAGGGGCTGGCCGAGCCGCGAGTTGAGGTCCAGGCGATGCTCGCCGGCACGCAGGGTGTAGCGCACCTCGCCGCCCCGCTCACCGGGAGCGGCCGCCATCTTGCTCAGGCAGCCCTGGATCACAGGAACGGCCGCGATGCGGCCGGTCTCGTTGGCTGCCGGCTCGAGGCCTGCCTCAGTCACGCGAAGCATCCCGCGCCAGGCCCGCCAGCTCGGGAGGCACGTCCGTGCCGCTGCTGGCGCTGCCGCAGGTGCGCTGCTGCAGATAGCCGACGCGCAGCTCCTCGGGCACGTGGTTCTCGTGCTCGTAGCGAATCACCGCCTCGAGGCACAGCTCGGTCTGTTCCGCGCTCAGGCGCTTGCCGTCGGGCCACTTGCGCAGCGCCACCGCCTGCTTGAGGCTTTCGTAGATAGCCGGCGTCATCTGCCGGATCATGCGCTCGAAGGTCATATCGCTCATAGGGAACTCTCTCGGGAAACTTTCTAAGGAAACTCTCTCGATCAAAGGCGGCGGGCACGGCCCGAATAATACCACCCCATCGCCAGCCCCACGACCAGCCCACCCAGGTGAGCCTCGTTGGCCACGTTGCCGAAGCCCACCGCGGCGGCCATGTCGGTCATGGTGAAGACCATCCAGCCGAGCATGAACACCACCAGCATCTGCGGCACGAAGAAGCCGCTTTGCGGCGCCCGGCGCGACATCAGCCAGACGTAGCCGAGCAGGGCGAAGTCGACGCCGGACATGCCGCCGAACAGCACGGTGCCGGTGGCGTACTGGGCCAGGTTGGCGCCGATGCCGGAGATCAGCACCAGCGCCAGCATGCGCCTGCTGCCCTGCAGGGCTTCCACCTGGCGCCCGAAGTACCACAGCCACAGCATGTTGAAGATCAGGTGCATCCAGCCGAAGTGCAGGAAGGCCGGCGACAGCAGCCGCCACACCTGCCCCGATGCCAGCGCGTCGGTCAGGCTGCCGAAGGCCAGGCTGCCGTTGACCACCCCGATGGGTACGATGGTGAGCATGGCGACGACGATGTCGCCCAGCACGGCCATCAGGGCGAAGACCAGCAGGCTCAGCGCCAGCACCGTGGCGGTGACGGGGGCCTGGCGAAAGGGAACCGCCAGCGAGGCTCCGCCCTGGCCCCGTCGCCGCTGGCGCGGCATGACCGGCTCGCCGCGCTCCCAGCGTGACAGCAGCTGCATCATGGCGTCATGCTGCTCCAGGTTGGCCAGCCACAGCACCTGCCCTTCCTCGTCTTCGGTGAAGCGATGGCCGATTCGGTGGGCCCACAGGGCACGCCGCAGCTCGCGCGTGTCGGTGTCATGGGGAAACAGCATCACACGGTACATGGCATCGTTCCGGTTCGGTTCTTTCGAATATGATGCTTGCCTGACGTCGGCATCTCAATGCTGGCGTGGCCAAGGGCCGAGAAGCGCAGCCCCAGCGCGAACCAGGCAGCGGCCTGCGACACACCGGGCGCGCTGCCGCAAAGTAACGCTCACCCAAAAAAGAAAAATCCGGCGGAAGGGGGCCGCCGGATAAGAGCAAGGGATCATTCAAGGGAACACCTACTCAGATAGGCAATGCGCAGCGAAGTTCAGGACGCGTGAAAAATAAATTGTAATGTTTTGTAAAAATAATGGACGCGCCATTTCCTCAGTCGAAATCGATCTCCCACGGCCTGGGGCGGGCCTCTTCCTCCTGCGGCACGCGCACCCACACGAAGTGGTTCGCGTCGAGGCGACGCTCGCCGCTCCAGCGGTAGGCGACCAGGCGTCCGAACTTCACCGCGCTGTAGTCCAGGCAGGCGATGTTGGCTGTCGGCAGGGCCGGTATGCCCTCGCACCAGTAGTGGCCGATGAACAGTGGCCGCTGCTGCAGGTCGTAGTGGCTCAGCCGCGCTCGCTCTGCCTCGGTGAGCGGACGGTCTTCCAGGTGGCCTGGCAAGTTGTCGGGCTGGAAGATCACGTCACCCCATGTCCGCGGCTCCCGGGCCCAGAAGTGGGTGCGGAAGCTGCGCCGGGTGAAGCCGTCGCCCGAGTGGATCTCTATCCCTTCCGGCAGCGTCAGGTGGGAGCCGCGGGTCAGTCGATCCATGATCTGGAACGGCTGGCTGCCCGGCACCATCGACGCCTCGAGAAAGGCTTCGTCGATGCGGCCGTCGGGATAGTGCCGGCGCAGCGCCTCGATCAGCGCCTGGTCCCAGCAGGCGTGCACCACCCGCAGCTCGGGCAGCTCCAGGAACAGCGGAATCTCGAAGAACCACGCCAGCGTCTCCTCCCACTCGGCGGGATGGTCGCGGTACTGGTCGAGGGTTTCCTTGATGATGCGGTTGTGGCGAGGCGTATGGTCACGCAGCCATTCCCGGCCCAGGTGCGCTGGCGCTCGATGACAGTAGGCCAGGGCGTTGTACTCGTGGTTGCCCATGACGATATGGGCTTCGCCCTCTTCCACCATGCGCCGCACGATGGAGACGGCCAGCCGGATGCGCGGGCCGCGGTCGATCAGGTCGCCGAGGAAGATGGCGCGCCTGCGGGGGTGGCGGTACACCCCGCCCCGCTGGTGGTAGCCAAGCTTCTCCAGCAGCACGGCAAGGGTGGCGCCGCAGCCGTGCACATCGCCGATCAGGTCGTAGCCTTCGATGGGTGCCTCTCCTCTCACGTCAATCCCCCAGGCGGTTGCTCCAGCCCAGCTTGCTGCGCAGGACCTCGTAGAAATTGTGGCCCAGCGGGTGAACGAGCTGGACACGCTGCGGCTTGCGCTTCACGACCAGCACGTCATCGGGCTTGGCCACGGCGCGCGTCTGGCCGTCGCAGCTGATGTGAGGGTAGGTCTGGTTGGTCTCGCCGATGTGGACGTGGATCTCGCTGGCGGCATCGATCACGATGGGCCGGCTCGACAGAGTGTGGGGAAACATGGGCACCAGCTCGATCACGTCGAGCTTGGGATGCATGATGGAGCCGCCGCCGGAGAGCGAATAGGCGGTGGAGCCGGTGGGCGTGGCCATGATCAGGCCGTCGCTGCGCTGGCTGTAGACGAACTGCCCGTCGATGAAGAGTTCGAATTCGATCATGCGCACCGCCTTGCCCGGGTGCAGCACCACCTCGTTGAGGGCATCGCCGCTGCCCACCAGGGTGCCGTCGCGGTAGAGCTCGGCATCGAGCAGGAAGCGCTCCTCGACCTCGTAGCGCCCCGCCAGCACCTCGCCCACGCGCTCCTCCAGCTCGTCCGGAGAGATATCGGTGAGAAAGCCCAGGCGGCCGCGGTTGACCCCCAGTACCAGGGTGCCGCTGTGGCAGAGCGTACGCGCCGCCCCCAGCAGGCTGCCGTCGCCACCCACCACGATCACCAGGTCGCAAAGCTCGCCAAGCGTGCGCCGGCTTGCCTCGGGATGGCCGTGGTCGAGCAGCACGGTGGCGGTGCGATCCTCGATGATGACGTGATAGCCCTGCGCCTCGAGAAAACGCATCAGGCGCTTGAGCGTGTCGACCACCTTGGCACTGCCCAGGCGGCCGATCAGTCCGATGTTCTTGAACGCAGCGTTATTGGGGGATGGCATGCCCTGGCCTCACGGATCGTGGCCGATCATTATGGGGGCTGCGTGCAGGGCGGGCAAACACGGCTCAGGCCGCGGCAGTGACTCGGCGACGCAGCCACCACTCGTTGAGCACCAGCGAGGCGACGATGATCGCCCCACCCAGGGCCAGCCGGGGCAGGTCGGCATCGCGGTTCCAGATCACCAGGTTGACGACCAGCCCCGCCGGGATCAGGGCATTGTTCATGATGGCCAGCGCACCGGCATCGACGCGGGTCGCGCCGAGGTTCCACAGGTAGTAGCCCAGCCCCGAGGCCACCAGGCCGAGCCAGGCGAGCACGCCCCACTGCACGCCCGTGGTGGGCAGGGCCGCGGCGTTGCCGAGCAGGGCGAAGGCCGGCAGCGCCACGGCCATGGCCCCCAGGTAGAACCAGGCGAAGACACTGTACCGGGGCAGCGATTCAGGCAGCGTGACGGAGAGCCGCCGATACCCCACCTGGCCCAGGGCAAAGCACAGGTTGGCCCCCTGGACCACCAGGAAGCCGAGCCAGAACTCGCCGGCGATGCCCTCGTAGCGAATCACCGCCGCGCCCAGCACCGCCAGCGCGGCCGTGACCAGGTAGATCGGGGTGAAGCGCTTGAACAGGGCGTCGTCCAGCAGCGCCACGTAGAACGGCGTGAAGATGGTGAACAGCAGTACTTCCGGCACCGTCAGCAGCAGGAACGACTGGTAGAAGAAGATGTACATGATGCCAAGCTGTACCGCCCCCAGCGCCATCAGCGCCAGGCGCTGGCGGCCGCGCAGCAGCGCCGGGCGCAGGAACGGCAGGAAGACCAGCGTGGCCAGCGCCACCCGCACCAGCACGGCGAAGTAGCTGTCGACCTGCCCCGCCAGGTAGACGCCGATCAGCGAGAACGAGAAGGCCCACAGCGCCGTGACCCCGATCAGATAACCCATGGTCAACACCAGATATTTGGAAAGTTGACGGCATTATACTGCCCCCCTGCCCTGCGGCAATGGTTCTCGGGCGCTGGCTCAAGCCTCTCGCTCGCCCAGCGATAGAGGCCCGGCCGTGCCGGCCGCGCGGCATGATTCGGCGCGCGAGCTGGCGAAATACTCCTCCAGGCGCCGGTCCGCCTGCTCACCGAAGAGGATGTCGCAAGCCTCGCGCAGCCCCGGCGATTGCCGAATGGTAGCCTCGGGCACCACCAGGGCGATCTTGGAGCGTCGCCGCAGGAAATCCTCGAGGCGCGTCACCATTTCGCGATGCCGTGCCTGCTCCAGCTCCACGCGCACGTACTCCGTGCCTTCGATGAGCACTTCGGCCTGGCGCTCATCCTGGCGGATCACCTCCAGCATCTCCAGCGCCTGGGTGCCATAGCGACGCCACAGGCGCTGGCTGAGCGGCTCGGCGGCCTGGGCCGAAGTCAGGTCATCGAGGTTCATCAGCCGCGCCTGCTGCATGAACGCCTCGCGGACGGCAGCATCGGGCTCGCCGTACCAGCGCTGGGTAGGAAAAGGGATGGCAATGCCCAACCCCTTCACTGCCTCGACCACCTCCTCGCCGACATTGAGGCAGTCGGTGAGCTTGCCGCCGAAGATGCTCAGGTGGCGGCGCTCGGCGTCCAGGTCGATCGCATGCTTGCGCGACAGGTTGAGGAAGTCGCGCTCCTCGCCTTGGGCGGCCTTCACGGCCAGCGGCCTGACACCGCAGCGCGTGCTGATGATGTCGGACTCGTCGAGCGGTTTCGGCAAGGCCAGGCGCTTGTTGATGTTATCGAGCACGAAGCGGATATCGTCGGCGGTGGCTTCCACATCCGGCCGCTCCACCCGCGTATCGGTCGTGCCGATACAGGTCCGCTGGCCCATGGGAATGACAAAGAAGGGCCGCCCGTCATCGGCAAAGAAGGCCAGCACGCGCCGGCTGTCGGTCAGGCGCGGCACGATCAGGTGAATGCCCTTGGAGAAGACGTGCTGGTGCCGGGTGTTCTGCCCCGCCCGCTGGTTGAGGGCATCGACCCAGGGGCCGGCGGCGTTGACCAGCACCCGCGAGCGAATCTCGAAGGTGGCCTCGGTCATGCGGTCGCGCACCTGGGTGATCCACACACCCTCCTCGCGCCGGGCATCGAGGTATTCCACGTAGTTGGCGGCCACCCCGCCGAAGTCCAGCGCGCCGCGCACGAAATTGAAGACGAAGCGGGCATCGTTGTCGTACAGGTAGGCATCGGAGTATTCGAAGCCGCCCAGCGCGGACTCGACGTCGATGATTGGCTCGCGCGACTTGATGGCGGACGGCTTGAGGAAATGGGGCCGGCGCGTGAAGGCGTTGCCCATCAACCAGTAGAGCCAGGTACCCGCCCAGGGCACCAGGGGGTGGTGGCGAAAGCCCCGATTGATCGTGGTCAGGAAACGGATCTCCCGAACCGTGGAGGGGTAGCTGCGAATCAGATGGTTGCGGCTCTGGCACAGCTTGCGCACCAGCGCGAAGTCGCCGCTCTCCATGTACTTGATCCCGCCCCAGACCAGGTTGGAGGAGTGCATGCTGGTGCTGCCGGCGAAGTCGCCGCGGTCGATCAGGGCCACGCTCACGCCCTTGCCGCCGAGCGCCGCGGCCGACGCCGCGCCGTTGATGCCCCCGCCCACCACCAGCACGTCGAAGCACTGGGCTCGCAGCTTGCGCAGGTTAGCGTCTCGTAATTGCATATCTTGCCCTTCCTAGATGCAAAGCGCCCCGCTCGGTGCGACCGAGCGGGGCCAGGGTCCCGTTCGGGCAACCGGTCACACTTGCCTTGTTCCCGGCCAGGCCGGGCGTGCGGCGGCGAAAGGCTCGCCGCCGACGCGGTTCAGCGTGTGCCGGCCGCCATCCAGGCCTCCATCAGCTCGTCATAGGGCACGGTGGTTCCCTGCGGCATCTCGTCGTCGAGCTTGGCCTTGGGCGAGCCCGGCTGGGACAGCCAGTATTCAGGGTCACGCTCCTCGTTGAGCATCGGCGGGTAGGACTCGAACACGTTGGCCCGCGCCAGGCGCGCCATGATGTTGTCGAGGGCGCCCGCCAGGCTGTCGAGGGCCTGCTGGGGGCTGACTTCACCGCTGACGGCCGGGGCCAGGTTCTGCCACCACAGCGGCGCCATGCGCGGATAGTCGGGGACGTTGGTGCCGGTCGGGGTCCACATGGACTCGTTGGGGCTGCGGTAGAACTCCACCAGGCCGCCCAGTTTCGGTGCCATCTCGCTCATCTGGTCGGAGAAGATGTCGGATTCACGAATCGGCGTGAGGCCGGCCATCAGCTTCTCCAGCGACACGGTCTTGGCGGTGGTGAACTGGGCGAACAGCCAGGCGGCGGTGCGACGGTCCTCGGGGGTGGAGTTGAAGAAGGTCCAAGAGCCCACGTCCTGGTAGCCGACCTTCATGCCCTCCTCCCAATACGGCCCGGTGGGCGACGGCGCCATTCGCCACTTGGGATTGCCCTCGTCGTCGGTGACCGCCACGCTGGGATCGACCATGTCGGCGGTGAAGGCGGTGTACCAGAAGATCTGCTGGGCAATGTTGCCCTGGGCGGGTACCGGGCCGGCTTCGCCGAAGGTCATGCCCTGGGCCTCGGGCGGCGCGTACTTGTCCAGCCATTCCACCATCTTGGTCACGGCGAACACCGAAGCCGGCGAGTTGGTGGCACCGCCGCGACTGACGCTGGCGCCTACCGGGCGGCTCTCCTCGTCGACGCGGATGCCCCAGTCGTCGACCGGGTTGCCGAACGGGATACCGGGGCTGCCCATGCCGGCCATGGAGAGCCAGGAGTCGTGGAAGCGCCAGCCCAATGACGGGTCGCGGCGGCCGTAGTCCATGTGGCCATAGACGCGAACGCCGTCGATCTCGCCGACATGCTCGGTGAAGAACTCGGCGATGTCCTCGTAGGCGGTCCAGTTGGTCGGCACGCCCAGGTCATAGCCGTAGATGTCGCGGAACTGCTCCTGCAGGTCCTCGCGCTGGAACCAGTCGTAGCGGAACCAGTAGAGGTTGGCGAACTGCTGGGTGGGCAGCTGGTAGATGCTGCCATCCGGCCCGGTGGTGTACTGCAGGCCGATGAAGTCGTCGAGATCGAGCGTCGGCAGGGTGAAGTCCGCCCATTCGTTCTCCATCGCCTGGGACAGGTTGATGGTGGCGCCGTAGCGGATATGGGTGCCGATGGCATCGGAGTCGTTGACGTAGCCGTCGTAGATGTTGCGTCCGGTCTGCATCTGGGTCTGCATGTTGTCCACCACATCACCCTCGCCGATGATGTTGTGGGTGACCCGGATGCCGGTGAGCTCCTCGAAGGCCGGCGCCAGCACGTCGCGTTCCCATACGTGGGTGGTCAGCCCCTCGGCCACGGTGTTGATCTGCATGCCGCGAAACGGCTCGGCGGCCTGGGCGAACCACAGCAGCTCCTCGATCTGCTCCTCGCGGGTGAGCGTGGAGTTCTGGAAGTGCGAATCGACCAGCCGCTCGGCGATGGCGCGGGCGTTCTCGTTGGCGTGCAGCCCGGCAGATGCCAGCAGCAAGCTGCCTGCCAATGCCGTCAGTTGGAGCGTCTTGTTGTTCATATTGACCTCGTTTTGATTGTCGGCGTCTTCCCTGACGCGGTTGTTTCCCTTACCACTACTTGGTTCAGCCCCAGCTCGGTTCAGCCCCAGCGCATCAGCACCAGCAACCAGAGGACGGAAGCCCCCAGGGCAAACCAAATCGAGATGTCGGTGAAGCCGACCACGGCCAGGTGGATATAGGCCGCGGAAAGCAGACCGATGAAGAGCCTGTCGCCGCGGGTGGTGGCGATCGGCAGGAAGCCGCGCCGTTCCACCGTGGGTGACGCCAGTTCCCACACCGTCATGCCGAGCAGGATGGCAGCGATGACGGAGAAGAAGATTGCCGTGGGCAGGGTCCAGACCATCCATTCCATCGTGGTTTCCTCCCCTTCAGGTACGGCCCAGGGCGAAGCCCTTGGCGATGTGATTGCGCACGAAGTAGACCACCACGATGCCCGGGATGATGGTCAGCACGCCGGCCGCGGCCAGGGTGCCCCAGTCGATGCCCGACGCCGTCGAGGTGCGCGTCATGATCGAGGCGATGGGCTGGGCATTGGTGGCGGTCAGGGTGCGTGAGAGCAGCAGCTCGACCCACGAAAACATGAACAGGAAGAACAGCGTCACGCCGATTCCCGAGCGAATCATCGGCAGGAAGATGGTGACGAAGAAGCGCGGGAAGCTGTAGCCGTCGATGTAGGCGGTCTCGTCGACCTCCTTGGGCACGCTGCTCATGAAGCCCTCGAGGATCCACACCGCCAGCGGGATGTTGAACAGGCAGTGGGCCAGCGCCACGGCGATATGGGTGTCGAACAGGCCCACCGAGTAGTAGAGCTGGAAGTAAGGCAGCAGGAACACCGCGGGCGGCGCCATCAGGTTGGTCAGCAGCCAGAAGAACAGGTGCTTGTCGCCGATGAAGCGGAAGCGGCTGAAGGCATAGGCGGCGGGCAGCGCCACCGAGATGCTGATCAGCATGTTCATGAGCACGTAGGCCAGCGAGTTGACGTAGCCCATGTACCAGTTGGCGTCGGTGAAGATGCCGATGTAGTTGCCCAGGGTGAAGTTCTGCGGCCAGAACGAGAAGCTGCCGAGAATCTCCGCGTTGGTCTGGAACGACAGGTTGAGCAGCCAGTAGATCGGCAGCATCACGAACACCAGGTAGAGCCCGAGCAGCGTGCGGCGACGCCAGCGGATGGTGGTCGACCGGGCCCTCTTGCGCCGCTTGGCGGCCATCTCGGCGGCCTGCTGGCGCACGCTATCCGGCGTCATCGGTACGGAGCGGGTCATGTCAGGCGCCTCCCTGGTTGGCGTTGTCTTTCTGGCTGTTCATGATCGCGGTGTAGAAGACCCAGCAGACCAGCAGGATGATGAGGAAGTAGATCAGCGAGAACGCCGCGGACGGACCCAGGTCCTGCTGGCCGATGGCCATGGTGGTCAGCGACTGGCTGAGGAAGGTGGTCGAACTGCCGGGGCCGCCGCCGGTCAGCACGAACGGCTCGGCGTAGATCATGAAGGAGTGCATGAAGCGCAGCAGTACGCCGATCACCAGCACGTTGGTCAGCTTGGGCAGCTGGATGTAGCGGAACACCGCCCACTTCGAGGCACGGTCGATGCGTGCGGCCTGGTAATAGGCGTCGGGGATCGAGCGCAGGCCGCTGTAGCACAGCAGGGCGATCAGCGGGGTCCAGTGCCACACGTCCATCAGGATGATGGTGGCCCAGGCATCGGTGGGGTTGCGGGTGATGTTGTAGGCATAGCCGAGCTCACGGATGCCCACCCCCATCAGGCCGATGTCGCCGCGGGTGAAGAGCTGCCAGATGCTGCCCACCACGTTCCAGGGGATCAGCAGCGGCAGCGTGATCAGGATCAGCACCGCGGACGCCTGCCAGCCGCGCTTGGGCATCAGCAGCGCGATCCCGATGCCCAGCGGCACCTCGATCGCAAGGATGGTGAACGAGAAGGCGAACTGGCGCAGCAGCGCGGCCTGCAGCGCGGGGTCGTTGAGCATCACCTTGAACCACTCGGTGCCGGTGAAGAAGCGCGTATTGGCGTCGAAGACGTCCTGCACCGAGTAGTTGACCACCGTCATCAGCGGAATGATGGCCGAGAACGCCACCAGCAGCAGCATGGGCAGGATCAGGAACCATGCCCGGTTGTTGTAGACCTTGTTCATTGCCCCACCTCCACGCGGAATTCGTCGATGTAAAGGTTCAGCCACGCCTCGGGGAAGCGGACGAACGCCTGACGTTCCGGCACCGTGATGTCCTCTTCCAGGCGCGCCCGGAACGGCACGCCGGCAAAGGCGAAGGAGACGATGCGGTAGGTGCCGAGGTCCTGAACGCTGTCGACCTGGATCGGATAGGCGCCTTCGGCGGGCGCCGGCAGCAACTCGACGAATTCGGGGCGGATGCCCAGCTTGATATTGCGCGAGCGCGAGCGGTGGATCGCCTGCTCGAGCGCCGCCGGCAGGGCCAGGTCCACGGTGCCGGCACGCACGCCGCTCTCGGTGCGCGCCACCTCGATCAGATTCATGCCGGGGCTGCCGATGAAGTAGCCGACGAAGGTATGGGCGGGCCGCTCGAACAGCTCGCGCGGGGTGCCGAACTGCACCACCTGCCCTTCGTACATGACGGCAATCTTGTCGGCGAAGGTAGAGGCCTCGAGCTGGTCGTGGGTCACGTAGATCATGGTGATGTTGAAGCGCTCGTGGATCTCCTTGAGCTTGCGGCGCAGCTTCCACTTGAGCTGGGGGTCGATCACGGTGAGCGGCTCGTCGAAGAGGATCGCCGAGACGTCGTCGCGCACCAGGCCGCGGCCCATGGAGACCTTCTGCTTCTCGTCGGCGGTGAGGTTGCGCGCCTTGCGCTTGAGCAGCGAGCTGAGTTCGAGGATCTCGGCCACCTCGGCCACACGCTCGCGCACCTTGGCTTCGGGCGTGCCCACGTTGCGCAGGGGGAAGGCCAGGTTGTCGAATACCGTCATGGTGTCGTACACCACCGGGAACTGGAACACCTGGGCGATGTTGCGCTCTTCCGGCGGCAGTTCGTTGACGAGCCGGTCGTCGAACAGCACCTGGCCGTCGGAAGGCACCAGCAGCCCGGAGATGATATTGAGCAGCGTCGACTTGCCGCAGCCTGAGGGCCCCAGCAGGGCATAGGCACCGCCCTGCTGCCAGACGTGCTCCATCTCGCGGATGGCGTAGTCCTCGGGGCCGGCGGGGTTGGGCGAGTAGCTATGCGCCAACGCCTTGAGCGTGATCTGGGCCATCAGTGCACTCCTGGCCGTGCGGGAATGTGCACGACGTCGCCATGCCGATCGAAGGCATAGATCTTGTGGGGCGGGAAATAGACCTTGATGCGCTGGTCGACGCCGAACTCATGCACCCCCGTCAGGTGCAGCACCAGCTGGAACAGGTCGTTGTGGACATGCAGGAAGGTTTCGGAACCACTGATCTCGGCGATGTCGACCTTCACCTCGAGTTCGAGATCATCCTCCGCCTGGCGCTCGAGCCCGATGTGCGATGCCCGCACGCCGAACTGGTACTGGCCGGGCGAAAGGCCCGCCAGGTCACGATTCAGCGGGAAGTGCACGTTGCGATCGAAGGTCACCTCCGTGCCCGAGACGATGGCGGGTACCACGTTGATGGGCGGCTCCGAGAACATCTCGGCGCTCAGCACGTCGCGCGGACGGTGGTAGACATCCTCGGTGGGGCCGTACTGCAGCAGGCGGCCCTGGTGCAGGACCGCGGTGTGGCCGCCCAGCGCCAGCGCCTCGTTGGGCTCGGTGGTGGCGTAGACGGCGATACAGTTGCGGGTCTTGAACAGCTCCCTCAGCTCCTCGCGAAACTCCTCGCGCAGCTTGTAGTCGAGGTTCACCAGCGGCTCGTCGAACAGGATCAGGTCGGCATCCTTCACCAGCGCCCGGCCCATGGCGGTGCGCTGCTGCTGGCCGCCGGAAAGCTCCGATGGATAGCGTCCGAGCAGGTGCTCGATGTGCAGCATGCGGGCCGTGTCGTGCACTCGCTCGCGGATCTCTTCACGCGGCACCCGTGCCAGCTTGAGCGGCGAGGCGATATTGTCGAAGACCGTCAGGCTTGGGTAATTGATGAACTGCTGATAAACCATGGAGACGTTGCGCTTGCGCACCGACTTGCGCGTCACGTCCTCGCCATGCATCAGCACCCGGCCGCGCGTGGGCGTCTCCAGGCCGGCCATGATCCGCATCAGCGTCGTCTTGCCGGCCAGGGTTCGCCCCAGCAGCACATTGAAGGAGCCGGGCGCCAGCTCGAGGTTGACGCCCTCGATGTGCGTCGCTCCATTGACCACATGGTCGATGTTTTCAAGTATCAGAGACATGCTGAACTCGTTGTCATCATTGTTATGTCATTCGAGGACCATCCACCTGACGGGATGGTGGCGAGATCTGCCGCAATGGCAGTGGTTCAGGCCGGCGCGGCGGCGGAAACGGCTGCCAGGTCGCTACGCACGCGCCTGACGGCGCTCTGCCAGCCGTCATAGAGCGACTCGCGCTCCACCGCCTGCATGGCCGGCACGAAAGTGCGCTCGCAGCGCCACAGTTCGGCCAGCTCATCCAGCGAGCGATGCCAGCCGACCCCCAGCGCCGCCAGGTAGGCGGCACCCAGGGCCGTGGTTTCGAGAATTGCGGGGCGATCCACCTCCTGTCCGAGCATGTCGGCCAGGAACTGCATCAGCCAGCCGTTGGCGACCATGCCGCCGTCCACCCTCAGGCGGCCGTGGCGATTACCCACGTCCTGCTCCATGCAGCGATGCAGGTCCCGCGACTGGAAGCACACCGACTGCAGCCCGGCGGCGACGATCTCGGCAATGCCGGTGTCGCGCGTCAGGCCGAAGATGGCGCCGCGCGCCCGCGGGTCCCAGTGGGGCGCCCCCAGCCCGGTGAAGGCCGGCACCAGGTAGACGCTGTGGCCCGCCCGGGTCTGGTCCGCGAGCTGCTCGGTTTCGGCGGCGTCCGCGAACAGTTTCAGTCCGTCGCGCAGCCACTGCACCGCGGCCCCGGCAATGAAGATGCTGCCTTCCATCGCATAGGTGGGCTTGCCATTGAGGCGATAGGCCAGGGTCGTCAGCAGCCGGTTCTGTGAGGCTACGGCCTGGTCGCCGGTATTGAGCATCATGAAGCAGCCGGTCCCGTAGGTGCTCTTGGCCATGCCGGGCTCGAAGCATGCCTGGCCCACCAGGGCGGCATGCTGGTCGCCGGCGACGCCGGTGATGGGGACCGCACGGCCGAACAGGGCGGGGTCGGTTGCGCCGAAGTCGTCGCTGGAATCGAGTACCTCAGGCAGCAGCGAGGCGGGAATGCCGAACAGCGAGAGCAGCGCGTCATCCCACTGCTGCGTGTGGATGTTGAACAGCAGGGTGCGGGAGGCGTTGGTGGCATCGGTCAGGTGACGTCGACCACCGGTCAGCCGCCAGACCAGAAACGTGTCGATGGTGCCGAACGCCAGCTCGCCGCGCGCCGCCCGCTCGCGTGCGCCCGGCACGTTGTCGAGGATCCACACCAGCTTGGTGGCGGAAAAATAGGGGTCGGTCAGCAGGCCCGTGCGCGCCTGCACGTCCTGGTCATGCCCCGCCAGGCGCATTGCTTCGCACAGGGCGGTGGTACGACGGTCCTGCCAGACAATGGCGGAATGCACCGGCTCGCCGGTGAGGCGATCCCATACCACGGTGGTTTCGCGTTGATTGGTAATGCCGATGCCCGCCAGCTGGTCCGCGGTGATGCCACAACGGCGCAGCGCTTCCCGGCTGGTGGTCACAACGGATTGCCAGATCGCCTCGGGATCATGCTCCACCCAGCCATCAGACGGATAGGACTGGGCCAGCTCTTCTTGCGCTGTGGCAACCGGCGTGAAAGAGCGATCGAAGACAATGGTACGTGTGCTGGTCGTGCCTTGGTCGATGGCGAGAAGGTAGGAAGACATGCGCCTTATCCTGTTGTTGTTATCGCAATTCTCATCGAGATCTAATGTTCGATTTCAATCATTCTGTCGATCCGATGTTCGATTTCGATAATGAGACTAGCCCAACGCGCTAGGAGCAGCAACGCCTCACCAACATCCAGGAACCTAGACTTTCGTATAAATCACCATGCTGAAGATTCTTATTCCCATGATTCTAAATGGAAAAATTTATTTCCCTGCGTATCAAAGAAGTAAAGATTCACAAGCCCACCGGCGAACTTGTTCGCAAGCGAACATAGAGCAGTAGATCAGGCACCAAGGCGGCCAACCCCGGCGCCACGCCCGCAGGGCGGCAAGGGGAAAAGGGGAAAAAGGGGAACAAGGGGAGCGAGAGAGGCGTGGCAAGAAAGCCGAGCAGGAAAAGCGAGCGGAAAGTGCTCGCTCAGGTGACTCCGCGAAACTTGAGCCAGGCCCAGGCATGCAGCATGCCAGGCACCCAGCCAAGCAGGGTCAACAGGCAATTGACCGTGACCCGCCGCCCGCCGCCTTCGGCCAGCGCCACGGCCAAGGGCGGCATCAAGATCGCCAGGGCCCTGAGCGCCAGGTGCATGGTCGGTGACGCCTGCCGCACCTCGGGGGCCGCCGCGTTCTCGCGCGGCTGGCGCCGGCGATCTGGCGCCGCCTGCGCAGCGTCCACCACCGTGACCGTGCGGCGCTCGTCTCCTGCATCGCGGCGGTGCGCATCAAGGTCGATCTTCTGCTGGATCGCCTCCGCTCCTTCCGCCAGCTCCTCGTGATAGCGCGACCACTCCTCCCAGTCATGGGGAGTGCCGGCACGCGGCTGGTGGACGCCCGCTTCCCGCGCCCGCTCCCAGGCCTTCTCTTCCAGGGTATTGGGCCTCTCTTCATCACGCCGGCCATCGAGCCCCTTCCTGGCCAGGTACTCTCGTGCATCCATGTCGTTCTCCTCGCAGGGAATCAAGGAATTGCCCGCCCCGCCCGGGGCGCATCATTGTTTGATGCACTTCGCCCTGCACGTGTTCCCGAACCGGACGACGCATCCGGGCGGGCGCATTGCGAAGCGTTAATTAAGTGTCGTCTGGCCGGCACGAGCGCGTTCCTGCCTCGGCTATGCTGGGAACAAGAATGACAAGTGCCACCCGACCTGGAGATGCGCCATGATCGACAAGGCCCCTACCATCGTCCGCGAAATCATGTCTCGTGACTGCTATCGCGTCACTGCAGAAACCTCGGTCTGCACACTCGCCGAAGGCCTGGCGCTGCACCGCCTGCCCGGCGTTCCCGTGGTGGACCAGCGCGACCGCCTGATCGGCTTCATCTCCGAACAGGACGTTATCGGCAAGATCCTGCAGAGTGCATATCTCAACGACGAACCCCCGCTGGTCAAGGACTTGATGCGTCACGAGGTGCTCTCCGTTTCACCCAACAAGAGCATCACCGACCTGGCCCAGGAAATGCTGGGGCAAAAGCCCAAGGTGTTTCCGGTGGTCGAGCAGGAAAAGCTGATCGGCATCGTTACGCGCCGCGACGTGCTTATCGCCCTGCTGCGCATGCGCAATCGCTGAAGCACGATCCCTTCGCTCACCTCCGCACACCCGGCACGCGCCGGGTGTCGTGTTTGCAGGTGCACGAAAGCCCAGGCATGCCACGCAAAAGAAAGCCGCCACATGCAAGGGCATGGGCGGCAAGATCGAAACTGCGAGCCAGAGCAACAGTGTTAGCGACTGCCATCGCATGTTGCCTGTACCTGTTCAGACAGCGAGCAACGGGAAAGTTCTCCGGTGCGCCCGTTTTTTTTCGCGCTGTCAACGCTGCTGCATGAAAAGAAGAGCTGATCGTCCCTTGCAATGGGCGGGCGGGCGCGCCCAGCAAACACACCGCGCCCATGGTCTTTCAAGGGCTACGACATGGCCAGCACTTACTCTTTCCAAATCAGTCGCTTGAAAAAAGCCAAAACAGCGTAGCGCCCGCTTGAAAGGCCAGGCCAGGCGAATTACCATGGGCGTCCGCACAGCGGGCGTAGCTCAATGGTAGAGCGTTTGGTTCCCAACCAAGTGACGTGGGTTCGATTCCCATCGCCCGCTCCATCCGTGTCAGGCATCCCCTGTCTCGTCGCTCCTTCTCCTTCATCGCCCTTGAACCCGCTCGGCTTGCCCATGCCGCTGGACGATGGGTAGACTGCATGGCCTGACCTCTCGCCATTTCGGCCCTCGCTGGCGACCAGGCCGCTATCCGGATTTCACATGGCTCTGTTTCTTCTCATCTTCACCGTCTGTCTCCTGGTGATCGGCGGCATGGTGCTGATCCTGATGTTTTCACGCACCCCTCGCTACCGCACCGAGCCTGAACAGCTGCTGGCCCTGTTCGACAAGGCGCTGGCGGGGCAAGTCAGCGAGAACGAGTGGAACGCCATCATCCATTACCCCATTCGCCATGACGATTACCTCGACGGGGTTCGGCGGCGCGCCCAGCAGCTCATGCATGAGCATGGCCGCCCCTGGCAGGTGCCCTACGGCAAGCCGCTGCTCGATCGCACCGGGCGGGAGGAACTGGCCGCATTGCGCACCCATCTGCTGGCGCACCACCGGCTCAGGGAGCAGCAGCGCAACGCGGAATGACCGTGGCCCTCGCCAGGTGTGGTATGCTGTTACAAGGTAGATACCCCGCGGGAGTCCCCCCATGCCCAGCGTGATTCGCCAGATCCCCCTCGACACGGCCACCCAGCACCACGCCCACGATTTCCACCAGATCGTGATTGGCCTGCAGGGGCGAGCCGAATTCGAGATCGAGGGTCTCGGCGGGGCGATCTCCGCCTTTGCCGGATGCATCGTGCCTTCCAACCACGTTCACTACTACGTGGGCCAGGGAGAGAACCGACAGCTCATTCTCGACCTGCCGGCGGACGCGCCCTCGTTGACCGGCCATCACCATGAACTCTCCCGCCTGTTCGATGCGCCCCGCTTCTTCTCTCTTGACCTGCCGCTCAAGCGTTTCCTGGACTTCCTGCTGCTCGAGCAAGCTGCGTCGCGGCAAGGCTTGAGCGCCGCACATAGCGACCGACTGGCCGCCACCCTGCTGGGCTGCCTGCATGCCCGCCTGGGTGGCACGGAAGCGCTGACCCCACGCCGCCTCGACCTGGGCAAGCTTGATCGCTACATCGACCAGCATCTCGCCAGCCCGCTCAGCGTGGCCGACCTGGCCCAGCAGGCCTGCCTCAGCGAAGCCCATTTTCGCTCTCGCTTTCGCGACCAGACCGGGCTCTCACCCTGGCAGTACGTGCGTCGCCGCCGCCTCGAAGCTGCGCGACGCCTGCTCGAGGAAAGCCACCTGCCGCTGTCCCAGATCGCCGTGAGCACCGGCTTCGCCCACCAGAGCGCGCTGTCCCATGCATTTCGCAAACTGTTCGGCTGCCCCCCCAGCCAGCTGCGGCAGGCCACGCTGAATCGCCATCGATCCACGGCGTCAAACCGCCTACGCCATACGACTTAAGTCGCAATTGCAAGCCTTGGACTTCGCATAGCCGCGAAATCGACAAATCTATCCGGATTTTTGGCAAGCAGCCCGAGCGGCCTCCCCCTAAAGTCAAGCTATACACCGAAATCGAGCCACGGCTCGAGAGGTGGCTTTGCCGTTCGTGCCGGCCGACACCAGGGGACATCTCATGCTCAATGCGCAAACCATGCTGGACGCCGCCAGCTGGCAACAGGATCTCGACACGCTGTTCGCTCGCATCAGCGACCATTATGTCGTCGACGAAAACACCTTCGTTCAAGAACTGGTCGATGTGCTGGGTTCCAGCACCGGTGATTTCCGCCGCATCGCCGGCAAGACCGCCGAACTCGTGCGCGAAGTGCGCGACATGGATGCCGCGGTCGATACCATCGACGAGCTGCTGCAGCAGTACAGCCTGGATACCCATGAAGGGCTGATGCTGATGTGCCTGGCCGAGGCCATGCTGCGCATCCCCGATACCGCCACCGCCGATGCGCTGATCGAGGACAAGCTCGGCCCGGCCGACTGGAATGCCCATGTCGGCCAGAGCGACTCCTGGCTGGTCAACGCCTCGACCTGGGGGCTGCTGATGACCGGCCGCGTGGTCACGCTGGACAAGCCGCGCGATGGCAAGCCTTCCGGCTTCATCAGCCGCCTCGTCAACCGCATGGGCGAACCGGTGATTCGTCGCGCCATGTACGAAGCCATGAAGATCATGGGCAAGCAGTTCGTGCTCGGGCGCGATGTCGACGAGGCGCTGAAGCGCTCGCGCCCGCTGTTCGACAAGGGCTACACCTACTCCTATGACATGCTGGGCGAGGCGGCCCGCACCCGCGCCGACGCCAAGCGCTATTTCGACGACTACGCGCGCGCCATCGAGCGGGTCGGCCTGACCAGCACCAAGCTCGCCGCACATACCCCGGCGCCCTCCGTGTCGATCAAGCTGTCGGCGCTGCACCCCCGCTACGAGTTCGGCCGCCGCGAGCAAATCCTGCGCGAGCTGGTGGGCAGCGTGCGTGAGCTGGCCAGCCTGGCGCGCCAGCGTGCCGTGGCCCTGACCATCGACGCCGAGGAGGTCGACCGCCTGGAGCTGTCGCTGGAGGTATTCCGCGCCGTCTACGAAAGCGAGACCTGCCGCGGCTGGGGGCACTTCGGCCTGGTGGTACAGGCCTATTCCAAGCGCGCGCTGCCGACGCTGCACTATCTCAACCGCCTGGCCGAGCGCCAGGGCGACGAGATTCCCGTGCGCCTGGTCAAGGGCGCCTACTGGGACAGCGAGATCAAGGAGTCGCAGCAGCTGGGGGTAGAGGGCTACCCGGTCTACACCCGCAAGGCCTGTACCGACGTGGCCTACCTGGTCTGCGCCCGCTTCCTGCTTTCCGACCAGACCCAGGGTCGTATCTTCCCGCAGTTCGCCACCCACAACGCCCATACCATCAGCACCATTCTCGAGATGGCCGACGAGGCGACTCGCCCCTTCGAGTTCCAGCGCCTGCACGGCATGGGCGAGGCGCTCTACGAAGCGGCGCTGAAGCGTGCGCCTAAGGGTACCTACTGCCGCATCTACGCCCCGGTGGGCGCCCACAAGGACCTGCTGCCCTACCTGGTGCGCCGCCTGCTCGAAAACGGCGCCAACTCCTCCTTCGTGCACCAGCTGGTCGACCCCAAGGTACCGGTGGAGACCCTCTGCGTGCACCCGGTGCAGAGCCTTGGCCAGTACAAGAGCTTCGCCAACCCGAGGATCCCCCTTCCCCAGGCCATCTACGGCGAAAACCGGCGCAACTCGAAGGGGGTCAACCTGAACGTGCGCAGCCACTATGACCCGCTGATGCAGGCCATGGCACGCTTCATGGACAAGCAGTACGAAGCCGCCCCGCTGCTGGCATTCGACGTGCCCAAGGACCCGGGCAGCACCCATGAGGTGGCCAGCCCCTATGACCGCGGCCAGCGCGTCGGCAGCGTGCAGTGGGCCAGCCGCGACCAGGCCGCTGGCGCCCTGGACGCCGCCTGGGCCGCCTTCCCCCGCTGGGAAGCCACCCCGGTCGCCGAACGCGCCGCCATCATTCGCCGCCTGGGCGACCTGATGGAAGAGAACCTGGCCGAGCTGATGGCGCTGTGTTCTCGGGAAGGCGGCAAGCTGCTCACCGACGGCATCGACGAGATACGCGAGGCGGTGGATTTCTGCCGCTACTACGCCATGCGCGCCGAGGAACAGTTCGGCGAGGCCATCACCCTGCCCGGCCCTACCGGGGAATCCAACCGCCTGATGCTCAACGGTCGCGGCGTCTTTGCCGCGATCAGCCCGTGGAACTTCCCGGTGGCGATCTTCTGCGGCCAGGTGGTGGCCGCCGCCGTGGCCGGCAACACCGTGCTGGCCAAGCCCGCCGAGCAGACCTCCATCGTCGCCCACCGGGTGATCGAACTGCTGTACGAGGCCGGCATGCCGCGCGACGTGGTGCAATTGCTGCCCGGCGACGGCCCCACCGTGGGCAGCGTACTCACCTCCGACCCGCGCATCACCGGGGTGGTCTTCACCGGCGGCACCGACACCGCCCAGGTCATCAACCGCGCCCTGGCCGCACGCGAGAACGCCCCGCTGCCCACCCTGATCGCCGAAACGGGCGGCATGAACGCCCTGATCGTCGACTCCACCGCCCTGCCGGAGCAGGTGGTGGCCGATGTGGTCCAGTCGGCCTACCAGAGCGCCGGCCAGCGCTGCAGTGCCCTGCGCGTGCTCTACCTTCAGGAGGAAGTGGCCGACCGCGTGATCGAGATCCTGCGTGGGGCCATGGAGGAACTGCACGTGGGCGACCCGCGCGACCTGGGCACCGACGTGGGCCCGGTGATCGACGAAGACGCGCGCGCCGGCCTGCTGGCGCATATTGAAAAGCTCAAGTCCGAGGGCCGGCTGCTGGCCGAAACGCGCCTGGATCCGGCCCACACCGCCCACGGCTCCTTCGTGCCGCCGGTGGCATTCCGCATCGATGCCATCGATGCCCTGGAACGGGAGCAGTTCGGCCCCGTGCTGCACGTGGTGCGCTACAAGGCCAGCGAGATCGAGAGTGTGCTCGAGTCGATCAATGCCAAGGGCTACGGGCTGACCTTCGGCGTACACAGCCGCAACGAGTCCTTTGCACAGCTTGTTGCGCAGAGGATTCGCGTTGGCAATGTGTATATCAACCGGAATATCATCGGCGCCGTTGTAGGCGTGCAGCCCTTCGGCGGGCTGGGCCTGTCCGGTACCGGACCCAAGGCTGGCGGGCCGCACTACCTGCTGCGCTTCGCCACCGAAAAGACCGTCACGGTCAATACCGCCGCGCTGGGCGGCAATGCGTCACTGCTTGCGCTGGGAGACGAGTGATTCTTTCTCGTTCATTACCAAAACAACACTGAAGGAACCCTTTATGGTTCAGAACAACATGGCAATCGGCTTCACCTTCGTGGTGTATCTGCTGCTGATGCTCGGCATCGGTATCGTCGCCTACAAGCGTACGACCAACCTGTCCGACTACATTCTCGGGGGGCGCTCGCTGGGCCCCTGGACCTCGGCGATTTCCGCCGGCGCATCGGACATGTCGGGCTGGCTGCTGCTGGGCCTGCCGGGCGCTGCCTATGTCAGCGGCATTTCGGCGAGCTGGATCGCCGTCGGCCTGCTGATCGGCACCTGGCTCAACTGGCTGATCGTGGCACGCCGGCTGCGACTCTACAGCTTCAAGCTGAGCGACGCCCTGACTCTTCCCGAGTACTTCGCCAACCGCTTCCGCGACAAGTCGCAGCTGCTGCGGGTGATCTCGGCGATCTTCATCCTGCTGTTCTTCCTCTTCTATACCAGCTCCGGCCTGGTCGCCGGGGGCCGGCTGTTCGAGACGGTGTTCGGCTATGACTACACGGTAGCTGTCACCATCGGCACCATCGCAGTGATCTCCTACACCTTCTTCGGCGGCTTCCTCGCGGTCTCCTGGACCGACCTGATCCAGGGCCTGATGATGGCGGCGGCCCTGGCCATCGTACCGATCATCGCCTTCGGAGACCTGGGCGGCACCGCGGGTGCCGGCGCCGCACTGGCCGCCGAGAGCGAGTACATGCTGGCCTGGTTCCGCGATGCTTCCACCGGCGAAGCGCTGACCTTCATCGGTATCGTCAGCTCGCTGGCATGGGGCCTGGGCTACTTCGGCCAGCCCCATATCCTGGCGCGCTTCGCCGCCATTCGCAGTGAACGCTACATTCCCGCCGCCCGCCGCATCGCGGTGAGCTGGACCGCCATCGCGCTGATCAGCTCCGTGGCCGTGGGCCTGCTCGGCGTGGGCTTCGTGCAACGCGACCTGGCCGACGGCGAAACCGTGTTCATGGTCATGGTCAACCTGATCTTCCACCCGGTGATCGCCGGTATCCTGCTCGCCGCCATTCTGGCCGCGATCATGTCCACCGCCGACTCGCAGCTGCTGGTGTCGTCCTCGGCGCTCACCGACGACTTCTACAAGGCGATTTTCCGCAAGGACGCCAGCCAGACCGAGCTGGTATGGATCGGTCGTTTCGCCGTGATCGGCATCGCCGTGGTGGCCTACCTGCTGGCGCTCAACCCGGATGCCACCGTGCTGGATCTGGTCGCCTACGCCTGGGCCGGCTTCGGCGCCGCCTTCGGCCCGGCCCTGATCATGTCGCTCTACTGGCGGCGCATGAACAAGTGGGGCGCACTGGCCGGCATCGTGGTGGGCGGTGTCACCGTGGTGGTGTGGGCAGAACTCTCCGGCGGCATCTTCGATCTCTACGAGATCGTCCCGGGCGTCATCCTGGCCTACATCGCCATCGTGGTGGCGAGCCTGGCCACGGAAGAGCCCGACCTGCGCGTCACGGCCGACTTCGACACCTTCGAGGAAGCCTGACCCGCAAGGCGCCGCCGAGCGGTGCCATGCCAAGCGAGAAAGCCGCCCTTGCCGGCGGCTTTCTCGTTGCGGCTCAGGACAGCCATATCGCGCGCAACAGCACGATCACGGCAAAGGCGAACAGCACCGCCAGGCTCACCGGCGGACGCGTGGCGCGGCGCAGCCAGTGGCGCCGGAACTCGAGACCCAGCGGCTGCATGAAGGCGGCGCCCAGCGCCCAGACACCCAGTGCGATGGCAGGCATCCGCAGGGGCATCGGCAGACCGCCGATCAGCTCGGGGCGAAGCAGCAACCACAGCGCCATTGCCGCCGCCACCAGCATGGCTGCAAGCGAGATCCACATCGGTCGATCCTGTGCCTCTATCCGCATCTCATCCCTCACTGAGGTACACGTCTATTCATTAGACTCCCTTGAATATTTAGCCGTTCGCCACAGAGGGCGCCATGCTGCGCCACGGCAAAACTTGTACACCAGCTTGCACAATACTTGTCATATTGGCGGCGTTGAAATTAGCTATTGCTGGCATTGAAGCGATCAATAGCCTAAATGGCGCTGATAACAAAATTAAACAGGACTTTTAGAAACAGTGTTCGTATATTAAGTGAGTCCAAAGCGGCCGGAAACTCCGGTCCAAGCCGAAACCAGGAGGACACTGACATGAAACCGACTCGCCTGATCCCTATGGTTGCCCTCGCTGCCGGCTTCACCGTTGCCAGCCAGGCGGCCCTGGCCTACAGCGCCGGCGATGTTTTCGTGCGTGGCGGCGTCGCCCAGACCGAGACCCGCTCCGATGCCGGTGAGGTCCTCGGCGAGGAACCCAGCATCGGCACTGCCCGCGGCTTTACCTACGGCGCCGGCTTCCTGTTCACCGACCAGGTGGGCATCGAGCTCAACGGCTCCGAAAAGTTCGAGCATGACGTGGCCCTCGGCGCAGATGACCTTTCCCTCGAGCGCATGCCGGTCAACCTGATGGTCAACTACTACCCGCTGGGTGGGTTCGACTCACGCGTGCAGCCCTATGTCGGCGCAGGCCTCAACTACACCCGTTTCTCCGGCGAGCCCGAAGGCATCAACACACGTCGCTCCTTCGGAGCCGTGGGCCAAGTGGGCATCGACCTGGCCGTGACCGATAATTTCATGCTCAACGGCTTCGCCAACTATGCCGATGTCGATGCACGCCTCTCTCAGGATGGCGATGCCATCGGTACCGCCAAGATCGACCCGATGACCATCGGCGGCGGCGTCACCTTCCGCTTCTGATCCTATCGATTTCATGAAGCACCGACGCCGGGCCCCTGCGCCCGGCGTTTTCGTCGCCCAGGCCTTCTATAAGTCATATTTCATCTACCTCTTTAGTTTCAAAAGAAACTATTGCCCTGGATCAATTAATCACTCCCAGGCTGTCGATAGACTATCGCTTGTAACCACAGCATTACGCTGTCCTGATGAGCGACAGGAGTCGACCCCCATGCAAAAACCCACTCTTACCACGCTGCTCGCCACCGGCCTGGCAGCCACGGCTCTCCTTGCCAGCAGCCAGGTTCTGGCCTACAGCGCCGGCGACTTCATCACCCGCGTGGGTGTGGCGCATGTCGACCCCAAGAGCAACAATGGCACTCTTAACGACGGCACCGAGGTCGACGTTCGCAGCGATACCAACCTGGGCTTTACGCTGGGGTATCTGTTCCACGACAACGTCGGCATCGAGCTGCTGGCGGCCCTGCCCTTCAAGCATGACATCCGCCTCGACGGCGCTGAAGTCGCTTCGACCAAGCATCTGCCCCCGACCCTGACCGTGCAGTACTACCCGCTGGGGGGCACCGGCTCGCAGGTTCAGCCCTATGCCGGCATTGGCCTCAACTACACGCATTTCTTCAGCGAGAGTATTGATGTCGCGAATGCGGATCTCGATCTCGACAGTTCCTGGGGCCTGGCGGGGCAGCTCGGCGTGGACGTTCGTCTGGATGACCACTGGGGCCTCAACGCGGCGGCCTGGTACATCGACATCGACACCGACGCCAGCCTGAATGGGGAAGAAATCGGCAAGGTGAACGTCGACCCCTGGGTGTTCATGGCCGGCATCAGCTACCGCTTCTGAGCCTATTTGGCTCCCGTAACAGCAGCACCGCAGCTACATGAGCAAGGAGCCCCACGGCGTGGGGCTCTTTGCGTTATGGGCCTTTTACGTTTTACGTTGAGGGATAACTGGGGCGCGACGGAAGCAGCGCCAAGGGCGGGCTAGTTTTCGGTGACGAGCCGGTCGATCTCTTCCACGGCCTTGAGCACCAGCAACCGGTCGGTAGCCTTTACCCCCTGCTGGGCCAGGAAGGTATCCACCACCGGGGCCACTTCGCACTTTTCCGGCAGCGCCCCCCCGGCCTGCACCAGGGCGTCCAGACGGGCCACGAACACGAAGCGCAGCCATTGCGGCAGGGTCATGGTGTCGACACAGAACGGCTGCTGGCTGTCGAAGGCGTCTTCGCCCGGCGGCTCCATGCGCCACAGGTTGGCAGCCATCATGGTAGCTTCGAGGCGACGCAGGGCAACGTCGAGTTCCTGATGTATGGTCATCGCATTTTCTCTAGTCATGCCGTCATTATCCCGCCCCGATGCGGCGATGGCTACCTCCGCACGCCACCGCGCCCGGTTATCCCCAGCGCCGAGGCTGTGCACAGATATCTTGCACGAGACTGTGGATAAGCTATGGAAAGGCGCACCGGCCCTGCTCGGCCCGGGCGCTTCGGGCCCCTGGTCATATTTTGACCAGCCAATAAGCGGGTTCACCACAAGCCGGTTCACCAAGAGTGCTGACAATTCCCCGGCACGCAGGGTAGAGTGCACGCTTCGAAAGGGAGGCATCATGCAGCCGATTCATACGCTCCACGATTTTTTCGAGCGCAGCGGAGCCGAGGTACAGGCGTTTCACCTGGGTCGCCGAGTTGAACCCTGCCCCATGGAAACGCTGGCCAGCTTCGAAGACGGCGACACCCCCTGGCCCAGCCCGTGGCAGGGCCAGGCACGGCTGGGCCTGGTGTTTCGCCTCGGCAACCTGTCCGATCCCTTGGTCTGGTTTCTCGCCCTGCCCCTCGACGAGCAGGGCCTGCTGGTACCGGCCCCTCGCGATGCTTTCCTGCGCCGCCTGCTGGAAACGCTGGGCCGCAGCGCAGCGGCCGCCGATACTGCACAAGCTCCCGGCGAGATCGACAACCTGATGCAGGACAATCCGCTGGCGTTCACGCCGACGCTGCCGTTCCAGGCCATGATGCACGCCAGGGCGAGCCTGGCCATGGGCCACCCGGCCAGCCCGCACCTGGAACCGGTCGAAGCCTATATGAGCGGGCAGCAGGCGTTGGACTGGCAGGCGCTGGGACTGCAGGGACTGGCGGACTTCGTCGTGCGCCTGGATGACACCGCCGCCGCGGACCTGGGGAGGCGCCTTGCCGAGCTGCCAGACGAAGTCCTCACCTCGCTGTGCTACTGTCTAGAGCATGTGCCGCTGGCGGGCGATGGCCTCGCTCGCGCACTGCGCGACAAGGGAGAAGCGGCCGCCCAGGCAGGGAATGTCGAGCTGCTCTGCGCCTGCGTGCGCGCCGTGAGTGGCGCACCGACGCCGTTCGCCGGCGCCTGGTTCGATGAGCTGCTCGCCGACCGGGCTGCCTGCGGCCCCGACCTGCTGGCCGCCATGGCGAGCCGCGGCTGGCGGCATCTGGAAGATGCCCAGCGCCTGCCCCGTTTCCTGACACGGCTGGCTGAGTCCGACGCCATCGATTTTGCCAGCGCCGCCCGGGATCTCGCCCTGATCCCTCGCCTGCGGCTGCCGGTACTGATGATTCTGCGAGAAGCCAAGCCGGATTCGGCGATCGGCAAGCGCCTTGCCCTTCTCGGCCACTGAGCAAGACAGTTGGAAGCAAAGCAATGAAGGAACTTCCCTACACGCCCAAGGCCGTCATCGGTCGCCTGGAGATGGTCACGCTGCCGACCATCGGCATGTCCCTTTGCGCCAAGATCGACACTGGCGCCCGCACCTCGGCGCTGCACGCCGAGGACATCGAAGTGTACGAGGAAGAGGGCCACCTGTGGGTCAGCTTCACCACCCGCTGCGGGGGGCCCGAAACGCCACCACACAGCTACCGGACCCACCTGCACGACCGTCGCCGCGTCACCAGCTCCAACGGTCAGCGCGAGTGGCGCTATGTCATCCGCACCCCCATGCAGCTGGGCAAGCTGGAAATGATGGTAGAGCTGACCCTGGCCGACCGCCGTGATCTGCGCCACCCCATGTTACTCGGCCGACGTGCCCTGAGCCGCCTGCTGGTGGCCCCAGGGGTGTCGTTCCTGCACGGCGAGCCCTGAGCCGATCCGGCACCGACCTCGGAGTCCACGATGCATATCGCGTTGCTGTCCCGCAATCGTAACCTCTACTCCTCCCGGCGCCTGGTGGAGGCCGCCGAGCAGCGCGGCCATACCCTTCGCGTGATCGACACCCTGCGCTGCTACATGAGCATTGCGGCCCACCATCCCTCGATCCACCTCAAGGGAGAGGAGCTCGAGCCCTTCGATGCCGTCATTCCCCGCATCGGGGCCTCGGTGACCTTCTATGGCTGTGCGGTGCTGCGCCAGTTCGAGATGATGGGCACCTACGTCCTCAACGATTCGGTCTCCATCACCCGCTCGCGCGACAAGCTGCGCTCGCTGCAGCTGCTGTCGCGCAAGGGGCTGGGGCTGCCGATCACCGGCTTCGCCC
Organism: uncultured Halomonas sp.; assembly: GCA_964652855.1. GTDB lineage: Bacteria > Pseudomonadota > Gammaproteobacteria > Pseudomonadales > Halomonadaceae > Halomonas. The sequence goes on from CAZZCJ010000001.1 coordinate 1,187,982, forward strand.
ACTCACCGGACGACATTCCCGACCTGATCACCATGGTCAAGGGCGCCCCGCTGGTCATCAAGCTGCTGGAAGGCACCCAGGGCATCGGCGTGGTGCTGGCCGAGACCAACCAGGCCGCTGAGTCCGTCATCCAGGCCTTCATGGGCATGAAGGCCAATATCATGGTGCAGGAGTACATCAAGGAAGCGCGTGGCGCCGACATCCGCTGCTTCGTGATCGGCGACAAGGTGGTCGCCTCGATGAAGCGTCAGGCTGCCGAAGGCGAGTTTCGCTCCAACCTGCACCGCGGCGGCACGGCCAGCCTGATCCGGATCACACCGGAAGAACGCTCGACCGCCATACGCGCCGCCAAGGCCATGGGCCTGCGCATCGCCGGGGTCGACCTGTTGCGCGCCAATCATGGCCCGGTGATCATGGAGGTCAACTCTTCACCGGGGCTGCGAGGCATCGAGACGGCCACCGGCAAGGATATCGCCGGCATGATCATCGAGCACATCGAGAAGAACGCCACGTTGCCCCGCAAGACACCCCCTAAACCCAAGGGGTAATTGCGAGAAAAGAGGGCAAACTTGTAGAAAGAGGGCATTCTTCGACCCAGGGGGTAGCAAAACAGTGTTTCCCCCGCCACAATCAGCGTCACCGGAGGAGGTGACCGCTCATGTTTCTCGACAATCGCCAAGTGGCGATGGACGGCGTATTGGAAGCGCTGGCCGACAGCATCGACTATTTTCAGGACAATCTGGAGCGCCTGCGCCCCTCGCTGCGTGAAGCGCTGAAGCCGCACTACGAAGCGCGGGTCAAGGCCATGCGCCAGCTGCGTGAACTCGCCCGCCGCCACCTGAACCTGCTTCCTCGGGACGCGGATGTCGAGCGCGACGACTACATGTGGCTGTGGAGCCGCCTGAAGAGCTTCGTAGGCAACGAAAGCCAGGTAGTGATCGGTGAACTGCTGGAGCAGGAGCGCGTGCTGATGCAGGCGCTCTCGACGCTTTACACCCACCCGTTGCCCGATCCTCTCGAGCCTATCGTCGAGCAGTGCTGGAAAGGCTGCCGCGAGCTGATCCGCGAGCTGTATCGGCTGCAGAAGCAGCGCCAGCGTTGAGCCGGCGCCTCAGTCGGCGTTGTCAGGTAAACCTTCGAGGGGCAAAGGCAAGTCGTAGGGAAGCCGCCACGCCTGCGGGGCGATCTGCAGCGGCTCCAGAGGGCCGAGGAAATAGGGCTCGCGCCCCCACAGATAGAGATCGCCCACCGTGGCCGCCCGGGCCACCCACTCCCGCGCCTGCAGCCGCCACAGACCCGCCACCGGCCGTTCGGGCGCGGCACAGCCGGTAACCTCGAGACCCAACGCATCGGCAATGTAGATGGCCCGCGGAAGGTGCCAGGCCTGGGTGACCAGCAGCGCCCGCTCCACGCCAAAGACATCCCGCGCCCTGGCCAGGGTGTCAAAGGTGCTGAAGCCGGCGTAATCGAGGGTCATGTCCTCATCGCGGACGAACTGCCGCCGCAGGTCGCGCCACATGGTGATGGGTTCGTTGTACTGGCGCGTGCGGTTGTCACCTGACAGCAGCAGGTGTTCGACGCGCCCCAGTCGAATCAGCCGCGAGGCAGCATTGATGCGCGCATCGAAGTGGGGGTTGCGCACGCCGCTGCGCGTCCAATGGGAAGTGCCGAAGACGATGCCGACCTGCTCGGGGCCGCACAGCGGCAGCTCATAGCCGATGCGCCCTTGCGTCTTGCCGATGACCCAAAGGTTGGTACCCACGAACAAGAGCGCCAGCAGCAGCAATAGCGCTCCCAGCGTCATGAGCACACCCTTGAACGTCTTCCACAGCAGTGCCTGCATCGCTTGACCCGGCCTACCTCTCGTTACCGCATCCACCACCGACAGACCGGCGTTCCATGAGCGGGCTAGAACATCCCCAGCTCCAGCTTGGCCTCGTCGCTCATCATCTCACGGCTCCAGGGCGGATCGAAGACGATCTCGGTGTGCACCCGGCTGATCTGGGGCGCCCCGAGGATCTTGTTGCGCGCATCGGCGGCAATCACGTCGCCCATGCCGCAGCCGGGTGCGGTCAAGGTCATGCGGATGGTGACGATGCGCTCGCCGCTGATCAGCCGCTCGATGCGACAGCCGTAGACCAGGCCGAGGTCGACGATGTTGACCGGGATCTCGGGGTCGAAGCAGGTGCGCAGCTGGTCCCATACGAACTGCTCGATCTGCTCCTCGGAGGCATCTTCGGGCAGGGTCGGGCGCGGCAGCGGCTCCAGCCCCAGGGCATCGAGGTTGCTGCCCTCGATCAGGTAGAGGCGCCCTTCGTAGCCCACGCTCACCGAACTGCCCTTGGCCTGCATCACGCTCACCACGCTGTCCTCGGGCAGCGTGATGGTCTTGCCAAAGGGAATGGAGATCACGTCCACATCACGCTGCAGGGGCAGCGTCTGGCCCTTGTGCAGGGTCGCTATCTGCTCGATGGCGGCCATGGTCAGCGCACCATCCCGATCACGCGCTCAAGCGCGTCGACAAAGGCCTCGACCTCTTCCAGCGTGTTGTAGGCGGCAAACGAGGCACGGCAGGTCGCCGTCACGCCGAAGTGCGCCAGCAGCGGCTGGGCGCAGTGATTGCCGGTGCGGATGGCCACGCCAAGCTGGTCGATCAGCAGGGCGATGTCCTGGGAATGGGCGCCATCGACGACGAAGGAGAGCACGCCGGCCTTGTCCGGCGCCGTGCCGAGGATGCGCAGGCCATCGATGCGCGACGCCGCGGCGGTGGCCCGTTCCAGCAACCTGGCTTCCCAACGGCCGATGGCGTCGAGCCCCACGCCGCGCACCCAGTCCAGCGCCACGCCAAGCGCAATCACCTCGGCAATGGCCGGAGTGCCGGCCTCGAACTTGTGGGGAATGTCGGCGAAGGTGGTGGGCACGTCGAAGGAGACGCTCTTGATCATCTCGCCACCGCCCTGCCAGGGCGGCATGGCCTCGAGCAGCTCGGCCTTGCCGTAGAGCACGCCGGCCCCCGTCGGTCCGTACACCTTGTGCCCCGAGAAGGCATAGAAGTCGGCATCGATGGCGCGCACATCGACCGCCTGGTGCGGCGTGGCCTGGGCGCCATCGACCAGGATTCGCGCGCCATGCTGGTGGGCAATCGCCGCCATCTCCTGCACCGGGTTGATGGTGCCGAAGGCGTTGGAGACGTGATTCACCGCCACCAGCCGGGTGCGCTCGCTGAACAGGGCACGATAGGCCGCAAGGTCGAGCACGCCGCGCTCGTCCACCGGAATCACCTTCACCACGACGCCGAGCTGGCTGGCCAGGAGCTGCCAGGGCACGATGTTGGAGTGGTGCTCCAGCAGCGATACCAGTACCTCGTCGCCCGCCTTCAGGTTGGCCCGACCCCAGCTGTTGGCGACCAGGTTGATCGCTTCCGTGGTGCCGCGGGTAAAGATGATCTCGCGCCGATCCGCCGCGTTGAGAAAGCTGCGCACCGTCTCGCGGGTGGCTTCATAGGCCGCCGTCGCCTCGTCGGCCAGGGTATGCAGGCCGCGATGGATATTGGCGTTGTAGCGGCTGTAGTAGTCATGGAAGGTGTCGATCACCGCCAGCGGCGTCTGGCTGGTGGCGGCATTGTCGAGATAGATCAGCGGCCGGCCGTGGACCTGCCGCTGGAGGATCGGGAACTGGGCGCGAATCCCGGCCACGTCGAAGGCCGGCGCGCTGAGCGGTTGCTCGGTGGCCAGGTGATGCATCGCGCTCTCCTCGCTTAGGCGTCGTGCAGGGCCAGGGAGGCTTCCACCAGCCCGGCCAGGTTGAAGCGTTCCGGCAGCTTGCCGGCCACTGCCAGTTCCACGCGCTCCGCCACGGCATCGAGATCGACTCGATCCAGCACTTCGCCGGCAAAGGCCAGGGTCAACAGGCCGCGTGCCGTCTGCTCGTCGATGCCGCGGGTGCGGAGCGCAAAGACCGCCTCTTCGTCGAGCTGGCCGGTGGTGGTGCCATGGGAGCACTTGACGTCGTCTGCATAGATCTCGAGTTCCGGCTTGGCATCGATCTCGGCGCGGTCGGAGAGCAGCAGGTTGGCGTTGCTCTGGAAGCCTTCGATCTTCTGGCTGTCGCGCTTGACCACCACCTTGCCGTTGAACACGCCGCGGGCACGGTCATCGAGGATGCCCTTGTAGTTCTCGTTGGAGAAGGTTCGCGGGGCATTGTGGTTGGCCAGGGTGTGGTTGTCGATGTGCTGGCGGCCCTGGCCGTAGAACAGCCCGTAGAAGTTGGCCTCGGCCCCTTCGCCGTTGAGCTCGCTGATCAGGTCGTTGCGCACCAGCCCGCCGCCCAGGTTCAGGTTGAACGAGGTATAGCGGGTGTCGCGGCCCTGCTCAACGTGGATGCTGGCCACGTGCAGGTCGCCCAGCGGCGCTTCCTGCAACTTGTAGTGGGTCAGAATGGCCCCGCGGTCGAGCATCAGCTCGGCCACCAGGTTGGTGAAGTTGGCCGCCTCGCTCTCGCCGACGTGGTGCTCGACCAGCGTGGCCTGGCTGCGCGAGCCGGCCTCGACCAGGATACGCGAGTGGCTCATCACCGGCTGGGCATTGGCCCGCGACAGGAACTGCAGCAGGATCGGCTTTTCCACCACGCTGCCCGGCGCCAGGCGCACCACGGCGCCTTCTTCCATGAAGGCGGTGTTGAGCGCGGAGAACGGCGAGAAGTCGACGCCGGTGAGCCGCCCCAGCGGACCGCCAACGGCCTCGTGATTCTCGGCCAGCGCCTGGGAGAGAGGCAGCACCGCCACACCGGCAGGCAGCTCGCCAAGGTCGGAGAGCGCCGCCGAAAAGACACCGTCGACGAAGGTCAGCCGATGCGCCTCGATGGGCAGCGTGATCGCGGCGGCCGACGCCGGCGAGAACTCGGCGCTGTCGGTCAGCGCGAAACTACCCTTCGCGATCGCGCGCACATCGGTGTACTTCCACGCCTCGTCGCGCCGAGTGGGGAAACCGAGCGCCTCGAAGCGGGCGGCGCCAGCCTGGCGCCGCGCTGCGATCCAGGTCGGTTCACGCCCATGTGATGCAGTGCGATGGGCAGTGCGCTGTTCGAGACGCTCGAGAAAGCCCGTCACTTCGCTCTGGACATCGCTCATGCAGCAGACTCCTCCACGACCCAGTCGTAACCGCGGGATTCCAGCTCCTTGGCCAGCTCGGCGTCACCGCTCTTGGCGATGCGGCCATCCACCAGCACGTGCACGTGGTCGGGCACGATATAGTCGAGCAGGCGCTGGTAGTGGGTCACCAGCAGGATGGCGCGGTTGTCGTCACGCAGGCTGTTGACTCCATCGGCCACCACCTTGAGGGCGTCGATGTCGAGCCCGGAGTCGATCTCGTCGAGCATGGCGAGCCGCGGCTGCAGTACCAGCATCTGCAGGATCTCGTTGCGCTTCTTTTCGCCGCCCGAGAAGCCCTCGTTGACGGCGCGCTGCAGGAAGCTGGCGTCCATCTTCATCTGCGCCAGCTTCTCCTTGACCAGCTTGAGGAACTCCGGCGCCGGGACCTCGCCTTCGCCGCGCGCCTGGCGCTGGGCGTTGAGCGCCGCCTTGAGCAGGTAGATGTTCTTCACGCCAGGGATCTCCACCGGATACTGGAAGCCCAGCAGCAGGCCCGCCTGGGCGCGCTCCTCGATCTCCATCTCCAGCACGTCGCGACCTTCGAAGGTGACTGAGCCCGAAGTGACCTCATAGCCTTCCTTGCCCGCTATTACCGCCGACAGGGTCGACTTGCCGGCCCCGTTCGGGCCCATGATGGCGTGAACTTCCCCGGCATTGATGGTCAGGCTGAGGCCCTTGAGGATTTCCTTGCCTTCCACCTTGACGTGCAGATCCTTGACTTCGAGCATCTTGAGTACCTTTTCGATTCTGGCGAGCCGCCAACGCGACCCGAAAAATTTATTTCCACCAGCCCAGCGAAACGAGCGAGCGGCGTCTGGACAAGGCGAGCGCGGAAGAGAGAAGCGGAGTTTACGACTGTAAATGAGCATTCTCGAATCCGCGCTCAACGCCGTACAGGCGTCGCGTAGCCGTTTCCTTAGCCAAAGCGCTTTAACCCACAGCACCTTCCAGGGTGACGTTGAGGAGAGCCTCGGCTTCCACGGCAAACTCCATCGGCAGCTCCTGGAACACGTCCTTGCAGAAGCCGTTGACGATCATGCTCACCGCATCCTCCTCGGAGATACCGCGGCTCTGGCAGTAGAACAGCTGGTCTTCGCCGATCTTGGAGGTGGTCGCCTCGTGCTCGATGGTGGCGGTGCTGTTGCCGATCTCCTGGTAGGGAAAGGTGTGCGCGCCGCACTGGTCGCCGATCAGCAGCGAGTCGCACTGGGTGAAGTTGCGCGCGCCCTTGGCCCGCGGGCCGATCTTGACCAGGCCGCGATAGGACTGGTTGCTGCGCCCGGCGGAGATGCCCTTGGAGACGATGTAGGAGCGCGAGCCCTCGCCGATGTGGATCATCTTGGTGCCGGTATCGGCCTGCTGGCGGCCGTTGGTCACCGCCACGGAGTAGAACTCGCCGATGCTGTCGCGCCCGCGCAGCACGCAGGAGGGATACTTCCAGGTGATGGCGGAGCCGGTCTCGACCTGGGTCCAGCTGATGCGCGAGCGGTCGCCGCGGCAGTCGCCGCGCTTGGTGACGAAGTTGTAGATGCCGCCCTTGCCATCCTCGTCGCCGGGGTACCAGTTCTGCACCGTGGAGTACTTGATGTAGGCGTCGTCCAGCGCCACCAGCTCGACCACCGCGGCATGGAGCTGGTTCTCGTCGCGCATCGGCGCGGTACAGCCCTCCAGGTAGGAAACCTGGGCCCCCTCCTCGCAGATGATCAGGGTGCGCTCGAACTGGCCGGTATTGGCGGCGTTGATGCGGAAGTAGGTGGAGAGCTCCATCGGGCAGGTCACGCCCTTGGGCACGAAGACGAAGGAACCGTCGGTGAACACCGCCGAGTTGAGCGCGGCGAAGTAGTTGTCGGCCACCGGCACCACCGTGCCCAGGTACTGCTTGATCAGCTCCGGGTAGTCGCGGATCGCCTCGGAGATCGAGCAGAAGATGACGCCCGCCTCGTAAAGCTTCTCCTTGAAGGTGGTGGTTACCGACACGGAGTCGAACACCGCATCCACCGCCACCCCGGCCAGAGCCGCCCGCTCGTGCAGCGGAATGCCCAGCTTTTCATAGGTCTCCAGCAGCTTGGGGTCGACCTCATCGAGGCTCTGCGGGCGGTCTTCCGGGCGCTTCGGGGCACTGAAGTAGGAGATCGCCTGGTAGTCGATGGGCGGATAGTCCAGGTGCGCCCAGGAGGGCGGCGTCATCTTCAGCCACTGGTGGTAGGCCTTGATGCGCCACTCGAGCATCCACTCCGGCTCGCCCTTCTTCTTCGAGATGAAGGCGATGGTGTCCTCGTCGAGGCCGGGCGGCAGCGTGTCGCTCTCGATGTCCGTCACGAATCCTTCTTTGTATTCGCGGCGAACCAGCTGTTCCATTTCCTCACTTGCCATGGTCTCTCCCCTCCCGGGCGGTTGGGTTGGCGAGCCATGCTCGCCTCGGGTAATGAATCCGGTGTTATGGCTCAGGCCGTGTCGGCGGCCAGGCTCACGCTCTGTATGGGCAGCTGCACCGGCAGCTTGATCGGCGTGGCGTCGGCCAGGTGGGCCAGGGTCACGCTGTCGAGCAGGGTGCGTACGGCCAGCGACACACGCTGCCAGTTGTCGGAGACGCCGCAGGTGGCCAGCAGGTCGCAGTCGCCTTCGGCATGGCTGCACTCCGTCATGGCCACCGGGCCCTCGATGGCGGTGATGATGTCGATGGCGGTGATCCTCGATGCGGGCCGCGCCAGGGAGTAACCACCCTGGGCACCTCGCCGCGATTCCAGCAGGCCGGCCTTGACCAGCATCTTGAGCGTCTTGCTGACCGTAGGGTGTGGCAACTGCACGGTCTCGGCCAGCTCCGCCGCTGCATGGGGCTGGTCGGGGTGCCGGGCGATCTGTGCCAGAATCACGGCGGCATAATCTGTCAGCCGGGAAAGCTTGAGCATGCCTCACTCCTGATGGTCGCGGTCCGAGGGCAATCGCCCCACGCTCCATTTGGGACCATTTTAGTCCTGTATGGTTTCGATGTGAAGACCACCGGCGGCATGACACCAAAAGATCAAAGATGGCGGCACGTTCGCCGCCGTTTCGACAATAACAACTATCATTCTCATTACTGGCGACTATCACGGCGCCCCCCCCCTGGCCAGCCCAACCAAGCGAAGAGGAAGAAACGGCGTGAGCGAAAGCGGGTGGGTGATGGGGTAATGAAGGCAACCTCCGCGCAGGAATCAGCGAGGCGGCAGCAGGCTGTCGATGCAGGAGTCGTCCCACCAGGCGTCACGGCTTGCCTCGAGCTGGGCATGGTGGCGATGCCAGGCGAGCATCTCCACCGCCGGCAGCGCCCGGGTATACAGGTAGCCCTGCGCCTGGTCGCATTGCAGCCCGCGCAGGATGCCATGCTGGCGGTCGGTCTCGACCCCTTCCGCCGTCACCTCCAGGCCCAGGGCGTGCCCCACGTCGATCAGGCAGGCAACCAGTTTCTGCGCCCTGGGGTCCTGCTCCATGCCGCGAATGAAGGCCCGGTCCACCTTGAGCCCGGTAATGGGAAGGTGGCGCAGGTATTCAAAGGAGGCGAAGCCAGTGCCGAAATCATCGATGCTGACCTGAACGCCGTACCCCCGCAGCCGCTCCAGCGCCTTGCTGGCGGCAACAAGGTCATGCATGAAGGCGCTCTCGGTAATCTCGATCTCCAGCAGCGACGGCGCAATGCCGGCCTGTTCGATCAAGTGTCCCACTTCCATCAGGAGTCGCTCGTCCATCAGGTTACGCACGGAGAAGTTCACGCTGACACGCTTTTCAAAACGGGTGATGAAGCGGCAGGCTTCGCTCACCACGAAGCGTGTCACCGGGGCGATCAGGGTCGTGGTCTCGACCTTTGGCATGAACATGCCCGGGGCGATCAGCGAGCCATGCCGGTCGCGCCAGCGAATCAGCCCTTCACAACCACATACCGTGCCATCGCTGAGCCGCAGCTTGGGCTGGTAGTGCAGTTCGAATTCTCCATGCTGCAGGCCCTCGCGCACCCTCGCGATCAGCTTGATGTTCTGCACGGTACGCCTGGCCAAGGCAGGCTGGTAGTGGCAATAGGAGCGGTGTCTTTCCGACGCGGCGAGCAGCGCGGTGCGCGCTTCCCGCACCAGGCTTTTCGGAATATCGCCATCGCCTTGCTGCAGGCTGCTGCCGGCGAGGAGCTGCACGCGCAACGGCACGCCGAGCGCTTCCAGGTTGTCTTCGCCCAGCTCGATGACCTGGCTTGCCCGCCGCTCGAGGTCGGCGATGTCCTCGCACCGGAACAGCAGCATCAGCTCCGCCCCGCTCACCCGATAGCAGCCGACAAGCGCCGGCGCCAGGCTGTCGAAGCGCGCATGCAGGGCCAGCATGAGCGCGCGCGAGGCATCGGCTCCCAGGGCCTCCAGGATGTCGTTCATGTCATCCACGCGGACCAGGATCAGGCCGATGGCTTGCGATGAGGGGCTGGCGGAATCGTTCAGGTAGCGGCTGAGGTCGTCTTCCAGCGCCACTTCGTTGGGCAGACGAGTACTGGGATCGGTGCGTGCGGCACGCTCGCTGGAGAGATGGATCTTGCGCAGCCGGGCGAAGAGCGCCCCGGCAAACCCGCCAATGAGCAGGTACAGCCCGAGGCGCACCAGCCAGTTGAGCGTCGTTTGCGCCTCGCCTGTCGCCACCGTAAGGGGCATGACGGCCATCAGCAGGCCGGCGACAAGGGCCGTCGCCAAGGCGCCAAAGAGAAAGTACCAGGCCCCGGCCAGCAGCACGGGGATCAGCATCAGGTACGGATAGGCAAAGCGAGTGCCACCCGTTGCATGCACGATGAGCATGCCAAGGCCCAGCAGCAGCGCCAGCGTCAGCACCCGGCAGCCATGGCGCACGAAGGCAGGGGAAGCCTGCCATAGCGACTTCAGGTCCTGCCAGGAAAGGATCTCCTTCGCGATACCTCCCATGGGGCCCTCCAGTGTCGGGTACGTAGGGCGCCTCAGATGTTAAAAGTGTATGCAGCATTGCAACATCTTGCGTGTTTTCGTTTCAACGCAGCTGCCCAACCCAGCGCACCATCTTGACGCCAACGGACACGAATGCACGAAGACATGGCAGCGACTGGCAGGCACGGCAGGGATTCGCCAGACTTGGCTTGATGGTTAGCGTCATCCGTCAGGAAGTCACCGATTGCCACATTGACGAGGCACCCCATGCGCAACCTCAAGCTCGATCGCATCGATCGCCTCCTGCTGGAAGCCTTGCAGCAGGACGCTCGCCTTACCACCGCGGAACTTGCCGAACGGGTGAACCTCTCCCCTTCTCCTTGCGCACGCCGCATACGCCGCCTCGAGCAGGCGGGACTGATCACTCGCTATCGCGCCGAGCTGGACCGGGAGCGGCTGGGCCTGGCGATCACCGCTTTCGTGCGGGTTCGGCTCGACCACCGCCAGCACGACGGCACGGAGGCCTTTGAAGCGGCCATGCAGGCCATGGCGGAAGTGATCGACTGCCATGCCATGTCCGGTGAGTGCGACTATCAGTTGCATGTGATGGCTACCGACCTGCACGGCTACGAGCACTGGCTGCGCCAGCTCAAGAAGCTGGGCATGGTGAGCGGCGCGGAAAGCAGCTTCGCCATTCGCGCGGTGAAAGAGAACGGCACCCTGCCGCTGCCTCATGACACCTCGGCCCGACCCTGATACCGTTCTCCCGAACAGCGAAGGGAAAGGGAACCATGGCCTCTGGCCCTGTCACAGTTTTCGGCGGCACCGGCTTTCTCGGTAGCCAGATCGTGCGTGAACTCGTGGATGCTGGCTGTGCGGTGCGCATCGCGGCACGCCGCCCCGCCTGGCCGGGCTGGGCCGAGCCGGGCGATCCGCTGAGCCTGGTCGAAGCCGACATTCGCAGCGAAGCGGACGCGAACAAGGCGCTACAGGACGCCACGGGCGTGGTCAACGCGGTGAGCCTCTACACCGAGAGCCGCCAACTGCGCTTTGAGAGCCTGCACGTGGATGCGGCCGCCCAGCTGGCACGCCTGGCACATCGGGAAGGCATCGGCACCCTGATCCAGCTCTCCGGCATCGGCGCGGACCCGGCCTCCGGCTCGCCCTACATCCGCTCGCGCGGGCGCGGCGAAGCCGCCGTCATCGAGGCCTTCCCCAAGGCCGTGATCCTGCGGCCGAGCGTGATGTTCGGCCCACACGACCGCTTTCTCTCCACCCTGGAAAGGCTGACCCGGCTGCGGGCGCTGCCGTTGTTCGGCAAGGGAGACACGCTGCTGCAGCCGGTGCATGTGCGGGACGTGGCCCGCGCCTGCCACCGGCTGCTGAACGCCACTACCACCAAGCGTCGCCTGTTCGAACTCGGCGGCGCCGACGTGCTGCGCTATCGCGACATCCTTGACCTGGTCGCCGCCCACCTGGGGCGCGACCCGCTCATGGTGCCGGTCCCGTTTCGCCTTTGGCAGCTCGCCGCCCTGCTCGGCAGCGGGCTATCCAATCCGCCCCTGACGCGCGACCAGGTGGCGCTGATGCGCCGGCATAACGTCGCCGACCCGAGCCTGGGCACCCTGGCCGATCTCGGCATCACCCCTCGCTCCCTGCGCGAGAGCCTGCACGACTGCCTGCCGCTGCGTTGAGCGAGGCGGCCAACGACATGGCGCGCCTGCGCCGAGCGCGACACGGGGTTGCGTAGCAGGTATTGGACTGCGTGAAGTTGCGTGGCGGGACTTGCATTTGTTCGGAGGGAGGATCCTGGCTTCGCAGAACGAAGGGAGCCGCTCGCCGGGACGGCGAGCGGCAGGAGGGTCAAAGCTCTTCGTCGTCGGAGTAGAAGTCGAGGTCTTCCAGCTTGCCCAGCACCGCGGTGGCGATGTTGGCCAGGTGGGCGGCCACGCGCTTGTAGTGGCGCGCCAGCAGCGAATAGGCCACGGCCTCGTGGAACTCGATCTTGGCCTCGTCGCGGAACAGCTCCTGGATCAGCCTGTCACAGTTCGCCCGCATCTCCACCGCCTTGGTCAGCGCCTGGCGAGCCTGGCGCTCGTCGGAATCGCGCGTCCCCTTGATCACCATGCCGAACATACCGGTCATCTGCTCCGCCATGGCGTTCAGCGGGTCCTGGTACTTGGGAACGTGGAATCCTTCACTATAGAAGTGGCCGACCTCGAAGACGTTCTTGCAGTAGTCGCCGATGCGCTCGGCATCCTTGGCCACGCTCATCAGGGCCAGGCAGATCGCCACGTCGTGCCCCGGATTCACCGTCAGGTGGCGCAGCACCTTGCGCCGTATGGAGCGCTCCAGCTCGTTGATGGCCCGGTCCCGCTCATAAAGCGGTTGGCGCACCTCGTCGGCCGCCACCGTGCTGTGCAGCACTTCGTTGGCCCGGTCGAACATCCAGGCGCCATGCTCGAGCATCTGGGTCAGATCCTCGAAGGCCATGTTGAGAGTATTTTCCGAAGTCAGGGCGCTGTAAAGCTGACGAAACATGGAGAAAAGCTCCTGAAAGCCGCGCTCAGCGCAGGCTGGTAAACAGTTCGACGGCACCGATCCCGAGCAGCGGTATCACCAGGAACACGCCGATCAGGAAGATGAAGGCATAGCGGGTCTGGCGGGCCGCCAGCTTGCCGTACCAGGTCGCCACCTTGAGTGGAATATAACGCAGCGGCCACCAGATGGCGGTACCGGTGAGATTGAAAATGACGTGGAACAGCGCCACCGTCATCGCTGCGGCGACAGGGTTGGCCGTCGCCGCCAGCACGCTGGTGACGGTGGTGCCCAGGTTGGCGCCCATCATGAACGGCAGGACCCGCCGCAGGCGCACCACGCCGGCCCCGGCCAGCGGCACCATCAGGCTGCTGGTGATGGTGCTGGACTGCACCAGCACGGTGGAAACCAGCCCCACGCCATAGGCGCGCAGATCGCTGCGGAAGAAGTAGGTGCGGAACAGGCCATCCATATGGCGCAGCAGGGCGCCACGCAGGTTCTGTACCATGAAGATCAGCGCGATGAACATCAGCAGCAGGCCCAGACCGGCAACCAGCAGCCCCTGGGCCGCCGCGGTCGGCATCAGCCATGAACCCACGGAATTGACGACATCCACCACTGGCTGGGTGATCAGCTTGATCGGACTGTTGGGCCGCGCCACCTCCTCCAGGCCGATCAGGTCGGCCAGCCAACCCGCCAGCCGGGAGAAGATGCCGCGCCCCGCCTCATGAAACATTCCGCTGATGAACTCCAGCGGGAACACGACCAGCACGGTGAGAATATTGAAGAAATCATGCATCAGCGCCGCGGTGAACGAGCGCCGGAAGTTCCGCTTGATGCGCATGTTGGCCAGCGCCACGATCACCCCCGTGACCGCCGTACCGATGTTGGCGCCCATGATGGCGAACACCGCGGTACCCAGGGTCATCTCGCCGCTGGCAACCAGCGTCACAATCAGCGCCGAGGTGAACGACGAACTCTGCACGATCATGGTGACCAGCACGCCGGCGAGCAGGGCAATGAAGGGATTCTCGCCATAGGCGAAGAGCTGGGTCAGGAAGTCGCTGGCGCGGCCGAAGGTGCCAAGACCGGCACCCAGCACGTTCAGAGCCGCCAGGAACAGGTAGAGGCAGAGTCCGGCATAGATGCCCCGTAGCCAGGCGGGTACCTCGCGCACCGGTTCTCGCGACAGGGCGGCACGGCTCGAATGGTCGGCGGATCTCTCGGTCTTGGACATGAAGGGCCCGTTTGCAGGTTACACGTACTGGATGACGGAAGCGTGACGATTGGATTGCGCTGCGCGCACGGTAACGGGCCAACATGACAGTTTCATGACAGCCGCTGCCGGCACGCGATCGAACACGCTAGTGGCCGATATCTTCGTTCCACAGCTCGGGGGAGGCTTCGATGAAACGCGACATGAGCGCGATGCATTCGGGAAGTTGCAGCACTTCCACGGCCACGCCCCGCGAGGCGAGCAGCGTTTCCTCACCGAGGAAGGTCTGGTTCTCGCCTACGACGACGCGAGGAATCCCGTAGAGCAGGATGGCACCGCTGCACATGGCGCACGGCGAGAGGGTGGTATAGAGCGTGCATTCGCGGTAGATCGCCGCAGGCAGACGCCCCGCATTTTCCAGCGCGTCCATCTCGCCATGCAGGACGGTGCTGCCCGCCTGGACCCGACGATTGTGCCCGCGCCCGACGATGCGGCCCTGGTGGACCAGCACCGAACCGATGGGCACGCCGCCTTCCGCGAGGCCCTGGCGCGCTTCGTCCAGGGCCGCTTGCATGAATTGATCCATCACTGCGCTCCGCTTCCTTCCCATGGCGAATCCTGCTGTGACCTTAGCAAAAAGCGCCCGCTTCTGCGCAGCCAGGCCGTCGCCGCGGCCTCACTGCCAGCGCCAGCCGTGGCGCTCCCACCACGCCAGCGCGATCTCGCGGTTCTGCGCGTTGGCCTGGGGATCGAGCACGGTCGCCAGGCGGACGTAATCCCCCGCCGTCTGGGCCATGAGGGCGGGGTCCTGGGTGGCAAGCTGCAGAGCGTAGAGCACCAGCATCAGTTCGTAGTCGTCGCCGCTGTCGATCAGCCCGAATAGCAGCGGCACGGCAGGCTCGCCGATCTGCCCGAGGCGCTCGGCGGCGATGTACCAGACCCGCGGGTGCTCGTCGCCCCCGTAGACGTCGACGAAGCTGCGGTCCGCCAGGCGGCTGACGTGATAGTGCGCTTCATCCTGCACGGAGTGGAAATGTCGAGGCACCCAGAAACGGTCCTCGGCGCGACCCTCGCCCTGGCGGAGCGCCGGGGCAGGCTCGTCGGCTTGTGCCACCGGCTGCTGCAGCGGCGCCTCGGGCTCGGATACACGGCCGCCACAGCCCAGCAGCAGCCCCATGGTCAGCCCGAAGATAGCGATGGTACGTAGCGTCATGTCGGTGCGGTTCCTTAAATCGGCCAAAGCGGTATCTCGCTGGGCTTTGTACGCCGTTCGTCTCCCGCTGGCCAGTGGGGCGAGTCAAATCTTCTCCAGCAAGGCATGCACCGCGGGCGCCAGGATCGAGGCCATGCTGATGGCGTTGCTGTCATGCACGATGCAATCGGTGCTCCAGACCTCGCCAACCCCAGCCTGGCGGATCACCTGCAGCGCATCGCCGGCGAACAGTGCATGGGTCACGGCAACATCCACCGAGACGGCACCTGCCACCAGGAGGCGCTCGGTGGCGCAGGCCAGGGTCCTGCCTGAACTGGCAACATCATCAAGCAGCACGACCCGGCGCCCGGCGATGGGCAGCGCCGGGAGGGTGATCTCGACGTCACGGTCGCCATGTCGCTGCTTGCTGCATACGCCGTATTCCAGCCCCGCCACGCGTGCGGCACCTTGCACCCACTGCGCCGACTCCGCATCGGGCCCCAGCAACAGCGCATCGCCGCGACGGCGGGCAATCATCTCGCCCAACTGGGGTGCGCCGGACAGCGCCACGGCATGGCGCAGGGGCACCGCCTGGTCGAGCCGCTCGATGCGGTGCAGGTGGGGGTCGACGGTGATCAGCGCATCGAAAAGCTCGGCCAGGAAGCCGCCGACGAGGCGCTGGCTGACCAGCTCGCCGGGATGAAAGGCCTTGTCCTGGCGCATGTAGGCGAGGTAGGGCGCCACCAGCACCACCCGCTCGACGCCCTGCTCCCGTGCATGGCGCGCCAGCAGCATCAGCTCGACCAGCTTGTCGTTGGGGTGGTCCAGGCTTCGATAAAGCACCACGACCCGCGGCCAGGCCTCCGCCTCGGCAAACGGCAGGGTCAGGCACAGCTCGTCGTCGGGAAAGCGATGACGAACGACGCCATGGGCGACGAGGCCCGCCGCCTCGGCCAACCGGACGGCCGGCGCGGCCTCCTCCTGGAAATAAAGCAGTACGGCTTTCATCAGAACTCCACATTCATTCGCACTAGCTGGTCTTGGGATCCGATCCGGTACCCACTGTCGCGCTCGCTGCACTGCAGCGCAAAGCCGCACTCGCTGCGGAAGGCGGCATAGACGCGATACAGCGGCTGCCCCTTCGCCACCGTATCACCCAGCTGGGCGAACAGCTCCACCCCGGCATTCTTGGCCTTGGGCGCACCGGCCAGCCGCGCGATCCGCGCCATGCGCAGGTTGTCGATGGCGGTCACCACGCCATCCTCGGGGGCCAGCACATCGAAGCGGTGCGGGGCCAGGTCGAGGCTGTCGAGGTCGAAGGGTTTTTCGCCCTGGGCGCGGATGATCGCCTGCATCTTCTCCAGAGCGCGCCCCGAGTCGAGGATGTCGCGGGCGATGCCGAAGCCATCGCCGCCGCGGATGTCGGGGTCGAACTCCAACATGCGCCCCGCCAGGCGCAGCGACTTCTGGCGCAGGTCCATCGGCGCCTCGGGGTGCAGGCACAGCACGCGCATCACGTCGCGGGCCTCGAGCATCGGGCCGATCCCGCGCCCGACCGGCTGGCTGCCATCGGTGATCACCACGTCGAGGGTCAGGCCCATGCGCCCCGCCACGAACTCGAACAGCTTGCGCAGGCGCCGAGCCTCGGGCATGGAACGCACCTTGGCATGGGGCCCCACGGGAATGTCGAGCAGCAGGTGCGTGGAGCCTGCCGCCAGCTTCTTGGACAGGATCGATGCCACCATCTGGCCGGGCGAATCGATGGAGAGCGGCCGCTCCACCGCGATCAGCACATCGTCGGCCGGGGAGAGCTCGCTGGTGCCGCCCCAGGCGAGACAGCCGCGATGCCGTCGCACCAGCTCCTCGAGATCGTCGAAGGGCATATCCACCTTGGCCAGCACCTCCATGGTGTCGGCCGTACCCGAAGGCGAGGTGATCGCCCGCGACGAGGTCTTGGGGCACAGCAGGCCGTGCGCGGCGACGATGGGAACCACCAGCATGGAGGTCCGGTTGCCGGGGATGCCGCCGATGCAGTGCTTGTCCACCACGGGGTGCTCGCGCCAATCGAGCCGCCGGCCGACGCGATACATGGCATCGCTGAGATAGAAGATTTCCTCGCGGTCGAGCTCGCCGAGTTCGCAGGTCACCACGAAGGCGGTCAGCTCGATCTTCGAATAGCGCAGCTCGGCGATGTCCTGCACGATGGCGCGATAATCCTCGCGGCTGAGCCGCTCACCGGCGATCTTGCGATGCAGCGCCGGAATCGAGGCCGGCGGCTCCGCCTGGGAGACGCTGACCGGCGTGCCCTCCTCGACTCCGAGCGAGGCGAAGGCGTCCTCGGAGAGGCCCAGTTGGGCATGCCCGACGATGGCGGTATCGTCCACCACGTTGAGGCTGGCGAGAATGCGCCGGCCATTGGCTCGTACCTCGACCTTGGAGAGCGCCTGGAAGCCTTCGGCACGGTAGAGGTCGCACTCCCGGTGCAGGTAGGCCACGTTCTCGCGATAGGTATCGATGGCCACGCGGCGCAGCGCCAGGGGCAGCGCCCCTTCCTGGACCGTGTCTGCATCGATGGGGGGATGTGGGGGGGAAGCGGTCATGGTTCGGGTCGCATCGTCAAGGGTCGCCGACAGTCTGCCTCACTTTCCTCATGTGTGGCAGTTGCAGGCGACGCCTTCATGACCTGGCTCAAGCCAAAGGAAGAGGCCGCCCAGTGCGGAAGGGATACAGCACGCCGGCAAGCCACTATGCTCAGAGACATGAGCCAATCCATAAGGGGGCAGCATGAAATTTGCCATCATGGGCAGCGGTGGGGTCGGCGGCTATTTCGGCGCGCGATTGGCCGCCGCCGGAGAGTCGGTCACCTTCATCGCACGTGGCGCTCATCTCGAGGCGCTGCGCCGCGAGGGGCTCAAGCTGACCAGCATCAAGGGCGACCTCCACCTGGCGTCGGTGCAGGCAACCGATGACCCGGCGCAAGTCGGCGTGGTCGACTGCGTGATCATGGCGGTCAAGACATGGCAGTTGCGCGAAGCCGCCGAAGCGATCCGCCCGCTGGTCGACGACTCCACCCTGGTACTGCCGCTGGAAAACGGGGTGGAAGCCGCCGACATCCTGGTCGAAGTGCTCGGCGAAGCGGCGATACTGGATGGCCTGTGCGGCATCCTGGCCTGGAAGGAAGCGCCCGGCCATATCGTGCATGCCGGAGTCGACCCGTTCGTGCGCTTCAGCGAGCGCGACAACCGCAGCAGCGAACGCACGGCCCGCCTCAAGGCGGCCTTCGACCGGGCGGAAGGCGTCAGCGCCGAAATTCCGGACGACATTCGCGTGGCGCAGTGGAGCAAGTTCCTGTTCATCTGCGCCATGAGCGGGATCGGAGCCGTCACACGCGCCCCGATCGGGGTCACGCGCCAGCTGCCCGAGACTCGCGGCATGATCGAGGCGATACTCGCCGAGATCGAAGCCGTCGCCCGAGCCCAGGGGGTCGACTTTCCCGAGGATGCCGCCGAGCGCGCCATGCGCTTCATCGATGCCATGCCGGCCGAGAGCACTTCCTCGATGCAGCGCAACCTCATGGCAGGCGAACCTTCGGAGCTGGAATCCCAGAACGGCGCGGTGGTTCGGCTAGGCCGTGCCATGGGGGTGGCCACGCCGGTCAACGACTTCATCTACGCCGCGCTGCTGCCCCAGGAGCTGGCGGCACGCGAAGGATCCTGAAGCAGGCTTGTCGTGGCCGGCTCGCTGCGGTAGGCCACGACAAGGGACGCGAAGGCTCAGGATACCGGCTTGAGCGGGCTCCAGTCCTTGCGGTTGGCGAGGAAGTCAGGGCGCGGGCGGTTGCCGCAGAAGGGGCTGACCAGGCCATTCTCGACGCTGTTGTAGACGAAGAACAGGTTACTGCGCGGCCAGCACGACATGTTCATGTTCGAGCCGTGCATGGTGTTGCATTCGAACATCACCAGGGTACCGGCCGGGCCCTTGGGCGCTTCGATCTCGCCCTTCAGCATCAGCTCGCGCAGGCTGGTGTTGTCGGGCACGCCCACTTCCTGGCTCTTCAGCGACTCCTTGTAGTTGTCGGTCGGGGTGCGACCGACACAGGGCACGAAGTAGTTGTGCGACCCCGGAATCAGCATCAGCGGGCCGTTGAATTCGCCGTTGTCGGTGAGGATGATCGAACAGCTCAAGGAGCGCATGCGCGGCATGCCATCCTCGCTGTGCCAGGTCTCGAAGTCGGAGTGCCAGTCGAAGCCCTTGCCCTTGAAGCCCGGCTTGTAGTTGATGCGCGACTGGTGAATGTAAACGCCACTTCCCAGCAGCTGTTCCACCATGGCCAGCAGCCGCGGGTCACGGGTCAGGCGGCTGAAGCGCTCGGAGATCTCATGGATGCCGAAGATGGAGCGAATCTCCTGGCGTCCCGGCTCCAGCACGGTGCCTTCGGAAAGCTTGAGGTCCTCGTCCTCTTCATAGTCACGCAGTTCCTGGATGAACGCCTCCATCTCCTCGCGGGGAAAGAAGCCCTCGAAGGAGAGGAACCCTTTCTCTTCATATTCCTGGACCTGGTCGTCGCTCAGCGGTCCTGCGCTGCGCTCTGCTCCTTCGGTGTAGACGACCGGGTCGATGCGCTCGAACATGCCGAGCTTGCGTTCCAGCCGGGTGGGAAACAGATCCTGTACATCCTTTTTCATCGCATGCTCCTCCTTGATCTAAGCGAAACGCCCCTCTTCGGTGGCTCGCTAACCACCCTAGCCGTACGGCAGGCCGCATGCAAAGTCGCTTTGTATCGCCACTTTGTCGGATGAAACTCTCCTGTAAGGTGACAGGCGCAGGAAAAACCATCCCTCGGTTAATCATAGCCGGAGAGAAATCGTTGACCTGACGAAGAGGCGAAATGTAGCGAGCAGAATCAAGCGTGCACCAGGCGCCGGCATGCCCTGCATGCCGGCCCTGCTTCAGCCTCGGCGGTAGGTACCGATCAGGCGATTCATGCCCAGCAGGTGGGGTTCGAGCTGCTTGAGCAGCTCCGCCAGCCCCAGCCCTTCCGGCAGGTCGGTCGGCTTGCTGAGCGCCAGCACCCAGAAGTAGTAATGGTGCTGACCATGCCCTTCCGGCGGCATCGGGCCACGGTAGCCTACGGTGCCGAAATCGTTCTTGCCGCAGGTGCCGTCACAGGTCGCTTCCTCGAGGGAGTCGGTCGAGCCGGGCAGGTTGTAGAGCAGCCAGTGGACGAAACCGTAGCTGCCGTGCTGCACCAGCGGCGCATCGGGATCGTGGCAGATCACCGCGAAGCCCTTGGTCCCTTCCGGCGCATCGCGCCAGCTCAGCGGCGGCGACGTATCCTCGCCTTCTCCGGTGTGGCGCGAAGGGATGGCGCCATGCGCCTGAAAGGCTGTGCTTTCCAACTGCAGGTTCGACAGAGCAAAAGCCATGGCCGAGGTTCCTCCTGTCGTCAAAGCGGGACGTAAAAGCGGGAAGTTGCCGAAACAGCGTCGGAAAAAGCCGTTAGACTGTCAAACATGAAACGACTGCTGATAGTGGCCCATGCGCCTTCGCCCAATACCCAGCGCCTGCGAGACGCCGCCGAGCGCGGCGCCACCCACCGCGACATCGAGGGCGTGGAAGTGAGCGTGAAGGCCCCGCTCGCGGCAGGCCCGGAAGATGTGCGCCGCTGCGATGCCATCCTGCTCGGCACCACCGAGAACCTCGGCTACATGAGCGGCGCGCTGAAGGATTTCTTCGACCGCAGTTACTACCCGGTGCTTGAGGAAAAGCAGGGACTGCCCTGTGCGCTCTATGTGCGCGCCGGGCACGATGGCACCGGCACGCGGCGTGCGGTGGAAGGTATCGTCACCGGGCTGCGCTGGCGTTGGGTGCAGGCACCGCTGATTCTGCGCGGTGAGTGGCAGGATACCTTCGTGGAGGAGGTCGAGGCGCTGGGCCTCTATCTGGCGGCAGGGCTCGACGCGGGCGTGCTTTAGGATAATTCCCTTGCCAGCCTTAAGCCGGCTGCTATAACTCTAAAGCCGACCACTTAAAAAATAAAAGATGGCGGCGTCTTTCCTTATCTTGGAAAAAAGAATCATTAAAATCTCTAAAACAGCATAAACCATCGCTGTCGTCCAGATCCCGTTGAGAAGTTATGCAAGCGCTTCCTCCCAGCCTCCACGTGATCCTGGAATGGCCTCTGGCCGACTCACTGCCACGAGGTGAGTCATGAAAACACCTGCCCTTCTATTGGCCCTATGCCTTGCTGGCCTGGCGAGCTGGTCTTCGACGCCAGCACCTGCTGACGAGCCCCTGACCATTGGTACCGCTAGCACGGCGGGGGTCTACCACCTCGCGGGACGCGCCCTGTGCCGAGCGATCGAACTCCCCTGCCGGGCAAAGCCCAGCGCTGGCTCTAGCGCCAATCTGCTAGCCATACGCAACGGAGAATTCACCTTGGCACTGGTCCAGTCCGATCTCCACTACTACGCGGTCTCCGGCAGCGAGGGGTTCCGCGAGGCGGGGCCAGACCCCGGCCTGCGCTCGGTCTTCTCGCTTCACAGCGAGCCTTTTACCCTGGTAGCACGGCGTGACGCCAACATTCACCGCCTGGAAGACCTGGCGGGTCGCTCGGTCAATATCGGTAACCCGGGTTCCGGACAGCGTGACACCATGATGAAGGTCATGCAGGCCCATGGCTGGAATCGCGGCAGCTTTCGTCAGGTCAACGACCTTCCGGCAGATCAGCAGGCCTTGGAGCTCTGCCACGGCAATATCGACGCCATGGTCTACACGGTCGGCCACCCCAACGACTCGGTGGCCAAGGCGGTGCAGCTCTGCAACGCCGCTCTAGTCAATGTGGAAGGCCCCATGATCGACCTGCTGATCGCCTCCTATCCGTTCTTCAGCCGCGCCTGGATACCCGGCGGGCTGTATGGCCCCGACCAACCCCCAGTGCATACCTTCGGCGTGCGGGCCACCTTGGTAACCTCCGCCGATACCGACCCGGAGCTCATCTACCGTCTGGTAAGCCGTGTCTTTGGCGACTTTTTGCGTTTCAAGGCCTATCACCCCGCCTTCGGCACCCTGACTCCCGCCATGATGATCGAGGAAGGATTGAGCGCCCCGCTGCACGAAGGCGCTCTTCGCTACTATCGCGAACAAGGCTGGATGGAACCGCAGGCAGACGAGCCCGCTGCCATCATGGTGGAAGAAGGTGCCGGGGAATTTGCCCCCGAAGTGTCGGAAAGCATTTGACCGCCTCGGCGGCTTTCGAGACTTGCGGCTTTCCTTGCGAGGGAAGGCCGAATAGGAGGGTTTCGAAAAAGAGAAGAGAGAAGGGAGAAGGGAGAAGAGAGAAGAGAGAAGAGATAGAGAGAGTCTTGCCGTGCCGCGTCACGCCGGTCGGTAAAGATCACAGCGGGCATGTCCGGCTCGACATGCCCGCAGCTTGCCCCGTCTTGTTCCGGTCAGCCGCTGCACGAACCGCAGCAGACGCCGGGCTCCCCATGCTTGCCCTTCTTCTCGGCGTCGGTGCCGGCGGTTTCACCTGCGCTGGCCTCCACGCTCGGCGTGGCTGCCGGCGCCGGCTCGTACGCCTGAACGACGGGCTTGTCGTCTGCCTTGTCTTTCTTGAAGAGGGTCTTGAGCAGGCCCATGGGGATCACCTCGCAGCGGACTCATAAGAAGTATAAAACATGAATCTTATTGTTCCGCGCCCAGCGCGTCAACGCTCGAAACGCAAACGGCCCTGCGACGCGAGATCGCAGGGCCGTCAGCATCGCCAAGCTTACTTCAGGCGTTCGAACACCGTCGCCACGCCCTGCCCCATGCCGATGCACATGGTGGCCAGGCCGAGCGTGGTGTCGCGCTGCTGCATCACGTTGAGCAGCGTGGTGCAGATACGCGCACCGGAACAGCCCAGCGGGTGGCCAAGGGCAATGGCGCCGCCGTTGAGGTTGACCTTCTCGTCCATGGCATCGAGGAAGCCGAGATCCTTGAGCACCGGGATCGCCTGGGCGGCAAAGGCCTCGTTGAGTTCAACGGTCTCGATATCGGCTGATGACAGGCCGGCGGCCTTGAGCGCCTTCTTCGAGGCCGGCACCGGACCGTAGCCCATGATCGAGGCATCACAGCCCGCCACGCCGGTGGAGAGCACCCGCGCGATGGGCTCGAGGCCCAGCGCCTGGGCGCGCTCGTAGCTCATGATCGCCATGGCCGAAGCCCCCACCGACAGCGCCGAAGAAGTACCGGCCGAGACGGTGCCGCTGCGCGGGTCGAATACCGGCTTGAGCTTGGCCATCTCTTCCAGGCTGGCGTCGATGCGCACCACCTCGTCATGCTTGATCAGGCGCTTGAAGCCGTTGGCGTCATGGCCTTCGACGCCAATGATCTCGTTGGCGAAGTAGCCCTTGTCGTTGGCCGCCATGGCACGCTGGTGCGAACGCACGCCGAACTTGTCCTGCTCCTCACGGGTCACGCCGTGCATCTTGCCCAGCAGCTCGGCGGTCAGGCCCATCATCATGGCCGCCTTGGCCGCGTACTTGCTGGCCGCCGGGTTGACGTCGACGCCATGCGCCATGGGCACGTGCTCCATGTGCTCCACGCCGCCGATGACGTAGAAGTCGCCCATGCCGGCCTTGATGTTGGCCGCGGCGATATGCAGCGCGGTCATCGAGGAGCCGCACAGCCGGTTGACCGTCTGGGCCGGCACCGTGCGCGGAATGCCGGTCATGATCGCCGCGTTGCGGGCGATGTTCATCGACTGCTCGAGGGTCTGGTTGACGCAGCCCCAGATCACGTCGTCGACTTCGCTCGGGTCGAGCCCCGCATTGCGGTCGAACAGCGCCTGCATCACCGCAGCGGAGAGGTTCTCGGCGCGAACGTTACGGAAGGCGCCGTTCTTGGCCTTGGCCATGGCGGTGCGCACACCGTCGACCACCACGATATCTCTCGGGTTCAAGCTCATGTCATTACTCCTGTTCGTGGTGGGTTAGCCCTGGGCCTTGGGATAGAAGCGCTCGCCGGCTTCCGCCATCTTGCGCAGCTTGTCGGTCGGGGCGTAGAGCGCTCCCAGCTCCTCGGCCAGGCCATCGGCCAGCTTGACGAACTCGGCCACGCCCATGGCGTCGATGTAGCGCAGCGCGCCACCGCGGAACGGCGGGAAACCGATGCCGTAGATCAGCGCCATGTCGGCCTCGGCCGGCGTCTCGACAATGTTGTCCTCGAGGCAACGCACGGTTTCCAGGCACAGCGGGACCATCATGCGCGCGATGATGTCCTCGTCGGAGAACGCCTTCTCGCTGACCACCACCTGCTTGACCAGCTCATAGGCCTTGTCATCGCTGACCTTCTTCGGCTTGCCCTTGCGGTCTTCCTCGTAGGCGTAGAAACCCTTGTCGTTCTTCTGGCCCAGGCGCTCGTTCTCATACATCACCTGGATGGCGGTCTTGGAATCGCGGGCCATGCGGTCGGGAAAGCCCTCGGCCATCACGTCGTTGGCGTGCACCGCGGTGTCCATGCCGACCACGTCGAGCAGGTAGGCGGGCCCCATGGGCCAGCCGAACTTCTCCATCACTTTGTCGACGCGCTGGAAGTCGGCGCCCTGCTCGACCAGCAGGCTGAAGCCGCCGAAATAGGGAAACAGCACGCGGTTGACCAGGAAGCCTGGGCAATCGTTGACGACGATCGGCGTCTTGCCCATGGCGCGGGCATAGGCCACGGTGGCGGCCACGGCGGCTTCGCCGGTCTTCTCGCCACGAATGACCTCGACCAGCGGCATGCGGTGCACCGGGTTGAAGAAATGCATGCCGCAGAAGTTTTCGGGGCGCTTGAGGTTCTGGGCCAGGCGAGTGATCGAGATGGTCGAGGTGTTGGAAGTCAGGATGGTGTCCTCGCTTACCAGGCCTTCCACCTCGGTCAGCACCGCGTCCTTGACCTTGGGATTCTCCACTACCGCCTCGACGACGAGGTCGACGTGGCCGAAGTCACCGTAGGAGAGCGTCGGGCGGATCAGGGTCAGCTTTTCGGCCATCTGCTCGGTGGTGAGCTTCTTGCGCTCCACCTGCTTGGCGAACAGCTTGCGCGACTCCTTGAGCCCCAGTTCGATCGCCTCGTCCTTGATGTCCTTCATCAGGATCGGCGTGCCCTTGGAGGCGCTCTGGTAGGCGATGCCGCCGCCCATGATGCCGGCGCCCAGCACGGCAGTCTGCTTGACGGCCTGGGCCTGCTTCTCGAACTTGCCGGCCTTCTTCTTGACCACCTGGTCGTTCATGAACAGGCCGACCAGGTTATAGGCCACATCGGTCATGGCCAGCTTGACGAACGCCTTGGCCTCGATGGCCTGGGCGCGGGCGCGCTCTTCGCCGGCGCCCTTCTGGATCACCTTGATCGCCTCGACCGGTGCCGGATAGTGCGGCCCGGCCTTGCCGGCCACGAAGCCCTTGGCGGTCTCGAAGGCCATCATCTGCTCGATGGCGTTGAGCTTGAGCGGGCCGCACTTCTCGGCACGGCGCGCCTGGTAATCGAGATCCCCGGCATTGGCCTGGGCGATGATGTCGAGTGCTGCGGCCTCGAGCTTATCGTTGGGCACCACGGCATCCACCGCGCCCACCTTGAGTGCGGCTTCGGCGCGGTTTTCCGTGCCGCCGGCGATCCACTCGACGGCGTTGTCGGAACCGATCAGGCGCGGCAGGCGCACGCAGCCGCCCCAGCCCGGCAGAATGCCCAGCTTGGTTTCCGGCAGGCCGATCTTGGCCTTCTCGCCCATCACCCTGAAATCGGTGGCCAGCGTGACCTCGCAGCCGCCGCCCAGCGCCAGGCCGTTGATCGCGGTGACCGTGGGAAACGGCAGGTCTTCGATGGCATTGAAGATGTCATGCACCTTCATCAGCATCGACTCGAGGAACTCGCCGCCCTTGCCGAACATGCCCTGGAATTCGGTGATATCGGCGCCTACGATGAAAGCGTCCTTGGCGCTGCCGATCACCAGCCCCTTGAGGCCGCTTTCGGCACGGATTGCCTGCACGGCGTCGTCCAGCTCGGCGACAACGGCGCTGGACAGCTTGTTGATGGACTCGCCCTTCAGGTCGAAGGTGAGCATGGCGACGTCATCGCCGTTGCGTGCCACCGTGATGGCATTGCCTTGATAGATCATCCGCGAATCTCCACACAGAGGTTGGCGTTGGAGGAGTGCCAAGTTTCATACGGCCGTTTGATTCCATCAAGCTTGGTGCACTCCAGCCGGCACGTCAAGCCCCCCGCTACTCCAATTTCGCGAGACGCCACCCCTCCCTGCGGCACGGAAAAGCACCGGTTCACGCCGCATCCAGGCCTTTTCGCACCGGCCTTCGCCCGTGCCAGCGAGCCGGGCCGTTACCCTGACCAGTGAGACAAAGTTGCATTACACGCAAGGGGTCCGGACAATTCGGTTAATTCAACGATGAAAAGCGGAGTCCCATGCACCAGAACATCGGCTTCCGACTGTCCCGTCTGCCCCGCCTGTGGCGTGCCATCATCGATCGACGGCTGGCCCCGCTGGGCCTGACCCAGACGCGCTGGATCACGCTCTATCATCTATGGCGGCTGGGCGACGGGCAGCCGCAGTGCGACCTGGCACGTGCCATAGGCGTCGAGGCGCCTTCCTTGGTTCGTACCCTCGACCAGCTCTCGGAGCAGGGGTTGATCGAACGCTGCCCCTGCGAGCAGGACCGGCGCACCAAGCGGGTGTTTCTCACTCCGGCCGCCACGCCGCTGCTCGAACAGATCGATGACGTGGTGACCCAGGCCAGGCGCGAGATGCTGTCAGGCCTGAGCGATACCGATATCCGCAAGCTCGATGCCCTGCTGGAACATATCGAGAACAATGGCCTGGAGATCCAGGCCAGGGAGAGCGAAGGCTGAACGGCAGCCAGAAAGGCCTCGTCAGGGCGAGCGGTCCGGACCGCCACTGCGCGAGTTGCGCGACGGAGCGGCCGAGGCATGGCAGGTCGACTAGCCTCGCGGCGTCACGTCGCCGAAGACGCGCTTCTCCCCGGGTCGGTCGGTACGACCGGCCAAGGCAGAACGCAGGCGGCGAAAATCTTCGACGTAGGTGAGAAAGCGCTGGGCATTCTGCGACTCCCACCACCAGAGGGTCACGGCATATTCGCTGGACTCGACCACCAGCGCATCCTGGGGCAGGCGCATCAGCAGCGCCTCCAGGGGCTCTTTTGCCGCCACGGGCAAGGGGCGCAACGGCTCGATCCGCCAGCGCCAGTCGGCCACGCAGGGCTTGAGCACGTCGCTCGCCTCGCTCGCTCGCACCAACACGAAACGCGGGCCGGGCGCATCCGCCGGGTAGGACCAGCGGTAGCCGGGCATGGGCGTTTCGATGCCGTGCAGCGGCGGCTTTTCCAACACTACCTTGACCCCCGCCTTAGCCGCCGCCGTGCGCAGCGGGGCAATGCGGCGCTGGCGGTTGCTGGGCTTGAGCCACATCACCGGTGACACCATCAGCAGCAGTACCGCCCCTATCACGATCCAGACCATCGCAATCTCCTAATTCTTGACGCAAGTCGTTGTCTTGGCTCGACGGCCGTCCTAGAGTGAGGGCATACCGATCACATCGTGCCGCTACGCAGGAGTCTGCCATGAGCAATGAATATCGCCACATCCTGGTCGCCGTGGACCTGACCAAGGATTCCCACAAGGTTCTCGAGCGCGCCCTGCAGATCGCCGAGCGCAACCAGGCCAAGCTGTCGATCATGCATACCCTGGAGCCGCTGGGCTTCGCCTATGGCGGCGACATTCCCATGGACCTGACCAGCATCCAGGATCAGCTCGACGACCACGCCAAGCAGCGACTGGCCGAGATCGCCGATCCGCACGTGACCAAGGAAAACCAGCACGTGGTGGTGGGCATGCCCGATACGGAGATCCATCGCTTCGCCGCCGAGCACGGCGTGGACTTGATCGTGGTCGGCTCGCATGGTCGGCACGGCTTCGCCCTGCTGCTCGGCTCCACGTCTACCGGCGTCCTGCACGGCGCCCAGTGCGACGTGCTCGCCGTGCGGGTCGGCAAGAAGGGCGAAAGCGCCGAGTAAGCGAACTTCCGGCCGAGCGGCCCGCCTCGAGCGTAAGCTGACGTCGGCTGGCCATTCACGCTGGCCAGCCGGGTAACGAAACGCTCAATGCGCATTACTCCCCCGCCGCCATGGCCTCCAGCTCCATCCACCGCTCCATGGCGGCGTCGAGCTGCGCCTGCTTGTCGCTCATGGCCTGCAGTGTCTCGGAAACGGCGCCCGCCTCCTGCTGGTAGAAATCCGGGCTTCCTACCCTGGCCTCGAAGGCGGCTATCTCCGCCTCGAGGCGTTCGATCTCGGCCGGCAGCGCATCGAGCTCCCGCTGCAGCTTGTAGGAGAGCTTGGCGGGCCGTTTTACACTCGCTGCCGCCGCGGCGCCGGCCTTTGGCGGCGGCTCCGCCTTGGCGGTGGGCTCCACCTGCTGGCGCGCCGCCCCTTCCCAGGGCGCAGGCGGCAGCTTGCCACCCTGGCGTACCCAATCGCTGTAACCGCCCACGTACTCCCGCACCACCCCATCGCCCTCGAAGGCGAGCACCCCGGTCACCACGTTGTCCATGAAGGCGCGATCGTGGGACACCAGCAGCAGGGTGCCGTCGAAGTCGAGCAGCAGTTCCTCGAGCAGTTCCAAGGTCTCGACGTCGAGGTCGTTGGTCGGCTCGTCGAGCACCAGCACGTTGGCCGGCTGGGTGAACAGCCGCGCCAGCAGCAGGCGGTTCGACTCGCCGCCGGAGAGCGCCTTGACCGGCTGGCGGGCCCGCTCGGGCGTGAACAGGAAATCCTGCAGGTAGCTGATGACGTGCTTGTCCTTGCCGCCCACCGTGACGCGGTCGCTGCCCTGGGCCACGTTGTCGTAGACACTCTTTTCCGGCTCGAGCCCGGCCCGCAGCTGATCGAAGTAGGCCACCTTGATGTTGGTGCCAAGCTTGACCGTTCCCTCGCTGGGCTCGAGCTCACCGAGCAGGATCTTGAGCAGCGTGGTCTTGCCGGCACCGTTGCGGCCGATCAGGCCGATGCGGTCGCCGCGCTGGATCTCCAGGTTCAGGTCGCGAATGATGATCTCGTCGCCGAAGCGGTGGGTCACGCCGGCGAGCTCCACCACCCGCTTGCCGCTGCGCTCGCCGCTGTCGACGCCGAAGCTGGCGCGGCCCTGCACCTCGCGACGCTGCCCGCGCTCGCGGCGCAGCTGCTCGAGCGCACGCACCCGGCCTTCGTTGCGGGTGCGTCGCGCCTTGATGCCCTGGCGGATCCAGGCCTCTTCCTGGGCCAGCTTCTTGTCGAACTCGGCGTTCTCCCGCGCCTCGACCTCGAGCTCGTGGGCCTTCTGCTGCTGGTACTTGCCATAGTCACCCGGATAGCGCCCCAGCCGGCCGCGATCAAGCTCCAGGATCGCCGTGGCCAGCTTCGACAGGAACGCGCGGTCGTGGGTGATGAACAGCACCGCGCCGTTGAAGGCGAGCAGTTGCTCTTCCAGCCAGGCGATGGTGTCGAGATCCAGGTGGTTGGTGGGCTCGTCGAGCAGCAGCAGGTCCGGCTCGGCGACCAGCGCCCGCGCCAGCGCCACGCGGCGGCGCCAACCGCCCGAGAGCGCGCTCATCAGGTCGTCGGCGGGCAGCCCCAAGCGCGTCAGCACGACATCGATGCGCTGCTCGAACGACCAGCCGTCGATGGCCTCGAGGCGGCTCTGGAGGGTCGCCATGCGCTTCATGTCGGGCTCGGCGGCTTGCACCAGGTGGTGGTACTCGGCCAGCAGCTCGCCGGCCTGGGGCAGTCCCTGGGCTACCACGTCGAAGATGGTCTCGCCGGAAGCCGCCGGCAAGTCCTGTTCGAGCACGCCGATCTTCAGCCCAGGCGCGCGCCAGATGCCGCCGTCGTCGGGCAGGATCTCGCCTGCCACGAGCTTGAGCAGGGTCGACTTGCCGGTGCCATTGCGCCCGACCAGGGCCAGCCGTTCTCCTTTCTCCAACACCAGGTCGGCGCCGTCGAGCAGTACATGGTTGCCATAGGCCAGTTGCAGGCGTTCCAGACGTAGCAGGGTCACGCGTCACCTCATCATTCGGTCAGGCGGCTAGTGTAACGCATGGCTGGCCCGCCGTGGCTTTGGTTACAATGCCCGCGAACCTGCAATGGAGCCTAGCCTTGGCCGACCACGACGCCACATTCGACGACTTTCTACCCGAGGCGCTGCAATTCCGCTCGCCCGCTCCGCTGGTGGATATCGGCGCCAACCTGACCCATGCGAGTTTCACCCAGGATCTCGAGGCGGTGCTGCGCCGCGCGACCGCGGCCAACGTCACCACCCTGATCGTGACTGGCACCGACCTTGCCCATGCCGAGCAGGCCGTGGCGCTGGCGCAGCGCTTCCCGGGCCTGCACGCCACGGCCGGCGTGCACCCTCACGATGCCAGCCAATGGGATGCTGCACTGGCTGCGGCCATGGGGGAACTGCACCGCTGCCCCGAGGTGGTGGCCGTGGGTGAGTGTGGCCTCGACTTCAACCGCAACTTCTCCACGCCGGCCGAGCAGGAGCGTGCCTTCGAGGCCCAGTTGGGCCTGGCGGCGGAAAGCGGCAAGCCGCTGTTCCTGCACGAGCGCGACGCCGGACCACGCATGCGCGACATGCTGCAAGCCTGGCGCGACGATATCGCCGACGCCGTGGTGCACTGCTTCACCGCCGACCGCGATACGCTCTACGGCTATCTCGATCTGGATCTGCATATCGGCCTGACAGGCTGGATCTGCGACGAGCGCCGCGGGCATCACCTGCGCGAGCTGGTCGGCGAGATCCCGCTCGACCGCCTGATGGTGGAAACCGACTGCCCCTACCTGCTGCCGCGCGATTTACCTGCCAAACTCAAGGGAAGGCGCAACGAACCCGCGCTGTTGCCGTGGATCGTGCGCGAGATCGCCCATTGGCGCCGGATCGACGAAGCGCAGCTGGCTCGCGCCACCCATGACACCAGCCAGCGCTTCTTCCGCCTGCCCATGCCGGGCCAAGCGCCGGACAGTGGCCTTACCCAACAGGAGCCGTGACATGGCCGACATACCCGGATTCATTGCCGTGGAAACCGGCGACGAAAGTGACCTGCCCCTGGCCATTGCCTGGGTGCTGCCCGATGGACGCATCAAGCACACCCTGATCCAGCCTGATGACGACTGGCTCGACGACGAGTTCAACGAACTGAATGGCTACAGCCTGGAAGAGCTGCACAGCTTCGGCGCGAGCCCCCTCGACGTGATTCGGGAACTGGAGAACGACCACTTCAACGCCACCCTGTTCACCGCCGGGATCAGCGGCGATGAAGCCGCGCTGGCACGGCTGTTCGACACCTACGGCATCGACCCCTTCATCGAGCTGGCGCCGGCCGACACCCTCTATCCGGGCCTTTCGGCGGGCGAATGGAGTCGCGCCCGCAACGAGCTGTTCGGCGAGATGGGGCTCGAGCCGCTGCGGCCCGAGCACGAGGTGGAAGTGATGCTGCGCCTGCATGAGCGGCTAGCCGACAACTGATTCCTTCCGTGCCGGCAGCAGTCGTTCACGCTGCTCGGGAATGCCCATGCACAGCAGTCGCGGCTCCTGCTGCTGGCCGGCCTGGAAGCCGGCCTTGTCCTCCCAGCCCCGCCAGCCGAGCTGAATCAGCGCCTGGGCCGTGGCGCCGCCCAAGGTCGCGCCGGGGCCGGGGATCACGATGCGGTCGGGCGCGAATTCCCTCACGCCAACCCCGATCGCCGCCGTGAAGTCATAGGGCGCCACCAGCTGCTCGCCGAGGGTGTAGTCCCAGAGCGCCTGCGGGTCGGTGCTCCAGGGTGTCCAGATGTGGCCGCGCCCGTCGATCATCGGCACCTCGGGTGGCTGGAACGGCTCTGCACCGAGGCGTTCGCGTGCCTGCCGCCTGACGCCCGCCTGCAACGGCGTATGGAAAGCGGCGTGCTGGTGCAGCCGCAGCGGAAACCGTTCGCGCGGCGGCAGCTGCTCCGTCAGACGGGTCAGGCCCGCTTCGTTGCCGCCGAACACCAGCATGCCGCCAAGGTCGATGGAGAGGTAGAGTTCGGCGCCCTCGCAACCGTGGATGCGTTCAATGAGTGCCAGAAGCTCCCGGCGCACCGCCCAGTCCGGCCGCCATTCGTCGTCGACCCAGGGGGTGATGACCTGACCGCCCACCAGGGCTTCCTGCATCATCTGTCCCATGGTACCGATGAGGTGAAACGCTGCGTCGGGCGACAGGGCGCCGGCTGCGGCCAGCGCGATGTACCAGCCCATGGAGTTGCCGGTCACCGCCACCACCTCGTAGCGCTCAGGGTCGATAGCCAGCAGGTCGGCCCAGGCGCAGGCATAGATCAGCGGGGCAGCGTGCTCGCCGCGACCATGCAGGCTCTGGCGGAAGGGCGTCTCGCCGTCCAGCGCCGAAAGCGTCGGCATGCCGGCCTCGCGGCGCATGGCATCGAAACGTGCCAGCCACTCGCTGCCGCCCGCCCGGCGGACAAGCGTGCCCCACTCGGCAGCGCTGTAGGTGCCGCGCCCGGGGCAGACGACCAGCAGCCGTTCGCGGGTGCCGCCCTTGGGCTCGTTACCGGTCAGCTGGCTCATGCCTCATCGCTCCCTGCCGTTGCCTTGATCGCCTTCGTTGCCACTGCCACCGAATTTTGGCCGGGAGTCACCAGGCTCTGTGCCGTCGCCACGATCGTTTCGACCGATGGCAGCGTCACCGTGGCCGCCCGCCCCAGCGGGATGAAGCTGTCCTCGGCGGTCAGCCGATGCAGCCGGTCGCTGGGCACCCCGCGCTCCACCAGGGCGGTGATCAGCTCCTCGCTTGGCGAGCCACTGCGCCGACACTCGTCCACCACCAGCACCTGGTCGCACTCGGCGACTCGGCAATGTATGGCGTCATGGTCGATGGCGGTCAGCCAGCGCAGGTCGACGATGCGCAGCGCGACTCCCTGCGCTTCCAGCCTTGCCGCCGCCTGGCGTGATAGATAGACGCCGTTGCCGTAGGTGACGATGGCAAGATCGCGCCCCTCCCCCCACTGGGCAGGCTCGCCCACCGCCAGGCGGTGCTGCGGCCCCGGGTCGGCGAAGCACCACTGCTGGTCGCCCTCCTCGTGCAGGTCGCGGGTGTGGTAGAGCGCGATCGGCTCGATCACCACCACCACCCGCTGCTCCTCGTCGGCCAGGCGCACCGCTTCCTGAATCAGGCCAACGGCATCGACAGCATTGGAGGGGCAGGCCACCAGAAGCCCGGGAATATCGCGTAGCACGGCAATGGCGTTGTCGTTGTGGAAGTGGCCGCCGAAGCCCTTCTGATAGCCGAGTCCGGCGATGCGCACCACCATGGGGTTGGTGTACTGGCCGTTGGAGAAGAAGCTGAGCGTGGCCGCCTCGCCGCGCAGCTGATCCTCGGCGTTGTGCAGGTAGGCCAGGAACTGGATCTCGAGAATCGGCACCAGGCCGTTCTGCCCCATCCCGATGCCGAGTCCGAGAATGCTCTGTTCGTCGAGCAGGGTGTCGATCACCCGATGCGGGCCGAACTGTGCCTGCAAGCGCTGGGTGACGCCGTAGACACCGCCCTTGCGGCCGATGTCCTCGCCGGCCAGCACCAGGTGCGGGTGGCTCTCCATCAGACGAGAGAGGGCTTGGTTCAACAGCTTGGCCATGGTCGACGGCGTGGCGTCGATCTCCCCCTGCCAGGGGCGGGCACGACCAGGCCGCCGCGGCGGCACGATACTCGCCATGACCTGTACCGCCGTTTCCAGCTTGGGCCTGCGTATCGCCTCCTCGGCCACGTGCGCCACCCGCTCGGCGATCGAGCGGTAGAGCCGCTCGATCGCTGCGACATCGAGTATGCCATGGCGCAGCAAGAGCCCAGCCGAGACCAGCAGCGGGTCGCGCGCCTCATCGGCCTTGATGCGTGCCGGGGGGAGATAGGCCTGCTGAGCATCGGAGCCGGCGTGGCCAAACAGCCGCACGCAGCGCATGTGCAGGAAGACCGGCTGCTTGCGGCGCCGGGCGATGCGCTCGGCTTCTTTGGCCGCGCGCGAGGTGTCGAGCAGGTCGAGGCCATCGCAGGCGAGATAGTGGAAGCCGGGGCGCGAGCGCATGCTGGCCTCGATCCACCCTGCCGGAGTGGGCGTGGAGATACCGATGTCGTTGTCCTCGCATACCATCACCAGCGGCATCGGCGCCCCCTGGTAGGCGGCCCAGCCGGCGGCATTGAGCGCCCCTTGGGCGGTGGAGTGATTGAACGAGGCATCGCCAAAGCTGCAGATGGCCACGCTGTCGGCAGGCCACTCACCGCCTCCGCCCAGCCGTCGCCACAGGCCGAGGCTATAGCTCGCTCCTACCGCCTTGGGCAGGTGCGAGGCAATGGTGCTGGTCTGGGGCGGCACGTTCAGCGTCTTCGAGCCCAGCACCTTGTGGCGCCCTCCCGAGACGGGATCGTCGGCCGAGGCGGCAAAGCTCAGCAGCAGGTCCCACAGCGGCGTCTGTCCCGGCACGCTTCGGCTGCGCTGGATCAGGAAGGCGGCGTCGCGATAGTGCAGAAAGGCGGGATCGGTGTGACGGAACGCCCGCGCGATGGCCGCATTGCCCTCGTGACCGGCACTGCCGATGGTGTAGAAGGCCTCGCCCCGGGCCTGCAGGCGCCGGGCATGCAGGTCCAGGTGCCGGCTCATCAGCTGGCTTTCGAACAGCTCGGCAAGGCCCGTTGCCGTGAGCCCGACCTCATCAAGCGACCAGTCGCGATCGGGCCTTGGCCAGTCGCCGCTGCGCAGGGCGGTGAAGAAACGCTGCTCTTGAGGTAAGGGTTCGAGCACCATGCTGGCTCCGAGGGCAAGGAGGGTGAATATCCCTAGCCTAGCGCGCCCCGCAGGCAAAGCGATAATATCGATATCCTGCCCCAGATATAGACAACACCTATGGATATACGCAGCCTGCGCTATTTCATCGCCGCCTACGAGAGTGGCTCGATCAGCGCCGCCGCCCGGCGTTGCCACGTGGCGCAGCCCTCGATCTCGACGGCACTGGCGCAGTTGGAGGAGCGCCTGGGCACGCCGCTATTCGAACGCCATCGGCGCGGCATCACCCCCACCGAAGAGGCTCGTCGGCTCTATCCCCTGGCGCGCCAGGTCAGCGAAGACTTGAATGCCATCGGTCGACTGTTTCGCACGCCTTCACCTGCCACACCGGTGCGCCTGGGCCTGATGCGCTCGCTGGGCGCCACCCGCATGACGGCACTGCTCAAGGAGTACATCGGCCAGGGCGACAACCTGGCGCTGACCCTGGTCAACCCCGAGGAGCGCTGCGACGCCCGCATCATAGGCAAGCAGGATCTGGCACCCGGCGAGGCCTTCCAGCCGATCTGGCTCGACAGCTACCTGCTGGCACTCCCAGGCGGGCATCCGCTCGGATTGAAGGGAGCCGTCCCGGTGAGCGAACTCGATGGCCTGCCCTTCATCTGGCGTCACCCCTGTGCCGCCATGGAGCAACTGGCAGCGGCGTTGAGCGATGCCGGGGTACGCTGCCAGGTACGCGCCCGCCTGCGCACCATCGAATACACCCTGGGGCTGGTGGCGGCGGGCGTCGGCGCCTCGCTGGTGCCGGCCTGGCCGGAGATCCTCACCCACCCGGACGTGCAGTGTCGGCCCTTGGCCGGGCTCGATATCCGCCAGACCGTCGGCGTGGCTTATCCGGCGCGGCAGGCCATGCCCGCTCTCGCGCCGCTGCTTCAGCTCGGCAGGCAGGCGTGGGAAGCCGCTGGCGCCGGCTGAGCCAGGATATCGAGTCCGCAAGCCACGGCGCGCTCGAGGGAGTACCCCCGCTGGTAAAAGGCCAGCAGGGCGGCATGAAAGGCCGCCGCCCGGGCGGGGAGCCCTTCGCTTTCGTAGCGCGCCGCGCGGCCCGCGACACGGGCCTCGAAGGCTTCGCGGTCGACCTCAGCCGCTCCGCCCAGGTTATCGACGCTGACATGAAAGCGTAGAGCGCAGGCACGTGAAAAGAGCATTTCCAGTGCCTGGGGAGCCACTTCCGCTGCCTCGAAGCGGCGTTGCTGATCGGCGCTTCGCCCATCGGGCAGGTACCAGTAGCCGTAGTCCTCGAGCTGGCGGCGCCGCTCACCGGCGATGCACCAATGGCTGATTTCGTGCAAGGCGCTGGCATAGAAGCTGCGGGCGAAGATGACCCGGTGGTAGGGACAGTTCGTATCGGCGGGCAGATAGAGCGGCTCATCGCCGCCGCGCAGCAGGCGTGTAATGAAGGTGTCCCGGAAGAGCCCATCGAACAGGGCGATCACGTCTTCGAGGCGATGCGTCACGCTGGCTTCCTGTCTGGCTGCACGGCGCATCAGTATAGGCGAGTCGACCACGCAGCGAAATTCACCGGACATTGCTAACATAGTCGGTTCCCCTGACGCAGGGTCAGGGTCACGACATGCATGGAGCCTCTGCCTTGGCAACGTTCTTATCTGACCTGCTGAGCGCCAGCCGCACGGAAACGCGGCCGCTGATCCGTCTCGCCCTGCCCATCTGTGGCGCCCAGCTGGCCCAGGCCGGCATGAGCGTCGCCGACATAATGATGACGGGACGACTCAGCGCCACCGACCTGGCCGCGGTCTCGGTGGGCTCAAGCTTGTGGCTGCCGCTGATGCTGTTCATGACGGGCACCTTAATGGGACTGACGCCCATCGTCGCGCACCTGCTCGGCGCGAGCACCACGGAACGCATCCGTCCCAGCGTGCACCAGGCGCTCTGGGTGGCACTCGCCCTGGGCATGGTGGCGGCACTGCTGCTGTGGCTCACGGTGATGCCTATCTTCCACCTGATGGACGTTCCTCCAGAGGTGGCACGCCACTCGGCGGCCTATCTTTCCGCCGTTGCCTTCGGCATGCCAGGAGTGGCGCTGTTCCAGGCGCTGCGCGCCTTCTCGGACGGCATGAACCACACCCGCCCGTCGCTGTGGATCAGCCTGGTGGGGCTCGGGGTGAACATTCCCAGCAACTACGTGCTGATCTACGGCGGCAATGGGCTCACCTCGCTGTTCGGCGACTGGCTGCCCGGCTGGGTGCAAGGCCTGCCGGCGCTGGGTGCGCTGGGCTGCGGCATCGCCACGGCTATCTCCATGTGGACCATGTGCCTGGCGATGATCGTCTATACCCGGCGTTCGCGGGCCTACGGCGATGTCTCGCTATGGCATTCACCTACCCCGCCCCGCTGGCGCCTGATCGGCGAGCTGCTCTACGTGGGCGTGCCCATCGGCGTGGCAATCTTCGTCGAGGTGACGCTGTTCACGGTCATCTCGCTGTTCATCGCCAGTCTGGGTGAAGTGACGGTGGCGGCGCACCAGGTCGCACTCAACTACACCTCGATCCTGTTCATGCTGCCGTTGGCGTTGAGCATGGCGCTGACCGTCAGGGTCGGCAATACCCTGGGGCAAGGCAAGGCGGCATTGGCACGCACGGTGGCCTGGAACGGCATCATGGTCTCGGTGCTGATCGCCCTGCTCAACAGCCTCCTGCTGTGGTTCACGGCAGAGCCCGTGCTGGCTCTCTACACTCACGATACGGCCGTGCAGCGCCTGGCGCTGTCGTTGATACTGCTGGCCATGCTCTACCAGGTATCGGACTCGCTGCAGGTCAACCTGGCCGGCGCCCTGAGGGGCTACAAGGATACCCGGATCATCATGGTCATCACCTTGTTCGCCTACTGGGCGGTGGGCCTGGCCGGCGGTCACTGGCTGGGGACGCGCGGCGTGCCCGGCTGGAGCGAACCACTGGGGGTGCATGGCTACTGGATCGGCCTGATCGCGGGGCTCACCGTGGCGGCACTGCTGCTCGGCGAACGGCTGCGTCGCCGGGCCAAGGGGATCGCGCATGGCAGGCAACACATTCCTCAAGACTGACACGAGACGCATTCTGGGCGCAGCATGGCTCGTTTTGCTTTTGTCAGGCTGCGGCGGCAGCGGCAAAGGCGAAGCCCACCTGGCCGACTACCAGGCGCTGCTGGCCGACGCCCTGGGCCAACCGGCGCCGGAAAGGAGTGCGCCAGCCAATATCGATGCCTTTCCCGAGCGTGACGAGCGCCTCTTCGACATTGCGGAAACCCGTGAAGGAATGCTCAACGTCTACGCCTTGCGCGAATGCGGCATCACCTCGCTGGTCGCTGCTCGCAATAACCAGCTCGGGCGCGTGGCGCCACCCAGCCAGCAGTGGATCTACGAGCTGGAGCTATGGCGCCGCCTGCACGCCTGCTGGCAAAGCGATGTACCCGATCGCCTGACGGAAGCCAACCGTGAGCGCCTCGAGCGGCTCATGCTCCTCAAGACCGAGCAGCTCCCCAAGGTGAGCTGGAACAGCCTGTTCGATTCCGAAGAGTGGGTGCGCAGCTTCTCCCGTGCCAGTTCCCCGCTGGCACCGGACGATACGCGCGGCATCGAGGCGCAGTTCGAAGCCCTATCCTGGCTGCATCAAGCCACGCTCAACCAGTTCAACCCTGAATGGCAGCACGATTCGGCCACCCTGGAAAATCATTTCAAGGCGCTGCGCAGCCGCCCACTGACGGCCGAGCTGCTGCGTGCCCTGGTTCTGGCCGAGCAGCGGCTGGAGGAGGCGAACACCCTGCTGGAGAGCAGCCTGACCGCCCCCGAGACCTGCCAGGCCCTTTCCGCATCGCCCTACGAGCTCAAGCGCCGGCTGGCCGATACCCCGGCTTTCGCCTGGCTGGATGACTTAGAGATACTGGCCAGCCGCTGGCTGGCAGCGATCGACTCCCTGCTCGAGAGCCACCTCGACGCTCCAGAAGCGGTGGCAAGGTACCGCCAGCGCTGGCTCTCGCTGGAGCACGCGGACGCACCGCTGCCCGCACTGCGCCATGCCCGCGACGAGCATCAACGGCGCTGGCAGGCGCTGAGCGAGCGCTGTCCATGAAAAAGGCGCCGCCAGGCTTAACTTGTACGGCGAGTCTGTGTTATTGGTGAACCTGAAGGTAGGAGTCGATCCCGTCAGCCTTGCCGCAGCCGTGACCTATCCGCTCGGCCCATGCAGAATCTGGAGGGAGGAACATGGGTATGTCACTGTCACCCCGCCCTGCCCGGGTCATCGACCTGGCAACGATGCGCCAGAAGCTCCAGGCCAGACGGCGCCTGGTTCGCCTCTCGCCCGAGCTCGACGGACTCGAGATGGTCTACAGTCTGGCATCGGAGCCAGACGCACTATTTGGCATGCCTCTTCTCGCTTGGGGGCTGCGCGAAGATGGCGAAGTGGTCGGCCTGGTACCCTGGATGGAAACGCTGACGCCTTGTCACCAGCTCGACGACCTCGAACATGGCTGCTTCGTCGGCTACCGCGATCCCGAGACCGAAGAACTGCTCGTCTCCCCGCCTCCCCACAAGGCATGCGAGCTTGAGCACGCCGCCGCCTACTTTGATTACGAGGAAACCGCCGAGGTCACCCTCATTCAGCAATTACCGGACAGCCAGGGCACCCATGCCCTGTGCATCGACGAGCCCGATCAGCCCTGGCAGCTGAAGCAGGTGTTCGGCTGGCGCCTTTACAGCGACGGCAATGTGGAAGCCCTACTCGCGGATGAATCACGCATTGAAGCCACTCCGATTCTTCTTGGCGATGCCTGCCTGTACCCCGGGCGCAGCCGCCACCGGCTGGTCTATTTCTTTCAACGCAGCATTGCCAATCGCATCCGCGAACAGGACCCTGGCACACTCGAGGCACTGGCCCTGATGGTGACTCCCGACACCTCCAAGGGAGGCCGCGGATGAGACCAAGGGCGGGCTGCCAGTCCATTAGCCCAAACGGATAAAATAAAGAAAGGCACCGTTTGACTCGTCCTGCGCTATCAGGTCATGACCCAGGAAGCTGCAGAACTTGGGCACGTCACGGGTTGTGGCTGGATCAGTGGCGACAACCTTGAGGACCTCGCCAGGGTTCATGTCCCGTACCTTGTTGTGCATGAGCATGATGGGCTCGGGGCAATAGAGCCCAGTCGTGTCCAGTTCGACCTGATAGGCGGGCTGCGAATCGGCGGTTTGCGTCATTGATCGACCTCGGCGTGGGGAAACTGCTAGATGATCAAGATCATAATCGAACGTCGTATCATGCCTGGCCTGGAACAAGAATACGAGGAAGCCGCCCGCGAGGCCATGCGCTGGTCACTAGGTGCGCGTGGCTTCATCGGCGGCGAGACCCTCGTTGAGCTGGGCCATAGCGACAGACGTCTCATGATCACCAAGTGGCGCGACCTACGCGCCTGGAAAGAGTGGTACGGCAGCGAGGAGCGGGCGCGTGTCATGCAGCGTATCTGGCCCCTGCTGACCGAGGATGAAAGCATTCGGATCTACGAGCCCTGCTATTGAGACATGGGCATGACTGACCCTGCAGGGTCAGTCGAGCAGCTTGACATGTACCGTCACCTCTTCACGATCATGATAAAGGTGACGGCAGCGTAGCTCCGCGGTCACTCCGGCCTGGTCGAGCCCCTCCTGCAGCATGACCAGGCACCGTGTCACCTCCTGCCAACGCCGCTTCATCGGCAGCTTCAGGTTGAACACCGCCTCGCGACACCAGCGCCGCTCCAGCCAGCGCAGCATCATCGCGGTGACCCTCGCCGGCTTGTCGACGATGTCGCACACCAGCCAGTCCAGCCGCTGCGGGGGCTCCCACACGAACCCGTCCTCACGCAGGTGCTCTACCATGCCCGTCGCCATCAGCGACTTGTCCATCGGGCCATTGTCGATGGCAAATACATGCATGCCGCGCCCCACCAGTTGCCAGGTCCAACCGCCGGGCGCCGCCCCGAGATCGGCAGCTTGCATGCCTTCCGCCAGGCGCATGTCCCACTCGTCGCGCGGTATGAATTCATGCCAGGCTTCTTCAAGTTTCAAGGTGGAGCGACTTGGCGCACCCTTGGGGAAGCGCAAACGACGGATGCCTCCCGGCAGCTCGCTGCGGTTGCCGGGAAAGCTCATGCCCAGTTGGACGCAATCGCCATCCGTCCATAACAGATGCAAGCGGCGCCCTCCTGCCTTGCGCCGCAAGCCTCCCCGCTTGCGCAATGCCGATTCGAGCGGCCGCGTCAGCGCCTTGATCAGCCCAGCCAGCGCCTTGCCCTCGTTGGTATCTGGCGTTTCGTGCCAAACCTGCTCGAACGACCAGCCGGCTGACACCACCTGCTCGACGATAGGGGCTAACCGGTTGTCGCGCGACAGCACCATCGGCGGCAGCGCCACCAAGCTCTGGCGCGCAAAGATCAATCGCCCAAGCAACAGGTCCCGGTGAAACTCATTGATGGGCCTGTCTTCCATTGCCACGAACTGAACGAAACCTGCCTGCGCCTGCCCTTCCGCCCGCCCCATCCAGCCCAACGACTCAGCCTGAGCGGTAATTTCCGATGCCATATCCGCTTCGAAGCCGGGGCGGCAGTAAAACAGCAAGCGGTCGGGCATCGCCCTTTCTGCTTGTGGCGGCATCTTTTTTCCTCGTCTAACCGGAGCTTACGAATAATTGAACGGCAAGTTGGCGGCGTGCTCATGATACCAGCGCCATTCCGGCTTGTCGGCGGCTGAAATATCGTTGATAGTTCGTATAATGCATCTTTCTGATGTTATAGTTTGGTGCACAACTTTTGGGCGTTTAAAAGCTATTTTGCTTCATATCAATGTCTAATCCAAACATAGCCTATGCATTTGCTGCATAATGGTGCATTGAATTATAGTGTGCGCACCAACGATTACTCAGGACACGCCATCCATGACTTACGTCCACGACACCCTTGAAGGTCTTAGAAAGAGCAGCCCGGCCCAGAGCGAGTTCTACCAGGCGGCGGAAGAGGTATTGGAATGCCTTCGTCCGGTGCTGGAAGATGTGCCCCGCTATCACAAGCACAGCATCGTAGAGCGCATCGTCGAACCTGAGCGGCAGATCATGTTCCGCGTCAGCTGGGTCGACGATGCCGGCAAGGTCCAGGTCAACAAGGGCTACCGCATCCAGTTCAATTCGGCACTTGGACCCTACAAGGGCGGGCTGCGGTTTCACCCCAGCGTGAACGCCAGCATCATCAAGTTCCTGGGCTTCGAGCAGATCTTCAAGAACGCCCTGACCGGGCTTCCTATCGGCGGAGGCAAGGGAGGCTCCAACTTCGACCCCAAGGGCAAGTCGGACGGCGAGATCATGCGCTTCTGCCAATCCTTCATGAACGAGCTCTATCGCCATATCGGACCGACCATCGACGTCCCTGCGGGTGACATTGGCGTCGGCGCACGCGAGATTGGCTACATGTACGGCCAGTACAAGCGCCTGACCGGCCGTTACGAAGGCGTCTTCACCGGCAAGGGCCTGAATTGGGGCGGCTCGCTCGGCCGCAAGGAAGCCACCGGCTACGGGGCCGTGTACTTCGCACAGAACATGCTGGCAGCCCGCGGCGACGCCATCGAAGGCAAGACCTGCCTGGTTTCCGGTGCCGGCAACGTCGCCATCTATACCATCGAAAAGCTGTATCAACTGGGCGCCCTGCCCGTGACCTGCTCCGACTCCCGCGGCACGGTTCACCACCCGGCGGGCATCGACCTCGACACACTGAAGCTACTCAAGGAAGTCAAGCGCACCACCCTACGGGAATATGTCGAGCATCATCCGGATGCCACCTATATCGATGCACAGGACTATCCGAGTGACGGTCACGCCGTGTGGCGCATCAAGGCTGACGTTGCCTTCCCCAGCGCAACTCAGAATGAGGTGACCGAGGCCGACGCCTTTGCCCTGCTGAACAATGGCGTGCATTGCATCAGTGAAGGCTCGAACATGTCCTCGACCGCGGCGGCCGTGGATCATTTCCTGGAAGCCAAGGTGGCCTACGGCCCCGGCAAGGCAGCCAACGCCGGCGGCGTTGCCACCAGCCAGCTCGAGATGGCTCAGAACAGCAGCATGCAGCAGTGGACGATGGAAAAGGTCGATAGCAAGCTCAAGGCCATCATGGCGGACATTCACCACCAGTGCGCTACAACAGCCGAAGAGTTTGGCGACCCTACGAACCTGGTTCTCGGTGCCAATATTGCCGGGTTCCGCAAGGTAGCGGATGCCATGATCGACCAGGGCGTCGTATAAGCCACCCCTTTCCGGGCGAAAGGCGCCCGACTGCCCAACATGTCAAAGCCCCGGCCTCACGGTCGGGGCTTTTCCTCATGCGGCTAGTTTTCCCACCCGCTAGGCTGACAGCTTCAAACCCACCAGGCCAGCCAGGATCAACACAAGGCTGAGCAGTCGCAGCGGCGAAGCACTGTCGCCATAGAACAGAATTCCCAGCAAGACCGTACCCACCGCACCGATTCCCACCCAGATTGCGTAGGCAGTACCCACGGGAAGTACCTTCATTGCCTGTGCCAGCAGATAAAAACTGGCCATCATGGCGATGACGGTAAGTGCGCTGGGCATAGGACGCGTGAACCCTTGGGACGCCTTTAGCCCGAGCGCCCAACCCACTTCGAGTAGACCGGCGA
Source organism: uncultured Halomonas sp. (assembly GCA_964652855.1). Lineage (GTDB taxonomy): Bacteria > Pseudomonadota > Gammaproteobacteria > Pseudomonadales > Halomonadaceae > Halomonas. The sequence continues at coordinate 1,231,517 of CAZZCJ010000001.1, forward strand.
TGACCAACAACAGCCAGGCCATTGAGATTTTCCTTCAGGATGTCCCGAGGCCGTCCCCGGATGGTCAGCGCGCCAATGGGTCGTCCCGCTGGCGATCTGGAGGATGTTTGTACCCCCAAACGACGACACCCAGCCTCTTTCGAAGCTGGGTGTCTGAAAAGGTGCCTGACGATGACCTAC
>CAZZCJ010000002.1:0-836959 GCA_964652855.1 uncultured Halomonas sp.
CCCGATTTACCGCCTGCAACGTTGCTCGTCACCGGCAGCGGATGCGTACTTTACGGCTAACCCGAAGAGCATGCAACCCTTGAGTCAGGAAAATATAGTCCAGCCTCTCGGGGGATACCATGATGGCGATCAAATTTTATCGGCATTGCCGCAAAATCCCCTTACTGCCATGGCGTTACAGCAAGCGCCCCGAGCCTTCGGCCCGGAGCGCTTTCTTGCAGACGTGACCTGGCGACGGCTCAGAAACTGTCGCCAGGCACGCGCACCTGACCTTCCATCAGCACCCGAGCACTGCGACTCATCACCGCCTTGGTTGCCGTCCACTGGCCATTGTCCTGGGACGCTTCCGCTCCCACACGCAGGGTGCCGGAGGGATGGCCGAAGTGCACGGAGTTGCGTTCACCGCCGCCCGCCGCCAGGTTGACCAAGGTGCCGGGGACCGCCGCTGCCGTGGCGATGGCCACCGCGGCAGTACCCATCATGGCGTGGTGCAGCTTGCCCATGGAGAGCGCGCGCACGACGAGATCGATATCGCTGGCCTTGATCGCTTTGCCGCTGGAAGCCACATAATCTGCGGGCGGTGCGACGAAGGCGACCTTTGGGGTGTGCTGACGCTCGGCCGCCTCACTGGCTTCCTTGATCAGCCCCATGCGTACCGACGCGTGGGCGCGGATGGATTCGAACATGGCCAATGCCTTGGTGTCGCCGTTGATCGCCTCCTGCAGCTCGGTGCCGGTGTAGCCGATCGCCTCGGCATTGACGAACACCGTAGGGATGCCGGCATTGATCATGGTGGCCTTGAGCGTGCCCACGCCCGGCACCTCGAGCTCATCGACCAGATTCCCGGTAGGGAACATGGCACCCTCGCCGTCGGCAGGATCCATGAACTCCACCGCCACCTCGGCGGCAGGGAAAGTCACGCCGTCGAGTTCGAAGTCGCCGGTCTCCTGCACCTCGCCGTTGGTGATGGGCACCTGGGAGATGATGGTCTTGCCGATGTTGGCCTGCCAGATGCGCACCGTGGCCATGCCATTCTCGGGAATGCGATCCCTGTCCACCAGCCCATTGCTGATGGCGAAGGGGCCGACAGCGGCGGAAAGATTGCCGCAGTTGCCGCTCCAGTCGACGAAGGGCTTGTCGATGGAGACCTGTCCGAACAGGTAGTCGACGTCATGGTCGGGGCTTTCGCTCTTGGACAGGATCACCGTCTTGCTGGTGCTGGAGGTCGCCCCCCCCATGCCATCGATCTGCTTCTGGTAGGGGTCGGGGCTGCCGATCACCCGCAGCAGCAGGGCGTCGCGGGCCGGGCCAGGCTGACGAGCAGCCTCGGGGAGATCGTCCAGGCGGAAGAAGACGCCCTTGCTGGTGCCACCGCGCATGTACGTAGCGGAAATTTTGATTTGCGGAACGTGTGCCATGAGGTTCGCTTCCTGGAATCGAGGAGCGCCCCGGAGGTTGGACCGGAGCGCTCACGCTACGAGTAGGTCAGGCGGTCGCTTCTGTCTCGGACTCGAGGAAGTCCTGGGCGAAGCGCTGCAGTACCCCACCGGCGGAATAGACCGTGACTTCCTCGGCGGTATCCAGCCGGCAGATCACCGGCACCCGCTCGACCTCGCCGGACTGGCGATGAATGACCAGTTCGAGCGTTGCACGGGGGGTCGGCTTGCCTTCCACGTCGTAGGTCTCGGTGCCGTCGAGCTTGAGCGTGTGGCGTGTGGTGCCTTCCTGGAACTGCAGCGGCATCACGCCCATGCCCACCAGGTTGGTGCGGTGGATGCGCTCGAACCCCTCGGCGACGATTGCCTCCACGCCGGCCAGCGCCACACCCTTGGCCGCCCAGTCGCGCGAACTGCCCTGCCCGTAGTCGGCCCCGGCGATGATGATCAGCGGCTGGCCTCGCTCCATGTAGGTCTCGATGGCTTCCCACATGCGGGTGACCTTGCCCTCCGGCTCGATGCGCGCCAGCGACCCCTGGATCACTTCGCCCTTGTCGTCCCGTACCATCTCGTTGAACAGCTTGGGATTGGCGAGCGTGGCGCGCTGGGCGGTGAGGTGGTCGCCGCGGTGGGTGGCGTAGGAGTTGAAGTCCTCCTCCGGCAGGCCCATCTTGTGCAGGTATTCGCCCGCCGCGCTGTCCAGCATGATGGCGTTGGACGGCGACAGGTGGTCGGTAGTGATGTTGTCGGGCAGGATCGCCAGCGGGCGCATGCCCTTCAGCGCCCTCTCGCGGGCCATGTTGCCCTCCCAGTAGGGCGGACGGCGGATGTAGGTACTCTGCGGCCGCCAGTCGTAGAGCGGGCTCTTGGCCTGTTCCACCTCGTCGAGGTTGAACATCGGGATGTAGACCTGCTTGAACTGCTCCGGCTTGACGTGCTCGGCGACGATGGCATCGATCTCTTCGTCGGACGGCCACAAGTCCTTGAGCGTGACGGGGTTGCCGTTCTTGTCGTAGCCAAGCGCATCCTTCTCGATGTCGAAGCGCACGGTGCCGGCGATGGCATAGGCCACTACCAGCGGCGGCGAGGCGAGGAAGGCCTGCTTGGCGTAGGGGTGGATGCGCCCGTCGAAGTTACGGTTGCCGGAGAGTACCGCGGTGGCATAGAGGTCGCGGTCGATGATCTCCTGCTGAATCTCCGGGCGCAGCGCACCGGACATGCCGTTGCAGGTGGTGCAGGCGTAGGCGACGATGCCGAAGCCGAGCTTCTCGAGTTCCGGCAGCAGGCCGGCCTCTTCCAGGTAAAGTCGAGCCACCTTGGAACCAGGCGCGAAGGAGGACTTCACCCATGGCTTGCGCACCAGGCCCAGCTCGTTGGCCTTCTTGGCCAGCAGCCCGGCGGCCACCACGTTGCGCGGGTTGGAGGTGTTGGTACAGCTGGTAATGGCGGCGATGATCACCGCGCCGTCGGGCATCCGGCCGGCCTTCTCTTCGGCCAGGGCCTGCTCCAGGTTCACGGCGATGCCACGCTCGTGCAGAGCCGACGTGGGCAGGCGCCGGTGCGGGTTGGAAGGCCCGGCCAGGTTGCGCTCGACGCTGGAGAGATCGAAGGTGAGCACGCGTTCGTACTCGACCTCTTTCAGGCTGTCGGCCCACAGGCCGACTGTCTTGGCATAGTTCTCGACCAGCGCCACCTGCTCTGGCTCACGGCCAGTCAGTGTCAGGTAATCGGTGGTCTGCTTGTCGATGTAGAACATCGCCGCGGTGGCACCGTATTCCGGCGTCATGTTGGAGATGGTCGCGCGGTCGCCGATGGTCAGGCTGTCGGCGCCTTCGCCGAAGAACTCCAGGTAGGCACCCACCACCCGTTCCTGACGCAGGAACTCGGTGATCGCCAGCACGATGTCGGTGGCGGTGATGCCGGGCTGGCGCTTGCCGGTGAGCTTGACGCCGATGATGTCGGGCAGGCGCATCATCGAGGGGCGACCGAGCATCACGGTTTCGGCTTCGAGGCCGCCAACGCCGATGGCGATCACGCCCAGGCAGTCGATATGCGGGGTGTGGCTATCGGTACCGACGCAGGTGTCGGGGAAGGCAACACCGTCACGAGCCTGGATCACCGGCGACATCTTTTCCAGGTTGATCTGGTGCATGATGCCGTTGCCGGCCGGGATCACGTCGACGTTCTTGAACGCGGTGCGCGTCCAGTCGATGAAGTGGAAGCGATCCTCGTTGCGGCGATCCTCGATGGCGCGGTTCTTGTCGAACGCCTGGGGATCGTCGCCGCCGCACTCCACGGCCAGGGAGTGGTCAACGATCAACTGGGTCGGCACCACCGGGTTGACCTTGGCCGGGTCGCCGCCCTTCTCGGCGATGGCGTCGCGCAGGCCGGCCAAGTCGACCAGCGCCGTCTGGCCGAGGATGTCATGGCACACCACGCGCGCAGGGTACCAGGGGAAGTCGAGATCGCGCTTGCGCTCGATCAGCTGCTTGAGCGCATCGGTGAGCAGCTCGGGCTCGCAGCGACGCACCAGCTGCTCGGCCAGCACGCGGGAGGTATAAGGAAGTGTATCGTAGGCACCGGGCTGGATCTCCTCGACGGCCGCACGCACATCGAAGTAGTCCAGCTCGGTGCCGGGAAGCGGTTTGCGATATTGAGTATTCATGAGTCGACGGTCTTCGCGTGGTGAGTTAGGCAGCGGAAAAGACGGCCCGAAGGCCGCCTTGCTCGGTAGGAAGGCTCAGTCGCGCTCCTCGATCGGCACCCATTCGCTCTTCTCCGGGCCGATGTAGTCGGCGCTGGGGCGAATGATGCGGTTGTTGGCCCGCTGCTCGAAGACATGCGCCGCCCAGCCGGTCAGGCGCGAACAGACGAAGATCGGCGTGAACAGCTTGGTGGGAATGTCCATGAAGTGATAGGCGCTGGCATGGAAGAAGTCGGCGTTGCAGAACAGCTTCTTCTCGCGCCACATGACATCCTCGACGCGCACGGAAACCGGGTAGAGCACGGTGTCGCCGACGTCCTGCGCGAGCTTTTCCGACCACTCCTTGATGATGGCGTTGCGCGGGTCGGACTCGCGGTAGATCGCGTGGCCGAAGCCCATGATCTTCTCTTTGCGCTCGAGCATGCCCATGATCTCGCGCTCGGCTTCTTCCGGCGACTTCCAGTTCTCGATCATCTCCATCGCCGCCTCGTTGGCGCCGCCATGCAGCGGGCCACGCAGCGAGCCGATGGCACCGGTCACGCAGGAGTGCATGTCGGAGAGCGTCGAGGCACACACGCGGGCAGTGAAGGTCGAGGCATTGAACTCGTGCTCGGCGTACAGGATCAGCGAGACGTTCATGACCCGGGCATGCAGCTCCGAGGGCGCCTCGCCGCGCAGCAGGTGCAGGAAGTGGGCACCCACCGACTCATCGTCGGTTTCGGTCTCGATGCGCACGCCGTCATGACTGAAGCGGTACCAGTAGCAGATGATCGACGGCAGCACGGCCAGCAGGCGATCGGCCACGTCCTGCTGCTCGTCGAAGCTCTCCTCGGTCTCGAGGTTGCCGAGCATGGAGGCGCCGGTGCGCATCACGTCCATGGGGTGGGCATTGGCCGGAATCTGCTCGAGCACGGTCTTGAGCGCCTGGGGCAGGCCGCGCAGCCCCTTGAGCTTGCTCACGTAGGCGTCGAGCTCGGCCTGGTTGGGCAGCTTACCCTTGAGCAGCAGGTAGGCCACCTCCTCGAAGCGCGCCTTCTCGGCCAGCTCCTTGATGTCATAGCCGCGGTAGGTCAGGCCCGAGCCGGTCTTGCCGACGGTGCACAGGGCGGTGGTACCGGCACTCTGACCACGCAGACCTGCGCCGCCAAGCGGTTTATCAACCATGTCGTGTCTCCTTGCTGTGACGTGTTCTTGTCGTCGTATCGGGCCGCGCTCAGGCGCCGGCGCCCTTCTCGGCCAACTGGTTCTCTGCAAACAGCGCATCGAGCTTCTGCTCGAAGGCGTGGTAGTTGAGGAAGTCGTAGAGTTCGTCGCGAGTCTGCATCAGCTCGACCACATCACGCTGATGCCCCTGCTCGAGGATGCTCCGATAGACCTTGAGCGCCGCCGCGTTCATGGCGCGGAAGGCCGACAGCGGATAGAGCACCATCTGGCAGCCCACCTCGGCCAGTTCCTGCTGCGAGAACAGCGGGGTGGCGCCGAACTCGGTGATATTGGCCAGGATCGGCGCATCGACGCGCTCGCAGAACGCCTTGTAGTCGTCCAGGGTGTGCACCGCCTCGGCGAAGATGGCGTCGGCGCCGGCTTCGATGCAGGCATTGGCACGATCGATGGCAGAATCAAGCCCTTCCTTCTGGAAGGCGTCGGTACGCGCGATCAGGTAGAACTCCGGATCGATGCGCGCATCGGCCGCCGCCTTGATGCGATCGACCATCTCCTGCCGGGAGACGATCTCCTTGTTCGGGCGATGGCCGCAACGCTTCTGCGCCACCTGGTCCTCGAGATGCACGGCGGCCACGCCGGCACGCTGCATCTCCTTGACGGTGCGCGAGATGTTGAAGGCGCCACCCCAGCCGGTATCGATATCCACCAGCAGCGGCAGGTCGGTGGCGCCGCAGATGCGATGCGCATCCTCGACTACGTCGTTCATGCTGGTCATGCCCAGGTCGGGCAGGCCGAAGGAGGCATTGGCCACACCGCCACCGGACAGATAGATCGCCTGGTGGCCGACGCGCTGGGCCATCATGGCCGTGTAGGCATTGATGGTGCCGACGATGGGCAGCGGACGATGGGTGTTGAGGGCGGCGCGGAACCGGGCGCCAGGGGTGGTTTGCGTCATGTATCGGTGCTCCTAGGTTGACCTGGCAGCCCTCAGGGGGTCGCTTCGGCTTGCTGCTTGAGAATGGCCGCGTAGCGGTCCACCACGTTCGCTCGCGAGGCGCTGACATGGCGGCGCATCAAGAGCTCGGCCAGCTCGGCATCGCCGGCCTCGATGGCATCCACGATCCGGTGGTGCTCGACGAAGGCACGCTGGGGGCGCGAACCGCTGGCACTGAACTGGGTGCGGTAGAGACGCACCAGGTAATAGAGGTCGTCGCACAGCATCGTCATCAGCATGCGGTTATGGCTGCCCTGGACGATGCGGTAGTGAAAGTCGAGATCGCCTTCGCGCTGGTAATAGGCTTCGCCGCTCTTGAGATCGGCCTGTCGCTCGTGAAGCGCCAGCACTTCACGCAGGCCGGCGATCTCCTCGTGCGTCATGTGCTCGGCGGCCAGGCGGGCGGCCATGCTTTCCAGCGCCTCACGAACGTCGAATAGCTCAAGCAGCTCCTTCATGGTCAGCTTGACCACGCGAGCCCCCACATGGGGCACGCGCTCGATCAGCCGGTGCGCCTCGAGCCGGCGCATGGCCTCTCGCAATGGGCCGCGCGAGATACCGTAGGCCTTCGACAGGCCCGGTTCGGTGATCTTGCTGCCCGGCATGAGCTCGCCTCTCACGATGGCATCCTGGAGCTCATGGAAGACCCGCTCCGCCAGCGTTCGAACCTCGGGATTTGCCTGTTCGGTTGCAACTGAGTTCATGATGATTGTCGACAATTAAGGATTGGAAAGACTTTAGACACTGTGCCTTTGTGGGTCAACCGCCCAGTCTGCCTCATTTCCTACGTCTTTGGTTGTAAACAAAACCCTCGGGGGCGCAACGGCATGTCGACAATCACCCGCCGATTCCGGCATCAAGCCACCACCGGTTAAGCGTCACCGGGACAAACCGCCTCGCGGCCCCTAGAATGGGCTGCCTGTCCGGCAAGGCCCCCTCCTATGACTGTACGACTCGAGCTTCATCCGCTCCCCTACCGAACCAATCCCCTGCGCTATTTCGAGGCCTTGCGACACAGGCCGGGAGCCGTGCTGCTCGACAGCGGGCGGCCCGCCGCCCCCGGCGGTCGCTACGACATCATGAGCAGCGATCCTCGGTGCACGATCTGCGTCGATAACCGGGGTCGCGTGTGGGCAGATGGCGTTCAGGTGGCGGCCGCCAATCCCTTTGCCGCCCAGCAGGCGCTGCTGGACCGGCTCGACCTGGAAGTACCGCACAGCAACCTGCCCTTTCTAGGCGGTCTGATCGGCTACTGGAGCTATGACCTTGGGCGAGCGCTGGAGCCGGTAGGCGAGGCAGCCCGCCAGGTCGTTGCCCTGCCGAGCAGCCGCGCAGGGTTATATGACTGGGCGCTGATCCAAGACCACGAGCGCAGTGAAAGCTGGCTGTTGGCAAGCGCAGCGCGCCGGCCGGAGGTGCTTTGCTGGCTGGAGGGGGCTGCCGAGCCGCCTCAGGCCTTCCACCTTACGGCTCCCTTTGCGGGCGAGCTGGATTACTCGGGGTATGCCCGCCGCTTCGCCAGCGTGCAGGCCTACATTCGCGCGGGCGACTGCTACCAGATCAACCTGGCCCAGCGCTTCAGTGCGCCTTACTCCGGTGACCTGTGGGCCGCCTACCGGCGCTTGCGCCAGGCTACCCCGACCCCCCATGCCGGCTACATGGCATGGCACAGCGGCGATCGTCAGCAGGGCATCCTGTCGCTCTCGCCGGAGCGCTTCTTGCGCTGCGATGCCGATGGGCGAGTGGAAACCCGACCGATCAAGGGCACCCGCCCGCGCGGCACCAACCCCGCGGAAGACCGACGGTTGGCCGACGAGTTGAGCGCCAGCCTCAAGGATCGCGCCGAGAACGTCATGATCGTGGACCTGCTGCGCAACGACCTGGGTCGCGTGTGCCGCCCCGGCAGCGTACGCGTGCCACAGCTGTGCGGGCTTGAGAGTTATGCCAACGTGCACCACTTGGTCAGCGTCGTCTGCGGCCAGCTGGCCGAAGGGCGCCGCGCGCTGGACCTGCTCGCTGCCGCTTTTCCCGGCGGTTCGATCACCGGCGCCCCCAAGGTCCGCGCCATGCAGATCATCGACGAGCTGGAGCCGAGCCGACGCAGCATCTACTGCGGCAGCCTCGGCTATGTGGACGTGCGGGGGCAAATGGACACCTCGATTGCCATTCGCACGGCCGTGGCCGATGGAGGACAACTGCATCTGTGGGGCGGGGGCGGGCTGGTAGCCGATTCCGATGTTGAAGCGGAGTATGCCGAGACGTTGGCCAAGATTCGCCATCTCATGCAAGCACTGGAATAAAAGAGAGATCCTTTAGCTCTTAAAAGTATATATGTTGCTAACAAAACGGTATTGGGGACCGCTGCGCCGCCTTTGCTAGGGTAGCGGCATCTTCAGCTACGGAGGTCGGCATGTCGCCCTTCTCTCCCACCCAGTTCATCCTCGAACACGACCAGGCCTCTCCCAAGGAGATCCTGCGCGCGGCCTATGGCGCCTTCGGTGAACTGACTCTGTCCTTCTCCGGCGCCGAGGATGTTGTCCTCATCGACCTGGCGCTGAAAATCGCACCGAAGGAGCAGGTCAAGGTGTTCTCGCTCGATACCGGACGCCTGCATGCGGAAACCTACGCCTTCATCGAGCGGGTGCGCGAGCACTACGCCATCTCGATCGACGTCCGCTTTCCCGACACCGAGGCGGTCCAGGCGCTGGTTAAGGAAAAAGGCCTATTCAGCTTCTATCGCGATGGCCACCAGGAGTGCTGCGGTATCCGCAAGGTCGCACCACTGCGCGAACGTCTTGCCGGCTTGCCCATGTGGATCACCGGGCAGCGACGCGACCAGAGCCCCGGCACCCGCTCCAGCCTGCAGATCGCCGAGCGCGACACGGCCTTTGGCAGCGAGTCGCAGCCGCTCTACAAGATCAACCCGCTCACCCATTGGCGCAGCGACGACGTGTGGAACTACATCCGCATGTTCGACGTGCCCTACAACCCGCTGCATGCGCGGGGCTTCGTCAGCATCGGCTGCGAACCCTGCACCCGGCCCACTCTGCCGCATCAGCACGAGCGTGAAGGGCGCTGGTGGTGGGAGGACCAGGCCGGCAAGGAGTGCGGGCTGCATGCGCTCAACCTCCCCGGCGACCGTCCGCAAACCGCCTAGGGAATCACGGCCAGGCGCAAGGCGGCGAGCGCCCTGCGCCGCGGTAACCACGCCCTGGCGTGCCGGAGTCGGCAAGGGCGGGCGTGGCGCTCAGCGCACCGGCAAGGGGATGTTCTTGAACAGCTCGTGCTCGTGGCGCGGGCCGGCGGCCAAGGCGGCATCGACCAGGTCGCGCTCGAGGTGGCTGGCAAAACCCTTGACGAAGTCGTACATGTAGCCACGCATGAAGGTGCCGCGACGAATGCCGATCTTGGTGACCGAACTCTCGAACAGATGGTCGGCCTCCAGCACCTCCAGATCGCTGTCCAGCACCGGATCGTAGGCCATGTGTGCCACGATGCCGACCCCGAGCCCCAGCCGCACGTAGGTCTTGATCACATCGGCATCGGCGGCTGTCAGCACCACGTTGGGCGTGAGCCCCTTGGCACGGAAGGCGTCATCGAGCTGCGAGCGGCCGGTGAAGCCGAATACGTAGGTCACCAGTGGCTGCTCGGCGAGGCGCTCCAGCGTCAGCGCGCCATCCGCCCTCAGCGGGTGGCCCTTGGGCACCAGCACGCAGCGGTTCCAGCGATAGCACGGCAGCAGCACGAGGTCGTTGAACAGTTCGAGCGATTCCGTGCAGATGGCGAAGTCGGCCTGGCCATCGCTGACCATCTGGGCGATCTGCTTGGGCGTGCCCTGCTGCATGTGCAGCGCAACGTCCGGATACTTGCGCGTAAATGCGCCGATCACCGGCGGCAGGGCATAGCGGGCCTGAGTATGGGTGGTGGCGATCGACAGGCTGCCGCGGCGCTCGTCACTGTGCTCCTGGGCCACTTGCTTGATGTTGTCGGTCAACCGCAATACCTGCCCGGCCAGCTCGACGATAGCTTCGCCGGCCGGGGTGACGCGGGTCAGGTGCTTACCGCTGCGAGCGAAGATCTCCACGCCCAGCTCGTCCTCCAGCAGGCGGATCTGCTTGGAGATGCCGGGCTGCGAGGTGAATAGGCTCTGCGCCGTGGCCGAAACGTTGAGGTTGTGCCGGGTTACTTCCCAGACATAACGAAGTTGTTGCAGTTTCATGGCGCGCTCGGCTCCCTACCACCCAGTTTGCAATGCTGATGCTTCGATGCTTATTGGAGATTAGACTGCCCTCATCTAATCACCAAATGGCATAAAAATAAACCATCCGCAGCGCACCTCACGCTAGCCGGCTATATCCCTCCATGGCACCGCTGATCCCACTTCGGGAGGAGCCCTCCGCCCGCGCCTGCCTCGCCTCAGGGCCCGCTGGTCGGCTTGTCGAAGAAATCGCTCACCGGCTTGTCGACCGGCCTGTCGAGCCCCTCGGCAAAGGCCTTGAGCCCTTCGACCAACGGCACGATGCCACGCCACAGCGCCTCGTCGTTGAGCATGCGATAGGCCCCGCCTACCCCGGGGGCCTCCTTCTCTTGCGTGTGGGGCTGGTGCTGTCCGACACAGTCCAACGCATCCTTTAGGGCGAAGGTGACGCGGTAGAAGCGCTCCGGCGGCACCTGCGACAGCATCATGGCCAGGATCGACAGGTTCTGCAGGGCATTAAGCGTACCTTCCTTGCTCAGGCCATCGACCACCACGCCGGCGATCTTGGTATTGGCAGCCACCAAATCGTTGGCCAGACGCAGCACCCCATGCTCATGCAGCGTCTGCAGCAGCCGCTCGAGCTCTTCATGGGCACCGGGGCCAATCTTGGGTGGCGTCACGTCGTGCGAGATTCGTTCAGCCATTACATCTTCCTCGGGTTGGATTGCTGGGCGGGCGGCAGCGTGTAATCACCCCGTGCCCATTTCACTTCGACCTCGACGCCTTGAGTCGGGGTACGGCGGCCATAGCGGTAGTTGTGAGCCGGCAGCGGCGGCTCTCCGCGCCGGTCCAGCACTTCCAGCTTGACCGCCGTCTCCTTGTAGGCCGGCGTCTGCACGTCCGGGTCGTTGTGCTCACCGGTCAGCTGGTTCACCCCCGGCTTGCCGAAGTGAATAGGCAGGAACAGCGTCTTGCCTGCCACTCGGTCGGTGATCACCGCCGGCAGCTCCAGGCTGTCGCGCCGGGAGGTGATGCGCACCCAGGTGCCCTCCTCGATGCCGCGCTCGGCAGCAAGTTCTGGGCTCACCTCGACGAAGCCACCCGGCACCTGGTCCCACAGGCCCGCGCTGCGGCCTGTCTGGTTGGTGCCCTGGAAGTGCTCGCGCATGCGCCCGTTGTCCAGCATCAGGTCGTATTCCTCGTCGGCGGCCTCGTCCGGCTCCTGCCACTCGAGGGGATGTAGGTTGGCCTTGCCGTCCTCATTGGGGAAACCGTCGGTATAGAGCAGCGGCGAGTCGGTACCGTCGGCCGCCACCGGCCACAGCAGCGACCGCCAGCCTTCCAGGCGCTCGTAGGTGACCCCGGCGAACATGGGCGAGATCCCGGCGCACTCGGCCATGATCTGAGAAGGGTGGGTGTAGCCCCAGTCGTGCCCCATGCGGGCGGCGAGCTCGGTAAGGATGCGCCAGTCGGGCCGGCTGTCGCCGAGCGGCTCGAGGGCCTGGTAGAAACGCTGGATGCGCCGCTCGGTGTTGACGAAGGTGCCCTCCTTTTCGACGCTGGGGCAGGCGGGCAGTACCACATCGGCGAATTCGGCCGTGCGGCTGAGGAACATGTCCTGCACTACCATGAACTCGAGCTTCTCGAAGGCAGTGTGCACATTGTGGGTATTGGAGTCGGAGAACGCCGTCTCCTCGCCGATGATGTACATGGCCTTGATACGGCCCTCGTCGGCCGACTGCACCATCAGGAAGTTGCCTTCGCCGACCTCGGGCGAAAGCTGCTCGGGGTCGACGCCCCAGCCCCTGGCCCAGCGGTCGCGCGCCTCCGGATCCGTCACCTTGTCGTAACCGGGGTACATGTTGCGCAGGCACCCGAAATCGCTGGCGCCCTGCACGTTGTTGTGGCCGCGCATCGGGTAGCCGCCGGTACCGGGCCTGCCATAGTTGCCGGTGACCAGCAGCAGGTTGGAGAGCGCCGTGCTGGTGTCCGAGCCGTGGCTGTGCTGGGTGATGCCCATGGCCCACAGCAGGCAGACACGCTCGCCCCGGCCGATCATCTCCGCCGCCTCGCCCAATAGTTGGCGGGAGATACCCGTCTTCTGCTCGGCGAAGTCCAGGGTGAAGGGTTCCAGCGATTCGCGGTACTCGTCCACGTGACTGACCCAGCGGTCGAGGAACGCCGTGTCGGCCAGACCATGATCGAACATGTAGCGCGACAGCGCCGACGCCCAGATCAGGTCGGTGCTGGCCTTGGGCCGCAGGAAGAGATCGGCGCGCTCGGCCAGCTCATGCTTGCGCGGGTCGACCACGATCAGCTTCTGGCCATGCTGCTTTTGGGCGGCCTTGATGCGCGCCGCGATCACCGGATGGTTCTCGGCGGTATTGCTGCCCACGATCACGACCACGTCGGCCTTGGCGATGTCCGCGATGGTGCCGGCATCGCCACCGTAGCCGACGGTGCGAAACAGCCCCTTGGTGGCGGGGTTCTGGCAGTAGCGTGAGGAGTTGTCGACGTTGTTGGTGCCGATGATGCGCCGGGCAATCTTCTGGGTCAGGTAGGCCTCCTCGTTGCTCGCCTTGCTCGACCCGATGAAGCCCAGGCTATCGGCGCCGTGGCGGTCGCGCACCTCAATCAGGCGACGCGCCACCAGCGCCAGCGCCTCGTCCCAGCTCGCCTCGCGAAAGCGCCCGTTGTCGCGAATCAGCGGCATGGTCAGGCGCTGCTTGCTGTTGACGAAGTCCCAGCCGAACTTGCCCTTGATGCAGGTAGAGATGCCGTTGGCCGGCGCTTCGGGCACCGGCTGCACCTTGAGGATATGGCGGTCGCGGGTCCAGAGCTCGAAGGCGCACCCGACCCCGCAGTAGGTGCATACGGTCTTGGTGCGCTTGATCTCGGGCTGGCGCAGGTTCATGTCGATTTCCGACAGCCCCGAGACCGGCACCGCCCCCGTGGTGGTCTCGAGCTTCTTGACGATCTCGATCATCGGTCGCTTGAGCGACCAGGGCATGGCGGTAAACGGCCCCGCCTTGCCTTCCATGCTGTTCTCGAGCAGGGCGTTGCAGGGGCACACCGTGACGCAGTGGCCGCAGTGCACGCAGCTGGAATCGTTGATCGGCTTGCCGCCGTCCCACAGCACGCGCGGATTGTCGCTAGAGAAATCGATGGAGAGCGTCTCGTTGACCTCGACATTCTGACACGCCTCGACGCAGCGGCCGCACAGGATGCACTGGTCGGGATCGTAGGTATAGAACGGGCTGGAAGTGTCCTTTTCGTAAGGCTTGCGCTGGAATTCATAACGCTGGATGGGAATCTGCATGTCCACCATGGTGTTGTGGAGGGTGCAGTCGCCGTTGTTGTTCTCGCAAACCGTGCAGTAGAGCTCGTGCTTGGCCAGCAGGCGATCCATTCCCTCTTCCCGGGCGGCCCGGGCATGCGCCTGGTCGGCGCTGATCGTGAGCCCTTCGCGGGAGCTCAGGGTACAGCCACGCTTGAGCTCGCCGTCAACCTCGACCCAGCAGGCGTCGCAGGTTTCGAGCGCCCCGAGAGAAGGGTGGTAGCAGACGTGGGGCAGCGTGATGCCGTGCGCCGCGAGAAACTCGATGAGCGGCTGATCAACCGGCCCGGTGAGCCGCTTGCCATCGTAAGTGAGGGTGCACTGTGTCGTCATGGCCAGACTTCTCCTTGCAAGGCCCAGCGACACTGGCAAAACCATAAGGTTGCGACACAGGCGATGCACCTGCTCGCGCAACCGGTGTGACCTACGGCAATGCAGTCCGGAGCTGAGCCATGTCCATATACCTTCCGCTCCGTCTTGTCCTTGCCAAGCTAGTCGAGATGGCGGGTGGTGTCTAAACTCCCCTTAACAGCGGCAGGCACCGGGCAAGACACCATAGCCAGGCCCAAGCTCCCTTTCATTTCATTGTGCTACAGAAGACTACCGAGTTCGCCACCACCCTCACAGGCATCGTGCGGGCAGGTCGATACCCTGAAACGGCGACTTGCAGGACCGCTGGGGCAACAGGCAGGCCGCCTTGCATTGCCAGCATCCCTGGCGGCCGCTAACATCTGCCGGCCCAGCATGCCATTGGCGTGCCATCCGATTCGCTCGATGCAGCGCAACGTAACTGGAGAATCACATGACCAATAACGTCGATGTCACCAACGCCAACTTCGAGCAGGAAGTACTGAAAGCGGATCAGCCGGTGCTGCTGAAGTTCTGGGCCCCCTGGTGTGGACCCTGCAAGGTCATGGCCCCGGTCATCGACGAGGTGGCCGAGGAGCGTACCGGCAACCTCAAGGTGGTCAGCATCAATGTGGACGACGCCCCGGAAATTGCCGCCGAACAGGGCGTACGTGGCGTACCCACGGTCATGCTGTTCAAGTCGGGTTCCAAGGTCGCTTCACTGGTGGGCGCTCAGTCCAAGTCGCAGCTGAGCCAGTTCATCGACCAGAACGTCTAAGCGCAGGCCCCGGCGCACCAGAGCCTTTGTTGCCACCCGCCGGCCAGCCGTCACAGGCTCGTTGTTACCGTTCAGTCGTCACGCTCCGGCTCCGTCCGGGGCGTCGCGTTTTCTACCGCCCTGCCCTGCGCCTTCGGCATCGGCCGGCCGGCGTCCGGCGCCACGGTATCGGAGATCGGACGCTGCCCCGGCCCTAGCAGATGGGCGATCCAGCGCGTTTGCGGATGGCTGTCGAGGGCGATCTTGAGTGTCATGGTCAGCACCACCGAGAGCAGCATTCCCACCACCCCCAGCATCCAGCCCCACACCACCAGCGACAGGAAGGCCACGAAGGTGGAGAGCCCCAGCGCCCGCCCCATCAGCCGCGGCTCCACCAGGTTGCCAAGCACGAAGTTGATCGCCAGGTAGGCCATGGCCAGGCCGAAAGCCGGCACCAGCCCGCCGCCCTGGGCAACCAGCAGCAGCAGGACCGGCGGCAAGGCTGCGATGGCCGAACCGATGTTGGGAATGTAGTTGAGGGCGAAGGCCAGCACGCCCCACAGCAGGGGGAAATCCACGCCCGCCAGCACGCAGGCAAGCCAAGCCAGGATACCGGTGAGCAGGCTGACGAAGGTCTTGACCGCCAGGTAGCGCTTAAGGGTCAGGCTGAACTCCTGGAAGCGGCGCAGGCTGGCCTCCGGATCGTCGAGCGCCTGGGCAACCTTGCGGCGAAAATTGAGCGTCTCGAACAGCATGAAGATGACCAGCAGCGCGACCACCATGCTCTGCATCAGCAGGTTGCCGATCCCGCCCAGCAAGGCCGAGAGCCAGCCGCTCTCCTCTCCACCCTCGACCAGGCCCGCCAGGGTGTCGGGATTGATGGCAAGCCCCATGGCCGCCAGACTGTCGAGCAGGTTGAGGTATTGGTAGTAGAGCTGGTCTTCGATGCCTGGCAGGGCCTCGATGAAGGTACCGAAGGCATTGACCGCCAGCAGCCCCACCAGCAGGAGAAACCCTCCAATTACCAGCAGGGTGATAAGGACGGCAATGGGCGGCGTGATTCCCAGCCGGCGCAGCCAGTTCACTGGCGACGTGCAGATCACCGCAATGAACAATCCCAGCAGCAGCGGAATGAGCAGGTCGGCACCGGCGCGAATGCCGGCGATGATCACCACCAGCGCGGCCAGTGAAAGCGTCAAGGTAAGCGGACGTCCGTAGCGCACGTTGTCATCACGGTAAAGCATGCCATCTATCCTTGTCTGGCGTGTCCTGCTTATCATGACCCCAAGCGGGCGGAGGCACAAACTCGCCCGACCGGCAGCTCCACAGCCTCCCGGCCGCTGCGCCTGCCGCTCCCCCTATCTGCCCCTTGTCGCCAGGAGGCCTTTCGATGATTCCGACTCCCCTTCGCTCTCTGCTGCTGGGCGGCCTGCTGGCTGCAGTGACGCTGCCCGCCATGCTGGCCCAGGCCGACCAGCCGCGCGCCCGACTGGACGTGCAGGCCGAAGCCCAGCTCGATGTCGTGCCCGACCGCGCCACGCTCAGCGCACGCCTGTGGGAGCGCACGCCTGCCCTGGCCTACAGCGACGAGCAGACGGACCCCGACGCCCTGCGCCAAGCCCGCGACCAACTGGAGCAGCGCGCCACGGCATTGATCCAGGCCCTAGAGGAAGCCGGGGTGGCACGCGACGACCTGAGCGCCGGCTCGCTCAACGTGCAGCCGGAATATGTGCCTGCGCCGCGTCGCGGCGATGAGGAGAGCGAGCTGCTGATGCGCACTCGGGTGGAGCGGCCCTTCCAGGTGCGCGTCGACGACCTCGAGCGCCTGCCGCGCCTGCTCGACGCCTTGACCGCCGCCGGGGTCAACGCCCTCGACGCCATCAGCTACGACCTGGCGGATCGCACTGCCGCCACCGACGAGGCGCTGGTGATGGCGCTGGAGAAGGCGCGCCACAAGGCCGAGCTGATGGCACGCACCCTGAACGTCTCGCTGGGCCCGGTGGCCACGATCAGCGAGACGCGCTCACCCGTCTATATGCCGCGCATGATGGCGATGAGCGCCGATGCCCGCGAGAGCACCGGCCAGGTCGAGTACCGCCCAGGGACGATCGTCATCGAGGCGGGGGTCAGCGTCAGCTGGGAGATCGAGAATTGAGGGTGGCGATGCCGCCGAGGTAAGGGCGCAGCGCCTCGGGCACGGTAATGGAGCCATCGGCGTTCTGATGGTTCTCCATCACCGCGATGAGGCAGCGCCCCACCGCCAGGCCCGAGCCGTTGAGGGTATGCAGCAGCTGCGGCTTCTTCTGTTCGGGGTGGCGGAAGCGCGCCTGCATGCGCCGCGCCTGGAAGTCCTCGCAGTTCGACACCGAGGAGATCTCGCGGTAGGTCTGCTGGCTCGGCAGCCACACCTCCAGGTCGTAAGTCTTGGCCGCGCCGAAGCCCATGTCGCCGGTACACAGCGTCATCACCCGGTAGGGCAGCTCCAGCGCCTGCAGGATCGCCTCGGCGTGGCCGCGCATCTCCTCCAGCGCCGCGTAGCTCTGCTCCGGCTCCACCAATTGCACCATCTCGACCTTGTCGAACTGGTGCTGGCGAATCATGCCGCGGGTGTCGCGGCCGTGGGAGCCCGCTTCACTGCGGAAACAGGGCGTATGGGCGGTGAGCTTGAGCGGCAGCGCCTTGGCGTCGAGAATCTCGTCGCGAGCGAAATTGGTCAGCGGCACCTCGGCGGTGGGGATCAGGTGGAAGCCGCGCTCGTCGTCGAGCCGGAACAGGTCCTCGCCGAACTTAGGCAGCTGCCCGGTGCCGTAGAGCGAGGCCTCGTTGACCATGTAGGGCACGTAGCACTCCTCGTAGCCGTGCTCGAGAGTCTGCTTGTCGAGCATGAACTGCGCCAGCGCTCGATGCAGACGAGCGATCTGCCCACGCAGCACGGCGAAGCGTGAGCCGGTCAGCTTGGCCGCCAGCTCGAAGTCCAGTTCACCCTTGAGCCCGCCTAGGTCGACATGGTCGCGCACGTCGAAATCGAACTCGCGCGGCGTACCCCAACGATGCAGCTCGACGTTATCTTCTTCGCCCTCGCCTTGCGGCACGCTGTCGTGGGGCAGGTTGGGAATGCCGCTGACCAGGCCGTCCCATTCGGCCTGCACCTCGGCGAGCTGCCTCTTGCCCGCCTCCAGGCGCTCGCCCAAGTCACTCACCTCGTCGAGCAGCGGCTGGATGTCCTCGCCGGAAGCCTTGGCCTTGCCGATCGCCTTGGAGCGGACGTTGCGCTCGTTCTGCAGGGACTCGGTCTCGGTCTGCAAGTCACGACGCCGGGACTCCAGCGCCTCGAGCCGTGCGGTATCGAGGGTAAAGCCACGTTTGGCCAGTCGTTGGGCGACCGAAGCAAGGTCGCTGCGCAGCAGTTTGGGATCGAGCATGGCGTCCAGCCCCTGAAAGCGAAACGGTAAAAGACGGAAAAACGGCGGAACATTGTAGGCAAAAGGCCGCCAAGGTGCCACGTCGGCAGGCCTGCGGGGTGCGCGGCACCCCCCTCTCGCGATAAAGTAGACGCCTATTCCCTGCCTGCCCGCCCGGCAGCGTCACCGAACGAATCGACACCATGATTGCACGACTGGACATCAAGGACTCGCGCCACAGCGCCGAGCTGGCGCCCCACTACCTGCGCTTCCTCGAGGCGCTCAAGGCGGCAGGCTTCGAGGGCGAGATCGCCCCCGACTACGCCAGCCGCACGGTGCTGGCCACCGACAACTCGATCTACCAGCGCCTGCCCCAGGCGGCGCTGTTCCCGCGCCATGCCGAAGACCTCGCGTTGATTGCCCGCCTCGCCGCCGAGCCTGAGCATCGCCAGGTGGCGCTCACGCCCCGCGGCGGCGGCACCGGCACCAACGGCCAGTCGCTCACCGACGGCCTGGTGGTGGACGTGTCCCGTCACATGAACCGGATACTCGATATCGACGTCGAGAACCGCCGCGTGCGGGTGCAGGCCGGGGTGGTCAAGGATCAGCTCAACGCGGCGTTG
Organism: uncultured Halomonas sp.; assembly: GCA_964652855.1. Classification (GTDB taxonomy): domain Bacteria; phylum Pseudomonadota; class Gammaproteobacteria; order Pseudomonadales; family Halomonadaceae; genus Halomonas. The sequence continues at coordinate 18,963 of CAZZCJ010000002.1, forward strand.
AAACCCCACGGTCTGTTCTTCGCCCCGGACCTCTCCACTTCCAACCGCGCCACCCTCGGCGGCATGATCTCCACCGACGCCAGCGGCCAGGGCAGCTGCGAGTACGGCAAGACCCGCGACCACGTGCTCGAGCTCGACAGCGTGCTGCTCGGCGGCGAGCGGCTGGTGAGCCGCCCGGTGGAAGACGCCGAGCTGGAGACGCTGTGCCATCACAGCGGCACGATCGGCAACGCCTACCGCACCGCGCGGGAAATCATCGACACCCAGCGCGAGCTGATCGCTGCCAAGTTCCCGCCGCTCAACCGCTGCCTGACCGGCTACGACCTGGCGCATCTCAGGGACGCGCAGGGCCGCCTCGACATGAACAGCCTGCTGTGCGGCTCGGAGGGCTCGCTGGGCTTTCTCAACGAGGCGGTACTCAACGTGCTGCCGATCCCCAAGCACTCGACCCTGGTCAACGTGCGCTATGCGGGCTTCATGGATGCCCTGCGCGACGCCAAGGCCTTGATGGCTTCTGCGGCGAAACCCACCTCCATCGAGACGGTGGACGACAAGGTGCTGCTGTTGGCCATGGAGGACTTCGTCTGGGACAGCGTGGCGGAGTTCTTTCCCAGCGAGGCGCCCCAGGGATCTGCCGAGGGCGATACCGTCACGGCCGAGCGCCAGGCGGTGGCCATCCGCGGCATCAACCTGATCGAATTCAACGACGACGACCCCGAGCGGCTTGCCGAGCGGGTGGCCGCCTTCTGTCGTCACCTGGAAGCGGATGAGAGCGTACCGCGCCTCGGCTACACCCTGGCCCAGGGGCGCGCCCAGATCCAGCAGGTCTACGGCATGCGCAAGCGCGCCGTGGGTCTGCTGGGCAATGCCAGGGTCGACGAGAAGGGCGAGAAGCGGCCCATCCCCTTCGTCGAGGACACCGCGGTGCCGCCGGAGCATCTGGCCGACTTCATCGCTGAGTTCCGCGCCGCGCTGGATGCCCGCGGACTCAGCTACGGCATGTTCGGCCATGTCGATGCCGGGGTACTCCATGTGCGCCCCGCCATCGACATGAAGGATCCCGAGCAAGAGCGGCTGATTCGCGAAGTCTCCGACGAGGTGGCCGAGCTGACCCAGAAATATGGCGGGCTGCTGTGGGGCGAGCATGGCAAGGGCGTGCGCTCCGAATACGCGCCAAAGTTCTTCGGCGAGCTCTACCCCAGCCTGCAGCGGGTCAAGGCCGCCTTCGACCCGCACAATCAGCTGAACCCGGGCAAGATCGCGACTCCCTCCATACCGCCCGACGCCGCGGAGCCCTCCATCCCGCCCGAAGCCGCGAAGCCCTCCATCCCGCCCGAAGCCGCGAAGCCCTCCATCCCGCCCGAAGCCGCGGGCACAGCGTCGACAACTAGCGTCAGCGAGGATACGGTGAAGTGGGTCGACCCGGGTCTGCTGACCATCGACGGCGTGCCCACCCGCGGCCAGCTCGACCGCCAGATCGACGCGCGCGCCTGGCAGGCCCACGCCGCCACGGTGTACTGCAACGGCAACGGCGCCTGCTACAACTACGACCCCGACGACGCCATGTGCCCCTCGTGGAAGGCGACCCGCGACCGCATCCACTCGCCCAAGGGACGCGCCAGCCTCGTCCGCGAGTGGCTGCGCCTGCAGGGCAAGGCCGGGATCGACCTGGTCGAAGAGGCAAAAGAGAAGCGCCGCGAGGGGGTATGGGGCTTCATCACCTCGTTCCCGGCGCGGGCGCGCAACACCTGGCGCCGCCGCGACGAGGCCGACTTCTCCCATGAGGTCTACGACGCCATGGCGGGCTGCCTGGCCTGCAAGTCCTGCGCCGGCCAGTGCCCGATCAAGGTCAACGTGCCGGACTCGCGCTCGCAGTTCCTCGAGGTCTACCACGGCCGCTACCTGCGCCCGCTGCGGGACTACCTGATCGGCGGCATGGAGTTCTTCGTGCCCTATCTCGCCCATGCCGCGCCGCTGTACAACGCCGCGCTGAATCAGCGCCTGGTGGACCGCCTGCTGTCCCAGCACGTCGGCCTGGTCGACAGCCCGCGCCTCTCTCGCGCACGACTGACCAAGCAGCTGCGTGCCTGGGGTGTCGCCGAGGCGACGCCGATCTCGCTGGGCCTGCTCAGCGAGGCGCAGAAGGCCAGAAGCATAGTGCTCGTGCAGGACGCCTTCACCAGCCACTTCGAGGCAGAATTGGTGATGGACATCGTCGAGCTGCTCTCGCGTCTGGACATCAAGGTGTTCGTCGCCCCCTATACGGCCAACGGCAAGCCGCTGCACGTGCAGGGCTTCCTTGGCGCCTTCGAGCGCACCGCGGAGAAGCAGGCGCGACGGCTGCGCGCCCTGGCCGAGTTCGGCGTGCCGCTGGTGGGCATCGACCCGGCCATGACCCTCACCTACCGCCAGGAGTACGTGAAGGCGCTGGGCCCCGCTGCCGTGCCCGAGGTGCTGATGCTGCAGGAGTGGCTGGTGGCTCAGGGCAAGCGCCTGGTGCCGCCGGCCCTGGCCCGGGAGCTCGAGAAACTCGACGACCCGAGCTTCCGGCTGCTCTCCCACTGCACCGAGAAGACCAACGCCCCGGGTAGCCCCAAGGCGTGGCAGCAGGTGTTCGCCGCCTTCGGCTTCGAGCTCGAACTCGTCGCCAGCGGCTGCTGCGGCATGTCCGGCACCTACGGCCACGAAGCGCGCAACCTGGAAACCTCGAAGACCATCTACGCCCAGTCGTGGCAGCCGGTGGTCGAGGACGCGGCCAACCGGGGCCGCCTGCTGGCCACCGGTTACTCCTGCCGCAGCCAGGCCAGCCGCCTCTCCGGCCAGGCCCTGCCGCACCCGCTGCAGGGAATTATGACCCATCTGCGCCGGCTGAGCTGGTAAGCTTGCAGGCTCGATCACTAGACCTTACATGGACTCACCGACAGGAGACGAATGATGAAATTCAAGACACTGATCACTGCAATGGCCCTCGGGCTCGGCCTTGGCACTGCTGGCCTGGCCAGTGCCGCACAGGTCACTCACCTGGGTGGCGACATCACCGAAGAGCAGGTGCTGGCGGCACAGCAAGCCTGGGGCGACGCCCTGGTTGCCATTTCCAGTACCTATGAGGCGGAAGGCATCGACGCCGCCCGCGAACTGGCACAGGAAGTGATCGACAGCGCCTACGGCTACGACATGGGTGCGGTACTCTTCAAACCCACCCTGGCCGCCGCGCCGCAAACCTTCCGTACGACGCCCGAAGGCGCACTGGCCTACTTCGTCGGCCACAGCGATGAGTACAGTGAAGACAGCGGCTTTGCCCTGAAGGGCTGGCAGGAAGTCACCATCGAAAATGCCGCCATCCTGATCAGCGGCGATGTCGCCCTGACCATGGGCAACGTGTCCATCCTCGATGCCGAAGGCAACACCACCACCGTGGACAAGACCTGGGGTTATCACCTGGATGACGAAGGTGAGCTGCGCATCGTGCTGCACCACTCATCCCTGCCCTTCAGCGCCGAGCAGTAAGCGCAAGCCAGTCTCAACCGTACCGGCACTCGCCGGTACGGTTTGTTCTCGGTCAGCGCGAGTCAAACGGAACAGGAGGCAGGATGTCCCGCACCCTGATCGTCATTGGCCTGTGTATCGTACTCATCGGCCTGCTCTGGCCATGGCTCTCCAAGCTGCCGCTTGGCCAGCTACCGGGAGATATCGCCATACGCCGCGAGAACTTCTCGTTCTACTTTCCCGTCACCACCATGATCCTGCTGAGCCTGCTCATCAGCGGATTATTGTGGCTGTTCAACCGCTGAAGAATTTTCTTCCGGGCTGCGCCTAATTGGCAGCCAGAGGGTGAAGGTCGTGCTCTCCCCGGGGCGGCTAACCAGCTCGATGCGTCCTCCGTGCTTCTGCACGATGCCATAGGAAAGCGACAAGCCGAGGCCGGTGCCCTGGCCGACCGGCTTGGTGGTGAAAAAGGGATCGAAGATACGCGACTGCAGCTCTGCAGGTATCCCCGTCCCGTCATCGGTAAAGGCAAGCCACACCTGATCGCCTTCGCAGCCGGTGCGCAGCGTGATGGTGCCGTGGTCCTCGATGGCCTGAGCCGCATTGACCAGCAGATTCAGGAAGACCTAGTTGAGCTGGGCTGGCACACACTCGACCGCCGGCAGTTGACCGTATTCTCGTACTATCGTGGCCTTGTACTTGATCTCGTTGGTCGCCACGTTGAGCGTGCTCTCCAGCCCCTGATGAAGATCGGCAAGCTGCCAGTCGGTGGCACCGGTACGAGAGAAATCGCGCAGATCCTGAGCGATACGCCGCACCCGGGCCGTACCGTCGATCGACTCGGCGATCAGTGCCCCGACATCTTCACGCAGATAGTCCAGCTCGAGTTCCGACTTGAGCTGTGCGATCCGCTCGGCCGCCTCGGTCGTCAATGACGACTCGACCGTCTCGTAGAGATCGATCAGGCGCAGCAGGTCGTCGATGTACTGACGCAGGGTGTTGAGGTTGGAGCTGACGAAACCGATGGGATTGTTGATCTCGTGGGCGACACCCGCGGCAAGTTGGCCGATGGAAGCGAGCTTCTCCGACTGGAGCAGCTGATTGTGGGCCTCTTCCAATTTACCGATGAGGACTTGCTGCTCCTCCCTCTCGCGCTCCAGCGCCACGAGCGCCTCGCGCCGCTCGCGGATCTCCCGCTCCATATCCTCCTGCACCTGCTGCAAGGCACGATTGATCTGCTCATTCTCGCGCAGCGCCGCCTCCAATTCCTTGGTTCGCGCCCGCACCTGATCCTCCAGCATCACCGCGGTCTGGAAGAGGCTGAAACCGGAGCCACGCACGCTGGTGCTGCGCTCGGTGTCAGGCGACACGTAAAACTGACCCCCAGGCGACACGGAAAACTGACCCCTCCGTGAGCTCACCTGGAGGGTCCATTGATGCAGCAACCCGGATATAACGTTCCCCACACTCAGGTACGAGGGGAACCGATGCAGAGCCCAGAGGATGTCGCCGCCATGCTCCGCCTGAAGGCCTGTGGCTGGGGCACTCAGCGCATCGCCGATGAACTCGGTGTCGGCAGGAACACCGTCAAACGTTATCTGCGCCAGGGCGGCTGGGCGCCCTACGCGAGCCCGAAGCGCAGCAAGTCGCTTGAAGGGTTTGAGGAATGGCTGAAGGCTCGCTTCCTGCAGCATGCCGACAACGCCGCCGTGGTCCTGCAGGACCTGCAGCTCGAACACGGCATCACGGTCAGCCTGCGCACGGTGGAACGCGCTTGCGCGCCGTTCCGCCAAGCACTGGCCGCCGAGGCCAAGGCCACGGTGAGGTTCGAGACCCCGCCCGGGAAGCAGCTGCAGATCGACTTCGGCAGCCGCCACATCACTATCGAGGGGGAGTCGGTCAAGGTCTTCCTGTTTGTCGCCACCCTGGGCTACTCCCGCCGCCACTACGTCCGCGCCTTCCGGCACGAGCGGCAATCGGCGTGGTTCGCCGGGCTGGAGGGCGCCTTCCGCCACTTTGGTGGGATTCCAGAGCAGGTGCTGCTGGATAACGCCCGGGCGCTGGTCGACCACCACAACGCGGCGACCCGCGAAGTCGTGTTCAACGAGCGGTTGGCGGCCTTTGCGCGTTACTGGGGGTTCCGACCGATGGCCTGCGCACCGTACCGCGCCCGCACCAAGGGCAAGGACGAGCGTGGCGTTGGCTACGTGAAGCGTAACGCCATCGCCGGCCGGACCTTCGCCGCCTGGGCAGCGCTGGAGGCCCACCTGAGCTGGTGGATGCGCGAGATCGCCGACCAGCGGGTCCACGGCACCACCGGAGAGCTGCCGGCGGTGCGCTTCATCGCCGAGCAGGCCAGCCTGCAGCCGCTGAACGACCGGGCTCCCTTCGAGCAGGCACGAGAGCTGAACCGTCGGGTCCAGCGCGACGCCACCGTGGAGGTCGACACCAACCGCTACAGCGTGCCCTGGCGCCTCATCGGTGAGCCCGTTCAGGTCAGCGTGACCGACGGCGAACTGCGTGTGCACCACGCCGGCCGTGAAGTGGCCCGCCACCCGGAGCTGGGCGGGCGCCGCCAGGTGCGCTGCCTGCCGGAGCACCTGCAGGGCATCGTCGGCTACCGATCACCCAAAGCGGACGCCGAGGAGATCGTGGCGTCCAGCGAGATCGTGGCCACCTTGCCGCCGGCCGTGCTGCAGCGCGACCTGACCGAGTACGAAGCCGTGGTGGGAGGTGGCTGGTAATGACGATGCCCGAGACGGAGCGCCTGGATGCCATGCTGACGCGTCTCAAGCTGACCGCCATCCGCGAGCGGCTCGACACGCTGCTCGACGAAGCCGCACGCCGGGAGTTGACCCTGCGCGAGACGCTGGCCTACCTGTGCGAGCAGGAGGTGGCCCATAAGGAGCAGCGGCGCATCCAGATGGGGCTGAGCATCGCCCGCTTCCCGTTCCTGCGCACTCTGGAAGGGTTCGACTTCAGCGCCCAGCCTGCCGTCGATCCCGGTCAGATCCGTGAGCTGGCCTGCGGGCGCTGGATCGCCAACGGCGACGCCCTGCTGCTGCTCGGCCCGCCGGGCGTGGGCAAAAGCCATCTCGCCGTGGCACTGGGCCGGGAAGCGGTCAAGGCTGGCTACTCCGTGCTGTTCACCACCGCCACGGCACTGATCACCCAACTGGTCCAGGCCCATGCCAATGGCGCCCTGGAGGAGCGGCTGAGGCACTTCGCCAAGCCCAAACTCTTGATCATCGACGAGCTGGGCTACCTACCGCTGGAGCCGGGTGCGGCCAACCTGTTCTTCCAACTGGTCACCCGGCGCTACGAACGCGGCAGCCTGTTGGTCACCAGCAACCGGGCGGTCAGCGAGTGGGGCGAGGTGTTCGGTGATGCCGTGGTGGCCACCGCCATCCTCGACCGACTGCTGCATCACAGTCACGTCATCACCATCCGCGGTGACAGTTACCGACTGCGAGCCAAGCGCAAGGCCGGGCTGATCAAGCCCGATTCCATTCATCATCACGAGCAGGTCGTCAGAGGGTAAGGGGGTCAGATTTCACTGTCGCCAGGGGGTCACTTTCTGATGTCGCTTGACATAAGTTGAGCTTATTGATATTTTCCTGATTCATAAAGGAATGAACTCTTCAGAAAAAACGAATGGTGATGAGAGGTTTCCATTTTTGACTTGGGTCAATTTTTAATAACTTTCGCAAAAATAACCAATCAGATTACTCAACTTACGCCGATAAGAGTTCGCTGGCTGAAAACCGCGGCAGGAGCCGTCAGGGAAGCCAGGGAACGACCGTGGACCGGAGCCACGGCATTGCGCAGAGGATGAGAAATGAAGCGACTTATGGAAAACCTTTCAGTCAAGGCCAGCCTGACCGGCATCTTGGGCCTTTTTGTCGTATTGATCTCTGTGGTTTCCTTTCTTGGCTACAAGACCAGCAGCCTGGGAAGTGCATTCATTCAGGAACTCAATACCATCAACGTTCAGCAGTTGAATGAACTCAATCGGGCGCAGGTGAATATTGCCAATGCTCAATTCAATTTTCGTAGTTACAGGGAGGCATTGAACGAAGGCGACAGGGCACGGGCCGAGCGCTACCTGGAGATGGGAGAGCGCTTGCTGAACACGGCCCAGACTCGCTTCACTGCCTTCGTTGACGTGCCCAAGTCCGAGCAGGGGCGCCCCTATGCGGACCGACTCGAGGATATCTTCTCCCGTTTGATGGAGCGGGGGCTGCAACCTCAGCTTATAGCGCTCCAGCAGGAGGACGAGCGTGCCTACCGGGCCGCCCGGCAAGAGGGCGATACCATCAACCAGGAGTTCGCCGAGGCCGTTCGGGAGTTCGTCACCTACGCCAGCGAGCGGGGAAGCAGCCTGATGGAGCGGTTCGTCGACACCATGGAATTCTATGCAACCATTGGCCTGGCGTCCTTGCTGCTGGTCATGGCTTCCGTCGTCGCGGTGCGTGTGGGCATGGTGAAGATCGTCATCCGGCCGTTGCAGGAGGCGGTGGAGCATTTCGAGCAGATGGCCAAGGGCGACCTGTCCCAGGCGATCGCCGACCGCGGACGTAACGAAATCGGACAGCTGTTTGCCGCCATGCAGCACATGCGCACGGGGTTGCATCAGACCGTCTCCACGGTGCGTGACAGCAGCGGCTCGATTCATGTCGGCGCCCGCGAGATCGCCAGCGGCAATGCCGATCTCTCCTCGCGCACGGAAGAGCAGGCGGCCTCGCTGCAGGAAACCGCCGCCAGCATGGATCAGTTGACTGCTACCGTGCGCCAGAACGCCGACAACGCGCGCCAGGGCAGCACCCTGGCCAAAGAGGCTTCGGCCACGGCGAGCCGAGGCGGCGAAGTGGTGCAGGAGGTCGTGCAGACCATGCACGGCATCAGCGAAAGCTCGCGGCAGGTGACGGACATCATCGGCGTGATCGACTCGATCGCCTTCCAGACCAACATCCTGGCGTTGAATGCCTCGGTGGAGGCGGCGCGGGCGGGTGAGCAGGGGCGTGGCTTCGCGGTGGTGGCCAGCGAAGTGCGCAACCTGGCAAGCCGCAGTGCGGAGGCCGCCAGCGAGATCAAGCGGCTGATTGAAACCTCAGTCGAGCAGGTCAACAAGGGCTCCTCGCTCGTCGAGGGCGCCGGCACCACGATGCAGGAGATCCTCACCTCAGTGCGGCGTGTCAGCGACATCATGGACGAGATCGCCGCCGCCTCCCAGGAGCAGAGCTCCGGCATCGAGCAGGTCAATACGGCGGTGTCGCAGATGGACGAGGTGACCCAGCAGAATGCGGCCCTGGTCGAGCAGGCCTCTGCGGCAGCGGCGTCGCTCGAGGCCCAGGCCGCCCAGTTGGAGGAGTCCGTGGCCATCTTCCAGTTGGCCAAGGGGGAAACCCGGCGGTCGGCCCCGAGCAGTGCCGTCGCGGCGCTCTCCTATACCGCGACGGCCTCGTCGGAGGTAGCACCGCCCACCCGGCGGCCGGTTCGGTCGACGGCGAAGGCCGAGCCCGAGTGGGCCGAGTTCTGAGCCCCCGAGTTCGACAGATAGAAGCGTAAGCCACTGATTAACCTGAAAACGTGTTTTCAAAATTGGCACTACAAGCGAGATGCAGTCGGTGCCGGTAGGCCAATGGCTTCGAAGAGATCGCGTTGTTCAGGCTTCAATTTGGTTAGGCCGCTCGCCGTCTCACGACGGTGAAGTAGAACCTGGTGGAACTGGATCTTGCGGGCAATCTCCAGTGCTCGGGTCGGCGACAGTGGGTGATTGCTGGCCTTCAACCGCATTCGTAGCACCCGGTAAAGCACCAGCGCGAGGAAGCAGATCAGCGCATGGGCGCGGATACGATCCGGCAGCCGGTGGTAGACCGGCGCGATCTCGATGTCGCTCTTCAGCACCCGGAAGCCGCGCTCGATATCTGCCAGCGCCCGGTAGCGCTCTACGATCTCCTTTGGCTCGTGGTCGGCCATGTTGGTGACCAGCAGCAGCTTGCCATCCATCATCCTCGCGCGATCGAGCGCCCGCTGATCCAGGACATAGTTGAACGTCTCGGCGGTCAGATCGACTTTCAGGATATGCCCGAGGTGAGCGTCGGTGACGGCCTTGTAGAACCTGGCGGTGACGCCGGCATCCGAGAGCTTTCTGCCACGATAGCGACGCCCGGCATCCTGGTTGTCCAGCTTCTCGAACCACTGGCGCGCATCGGCCTGCAACGCCTCGATCTTCTGATCGCGTGCCGCCGTCTGCGCCTTGGCGACCTCCGGCCGGTGCGCCACGATCAGCCGATGGTCCTGCCATGCCATCTCGCCGTAGGCTTCGCGATCGGCGTCCTGGCAATGCGTCTGGTGAAACGCCTTCAGCAGCGCATCGAACTCGCCATAACGGCGTCCCGGCACCGCCAGGATAAATTCCAAAGGGCGATCCTCGATACGCACGGCGGACAGGGCGGCCAGATTGTCCAGAGAGAGCAGGCCACGGTCGGCGACCAGCACGACTCGCCGCACGTTGAAGCGCTTGACCACCGTTTCGATGGTCGGCAGCAACGTGCGGGTTTCCGCGACATTGCCATCGAAGACTTCGTGGTGAATGGGTAAGCCTTCCGCCGTCTGCACGACACCGAGCATGAACTGGCGGGCGATGCCGCCCTCCTTCGAGGGACCGTAGTGACGGACATCACCGTCGAGTGAGGTACTGCCTTCTGCCCGAATCGTGGTGAGGTCGTAGAAGACGATCGAGAGTTCCTGGTCGATCAGTGGCTTGAGCTGCTGTGCCAGAACGTCATTGAGGGCTTCGCTGCAGTCCGACAGGGTATCCATGGTGCGCAGCAGATGCTGGTGACTGATTGAGGTCGTGTCGACGTCGGGCACCAGTACATCTTCCAGCCAGCGCAGCACCCCGAGCTTGGATTCCGGATCACATAGCCGATTGAACACCATGACCCGCAGCAGCCGCTCGGCATCGAACTGGCGCTTGCTACGCAAGACACGCCGGAAGGCGTCATCCAGGCCGAGTTCTTTCCAGAGTGACGTTAGCAGCCAGGTATCACCCACGGAGCGCGCCGGCGCGAAGTCGGTCTCGCCGGTGCCTTCCTCGAGCGTCGGCTGGCCGGTGACGCGCAGCAGGCCATTGATCAGCGCGCTGGACTCCTGTTAATGGCCAAGTAAAGTGACCCAGTACCGGCCAACGCTTTTGACCCACCCCCGAGGTGGCAGCGCTGCCACCATCCACCTACCGTGTCGGCTCAGCCAAGGGTCGGGACGGAGATGTGAAGGACTGGGGAATGATTCACAAGATCAAAGCGTTACACGATGGCGGACAGGGCCTGTCGATCCGCGCCATCGGCCAGGAGCTGGGTATCTCCCGCAACACCGTCCGCAAGTACCTGCGCCAGGACGAGGCCACCATCGAGGCGGCGCAGTCGAACCGGGAGCGCGAGAAGAAGCTCGACGCCCACCGCGACTACATCGTCTACCTGCTGCGCACCTTCCCCCGGCTGAGCAGCGTCAAGGTGGCCCGCAAGCTGCGCGAGAAGGTCGGCGAGTTGGCGGTCTCCGAGCGCACCCTGCGCCGCTACGTACAGCAGGTGAAGAGCACGGTGGCCAGCCGGCAGCGGCGCTACTACGAGCCGGTGCTCGACATGGTGCCAGGGGTGCAGTGCCAGGTGGATCCGGGCGAGCTGCGCGAGGTGATGATCGACGGCGAGCCGCGCCCTCTGTACTTCGTTGTGTTCGTGCTCTCCTACTCGCGCCTGTCCTATGTCGGCGTCAGCCTGTCACCGCTCGATACCGCCACCTTCATCCGCCTGCACGACGAGGCGTTCCGCTACTTCGGCGGCCTGCCCGAGGAGTGCGTCTACGACCAGACCAAGATGGTGGTGATCAGCGAGCAGTTCCGCGAACTGGAGGTGAACCAGCGCTTCCATGAGTACGCCACCACCGCCGGCTTCCGGATCCGCGCCTGCTGCGGCTACGACCCGGAGAGCAAGGGCAAGGTCGAGGCCGGAGTGAAGTACGCCAAACAGGATGCCTTCTATGGCGAGGTGTTCCGAGACGAGGCCGACCTGCGCGCTTACGTGCGGCAGTGGCTCGACGACGTCGCCAACGTGCGGACCCACGGCACCACCGGCCAGCAGCCGAGGGCTCTGTGCGACGCCGAGGAGCGGCGCCATCTGCGCCCCTACCTGACCCCGGCCTGCGTGGGCCGCGAGGACGACAGCCTGGCCCCGCGCCGGGTCGACAAGACCGGGTTGATCGCCTGGAAGGCCAACAAGTACTCGGTGCCGATGGCTTACCAGCAGGGCCGTGTCGGGGTTCAAGAAGCGGGCGACCGGCTGACGGCTCACGACCTGGAGAGCGGCGACGAGATCGCCGCTCATACCCTGCATCTGGGCAAGGGTCGCACGCTACGCAACAGCGACCATTACCGTGATCACCACCAGCAGGAGGCCAACCTGGAGCAAGCCATTGCTCAGCGCCTCGGTGAAACGCTAGGAAAGCAACTCTGCGCCCGACTGCGCGATAGCATGCCGCATCACTACAAGGACCAGCTACGCGGCGCCAGGAAGGTGCTGGAAGGCGAGCCCGATCTGGACCTGGCGCTGGTCAGCGACTGGGTTACCCGGGAGCGCCTCACGGCTAGGCGGCTCAAGGAGCGGTTGGCGGCGGCCCGGCTGGCCAAGGCGCGGGGCCGGGATCACGACGCCGACGTGCCCGCCAGCCCGGGTACAACGCCGGCGGAGCTGGCTCCCTACGCCCAACTTGGCCGCTCCGGTGGTCAGCAGGAGGTGACCCATGGGGCAGCTTGAGTTGACCGCCGGGCGCTACCGCAGCCTGCGCCTCGGCGCCATCGCCGGTGACCTCACCGACCTACTGGCTCAGGCCGAGGCCAACGAGGTTTCCTACTTGGCCTTTGCCGACATGCTGGTCGAGCACGAGCGCCAGACCCGCGAGGCAAAGCGCATCGACCTCTACCGGCGCCAGGCCGGATTCCCCAGCGACAAGCGGCTGGAGGGGTTCGACTACCGGCACCAGACCACGATCACCAAGCGCCAGATCAACGCCCTGCTGGACTTCGCCTTCCTCGACAACCGCGAGAACCTGGTATTTATCGGCCCGCCGGGGGTGGGCAAGACCCATCTGAGCATCGGTATCGGGCAGAAGGCCATCGAGGCCGGCTACCGGGTGCTGTTCCGCAACGCCTTGGACCTGGTCGAGGAACTGGAACTCGCCGAGATGAAGGGTGAGCTGAAGAAGACGCTGCACAAGCTCGCCAAGGTCGACGCCCTGGTCATCGATGAGCTCGGCTACCTGCCGATGAGCCGGCAGGCGCGCTACGCGCTGTTCCAACTGATCAACCGGTTCTACGAGCACCGGTCACTGATCATCACCACCAACAAGGACTTCACCAGCTGGGGGGAGTTCTTCCACGATGACAACGTGGCGGTGCCGATCGTCGACCGGATCATCCACCACTCGCACCTCTACCTGCTCGGCGGGGAGAGCTACCGGCTGAAGCAGAAGACGCTCAGCTGACGATCACGGGTGGGTCAAAACTAATGACCGCTGGTGGGTCACTTCTGATGGCCATTGACAACTCCCCGGCGGTGACGGCTTCCAGGCGTCCCAGCGTCGCGATCACGCGTTGGCGCGGCTTGCCGGCCTCGTCGCGATAAGACTCAACGAGCTTCACGTAGCGGCGCGGACCGGATTTGGTGACTTTGACGAACATGTCACCACGATAGACCGGAAAAACCACGGATGGCAAGACACCAAAAGAAAAACGTGTCACTACAAAGAATTCGGCCAGAAATGGCTAAGTCACTGAATTCTCATGCCATGAGTGCCGATTTCAGGCCAAAATCGGACTGGAAGTGTCGAACTCGGGGGCGGCGTTGCCGGCATGCTGCAGGAAGCGAGCCTTCAGCCATTCCTCAAACCCTTCAAGCGACTTGCTGCGCTTCGGGCTCGCGTAGGGCGCCCAGCCGCCCTGGCGCAGATAACGTTTGACGGTGTTCCTGCCGACACCGAGTTCATCGGCGATGCGCTGAGTGCCCCAGCCACAGGCCTTCAGGCGGAGCATGGCGGCGACATCCTCTGGGCTCTGCATCGGTTCCCCTCGTACCTGAGTGTGGGGAACGTTATATCCGGGTTGCTGCATCAATGGACCCTCCAGGTGAGCTCACGGAGGGGTCAGTTTTCCGTGTCGCCTGGGGGTCAGTTTTACGTGTCGCCTGACAAGAAACTCTATGATCTGGCCAGGCACCCAGCCAGGCTCCTGCCCTGGCGCGCTGCAAAAAAACCAGTTCTCCCAATCCTCCTTTCCCTCGTATTTTTCGCCAACGGTGAGAAAGGCCCCCTTTTGGAAAGTAATGGGGGTGGGGTATTCACTCACATGAGGAGTGATGACGAGATATTTAGAGACACTCATATATCCTCCTTGAATCACCATTCCACCAGCATACACAGCCTGCTGTACGCCTTGTGAAAGTTCAGCAAGAGCCAGGCTCCCTGCGCCCGGGTTCGCTGATGTGCAAGAACTTGGTATAGAGGTCGCGGGGCGGTGCCACCGAGATGGATTTCAGCACTTGGCCAACGTTGCCACGGTGATACCCGCCGTGAACGATCACATGCAACAGCATTTCTTCTCGGGTCATGCGTACTGCATCCCCGTCGGTGAAAGTGAACGCCAGAGGTTCGGACAAGGCCGAATCGCTCAGCTTGGCGACATAATCAACGTACCAAGCGTCCGTTTCCGTTACCTCTCCATGCAGCTGGCTGATAGACGGAGTCTCTTCGGTGTTGGTTGCATCGAATGGAAGTGGATCCTCACTCAGGTGCGCTCGAAAGATGCGATCGACGACATAGATATGGTTGAGCGTTCGAATGCATGTGTGTAGCTCAGCGGCGTAACTTGGCGGCAAGTTGGCAAGCAGGGTGAACAGCTCGGCATTGGCCCAGGCCTTGTAGGCAAACAGGGACTGCAGAGAATTAGGAGACATGAGGGTTTCCTTTGGCTGGGTCTATGACGAATGAGGAAGCGTGGGGGCGAATGAATCATCTGGGCCACCACTGCTTGCGGTGCGCTTCGACAGCCATGCGTGAATCAGGCCGGCCTGGAAGAACTGCACGGGTGGCTCGAAGCCTCCGGCCTCGATGATGGCGGCCACCCTGCTCGGCGGAAGTACGCCAACGTCGTTGGCATAGGCCTTGCGCATGCGCGCCATTCCCTCAGGCGTGATATCCGCCTGCGCCATCATGTTCATCCAGGCGCACAGCAACACCTCATACTCGGGTGATGCCACATCCGAGGCCAAGTCAGAGCTCGCGAGAAGCCCACCCGGCTTGAGCCTGCGGGCTATTTCGTGAAAGAAGTCGGAACGGTCCTGCCAGTCGAGAATGAATTGCGACACCAGCAAGCAGGTCGCAGCATCGAATATCTGGGCGCCAGGAAGTGATTCCAGATAGCCCTCGTGAAATTGACAGCGCCCCGCGAAACCCTCCGTTGCCGCCTGCTTCCGGCAGATGTCCAGCATTGCGCCAGAGGGCTCTACGGCAGTGAACTTCCAAGTGGGTTTGTTACGAGCAAGGTGAGACAGCTCCGCTCCCGTTCCTACTCCCACGCAGAGCACATGTGCCTCTTCGGGTAGCTCGGCAAAGGCCGCATCCAGTAGCAAGTGCAGGCAGTTCCGAATCGGCAACGTCTTCGCCCACTGGGCGTCATAGCTGGAAGCCTGCTGATCGAACAATGCCTTGATTTCGTCTTGGTTCATCGCTTTCCCTGCTTTTTCCTTTCTGAGGTGGCCACACACTGCTGCCCAGCGTCAGTTGGCCACTGCGATATACCACTTGGGCTTCATACGTCCGAAGTCCCTGCGAACATTGGATTTCAAGCCTTTCTTGGAATCAAGCACGACCGCATTGACCCCATCCCTGACGAAAACGACCCAATGCCAGAATGGCTTTCCCCGCTCCACCCTCCATTTAATCGCCAGGAGCGCCTTGTCTGGAAGCCGCTCCCATGCCTCAAAAGGTATTGTCTTTGTGCCGACTGAAACATTGAGTTCGCGCAGAAGCCTGCGAACATGCTCGGTACTCGACCATAGTGTCGGGTCCTCGGCATAAATACCCAGAGAGTTAGCCTTCTTCTTAGTCTCGGCGTAGGTAATGCCGGCGATCGCAGCGCTCGCGGCAATACCGCAGCCGGATATCTCTTCTTGAATGACCGGTTTCATGCACTCGTCCATCGCGCTTTGGATATCTCCATTGCTGTCATTGCCATCTCATTGCACACTTTGTAGCGGCAATGTTCTCTACCTCATCGAATGAAGCCCGATCGAATTGCCCTCGGTATCGGCAATCAGCGCCGCAAAGCCGTAGTCGCCAATGGAAATCTTCTCCTGAAGCACCTTGCCACCACTCGCGGCCACCCGCGCCACCTGTACGGCGCAGTCTTCGCAGGCAAAGTAGACGACCGTCCCCGTACCGGCGGTGCCGGGCTGCCAGTTGCCACTCTTCACGAGCGCTCCCGAACTTCCCGCAGCCTCCTCCATGGCACCGGGGAAGGCCAGCATCTCTTCATCGGCGCTTGGGCTCGGCAGTTCTTCCAACTGCACGTCGAATACAGCCTCGTAGAAGGCCTTTGCACGAGCCATGTCCTGCACGTAGATCTCGAACCAGCAAACCGGCTTCATCATGACTTCTTCTCCTGGACTTGAAAAATCGCTCGACAAGACACCGAGCGACTTCGGCAAAGCACCCAAGTTAAATTTACCTAATATGGGAAGAGCAAAAGGAAGGAGACACGGGCTCGTGGCACACCGCTTCGACGTTGTGCCCATCCGGGCCGATGACGAAGGCGGCATAGTAGTTCGCATGATAGTTCGGACGCAGACCAGGAGCACCGTTGTCCTTGCCCCCGGCCTTCAAGGCCGCATGATAGAAGTCATCGACCTGCTGTCGAGTGTCGGCATGGAACGCGATATGAAGAGGGGCAGGCTTCTCCTTGGCCTGGTACAGGCACAGCGAGGCGCCTCCCTTACCGCAGAGTTCGATGCCGTATGACGGCTCACCTTCCGCACCTCCTATTACCCCAAGCGGCTCGAGAGCTTTAAGGAAAAAGGCCTTGCTAGCTACATAGTCGCTGACACCAAACTTGACGTGGTCAAACATGAGGGCTCCTGATGTGCTGGACTGCACATAAACACATTAGAACACTCGCTATTGTTCTGCCGACGAAAAAGGGCAGCCAACGCGGCTGCCCTTTTGGTCCCTGATTACAACCCGCTCAGTAGAACAGCCGCCGCAGCGCTTCACCCGGTTCCTGCTCGCGCATGAAGGCCTCGCCGACCAGAAAGCCATGTACGTCGTGCTCGCGCATGCGAAGCACGTCGGCCTGGGTATGAATGCCGGACTCCGTGACCACGGTGACCCCGGCAGGAATCCGCGGCAACAGCTCCAGCGTGGTTTCCAGGCGGGTATCGAAGGTATGCAGGTTACGGTTGTTGATGCCCACCAGGCCGATGCCGAGCTTGAGCGCACGCTCGAGTTCCAGGGCGTCATGCACCTCGACCAGGACGTCCATGCCCAGCGCCGTTGCCTGCTGGTTGAGATCGGCCATCTGGGCATCTTCCAGCGCGGCGACGATCAGCAGGATGCAGTCGGCGCCGATGGCGCGCGCCTCGCTGACCTGATAGCCATGGACGATGAAATCCTTGCGAATCACCGGCAGGTCGCACGCCTCACGCGCGGCGATGAGGAAGTCCTCGTGGCCCTGGAAGAAGTCGGCGTCGGTCAGCACCGAGAGGCAGGCAGCACCGCCATCAGCATAGCTCGCTGCAATCTCGGCAGGCTGGAAGTCTTCGCGGATCACGCCCTTGGAGGGCGAGGCCTTCTTGATCTCGGCGATCACCGCCGGGTCGCCCTCGGCGATGCGCCGGTCGAGTGCCGCGATGAAACCGCGGGGGGCGCTCTGCCGTTCGGCCAAGGTCAGCAGCTCGGCTTCGGACACGGCGCGGCTGCGCTCTGCCACTTCCTCGTCCTTGCGGGCCAGGATGCGGGTGAGAATGGTCGGGGCGTCCTTGGTTGGGCTCATGGTGCTGTCTCGGTACGGGCGGCGCTGGCCGCGGTTGAAGCCGGTGAGCGCCCCATATTACCTATCTGCGGTTCGACATGGAACGCGACGCTACCCAAAGTCGGCGCATCGCTCGTCTCTCTCCGGCGCGAATAGTCAGGATACATGACTCAACCCGTGGCCCATGCAAGAATTCGCCCATGGATAGCTCCTCTTCTTTTGACGACCCTGTTATCGGTCCTTTCAGCAGCGACTGGCCCTGGGCCTCGCCCCTTCCTGGCACCTGCCTGGTGGCGACTCGCTTCGACCCTGCCCGCCTCGACGAGCCGGCCGCTGGCGATGCTCCCGGTGAACGCCATGGCGTCGTTCTCCCGCCCCGCTTGCATGACGCCATTGCCAAACGGCGGGCGGAATACGTTGCCGGGCGGCTGTGCGCACGCCATGCCCTGCGCCTGCTGGATGGCAGGGACGCAACCCCAAGCATGAACGAGGATCGCTCGCCATGCTGGCCCGATAACTGCGTGGGCGCCATCACACACAGCGACGGCTGGGCCGCGGCACTGGTCGCCCATCGCCAGGTCTATCAGGGTGTCGGTCTCGATGCCGAACGGTTGCTGAACGAGGAGCAGGCCCGCCGGCTGGCCAGAAGGGTACTGACCGCCGAGGAGCTCGTTCGCATGGAAACGCTGCCGTCGTCGAGCGTGGGACTGATGGTAAGCGCGACCTTCTCCCTCAAGGAGAGCCTGTTCAAGGCGCTCTACCCGCTGGTGGGCCGCATGTTCCACTTTCCCGCGGCCGAACTCATGACCTGGCAGGGCATCGGCCCCGTGCGCCTACGATTGCTCGAAGATCTGGGCAACGGCTGGACAGCCGGCCGTGAGGTCACCGGCATGGTCTGCCTGCATGAAAACCGGCTGCTGTCTGTGGTAGCCCTGCCTACCTCGGGAGCTGGCCGAGCCTGATCTCCATAGCACCATTGGCGTGAGATTGGTTGCCAACTGCACTATCCATGCATACGATAACGATTATCGTATGCACATGGAGTGAAGGGCCGATGGCCTCAGTCGCACCGCGCCGACCCCATATTCTGGTGGTGGAGGACGACCGTACGCTGAACGGACAGATCGCAGGCCTCCTGGAAAGCAAGGGATACCGCACCTGCCAATGCTACGAGGGCGAGGGAGCGCTGCTCTCCGCTCTGGGTCAGCATTTCGATCTGATACTGCTGGACGTCTTGCTGCCAAAGCTGAATGGCTTCGATGTGCTCGACAGACTGCGCAAGACGCGGCAAACCCCCGTCATGATGCTCACGGCCTGCGGAGCGGAGGAGGAGCGTATTCTCGGCTACCGTCGCGGCGCCGACGATTACGTCCCCAAGCCATTCGGTTTCACCGAGCTCATATTGCGTATCGACGCCCTGCTCCGGCGCACCCTGGGCCATACCGACCAGCGCGGCGACCCCGAGGAGCTGACGCTGGGCTCACTCAAGCTAGACCGAGGCAATCTGGAAGCCCATCACGCGGATACCCCTATCACCCTGACGCCCATTCAGTTTCGACTGCTCTGGTCGCTGGCACTTCATCAGGGTGAAGTGCTGAGCAAACCCTACCTCTACCAGTTGGTACTGGAGCGTGAGTTTAGCCGCTACGACCGCAGCCTCGACATGCATCTGAGCCGTGTGCGCCGCAAGCTGATCATGGCGGGGATGGCCGCCGACCGGCTGCAGACGGTACATGGCAAGGGTTACTGCTTCCTGTGACTCGACGCCTGTTCTGGAAGCTGTGCGCCCCCTTGGTGCTCGGCACCCTGGCTCTGGTCTGGGTGGTCACCTTCCTGGGTGACGAAACCGAACAGCAGATGAGTTTCATCGCCGAACAGCACCAGCAGACCTTGAAACAGTGGGGTGACACGGCCGAGCGGCTCTACCGTGCCGGAGACGAGCAGGCTCTGGCTGTCTGGCTCGAGGAGCTTCAGGCCCGCGAGAACACCTGGGCCGCCGTGGTGCGCTCCGACGCCCAGCCCTTGGCAGGCAGCACGCTGTCGGCGCAGTTCCAGGAGGGGTTTCGACTGGGGCGCAACGTGGAGTGGAAGATCCACCTCTACTTCACCGAGAACCCGATCATGGATCTCCCCTTTGCCGATGGCCACACTCATTTTCTGGTGACACTGCCTCAACGCATGCGCCCCGGCACCTACCTGCCGGAAGTCAAGCTGCTGCTCAAGTTAGCCCTGCCGCTCGCCGTGCTGATGCTGCTTGCATCGGTGATCTATCACTACTTGATGGGGCCGTTGCGTCAGTTGGAGATGGCTACCCGGGCCTTCAGCGAAGGCAATCTGGGAGTTCGGGTACGCGCCCAGTTCGGCAACCGCAGCGACGAACTGACCGCCCTGGCGGAAACCTTCGACCGCATGGCTGAGCGTACCGGCGATCTCATCCTCACCCAGCGCCGCCTGATCGCAGACCTCTCCCACGAGCTGCGTACTCCGCTGACCCGCATCGACATGGCCTTGAGCTGCGTCGAGGAAGGCATCGACACCCAGCACTTCCTGCCGCGCATCCGCCGCGAGTGCCGGCTGATGCGCAGCCTGGTGGAAGATGCCCTGACGCTGGCCTGGCTGGAAAACGAGCAACCCAGCCTTGATCAAGACAGCCTGGATCTCACCGACCTGCTCGACAGCGTGATCGAGGACGCTCGCTACGAATATCCGCAACATTGCCTGGACGTCGATCTGCCTCACCAGGCGGAGATCAGCGGCAGCAGCCACCGCGCCTTGGCCCAGGCGGTGGAGAACGTGATCCGCAACGCCTGTCACTACACCCCCGCCGGTGGCCGCATCCGGGTCGGCCTCGCGCCTCACGCTGACGGTTTTTGCCTAACCATCGAAGATGAAGGCCCTGGCGTGCCGGCCGACCAACTTGCGTTGATCTTCACCCCCTTCTTCCGCACCGCGGAGGCTCGAAAAAACCGACCCGAGGGGCACGGCCTTGGCCTGGCCCTGGCAAGGCGACAGGTCGAGGCGACGGGCGGCTGGATACGAGCCGAGAACCGCAGCGAGGGTGGGCTGCGCATGTCGTTGTGGTTCCCCACATCCCGCTCTCAGGGAGTTGCGAGCCACACTTCGTAACAATTGTAAAAGCGGTTCACATTGGCTGGCAGTTAAACAAGAATGCGCTCCAAATAAGAACATTTATCACTCAAAGGAGCGTAGATGAAATCCATGATTCCCAATAAGCCCGACAGCAGGGCCTGGCCGTACAATCCCTTATGGCTGGCCATAACCCTTCTCGCCGCCAGCCCTGCCGCCTACGCCCAGCAGGCGGCCCAGGAACTCGACACCCTGGAGGTTACCGCCGAGCGCACCAGCGAGGCCGATGCCGTGGTCACGACGGAAGCGCTCGAGCGCCGACAGGCTACCGATTTGCAGGATATCTTCGCCGAGCTGCCAGACGTCGCCGTGGGGGGCGGTGCGCCGGCGGCACAGAAGGTCTACGTGCGTGGCCTGGAAGACACTATGCTCAATGTCACCATCGACGGCGCCACCCAGTCCGGCTATCTGTTCCACCATCAGGGCCGCCTGCTCGTCGAGCCCGAGCTGCTCAAGCAGGTCGATGTCGTCGCCGGCGCCGGCGAGGCAACCAATGGCCCCGGGGCACTTGGGGGCGCCATTCGTTTCGTCACCAAGGATCCCGAGGATCTGCTGCGCCCGGGCCAGGATGTCGGCGCACTGCTCAAGGGCGGCTACTTCAGTAATACCGACGGCTACCGGATTTCGGGCTCTGTCTATGGGCGCTTGACGGAAAACTGGAGCGCCCTGGCTACCCTGACTCAGACAGATCATGGCGATTACAAGGACGCCGAGGGCATTACGCAGCCCTACACGGCCACCGAGCGTTCCACCGGCTTCGCCAAGTTGGTCGGTCAACTCACCGAGGAACAGCGGCTCCGACTGAGCTACGAAAGGACCGAGGACGAAGCGCATCGTCTGCACCGCCCCCATTGGATCCCCAGCGCACGCAACGCCCCCATCGACCAGGAAGTGGTACGCGAGACCGTAACCGGTCAGTACGGTTTTACCTCCGATACCAACGACTGGCTGGACCTGGACCTGACGCTCTACCATACCGAAGCGTCTCTGGAGCACATCGAAGGTCCCTTCGGTGACTACATCGGCGCCATGCAGAGCCACGGCGGTGACTTGCGCAATCATAGCCAGGTAGGCGACCTGACCCTGACCTACGGCGTCGACTACCGCAAGGACGAGGCCAGCCTGCGCAGCCCCCTGTATGGTACCGACCGCGAAGAGGGCAGCGTGGTAGGCCTCTATCTGCAGAACCACTATCAGTTGACCGACCGGGTGAGGCTCAGCGCCGGGTCACGCTTCGACAGGTTCGAGCTGGACGAGCAGTACACCGGAAACTCCTTCAGCGAGTCCGGCTGGAGCCCCAACCTTGGCCTGCGCTTCGATGCCACCGAGCATCTCACCCTGCATGGCGGCTGGGCGCGCGCCATTCGCGGCCCTCAGGTCAAGGAGCTGTTCGTCCTCGACTGGCACAGCTACGCGGAAGATCTCACCAAGGAAGTGGCAGACAACGTCGAGTTCGGCGCTACCTATCGCCATGGCAACCTCTACCTGGCGGCGGAAGTCTTCCAGACACGCATCGACGACGTAGTGGGACAGGTCGACCGCAGGACATTGGGCAATATCGGCGAGCTGAAGACCCGCGGTTTCAATGCCCGGATAGGCTACGACTGGGATCGCCTGGACGCCTCGCTCGCCTATAGCCGGGCCAGACCCGAGCTCGACGGCGCGCCGCTCAGCGATGACGACATGGCCCTTGGCACCAGCATCGGTGATACCTGGGTGGCCAACGTCAACTTCCAGGCCACTCACGCGGTCGACATCGGCTGGACCGGTCGCTTTGCCGAACGCCTGACCAGCGTGGCCGAAGGCTACCCTGAGAAGCCCGGCTACGGCGTCAACGACGTCTATGCCAGCTGGCGCCCCCTGGCCGGCGATCAGCTGACGCTCTCGCTGCGGGTCAATAACGTCTTCGACAAGCAGTACTTCGACCATGCCAGCTATGGCGATGCCGGCGACATCGCTCACGGCCTGCCCGACCCCGGCCGCGATTTTCGCCTGAGCGCCAGCTATCGCTTCTGACCCGAGCAACGGGAAGCCATGGCCAGAAACGAGTAGGCCGAAACGAATAGGTCCGAAACGAGAAGGGGCGCCGCATGGCGCCCCTTCTCTGCTTGCCCCGCATGATTGGCCGCGACTCAACGACAAGCCACGGCCTGCTGCAAGGTACCGGCTGTCGGGCTCAACCGCTCGCGCAATCGTTCAAGGTCATGGCCCAGGACGGCGTGGCAATCGGCACCGAACCACTCCAGCGAGACATCCAGCGGCACATGGGTCGCCCTCAGCCAGTCGAGCAGCGGGCCATAGTCGCAGGCACCCTCCAGCACCGGCACCATGCCTTGGCGGCTGCCCGCCGGGGAGTAGACGTTGCCCGGCGCAAACACCGACAGCTGATTACGCTGCGCAATGTTCTTGAAATGGAAATGGCACACCCATGGCGCCAGCTCGCGCAGTGCCGCCAGCGGATCGACGCCGGACTCCCACACGTGGAGGACGTCGAAGTTCACGCCCAGGCCGGGATGATCGACGGCGTCGAGCAGCTCACGGGTGGCCGCCAGGCTGTCAGCCAAAGTGTCGGGGTGGGTTTCCACCACCAGGGTGAGCCCTTCTTCGGCCGCACAGCGGGTCAGAATGCCCAGCCGTCGCGCCAGCTCCCGGCGCTCGGCGGCGCTGAGCTCGGCGCTGCCACGGTGACCGGCGAACGTGCGCAACTTGTCGGCACCCCAGTGACGCGCCAGGCGACACAGCCGCTGAGTAGCAGCCAGGGCGTCTCGCTCTGCCCCTTCCAGGGGCAGGTAATCGCTGATCATCGGAATGCACAGCCCTTGGCGGCGAATCCACTCGCCATCGACGGCAGCGTGCTCGCGCAGATGGCGGGCATGGACGCCCCACAGCTCGATGCCGTCGAAGCCCGTGCGCGTGGCCCAGGCGGCGAGTTCAGGCAAGGAGACGAGGTGATGACGAAACGAGATGGTGCAGAGATGTAGCCGGATCATGACATGACTTCCCTGTGGAGAGTGGCCCGGGAGAGTGCGGACGTCGCCTGCCCCAGCCACCACTCGTCGAACAGCGCCTGCAGCGCATGCTTGATACGAAACTCCCGTGCATCCTGCTCGTCCAGCAGCGCTTCCACACCGGCGGCCAGCGTCGGCTGGCGGGTCATCGCCAACTTCATGGCGCGGTACTGGATGCGGGTATAGGTCTTCACCAACCGCTCGATCTCCTGACACCAGCCTTCGAACCAGGGATCGCCCTCGGCCTGTCGTCCTTGCGCTTCCAGCAACCAGGCGAAAGCGTGCTCGTAGGCGTACTTGCGGATCGCCATGACCGGTATCTCGCGCAAAGCAGGGGTGAGGTGTACCAGCGGCTCTTGGGCCTGGGGGCCGACGTGAGCGCGCAGAATGCGCCGCAGCGCATCGGTGAAGGGGTTCTCCTCACGCTTCATGCACTGGCGGAAGTAGGCCGCCACGGTGTCGCGCGGAGTGTGTCGAATCGCCAGCCCGTCGAAATAGAAACCACCCGCGGCAGCCGGCGAACGCACGGCGTCGAGAATGCGCGCCTTGGGCAGTTCGCCCTCCCAGCGGAAGTCGGGGTCGGACATGAACCACACGTCAGGGTCGGCGGTGGCTTCCAGCATCACGTAGTGGGGGAAGGGGTTCTGATGGAACTTGTTCTCGCGTTCCGGCAGCCGGTACATGTCCAGCATCACCATCACCTGGCGATCCGGGGGGCGTCGTTCGACCAGTTCCACCAAGCGGGCGACGTTGGCCTCCTTGTCGCGGTCATGCGCGTACCACTCCTCGATACGCACGCCATAGAGCAGGCGATACCAGTCGCGAAACCCCTCGTGTCGGGTATGCGGGGAGTGATAGGAGAGCTCGTGCCGCGCATTGACCGAAAAATCGGCGTCCCATACACCGAAGTAAAAGGGGCGATGATCCACCCCTGGGGTGCGCTTGATAATCTCGCAGACGCAGCTGACGAAACAGTGAACCTTGATCATGAAACCGCCTCCCCCTGCCAGCGCCGCAGCAAGGCGACCAGGTCCTCGACCCGCTGCAGGTCGTCGTCGATCACCGCGTCCTCGGGCACCGCCAGGCCGTGCTCCAGCTCCAGTTGGACGAAGAGCTGCAGCAGCATGATGGAATCGAGCGCCAGGTCCTCGTTGAGGCGGGCCTGGGGAGCGAAACGGCTCAGATCGGCCTGGGGCTGGTGACGCTCGAGGACATCGGCGATGACCTGCAGCAGCTGCGGGTCGGTGTCGCTCATGGTGCCACCCCCTCGACCGCAGCACCCGGAGCCGTCGTGCCAGAGCCGATATGAGCCTGGGCCAGCCGCTGCCGGCTCACCTTGCCGTTGGGCAGCTTGTCGATGTACGCCACCTGCTCCATCAGCATGGGCACCTGGTGTGGCGCGAGCCGCTCGCGACACCAACGCCGCAGCGCTTCGCCGTCCAGTGGCTCGCGTGCCACGAACTGCAGGCACACCCGCTCCCCGGCATAAGGGTCGGGGCGCTTGAAGGCCACCGCGTCGTCGATCTGCGGGTGGCGCAGGAACACGTCCTCGACGTCGCCGGGATAGACATTGATACCCGCGACGTTGATGGTGTCATCGAGACGTGCCAGGAAGTGCAGCCTACCCTGGGCGTCCAGATAACCCAGATCGCGGGTGGCGATGACTCGCTCCCCAGCCCCTTCGACGACGACCCGTATCTCCTCCGGCGCCTCGGCGGCATGCCCTGCGCTCACCCTGAGGTGGCCCAGCGGCCGGC
This sequence comes from uncultured Halomonas sp., assembly GCA_964652855.1. Classification (GTDB taxonomy): domain Bacteria; phylum Pseudomonadota; class Gammaproteobacteria; order Pseudomonadales; family Halomonadaceae; genus Halomonas. Next base: position 44,438 of record CAZZCJ010000002.1, read on the forward strand.
CCATCAGGCCGGGGGAATCGGCACTGGCGGCAAGGGCGATGCAGCCCACCTCGGAGCAACCGTACTGCTGGCAGACGCGCCGGGCACGTGCGTGAAGGGTCTCGAGCAGGGCTGCCGGCAGGGCCGCGCCGGACAACATCACGGTATGCAACCCCTGCTCCTGGGGCAGCATGCGCACCAGCAGGCTCACCAGGGTCGGCGAGGCATACAGCAGATGCCGCGGGTGGTCGCGCAGTGTGCCGAGGATATACCGCGGGTTGAGGTTGGTGATGACGCGCGGCACGGGGCCTTGCCCCTGACGCCGGCGGAGCCCGGCGAGCACACCGCAGATCAGCCCATAGGAATGGGTGATCGGACAGGCGACGATCGGGGTGAGGCCCTCGACCGCGGGAAAGGCCTCGATGTAGCTCTCCAACTCCCGATCGATGGCCGCCCAGGAGCGCACGATGGTCTTGGGCCGACCGGTGGTGCCCGAACTGAGCTGGATCAGCTCGCCGCCGGGAGCGATCTCGGCCGCCGCGCACTCCGCCTTGGGGGTCAATACCTCGAGCGTCGCGCCGTCATCGAGCAACAGGTGATGACAGCCGGTCTCCCTCGCCAGGTCGCGCGCCGCTTCCACCGGCGTGGCGGGGTGGATGGGCAGTACACTGCCGCCCTGCGCCTTCAGGTGCAGGCAAAGCGCCAGCCACTGGAAGCTGTCCTTCAGACAGACGGCGAGACGCCGCCCCTGGGGCGCGGCAATGGCCGGATAACGGCACAACGCCGCCACGGCTCGGTCGATGTCGTCACGGCTATACGGCGTGGTGTCCACCACGAAAAGGGGGTCGGTAAGTGTCACGCTAACCTCGGTGATGGTCTCGGTTGTCGGAAGCGCCGGCATCCGCCAGCGCGTTGGGAATGCGGTGGTGGCATTCGCCAGCGTCGGGGCCCCGCAGCTTGCGGGTCAGCAGTGCTTCGGCGGCGATCCGGGGCTGGCGATAATTCAGCTGCGCCAACCTCGGCGCCAGTTCGGGATGCCGTTGGGCATAGGCGGTCAGACAGGCACTCACCCGTGCCCAGAACTCGGCTTCGGGCAGGCAGCAATGGCACTCCATGAGCAGCGCCAGTTCGCTGAGGTGGTAGACGAAAAGCGTGTCCATCACCAGCTCGCGCAGGGCTTCCACCTCGGCCATGCGGTAGTAGCGGTCGTCGGGGGCCAGGTCGTAGAGTGGCTGACGCTCGCCGAAATCGGGGCGGCTGGCCCCTTCGGGCAGGAAGGCCTCGACATACTCCACGCTGTCGTGAAAATCGCGCAGCAAGAGTGCTACCGGCCAGCCATCGCGCACCACCAGCAGCCCGTTCTGGGCGTGGGCTTCCACGCCGATGCCGTGAGCTACCAGCAGATGCCAGACCGGCAAGACCACACGACGAATCGCCGCCTCGAGCCAGGGCAAGAGGCCGTGGCGCTCGACCCAGGGCTGAATGAAGGCCCTGCCGTCCACCTCCACGGCGAAGAGCGCGTTGAGTGGCACCGCCCGCTCCCCTTCGCCCAGTTGGGAGACGATACCCCGCCGCCAGATGGCCCCCAGCTCGCCGGCCACCCCCTCGCGCTCGGCCTGGGACTCGCCAGGGCCGACATAGAGCAGACCGGCATATTCATCCAGCAGTCGCAGCGGATAGTCTTGCTGGAGGCGAGGATCGCCCTCGACGGTCTTTCGCAGCCAGCGGGAGATGGCCGGAGCCGATGGCACCGAATGAGGCTCCAGGTGACGCCTCGCGGAGGTATTGCCGATACCCAGGGGCAGCTTGATGCAGGCCTGGCCCGGTCGGCTGGCGTTGAACAGCGAGCGCAATGACTGGCTGGCCCGATAGCGGTCGCCGAGGGGCCCAAGGGGAATCACCTCACCGCGCGCCAGCGCTGGCGCCAGGGCTCTCTCACGCAGCGCCTGCCATTGCCAGGGGTGCACCGGTAGTACGGCATGGCGGCGCGGATCGGCACCGGCCACGTGCAGAGCCGCCCGCAGCGCCTGTGCGTTCTCCGTTCCCAGCTCACGACGCCAGAAGGCCTCTTCATCGTAGGGCAGGGAAGCCTGCCGCTGTTCATGCGGTACCGCCAGCCAATGCAGGCGAAAGGCATTGCCCGCCTCCGGCCCGTAGCGCCGCGCATCGTCACCCTCGAAGCCGAGGCGAGCCTTGAAGCAGGGGTGATAGGGGTGCCCCTCATGGAGTGCACTGTCGAGCGCTTCCGCCTGCAGCTCGCGGCGCTGCGCCACTCTGGGGCAGTCACGGGTGTTGCGCACGCTCGCCGCCAGCTCCTGCAGCAGGGTCTGGCGACACTCACGAGGCGCCGGCAGCGACTCGACCAGCACTTCCAGACCGATGGGAACCTGCCGACCGTTGCGCATCAGGCACAGGCTCTGCACGTTCAGCCGGACGCGTCCGAAGCCGCGAACCCTGCCCTTGCAGCGCCCCTGGAGTTCGCCCAGGGAGAAATGCAGCCATTGCCAGCCGCCCATTCGGGAAGCGCCGCGATAAGCCACCAGCCCTTCGTGAAGCAGCGCCTCCAGCAGTTGGCGGATCACTCGCGACGTCACCGGCTCGCAACGGGTGGTGTCGAGCGCCTCCGACAATGCCTGGGACTCAAGCAACGTCATGACGAGGCTCCCTGGCTGCCTCCCGCACGCGGTCGATGGCAGCGACAGGCGAGGCCAACAGCGGATTGGGGATGCGGGTATACACCGCCATCTCCAGCTCCGCGTTCAGCTCGTCCACATCGTGAACACGCGTCAGCAGATTGCCCTTGTAGGGCAGGCTGGCTTCGTTCAACAGCATGTCGAGCAGCGGCCGCGCCAAGCCAGGCAGCTCTTCTCGCCACTGTGCCAAGGCGCAGCGCAGCAGCTCGAGCAGCTCGTCCTCCTCGAGCAGGCCATCCTGTCCGAAACGCCCTATCACCGAGAACAGCTGGTTGGCCACCAGGTAATAGCAGAAGCGGTCGCGAATCATGTCGTCGCGATAGAAGAGTTCCGGGGTTTCGGTCACCTCGGGACACAGCGCCTGGAGTCGCGAGCGACACGCTTGCGACAGGTAAAAGCCTTGGTTGTCACGGTAGTAGTAGCAGTTGGGATAGCCGCCATTCAGATCCAGCAGGCTGTTTTGCTGATGCGCCTCGAGGGCGATGCCATGTGAATCGTAGAGACGCAGGGCGGGCTGGATGGCGCTACGCAGGTAATGGCGGAACCAGTCGCGACTGACGGCGGCCAGGCTGCGGCCTTCGTTGAGCGCCAGCCCCTCGATCAAGCCATGTAGCCGAGACGGACGCCCTTCGAACGGGTCCTGGGTCAGGGTCGCCAGTGACATCACGCCGCGATCCCGCCCGGGAGCGAAGGGATTGTCGCGCAGGATCACTTCGAAGCCGCTCTCACGCATCCCAGGCAAGCGCACGGTGAGAAACGCCGGGTCCTGCAGGAAGCGAAAGCATGGCTCGGCCTCGAGGAAGCCAGTGCGTTCCAGCAGCTTGGCCATGACCATGCCGGCGCGCAGCTCATGGGCCTTGTTGACCCGCAGGGAATTGGTGACCTTGACCGGGATGGAAAACTTCAACATCCACTCCGTCCGCTCGCTGTAGAGCGTGCGCACCGAGGAGGTCGGGGTGAACAGCGGCCCCAGGCTGCCCAGCGGCAGAAGCCAGCCCTGGGCGATGGCCGCCACGACCGACGGCTGGGTCAATAGCCACTGGGCCTGCAACGGATGGGCCGGCACCAGGACGTGATCGGCAGGCAGACTCGACGCCCCTGCCCCCACCGAGAGTGCGCTCGCCAGCATGGCAGCGGCGTCGATGTCGAGACAGGAGCCCTGCTCCACGTATTCGTGATGAACGGCAAAGCAGAACAGCTGGAAGCGCCCGGCCAGCTCCGGGGCGTAGTCGGCGTGCTGCCAATCCGCCAGCCCCTGACGGCTCTTGGGGGTGGGATGCGCCGCATGACCGAACAACAGCGCCTGCTCGGTATCGATGAAACGGTCGGAGTCCAGACGTGGGTCCAGGCGGCGCGCTTCCACGTAGCGGGCCATGGTTCGGTAGCTATCGGCGAGGCGGTAGAGCAGCTCCAGCTCCCTGGCCTTGCGCAGCTCCGGCACCATACCGGCCGGGCGGGCGTAGAGCTCGTGTATCAGCATGCTCATGGCCTGCCAAGGCTCCAGGCGGTGCCAGCGCTGACGAGCGACACTCCATGCCCAGACCCGGCCAAAGCGATGCCTCCCGGCACGGGAGCGATAGAGCACCTCGACCGTCAGTCTGGTTTCCCGAGCGCTCAGCTCGAGCTCGCAGAACGCCTCTGCCTGGCTGTCCTCACCCTTCTCTGCCACTCCATCGGCGCGAACTCTCCATCGGCCCGCGTCGATCTCCCTCAGGTAGCAGAACAGGAAAGCTTGCAGACTGGCCTGTTCCGCAATGGCCCTGGCGGACGGTCCCATAACGCTACCCCATGACGATTGCCTGGGGAAAATCTAAATGATAACCATGTGCAGTAGTAACTGTTTTACAACTTTTACATCGCCGGGCAGGCGACCAGCCGCTGTGGCCGGAAGCGTATGAACAGAGCCAAAGCCAGGCCGAAGGTGAGCCATTCCGCCAGCGGCAAGGCGATGAGCAGCGGCCATTGCGGAAAGTAGGTAGCGATCAGCACCAGCAATGCCGCCGGCAGCACCAGGCTGCGAGAAAGAGCCACGGCCGCGGATGGCAGCGGCTGTTGCATGGCGGTCAGATAGACCGACAGCAACACGTTGAGGCCGTTGATCAGAAACAGCGGCCAGAGGATGGTCAGGAAGCGATCGGCCAGCCCGGCTATCGCCGGGTCGGCGGCAGGGTCGAGGAACAGGCGCACCAGCGCGCCACCCTGGAACCACACGCTGAGCACCAGTACCGCCCCCAAGCCCAGGATGACGCCTGCACCACAGCCCATGAAAGTGCGAATCCGACGGGCGTTGCCCGCGCCCAGATTATGGCTGAGCAGCACATGCATGGCATCGGCGATGCCGTAGAACACCATCAAGCTGAGGAAGATGAGATAGTTGACCACGGTGAAGGCGGCCACACCCGCCACGCCCTGGCTGGTGATGAGCAGCCAATTGATCAACAGCATGACCAGCCCGACCGAGGCTTCGTTGATCCACTCGGAAACCCCGTTGCCGCCCGCCTTGAACACCTCGCCCCATTGCCTCTGGCGCAGGCGAAAGCGCAGCCTCCGGCGCTTGGCGGCGAAATAACGCAGCAGAACGGCGAACTGCAGCAGCTGCGCTATGCCGGTGGCAAGCGCGGCACCACGCAGGCCGTAGCCCAGCCACCCTACCAGCAGGGCATCCAGCAGGATGTTGGCCCCCGCCCCCGTCACCAGGGCGACAGTGGCCAAGACCGGAAAGCCGTCAACCCGGACGAAGTAATAGAGCACCATGGTGACCAGTTGCACCACCAGCACCCAGACGATCACCAGGAAGTAGTCGGACATCAGCGGGTAGAGCTCTGGCGAGGCGCCCAGCAGCCGGTAGAGCGACTCATGAAAGGTCACGCCCAGCAGCGCTGCCGTCAGCGCCAGCACCAGGGTGGCGACCAGGCACTTGCTGAAGATGGCCGAGGCTGCGGCGCTATCCCCTTCGCCCAGCGACTTGCCGGCCCGTACGGTGCCACCGATGGCCAGCGCCAGCGCCAGGCCGAACAGCATGGCAAAGCAAGGAATCAGAAGATTGAGTGCTGCCAGGGCCTCGCCGCCGACGAAGTTGCCGATGAATATGCCATCGACGATGTTGGCAGTGGTCAGCGCCAGGAGCCCGGCCACCGAAGGCAGGGCATAGCGAAAGAAGACCGGCCAGTGGGGGCCGCGGAGAATCGGATCGTGCCGTTCAGGAGCGCTGCTGACTTCCATGACTGTGACATCCTGGCCAAGCGACGTCTGTCACGGCTGGCCGCCATCGCAACCTGCGGCAACGCCTCGCCACGCACGTGGCCAGCTTGACATTCGCCCAAATGAGAATGAAAAGCAGCCACGATAACGCGAATCGCCGATTCAGGAAACCAGCACGCGGGTGAAGTCGGCCAGCTCCTTCATTTTCTCGAGAGGCAGCTTGGAGGCCTGAGCGTCCTGGGCCATCATCACGCCCTCTTTGAGGGTATCGGCGACACCCGCGCAGTAGAGCGCCGCTCCGGCGTTGAGAGAGACGATGTCGGCCGCCGGCCCCTCGCCCACCAGCGCCTCGCGCACCAGCCGCAGACTGTCCTCGGCGCTGACCACTTTCAAGGGACTCAGTGCCTGCCGCTCGATGCCGAAGTCCTCGGGCGCGATGGTGTAACGGCGAATCTCGCCGTCCTTCAGCTCGGCCACCTGGGTCGGCGCCGCCAGGGAGATCTCGTCGAGACCGTCCTCGGCATGAACCACCATGACGTGGCGGCTGCCGAGCTGACGCAGCACCTCGGCCATCAGCGGCACCAGCTCGGCCGAATAGACCCCCAGCACCTGGTTCGGCGCCCCGGCGGGATTGGTCAACGGCCCGAGGATGTTGAACAGGGTGCGCACTCCCATCTCGCGCCGCGGGCCGATGGCGAAACGCATGGCGGGATGATGGTTGGGGGCGAACATGAAGCCGACCCCGACGTGCTCGATGCAGCGCGCCACCTGCTCCGGCCGGAGATCGAGATGAATGCCCGCCATGTCGAACAGATCGGCGCTGCCCGAAGAGGATGAAACGCTGCGATTGCCGTGCTTGGCCACCTGGGCGCCGGCAGCCGCGGCAACGAAGCTGGAAGCGGTCGAGACGTTGAACAGGTTGGCGCCGTCGCCGCCGGTGCCGACGATGTCCACCACGTTCTCGCTGCGCTGAAGGTGGACACGCTTCATCAGCTCGCGCATCACCTGGGCGGCGGCACCGATCTCCTCGGCCGTCTCCCCCTTCATCGCCAGACCGACCAGAAAACCGCCGATCTGCGCATCGCTGGCCTCGCCGGTCATGATCTGCTGCATGACGGCATGGGTCTGATCGAAGCTAAGGTTTTCACGGCGCATCACCGCGGCAATGGCGTCTCGCATCTGCATGGGCAGGCACTCCTCTTTACGGGCGGCTCAGCGGCGCTTGAGAAAATTGGCCAGCAGCTCATGCCCCTGACGCGTCAGAATCGACTCCGGGTGGAACTGCACGCCTTCGATATCCAGCTCACGGTGACGCAGCCCCATGATCAGGCCGGGGGTCACGTCGTCATCGTCGGTCCAGGAGGTCACCTCGAGGCACTCGGGCAGCGTGTCGGCTTCCACGACCAGTGAGTGGTAGCGCGTGACCTCCAGCGGATCCTCGAGGCCGGCGAAGACACCAAGACCATTATGGCGGATGCGCGAGGTCTTGCCGTGCATCACCTGCGGGGCGCGCACCACCTTGCCGCCATAGACCTGACCGATCGCCTGATGACCGAGGCAGATGCCGAGGATCGGCAGACGACCGGCGAAGTGCCGAATGGCCGCCAACGAGATGCCCGCCTCGTTGGGGGTGCAAGGGCCGGGCGAGATCACCAGGTGGCTCGGCGCCAGCGCTTCCATCTGCTCCAGGGTGATGGCGTCGTTGCGATAGGTGGCTACCTCGGCGCCGAGTTCGCCAAGATACTGCACCACGTTGAAGGTGAAGCTGTCATAGTTGTCGATCATCAGCACGGACATGGCGAGAAGGTCCTGTTCCAGCGAATCTTTTCAATGTTTCGTCGTGCGCGGCCAGCCGTGCAGGTTCTGCTTCGGACACAAAAAAGCCGCCCGACGGCGGCATTTCGTTCAGTCGTCAGCGCGCCGCCCCTCGCTCAGGAGCGCCACCACTGGATCGAATTCGGCATATAGGCGTTTGCGTTCATGACGCAATAGTGCCGCCCAGGCAGCCGAGCTGTCAACGCAAGATGCCTCCGGCCGACGCGTTCGTCGGCGGCCGGGACAGTCGCGGCTGGCCAGCGTACCTCCCAGTCTCTATCATCGGGCAGTGCGCTACCGCGAAAAGGAGATTGACGATGCGCTTTACCCGCCGTGCCTGTATCTGGCTGACCCTGCCTCTCGCCGCCATGGTCGGCAGCGTGACGGCGGCGGCAGCCAATCCCAAAGTGGTCGCCAGCTTCTCGATTCTTGGCGACCTGGTCAACAAAGTCGGCGGTAACGATATCGAACTGGTGGTGCTGACTCCGGTAGGTGCCGAAGTCCATGAGTGGGAGCTGACACCCAACAATTTCATTGCGCTGGAGGATGCCGACCTCGTCTTCTACAACGGCTACCAACTCGAGCAGTGGATGCGCCAGGTTTACGCCACGGTGGGCAACCGGGCACCGCTGGTACCGGTAGCGGAAGCCACGGAATACCCGACTCGGCCCATCGTCACGGGTGAATACACCGGGGAGCCCGACCCGCACCTGTGGATGGACCCGCGCGCCGTGGCAGCCTACATGAAGGTGATCGCCGACCAGCTCAGCGAGCTCCACCCCGAGGCCGCCGACAATTTCCAGGCACGTGCCGCCGCGGCCACGGAAACCCTGGCCCGACTGCACGAGGAGATCGGCGAACTGCTCGCCCCGATTCCCGAGGAGCAGCGGCTGCTGATCACCACGGAAGCGGCCTTCGTCTATTTCGCCGATGCCTACGGCTTTCGCCATGACGGCGTGTGGGGCAGCAATGCCGAAACCGAGGGCTCGCCCCAGCAGGTCATGCGCATCGTCGACTTGATCGAGCAGAGCCAGCCAGGCGCCCTGTTCTGGGAAAGCACCCTCTCGGACCGCTACATCCGCAGCATCGCCGCCGACACGGAACTGCCGATCGCCGGCCCGCTGTATGTCGACTCCCTCAGCGAACCCGATGGCGATGCCACGAACTACGTTGCCATGATGCGTCACAACGCCAAGCTGATCCGCACCGCCCTGACGATGGGCGAAGCCGAAGAGAGCGACACCGAGGCCGACGCGGCAGAAGGTGAAGTCGCGGAAGAGAACGAAGCGCCAGAACGGGACGAGGCCGGGGACGAATAAGCGTTTCTCGGCGCGACCCCACGGTGCCCCTGCTCGTCACGGCAGGGGCACCGAACGCCGTAGGGTCAAGCGCAGAGAGTTCTAGCCCGCAGCAAGACTTGGTCTAGAGGTTGTCCAGGCCCTTTTCGGCCATGGCCACGGCACGGAAGATGGCGCGCCCCTTGTTGAGCGTCTCCTGCCACTCCAGCTCGGGCACGGAATCGGCCACCACGCCGGCCCCGGCCTGCACGTGCAGCTCACCATCCTTGATCACTGCGGTACGAATGGCGATGGCGGTATCCATGTTGCCGTGCCAGGAGAGATACCCGACCGCGCCGGAATAGATGCCGCGCTTGACCGGCTCCAACTCGTCGATGATCTCCATGGCGCGGATCTTGGGTGCCCCCGAAAGCGTTCCCGCCGGGAAGGTGGCGCGCAGCACGTCCATGGCGCTGAGGCCCGGCTTCAGGCGTCCGGTGACGTTGGAAACGATGTGCATCACGTGGGAGTAGCGCTCCACGGCCATCTGGTCGGTCACCTGCACCGACCCCGTCTCGCTGATGCGCCCTACGTCGTTGCGCCCCAGGTCGATCAGCATGAGATGCTCGGCAATCTCCTTGGGATCGGCCAGCAGTTCGGCCTCGAGCGCCCGGTCCTCCTCCTCGGTCTTGCCGCGCACCCGGGTGCCGGCGATGGGCCGTACCGTGACCTCGCCATCCTCCAGCCGCGTGAGGATCTCCGGAGAGGAGCCCACCACATGATGGTCGCCCAGGTTGAAGAAGAACATGTAGGGCGAAGGGTTGAGGCTGCGCAGCGCGCGGTACAGGTCCAGCGGCGAGGCACGATAGGGAATCGACATGCGCTGCGACGGTACGCACTGCATGACGTCGCCGGCCAGTACGTACTCCTTGATCTTCTCCACCGCCGCCTTGAAACCGGCCTCGGTGAAGCCCGAGGTAAAGTGCCCCTCCTCCACCGCACTGCGTCCGGTGCCGGGGCTGGCGGCCTGAACGCCCGCGCTGCGCAGGCGCCGCTCCAGGCTCTCGAGACGCGCCACCGCCGTGGCAAAGGCATCCGCAGCGGCAGGGTCGGCATGGGTCCACAGCGTCAGCCGGCCCGAGAGGTTGTCGAACACCACCAGCTCGTCGCACACCATCAGCAGAATGTCGGGCACGCCCAGCGGATCGGGTTTTTCCACGCCCCTCAGCCGCGGTTCGATGTAGCGGATGGTGTCGTAGCCGAAGTAGCCCACCAGACCGCCGTCGAAGCGCGGCTGATCGTCCAGGTTGGGCACCCGGAAACGCCCCTGGAACGCCTCGATCCAGGCCAGCGGGTCCGCCACCTCCACGCGTTCGATGCACTCGCCCTGGCGTACGTGACTGATGGTGAAGCCGCGCACTTCGATGCGCTCGTGAGAAGGCAGGCCGATGATCGAGTAGCGCCCCCACTTTTCGCCGCCCTGCACCGATTCGAGCAGGAAGGTCCATGGCTCGTCGGCCAGCTTGAGATAGGTCGACAGCGGGGTGTCGAGATCGGCCAGCACCTCACGGGTGACCGGAATGCGGTTGAAGCCGGCCTCGGCCAGCGCACGGAAACGTTCGGGAGTCATCATGACGGGGCCCTCGAGATATGACGGTGACGGATGGTGAATCAGGGTGATGCTTCAGCGAGCTTCACCATCGCCAAGCGGCGGGCTGGGCAGAAAAGGGCACCGTCGTGTCAGCTGCCCGACGCAGGCAACCACGGGTTAAGGTGTCGTCATGCAGCATCATGCTGTCCATCGAAGCGTTTCCCGCAGGAATAGGCAAACGGAAGGATTCCGAGGTCATTGATAAGGATCGAAAATCACCCTAAACGAGTTCCGCCAGTGAATCAACCAGCGCATCCGGGCGGCTGTCGCGCACCGGTTCGCCATGGTTGTAGCCGTAGGGTACGGCCAGGGTGCGGAAGCCGGCGGCCCGGCCGGCGGCAACGTCGTGGCGGGAGTCGCCCACCATCAGACAGGCCGTGGGCGGCAGGCCGAAATGCGCCGCCACGTGCAGCAGCGGCGCTGGGTCGGGCTTCTTCTGCGGCAGGCTGTCGCCCCCCAGACACAGCGCGAAGTGCGCTTCGAGCCCGAACTGCGCCAGGATCGGGCGGATGAACGCGAACGGCTTGTTGGTCACCAGGGTCAGTATTCTGTCGTCACTGCGCAGCGCATCCAGCGCTTCGCGCACGCCGGGATAGAGCCGCGTACGCGAGCCGGGATCGCGCCCGTAGTGGTCGAGAAAGGCCTCATGGGCCCGCGCCAGCAGCGCCTCGTCGGGGGGCGCCTGCCGGGCGAAGGTCAACGCCCGCTCGACGAGCTTCCATGAGCCGTTGCCCACCCAATCGCGCACCCGCGCCTCACCGGCGGCGAACAGCCCGCATTCGGCCAGACTGGCATCCACGGCCACCGCCAGATCGGGCACGGAGTCCACCAGGGTGCCGTCCAGGTCGAAGCTGATCAGGCGGATGTCGTCGAGGATGGCGTGCATGCTGTTTCCTTGTGTTCCTGGGCCGGTTCCCGCCGAGACTGAAGCCAGGCCCGCTTGCGTGCTGCCGAGAGACGCTTGACCTCGGCCTCGAGCCGCAGCGCCTCGCCATGGCTGCCCACCGGCTCATGGTGCACCAGTGTCAGCGGCCCGCGTCCACGCAGGGCCTTGGCGCCCTGCCCCGCCTCATGCTGAGCCAGGCGCCGGGCGACGTCGGTGGTGATGCCGGTGTAGAGCATCCCTCGCCGGGTTTCGAGCAGGTAGAGGTACCACGTAACGGACGCCGAATGGTTCATCGCGCGCGGGCTATACCGTCGCCAGCTGTTCGCGGAAGGCGCGAATGACGCTGTCGTAACGGTTGGGGTCGCCATCGCGGCCGGCACCGAAGACTGCCGAACCGGCGACGAAGGTGTCGGCACCGGCACGGGCGATCTCGGCAATGTTGTCGACCTTCACCCCGCCGTCGATCTCGAGCCGAATGTCGCGGCCCGAGGCGTCGATGCGACGGCGTGCCTCGCGCAGCTTGTCCAGCGTACCCGGGATGAAGGCCTGCCCGCCGAAACCGGGGTTGACGCTCATCAGCAGGATCATGTCGACCTTGTCCATCACGTAATCGAGATAGGAGAGCGGCGTGGCCGGATTGAACACCAGGCCAGCCTTGCAGCCGCCGCTGCGGATCAGCTGCAGCGAGCGGTCGATATGCTCGGACGCCTCCGGATGGAAGGTGATGTAGCTTGCCCCGGCATCGATGAAGTCGCCAATCAGGCGGTCCACCGGCTTGACCATCAGGTGGGCATCGATGGGCGCGGTGACGCCGTGCTTGCGCAGCGCCTCGCAGACCATGGGACCGATGGTCAGATTGGGCACGTAATGGTTGTCCATGACGTCGAAGTGGACGATATCCGCCCCGGCGGCCAGGACCCGGTCGACTTCCTCGCCCAGCCGGGCGAAATCGGCGGAGAGAATGGAGGGGGCAATCAGGAAGTCGCGGTTCATGTCGCTCATGGGGATAACAGCCATCGCACGGGGAAAGAGGCGTCATATTAACAGACTGCCCCGACCGCCGGGCACCCGACAGACAGCGCCAATGAAGCTTATAGAAAAATAGAATAAAAACACGGATTGTAATTCCACTTGGTCGGCCATACTCTTGCTACCAAGTTCCCTTTTGCCGGAGACGCCCAATGCGACTTCCCTCTCTTCGCCGCACCCTGATCGCCGCTGCCCTGGGTCTTGGCCTGGCAGCGCCGGCGATGGCTGCCGAGCGCGAGATCCTCAACTCTTCCTACGACATCGCCCGTGAGCTGTTTGCCGCGATCAACCCCGAGTTCCGCAACCACTGGCAGGCGGAGCACGGCGAGCAGATCGGCATTCAGCAATCCCACGGCGGCTCCTCGGCCCAGGCCCGCGCCATTCTGCAGGGACTGCGTGCCGACGTGGTGACCTACAACCAGGTGACCGACGTCCAGGTACTGGCCGATGCCGGCCTGGTGGCCGAGGACTGGCAGGAGAAACTGCCCAACAACGCCTCGCCCTACTACTCCACCACCGCCTTCCTGGTGCGCAAGGACAACCCCAAGGGCATCGAGAGCTGGGACGACCTGGTGCGTGAAGACGTGCGCATGGTCTTCCCCAACCCCAAGACCTCGGGCAACGGCCGCTACACCTATCTGGCCGCCTGGGGCTTCGCTCAGCAGCAGTTCGACGGCGACGAGGAGCAGATCCACGACTTCATGCGCACCTTCCTGCGCAACGTGGCAGTGTTCGACACCGGCGGTCGCGGCGCCACCACCAGCTTCATCGAGCGCGGCCTCGGCGACGTGCTGATCAGCTTCGAATCCGAGGTCAACAACATTCGCCAGGAGTACGGCACCGACGACTACGAAGTGATCGTGCCGCCGGTCAGCATCCTGGCCGAGTTCCCGGTGGCCGTGGTCGAGCCCAACGCCGAACGCAATGGCAATCTGGACCTGGCCCAGGCCTACCTGGAGTACCTCTACAGCGAGGAGGCCCAGCGCCAGCTGGCCGGCTTCAACTACCGCGTGCATCACGAAACGGTCGTCGAAGAGTTCGCCGATCAGTTCCCCGAGACCGAGCTGCTGCTGGTCGAGGACATCGCCGGCAGCTGGGAAGAGGCGATGGAAACCCACTTCGGCAGCGGCGGGTTGCTCGACCAGCTGCAGCGCCGTCGCTGATTGCCACGGCGCCTGACATGCGCGACGCAAGCGAGACATGATGAGTAGCCGCACTTTCGCCATCGGCCTCGGCAGCACCCCCAAGCGGGTGCTGCCGGGTTTTGGCCTTTCGCTGGGCATCAGCCTGACCTTCGTCTCGCTGATGCTGCTGCTGCCCATGACCGGCCTGTTCGGCCAATTGGCGGGGCTGAGCCTGGCCGAGTACTGGGCGATCGTCACCAACGAACGGGTGGTGGCGAGCTACGTGGTGACCATCGGCGCCGCCGCCGTGGCGGCCGTCGTCAACGCCGCCTTCGGCCTGCTGCTGGCCTGGGTGCTGGTGCGCTATACCTTCCCCGGCAAGCGCCTGCTCGATGCGCTGATGGACCTGCCCTTCGCCCTGCCCACCGCCGTGGCCGGCATCACCCTGGCCACGCTCTACTCCAGCAACGGCTGGATGGGGCAGCTGCTCGAGCCGCTCGGATTGCAGGTGGCCTACACCTGGGTGGGCATCGCTCTGGCCATGTCCTTCACCAGCATCCCCTTCGTCGTGCGTACGGTGCAGCCGGTGCTGGAGGACATGCCTAACGAGATGGACGAGGCCGCGCTGACTCTGGGCGCCTCGGACTTCACCGGCTTTCGCCGCGTGATCCTGCCGCACCTGTGGCCGGCCCTGGTGACCGGCACCGGGCTCGCCTTCGTGCGCTCGCTGGGTGAATTCGGCGCGATCATCTTCATCGCCGGCAACATGCCCTACGAGACCGAGATCACCGCACTGATGATCTTCGTGCGCCTGCAGGAGTACGACTATGCCGGCGCCTCGGCCATCGCCTCGGTGGTGCTGTTCGTCTCGCTGGCCCTGCTGCTCGCCATCAACGTCTGGCAGGGCCGCTTCATCAAGCGCCTGCACGGAGGACACGGCTGATGCAACGAATCGGAGATGGCATCGCCGTTCGGCGTCTGCTGATCGGCGCCGCCGTGGTGCTGGCGGCCCTGTTCCTGCTGCTGCCGCTGGTGGCGATCTTCGCCCAGGCCTTCGCCCGGGGCATCGACGTGTTCTGGGCCAACGTCACCAACCACTACACCCTGGCGGCGATTCAGCTGACCCTGTTCATCGCCGTGCTGACGATTCCGGTGTGCCTGGTGTTCGGCGTGGCGCTGGCCTGGCTGGTGACCCGCTTCCGCTTCCCGGGGCGGCGCATCCTGCAGACCCTGATCGACATTCCCTTCGCCGTATCCCCGGTGGTGGCGGGCCTGGTCTACCTGCTGCTCTACGGCCGCACCGGCTGGCTGGGCAACTGGCTCGACGGCCACGACATTCAGTTGATGTTCGCCTGGCCCGGCATCCTGCTGGTGACCATCTTCGTCACCTGCCCCTTCGTTGCCCGCGAGCTGATCCCGCTGATGCAGGCCCAGGGCTCTCGCGAGGAAGAGGCCGCCGTGACCCTGGGTGCCCCGGGCTGGACGATCTTCCGCCGGGTCACCCTGCCCAACATCCGCTGGGCGCTGCTCTATGGCGTGATCCTGACCAACGCCCGGGCAGTGGGCGAGTTCGGCGCCGTCTCCGTGGTTTCCGGTGCCATCCGCGGTCAGACCAACACCCTGCCGCTGCACCTGGAGCAGCTCTATCAGGACTACAATACCGTGGGCGCCTTCGCCAGCGCGTCGCTGCTGGCACTGATCGCCCTGCTCACGCTGGTCGCCAAGGCCGGCCTGGAATGGCGCGCTGCGCGCCGGGAGGTTCACCCATGAGCATCCGCCTTCACGAGATCGGCAAGCACTTCGGCAGGACCCAGGCGCTGGAGCCGATCGATCTGGACATCGCCGAAGGCGAGCTGGTCGGCCTGCTCGGCCCCTCCGGCTCCGGCAAGACCACGCTGCTGCGCATCATTGCCGGACTGGAAACGGCAGACAACGTGGCCGGCGCCCGCATCCTGTTCGGCGAGCGCGACGTGACCCATCTGCACGTGCGCGACCGGCGCATCGGCTTCGTGTTCCAGCACTACGCGCTGTTCCGACACATGACGGTGTTCGACAACGTGGCCTTCGGCCTCACGGTGATGCCGCGCAAGAGTCGTCCCTCGAGCGGCGAGATTCGCAGCCGGGTGCATCGCCTGCTGGAGATGGTCAAGCTCGAGCAGCTCGCCAGCCGCTATCCGGCCCAGCTTTCCGGGGGCCAGCAGCAGCGGGTCTCCCTGGCGCGCGCCCTGGCGCTGAAACCCGACGTGCTGCTGCTCGACGAGCCGTTCGGCGCGCTGGACGCCAAGGTACGCCAGGAGCTGCGACGCTGGCTGCGCCACCTGCACGATGAGCTGAACTTCACCAGCCTGTTCGTCACCCATGACCAGGAGGAAGCCCTCGAGCTTTCCGACCGCGTGGTGGTGATGAGCAACGGCCGCATCGAGCAGATCGATACCCCCGACGCGCTCTACCGCCACCCGGCAAACCGCTTCGTGTTCGAGTTCCTGGGCGACGTCAATCATCTGGAAGGCACGGTACGCAATGCTGTGCTGACGTGCGGCGAAGCCAGGCTCGCGGTGGAGTCTCCCGAGGGCACAGAGGAGCTGCTGCTGCGCCCCCACGAGATCGAGCTGGCCAAGGCGCCCACCGCAGCCGCGCACCTGCCCGCCACGGTGACCGCGATCTCCCCGGTCGGAGCGGAGGTCCGGGTGGAGCTTGAAGCGAGCTGGATGGCGGAGCCCTGGCTAGCCACCATCAACCATGCCGATTACGAGCGCCTGGGGCTGACGCGCGGCGTGCGGCTGTTCATCGTGCCACGCCGCTGGCACCGATTTCCCGCCGAGGCGCGGGTAGCGGCAACGCCCGGCCACGCCCTCGCCTCCTAGCCCACCCACGACGCCGGCGTCAGCCGAGGCCAGGCTGGCGCGACCAGCCCATCAGGGTCTCGCTTTCACCGCTGAGGGGCTCGAGGCGCTCCTCGACCACCTGGAAACCCAGCCGGCGGTAGAAGGAGACGGCGCGCACGTTGCGCGAATAGACGCACAGGGTGATCCTCTCCCGCTGTCCCATGGCATGGGCCATCAGGTGGGTGCCGTGGCCGAAGTTCTGCACCTCGGGGTCGATGAACAGCGCCTCGAGATGGTCGCCGTTGAGCGCCGCGAAACCAATGGCGCGCTCGCCCAGCTCCAGCACGTAGGTTTCCGCCCGCGGCAGGTAGCGCTGCGCCATCTCGTCGGCACGCTGGGTCCAGAACTCGGCCGGGATGAAGCCATGCGCCTGCCGGGAAGCACGCAGCCAGATATCGACGAGGCGGGGTATGTCGGACGCGATGGCAGGACGAATCATGGCAACTTCCCCCAGTGGAGACCCCATTGTAGCCATGACTCGGCGCCGCAAGGCAACGCTGTTGCGACGTAGCGGCTACCGATATACTCGCCGCTGCGTCAACGGTGGCAGCGCCACGCCCGTCTGACCTGTACAACCTGACACCCGGGAGGCTCGGAATGAATCGACGTCATCTTCTGCGTGCCGGCGCCACGCTGCTGGCAGGCGCCCTGCTGGCCGGCTGCGCCAGCCCGCACTACCTGCAGCTGGACCCGCAGCGCAGCACGCCGGTACCTCAGGCCGGTGGCGGCCAGGCGATCACCGTCATGGCGGTCGACGACCGGCATGGCGAAGTGATCGGCACCCGCTCCGGCAGTGCCATGTCCACCGCCGTGATCAGCGTCAGCGCCCATGAACTGGTCCCGCGCCTGCAGCGCGAGGCCGAGCGCGCCGTGCGCGACATGGGCTTCACCCCCACCACCGAGCCCGCCGACGGCCGCCCCAGCCTGACGCTGACGCTGCTGCACCTGGGCTACGAGCGTGGCGACAGCCGCCCGGTGATCGACGAGGCGCGCCTGGAAGCCGTGCTGGAGGCGAAGGCGGTCAACCGGGGCAACACCTACACCGGCACCTATACCTCGCGCCGCACGCAGAGCTACGCCGTGCGCCCCGATCGCGAAACCAACGCCCGCATGCTCAACGACCTGATCGGCGATGCCCTGGATCGTGCCTTCAGCGATCCGGAGCTGGCCCAGCTGCTGGCCCGCTGAAGCAAGAGCGCACGGGGGCGTTCAGCTGATCGGCCCCCGTCGCACCAGCGCCCAGGCGCTTTCACGAAACCCGCTGCCGGGCTCCGGGTCGCCATCGTCGAGGTGTGTGATCTCGAAGTTGGGCTCGAAGAGCTCGCGGACTTCGCCGGCCGTCACGCTGTAAGGCGGGCCGCCGGCATCCGGCCGCGTCAGGGTGATGAGCAGCCCCTTCACCCCGGGGGGAATCAGCTGCGCCAGGTGGAAGGCGTAGCGCTGGCGCGTGGCGGGCGGCAGCGCAATCAGCGCGGCCCGGTCGTAGAAGGCGCCGATTTCCGCCGCCTGCTCGATATGGAAGTGGAAGAAGTCGCCGCACCACAGCTCCACGCTGCCCTGGCGACACACCGCGAACGGCTCCTGCTGGTAGCGCGACACGGCCCCCCGCCCTTCGGCGATGAACTGCTCGATGGCCTGCTCGGCCAGCTCGATGCCCAGCACCGGGTGGTCATGGCGCGCCAGCCAGCGCATGTCGAGGCTCTTGCCGCACAGCGGTACCAGCACCTTGGCGCCGGGCTTGACGTCGAGCCGCGGCCAGTAGCGCAGCAGCGTCGGATGCGTCTCCTCGCGGTGAAAGCCGATGCGCCCTTCGCGCCAGCGTTGCCGCCAATCCTGTGTCATGTCGCGTTGTCCTGTGCCGCTCAAAACCAGCGGTCACGCTTGCGCCGCTTGCGCGGCAGGTGCGGCACGATCAGGCCGACCAGCAGCCCCGCACCGGCCACACCGCCGCCATACATGAAGTAGCGCATCAGCAGGTCCTCTTCCTGGGTATCGAGGCGTGCCTGCAGCTGGCGGATGGTCTGGCGTGAGCGGTCGGCTTCGCTGTCCAGCTGGCGGTTGCGCGCCTCCAGCTCGGTGATGCGCTGCTCACGCCCCTGCAGCGTTTCGGTCATCACCGATACGCGGCTCTCCCAGGTCTCGTTGATGCCCTCGAGCTCCGCCTCGAGCTCCGCCACCTGGCTTGCCAGTACCGGCAGCTGCTCCCGGGCGCTCGGGGAATCCTGCAGCTCGTCGCTGAGCACCCACACGGTATTGCCCTGGCCATCCTCGACCCGGCTGTAGCTGCCGCTGGTCTCGAGCAGCCTGACCGGCTCGCCCGCGGTGAGGGTACCGATGATGCGATAGCCATCCGTCGGCCCGCTGCGCACGTAGGTGGTCAGCTCGTCGGAGACCCAGTGGGTATTGCCGTTCTGCTGGGCGTGCAGGGGCAGGGCGACCAGGCCCAGGCACATCCCCATGCAGAGTTTCTTCAATTTCGTCATGCTGTTGTCCTGGCTGTCGAGCCGGGCGCAGCAGATGCCGCACCGCTACCGTCATGCTTTGTCGTCTATCCACAGTTCCTGTGGATAAGCTCCGGGAAAACCGCTGGAAAGGCGCTGCGAGCGGCGATGGCGCCTGGCTGGCGCCGTGCTGGTCGATTGATGACCAGCGACACGGCCGCTCAGCGCTCGCCTCTGGGCGGCGGCATGGGGCCGCGCGGGAATTCGGCCACCCGCCCCTCGCTTTTCACCGCCCGCGCCGGGCCCTCGCGCTCCACCTCGTCGATGCGAATGATGGCGTTCAAGGGAAGGTAACTGCGCTTGACGCCCTCGAAGGTCAGCCGCAGCTTGTCCGCCGAGGGGTCGACCACGAGCTTGGAGCCGTCCTGGAAGACAAACTCCTCGACCTCGATAAAACCCCAAAGTTCGCTCTGGAAGATCTCGCGCGCGTAGAGCTCCCACACCTCGCCCTGCTGGTGAAACACCACCCGATAGACCGGTTTGGCCGCCATAAGGCCGGAATTCCTCGCTGTTGGAACTGCGTTGCCCTGTTGATTCGCCGGCCCAGCGGGGCCGGCGCCGCTGCGCAAGCCTAACACACCTGGCAGGGTCGGCACGCGTCGGCGCGCATGCTGGCCCGCGTCCCTCGGCTTACGTATAATAGCGCCTCCTTCGAGAAGGGCTTCCGCCCGGGCGCCGGCCCAACCGGTTACTCCGCTGAAGCCACATTCCCGCGACACTCCACTTACCGGTGACGCACGTCGGACGACCGACCCGACCTATTCTTATGGCGAAGAAACTCTTCATCAAGACACACGGCTGCCAGATGAACGAGTATGACTCCGCCCGCATGGCGGACCTGCTCGGCGAATCCCATCAGCTCGAACTGACCGACGACGAAGGCGAGGCCGACGTCATCCTGCTCAACACCTGCTCGATACGCGAAAAGGCCCAGGAGAAAGTCTTCCATCAGCTTGGCCGCTGGAAGAAGCTCAAGGAGGCCAATCCCGACCTGGTGATCGGCGTGGGTGGCTGCGTGGCCAGCCAGGAAGGCGAGGCCCTGCGCAAGCGGGCGCCCCACGTCGACATGGTATTCGGCCCCCAGACCCTGCACCGGGTGCCGGCGATGCTCGATGCGCGCCGCCAGCACCAGATCACGATGGTGGACGTCACCTTCCCCGAGATCGAGAAGTTCGACCACCTGCCCAAGCCCAGCTCGGACAGCGCCACCGCCTTCGTCTCGGTGATGGAGGGCTGCTCGAAGTACTGCACCTTCTGCGTGGTGCCCTATACCCGCGGTGAAGAAGTGTCACGCCCCTTCGAGGCGGTGATGGACGAGGTGATCCACCTGGCCGACCAGGGGGTGCGCGAGATCAACCTGCTGGGGCAGAACGTCAACGCCTATCGCGGCGAGAACCAGTTGGGCGACGAGATCGACCTGGCCGAGCTGATCGCCTGCGTGGCGGCGGTCGAAGGCATCGATCGCATTCGCTTCACCACCTCGCACCCGGTCGAGTTCACCGACAGCCTGATCGAAGCCTACGGCGAAATCCCCGAGCTGGTCAGCCACTTGCACCTGCCGGTGCAGTCGGGTTCCGACCGGATCCTCACGGCCATGAAGCGCGGCCACACCGCCGAGGAGTACGTGGCCAAGATGGAGCGCATCCGCGCCCTGCGCCCCGACATCAGCTTCTCGTCGGACTTCATCGTCGGCTTCCCCGGGGAAACCGAGGAGGACTTCGAGGCCACCATGAACCTGATCCATCGCATCGGCTTCGACCACTCCTTCAGCTTCGTCTACTCCGCGCGCCCCGGCACGCCGGCCGCCTCGCTGGCGGATGACACGCCGGAAGGCGTCAAGAAGCAGCGCCTGGCGATCCTGCAGGAGCGGATCAGCCAGCAGGCGATGCAGATCAGCCGGCGCATGGTCGGTAGCACCCAGCGCATCCTGGTCACCGGCTTCGCGCCCAAGGACCCCGGCCAGCTCTCCGGGCGCACCGAGAACAACCGCGTGGTCAACTTCCGCGCCGCCAACCCCACCGAGCTGATCGGCCACTTCGTCGACGTGACCATCACCGAGGCCCTGCCCAACTCGCTGCGCGGCGAGCTGGCCACGCCACAGCTGCATTGAGCCTGCGACCAACATTGCCCCGGCCACCGCCGGGGCATTATGCTGGGAGCAACACTCGCCACGCATGGATCCCATTGTCTTGAGCCAGCATGCCTCTCAGGCCAACCGCATCATCACCTTGAGCCTCGAACCCAACGATCCGCAGCGCCTGGCCAACCTGTGCGGCCAGCGCGATGAACACCTGAAGCTGGTCGAGGATCGCCTCGGGGTCACGCTACGCAACCGCGGCAACGTCTTCCAACTGGCTGGACCCGGGCATCGCGTCAAGGCGGCCGCCAACGTGCTCGAGCACCTCTACCGCGAAGCGGAAGCCAGCGATCTCGCCCCCGATACCGTGCACCTCTTCCTGCAGGAGTCAGGCCTAGAGGCGCTGGACGAGGAAGAGGGCACCAGCGACGACGAGGTGCTGCTGCGCACCCCCAAGCTGCTGATCAAGCCGAGGGGGCAGAACCAGCAGAACTACGTCTCGAGCATTCGCAACCACGACATCAACTTCGGCATCGGCCCGGCAGGCACCGGCAAGACCTACCTCGCGGTGGCCGCCGCGGTGGAAGCGCTCAACCAGCAGCAGGTTCGACGCATCCTGCTGGTGCGCCCGGCGGTGGAAGCCGGCGAAAAGCTCGGCTTCTTGCCCGGCGACCTGGCACAGAAGATCGACCCCTACCTGCGTCCCCTCTACGACGCCCTCTACGAGATGCTGGGATTCGAACAGGTCGGCAAGCTGATCGAGCGCCAGGTGATCGAGATCGCGCCGCTGGCCTACATGCGCGGGCGCACCCTGAACAACGCCTTCATCATTCTCGACGAGAGCCAGAACACCACCCGCGAGCAGATGAAGATGTTCCTGACCCGCATCGGCTTCGGCTCCACCGCCGTCATCACCGGTGACGTGACCCAGGTCGACCTGCCGCGCGGCCAGAGCTCGGGACTGATCCAGGTGCTCGAGGTGCTCAGGGGGACCGGCGGCATCGGCGTGACCCACTTCGCCGCCAAGGACGTGGTACGCCACCCGCTGGTGCAGCGCATCATCGAAGCCTACGAGAGCTTCGAGGCCGACCAGGAAGTGCAGGAGCGGGCGCGACGCGAAATGCGTGAACGCGAGCGCGAAGCCCTGCGCCAGGAGCGCGAGCGCAACAGGAGCGACGGCAGCGCATGAGCCAAGGGCCGCTGATCGATCGACAGGTCGCCTGCACTGGCGCCGACCTGCCCGACCTCGCCGCGCTCGAGGCCTGGGTGGCGGCGGTGCTGGCACGATTCCCCGGCGAGACGCGCCATGAGCTGACCGTGCGCTTCGTCGACGCCGACGAAAGCCAGGCGCTGAACCGCGACTACCGCGGCAAGGACCGGCCTACCAACGTCCTGTCGTTTCCCTTCGAGAATCCCCCCGGGCTTGCGCTCCCGCTGCTGGGCGACCTGGTGATCTGTCATCACGTCGTCGCCGAGGAGGCGCAGGCTCAGGGCAAGCGGCTTCCCCACCACTATGCGCACATGGTGGTCCATGGCACCTTGCACCTGCTGGGCCATGACCACCTGGAAGAGAGCGAGGCCGAGGCCATGGAGCAGCTCGAGCGCGAGATCCTGGCCGGCTTCGCCATCGCAGACCCGTATGCCGAGGCGCAGCCCGAAGCGCAGGGACACGCCCCTCGGCGGGATGACGAGAACAAGAGGCGCGACCGATGAGTGACGACCGAACGGCCGGCCCGGGCGGCAAGTCCTGGCTGGACAGGCTGCTCGGTGCCCTGTCAGGCGACAGCGAAGGGCCCAGCTCCCGCGACGAGCTCATGGGGTTCCTGCGCGAGGCCGCCACGCGGCTGAAGCTGGAGCAGGATGCGCTGACGATCATCGAAGGGGCCCTGCAGATCAGCGACCAGCAGGTTCGCGAGGTGCTGATTCCACGCTCCCAGGTGGTGGCGATCGCCGCCGACCAGCCCGCGGAGGAGTACCTGGCGCTGATTCACGAGACCGGCCACTCGCGCTATCCGGTGGTCGGCGAGAATCTCGACGAGGTCAAGGGCCTGCTGCTGGTCAAGGACCTGCTGTGGCTGCTCAACTGCCCCGAGGAGGAGCGCGAGCGATTTCGCCTCGAGGACATCGTGCGGCCGGTCATGTTCGTGCCCGAGTCGAAGCGGCTCAACAGCCTGCTCAAGGAATTCCGCGACACCCACAACCACATGGCGGTGGTGGTGGACGAATACGGCGGCACCGCCGGCATCGTCACCATTGAGGATATCCTCGAGCAGATCGTCGGCGACATCGAGGACGAGCACGACACCGAAGAGGATGACGACATCCGCGAGCTGGGCGAAGGACGCTACGCGATTCGTGCATTGACCCCCATCGAGGACTTCAACGAGCGCTTCGGCACCGAGTTTTCCGACGACGAATTCGACACCGTGGGCGGCCTGGTGATGCAGCGCTTCGGCCATCTGCCCGGCCGCGGCGAGCATACCGAGCTGGGCGGCTGGCGCTTTACCGTGCTCAACGCCGACAATCGCCGCATCCGCCTGCTCGAAGCCGCGCCGGACGACGGCCAAGGCACTCAGGAAGAGTGATCCACGACACAAGGAACTACAAACTCCCATGACCGAAATGCGTATCCCCCCGGCTCTCGGTTATCTCCTGGCGCTAGCAGCAGGGGTGCTGGTCACCCTGACCGCCTCGCCCTTCGAACTCTGGTGGCTCGGCCCGGTGGCGGTCGGCCTGGTGTACCTGGGCTTTCATCAGCTCAGCCCGGGGCAGGCGGCACTCAAGGGCTGGCTGTTCGGCATCGGCCTGTTCGGCTCCGGCGCCTCCTGGGTATATGTCTCCATCCACGACTACGGCTACACGGGCATGCCCCTGGCGGTATTCCTCACTTCGCTGTTCGTGGTCACCATGGCGCTGTTCGTGGCCGTGGCCCTGTGGCTCTACCGCCTGCTGTGCGGGCCGCGCCTGGCCTTCCTCTCCTTTGCCGGCGCCTGGGTGCTGGGCGAATGGCTGCGCACCTGGCTATTCACCGGCTTTCCCTGGCTGCTGCTCGGCAACGCCCATGTCGACTCGCCGCTGGCCGCCTGGGCGCCCATCGGCGGCGTCTATGCCCTGTCGTTGATCACCGCGCTGTCGGGCACGCTTGGCGTCGAGTTCCTGCGGCGCCGCTGGTGGGCCGCCGCACCCGTGGTGGCGCTGTGGATCGCCCCGCTGCTGCTGCCGACCCAGTGGACCGAGCCGGCCCGCGAACCGCTGCGCATCGCACTGCTGCAGGGCAACCTGCCCCAGGAGATCAAGTGGACCGAGGAAGGCCGGCGCGTGGCGGCCAACACCTACCTGGAGCTGACCCGCGAGCTGCCCGACGACATCGACATCGTGGTCTGGCCGGAGGCGGCCCTGCCGATGTTCGAGGACGAGGCCGAGCCGGTGCTGGCCAGGGCCCAGGCCCAACTGGCGCCCGGCAGCGCCCTGCTCACCGGCATCCTGCAGCGTGAAGGCGAGGGCCGCTATTTCAATAGCGTCGTCGGCGTGGGCAACGCCGAGGGGCAGTATCGCAAGGAGCACCTGGTGCCCTTCGGCGAATATCTTCCCCTGGAGCGCTGGCTGCGCGGCACCATCGCCTTCTTCGACCTGCCCATGCCGGCGATGACGCCGGGGCCGAGCGGGCAGCTGCCGATACGTGCCGCCGGCACGGTGATCGGCAACGCCATCTGCTACGAGATCATCTACGCCGACCTGGTGGCCCGTCGCGCCATCAATGCCGAGCTGCTGCTGACGGTCTCCAATGACACCTGGTTCGGCGAGTCGATCGGGCCCCTCCAGCACATGCAGATGGCGCGCCTGAGAGCCCTGGAGAACGGCCGCTACGTGGTACGCGCCACCAGCAATGGCGTCACCGCCATCATCGACCCATCGGGTCGCGTCACGGCCCGGCTGCCCCAGTTCGAGACCGCCGCGCTGGTCGGCGAAGCGGTGCCCATGCAGGGCCTCACGCCCTTTACGCGCACCGGCAGCGTACCGGTCTGGCTGCTCTCCGCCCTGCTGATGCTGATGGGCCTGCACAACAGGAAGCAGCCCCAGCCACAGACGCAGTGACGCCAGGCAACCCTGCAACAGCAGCAAAGACGGCAAGGCCCACCGCTTGGTGGGCCTTGCCGTCTTTGCCACTGTTGCTCTCCGCCACCTGGGCAGGCATTGGCCGGCTCGCGGATCAGGCGTCGTCCGTCGCCGATACCTCGCCGAGCACCTCGGGGATGGTCATGCGCACGTAGCGCCCCGGTGCCTCCTCCAGCAGCGGCAGCTCGCCGTCACCGGGCTGGCGGGCCGGCACCCGCTTGGCGTCGTCGGCATAGCCGTTGTCGGTCATCCACTGCTGCCAGTGCGGCCACCAGGAGCCTTCGTGGAATTCGGCCCCCTCTAGCCAGGCGTCATGGGTTTCTGGGAGCGTCCCGTTGGTCCAGTAGCCATACTTGTTCTTGTGCGGCGGGTTGACGACGCCCGCGATGTGACCCGAGCCGCCCAGCACGAAGGTGACCGGCCCCTTGGGCAGCAGAGCGCCGTAATACGTGCTGTTCCACTTGGCGATATGATCCTCGCGGGTCGAGACGAAGTAGCTCGGCGTGGAAATCTTGCGCAGGTCTATCTTGACCCCATCCAGCTCGATGCCACCCGGCTCCACCAGGCGATTCTCGAGGTACATGTGGCGTAGGTACCAGCCGTGGGTACTGGCCGGCAGGTTGGTGCCGTCGGTGTTCCAGTAGAGCAGGTCGAACGCCGCGGGATTCTCGCCCTTCAGGTAGTTGCTGACGTAGAACGACCAGAACAGGTCGTTCTCGCGCAGCAGGTTGAAGGTGTAGGCCATGGAGCGGCCGTCGAGGTAGCCGGCCTCGGCCATGCGCGCCTCGAGGCCCCTGAGGATCGGCTCGCTGAGCAGCACGCCGAGTTCTCCGGGGTCGCGGAAGTCCTGCAACGTCGCCATGTAGGTCACGGACTTCACCTTGCGCGCCCGCCGCGTGCTGGTGAGATAGGCGACCGTGGAGGCGGTCAGGGTGCCGCCGATACAGTAGCTGACCACGTTGACCGACTTCTCGCCGCAGGCCTGCTCGATGGCTTCGATGGCACTGATCGGCCCCATCTG
Organism: uncultured Halomonas sp.; assembly: GCA_964652855.1. Classification (GTDB taxonomy): domain Bacteria; phylum Pseudomonadota; class Gammaproteobacteria; order Pseudomonadales; family Halomonadaceae; genus Halomonas. The sequence goes on from CAZZCJ010000002.1 coordinate 70,693, forward strand.
CATGTAGTCGGCCCAGGTCAGGTCGCGCTGCTCGGGGCCGGGATTGCGCCACGAGATCAAAAAGACCGTGTGGCCCTGGTCCACCAGCCACTTGACGAAGGAGTTGTCCTGCCGAAGGTCGAGGATGTAGTACTTGTTGATCCAGGGTGGCACGATCAGCAGCGGGGTCTTGAACACCGTCTCGGTGGTCGGCGCGTACTGGATCAGCTGGATCAGCTCGTTCTCGTAGACCACGTGGCCGGGGGTCACCGCGATATTGCGCCCGATCTCGAAGGCGCTGCGGTCGGTCATCACCACGTTGAGACCGTCAGAGGAGTTGGCCAGGTCCTGGCGCAGCTGGTTGAGGCCATTGACCAGGTTCTGGCCCTTGGTCTCCATCGTGCGCCGCATCACCTCCGGGTTGGTGGTGATGAAGTTGGTCGGCGCCATGGCGTTGACGACCTGGCGGGCGTAGAACGCGAGGTTGCGCTTCTGCTTTTCAGGCAGGCCCTCGAGCTGTTCAACGAGATCTTCCACCGTGCGCGAGAACAGCAGGTACTGCTGCATGATGGCGCGGTAATAGGGGTCCTGGTTCCAGGCGTCGTCCTTGAAGCGCCGATCCCCCTTGGGTGGGGCGACCAACGGTTCGATTGCTTCGCCCGACAGCAGGCGCAGCCCCTGCTGCCAGAGCTGGTACTGGTCCTGCAGCAGGCGTGCCTGGGTCTGCCACAGCAGCTGGGGGCTGCGGGTCAGGGATTCGGCGCCGGCCTTGAACGCCTCGCACATCTCGGACTTGATGGAGTCGGCCGCCGAATCAGGGGTCATGCGCTCGAGCAGTTCCTGCATCAGCGACTGGTACTGCTGGCCGATCTCCTGCAGCTGCGTGTTCCATTCGTCCAGCTCGGCCTGGGATGCCACTTCCAACCCTGACTGCATTCTGCCCCCTCCTGTTTCTCGATAGCGCCCTGACGGGCGGCGCCACGCTACCGATGGTGCGCAGCGCCCCCTGAATGCGAGCCGCCCCCATGTTCATTGTGATCGTAGGCCATGGAGGCAGCGGTGCCGCCGGCGCCAGGCCGAACGGCGCTTACTTAGACCTTCAGCTCTTGCGGGAAGCCTGGCTGGTGGCCTTGGCAGGTGCGTCGGCCTTGCCTGTATCTTCTTCCTTGGCGCCAGCGCTGGCAGCCGGTGCCTGCTCGCTGATCTGCTGGCTGACTTCTCCGAACAGCTTTTCCAGCTCCGAACGGAACTGCTGGCTCATCTCACCCAGTGCCTGGGCGTCTTCCATCATCTGCTGCGAGAGCTCGCGCATGATCTCGGCCTGCTGGGCACCGAATTCCTGCAGGTCGCGCACATCCTTGATCTCGGAGGCACTGCGCATGCGCTCGGTGCCCATCTGGCTATAGCGCTTCATGGCTTCCAGCTGGTACTCGGTCATCTTTTCCATATTGCCGAGCATGACGGAGTTCAGCTTGCGCATGGGTTCGAAGAACCGACGGGTCTGCTGGTTGAAGTTGTCGAGCATCTTGTCCTGCATGGTGGGTAACCTCCTGTGGGCCATTGCATGCGGGCGCAGCCATCGCAGTCAAGCCGAGCGTGACATGCTGCACCGCACAAAGCGTAGCCTGACGCCGCCTTTGCCGCAACCTCATTTGCCGCTCACCGCCGCTACCGTTCGCGGCCGCTCATTCGGATCGTCGCGAACGCGAACGCGCGCTGGCCGCCTTGGCTCGACCGGAGGCCGGCTTGTCGGCTTCGCCGGACGCCGCCTCCCCTTCCGCGTCCTTCTGTGGCGCCTGGCTGGCAGCGCTTCCGGCCTGACGCAGCATGTCGAGCATCATCTGTTGGTAGGTGCCGAAGCTGGCAAGGCCTTGCGAGAGGCCCTGGGACAACCCCTGGGTCATGTTCTGCGACAGTCCCTGCTGCAGGTACGGCTGCATCAGGCTCATCGGGTCGTAACCCTCCGCACCCGACTCCATCTGCTTGTAGATGCGATCCAGCAGGTCCTTCTGGAAAGCCTCGACATCGGGCAGTCCCAGCGAGCGACGAAACTCTTCCGGGGTCAGGTCAAATTCGACGTTGATCTTCATGCCAGCTCCTGCGCGGGTGTTTCTCAACAGTGTAGCAACATGCGACGCCTCTCAGCGTAATACTGGCGTGTCAACCCGCACCTCGGCGTTCTGCGCGCGGTGGCGCAGCAGGTGGTCCATCAGGGTCAGTGCCATCATCGCCTCGGCGATCGGCGTGGCGCGAATGCCGACGCAGGGATCGTGGCGTCCCTTGGTCACGACCTCGACGGAATTGCCGTGCACATCGATGCTGCGCCCGGGCAGGGTGATGCTCGAGGTGGGCTTGAGCGCCAGGTGCGCCACGATCGCCTGGCCGCTGGAAATCCCGCCGAGCACGCCGCCGGCATGGTTGGAGAGAAAGCCTTCCGGTGTCATCTCGTCACGGTGCTCGCTGCCGCGGCTTGCCACCGCGGCGAAGCCGTCGCCGATCTCCACGCCCTTCACCGCATTGATGCTCATCAGGCCGTGGGCGAGCTCGGCGTCGAGGCGGTCGAACACCGGCTCGCCCAGCCCAGGCGGCACGCCCTCCGCCACCACAGTGATCTTCGCACCCACCGAATCCTGGTCGCGACGCAGCTGGTCCATGAAGGCTTCCAGCTCGGGCACCCGCGCCGGGTCGGGGCAGAAGAAGGGGTTGTCGTTGACCGTCTCCCACTGCTTGAAGGCGATCTCGATCGGGCCGAGCTGGCTCATGTAGCCGCGCACGGTGATGCCCTGGGTGGCCAGGTAGCGCTTGGCGATGGCGCCTGCGGCCACGCGCATGGCGGTCTCCCTGGCGCTGGAACGACCGCCGCCGCGGTAGTCGCGGATGCCGTACTTGTGGTGATAGGTGTAGTCGGCGTGGGCAGGGCGGAACTGGTCCTTGATGTTGCCGTAGTCCTTGGAGCGCTGGTCGGTATTCTCGATCAGCAGCCCGATCGCGGTGCCGGTGGTCACCCCTTCGAACACGCCGGAGAGGATGCGTACCTGGTCGGGCTCGCGGCGCTGGGTGGTGTGTCGCGAGGTGCCGGGGCGGCGGCGATCGAGGTCATGCTGCAGGTCGGCCTCGCTGAGCGGCAGCCCCGGCGGGCAGCCGTCGACGATGGCGCCCAGCGCCGGGCCGTGGCTCTCGCCGAAGGTAGTGACGGTGAACAGCTTGCCGAAGGTGTTGCCGGACATGGGCGGGCCTCCCGATATCTGAGTGTTGGATCAGGCGAAGGACGCCGCATGGGCGTCGAGTTCCGCGGCGCTGAGCGCGAAGACGCCCTGCCCGCCGCGCTCGAAGTCGAGCCACACGAAGGGCACCTCGGGGAAGGCCGCCTCCAGGTGGCGATCGGAATTGCCCACCTCCACCACCAGCACGCCGCCGTCGGTGAGGTACTGCCGCGCCTCGCGCAGGATGCGGCGCACCACGTCGAGCCCGTCGGCACCGGCACCCAGCGCCAGCGTCGGCTCGTGGCGATACTCGGCGGGCATGGTGGCCAGGTCGTGGGCATCGACATAGGGCGGGTTGGAGAGGATCAGGTCATAGCGCTGGCCGCCCAGCCCCTCGAAGAGGTCGGAGAGCACCGCCCGCACCCGCAGGCCCACGTCGTGGCGCTGGATGTTCTGCCGGGCCACCGCCAGCGCCTCGGCGCTGACGTCGGAGAGATCCACCTCGCAGGTGGGCAGGTGCAGCGCGGTGGCGATGCCGATGCAGCCGGAACCCGTGCAGAGGTCGAGCACGCGCGCCGGCGGCTCGTCGGGGAACCAGGCCTCGAAGCCGCTCTCGATCAGCTCGGCGATTGGCGAACGGGGGATCAGCACGCGCTCGTCGACGTCGAACGGGAAGCCGGCGAAGAACGCCTCGCCAAGCAGGTAGGGCAGCGGCTTGCGGCTGGCGATGCGCTCGCGCACCAGGCCGACGATGCGCGCTCGCTCCATGGGCAGCAGGCGCGCCTCGAGCACGCCCGGGTCGACGTTCCACGGCAGGTGCAGGGCGCCCAGCGTCAGCGCCACGGCTTCATCCCAGGGGGAGTCGGTGCCGTGGCCGTGGAACAGCCCGGCCAGGTGGAACTCGCTGGCCGCCCAGCGCAGGAAGTCGCGCAGCGTGACGAGGTCGCGGCACAGCGCCTCGTCATCCAGGGTGAGGGTCGAGCGGGAATCGAAGGGGGAATTGGCCACGAAAGGTCCTGCGCAGGTCGTTTGGGGTCGATGCCTCGATTGTACCCGCGGCAGCCGGCGGTTCACAGCCACGCCCAGGCCGTTATACTGGCCGCTCGACGACAGCAGACGAGCCGCCATGACCCAGCGCCAGCCGCCCGACGAAGATGACGACGCCAACGCCTTCCGCCAGGCGCTGCGCGAAGCCGGCGTGCGCCGCATCGCCGTCAACCGCGCCGACCCGGGGCGGCCGCGGCGCCGCGATCCGGCGGCCGCCGAGCGTCGTGCCGCCGCGGTGGCGGCGGACTCCTCGGAGAGCGCCAGCCGCACCAGCGATGGCCGCGTGGAGCCGGTGCGGCCGTCGGAATTCCTCGACTTCGCCCTGCCCGACCTGCCCTACCGCACCCGTACCCAGCTCAAGCGCGGCCAGATCGCCTGGGAGGCGGGCCTTGACCTGCACGGCTACAGCCTCGACGAGGCGCGCCAGGAGCTCGAAAGCTTCCTGAGGGAAGCCACCGCCAGCCGCATGCGCTGCGTGCTGGTGGTACACGGCAAGGCCTGGGGCAGCACGGCGGATTACCCGGTGATCAAGAGCCACGTCAACGCCTGGCTGCGCGAATGGCCCGCAGTGCTGGCCTTCTGCTCGGCGCGGGAGATCGAGGGCGGCACCGGTGCCGTCTACATCCTGCTGCGCCGCCGCGGCCAGAACGCCTAGTCGGTGCCGCCTCCCGACTGGTGATCGGCGGGCATCTGCGGCGGCTCGACGATCATCCCGCCGCTGCCGCCATCGCCGCTGTGCGTGCGCCCCTCGTAGCGGTCCAGCGCCTCGACGGCCAGGTGGCGTCCCAGCCGAATCAGCGCATCGGCACGATGGAACTCGAAAGCGCCGCACACCGTCTTGGGCACCTCGATCAGCACATCCGGCGGATAGCCGGCGACCTTGTACTTGGCCAGCGAGGCCTGGGTGATGTCGAATGAGGCCAGGATCATGTCGAGCCGGCCCCAGGCCCGCCCGCTGTTGGCCACCCGATCATTCCTGACGCCGGCGGGGTCGCCCTCGCCGTCCCCGCCCAGCCCCTCGAACAACCAGCGGGTCGCGCCGCGCACATCCATCCAGCCCTTGGCCGCAGCCTCGGCTTCCATCGCAGGCTCCTCCTCGGCCGGCAGCAGGTCGTCGAGCGATACCGGTCGCGCACTGTGGGCGGTCACGTTGACGGCGAGCAGCATGTCCGCATGGGCCGAAACGGTGGGGGTGATCGGCAGGGGATTGAGCAGGCCGCCGTCGACCAGGGTGCTCCCGCCGATATGCACCGGCGTGATGACACCCGGTATGGCGATGGAGGCGCGGATGGCCCGCAGCAGCGATCCCGACTGGAACCACACCTCGCGCTGGCGCGCCAGGTCGGTGGCCACGGTCGTGAGGGGGATCGGCAGGTCCTCGATCTGGATGTCGCCGACCAGCTCCTCGAGCTTGCTCATCACCTTGTTGCCGCGCATGGCGCCCATCGGGCTGAAGGTGACGTCGACCAGTTTCAGCACGTCGAAGTAGTCGAGCTGGCAGACCCAGTCGCGGTAGGCTTCGAGCTGCCCGGCCGCATAGACACCGGCGATGACCGAGCCCATCGAACAGCCCGAGAGCGCGACGATCTCGTAGCCCCGCTGCTCCAGCACCTCGATCACGCCGATGTGCGCGTAGCCACGCGCCCCGCCGCTGCCCAGGGTCAGCGCCACCCGCTTGCCCAACTCCACCGCCTGCCTGCTGCTCATTGCGCTGCTCCTTGTCGTCTTGCGCTCGATTACCGTCCCAGCCATGCCCGTCCCAGCCATGCCGCCACGGCGTCGGCCACGGCCGGTGCCTGGGCGGGCTCCAGGTGCAGGTGATGCCCGCCCGGCAGCACCTGCCGCGTCAGCTGCGGTACGGCCGCCCGTGCGGCCCTGGCCGGCTCGCGCTCGCCGAGGATGCCCGTTTCCCCCTCGAGCAGCAGAACCGGCGCCTGGATCGCGCCAAGCAGGGCCAGGGTCTGCTCGGGACTAAGCCGCACCGGAGACGGCCACAGCAGCCGGCCATCGGTACGCAGCCGCACATGGCCTTCGCCGTCCTGCTCCAGGTTGCGCTCGACCAGCGGGGCGGCGGTCTCATGATCGATCGGCGTCACGCCGCCGGCCACCCGCGCCGCCACGGCGGTAGTGCTGTCAGGATAGCGCGGCGCCGGCGAGCGCGGGCGCCTGGCCGCCTGCAGCCCCTTGCGCAGCTGGACGGCACTCTGGTCGGCCGGCGTGGTGACGGAGCCCAGGCCGTCGATCAGCACCAGCCGTTCGACCCGCTCGGGCAGCGCCGCGGCGACCAGGCAGGCCACCCCCGCACCCATGGAGTGGGCCAGCAGGGTTGCCCGCTCCAGGCCCAGCTCATCGGCGGCGTCCAGCAGGTCGTGGCAGTAGTCCCACAGGGCGTAGTCGCCTTCACGATGGGCGGAATGGCCGTGGCCGGCAAAGTCAATCGCCACGAGGCGAATACCGAGGCGCTCGACCAGCAGCGGCGCCAGGCGCGTATAGGTCGCCGCATTGTCGAGCCAGCCGTGCAGCGCCAGCCAGGTCGGCGCCCCTTCGGCCCCCCAGGCCAGGCCGGCGAGCCGCCCCTGGGCAAGGCGCAGCGCTTGAGGAGAGGTCATCGCGAGGCTCCCAGCAGTTCGTCGAGCGTGGCCAGCAGGGCACTGCGTGTCTCGTCCGGGTGCTCCATCGGGAACATGTGGGTGCCCGGCACCGTTCGCACGGCAATGCCGTGGCGCTCGAGCCGGCGTCGCCGCTTGGGCGTGATCAGGTCCGACTCGCTGCCGGCCAGCAGGCCGAAGGGCACCTGCAGCCGGCGCGGCAGCCGGGTGAGATGATCGGGCAGGTGGCGGAAGATCTCTGTCTCGATCGCCGCGTCGTAGACCAGCTCGGCGGCGCCATCGTCGCGCAGCCGCGTGCCGCCCTCCACGTAGTCCTGCAGCGCCTCGGGCGTGAAGCGCCGAAACAGGCCGCGACGGCGCAGATGGTTGGCCATGGCGTCGCGGGTGGGCCAGGCGGTGCGGCGCCCCTTCGACTTCCCCGCAGGCGTTACCCGATCGACGAACCCGAAGCGCTTGGCCAGCTTCATGCTCCAGGCATCGAGCCCCAGCATCAGCGGCGGGTCGAGCATCACCACGCAGCGAAAGCGCTCCGGCGCCTGCTCGGCGGCCATCGCCATCAGCACGCCGCCCATGGAGTGCCCCACCCCGATGACCGGGCCGTCCTCTTCGAGCACTTGCTCGAGCAGCTCGTCGCGCAGCGCCAGCCAGTTGGCCCCGACGGGGTAATCGGGATGATGACCGAGGCGGTCGACCGGGTGGATGTCGAAGCGCTCATGCAGCGGGGCCAGCAGGCTACGATAGCTCATGCCCGGGAAACCGTTGGCGTGAGCGAAGACCAGGCGTGGCCGCCTGGAACAGGGGTGTTCGTTCATGTGCAGGATTCCAGAAGGAGACGAGGCTATCGCCAGTGGCGATAGCAGGCTAACGGGTTTACTCTATCGCGCCAAGTCGACCTCCGGCCCAACGTTCACCGACCCACTCTGGAGCCTTTGCATGTCACGTTCCCCCAAGCCCCGGCGCGATACCCGCGTGCGCAACCGTGTGTTCTTCGCCACCGTGATCGCCGCCATCATCGTCGGCCTGTGGCTGGTGCGCTGACATGAGCCTCGCCGCGCTCTTCCTTGCCACGCTGGAAGTGACCCTGCCGGTCTTCGCCATGGTCTTCATCGGGCTTGGCCTCAAGCGCCTGGGCTGGATCGACCAGGCCTTCATCGCCACCGCCTCGAGCCTGGTGTTCAAGGCCACCATGCCGACGCTGATCTTCCTCAGCATCATCAAGGCCGACCTGGACGCCACGCTCAACCCCACCCTGCTCGGCTTCTTCGCCCTGGCCACCCTGGGCAGCTTCCTGCTGGCCTGGGGCTGGGCCAGCCTGCGCGTGCCCTACGCCGACCGCGGGGTCTATGTGCAGGGCGCCTTTCGCGGCAACTGCGGCATCGTCGGCCTGGCCCTGGCCGCCGGCATGTACGGCGACTACGGGCTCTCGGCCGGGGGGCTGCTGCTGGGCGTGGTGATCCTGACCTACAACGCCTTCTCGGTCATCGCCCTGGCCACCTATCAGGAGGGCAGCAGCGCCGACTGGCGCAGCATCTTTCACCATATCGTGCGCAACCCGCTGATCCTGTCGGTGGTCGCCGCCGTGCCGGTGGCCGCGCTGGAACTGCGCCTGCCGGGCTGGGTGATGACCTCGGGCGAGTACTTCGCCTCGCTGACCCTGCCGCTTGCGCTTATCTGCATCGGCGCCACCCTGTCGCTGGGCTCGATCATGGAATCCGGCCGGCTGGCCACGGGCGCCAGCCTGATGAAGATGGTCACGCTGCCGCTGGCGGCCACCCTGGCGGCCTGGCTGGTCGGCTTCGAGGGGCGCGAGCTGGGCGTGCTGTTCCTGTTCTTCGCCAGCCCCACGGCGGCCGCCAGCTTCGTGATGGTCAAGGCGATGGGCGGCAACGCCGCGCTGTCCGCCAACATCATCGCCCTGACCACCCTGATGGCCAGCCTGACCATTACCCTCGGGGTATTCGCCCTGAAGGTGCTGGGCTGGATTTAGCCGGCCCGCGGTGTCAGTCGGTGCGGATGACCACCTCGAACTGCTCCAGGCCGCCGCCCTCGCCGATCGCCTCCTTGGGCATGGGGTTGGCGTGGGCGCGCTTGAAGTCCTCGCTGCCCACCCAGGCGCGAAAGGCCTCCTGGCTCTCCCACTCGGTTTCCACCACGTAGGGCGCCTGGTTGCCCAGCGGGCGCAGCACGCGCATGGCGACGAAGCCGGGTTGCTTGTCGATCTCGCCGGCGCGGGCGCGAAAACGGGCCTCGAAGGCCTCTTCATGGCCCGGCAGGACCGCGACGCGATTGTTGACGATGAAGCGCATGGTGACGTCCCTTTCAGCAAATGTCGTGGGGTGTGGTAAAGCGTAGCAGCCGGGCGCAGCCCGCCGCCCACACCTCGCTCTCGAGTTCGGCCACGGCGGCGGTAGGAAAGCCGGGGCCACGGTCGGCGCGCCCCTCGCACAACAGCCCGGCCAGAGCCCCCACCAGGGGCATGTGGCTGACCAGGATCCGCGGCGGCAGCGCTTCGCCTTCCAGCAGCCAGTCGCACACCGCCTGGGGCGGGTCGTCGGGGGTAATGAAAGGCAAGATTTTGGGCTCGACGCCCAGCTCGGCGGCCAGGTGCGCGGCGGTCTGCCGCGCACGCACGTAGGGGCTGGCATACAGCCTCGCCCCGGCCGGCAGCTCGCGCGCCAGCCAGGCGGCCATGCGCTGCGCCTCGGCGTGGCCGCGGGCGCTCAGCTCGCGGGCACGGTCGGGATGCCCCGGCCCGGCGTCGCCATGGCGCATGACGTACAGGCGTGCCGTCATGGCGTCTCGTCCCCCGCCTCGACGCGACGATGGGCCTGCTGCACGGCTTCCCGCGGCAGCACGAACTCCACGTCGCTGCTCTGTTCGCCGCGCATCAGCATGCGCGCCATTTCCCGCGCAGGTACCTCTTCGAACAGCACCTGGTAGAGCCCTTCGGCCAGCGGCATGTACACACCGTCCGCTCGCGCCTTGTCGCGCACCAGGCGCACCGTATTGACCCCTTCGGCGACCTGGCCAAGGGCTGCCACCGCCTCGTCCAGGCGCTTGCCCTGGCCCAGCGCGTAGCCCACCCGGTAGTTGCGCGAGAGCTGCGAGGAGCAGGTGACGATCAGGTCGCCCACCCCGGCCAGGCCGAGGAAGGTCATGGGGTTGGCGCCGAGGCTGACGGCAAAGCGCCCCATTTCGGCCAGCGCCCGGGTCATGAGCATGCTGCGGGTGTTCTCGCCCATGCCCAGCGCCGCGGCCATGCCGGCGGCAATCGCGTAGATGTTCTTGAGCGAGCCGCCCAGCTCGACGCCGTAGCGGTCATTGCTGGCATACACGCGGAAGTAGTCGCAGCTCAGCGCCTGCTGGACGCGGGTCCGGGTCAGCGCATCGTCGCTGGCCACCACGGTGGCGGTGAGCTGCTTCTGGGCGATCTCGGTGGCCAGGTTCGGGCCGGAGATCACGCCGATATGGGTAAAGCCGGTCTCCTCGCCGAGGATCTGGCTCATCAGCTTGAAGCCCTCTTCCTGGATGCCCTTGGTGGTACTCACCAGGATCTGCTCGGCATGGAGCCAGGGCCGGGCCTGGCGCACCACGTCGCGGAAGGCCTGGGAGGGAATCGCCACCAGCACCAGCTCGGCCTCTTCCAGCACGTGGGCCATGTCGGTAGAGGCTTCCACCGAGGCATTGATCGTGTAGTCGGGCAGATAGCGTGGATTGCGATGCGCCTGGTTGATCTGTTCCGCCAAGGCGGCATCGCGCAGCCATTGGCGCACCCTGGCCCCGTTGTCGGCGGCGATGCTGGCCAGCGCAGTCCCGAAACTGCCGCCGCCCAGCACGGCCACACGCATGGGTTGTTGTGACATGGTCGCCCCACGAAAAAAGGATGAACGCCTGGTTCGCCGCTCCAGCGCTCGCCCGGTCGGCTGGATTTAGCCCCGACCGGCCTGCCTGGCGGCTCGGCAACTGCAGGCAGTGTAACGAAAGATGCCTCCCATAAGGAGGCATCGCGAGCGGTACGGGCCAGCGCGGCCCGTACCGTGCATCAATCGATCAGCGACAGCAGCGAATCGATGCTCTCCCTGGCATCACCATAGAACATCCGCGTGTTCTCCTTGTAGAACAGCGGGTTCTCGATGCCCGAGTAGCCGGTGCCCTGGCCACGCTTGCAGACGAACACCACGCTGGACTTCCACACCTCGAGCACCGGCATGCCGGCGATCGGGCTGTTGGGATCGTCCTGGGCCGCCGGGTTGACGATGTCGTTGGAGCCGATGACGATGGTCACGTCGGTCTTGGGGAAGTCGTCGTTGATCTCGTCCATCTCCAGCACGATGTCGTAGGGCACCCGCGCCTCGGCCAGCAGCACATTCATATGGCCTGGCAAACGCCCCGCCACCGGGTGGATGGCGAAGCGCACTTCCTTGCCGGCGGCGCGCAGCTTGCGCACCAGCTCGCTGACGGCGTTCTGGGCCTGGGCCACCGCCATGCCGTAGCCGGGCACGATGACCACGCTGTCGGCATTGTTGAGCGTGCTGGCCACGCCGGCGGCGTCGATCGCCACCTGCTCGCCCTCGATCTCGGCGGCCGGCCCCTGGGTCCCGCCGAAGCCGCCCAGGATGACGCTGACGAAGTTGCGGTTCATCGCCCGACACATGATGTAGGAGAGAATCGCACCGGAAGAGCCTACCAGCGCGCCGGTGACGATCAGCAGGTCATTGGAGAGCGTGAAGCCGATCGCCGCCGCGGCCCAGCCGGAGTAGCTGTTGAGCATCGACACCACCACCGGCATGTCGGCGCCGCCGATGCCCATGATCAGGTGCCAGCCGATGAAGAACGACAGCACCGCCAGCAGCAGCAGGGTCCAGAAGCCCGCACCGTTGAGGTAGAGGATGGCCAGCAGCAGCGACAGCGCCGCGGCACCGGCATTGAGCATGTGCCCACCGGGCAGCTGCTGCGGCTTGCCGTCGACCTTGCCCGCCAGCTTGCCGAAGGCCACGACCGAGCCGGTGAAGGTCACCGCGCCGATGAAGATGGCGAACACCACCTCGATCTGCAGGAACATCAGCTCGTCGGGCGCCTTGGTCGCCACCAGGGCGGCGAAGGCCGAGAACTCCTGGTACCCGGCGCCCAGCGCCTGGGCGGCCAGCACGCGACGCCGCTCGAGGTCGGCATTCCACGCCACGAACACCGCGGCCAGGCCAACGAAGCTGTGCAGCGCCGCCACCAGCTGCGGCATTTCGGTCATGGCCACCCGCTTGGCCACGTACCAGCCGATCACCGAACCGATTGCGATCATCGGGATCATCAGCCAGTAGTGGCCGATGCCCGGGCCGAGGGCGGTGAACAGCACCGCCACGCCCATGCCGACGATGCCATACCACACCGCCCGCTTGGCCTTCTCCTGGTTGCTCAACCCGCCCAGGGAGAGCACGAAGAGGACACTTGCCGCGATTGCCGCGGCCGATACAAAACCTTGTGCCAACATGACTTGTCTCCGCCGCTCAGGATTTCTGGAACATGGCCAACATACGGCGGGTGACAAGGAAGCCGCCCACGATGTTGATGGTGGCGATCAGCACCGACACGGCCGCCAACAGCACGACGAGCCAGTTTCCCGAGCCGATCTGCAGCACGGCCCCCAGGATGATGATGCCGGAAATGGCGTTGGTGACCGCCATGAGCGGCGTGTGCAGCGAGTGGCTGACGTTCCAGATCACCTGGAAGCCGACGAAGCAGGCCAGCACGAAGACGATGAAGTGCTGCATGAACGAGGCCGGGGCGATCTGGCCGAGCAGCAACATCAGCGCACCGCCGACCCCGAGCAGGGTCGCCTGGCGCTTGGTCTGGGCCTTGAAGGTGGCCAGCTCCGCCGCACGCTTCTCTTCGGGCGTCGGTTCCTTGACCTTCTCCTTGGGCTTGGCCGCGGCGATGGCCTTGACCTTGGGCGGGGGCGGCGGGAAGGTGATCTCGCCCTGGTGCGTGACGGTGGCGCCACGAATCACGTCATCGTCCATGTTGTGCACGATCTCGCCGCCTTTCTCCGGCGTCAGATCGGTGAGCATGTGGCGAATGTTGGTGGCATAGAGCAGCGACGACTGGGTCGCCATGCGCGAGGGGAAGTCGGTGTAGCCGACGATCGTCACCCCGTTGTCGGTGACCATGCGCTCGTTGGGTACCGTCAGGTCGCAGTTGCCGCCCTTCTCGGCGGCCAGGTCGACGATCACCGAGCCCGGCTTCATCGCCTTGACCATGTCCTCGAGCCACAGCTTGGGCGCCGGGCGGCCAGGAATCAGGGCCGTGGTGACGACGATGTCGACCTCGGGGGCCTGCTGGCGGAACAGCGCCAGCTGCTTCTCGCGGAACTCGGGGCTGGAGGGCGCGGCGTAGCCGCCGGTGCCGGAGCCGTCCTGGGCCTCCTCGAAATCGAGGAACAGGAACTCGGCGCCCATGGACTCGATCTGTTCGGCCACTTCGGGGCGTACGTCGAAGGCACGCACCACGGCACCGAGGCTGGTCGCCGTGCCGATGGCGGCAAGGCCGGCCACGCCGGCGCCGATGACCAGCACCTTGGCCGGGGGCACCTTGCCCGCCGCGGTGACCTGGCCGGTAAAGAAGCGACCGAAGTTGTTGCCCGCCTCGATCACCGCCCGATAGCCGGCGATATTGGCCATCGACGACAGCGCGTCCATCTTCTGGGCCCGCGAGATCCGCGGCACCATGTCCATGGCCACCACGGTGGCGCCCTTGGCCCGGCAGCGCTCCAGCAGCGCCTCGTTCTGGGCCGGCCAGAAGAAGCTGATCAGGGTCTGGCCCTCGCGCAGCCGCTCGGCTTCCGCCTCGCTCGGCTCGCGCACCTTGATCACGATCTCGGCGGCCTGCCACAGCGCGTCGGCGCTGTCGACCACCGTCACCCCGGCATTGCGATAGGCGTCGTCATCGAACCCGGCCGCCGCGCCGGCGCCGGATTCGACCAGACATTCGTGTCCAAGCTTGTGGATGAGCTGCGCGCTGTCGGGTGTCAGCGCAACGCGCGCTTCTCCCTGGGCGAGCTCCTTGGGTGCACCAATCTTCACGTTGGATCTCCCTAATATGGTTATTGATATTTTCTATAGGCAATCCGACTATTCTTACCTGAGCGTGCCGCAATGCACAACCGCTAAACGCTCTGCGACAGCCATCAAAAAGCCCGCCTTATCTTGTTGAAATCAGGAAAAAATATTAGGTGACGTTAACGTCAAGGTGAAGCTAGACGCTACCGGGACAGGTACGAAGAAGGCCGCCCGCAGGCGGCCTTTGAAGGGCAGCAACGCTTGGTGGCGCCGCGTCGGTTCAGGCCGTGAGCAGTGAATTGAGGCGCCGCACATAGGCCGCCGGATCATCAAGGTGGCCGCCTTCGGCGATGATTGCCTGGTCGAGCAGCACCAGGGCCAGCGCATCGAAACGCTCGCCTTCGGTCGCCTCCAGGCGCGCCACCAGGGGGTGCTCCGGATTGAGCTCGAGGATCGGCTTGACCTCCGGCATCTTCTGCCCCGCGGCCTCCATGATGCGCCGCATCTGGAAGCCCATCTCGTGCTCGGGCAGCACCACGCAGGCCGGGGAGTCGGTCAACCGGTGGGTTACCTTGACCTCCTGCACGGCATCGCCCAGCGCCTCCTTGACGCGCTTGACCAGCCCCTCCTTGGCCTTGGCGGTCTCCTCCTGGGCCTTCTTCTCCTCCTCGCCCTCGATGGCGCCGAGATCGAGTTCGCCCTTGGCGACGTCGACGAAGCCCTTGCCGTCGAAATCGTGCAGGTGGCTCATCAGCCACTCGTCGATGCGGTCGTGCAGCAGCAGCACCTCGATGCCCTTCTTGCGGAAGATCTCCAGGTGCGGGCTCGACTTGGCCGCATTGAAGCCGTCGGCGACGATGTAGTAGATCTTCTCCTGCCCTTCCTTCATGCGCGACACGTACTCGGCCAGCGACTGGTCCTGGGTCGTGCTGTCGGTATGTGTGGTGGAGAAGCGCAGCAGGCCGGCGATCTTCTCGCGGTTGGCGAAGTCCTCCGCCGGGCCCTCCTTCAGCACGCTGCCGAAGATGTTCCAGAAGGTCTGGTAGGCCTCCTTGTCCTTGGCCAGCTTGGCCAGCATGTCGAGCGCCCGCTTGGTCAGCGCGCTCTTGATCTTCTCGACCTTCGGGTCCTGCTGCAGCAGCTCGCGGGAAACGTTGAGCGACAGCTCGCGGGTGTCGAGCACGCCCTTGATGAAGCGCAGGTAGAGCGGCAGGAACTGCTCGGCGTCGTCCATGATGAAGACGCGCTGCACGTAGAGCTTCACGCCGCGCGCACCGTCGCGCTCATAAAGATCGAATGGGGCGCGCCCCGGCACGTAGAGCAGGCTCGTGTACTCGAGCTTGCCCTCGACCTTGTTGTGGCTCCAGGTCAAGGGGTCGGCGAAATCGTGGGCGACGTGCTTGTAGAACGCCTGGTACTCATCGTCGGAGATCTCGCTCTTGGAGCGCGACCACAGCGCCGTGGCCTCGTTAACGTTCTCCCAGGTGGTGACCTCGCTGCCTTCGATCGCCTTGCCGTCCTCGTCCTTCGCCGCCTCCTTGCGCGGCATGCGCACCGGCACTTCGATATGGTCGGAGTACTTGCGCACCAGGCTCTTCAGGCGGAAGTCATCGGCGAACTCCTTGGCATCCGACTTGAGGTGCAGGACGATCTCGGTGCCGTGCGCCTCACGCTCGAGGTCGGCCACGGTGAACTCGCCCTCGCCCTTGGAGCGCCACTCGACCCCCTCGGCCTTGGCACTGCCCGCCTTGCGGGTACGCACGGTCACTTCGTCGGCAACGATGAAGCCGGAGTAGAAGCCGACGCCGAACTGGCCGATCAGCCGCGCGTCCTTCTGCTGCTCGCCTGAGAGCTGCTTGAGGAATTCGGCGGTGCCGCTGCGGGCAATGGTGCCGAGGTTCTGGATCACCTCGTCACGGTTCATGCCGATGCCGTTGTCGCGCACGGTGACCGTGCCGGCCTTGGCATCGTGCTCGATCTCGATGCGCAGCTCGCTGTCGCCTTCGTAGAGGGCATCGTTGTCCAGCGCCGCGTAGCGCAGCTTGTCGCAGGCATCGGCGGCGTTGGAGATCAGCTCGCGCAGGAAGATCTCCCTGTTCGAATACAGGGAGTGGATCATCAGGTGCAGCAGCTGCTTGACCTCGGTCTGAAAGCCGAGGGTTTCCGCTTGGGTGGCAGTGGACATGGACCTTTTACCTCATGGCTGAACCAGTGGCGGCGCACCTCGGCGCCGCCCAACGCAGAACTGTTCAGCGATATGGGGTCCCCGCGCAGCTTTTCAAGCGCCCTGCCCTTCCGGCGCCCCCAGCGCGAAGTGCAGGCGCGCCGTCGCGACCGGCTCGGATTCGGCGACCTGCCAGGCCACCACCTGGACGTTGGCCATTCGCCGGCCCTCGCGCAGCAGCCGGCAGCGCGCATAGGTATCGACCACGCGTGCCGTGCGCAGGTAGTCGATGGAAAAGTCGATGATGCGCGGCAGCCGCGGCTCCCGCGTGGCCAGCATCAGGTCCAGCGAACCGGCGGTTTCCATGAACGCCGCGACGACCCCGCCATGCAGCGCCGGCAGCAGCACGTTGCCGATGTTGTGCGGCGCCGGTGCCAGGCGATACAGCACGCCTTCGCCGTCAGGGTCGGGGATGGCGTCGATACCGACATGGCGGGCGTAAGGGAGCCGTGCCAGCCAGGCGTTGACGTCGCCTTCGGCTCGCGTCTTGGCCAGCCAGGCCACGTCGTGGAAATCCTCAAGCATGCTCGACCTCGCTGAACAGCGCCTCGGCGAACCCTGGCGGGGTGTTGTGGGCATCGAGGCGCACGAAGTTGCCGATGCCGCGTGCAATGGGACGACCGGGCTCCTGCCACACCGTGCCCTCGGTAAAGACGACGCTTTCCGTCACGCGCAGCACCCGCGCGCCGGCCATCAGCGGCCGCCCCGCCAGCGCCGGCCGATAGTGGTCGATGCGCAGGTCCAGCGTGGGGCACACTTCGGGTGCCGGCAGGCCGCACAGCACCGCCGAGCCGCATACCGTGTCCAGCAGCATGGTCAACACCCCGCCATGCACCAGGCCCCGCGTGGTGTCGCCCAGCAGCTCGTCGCGCCACGGCAGCCGCATCCGCACCTCCGGCGGCGCCACCGAGAGCACCTCCAGCCCGAGCTCGCGGGTGTGGGGAATTATCGTGACGAAGCGCGACAGCGCCAGGCGCCAGGCCTCGGGGGAATGCCCACCACCGGCCGCATGGCCCGTGCCGTTTTCATGTATCAAGCCGCGTCTCTCCTGGCATTCCAACAAGCGTTTGATCTTGTACCCTCAGACTATCCCGCCGCCGTCGGAGAGACAAGGCATCAAGCGGGTGTATCGGCGCACGAAAGGTAGGGGAACCCCCTGCCCGCGCCCCACTCAAATATGCTCCAATGGAATCCCATCACCGAGAAACGCCATCGCCTTCCGGAGGCCGTCATCATGCGTCACCGCCACCCGGTTCGCCGCGCCGCCACCTGGCTCGCCACCGCAGCGCTCTGCCTGCCCGCCATCGCCCAGGCCCA
Organism: uncultured Halomonas sp.; assembly: GCA_964652855.1. Classification (GTDB taxonomy): domain Bacteria; phylum Pseudomonadota; class Gammaproteobacteria; order Pseudomonadales; family Halomonadaceae; genus Halomonas. The sequence goes on from CAZZCJ010000002.1 coordinate 88,121, forward strand.
GCCCAGCGACAGCGCCATGCGCGACGCGCTCGAGGCCGCCCGCAACCAGCAATGGGAGCGGGTCGACGAGCGTGCCATCCAGGGCCACGTGCTGGCCGGCTACGTGGAATACCACCGCTTGCGCCATCGCCTGCCCCAGGCCGAGCCGGCCCAGGTCCTCGACTTCATCGACCGCCACCGGGATGCGCCGCTGGCGGAGTGGATGCGCGGCCAGGCGATCAGCCGCTATGGCGACGCCGGCCGCTACGCCAGCGTGCTGGCCGTGGCCGACGGCGAGCCGACTGGCGCCGAACGCCAGTGCCACTACTACACGGCGCTGCTGGGCAGCTCACCCCAGGCGGCCGCAGAAGGCGGACGCAAGCTGTGGCGAGTGGGGCATTCGCAGCCCTCGGCCTGCAATACGCTCTTCGAGCGGCTCAGGGCCACCGGCGAGATCAGCGAATTCGACGTCTGGGAGCGCAAGATGCTGGCCTGGCAACAGGGCGAAACCGGCCTGGCGAGCTTCCTCGGCCGCCAGTTGGACAGCCGCTGGCAGGAGGCCCGTGACGCCAAGGCGCGGCTGCAGAGCAGCTTCGCGGCGGTGACCCAGGTGCCGACCTGCCTGGGCCCCGAGTGCCGCGGCAGCGGCCCGTTGTTCGCCGCCGCCATGCACGGCTTTACCCGCGCCGACACCGAAGCCGCCTTCGAGGCCTGGCGCAAGATCGCCCCGCACCTGCCGATCGAGGACGCATACCGCCACGCCATCGAGGAAGACCTGATCTTCTATTCGCTGGTGCGCAACGTGGCCAACAACCGCGGCTGGGTCGACGACGCCCTGCCGCGCATCGCCACGCCGCGGGTGCTGGAACTGCGCGTCCGCCACGCCCTGGCCGGCCGCGACTGGGCCGATGCGCTGCGCTGGCTCGAGATGATGCCGGAAGAGACCCTGAGCGAAAGCCGCTGGCAGTACTGGAAGGCGCGCGCCCATGAACAGCTGGGCGACCAGCAGCGCGCCGACGTCGCCTACGCCCTGGCCGCCCAGGGCCGCAACTTCTTCGGCTTCGCCGCCGCCGACCGCATCGGCCGCTCCTACTCGCTGAACCTGGAGCGCAGCGGCTTCGACGAACACTACCGGGAAGAAGTGGCTCGCTGGCCGGCGGTACTACGTACCGAAGCCCTGATGCGCATCGGCGAGGAGGGGCTGGCCAACAGCGAATGGCTGAACGCCGTGGCCACCGCCACGCCGCGCGAAGCCCGGGCGCTGGCCGACTACGCCCAGCGCCGCGGCTGGCATGCGCGGCTGGTACAGACCACCATCACCGCAGGCATGTGGGACGCCCTCGACTGGCGCTTCCCCGAAGCCTATCGCGAACACTTCCTCCACTGGGGCAACCAGACCGGCGTCGACCCCTTCCTGCTGATGGGCATCGCCCGCCGCGAGAGCGCCTACAACCCGGTGGCGCTGTCGCCCGCCGGTGCACGCGGGCTAATGCAGATCATGCCCGGCACCGCCACCCAGCTCAGCCGCCAGCTGGGCGTCAGCGACCCGGGGCCCTACGGCATCCTCGACCCCGAGCTCAACATCCGCTTCGGCAGCGTCTACATTCGCGACATGATCGCGCGCTACCGCGGCAATCGCCTGGCCGCGGCAGCCGCCTACAACGCCGGCCCCGGGCGCGTCGACCGTTGGCTGCGGGAGGCCCCGGAGGAGTTCGACCTCTTCGTCGAGACCATCCCCTTCCGCGAAACGCGCGACTACGTCCAGGCCGTGCTCTCCTACCGCGTCATCTTCGAGAGCCTGGCCAACGGCGGCAGCTCCGAGGGGGTGTCGATGCTGAGCCCGGCCGAAACCACGGTGCGCTACGATGGCTCGCTGCTGGCGCGCAACTGAGGCGAGACAGGCTCCGGCCGCCTGGTGCGACTAGGGCTGACGCTCGAAGGCCAGCTTCAGCCCGAAGGCGACCAGCACCGCGCCGGTCGCACCGTTCAGGGCAGTCGCGAAGCGCCGGCTGCCGAGCAGGCGGCCGGCGCTTCCGACGCTTACCGCGATGGCGATCTGCCACAGGTTGGCGATCACGAAGTGCACCCCCGCCAGCCACAGCGACTTGAGCAGCGCGGGGTCCGTAGGCGCGATGAACTGCGGCAGGAAGGCCATGTAGAACACCACCGTCTTGGGGTTGAGCACATTGGAGAGCAAGCCTTCGCGGATCGGGCGCCAGACCGGCAGCACCTGGCGACTAGCCGCCATAGCCGCCACCGGCAGCGCCTGGCCTCGCCGGGCCGCCATCAGGCTGCCAACACCCAGCCATATCAGGTAGCCGGCCCCGAGCAGCTTGAGCAATTGGAAGGCCCACGCCGACTGCATCAGGATCAGCGAGATGCCCAGTGCCGAGACGGTGGCGTGGACGAACAGGCCGCAGCAGATCGCCACGCTGGTAAGCACGCCGTCGCGCACCCCTCCTCTTGCCGTGTTGCGGATCACCAGCAGCGTATCCACTCCCGGGCTCATGGAGAGCAGCGTGATGGCGATCACGAAGGGCCAGAACTGGGCATCGAAGAACATCGAAGACTCCGGGCTGCGGGGCTTGTGAAGAGTGCGGGGATTCTACTCGAGGGGCGCCCCGCCGTTCCCTGCATCGCCCCTCGGAGTCAGCCCAAGGATTGCTGGACGCTCCGAATTTTTCTATCTACAGTGGAACAGCGGGCGACATGGCAGGCAAGGTCAACCCATCAAGACCTGGCCACCCTGTCGCAACGACCGCTGCGTAGGACAGCAAGGTGAAAGTCGCCTGTTGGATTTCGAGCCATCGATACACCCGAAGCGCACTTAACTTTGACTTGCCCACGCACTTCGGGCCCGGCAAGGCCGAGTGCCCAGCATGATCAATCAGTAAGCAAGGAAATTCGACAATGGCAACCGGCACTGTCAAGTGGTTCAACGACACCAAGGGCTACGGCTTCATCTCCCCGGACGACGGCGGAGACGACCTGTTCGCTCATTTCTCCGAGATTCAGGCTGACGGCTTCAAGACCCTGCAGGACGGCCAGAAAGTCACTTTCGAGGTCACCCAGGGCAAGAAAGGCCTTCAGGCCTCCAACATTCGGCTTGCCAACTAAGGCTACGGCCTGCGCAAACCCTCGGCACGACCTGCCAAGCAGACTGCCGAACGAAAGGCCCACCGCCACGCAGGCTGCCGAACGAAAGGCCCACCGCCAGGTGGGCCTTATTGCATGCAAGCCACGACGAAACCCAACTCGCCGCGACAGCCCCACCGCGGCGCTCACTGTGTATCGAATGACGGCGGCTCGCCGCGAGGCTCACGGCGCTCGGCTTCCTCGAACTGCTCGTCCAACTGCCGCTGCGCCTCCTCGAAACGCCGCTCCGTCTCCTCCAGCAAGGCATCGATATCCGACTGGGTCACCTCGCCGCGCCGCTCGGCCTCTTCGTCGATGGCCGAGGTGGTGCCCGGGTCGCCGATCTGCATGGGCTCCAGCGTGGAGCGGAAGTCCGTCGACTCCTCCATGGGCTCCAGCGCCGTTCCCTCCTGCTCGACCTCCTCGTACTGCTCGTCGATCTCGCGCTGCGCCTGCTCGAAGCGCCGCTCCGTCTCCTCGAGGATCGCATCGATATCCGAGCGGGTCGGTTCGCCGGGCAGCGCCCCGCCTTCATCCAGCGTGGCATCGGGCGAGCCGCCCAGCGTGCCCGTCTCTCCGCCTGCGCCAGCCTCGGGCGGCTGTGCCGGGTCACCGTTGGCCTGCACTCCCTCGGCCGGCGGCATTGCGTCCTCACTGGCGGGCGGCGGCGTGGCGGGCTCGCTGGGCTCCGTCTCGATGTCGACCTGCGGCTCGGTGGCGGGCGCTTCATCCTGCTGGGCGGGAGCCTCGGCCGGCTCCTCGGCGTCGCCACAGCCGGCCAGGCCCAGTGACAGGGTCAGCGCGACCGCTGCCGGAATCCAGGGGGTTTTCGCCATGCCTTTCTCCCTACTCATTCGGTGGTGGCTCAAGGGGTGGCTGCAAAACGTGGCCGCAAAACATTGCCCCAGTAAGCACTTATTGCAGCAAAGCAGCGCCCGCGCTGCAAGGTGTCGCTGCCGGGCCGGCCATGTCTCGGGCCTCAGTCCTGCCCGACGGCGGTCAACGGCAGCGGGCAGCCCAGCGACCAGGCCACCGCGCGTAGCAGCTCCGCCTCTGCCGCGGTCACGCGGTCGTCATGGGTGACGCAGCGCCCCATGGCGTCGATCAGCAGCGCACGCTGTTCCGCGGCCAGCCGCTGGCAGCCCGCCAGGGCGCGGTCGAGTTCCGCCGGGGTGGCAGGCCGCTCCAGCATCGCCTGCGCCATCGGCAATGCCGCCACCGCCGCGCGATAGGCCGCCAGAACCTGCTTGCGGGGCGCTTCGCCCGCAATGGCCAGGCTCGACAGCAGGCAGGCCACGGCAGCCTCCTGGTCGACCAGGCGGTCGCCGCGCGGCCGGGCGCCGCGCGGCCCCTCGATACCCACCATGACCAGCCGATGCAGCGCCCATTGCAGCGCCCCGGGACGGCACTCCTGCTCCATCAGCAGGGCAAGGCAGGCCTGGAAGCGGGCGAACTGGATGGTGCTGAGCTGGCGCAGCACCGGCAGCGCAAGTTCGATCAATGGCAAGCGCTGCCCCGCATCAAGCGTCTCCAGCGCCGCTTCCAGCCGATCGAGCTCGGTGAGCACCTCGGGCAGCGCCTGGTCGAGCAGCGCCTGGCGCTGGCGCTCGCGGCTGGTCGGGTCCACGCCCATCAGGATGCCGTACACCAGCGCCCGAGCGACATAAGGGTCGTGCGCCGCCGCCAGCAGGCGAGCATCGAGCGTTGCCAGCATCTGGCGCGCCTGGCCGATGTCGTCTTCGCCGAACCGACCCACTCGCTCGGCCAGCCGTGAGGTCGGCCGCTCGCCGTCGCTGTGCGTGACGACCGTGGCGGCACGGGCCGGTGCCAACCCCGCCACGGCACCGCTGCGGGTGGCGGACCCTGATGGCTCGCCATCTTCTGGCGCGCGCCGGACCTCCGGCAGCGAGCCGTCCCACTCCGGGTCGATGCGACGAATGCGCGTCGTCAGCGGCGGGTGAGTCGCCGCCAGGCCACGCAGCCCCTTCACGCCGCGACCAAAGTAGAAGTGGCTGAACTCCGAGGCCCGCGCGGCACGCAGCTCCGAGCCACCCGCATGCGCCGCCAGCCGCTTTAGCGCTCCAGCGATGCCGCCCGGGTTGCGGGTGTACTGGACGGCGCTGGCATCGGCCAGGAATTCACGCTGGCGGCTCACGGCGGCCTTGATCCAGTTGCCGCACAGCGTACCGATGAATCCCACGGCCATGAGCGCGATCCCGGCCCCCAGCAGCGCGACATGGCCGTTGCCCCGGCGATTGCCGCCGCTTCGCAGGCGCCGGCTGCCAGACGCTCCATGCAGCAGCAGCCGGCCTGCCAGCCCGATCAGCAGGATGCCGTGCAGCAGCGCCACGAGCCGCATGTTGAGGCGCATATCGCCATGCAGGATATGGCTGAATTCATGGGCAATGACGCCCTGCAACTGGTCACGATCAAGCTGTTCAAGCGCCCCGCGAGTGACGCCAATGGCGGCATCGTGGACGGCATGGCCGGCAGCGAAGGCGTTGATGGCGGGCTCATCCAGCACGTACACGGCCGGCACGGGCACGCCGGAGGCGAGCGCCATCTCCTCGACCACGTTGAGCAGGCGCTGCTCGGCGGCATTCTGGCTGGCCGCATTGACCAGGCGACCGCCCAGCGCTTCGGCGACGGCGCTTCCTCCAGCGCGCAGCTGCCGGTGGCGCGCCAGGCTGCCGAGCCCCACCACCGCCACCACGGCGGCGGTAACGCTTGCCAGCAGCAGCGGGTCGAAGAGCCGCCCCGTGCCGGCGCCGGGCGGCGTGCCCTCCTCGAGCAGCGCCACGGCCAGGGTGATGACGAGCGTTGCCGCCGCCACCATGCCCACGACTGCAATGATCAGCAGGACGACGAGGCGCAGCGTCAGGCGACGCGCCTGCGCCTGGGCACCGAAGAAATCCATGGCCTCTCCTTGTCGGCATCCACGCAGGCGATTCAGAACCTGACGTTCGGCGCCGCCTGGATGGCGGCGCTATCCTCAAATTCCAGCAGCGCCGCGTCTTGGCGGTGGCCGAGCGGGCCGGCCAGCAGCACCGGCGGGAAGCTCTGCCGGTAGGTGTTGTAGTGCATCACGGCATCGTTGTAGGCCTGGCGGGAGAAAGCCACGCGATTCTCGGTGCTGGTCAGCGTTTCGCTGAGCTGGCGCATGTTCTCTGACGCCTTGAGGTCGGGGTAGGCTTCCATGGTGACATTGAGCCGTCCCAGGGCCGCTCCCAGCACTCCTTCCGCACCGGCCAGCTCGGCCATGGGGCCAGGCTCGCCCGGGTGTGCGGCCGCGGCCTTGAGGCCGGCCAGGGCGACGTTGCGCGCTTCCGTGACCGCCTGCAGCGTCTCGCGCTCATGGGCCATGTACGCCTTGGCCGTTTCCACCAGATTGGGAATCAGGTCGTAGCGCCGCTTGAGCTGCACCTCGATCTGGGCGAAGGCGTTCTGGTAGCGATTCTTCAGTGCCACCAACCGGTTGTAGACGCTGACGCCGTAGAGCACGATCAGGCCCACAGCCACCAGCACGATGATGAGGGTGACGTTCATCTCTCTGTTCTCCTTAGCGGTGCGCGATGAAGCTTGATTTCCATCAAACCGCACGTATTAGCGTCTGCTCAAGATTAAATGCCGGTGATATAGTGGGCGCGCCTTTGCCGCTTGTGCGACAGCGACGCGCGCGGCAAACCTCTAACCGCCGAAAGTTGACAGGCTAGCCTGTTCGCGAGCCCCGCGACAGTCCGGCACTGGCCATCGCCTCAACGCAACAGGGCTCCAGGGAGTCGGTATTGGCACAGCAATTCAAGGATTTCTATCACGCACTGATCCATGCGCTGCGCAACCTTCTGCCCATCATCATTGTCGTGGCAGCCTTCCAGGCCCTGCTGCTGCGCGAGTGGCCCGAGGGTGGCCTGGGCATGGCGGCGGGGCTGCTGATCGTGGCGGTGGGCGTGGCGATGTTCCTGCAGGGGCTCGAGCTGAGCATCTTCCCTGTCGGCAAGCGGCTGGCCAACCAGTTCGCACGGCGCGGCTCCATGCCGTTGCTGATGCTGTTCGGCTTCGCCATCGGCTTTTCCGCCGTCGTGGCCGAACCCGCCTTGATCGCCGTGGCCGAGCAGGCGGCGCTGATCAGCGAAGGGCGCATCGATGCGCTCACCCTGCGCCTGATCGTGGCGACCTCCGTGGGCCTGGTGATGGCGCTCGGGGTGTTTCGCATTATCCTCGGCCACCCGCTGCACTGGTACATGATCGTGGGCTACGTGCTGGTGGTGGCGGTCACCTTCTTCGCCCCCGAGGAGATCGTCGGGCTGGCCTACGACTCCGGCGGCGTGACCACCAACATCGTCACCGTGCCGCTGATCGCGGCGCTGGGCATCGGGCTGGCCGCCTCCATCCGCGGGCGCAACCCGCTGATCGACGGCTTCGGCCTGGTGGCGCTGGCGGTCATGGTGCCGATGATCAGCGTGCAGCTCTACGGCATCCTGGTCTACGCCGACCCCGAAGTGGCCAACGCAGCCGCCCTGGTGCTGGTCGAAGACGAAGCCCAGGTACCCTCGGGGCTGCTGGTACTGGTGCTCGACCTGTTCGGCATGCTGCGCGACGTGCTGCCGATCATCCTGGTGATCCTGTTCTTCCAACTGGTGGTGCTGCGACGCCCGCTGGCCAGCCCCATCAAGGTCGGCGCCGGCTTCGTGCTGGTGATCGTCGGGCTGTATGCCTTCGTCGTCGGCCTCAAGCTCGGCCTGTTTCCGATCGGCCAGCGCATGGCGGAACAGCTGGTCACCTTCGACAGCTGGCTGTGGGTCTACCTCTTTGCCTTCTGCATAGGGTTTGCCACTACCATGGCCGAGCCCGCCCTGATTGCCGTGGGCCAGCAGGCCGAAGAGGCGGCGGCCGGCAAGATCCAGGGCAACGTGATCCGCATCCTGGTGGCGCTGGGAGTGGCCATCGGCATCACCATCGGCGTGCACCGGATCATCACCGGCGACTCCATCCACTACTACATCATCGGCGGCTACGTGCTGGTGATCGTGCTGACCGCCCTGGCGCCTCGCTATATCGTGGCGCTGGCCTTCGACCTCGGCGGGGTGACAACCTCCGAGGTCACGGTGCCGCTGGTCACCGCGCTGGGCATCGGCCTGGCCAGCCAGATCGAGGGTCGCAGCGTTCTGATCGACGGCTTCGGGCTGATCGCCTTCGCCTCGATCTTCCCTATCGTGACCGTGATGGTCTATGCCATTCTCATGGAGAGAGTGGTGCAGCGTGGAGGCAAGACGACATGAAGTTTTCGCTGTTGGTCGCCATCGTGCCCGAAGAGCTGGAACAGGAGTGCATCGACGCCTCCACCGAGGCGGGCGCCGTCGGCATGACGCTGATGTCCGGCCGCGGCATCGGCGGCGAGCGCAAGAAGACCTTTTTCGGCCTGACCTTCGAGGGCAGCCAGAGCATCATGCTCATCACCCTGGAGAAGGGTCTCTCGCTCAAGGTGCTCAAGGCCATCCGCCATGTGCTCAATCCTACTGGAGAGGGCTCCAAGGGGCTGGTCATGACGCTGCCGATCGAGCACCTGGGGGGCATCGACATGGCCCAGGTGAAACGCTTCGAGGAACGCCTCAGGCATGAGGCCTGACCGATAGACGGAGAGAACCGCAATGCTGGTCAAAGACATCATGGTGCGTGACGTGGTCACGGTTTCACCCTTCGCCACCCTGCGCGATGCCCTGGGGCTGATGAAGCGCCATAACCTCAAGAACCTGGTGGTGGAACAGCAGGACCCCCACGACGCCTGGGGCCTCATCACCTACACCAACATCCTCAAGACCATCGTGGCCGAAAACGGCGATATCGACCTCATCAATGTCTACGACGTGTGCGCCAAGCCCGCCATCGGCGTCGGCGAGTCGCTGGATGTGCGTCACGTGGCAAAGCTGATGACCGACAGCATCGTCAAGCGCGTGCTGGTGCTCGAGGACAACCGGCTGCTGGGGCTGGTCACCATGGATGACATCGTCGGCACCGTGCTCGACCTGATCGAGTAGGCTTCCGCTCATCATGCAGGACTTCTTCGGCTGGCTGGGCGAGACCCTGGGCGACATCATCCGCTTCGTGGTGGATCTGCTGATCCTGTTCTTCCAGAACCTGGGCGGCGCTTCACGGGGGTTCCTGCAGGGGCTGTCGACCTCGCTGGGCATACCGCCGACGCTGATGAGCCTGGCCACCCTGCTGCTCGGCCTTTGGTTGCTCTACCTGGCGCTGCGCGCCCTGCTGAGCCGGCGCCTGGTGGCCACGCTGATCTGGGCGATCCTCGGCGTCACCGTGCTGAGCTGGCTGATCCAGTAAGGAAGCCTGACCCGTCCTGCCGTCGCTCCCCTGGCCAGGCTCCTTGGCCTCCCTGCCGCACCCTGGCAAGCGGCGAGGTATCGCCCCGCAAGGCGATACCCCGTCGACAGCCGTGCCCGAGGATCAGGCCAGCGCCTTTTCGATCACCTCGTAGACGTTGGGCGACAGCTTCTCGCCACGAATGCGCTCGAGCTCGTCTTTCATCAATGCCTGGCGCGCTTCATCGAAGCGATGCCAGCGCGTCAGCGGCGTGACCAGGCGGGCGGCGATCTCGGGGTTGAGCCGGTTGAGCTCGATCACCACGTCGGCCAGCAGCCGGTAGCCCTCGCCGTCAGCACGGTGGAAGTTGATCCGGTTCTGGTTGGCGAACGTACCCACGAGGGCGCGCACCTTGTTGGGGTTCTTGAGCGAGAAGGCCGGGTGGGTCATCAGGTACTTGACCCGCTCCAGCGCATCCGGCTGCGGCCGGGTCACCTGCACGGCGAACCACTGGTCCATCACCAGCGGATCATGGGCCCACTTCTCGCCGAAGGCGCGCAGCGCCGGATCGGCCAAGTCGTTGCGACTGCTGTGGGTCAGCAGCGTCAGCGCCTGGCGTACGTCGGTCATGTTGTGGTCGGCCTCGAACTGGCGCCGGGCCAGCTCGATACCCTCCTCGTCCTCGATCGCCATTAGGTAGGAGAGTGCCACGTTCTTCAGGCTGCGCTCGCCGATCTGCCCGGGCTCCGGCGCGTAGGGGACGTCGCGGTGGTTGTCCTGGTAGAGGCGCAGGAAGTCGTCGCGCAGGGTCGCGGCCAGCGTCTGCTCGACAAACCGGCGCGCGGCATGAATGGCTTCTACGTCAACCCGCGGCTGCTGTTCGGCAATATAGGCTTCGCTCGGCAGCGTCAGCATCTCGGCCAGCACGGCCTTGTCATCATCGCCGCGTGCCATCAGGGTGCGGAAGGCCTCGACCACGCGCGGGTCCATCACCTTCTCCACGCCGTTGCGGTGGGCGGCGATCAGGTCGTCCAGCGCCAGCATCGCCAGGCGCTGGCCCGCATCCCAGCGGTTGAAGCCGTCCGTGTCGTTGGCCAGCAGGAACGCCAGCTCCTCGCGACTGTAGGGGAAGCGTAGTTGGACCGGCGCCGAGAAGCCGCGCAGCAGCGAGGGCACCGGCGCTTCGGCGACCTCGGTGAAGACGAAGGTCTGCTCTTCCTCGCGCAGGTGGATGACGCCATCGTTGCCGAGGGAGCCGCCGTCGAGCTTCAGCGGCAGGTCGCGCCCGGTCTTGGAGCCCACCAGGCCCATCCGCACCGGGATATGCAGCGGCGCCTTCTCCGGCTGCCCGGGGGTGGCCGGCGTACGCTGGCGCAGCGTCAGTCGATATTCGGCGTTGGCGTAGTCGTACTCGCCGTGGGCATCGATCTCGGGCGTACCGGCCTGGGCGTACCAGCGCATGAACTGGGAGAGATCCTGTCCCGAGGCCTCGGCCATGCAGTCGACGAAATCCTCGATGGTCACGGCCTGGCCGTCGAAGCGTTCGAAGTAGAGGTCGCTGCCGCGCCGAAAGGCCTCCCGGCCCACCAGGTTGCTGAGCATGCGTACCACTTCCGCGCCCTTCTCGTAGATGGTCAGGGTGTAGAAGTTGGTGATCTCGATGTAATGGTCGGGGCGCACCGGGTGGGCGCTGGGACCGGCGTCTTCGGCAAACTGCGCGGTGCGGAAGAAGGAGACGTCCTCGATGCGCTTGACCGGCGCCGAGTTGACGTCGGCGGAGAAGCACTGGTCGCGGAAGACCGTGAAGCCCTCCTTGAGCGAGAGCTGGAACCAGTCGCGGCAGGTCACGCGATTGCCCGACCAGTTGTGGAAATATTCGTGGGCGACGATCCCCTCGACCCGCTGGAAGGCGGCATCGGTGGCCGTGTGGGGATGGGTCAGCACCGCCGCCGAGTTGAAGATGTTGAGCCCCTTGTTCTCCATGGCGCCCATGTTGAAGTCGTTGACCGCCACGATCATGAACAGGTCGAGGTCGTACTCCCGCCCGTAGGCCTCCTCGTCCCAGGTCATGGCGCGCTTGAGCGAGGCCATGGCATGGTCGGTCTTGCCCAGGTTCTCCTCCTCGACCCAGATCTGCAGCGTGACCTCGCGCCCGCTGCGGGTGGTGAAACGATCCTCGACCTTCTGCAGGTCGCCGGCTACAAGGGCAAACAGGTAGCTGGGCTTGGGGAAGGGATCGTGCCAGGTGACGAAGTGACGCCCCCCTGGCAGCTCGCCCCGCTCCACCGGGTTGCCGTTGGAGAGCAGCACCGGCAGGCTCGCCCTGTCGCCGATCACCGTGGTCGAGAAGGTCGCCATGACGTCGGGGCGGTCGGGATAGAAGGTAATGCGCCGGAACCCTTCCGCCTCGCACTGGGTGCAGTACATGCCGTTGGAAAGATAGAGCCCCTCCAGGGCGGTGTTCTCGCTGGGTGCGATCTCGACTTCGGTGTCCAGGCGGAAGCGCGCCGGAGGCCGGTGCACGGTGAGCCCGGATTCGCTGAGCGCATAGTCGCCTTCGCCCAGCGGCTGGCCATCGATGGCGATGTGCTTGAGGGTCAGCTGCTCGCCGTCGAGTTCGAGCGGCCCATGCGCCTCGCCCTCTGGGTGGCGCTCGATCTGCAGGCTTGCCTTGACCCGGGTCGCCGCAGGGTCCAGCTCGAAGCTCAGTTCGACATGGGCGACGCGATAGGCGGGGGGGCGATAGTCGTGGAGATACGTGGGCTTGGGGTCAGACATCGTGAACGGCTCCTGTCCATGGTTGGGCACCATTGTACGGCGCCCCGCTCCCCAAGCTCAAAGTGCCGGCACCAGCGCTGGCCAACGCACCGACTTCAGCGCCGCACGAGCCGGGCGGATGCCGCCTCGACCTGGGCGGGTTCGGGGCGTGTGGCAATCCAGGCGCCGAGCAGAACCAGGCCGGTGATTAGCGCGAGCTTCAACCATACCAGGCTCAGGGTCACGCCGAGCACCAGCACCGAGAAGCCCAGCATGGCCAGGGCGAGGTACTTGGCATGGCGCGGGATCGCCCGCTCCCCCTCCCAGGCCACCACGGTAGGGCCGAAGCGCGGATGCTCGCGGATCCACAGCGCAAAGCGGGGCGAGCCTCGTGACGCGGCCCACACCGCCAGCAGCATGAAGCAGGTGGTGGGCATCAGCGGCACGAAGACCCCGATGACACCCAGGGCAAAGCTGACCCAGGCCAGGGCAATCAAGGCGGCGCGGCGAAGCGAAGACATGCGCTTACTCCAGCGGCAGCAAGGGGATGCCTTCATTTAAGGTCATGCCGCCGGTATGAGCCAATCGGCTGTGCCTATGACGCCGTTAAGAAGGAAAACGAGCTCGCCAGGCGAGCTCGTCAAAAAGTGCCGGGTGCAAAAACTCAGCGAATGGGGATTTCGCGCCGGGTCGGCTTGGCATCGGCGCTGCGCGGCACACGCACCGTCAGCACACCGTGGTTGAACGAAGCCTGGATCTCCTCCACCTGGGCATCAGCCGGCAGGTCCAGCACGCGCCGGAAGCTGCCGTAGGAACGCTCGATACGCTGGAAGCGATCCTCCTGGGTGCTGGACTCCTGGCGCTTCTCGCCTTCGATGACCAGGCGGTGATCGTCGAGGGACAGCTTGATGTCCTTCTCCTCGACCCCGGGTACCTCAACGCTGATCGCATATTCATCGTCGCGCTCGGCGATATCGAGCCTGGGCTTGAGCAGTGCCGGCATCTCGCCGAAACGGCTTTCGAGCGAGGGCATGCCGAACTGACGCATGACATTGTCCATCCAGCGGTCGAGCTCCTGATGCATGCCCAGCAGCGGCGAAAGCTCGCCGTGGCGAGGTTCCACCGGGGCGGGAGCCGCTGAATCGTGGCTTTCGCTCTTGAACCAGTTCCAAGGGGAAAACTTCTGCAGATTCATACGCCACCTCCTGTTCGTGACTTCGTTAGCGACGCATTGGTACGTGCCTGAACGACACTGGATAGCATGAACAGAATTGGTGACGGCAACTTGATTTTCAAGGGGCGTGCAACGCCTTCTTGAGCTGGGTCAGGAACAGGCCGAACGCCCTGGGCGGCGCCGGCCATCTCCGCGTCTTAGTCGCGGAAGTTGTCGAACTGGAGGGCCAGGTCGGGCCCGTCTTCCCCGCGCAGCAGCGCCATGACCTGCTGGAGGTCGTCACGCTTCTTGCCGGTCACGCGCACCTTTTCGCCCTGGATCTGCGCCTGGACCTTGAGCTTGCTGTCCTTGATGCGCTTGACGATATCCTTGGCTTCCTTCTGCTCCAGCCCCTGCTTGAGCAGCACCTTCTGGCGGGCACGCACACCGGAGAGCTCAGGCTCCTGCACATCCATGCAGCGTGCGTCGATGCCACGCGCGATCAGGCGGTTGCGCAGCACGTCGACCATCTGCTTGAGCTGGAAATCGACGTCGGCTTCGAGCTGCACCGTCTCCCCGTCGAGCTCGAAGCTGGCCGTCACGCCCTTGAAATCGAAGCGTGACTGAACCTCGCGGTTGGCCTGGTCCACGGCATTGCTGGCTTCATGCTTGTCGAATTCGGAGACGATATCGAAAGAGGGCATGTGCTTGTCCTGGTTGCGATAGGGTGAGCAAAGTCTACCAGCACCGGCGCCACCCTGCGCAGCAGGATCAGCCGGTGGCCGGGAGCAGCGACTTGCTCATCTGCCAGCCGGCGCAGCCGTCTTCATAATAGGCGTCAAGCCAGCGCTCGAGCTTGAAGCCCATGCGACGATAGAGCCCAAGCGCGACACGGTTGTCTGCTCTCACTTCCAGCCCAAGCACCAGGATGCCCCGCTCGATCGCCGCCTGTTCGAGCGCCTCCAGCAGCCCGCGCCCTACCCCGCCGCCGCGCGCCTCGGGATGCACGCAGAAGGAGTAGAGGCGCGCGCGCAGGCTGCCCCGCCGAAACAGCAGGGTGCCATAGCCCAACAGCCCGCTCCCCGCCTCGTCCTGGGCCACCAGCGTAAGGGCATTCGCTCGGTTGAGCAGGTGCCAGAGCTGGCGACGGCTGAAACGGTCGCCGCTAAACGCGACCTGCTCCAGTCGAAAGAGGGCATCCAGATCTTCGGGCGATGCCTGACGCAGACATGTGAGCATGCTGTCCATCCACAATGGCTATCCTTCCAAGAAAGAAACGGCGCCAACGCCCGGCGAAGCCGCCACCAACATGAAATCATTTCACCCGCCGTCACGCTTGTCGATAGCCTGGAGCGCGGGCATGCTGGCCGCAGTTTCGAGGCCACCCCAACCGTTCAGGGAATCCGCCCATGTGCCCCTTGCGCATCATCGTCGACCGCCTGGAAGACTGGCGGCCCTACTATCCTTCGGAGGACCTGATCACGGCCGATCGGTTTCTCTCCCTGGATCGACGCCACCGCTCGGGAGACGACCAGGACCGCTCGACCCACATCATCAACCTGAGCAGTGAGCTCGACTACCTCGGCACGGGGTACTACGTGTCGCTGCTGGCCCAGGCTCGCGGCCAGCGGGTGCTGCCGACGGTGGAAACCCTCAACGAGCTGTCGCGCAAGGCGCTTATCGACCTGCAGCTCGATACGCTGGGGCCGCTGCTGGGCGAGCTGGCGCGCCAGGGCCGCCTGACCGGCGACAGCCTGACGCTGCGCGTGCTGTTCGGCGAGTGTCTCGAGCCGGCCCTGGCCCGCCTGGCCCGCAAGCTCTTCGAACGCCTGCCCTGCCCGCTGCTCGAGGCCCGCCTGGTGCGGCGGCATGACCTGTGGCACCTGTCGCGCCTCAGGCCGATTCGCCTGCGCGACCTGAACGTCGAGGAGCAGGACCTGTTCGCCACGGCACTCAACCGCCATTCGCGCAAGGTCTGGCGAACCCCCAAGGCGCGACGCCGCTATCGCTTCGACCTGGCGATCCTGGTCGACCCCAAGGAGGCGCTGCCGCCGAGCAACCGCAGTGCGCTCAAGGCGTTCATCCGCGCCGGGCGCAAGCTGGGCATCGACGTCTCGCTGATCACCCGGCGCGATGCCGGGCGCCTGGCCGAGTTCGACGCGCTGTTCATTCGCGAGACCACGGCGCTGGACCACCATACCTATCGCATGGCGCGGCTTGCCGAACACGCCGGCCTGGTGGTGATCGACGCGCCGCAGGACATCCTGCGCTGCACCAACAAGGTCTACCTGCACGCCCTGCTGCGGGCCCGCGGCGTTCCCGCCCCCGACGGCGTACTGCTCAAGCGCCGTGACCGTCGCCCCCTGGCCGAGCAGGTCGCCGGGCTGGGCTTTCCCCTCGTGCTCAAGATTCCCGACGGCTCGTTCTCGCGGGGCGTGGTCAAGGTCGAGTCCCTCGGGCAGCTCGAGCGTGAGTCGACGCGCCTGTTCGACGACTCGGCCCTGCTGCTGCTGCAGGAATGGATGCCCACCGAATACGACTGGCGCATCGGCGTGCTCGACGGCCAGGTGCTGTTTGCCAGCCGCTACTACATGGCCCGCGGCCACTGGCAGATCTATGACCACTCGGGGGCGCAGGTCAAGAGCGGCGGCTTCACCACGCATGACCCGGCGGAGGTGCCTCCTGCCGTCATCAAGGCGGCGCTCAAGGCCACGCGCCTGATCGGCAGCGGTTTCTACGGCGTCGACCTCAAGCAGAGCGGCGAGCGAGTGGTCGTCATCGAAGTCAACGACAACCCCAACGTGGATGCCGGCATCGAGGATGCCGTGCTGGGGCGGGCGCTCTACGAGCGGATCATGGCGGTGTTCCTGACACGCATGGAGGCTTGCGTGCAACAGGCGCGCTGAAGGCCGTGTTAATGCAAAGGCCGGCACAGGGTGCCGGCCTTTGCGTGAGCCGTGAGGGCCGCAAGCGCAGCCGACCGGCGCTTAGTCGTCGAAGGGGTTGCGCAGCACGATGGTCTCGTTGCGATCCGGCCCGGTGGAGACGATATCGATGGAGGTGCCGACCTTCTCCTCGAGGAAGCTGATGTAGGAACGGGCGTTGGCCGGCAGGTCCTCGATGCGCTTGGCACCCAGGGTCGACTCGCTCCAGCCCGGCAGGTCCTCGTAGACCGGCTCGACCGCCTCGTAGCCTTCTGAGTCGACCGGGTTCTCCATCACCTCGCCGTCCTTGCTGCGGTAGCCGACGCAGACGCGAATGTTCTCCAGGCCATCGAGCACGTCGAGCTTGGTCAGGCAGATGCCCGATACCGAGTTGATCTGCACCGCATGGCGCAGCGCCACGGCATCGAACCAGCCGCAGCGGCGCGGACGCCCCGTGGTCGCCCCGAACTCATGGCCGCGCTCGGCCAGGTGACGCCCATGCTCGTCGAACAGCTCGGTGGGGAACGGGCCGGAGCCTACCCGAGTGGTGTAGGCCTTGGTGATGCCCAGCACGTAGTCCAGGTAGAGCGGACCCACGCCGGAACCGGTGGCGGTACCGCCCGCCGTGGTATTGGAACTGGTCACGAAGGGATAGGTGCCGTGATCGATGTCCAGCAGCGAGCCCTGGGCACCTTCGAACAGGATGTTCTCGCCGGCCCGACGCAGGTCATGCACCATGCTGACGGTATCGCAGACCATCGGCCGCAGCTCCTCGGCCATGGCCATGGCGCCATCGAGCACTTCCTGGAAGTCGACCGCCGCCTCGCCGTGGTAGTTGACCAGCACGAAGTTGTGGTAGTCGAGCACTTCGCCGAGCTTGGAGGCAAAGCGCTCGCGGTGCAGCATGTCGCCCAGGCGCAGGCCGCGGCGCGCTACCTTGTCCTCGTAGGCCGGGCCGATGCCGCGCCCGGTAGTGCCGATCTTGGCCACGCCGCGGGCCTTCTCGCGGGCCAGGTCCAGGCGCACGTGATAAGGCAGGATCAGCGGGCAGGCCGGCGACAGGCGCAGCCGTTCGCGCACCGGCACGCCCTTGGCCTCGAGCTCGCGAATCTCCTTGATCAGCGCTTCCGGCGAGAGCACCACGCCGTTGCCGATGACGCAGGTCTTGTCCTTGCGCAGGATGCCCGAGGGGATCAGGTGCAGAACGGTCTTCTCGCCGTCGATCACCAGGGTATGGCCGGCGTTGTGCCCGCCCTGGAAGCGGACCACCGCCGCAGCAGACTCGGTGAGCAGGTCGACGACCTTGCCTTTGCCTTCATCACCCCACTGAGTGCCCAGTACGACTACGTTCTTGCCCATGGTGTTCTCTTCTCTCGTGTCAGCGCCTGGTGGGCGCGTCGATCATCCGGCCCGTGGGCCGCGTTCGATAACCGGCCGCCTGCCGGTGGTGTCCCGTGTCGGCGCTAGAGCGCCTGTGTCTGCCAATGCCCATCGATATGGACCAGCCGGTGGCTGCAGCGATGCGCCTGGGGGGCGGTGCCCTGCCCCGGCAGGGCCTGCACCACGCGACGCCCGTCGGCGCGCAGCGCTGCGATGGCCTCGCCAACCCCCTGGCCCTCGGCCGGCGCCCAGATCCCGTCGTGGGCGGGCTCGCTGTGCACCAGGGTCGCCAGCTGCTTGAGGTCCATGGAAAAGCCCGTGGCCGGACGCGCACGCCCAAAGGCCTTGCCGGTGTCGTCGTAGCGCCCACCCTTGGCCAAGGCTTGGCCGTAGCCCGGCACGAAGGCGGCGAACATCATGCCAGTGTGGTACTGGTAGCCACGCAGCTCGGCAAGGTCGAAGTAGAGCGCCACCTCGGGGTGCTGCTCGGCCACGCCGCGGTAGAGCGCCTGCAGCTGCGCCAGCGCTTCACCGACCGCCGGCGGAGCGCCTTCGAACAGGCCGCGTGCCCGCTCCAGCACCTCGGGCCCGCCGTGCAGGTCTCCCAGCGCGAGGAACATCTCGCCCAGCGCCGGGTCACGCACCGCCAATGACACCTGCTCCGCCAGGGCACCCGGTGACTTCAGCTCCAGCGCTTCGAACAGCGCCCGCTCCTGCTCGTGATCGAGGTCGGCCACCTGCACCAGGCTACGATAGATGCCGATATGGCCCAGCGCCAGGTGGACCTCCTCGGCCCCCGCCACCTTCAGGCTGGCCAGCGCCAGGTTGAGGATCTCGAGGTCCGCTTCCAGCCCGCCGTGACCAAACAGCTCCACGCCCACCTGGACGGGGCTGCGCCCGCCCTGGTGCTGGTCGGCCTTGGCCCGCAGCACGTTGGTGCAGTAGCACAGCCGTGCGGGACCCTGGTGACGCATGGAGTGGGCGTCCATGCGCGCCACCTGCGGGGTGACGTCGGCACTCACGCCCATCATGCGGCCGGTCAGCTGGTCGGTGAGCTTGAATGTCTGCAGATCGAGGTCGGTTCCGGTGCCGGTCAGCAGCGAATCGAGGAACTCCACCGGCGGCGGCATCACCTGGTCATAGCCCCAGCAATGGTAAAGGTCGAGCAGCGCGCGGCGCAGCTCTTCCATGCGGCTCGCCTGTGGCGGCAGCACCTCGTCCATGCCGTCGGGCAGAAGCCAGCGGTCAGCAATGGTCATGTTGTCAATCCTGCTAGAGGGTAGCGGTGGGCGAAAAGACACGATAAGCGGAAAGCGCCCACAAAAAAACCGGGCCACGCCCGGTTCAAGGATTCTATCACGTTTGCCGCCGGGTTGAACCCCGGACATGGCAGCGGTTGGGTGGCCAGGGCCGCCCTGCCGCTGCTGTCTTCAGTCCTGCTGCGGCATCGCCGGCGTGCGCAGGTAGCGGAAGAAATCGCTGGTCGGGTCGAGCACCAGCAGGTCCCGCTCGCCATCGAAGCTCGCACGATAGGCGTTGAGGCTGCGCCAGAAGGAGAAGAACTCGGGATCCTGGCTGTAGGCCTCGGAGAAGATTCCGGCGGCCTCGGCGTCCCCTTCACCGCGCAGGGTTTCGGCGCGTTCGGTAGCCTGAGCGAGCAGTACCTGGCGGCGACGGTCGGCGTTGGCGCGAATGCGCTCGGCCTCCTCCTGACCCTGGGCACGCCATTCGCGCGCCTCCCGCTCCCGCTCGGAGCGCATCCGCTCGAAAACCGCCGTGGAGACGTCTTCCGGCAGGTCGATACGCTTGACCCGGACGTCGCGGATCGCGACCCCCAGCTCTTCGCGCATCAGCGAGTCGAGCTCCTGGGTGGGCCGCGTCATCAGGTCGTCGCGGCGCTCGGCGATGATTTGCTGCAGGTCGAGGCGACCGAACTCGTTACGCAGGCTCTCGTCGACCCGCGGCTGGATGAGGCGCACCGCCATCATCTCGTCGCCGGCCGTGGCCTCGTAGTAGCGCGTCGGGTTGACGACCTGCCACTTGACGTAGGAGTCGACGATCACCGCCTTCTGCTCCAGGGTCAGGTAGCGGCTGGTATCGGTATCCAGCGTCAGCACGCGCGTATCGAACTTGCGCACCGTCTGGGTGATCGGCACCTTGAAGTGCAGGCCCGGCTGGATGTTCTCCTCGATGACCTCACCGAAGCGCAGCTTGACGGCACGCTCGGTCTCGTCGACCACGTAGAGGCTGTTGCTGGCGAGCCAGGCGATGGCCGCGAGGCCACCCACGATGATCAAGGAACGGTTGTTCACCATTTAGCGGCCCTCCCTGCGGATACCACCGGTATTGCCACCCTGCGTCGATGTCGTCGTACGCAGGCGCTCGAGCACGCGCGGGTCGAGCTCACCGCTTTCACCGCGAGCGGCGTCGCCGTTGCCGCCGCCCTGCGTCGCGCCGCCGGGGCGCTGGTCCAGCGGCAGGTACATCAGCGGCGCATCGTCGCGCACATCGATCAGCACCTTCGGCGTCTGGCCGAAGACTTCGGCCATGGCGTCGAGATAGAGACGCTCGCGCATGATTTCCGGCGCATTGCGGTACTGGCTCAACAGCGCATTGAAGCGGTTGGCCTGACCCTGGGCCTCGGCCACCACCGACTCGCGATAGCCCTGGCCCTGCTCGACCAGGCGCTGGGCCTGACCCTGGGCGGCGGGGATGATGGCGTTGGCGTAGGCCATGCCTTCGTTGATGGTGCGCTGGCGATCCTCGCGCGCCCGGATCACGTCATCGAAGGCGTCGATGACGGCAGCGGGTGCCGAGGTGGACTCGATGTTGATGGTCTGCAGCCGGATACCGGTGCCGTAGCTGTCCAGGTAGGTCTGCAGGCGGCTGGCCACGGAGCTGCCGAGGATCTCACGACCCGAGGTCAGGATCTCGATCATGTCGGTACCACCCACCACGTGACGCAGCGCGGAATCCAGCGCGTTCTCGATGGAGAGCTGCGGATTGCGCACGTTGAGCACGAAGTCGCGCGGGTTGTTGACCTGATACTGCGCGGAGATCTCTACCTCGACGATGTTCTCGTCGCGGGTCAGCATCGACTGGGTCTGGGTCAGCGAACGCACGCGGGTCACGTTGACCATGCGCACGTCATCGATCAACGGCGGATTCCAGTGCAGGCCCGGGCCCACCACTTCCTGGAACTTGCCGAAGCGCAGCACCACGCCTCGCTCGGCCTGGTCGACCAGGTAGAAGCCCATGGCGCCCCAGATGCCCAGCGCGATGATCAGCAGCAGGCCCGGCAGCGCGAAGGTGTTGCGCGGCCGGCCGCCGCCCCCCTTGCCGCCTTGCCCGCCGCCGCCCTTGCCACCTCGGCCGCCCAGCATCGAGTTGAGCTTGTCCTGGAACTTCTTCAGGGCTTCGTCGAGATCGGGTGGTCCCTGGTTGCCTCCACGGTTGCCACCGCCACCGCCCCCGCCATTGCTGCCACCATTCCCACCATTGCGGCGGCCTCCACCGCTCCAGGGGTCATGCTGGTTGCCACCACCACCAGGCTCATTCCAAGCCATACGTCGTCTCCACTCTGCGTTGCCTCACCGCCGACTTGCCTCAGGCAGCGAGACGTCGGTTGCCATCCTGTTATCTGCGACACCACGCTGGGTGCCGCGAGTTCTAGTCTCTCGGGGACCATCCACATGCTGGGACAGCGGAATCACTCACTCATCCCATACCGGGCGCGAACGAAGCTCCGGAGGAAGATAGTCGTCTGCGCGCTCTCCCAGCCGTGACATCAGCTGCAGGAAGTCACGGCGCGGCAGACGTATGTCGAGGCTAACGCTGCCCTCGTCCTCGAAACGCTCCTCGCGCACGGCGTCCAGCTCATGCAGCGCCGCGCGCAGGCGGCCCTGCTCGGGCGAAAGGGTCAAGCTGAAACCGATGACGTCATCGGCCAGGCACTCCGACAGGGCCTGCGCCAGCAGCTCCAGCCCGCGCCCGTCGCGCGCCGACAGCCAGACCACCTCGGGGCGGCCGTGGCCGTCACGCTCGATGCGCGGGGCGCTGTCGAGCAGATCGATCTTGTTCATCACCTTGAGCATCGGCACGTCCAACGCGCCGATCTCGTTGAGCACGCCCTCGACCTGCGCCACGTTGAGCTCCCGGTCTGGGTCCGCAGCGTCGATCACATGCACCAGCAGGGTCGCCTCGGCCGCTTCCTGCAGCGTGGCCTGGAAGGCCTCCACCAGCTTGTGCGGCAAGTGGCGAATGAAGCCGACGGTATCCGCCAGCACCACCGGGCCCACGTCACCGATTTCAAGCCGACGCAGCGTCGGGTCAAGCGTGGCGAAGAGCTGGTCGGCGGCGTACACCTTCGCTGCAGTCAGGGCATTGAACAACGTCGACTTGCCGGCGTTGGTATAGCCGACCAGCGACACGCTGGGGATCTCGGCCCTGGCGCGCGCGCGGCGATTCTGGTTGCGCTGGCTGCGCACCTTGTCAAGACGCTTGTGGATGGCCTTGATGCGGGCGCGCAGAAGGCGACGGTCGGTTTCGAGCTGCGTCTCGCCAGGACCACGCAGGCCGATCCCGCCCTTCTGCCGCTCCAGGTGAGTCCAGCCGCGCACCAGGCGCGTCGACATGTATTCCAGCTGGGCCAGCTCGACCTGGAGCTTGCCCTCGTGGGTACGTGCCCGCTGGGCGAAGATATCGAGGATCAGTCCGGTACGATCGAGCACACGGCACTTCAGCTCGCGCTCCAGGTTGCGCTCCTGGGACGGGCTCAAGCCGTGGTTGAAGATCGCGAGCTCCGCGCCGTGCAGGCTGAGCGCCTCGCGCAGCTCTTCCAGCTTGCCGGTGCCGATGAAAGTACGCGAGTCCGGCCGATGCCGGCTGCCGCTGAGCAACATCGCCGGCTCGGCCCCCGCGGAACGTACCAGCTCCAGGAATTCACCCGGGTCTTCACGTTCGCGCTCGTCATGAAAATCTACATGAACCAGTACCGCCGTTTCGCCGGCGTCGGGACGTTCAAAGAACAATCAATTTCCTCACGCGTTGCTGTCCGGCTGAGCGGCAGGATCCTGCGGCGGCAGGCGCACGTTGCGCGACGGCACCACAGTGGAGATGGCATGCTTGTAGACCATCTGGCTGACGGTATTGCGCAGCAGGATGACGAATTGGTCGAAGGATTCGATCTGACCCTGCAGCTTGATGCCGTTGACCAGGAAAATCGACACCGGAATGCGCTCCTTGCGCAGAATGTTCAGGTACGGGTCTTGAAGGGACTGCCCTTTGGACATGTTACCTCTCCCTAAAACTTTCTCATGAGGGGTGGAAGTTGTGTTCTTGAGTTGTCTGCCAGCAGGCATGGCACCATGCCGGCTCGGCCTGGTCACCCGGCCACTCGAAGCCATCATCTTACGCTAAGAGCTGAATTGGCGCACGAATTTCAGGACGTCGCCGAGGGTATCGCCGCCCTCGGTATCGATCCAGTGTAGCTCCGGCCAGCTGCGCAGCCAGGTCAATTGGCGTTTCGCCAATTGCCGCGTGGCCGCCACGGTTCGCTCCCTGAGCGACGCGATATCCTCGTCGCCATCGAGGTATTCCCACACCTGGCGATAGCCCACGCTCTTCATCGAAGGCAGGCCGAGATGCAGGTCGCCTCGGGCCTTGAGTCGAGCCACCTCCTCGATCAGCCCGGCCCTCAGCATCACGTCGAAACGGGCGGCGATCCGCTCGTGCAGCACGCGTCTTTCGGCCGGCGCGATTCCTATCGACAACACTTTCCAGGGAAAGGTTTCCGGGCGCTGCTGTCGCCATAGCGCCGTAAGGGTCTGGCCGCTGGCCCGATAGACCTCGAGGGCGCGCATCAGGCGCTGGGGGTCGTTGGGATGGATGCGGCGGGCCGACTCGGGATCCACCCGGGCCAGCGCCGCATGCAGGGCTGCAAGCCCCTTCTCGCGGGCTTCCCGTTCGAGCTCGGCACGTATCGCCGGGGCCGCCGCCGGCAGGTTGGCCACTCCCTCGAGCAGGCGCTTGGCGTACATCATGGTGCCGCCGACGATCAGCGGCACGCGCCCCGCCGCAGTGATCCGGCGCATTTCGCGGCGGGCGTCCTCGCGGAACTCCGCCGCCGAATAGGGCTCGGCCGGGTCGCGGATATCGATCAGGCGGTGCGGCGCCCGGGCCAGCTCTTCCGGCGAGGGCTTGGCGCTGCCGATGTCCATGCCGCGGTAGACCATGGCCGAATCCATGCTGATCAGCTCGCAGTCGAGCCGCTCGTGCAGGTGGATCGCCAGGTCGGTCTTGCCGGCCGCGGTCGGCCCCATCAGCAGGATGGCAGGCGGACGAGGGTCACGCATCGGGCTAGCCTCCTTACTGGCCGCGCAGGAACAGGCGGTCCAGCGCCTTCAGCGACAGCTCGGTCCAGGTGGGGCGGCCATGGTTACACTGGCCGCTGCGCTCGGTGCGCTCCATGTCGCGCAGCAGCGCGTTCATCTCGGTGGTCGTCAGGCGCCGGTTGGCACGCACGCTGCCGTGGCAGGCCATGGTCGCCAGCAGCTCGTTGACATGCGCCTCCAGCCGAGTGGTACGGCCGTAGCGCTCCAGGTCGGCCAGCATGTCGCGGATCAGCGGCTCCGCGTCGGCGTCGGCCAGCAGTGCCGGCAGCTGGCGCACCAGCAGCGTTTCCGGACCGGCGACGTCAATTTCGACCCCAAGCCGGGCAAAGGCCTCGCGCTCGGCCTCGGCCGTGGCCACTTCCGCCGCGCTGGCCGCCAGCGACACCGGCACCAGCAGCGGCTGCGCGTCCAGCGCCCCCGCATGGATCTGCGCCTTCATGCGCTCGTAGACGATGCGCTCGTGCGCCGCATGCATGTCGACGATCACCAGGCCGCGCTCGGTCTGGGCCAGGATATAGATGCCGTGGAGCTGGGCAACGGCAAAGCCCAGCGGCGGCGCCCGGGTGGCATCCTCGCCTGCCAGGGCCGGCGCGGGTTCAGCGTCTCGGCTTGCCGGGACGACACCCGGTTCCGACTGCGGCGTCAGCAGGCTCACCTCGTGGTCGGGGTGCAACGCCTGGTAGCCGGCCATGAAGGCGCGGACACGCTGCGCCGTCACCTGGCTTTCGCGGGGCTCGTGCAGCGCCATGGGCTGCTGCTGCCAGCGCCCGCCGGCTTCGCGCACCTCATGGTGCGGCGAAGCCTCGGCGTTACCGTCCTGCAGCTCGGCCTTGGGCGCATCATCGACGCCGCGCTCGCCGGGCCCCGCCTGAGCCAGGGTGCGATGCAGGCTTGAGAAAAGGAAGTCGTGCACCATCCGGCCATCGCGGAAGCGCACCTCATGCTTGGTGGGGTGCACGTTCACATCCACCCCGCAGGGGTCGACCTCGAGATAGAGCACGAAGACCGGATGGCGGCCGTGGAACAGCACGTCGCGATAGGCCTGGCGAATGGCGTGGGCGACCAGCCGGTCGCGCACCACACGGCCGTTGACGAAGAAGTACTGCTGGTCGGCCTGGGCGCGCGAGTGTGTCGGCAAGCCGACCCAGCCCCACAGGCGCAGCGAGCCCGCCGCCAGGTCCAGGTGCAGGGCGTTGTCGACAAAGTCCTTGCCGAGCAGCGCCGCGATGCGCCGCTCGCGGCGGGCCGGATCGTCACCTGCGGGCAGCTGGTGCACGGTCTTCTGGTTGTGGCGCAGCACCCAGCCAATGTCGAAGCGCGACAGCGCCAGGCGGCGAAACGCCTCTTCCACGTGGTCGTACTCGGTCTTCTCGGTGCGCAGGAACTTGCGCCGTGCCGGGGTGTTGAAGAACAGGTCGCGTACCGTCACCGAGGTTCCGCGAGGGTGCGGGGCGGGGCTGACGCGCGGCTCCATGTGCCGCCCTTCGGCCACCACGCGCCAGCCGCCGCGCGGGTCGTCGTCCACGTTGGCCACGAGCTCCAGCCGCGAGACCGAACTGATAGAGGCGAGCGCCTCGCCGCGAAAGCCGAGGCTGGCCACTCCTTCCAACTCCTCGAGCGACACGATCTTGCTGGTGGCATGGCGCGCCAACGCCAGCGGCAGGTCGGCCTCGCCGATCCCGCTGCCGTCGTCGCGCACGCGGATCAGCCGGCAGCCGCCCGCCTCGAGCTCTACCTCGATGCGGCGACTGCCGGCGTCGATGGCATTCTCGACCAGCTCCTTGACCACCGAGGCGGGGCGCTCGACCACTTCGCCCGCGGCGATCTGGTTGGCCAGCCGCGGGTCGAGCACCTGGATGCGCCGCCCCTGCCCCGCAATTCCCGTCATGAGCGCGGAATCCGCAGCACCTGCCCGACCCGAATGACGTCGCCATTGAGCTCGTTGGCCTGCTTGAGCTGCGCCACCGGCACCCCATGCCGGGCGGCAATGGTCGACAGCGTATCCCCGGGCTGGATCCGGTATTCGTTGGCCGAGGGCGTGCGCCGGTTGTCGCGCTGCCAGGCCAGCAGGCTGGCCGGCGGCGGGTTGCGCCGGAAGTGCTCGCTGATACCGGCGAAGATCGATTCCGCCAGCCGCTGCTGGTGCCCGGAGTCACGCAGGCGGCGCTCCTCGTCGGGGTTCGAGATGAACCCCGTCTCGATCAGCAGCGACGGGATGTCCGGCGACTTCAGCACCATGAAGCCGGCCTGCTCGACGCGGCTGCGATGGAGCCGGTTGACTCGCCCGAGCTGGTCGAGCACCTGGCCGCCGATGGAGAGCGAATCGTTGAGGGTGGCGGTCATGGTCAGGTCGAGCAGCACGCCGCGCAGCACTTCATCCTTGTCGTTGAGCGAGAGGTTGCCGTCCACGCCGCCGATCAGGTCGGCCCGGTTCTCGCTGGCGGCCAACCACTGGGCGGTTTCCGAGGTGGCACCGCTCTGGGAGAGCGCATAGACGGAGCTGCCGCTGGGCCGCGGGCTGTTGAAGGCGTCGGCATGGATCGAGACGAAGAAATCGGCCTTCTGCTCGCGGGCGATGCGCGTGCGCTGGCGCAGGCCGACGTAATAGTCACCGTCGCGAATCATCACGGCGCGAAAACCTTCGGCGTTGTCCACCAGCCGCTGCAGCCGTCGGCTGATCTCCATTACCACGTCCTTCTCGCGGGTCCCGGCGGGGCCGATCGCCCCGGGATCCTCGCCGCCGTGGCCGGGGTCGATGGCGATGATGATGTCTCGCCGCGGGTGGGGAGCGGCCGGCTGCTGCGTCACCGCCATGGCCGCGTCCTGACGCGGGCCGGCCGAGGTCTCTGCACGTCGCCGCTCGGCGGCCAGCTCCTGTTCGCGAATCATCGCCTCGATGGGGTCGATGGGATTCTGCACCGCGCTTTCGCCGGGGTACTCCATGTCCACCACCAGGCGGTGGCCATACTGGTCGTTGGGCGGCAGCGTAAAGTGTCGCGGCTCCACCTCGCGGGACAGCTCGAGCACCACCCGCAGGCCGTTGCCGTCGAGCTTGCCGCTGCGCACCGCGGTAATGGCGCTGCCATCCAGGTTGAGGCTCGCCAGGTCGGTATTGAGACCGCTGTTCTCGAGATCGATGACCAGGCGCCTGGGACCGTCGAGGGTGAAGATGTTGGCTTCGGCATGGCCGGAAAGATCGAAGACCAGCCGTGCATGGTCGGGGGCTGCCCACAGGCGAATATTATCGACCTGTGCCGCCTGTGCCACGCTGGCCAGCCATAGGGGGAACAGCAGCACGCCGGCCAGGCACCAGCGCCAGCGTGTCATCCATGAACTCGGCCCAAGGGACCCATATCGCGTCGTTATCACGGCGTTTCGCTTTCCCGCTCGACAATAGCGTCTTCCCAGGCGGCGTCCCCGGCCAGTCTCGCCAGCACCGCCCGGCCATGTTCGGTATGAGGCGCCAGGGTTGCGGCACGGCCCGGCTCCGCCAGTGCCAGCACCACGGTCAGGTCCGCCTCCGGCAGCCAGCCCTTCCCACGACTGGGCCATTCGACAATGCAGAGGGCCTCTTCCGCGAACAGGTCCCGGCCGCCGATGAACTCGAGCTCCTCCGGGTCACCCAGCCGATAGAGGTCGAAATGGTAGAGCCTCCCGGCGTCGAGCTCGTAGGGCTCGACCAGGGTGTAGGTCGGGCTCTTGACGGCGCCCTCATGCCCGTAGGCCCGCAGGACGCCGCGTGTCAGGGTGGTCTTTCCCGCACCCAGGTCGCCCTCCAGGTAGAGGCGCCCACGGCCCTGCATGGCCGCGCCGAGCGCCCTGCCAAAGGCCACCTGCCGGTCTTCGTCTTCGAGTCGAATACGCATCGTCGTTACCTTGTGAACAGACCGCTTCCGGCGTTGATCAGGCGTCGCGCATAGGATGCCAGATCAGCCGCCAGCAGACCACGCTCGCCTCCGTCGAGGGCGGCCTGGTCGGCCGCCAGGGCATGCACCATCACGCCCAGGCGGGCGGCGGCCTCGAGGGCCAGCCCCTGCGCCAGCAGCGCGCCCAGAATGCCGGACAGCACGTCGCCCATGCCCCCCGAGGCCATGCCCGGGTTACCGTAAGGGCACACCGCCATGCCGGCCGGGCCGACCACCAGGCTGCCGGCCCCCTTCAGCACCACCACGCCGCCGTAACGCCGCTGCAGCTCGCGCGCCGCCACAGGTCGGTCGGCTTCCACCTCCGCCGCGCTGCAGCCCAGCAGCCGGCCCGCCTCGCCCGGGTGCGGGGTCAGGATCCAGTCGTCACGCCGCTGGCCAGTGAAACGAGAGGCCAACAGGTTGAGCCCGTCGGCATCCACCACCAGCGGTCGAGAAGCGGCCAGCGCCGCCTGCAGCATGGCCTGGCCCCAGGCGGACTGGCCCAGCCCCGGCCCGACCACCAGTACGTCCGCCCTGCCGGGCAGCTCGCCCAGGTCGGCGGCGCCGCGCAGGCCGTGCACCATCACCTCGGGGCGATAGGTCAGGCTCGCGGTCACATGCCCAGGGGCCGTGGCCAGGCTCACCTTGCCGGCGCCCAGGCGCGCCGCCGCCTCACTGGCCAGCAGCGCCGCGCCACCGAAGCCCGGGGCACCGCCCAGTACCAGCACATGGCCCATCGCCCCCTTGTGGGCATCGCGTTCGCGGGGGGGAAGCCAAGCCTTCAGCAGCGCTTCGTCGAGCAGCTCCGCCACCGGCGGCAGGTCGGCGTGGCGGCGCGCATCGACGCCCAGCGGGCGAAAATGCACCTCGCCGGTCAGCGCCGGTGCGCGCCCGGTGTGCAGGCCCAGCTTGTCGCCGATGAAGGTGACGGTACGGGTGGCGCGTACCGCCACGCCGAGCTCCGCCCCGGTATCGGCGGCCAGGCCCGAGGGGATGTCGATGGCCAGGACCGGCAGCCCGCTGGCGTTGATCGCCTCGATGGCGTCGCGAAAGTCGCCGCGCACCTCGCCCCCGAGCCCGGTGCCGAGCAGCGCATCGACCAGCACCTCGCCGGTGAGCGCCATCCCCTTGCGCCAGGGGTCGAGCGCCACACCCGCGGCGCTGGCCATGTCGGCCGCACGCGCGGCATCGCCTTCCAGCACCTCTCGCGGCTTCAGCGCGATGCGCTGCACCGCGACCCCGGCCCCGGCGGCCAGCGCCGCCAGCACATGGCCATCGCCCCCGTTGTTGCCACCGCCGCACAATACCGTGATGCGCTTGACCCCGGGCCAGTGCGCCCGCAGCCTCTGCCAGGCCGCCGTGGCCGCCCGCTGCATCAGTGCAAAACCCTCGACGCCACCCGCGATGGTGCGCCGGTCGAGCTCACGCACCTGGTCGGCGCGGTAGAGTGGGCGCAGCGCAAGCGACGCACGATCGATACGATTCCCGGACATCCGGTGTCTCCCCTGCTCGCGTTGCTTTATGATGCGAGTGTAAGCAGCGCAGCGCGCAAGCCAATCCCCCCGCCACGTTTTTACCCGGTTTTTTCTCGATCATGAGCTCCCGCACGCCCCTGGATGCCGACACCCTGGCCGAGCTGGCCGCAACCCTCAAGACTTGGGGGCGCGAGCTCGGCTTCCAGCAGGTGGGCATCACCGATGTCGACCTGGCCGAGGACGAGCGCTACCTGCAGCGCTGGCTCGACGCAGGCTACCACGGCGAGATGGGCTTCATGGCCAAGCACGGCAGCAAGCGCACCCGGCCCGAGGAGCTCGTTCCCGGTACGCTGCGGGTGATCAGCGTACGGCTGGACTACCTGCCGGCCGAGGTGGAGAGTGCCAAGGTGCTCGGCCAGCCGCAGACGGCCTATGTATCACGCTATGCCGTGGGCCGCGATTACCACAAGCTGATGCGCAAGCGCCTGGCCACGCTGGCCGGGTGGATCGAGCAGAAGGTCGGCCCCTTCGGCTACCGCGCCTTCGTCGATTCGGCGCCGGTGATGGAGCGTGCCCTGGCCAGCAAGGCCGGGCTCGGCTGGGTGGGCAAGAACGCCATGCTGCTCAACCCCCGGGCAGGCTCGCTGTTCTTCCTGGGCGAGCTCTACGTCGACCTGCCGCTACCCGTCGACCCGCCCTTCGAGAGCGAGCACTGCGGCAGCTGCAGCGCCTGCCGAACGGCCTGCCCCACCGGCGCCATCGTCGATGACAAGGTGGTCGACGCCCGCGCCTGCATCTCCTACCTCACCATCGAGCTGTTCGGCGCCATCCCCGAGCGCTTTCGCGAAGCCATGGGCAACCGCGTGTTCGGCTGCGACGACTGCCAGCTGGTCTGCCCATTCACGCGCTTCGCCCGCGCCACGCAGGAGGATGACTTCGCCCCGCGCCACGACCTGGATCGCGCCAGCCTGGTGTCGCTGTTCGCCTGGGGCGAGGAGGAGTTCCTCGACAAGACCGCCGGCAGCCCGATCCGCCGTATCGGCTACGAGCGCTGGCTGCGCAACCTGGCGGTGGGGCTGGGCAACGCGCCCTGGAGCGAGAGCGTGGAGGCGGCCCTGCGCGCCCGCCTCGCCTACCCCTCCGACCTGGTGCGCGAACACGTGCGCTGGGCGCTCGAACGGCAGCGGGAGAAGCGTGGCAGGCTGATAGCGAGCGCCTGATAGGGGGGCTGTGCCGCTACACAGACGCCAACGCGAGCGGCGCCGGGGACAGGTCGTAGCGGAGGTCTTTTGCCAGGGATGGCAAAAGTAGCGCCCAGGGATGGGTTCACAGCGCCTCCGCAAAGACCTGTCGACGGATTAGCCGCGGGATCACTCCTCTTCGTCGCGCTCGCTGCCGGCCAGCCGCAGAAATGTATTGCGGTAGTGCGCCAGCTCGGCCAGCGATTCGCGAATGTCATCCAGCGCCTGGTGGGTGTTGCGCTTGCTGAAGCCGGCCAGCGCCCCCGGATTCCAGCGCTTGGCCAGCTCCTTGAGGGTGGAGACGTCCAGGTTGCGGTAATGGAAGAACGCCAGCAGCTCGGGCATCTCGCGTTCGAGGAAGCGCCGGTCCTGGTGCACGCTGTTGCCGCACATGGGCGACGAGCGCGGGGCGACATAGGCCCTGAGGAATTCCAGGGTCTGCCGCTCGGCCTCGGCGGTATCGATGCGGCTCTGCTTCACCCGCTCGACGAGCCCCGACTCGCCGTGGGTCTTCTGGTTCCAGTCGTCCATCGCCGCAAGCAACTCGTCGGACTGGTGCACCGCGATCATCGGACCCTCGGCGATCAGGTTCAAGTCGTTGTCGGTGACCAGCGTGGCCACCTCGATGATGCGCTCGCGCTCGGGTTCGAGTCCGGTCATCTCGAGGTCGATCCACACCAGCAGATCCTCGCGGGGCGCAGCAGGGTTTGACATTGGTCAGGCTCCAGAGTTGAAGGGCGCGGCGGGACAGGCCGGACCACGCTGGGTACAATGGCACCATTGTAACGATCTTCGGGCGCCCATGAGCAATCGCAAGCTAAGCCGCCAGCAGCGCTGGCGAGTCGAGAAGATACAGGCCGAGCGGGCCAAGCGCGCCGAACAGCTCGACGCCAAGGACTCGCAGAAACTCGCCGCCGGTGAATACGGCCCCGAGCAGCCCGGCCGTGTCATTGCCCACTTCGGCCGCACCCTCGACGTTCAGGGTAGCGGCAACGGGCCTACGGTACGCTGTCACCTGCGCGCCAACCTGGAAGGCCTGGTGACAGGCGACCGGGTCATCTGGCGCGCTACCAAGGATGCCGAGGGCAACGTCACAGAGGGCGTGGTGGTGGCGCGCAGCGAGCGCCAGAACGTGCTGGAACGCCCCGACGCCCGCGGCCAGCTCAAGCCGGTAGCGGCCAACATCGACCAGATCCTGATCGTGTTCGCCGTGGAGCCGGCGCCGCATCCCAACCTGATCGACCGCTACCTGGTGGCCGCCGAAGCCACCGGTATCGCCCCGGCGCTGGTACTCAACAAGAT
Source organism: uncultured Halomonas sp. (assembly GCA_964652855.1). Taxonomy (GTDB): domain Bacteria; phylum Pseudomonadota; class Gammaproteobacteria; order Pseudomonadales; family Halomonadaceae; genus Halomonas. Next base: position 120,079 of record CAZZCJ010000002.1, read on the forward strand.
CGACCTGCTGCCCCAGGACGGCGGCGAGCTGCGGGCGCTTTTGCAACGCTACGAGGCGCTCGGCTACCCGGTGGTGACCTCGACGACGGCAGCCGAGGATGGGCTCGAGGCGCTACTGGCGAGGCTTGCCGGTCGCACCTCGGTATTCGTCGGCCAGAGCGGCGTGGGCAAGTCGTCGCTGATCGACCGCCTGCTGCCTGACGAGTCGCTGCGTATCGGCGCGCTGTCGAAGGATTCGCGCAAGGGTACCCACACCACCACCACGGCGCGCCTCTACCGGCTGCCGACGGCCGACGACGCCGAGCTGATCGACTCGCCCGGCATCCGCGAATTCGGCCTCGTGCATCTCGACGAGCAGCAGGTCGCCGAAGGCTTCATCGAGTTCCACGACTTCCTCGGTCGCTGCCGCTTCCGCGATTGCAGCCACCGCCACGAGCCCGGCTGCGCCCTGCTCGAGGCCGTCGAGCGCGGCAACATCCATCCCCAGCGTTTTGCCAGCTATCGCCATATCGTCGATAGTCTCAACGAGACCTGATTCGGCCGAATCACGACGAGACAAGGAGAAAGCCATGAGTTCCGAAGAGAATCTGCTGCCGCTGATCGTCGAGCCCGAACAGCTCGCCGGGCATCTGGACGACTCCCAGTTGCTGATCGTGGATGTGCCGCTCAGGGCCGAGAGCTACCAGGAAGGCCATGTTCCAGGGGCGATCTTTCTCGACTATCGCCAGCTGATGCGCGGCGACGGCGAGGTGCCCAACGAGGTGCCGAGCCCCGAGGCGCTGTCGCGGCTCTTCTCGTCGCTGGGCCTGACCCGTGACACCCACGTGGTGGCCTACGACGACGAGGGTGGCGGCTGGGCCGGCCGCCTGCTGTGGACCCTGGAGCTGGTCGGCCATACCCGTTACTCCTACCTCAACGGCGGCATCCACGCCTGGCGCCAGGCCGGCCAGCCCGTTTCCCATGAACCGACCTCGCCGACGCCCAGCGACTACGAGGCCGAGATCCTGCACCCGCAGGTCGCCATCGACCGCCTCGAGCTGCAGGAGCGCCTGGGCGAGAAGGGTTTCGCCGTCTGGGACGCCCGCTCGCCGGAAGAGTACCGTGGCGAGAAAGGCGAGAACCGGCAGCTCGGCCATATTCCCGGTGCGGTCAACATGGAGTGGACCGAGGCCATGGACAAGGAGCGCGCGCTGCGTATTCGCGACTATGCCGAGCTGATCACCGAGCTCGAGGCGCTAGGGCTCACGCCGGACATGGAAGTGGTCACGCACTGCCAGAGCCACCACCGCAGCGGCTTCACCTGGCTGGTGGGCAAGGCGCTGGGCTTCGAGAAGATTCGCGGCTACGCCGGCTCCTGGAAGGAGTGGGGCAACCGCGACGATACGCCGATCGAGAAGTAAACCAAACCGCCCGCTACGGAACCCTTACCTTGTCTCTCGCCAAGTTCTTCGCCCTGATCCAGTACCCCATCCCCCATCACCTGCTCTCGCGGCTGGTGGGGTGCCTTGCCGAAACTCGCGTGGCCTGGCTCAAGAATGCGCTGATCCGCGCCTTCATCAAGGCCTTCAAGGTCGACATGGGCGAGGCCGCCGAGCCGGATCCCACCGCCTATGCCACCTTCAACGACTTTTTCACCCGGGAGCTGAAGCCGGAAGCGCGTCCCCTGGGCGAGGGTCTGCTCTCCCCCGCCGACGGCAATCTGTCCCAGTTCGGCCCCGTCGAGGCCGACAAGCTGCTGCAGGCCAAGGGGCATCGCTTCTCGGTGGTCGACCTGCTCGGCGGCGACGAAGAAGCCGCACGGCGCTACAGCGGCGGCAGCTACGCCAACGTCTATCTCTCGCCGCGGGATTACCACCGCGTGCACATGCCGCTAGCAGGCACCCTGACCGAGATGGTCTACGTGCCGGGGCGGCTGTTCTCGGTCAACGCGGCTACCACCGACCACGTGCCCAACCTGTTTGCCCGCAACGAGCGCCTGGTGTGCCACTTCGACACCGAGCACGGCCCCATGGCCGTGGTACTGGTCGGCGCGATGATCGTGGCCGCCATCGAGACGGTATGGGCCGGCCAGGTCACCCCGCTCTCGGGCCAGGTGCAGCGCATCCGCTTCGACAAGCCGATCCACCTCGAACGCGGCGCGGAGATGGGCCGCTTCAAGCTCGGCTCCACGGTGGTGATGGCCTTTGGCGGCAAGGTCGACTTCGACGCCGCCCTGGCACCCAAGACCAAGGTCAGCATGGGCCAGTCGCTGGGCGGCTTTCCGCAGCGCGACACGCCTGACTTCGTCTAGCCTCGGCAGCAGTCGGCTTGGTCAGCAATTGGGCGTGGCAAAGGCCATCACCTCCGCCACGCTCCTCTTGCACAGGGCCAGTTGGATCAGCCGGTCGATGCCCAGCGCCACGCCGCTGCCGGCCGGCATGCCGTGTTCGAGCCCGGCAAGCAGGCGCAAGTCGACATCAACCTCCGGCAGCCCCAAACGGCGCCGGGCCGTATTGTCCTCGGCGAAACGCTTGCGCTGCTCATCGGCATCGGTAAGCTCGTCGTAGCCATTGGCAAGCTCCAGCCCGGCGAGATAGACCTCGAAGCGCGAGGCGACCCACTCGCCGTCCTCCGGGTCGCGATGGCGCCGCGCCAAGGCCGCCTGGCTTGCCGGGTAGTCCACCACCACGTCGACCCCCTCATGCCCCAGGCCGGGTTCGATGACCAGGCTCATCAACAGGTCGAGGCAGTCGTCTCGCTCGGCATCGCCCATGTCGAGGCCACCGCGCTCGCCGGCCAGTCGCCGCAGCTCGCCGAGTTCGACGTTGAAGGGATCGACACCCAGCCCCTGGCGGAACAGCTCGCGGTAGCGACGGCGGCGCAGCGGCCCAGGGTCGCCTCCAAGCACTTGCTGAATCAGCGCCACGGTTTCCTCGATTAGCTCGTCGAGTGAAAAGCCCGGGCGATACCACTCCAGCATGGTGAATTCGATGTTGTGGCGGCGTCCCACCTCACCGTCGCGAAAGCTGCGCGCCAGCTGGAAGATCGGCCCCGAGCCTGCCGCCAGCAGTCGCTTCATATGGAACTCGGGCGAGGTCTGCAGCCACAGCCGCTCGCGCCCGGCAGGCGTCGTCGCCTCGAGCGACAGCGATGCCAGGTGCACGTCGGTGCTGCCGCCGTGCCCCAGCACCGGCGTCTCCACCTCCAGCACGCCGCGCTCGGCGAAGAACCTCCGCACCTCGGCCAGCAGCCGCGCCCGCTCGCGCAGGGTTGCCATGGTGGCGGTGGGCTGCCAATCGATCTCTTGCATAGTCGTCACCATCGAAAACGCCGAGCCCTCAAGGACTCGGCGTTGGAACAGCTAGGCACCCGGTCAGGCGCGCGACACGTATTCACCTGAGCGTGTATCGACCTTGAGTATTTCGCCCTGGTTGATGAACAGCGGAACCCGCACCACGGCGCCCGAGGAAAGCGTGGCCGGCTTGGAGCCGCCCTGGGCGGTGTCACCCTTGAGGCCCGGGTCGGTCTCGACCACTTCCAGCTCGATGAAGTTGGGCGGCGTCACGCTGATGGCGTTGTCGTTCCACAGGGTCACGGTGTAGACCACCTGCTCCTTGAGCCACTTGGCGGTATCGCCCAGCGCCTTTTTCTCCACCGCGTACTGCTCGAAGGAGCCGTCGGTCTTCATGAAGTGCCACATGTCGCCGTCGTTGTAGAGGTACTCCATGTCGAGGTCCACCACGTCGGCGCCTTCGAGGGATTCGCCCGACTTGAAGGTACGCTCCCACACGCGGCCGGTGATCAGGTTGCGCAGCTTCACGCGGTTGAACGCCTGGCCCTTGCCCGGCTTGACGAATTCGTTCTCGACGATCGCGCAGGGATCGCCGTCGAGCATCACCTTCAGACCGCCCTTGAATTCGTTGGTAGAATAGTTCGCCATGTTGCCTCTCGAATGATCGGGCGCGCCGCAGCAGGCTCTGGGCGCGCGAATACCGGATCGACGAGGATTCGAGCCCTCGCCCCCTTATGACTGGTGTGCCGCATGATAACCCGAAGCTCCGCCCTTTTGCAGAGACCGGTAGCGCCGGACGTCGAGGCGACGCCCGTGTCGCTGCAGAGTGCCTGGCAGACCCAGCTTTCTCGGGCGATCCGCGACCCGCGGGAGCTGTGCCGGCGCCTGGGGCTCGACGGCGGCTGGCAACCCGGCGCCGAGCGCGGCCACGCGCTGTTCGAAGTGCGCGTGCCCGAGGCGTTCCTGGCGCGCATGCGCCATGGCGACCCTCACGATCCGCTGCTGCGCCAGGTGCTGCCGCTCAGCGCCGAGGGTGAGAGCGTACCCGGCTACGTGGCCGACCCCCTTGAAGAGGCCGCGCACACGCCGGGGCCGGGGCTGATCCACAAGTACGCCGGTCGTGTGCTGCTGATCGCGAGCCCCGCCTGCGCGGTGAACTGTCGCTACTGCTTCCGACGCCACTTTCCTTATGACGATAACAGCCCTTCCCGCGCACAGTGGGAGCGCTCTCTCGACACGCTGCGCCAGGATACGTCGATTCGCGAGGCGATCCTTTCCGGCGGCGACCCGCTGGCGGCAAGCGATCGCCAACTGGGCTGGCTGGTCGAGCGCCTCGAGGCGATTCCCCACCTCAAGCGGCTGCGCATCCACACCCGCCTGCCGGTGGTGATTCCCGACCGGGTCGACGACGCCCTGCTCGGCTGGCTCGGCGCCACGCGGTTGCAAAAGGTGGTGGTGCTGCATATCAACCACGCCAACGAGATCGACGACGCCGTGGTCGAGGCGAGCGCGCGACTCAAGGCGGCCGGGGCGACCCTGCTCAACCAAAGCGTGCTGCTGCGCGGGGTCAACGACTCGGTGCAGGCGCTGGCCGTGCTCTCCGAGCGATTGTTCGAGGCCGGCGTGCTGCCCTACTACCTGCACGTGCTCGATCCGGTGGCGGGCGCGGCACATTTCGACGTACCCGACGCAGAGGCCCGCGAGCTGATCGCGGGCCTGCGGGAAGTGCTGCCGGGCTTCTTGGTGCCTCGGTTGGTGCGGGAGATCCCCGGCAAGGCAAGCAAGACGCCGCTGTAGCCGACAACCACGGCACAAGCAGCGTCGGGGACAGGTCGGAGGGGCCAACCTGGCGCCGATTAGACGGCGAGCCCAGAGCGGTTACTTTACGTCTGCCAAGCTCTCCGCCGTCACATTGGCCGCCGCCGGCTGGGTGGAGACGTGACGGTTGATGGCGCTCATCACCGCCTTCATCGAGGCGCTGGTGATGCTCTCGTCGGTACCCACCCCGAACACCGCCTGGCCGCCGATGCGCACTTCCACGTAGGCGATCGCCTCGGCGTCGGAGCCCTGGCCGCGGGAGTGCTCGTGGTAGTCGATGATCTCGACGTCGTGACCGGCCGCCCCCAGGGCCTTGATGAAGGCCGCCAGCGGTCCGTTGCCTTCACCACGGATGGTACGCCGCTCGCCGTGCTCGTCGATACTGGCCTCGAGCTTCACCTTGGGACTGTCGGCCTCGGAGGCGAGGCGATGGTTGATCAGCCCGTAGGGCGCGGTACGCGCCAGGTATTCGTCGGCGAAGGCCTGGTAGATCATCTGCGAGGTGATCTCCTTGCCTGTGCGGTCGGCGACCTCCTGCACCACCTGGCTGAACTCGATGGAGAGCCGGCGCGGCAGTTCGATGCCGTGCTCCTGCTCGAGCAGGTAGGAGACCCCACCCTTGCCCGACTGGCTGTTGACCCGGATCACCGCCTCGTAGCTGCGGCCCACGTCCAGCGGGTCGATCGGCAGGTAGGGCACTTCCCAGACGGCCTCCGGGTTGGCACGACGCTCGGCCATGCCCTTCTTGATCGCGTCCTGGTGGGAGCCGGAAAAGGCGGTGAAGACCAGGTCGCCAACGTAGGGGTGGCGAGGGTGCACCGGCAGCTGGTTGCAGTACTCCACCTCGCGCATGACCGGCGTGATGTTGGAGAAATCGAGCCCCGGGTTCACACCCTGGGTGTAGAGGTTCATGGCCAGGGTGACGATATCGACGTTGCCGGTACGCTCGCCGTTGCCGAACAGGGTGCCCTCGACGCGGTCGGCGCCGGCCATCACGGTGAGCTCGGCCGCCGCCACGCCGGTGCCGCGGTCGTTGTGCGGGTGTACGCTGACGATCAGGTGGTCACGGTTCTTGACGTTGCGGCAGAACCACTCCACCTGGTCGGCATAGTTGTTGGGGGTGGCCGCCTCCACCGTGGCCGGCAGGTTGACGATCATGGGCTTTTCGGCCGTGGCCCCGTAGGCCTCCATCACCGCCTCGACCACCTCCTTGGCGAAGTCCATCTCGGTGGTGGTGAACAGCTCCGGTGAGTACTGGAAGGTCCAGTGGGTTTCCGGCGCCTCGCTCATGCGCTGCTTGATGCGCGTGGTGGCGTCCACGGCGATGCCGATGCACTCCTCCCTGGTCACGTTGAATACCACGCGGCGAAAGACCGGGTCGGTGGCATTGTAGACGTGCACGATGGCGTTCTTGGCACCCTTGAGCGACTCGAAGGTGCGGTCGATCAGATGGTCACGCGCCTGGGTCAGCACCTGGATGGTGACGTCATCGGGAATCCGGTTGCCCTCGATCAGCGAGCGCACGAAGTCGAAATCTGTCTGCGAGGCCGAGGGGAAGCCGACCTCGATCTCCTTGAAGCCAATTCTCACCAGCAGGTCGAAGAAGCGCTGCTTGCGCTCCTGGTCCATCGGGTCGATCAGCGACTGGTTGCCGTCGCGCAGGTCCACGCTGGCCCAGATCGGCGGAGACTCGATGCGGCGGTTGGGCCACTGGCGATCGGGCAGGTCGACGGCAACGAAGGGGCGGTATTTGCTGGCGGGGTTGTCGAGCATCATGGCGGTGGTCTCCCTGACTGGCGGCATTCAGAAACGACGACGCCCCGGCTGCGTGGAGCATACCGGGGCGTCGTGGCAATGGTCGAAAAACGCTATGCAGCCCATGACGACACGATCAATGAAGATCATGACGAAACGGCGTACGTAGCGGGAAGCAATTTGGTTGGCTGACATCTTGGTACCTCGACTGACCTGGACAATAGTGCGATGCGCAGCGCATCGCCCGACGCTCAAAGGCCGGCTAGTAGTCGTAGGTTCAGGCTGAGGTAGCAAAATGTCGTATTCATACCCTCTAGAAAATCAGCATGCGTGGCAGTTGTCAAGGCGCGCCGCCGTTTTCCGCCGCCCTGTCCGCCCGCCGCCACCACTCGAGCAGCCGAGGTGGCATGGCCTCTTCGGCCACCGTCAACGACCAGATCGAGCCCCCGTCCGCCCCCTCCACGCTCAGGCAAAAGCAACGGCGGTCGGCAACGGGCGTCCCGGCTGCCGTCCCGGCTGCCGTCTCGTGCAGGCTCGACAACAGCTGCCGGAGTTCGTCACGCTGCGCCTCGCTATAGCGCGAGCAGTGAATGAAGCGCGGGCACGTCAGGCCCGGAATGTAGGCCAGTCCGCCTTCGCGCCGCAGGCGGATCACGCTGGCCGCAGTCAGCTCAGGCGGTCGGCTCATGGCAGCACCCCGACGCGTCGCCACCCCTCACGTACCGCTGCCGCTTCCCGGCTCTCGGCGCCGTAGCGCCGCTCGGCATTGTCCAGGGCCAGCGTGGCGAAGGCGACGAAGTCGCTCTCCTGGCCCAGGCGACGATCGACAAGGGCGTCATACCAGATCCGTCCGGCCCGCTCCCAGGCATGGCCACCCAGCATCATGGCCGCAATGTGGAAGGCTCGGTTGGGAATGCCCGAGTTGATATGCACGCCGCCATTGTCCTCGTCGGTCACCACGAAGGCGTTCATATGGTCGGGCTGCGGGTCGCGCCCCAGCAAGGGGTCGTCGTAGGCGGTGCCCGGCATGGCCATGGAGCGCAGGGCGCGACCGGCGACCCGTTCGGTGAACAGTCCCTTGCCGATCAGCCAATCGGCCTCTTCGACGCCCTGCCCCAGCTGGCGCTGCCTGGCCAAGCTGCCAAACACGTCGCACAGCGATTCGTTGAGCGCGCCGGACTGGCCTACGTAGGCCAGCACGCCTTCATGCTGGATGACGCCATGGGTGAGCTCATGGGCGACGATATCCAGCGCGATGGTGAAGCGGTTGAAGAGCTCGCCATCGCCGTCGCCGAACACCATCTGCCGACCGTCCCAGAAGGCGTTCTCGTAGTCCTGCCCGTAGTGCACCGTGGCCAGCAGTGCCATGCCGTCATCATCGATGGAGTGCCGCTCGAAGACCTCCCAGAACAGCCGGTAGGTCGCCCCCAGCCCTAGATACGCCTCGTCGACGGCGGGATCGCCGCTGTCGCCCTGCCCCTCGCTGCGCACCCGCCTGCCGGGCAGGACCTGGCGATGCTCGGCGGAGTGCACGTAGCGAGCCGGCGTGCCGCGCCGAACACTGCCCAGGGGCAGGGGGACAATACCGGCCCGGGCACGGAATTGGTGGTCGGCCATCAGCGTATGACGAGCACACTCACGCTGGCGGGTCGAGCCCGCATTGGCAATCCGTTCGAGCAGATATGGCGGCAGAAAGGTGCGCCTACCTGGAGCGGCCTGGTCGGTCATCCCTGACCCTCCTTCTTGCGACATGGCTCGCCTATCGAGCCCTCTTACCTGAGCTTAGCGGAAGCATCATTTTTCGCGCCGCTCGAGCATCGCCTCCATCCGGGTGAGCTGGTCGCGGAGTTCGCGCACGTCGTTGCGCAGCCCGTGCAGCTCGGCGGCCTCACCCTCCCCGCTCTCCAACTCGATCTGGATGCTCTCCTTCTGCATCACATCGAGCACGATGCCGATCATCATGTTGAGGAAAATGAAGGCGTTGAGAAAGATGAAGGTGAGGAAGAAGATCCACGCATAGGGATAGTGCTCCATGGTGGGATAGAGCACCGCCGTGGCCCAGCTCTCGAAGGTGGCGACCTGGAACAGTGTCAGCATGGCCAGCGAGATGTTGCCCCACAGCCGCTCGTCCACGTCGCTGAAAATGAAGCTGCCGACCGCCGCGTAGATGTAGAAGATGATGAACATCAGCAGCGCCACATAGCCCATGCGCGGAATCGACTTGAACAGCGCCGCCATCAGCATGCGCAGCTCGGGAATCATCGACACCAGGCGCAGCACGCGGAAGATGCGCAGCAGCCGCGCCAGCAGCACCATCTCGGAATCGTCCATGGGGATCAGGCTGGCGGTGACGATCAGGAAGTCGAAGACGTTCCAGCCTTTCTTGAAGAAGTCGCGCAGGCGCCGTTCCGCCGCCATGCGAATAAGGATCTCCACCAGGAAGAACACCGTGACGGCCACGTCGAGCACCAGCAGCCACTGCTGGAAGCGCGAGATCTCCTCGTAGGTCCGCGCACCGATCAGCAGCGCCGACAGCACGATGATGGCGATCACCGTGAGTTCGAAAAACTTGTTGGCGCGCAGGTGCTCGAAGCGGTCGCGCCAGGTATCGAAGGAAGCACTCATGGTTCGTCTCGAAGCACTCAATGACAGGAAACGGAAGGGCCGCCTTGCACGGCACGCCCCGGCGCCTCACGCCGGCCGGGCGGCGTGATGGTAGCACGAGGGGAGTCATCGCGGGCGCACCCCGGGTTGGCGTCGTCGGGTCACCGGTCATTACGACAGCGAAACCTTTATTCACGCTCCCTGCCTTGTCCAGCCTATCGTGGGCCGCCTACTTTCAAGTCACCACGTGTACATGGAAAAGGAGTCCGGCACATGAGTGACGAGAAGCAGCCCCCGCAGGAGCAAGCCCACCAGCCCGGCGCCGAGTACAAGATGGACCCGCAGCCGGAATACATCCGCGACAGCTACCGCGGGGCCGACAAGCTCAAGGACAAGGTGGCGATCATCACCGGCGGCGACAGCGGCATCGGCCGTGCCGTGGCGGTGCACTACGCGCGAGAAGGCGCCGACTGCGTCATCGTGCATCTCGAGGAGGATACCGACGCCCGCGACACCCAGCATCTGGTCGAGGCGGAAGGGCGCCGCTGCCTGGTGCTCAAGGGCGACGTGGGCGAGCCGTCGTTCTGCGACGAGATCGTCGACAGGACCCTCGCCGAGTTCGGCAAGCTCAATATCGTGGTGCACAACGCCGCCGAACAGTACAACTGGGACGACATCACCGAGATTCCGCCCGACCAGCTGCAGCGCACCTTCCAGACCAACGTGTTCAGCCACTTCTACCTGACCAAGGCCGCCCTGCCCCACATGCACGAAGGCGACACCTTCATCTGCACCTCGTCGATCAACGCCTTCAAGGGCAACCCTTCGTTGATCGACTACACCGCCACCAAGGGCGCGATCCAGGGCCTGGTGCGCTCATTGGCGGTACCGCTGGCCGAGAAGGGGATTCGCATCAATTCCGTGGCGCCGGGCCCGGTGTGGACGCCCCTGATCCCGGCCAGCTTCCCGGCGGAGAAAGTCGCTTCCTTCGGCGGCCAGGTGCCGATGAACCGCGCCGGCCAGCCCTCCGAAATGGGGCCGGCCTATGTCTACCTGGCCTGCGAGGAGTCGTCCTACATGAGCGGCCAGACGCTGCACCTGAATGGCGGCGTGGTCTTGAACACCTGAGCCAGCGCCCCTCAACGCGACGGCCGCCTGTTTGGGGCGGCCGTCGTCGTTTCCGGGTGGCTCGGGTCGAATGGCTCAGGTGGTGAGCTCGGCCGGGGCCAGCAGGCCCGCCAGCTCCTGGGCGTGGACCGCCGCCTCGCGCCCGCGCGGGGTCAGGTAGCCGCCGTCGGCCTGGGTCACCAGCCCCTTGGCGTGCAGCCGCGAGGCGGCGGCCACGGCCCCGGTGGCGGCGCTACCGGCATGCACCTTGAGGCCTTCATGGGTGGTGTCGAGATTGTAGAGACAAAGCAGGTTCAGTTCGTCCAGCAGTTCGGCGGAGAAATGCGCTTGGGCCATGGCGACCTCCGAGGCGATGGGAAACTTCGAAGGTACGCCACTTCCTACCGCTTCACCAGCGCGAACGGTCACCCGGCGCGGCTTTCATCCTCCAGGTCCCCCTCCCGATAGCCCATCAAGTAGAGCACGGCGTCGATGCCCAGGGTCGAGATCGACTGGCGCGCCTGGCTGCGCACCAGCGGCTTGGCCCGGAAGGCGATGCCGAGCCCGGCGGCGGCCAGCATCTTGAGGTCGTTGGCGCCGTCGCCCACGGCGATGGTCTGCTCCATGGCGAGCCCCTCGCGCGCGGCGATCTCGCGCAGCAGCTCGGCCTTGCGGGCGGCGTCGAGGATCGGCTCGCGCACCTCGCCGGTCACCTTGCCGTTCTCGATCACCAGCTCGTTGGCATGGATCTCGTCGAAGCCGAGCTTTTCCTGCAGGTGGCGGGCGAAGTAGGTGAAGCCACCGGAGAGTATCGCGGTGCGATAGCCCAGCCGCTTGAGATGCTTCATCAGCCGCTCGACGCCATCCATCAGCGGAAGCGTATCGGCGATCTCGGCCAGCACCGACTCATCGAGGCCCTTGAGCTTGGCCATGCGCTCGCGAAAGCTCTGCTGGAAATCGAGCTCGCCGCGCATGGCGCGCTCGGTGACGGCCGCCACTTCCTCGTAGACGCCGTGGCGGCGCGCCAGCTCGTCGATCACCTCGGCCTGGATCAGGGTGGAGTCCATGTCGAAGCAGACCAGGCGACGATGGCGGCGCCAGATCGAATCCTCCTGCAGGGCGATATCGACGCCGTGCATGGCGCCCAGCGCCAGCGCCTTCTCGCGCAGGCTGTCGAGGTCGATCTCCTCGCCGCGCAGCCAGCACTCGACGCAGGAGCCGAAGGCGGGCACGCCGCCGTCCAGCGGCTCGCGGCCCGAGAGGCGATGGATCAGCTCCACGGTGAGCCCGTGCTCGGCGGTCAGCGCCCCCACCTCGGCCAGGATGCCCGCGGGCAGGTGCGGCGCCAGCAGGGTCAGGATCAGCCGCGGCTCGCTGGCATGCGCACTCCAGCGCTGGTAGTCCTCGGCGCTGACCTGGATGGCCTGCACGTCAAGGCCCAGGCTGTCGCCGGCTTCGGCCAGCGCCCCTTCCAGGTCGCTGTCGTGGTCCAGCCCGACCAGCGCCTCCAGCGAGACCATGCCGAAGGTCACGCTCTGGTTGATGTCGAGCAGCCGTGCGCCGCTGCGCGCCATGGCCTGGCCCAGGCCGGCCAGCTGGCCGGGGCGTGCCGCGCCGGTGGCGCGAATCAGCAGTCGTCTTGTCATTCCCCACTCTCCAAGCGATCGACCTTCTGCAGGCCGCGGGGCAGCTTGCTGCCGCGGCGGCCGCGTTCGCCGCGATAATAGTCCAGATCGGCGTCCTTGAGGGTCAAGTGGCGCTTCCCGGCGTGAATGATCAGCGAGGCTCCCCTGGGCACCAGCGCGATATCGCGCACCAGCTCCTCGCGCCGCGCGGCACGGGCGCCGGGAATATCGAGCATCTTGTTGCCCTTGCCCTTGGCCATTTCGGGCAGCTGCGCCAGCGGGAACAGCAGCAGCCGCCCCTCGTTGGACACCGACGCCACCCAGGTGTCCTCGCCTTCCGGCACCCGGATCGGCGCCATGACCCGGCAGCCCTTGGGTACCGAAAGGACCGCCTTGCCCGACTTGTTCTTGCCGATCAGTTCCTCCAGCCTGGCCACGAAGCCGTAGCCGCCGTCGCTGGCAAGCAGGTAGCGAGTCTCGGGCGGCGCCAGCATCAGCCCGGCCATGTGGGCGCCGGCCACGACGTTGACCCGCCCGGTGACCGGCTCGCCCTGGCTGCGGGCGCTGGGCAGGTTGTGGGCGGCCAGGGTGTAGGTACGGCCGGTGTCGTCGAGCAGCACCAGCGGCTGGTTGGTCTTGCCGCGCCCGGCCAGGGCAAAGCGGTCGCCGGACTTGTAGGAGAGCCCTTCCGGGTCGATGTCGTGCCCCTTGGCGGCGCGAATCCAGCCCTTCTCGGAGAGCACAACGGTAATGGGGTCGGCGCCCATCAGCTCGACCTCGGAGAGCGCCTTGGCCTCCTCGCGCTCGACGATGGGCGAGCGGCGCGCGTCGCCGTGCTCGCGGGCCGCCTCGCGCAGCTCCTCCTCGATCAGGTCGGTGAGCTTGGCCTCGCTGCCGAGCAGCGCCTTCAAGCGCTTGCGCTCGGCTTCCAGGGCGTCCTGCTCGCCGCGAATCTTCATCTCCTCGAGCTTGGCCAGGTGGCGCAGGCGCAGCTCGAGGATCGCCTCGGCCTGGCGCTCGGAGAGGCCGAAGGCCGCCATCAGCGCGCTCTTGGGCTCGTCCTCCTCGCGGATGATACGGATCACCTCGTCGATGTTGAGGTAGGCGACAAGCAGGCCTTCGAGGATATGCAGGCGATCCTCGACCTTGCCCAGGCGATGCTCCAGACGGCGGCGCACGGTCTTGCGGCGGAAGGTGAGCCACTCGCCGAGCATGTCCGGCAGCGGCATCACCCGCGGGCGGCCATCGAGGCCGATCACGTTGAGGTTGACGCGAATGTTCTTCTCGAGGTCGGTGGTGGCGAACAGGTGCGCCATCATCGCTTCGATGTCGACCCGGTTGGAGCGCGGCTCGATCACCAGCCGGGTCGGCTCCTCGTGGGTCGATTCGTCACGCAGGTCGGCCACCATGGGCAGCTTCTTGGCCTGCATCTGGGCGGCGATCTGCTCGAGCACCTTGGCCCCGCTGACCTGGTAGGGCACGGCGGTGACCACCACCTTGCCCTCCTCCATCACGTAGCGGGCACGCAGCTTCACCGAGCCGCGGCCGCTCTCGTAGAGCTTTCGCAGGTCGTCGCGGGAGGTGATGATCTCCGCCGCGGTGGGGAAGTCAGGCGCCGGCAGGTAGTGCACCAGGTCCGCGGTGGTGGCTTCCGGGTGGCGCAGCAGGTGGCAGGTGGCCTCGACCACTTCGTGCACGTTGTGCGGCGGGATGTCGGTAGCCATGCCCACGGCAATGCCGGTGCCGCCGTTGAGCAACACGTGGGGCAGTCGCGCCGGCAGCACCACCGGCTCGTTCATGGTGCCATCGAAGTTGGGGGTCCAGTCGACGGTGCCCTGGCCCAGCTCGGCGAGCAGTACCTCGGCGAACTTCGACAGCCGCGATTCGGTGTAGCGCATCGCCGCGAACGACTTGGGATCGTCGGGGCTCCCCCAGTTGCCCTGGCCGTCGACCAGCGGGTAGCGGTAGCTGAACGGCTGCGCCATCAGCACCATCGCCTCGTAGCAGGCGCTGTCGCCGTGGGGGTGGAACTTGCCCAGCACGTCGCCGACGGTACGCGCCGACTTCTTGTACTTGGCGCTGGCGTTCAGCGCCAGCTCGCGCATGGCGTAGACGATGCGCCGCTGCACCGGCTTCATGCCGTCGCCGATGTGCGGCAGCGCCCGGTCGAGGATGACGTACATCGAGTAGTCGAGGTACGCCTTCTCGGTGTATTCGCGCAGCGAGAGGCGTTCGACGTCGCCCTCCGCCACCTGGATATCCATGGTCATTCAGTGACCTCATTCATCGTGTTGCACCTCAAGGGTCGGACAGCCTTGCCAGCCTCGAACCGCGGCTTTACCGGCGACAAGTCTATGCGAAGGCGCTGTGAACCCCTCCCTGGGCGCTACCTTTTCCTTCCCTGGAAAAGGACCTCCGCTACGCCTTGCCCCCGGCGCCGCTCGTCCTGGCGCTAAACTTCAATATCTGCAAGGTTGCCGTAGTCTTCGAGCCAGCTCTTGCGGTCGGCGGCGCGCTTCTTGGCCAGCAGCATGTCCATCATCTCCATGGTGCCGTCGCCGACCTCGCGGGTGAGCTGCACCAGGCGGCGGGTCTCCACCGCCATGGTGGTCTCGCGCAGCTGCAGCGGGCTCATCTCGCCCAGGCCCTTGAAGCGCTGCACATTGGGCGTGCCGCGCTTGCCCTCCAGCTTGCGCAGGATCGCCGCCTTCTCGCTCTCGTCGAGGGCGTAGTGCACCTCCTTGCCCAGGTCGATGCGGTAGAGCGGCGGCATGGCGACGTAGACGTGGCCGGCATCCACCAGCGCCGGAAAGTGACGCACGAACAGCGCGCACAGCAGCGTGGCGATGTGCAGGCCGTCGGAGTCGGCGTCGGCGAGGATGCAGATCTTGTGGTAGCGCAGTTGGCTCAAGTCGTCGCTGCCCGGGTCCATGCCCACGGCAACCGCGATGTCGTGGACCTCCTGGGAGCCGTAGATGTCGTGGCTGTCGACCTCCCAGGTGTTGAGGATCTTGCCGCGCAGCGGCAGGATCGCCTGGGTCTCGCGATTGCGCGCCTGCTTGGCGCTGCCGCCGGCCGAGTCGCCCTCCACCAGGAACAGCTCGCCCTGGGCCGGGTCCTGGCCGGAGCAGTCGGCCAGCTTGCCGGGCAGCGCGGGGCCGGCGGTGACCTTCTTGCGCGCCACCTTCCTGGCGCTCTTCTGGCGCCGCTGGGCGGCGCTGATGACCAGCTCGGCCAGCGCCTCGGCTTGGTCGACGTGATGATTCAGCCACAGCGAGAAGGCATCCTTCACCACGCTGGAAACGAAGGCCGCCACGGTGCGCGAGGAGAGCCGCTCCTTGGTCTGGCCGGCGAACTGCGGGTCGAGCATCTTCACCGAGAGCACGTAGGCGACTCGCTCCCACAGGTCCTCGGGCGTGAGCTTGACGCCCCGCGGCAGCAGGTTGCGGTATTCGCAGAACTCGCGCAGCGCCTCGAGCAGCCCCGAGCGCAGGCCGTTGACGTGGGTGCCGCCCTGGGGCGTGGGGATCAGGTTGACGTAGCTCTCCATCAGCGTCTCGCCGCCTTCGGGGAGCCACTGCACCGCCCAGTCGACCGCCTGCTCGTCGTCGGCGAAATGGCCGATCAAGGGCGAAGCCGGCAGCACCTCGAAGCCATCGGTGGCCTGGGCCAGGTAGTCGCGCAGGCCGTCCTCGTACTGCCACACGCTCTCGGCGCCGTCGGCCTCGACCAGGGTGACCTTGAGCCCGGGGCAGAGCACCGCCTTGGCCCGCAGCAGGTGCTTGAGCCGGCCCATGGCCAGCCGGGGGCTGTCGAAATAGGACTCGTCGGGCCAGAAGCGCACCAGGGTGCCGGTGGTGCGCTTGGCCACGCTGCCGATCTCGGCCAGCTCCGCGACCTTGTCGCCGTGCTCAAAGGCCATGGCGTGGCGGGCACCGTCGCGCATCACTTCCACTTCCAGGCGACGCGACAGGGCGTTCACCACCGACACGCCGACGCCGTGCAGGCCGCCGGAGAAGCGGTAGCTGGACTGCGAGAACTTGCCCCCGGCATGCAGCCGGGTAAGGATCAGCTCGACGCCGGAGACGCCGTGCTCGGGGTGAATGTCGATGGGCATGCCGCGGCCGTCGTCGACCACCTCGATGCCGCCATCCTCCAGCAGGCGAACGCTGACCTCGCGGGCATGCCCCGCCAGCGCCTCGTCGACGCTGTTGTCGATGACTTCCTGGACCAGGTGATTGGGGCGCGTGGTGTCGGTGTACATGCCGGGGCGCTTGCGCACCGGGTCGAGGCCGGAAAGGACTTCGATCGAGCTGGCACTGTATTGTGTCATGCGTGTTCCGTCGCCGTTGCAGAATTCGGTCGTGCTGCCTGTGTCGCCGGGCCCCGCCTGCCGCTGCCAAGCGCGCCCCGGCGGCTCACGCCAGCTCGGGGGGCCTCCGGGACAGGCCGACCCCGCCATGGGCCAGGATGGCCGGCAGGTACTCGGCCAGCGCCGTGAAGACATGGTCGCCACCGGGATGGATGACGGTGCGCGCGCCGCGATAAAGCTCGAACGCATCGCCGGGGTCGAGCGTTTCGTCGGCGCTGCCCAGCAGCAGCAGGTAGCGTTCGGGTGAAACGCCGTGCGGCGTCAGCGCCTCGAGCTCCTCGCGGTGTGCCGCCTCGATGACGAAGCGCTCGCCGGTGTGCTCGTTGGTGAACGCCTTGCCCAGCCACTCCGCGACCAGCGCCGCCGGCGTCACCGCCGGGTTGATCAAGGCCGCCATGAGCCGGTGGCGTTCCGCCAGGCAGGTGGCGAGGAAGCCGCCCATGGAACTGCCGACCAGCAGTGGATTTGACCCCAGCCCGGCCAGGCGGGACTCGGCCAGGGCCAGGGCCGCGCCCGGCCGATGCGGCAGCTGCGGGGTCTCGCAGGGTAGCGCCAGCGCGTCGCAGGCGGCGCGCATCAGCGCCGACTTGGGCGAACCGTAGCCGCTGTTGAAGCCATGCAGGTAGAGCACCCCGGTGGCGCGCGGCGGCAACCAGGCGGCAGCTAGCATACCGAAGGCACTGTATGCATTACCAGCCCCGCTCGCGCATCACGCCTGGCCATCCTGCTCGGCCCGCCACACGGCCTCGATCAGTGCGCGCGTGGAGGCGTCCATGGCGTCGTGGCCGCCACGCTCGGCCAGCATGCGCTGGGTTTCCCCGGCAATCTGCTTGCCAAGCTCCACGCCCCACTGGTCGAAGGGGTTGATGCCCCAGATGGTGGCCTGCACGAACACCTTGTGCTCGTAGAGGGCGATCAAGGCCCCCAGGGCGGCCGGCGTAAGGCGATCGAGCAGCAGCGTGGTGGAGGGCTGGTTGCCGCGGTAGCGCTTGTGCCCCGGCCGCTCGCCCGGCTCGTCGATGGCGTCGTCGCCGAGCATCAGCAGGCGCGACTGGGCGAAGCAGTTGGCCAGCGTCAGGCGATGCTGGCCCTTGAGGTGATCGCGGGTCGCCGCGTCCTCGACATCGTCGTAGCGCCGCAGCGGTGCGATGAAGTCGCATACCACCGGCTGGGTGCCCTGGTGCAGCAGCTGGTAGAAGGCGTGCTGGGCATTGGGGCCGAGCTGCCCCCACAGCACCGGGCAGGTCGAATAGTTCACCAGGCCGCCATCATGGGTGGCCGACTTGCCGTTGGACTCCATCTCGAGCTGCTCGAGATAGGCGGCGAAATGCTCCAGGCGGCCATCGTAGGGCAGGATCGAATGGGCGCGGATGTCGAGGAAGTTGACGTTCCAGATGCCCGCCAGGGCCAGCAGTACCGGCAGATTCCGGTCGAGCGGCGCCTGGGCGAAATGCTCGTCCATGGCATGGGCACCGGCCAGCAGGTCGCGGAAGTGCGGCATGCCGATCACCAGGGCGATGGGCAGGCCGATGCCTCCCCACAGCGAATAGCGCCCACCCACCCACTCCCAGAACAGCAGCTGGTTGCACTCGGCGATTCCCCATTCGCACATCTTGTCGGGCTTGGCCGAGACGCCGATGAAGTGCTGGCGCATGACCATGGCTTCATCGACCCCCTGGATACCGTCGTACACCAGCCGTGCCAGCAGCCAGTCGCGGGCCGTGCGAGCATTCGACAGGGTATCGATGGTGGTGAACGACTTCGACGAGATCACGAACAGGGTGGTTTCGGGGTTGAAGCGGTTGAGGTAGTCGGCAAGCTGGGAGCCATCCATGGTCGAGGCGAAGTGGACATCCACATGGTGGGCGTCACGCGGGCGGCAGTCGGCCAGCGCATGCGTGACCATCAGCGGGCCGAGGTCGGAGCCACCCACGCCGAGGTTGACCACGTCTTGGATCGGCCGGCCCGTGGCGCCGCGCCATTGGCGGCTGTGGAAACGCTCCACCATGGTGGCCATGCGGTCCAGGGTGGCATGCACGCCGGGTACCACATCCTCGCCGTCCACCATCAGCGACGCCTCCCGCGGCAGCCGCAGCGCCGTGTGCAGCGCGGGCCGGTCTTCGCTGACGTTGACATGGGCACCGCTCAGCAGCGCCTGCACGCCCTCCTGCACCCCGGCTTCCCGCGCCAGCTCGAGCAGCAGCTCCAGCGTGGCGTCGCTCCAGCGCTGCTTCGACAGGTCGAGGGTCAACCCTGCCGCCTGGCGCGTGAACTCGCGCCCGCGGGCCTGGTCCAGGAACAGCGTACGCAGGTGGGTGCCCTGCATCTCACGCGCATGCTCGGCCAGCCGCTTCCAGGTGGCGGTCTGGTCGATAGGGGTGTGCTTCATGTCAATCCTCCTTGACGTCATTACGCGGAGCGACCGCCGGGGTATCGGGCGGCTCTTCCATCGCCTCACAGGCTAGACCTGTTTCTGCTTGTAAATCCACAGGCGCCTGCCCGAGGGGCGCTTGCCACGCTCGCCCGTGCAGCCGGCCGGCGGCAAGCGTAGAATGCGTGCCTGTTCCATGTGACCGGTTTGCCCATGAGTAACGCATCTTATCGCGACGCGATCTTTTCCACACCCCTCGACCGGGTGGCGCGCTTCTCCTTCGACGAGCAGGTGGTGGCCTGCTTCCCCGACATGATCCGCCGCTCGGTGCCCGGCTATGGCCAGATTCTGGGCATGCTGGGGCTGATCGCGGCGCGCCACCTGCGCCACGGCGCCCATGTCTACGACCTGGGCTGTTCGCTGGGCGCCGCCAGCCTGGCGCTGGCCGGCCAGCTGCCGCCGGATGCCTTCCGCCTCACTGCGGTCGACATCTCGCCGGCCATGGTCACCCGTGCCCGCGAGACGCTGGCCGCCGAATGCCCCGCGCACGCCATCGAGGTGGTCGAAGGCGACATCCGCACCCTCGACTACCAGCCCGCGGGCATGGTGATCCTCAACTTCACCCTGCAGTTCCTGCCTTGCGAGGATCGCGAGGCGCTGCTGGCGCGACTGTATGGCGCCCTGGAGCCGGGCGGCGTGCTGGTACTTTCGGAGAAGGTGGTCGACCCCGACGAGCGCGACAACGCCTGGCGGGTGGAGCGCTACTACGACTTCAAGCGCGCCAACGGCTACAGCGAGCTGGAGATCAGCCAGAAGCGCACGGCGCTGGAGAACGTGCTGGTGCCGGATACCCTGGAAGCCCACCATGCGCGCCTGGCCCGGGCCGGTTTCCCGCGTTCGCTGACCTGGTTCCAGTATCTCAACTTCGCCTCGCTGATCGCGTTCAAGGAGGCTTGACGTGGCCATTCCCGTCGACCAGCGCGCGCTGTATCGCGCCTTCATCGAGCAGGGCCTGGAAACCTGGCTGGCCCGGCTTCCCGAGCAGCTGGCCCGCGGGCTAGACCGCAGGCGCCACGGCGACCTGCCGGCCTGGGAGAAGGCGGTGGCCAAGCTGCCCGCCCTGCCCGAGGCACGCGAGGTGCATCTCGATCGTGACACGGTGACGGTGGGCTGCGAGATCGACGACAGCCGGCGCCGCCAGTGCGAGAACCTGCTCAGAAAGCTCGCGCCCTGGCGCAAGGGGCCCTACCGGCTGGCCGACATCCCTATCGACACCGAATGGCGCTCCGACTGGAAGTGGCGGCGGGTGGCACCGCACCTGACCGACCTGCGCGGAAGGCGGGTGCTCGACGTGGGCGGCGGCAGCGGCTACCACGCCTGGCGCATGGCCGGCGCCGGCGCCGCCTTCGTGCTGGTGATCGACCCTTCGCCGCGCTTCTACTACCAGTTCCAGGCGCTGCGCCACTTCGTCGGCGACGCCGACGGCGGGCGCACCCACTTCCTGCCGGTGGGCATCGAGGACGTGCCCGAGCGGCTGGAATTCTTCGACACCGTGTTCTCGATGGGCGTGCTCTACCACCGCCCCTCGCCGCTGGAGCACCTGCTGCAGCTGAGGGACGCCCTGCGGCCCGGCGGCGAGCTGGTGGTGGAAACGCTGGTGGTGGAGGGCGACGCCACCACCGTGCTGCTGCCCGGCGAACGCTACGCCGCCATGCCCAACGTCTATTTCCTGCCCTCTTCGAAGGCGCTGTGCCAGTGGCTGGAGCGCTGCGGGTTCATTGACGTGCGGGTAGTGGACGAGGCCCCCACCTCGCTCGACGAGCAGCGCAGCACCGAGTGGATGACCTTCCAGTCGCTGGCCGATTTCCTCGATCCGGCCGATCCGACCCGCACCCGCGAGGGCTACCCCGCGCCGCGCCGGGCGGTGGTGATGGCACAGCGGCCACGCTGATCCCGCCGCCATTAGGCCCCGCCCTGCCCCGCCCCGTTTGAAGCACCACCTCGTCACGGCGTGGCTGCGCCGTTGGCTTGGCTAGCCCCTGGCCGCCAGCAGCCGGCCACTACCGGGCGTCACGCCTTCGTTTCCCGCTCTTGCGCTTGGCCGGCAGCGACGGCTTGCCGCGAAGCCCAGGCGAAACCAAGCAGCCCAACGATCGGGCCGGGAACCAGCAGCCAGGCGGCGTGCAGCCCCACGCGCTCGAACAGCAGCGAGGTGGCGGCGATCGACACGACGGTGATGGCAAAGCCGATGGAGTTCTGGATGGCCAGCGCGGCACCGACCAGCTCGCGTGGGCAGGCCTGCGCCGACAGCGCGGAAAACTGCGGTGAATCGGCGATCACGGTCGCTCCCCACAGCAGCAGGAGCAGGCCCAGCGCAGTTGCCGGCAATGCCTGCCAGTACAGCGCGAACACCAGGGCGCAGACACCCGAGGAGGCCAAGGCACCCAGCGCCACCTTGGCGCTGCCGATGCGCCGCGACAGCCACCCGCCTGCCAGGCAGCCCAGCGCCCCGACCCCGATGATGGCGAACGCCATGCCGGAAACGCCAAGCTGGCCGTAATGACCGGCCAGCACCGTCTGCGACACCAGCAGCGGCACCACCGTCCAGAAGGCGTAAAGCTCCCACATGTGGCCGAAGTAGCCCAGCGCAGCCGCGCGAAAGCGGGGGATCCGGAACGCGTCCAGCACCGCGATGCGCCGCCCCTCGCCGGCATGCGCAGGCGTCTTGCGCTGGCGGGCATCCGGCAGGTGGGGGCCATCCCCCAGCCGCTGGATCATCAGTGCGCCGAGCAGGGCGAGCAGGGACGAGGCGAGGATGACGTATTGCCAGGGCAGGTCGGCCCCCACCTCCCGCAGCCCGTGGGGCAGCGCGGTACCCAGCGTCAGCATGGCGACCAACTGGGCCAGCGCCTGGCCGGTACGCTCCGGCGCCCAGCTGACGATCAGCTTCATGCCCACCGGATAGATGCCCGCCAGCGACAGGCCGACCAGGAAGCGGAACGCCACGGCGCTGGCCAACCCCTCCGACAGCAGGGCGAAACAGGCGTTGAACAGGGCGCCGGCCAGCGCGCAGCAGACGAAGATGTGGCTGGCGCGATAGCGATCCGCCAGGCCGCCGAGGGCCATCGTCAGCGTGCCGAGTATGAAGCCCACCTGCACCGCACTGGTCATCCAGCCGATATCCGCGGCGCTGACGTTCCAGGCCAGCATCAGGTCGTCGGCCGCGCTGTTGGCACTGAACCACAGCGAGGTGCCGAACAGCTGCGCGATGGCAATCGTGGCTACCGGCCACGTATCGCGCCTGCGGCGCTTCTCGTCGCTACCGGCCGTCATGGCGGTTCTCCAGGGTCATCGCCTCAAGATCACCAGCCAGCGCCCCAGGTTCAGGATACTGGCCAGCGAAGCCGCCACGTAGGTGAAGGCGCAGGCGGTCAACACGTGGCGGGCGCCGGGCATGTCGTAGGGTGGCACGTACTCGCGCAGCAACGGCAGGGCGCGATTGAAGCTGGCGTCGAACTCCACCGGCAGGGTGACCAGGTGGACCAGTGCGGCAGTGCCGAAGCTGATCACCGCCATGGCGATCACCACGGCCATGCCGCCCGGCAGCCGGGTCAGGATGAACAGGAAGGGGGCGGCCATCATCAGCAGCGCGCCGATCTTCTCGGCGCGCTGGGCCACGCCGACCATGCGCGCCCGAGCGGTCAAGGGAGCGTAGCCCTCGTGATGCTGGATGGCATGGCCGACCTCATGGGCGGCCACGGTCACCGCGGTGAGCGAGCGGCCTTCGTAGTGCTCGCGCGAAAGGCGCACCCGCCGCGCCTCGGGGTCGTAATGGTCGCCCTGCTCGGTCATCTCCACCTTGACCCCCTCGATGCCCAGGCGACGCAGCAGGTGGTCGGCCAGTTCGGCCCCGGTGCCGGGGTAGTCGTCGCGCCCCTTGGAATGGCGGGCGAGCACCCACTTGGCCCAGAGATTGGGCAGGATGAAGATGGCCAGCAGGAAGGCGATCAGCAGAACGATCATGAAGCTTCACTCCGGCAGTCGGCGAAACGGCACGTTACCCGCTTTGGACCCGGCCTGCCAGACCGGGTTCACGCTGCCGAGGCCGACTCAAGGCGAGGCCGGCGCCGCCTCCACTTCACGCAGCAGGGTCTTGAACGGCACGGATGCCTGCGCCATGGGTACCACCGACTGCACCTCGCCGCCGGTGTCATGGTCGCGCGTGGCGGCATAGCGCACCGCCTCGATGGCTCCCTTGCCGTGGTCGATGGCGGCCAGCGCCCACTTCCAGCCGGTGCCGTAGGCCACGGGGCCCTTGACCGGGATGCGCACCAGCTTGTTGAACATCTCGAACACGCCGTCGGGGCCGGCAATGATCATCTCGACCCGGCTCACATGGGGCTTGTCGTTGCGCGGCGCACCGGCATTGAGCCACTCCAGCACTTCCCACCACTCCTGCTGCTCGCCGGCGAAGGCGACCCACTCGCCGCCGTCGAGCCGGAACAGCTTCTGGGCATGGTTGTAGGTCGAGCCGTTAACACTGATCAGCGAATCCGTCGCGAGCGTCGTTCCATCCCATACGATAGTGGTCATTGCCGGTCACCTCTTGCAGCACGGGCTTGCACCGACGCTCGCCGCGTCGGCCATGTCGCGCGCAGGGTATTGGGCAAAAACGCAAGAAATCGTCACTCGCCATCAACTTTCGCTAACTGCGCGATAGCGAACCGCACCGGGGCGTCACCCCTTCGAATCGCGCCGGACCGCCTCGAGGCCGCTCTCGGAGATGAGCCCCTGGCGCCGGGCGTGCTCCGCCATGGCGACACTGTCGGCGGCCAGCACCAGCTCGCAGCCGGCGCGGCAAAGCTCGTCGCGCAGGGCATTGATGGCGCGCTCGCGCTCGGGCTTGCGATCGACGCGGCGAATGTAGACGGCGCGAATGCGCTGCGGGAATTCATGCACGATCCGCGCATAGACCTCCGGGTCGTGCTGCCCGCTGTCGCCGATCAGCACGCAGGGCAGGTCGTCGCGCATCGACAGCATCTGCTGGATCAGGTCGTACTTGTGGTCTTCGGCCCGGCGCGGCCAGGGCTTGCGCCAGGAGATGCCCCATTCGCGCAGGAACAGGATCGGGCCGACGGGGATCTGGTTGAGCTGGAAGAACTCCTCGAGCATCTCGTAGATGCTCCAGGGTCCGCGCGAGACATAGAGGATCGGCCGCTTGGCCTGGCCGCTTTCACCCGCATGCAGCGCCTGGTAGAACGCCGCCACGCCGGGGAAGGCCATGCGCTGGTGGGCCTGCTTGACGAACAGCCGGTGCAGCATGCGCAGCTTGTTGGCCACGCCGGTGTACATCACCGTGTCGTCGATGTCGCTGATCACCAGCAGGTCCGCCTCGGGCGGCGAAACGTAGATCTCCACGAAGGAGGAGATGGGCGGCGCATCGGGGATGACCGCATGCAGCTCGGCATGGTGCCAGGCGGTGTCCTGCGGCAGGGGGTGAACCAGCGGCAGGTGCGCGTCGAAGTAGCCGTCGCGGTCGGTGGTAACGGTGGTGACGTTGTCGCCCAGGGTGATCTCGACGGTGACCTCGGGCATGCCGCGGCGAGCGATGCGCCGCGCCACGTCCGACAGGTCGCGCAGCACGCCGTAGCGCGGCACCCAGCCGCCGAGCGACGCCTGGCGAAACACCCGCCCCATCAGCAGGGCTTCGCCGTGCGCCCCATAGCCGCGGTAAGGGTGCACCACATAGCCGCCGCGGCCGCGATCCCGCTTCATCGGCCGGGCAACGGCACGCAGCAGGCGTCTGAACATTTCCGCCAGGCCTTGTCCTAGCATCTCACTGTGTCCTCCCTGGCACTGATGACCCGGCGCAACGGCCGGGTCATGCTCCTAGTGTGGAAGAACGAAGCGTGAGATCAACCCGAACTTGCCGGCTGCCCGCCTCAACGTGCCAGCAGATCACGCAGGTCGCGCGCCTCCCAGTGGGGAAAATGCTTGCGCACCAAGGCGTTCAGGTCGAGTTCGAAGGCCGCCCAGTCGACGTCGCCACGTCCCGCCTCGCCCGCCTCGGCGAGGTTGCGCACCATGCCGGCCCCCACGGTCACGTTGGACAGCCGGTCGATGACGATGAAGCTGCCGGTACCGGGACTCTGGTCGTAGCTGTCCAGCGGCACCGCGGCGGTCAGCTCGATCCGGCAGCGGGCGATGGCGTTGAGCTCCAGGCGGTCGGCGGCGTGCCGCTCCAGGGTGTTGACGTCGACCTGGTGCTGGATCGCGCTCACCTGTCCTGCCACCGAACGGCCGGCCAGGCGGATGTCATACTGCCGGCCCGGAACGAGCGGCTGCTCGTGCATCCACACGATGTCGGCATCGAAGGCGTTGGTCAGGGCCACCTCGGCATCCTCGGCAACGATCCAGTCGCCGCGCGAGATGTCGATCTCGTCTTCCAGGGTCACGGTGATCGCCTGGCCCGGCCAGGCCGCCTCCAGGTCGCCGCCATAGGTGACCACCCGCTCGACGCGGCTGGTCTTGCCCGAGGGCAGCACCTTGATCGCCAGCCCCGGGCGCAGCACGCCCGCTTCCAGGGTGCCGGCATAGCCGCGGAAATCGAGGTTGGGCCGGTTGACGTACTGCACCGGCAGGCGCAGGTCGGTGAGGTTGCGGTCGCGGCTCACCTCGACGCTCTCCAGCAGCTCCAGCAGCGCCGGCCCCGCCTCGCCGTTGGCCCGATACCAGGGCGTGCGGTCGCTGCGGTTGACCACGTTGTCGCCCTCCAGTGCCGACATCGGCACGAAGCGCAGGTCGTTGACCGAAAGCTGCTCGGCGAAGCGCCGGTAGTCGGCGACGATCTCGTCGAAGCGCCGCTCGTCGAAGCCCACCAGGTCCATCTTGTTGACCGCGATGACCAGGTGCTTGATGCCCAGCAGGTCGGCGATGAAGCTGTGGCGCCGGGTCTGGGTCTGCACGCCGTAGCGCGCATCGATCAGGATGATCGCCAGGTTGGCGGTGGAGGCCCCGGTGGCCATGTTGCGGGTGTACTGCTCGTGCCCCGGCGTGTCGGCGATGATGAACTTGCGCTTGTCGGTCGAGAAGAAGCGGTAGGCCACGTCGATGGTGATGCCCTGCTCGCGCTCCGACTGCAGGCCGTCGACCAGCAGCGCCAGGTCGACGGCGTCTCCGGTGGTGCCGCTCTTCTTCGAATCGCGGGTGATCGCCGCCAGGTGGTCGTCGAAGATCATCTTCGAGTCGTGCAAGAGCCGGCCGATCAGGGTCGACTTGCCGTCGTCGACGCTGCCGCAGGTGATGAAGCGCAGCAGGTCCTTGTTCTCGTGCTCGTGCAGGTACTGCTCGATGTTGTCGGCGATCAGTGTCGATTGGTGTGCCATCAGCCCGTTCTCCTAGAAATAACCCTCGCGCTTCTTCTTCTCCATCGAGCCCGCCTGGTCATGGTCGATGGCCCGGCCGCTGCGCTCGCTGGTGCGGGTCAGCAGCATCTCCTGGATGATCTCGGGCAGGGTGTCGGCCTTCGACTCCACCGCCCCGGTCAGCGGGTAGCAGCCCAGGGTACGGAAGCGTACCCACTTCTCTTCCGGCACCTCGCCGGGGGCCAGCGGCATGCGCTCGTCGTCGACCATGACCAGCATGCCGTCGCGCTCCACCACCGGCCGCGGCGCGGCGTAGTAGAGCGGCACGATGGGAATCTGCTCGAGGTAGATGTACTGCCAGATGTCCAGCTCGGTCCAGTTCGATAGCGGGAATGCGCGGATCGACTCGCCCTTGTTGACCCGGGCGTTGTAGAGGTTCCACAGCTCCGGGCGCTGGCTCTTGGGGTCCCAGCGGTGGAACCTGTCGCGGAACGAGAACACCCGCTCCTTGGCGCGGCTGGCCTCCTCGTCGCGGCGGGCGCCACCGAAGGCGGCATCGAAGCCGTACTTGTCCAGTGCCTGCTTCAGCGCCTGGGTCTTCATCACATCGGTGTAGCCGCTCGAGCCGTGGTCGAAGGGATTGATGCCGGAGGCGCGCCCCTCCTCGTTGATGTGCTCGATCAGCTCCATGCCCACTTCGCCGGCCATCTGGTCGCGGAAGGCGATCATCTCGCGGAACTTCCAGGTGGTGTTGATGTGCATCAGCGGGAACGGCGGCGGCCCGGGGTAGAAGGCCTTGCGCGCCAGGTGCAGCATGACCGAGGAGTCCTTGCCGATCGAGTAGAGCATCACCGGGTTGCGGAACTCGGCCGCCACCTCGCGGATGATATGGATCGACTCGGCTTCCAACTGCTGGAGATGGGTCAGCCGCTGGGGCGTCAGGGTCGCCTCGGCGGCCGGCGGCGCCTGATCTCGGGCGGGTGCTTGAAGACTGGTCATCGGCCCGGATACCTCGCATGACGGTGGGCGGAGGGAATCATGCGAGACAGGGTAACGCTGGGCGAATAATAACGTAAAAGAATGATTGCCTATCTTTTTAGAACAATTTGAAATTAAAACTAGAGATCGACGCGCTCCACCCAGGTCGTCCAGCGAGCACCGTGGAAGTCGAGGATGCGGTAGCCGGGCCGCGACGCCTCGTCCACGGCAAAGTCCGTCGACCCCGCCAGGAACTGGTCGGTGGTCGACGGGCAGCCGTAGACGCAGATCTCGCCGTGCTCGCTCGCCCGCCTGTGCGCAAACGCCTGGTGCGCGTGGCCGAACAGGACGATCTTGAGCTGGGGAAAGGCGGCAAGTATCTGCCACAGCCGCTCCTGGTCCTGCAGCCCGATCTGGTCGAGCCAGGCCGAGCCGAGGGCCAGGGGGGGATGGTGCATGGCCAGCAGGGTGGGCCGCTCGTCCTCGGCCAGGCGCTCGGCCAGGGCGGCGAGCCGCTCCTCACCGGCTTCACCGTGGGCTTGCCCACTGACCACCGTGTCCAGCGTCAGCAGCCGCCAGCCGCCCAGGTCAATCGCCTCGTGAAGCTCGCGCAGGTCGCGCATCTGCGCCGGGTCGTCGTGGTTGCCGGCCAGCCAGAACCAGGGGCAGCCCAGCGCCGACAGCGCCTGCTCCGCCAGCGCGTAGGAGGCAGCGGTGGCATCCTGGCTGACATCCCCGGTGACGAGCACCAGGTCGGGACGCTCCGCCTGTACCGCCCTGACCACCGCCTCGAGCTGGCGCAGCGGGAAGCCTGCGCGGGAGCGGGCCGTGGGATCCGCCTGCAGGTGGCAATCGCTGATCTGGATGAGTCGCAGCATCAAGGCAGTTCCGGCAGGTCGATGGCATGGCCATGGGCCAGGCCGTGGGCCAGCCATTCGCCGAGGAAGCGGTTGAGCTGGAGTTTCTCGTCGGGTTGGAACATGCGCACGTTGGGGTAGCGATAGCGGCCGCTGAAATGGCGCTCGCGCTGGAAGTCAGTCACTTCGGCCATGCGCACGTCATGGTAGAGATGCACCCGCATGCGCGGCGGCTCGATGAGGTCGTCCATCAGCCCGGTCTGGCTGACGCGGAGGATGGTGGTATACGGGGCCTGTTCGATGATTTCCAGCCGCAGCATGCCGAAGCGCCCATGACGGCCGATCAGCTCCAGCTCGCGCACGTCGCCCGCACCCATGTCGCCCAGCAGCCGGGTCAGGCGCAGGTAGTTGGCACTGCATTCGCCCTGCAGGCCCTTGAGATCGGTCACATAGGCGGGTCTCGCCATGCTACCTCCTTGCTCGTAGAGATGCGCGTTGGCCAGCCAGCCAGTAGATGGCGATCAGGCACATGGCATTGTCGAGTCTACCTTCCTGCAGGAGTTCCCAGACACGACTAAACGGTAGCACGTGAACGCGGATGTCCTCGTGTTCGTCATCCAGCCCGTACACGCCGCCCAGCTCGCTGCAGTCCACCAGCGCGCAGAACAGCGCGACCCGCTCGCTGCAGGCACCGGGGCTCGGATAGTAGGTGTGCAGTTCGATCAGCTCGCCGACCTCGCAGCCGGCCTCCTCGACGGCCTCGCGGCGCGCCACCTCGGCCGGGCTCTCGCCCTCCTCGACCAGGCCGGCGACGATCTCGAGCTTCCACGGCGAGACGGGATCGTCCAGCGCGCCGGCACGGATCTGCTCCACCAGCGCCACGCTGTCGCGCTCCACGTCGTACAGCAGCACGCCCACCGCATCGTGGCGCTCGTGTACCTCGCGCACCACCCGGCCGCTCCAGCCGCCTTCGAAACGGCGGTGACGCAGGTGCACTTCATCCAGGCGGAAGAATCCCTGGTGCAGGCAGCGCCGTTCGATCAGCTCGACGTCGCCGCCGTCAAAGGAGGGAAGCCGGGCGTCCGGGCCCCGCTGGGTATCCGTCATGAGAATCTCCCGTCGATGAGTGGGACCATTATCATGACCGAAGCCGGCGGTGCCAACCGCCCGGGCCGCACCTGGGTGGCCCGGGCGGTGCTCGTCCCGCTCCGCACCGGGCTACAACTGGGCCAGCAGCGCCCTGGCCTGTTCGCGCAGCGCCTCGTCGGACGCCTGGCGATCCTCGCGCGCCGTACCCTCGACGGCGCGCCGGGCATGCTGGCGCGCCTCGTCGCGCCGCCCTTCGTCCTCTAGAAAGGCGGCGTAGTAGTAGTTCACGTCGATGCCGTCGGGGCGGATCTGCAGCGCACGCTGGAACATGCGTTCGGCGGTGGCACTGCTGCCGAAGCCGACGGGGCGGCCCGGCGCCCGGTCGTAGAGCGCCCCCAGCGTGACGAAGGCCGAGCCGTTGCCACCGTGGCGGTCGAGCTCGACGGCACGCTCCAGGGCATCGCGCGCGCTGCGGGCGCTGCCCAGCGCCCCGAGGCCGCTGCGCTCGCGGGCATGCGAGGCCTCGATGATGCCGTACCAGATCAGCGGCTGCGCCTCGTTGGGGTTCGCCTGGACCAGCCGCTCCGCCTCCTCGGCGAGTGACCTCAGCGAGTCGCGGCGCTGCCCTTCGGCCCGCTGGGTGGTGATCTGCTCCCAGCGCTGCTTGAGCGAATCGACCTCGCCTTCCCAGGCCAGCGCCGCACCAAGCGGGGCGCACAGCAGGCCGGCGCCCAGGGCGGCGGCAAGAAGCTGACGTCGTAGCATGCTCGTTCTCCTTCCTTCGAGAGGTTGTTGTTGTGCGCGGCAAGCCGCCGCCCCTGCACTGTAACGAACGTTTGAATCATCAGCCAGCCTCACGCACGCCTGGTGGCCCGGCCCGGCGGTTTGGCGTATGTTGCCTGTCTCGATCGGAGGAGGACGCAACGGCATGAAAGGCCGCAACATGACACGCTGGCGCGACCCGGCCAAGGATCCGCGCCAGGAGCCCAGAAGCAACCTGATCACCGCGGAAGGCGCAGCGCGCCTGCGCGGCATCCTCGATCATCTCTCGCGGGTCAAGCGGCCGGAACTCTCGGCTAAGGTGGGCGAAGCCGCGGCGCTGGGCGACCGCAGCGAGAACGCCGACTACACCTACAACAAGAAGGAGCTCAACCGGGTCATCGCGCGCATCCGCTACCTGACCAAGCGGCTCGACGAACTGCAGGTGGTGGACCGCCTGCCGGCGGATACCGGCAAGGTATTCTTCGGCGCCCTCGTCACCCTGGAGGATGAGGAAGGCGAGGAGATGCGCATCCGCATCGTCGGTCACGACGAAACCGACACGGCCAAGCGCTGGATCAGCGTTGACGCACCGCTGGCCAAGGCGCTGCTGGGCAAGGCGCTGGATGACGAGGTCACGGTGAAGGCACCGGCAGGCGACACGACCTACGTGATCACGAATATTGCCTACCGCAATCCAGCCGCGCGTGTCCGATAGACCCGAAAGCGGCGGTCGTCGGCCACGATCTCGAAGCCGACGAAGGCGCTCTCGAGCAGGTCCGGATAGGGCAGGAAGGCGTTGGCCACCAGCCACAGCTCACCACCCGGCTGCAGGTGCGCCGGCGCCTCGCGGATCAGGCGCGCGGCGGGGCCGTAGTCGATGCTGCGCTCCTGGTGAAACGGCGGGTTGCTGACGATGGCGGCGAAGCGCTCTCCCGCCAGCGCCGAATAGACGTCGCCGGCCAGCGCCCGCCCCGCCAGGCCGTTGGCCGCCAGGGTGCGCCGGGTCGCTTCCACCGCGAAGCCGTTGACGTCGACCGCCGTTACCGCATGCCCACGGCGCGCCAGCCAGGCGGCGAGGATGCCGTCGCCGCAGCCCATGTCGAGCACGTCCCGCGCCCGTTCGGGCCCAGGCAGGTGGCGCTCGAGCTCACCGAGCAGCAGCCGGGTCCCCTCGTCCAGCTTGCCATGGCCGAACACGCCGGGGTGGCTGGCCAGGGTCAGTCCTTCGGCCTCGAAGGGGGTCCAGGCGGCGTCCGGGTCGAT
Source organism: uncultured Halomonas sp. (assembly GCA_964652855.1). Lineage (GTDB taxonomy): Bacteria > Pseudomonadota > Gammaproteobacteria > Pseudomonadales > Halomonadaceae > Halomonas. The sequence continues at coordinate 151,315 of CAZZCJ010000002.1, forward strand.
GCCGACGCGGTCGAGGCGCGTCTCGAACAGGATGCAGCGCCGTGCGCTGTCGAGCTTGCGACAGCCCAATCCCAGCGCCGCCAGCACCTTCAGCACCCGCTTGATGCCGCCCTGGTTCTCCCCCACCAGTTGCAGCCGCGTACCCGGCGGAAGGTTGGCACACAGCCACAGCAGCCACCACTCGCCCAGGGCATGGCTCTTGGGCCAGAACAGCACCGCCCCGGGCGGCTCGGGGCCAGCGCCAGCGTCGAACGGCGACAAGGCCTCGCGACCATGCGCCCGCCAGGCCTCGAGCACGCCATGGTCGGCGCTGAGCACGCCTCCTTTTTCCAGCCCGGCTTCACCCGCCACCTCGCCACTCTCCAGCCAAGCGTCGCGCGGCGGCGCCACCCACAGCCAGCCGCGATAATCGGCATCCTGGCGCTGCAGCAGCTGGCAGGCGGGGGTCTCAGCACTCATGGGCGGCTCCTCGGGTCGTCCGGCCTTCCCGTACCAGCGTATAGAGCAGGTAGCGCCCCAGGCGCCAGTGCGGCTCGGCCTGGCAGTAGCGATGTTCCAGTGCCACCAGGCGCTGCCAGTCGGCTTCGCTGGCCGGCGGATGGCGCAGGTAGTCATGGAAGACACGAATGCCCGCCACCGAGCGTATCGCCAGGCCTTGCTCCCGGCTCCAAGTGGCGACCTGCTCATGGCAAAGCGGCGAGATGGGGGTCAGGCGCTGACGCTTGCCGGTGCCCTCCAGGCGATCGTCCAGCGCCTTCTGCAGGTTGCCCTTGACCACGTTGGAGAAGCGCAGCGCATCGCGGTTGAACACCATCAGTGACATCTGGCCGCCCGGCGCCAGGCGCTCGGCAAGCATGGCGAAGGCCGTGCGCGGGTCGCTCAGCCACTCCAGCACGGCGTGGCAGGCGATCAGCGGCCAGGGGCCGGGGGCCCGCTGCGCCATCGCCTGCAGCGGCGCCTGCACGAAGCTCACCTGCTGGCCATGCAGCAACCGCCGGGCCTGGTCGAGCATGTCGCCGGAAGGCTCCAGCAGGGTGACCGCGTGGCCGCGCCGGGCAAACCAGGCCGAGAGCTGGCCCAGGCCGCCGCCCACGTCCAGCAGCGGCTGGCCATCGAGCTCGAGCATCTGCGGCAGCAGCGCATCGAGCATGGCCAGGCGCAGCTCGCCGCGCGGGCCACCGTAGAGGCTGCCGGCGAACTTGTCGGCCAGGCCGTCGAAGTGGCGGTCGCCGGCGGAGGAAAGCGGGGCGGAATCGATCATGGCTGGCTGCCGTGGCGTTGTCTGGCGCGCATTCTACCTGGCTTTCCCGGCCCTGGGCAGGTGACGCCCCCAGCGCACCTCCGCTTCGACCTGGGCCGCCAATGCCAGCAGGCGACGCTCGTCGCCCATGGGGCCAACCACCTGGACGCCGACCGGCAGCCCCTGCGGCGTGACGTGCAGCGGCAGCGACATGGCCGGCTGGCCGGTGAGGTTGGCGAGCTGGGTATAGGGCGTGCGGGCCAGGGCATCACGCGCCAGGCGCGATAACATGCCGGCCTTGAGGGCCAGCCGCGGCAGGCCGGGAACCGCCAGAGCCTTCATCAGCCACTCCCGGGCGGGCGGCGGGTAGAGCTCACCGAGCCGCGGCGCCGGTGCGGCGGCAACCGGCAGCAGCAGCGCGTCGTAGCGGCGATGAAACTCGCCCATCGCCCGCGCCGCCAGGTTCCACTCACGCCGGGAAAGCTCGTAGTCCCGCACCGGCAAGGCATGGCCCAGGCGGGCAATGGCCCGGGTCGCGGGCTCGATAGCGAGGCGCGAGACGGGCACGTCGGTCGCACCCGATATCCAGGCCAGGTCGGCCCCCACCTGCCCCAGGTAGAGCGTCAGGTAGGCGTTGGCCAGCGCCTCGCCATCAACCGGTGGCTCGGCCCACTCGACGTGGTGGCCCAGCCCTTCCAGCATGCGGGCCGCCGCTTCCACGGCCAGGCGCACCTCGGGATCGAGCCGGGTGCCGAGCGACCTGCCCAGCGGCTCGCCCAGCGAGACCGCCACCCGCAGCGGAGCGGGCGGGCGTTCCAGCGCCGCCAGGAAGCCCGGCTCGTGCCGGAGCGGGTAGGGTCCGCCCGCCTCCATGCCGTTGATGGCATCGAGCAGCGCGGCGCTGTCGCGCACCGAGCGGGTCAGCGCATGCTCGACCACCGCTCCCAGCCACACCTCGCCATGCTGGGGCCCCTGCGGCACCCGCCCGCGCGAGGGCTTGAGCCCGAACAGGCCGCAATAGCTGGCGGGTATGCGGATCGAGCCGCCGCCGTCGCCGGCCAGGGCCAACGGCACCAGCCCCCCCGCTACCGCCGCGGCCGCTCCGCCGCTGGATCCGCCCGGCGAGTGGCCGGCCAGCCATGGATTGACGGGATGCGGAAAGGCCCGCGGCTCGGTGATGCCCATCAGCCCAAGCTCAGGCGTGGCCGTCTGCCCGAGCAGGGCGAAGCCGGCCTGGCGCAGGCGGGCGACCAGGGTCGAGTCCTGCTCGGGCCGCCACGCCGCCAGGGCCGCGCTGCCGAAGGCCAGCGGCTCCCCGGCAATGGCCATCAGCAGGTCCTTGGTCAGGGTCGGCACGCCGCCAAAGGGCGCCGTGGCGTCAGCCAATTGAAGCTCGTCCCGGGCGCGCTCGAAGCGGGTGCGCACCACCGCCCCCAGGTACGGGTTGTCCCGCTCGATGGCGGTGCAGGCGGCCGCGAACACCTCCTCGCGGCTCACCTCGCCGGCGCGAATCAGCGCAGCCAGGCCCAGGGCATCGTGGCGCTGGTAGTCGGCGACGTCCATGTGGCTCTCCTCTCAGGTTGCGGCTGTTTCAGCTGGCGCTCGCCGGCTCTCCTCGCCCCGCCCAGCGCGCCAGCCCATGCTCAAGCCAGGAGAGCAGCGCGGGGATCACCAGCAGCACCAGCAGCGTGGAGACCCCAAGCCCGAAGGCGATGGAGACCGCCATGGGGATCAGGAACTGGGCCTGCAGCGAGGTCTCGAACAGCAGCGGCAGCAGGCCGCCGATGGTGGTCAGCGAGGTGAGCAGCACCGCTCGCACGCGCTGCACCACCGCTTCGTTGAGCGCCTCGTCGATGCCCAAGCCGCGGTCGCGCTGCAGCCGGTAGAAGCTGACCAGAATGATGGCGTTGTTGACCACGATACCGGAAAGGCCGAACAGGCCGAAGAGCGACAGGATCGTCAGGTCGATGCCCAGCAGCCAGTGCCCGAGCAGCGCACCGATCAGCGAGAAGGGAATGATCGCCATGACGATCAGCGGCAGGCTCCAGGAAGCGAAGACCCAGGTCAGCACGGCGTACATCAAGCCCAGCCCCACCAGCAGGCCGGTACGCATGTCGGCCAGCGTCTCGCGCTGGTCGGCGGCACGCCCCTCGAAGCTGTACTCGAGGTGATGGTCGCGGGCCAGGTTCGGCAGCACCCCGGCCAGGAGCGCTTCGCGCACCCGGTCGGCCGAGCTGACCGTGGTATCGAGCTCGGCGGTGACCTCCACCGCCAGCCGGCCGTCGGCGTGACGCAGCGCCTCGAAGCCCTGCCGATAGCTCAGTTCCATGACCTGCTCCAGCCCCACCTGGCGCCCATCGGGCAGCTGCACGGCGAGGCTCGTCAGGGTGGCGATGCGCTCGCGCTGCTCACGCGGTAGCTGAACGCGCACCTCGATCTCGTCGGCCCCGGCCTGGTGCACCTGCACCACCTGGCCGTCGAAGGCGGTGCGCAGCTGGCGGCCGAGCTCGGCGGTGGTCAGCCCCAGCGCCTCGCCCCAGGGGTTGACCCGGTAGATCAGCTGCTCACGTCCCCAGGGCATGTCGTCCTGGGTATCGAGGATGCCCGGCAGGCTGGCCAGCGACTGGCGCAGCGAATCGGCCGCCTGGCGCAGCGCCATGGCATCGTCCCCGCTCAGGCGGATATTGATGTCCTGGCCCGGCGGGCCGGCGGCGCGCTCGCTGATGGTGAAGCTGTCAAGCCCGGCCGGCAGCGCGATGCGCTCGCGCCAAGCGGCGATGAAGGCGGTGTTGCGCACATCGCGATGGTCCGACGACACCAGCTCGACCATCACCGACCCCGCCTCGTCGGCGCTGCGGCTCGGTGCCCCCCCGGCGATGGTGGCGCCGTGGCGCACCACCGCCATCTTGACCAGCTCGCCGCCGAGCGCACGATCGGTCTCTTCAAGCGTGGCCTGCAGGTGGTCGAGGAAACGATCCACCCGCGCCCGGTCGGTGCCGGCCACGAAGTTGACGTTGGCGTAGAGTACGCTGGGCTCGGGCGCGGGGAAGAAATTGAAGCCGATGCGCCCGCCGGCCAGCAGGCCCGCCGTCACCAGGGCCACCGCGAACGCCATGGCCAGCGTGGCGCCCCGGTGGCGCAGGGAGAGCGCCGAGAAGCGCCGGAATGGCCCCTCGCGAAAGCGCTGGAAGCGGTTCTCGAACCCCTGGCGCAGCGCGGCCAGCCCGCGGCGCTGACGTTCAGGCCCCGACGCCGAACGGCCGGGAACGAAGGCATTGCGCAGGTGGGCCGGCAGCACCACGAAGCACTCCAGCAGCGACGCGATCAGCACGCAGATCATGATGACCGGGATGTCGCCGAGGATATTGCCGATCACCCCGCCCACCATCAGCAGGGGCATGAAGGCCGCGATGGTGGTCAGCGACGAGGCCAGCACCGGCCACAGCATGCGCCGCGCCGCCCCCGCCGAGGCGTGCCGAGGCGCCTCCCCGGCGCGGTGGTGGGCGTCGGCATCCTCGCCCACCACGATGGCATCGTCGACGATCACCCCCAGCGCCATGATCAGCGCAAACAGCGACATCATGTTGATCGAGCCGCCGATGCCCCAGAACACCCCCAGCGCGGCCATGAAAGCCGTGGGAATGCCGATGGCCACCCACAGCGCCACCCGCGCCGGCAGGAAGAAGTAGAGCAGGATCACCACCAGCAGCAGGCCGCCCGCGCCGTTGCTGATCAACAGCGAGATACGCTCGTCGATCAGCTGCCAGGACTCGTCGTGCACCTCCAGCACCACGCTGGGCGGCAGCTGCGGGCGAGTCTCGGCCAGCCATTCGTCGAGCACCCTGGCGGCCGCCAGGGAGTCGCCGCTTTCGGCGCGCTGCAACAGCAGCTCCACCGCCGGCTCGCCCCGGCGGCTGATGCGCAGCTGCCCTTCCCGCGGTTCCTGGCGGATCGTGGAGATGTCCCCCAGGCGCAGCAGGACCCGGTCGCTGCTGAGGATCGGCAGGCTCTCGAAGCCCAGCGCATCGCGCCGCTGCTCCAGCGAGCGCAGCTCGCGGGCGCTGTCCTGCTGCCCCAGCACGCCGGCGGGCAGGTCCCGGGACATGCCCTGTATGCACTCGGCAACCTGCTCCAGCGACAGCGACAGGCTTTGGAGTCGCTCCGCCGGCACCTCGATGCTGATCTGCTGCTGTGCCAGCCCACCCACCTCCACCCGGTCGATGCCGCGCAGCAGCAGCTCGCTCTCGAAACGGTGCACCAGCTGGCGCAGCTCGCGCTCGTCGAGCTCGCCGCGCACCAGCAGCCGTGCCACCGGCTCGTAGCGCGCCATCCGGCTCACCTCCGGCGCTTCGGCATCGGCCGGCAGGCTGGTGAAGCCGTCGACCTGCTGGCGCACGTCGTCCAGGGCCAGCACCGGGTCGCTGCCCTCGACGAACTCCAGGGTGATGCTGGCGACGCCCTGGGCGGAGGTGGACGTCATGCGCTTGAGCCCGTCGAGGCTGCGCAGCCGCTGTTCCAGCGGGTTGGTGATGCCCTGCTCGATGTCCTCGGCCGAGGCCCCGCTCCACACCACCCGCACGCTGACCACGTCGAGGGCAAAGCTGGGGAAGAACTGCACGTTCATCCGTGCGATACCCAGCACGCCGCCCAGCAGCATCGCCAGCATCACCAGGTTGGCGGCGACACGATGGTGCACGAAGAAGCCGATCACCCCGCGCCGGCGGCTCATGGCTGCGGCTCGCTCGCAGCCGACGACGCCTCGGATTCGGCCACCTCCACCCGCAGCCCCTGCATGGCGTTGGGCAAATGAGTGACGATGATGCGCTCGCCGGCGGCAAGCCCTTCCGGCCGCACCAGCGCCCAGCGCTCGCCGTCGGCAGCCAGGGTCTCGCCCAGGCGGGTCACACGGTGGCGCCGCAGGCGGCTTTCGCCGTCGATGCGATAGAGCACGTCGCTGCCGTGCAAGGCGCTGAAGGGTACCGCCAAGGCGTCGGCCACCGCAGGGCGCTGCAGCAATAGCGGGACCAGCGCCCCCGGCCGCAGCCCTTCCGCCGCTCCTTCCAACGCCAGAATCGCTTCGGTGCCGCCCGGGTCGCTCTCCCCGGCCAGGCGCTGCAGCCGGAATCGCTGACCGCCCTCCACCGCAACGGCCGTCAACGGCTCGCCCCGCTCCAGCCACTCGCTCACCTCGGCCAGGTAGGCTTGGGGCACCCTGGCCTGAACTTCCAGGCGATCGGGCGGATAGAACGAAAGCAGCGCCGCCCCTGCGCCAACCTGGTCGCCCGGCGCGACCCGCACCCCGGTAACGATGCCCCCGAAGGGCGCCTCGACGCGGCTGCGCCGCGCATCCCGCGCCGCCGCTTCGCGCAGTGCCTCGGCCCGTGCCAGGCGAGCCTCCAGGCTTTGCAGCCGCGCGGGATGCTCGGCGATGGCGCCTTCGCGGGTGGCCACCGTCAGGCGCGCCCGGGCCAGGGTATCGCCGGCATTGTCCAGCTCGGCGCTGGAGGCCAGGTTGCGCTCCACCAGCGAGCGGGTGCGCTCCAACTGGCGCTGGGCGTTGGTGACGATGTCACGCTCCCGCGCCAGGGCGTCGCGATCGTTGGCATGGCGAACCCGCTCGTTGGCGATCTGCGCTTCGAGGTCAGCCACCTCGGCCTCGGCCTGGCGCAGCGGCGGCAGCACGTCGGCGTCATCCAGTGCCACCAGCAAGGTTCCCGCGGCGACGCGCTGGCCCTCGCGCACCGGCCGCTCGGCGATTCGCCCTGCCATGGGCGCCACCAGGCTGACTCGGTCGGGTGCGACGACCTCGCCGAACAGCGGCAGCACCGGCACATGCTCGGAATAGGCTACCATCATCGCCTCGACCCGCCAGCTGCGCTCCTGCGGCACCGCCTCGTCCGGCTCCGGTCGCGTCAGACGCAGCGCCATGAAACCGGCCACGCCAATGGCCAGGATCAGCACGGGAAGGAGGCGCTTGAGCATTGAGAACCCCTGGAACAGTCACATGACGAGCGGGAAGGAAAGCGCCCTACTATACCGCTCTAGCGCCCGGCTTGGGCACTGGCGAAGCGGGGTGTGACAGCGTTACGCAGCGTGCAACCTCAGCGGCAGCGGTTTATCTCGACGCCGCAAGCGCCTATAATGCGCAGCCTAGCGGCCCCCATAGCTCAGCTGGATAGAGCGTCCCCCTCCTAAGGGGAAGGTCCCAGGTTCGAATCCTGGTGGGGGCGCCAATCATATCAGCCACTTACTGAGCGAAAAATGCTCAGTAAGTGGCTCCCCTACCGCCCCGACCCCAACAGCGACCCCAACACGATGTCTCGCTAGGCTATACAGCATGGCTGCGGCTGAGTGTGAGCATAGCGACTACGTGCCCCACGGCATCCGCTCAAGCTTCCACGACTTGACCAGCGGACACCACCGACAACCCCGAGGCCTCGCTGAGATGGCGCTGGCCCACACCATCGAGAATAACGTAGCGGCTGCCTATAGAGGCGGTGACCTGTTCGAGAAAGAGCAGCCAATCATGCAGGAAAGGGGAAATTAAATTTCCTTAACTGACAAGGTGTAAATCAAGCGTGTGCAAGGAGTCGACGCTGAATGAAATGCAGGCATATTCTGGCCAAAGCTACTGAACAACCACATGGGAATTCCGGCAGAACCAATTAATTACCGTCCAAGGAAGTCTCATAAAGTACAATTTTCCATTGACTATTGACGCCAGGTAGGCTGCGGGAAAATACTACTTGCGAACTGGGGCATTCAGCACCAGCCTACTTAGGAAAATACGAATGAACAATGCCATTGTCATCCCGTGTACAGACCAGTGCGACCCTGAATGCAAAGGTGAGCAGACATTCTATCTCGACGTTGTCGGGCTCACCCAAGAGCAAGTTGACGCCATTGTGCTAACAGAGGGCTGCGTTACGTTGCACTTATCTCACGAGCAGATGAAAATCAATCATTTAAGTGCAAACGACCCTTCATATTGCCCCATTGAGAAAGGGGTAAAGGTGGACTTGTCCCTAGACACGATTTGCGTTAACTGTGCACAATAGACAACCAATCAAAAGCATTTTATTTTACAAGCCACATCTTGAAATCACGTTAAAACCTGTCACAGCGAAATTTTCGCTGTGACAGGATAGCCCTTTTATTTTTTAAGCCACATAACAACCATTCGTTTGGCCTGCCACCACCTGCATCAGGCTATCCAGGTAGCTGGAATCCGACATGAACAACACATGCTTGGCACGCAGTTCATCCGCGGTCATCCCCCAGTGGCTCACAATCCACTCCCGCGTAGTGCTGGAAGGCGCCAGGATGACGCTTTCCAGCTCGACATGCTCACTTTTCAGGCGCCGTTCCACATCCTTGATGCGCTCCCCAAACTCGATCTTCTCGTCCTTCGGCCCGGTATGGCGGAGCCCATGAGGGTCAACGAAAACGATGCGCTGCCGGTCGTCCTGCACATGCCAGAGGATGAAGTCGGGGTAGAACCCACCCGCCTCGAAGAAGCCAATGCCCTGCTTGACCAGGTTGCGCAGCAGGTATAGCTGTTCGCCACGTTCCGCTATTGCCTGCTGGTTTCGCTCCAGCCACTTTTTCAGATCCTCGACAAAGCGGAACTCACTGTCGTTCAGGGCAACGGGTTCGACGCGGATACGGCTGTCCTTACCCAGGTGCAACAGCGGGTTGTAAAGATGAGCGCCGATCTGAACGGCACTGATGCCATTGGATTTGGACGAGCGATAGAGCACCTGGCGCTGCTTCTCGATAGCTTCCTTCATCTGTTTGATGTCGTCGATCAGCGCCGATTCGCTGCCATCGACGATCAGCTGATACTCCCTGGTATCCGGCAGGTTGCCACGGGCATCCTCGAGCGCGACCAGCTCCATGCGCGGCTCCAGATAGGCTCGGCGGTGGTAATTGAAGACCCGGTCCATCAGCAGCGACAGGAGCTCCAGCGCCATGCTCTGGTAGCGTTGAAAGTTGTCGGCATGCAGTTTCCACTGGCCCTCGGGGACCAGCAACGTGTACCACACCTGGCTCTTCAGCAGCGCCGGGAGTCGGCCAGAATCGATCAGCAGGTTAGCGTAGCCGCGGGAGCGCCTGTAGCGCTCCAGATCGCGCTCCACGGCGGCTATATCCAGGAACAGTAGGCGGTCTTCATCAAAGTAGCGCTCTTGCTGCTTGGCCTGGCCGGGCTTGGCCATCACGTCTTTCACGCCCGAGGCCTGCAGGCTTTCGACCCGGGGGTAGCGGTCGAGCTCTATCTTGCGCTCCTTGAGCACGATATCCGGCGTCAGGCCCAGCTCATGACGGAAACCGCTACCGACGGTAGCCACAGGATGTCCGAAGCGCACCAAGGGGCCGTCGCGGTGAAAGCTATAAGCCTGCTTGGTGTCCTGTCGGACCTTAGGACGCAGCATCTTCAAAGACTTGCCAACATCCTCCATCACGTTCAGCTTGAGCGTATGGATCTCGGGCTGGTCGTTGCCCGGCAGGTCTTCATCCTTCAGGAAGTCACGGAAGGTCGCCATGAAGTCGGCGCCGACGCCGAAGACGTTGAGGGTCTCGAGCAGATAGAGGTGCTTGGGAGCCAGCACCGGATCGAGCCGACTGGAGCGCATCAGGCTCATGTCGCGGCCTTTCAAGCGTACACCGCGACCGAACAGTTGGATGATCTGCGAGCCTTCCTTCTTGCCGGTGTTCATCAGCCCCATACTGGAGACACGCCAGCAGTTCCAGCCCTCGATGAATTTCTTGGAGCCGATCAGCAGGTTGACCGGCGAGCTCTCGCGAGTAACCTCGGAGAAAATGGGATTGGCCAGTTCCGACTTGCGGACTTGCAGATGCTGGATTTTGTAATCCTCAAGGTGCTCGGCCAGCCCCAGAGCATCACCCACGTTGATCAAGCCGAAGGGCTTCTCTGCCTCCCCCACCTTCAGCAGTAGCTCGCCAGAGTCTCCGGTGATGCGATCTACGTTCAGCGTGCCGCCGCCCGGGGCATGGAAGGTACGGGTAAGGATGTCGCGGTAGAGCTCTTCGACGGTCGGCCCTTGGGCCTTGAGCCAGGGGAAGCTACCCGAGAAGATCTCGTTGCCCTGCTTGTCGATCAGCCCGGTAGTTGCCGCGTCACCTTCATAGACAGCGCTGAGCGCCCGGCGCGCTTCATCCTTCTCCCCGAGGAACCAAGCCAGAAAACCCAAGACCTGGGCAATATCGGAAGCACGCTCCTTGTAGTTTTTGGCAGTCTCCTTGCTGCCGTCGTCCTTGACCACGCTGGCCCCGACGAACACCCACAGGGGCGCGGCCAGGTTCCACTGGGTCAGCTGGCCGTGTTCTTCCTGGTAATAGCGCTGCTGCTGGTAGAAGGCCAGCAGTGCCGCCGTGAGGTAGGTGTAGCGCTGCTGTGTTTCCTTTTCCGGCAGGTTGAAGATTCGGTAATCCTTGCCGTACCCATCCTCGTAGAAGTAGCGGTAGCCGTAATCGAACAGGATGCTCTTGGCGTAAGTCTCCTCCACCGCGGCATCCTTGGCGGCCACCACGGCCTCCTTGAAGGTGGCCGAGTACTCGAAGGTAAAGCCACGCCCGGCCAGCTTGTTGCGATGCGACAGCCACCCCTTCTCTTCGCTCGCCGATCCCAGCCCGCGGTGCCCTTCATCGACCAGCAGCAGGTTGCCATCGCCGAAGCTGTCCACCGCCATGGTCTTCTTACCCTGCTCGATGCCGAGCTTGGTTATTTCGGTCACCGCCACGCGGCTCAGCGATTTCCGCTCGCCGCTAAACAGGTCACCACCGTCCTGGCTCAGGCGCTCCGCCTCCAGGCTGGAGTCACGGCACTCCAGCAGGTGCTGCTCACTGAGGCGCTCGTTGGGCGTGATCAGGATGATCTGGCCGTAGTCGGCAATCCGATGGTGCTTACGGGCATAATGGCGGAACTGACGCACGTTGGTGTGCATCAGCAGCGTCTTGCCGGAGCCCGTGGCGTTCTGCAGGCACAACTTGTTGAGGTCATCGTCCTCATAGGGGCCGATGCCTGTCTGGTAGCCCTGTCCCTGCCAGTAGCTATTGAACCGCTCGACCTGGCGGTTGAGGCTGGCCTTGAGCACCTCACGATCGCGGAAGTATTCATGGAGGTAGATCTCGACGAACAGCAGGGTCAGCCACTGGAAGTATTTCCAATCGACCTCGGTCTCACGCTGCTGGTTGAGCGCATCGGTGTGCTCCACGATGTTGGCGTCGAAGCGCTTCAGATCCTCCTCACCGTACTTCCAGGTGGGCTGATAGCTGCCCAGCAAGGCGTGGAGGTAGTGGTGGTGGCGATCGCCGGTCAGCCCGGGATCACTCCCCTTGAGCGTCTTGCTGAGCAGGGTAATCGGGCGCACCCGGCTGCCGCCGTCCCGGTACTGCTCCAACGGGTCGATACCGAAGCGCGTCAGCACCCACTGGTTGAGCACCAGCTTCTTGAGGAAGTCGGTCTTGGCACTAAGTTGCTTGATCTTGGTCTGGCGTGGCCTCCCTGCCATCAGTGCGACTCCCGGTCCTGCTCATTCTGCTCGCCCACACGCTTCGTAGGCGCATCTTCGCCCACCAGCACGGGCTTGCCGTCTTGCCAGATCACGGCGTACTGGCCGAGGCGACGTTTACGCTCCAGGGTGTCGGCGACTGCGGTACGGAGGCTATCCAGCATCTCCTGAGTATCCGGTGCCAGCTGAGTCATGGCCGTGCCTCCTTGACGAGTAGGTTGTAGTGGCGATCATCGAGAATATGGCGCTCGTCCCCGGTCTGTTCAAAGACCGGCTCCGGGGTGCCGCCGGCATTCATGAAGCAGCGCGCACGGGAAACGCAGGACGCGTAGAGCGTCAGCAGGTTGTGCAGGCTGCGTGGGAAGCGGCGCTGAATGTCCTTCAGCGGGATATTGTGCCCACCATGAGAGACTCGCTCGGCCACACGCAGGCGTGACATCTCCGCCGAGGGCAGTGCCAGGTAGACCAGCTCGACTCGCCAGCCCGTAGCGAGCAGCCGCTTCACCAGGCTCAAGTAGCCTCGCCCCGAGAGGGTTGTCTCGAAGGCGAAATCCTCGCCCTCCTCTATCGCGTCTTCGATTTCACGCAGGAAAATGCGACTGGCGGCGAGGAGCTCCCGCTCCGGCGCCAGAGGAGAGAGGCCAGCGGCGATCAAGTCAGCGTTGATGAACCGCGCACATTTGGCCACCTGGGGCAGGTAGTGAAGCGCAAAGGTCGTTTTGCCAGCCCCATTGGGGCCGGCAACGATCCAGCAGGTCGGAGCGCTGGCTTCAGAGCTCATCGTCACATCCCTCCCACATGCGGGCATGGAAAGTCTCTTCCAGGCTGTGCACTCGGCTACGCGCACTGCCGGTCAGGTTCAGACCGTGCGGGCCATTGATGTAGATGGCATCGAATTCACTGTCAGTGGTGCCGATCGTGTACTTATCCAGCAGCGCCTCCAGCACCGCGGCATCCTTCTCGGGATCGTCGGTCAGCTTGCGCCACACCACCAGCACCTTGGCCAAGTCCTCGTCGCTGCCCGGAATGCGGCGCACGTGCCCTTCTACCTGGCGAATCCAGTAGGCACCGTCTTCGTTTTCTCGCAGGCCTTCTGCCTTGAGCCGCGTGTTCTGGTCCTCCGGTAGCTCAGGGTCTTCCTCGCGCTTGAAGCGGGCGATATAGGTGCGCGGCTTGTCGAGGTGGGTGACATGCAGACCGATCAGCCAGTTGAAGGTCTCAACCAGGTCGACGGCCGTTTCGCGGGTCTCGTCGCTGCCGGGCTGCTTGACCTTCAGCGTGTAGCCTTCGGGGTCACGGAACCACTCGGTATTGAGCAGGCTGGCCGAGCCGCGGGTTTCCACGTCGAGCAGGTATTTGAGGGTGTAGTCTCGGCGCAGCTCAGGGTTCTGGTCCATCAACGTATCGCGCTGGGGGTTATCGTCCAGCTCGAGATTGTTGAGAGTATCGTCGTAGCTCTCAAGGCGGAGGTACTTAAAGGCATGCGAAATCCCGTTAAAATCTCCGCTTTCACTTATCCTTGGAGCCCCATCAGCCCATTTAAGCGCATAAGCTGATTTTTTTATTCGCGGCAACAGGACAGTATCAAAATACCCTCCCATTTCAACCATGAAATATTTCCTTCCACCCCCATCCTCTCTATTCAAATTAACAACAGCATGACCAGTGGAGCCCGACCCACCAAACATGTCTAACACCCAGTCGCCGGCATTGGGAGAGGTAGATAACTGAAGGGCTTTAGATATTAGCCGCGTCGGCTTTAGTGTATTAATAATGCCTTGAACGCCCTCTTCGCTTGTCATCCTAAGGAGCTCGCGCTTCGCCTCCTGAGTATGCCCAACCTCTTTGTAACCCCATATTGTTTTGGGAACGACCCCATCACGAACTTCTGACAGAAACCGTTTAATTGATGGGGTGTTATTCCCCTCTTCCCCCCACCATATTCTCCCGTCAGCATCCATCTCCTCTAACTTAGGCTTAGATACCCTCCAATACATGCCATTGGGCGGCCCTTTAATCAACCTTCCCGATGGGCACTCAATCGGGTATATCCCCTGACTATATGGATTCCTTGCCGAGAGGTCGCCTGATTTCCATGGACCTCTTGGATCCTTATCGGGATTGCTATAGCGAGAGGTTGCCTCTTCAGATCTAGGAAGAAGATTTATTGACACAAGGCTTTTGTTTTTAGCGTACGACAGTATATGATCGTGATCTTCTGAAAAATACTTTGCTGTATTCCTGGGTGAATAATTTTTCTGCCAAACCACGTTGGCGATAAAATTATCTCTACCAAAAACGGAGTTCAAAGCGCCACGAAGGCTTGGATGCTCAGTGTCATCAATGCATACAAAAACTAACGAATCCTCTGAAAGAAGTTTTTTTGCTTCATTCATTCTACTATAAACGAGTGACATCCAAGATGATGATTGAAGGCCATCCTTGTAAACAAAGCCATCATTCCCGGTGTTATAAGGAGGGTCAGTGAACACCACCTTAACTCTTGACTCAAAAAGCTTAGAAGCCAGGCGAATAGCCTGAGAATTTTCTGAGTTCACCAAAATGCCACTTATCGAATCATCAAGATCTTCAAAGCAACTTACCACCTCTTCCTTAAGGGAATTACTCAGGCACCCAGTATCCACCATCAACTTATTATATTTTTCATCTTTTAAAATCCCACCAACTCCACTACTGACTAGATCAGCATCCAGCTTCTCCAAATCTAGTGAGTAGAGAGTTTTCCACTGTCGACGCTGAGCCTCATTTTCAAAAATGCAACCCAACAAATCTTCCCGCGAGCAGAAAAGATCAACCGAAAAACAATAACCAACTTCAGTAACAAACTTCCTCTTCAGCCAAAGCTTCTTCTGATAATTTTCCAGCTGTGCCAAAAAGGTAATAATCTGATTAGCGATTCTACGCAGGACCTGGATTTTCTTGAGCTGTTGCTCGACGATCAGCACTTCAGCATTGTCGATGTCATCCAGACGCAGGATTTCATTCTTTATGTAGAAATCCAGCTCACGAGAGAGAAACCCACCCAAGTCCTTGTGGATAAAATAATCCATGGTGTTACGAGCAGTATATTGCTGCAGGTACTTGCCCAGCAGGGTGCGCTCTTTTTGCTTGTCCGTTGGAGCCCGGGTTGCCAGCCCATCCCGATAGGCGGCTACGCCATCGGTGAGGCGCAGCGCCGCCATTATGATCTCTTCAGCCTCCTCAAGGCGCTTTTTCTGCCAGGTGCCACTTTGGCCCGTCTTTTCCGGGTCAGGCCGGTACTCGAACTGCAGTACCAGGTCAGCGCCCTCCAGGCGCACCGGCTCGTCGTGGTGGATGATGAAGAAACGCTCGGTGCTCTCCTTCACATCGTTATGCTCACCTTCGGTGGCGTCCACCACACGGCAGTGTACCTTGAGGGCTGCATCCACCGAATCGAAGCCTAGGCCAGCCTGGGCAGCTGAACCCTGCAGCTTCTTCAGTGCCTCGTTGAGGTTGAAGGTGAAGTTGGCCAGCGTCTCGGAGGACTTGACGTAGTACTGGTCCTTGTTGGCCCAGTGGAGGTAGACCTCGCGCCCATCGTAAGGCACCGCATAGGGGGCGGCCCGGCTGTCGTTCTCGGCGACGTGGTGGCGGCGACTCATGAAGTCGCCTTTGTCGTAGTAGCGGGAGAAGAAACGATAGAGATGGTCGTAGATGTCCGCCGAGGCGTTCTGCTCCCGCTTGGCGACATCATAGGCGGCCCGTGCCTGCTTCACCGCCGGGGCGCTGTCCGGGTCCGGAGCCCCCAGTTCTTCGGCCTGACGGCGCTTCTCCTCGATCTCCTGGCGCATCGCTGCCAGCTGCTGCTCGCCCTGCTCGGCAAACGCCTCCTCGATCGCCTGGGCCAGGTCCTCTCGGATGAACCGGGAGAGCTGGTCGCTCTTGGCGTGCATGATGCGGTAGAGCCCGAAGTCCAGCTCCGGCTTGTCGAGCTGGAAGAGCTCGTGGAGCAGCTTGATGAAGCGTTCCTTGTGACCGTCGACTGTTGCTACATTCATTGGGCAATCCCATCATCCCTTGCAAAGATTTTTAAAATCAATGCGATATGCGCAAAACGGGGCTGAGCGATAGGCTCAGCCCCTGTTGATTCGTTTGCCAGAATGATACCGGCCAGCACGTCACCCCGTCATGTCCTGCGCGGATTCATGCAAGCTCCCAGCGTATCCGGAACAGCCGATGAGTCTGGCTCTTGCGATGCATCTGGCGCTCCAGGGCATCGATGAGCGCGTCACGCTTCTCCTCGATCTCATCCTGCACGTCGAAGATCGCCTGGCGGTCGCGGCGCTGCTGCCGCTCAAGCGTCTTGAGTGCTTCCTGCGCGGCCTTCTGCTCTTCGAGGGTCTCGGCGGTGCGTGAGCGGCGCTTGGCATCCTTGATCTTGGCCCGCGTGTCCTCCAGTTGCGCTTCACTGGAGGCGACCTGATCATCGGCCCAGGCCTCCAGCTTATCGCGCTCGCGCTGGAAGTAGCTGTGATTCTCCTCAAGTACACGGCTGAGGGTGGCATCCAGCTGCCGCTTGGCCAGCGCAGGGAGCTCCTGAGGGGGTTCGGGTGCGCTACCGGGCACTACCTCAGCCGTCACATTGAAGAGCCGCTCACAGGCCTCCTGGTCAAGGGGGGTGCCATCGTCGGCCAGGGCCGTGAAGACCAGGTGCTCCTCATGCTGGAAGCTGTCCAGCTCGAGCAGATTCAGCTCCAGCCAGCCGCTGCGGGTGGTGAGCTGTTCGAGTACCGAGATTCGCAACGGGTGATCGGACAGCTGGAAGTGCAGCGTGGCGACCGGCGTCTCTCGGCGGCGGCCGCTATCGAGAACATGCTCGCCCAGCGGATGGGTCAGCCGATAAACGTGGGCATGCTCGGGCGGCTTGATGCCCTTTCCCTTGCGAATCAGCCAGTAGTCACCGGCGGGCACGCTCTCTACCGGAGAGGCCTCCAAGTGAAAGATCAGGCTGCTGTCGTTGAACTTGGCCTGCTCCGCCAGGCAGTGGCGGGTCAACTTCCAGAAAAGCTTGCCGGTGCGGTCGAGCTGAGCCTCGGCCTTGTCACGCTGAACGCGCAGTAGGTCGTGGATCTGTTCGTCGAAATGCTCGAGCAGCTTGCTCTCCGTCTCCTTCATGCGGGCATCGATATCGGCCTCCAGCTGCTCACGCAGCTCGGTGAAGGCCGCCTCGATGGCATCCGGCGTGCGGCAGGTAGCGTAGATATCGGCAATGCGCTTCTCTACATCCACGCCCGACTCCAGCCGGCCGAGAATTTCATCGGAAGCACCGAACAGGCCATCGAACAGCTGGAACTTCTCGCTCAGCAGTTCGAGCACGCGCTTGTCGGCCTCGTTGCGCTGGTTGAGGAAATTGACCACCACCACATCGAACTGCTGGCCGTAGCGGTGACAGCGCCCTATGCGCTGCTCCACACGCTGAGGGTTCCAAGGCAGGTCGTAGTTCACCACCAGGTTGCAGAACTGAAGGTTGACGCCTTCGGCGGCCGCCTCGGTAGCCACCAGGATCTGCGCCTTGTCTCGGAAATGGTCGATGATGGCAGTACGGCGGTCGATGGCGGGACTGCCCGTCACACGGTCACTGCCAGCATGCTCCCCAAGCCAGCGCTGGTAGATGCCCGTCACCCCTGGGCTGTTGTTGGTACCGCTGAAGGTCACAACCTGATCGGCAAATCCGTTCCGCTCCAGAAACCGGCTTAGGTACTCCAGAGTTCGCCGGGATTCGGTGAACACCACCGCCTTGCGCGGCGCGCCCATCTCATCCATGCGAGCGAAGCCTGTTTCCAGCGCAGTGACCAACGCATGGGACTTGGCATCCTCGTGAATCCCTCGAGCCAGGCTCAGATACTGCTCGATTTCGGCGATCTCACCCTGCAAGCGAGTGGGATTGACCTCCTGTTCCAGATACCGGGCATCGCCCTCCTCCACTTCATCGGCTTCCGCAGTTTCCAACAGCTCCTCATCGAGCGACTCATCGGCCAGCAGCCGCTCCAGCCAGTCCTGTTCGACCTGATGACGGTTCTGCAGCGACTCCAGTCGCTCCTTGAGGGTCTCCAGCGTCTGGACAATAGCCGTGGTAGAAGACGCCAGCAGCTTACGAATAACCAGTGTCACGAGGTGGCGCTGTCGCGTGGGCACGCCATAGCTGTCTTCCCGCGCCAGATAGCCGGATACCAGATGGTAGAGACGCTGCTCATCCTGGGACGGGGTGAAGGGGATTGTCAGCGCCTTGCGCTCTGTGTACTGCACATATTCCAGCACCTGGCGGCGCAAGGTGCGTTTGGCAAACTCTTCCAGCCGTCGCCGCAGCCCCTCAATATCATTGCCGCTGCGCATGAACTGGCGGCGGAAGCTGATGGCGTCGCCAAACAGCTGGTCATCGATCACCGTGGATAGCCCATAGAGCTCGAGCAGTGAATTCTGCAATGGCGTGGCGGTGAGCAGCAACTTCCGGCTGCCGGCGAAGGCACGCTTGATGGCCTGCCCGGTGCGATGACTCTCGCGGTGGGCGTTGCGCAGCTTGTGGGCCTCGTCGATCACCACCAGATCCCAGGGGATGGTGCGCAGCTGAGGTTCCAGCTTGGCCGCGAAGTGGTAGGACATCACGCTAATGGCGTCCTGATCCAGCGGATCGTAAATCCCCTGATCACGCTGCTGCTTGTAGGTGCGGGCATCCAGCACCTGGGTAGGCAAGTGGAACTTCTCGGCTAGCTCGGTCGCCCACTGCTTGCGCAGGGCGGCCGGTGCAATCACCAGCAAGCGACGCCGACGCTCTGCCCAGTACTGGCAAATCACCAGCGCCGCTTCGATGGTCTTACCCAGCCCTACCTCATCAGCGAGCAGTACTCCCTTAGTCAGCGGGTTCTGCAGGGCGAACAGGGCCGCATCGATCTGATGCGGGTTAAGATCGACGGAGGCGTCGAACAGCGAAGCTGCCAGCCGGTCCACGTCTCCCCCCCTGCGCTGGCGAGTGAGCTCATAGGCGAAGTATTTGGCGTGGTAGTCGGTGATGCGCTCGGTGGTCATCCCTGCACCCTGCTCCGGTATTAGCTATCGCCTTACTCTGTGACTTCCACTCAGCGAGATCAAGGCGCCTTTGGGCATGGCCTACACCAGCTTGAACGGCTCGATATCACGGAAGATGCCGGTCTTGGTCATGTCGCGGCGCAGGGTGAAGGCCTCCATGGCCGCTACCGGATCCACCTGGTCCAGCCTGTCGAAGTGGATCCTGCTCCACTGCTCGCGAGTGACCTTGACGCTGAACAAGTACTGGTCGCGCTCGCCGCCGGTGGCCGGGTCGGTGATCTGGCGATAGCCGGATATCTTCGCCTCCTGCACGGCGGGCAGGCGGGCGAACACCGCGCCCAGCACGCGAAAGGCGATGCCGTGGACGTGGTCCCGATAGAGCTCACGCTGCCGGGTGTCGCTGAGCCGGCGGGGCGTGAGCCTGATCTGCTTGGCGGGCATGGTCCAGTAGCGGTCGGGCATCTCCTCCTCACAGGGGAGGTCGATATCCACGGCAATGGTGCTGACGTCGCTGCCGAGGTCGAAGTCGATGGCGGTTTCACGGGGCCAGTCGATCTCCTCCAGGCGTTCACGCAGCGTCTGCTCCATGGCGTCCGGGTTATGCAGCACGCCTTCCCCTTCGCGAAGGTGGCGTGCGAACTCAGCCTCGTCGTGCGTCGCCTTGCGCCACTCCCAGTCGCGATAGGCCTGATCAAAGGCCGCTTGCCGGCGCCGGTTCTCCTCCTCGACGCGCCGCCTGGCGGGCGGCCATAGCCGGTGCCACCAGGCGGGCTGACGCAGCGCCGGTAGCGCCGGCGGCGCCTCGGTGAAGTCTCGGGTGACGTAGCCGGTGATATCCGGATGGGGCGTCTCCTCGTGGAGCCGCCCCAGGCGGTCCAGGTCGGCATTGAGACGCTCGCAGTGTTGTGCCAGCTGCTCGCGCAGAGAGTTTCCGGCATGCCGCCGCAGCACCCGCGCCTCGTCGTCGCTCATGGGGGTGCCGTCCCCGTGGGCGTAATGGATGCCGCCATCACCGTCGATATCGAGCCGGATGGGCAGCGACTCACCCTGAGCCAGCAGCGCCTCCAGGCTCGCTGCAGGGCTGAAGCGGCCGACGCCGCTGCTTCCGCGCCCGGCCGAACGGCCCCGGGCGTTGAGCTTCTGGCGATAGGCCAGCCCGGTGCCGGGAATTCCCGCGTGGCCGTAAACGCCCCTTGGCCCCACGCTGAGGCTCGCGCCCCGCGGGCCCACCGAAAGCCCAAGGCCCCGCTTGCTCAGGTTGAGACGAATGCCCGGCGCGAGAGTGATACGGCGCTGGAAGCGAAATGCCATTGCTCTCCTTACTGAAGCTATTATATTTACTTCACACGAAAATTTATTAGAGCATCTTAAATATCTTCCTACCAGGGGGAGATTCATCATTCAATCAGCACCCGGTCATTTGGGATTGCGTCCATGGTGTCCACCCCCTGCATGAAGAATCTTCGGTCACGATTCAGTGACCTGATAACCAAGCCCCTATTCACCGTGGTCATCAAAAGCCCTCTCTCCCTCTTGGGAGAGATAACGCCTGGGACGTCCCCGCTTGCCCTCCAGCTGGCGCTTGGCACATGAGACTTGAACGAAAGTCTTCTTCGCAGGAAACAAAGCGCTTAGATAGTAGTCACTCTTGACCACATAGCCAACTACAATACCCTTGAGGGCAGCGATTTTGTCTTCGTCGTAGTAGTTGATCTCGCCGACTCCTAGTCGCTTGTACCTCTGCTTTATCCTGTTACAGTTGAAATACCTTCCCTCCTCCCCCACCACCTCCTGGCACCAGTACTGGCCAACTAGCCTGGCATAGGTGATGTCTTCCTGGTGCTCAGCACCTTTCATAATAACGACTAGGTGAATATGAAACCCAGAAAGGACGCCGTATTCGATCTTCCCGAACACCTCCATCACATTGGGAACTACCAGCCCTCTCTTGAGACCATCACTCAACACAGCCCAGTGCTGTTTGACCTCCTCCAGATCCCTAGAGAAATCAGGCGAGTCGATAAAGCGCCCTTTTCTATATCCTAGATCCACTCTCAACACTAACAGCCTTGAGCGATGCTCAAAGCATTTATCGATGATAGCGCTTGCCTTTTTCGCACGAGCTTTAGCTGACCTATCCACACGTTTTGCGAACTCTTTAATAATAGGCCTTCTCACCTCATGTCTGAGGTCATCAACAACGCTATTCAAAATCGCTACGGTTTGGATCACCCCGCCTTTCATCACCCCATACCTGGTCAATTCGTTTAGCTCACGCTTCCATTTATTAACCACCCTATGATAAACACCGACAAAGGGGTTATGATCCACTACGGATAGTTCGTGGCACCTAGGGTCACACCCTTTTTTTACTAGTTTGATCAGTTCCTGGCCGTGCAGAGACTTGAATATTTTCAACCGTCCCTGCTTGCCCTGAATGGCCTCGAAATGGTTCTCTCCGCTCCTCGCTACGCCTTTGACCAAAGCTTCAACTCGACGCAAGTGCTCCACGAAGCACTTATCACGACCTTCAAGCACCTCCTCCATCTCACAAGGTAGCTCTAACTCAGGTGGCACTGTTTCGTCTTCTAAAGCACCAATATCTAGCTTCTCTTCCCCTACAGCTTCCTCCCACCACGGCCTCTTAACATCCGCTGCCGATGAAGTAACAGCGGTCTCCCATTCGTTATCCCACTCTGCATCAAATGGGCACTGCTCCTCTTCCCCTGCACAGCTCATTACTCACCACCTTGGCTTAGCACCCTTCATAGTCATGATTACTATATACACCGCTGCATAATTAGGAATACATATTGCTAGCACACCCAACACCCAATAACATATAACCCAAAAGTAAAATCGAGCCCTGTGGACTAGCGACACCGAAATATCAGCCACGTCACGCTTTTAGACATCGCATATGAAAACACAAATAGCGCACCCTTATAGACATCTTAAATTCTCCATGGCAGAATAACGAATCCTTTACCATTGGAGATTAAAATGAAGACAAACCCCTTACCCGCCACTCGAACTGAAAAAGTTCACGGCAAACACTCTACTCACTTCGGCCAATATATCATGGAGTGCCCCGATCATTACCATGCCATTTCAGAAATCCCGCTCAGGGAAAAAATTCAAACTGGTAAACGAAAGCTATCTGAAGTCTTCAGCTTCATAGCCTCACCAGATCTTCCCACGGCCACACTATCGGACTTGGAAGAAGCAGACAGACAGGCAGAGGATACATTCCTGAAAGAATATGCTTCGTCCTGCACCAACATAAAAAACGGATTATCCGCTTCACAGCAACAGGATCATGTTAGGTCAGTTCTTTGTGGTGATGTAGCGAACGAGCTTCAAAACACTTTCTCGGCCTCTTTCATCTGGTTAGTATGTGCAGACCTGCTTGAGAAAGAGGGTCTGGGCGATCAGTCCTGGGCAGCTCTAGTTGAGCTTGCGTCTCTTGAGCACCGCTTAGAGCTCGCTTGCCTGTCAGAGCATGAGCGGCGTGTGAAGGCTCGCCATAAAAAAAATGGTTCCAAGGCGAACGCGAGATTCGCCAATCTTAAAGAATACCTACTTGAATATTTGCATAAGAAAGCTCCAGAAAGTGGTTGGAAAACTGTAAAATCAGCAGCAAGCCAGCTTGCACCCGAGATATGGAATCGCCATGAAAGCAGCGATCATCGTGCAATCTACCAGATCTCCGAATCGGAAATCGAGACGCTAATCACGAACTGGATGTACAAGGACAAAGTTATTAAGCCTGTCTTCAAGGAAAATAAGCGAAGACGGGTTTAGCATCACTCCTCCCTTTTTTTACGCAGCCACTCATCAACTTCGGGCTCGATCCACCCTACTGACCTAGACCCAATTTTAACGGGTCTAGGGAACGTGTGATCATAACGTGGAGAATCAGCCTTTAACATTTCATAGATCGATGACCGGCTAATGCCAAGCTTATTGGTAAGGCCTCTCATCCGAATCACGTTCATCTGTCTCTCCTCGCTCAGTTGGTAAAAACAATTTTATCTCCCTTTGGCAGACTTAACACCCTCAACATTAAGCCATGCAAATAACCATTGAAAAAGACCTCCCAGGCCAGGAAGCACCGGCGTTGGGAAAAAATACTTGACCTCAAATGCGTCAAAAATCGGTCGAGCGAGGCCTGCAGGTGCTCCATCTTCAGGCGGTTGAGCAGCTGTTCCAGGGCCATCACAGCACCTCCTCGTAAACGCTCAGGTCGCGCTGCTGAACGGCGAGGGTCTGCTGCCACAGGGCGGCATGGTGCTCCGGCACGGTATTCCAGCCGGCCTGTGGCGTCTGGAGGCGGTGCTGGGCGATCCGGCCACCGGCTGGGGTATAAACGCTCAGTTCGTCATCCAGGCTCAGCCGGATCACCACCGCCTGGCCGCAGTAGCCATCGGGCACGCTGTAACGATTGCCACGCACTTCGATGAAGCCGTCCCAGCCGACCTGGCGCAGGTCGTGATAGCGAGTATCGAAGTCGATGGCCGGCAGTGCCTGAAAGGCCTCAACCTCGGCCATGAAACGTTCGGCCGGGGTCTGTCGGAACCGCCGAAAGGGCCGCTGATCGGCTACCCGTTCCAACCATTGCTGGAGCAGTTGGTTCAGGTGGGCGTAGCTCTCGAACTGCCGGTAGCGTTGGAAGAAATGCTGCTTCACGTAGCCCACCATGCGCTCGGTCTTGCCCTTGGTCCGTGGGCGCTGCGGGCGGCATGCCTTGGGGGCGAAACCGTAGTGGTTGGCCAGTTGCAGAAAGCCGGCATTGAAGATCACCCGGTGGTCACGGTCATGCTTCAACACCGCCGCCTTCTGGTTATCCACCAGCACCGTGCGCGGCACGCCACCGAAGTAGCGGAAGGCCTGCACCAGCGACTCGTAGGTATGCTCGGCATCTTGACTCGGCGCTGCCCAGGCATGAAACCGGCGCGAATAGCCCAGCGTGTTAACCGCGAAGTTGACCTTGCAGCGTTGACCGGCCACCTTGTCGATCACGCCCCAGTCATGTTGCAGCGGCGCTCGTGAACATGCCTTGGATGGACCTTGGCAGCACTAGCAAACAGAACTGCTCCATTGATTGTTGGAATTTGATCCTGACGACGCTCCACTGTGCTAGCACAGTGATAACTGAGCAGCTGACTCTGTTGCTGCAAGTTTAACCGCGGACCCACAGGTCGACGCATTTCAGGCTGGTAACGGCTGTCTAGTCTCGCCAGCATGAATTTATTTCATTAACGAGCACTGTCCAGAATCGTCCAATGAGATTCATGGTTCTCCTGTAATATTCGAGGACACACGAAGCTGAAGAGGAAAATTAATCATTAGACGTTTTTCTAAGCGCTGATAATATTACATTCGAAATCAATTGGAGGCAGACCATCATCGAAGGATCCGAGATAGGTAGCACCTTGACCCAAGCCGATACGCTCAACGACAGAGAGGAATTCCTGATAGCACAGGCCTTTTCAACGCAAACGCACAACCTATAGCACACTAAGACTTAGCGAGGACATCCTTGCCATATCGAGCATGCGAAGAACTAATATAAGTGTGAGGACCCAGGAAAGCCCACGCACGACAAAATTTAGGACAAACTTAATGACCTACTACCCTAACCCTCACTTTACGCCTCCCATCATAGAGGGTACGTATCTACAAAGCCAACCCGGCTATACTGTTTTGGCAGGGGGGAGTATGGCCACGCAAGTATTGACAACGTTGCAAAATAGATCTAATCGCCAACCCAAGCTCTGCAAAGCCAACCTCATCCGGCAAATAATTCGTGGCTCCTACTGGCTCAAAGTAGACGCCAACGGGGTCTATTTCCTGATACCGCACCGGGGAGGACCCGGCCTTATATTAGAAGCAGACATGATCGCCCCTGCCATCAAAGAAATGGTGGCTAACTTTAGTAACCGTGACGTTTCTGAGCAGAGCATCCGTGATGTCGTAGATATCATGCGGCGAGAGCCGGCAGCACGTGGATCATTCGGCACAGGACGAACTTGGCTGGGAGAGAACAGGGAACGCTATATTGTTCTGGGTGATCAGGTAATGATGTTCCCCCCAGGAGAGGAGGCTATGATACGTCCGCAGCAAATTTATCCATATTGGCATCCCATCAACAGTCGTCCCTATCGCACATTACACTTGCTGGAGCCTAGCGCCCTTGACCCTAAAGGCTTACGTGTCATCGAGAAGCATATGGCGCTACCAAAGGAACGAGAGCTTTTGCTTTTTTCTTACGTTGTGCTCTGCTTGTTGCCAGAACGACAACAGCTCCTCCTTGAGATCACAGGAGAGGAAAAAAAATCTATGGAACGTCTACAGCGCACTATCAAGCGCTTGGTCGATCCTGTGATTAAAGAAACGTCGATACGTGACATACCCACCACAACGAAAGAGGTCAATAAGCTTGCCTGGCGGCACCAAGTATTAAGCCTTGAAAACGTTGAAGGTTCGTTGCCCCTCCCTGTACAGCGGCGTCTCTACGAATTACTTTGCAACAGCCGCCTGGAGTGGAAGGCTGCCGGTTGCCATGAGAATACGACAAGCCTGGATGTATCGCGCGCTTGTTTGTTAAGCAGCCTCGAGCCGGTGATCACCCATCATGAACTTCTGGAGCTCACCTTGAGCCTAGAGTTGCCGTCTCCTCCAACAGAGCGGCCGAGAAAGGCGTACGTCCGCCATCAAGGGTACCAGTCCGCCACGCGGGATGGCTTATCAGATCACGAGCAGACTCGCGCCTTCAGCGCTCTGCTTGGTATACTCGGCAAGGTACATGCAAAAATAGATCTAGTATGCTTGGACCGGAGCGTACCGGAAAAATGGCAGGACTTCTGCCGAATCGGAGTGATTGTTTCCGATATACTTACTGGCGCCCCAGACGCCTTCTGGTCTCAGTACGAAGCATATCGCAGCGAGCGCCTGTGTGAGATGACGGAGGAGGAGCCAGTCGCCCATGCAATCATCAAGTACCTTGAGATAAATGACATCACCGAAGCCATCGAAAAACCAGCAGGTGTATGGCTTGCTTTCCTGTCCGAGTTTCGACCATCTTGGGCTTCAGACAGCCAGTGGCCAAGAGAACCGCGCGGCCTTGGTTCGGCATTCAAGCGTGCCGCCCCTCTCCTCGATGCACAGGGAATTACCTGCTATAGCAACGGCAAACGTGGCTCGAAACGCCATTGGGTGATCGGTCCTAAAAATGACCCGCGACCTACCGTGAGCACTAGGCAAGCCTTAACTGCCGATGAGCCGGATTTTGACTTGATTGGTTTTGATTGGTAACTAGCTTGAGCACGAACGGTTGCGCGTTCAGCGTCTGGCGCGCTATTCAGATGTGCTCACCGAGAGGTTTGGAAGAGCACGACGAGACGACGTTGACTCAATGAATTTCACAAAACGCACGCTTTCACTCGCATTTTCCCGAAAAAAGTGTGTTCAACGTCGTGACGTCGTGCTCATGTGAACTAACTGCTCACCGGATTGGACGGTGAAGCGAGAGTCGACACCTTCGGCGTCAGGTGCTAGCGGTCCTGCCCTGGCATATCTGCACAGGCTTCGACAGTGACAGGAAAGGAGCAGGCCAATTTAGCATCAATGGTAAGAATTCATAGGACACAGCCGGAGACGGTCTACATATGTCGCATGTACTCAATGCAAACAGCACAAAATCTTAAGAGAGGGACTGAATTGCATGGGTCTGAGCAAGTCGAGTATGCAGAACGGCCCTACGGCGGCTTTGAATGTGATTACTAGCTTACGCAGCTTGATCTGACTATATTAGGATGGACAAATAATACTTAAGGAGCGGGCCGATGCCATCTCGGGAAGCGAACATTCTGATCCTCTGTAAAACTTACCCCTCGCCCAGCATCAAGTATACCGAGACCTCGTGTGTCGCTGGCATGGAGGAAGGTGGCACGTTGATACGGTTATATCCAGTCCCATTTCGGTTAGTCAACGAGAAGCAGCAGTTCCGCAAATGGCAATGGATCAGGGCTCGTGTCGAGAAAAGCCCAAATGATCATCGTCCCGAGAGCCACAGAATTTTTGTTGATACCATTCGGACAGGCACTGTTGTCGATACAGGACGTCAGCGGGACTGGGCAGCTCGGAGGTCCTTGATCAGCCGCCTTCCCATCTACGAAAGCCACGCTGACCTCGAACAGGCCAGGATCAATCACCAGGTGTCGCTGGGACTGGTTCGAGTTACCCGAGTTACCGATCTCGACATAACGCCTCACAAGAGCCCTGACTGGACCTCTGAGGAGCTGTCCAAACTCGCAAAGGCTCAAGCAAGCCTATTCGAAGAGGACGAGGCCAGTATCCGGCAGCTCGAGAAGATCCCGTTCGACTTTCATTATCGGTATGAATGCGAAACACCTACAGGTACTGAGCACTTTCGCCACAAAATCGTCGACTGGGAGGCTTGCCAGCTCTACCGCAACCTGGTGAGGAGCCATGGCCGCGATGGTTGGCAGGAGCCTTTCAAGAGACAGCTCCTTCATGAACTTCCGAAGAAAGATTTGTTGCTTCTTCAAGGAACAATTCACCGGTTTCCCGGGCAGTGGTTGATTGTAAGTCTGATCTACCCGCCTAAAGAACGGCAGCAGTCGCTCTTCTAACGGCGAGATGCTTTACCCTCAGGTTGGCGTCGAGTTCTTTGCCGGCCTCCGCCACCAAGCGCCGGTGGCAGAAAGTCGCATCAGCCTCGAAGCAGACCAAGCAGGCGTCGAGATGGCTGGCTTCCTGCACCACCCGCTGCACGGCTACCGTCTGTGTGGCTATGTATGCACGGAAGCCGTGGGTGTAGCGAGACCAGTCGCCGTCGCTCTTGTACTGCTCGCGAATCGGCTTGGGACAACCCAATTCCCGGATGTGCTCATACTCGATACCCGCAGCCCGTAGCTGACTGGAGAAGGCCGTCTTCGAAAATCCGGCCTTACGCGAAATGGGGTACTGCCTGACGTCAATCACCTTGTCGACACCGGCGTCACACAACCGCTCCAGGAAGGTGTCGATGTCGATTCCTTCATACCCGGCCGTGAATAGAGCCATCCTGCCCCCTTGGACGTTGAATGATATTGAGGCGCATTTTCCATGTATAGCTTGCCCTCGTCCAATGAATCCTCCTTATTCGTTTGACTCCTCCTCACGCTGGCCGGCTTCCCGTTCCCTGTCCAGTTATGCCTCGCCTTAGATTGCTCGCCCCTCGAAGCGTCTCATAGTGACGTAGCGCGCCTCATCGGCCGCCGGTAAGAAACATCGCAAAGCTAGCGCTTCGTTCCACCCAGCGCAGCGATTCAACACAATTTAAAATCTATATCACTCCTGTGACCTGAGCCCTACCCGGGGTCGTTTCAGCACAGGAGACCCGATATGCCCCCACCCTGCTCGCGCTGTGCCTCTCAGCGCGTCATCAACCTCGAGACCGCCCGCATACTGGGCGCTACCGCCGGTGCACTGGCTGGTTCCCTTAGGGGTGCCTATGCGTCGCTCTACTCTCCCGGTCGGCTGCTGGTGGCCTCAGCCCAGTTCCCTCTCAGTCGCGTCGCCATTGCGGTGGTGGCTGCCACGACGGGAGGAATCGCGGGTGCCAACGCCGGTAATCAGATGATCCAGAGCCTGTTTCCGCCCGGCGAGGGCACGCCTTGGCTGTGCCTGGGCTGTGGCCACGCTTTCCGCATTCTCGACTGACACGTTCACATCCTTCCCCTATCCGTCGGCGATCTGCCGACTTTTTTTCGTCAAGGAGCCTTCCCATGGCACACCAAATTGAACAGATGGCCTACGTCGGCGATACCCCCTGGCATGGCTTGGGGCAGCAGCTGTCGCGTCATCAACCGCTGGAGGTCTGGCGGCAACAGGCCGGCATGGACTGGCATATCGAGGAATCCCCGGTGCGGTTCATCGCCGATGGCATCGGGCACCTGGGCAGCATCCACTCCTTCCCGGAGCAGAAAGTGCTCTATCGCTCGGATAATCGGGCACCGCTGTCAGTGGTCTCGCAGCGCTATAAAGTGGTCCAGCCGGAGGAGGTGCTGGAGTTTTACCGCGACCTGACCGAGTACGCCGGTTACGAGCTGGAGACCGCCGGGGTGCTCAAGGGCGGCCGCAAGTTCTGGGCGCTGGCTCGCAGCGGGCTGGGCACGGCGCTGAAGGGGCAGGACCAGGTCAACGCCTACCTGCTGCTGGCCACGTCCTGTGACGGATCGCTTGCCACCGTGGCCACGCCTACCTCGGTACGGGTGGTGTGCAACAACACCCTGACCATCGCGGTGGACGGCATGAGCCAGGGGGTGAAGGTGCCGCACAGCACGGAGTTCAACCCGCAGCGGGTCAAGCAGCAGCTGGGCATCTCAGTCTCGCAGTGGGACGACTTCATGTACCGCATGAAGACCCTGGCCGAGCGCAAGGTCAGCCAGGAGGAGGTGAAGACCTACTTCCAGGCGGTGATCTGTAACGCCGAGGAACCGCTGGACGACCCTTCCAAGCTTCCCAATTACCGCGCCCTTAATCGGGTGCAGAAGCTCTACCACGGCGAGGGGCGGGGATCGCAGCTGTGCACGGCGCAGGGCACCGCCTGGGGCCTGCTCAATGCCATCACCGAGTACGTCGACCACGAGAAGCGTGCCCGCAGCAACGACTACCGCATGGACTCTGCCTGGTTCGGCCAAGGAGCAAGCCTCAAGGACAAGGCGCTCGATTCTGCCATGGCCCTGGTGGCCTGATTCTGACCCGACATGACGTACCCATTGCGGTCCCGTCCACCAGGTTCGTTTTCCCCATTCACGGCATAGCGCCCGATCCGACCAGGTCGGGCGTATTCGATTCTGGAGGTCCCATGCCATTGCCCCTCTCTCTGGAGGCCTGCCGGGCGCTGACGCAGTTGGCACGTCAACTGCTCGGTGCTGGCGAGAAGCAAGCCCAGACCCACGTGATGGCCCATGGCCAGGTGTTTCGCGTGGTCGTGTCGCTGGAGCCGGTGCCTGCCGATCAGCTCCAGGATGTCTTCAAGCACTATCAGTAAAAGGAGGTCACATGACCACACCCAGCCAACCCTCAAGTAGCAAGACCAACGGTCGGGCTCCGGCTACCCGGCACGCCGCAGTCACCGAGGCGGTACCGGTCCTCGCATCACCGCTTCAGGAGAGTACCGCGATCATTCAGGTGATCGAGCGGGCTGCGCTTAATCCTGAAGTCGACATCGACAAGATGGAGCGCCTGCTGCAGATGCAGGAGCGCGTGCTGGACCGCCAGGCGCTGATGGCCTACAGCGCCGCCATGGCGGCCATGCAGACGGAACTGCCGAGCATCGCCGAGCGTGGCCAGGGAAACAACGGCGCCTACGCCACCCTGGAGGATATCGTCGATACCGTGCGGCCAATCATGAAGCAGCACGGCTTCGCGGTGAGCTTTCGTATTCAGACCCAGGAGCGGGGGATTCAGGTCACCGGCGTGCTGATGCACAAGGACGGTCACCGCGAGGAGACCAGCATGCTGCTGCCGGCCGATACCAGCGGCAGCAAGAACGCCGTGCAGGCCTTCGGCTCCTCGACCAGCTACGGCAAGCGCTATGTGCTGTGCGCCCTGCTCAATATCACCACCCGCGGGCAGGACGACAACGGTCATGGCGCGGCGCCCCCGGTGAAGGTAGTCACGCCGTTCCAGGCGAGTCAGCTCAAGCAGCTGATCAGCGCCTGTCCCGTCACTACCCAGGAGTGGTTCGTCGGCAAGTACGGCGAGGTCGAGCGGGTCCCGCGCTGCGACTTCGACAAGCTGCGCGCCTCCCTGCAGAAGCGGGCGCTGCCCAATCATCAACGTCACTGAGCCATCGGCGAGGGTTACCCCTCGCCGCTATGCCGTCATGTCACAAGGAGATCGTCATGCAGATCCTGACACTGGAACAGGGCACGCCCGAGTGGCATGCCGCACGCCTCGGTATCGTCACCATGTCCGAGCTGAAGATGCTGCTGGTCAAGGGCAAGGGGCCGGCAGGCTTCGGTACTGGCGCCATCAGCTACATGCACCAGCTGATCGGTGAGCGCATCACCGGCGAGCCCAGCGATGCCTTCCAGGGCAACGCCCATACCCAGCGCGGCCACGAGCTGGAGCCGGTGGCCCGCGAGCTCTACCAGGAAGCGATTGGCCTGCCTCGCCTGGAGCAAGTCGGCATCATCCTCAACCACGGGGTGGGCTACTCCCCCGACTGTCTGGTGGACGGCAGCGGCCTGGTGGAGATCAAGACCAAGCTGCCCAAGTACCAGATCGAGCTGCTACTGGCCGACGAGCTGCCCCAAGAGCACGTGGCGCAGTGCCAGGGTGGGCTGTGGGTCAGCGAGCGGGAGTGGATCGACTTCGTCAGCTACTGGCCGGGCATGCCGCTGTTCGTGAAGCGTGCTTACCGGGACGAGGCGCTGATCCGAACCATCGCCGAGCGGGTCGAGGCATTCTACGAAGAAATGGAGCGCCGCATGGCGCTGGTGATGGCTGCCTGAGGAGAGGATCATGAACCATCGCAAGCTGAGTGCCGGCGAGACCGCCGGTACCTATCGCATCACCGACACGGTGACTGAAGCGGAGCTCCTGAGCATCGCCAAGGCATTTGCTCGTCGCCGGCTGGCCAGGGGGCGCAAGATCAGCCAGCCAGCGCTGGCGTTCGAGTACCTGCAGATCCTGTTGCAGGACTACGAGCATGAGGTGTTTAGTGCCATCTTCCTCGATAGCCAACACCGCGTCATATGCTTCGAGGAGCTGTTCCGCGGCACCATCGACTCGGCCAGCGTCTACCCCCGTGAGGTGGTGAAACGCGCCCTGGCGCACAACGCTGCTGCTGTGATTCTGGTCCACAACCACCCCTCGGGCGACCCCGAGCCCAGCGACGCTGACCGGCGTATTACCCAGCGGCTCAAGGAAGCACTGGGGCTGGTGGAGATCCGGATCCTCGACCATATCGTGGTTGGTGGTGAACGCTGCGTATCGTTGGCCGAGCGGGGCGACCTATAAAGCTCAAGGAGAGTGATCGCGTTATAGCGCCGGTGCTGCCCTAGAGGGAAGCACCGGCTTTTAATCTACTTTATTTTTTTGAGCAATCTGGTTAGCTGAAGGTACGCAAGTAATGGCAGAGTCACACAAACAAAAGACATATTCTTGATTTCGAACCAACCAAAGAAGGCCAAGCACTCCAACCATAGAAACACTATGCATTTAGGAAATATCAGACCGGGACATTTTTACATATTTTTTGCAATGCAATATAACCAACTGTTATCAAAATTATTATAATTTAAAGTAGTATTTTAATAGGGTGGTGCCAACGTCCACTCTAGCAGCGGTGGGCCTCGACCAAGAAGCTATCTAGTGGTTGATAGCCCAACATAGACGGACTTAGGTGCTGACCACGCCTGCCACGGCCTCAGCGACATAGGAAATATTTTGTGTCGTTAATCCAGAAATATTGGCCCGCCCCGAACCCACCATGTAAATACTGAATTCTTTTCGTAACCGCTCCACTTGATTTACGGTTAGACCAGTATAGGAAAAAATGCCTCGCTGACTGATCACATTGGAAAAATTGTCTTTGAGACCATGAATGGCCATTGCATCAAGGAATACATGTCGCATCTCAATAATTCGACTTCGCATCTCCCTGAGCTCCTCGAGCCAGAGGCTTTTCAAAATATCTGACTCAAGGATAACGCTGACAACAGCCCCTCCATGATGAGGCGGACTAGAATAGTTCCCACGGGCCAAAACTGCCAACTGAGAGCGAATACTTTTCATCTGACCGGTAGTCTTGGCGATCAAGATCAGACAGCCTGTTCGCTCTCGATAAAGACCGAAATTTTTGGAACATGAGCAAGTGATGATCAGCTCATCGAGCCCCTCTGCAAGCAGACGCACGCCATAGGCATCTTCTTCTATCCCATCGCCAAATCCTTGGTAGGCCAAGTCAATCAATGGCAATAACTTTCGCGCACGAACCACCTCGAGTACCTGTCCCCATTGGCTCTGTGAGAGATCAAACCCAGTCGGGTTATGACAACAGGCATGAAGCAATACGACATCCCCGGAAGGCACCTGCTTCAAAGCCTCAATCATGTTGTCGAAATCGAGGCTATTATTTTTATCTATATAGGAATACTCACGGATGCCAATACCTGCCCCCTTGAATATCCCGATATGATTAGACCAGGTCGGACTAGGCATCCAGATGCTGGCCATAGGCAAGTGAGACTTAATAAAGTCAGCCCCCACCTTCAAAGCACCACTGCCACCTAGGGTTTGAGATGCGCTTGCACGGTTAGCCAGCACTGCTGGAGACGCCTTGCCCAGCACCAAAGAAAGCATGGCATTGGAAAATTGCGGATCACCGTGAGATCCAATATACTCCTTCGTGCTTTCAGATTTTTGAAGCCAGGCCCCTGCCTTCTTAACTGACTTAAGTATCGGTGTCGTACCATTGGCACTTCGGTATACACCCACGCCCAGATCCACTTTGCGAGGATTGGTATCCTTTTTGTAGGTTTCAATCAGCCCTAGTATGGGATCGCCCGGTACCTGAGCAATATTATTGAACATTTGTTATTACCTGACAGCAGCAGTGATTTCGTATGTACTCAATCATTTTTGAGCACACCGCGACGGAGCTAGTCTTCTTCGACAGGTTCGAACGGGAACTTGAAGCCCCCTTACCGAAACCGGGCTTAAGGTTACTGGTGATCTTCCCTTCTGTATGTCTCTTACTTTTCATCACGAGATCTCCTGCCATTAGGATAAGGAAAATATCACACAGGGGGAGAGCCTGTTTTTTAGGAAAAGTGTAACAACTTTATTTTTTGCATCCATTACCATTTTGTGCTTCTAAAACAATCACTGTATTGCACCTTACATAGCTCACCTATAATACTAAGAGGCCGTCAGGTTTGCCGCACGCTTCGTCGACGTAAAGACCCCGCTTGGGATGCCGCCATGCAAGACTGTTTCAATATTCTGCCACACAGTTTCGATCCTACGCTCGACGTTTTCCCAGCCGACGCCCGCCATATGAGGCGTGCATACCACCTGCTCTAAAGTCAGCAACTCACTGCCGCTATCAAGCGGCTCTCTCATATAGACATCAAGTCCTGCCCCAGCGATTCGCCCCTCTCGCAAGCAATCTATTAACGCCGCCTCATCCACAACTTCACCGCGACCGACATTGACAAAAATCCCTCGCCGCTTCATCTGAGAAAGTTGATCCCACCCTATCATCTTATCGGATTGAGCATTCAGTGGAACACACAGACAGACAATGTCGGACAGCTTCATCAGTTCATCCAACGAAACGGCGCGGGCCGGTATGAGTTCGGAGACTGTCAGGGGAATCTCCGCGTTGTCATAATAGACGACGTTGGCACCGAATCCGTTGTGTACGATCTTACCGACCCAGCGCCCGATATTGCCCAATCCGACAATCCCCACTGTCTTGTTGTACAGCTCCGAATAAGACATCTCATCTAAGTCGGGGCGCCATTTCCCCTCGCACATTAACTGCATGGAGGCCGGAATTCTTCTCAACGTCGAAAGCATCAATGTCACCGCATGCTCAGCGACGGATATCGAATGGGCCTTCATTTGGGCCACGGGAACGCCCAACTCGTTTAATACACTTTCCGGAAGCTGCCCGAAGCCGGAACTCATATATTGAATAAACTTGGCTTTTTTGGCAGCCCGGAACACCTCTTCAGGAACATCGACGCCCATGATTAAAAAATCGGCATCTGCAGCTTCACGGCAAATGTCCGAATCATCCAATTGTGCAGACAATACTTTTACGTCGAATCCCTCTGGTGCGGAATCCACAAGGCGGCTGATATAATCCTTCAGCGGGTTAATGAAGAGTACCTTGTATCTCATAAGCGCGTTCCTCTCATGAACCTTGTCTCTCGACTACGTCATTGCATTCTGACTGAGCAGAGTGGGCTAGTCGTACCGGCGTGGTGTACAACTCATATCGCAACTATGCGGGTAACGCGCTTATCACTGCGTCCACCACTTCCTGGGTTCCCGCCGTTCCGCCTAGGTCACGTGCCTGTGGACCTTTTTTCAGCACTGCCTCGACCGCCCTATGAATGCTTTGTGCCGCTTTTGCATAAAGATGGTCTCCATGACGTTCTCCCAACCATTCCAGCATCATCGCGGCTGACAGTATCATCGCCATTGGATTTGCGACTCCTTTGCCCGCAATATCAGGCGCACTGCCATGCGACGGCTGGAAAACGCCATGGGTAAGACTGACGTCAGCCGAAGGCGCGAGGCCAAGACCGCCTACAAGGCCGGCTGCGATTTCAGACACGATGTCACCGAAAATGTTCTCTGAGACGACAACGTCATATCGTTCCGGGTCAGTGACCATGTACATCGATCCCGCGTCGATATAATACTTAGCGCTTCCGATATCGTCGTTTCTCGCAGCGACTTCGTCGAACACCTTCTCCATCAGAACGTTGCTTCGCAATGCATTGGATTTATGAAGAAGAGTCACATGCCCCGGCGTGCCCCGTTGGCGCCGCGTCCTCGCCTGTGAAAAAGCGACATCAAAAAGCTTCTCGCAGGTGGACCGTGTAATCGTCATGCGATCACTCGCGCTCTCATTATCCGGCTCATGCTTATCCGCCAATCCCGCAAACATCCCTTCGGAGGTCTCGCGGATCACGAGCATATCGATGTGCTTCGCCTTTACAGGGCTTTCAACTCCCGGAAAAAGCCGAACTGGTCGAAGACTCGCAAAAAGTTCGTAGTGAGCCCGCATTTCTACCTGGGCGCCTAATTCAAGGCCATCCGGTCCACGCACGTCAGGCAGGCCCATCGCGCCGAAGAGCACAGCATCGGACTTTCCGATTTCATCCATATCAGCCGCGGTAATTTTTTTCCCGGTGCGGCGATACAAATCTGCGCTGAAATCATGGAACGTGTATTTGAGCTCTAGCCCATAGCGCGTTCCGCACTCTTTCAGTACTGTCAGAGCAGCATCAATGACTTCGGGTCCGATTCCGTCACCGGGAATCACAGCGATTTCGCACTTCATTATGGTTCCCCTTACTTGTTACTTTTATGCACTTTCGCTGAAGTAGTTTAATGGAGTGAATACTTCGAGTTCCCGTTCAGGACCTACGGAAAGTACTAAGGCAAGTTATGCCCGGCGGCAGCGCGCCTTAGTCGACCTCGTTGTTTGAACTCTGCACGGACGGTCATTCATCCTTCAGTACACCGCGACGGATCTGATCCTCCTCGATGGATTCGAACAGGGCCTTGAAGTTGCCCTCGCCGAAACCGTCGTTGCCCTTGCGCTGAATGATCTCGAAGAAGATCGGACCGATCACGGTCTCGGTGAAGATCTGCAGCAGTACGCCCTCGTCCGGACCGCCGTCGATCAGCAGGCTCAGCTCGCGCAGATCCTCGACGTTTTCCTCGTGGTTGGGCACGCGAGTGTCGACCTTCTCGTAGTAGGTGTCCGGGGTGGTGAGGAAGGTCACGCCGTTGGCGCGCAGGCCCCGCACGGTGGCGTAGATGTCGTCGGTGGCCATGGCCAGATGCTGGATACCCTCGCCGTTGTACTCACGCAGGAACTCGGCGATCTGCGAGCTATCGTCGGCGGACTCGTTGATCGGGATGTGCATCTTGCCGCAGGGGGCGGTCATGGCGCGGGAGTGCAGGCCGGTCTTCTTGCCCTTGATGTCGAAGTAGCGGTTCTCGCGGAAGTTGGCGATCTCGGTGTAGAAGTCGGCCCACTTGTCCATCTGGCCGCGGTCGACGTTGTGGGTCAGGTGATCGAGTACCTTCAGGCCCACGCTGTTGTCGTTGGGCGAACGGCCGGGAATCGGCTCGAAGTCGATGTCATAGATGGTACGGCCTTCGCTGTCGACCTTGTTGTCGACGAAGTAGAGCAGCGAGCCACCGATGCCGCGTACCGCGGGAATGCCCACCTCGCCGGGACCGACCGGATTCTCCACCGCCTCGGCGCCGTGGGCCAGGGCATACTCGAAGGCCTGCTTGGCGTCGGCCACCTTCCACGCCATGGCGCAGGCACAGGGGCCGTGCACCTTGGCAAACTCGGCCGCGTGGCTGTCCGGCTCGGCGTTGAGCACGAAGTTGACGTTCTCCTGCTGGAACAGGAACACCTGCTTGGAGCGGTGCTTGCGCGTCTCGGTGAAGCCCATGCGGTTGAACAGCGCGCGCAGTTCCTCGATGCCTTCGGCGCTGGGTGCGCTGTACTCGACGAACTCGAAGCCGTTGGTTCCGATGGGGTTTGGGTTAGAAATCATTCCGCTAGCTTCCGTCATGGCGACAGCTCCTCTTTTCAAACTGAATGAATGTGTCAACTGCAAAGATGCATCGCACCGTGATAGTGCCGACGTTACAACGCAGATTTAGAGTGGAAAAGTTCAGTTATTTCAGCTTAAAGATTCCGTACAGGAAATTAACAAAACCCATTAAAATTCAGTTATTTAAAATCTCGCCGACAGATTCAAAAGGTCATAATTAGACTTTTGTCGCATGCCAACGGTCTGCCTTGCCGTGAGAAGCTCACTTTTAGGAATTTATGCCAAACTCAAGCTTGAGTACCTCTCCACTCTGAAAGGGAGGTGACTGAAAAAATTCAATGCATAGCAAGGAGATCAAAATGTGAGGTACTACGATCCCTACTCACTGAAAATCTTCATTACCGTGTGTGAAGAAGGCAGCATCGTAACGGCAGCGGAGAAAATCGCCATCGTTCCCTCTGCGGTCAGCAAGCGCCTTACTGCCATGGAAGAGCAGGCAGGCGTCAAGCTACTGGAACGTGGCAAGCGTGGCGCCTCGCCGACGCCGGCAGGTGAGGTTCTTCTTCGTGCTGCCAAAGAAACGCTCATGTCGCTCGAGCGAATGCATGTCGAGCTGAGTGAATTCAGCCACGGCATTCAGGGAAACCTGCATATCCTGGCGAGCCTCTCGGTGGTTTGCCAATTCCTGCCCAGACAACTCAGCGCCTTCATGAAAGAGAACGAGAAGGTACAGGTGATCCTGGAGGAGAAGGTCAGTTCTTTGATCACACGGGGCATTGAGGAGGGGCGCGGCGATATTGGAATCTGCTGGGAAGATGCCAATACCAAGCAGCTCTATTCCCTGCCCTATCAGACCGACCAGCTATCGTTGGTCGTGCACTCTTCCAACCCACTTGCCGCCCGGGAAAGCATACTCTTCGAGGAATCCCTTGATTATCAGCATGTCGAAATTCTGCCCGGGAGCCTGGTTAGTCTTACTCTTCAACGACAGGCTTCGGCCCTGGGCAAGCCGTTGCGCTTTCGTGTCCACGTCACCACCTTCGACGCAGCCTGCCGAATTGTCGACTCGGAGCTGGCAGTGGCGATCGTTCCGCTAGCCGTGGCCAAGATCTACGAAAATGCCATGAACATCTGCGCCATCCCTCTTGAAGACCCTTGGGCAGCGCGCAAGTTTGTCGTATGTATCCGTGATTACGACAAACTCAGCGTGCCGGCTCGCCGATTATTTGATCACCTGACCAAACCTGACAAGGAACTATGGTACTAGAAGAACAAAAACTGGCGAGCACAGCAATCACAAGCCACACCCACCAGCTTAACTTCTCTGTCTATGAAATCTTCTCCAGTTTATCTTTCTGCGCCTGCGCACGGGACACATAGTGGCTGGCGCTAGCCTGCAGCTTGGCCACGGCTTCAGGCGAAAGCTCTCTAACAACCTTGGCGGGGGCTCCGACAATCAGCGAATTATCGGGATATTCTTTCCCCTCTGTTACCACGGCCCCTGCCGCTACCAAACAGTTTTTACCTATCTGGGCGCCATTGAGAATGATCGCCTGGATACCGATCAGCGAATTGGCTCCAATGGTACAACCATGCAGCATGGCCTGATGGCCAACGGTAACCCCTTCGCCGACCTCGAGTGGATAGCCGGGATCGGTGTGCAGCACAGCACACTCCTGAATGTTGCTGTTCTCGCGGATCGTGATCGCCTCGTTGTCACCGCGCAATACGGCCTGATACCAAATACTAGCCCCTTTTTCCAGAATCACTCGGCCAATGACATCAGCGGTGTCGGCCACATAGGCCTGTTCATGAATCTCGGGCTCTTGCCCGTCATAACGATAAATTGCCATGGTAACTCCATCGATCGGGGCAGATTAGCCACCGAGGTTCAGCATATTATTTGGCAGCCACATGGCAATCTGCGGGAAAACCATGACCAGCGCTAGACCAAGTATCATCAAAAAGACGAAGGGGAACGCACCCTGGATTACACGGCCGATAGGGGCATTGGTAACCGCCTTGATCGTGTACAGGTTCATCCCGACCGGCGGCGTGATCATCGCCAGCTCCAGGTTGATGACTAGTAGTACCCCATACCAGATTGGGTTGATATCCAGCAACACCATTACAGGAAGGATGACCGGAGAGGTGATCAGGATGATGGCAATCGATTCGAGGAACATTCCGAGAATGAAGATGAGAAGCATCATCGCGATCAGGAAGCCGAACACACCCACATCCAGAGCTACGACCGTCTGAACTATCTGTTGTGGAATCATCATCTTGGTCAGGGCATGACTGAAGACCGCTGCCCCGGCCAGGATCATGAACAGCATTGCGGAGGTACGGCTGGCGTCAATGGCGCATTCCCAGACATCACGAAAACCAATTGAGCGATACACCGTACAGGAGACAACGAGAGCTAGGGAGGCACCAATGGCAGCCGCCTCGGTCGCAGTAAATACACCTAAATACATTCCGCCGAGCACCAGGGTCGGCAATAGCAGCGCCCAGAAAGACTTGCGCAGCGCCTGCATGGACTCTCTGAAGGAGGCACGCTTCTCACGCTTAGCCTTGCGCTGACTGAAGGCCGTCGCCAGCATAAAGATCAAGGCTAGCATCAGCCCTGGGACTAGGCCGGCCATGAACAGGCCACCAATTGAGGTATCCGTCGCCACGCCGTAGATGATCATCGGTCCGGAAGGTGGGATCAGGATGCCCAAGGTCCCACCCGCAGCGACTAGACCATAAGCTACCTTGGGATCGTAACCATAACGAATCATCTGTGGTATTGCCACTGCACCAATCGTCAGGGCAGTAGCAACACTGGAACCGGATATGGCCGAAAAGATCATGCAAGCCATGATGGTGGCTATACCCACCCCTCCCGGCAAATGCCGACTCAAGGTATAGGCAGTGCCATACAGATCATCAACGATTCTCCCTCGAATCATTACGTGAGCCATATAGGCAAACAGGGGAATCGCCACCAGAACATACATGCTGATCTTGGTGAAGATGATATCGCTCAATCCGCCGATCCCACCCGGCGCGCCAATCAATAGGCCCACACCAAATATGGACAGCCCTGCAAAGATGGGCAAACCGGTGAAAAGAAGCAGCACCAGACCAAGTAGAATAAATAGCACCGTCATCATTTGGCATCCCCTCGCTCGTCACTCTCTGCACCAACATGAGCAGGGAAACCACACGCTATGCGCCCCAGCGCCTCTAACGCTGCCAGACCCAGCATTACGCCCCCAACAGGGATCAATAGCTGTATCCAGTACATCGGGAACTCGACGTATCCGTGCGTAGTGATTCCGATCATTCGAGAAAACATAGCCGTTTGCCAGCCATCGACCATTAGATAGCCGGCCACCGCCAGCACGGCCGCCATCGACCAGA
This sequence comes from uncultured Halomonas sp., assembly GCA_964652855.1. Lineage (GTDB taxonomy): Bacteria > Pseudomonadota > Gammaproteobacteria > Pseudomonadales > Halomonadaceae > Halomonas. The sequence continues at coordinate 191,901 of CAZZCJ010000002.1, forward strand.
CTTCGGCCCAGTGCTTGGTTCTGCCCTTTAACTGTCCAGTAAACAGATCGACCCCCAAGTGCCGCCCTTCCCTAAGGGCGGCCGACGCACCAAACATCACGATGGCTACCAACAGAAAGCCGATAACACCATCAATCCATAACGAAGGTGCGCCCAAGAGGTACCGAGTAATCACGGAGTAGCTGATCAGCACCAGCGCCACCAGCACACCAATAGCAGAGATGGCCATTCCCACCGTGGTCATCCAATACACTAAGTGGCCAAGAAATCTCAGTGCTGCAGGCTGCTGGCGCTCGACCGAACCTCTGCTGGTATAGCTCTCTTCATTCGCCATAACACACTTCCTTCGCTTCACTCTTTCTGAGATATCCAGCGTTGCAATAGGTAGTCGCAGAGGCTTCGGCTACCTATCATCACCACTCACCGTTATTCAGCGCTGTTCAAGCAGCTCGATCAGCTTTTCGCCATCGGGGCTGGTTTCCAGGAAAGCTTCCTCGATTGCCGGCCGCATGGCCTCCACCAAAGTCTGGAACTGCTGGTCAGAAAGCACAGTGACGTCCACGCCCACCTCCCTGAGGCGCTCTACCCCTGCCGGGTCCACGTCGTCAGAGTCAGGAACGAGTCGGCTTTCGGCATTGCGTCCCGCATTGAGAACAATTTCCTGAAGATCTTCCGGCAAGCTGTTCCACCAAGCAGGATTGACAATGATGTTCTGGTAAACGCTGATCAGGTTGGACGCCGAACCATATTCCTGGACTTCAAAGTAGCGACGTGAATAAGCAGCCCCAACGCTAGTAATGGCGGCATCGACGACCCCTGTCTGCAGCCCCTGATAGACTTCAGAACCAGGCATGGTGGAGGGTGCTGCTCCCATGGCGATCAGGCCACGGTCAAACACACGACTCAAGCCACGGATATTGATCCCCTGGAAGTCCTCAGGAGCCACGAGTGGCTGGCTGGAAGAGGTAACCACGGCATTGTTGGCGTCCAGCAGCCAGGCAACGTTCTTAACACCCCGGGCCTCCATTTTGTCGTCCAGGAAAGCAGCGGCTTCCGATTGCGAAAATTCATCCAATTGATCAGCCGATGTAATTAAGCCGGGAATATTGAATACCTGCATTTCCGGGATGGTGCCGCCCCACTGCAGGTTGATGAGAGATGCTGCCTCGATATTGCCGCGAGCAACGGCCGGGTGAAACTGACTCGGACCGAACAGCTGGGCACCGCCGAACACTTCGACCTCGATTCGACCGTCACTATTGATCTCAATCTCTTCGGCGAAGGCTTCGATAGCCTTTGCAACATGGTGGGCCCCGGGCAGCTGGTGTGTGAGGCGCATTGTATAGTCGGCTGCGACTGCAACCCCGACTGAGCTTGCAACGGTCACAGTGGTAACGAGTGTCTTAATTGTCATTTTCATGGTGCCTCCAATATTGTGATTATCGTTCATTCAGGGGTGAAGGTTAGCGTTCAATGGTGACTCGGCATTTCAGGCCCGGGAGGCGAGCTTGCCCAGAACCTCTTCGGTATGTTCTCCCACTTTGGCGAGTGGCCTGCGCACCTGTGGCCGCTTGCCTCCCATCATCAAGGGCAGGAGAACGACGTCGGTGGAACCTCCTTCGTCGGTCTGCATCGGGGCCAGGCCGCCGCTTTCCTTCAGGTGAATGTCGTGGAGAAGCTCATCGGGACGGGTGATCGGTGCATAGGGCAACCCTGCCGCATCAAGCTTCGCCGACAGCTCATCGAGGTCGTGTCGAGCAAGGGTCTCACCCAGCGTCTCCAACAGAGCAGGACGAACCTTGAGTCGCTGATCGTTGGTGCGCAGCTCAGGGTCCTCCAGCAGGTCACGCCGCTCAAGGACGTTGCAGAGGATGTCCCACTGCCTGTCGCTGACAGCACCGATAAACAGCTGTTCGCCCTTGGCCACGGTGAAGACATCGTAGATTGTCCACGGCGATACACGGGAGGGCATGGGCGGGGGGATCTCTCCCGACATGGCAGCCTGCTGCATGTGCGAGGCCGACAGGAAGACGCAGTTCTCGAATAACGCGCTCTGGATCTCTTGTCCCTTGCTCGTCTTCTGGCGCTGCAAGATGGCCGCCAGCACGCCGATCGCCCCGAACATGCCCCCCATGATGTCGTTGACCGAGGCGCCGGCGCGCAGCGGTCGGCCTTCGGGACCGGTCATGTAGGCCAGGCCTCCCATCATCTGCACGACCTCGTCCAGTGCCAGGCGATTCTCGTAGGGGCCGGGCAAGAAGCCTTTGTGCGATACATAGATAAGGTGCGGGAACTGCTTGGACAGCGCCTCATAGCCCAACCCCAACGAGTCCATCAGTCCAGGCCGGAAGTTCTCGATCATCACGTCCGACTGGGCGAGCAACTCCATCAGGGTCCCCTTGCCTGTCTCGGACTTGATGTCGAGCACCACGCTCTTCTTGTTGCGGTTGTAGGTGCGGAAGAAGCCCATGCCCAGACCGTTCATCTTGCGCGTCTTGTCACCTTGGGGCGGCTCGATCTTGATGACCTCAGCGCCTAGGTCGGCCAGGATCATGCCACAAGTGGGGCCCATGACCATGTGGCTGAATTCGATGACGCGGATGCCGTCGAGCGGCAAAGGCTGTTGATCAGATACGGTGTTGTTCATGGTTACCTCGTCACGCTCCGACACGGGCGTCGTCAATCATGAATGTTTTCGGCAGTCCCGCCCGCCATAGCGTGCCGTGCGTCTCCTCGCCCGCGAGCCAACCCACGACCTTCTTACGCAGTTCGAGCAGTCGGGCGATGTCGATTCTGGTCTCGAATTGCATGCTGGCCAGCATGAAGGCCAGGTCCTCTGAGGCCACGTTGCCGCTGGCTCCGGGGGCATGTGGGCAGCCCCCGATCCCGGCCAGTGAGGCATCGAAGCGAGTGATCCCCACTTCCAGCGCGGCGTAAGCATTAGCCAAGGCCAAGCCGCGGGTATCGTGGAAGTGCGCCCGCCAGCACTTGTCGCCGGCCAATTCAACGGCCTGGCCGAAGAGCTCACGGACCATCGCCGGGTCGGCGTAACCCACGGTATCCGCCATGCTGACGCGATCGGCACCGGCCTCCAGCGCGGCCTGCATCAGACGCAGCACCTCGGAGCGCTCGACATGCCCCCGCAGCGTGCAGCCAAACGCCGTGCCAATACCCGCCTCGATAAGGATCTCAGAGCCGGCGGCCTCCTTTGCCGCTTTGATGCGACCCACTTCGGCTATCATGTCGTCGGGCGTCTTGCGCACATTGGCCAGGCTATGCTCGTGGCTGGCTGAGATCGGCAGGATCATCAAGTCTGCTCCGCTGGCAATGGCCCGCTCGGCCCCCTTGAGGTTGGGGACCAGTACCGACACGAAAAGGCCCGGTAGCGTCTTGGCGTAGGCCACGAGCTCAGCGGTATCCGCCAGCTGCGGCAACAGCTTGGGGGGTACAAAGGAACCGACTTCCATTTCACGCATACCGGCCTGATAGGCGTCATGGATCCACTCCAACTTCATCTGGGTAGGGAGAGTGGTGGCGATGCTCTGCAGGCCATCGCGCAGACCTACTTCGTTGATGATTGCTTGTTTAGGAGTATTCACGCTCATGAGGACTCGCCTTCGAGTGGTGATCAGAACTTGAGCCTGAAGCTAAGCGAGCCATTGATGGCCTTAAAGTTCGCAATTTTCAACGACAGCTTTCCGTTGCGGAACGAATCTTAAGAAAAATTTTATTATCAATTAGATAACAAACATTTCTCGCCTGTCTTCAGGACATTTCGGCTACCACTTTGGTCTATCGAATTCGACCAAGGTCTATATCGCTATGCCCCGATAACTTCTTCAAAAGCCAGCCCCCAACGATGCTTAGCCCTGACATGGGCCGAAAGCCCGGTCGATAGAGCGATAGGCCTTGTCACGCCGCCCTTCAACCACCAATAAACTCTTAATAGAAACTACATATGGAGAGTTCCATCCTGGAACTCTTTAGCTGTCGAAATACCATGGCTCTCTCCCTCCGCCATCCTCGATAAAAATATCCATTGTTAATCATATAGTTGATGAGGCCTATGGCAAATAAACATGGTGGCATGGCCAGCCCCCCTCTTGACGCTTGTGCGGAACGAGATCTTATTATTGTTTCATATGAAACATTTTTCCGACACTTGCCGGCTACGTTGCATCACCATTCGTTACCCAAGGAGTCCCCATGACCACCGACGCGCTTGCGTACCAGAGCGGTTTCCGCAACCACTTCGCCAGCGAAGCGCTGCCCGGCGCCCTGCCGGCCGGGCAGAACTCGCCGCAGAAGTGCGCCTACGGCCTCTACGCCGAACAGCTCACCGGCTCGGCCTTCACCGCGCCGCGCCACGCCAACCTGCGCAGCTGGCTCTACCGCATCCGCCCCTCGGTGGTGCAGAGCGCCTATACGCCGCTGGAGAACGGCCGGATAGCCACCTCGCCGCTGGCCAAGCCCGCCGCCGACCCCAACCAGATGCGCTGGGACCCGCTACCGATTCCCGCCGAGCCCACCGACTTCATCGACGGCCTGCTGACGATTGCCGTCAACGGCGACGCCGGCACCCAGGCCGGCTGCGGCGTGCACGTCTACGCCTTCAACCGCGACATGACCGAGCGCTTCTTCTACGACGCCGACGGTGAGCTGTTGATCGTGCCGCAGCAGGGCACCCTGCGCCTGCGCACCGAGCTCGGCGAGCTCGAGGTCAAGGGCGGCGAGATCGCGGTGATTCCCCGCGGCATGAAGTTCCAGGTGCGCCTGGCCGCGGGCTCCGATGCCGCCCGCGGCTACGTCTGCGAGAACTACGGCAGTCCGCTGGAGCTGCCCGGCCTCGGCCCCATTGGTGCCAACGGCCTGGCCAACCCACGGGACTTCGAGAGTCCGGTAGCGGCATACGAAGACATCGAGGGCGACTTCGAGCTGGTGGCGAAGTTCTCCGGCCGCTTCTGGGTGACCCGGCTCGGCCACTCGCCGCTGGACGTGGTGGCCTGGCACGGCAACTACGCCCCCTACAAGTACGACCTGGCCAACTTCAACACCATCAACACGGTGAGCTTCGATCACCCCGACCCCTCGATCTTCACCGTGCTGACCTCGCCCTCCGACACCCCGGGCATGGCCAACATCGACTTCGTGATCTTCCCGCCGCGCTGGATGGTGGCCGACAACACCTTCCGCCCGCCCTACTTCCATCGCAACCTGATGAGCGAGTTCATGGGCCTGATCCACGGCGAATACGACGCCAAGGCCGAGGGCTTCCTGCCCGGCGGCGCCAGCCTGCACAACTGCATGTCGCCCCATGGCCCCGACGCCGAGACCTTCGAGAAGGCCTCGAACGCCGAGCTGACACCGCAGCGCCTGGATGCGACCCTGGCCTTCATGTTCGAGAGCCGCTACGTCTACCATCCGACCGAAGCGGCGCTCAACGCGGACATCCGCCAGCGCGACTACGTCGACGTGTGGTCGACGCTGCGCTCGCACTTCGATCCCAAGCAGCCCTGACAGCCTTGAGCGATTAAGAATAGCCCTGAGAGACGAAACGCTGAACCGGACGGGGCCGACGAGCCCCGCCCCTGACAAAAGGATTGAGCCAAGATGAAACTCGCCACTTTGAAAAACGGCCGCGACGGCGAACTGCTGGTGGTCTCCCGCGACCTCACCCGCGCCGTTTCCGCCACCGACATCGCCGCCACCCTGCAGCAGGCCATCGAGAACTGGGACGCGGTGAGCTCGAAGCTGGAAGCACGCTACGCCGAGCTCAACGACGGCAGCGCCGAGGGCGCCTTCACCCTGGACCAGAGCAAGCTGCACTCGCCGCTGCCGCGCAGCTACCACTGGGCCGACGGCTCCGCCTACCTCAACCACGTCAAGCTGGTGCGCCAGGCGCGTAACGCCGAGATGCCCGAGACCTTCTGGACCGACCCGCTGATGTACCAGGGCGGCGGCGACCGTTTCCTCGCCCCCACCGAGGAGATCGAGGCGGTCAGCGAGGAGCACGGCATCGACTTCGAGGGCGAGATCGCGGTGATCACCGACGACGTGCCCATGGCGGTGACCCCGGAGCAGGCCGCCGGCCACATCAAGCTGGTCATGCTGGTCAACGACGTCAGCCTGCGCGGGCTGATCCCCGGCGAGCTGGCCAAGGGCTTCGGCTTCTTCCAGGCCAAGCCGGCCTCGAGCTTCTCACCGATCTGCGTCACCCCCGACGAGCTGGGCGACGCCTGGCGGGATGGTCGCGTTCACCTGCCGCTGACGGTGCACCTCAACGGCGAGAAGTTCGGCGAGCCCGAGGCCGGCCCGGACATGATCTTCGGCTTCCCCGAGCTGGTCGCCCACGCGGCCAAGACCCGCTATCTGGGCGCCGGCGCCATCATCGGCTCGGGCACCGTCTCCAACCCCGATCCTGACGGCGGCCCCGGCAAGCCGGTCGCCGACGGCGGCGTGGGCTATAGTTGCCTGGCCGAGGTGCGCATGGTGGAGCAGATCCTGCACGGCGCGGCCAAGACGCCCTTCATGCGCTTCGGCGATCGGGTGCGCATCGAGATGTTCGACCGTGACGGCAACAGCATCTTCGGCACCATCGACCAGCAGGTGGTGGCCTACCGGCCCAAATAATCCAGCCAGAGCAAGCCAGCCAGAGTGACGCGACACAAGGAGCCACGCATGACCAAGCTGTACGGCTATTTCCGTTCGTCGGCGGCGTATCGGGTGCGCATTGCGCTCAACCTCAAGGGGCTGGACTACGCCCAGGTGCCGGTCAATCTGGTCAAGGGCGAGCAGCGGGACGAGGCCAACCTCGCCCGCAATCCCCAGGGGCTGGTGCCGATCCTCGAGACCGACGAGGGCGTCCAGCTTAGCCAGTCGCTGGCGATCTGCGAGTACCTGGAGGAGCGCCATCCCGAGCCGGCGCTGCTGCCGGCAGACCCCGAGGGCCGCGCCCGGGTGCGCTCGCTGGCCCAACTGGTGGCCTGCGAGATCCACCCGCTCAACAATCTGAAGGTGCTCAAGTACCTGGTACACGAGCTGAAGCTGGACGAAGCGGCCAAGCTGGCCTGGTACCGCCACTGGATCGCCGAGGGTTTCACCGCGCTGGAAGCGAGGCTGGCGGGCGAGGCCGCCACCGGCGCGTTCTGCCACGGCGACAGCCCAAGCCTGGCGGATCTCTGCCTGGTGCCGCAGGTGTTCAACGCCGAGCGCTTCGAGTGCGACCTCTCGGCGTATCCGACGATCCGCCGCATCGCCGAGCGCTGCCGCGGAATGGAAGCCTTCGCCAAGGCCGCTCCGGGGGCGCAGCCGGACACGGGCTAACCGGTTTGCCGGCATGTAGTAGAGGCGCAGGAAGTGCGGCGCCTAGCCACACGATAAGAGAATCAGAGAGTGAAATGACTCAAGAATGGCTGAACTACCGTAGCGCGCCTGCCCCGGGTACCCGGATCATCAGGCAAGAAGAGGTGCCTACTGAAAGCGTCATTGGTGTGACGGTAAAGAGTGAGAAGGGGGACTTCCCGCTTCTGCTGGTCAGGCTAAAGGGTGAGTGCCTGGCTTATGTTAATGCTTGCCCACACCAGTATTTACCGCTGGACCAGCGCGGCAAGCGCATCCTCAGTCAAGATAGTGAACTATTGCGCTGCTCCAACCATGACGCCACCTTCTCGGCCCGCACCGGAGAGGGAGTGGGCGGCTTTGGCAAGGGATGTGCCCTGGACCCGGTGCCGGTGAGTGTCGATGAGGAGGGCTGGTTACTGATCGGAGACTGACTCGCGACAATGCCAGAGCTACTACTGGTGAACAACCCTTGCTCCGCCTTGGTCCTGCCCTTGACTCGGAAACTGCCACCAGGGTGACCGGTCAGGTGCTATCCACGACACGTGGTAAATAATGAGATTGTGGGAAATGTACTTTGGTGAGAGGAGGCGGACTAACGACATACTCAACCCTAAGTTCTGTGTCGAGACAGCTCAACGATGTTACTGGCAGCCCCCACTTCTCCGAAACCAGCAATCATCTCACCCCACCGCTCCCAGACGTCGACCTGCATCTTGTACCGCTTTCCCTTATTGTAGGTACCGACCAGCCTTGGCGGCACATGAGCTAGCATGGCGTCCACCAGCAGTGGATCGGCCAGGAAAGTCTCGGTCCACAGGGTCGCCACGGACCGCCTGAGGTCATGCACGGTGAAGTGCTCAAGGTGGTAGAGTGGTGCTGCGGTATCGGGAACTTTTCTCGCCCTGCCCTGTAACCGGGCGATCGCTGTAGTGATCGTATCGAAATGGACAGGCTTTTCGACAGAACGCATGGATTCGAAGACAAAGTCACCGCCCGAATGCTTCTTCTGCTCGTCCAGTATTGCTAGAGCCTGCTTGGAAAGGTGCACGTTGTGTTCGCGTGCACTTTTGGTTCTCGAAGCGTGAATGTGCCAGGTATCCTTCTTGATCTCATCCCAGCGCATAGATGCCACCTCAGCACGGCGTGCCCCAGTCAGGATCAGCAGCCTGACTGCATTGGCAACCGACACGGAGAGCATCGCAGTGGAGGCCAACCCCACAGCGTCGCGACTTTCATTCAACACCTCCCAAAGCTCCATCAGTTCGGGAAGTTTCAGGTGGCGTTCACGTGGTTTGCCTGGCCTCGCCTTCACCTTGGCAGGCTTCAAACCAGCTGCCGGATTATCGTCGATCTGCTCACGATCTTCGCAGTAGTCCAGCAGTTGCCGAAGTAGAGTGAGGCACTGGCGGGCCTCCTCTCTGGCCGAGCCGGCGATATCCTCGAGCACTTCGATAAGCAAACGGCGGCTCATGTCCCGAACGTAAGCACCACCTAGCCTCTTCTCCAGGTGCAACCGCCACCGCCCCTTCTGCTTACGCACGGTGCGCTCGGTCGGTGGCTGCCCACCCCGTGCAGGGGCCGACGCATAAAAGTCGATCCACCTCTCAAAAGCTTCTCCCATCGTCCAAGCCGCTTGGTTGGCGGCTTTGACGGCCTTGCGCTGCTTGCGGGGGTCGATACCCTGCCTGACGAGCTCAAAGGCTACCTTGTGGGCCTGGCGAGCCTCAGCGAGACTCATCTGGGGAAAGCTGCCGAGCTGATACTCCACTACCGTCTCGCCTTGGCGATAGCGGTAAATCCAGCGCTTCGCTTGCCTATCAGGGCGAGCTTCAAGGGCTAACCCACCGAGTTTGCCATTGGAAACGACTGCCCTCGCCTTCGTCTTGCCCTCTGGAGCCTTGAAATTTTCGACTGCTTTGCTCGAGGTAAGCCTTTTTTGGCTCGCAGACCGCGCCCCATCCGAAGGTTTTTGTTCCTTCTCTTCCATTTTCCGACCCCAACAGCGACCCCAACAAAGATCTAGTATAGAGCTGGACATCAGCGGATGCCAATGGACAAAAATCAAACCTTGATCGAACTTACTAAGTTGTTTTACCTAGGTTTAAAAGACAGCATGCGATGGTTATGGACGATGTTGGAAAACCTTAAAAACGGCAACCTTGACGCTCCTAAGGGGAAGGTCTCAGGTTCGAATCCTGATGGGGGCGCCATCCTGCCCGGAACCACTTCGGCACCCTTCACGCCCGCCATGGCCATGGCACCGCACGCACAAAGCGACGACAAATCGGCATAGACGAAAAGAGGCGAGAAGCCCCCTTCCGTTTCCCGCACGGCGTGATAGGATCAGTTTTCCCAGCAAAAACATATGGCAGGAGGCCAACATGTTTAAACGCACAAGGAAGGTGGCGTGTACCGAATGCAATGGCGCGAACTACTGGAACGCCAACCCCAGGCCCAGCGACATCCTGCATTGCCGCTATTGCCATGCGGCGATCATGAGCTACGAAGAGTACGTGCAGATGGCGGCCCAGCAGGAAGCCGAGCGCCTGCTGGCCGAGTTCGTCGAGACAGATATGTCGCGTGACCTCGCGCACCTGAAGAGCATCCTGGCCAGCCCGGCCCAGCGCATCAGCGCCTAGACGAAAACCCGCTTGCAAAAGAACACGGCCGCCCAGCGGGGCGGCCGTGTTCGTTAGCGGGACGATGCCAGGGGGTCATGGCAACCAGCGAAGGCCAGCCTCACGCATAGGCTTGCCGGCCCACCCCATCTTCGGCGAGCGCCACCAGCGCTTCGAAGTCGTGCACGGTAAGCTCGCGACCGATCACCGTCAGCATGCCCTGCTCCTGGAAGCGCGCCAGCACGCGGCTGACGGTTTCCAGCGCCAGGCCCAGGTAGCTGCCGATATCCGAGCGCGACATGGAGAGATGGAAGCAGTACGGCGAGTAGCCGCGGGTGCGGAAGCGTTCGGAAAGTCCGAGCAGGAAGCTCGCCAGGCGCTGGTCGGCGGTGCGCCCCGAGAGCAGGCACATCATGCGCTGGTCGTTGCGCAGCTCGCGACTCATGCAGCGGTAGAGCTGGCCGCGCAGTTCGGGCACGCGCTCGGCCAGGTCCTCCAGTCGGGTAAACGGCAGCTCGCAGACGAAGGCGCTTTCCAGGGCGACGACGCTGCCATAGCAGTGCGCCTCGCCGATGGCATCCAGCCCCACCAGCTCGCCGGGCAAGTAGAAATGCGTGACCTGGTCGCGCTGCCCTTCCAGGGCCACCGTCTGCTTCAGGCTGCCGGAGCGCACCACGTAGAGGCTTTCAAAAGGGTCGCCCTGGCGCACCAGCGCCGCGCCGCGCTTGAGCGGGCGGGGATGCTGGATGATGGCATCGAAGGAGGAGAGCGCATCGAGCTCGAGGCCCAGCGGCAGGCAGCGAGCATGCAGGGTGCAGCGCGCGCAGCGGGTCGCGCTTCCCGGCTGGCACGGAACGGACTCGAGCGGCATGACCTCTCCTTGTGCACGGCGTGGCGGGCTGTCCGGGTCGATTGTGTCTCGCCCGGCCCCGCCTGTCTTGGGCCTGGCGCTACCTAGGCGACATAACGCCACCATTCATTGATATGCATCAAGCCGTTTACACAAAACAAAAAAACCGGCCCCTAAGGGCCGGTTCTGTCGTTGCGCTAGGCAACGTATCGTTCGATCAGCTCAGGCTCGACTTAGAAGTCGTAGCGCAGACCGACGGAGTAAAGCAGATCGTCGTTGATTTCGCTGAGAGACTGGTCGGTATCGAAATCGAATTCAACGATTTCGGCCCAGACATACATCGGCTTGCTAAAGCGATAGTTGGCACCGAGGGTCCAGACATTGCGGCTGTCAGTACCTTCGTGCACAGAACGGACACGGTTGTAATCGGCGTAGATTTCGCCCATACCGTAGTCGAACACGCCCTGCAGAGACCACATGTTATCGATGGCGGCGGCTGCATGGTCAGCGCGGACCAGGCCAGCAGCAACACGCTGTTCGAGCTCTTCAGAACTGAAAGAGCTGGTCACATCCTCATACTTCACACCCAGGCGGAAGGCGGGAGTGAACTGATAGATCGCAGCGGCGGCCCAGATGTCCTCACCGGCGGGGTTAGCAGCACCGCTGCGATAGGCATAGCCCCGATCTTCGACTTCAGCCTTGGACTGGTTGTAGCCCAGGCCCAAGTAGAGATCCTGCCAAGTGTAGTTGACAGCAGCCTGCCAGCTCAGAGTAGAAGAATTGTCCTGAGCGCCAACTGTAGCACGGTTACCGCTCAAGTGCTTGGCCTGAACGTGCGCCTGGAAGCCTTCCAAATTCGGCGTGGAGTACTGGATGGAGTCACCGCGGGCGCTAACAGCACCAGCGCTAGTAGAGGTGAAACCTTCGTACTCATGCACTTCGAACTTGCTGGTCACGGCCTGGTACAGGACGCCGTCGAAGTTACCGATGCGTACCATACCCCACTGGTCGCCACGCAGGCCGACGAAAGAGTTACGGATAGTGATACCGTCAGTGTTCTGACGAGCAAAGTTCGGACGCATCTCCATGTTGGCGAAAGTCTGGAGGTCCGGCGCCACATTGTGACGAGCCCGGAAGCCGAAGCGAGAATAAACGTCGCGGAACTCAGAACCATCTGTCTTCGCAGCGCCTGGATCTTCGTTCTGCACACCACCCGTGGTCACAGCAAGATTGATACGGCCATAGACGTCAACCTGGGTGCCGTCCTGGTCATAAACGGTAGCAGCCTGAGCGGCAGCGGTGACGCCCAGGGCGCCGGCAATGGCAGTCGCTAACAGTGTCTTTTTCATCGCGATAGTTCCTTTCACTAGCTTACTGTTTCGATCGTTACTGCACGAATCGGTGATCGGTGCAGGTAGCTTGCCGGGCATGGGTCCCGCCGTGCTTGGCTCGGTTCCTTCCCAGGAAGGGCCGGAGGCCGGACATGACCGCAGCGAAGCCTTGTTATAGTCCAATGCTCGCAGGTAGAACTCTATACCGGGAAAAATAGGAACGCAATAAGAAAAAACACTGTTTTCCTACCGTGCTCACTTTCCCGATGGAACTTCCGCCTGCCCTTGCGGTCGTGCGCTTCCCGCCCTACCGACCGCAGCCGCAGGCCTGTCGAAACAGTCACCTGGCAGCGATGAGCCACGACATGATGCCCGCCGGACCCCGTGCTGGCAAGGCCGAAGGATTAACGCAGCGGGGCGCGGGGGTTCAGCTGCCCGGCGAACGGTGGCCGTGCTTGGCGAGCAGCGCCGAGAGCTTTGCTTCCATGCGTTCCTGGGGATCGGCAAGCTCGGTGCCGGCGCACGCCGCTTCCACGGGAGCCGCCGGGGGTGGCGCTACCGCCCTGCCGTCGCCCGCTGCCCTGGCGGCCTCGGGGCGGCCCGGCTGGGTGCCCTGGGCCGCGGCTTGCCGGGGCGAATTGCCACCGTGCGCCCGGCCGCCCCTGGTGGCCGGCTTGCGGCCAGGCGATTCACTACCGCGCCGGCTGTCGCCCTGCAGCTGCTCCAGCTTGCGCCGGGCGTGCTCGCCGGCCTGGGCGTCGACCTCACCGGCCGGCTGGCCTTCCAGGTCGATGCGCACCGCCCCTTCACGCACGGCCTTGAGGTAGCGCGGCAGGTTGACGTAGCCGGCCAACGCACGGCGCACCAGCTTTTCGGTCCAGGGCTCGCGGGCGGCCAGCGCCTGGTGAATGCCTACCTGCAGGGGGCGGGTGTGCCCCTTGAAGAAGGCCTTGGGATAGCGCTGGTACCACTGGGCCAGCAGCGCTTCGGCGCTGGGCGCCTGTTCGATGGCGAGGCTGGCCTGGCGCTCGTCGTGGCGGGTTTCCGGCAGCGTGTCGGCTGCCGGCCCGTCGACGGTGGCCTGGGGTCCTGGCGCCGGTGCTGGTGATGATGCAGCCGTAGGCGCGGTCGCGGGCGCTTCATCCCGAACGGCCGGCTCCTCTCGCGGGCGGTGACCCATCAGGGCCGAGAGCCCCTGGGCGCGGCGAGCGGTGCCGGGGAATACCGGCGCCGGCTCGCCCTTGCGCAGCCGTTCGCGCAGCCGGCCGTTGTCCTCTTCCAGCTCGCGGTTCTGCTCGTCGAGCTCGCGGTTCTCTTCCATCAGCTCCAGGCGTGCCGCTTCGGCATCGGCCAGCCGCGCCTCCAGCTGCCGCAGCTGCTCGCGGCAGGTGCGCAGCGCCTCCAGCGCATGGGCGGCACGGGCCTCCAGGGTGCTGAACAGGTGGCATGAACGCTCTTCGATCAAACCGGCATCCTCCAGGCAGGCTCACGTTGACGGCACGACAAGATTATTGGCTTCTTGCTTCGCCCTGGTGTCACCACGCACGGGGCGTGTCACAAGCGACAGTGTGTGTCACAAGCGAGGCGCTGACAAATCGTCGGCCTGGCGGCGCCGGTACTGCACGAAGCTGTAGTCGGGCTGCCCTGCCGACGGCGTGCCCGGAACGCGCTGCACCTCGGCCCACTCGCGCTCGTCGAGCTCGGGGAAACGCGTGTCGCCCTCCACGTCGATGTCGACTTCGGTGAGATAGATGCGGCTGGCATGGGGCAGCGCCTGGGCGTAGATCTCGCCGCCTCCCATCACCATGATCTCGTCCACGGCATCGATGGTGGCCTGCTGGTCGGCCAGGGCCAGCGCTGCGACCAGGTCGTGGCAGACGCGAATGCCGGCATGCTGGAAGGCGCTGTCGCGGGTGACGACGATGTTGAGCCGGCCCGGCAGCGGCCGCCCGATGGACTGGAAGGTCTTGCGCCCCATCACCAGCGGCTTGGCCTGGGTCATGCGCTTGAAGAACTTGAGGTCCTCCGGCAGGTACCAGGGCAGCTTGTTGTCGACGCCTATCACGCGGTTGCGGGCGACGGCGGCGATCATGGCCACCGGCACCAGGGTCTCGTCTGTCATACGGCGACCTCGGCCTTGATATGGGGGTGGGGCGCGTAGCCCTCGATGGCGACATGCTCGAAGCGGAAGTCGAACAGCGTGGTGACGCTCGGCTCCAGCACCAGCCGCGGGGCCGGGCGCGGCGTACGCGAAAGCTGCAGCTCGGCTTGCTCAAGATGGTTGAGATAGAGGTGCGCGTCGCCCAGGGTGTGCACGAAGTCGCCGGGCTCGAGCCCGCTGACCCGGGCGATCATGCACGTCAGCAGCGCGTAGCTGGCGATGTTGAACGGCACGCCGAGGAAAATGTCGGCGCTGCGCTGATAGAGCTGGCAGGAGAGCCGCCCTTCGGCCACGTAGAACTGGAACAGGCAGTGGCACGGCGGCAGCGCCATCTCGTCGACCAGCGCCGGGTTCCAGGCCGAGACGATCAGCCGCCGCGAACGGGGGTTGCTGCGCAGCTGTTCGAGCAGCGCGGCGATCTGGTCGACATGGCCGCCGCGCGGGTCGGGCCAGCTGCGCCACTGGGCGCCGTAGACGGGGCCGAGGTCACCGTTTTCATCGGCCCACTCATCCCAGATGCTGACCCCGTTCTCCTTGAGGTAGGCGATGTTGGTGTCGCCGCGCAGGAACCACAACAGCTCGTGGATGATCGAGCGCAGGTGCAGCTTCTTCGTCGTCACCAGCGGGAAGCCGCGGGAGAGATCGAAGCGCATCTGGTGGCCGAACAGCGAACGCGTGCCGACCCCGGTGCGGTCGTCGCGTTCGACCCCGTGCTCGAGCACCTGGCGCATCAGGTCGAGGTAGGGCTGTTCGAGGGCAGGCTGCCCCGGCGGGGCAGTGTCGCGTTCGTCAGGCATCGTCAGGCTGGCTCTGGAAGAAAAAATTTCGAGCTAGAGTCTACCGCCACTCGCCCCCCATCACTACCCGAGCCGGGCATCCACCGGCTGGCGTCGCGACCACACGACCAGCGCGACCCCAAAGGCGATCATCGGCAGCGTCAGCAGCATGCCCATGGTCACCCAGCCGAAGGCGATGAAGCCGATGTGCGGGTCGGGCAGGCGCACGAATTCGACACCGAAGCGGAAGACGCCATAGAGCAGCAGGAACAGCCCCGACACCAGCCCGCGGGCCCGGGGCCTGGCCGAGACCCACCACAGGATGGCGAACAGCACCAGCCCTTCGAGAAAGGCCTCGTACAGCGCCGTGGGGTGGCGAGGCGCCGGCCCCATGCCGGGGAACGGCATTCCCCAGGGCAGCTCGGTAACCCGCCCCGGCAGCTCGCGGTTGATGAAGTTGCCGATTCGCCCTGCCCCCAGGCCGATGGGCACCAGCGGGGCAATGAAGTCGGTGAGGGTGAAGAAGGCCATGCGCTTCTTGCGCGCAAACCAGAGCGCCGCCAGCAGCACGCCGATCAGCCCGCCGTGGAAGCTCATGCCGCCATCCCACACGCGGAATACCCACAGCGGGTCGGCCAGCCACTGCCCCAGGCCGTAGAAGAGCGCATAGCCCAGGCGCCCCCCCGCCACCACGCCGATGGCGGCATAGAACAGCAGGTCGCCGACGTCGTCTCGGGTGAGGCCGAAGCGCTCGGCCCGCAGGCGGCCGAGCCACCAGGCACCGATGAAGCCGACCACGTACATCAGGCCGTACCAGTGGACCTGGAACGGGCCCAGGGCGATGGCGACCGGATCGATATCGGGATAGTTCATTGAGACCTCAGAGCAGGAAGCGCAGCCCGACGATCGCCAGCAGCGCAGCGAACGCCAGGCGCAGGACCTTGGCCGGCAACGCATGGGCCAGGCGCACCCCGACGCGGGCAAAGGGCACGCTGGTGATCACGATGCCGAAGAAGGCCGGCCACATGACGAAGCCGGTGGCCCCGGGCGGCAGCAGCACGTGGCCCCAGCCCATGACGATGAAGGTGGCGGCGCCGCACAGCGCGATGGGCAGGCCGCAGGCCGCCGAGGTGCCGGCCGCCTGGGTCATGGTGGCACCGCAGCGCGACAGCCAGGGCACGCACAGGGTGCCGCCACCGATGCCGAACAGCGCCGAGATGCTGCCGATCACCGCCCCGGCGATGCCCATGCCCAGCCGACCCGGCGCCACGCTGCCCGGCTTGGGGCCAAGCCCCAGCGCCATCTTGATCGCCACCGCGATCACGAACAGGCCGAACAGGGTGCCGAGCAGCCCGGCCGACAGGGCGCCGGCGACGAACACGCCCAGAATGGCGCCCAGCACCAGCCCCGGCAGCAGGGTCAGGAACCAGTCACGCTGGATGCTGCCCTTCTGATAATGCGCCCAGGCCGACGAGGAACTGGTCACCACGATGGTGGCAAGCGAGGTGCCGATGGCCAGGTGCATGGCGATGCTGGCATCCACACCCTGCAGGCCGAAGGCGAAGACCAGCGCGGGCACGATGATCAGGCCACCGCCCACGCCGAAAAGACCGGCCAAGGTACCGGCCGCCGCGCCCAGGGCCAGGTAACCCACCAGGGTGAAAAAGAGTGTCATTGTGGGGTCTTTTCCTCATCGTTGCCGGGGTGCCACTGGCGCAGCAGCTGGACCAGCGCCTTGGGCCCATAGGGTTTGGCAAGATAATCGTCCATGCCGCTATCGAGGAAGCATTTTTGATCCTCTTCGCTGGCGTTGGCCGTCAGCGCGACCAGCACGGCGCGACGGGGCTGGGGCTGGCGGGCTTCCTGGTCGCGCCAGCGGCGCGCCACCTCGAGACCGTTCATGTCGGGCATGTAGATATCCAGCAGCACCAGGTCGAAGAGGTGGTGGCGCTGCTGCTCCAGCGCCTCACATCCACTCGCCACGCTGGTGACGATGCAGCCCTGCCCTTCCAGCACCTGGCTGGCCAGCATGCGATTGACCGGACCATCGTCGACCACCAGCACATGCAGCGCTTCGGCCGGGCTGGCCCGTTCCTCGATGGAGGTGAGCCGCTCGCCCTCGTCGACCAGGCTGCTGACCAGCAGGCTGATGTCGGCCATGCGGTCGCGCAGGACGGCCAGCCGGCCATTGTCGAGATCGCCCATGGCATTGTCCCGGTTGCCGGCCAGTTCGGCCAGCAGCGGCTCCAGCTCGCGCTGCAGCAAGGCCAGGTAGCGCGACTTCAGCCGCGAATCCTCGCGCGCCCGCTCGCGGGAGGCCACCAGGTTGCCCAGCTGCGGCAGGCGCTCGAGCGTGGACGTAAAGCGCAACAGTTGGTAGGGCGGCGCCTCCAGCACCTCGACGCCCAGGCGGTGCCAGCGCCCCTCGGCGTCGCGCAGGCTCATCTCCTGCAGGGTGCCTTCCGGCCCGCGATGGTCCTGGCAATAGTGCTGCGCATCGCGCCCGCGCAGGGTCTCGATGCTCTCGCCCAGCAGCTTCTCCATGGCCAGGTTGGCATTGACGATCTGCTCATGATAAAGCAGCAGCGCCGGGCGCGAGACCGAGGCCATCAGCCCCGGCACGCTGGGCATCTCGTTCAGGCAGGCCTGCAATTGGGCGGCGCTGTCCTGCAGGTGGTCGAGGCGCTCGCCGGGCGAGACATCGCCGACGACGGGTTGCGGCGGGAGCCCGAGCCAGGGCGGCAACACCCGGCCAGCCGAGTAAAGATGCCGCTCCACTTGGCGCAGCCCATCGTTCGCCAGCCCTTCGTATTCACGCATCCGATGGCGAAGCTGCAGGAGAAACGCCGTAGTGGTCAGCGTGGTGCCGATCAGCAGGGCCGCCAGCAGCCAGCCGGATGCCGCCCACGAGGCGGGGTCCGGCATGGCGAGCCAGAGGAAGAGCCCCACCACGAGGCACAGTAGCACCAGCACGGCCTGTGCCAGAAGCAGCGGCCAGAGCAGCGGCCAGACGAGATACGACCAGAAGCGGTCCTTGCGCGTTGAGGTGGGCATACGGCTCCCTGTGCCAGCGCCTTCCATCCTTTGCATGTGCTGAGTGTACGTCGCCGTGCCGCGAGTGTCACCGCAGCGTAACCCGCCGCCCCGGTTCCCTGGCCGCCTTCACGTCGACCCGGTGCGTGCGCTCTCCCAGCAGCGCTCCCCCCCGGCCGAAGCGGCGCTCGCCCAGGTCCATGATGCCTGCATCGGCGTCCCACTGCAGCCAGGTCGTGGCGCGGGTGCCGTAGTGCTCGCCGACGATGAAGGCCGGCGAGAGGCTTCGTTCCAGCGCCAGGCCGACCCCGGTATCGGGCAGCTGGGCGTCATCGGCCGGGGTCGGATCGGCCATGGCCGCCATGGCTTCGTGCGGCCAGCGCTGGCGGCGCCGCGCCGCGAGCAGCCCCTGGCGAGCCGCGATCAGCTTGGGCCAGGGCGTGTTAAGGGTAGCATTGGAGAGCCCGTGCACGCCGGGAGCAACGGCGTTGAGCTCCAGCCGCTCGCACCCGCGGTGCAGGTGCCACAGGCGCGCCTGGTCTCCCGCCAGCAAGTTGAAGCCGGCATAGCGCCAGCCGATGCTGCCTGCCAGGGCGTCCAGCCACTCCGCCAGGTCGGCCGCCTCCAGGGCATCGCGTACCAGTTGGCCACGGCTGGGGGCATCGGCGGCCACCTTGAGCGCCGGGTCGCGCACGTTGGTCACCGCCGCGAAGCGGCCCCGCTCATGCACGGCCAGCCAGCTGCCGCCCGCCTCCAGGTCGCGCCCGCCGACAATCTCCGGCGCCTCCTGCCACTGGCCCAGCGGCGCAGCGGGACGCTGGTGGAATTCGTCGCGGTTGGCGACCAGCCGCAGCGGATATCGACTGCCCGGCGCGAATTCGAACACGATCAGGCACATGGCGGCTCAGTCCCGCGGCGGCAGCAGGTGCGCCAGCTGCCACTCTTGCAGCCGGGCAAACAGGTGGTCGCGCACCGCCCCCGGCGTGTTCAGCCCCAGGATTTCCTGCACCAGGCTGCGCGCGGCGTCCAGCGAGACCCGGCGAATGGCGGCCCGGACCCGCGGCAGGCTGGGGGCGTTCATGGAGAGCGAGTCGAAGCCCATCCCCAGCAGCAGCAGCGCGCCTGCCGGATCGCCGGCCAGCTCGCCGCAGACGGAGATGGGCTTGCCGAGCCGCTCGGCCTCCTCGGCCAGTCGCGACATGGCGCACAGCACCGCTGGGTGAAAAGGGTCGTAGAGCCCCGCCACCCTGGGGTTGTTGCGGTCCACCGCCAGCAGGTACTGGGTCAGGTCGTTGCTGCCCACCGAGAAGAAGTCGACGCGCTCGGCCAGCGCATCGAGCTGGTAGAGCGTCGCCGGCACTTCGAGCATCACGCCCACCCGCGGGCGGTGCACCTCGACCTGCTCCTCGCCCAGCTCGAGGATGGCACGGTCGAGCAGGCGCAGGGCGTCGTCGACCTCGTCGACGTTTGTGACCATGGGCAGCAGCACCTGCAGGTTATCGAGCCCCTGGGAGGCGCGCAGCATGGCGCGCAGCTGCACCATCAGCACTTCGGGGTGGTCAAGGGTGACGCGGATGCCGCGCCAGCCGAGGAAGGGGTTGGCCTCCTCAATGGGGAAGTAGGGCAGGTCCTTGTCGCCGCCGATGTCGAGGGTGCGCATCACCACGGGCAGCGGCGCGAAGCTTTCCAGCTGGTCGCGGTAGAGGCGGGTCTGCTCCTGCTCGCCGGGGAAGCGCTCGGCCACCATGAAGGGCACTTCGGTGCGGTAGAGTCCCACGCCGCTGATACGGCGACGCAGCGAGATGGAGGTGTCGATCGCCAGGCCGGTGTTGACCATCAGCGGCATCGCATAGCCGTCGCTGGTCTCACTGGGCAGGTCCTGCTCGTGTTCGAGCACGGCACTGAGCGCCTGCTCCTCGGCGATCAGGCTGAGGTAGTGGCTCTCGAGCTCGGCCGAAGGACGCACGAACAGCCGCCCACGGTGGCCATCGAGGATCACCCGCGCGCCGGAAAGGCGCGGCAGCGGCAGGTCGACCATGCCCAGCACGGTCGGAATGCCCATGGCGCGGGCGAGGATCGCCACGTGAGAGGTGCTGGAGCCGCGCACCGAGACCAGTCCCGCCAGGCGCTCGCGCGGTACCTCGCCGAGCGTGGCCACGCTGATCTCGTCGCCCACCAGCACGGCGTTGTCGGGGTAGTTGTCGAGCACCTGCGGCGACTCCTCCTGCAGGTGGGCCAGCACGCGCCGCCCCAGGTCGCGCACGTCGGCGGCGCGCTCGCGCAGGTAGTCGTCGTCGACCCGCTCGAGGTACTGCACGTGGCGGCGCACCACGTCGGCCAGCGCCCCCGGCGCCCATTGCCCTTCCCGTATGCGCTTCTCGACCTCCTGGGAAAGCGCGGCCTCGCTGAGCATCTGCTGGTAGACCTCGAACAGGGCCAGCTCCTGGGCCGAGATGCGGTTGGCCAGGCGCTCGCCCGCGGCGCGAATCTCCTCGCGCACTCGCCCGATGGCCTCCCTGAGGCGCACGATCTCGTATTCGACGTCGGTGGGCACGAGGTCGGGTACGCTGTTGAGATCCGCCAGGGGGGCGATCACCACCACGTTGCCGATGGCCATGCCGGGCGATGCCGCCACCCCGGTGAACTGCGCCTGCCCGCCGGGCAGGGTGGGCCGGTTGAGGCTGCCGGTGGCCAGCGCGTGGGCCAGCACGCCGGCCAGCTGGGCACCCATGGTGATCAGGAAGGCCTCGTCTTCCTCGTCGTAGCGGCGCTTCTCGCTCTGCTGCACCACCAGCACGCCGAGCATGCGCCGCTGGTGGATGATCGGCACGCCGAGGAAGCTGCAGAATCGCTCCTCGCCGGTCTCCTCGAAGTAGCGGAAGCGTGGGTGCGCCGGCGCGTCCTCCAGGTTGAGCGGCTCCTCGCGCTCGGCCACCAGGCCGACCAGGCCTTCGCCCACCCGCATGCTGACCTGGCCGACGGCCTGGCTGTTGAGGCCGATGGTTTCCATCAGCACCAGCGCCTCGATCTCGGGATCGAAGAGATAGAAGGAGCATACGTCGGTGCGCATGGCCTTGCGGATGCGTCGCACCATGGTGGCCAGCGCCGCATCGAGGTTACGCGCTCCGTTGACCTCCTGTATGACCCGGCGCAGCACCTCCAGCATGGGCGTCTTGCTTTCCATTTATTGTCGTCTCCCGCCTGGCCGAGGCATCAGTGCCGCGCCCTGTCATCAGGTTGAACGGGCCGAACCCTCGGCAGCCGCCCGGCTTCGCCGCCCTCCGCGTCGCTTGCGTGCAGGGCCACCGCTCAGCGGCCCTCCAGCGCCAGGCGCTGCGCACGCAGCGACAGCTCGCTCAAGGCGCGGCGGTAGACCTCGCGCTTGAAGGGCACGACCTGGCCCAGCGGATACCAGTAGCTCACCCAGCGCCAGCTATCGAATTCCGGCTTGGCCGAGCCATCCATGCAGATACGGCTCTCGGCACAGCGTATCCGCAGCAGGAACCACTTCTGTTTCTGGCCGATGCAGACAGGCCGTGCGTTGGTGCGAATCATGCGTCGCGGCAAGCGATAGCGCAGCCATCCCCGGGTACAGGCAAGCAGATCGACATCGTCGGCGGTGAGGCCGATTTCCTCTTCCAGCTCACGATAGAGAGCCTGCTGTGGTGTCTCGGTTGCCTTGATGCCTCCCTGGGGAAACTGCCACGCATTCTGTCCTACCCGACGCGCCCAGAGTAGCTGCCCCTGTGCGTTGGCGATAATGATGCCAACGTTGGGGCGAAAGCCGTCAGCGTCGATCACGGACTTCACCTTATGAATTCGTATGAGAGTCATTCTTCCACAATGCCGCAAAGCGCTTCAATACAACGAAAAGGCGTGATGCCAAAGGTGGCACCGCCGCCTTGCGGCATGAACGGGCTTAGCAGTGGGTCGGGTTGTCTGCCATAATCGCGGGCTTTCGCATTCTGTAGCATTTCGTCACTCAACTACTGCAAGGGGTAAGCCGTGAGTCTGGCCATCTTCGACCTGGACAATACCCTGCTTTCCATCGATAGCGATCATGCCTGGGGCGAATTCCTGCTGGAGCAGGGCGCCGTCGATCCCGCGGCCTACCGGGAAGCCAACGATCGCTTCCTGGCCGACTACGAAGCCGGCACGCTGGACATCCATGCCTTCCTGGCCGTGGCGCTCAAGCCGCTGGCCGACAATTCACCGGAACAGCTGGCCGCCTGGCACCAGCAGTTCATGGCCAGCAAGATCGAGCCCAACATCCTGCCCAAGGGGGAGGAGCTGCTGGCACGGCACCGCACGCGCGGCGACACCCTGCTGATCATCACCGCCACCAACCGCTTCATCACCGGCCCCATCGCCGAGCGCCTGGGAGTGGACCACCTGATCGCGGTGGAGCCGGAAGTGCTGGAGGGCCGCTACACCGGCAAGGTGAGCGGCACCCCGAGCTACCGGGAAGGCAAGGTGAAGCGCCTGGAGGCGTGGCTGGCCGACAAGGACCTGACCCTGGACGAGGCCTGGTTCTACAGCGATTCGCACAACGACCTGCCGCTGCTCGAGCGGGTGGACCACCCGGTGGCGGTGGACCCGGACCCGACCCTGCGCGAGGTGGCCGAGCAGCGCGGCTGGCGAATCATCAGCCTGCGCGACTGAATCACCCGGCCGCGGCTTGCCGCTGCGGCCGGCCCGAAACGGCCGGCCCAAAACGACAGCGCCCCCGGCGATCGCTCGCCGGGGGCGCTGTGCTTCTGGCCTGGACGATCAGCCCAGCAGGTGCTCGACGGCAGCACGCTCTTCGCGCAGCTCGTCTTCGGTGGCCTTCATCTTGCCACGGCTGAACTCGTTGATCTCGAGGCCCTGGACGATCTCGTAGTCGCCGTTCTGGCAGCGCACCGGGTAGGAGTAGATGATGCCTTCCTCGATGCCGTAGCTGCCGTCGGAAGGAATCGCCATGCTCACCACCTTGTCGCTACCCAGCGCCCAGTCGCGCATGTGGTCGATGGCGGAAGAGGCGGCGGAAGCGGCGGAAGAGGCTCCGCGCGCCTTGATGATGGCGGCGCCGCGCTGCTGCACGGTGGGGATGAAGTCGTTCTCGTACCAGTCGCGCTCGACCAGGTCGAAGGCCGCGGTGCCGGCCACCTGGGTGTGGGCCAGGTCCGGGTACTGGGTGGCGCTGTGGTTGCCCCAGATGATCATGTTCTCGATGTCGGTGACGCGCTTGCCGGTCTTCTGGGCGAGCTGGGTCAGGGCGCGGTTGTGGTCCAGGCGCGTCATCGCGGTGAACTGGCGCGGGCTCAGGTCCGGCGCGTTGCACGAGGCGATCAGGGCGTTGGTGTTGGCCGGGTTGCCCACCACCAGCACGCGCACGTTGCGGCTGGCGTTGTCGTTGAGCGCCTTGCCCTGCACGGAGAAGATCGCCGCGTTGGCTTCCAGCAGGTCCTTGCGCTCCATGCCCGGGCCACGCGGACGCGCGCCCACCAGCAGGGCGAAGTCGGCGTCCTTGAAGGCGATGTTGGGGTCGTCGGTGGCAACGATGTCCTGCACCAGCGGGAAGGCGCAGTCGTTCACTTCCATGACCACGCCGTTGAGCGCGTCCATCGCCTGCGGGATCTCGAGCAGCTGGAGAATGACAGGCTGATCCGGCCCCAGCATGTCGCCGGCCGCGATACGGAAGATAAGGGAGTAGCTGATCTGGCCAGCACCGCCGGTAATGGCAATACGAACGGGATCTTTCATCATTGCTCCTTGGGTTTTCAACGCGCGGGTTGACGCCGTGAGGCTGAGCGTGGCGGGAAACGATTGCCCGCCCTGCCGAAATTCGGACCGCCAAGATGGTATGCCTGCAGCGCACAAAACTCAATCCGACCTCCGGCTAGGCCGGCAATGCGCCGGCCGCGACCGATGCGCTATGCTGTGCCGACTTCGCCCGTCATCCGTGATCCCTGCCAACGCCAGGAAAGGCCATGCCAAGACGTCCCCCGCGCTCCTACCTGCTGGCTGCCGCCGTGCTGCTGGCCCTGCTGCTGTGGCTGCTGCTCGGCGACATGCAGCGCTTCCAGGACTCGCCCCCCGCCCAGCAGGCGACACCCGCCGAGACGCTGCCGCGGGTGGAGTATCGCCTGAGCGAGGCACGGCCCTACACGCCGCGGTTGGTGACACAGGGGCAGCTCGAGGCGCTGCGCGAGGTCGAGCTGCGCACACGCAGCGAGGGTCGGGTCGCGAGCCTGCCGCTGCGCCAGGGTGCCAGGGTGACCGGCGGCGACACGCTGCTGGCGCTGTCGACGGATGCCCTGGAAGCGCAGCTCGCGCGCGCCGAGGACCAGCTCACCCTGGCGCGGGCCGAGATCGCCGGCGCCGACGACCTGCGCCGACGCAACCTGCTCTCGCAGCCGGAATACCTGCGCCTGCAGGCCAGCGCCAGCCAGGCGGCGGCCGAAGTGGCCCAGCTGCGCCATGCGCTGGCCGAAACGCGCCCCACCGCGCCCTTCGACGGCGTGCTCGACCGGCTGGACGTGGCGCTGGGCGACGTGCTGCAGGCGGGCGAGACCTTCGGCCACCTGATCGACGACAGCCGGCTGGTCGCCAGCGCCTGGGTCGCCCAGCGCGATGTACTGGCGCTGGCGCCCGGTCTGGCGGTCGAGGTGCGGCTGTTGAACGGCGAACGGCTCAGCGGCGAACTGGTACACGTGGCCAGCCGCGCCGACGACGCCACCCGCTCGTTCCATGTCGAGGCCGAGCTGGACAATCCCGAGCGGCTTCGCCTGGCCGGCGCCAGCGCCACCCTCGCCATCGCGCTGCCGGTGCGCCACGTGCACGCGCTCTCCCCCGCCCTGCTGGAGCTGGACGACGAAGGCCAGCTGCGGGTCAAGCATCTCGACGACCAGGATCACGTGGTCCGCTCGCCGGTGAGCCTGGTCGATGCCGACGCCCGCGCGGCTCGGGTGGCCGGGCTGCCGCGGGCGATCCGCCTGATCACTCTCGGCGGCGGCTTCGTGGCCCCGGGGGATGCGGTGACCGCCGTCGCCGCCGAGGCGCTCGACGACATCACCGCGCGCGGCGAGGCTTCGCCCTGACATGCGCACGCTGATCGAGGCCGCCCTCAACCGCTCGCGCACCACCCTGCTGCTGCTGGTGTCGCTGCTGCTGGCGGGGCTAGCCGCCTGGCAGGCGGTGCCCAAGGAAGCCAACCCCGATATCGCCATCCCGATCATCTACGTCGCGCTGTCGCTGGAGGGGGTCAGCCCCGAGGATGGCGAACGGCTGCTGGTGCGGCCCATGGAGCAGGAGCTGCGCACCATCGAGGGCGTGAAGAAGATGACCGCCCAGTCCAGCGAGGGGCATGCCGCCATCACGCTCGAGTTCGACGCCGGCTTCGATCCCCGGCGGGCGCTGGCCGACGTGCGTGAACGGGTCGACATCGCCAACGCCTCGCTGCCCGAGGAAGCCGACGAACCGCGGGTCATGGAGGTCAACATCGGGCTCTTCCCGGTGCTCACTCTCGGCCTCTCCGGGCCGATCGAGGAGACCCAGCGACTGGCCATCGCACGGCGGCTGCAGGAGGCCATGGAGGGCATACCGGAGGTGCTCGAGGTCGACATCGGCGGCGAGCGCGAGGAGCTGATGGAGATCGTCATCGACCCGCTGGTGCTGGACAGCTACGGCGTCGACTTCGGCGAGCTGTTCAATCTGATCACGCGCAACAACCGCCTGGTCGCCGCCGGCAGCCTGGACACCGGCGCCGGGCGCTCGCCGGTAAAGGTGCCCGGGGTGATCGAGAGCCTCGACGACGTGCTCGGCATGCCGGTGAAGGTGGACGGCGACCGGGTGGTGACCTTCGCCGACGTGGCCTGGATCCACCCCACCTTCAAGGACCCCGCGGGCTTCGCCCGCATCGACGGCGAGCCGGCCATGGTGCTGGAGATCTCGAAGCGCGCCGGCGCCAACCTCATGGCCACCGTGGCGGGGGTGCGCGAGGTGCTCGACGAGGCCGCCCCGCTGCTGCCCGAGGCGCTCTCCTTCACCACCATCATGGACCAATCCGACACCGTGGAGCAGATGCTCTCGGAGCTGCTCAACAATGTGCTCACCGCCGTGGCGCTGGTGCTGATCGTGATTCTGGCGGCGATGGGGCTGCGCTCGGCGCTGATGGTGGGGCTGACCATTCCCGGCGCCTTTCTCACCGGCATCCTGCTGATCTGGGCGATCGGCTACACGCTCAACATCGTGGTGCTGTTCGCCCTCATTCTGGTCGCCGGCATGCTGGTCGACGGCGCCATCGTGGTCAGCGAGCTGGCCGACCGCCACCTGCGCGAAGGCCAACCCCCGCGGGACGCCTGGATCAACGCCGCCGCGCGCATGAGCTGGCCGGTGATCGCCGCCACCGCCACTACCCTGGCGGTGTTCGTGCCGCTGCTGTTCTGGCCCGGCGTGGTGGGCGAATTCATGAAGTACCTGCCGGCCACGGTCATCCTGTGCCTGCTCGCCTCGCTGGCCATGGCGCTGATCTTCCTGCCGACCCTGGGCGGGGTGTTCAGCGCCCGCCAGGCCCGGCCGCCGCGCAATGCGCCACCGCGAATCAGCGTCGGCGGGCGCCTGTATCGCGCCGCCCTCGCCCGGCTGCTGGCCTGGCCCGGCATGACCCTGCTGATCGCCCTGCTGCTGATCGCCTTGATCTTCGTCGGCTACGGCCGCTTCCACCACGGCGTGGAGTTCTTTCCCGACGTGGAGCCCGACAGCGCCCAGGTGGTGATCCGCAGCCGCGGCGACTTCTCGGCCGTGGAGAAGGATGCGGTGGTGCAGCGGGTCGAGGCACGGCTGGCCGGCATGAGCGAGGTCCAGGCGCTCTACGCGCGCTCCTACGCCGTGCCCAACGAGCAGATCGGCAGCGATGTGATCGGGGTGCTGCAGTTCCAGCTGATCGACTGGCAGCGCCGCCGCCCGGCGCGGGCGATCATGGCCGAGATGGCCGAGCGCACCGCCGACCTGCCCGGCGTGGTGCTGGAGTTCCGCGAACAGGAGCAGGGGCCCGGCGGCGGCAAGCCCATCGTGCTGGAGGTGAGCGCCCAGCAGGCGACCGACGGCGAGGCGGCGGTAGCGACGATTCGCCGGCACATGGAGCGGCTGGGCGGGTTCCGCGACGTCGAGGACAACCGCAGCCTGCCCGGCATCGAGTGGCGGCTCAACGTCGACCGCGCCGCCGCCGCCCGCCTGGGCGCCGATGTCGCCGCGGTGGGCAGCGCCGTGCAGCTGGTCACTACCGGCCTGCAGGTGGCCACCTACCGCCCGGCCCACGCACCCGACGAGGTGGACATTCGCGTACGCCTGCCCGAGGCCTGGCGCAGCCTCGACCAGCTCGAGCGGCTCACGCTCAACACGCCGCGCGGCCAGGTGCCGGTATCGCACTTCGCCAGCCTGGAGCCGGCGCCCAAGGTCGGCACCCTGCACCGCATCGACGGCCGGCGCGCCATCACCCTGGAGGCCGACGTGGCCGAGGGCTATCAGCCCGACGAGCGCCTGCGCGCGCTGCTGCAGGCGGTGGGGTCGCTGCCCGAGGGGGTAGTGGTCAACGTGGCCGGGGAGCAGGAGGAGCAGGAGGAAGCCAGCCGCTTCCTGATGACCGCCTTCCTGGTGGCGATCGGCCTGATGGCGATCATCCTGGTGACCCAGTTCAACAGCCTCTACCAGGCGGCGCTGGTGCTCTCGGCCATCGTCTTCTCCACCGCCGGGGTGCTGATGGGGCTGCTGGTCAACGGCCAGCCGTTCGGCATCGTCATGGTGGGCATGGGCATCATCGCCCTGGCGGGCATCGTGGTGAACAACAACATCGTGCTGATCGACACCTACAACGAGCTGCGCCGGGCGGGGCTGCCCCCCCGCGAGGCGGCGCTGGAAGCGGGCGGCCTGCGCCTGCGCCCGGTGCTGCTCACGGCGATCACCACGGTGCTGGGGCTGATGCCCATGGTGCTTGGGGTCAACGTCAACCTGTTCGCCCCGAGCCTGGGCTTCGGCGCCCCTTCGACGCAGTGGTGGACGCAGCTTTCGAGCGCCATTGCCGGCGGGCTGGTGTTCGCCACCGGCCTGACGCTGCTGCTGACGCCGTGCATGCTGGTGCTCGGGCGCGGCATTCGTGCGCAGCATGCCGATGCCGACGAGGCGCCCCGCCCCCAGGGAGGCCAGGCATGACGCCACCGGCAACGGGGCCGGTGGCGCTGGCGGGCGATGGGTGGCGTGGGGGGATTATTGGGTGGCAGCGGCGACGCGAGGAGCGTGAGCGGCGTGCAGGCGGTCGATCAGCTGGTCTTCCAGGGCGAAGCGTTCGGTCAGCCCCGTGGCCAGGCGGTCGAGCCAGGCCGGCAGGCGCGGCAGGTAGTGCTGGCAGCGCACCGGCGTGGCGAAGTCGGCGTCGAAGGCCAGCACCATCTCGGTGGAGAGGTCCAGCCGCTCGAGCAGCTTGCTGGCGATGGCAAGCGCCTGGTGGTCCTCGAAGGCAGTGGCTTCCTCGCGCAGCTGGGGGTAGATCTCGAAATGGCCGGCGCTGATGTAGTCCATCAGCAGCTCGCTGAAGCGATCGATCTGCGGCTTGCTCACGGCTTCCAGCTCGCTGTCACATGCTTCCTTGAGCTCGATGAACGCCACCAGCAGCTCACGCCGCTCGTCCAGCCAGCGGTCGATGATCTGATGCACGCCTCCCCAGCGCTCCCGAGCGGTCTTGCACTCTTCCAGCATGTTAGCCTCCTTCCCTTGTGAAGCCGTGTGTTGGTCTACGGTCGGAACAGGGCCGAGCATCCCTTTCTCGACGCCTCCAGACTCACCCCTGGCAGGGCCACTGTCAATCCTGGCCGAAGGGAAAAGCGCAGCGCCTTTTCGCCCCGAAGCGCCGTTGGCGGTACTTCACCGCGCGCAATGACGCTATCATCGTCTGCCCCGACCCAGGCCTTGCCGGGGCGGATGGAAATCATGTCGCCCGTGACGTCACAGGGCGGCAGGAGCGGGCTGGACACCACGCTCACGAACACAACAAGCGAGAACAAAGAGGGTAACCGAATGAAGCGACTCGCCACTCTCGGCATGAGCCTGCTGTTGACCACGGCCATGGCCGCCAGCCACGCCGACGAGGTGAAGATCGGCATGATCACCACGCTGTCCGGCGGCGGCTCCCACCTGGGCGTCGACGTGCGCGACGGCTTCCTGCTGGCCATGGAGCGCGCAGGCCGCGACGACGTGCGCGTGCTGGTCCAGGACGACGCCAACCGCCCCGACCTGGCGCGCAGCCTGGCCAACGAGTTCATGCAGCGTGATCGCGTCGACATCCTCACCGGGATCATCTTTTCGAACCTGGCCATGGCGGTGGTACCCGCCGCCGTGCGCCAGGGCACCTTCTACCTCTCGCCCAACGCCGGCCCTTCCGATCTCGCCGGGCGCATGTGCCACGAGAACTACTTCAACGTGGCCTACCAGAACGACAACCTGCACGGCGCCATGGGCGCCTACATGCGCGAGCAGGGCTTCGAGCGGCCGATCCTGCTGGCGCCCAACTACCCCGCCGGCACCGACGCCCTGGCCGGGTTCAAGCATCTCTACGAAGGCGAGGTGGCCGGCGAGATCTACACCCAGATGGGCCAGACCGACTATGCCGCCGAGATCGCCCAGATCCGCGCCAGCAACGCCGACAGCCTGTTCTTCTTCCTGCCCGGCGGCATGGGCATCTCGTTCATGAAGCAGTGGGAGAACTCCGGGGTCGACCTGCCCGTGTTCGGTGCCGCCTTCTCGTTCGACGAGATCATCATCAAGGCGGTGGGCAGCGCGGCCATCGGCGCGATGAACACCTCGCAGTGGGCCTACGATCTCGACAACGAGGCCAACCACGCCTTCGTCGCGGCCTTCCGCGACACCTACGGCCGCACCCCGACGCTGTATGCCGCCCAGGGCTACGACACCGCCAACCTGATCCTCAGCGCCCTGGAGCAGGCGCACCCCAGCGAGCAGGACGCCTTCCGCGAAGCGCTGCGCGCGGCCGAGTTCGACTCGGTGCGCGGTGAATTCCGCTTCGGGCCCAATCACCACCCGATCCAGAACATCTACGTGCGCGAGGTGGTGGCGGGCGACGATGGCCAGCCGACCAATCGCCTGGTGGGCGTGGCGATCGAGGACATCCAGGACGTCTATCACACCGAGTGCCGGATGTAGGCATGACCGCCGGGCCCTGGCCGCCCGGCGTCTTCATCTTCTGCTGCAAGGATCTCCATCGTGTCCGTGACCCTGCTTGTCGAGCAGCTCATCAACGGCCTTCAGCTCGGTACCATGCTGTTCCTGATGGCCAGCGGGCTGACCCTGGTGTTCGGCGTGATGGGCCTGATCAACCTGGCCCATGGCTCCTTCTACATGGTGGGCGCCTACGCCACCGCGGTGGTGACGGCCGCCACCGGCTCGTTCCTGGTGGGCCTCGCCGCCGGGATGATCGCCGCCGCCGCGGTCGGCGCGCTGGTGGAGCTGATCGTGATCCGTCGGCTCTACCACCGTCCGCACCTCGACCAGGTGCTGGCCACCTTCGCGCTGATCCTGGTGTTCTCCGAAGGCACGCGCTGGCTGTTCGGCTCCTCGCCGCTGTGGCTCAACCCGCCGCCCCTGCTCTCGGGCTCGGTCACCCTGCCTGGCGGGCTGCGCTATCCGCTCTACCGGCTGATGATCATCACCGTGGGCGTCGCCGTGGCGGTGGGCCTCTACCTTGTGATCACGCGCAGCCGGCTCGGCATGCGCATCCGCGCGGGTGAAAGCGACCGCGAGATGATCGGCGCCCTGGGGGTCAACATCGCCCGGCTCTACACCCTGGTGTTCGCCATGGGCGCGGCGCTGGCCGGCCTGGCCGGCGCGCTGGTCGGCGCGCTGCAGTCGGTGCAGGTCGGCATGGGCGAGCCGGTGCTGATCCTGGCCTTCGTGGTGATCGTGATCGGCGGCATCGGCTCGATCAAGGGGGCGCTCTACGGCGCCATCCTGGTCGGGGTGGTGGACACCCTGGGTCGGGTGCTGCTGCCGCTGTTCTTCCGCCAGTTCCTGCCCCCGTCGGAGGCCGCCGGGGTCGGCGCCGCCCTGGCCGCCATGCTGATCTACATCCTGATGGCCGTGATCCTCGCGTTCAAACCCAAGGGGCTGTTTGCCGCCAATGACTAACGCCACCAAGACCCCAAGGCTTGCCGCGGCCTGGCACGATCGCCAGGCCGCGGTGCAGCTTGTCCTATTGGCCCTGCTGCTGGTGCTGCCGCTGGCCGCCTACCAGCTGGGCCATATCTACTATGTGAACCTGGCTTCGCGCCTCACGCTGATCGCCATGGCCGCGGTGGGCCTCAACCTGGCCATCGGCTACGGCGGCATGGTGAGCTTCGGCCACGCCGCCTACTTCGGCCTGGGCGGCTACGTGGCCGGCATCAGCGCCTACCACGCCTTCGACTTCACCCCGGTGATCGGCTGGCCGGTGGCCATTCCCGGCAGCGACAGCCTGCTGGTGATCTGGCTTGCGGCGATCCTGCTGAGCGGCCTGCTGGCCCTGGCCATCGGCGCCATCTCGCTGCGCACCACCGGGGTCTACTTCATCATGATCACCCTGGCCTTCGCCCAGATGCTCTACTACTTCGCCAACTCCTGGCCCACCTACGGCGGCGAGGACGGCCTGCCGATCTACCTGCGCAACTCGCTGCCGTGGATCGACACCAACGACGCCCGCACCTTCTTCCTGCTCTGCTTCGGCGGCCTGGTGCTGTCGCTGGCGCTGACCTCGCGGCTGATGAAGTCGCGCTTCGGCGCCGCCCTGACCATGGCAAGACTCAACGAGACCCGCCTGGCCACCGCCGGCGTCGCGCCCTACCCCATCCGCCTGGCGGCCTTCGTCATCTCGGCGATGATCACCGGGCTCGCCGGGGCGCTCTATGCCGACCTCAACGGCTTCGTCAGCCCCACCCTGCTGAGCTGGCACATGTCGGGCGAGCTGATGGTGATCGTGATCCTCGGCGGCGTGGGGCGGCTGTATGGGCCGCTGGCCGGCGCGGCGCTGTTCGTGATGATGGAGACCCTGCTGGGCGGGCTGACCGAATACTGGAAGCTGTTCCTCGGCCTGGTGCTGCTCTTCGTGGTGCTGTTCGCCAGGCATGGCGTCATGGGCTGGCTGGCCGGGAGGGAGCGCCATGAGTGACGCCGTGCTTGCGCTGGCCAATCTCAACAAGCGCTTCGGCGCCCTGCAGGCCACCCGCGATGTCTCCCTCGACCTGCGCCCGGGCGAGATCCACGCCTTGATCGGCCCGAACGGTGCCGGCAAGTCGACGCTGATCGGCCAGATCGCCGGCAGCCTCAGGCCCGATTCCGGCAGCATCCACCTGGCCGGCCGGGAGGTCACCTCGCTGAGCGTGGCCCAGCGGGCACGGCTAGGGCTCGGGCGCAGCTTCCAGGTCTCGTCGCTGGCGGAACCGCTGTCGGTGAAGCGCAACGTGATGATCGCCGTGCAGGCGCTGCAAGGGCACAGCTTCCGCTTCTGGAAACCGGTGGCCCGCGACGAGAGCCTGCTCGCCCCGGCCCAGGAGGCGCTGGCGCGCATGGGGCTGAGCCGGCGTGCCGACACCCCGGTGGCCGAGCTCTCCCACGGCGAGCGCCGCCAGGTCGAAATGGCCTGCGCGCTGGCGCTGAAGCCGCGGGTGCTGCTGCTCGACGAGCCCATGGCGGGGCTCGGCCCGGAGGGCACGGCGCATCTCACCGAGCTGCTCGAGACGCTCAAGCACGAGGTGCCGATCCTGCTGATCGAGCACGACATGGACGCCGTGTTCCGCCTGGCCGACCGCATCTCGGTGCTGGTGGCCGGCGCCGTGATCGCCCACGGCGACGGCGCCGCGATCCGCGCCAACCCGCACGTCCGCGAAGCCTACCTGGGGGAGTGAGATGCTCAACGTCACCGCGATCGAGGCCTTCTACGGCCCGTCACAGGCGCTGTTCGGCGTCGACCTTCGCATCGAGGCCGGCGAAATGGTGGCGCTGATGGGGCGCAACGGCATGGGCAAGAGCACCACCATCCGCGCCATCTTCGGGCTGACGCCGCCGCGCCGCGGCAGCATCACCTTCGAAGGGCAGGAGCTGAGCCGCCTGCCGGCCTTCCGCATCGCCCAGCTCGGCCTCGGCCTGGTGCCCGAGGGACGGCGCTGCTTTCCGAACCTTTCGGTGCGCGAGAACCTGCTGGTCACGGCTCGCCCGGGCGAATGGCACCTGGCACGGGTGGAAGCGCTGTTTCCGCGGCTGGCCGAGCGCCGCAGCCAAATGGCCAGCACCCTCTCCGGCGGCGAACAGCAGATGCTGGCCATCGGCCGCGCGCTGCTGACCAACCCCCGCCTGCTGGTGCTCGACGAAGCCACCGAAGGCCTGGCCCCGGTGATCCGCCAGGAGATCTGGGCCGCCATCCGGCTGTTAAAGGCCCAGGGGCAGTCGACGCTGATTGTCGACAAGTCGCTGGCCGAGCTGCTGCCCATCGCCGATCGCTGCACCATTCTGGAAAAGGGGCGCAGCGTATGGACGGGCGTACCCGCCGAGCTGGACGAGCCCCTGCGCGACCGCTACCTGGGGGTGTGAAAGCCAGCGATGCGCCGGACGTCGGAGCCGTCCGGCGCATCGTGGTGAGTGTCGCGACGCCTTGGCTACGCTTGGCGATGGCGGCCCGGGAAGCTCGACCGACGGCGGCGAAAGGCACCGACCAGGATACCCAGCGGGGCCAGCGCCAGCACCACGAAGCCGATCAGCGTCCAGCCCGGCAGGGAGATGCCCAGCAGCAGGAAGTCGATCTCGGCGCATTCGCCGGAACCGGAGAGCACCATGGCGACCACGTCGCGCATGGGCAGGATGTCCATCATGTAGTCGAGCCCCGGGCCGCAGCTCGGCACCTGGTCCGGCGGCAGCGACTGCAGCCACAGGTGGCGCCAGGCCACGCCGATGCCGCCGATCACGGCGGCCAGCGACAGCCCGCCGTAGATCACCGCGCCGGCCCGACCATGGGGGTTGTGGATGGCGGCGATCGCGAAGACCGCCGCCGCCGCCAGCACCGCCACGCGCTGGAAGATGCACAGCGGGCAGGGCTCCAGCCCGCCGATGTGCTCGAGCCCCAGGGCCACCAGCATCATCAGCGCGCAGAAGGCCAGCCCCGCCAGGCTCCAGCGGCGGACGCTCCACTGCAGGGGCCGCATCACCGAGCCTCCCCCGAATCGACCATGGCGGCCCGCGGTTCGCGCGCGCTGGCGAAGTAATGGGCGAGGAAGCTATCGAAGTCGACCTGGTCGGCGGCCTCGATCTCGTGCTGCTGGCGATGGGAGGCTGGCACCAGCTCATCGAACAGCGCCGCGCGGGCCGGGTCCATGGACTCGCCACGCAGCCGTTCGGCCTGTTCGCGGGCGATCGCGAGGATCGCCTCGAGGAACTCCTCGCCGCTCTGCTCCAGGCGTGCCAGCAGTCGGCCGGAGGGCGTCAGCGAGGGGTCGTCCAGCCAGGGCACGAGCGCCGCGACGGCGTCGGCATGGGGCGTTCCCGTCTCGAGCTCATCGAGCAGCGCGGCGGCCTGGGCGATCTCGCCCATGATCTCCCCGCCCCAGTCGGCAAGGCTGCGTTCACGGCCACGGTGCATCAGCCGCAGCGCCGGGTCGCGCCCGCGCTCGACGACCAGGCGGCGGTTGTCGTCCAGGCGATCGCACTCGTCATCGGGAATCCACGGGCTCTCGGAGAGCAGGCACCACATCAGGAAGGCGTCGACGAAGCGCAGCCGCGCCTCGTCGATGCCCAGCGGCAGGAAGGGGTCGAGGTCGAGGCAGCGCACCTCGATGTACTCCACGCCGCGCGCCTCCAGCGCCTGGCTCGGCGTCTCGTTGTGGCGGGTGACCCGCTTGGGCCGGATGTCGCTGTAGTACTCGTTCTCGATCTGCAGGATGTTGGCGTTCAGCTGGCGCCAGTCGCCGTTCTCGTTCACGCCCAGCGCCTGGTAGGCGGGCCAGGGCGTGGAGATGGCGTGGCGCAGGGTGCCCACGTAGTTCGAGAGCGTGTTGAAGCAGATCTTGAGCTGCGCCTGCACCTTGTTCTGGTAGCCCAGGTCGGACATGCGCAGGCTGGTGGCATAGGGCGAGACCAGGGTGTCGCGGCCGTGGGCCTGCAGCTTGTCGGGCAGTTCGCCCCCGGGCAGGAAGCTGCGGTCCAGCGCCGGCGAGGCGCCGAACAGGTAGAGCAGAAGCCAGCTGTGGCGGCGGAAGTTGCGGATCAGCCCGAAGTAGCGCTCCGAACGGTAGTCATCCACCGGCATGGCATGGCGCGGGTCGCGCGCCTGCAGCAGCGTCCACAGCTCATCGGGCAGCGAAACGTTGTAGTGGATGCCGGCGATGGATTGCATGATGCGGCCGTAGCGCACGTCGAGGCCGCGGCGGTAGACGTGTTTCATGGTGCCGACGTTGGAGCGGCCGTAGTCGGCGATGGTCACGCTGTCGTTGCCGTCGAGCCGGGCCGGCATGCTGGCCGGCCAGATCAGCTCGTCGCCCAGGTGGCGATAGCTGAAGCGGTGCAGGTCGGCGAGGAAGTCGATGGCATCGCCCGGCCGGCAGTAGACCGGCGTGATGTACTCGAGCAGCGCTTCGGAGTAGTCGGTGGTGATGTGCGGATGGGTCAGCTTCGACCCCAGCGCCTCGGGATGCGGCGTGCTGGCGATACGCCCGTCGCGGTCGACCCGCAGGCCTTCCTTTTCCAGGCCGCGGCGCAGGCGCCCGAAGGCGCCCTGGCGGGCCGCCTCCTGCAAGGGCGCGATGAGGGTGGCGAAGGTTTCAGACAAGATGGTCACCCCATGTCTCGGAAAGCGGGCGCTGCCGGCGCCCGTGAACCCGGATTATGACGCCCGAGGGCGACGATTCAAAGGTTAGCCGGCTTTGCTTGCCAGCCGGACCGACTCACTGCTTCTGCTTGGCCTTGAGCAGCGCCGCGCCCAGCGCGCCCAGCTGCCCTGCTTCTGCCGGCGCCGCCTTCTGCCCGCCACGACGCGGCGGCTTGCCACCCTGCCGGGGAGCCTTCTCGCCCCGCGTGCGCGCCCCTTCGTCCTGCCCCGGCGCGTCGTCCAGGCGCATCGAGAGCGCAATGCGCGACCTGGCCAGGTCCACGCTCATCACCTTGACCTTGACGATGTCGCCGGCCTTGACGACGCTGCGCGGGTCCTCGATGAATCTATCGGAGAGCGCCGAGATATGCACCAGTCCGTCCTGGTGCACGCCGATGTCGACGAAGGCGCCGAAGTGGGTGACGTTGGTCACGCTGCCCTCGAGGACCATGCCCGGCTCCAGGTCCTTGAGCGTCTCCACGCCCTCGCGAAACTCGGCGGCCTTGAACTCGGGGCGCGGGTCGCGGCCCGGCTTGTCGAGCTCCTTGAGGATGTCGCTGATGGTGGGCACGCCGAAGCGCTCGTCGGCGAACTCGGCGGGCTTGACCGACTTCAGCGTGGCGCTGTCGCCGATCAGGCTGGCCACCGGGCGGCCGCTGCGGCGGGCGATGCGCTCCACCACCGGATAGGCCTCGGGGTGCACGGCGCTGGCATCGAGCGGGTTGTCGCCGTTCATGATGCGCAGGAAGCCGGCGCACTGCTCGAAGGTCTTGGGCCCCAGGCGGCTGACGTCGAGCAGCTGGCGGCGGCTGGCGAAGGCGCCCTCGGCGTTGCGCCGGGCGACGATATTCTCGGCCAGCGCCGGGTTGAGCCCGGCCACCCGCGACAGCAGCGCGCTCGACGCCGTGTTGAGGTCGACCCCCACCGCGTTGACGCAGTCCTCGATCACCGCCTCCAGGCTCTTCGACAGCTGCAGCTGGGAAACGTCGTGCTGGTACTGGCCCACGCCGATGGACTTGGGCTCGATCTTGACCAGCTCGGCCAGCGGGTCCTGCAGGCGTCGGGCGATGGAGACCGCGCCGCGGATGGTGACGTCGAGATCGGGCAGTTCCTTCGAGGCGTACTCCGAGGCGGAGTAGACCGAGGCGCCGGCCTCGCTGACCATCACCTTGGCCAGTGGCCGCTTTCCGGCAAACAGCTTGAGCAGATCGGCGGCGAGCCGGTCGGTCTCGCGGCTGGCGGTGCCGTTGCCCACGGCGATCAGCGCCACGTCGTGCTTCTCCACCAGCTTGGCCAACTCGGCCAGCGAGGCGTCCCAGGCATTGCGCGGCGCGTGCGGGAAGATGGTGGCGTGCTCGAGGAACTGGCCGGTGGCGTCCACCACCGCCACCTTGCAGCCGGTGCGCAGGCCCGGGTCGATGGCCAGCGTCGCCTTCTGCCCCGCCGGGGCCGCCAGCAGCAGGTCCTTGAGGTTGGCGGCGAAGACCTCGATGGCCTCCAGCTCGGCGCGCTCGCGCAGCCGCCCCATCAGCTCGGTCTCGAGGTGGGTGTAGAGCTTGACCCGCCAGGTCCAGCGCACCACGTCGGCCAGCCACTTGTCGGCGGCACGACCCTGGTCACGGATGCCGAAATGCCTGGCGATGGCCACCTGGGCAGGATGGATCGGCGCCTCGTCCTCGCCGGGCAGCCGAATGGCGAGCATCAGCGCGCCTTCGTTGCGCCCGCGGAACATCGCCAGCGCGCGGTGCGAGGGCACCTTGGCCAGCGGCTCGTCATGTTCGAAATAGTCGGAGAACTTGGCCCCGTCGTGCTCCTTGCCCGTCACCAGGCGGGAGCTGAGCTCCCCGTCCTGCCACAGTCGCTCGCGCAGCGCGCCGACCAGCTCGGGGTCCTCGGCGAAGCGCTCCATGAGGATCTGGCGCGCGCCGTCCAGCGCCGCCTTGGCGTCCTCGACGGCCGGAATGTCGCCCTCGGCGGGGCGAAGGTACCTGGCCGCCTCCTTCTCGGGGTCGAGGCTTGGGTCGGCCAGCAGCGCATCGGCCAGCGGCTCGAGGCCCGCCTCGCGGGCGATCTGGGCCTTGGTGCGGCGCTTCTTCTTGTAGGGCAGGTAAAGGTCTTCCAGGCGCTGCTTGGTATCGGCGGCCTGGATCTGCCCGGCGAGCACCGTCGTCAGCTTGCCCTGCTCGTCGATGGCGGCGAGCACGGCGGCACGCCGCTCCTCGAGCTCGCGCAGGTAGCGCAGGCGCTCGTCGAGATTACGCAGCTGGGTGTCGTCGAGTCCGCCGGTGACTTCCTTGCGGTAGCGCGCGATGAAGGGCACGGTGGCGCCGCCGTCAAGCAGTTCAACGGTGGCGGAAACCTGCTGCGGGCGAACGGCGAGTTCCTCGGCGAGGCGCGAGATGATCCGGGTCGTGGCGTCCATGACTTCCTTGGTATTGCACTACGAAAGATCGCGCCAAGGTACCATAAAGCCGGGGCTGTCGCCGCTGCGCGGGTCAAGCCGGCGCCACCGTCCGGGCGCCGCGAAGCCAGGAAAAGGCGTGAGAGCCTGCCGGCGCCTGAAAGCAAACGGGGAGAGGCTTTCGCCCCTCCCCGCCTTACCGCCGGCCTGGCCTCAGGTCAGGCTGGGGCCGGCCTTGACGATGGCCTCGTTGACGCCTTCGAACTTCTTGAAGTTGTCGACGAACTTGGCCGCCAGGTCGCGCAGCTTGCGGTCGTAGGCGTCCTTGTCTTCCCAGGTCTCGCGCGGGTCGAGCAGGCGCGACTCGACGCCCGGCACGGCAACCGGCACGTCCAGATTGAGGCCGTCGATGCGCTTGGTCTCGACCTCGCGCAGCACGCCGGTCTGGATGGCGCTGATGATGGCGCGGGTGGTGGGGATCGAGAAGCGCGAGCCGCCCTCGCCGTAGGCGCCGCCGGTCCAGCCGGTGTTGACCAGGTAGACCTGCGCGTCCTTTTCCTTAACGCGCTTGATCAGCAGGTCGGCGTACTCACGCGCAGGGCGCGGAAAGAACGGCGCTCCGAAGCAGGTGGAGAAGGTCGCTTCCAGGCCGGAGGAGGAGCCCATCTCGGTGGAACCCACCTTGGCGGTGTAGCCCGAGAGGAAGTGATAGGCGGCCGCTTCCTTGGACAGCACGGAGACCGGCGGCAGCACGCCCGACATGTCGCAGGTCAGGAACACGATGGCATTGGGCTCGCCGGCGCGGTTCTCGGGCACGCGCTTGTCGACGTGCTCCAGCGGGTAGGCGGCGCGGGAGTTCTGGGTCAGGCTGTCGTCGGTGTAGTCGGGCTCGCGGCGGTCGTCGAGGACGACGTTCTCGAGCACGGTGCCGAACTTGATGGCGTTCCAGATCACCGGCTCGTTCTTCTCGGAGAGGTCGATGCACTTGGCGTAGCAGCCACCCTCGATGTTGAACACGGTGCCCGGGCCCCAGCCGTGCTCGTCGTCACCGATCAGGTAGCGTGCCGGGTCGGCGGACAGGGTGGTCTTGCCGGTGCCGGAGAGGCCGAAGAACAGGCAGGTCTCGCCGTCCTCGCCCACGTTGGCCGAGCAGTGCATCGGCAGCACGTCGGAATCGGGCAGCAGGAAGTTCTGCACCGAGAACATCGCCTTCTTCATCTCGCCCGCGTAGCGCATGCCGGCGATCAGCACCTTCTTCTGGGCAAAGTTGATCACCACGGTGCCGTCGGAGTTGGTGCCGTCGCGGCTCGGGTCGCACTCGAAGAAAGGCGCGTTGAGGATGGTCCACTCGTCCTTGGCGGAGGGGTTGTAGCCCTCCGGGCGCACGAACATGGTGCGGCCGAACAGGTTGTGCCAGGCGGTTTCGGTGGTCACGCGGACCGGCAGGTAATGGGTCGGGTCGCTGCCCACGTGGAGTTCGGAGACGAACCGCTCGCCGCTGGCCAGGTAGTCGTCGACGCGGGCCCAGAGCGCATCGAACTTCTCGGCGGGGAAGGGACGGTTGACGCTGCCCCAGTCGATCTGGCCACTGGTCGAGGGCTCATCGACGATGAAACGGTCCTTGGGGGAACGGCCGGTACGCAGGCCGGTATTCACCACCAGGGCGCCATTGGCGGCCAGGCGGCCTTCACCGCGGGCCACGGCACGCTCGATGAGCTCTGCACTGCTGAGATTGACGTGTTCTTGGGGAGCGGCTTGAGTTGTGGTCATGTCGATTCCTGGGCCTTGCGGCCGGTTCTCTCTCGTAGGCCAGGCGTTGTCACGCCCTGTTCGGTGAGGTGTCCGATCGTCCGTGCGGATGGATGCCGTCTTGTCATGCGGCGATCGACCTAAGGCGGCGACATTATGGCAAAAAGGTAGCCACCAGGAAACGATAACGTTGGCCGAAGTTCTTGTAGTTTTACTACTACATCGGGGCATATCGCTGCAGGTTGAAGGCCGCCATTCTTGTGCGATGCAACATCTGCTTAACCGGGGCGACACGGCATGACGCCGCATCCCCCGCAGCGTGCAGGACCGCTCAGTGCAAGGTGGGAGGCGGACCATCCTCGGCGTCCAGCAAGGCATCGACCTCGGCCTCGCCGAAGCGATAAGAGGTATGGCAGAAGTGGCACTGGGTCTCGATCTCGCCCTGCTCGGCCAGCACCTCGCGCAGCTCGGCGGCGCCCAGGGTGAGCAGCGCCTCGCCGATCCGCTCCCGCGAACAGGTGCAGCCGAAGCGCAGCGGCTTGGGCTCGAACACCCGCACGCTCTCCTCGTGGTAGAGGCGGTACAGCAGCTCCTGCGGCTCCAGCCCCAGCAGTTCCTCGGCCTTCAGGGTGCGCGCCAGGTGAACGGTGCGCTCCCAGGCATCCTCGTCCTGGTTCTGCGACTCGTCGGGCAGGCGCTGCAGCAGCATGCCACCGGCGCGCACGCCGTCGGCCTGCAGCCACAGCTGTGTGGGCAGCTGTTCGGACTGCGAGAAGTAGGCTTCGAGGCAGCCGGCGAGGGTGTCGTGATCGAGCGCCACGATGCCCTGGTAGCGGTTGCCCTCGCGCGGGTCGAGGGTGATCACGATGTGCCCCTCGCCCACCAGCTCGCGGAAGCTTGCATCCCCTTCGGGCAGCGTGGCGTCCTCGGCCAGGCGGGCGATGGCGCGCAGTTCGCCACCGGGGTTGGATTCCGCCATCAGCAGCGAAAGCCCCCCCTGGCCGCGCACCTCGATGCTGAGGATGCCGTCAAGCTTGACGGTATCGGTGAGCAGCGCGACGGCGGCCAGCAGTTCGCCCAGCAGCCGATTGACCGCCGGCGGGTAGCCGTGACGGTCGAGCACATCGATGTAGGCGCGCTCCAGCGTGACGATCTCGCCACGCACGTTGCTACGCTCGAAGAGAAAGCGCTGGATCTGATCGGTCATGTCGTTTCCGGTTGAA
The DNA here is from genome assembly GCA_964652855.1 of uncultured Halomonas sp. Taxonomy (GTDB): domain Bacteria; phylum Pseudomonadota; class Gammaproteobacteria; order Pseudomonadales; family Halomonadaceae; genus Halomonas. Next base: position 233,259 of record CAZZCJ010000002.1, read on the forward strand.
GTCATTGCTGCGGCGCCGGACGGCGGCGTCACTCGTCCTGCTGGCGCTGGAAGCGCTGGATGTCGCGGCGCTGCTTCTTGTCGGGCCGCTTGAGCGGGTGCTGCATGGCCTGGTTGGTCAAACGCCGGCCTTCCGCCTCGCGGGCGCGACGTTCGGCGCTTTCGGGCGTCTCGCGATAGAGCGCCCGGGCCTCCGTCGCGCCACGACGCTGGTCGGACAGGGCCACCACTTCCACCTCCCAGATATCCCAGCCCTGGGGCACGCGGACCAAGGCACCGACCTCGACGGTCTTGCTGGTCTTGGCGCGCCCGCCATTGTAGTGCACCTTGCCACCTTCGATGGCCTTCTTGGCCAGGGCGCGGGTCTTGAAGAAGCGCGCCGCCCACAGCCACTTGTCGAGCCGTACGTTATCCACCCTTCCCTCCTGTCGCGGCCGGACTTCCCGGCCCCCGTACCTCCGGGGGTAGCGCCTCGGGCAGGATCGTGGCGAAGCGGTCCAGGGCGATGAACTCTTCGAGTTCCTTCTCCGGGTGGGTGCTGTCGGGCTGCTTGATGCCGAGCAGGTGGCGAATGCCGAAGCGGCGTGCGCTTTCCAGCACCTCGGGGTTGTCGTCGATGAACAGCGTGCGCGCGGGGTCGAACGGCTCGACCGCCTGCAGCGCCGGCCAGAACGCCTGCTCCTCCTTCGGCACGCCGAGGTCGGCCGAGGAAACGATGGCGTCCAGGTACGCCTCCAGGCCGGTCAGCGGCAGCTTGAGCGCCAGGCTCTCGCGATCGGCGTTGGTGGCCAGCACCACCCGGGGGTGGGCCGCCTTCAGCCACTTGAGGAAGTCCAGCGCATCGCCGCGCAGCCCGATCAGGTGCTGGACCTCGCGCTTGAGCGCGACGATGTCCACCCCAAGCTCGCGGCTCCAGTAGGCCAGGCTGTACCAGTTGAGGGAGCCCCTCTCATGCAGGATGCGCGAGCGAATGACCTCCTGGGTGGCTTCGTCGAGGCGATGCAGCTCAACGTAGCGCCTGGGCAGGTGCTCCAGCCAGAAGTGGCTGTCGAAGTGCAGGTCGAGCAGGGTGCCGTCCATGTCGAGCAGGACGGTATCGATGGCGCGCCAATCGATCATTGCGACTCCGGTGGGCCTGTGCATGACCCTGTGCGAGACAAGGCGTGGTATTGTACCCAATGGATCGCAACGGTGCAGCCCGCCGGCGCGGCGCAATGCCCGCATGGAAAATGCCCGCATGGAAACGGAGCCTAGATGACCCAGCCCCCGCCCCCTCGCAAGCCTCAGGTGCTGTCGCGCCACAGCGTGGCGAAGAGCCGCCTGTTCCATATCGAATCGCTGGAGCTGCGCTTCTCCAACGGCGCCGAGCGCACCTTCGAACGGCTCAGCGGCAGTGACCAGGGCGCGGTGATGATCATTGCCATGCCCGACCCCGATCACGTGCTGCTGATCCGCGAGTATGCCGCCGGCTTCGAGGACTACGTGCTGACGCTGCCCAAGGGCCTGGTCGACCCCGGCGAGGACGTGATCACCGCCGCCAACCGCGAGCTGATGGAGGAGTGCGGCTTCGGCGCTCGGGTCATCGAGCCGCTGGTGGAGCTGTCGCTGGCGCCCAACTACATGCGCCATCGCATGCAGGTGCTGCTGGCCACCGACCTCTACCCCAAGCGGCTTCCCGGCGACGAGCCCGAGCCGCTGCAGGTCGAAGCCCACGCCCTGGAGGAGCTGCCCGCACTGCTGCTGCGTGACGACTTCCACGAGGCGCGTGCCATCGCCGCGCTCTACATCGCCCGCGACACCCTGCGCGCCAGGCGCCGCGGCGAACCCTCGCTGGCCTGGTAGCCGCACCCCGCAACAAATGCCCAGACGCACGAAACCGGCCGCCAGGCCGGTTTCGTTAGCATGCCCCGAGGCGTCGGTCGAGCTTGGCCCCGAGGCGTCAGTCGCGCTTGGCCCCGAGGCGTCAGTCGAGCTTGGCCCCGAGACGTCAGTCGAGCTTGGACAGATCGCGCACTGCGCCCTTGTCCGCCGAGGTGGCCAACAGCGCATAGGCCTTGAGCGCCGCCGAGACCTTGCGCACGCGCTCGATGCGCGGCTTCCACGCATCCTTGCCGCGCGCCTCCTCCTCGGCACGCCGCGCCGCCAGCTCGTCGTCGGAGAGCGCCACGTCGATGCTGCGGTTGGGGATGTCGATGCGGATGATGTCGCCCGAGCGCACCAGGCCGATGGCACCGCCCGCCGCCGCCTCTGGCGAGACGTGACCAATGGAGAGCCCCGAGGTGCCGCCAGAGAAACGCCCGTCGGTGAGCAGCGCACACGCCTTGCCCAGCCCCTTCGACTTCAGGTACGAGGTGGGATAGAGCATCTCCTGCATGCCCGGCCCGCCCTTGGGCCCCTCGTAGCGGATGACGACGACCTCGCCCTCCTTCACCTTGCCGGCCAGGATGTTCTCCACCGCCTGGTCCTGGGACTCCACCACATGGGCGGGGCCTTCGAACACCAGGATGGAGTCGTCGACGCCGGCGGTCTTCACCACGCAGCCGTCCACGGCGATGTTGCCGTAGAGCACCGCCAGGCCGCCCTCCCTGGAGAAGGCGTGATCGAGGTCGCGGATGCAGCCGTTGGCCCGGTCGCCGTCGAGGCTCGGCCAGCGCGCGCTCTGGGAGAAGGCCACCTGGGTCGGCACGCCGCCGGGGCCGGCCCGGTAGAACTCGATCACCTCGGGGGTGGGGCTGCGCATGATGTCCCACTCGTCCAGCGCATCCTTGAGGCTGTCGCCGTAGACGGTGGGCACGCGGGTGTCGAGCACCCCGGCGCGGTCGAGCTCGCCGAGGATCGCCATGATGCCGCCGGCGCGGTGCACGTCCTCGATGTGGTACTTCTGGGTGTTGGGCGCCACCTTGCACAGCTGCGGCACTTCCCGCGACAGCCGGTCGATGTCGGCCATGGTGAAGTCGATCTCCGCCTCCTGGGCGGCGGCCAGCAGGTGCAGGATGGTGTTGGTGGAGCCGCCCATGGCGATATCCAGGGTCATGGCGTTCTTGAACGCCGCCTTGGAGCCGATGGCGCGGGGCAGCAGGTGCGCCTCGTTGCCCTCGTAGTAGCGCTTGGCCAGCTCGACGATGCGGTGGCCGGCGTTCTCGAACAGGCGGCGACGGTCGGCGTGGGTGGCCAGCACCGTGCCGTTGCCCGGCAGCGCCAGGCCCAGCGCCTCCATCAGGCAGTTCATGGAGTTGGCGGTGAACATGCCGGAGCAGCTGCCGCAGGTGGGACAGGCGCTGCGCTCCACCTCGGCCAGGGTCGCGTCGTCGACGCTGTCGTCGGTGGCCATGACGATGGCGTCGACCAGGTCGAGGCCGTGGTCGAGCAGCTTGGTCTTGCCCGCCTCCATGGGCCCGCCGGAGACGAAGATCACCGGGATGTTGAGCCGCATGGCGGCGTTGAGCATCCCCGGGGTGATCTTGTCGCAGTTGGAGATGCATACCAGAGCGTCGGCACAGTGGGCGTTGACCATGTACTCGACGCTGTCGGCGATGAGGTCGCGGCTCGGCAGCGAATAGAGCATGCCGTCGTGGCCCATGGCGATGCCATCGTCCACGGCGATCGTGTTGAACTCCTTGGCCACGCCGCCGGCCTTCTCGATCTCCCGCGCCACCAGCTGGCCCATGTCCTTGAGGTGCACGTGCCCGGGCACGAACTGGGTGAAGGAGTTGGCCACGGCGATGATCGGCTTGTGGAAATCCTCGTCCTTCATGCCGGTGGCGCGCCACAGGGCGCGGGCGCCGGCCATGTTGCGGCCGGCGGTGGTGGTACGGGAGCGATATTCGGGCATGGTGTCCTCTTCGTGCGCCTGGGCGCTTATCGTGCGCATCGAGCGCTATGCGGTTCGCGCCGTCTCTGCCACCCGCGGGCGGCGACGGTCTAGGTCTGGGGAAGCCCCGATTCTGTCATGCAGCGAGCGCGGCCGCTAGACCAGCAGAGGGCTGCTGTCGGGCAGCGGTTCGGTGCCGTAGAGCACCCACACATCCAGCGCCGGGCCAAGGTCCTCGACCAGGCGCAGCCTGTCGGGATGCGCCTCATATGCCTGGCGGGCACAGATGCCCGCCTCGAAGCGGCCGGCCAGGAGCCCCTCGGCCACCGCCACGGTGGTGGGCGCGTCGACCTCCTCGGCGAAGCCCGAGAGGTCGGTGTAGTAGCGGGTGGCCGGCTGGCGCGCCACCTGGCGCGGCACGGCGACATCGCATCGCGACAGCAGCGCCAGCGGGTGGCTGCCGGCGACGAAGGCATCCACCGGGAAGGCCCGGTGCATGGTACGCCCCACGCAGTCGGCGTGGCTGAAGTGGGCCGTGCACTGCAGCACGCGGTCCACCTCGCCCGCCAGCAGCGCCTCGAAGGCCGTCGGGAAGTCGTCGAACAGCCTTACCTCGGCGTCGGCCGGGCCGCGCGCGGCGAGATAGCGGCGCAGCACCAGCACGTGGTTGCTGGCCTCGGGGCCCAGCGTGGCAACGATCATCTTTGTCTCCATGGCGTTCATTCAAAGGGCGAAGATCACCAGCGCTCCGGCCACCACCAGCACCAGCCGCAGCCAGGCCGCGCGGCGGGCAATCACGCCATAGGAGATGGCGGCCAGGCCCAGGGCGATCTTGACGGCGTCGAAGATGGCGCCCAGCGGGTCGAAGGCCAGGCGGATCACGTCGGGGTTGGCGACCATGGCCAGCGGGATGATGTACAGCCCGATGCCCAGCGCCATGGCCTTCAGCGCCACCTTGAGCCAGTTCTCCCCCACCATGCCGGCGGCGATGAATACCCCACCGCATACCGGCGGCGTGATGGTGGATAGCAGCGCGAACCAGAACACGAACAGGTGCGCCAGCAGCGGCTCGAGCCCCAATGCGGTGAGCGCGGGGCCGGCCACCGAGACGCAGATCACGTAGGCCGCCGTGGTCGGTACCTCCATGCCCAGCACCAGGCAGGCCAGCGCCGTGAGCAGCAGCGCCGGCCACAGCATCTCATTGGAGAGCGACAGGATGCCGGAGGTGATCTTGACGCCGAGGCCGGTGAGCGACAGCACGCCGATCACCAACGAAGCGCAGATGATGATGGCGCCGATCACCGCTACCTGGCGGCCCGCGGTGACCATCGCCTCGGCCATGCGCGAGGCGAAGCCGCGCAGAGAGAAGCTCAGCGTGACGTCGAAGAACAGCAGCAGCATGCCGGCGAAGATGGCGATGCTGGCGGCGTACTGCGGCGTGTAGCCGCCGAGGAAGATGCGCTCGAGCAGCAGCACGAAGGGCACGGCGAAGAACAGCGAGGTGATCGCCACCTCCTTGCCGCTGGCGCGGTCCTCCGCCGCCATGGGGCGCAGGTCGTGGCGGGTGGCGTAGGCGTTGATGCCCATCCACACGGTGGCGAAGTAGAGGATCGCCGGCAGCAGCGCCGCCGCCATGATCTGGGTATAGGGCGTGCCGGTGAGCTCCACCATGACGAAGGCGCCCGCCCCCATCAGCGGCGGCATGATCTGCCCGCCCGAGGAGGCCACCGCCTCGACGCCGCCGGCCAGGGTGCGCGGGTAGCCCAGGCGCACCATGGAGGGAATGGTAATGGCACCGGTGGAGGCCACGTTGGCCGAGGCGGAGCCGGAGATCGACCCCATCAGCGCCGAGGAGATCACCGACACCTTGGCCGCGCCGCCGGTCAGGCGACCGGCGAAGGCACTGGCCAGGTTCATGAAGCCGCGGCCCGCCTCGCCGGCGTTGAGCACCGCGCCGAAGATGACGAAGATCGCCACCACGCCGACGCTGACGCCGGTGAGCGAGCCCCACAGGCCGCTTTCGGCGATGGTCAGGGTGCCGACGAAGCTCTGCATCGGCAGCCCCGGGTGGCCGAACTGGCCCGGGATGTGCTCGCCGAATACCGCATAGGCGAGTGCGGCCACCGCCACCAGCGGCAGCGGCCAGCCGATCGCCCGGCGCGCCGTCTCCAGGGTGAGCGCGATCAGGAAGACTCCCAGCGCCATCTGGAAATTGTTGTCGATGAAGCCGTACTGGTTGGCCAGCGCTTCCTCGTTGAGGGCGATGTAGCCGCAGGCGGCGATGCCGAGCCCGGTCAGCAGCCAGCCGCTCCAGCGCTCGAAGGGTGTGCGCGCGGCCAGGATCAGGATCCACGGCAGCGCCAGCGCCATGTGGATGGGCCGGCTGACCAGCGCCGGGGTCAGGCCGTAGAAGATCAGCCCCAGGTGGAAGGCCACCGTGGCGGCGCCGAGCACCACCCAGGCGGGGTGCAGGCGTGGCGCACCCATGCCGCCGGCTTCGGCCGTCGGCGAGGAAGATAAGGTCGAAAACATGGAACAGGGATGCCTTGCGATCGGAAGCGGGGCATCCTTGCCCCACTCTCCGGTCGTGGTTAACGCAGCGCGTCGGGAATCTCGATGCCGGCTTCGTCGTAGTAGCGCACGGCGCCCGGATGCAGGGTGCCGGTGATGTTGCCGATCATGGCGTGGGTGATGCCGCCCCACCAGGCGGTCTCGTCGGCCATGGCGTCGCGCCGCTCCCAGAAGGTCTTGGTCAGGGTGTAGGCCGTCTCGTCGTCCATGGCGGTGGTGGTATAGGCGATCACCGGCAGCGAGGTGGTCTCGACATCCTGGTCGACGCCGGAATAGGTGCCGGCCGGGATGGTCTGGCGTGCCGCGCCGGTCTGCTCGATCTGCTCGTCGGTGAGGCTGACCAGGCTGATCGGCATGCTGGCGGCGGTTTCGATCACGTTGGGCGTGGGGAAGGAGCTCGCGGTGACGAAGGCATCGATCTGGCCATTCTTCAGCGCATCCGGGCCGCTGCCGATCTCGGCGTTGGCCACGCGCACCTTGTCCAGCATGTCGAACAGCTCCAGGTAGCGCTCCGCCTCGCGGGCGCCGAAGGTGCCGCGCCCGATCAGGATATGCTTGCCTTCCAGATCCTCCAGGCCAATCACGCCCTCGTCGCCGGCCGCCACGAAGTGCATGGTGATGGCGGGAATCGGGAACAGACCGCGGATCTCCTGGAAGCGCGGACTCTGGCGTTCGGCAAACGGGCCTTCTCCCGCCATGGCCTGCTCGACCAGGCCGGGCGGCGTAGTGAACACGTAGTTGCCCTGGCGCGCCATGACCTCCATGACGTTCTGCACCGAGCCCTGGCTCTCCTCCAGGGTGATGACGATCTCGCCCTGGGTCCCCCTGCGCATGGCCTCGGAGAGTTCGACGCCCATCTGGTAGTAGGCGGTGCCCGCCGAGGCGGACTTGTAGGTCACCCGCGTCTCGGCCTGGGCGGAGAGCGCGGCGGCGCCCAGCAGTACGGCGGTGGCCGAGGCCAGCAGCGTGCGGGTGAAGGCGGGCTTGCGAATCGTCATGTGGTGACTCCCTTGGGTGTCCAGTATCGGCTAGCGATCTCGTTGTTGTGGTCTGAAAGACGCTGTTATGAGGAAACGTCGATATAATGCCGGTTTTCTGGCGGAAGGGAAATTCGGGCAGCCCCATGCGTATCTCAGTCGTGCTCGGCGGCGCCGGTGGAATCGGCAGCGCCATCGCCACCACCCTGCTGCAGGCGGGTGATCGCGTCTATCTGCTGGATCGGGAAGCGCAGCGGAAAACGGCGGGCGTCCTCGCGGCCGCCTGGCCCCAGCGCTGCACCTTCCTGCCCTGCGACCTCGGCCGCCCCGACAGTATCCGGCAGGCCTTCGCCGATATCGAAGCGGCAGGCCACGGCCTTGCCGCCTGCATCAACGCGGCCGGGGTGATTCACCGGGGCCGCTTCGTCGACGTCACCCTCGAAAGCCTGGAGGAAATGCTGGCGGTAAACGTCAGCGGCGCCTATTGCGCGCTGCAGGCCGCCGCCCGGCTGATGATTGACGGCGGCGGCGGGCGCATCGTCATCGTCGCCTCGGCCCACGGCCTGCGCACCACCGCCGAGCGCTCGGCCTACGCCATGTGCAAGGGCGCCATGCTGGCGCTTGCCCGGGCGCTGGCGGTGGAGCTCGGCCCCCACGGCATCCTGGTCAACGCCGTGGCGCCGGGCCCGGTCAGCGCGGGCATGCAGGACGCCGCCTCTGAATCGCGCCGGCGCTGGCAGGCCGCCACCCCGCTCGGCCGCGTGGCCAACCCCGGCGAGGTGGCGCGTACGGTCGCCTTCCTGGCCTCGGCAGACAACACCTTCATCAACGGCGAGACGCTGGTGGTGGACGGCGGCGCCAACGTTTCCCTGTAGCGCCGCCCCACAGGTCAAATGCCGAAGGCCACCTTTGCCACGTCCCGGTAGCGCTTGGCGAAGTGCACGGTGACGCCCTCCTTGAGGAAGTCGGGCAGCTCGTCGTAGTCGCGGCGGTTGGCCTCGGGCAGGATCACTTCGAAGATCTTGCTGCGCCGGGCGGCGATGATCTTCTCGCGGATGCCGCCCACCGGCAGCACGTGGCCGGTCAGCGTCAGCTCGCCGGTCATCGCCAGCGGCCGGTCGATGGCCTGGTGGCGGGCCAGCGACAGCAGCGCGGTGGTCATGGTCACCCCGGCCGAAGGACCATCCTTGGGCGTGGCGCCTTCCGGCACGTGCAGGTGGACGAAGGCGGAGTCGAAGAAATCGCCGTCGGCGCCATACTCGGCGAGATGCCCCAGGGTGTAGCTGTAGGCGATGTTGGCCGACTCCTGCATCACCTCGCCGAGCTTGCCGGTGAGCTTGAAGCCGCGCGTCAGCGAGTGCACCTTGCCGGCTTCGATGGGCAGCGTCGCTCCGCCCATCGAGGTCCAGGCCAGGCCGGTGACCACCCCTTCGCCCTTGAGCACCTGTTCCTGGCGAAACAGCGGCGCGCCGAGGTACTCCTCGAGGTTCTTGACCGAAATGCGCACCGACTCCTGGCCGCCTTCGAGCAGCTTGACCGCCGACTTGCGCACGATGCTGTGCAGCTGCTTCTCGAGCTGGCGCACGCCGGCCTCGCGGGCGTAGCCCTCGATGACCTGGCGCAGCGCCGCATCGGTGAGGTTGATGTGCTTGCGCGGAATCTTGTCGCGCTCGAGCAGCTTGGGCCAGAGGTGGTTCTTGGCGATCGCCATCTTCTCTTCGGCGATGTAGCCCGACAGGCGGATCTGCTCCATGCGATCGAGCAGCGGCCCGGGGATCGAGTCCAGGGTGTTGGCGGTACATACGAACAACACCTTGGAAAGGTCCAGGCGCACATCGAGGTAGTGGTCGAGGAAGTCGACGTTCTGCTCGGGGTCGAGCACCTCGAGCAGCGCCGAGGCCGGATCGCCCTGGAACGACTTGCCCAGCTTGTCGATCTCGTCGAGCATGATGACCGGGTTCTCGACCTCGACCTCCTTGAGCGCCTGCACCAGCTTGCCGGGCATGGCGCCGATGTAGGTGCGCCGGTGCCCCTTGATCTCGGCCTCGTCGCGCATGCCGCCCACCGAGAAGCGATAGAACTCGCGCCCCAGCGCCTCGGCGATGGAGCGGCCCACGGAGGTCTTGCCCACCCCGGGCGGGCCGACCAGCAGCACAATCGAGCCGCCCACGTCGCCCTTGAAGGTGCCTTCGGCAAGGAACTCGATGATGCGCTCCTTGACGTCCTTGAGGCCATCGTGGTCGCGGTCCAGCACCTTCCTGGCGTGAGCCAGGTCGAGCTGGTCCTGGCTGCGCACGCCCCACGGCATCGAGGTGAGCCAGTCGAGGTAGTTGCGCGTGGTGCCATACTCCGGCGAACCGGTCTCCAGCACCGAGAGCTTGTCGAGCTCCTCCTCGATGCGGGTCAGCACCTTGGGCGGCACCACCAGCCCCTCGAGGCGGTCGCGGAAGGTGTCGACGTCGTTCTCGCGGTCATCCTTGGAGATGCCGAGCTCACGCTGGATCACCTTGAGCTGCTCGCGCAGGAAGAACTCGCGCTGGCGCTCCTGCATCTGGGCGTTGACCTGCTCGCTGATCTCGCTCTGCAGCTGGGCGACGTCGATCTCCTTGCGCAGCAGCGGCAGCACCTTCTCCATGCGCGTCTGCACCGGCAGCGTCTCGAGCACGGTCTGCAGCTCGCGTCCCTTGGCCGAGGTGATGGCGGCGGCGAAGTCGGTCAGTGGGCCCGGCTCATGCGGGCTGAAGCGATTGAGGTAGTGCTTTAGCTCCTCGCCGTACAGCGGATTGATCGGCAGCAGCTCCTTGATCCCGTTGATGATCGCCATGGCATAGGCGCGGGTCTCGTCCTCGTCGGCCTTGACCGGCTCGCGGGGGTAGCTGACTTCGACCAGGTAGGGCGGCTTCTTCGACAGCCAGCGCTGGATACGGAAGCGGCGCAGGCCCTGTGCGATGAACTGCAGCTGCCCCTCCTCGCCGTGCAGCTTGTGCACCTTGACGGCGGTGCCGATCTCGGGGAAATGGTCGTGGCCGAGATCATCGACCGAGGTATCGCCGACGAAGGCAACGCCCAGGGTGTGATGGGGCGTGTTGCCGACGCGGCGCATGGTCTCCTCCCAGCGCTCGCGATTGATCACCAGCGGCTGGACCTGGGCGGGGAAGAAGGGGCGATTGTGGATGGGCAGCAGATAGATGCGCTCGGGCAGATACTCACTGGCCGGCACCACGGCATGCGCCAGCTCCTCGATCTCTCCGTCGGAGCGCGGGCTGTCGTCCGCGTCTCCCCTCGCCTGCGGCGCGTTGCGCTCGTCCTGCTCGTGATCGCTCATGAAGTCCTCGTCCTCACGCAATGAAAGCGGTTGTGCATGGCACAGGGAATGCGGGCGAAGGCGCCCGACTTCAAGTCGTCGAGCGGACGGTGCGGGACAGCGAGGGGCGACGGCCCGCCCAGGCGACGGTCACTCGGGCAGGCGGGCAGTCAGGCAGAAGCGTTCAATGGCGCCGCAGCGGCGGCAGCGGGCGGCTGTTGACGCGCACCTGCCCGCGGCCGATGTCGATCTCCAGGGTGCGGGTGTCCAGCGGCAGGCCGAGCCACAGTGCCGCCACGGTAGGCAGCTCGTGCCAGGTGAAGTCGCCGTCGAGGCGGCGCCGCCAGCGCTGCTGCATGTCCGGGTCGTCGAGCGCCAGCAGGCTCAGTTCGTCGAGCCGGCGAGCGTCGAAAAACAGCGCCCCGTCCAGGCGGGCCGCCAGCCCCATCATCGGGCTTTCCAGCTCCAGCCGCGCCAGGTCGAGCCGCGGCGAGTCCTGCAGCACCTGCAGCAGCTGCGGTTCGAGATCGGCCAGCAGCTCATGCCGGCCGACGCCATGGTGGCCGCTCGCCGCCAGCTCGCGCACGCGCTTCATGGTGGCGCGGATCGCGTCGGCGCTGAGGCGCGACAGCTCGGCGCTGAGCTCGCCGGTCAACAGCACCTGTTCGGCGGTGTGCACCTCGCCGAGGTCGAGGTCCAGGCGCATCCGCAGCTCCTGGTCATCGAGCATGATGCGGTTGGCCAACTGCAGGTTGCTGACATCGAGCCGCAGCTGCGGCTGCTGCCAGGTCAGCGAGGCGAGCTGGAGGTGGTCCTCCTGGGTGAAGGAGTAGGCGCCCTCGGTGTAGGCGTAGTGGCTGTTGAGCGTGGCAGGACCGATCTCCAGCTGGGCCACGCCATCGGAGAGCCGCCAGCCGTCGAGCTGGGCGCGCAGCCGCCAGTTGCCCTGCTCGCCGCTGAAGCGCAGCCGCCCGCCGGCGAAAACGAGCTCGCGCTCCTGCTGGGTGATGCGCAGCGGCGCGAGCTGCAAACCGCCTTCCAGGGTGCCGCTCAGGGTGCGGTAGCTGGCCTCCCACAGCGGCGGCGAGGTAGGCAGCGAATCGCCGAACAGCCGGACGCCGTCCGGGCCATGGCGCAGCACCGCCTCGCCGTCCAGGTGGGTGCTGAGCACGCCGTGGCTGGCCCGGTAGCTCAGCTCGAGCTGCCAGAGCTCGCCGAGCAGCGGCGCCAGGTGGATCAGCCCGCTGGAGGTCCACCAGCCCTGCTCCACCTCCGAGCGCAGCACGCCGAACTCCCCGCGCGCATCCAGGTCGCTGAGCAGGCGCCGCATCTCGCGCTCGAAGATCCAGCTGGAGAGGGCCTGGCCGATCAGCCAGACCAGCAGCACGCCCCCCAGCAGCGGCACGATGAGACGTTCCTTGCGCATAGCTCCGCCTCCTAGACGTTAGCCTCCACCCACCCCGTTAACCCTAGTGCAACCAGAGCCACAGGTGCATGGTGCTCCACGCATAGATGCCGGCCAATACATCGTCGATCATGATGCCGAAGCCGCCCGCGACGCGGCGATCCGCCCAGCGGATCGGCCAGGGCTTGACGACATCGAAGATGCGAAAGAGCACGAACCCCCACAGCGCCGCCTCCCACGAGAAGGGCACCGCGGCCATGGTGATCCAGTAGCCGACGAATTCGTCCCAGACGATGCCGGAATGATCATGGACGCCAAGGTCGCGGGAGGTCTTGTCGCATAGCCAGACGCCGACCACGAAGGAGACCGCCACCAGGCCAAGGTACCAGGTGAGCGGCAGCTCCGAGATCAGCCAGAAGAAGGGAATGGCCGCCAGGGTGCCGAAGGTGCCCGGGGCCCAGGGCACGGCACCGCTGCCGAGCCCGAAGGCGAAGAAGTGAACCGGACGTCGCCAGACGCTCTGGGGGGCGCGATTCATCGGCCACCTCCGAAGTGCTGCCAGCCGCCCGGGCCCGGCGCTTCGACACCGCGCAGCCCCGGCTCGGCGGTGATCCGACCGATCGGCGTCAGGCTCAGCCCCTGCGCCGCCAAGGCCTGGGTGGCGCTGGCAAGGTGCGCCTGCGACAGGCTGACCAGCAGCTCGTAGTCGTCGCCCCCGGCCAGCACCGCGCGGCGCGCCGCCTCTTCGCCCAGCGCCTCGACAAGCTCCTCGGCCGCGGGCAGCGCCGCCTCGTCGAGCGTGGCCCCCACCCCGGAGGCCGCCAGCACGTGGCCAAGATCGGCCAGCAGGCCGTCGGAGATGTCGATGGCGGCCGAGGCGAACGAGGCCAGCGCCTGCCCTGCCGCCAGGCGCGGCTGGGGCAGCAGGTAGCGGCGCAGCAGCGGGTGGCCGAGATCGCGCTCGCCGCGCTGCCACAAGGCCAGGCCGCCGGCAGCGCCACCCAGCGCGCCGGTCACTGCCAGCACGTCGCCGGGGCGAGCGCCGCCACGGGTCAGGGCGCCGTCGACCGGCACTTCGCCCAGCACGGTCACGCCCACGGCCAGCTCGCCGCGAGTCACATCGCCCCCCACCAGCGCCGTGGCGGTGGCGTCGCACAGGGCGTGGAAGCCTTCGGCGAAGGCCGCCACCCAGGCTTCATCGGGCGCTTCGAGCGTCAGTGCCATCAGGCACCAGCGCGACCTGGCGCCCATGGCCGCCAGGTCGCTCAGGCTGACCGCGAGGGCACGGTGGCCGATGGCGGCGGGCGGCGCATCGGCGGGGAAGTGCACGCCGGCCACCGAGGTGTCGACGCTGACCGCCAGCCGCCGCCCCGGCTGCGGCGTCAGCAGCGCACAATCGTCACCCACGCCTAGCGCCACGCCCGCCGCGGCGGACGCCCTGGCAGGCGTGAGATAGCGTGCGATCAGCTCGAACTCCCCGGCGGCCACTGGGCAGGTTCCTCAGCGACGCCGCGCGCTCACCTCGGCGCTGCGCAGCCGGGCGGCCAGCTTGTCGAGGATGCCGTTGACATACTTGTGGCCATCGGTGGCGCCGAAGGACTTGGCCAGTTCGACCCCTTCATTGATGACCACGCGATAGGGCACATCCATGCGGCGCGACAGCTCGTAGGTGCCGAGGCGAAGGATGGCCAGCTCGATGGGATCGAGGTCCTGGAGGCGACGGTCGAGCAGCGGCGTGATGGCCGCGTCGAGGTCGCTGCGCAGGCGGGCCACGTTATGCAGCAACTCGTGGAACAGGGCCAGGTCGGCGATCTGCATCACCTTGGCCCAGTTCTCGTGGTCCTCCAGGTCATCGTCGGGCACCTGGCTGCGGAATTCGGCCTCGATGGCGGTGACCGACTTGCCGGTCAGCTGCCATTGGTAGAGCCCCTGCACGGCCAGCTCGCGCGCGGCGCGGCGCGCCAGCTGCCCGGCGGAAGGGGGGCGCGGCGAGCGCGAAGTGCTCATGCCTCTTCCTCGCCGGCTTCGGCGAAGCCCCGCAGCAGTGACACCATCTCCATGGCGGCCATGGCGGCTTCGGCGCCCTTGTTGCCGGCCTTGGTGCCGGAACGCTCGATGGCCTGCTCGATCGAGTTGACCGTCAGGACGCCGTTGGCGATGGGCGTGTCGAACTCGAGCTGCAGGTTGCCCAGCGCCGCGTTGCAGCCGCCGGCCACGTATTCGAAGTGGGGCGTGCCGCCGCGAATCACCGCGCCGAGGGCGATCACCGCGTCGGGGCGTGCCACCTGCAGCGCGCGCTTCACCGCCAGCGGCAGTTCCCAGGCGCCCGGCACGTGGACGATGTCGATGTTCGCCGCGTCCACACCGTGACGCACCAGGCTATCCACGGCGCCTTCCACCAGGCTATCGACCACGTGGTGATTGAAGCGGCCCACCACGATGATGTAGCGACCGTCGACGTCGACGAAGTTGCCTTCCAGTTGAGACAGGGTATACATGAGATTCTTCCTGCTGAAACGGTTGAGACCGGCGCTGGCGTGCCGTGCCGCCTAGTCGCCTTCGCTGCCGGGCGCTTCGTCCGGCGAGATGAGCTCCACCACCTCCAGGTCGAAGCCGGACAGCGCCGAGAACTTCCACGGCGAGCTGAGCAGCCGCATGCGTCCGACACCCAGGTGGCGCAGGATCTGCGAGCCGGTGCCGATGGTCAGGTAGTTGCCGGCGCCGTCGGAGTCGCTGGTGCGCGGCAGGCGGCGGCGTTCGAGAAAGACTTCGAGCTGGTCGCGGAAATCCTGGTGCGGGCGGCCATCGTCGAGCAGCACGAACACGCCCCGATCGGCACGCGCCACCTCTTCCAGCGCGCTGTGGGTGGTCCAGTTGCGGCTGGCCCCCTTCTGCAGGCCAAGCAGGTCGCGCATGGTGTCGGCCAGGTGCACCCGCACCGTGGTCAGGGCATCCGGCGTCGGCCGGCCCTTGACCAGCGCCACGTGGTGGGCGCCCTGTATGCGGTCGCGGAACACATGCAGCGTGAGCTCGCCCACCGCCGTGTGCACCGGGGTCGCCTCTACCGGCTCGATGGTCTGCTCGTTGTGGATGCGGTAGTGGATCAGGTCGGCAATGGTGCCCATCTTCAGGCCGTGCTCGGCGGCGAAGCGCTCGAGTTCGGGCCGGCGCGCCATGCTGCCGTCGTCGTTCATGATCTCGCAGATCACGCCGCTGGGGTCGCAGCCGGCCAGGGCGGCAAGGTCGCAGGCCGCCTCGGTGTGTCCGGCACGCCGCAGCACGCCGCCCGGCTCGGCCATCAGCGGGAAGATGTGGCCCGGCTGCACGATGTCCTCGGCGCGGGCGTTGCGGGCGGCGGCCGCCTGCACGGTACGCGCGCGGTCGGCGGCGGAGATGCCGGTGGTCACCCCTTCGGCCGCCTCGATGGAGAGCGTGAACTTGGTGCCGAAGCCGGAGCCGTTGTCGCTGACCATCAGCGGCAGCTTGAGCCGCTCGCAGCGCTCGCGGGTCATGGGCATGCAGATCAGGCCACGCGCATGGCGCGCCATGAAGTTGATGTGCTCCGCCGTGACCTTCTCGGCGGCCATGATGATGTCGCCTTCGTTTTCACGATCCTCATCGTCCATGAGGATCACCATCTTGCCCTGTCGAATATCCTCGATCAGGTCCTCGATGGGCGCCAGGCCCCCGCGGGAAGATTGCATGGAAACTCCGAATGATCAGCTTGCACGTGTCGCCACTCTGCAACGGAGGCGTTGGTAGATGCCTACACCCCGCCTTGAATGGGCGTCAGGGTACCTTGGCGCGGCCCCGGGCGCCAGTAGCGAGACCCGGCCTTGCCGTGATCCGCCAATCGCGACCGATAGCGCGAATATCGTGAATCTCCAGCGGGCGCTGCTGGGCCATTTGCGTCAGCCCCGGCAGGGCGAACAGCGGGCGGGCCTCGCCGCCGAGCAGGGTCGGCGCCACGAACAGCTGCATCTCGTCGACCAGGCCGGCATCCAGCATGGCGCCGGCCAGGGTCGCGCCCGTCTCCAGCAGCACCTCGTTGGCCTGCTCGTGCTCCGCCAGGTGGGCGAGCAGCGCGTGCAGGTCGACGCGCCCTCCGTCATCGCCGGGCATGACCACGACCTCGGCCCCGGCAGCCTCCAGCCGCGCCCGCCGCTGCGGGTCATGGCCGGACACCGTGGCCACCAGGGTACGCCCCGGCTCGCGCAGGCAGGCGGCGGCCTGGGGCAGGCGCAGGTGCGTATCGACCACCACCCGCAGCGGCTGTCGGCCGGCGATCGCCTCCGCATCGGCCAGGTCCAGTTGGTCGGGCCGAACGGTCAGGCGCGAATTGTCGAAGATCACCGAGTCGACCCCGGTGAGGATCGCGCTGGCGCGGGCGCGCAGGCGCTGCACCGCGCTGCGCGCCTGGGGCCCGGTGATCCACTGCGACTCGCCCGACGCCATGGCCGTGCGGCCATCGAGGCTCATGGCCATCTTCAGCCGCACGAAGGGGCGCCCCAGCGTCATGCGTGAAATGAAGCCGGGGTTGAGCGCACGCGCCTCCTCTTCCAGCAGGCCCACTTCCACCTCGATGCCGGCTGCGCGCAGCATGGCGATGCCGCGGCCGGCGACCTGCGGGTTGGGGTCCTGCATGGCCACCACCACCTTGCGCACGCCGGCCTCGATCAGCGCCACCGCACAGGGGCCGGTGCGCCCATGGTGGGAACAGGGTTCGAGGGTAACGTAGGCGGTGGCCAGCCGGGCCGCTTCGCCGGCAGCGCGCAGGGCGTGCACTTCGGCATGGGGCTCGCCGGCCCGCTCGTGCCACCCCTCCCCTACCATGTGGCGCTGCTTGACCAGCACGCAGCCGACCCGCGGATTCGGATGGGTGGTATAGAGGCCGCGACGGGCCAAGGCTATCGCCCGGGCCATCCAGGCGGCGGGAGTCGGCGTCGACATGGCGTGTCCTGCTAGGGTAGGCGAATGGCGGTGCGGCGGCTCAGCGCTCCGGCTCGTCGGCGTCGCCCGGCGAGAACCCGGGCTCCTGCGAGAGCCGATCGATCTCGGCGCGGAACTCGTCGACATCCTGGAAGCGGCGATACACCGAGGCAAAGCGGATGAAGGCCACCTGGTCGAGGCGCTTGAGCGCCTCCATCACGGCCTCGCCGATATCACGGGCCTGGATCTCGCGCTCGCCGCTGGCGCGCAGCCGCTGGCGGATCCGTTCGACGGCGGCTTCGATGGCCTCCGCACTGACCGGGCGCTTCTCCAGCGCCCGCAGCATGCCGGCGCGCAGCTTCTGTTCGTTGAAGGATTCGCGCGAGCCGTCGGCCTTGACCACGCGCGGCATCACCAGCTCGGCGGTTTCATAGGTGGTGAAGCGCTCGCCGCAGGCGGTGCACTGGCGGCGACGGCGTACCTGGTCGCCTTCGGCCACCAGGCGGGAGTCGGTCACGCGTGTGTCATGGGCGCCACAGAAGGGGCAGTGCATGGTTTCGATCCGAACGCTGAGCGGGGCGACCGGGGGTCGCGCAGGGCTACGGCTAACAAGTGTCAGCCCCGCATTGTACCTGCTCGCCCGCCAGGCGCCCAGTTCTGCCCCCTGCTCTCACCCAGCACGGCCGCGCCGGCGGTCCGCCGCCGGCGCGACGCTCAGTGGCCGTGGCGAGCGTGCGCCGCGTCGTCGGCGGCCTGCACGGAGACGCGGGTCACCGGTGCTTCCAGCGCCTGGCGGCGGCCATCCTCGAACAGCAGCTCGATGGCCACGGGCTCGCCTTCCACCAGGGGTTGCGTCAGGCCGATCAGCATCAGGTGCAGCCCGCCCGGCGCCAGGGTGGCCGAGCCGCCGGCGGGAATCGCGATATCAGGGATGCGGCGCATCTGCATGACGCCATCGACATCCACATGGTTGTGCAGCTCCAGCGCCGCCGCCGCGGGCGACTGCGCATCCACCAGCCGGACCTCGGCCTCGCCCGGGTTGTGCAGCACCATGAACGCCGCCGAGGCTTCCGCCCCGGGGGGAACGGCGCGTACCTGGGCCTGCTCGATGGCCAGCGGCTCGGCCAGAATGGGCAGCGAGAGCAGGGAAAGGCCGAGCGCGGCCAGCAGCGAACGAGGCTTCATCATGGGTGGGTCCTGTATGGTAACGTGGCGCCAGATGGCAACGAGATGGAACGGCCTGGCCTGTGAAGCTTACCCATGCCAGGCGCGCGGCGCATCAGGGTGCGTCATGTCGCCACAGCGAGTACCGCCGCGATTCGGGCTAGGTTGACGGCCCCGGCCCTGCCACTGGGCTGCAACATCGCTTCGCTAACGTACACCACCGAGGATACCCCAATGGCCCTCCGCCTCACGCTGCTCGCCGCCACCCTGGCGGTTTTCGCCCACCCCGGCGTTCATGCCGAAAACCGGCCGGCCCCGGTCCAGGCGCTCGTCGACGAAGGCTTGCAGATTCATGGTGAGTTCGAAGCACCAGGCGGGCTGCGCGGCTACGCGGCGAGTCACCAGGGCCGCGAGATGACCGTGTTCGTGACCGCCGACGGCGAGCACGCCATCGTCGGCACCATGATCGACGCCGAAGGCAACGACCTCTCCGAGGCGCCGCTGGAAGAGCTGGTGCGCGCGCCCCAGCACGCGCAGCTGTGGCAGGACCTGGAGAAAAGCCACTGGATCCAGGACGGCGACCCGCAAGCGCCACGGGTCCTCTACACCTTCACCGACCCCAACTGCCCCTACTGCGTGCGCTTATGGGAGATGGCCCGCCCCTGGGTCGAGGCGGGCGAGGTACAGCTGCGCCATGTCATGGTGGGCATCCTTCGCCAGGACAGTCCGGCCAAGGCGGCCGCCCTGCTCGGCGCCGAAGACCCCGAAGCTGCGCTGCACCGCCACAGTGGCGGCGACAGCATTGCACCTTCGGCACAACCCAGGGAGATCGAGGACCAGATCTACCGGAACAACCAGCTTTTCGAAACACTGGGGCTCTATGCCACGCCGACGACGGTGTTTCGTCGCGACGATCACCTGGACCGGGTCGACGGCATGCCCACCGAGGAGAAGCTCCTGGAAATGATGGGCGGCGAGGCGCCCTGAGAAGCTTGGCGAACCTGCCCCGCCCGGCGACACCGCACGGGGCCAGGCTTTCGCCGCCGCGTTACTCCGCCCAGTTATTCGAGCCATCGCCCCAGGGGACGCAAACACTCTCCCCCGGGGAACACTCGCTCTGTCGCTGACTGACCGGCAGGCATGTCGGCAAGGTCAGCGACGGGCGGGAATCGCCCGGGCCACAAACCAGCCCGCCACCATGGCGATCAGCATGGCGACCAGCGGCCCGGTCAGCCCGGCGATGGACGCAATGGCCGGGCCGGGGCAGTAGCCGGACAACCCCCAGCCGATGCCAAACAGCGCGGCACCGCCGATCAGCCGGCCGTCCAGGTCCTGCCGGGTAGGCAGTTGGAAGGTCTCGCCGATCATCGGCCGCTCCTGGCGGAAAACGAACCGATAGCCGATGAAGGTGGTCACCACCGCCCCGCCGAGAACAAACATCAGCGTCGGGTCCCAGGCGCCGAAGATATCGAGGAAACCGAGCACCCGGGCGGGATCGGTCATGCCGGCAAGCGCCAGGCCCAGGCCGAACAGCAGGCCGGCGATATAGCCCATGACGGTCTTCATGCCCCACCTCCGATCACGTGCCGTACGACATAGACGGTTGCAATGGCACAGGCCAGGAACGTCAGCGTGGCCACCATCGAACGCGGCGAGAGCCTGGCCAGGCCGCATACGCCGTGGCCGCTGGTGCAGCCGCTGCCAAGGCCAGTGCCCACGCCCACCAGCAGTCCGGCGAGCAGCATCAGGCCCACGCCACCGGCGGGCGGGCCGACCACCTCGCCCGGCGCGCCTGCCACATTGCCCAGGCCTCCGCCGAGCAGCATGAGCAGCAGCGGACCGCTGACCAGGCCCAGCACGAAGGCCACGCGCCACGCACTGTCTCCCTTGGGCAGGGTCGTTACCAGGCTGCCTACGATGCCGCTGATGCCCGCGATGCGGCCAAGCGTCGCCATCAGCCATACGGCCGAGAGCCCTATGAGTACGCCTCCCACCAGCCCTTGCAGGCTTGCCATCCAATCCACGGTTTTCTCCTTCACTTGTCATACTATCGGGAACACTTGTCATGGACTGCGGCCAGCGGCACGGCGTGGCCGCAAGCATGGCCCAGGCATTGGGGGCCATCGCGCAGCGAGCACCAGGCATCGAACGTGCTCAGGAAGACCTGGCCCGTCATGGCGCGACAGAACTCGGTATTGACCAGACGATCCATCACCGGCCCCTTCACCTCGGCCAGGTGCAGGCGCACATCGGCATCCTTGAGGCGTGCATTGATCGCTTCCAGGCTCTCCAGCGCCGAGGCGTCGATCACGTTCACCGCCTGGCAGGCCAGCACGATGTGGTCGAGGCCCGGCTGGCGGGCGGCAAGCTCCATCACGGTGTCCTCCAGGTAGCGCGCATTGGCGAAATAGAGGCTTTCGTCGATGCGCAGGATCGCCAGGCGCGGGTCGGTCTCGACCCGGTGCCGCTGCACGTTGCGAAAGTGCTCGGTGCCCGGCACCCGCCCCACCACCGCACTATGGGGGCGGCTGGTGTAGTAGAGATGCAGCGCCAGCGAGAGCCCCACACCGGCCAGGATGCCGCCTTCCACCCCGTGCGCCAGGGTGACGCCGATGGTGGCCAGCATGGCGGCCGCATCGCAGCGCGAGTAGTCCCAGGTACGCTTGATGGCCGGCAGGTCCACCAGCGAGAGCACCGCCACGATGATGGTGGCCGCCAGGGTGGCGATGGGCAGGTACGCGATCAGCGGGGTCAGCAGCAGCGCCGCCAGGGCGATGCCCACCGCGGTGAAGGCCCCTGCCGCCGGCGTTTCGGCGCCGGCATCGAAATTGACCACCGAGCGGGCGAAGCCCCCCGTCACCGGCATTCCCCCGGTAAAGGACGCGGCGATATTGGAGGTGCCAAGCCCCACCAACTCCTGGTCCGGGTCGATGCGCTGGCGACGCTTGGCCGCCAGGGTCTGCCCTACCGACACCGACTCGACGAAGCCGACGACGCTGATCAGCAGTGCCGCCACGAACAGCTCGCGCCACAGCCCGATGTCGCCACCGGGGAGGGTGAGCGGCGGCAGGCCCGCCGGCACCGTCCCTACCACGGCCACCCCAAGGGCATCGAGCCCCAGCCCCCAGGTCGCCAGGGTGGTCACGAGCACGGCGAGAATCGGTGCGGCCTTGGTCAGCATGTCCGCCGGGCGTGCCGCCACCCCCAGGCGCAGCAAGGCCGGCTTCAGCCAGCGGCGTGCCACATACAAGAACGCCAGCACGCCTAGCCCGATCGCCAGCGTCGGTCCGTTGAGCCCAGCGACGCTGGCGGCCAGGCTCGTCGCCAGTTCCAGCAGGTTGTGGCCGGCGGCCTCCACGCCCAGCACGTGCTTGAGCTGGCTCGCCGCAATGATCAGCCCCGAGGCCGTGATGAAGCCCGAGATCACCGGGTGACTCAGGAAGTTGGCCAGAAAGCCCAGCCGTGCCACGCCCATCAGCGTGAGGATCAGCCCCGACAGCAGTGCCAGCACCAGGGCCGCGCCCAGGTACTCGGGCGAACCCTGGGGCGCGACCTGCCCCACCGCGGCCGCCGTCATCAGCGACACCACGGCCACCGGCCCCACCGCCAGGGTTCGGCTGGTGCCGAACACGGCGTAGGCCACCAGCGGCGCGATGCTGGCGTAGAGGCCGACTTCCGGCGGCAGCCCGGCCAGCATGGCGTAGGCCAGCGACTGCGGAATCAGCATGATCGTGACGATCACCGCCGCCAGCAGGTCACGGGTCAGGGTCAGCCGGCCATAGCCGGGCAGCCATTGCAGGATCGGGAAGTAGCGCTTGGGATTCACGCGGCGTGCCTCAGAATTTGTTGATCGGCACCTTGAGATAGACCTGGCCATCGTCCTCGGGCGGCGGCAGGTGGCCGGCGCGCATGTTCACCTGCACCGACGGCAGGATCAGCTTCGGCATGTCCAGGGTGGCATCACGCTCGGTGCGCATCCTGACGAACTCGTCCTCGGTGATGCCCTCGTGCACATGCACGTTGTGTGCGCGCTGCTCGGCCACGGTGGTCTCGTGGTGGTACTCCTCACGGCCCGGTGCCTTGTAGTCGTGGCACAGGAAGATGCGCGTCTCATTCGGCAGCGCCAGGACCTTCTGGATCGATTGGAAGAGGGTGCGCGCATCGCCACCCGGGAAATCGCAGCGTGCCGTGCCGTAGTCGGGCATGAACAGGGTGTCGCCGACGAAGGCCGCATCGCCGATCACATAGGTGAGGCAGGCCGGCGTATGCCCCGGGGTGTGCAGCACGCGTCCTTCCAGGCTGCCGATGGCAAAGGTGTCGCCCTCCTCGAACAGGCGATCGAACTGGCTACCGTCGCGGGCGAACTCGCTGCCGGCGTTGAAGGCCTTGCCGAACACATCCTGCACCACGGTGATCTTGGCGCCGATGCCGGTCTTGCCGCCCAGCGCCTCGTGAAGGTAGGGCGCGGCGGAAAGGTGGTCGGCATGCACGTGGGTTTCGAGAATCCACTCGACGACCAGCCCCTCGCGCCGGATGAAGGCGATGATCGCATCGGCCGAACGCACGTCGGTGCGCCCGGCGGCGTAGTCGAAGTCCAGCACCGAGTCGAGAATGGCGCAGGCCTTGCTTTCCGGGTCTTGCACCACGTAGCTGAAGGTGTTGGTGGGCTCGTCGAAGAAATGAGTCACGATTGGCATGGACATGGCGCCTACCTCCAAGGATGTCGTTCCTTACAGAATGGGGCTAGCTTAGCCCAAAACAAGCCTTGTCTCAAAAAAAAGTTCTATATCTAGATAATTTTGTTATATGCCGCCCGGCTCGCAAAAAAATGGCGCCACCGCCGAGAGCGATAGCGCCATTCAGAACCTGGGCGGTGTCCCGCCCAAGGCGATTTCCATTCAACTGCGACAACCTCGAACACTACTTCCCCACTATTTCATGCCTCTAGCACGCCACGGCTTTCATGCCTGGGGCACCCCACTAGTCCCACTGTCGGCCTAGCAGCGCCAGCTGCCGGGGCAGGCAAACCCCCTTCAGGTCGTACTCTTCCACTACCCGAAGGCGGGCGCGCTCACGCAGTGGCGCCGTCGCCTCCGGATCGCGCAGGGCATGCTCAATTCGCTCCACCAAACCCTGGCTGTCGAAGAAATCCACCAACAGGCCGTGTTCGCCATCGGTGATCACTTCGCGCACGGGCGCGGTGTCGGAGCCGATAATGGGCGCACCACAGCTCATGGCTTCCAGCAGCGACCAGGAAAGCACGAAAGGATAGCTCAGGTAGACATGCGCCCGACTGAGCTGCATCAGGGCGGTGAGGGTGGCATGCGGCACCCGCCCCAGGAAGTGCACGCGCCTAGGGTCCAGCTCGCCGCGTACCTCATCGAGAAAGCGTTGCTTCCACGTCGTTGCCTCCGTGGGCGGCGCACCATAGCTGACCCCATCGCCTCCTACAATCAGCACGTGGGCATCAGGGCGGCGACGCAACAGCTCGGGCAGCGCACGCATGAACACGTGATACCCCCGGTAGGGTTCCAGGTCGCGATTGACGAAGGTGACCACCTCGTTGTCGCGGCTCAGCGTCGGGCCGCCCTGGCCCAAGGTCACGGTGACATCCGCCTTGGGCACGAAGCGGTGGGTGTCGATACCTTCGTGGATCACTTCAAGCTTGTCGTGGTAGGCCGGCGGATGTACCGAACGCTGGAACCGGGTGGGACACACACCGGCATCCACATGCTCGAGCATCCACAGCGGCCATAGATTCTTCAGCCGTACCTTGAGGCGCAGTTCGTCGCTGGGGGGAAACTCGGGGTCGAAGTCGAGATCAAGCCCGACCGCGTGATAGAAGAACTCGAACCAGCCCACCACCCGTGCCCGGGGAAACAGCTCACGCAGCCCCAGCATATCGCCCCAGCCGCCGTGCCCCACCACCAGATCGGGCAGCCAACCTTCTTGCCGCCACTGCCACAGCAGCGCCCAGCTTGAACGGCCGCGAATCAGCTTGGTATCCAGATCGTGCAGCCACGGGTCAAGCCCGGCCGGGTGTTCGCGAACCGGCACCACTCGCGTAACGGGCAGCGCCAGGCCGGGCGGCGTATGGCTGAAACTCAAGCAGCGCACCTCGGCCCCCAACGCCGCCACCGCCGGCGCCAGGTGACGAAACTGACCGGGAAAATTCGGGTGCATAAACAGCACGCGCCGGCCCCGCCACTGCGCGCCGGTTGTCAGGCCGCTCATTTCCGCCACCTCTGCACGCCCAGCCGCAACAACCCGGCCAAGGCCCACAGCAACACCAGCCAGGCCACGCCATAGGCCAGCCCCTGCAGCCAGGCCGGCTCCAGCTGCTGCGCCTGGCTGGCGATGAGATGGGCGGAAAATAGCGCGGCGAAGCGCAACACTATCCACTGGGGCTGGGGTAGCCGGTCCCAGAGCTTACGCATCGGGGTTTCCTTGAGTGACTTACTCACCAAAATCCAACTGTATGTCGCCCTCTTCCTCGAACAGCGTCTCCATGGCCGCAGCTTCCGACACATGGCGCTGCCATTCGCCGTGCAGCTGGTAGCGTCGACCGATCTGCCCCAGGCGCTGTTCGGAAAACAGCTGCGCATACGCCAGCGACAAGGCTCCGGAGCGAGTCAGTGCCTCCAGCGCCTCTCCCGGCAGCTGCTTCAGCGCAGCCTCATCCACACGGTGCAGCCCGCGCACCGGCTTGGCCTGCTCCGGATCGCCATGCTGCAGGTGCAGCTCCCAAGGAACGATCAGGCCATGCACCTGCAGCTCGGCCACGCGTTCACGGGTATGGCGGCGATTCTTCTCGAAGGCCTGCAGCAGCTCCCAGCGGGCCGCCAGCTCGGGCGCAAAACCGCCCTGCTCATCGAACAGCGGCATGGGCGCTGCATCCCTTCCTGGCTCCCCCGTTGCCTCAGGCGACGTATCGGCCTCGGCATGGAAACAGCCGCTCTCCAGGTCGACGCACAGCGCCATGCGCTCGGAGCCCTCGATCGGCATCAGGCGAAACGGGTAGCCACGATAGAATGAAGGCACATAGTTGCCCAGCCAGCGCCCGTTAGGCGCCACATAAGCATTGAAGCCCACCTGAAGCGACTGCACCGCCACCAGCTGGAACGGCGCCCCTTCATGCTTGTGCACAAAAGCCAGCGGCATGTTCGCGAGCAGGTGCGACAGCTCCGCCATGACCACGGGCACCACCACGTCCTGGGCGGCAAACGTATAGCGGCCCGGCAGCGACCAGCCGGCACTGCGGTGTTGAACGGGGCTGATGGGGGTGAACTGCTGTGTCATGAAAAGTCCTTGGCTGCGGGAAGTGGTCAGAAGGAAGTGGGCAGGCCACCATCGAATCATCAGCGCAGCAAATGCTCGCCCTGACGCTCGGATAAACAGCGGCTTAACGCTTCACGCCAGTGCGGCAGGCGCAGAGCGAAGGCTTGTTCCAGGGAGGTGACCTCCAACCGCGAATTACGCGGCCGCGGCGCCTGTTGGGGGAACTCGCTCGAGGGGATCGCCTCTACCCTAGGGCACTGCGTGGCCTCCAGCTGGCCTAGCGCCACCGCCTCATCGAAGATCGCCTCGGCGAAGCCGTGCCAGCTGGTTTCCCCATGCGAGCATAAGTGGTGAATGCCACCCCGCCCGAGATCGAAGTCGGTACGCGCCCAGTCGTGCAACACCAGCGCCGACGCATCCGCAATGGTGGCCGCCCAGGTCGGTGCGCCGATCTGGTCATTCACCACATGCAGGTGATCGCGCTCGGCAGCGAGGCGCAGCATGGTAGTGACGAAGTTTCTGCCTTTTGCGTCAAAGACCCAACTGGTGCGCAGGATCAGGTGACGCACGCCGCTCTGCTGAATGGCACGCTCTCCGGCGAGCTTAGTCTTGCCGTACACCGACAACGGCCCCGGGGCATCGTCAGGCCGGAAGGGCCGGCTGCCATGGCCATCGAATACATAGTCGGTGGAGTAGTGCATCAGCACGGCACCGCTCGCCACGCACGCTTCGGCCAGCTCCGCCACCGCCTCGCCGTTGATGCGTGCGGCCAGTGCCGGCTCCACCTCCGCGCGATCCACCGCCGTATAGGCCGCTGCGTTGACCACCACCCTAGGCGCGTGCTCACGTACTGCTCTTGTCGCTTCGCCCGGACGGCTCAGGTCGCACTGCGCCCGAACCAGTCCACGCCCTTCTCCCAGCGGCTGCAGCGTGCGGGTCAGTTGGCTCCCCACCTGGCCATTGGCGCCCAGCACCAGCCACGTCACCCCTTGCCCAGCGTTCATTCGAAAACCTTTTCAAACACCTCGGCCTCCCGCAGCAGTGCGCCAGCTTGGTCCTTGCCCGAGAGAGTCAGCCCCGCCACCGAGGGCCACTCGATATCGAGCTCGGGGTCATCGTAGCGGATGCAGCGCTCCGAGGCGGGGTGGTAGTAGTCGGTGGTCTTGTAGAGAAAGTCGGCGCTTTCCGAAAGCACCAGGAAGGCATGACCGAAGCCCTCGGGTACCCAAACTTGGCGGTGGTTCTCGGCCGAGAGTTCCACCCCCACCCACTGGCCAAAGGTCGGTGAACAGCGTTGGAGGTCAACGGCCACGTCGAACACCCGCCCTTGGGTTACCCGCACCAGCTTGCCCTGGGGTTGTTCAAGCTGATAGTGGATGCCGCGAAGCACCCCCTGGCGGGAACGGGAGTGGTTGTCCTGCATGAAGTGCCGCGTGAGGCCGGTGGCTTCCTCAAAGGCGCGCTGATTGAAGCTCTCGATGAAAAAGCCCCGCTCGTCACCGAATACCTTGGGCTGCAGAATCAGCACCTGGGGCAAGCGAGTCTCGATCACTTGCATGATTGCCCTTCCCTCCCCAGAACAAGTCGCTGCAAATACTGGCCATATCCACTCTTGGCCAGTGGCGCGGCCTGCGCCAGCAGCTTCTCGTCATCAATCCAGCCTTGGCGCCAGGCGATCTCCTCGGGGCAGCACACCTTGAGCCCCTGGCGGTGCTCGATAGTGGCGATGAAGTTCGAAGCGTCGATCAACGACTCGTGGGTGCCGGTATCCAGCCATGCGAAGCCGCGACCCATTATCTCCACGCTGAGGTCGCCACGCGCCAGGTAGCGACGGTTGATGTCGGTGATCTCGAGCTCACCGCGCGCCGAGGGCGCCAGGTCCCGGGCCATCGCCACCACATCGCTGTCGTAGAAATAGAGCCCCGTCACTGCGAAGTTGGACTTCGGCCTAACCGGCTTCTCTTCGAGTGACGTGGCCCGGCCTTCACCGTCGAAACCCACCACGCCGTAGCGCTCCGGGTCGTGCACGTGGTAAGCGAACACGCTGGCACCGCTGTCGCGGGCCATGGCGCTGTCGAGCAGCGGCTGCAGATCATGACCGTAAAAGATGTTATCGCCCAGGATCAGCGTGCTCGGCGCACCGTCAAGGAAAGACTCGCCGATCACAAATGCCTGTGCCAGACCGTCCGGCGAAGGTTGCACGGCGTACTCCAGGCGCATGCCCCACTGGCTACCGTCACCCAGCAACTGCTGAAAGCGCGGTGTGTCTTGCGGGGTGGAGATGATCAGGATCTCCTTCAGCCCGGCCAGCATCAAAATTGCCAGGGGGTAGTAGATCATCGGCTTGTCATGCACCGGCAACAGCTGCTTCGACACCGCCAGCGTTACCGGATGCAGCCGAGTTCCCGAGCCCCCGGCCAGGATGATGCCCTTTCGCATCTTGGTCATGAGCTCACCCTCTTTGCGCACAGGCTTGGCTGCCATTCGGTGTCATAGTGTCGAGCCGTCCACTCGCGATAGGCGCCGCTGGTCACCCCGGCAATCCAGTCATCATTGTTCAGGTACCATTGCACCGTCTTGCGCAGGCCGCTCTCGAAGGTCTCGGCAGGGCGCCAGCCCAGTTCACGCTCGATCTTGCGAGCGTTGATGGCGTAGCGGCGGTCGTGGCCGGGGCGGTCGGCTACATGGGTGATCAGCTCACGATAGTGCGACACACCCGCCGGCCGTTGCGGCGCCAGCTCCTCCAGCAGTAAGCAGATCGCCTCCACCACCGCCAGATTGGTGCACTCATTGTGACCGCCGATGTTGTAGGTTTCACCGACCTGCCCCGCCTCCAACACTCGTACCAGCGCACGGGCGTGATCCTCTACGTAGAGCCAGTCGCGAATCTGCTGGCCGTCGCCATAGACAGGTAGCGGCCTGCCGGCCCGGGCATTGAGAATCATCAGCGGGATCAGCTTCTCGGGGAAATGATAAGGCCCATAGTTGTTGGAGCAGTTGGTGATCAGCATCGGCAGCCCGAAAGTACGCTGCCAGGCACGCACCAGGTGGTCTGACCCCGCCTTGCTGGCGGAATAGGGCGAGCTGGGCGCATACGGGGTTTGCTCGGTGAACAATCCCTCAGCCCCCTTCAGGTCGCCGTAGACCTCATCGGTGGAGACATGATGAAAGCGGAACGCCGCCCGGCGCTTGTCGGGGAGCGACTCCCAATACCGACGTGTGGCCTCAAGCAGCACCCCGGTGCCTATCAGGTTGGTCTGCAAAAACGCTGCCGGGCCATGGATGGAGCGATCGACATGCGACTCCGCGGCCAAATGCATCACCGCCCCGGGCTGGTGCACGGCAAACACTCGCCCCAGAGCTTCTGCGTCGCAGATATTCACGTGCTCGAACACATAGCGCGGATCATCACTTACCGCCGCCAATGAGGCCAGGTTACCTGCGTAGGTCAGCGCATCCACGTTGACCACGGCATGTCCGGTAGCATGGATCAAATGACGAATGACCGCCGAGCCGATAAACCCGGCACCGCCGGTTACCAGAATCTTCATTCAGGATTTTCCCTTTCATCCAGGCCAAGCCCACGCCCCAGTAGCGCCAGCTACGGGGTAGTTTGCATGCAATCACAACCCAGCCAACCCCTTCTCCCACGCCCAAGCGTGACGAATGATGATTTCCAACTCGGCATACTGCGGCTGCCAACCGAGTTCACGCTTGGCGAGGGCGGCGTCGGCCACCAGCACGGCCGGGTCACCCGGGCGGCGCTCTCCCTCTTCCACGGTCAACCGTTTGCCATCCTCTGCCACCACACGATTCACGGCTTCAATCACCTGCTGCACCGAGTAGCCCTGGCAGTTGCCCAGGTTGTAGGCCAGCGCGCCCTGCTTATCGCCGCACATCAGCGCTTCCAGTGCCAGGGCGTGGGCGCTGCACAAATCCTCGATGTGGATGTAATCGCGGATGCAGGTGCCATCCTCGGTGGGATAGTCACGACCGAACACGGTGATTGCTTCGCGGCGGCCGGATGCCGCCTGCAGGATCAGCGGGATCAGGTGGGTTTCCGGGTCGTGGCACTCGCCCAGCTCGCCTTCGGGGTCGGCCCCGCAGGCGTTGAAGTAGCGCAGGCACACCGAGTTGAGGCCGTGGGCGGCATGAAAATCCTGCAGCATGCGCTCGACCATCAGCTTGCTGGCCCCGTAGGGATTGATGGGCCGCTGAGGGTGTGACTCATCGATGGGCACATATTCCGGCTCGCCGAAGGTGGCCGCTGTGGAGGAGAAGATGAAGTGCTTCACCTTGTGGCGCACCATCGCCTCCAGCAGGTTGAGGGTGTTGGCGACGTTGTTGCGGTAGTACTTGCCCGGATCCTGCATCGACTCGCCCACCAGGCTGGCGGCGGCGAAGTGCATCACACCATCGAAGCGATGTTCCCTGAACAACTGCTCCAGCAGTTCGGTATCCGCCAGGTCGCCCATGACCAACCGGCCATAGCGAGCCAGCTCACGAAAGCCCGTTGATAGGTTATCCAGCACATATACCGCGTGGCCGGCGCGGCAGAGCCGTTTCACCATGTGGGCGCCAATGTAGCCGGCTCCACCGATCACCAACACTGCTGACATGCTATCTCCTGTTATTCCAGGTAGGCACGGGTATTCGCGTGAACCTGCTGGCTGCTCAAGGCTTCCGCTCGCTGCCACCAGCGGTATTCGGTGTGCTGCTCCTTGGGTGGCGCCAATCGGGTTGGGTCCACTCGCAGCTGATAGCCCAGCACCACGTAGTGGGTGCTGGGCGAGTCGCCAAATACACAATCGGGGTAGAAATGTTCATAAACACCAAGCAAACGCGCCTGGTGGCGCTCGAACACGCAACCCAGCTCGTCACGGGTTAGTCGCCTAAAGGCTGCATCCTGGCTTTCGTCCTTGAGAATGCGTCCGCCCGGCACAAACCAGGTTCCCTGCGCTGGGCGGTAGTGGCGTTTGCCGAGCAGTATGCGCTCTTCCTGGTTTTCGACGATCAGATCGATGGAGACCAGCGGCGTTGCCGCCACCACATGGCGGAAGGTATCGGCATCCAGCCAGCTCATAACGTTTATCCCCGGTCGTTGCCTTCGCCACGAAAATCATCCTGGTGCTGCCGGAACCACTGATACGCGTCGGCCAGCCCCTCTTCCAGCCCGATTTGCGCCTGCCATCCCAAGGCGTTCAAGCGGGAAACATCCAGCAGTTTGCGCGGGGTGCCGTCGGGCTTGCTGGTATCCCACACGATCTCACCGCCAAAGCCCACCACACGAGCCACGGTTTCGGTCAACTCCTTGATGGTACAGTCCTCCCCGGTGCCCACGTTGATGTGCGAAAGCATCGGCTGGGTGTGGTCGCGGTAGGTCGCGCTATCCAGCTGCATGACATGCACGCTCGCCGCCGCCATGTCGTCCACGTGCAGGAACTCGCGCATGGGCAAGCCGGTACCCCAGGCGGTGACCTGTGCCGCCCCGGCCGCTTTCGCCTCGTGGAAGCGGCGCAGCAGCGCCGGGATCACATGGCTGTTTTCCGGGTGATAATTATCATTGGGGCCATAGAGGTTAGTGGGCATCACGCTGCGGTAGTCACGCCCGTACTGGCGGTTGTAACTCTCGCAAAGCTTGATGCCGGCAATCTTGGCGATGGCGTAAGGCTCGTTGGTCGGCTCCAGGGAGCCCATCATCAGCGCCTCTTCGCGCATGGGCTGCTCGGCGTGCTTTGGGTAGATACAAGACGAACCCAGGAACAGCAGCTTCTGCACGCCATTCTGATGCGCGGCATGGACAACATTGGCCTGGACGATCAGATTTTCATAGATGAACTCGGCCGGGTACGCGTTATTGGCATGAATGCCCCCGACTTTGGCCGCCGCAAGGTAGACCTGATCCGGCCGCTCGCGCTCAAACCAGGCTTGCACGGCGGCTTGATCAAGCAGATCCAGCTCATCGCGGGCTGCGGTCAATATCTCCGCACCGCCCTGCTTTTCCAGCTGGCGCACGATCGCCGAGCCCACCATACCTCTGTGGCCGGCAACGAAGATCCGCTGGCTCGCCATATCACTTCTCCACCGAGATGCAGACAGGGTGGCCGTTGGCCCTAAGGAAGGCGTGGCGCTGGGCGACCTTGAGGTCTTCTGCCACCATCTCGGCGCACATCTGCTGGGTGGTTATCTCCGGCACCCAGCCGAGCTTCTCCTTGGCGTTGGTGGGATCGCCGAGCAGCGTATCCACCTCCGCCGGTCGGAAGTAGCGCGGATCGACGCGCACCTGTACATCGCCCACCTGCACTGCAGGCGCCTTGTCGCCTTCCACGGCCCCAACGATGCCGATCTCGTTCACGCCCTCACCTTCGAAGCGCAGGGTGATGCCCAGCTCCGCCGCCGACCAGGTAATGAACTGGCGCACCGAGTACTGCTTGCCGGTGGCGATGACAAAGTCTTCCGGTTGCTCCTGCTGCAACATCATCCACTGCATGCGCACGTAGTCCTTGGCGTGGCCCCAGTCGCGCAGGGCATCCATATTGCCCATGTAGAGGCACGCCTCCAGCCCTTGGGCAATATTGGCCAGCCCGCGGGTGATCTTTCGGGTAACGAAGGTTTCGCCACGGCGCGGGCTTTCGTGGTTGAACAGAATGCCGTTGCAGGCATACATGCCGTAAGACTCGCGGTAGTTAACCGTGATCCAGTAGCCGTAGAGCTTGGCCACCGCATAAGGCGAGCGCGGGTAGAAAGGCGTGGTTTCCTTCTGGGGCGTTTCCTGCACCATGCCGTAAAGCTCAGAAGTGGAGGCCTGGTAGAAGCGCGTCTTCTTCTCCAGCCCGCAGATGCGAATGGCCTCCAGCAGACGCAGGGTGCCCATGGCATCCACATCCGCCGTGTACTCGGGCGACTCAAACGACACCGCCACATGAGACTGCGCACCCAAGTTGTAGACTTCGTCCGGCTGCACCTGTTGGATGATTCGGATCAGGTTGGTGGAGTCAGTCAAATCACCGTAGTGGAGAATAAAGCGCTGATTCTCTGTGTGGGGATCTTCATAGATATGATCCACCCGCTGAGTATTGAATAGCGAACCACGGCGCTTGATCCCATGCACTTCATAGCCTTTTTCTAGCAACAGCTCGGCCATGTAGGATCCGTCTTGGCCGGTAACGCCTGTGATCAGTGCTTTTTTCCCCATGACGACTTCACTCACTATAGCTTTTGGTCCTGGATTCATAGAATAACCGCAGCGCTTTGGACCACCCGGTAGAAGCAGGAGGGCCAGCGCCGGCACCCTCCCTGCCTTACCTATCAAAGTGAAGCAGAGCATGGGATACCGACAGCTGACCCAGACCCAACGATATCAGATCTTCGCCCGCCACGACCTGGGCGTGAGTCAGCAGCAAATCGCCAGAGAGCTTGGCATCCACAACAGCACCGTCAGCCGCGAGCTGTGTCGCAACGCCACCACCAGTGGCTACGATCCCGAGCAGGCGCAGTCCTGCAGTGATCACCCGCGACGCACCGCCAGGAAGTGGACAAAGCGTCTGCCCAGCATGATCGCGGTTGTCGCCGACCGGCTGCGTGAGGAATGGAGCCCGCAGCAGATCAGCGGCTTCATGGCGCCCTTGGCCGGCGTAAGCGTCAGTCACCAGTGGATCTACTCCTTGATCTGGGATGACAAGGCGCAGGGTGGCGATCTCTGGCGGCATCTCCGCCAGCCCAAGCGACGCAGCAAGCACCGGGCCTGGTCACGCTGGGAGAGCGACGGAGTGGCTACCTGCTGGCAGCACGCGATCAGAAAATCGAGGCGCTGCAGGCCGATGCTCGGCAGTGGTTCGCAAAGCTGGATAACCAGGATGCCGGGCATCGCTATCGCGGCAGAAAGCTCTCCGATGCTGGCGTCACCGCCAGGTTCTACAAGTCCGTCACCGACGCTCACCTCGGGCATATCCTGAAGGTCGATCTGACCGCTGAGACGTTCAACTACGTGCTCGATCAGCGGGCCCTTGATCGTGCCCGCATGATGGATGGCAAGCTGCTTCTGGTCACCAACATGGCCGACCATGAGGCGCCGGAGATCGTCGAGCGTTACCGGTCCTTGGCTGACATTGAACGCGGCTTCCGGGTACTCAAGAGCGACATCGAGATCGCGCCGGTCTACCACCGGCTACCGGATCGTATCCGTGCCCATGCGCTGATCTGCTTCCTCGCCCTGGTGCTTTACCGGGTGCTGCGGATGCGGCTGAAGGCCAGCGATCACCCGCTGTCGCCGATGCGGGCACTGGAAGTTGCCCGCAAGATACAATTCCACCAGGTCCTGCTTCACCGTCGTGAGACAGCGAGCGGCCTGACCAAACTGAAGCCTGAACAACGCGACATTTTCGAAGCCATTGGCCTGCCGGCACCTGCCGCATCACGCTTGTAGTGCCAATTTTGGAAACGCGTTTCCAGGCCAGTCAGTAGCTTACGCTTCTATCTGTCGAACTCGTGTGCTCCGGGCAGCGTGGGAGCAACGAGAACATCAATGGCCTTGTGCGGCAGTACTTTCCCAAGGGTGAAGTGACCCCCTCCAGAGCTGCACAGGCTATAGTGCAGCGATCAGGAGGACGAGATGAGCAACGAACCCACCGTCAAACGCTGGACCGCCAAGCGCAAGGCCGCCGTGGTCATGGATATCTTCAAGGGCAAGACCACAGTTGCCGAAGTGGCTCGAGAGCACGACCTCACCGTCTCAGAGGTCGAAGGCTAGATCGAGGAATCCCAGCGCAACATGGAGAACGGGTTCCGGGCCCGCCCCAAGGATATTCGCGAGCAGTACGAGTCCGAGCTGCGGGAAACCAAGGAAGCGCTGGGTGAGGCCCACCTGCAGATCTATGCATTAAAAAAGTTCAAACGCCTGCTCGACGAGGACGAGAACTCGTAAGGTCGCTGCAGGCGGAAATGGCCCAGGAGGGCCATGTGGTATCACTCGTCAAGCTGTGTCGGTGGCTGGGGCTCCCCCGGCGAACGCTGTACTACCGACCCAAGCCACGGTGTCGTGTGATCAATACTGAGCTGGCCAGCAGGGTAAAAGCTGGCCCTGGAGCGCTTTCCCACCTACGGCTATCGCCGTCTGGCGTGTGTCCTGGGTGAGAATCGCAAGCCGATACAGCGAATCCTACAGCTGAAGGGTTGGCAGGTGCGCAAGCGGCCTCAGGGCTTTCGGCCTCGCGCCAGGAGCCTGCCGTCAGTCGCCTCAAGGCCGGATGAGCGTTGGGCAACCGACCTGACGCACGTTTGGAGCGGCAAGGATCGACGGGGCAGCCTGGCGGTGATCATCGACTGCTGTACGCGTGAGATCCTCGGCTGGCGATTATCGGACAATGGCAGCAGCAAGACCGCCGAGGCCGCGCTCGAAGAGGCACTGATACATCGATTCGGCGCCTTGGGCCGGATTCATCAGCCGCTGGCGTTGAGATCCGATAACGGGCTCGTCTTCAGTAGCCGCCACTATACGGCGACGGTGAAGGCCTATGGACTCACTCAGGAGTTCACGACGCCCTACACACCGGAACAGAACGGGCTCGTAGAGCGCTTCTTCCGTTCTCTGAAGGAAGAGTGCATCTGGCTACATCGGTTCGAGTCGCTTGGGCAGGCCAGAGCGATCATCGGCCGCTGGATCCGGTACTACAACGAAGAGCGGCCACATCAGTCTCTTGGCTATGTGGCACCCCAAGCACACCCCGCATTAGCAGCGTAGGGTGTGCAAAAACCAGGGGGTCATTACAAGGGAACGGACTTCTGACAGGTCACCGATGCCGAGCTGCGTAAGGTGGTCAGGAAGCTGAATGACCGCCCTCGAAAGCGACTCGGTTATCGGACAATGGCACAGGTGTTCCTAGGGAAATATTCAGGAGCCCTGAATACCGCAGGTGCTGCACTTATCGCTTGAATTTAGGCTTTAATTTTAATAACGACCCTTTTGATCTTGCGTAGCCATGCTTAATCTCAATTTCGCCCATGTAAAATCTTTGAAATCTTTCTCCATACTAATGATGGAGAAATACAGAGCAGTTTGATCAACCCCCCAATTGCTTGAAGCAGGATTATAGTTAAAGGCTGACAAAATATAGTCTCTAAGTATTAGTGAAAAATTTAAAGAATTCTCGTTACCACTTAGTATTAAAAAACCTGCAGAAGCTTTAGTCCAGGGATAATAATGTTTGAAAGAAGAAACTCCTGAGCAAACACCAACATCGCTTCCCTGAAGAAGGTTCAGTGGGCTAGAAATGTTACTGGAAACTTTGACATCAATGTCAGTAACAATAACAGGAAGCTTCGAATCTTCTATAATAAAAGGTATTGGAAAAATCGGGCACAAGCATAAAAAGATTTTTTTCCATGAGTCACTGTAACCCCTTAAGTCAAAACTAATAATTTCAATATGAATGAAATCACATTCATTGTAACTCTGGATTTCATTTATCTGATCTTTTTTTGGATTGATTGCAACCACATATATGAGAGTGCTTTTTTGGCCACTTGCTTCATAAGAATTAAGGAATTCTGGAAAGTAGGTTTCGAAATATATAGAGTCACAGGACACAATATGTATTTGTCTTTTGTCTTTTGTCTTTTGTCTTTTATCTTTTGTGCTATTTTGATACTTGTGAGTTTAAAGCTAGATATATTTTTTATGTAATGTATTTTCTCCTCCAAACTCAGTTTTTTATATTTTTAATCAGGAAAGTCAATGATTGTATTAACCCCATGAGACAAATGAAAAAGAGAGAACCCTAAGCTTTTACTGGATGCTTTTGAATAATATAAGTAAGACAAAGGATTGTTGTTATGAAAACTTACGTGCGCAAGGTGCTCGTAATACCAATAGTTGTAACCGTTGGTTTCAAGCTCTCTTTCTAGTATGGCTTCGATATCTGACAAGGTGTTTTTTTCAGGCCCACGACTTTTTATTAAAGAATAAATAAATATGTTAAAAATAATGCCATAATCTTGATGGTTGCTTAGTTTAAATGGCAGTATGGATCCAAGGTACTCACAAGCATCCTTTGGTTTTCCAATCATGGCCCTAGCAGCTTCGAGTATTTGCTTTTCAGACATTTTCAGCCTCTTGGCTTCGCTTGTTGATCTATATAAAAGAACTAATGCTCACGCAATCTTTCTTTGCAAAGCATGATATTAAACTCAACGAATTCGTAAAATTTATTGGATGAGTATATTTCTCTGTATTTTTCTAATGCCTCAATGGTTTTTTTGCTTCGGAAAAGGCGGTTGGCTTCCTGAAGAGGGGTCTTGTAAATATTAAATTCTTTTATTTCTAACAGAGTTCGAATTGCTGGTGATAAACTATTTCCTGGAAAAATAGCATCCAAAGCCTCTAGGTTTCTATTTATTCTCATTTTATCCTCTAAAGGCAGTCTTTCGGGATGCTTAAAGCTTATTTGAAAACTTCTAACAAAAGGTACTTTTAAAACCCCAAAAAAATCAAATCCTTTATCAAATAAAATGCTTGCATCTTCTTTAGATATGTATTGCCTAATGCCATAAGCTATTTTTCTATTAAACAATGACATTATTAACTTGTTGAGCTTTCTCCTCCTAAGTATAATCGCTTCTGTAGAATTTGGCAGTGGAGAAGCGTGCTGATATTTTCCTTCAACTTCTCCTAGATTTTCGTGAAGCCATTTTATTACAGGCAACAACCCATCTTCATGCCCAGAAAAATCACTGATTACTGTTGACTTTTCATGTATTCTATAAGAGGCCTTACCACTTTGCACATATTTAGATGTAAAACCTCGTCGCAAAAAATCAGCTAATGCTAGCCAGTCCTCTCCATTTTTTAACTCTTCATTGAACCATACTTTTCTTATTGTTTTGTTATTAAACATCAGTGTGTTAAAGCTAGCTGGATTTCCTGAGCAATCTTTAAAGGAAATATCTCTTCTCACCCCAACTTCTACATCAAGGCAATTGCCACTCTTGTCCACAAATAGTAGTGTTGAATGAACAGCATCAATTTCTGGGCAGTTTACTATTTTGTTAAATCTCGATGTAACGCTTCCCGGATAAATAAAATCATCGGCGTCTAAAAAACAAATAGCTTTGCTATTAGAAAGCAATATTCCAGTATTTCGTGCACCAGAGACACCCTTTCCTCGAAAATTCTGGTAAATTTTAATTCTTTTGTTATTTTCTGAAAGCGATTTCGCTAATAATAAAGAGTTGTCTTCTGAGAAGTCATCTACGATTATTATTTCGTAATTTATGTGGCCCTTACAGTCATTGACTACGGAATCGATTGCTTCCTTTAAATAGTTCTCAGCATTATACAGCGGGACAATAACCGAAAGATCATTTGTTTTGGTTGGCCGAAGCTCTTTAAGTAAAATGTCAACCGTACGTTTCTGCAGCGCAGGAATGTAGGAAGGAGTTAAGTTGAATACGCGTTTCTCTTTTCTTTCTATCTCAAAAATCCAGCTCTCTAATGTCTCCATATGCTTCGAGTAGTAGTCATCATATGAAATGTTAAAGAAAGCTGGGTGAGCTTCCTGTATTTCTGTCATTTTATCATTTATTTGAACCGATTTATTATGTGACCAAAAATAATTATTTTGAGTAAGTGGCCTTCCATCACATCCACTTATATATATATCATCTGCTAAAGTACTAGCGAGTGGCAACTGAAATAATGTCAATATATTGCTAGTTGTTCTGACGGCTTTATCTTCTAATACGTTTAGTAAAGGACCGTCGCTTTCGCTCTCTTTGTTTTTAAATTGAATTGGAATAAGGCGCTGCACTATTTCATAAGGGAAATAGCAGCTATAGATATGGTAATCCCTTAAAGGAACGACAACGGGACAATTTTTCCTTCCGAGAACACTGAGAAATGATTTTCTAAAAGAAGCGGCATAGATTGAAGGTCCGGCATGAAAAATAGGGTCAGCAATTACAAATAGTTTAGGGTCAAGTTTTTCGATGATTTCATCATTAACGACCATACTATTGCAGGCTATTACTAGACCATCAGAAAAATCATAGCCTTTTGTAAATTCAAAATTGGGACCTGTGCCAAAAAGATAGGCTTTTTTACTCTTTAATGCTGGTAAGAATCTGTTAATTCTTTCAGCAGAAATTGAATAGTATGACTTATGTAAACCCTCAATTTTTTCAGCAAACCTAAGCATGAATGAGTCAGCGTGTTGAACATTCTTATAATCAACTCTTATGATTTCAAACTTTAGACTGTATTCATTCTTTATATTTATAAGCTTGTTGCGTAGATTTTCGTTGTGAACAAAGACAAAATTCGCATCTTTTAATTCTAATATTAAAGAATTTTCGCTACCGCTCTTGATTTTAAGGGCAGTGAACTTATCGTAAGCTGGCAATATGGAACTATCCAAGATATCTATTTTTTTAAAATTAAATGAACACTTGCTGTCTTTTAAAAAAATTACATCGGAAATAGCAGAATTTAATGGATACAGGTACCAAATGGCACGCTGAACATATTGGTTTAGTTCGAGTGGGTCAGTAAATAATGGAAAAAAAACTATTTTCATTTAAAAACTCTCAATCGGGGTCGTGCAAGAAAGCATTAATACCACCACTGATATCAACACAACTGCCATGGATAAAAGGTGCGTTACTACTAGCTAAGAGCATTGCCAGTTTAGCCACTTCATTTGATTTACCCACACTTTGACTGGGGTGACAGCCCTTAAGCTGTTGGTACTCGTTTGGTTTGCCATCAAACCCTGCCTTCAGCATCTCTGTCCCAATCGCAGCGGGTTCAATTGCATTAACTCGCACTCGTGGCCCTAAATCAACTGCCATAGCCCGCGTCATACCGCTAAGCGCCGCTTTGCTGGTGGCGTAAGCAACAAAATTCTTTTTGGTCAGCTTGGCATGAATGCTGCTGATGTTGACGATACTGCCTTTCACCGCTTCCAACTCACTTACTAGGCCTTGCGAAAGGTGAAAGGGAGCAGAGAGGTTGATGTCTAATGTAGTTTGCCAAT
Source organism: uncultured Halomonas sp. (assembly GCA_964652855.1). Lineage (GTDB taxonomy): Bacteria > Pseudomonadota > Gammaproteobacteria > Pseudomonadales > Halomonadaceae > Halomonas. The sequence continues at coordinate 272,724 of CAZZCJ010000002.1, forward strand.
CACCGCGCGTTAGAGAATCCACACCACCCAGAATCTGAATAGCGGCATTATTGATCAATGCGTGTAACTCGCCATCTACCACCAGTGCTTTAATATCGTTAAGAAAGCGCTCAGCGAGCACTTCATCTTGCACAAAGGCTTGCAGGTCCAATGGTAAATATTTTTTGCAAGCCAGCCCGGCTTTCGGTTCCGGCTGAAGGTCGGTGGCCAATACGCGGTAACCATTGGCACTGAATTCCTCGCAAATCGCCTCGCCAATGCCACCATTCGCACCGGTGACTAATACATAACGCACTGGCTCAGTCATTGAGGAACCTTCCGATTTTTCTTAACGCCTCGTGGCTGGCACGCTTCACGGCCTCCACGGTGTTGGAGCCATTATGCGAACCGAAAATGCACTGCGGCATATTCCTTAGAGGGGAGTCGGTAGTCAGCGGTTCCACTTCGAAAACATCCAGCGCAGCAGCCTTTGTATGCCCACTCTTGAGAGACGCAATCAGTGCCTGTTCATCAATCAGCGGGCCACGTGCGACGTTGATGACAAAGCTGCCCTGTTTCATGGCATTCAACGTCTCGGCATTGAGCATATGGCGTGTGTGATCGTTCAAGGCGCAGGTCATTACCAGCATATCAGCCTGCATAAGGCCATCAGGCCAAGGCTTGCGAACCACATAATCCAGCCCTTTGTTGCCTTCCACGCCTGGGTCATAGGCAATCACTTCCACATCAAAGCCCATCAACCGTTTCGCTGTCTGATAGCCAATGTCGCCGTAACCCACAATTGCGATGGTCTTACCCGCCAAGCTCATGCCTGCTGGTTTGGGCCAGGTATTTTCCTGGCGAATTTCGCGGTCGATGCGGTAGGTCTGGCGTGCCAGCCCGGTGACATAGGCAATGGCCATGTCGGCTACTTCGCCGCCGAACATCTGCGGCGTGTTATCGATAGGGATTCCCAAATCATGGCAGGCGGTGAAGTCGACGTTGTCAACACCCACACCCCACTTCACGGCAGCTTGCATGCCGCCCTCTTTTGCCGCCTGGAAGACCTGGCGGGTAGCCGGATCATCGCCGATGATCCAACCATCATAGGCGGGCAACTTTGCCATTAGCTCTGCTTCGCTCAGCACCTGCGTCGTTTGAGCCGGCACCAGCTCCAAGCCCAGAGCCTTGGCGGGTGCTACGAACTCTTCGAACATGCCCAGCATTGGGGGGCAAGTCACTAATACCTTTTTCATTCTGTCACTCTCTAGTTTCAAGCCGATAATTGTGTTTTTTGCATGAAATATTGCGCCGCAACTACCGCCATTTCCCAGTCGGCGGGCGTATCGATGTCAGAGGACTCGAACGGCGGGGTTACCATCATCGTCGGCTTGGCACCAATGCGCGCCTGTGTCTTGGCAAAGCTCTCACGGGTGAAGATATAGAGGTTGGAGTTTTCCTCGTACCACGGTTCCAGGTTCTGGGTAGGAATCAAGTTGTCTGGGTCATGGTTAACCGCACTGCCATCTGCTCGATAGAAGCGAGTTTGAATCTTGTTCACGGTGAAGAGGGAATCCGCTCGGCCATCGCCGCTGACGCTATCGAACTCGGCTAACGCGCGCTGAATGGTTTCGGGGCTTAGCAAAGGGTTGGTGGTGTGCGTCATCAAATAGATATCTGCATCGACGTATTCCACATCATCCTGAATGACGAGATTCATGGAGACATCGTCACCACAAATTTCTGGCTTGCGGTCTCGAATGGTTACCCGGTCGGTATCCACCAGGCCATTCTCCGCCAAAATATCGCGGGCATCCGTGTTGATGATAACTTCGTCAATCGCCTCGACTGCAAGCAGGCTATCCAAGATCCACTGAAACAGCGGCTTGCCACAGAAGTCACGAAAATTCTTGCCTTTCACTCGCTGGCTGTTGGCCTTCATGGGCAGAAGCGCGACGATTCTTGGTTTGCTCATGCGTGTTAACCTCATCATGGGTAGGATAGAAATACTTACGTTTCATATCGGCAGAAAGCTGGCGTACTTCATGGTGGCCGCGATAGGTGCCCCAGTAGAACATCAATCGGAACATGAAAATTTCACTGAATTTTCGCAGAAACACTTTATCCGAAAGTGCCGCAGAAGAGTCTGTCAACAGCGACGCGGTGAAGTAGCGCATGAAGTCACCAACGGTAAAGTGCATCTGCGGCATGATTTTTTGTAGCGCATAGGCTTCCCGCTCATAGCGAGTACGCACCTGCTGCCAGCTTTCATCGTGTATATGATAAACTGGCGCCGTGGCAACGTATCCGACCTTACGACCGTCTGCCACTAACTGTTGCGCCAGGTGCATGTCTTCAAGCCCGGTCAGCTCTTCATCGAACTTGTAGCGTTTCCAGGCTTCTCGGGTGATGGCCGCATTGGCATTGTTGCAAAAGCAGCCTTCTTGGGGAAGTTTTGAGTACTCGGGAAAGTGTTTGGAAAAATGCTGGTACTCGGAGTACTTGGTGGTTTCCTTGCCGACTTGACGGCCGTAGCTGTAATCGCACACTCCATCGGCCAACGGAGTTACCAGTTCGTGGAGCCAATTATTTTCAACAGGGAAACAGTGGCCACTGACAAAGACTAGATAATCACCCGTTGCGAAGTCGCATCCCCAGTTGAGCGAGCGGCCAAAGGTGAAATCACTCTTTTTGATATGAGTAATTCGGCAGCCATGTTTTTTGGCAATCTCCAGCGTCCCGTCAGTCGAGCCGGAGTCAATAATCACGGGCTCAATCTCGAACCGGTCACTCTGTTGTGCAAGTACGCCCGTCAGCAAGCGGTCGAGGTATTTTTCTTCATTATATGTCCTTATGACAACGCTGGCCTTCATGGTCAACCTCTGAGTCGTTATCAAGATGAATGGATATGGAAACGCGGAATATCTTCCCCAGGCTCGGAGCACTCCACGACAAACACCTTGCCCGCATCCGGTGAGGCTTGCCGTTGCGTAACAGAAAGCCCTTCCATGGCAGTCGTGATGTATAGCGAGCGGTTGTCATGCCCACCGAAACAGCAGCTACTCGGCAGTAGTGCTGGAAGAGTTACTTGCTCTCGCAAATGGCCAGTAGATTCGAATTGATCAATTCGCCCCCCGCCCCATCTGGCTATCCAGAGGCGCCCTTGCTGGTCAACCGCGCCTCCATCAAAGGTGATGGCTTCGCTTTCGCCTTGCTGCCAAGGGTGCTGCTTGAAAGCAGCTATCTCCCCAGGAAAAGTGGGGCGATAGACGGTGCGTTCAAAGGAATCGGTGAGGTAGCAATGGCTGCCGTCAGGGCTCCAGCAAAAGGTATTGGGGATCGTGATGCTTTCCGCCTCTTGAGTGACGTCACCGTCAGCATCAATGCTGAACACATTACCCGTAGGTGAAGTTGGCGTTCGTTGCATTGTGCCGATCCAGAGCTTTCTATCTGGGCCGACACCTGCGTCGTTGGTCCTGATTCCGTCCGGTAGGGAGTAGGGCACTGCAACAGCTTTTGCTCCCGTCGTAAGGTCCAAAGTCATTAAACCGCCATCCGTAATGACCCAGAGATATCCGTCACTTGGATGACGTGCCAGAGCCGTTGGTGTAGCTGTGAACTGCCAGCAGGCGTCGTAGTGGGTTGCACTACTTTCAAGGGCTTTTTCAAACACTAGCTTGCGATTTATATCGACCCAGAAAAGAGAATGACGCTCGGGAGACCACAAGGGACTTTCCCCTAGTTCACAATTTTCATGGGAAAATACCGTTGCCTCCATGCGGCAATTCTCCTGGCGTTGTTTGCATGGCAAATTTAGAAAACAGATTGGTAGTGCTGCTTTTCAAAGATTGCGCAGTGGCCGTCGAGTGTTGCATCGATAATAGAGCGACCATCCAGTTCAAATATTTTCCTGGCAAGGCGGTAGGATGCTTCCGAATTATTTATATCTGGATTATCCCACTGCTGGCCGGCAGCAAAATAACCCGGCACAAAGTGATTGGGATCTTTCCCTTGCATTGTCTGTGCTTCATTCGGCTTGCCGGTATAGGAAAAATTGTGATCCATACCGATGATAACCACTTTATTAAAACCTAAAAAATATGCCACTTGAAGCGCCGCGTATGTAACGGTCCATCCCTCATGGAGGCCTTGTGTCAGATCGGTTGAAAACCGCTCTTTTGGTGACTGCGTATTGATATGGTAGGTGAGTGCATCTTCTGGCACCAAGCCTTGGCTATTGTGTTCACTGATAAACTTGACACAGTTAAGAGCACAAATCTGTTTATAGCTTTGCTCAATCACCTTACGATTTACGCCCACCCAATAGCGTGGGTAGAAACAAAATGCTTTGAAACCGAGAAAAATCTTATTTAGCCCAATTACCGTTTGATGCTTTAAAAAGGAAAGGTCCATCCGGTTGAGCGAAGGTCCGTTACATACGAGCACACAAGTCTCGCCCGCATGGCGATTTTCCAACAAATAGAGTCGAATTTTCCAGTATTCAGACATCTGCCCTTCTACGCATCAGCACTGCATGATTGCGTGCATCGATTATCTCAAAACCATTTTGAATAAGGTACGGAACCGCTAGCGTGCCTTTAGCCGTCCAATGACCTGCATCATCTTTCCAGGCATCATCGATGCACACAACACCTTCTGACGAAAGCTTATCAACCAGTGATTCTGCACAAGCCAAGTGCATTCGATGACACTGTTTTTCATCAATTTTACTTCCCATATATTTCTGATAACGCTGTTGGCGAAGCTCACTATGCTTGCCGTGATCAAAGTCATAGGCATCCAAAAAAGCGTAATCAATTTGCTCGGAGAATTGCTGAAGAAATATTTCTCCTTTCTCTGCCACTGCTTTTCCCGGAAGTTTTAATAGCTCCATGTTGAACTGTGCCCATCGCGAATTGTGCGGATCCATATCCACACTGATGAACCGCATGCCTTGTCTCATGGCAATGTCAGCCAATTGTAACGTGGAGCCCTGCCCTGGAACATTTTCTCGCGTTGTTCCTATTTCAATCATGACGCATCCAGCAGCTTTTGATCGTTTTGGCTGTTCAGTTTCTGCTTTGGAATACACTTTTTCCAGGTAATCCATCAACAAATCATGGCCATGCTGCTGATTTTTTTCGCTTGTGCAGCGCATCCTATAGTATGTCGCTTTTATACTATTTCTTTTTGCCTCTTCCAAACTAATGTTAGAAAGGCTTGCCTCGACACTTATATCTACTGCCAGGTCAGGCTGGTTGAAGCGTGCCGCAATCTCTGACAATTCGTGATATTTTATAACTCGTTGTGGAACAGTTTCATTTATGAGAAACAGACGGGCCTGGTTAATCCAGCTGATTGCTTGCAATCGATCATTATGAATACCCATTAATTCCGCAATGGCAGTGGAAAAATAGTAACGCTGCTCTAGTGACCACTCCCGGGAAAAAAACGCCTGATCAATGGCCAATTGTACGTCGCTGTGGTCAAAACAGCTCTCTGCGAGTTGCCATACTTCCCGCATATCAAGTTCGCATGCACCTGCGCTAATGGCTTGTTGGCGCTGCAGCACCTTTTGTGATGCGCGTATATCGGCCTGCATTTTCTTGACCGCTTCTACTTCCGTTTTCTGGCTAAAGCTGACTCCGTTAAATACCTTTTCTGTGACATCCAAAGCCTCATCAATCAACCCAAGTCGACTTAATTCCTTGACGGCTCGCGACTTGGCAGGAAAGTCAACATCCTGCGGACTGCCACTGATTTCCAATGCATTCTCGAAGTGCGCCTTTGCCGCTTCCATATCGCCTTTCATTGCTTGCAAGCGCGCGACAGTGTTGTGTACATCTGATATCAGAACGCTAGACACTGTCCGCATACTACAACCCCAGTGCAAAGCTTTTTCCAACCACTCTTTAGATGACAGCTCTTCACCTAGATGTTGCTTTCCGCTGGAAACAAAGAGGGCGAGGCTAGCACGCTGGGGGTGGTCAAGTGGAAAACTTTCAGCCATCTGGCTTATTTTTTCCCACTCACCTAATAACCAGTTTGATCTTGCGCGATCCAGATTATGAGCTTGGCTATAAGATTCCGAACCGCTTGAGTGCGCCGCATCATTACTTTGTATTATATTAATTTTCTTGGATTTTATCTGACTTCTCCCTCTTTTGTTTTTTTTCATATCATGAGACCTTGTTGCGTAAAACCACTTCTTTCAGTACCGACAATTGAGCTTCAGCCTTGGATATTTCACTATTCAGCCGCCCTTCATACTCAACTTTGTACTGTTCTGCTTTTTCCGAATTCTCATAGGACAACTTTTTTTCTTTATCCAATGCATTCTGCATTTCTTTTATTTTTTTTTCTTGGGCCTCTTTCGATTTTTTAAACTGCTCCAACTGTTGCTTTAGCTCATTGCGCGCTTTGATGGCGTTATCCGCCTGCTTGGCCTTCTCATCACGCTGCTGAGTGCGCTCGTCAAGCTGTTTCTCACGCTCAGCCAAATGTTGTTGTGCTTGCTCGAGCTGCTGCTTTAGTGCGTCCCGCTCCTTAACGGCACTCTCCGCCTGCTTAGCTTTCTCATCTCGTTGATGATTGAGTTCGCTTAGCTGCTTATCGCGCTCGGCTAGCTGCTGTTGGCTGTGTTCCCGTGCCTGGCGGTGCTGCTTGGCCTCTTGCTGCTGACGCTGCAACTGCCGCAGCAAGGGGTGGCGCTCTAGTACTTGGCTGTTTTCCGGCAGCGTCAGCCCTTTTGGCGGCTCTACTGGGCCGTACAGGCTGGGGGGCACGCTTACCTGCTGATCGCGGCGATGAGCGGGCACCACGAATACGTTGGTCAGGCGGCTGAGGAGGCCGCTCTCTTCCAGTGCACTTAACAGCTCGGCGTTGTGGCGGCCTATGTCCAGCAGCAGGAGATGGCTGGCGTCTGACTCTGCCGGCAGGCATTGCGCAATCAGCTCACCTATCGGCATGGTGGGCTGTTCGGTGCTGCTCAGGCAGCGCAAGCCGGGGTAGAGCCGCTGAGTGGCGTCGTCTGCGGGGGCCAGGCCGCTGGCCCAGGGCAGGCTGTAGCGGTAGAAGGTGCCGGGGCGCTCTTCGGTGTCGACCAGGGCATGGCGGGTGTGGATCTGATCCAATCCCTCGGTTTCCGCTTCGAGGGTGGCAAGTGCCCCGCTGTCGGCGTCGATCAGCCATACGTGCTGGGCAAGGGCTCGGTATTCATCAAGGTTGGGGGTAGCCCCACAACCGATGTGGATCAGCGTGTGGTAGGGCGCTGGCTGGGCGTGTTCGGGCATGCTGTCTCTCGCAGAATCTGCTGTTTCAGGGAGTGCCATTCGCAGGGCTGCATAAGTGGTTGGACGTGTGGCAGCAGCGTTGCCAGTTCGGCCTGCAGCGCCTGTTCGGATACCCCTGCCCGGCGCTGCTCCGCCAGGTAGGTCAATAGCCAGTGGCCGAGGGTATGGCCTTGGTGCCTGGCCAGCACTTTCATGCCTTCCAGCGCTACGCGGCGGCGTTGGCGATGGGTGATGGTGTCGTCGTACAGGCGGCTATGGGCTTGAACCTCGGGAATGCAGCCAATGCGCCCGGGAAAGGCGTTGAAGGCGCGCAGCCAGTAGTCGAAGTCGAAGCTGGCACCGAGCGAGGTATCCAGGTAGCCGATCAAGCGTGGCATTACCGCTTTGAAAAACACGGTGGGCTGGCAGATGAAGCAGCCGTTTTGAAACGCGCTTTTATCGGGCACCTGGGGCACAGGGTCCTCTAGGCCGGGCAAGGTGGGGTAGTACGCCAGGTGGCTCCCCTTTTCGTCTACATGCTCCCCTTGGCCATAGCAGAGCATCCATTCGGGATGCCGCTGCATGGCCGAGACCGCACGCTGAACCGCGCCCGGCGTGTAGGCATCGTCGGCGTTGAGCCAGCCGACGAGGGTGCCGCGCACGCGGCTGAGCGCCTGGTTGATAGCATCGGCCGGCCCTGGATCGGGTGCGGATTGCCAACGCAACCGGTCGTCGCGTTGGCTGATCCGTTTCAGTATTTCCAGCGTGCCATCGGTGGAGCCGCCATCCTGCACGATCAGCTCCAGACGCGCCCAGCTCTGCTGCAGTACGCTCAGCACCGCCTGCTCGATGAAACGCGCCTGGTTGAGCGAGGGCATGACGACGGAGACAAGGGGCGTCATGTGTTACCCATATTGATACAGGATGCGCCGGGTGTTTTCGGCCAGTTGCTGCCACTGTTCCCATGAACGTGAAAGCTGGTGGTGTTGTTGCCCCGCCAGGCGTTTAAGCAACCCGGGCAGCTGCGCCACCAGGCCCTTGAGTTTGTCTTGATCCTGCTGGGCGAGCCGTTGCCACACGCTCATATCCATGGCGTCGGGTAGGGCAAAGCGCAATTCCCACCTGGCGCCGAAATCGTCTTCGCTTTCGGCAAACCAGCTGGATAGCCACTCCTGGGTTTGCTCAGGCACTTCCAGCTTGAAGTGCTGGCCCAGGCCATCGGCTTGCGGGTCGTTGCTCGCCAGGCGCACACTCCAGCAGTCGTGGGTGTCGTCACCCAGCGTGATGCCCTCCAGCTCCAGCCAGAGGTGTTCATAGTCGGGGTTGAGCTGTTCGTTGCGTAGGGTAACGTTGTCCACACGCAGCACAGCCGGAAGCTGGCCAAGGGCTTGTTGCCACGCGGTAAGCGAGTAGCTGAGCGTCGCGTGCTCCTCTTCCGACAGTTTTCGCACGCCGGTCTGCAGCAGGCGGGGTAGCTGTGTCACTAGCTTCCAGTCACGCGAGGTGAGCTGCTGCAGCTGTTGCCAGCTGGTTTGGGTGAGCGGTGCTTCCAGTGCCAAGATGTCGGTAGACAGCGGAGTTTCCAGGTACTCGGCTGGCAGGTAGAGGTTGATGCCGTGATCATGCTGCTGGGTGGTGACGCTGAGTGAGTCGAGTTGCCGCCCACCGATCATGATGTCGTTGGCTTGCCAATGGCGCTTGTGTGCACCCTCCTGATGAGAAGTGAGCTCCCGGACATCGAGAAGATCGGGGTGGCGTGACATCAGGCGCTGCCAGCGCTGCTCGAGTTCGGTGTTCTGCTGGTGCAGCTTCTGGTGCTGCAAGAAGTAGTGCTCCAGCTCCTCCTGCACCTGGTGGAGCTGAAGCAGCAATAGCTCGGCTTCCTGCTTGGTGTCTTCAAGCTCGCTGGCTTGACGCTGGGCGCTTTCTCGGGCCTGTTGCTTGGCGGATTCGGCCTGTTCGAGCTGCTTTTTCAGCGCTTGTTGTTGCTGGCGTGCCTGGTCGCGCTCTTGGGTGACGGCCTTCAGTGCCTGGGCATTTTGCGCATTCTGCTGCTGCAGATTGTTGCGCTCAGCCTGGATGGCTTTCAGTTGGTTGCTGTGTTCTTCATGCTGTTTTTCCAGCGCTTGTTGCTTCAAGAAGGTACTTTCCAGCTCTTCTTGCACCTGATGAAGCTGAAGGAGCAATAGCTCGGCTTCCTGCTTGGTCTCTTCGTGTTCGCTGATCTGGCGCTGAGCGGCCTCTTGAGCCTGCTGCTTCGCGGATTCCATCTGTTCGAGTTGCTGTTTCAGCGTATCGCGCTCGGCTGCAGCGCGCCGGGCGGCCTGTTCGATGTCGGCCCGTGTCTCTTCGCTCTGCTGGTGCTCGAGCAGTGCTACGCGCTTCTCTTCGTGTGCCTGCTGCAGCTGATCCAGTAGCCGCTGATTCTGCTGCTTCAACCGTTCCAGCGCTTCGCGCTCGTTTGCACTCAGGTCCTGGGCGCAGCGCTGCTGATAGTCCTTGAGGATGGAAGCCAGCGAGAGGTTGGCGGTGCCGAGCAGGTTGCCGCCTTCGTCTTCCTGCTGATCGGGCTCGGCCAGCGGCAGGCGGGCCGCCTGCAACTCGTCATGCAGTGGCTTGAGCGTTTTGCCGTGCTCTGCCAGGGCTCGGTCGGCCACGTAGCGTGCCAGCGCCAGCGGTGCCGCGTGGCGCGAGGAGTCGGGCAGCGTCGGTAGCTGGGGGCGGGTTGTGTCGAGCTCGAGCCCGCAGCGCTGGGCAAGGATGTCAGCCAGCGCCGCCGGGTTGCTGTGCGCTTGGCGCGCCTCCACCAATACGCAGCGCTCGGGGTAGGCCAGGTAGAACGAGAGCAGGCGCTCGTTGAGCTCCTGCCAGTACTGCAGGCATTCCGCTTCGCTGACCTCGGCACTGTCACTCGATTGCAGTAGGCGGTAGGCCAGGTAGTCTTGCGGCTCGCTGGTCAGCAGCAGGAACTGCAGGTTGGGCTCAAGCTCCGCCCAAAACGGTAGCGCAGGCAGGCTGGTCGGGTCGGCCCAGCCCCACTGTGGCTCGTGCAGGTTAGCCAAGAGTAGATCACCCGCCAGTTGCTCCCAAAGCCGCCCCGGCGTTTGCTGCCGTTCCAGAGCCGGCACGGCACGGGCGTGCCAGTCGGTAAAGGTAATGGTCGATTCGCGCATGACCGGCTTGGCCGTGGCCAGGCCGCTTTCAAAAAGCAGGGCGCTAACCCTGTCGAAATCAATGCCGGGCACGCCGGTGATGCAGAGGCTTCTCATGTGTCGATTCTTTGGTGAGAGGTGCTGTGGTGGATTGAGGTGTGTGAACGGTCAGGCCGGTGGCAGTTATGCCGGGGATAAACATGACCCGGCGCTTCCCTCACCTGTTTCCGGCGCTCGGCCATAGCCATCTTCGAAGCGCACGATATCGTCTTCCCCCAGGTAACTGCCCGACTGCACCGCGATGATATGCAGCGGCACCTTGCCAGGATTTTCCAGGCGGTGGGTCTCGCCCATAGGAATGTAGGTGGATTCGTTTTCGCGCAGCAGGAACTGCTTTTCACCACAGGTCACCAGCGCTGTGCCACTGGCGACGATCCAGTGTTCCGCGCGGTGGTAATGCATCTGCAGCGAGAGCCTTTCGCCGGGTTTCACGGTGATGCGCTTGACCTGGTGGCGCTCGCCCAGGTCGATGCCGCGATAGCAACCCCAGGGGCGGTGCACCGTGGTGTGCAGGTTGTGTTCGTCGCGGCCTTCGGCCTTAAGGCGTTCGACCAGCTGTTTCACGTCCTGGGCGTTGTGGCGATCCGCCACGAGCACGGCATCGTCGGTAGCGACTACGACAATATTTTCCAGGCCGGCCACGGCCACCAGCGGATGATCTGAATGTACATAGCTATTGCGGGTATCGTGCAGTAGCACGTCGCCCCGGGTGGCGTTACCGTTCTGGTCCTTTTGTTCGACTTCCCACAATGCTGACCAGGCACCCAGATCGCTCCAGCCCATGTCGACGGGCACTACCGCCGCCCGCTGGGTCTTTTCCATCACTGCATAGTCGATTGAATCCGCAGGCGAGGCGGCAAAAGCCTCGGCGCTAAGGCGGCAGAATGTCAGGTCGCGCTCACCCTCGGTCAGCGCGCGACGGCAGGCCGTTATCATCTCGGGATGTGAACCCTCGAGTTCGTTCAGGTAGGCCTTGGCGGTGAATACGAAGATGCCGCTGTTCCACAGGTAGTCGCCCACCTCCAGGTAGCCCTGCGCTGTGGCCACATCGGGCTTCTCAACAAACTGCTCGACGGCGTGTACGCCCTCGTGTGCCCCCCACTGACCCGCTCGCTTGATGTAACCGTAGCCGGTTTCGGGCTGGTGAGGAGTGATGCCGAAGGTCACCAGCGCGCCACATCGCGCTGCGGCGGCAGCGTTTTCCACCGCCGTGAGAAACGCCGGGGTGTTGCGGATCACGTGGTCTGAGGGCATGACCAGCATTAGCGCATTCTCGTTCTGCTTGGCCAAGCGCAATGCTGCCACGGCCACGGCGGGGGCGGTATTGCGCCCCAGTGGCTCCAATATGATATCGCTGGGCTGGCGTGGCTGATTGCGCAGTTGCTCGGCAACGATGAAGCGATGCTCTTCGTTGCAGATGATCAGCGGGTCGGCAAAGCGGCTTCCGGCAACGCGCCGGGCAGTCTCCTGCAGCATGGTGTTCTCGCCCGCCAGCGACAGGAACTGCTTGGGGTAGCCGGCACGGGAAAGCGGCCACAGTCGGCTGCCCGAGCCGCCGGAGAGAATGACAGGGGTGATGGGCTGGGCGAGGTCAGTCGTGTTCAAGGTGTGGCTCCTTCGTGACATTGTGCCAGAGAGTTCCTTTCCTGCTCCTGCGTTGCCAATACGGCGCGGTACTGCTCGCCGACCCGTGACGGGGCATAGGTCGCCGTGGCGAGTTGACGTCCCGCATCGGCAAGGCGCTGGACTACCTTGGGTTGCGTGGCGAGGCGCTGCATCCACCAGGCCGCATGCGTCACACTGGGCTCGGCCCAGTGCTGGCCTTCGCCGAAGGGGTAGTCGCCTTCACTCAGGGCAACCAAGGTGTGGTCGACCAGCGCGGCGGTGCCGGGCGTAGTGAAGTCCATGTTGCCGGAGTAGCCGGTGGTGATTACCGGTTTGCCCTGCAGCATCGCCTCGGCAATGCCGCGCCCGAAGCCTTCGCTGCGGTGCAGGGAAACGAAGCAGTCGCATGCGCGGTAGAGATCCAGCACGCCACCGCGGCTCAAGGTCTCGTTGATGACGTGGATACGGCCATCGGTCTTAGTCTGCGCCATCAGCGCCTGCCACAACGGGTTGTCGGGCGCGGCGCGCATGGCCTTGACCACCAGCCCCACCGGTTCGTCGCCCCGGGGGAAGGCCTGGCGGAAGGCTTCCACGCAAGCCTGGGGGTTCTTGCGCTCCAGGCTGGAGAGGAAATCGAACGAGAACACGAACAGGAAGTGGCCTTCAGGCAGGCCGAAGTCCTGACGTGACCTGCCGGCCGTGGCCTCGACAGTGACGGCCATGGGCATGTGGCGCACCGGCTTGGGGCTGGAAGCGACAAACGCCTGATAGGCGTAGCGGCTGGAGGCCCACACTTCATCGACCAACTGGTAGGCGTGGTGCCACGCTTGCGGCCATTCGGGCAGCTCCCACGGCCAGTAGCCGATGCAGTAATGGCCTTCGAACAACTGATCGCCCTGCACCGCTGCCAGGCGCGCGGTTTCGATGCCGGTGGTACAAAAGAGGTTGATCGCGTAAGGGAGCTTGTCCGACAAGAAGGCGTCTGCGCTGCTGTCGTTCTGCTCGACTTCCTTGCCGGGCTCTACGTTATAGATCGTGAAGGGAATGCCCGCGACCTGGCAGGCCAGGGCGGCCATTCGCACATCCTCCCCGATGCCAAATTGCCCCTTGGCATAACCGATCAGGTTGATCCCCATGGGCTTGTCGCCGACCACAGCTTGGCGAGGGTAACGGTCGCTTTCGTGTCGCTCACCCAGTGCCATGAGGTCACTCAGAATCGGGTATCGCTGCTGGGCATTTTGCCGTACCCAGTCGATGAACAGCGTGCTCTCAGGGTCGGGAAACTGTTTCTGCAACAAAGGCTCTTGATCCCAGACCAGTTTAAGAACCTGCGGCAAATGCCGCTGCTGGCTCACGGAACTCAGCAGCCAAGTCAGCTGCCGCTGCGTGATGCAGTCAAGCAATCCATGCTCGGTCACGCCGAAGAGAAAGTACCAGCGAATGAAGGCTTGCTGCTGCGCAGGCTGTGAGAGGTCAAAGGCCGCCTGGAGATCGAGGCGGCTCGCCCAGATGCCCCGCATGAAGCGAGAAATATACGGCATGGTGGCCGGTTGACCTTCGGCCGGCTGCTCCAGCAACCCGGGCGTTACTCTCTTGAGCCGTTCTCTCAAGCCTGCATATTCATTCTGGCCATGCAGCAGTAACCAGTGCATGAAATCTTCTGGGCGCTGATGGAAAAGCGATTGGAGGTCTGGGCGTGTCAGCCAGATGGTCTGAACCATCTCGTTCAATCGCTGCTGGTCAGTACGCATTCGGTGTGAATCTCGGTTTGAGCTTGGAGCGCTTCGCGCCGCTGCGAGCGTCGGGCTTCGGGCTGCGGGCTAAAGTTCTTACTAGGGGTTCGTGGCCCGCAGCCCGATACCCGTTGCTAGCTCTTCCGCGCATAGCCCCACAGGTTGTAGTGCAGGTCGGCATTTACCCGCACTTCGGCAAAGCCGGCAGCAAGCAGGGCCTGGCTCAGGCTGTCGCGGTCGAAGCCGCTCTTGTGGGCCATGTAGATGTTGCCCTGGGCCACGGAGGGCTGGTGGCCATAGAGGATATCCAGTGGGGTAATCGGTCCGGCCGGCGACTGGTAGAGCGCTTCGTTGAGCCGCCCTTCCGCTACGTGGCGGGCCACCTGCTGGAGATCGGGCAGCGTGATCAGCAGAAAACCGCCGGGGCGGATAACGCGATGCATCTCCTTCAGCGCCACCCGGGTTTCGTGCAGGTAAAGATGCTCGAGGTTATGCGAGGAGAACACGGCGTCCATGCTGGCTTCGGCCACGCCGGAAAGATCGGTGGTGCTGGCCAGGACGTCGGGCTTCACGGCGGGGTTGATGTCCAGTCGGACTTGTTCCCAGCCGGGTTCGCGCAGGCATTCAGGCAGGCGCTCCGGACCGGCGCTGCCGCAGCCGACGTTGAGAAAGCGCTTGCGCGGCCGTACGGCCAGGGCCGGCTGCAGGGCGTGCAGGTCGGCGGCGGTCATGGTCATGTTGGTTCCTTGGGGTGAAGCTTGGGGCGGCGTGCTGCTGGATTCGAACCCCAACCCCGGGCTGCGGGGCCGGGCAGCGGGCGGGCGTAGCGGCCAGGCACGCTACCGCCGGGCAAAACCTTGGTTGAGGTCTCGCTTATGCACTGCCGTGCCGTTGGCGTAGAGGTACCGGCCTGCATGTGACCGGCACCGTTGTGTGTTATTGCAGTAGCTGGTGGCTGCGGGCCTTGCGGGGCCGCGGTGGCAGCGCCAGGCTGGTATAGGGTGCGCTTGCCGTGTCCAGCCCCAGGTTGGGGTTGTAGGCCGGGTCGGCATCCAGGGCGTTACCCCAGTGACGGCGCAGGTTGTCCATTTCACGCTGGGCGCGGGCGGCTTTCTCGGGGCTCTCATCCTTGCCGCGGGTCGCCGATTCGGCATGGATCAGCCTCGCTTCGGGCGTCCACACTACGGCCTTGCCGCGGGCACGCAGCTTCAGGCACAGGTCCACGTCGTTGAAGGCCACCGGGAAGTCGCGTTCGTCGAGCCCGCCCACGGCCAGATAGTCGGCGCGGCGCAGTAGCAGGCAGGCGGCGGTCACGGCCGAGAAGCGCTGGGTCAGGTGGTTCATGTCCAGGTAGCCGGGGTCGTCGGTGTGCCAGGTGTTGCCCACGTGCCCGGCCAGGCCGCCGTATTGCCCGCCGATTACTCCGCCGTGCTGCACCATGCCGTTTGGCCACAGCAGCTTGGCGCCCACCGCGCCGGTGGCTTCGCGCATCAGCAGCGCAACCATGCGCTGCAGCCATTCGGGGTGCAGCGCTTCGATGTCGTTGTTGACCAGGCCGATGACCTCGGTGTCGCTGGCGGCTACCGCGGCGTTGTTGATGGCGGCGTAATTGAACGGGTGCGGCCAGTGCAACACGTCCACCACGGCGCGTCCGAGCTGCCCGCCCTGCCCTGCCGGTGCCACCAGCGGGCGTTCACCCCGTGCCTGCTGTTCGACTAGCCAGGCCAGGGTTTCCGGATCGCGCGAGTCGTTGTCGACCACCAGCAGGCGCACGCGGCCGGGGTAGTCGGTGGTGGCCAGGATCGTCTCGATGCAGCGACGCAGCAGCGCCAGGGCGTCACGCGTGGGGATGATCAGGGTGACGTCGGGCCAGGTGTCGAGGCGGCGTTGCAGGCGCAGAACGGCAGGCTGCTGCGGGTGACGTTCGAGCCAGGCAAGAGGATCTTGGCGCTGCAGGCGAGCCCGGCGGCCGGCAAGGGCCTCGTCATGGATGACGGCGGGCCAGGGTTCCGCTCGCTGACGCAGCAGCTGCGGCAAGTGGCGCACCCGCTGAGCGCCGGCCTCGCTATTGAACGCCCCGGCGCTTTCCAGGGCGGCGTAGCTGAAGTCGTGCGGGCAGCTTGGCGGATATTCGGCCTGAGCCAGCCGTTCGGCGCGCACCAGGCAGAGCCCGCTGCCCACGATATCCTGCCCCCACTGGCGATCTGGGTCCCAGGCGGGAAGGAGCGCCGGCCGACGTGGGCCACCGGCGCCAGCCGGGGGAGCGTCGAAGTCGCTGTAGAGTACGTCAGCGGCGTGCTCCCGCTGTCCGTCGCTCTGTTGCAGTGCGGCGTAGGCCAGCTCTAGCGCCTGGGGGGCAAGGGTGTCGTCGCGGTGCAACTGGGTGACAACCTCGCCGGCGACGCAGGCCTGCGCCAGGGCGTTACGGTAGGCGGTGGCATCGTCGGGATCGGGCAGGTCGACGTGGTGCAGCGTGAGCGTCTTGCTGCGGGGCGGCTTGGCCGGGGTGCCGCCCAGCCACAGGATGGCAAGGCACGCGCCCTTGGCTGCACGTGGAGCGAAAGGCATGGCCGGCTCGGCAGGGAAGGCTTCACGCCACGCACCGTAGAACGCCAGGCCCACGGCGCGGGGCAAAAGCCGCTCGTAGCGCTCGAGCTGGGCACATAGAAGGGCCTGGGTGTGCTTGGGTAGTGCGGGTGCCAGCTGGTCCAGCCAGTGGCTCAGGCCCTGGGGCCATTCGCGAAGGGTGATCGGGCTGCCGGCCAGTTCGCGGCCCTGGCTGTCTTCAATCACAAGGGTGTGCGGCTGGCCATCGGCCAGCGAGAGTGGCAGCGTCAGGCTGAAGCCGGCTTCTACCTGGCGGCCGTGCACGTTCAGCCATTGTGTGGGGGTGGCACTGGCCAGGAGTCTCTCGCCTTCGTAGGCATATACGCTGAGCGGGTGCGTGGGGCATTCGGCATTGACCAGCCATCCCCGCAATACAAGGCCAGGCTGCCACTGCACCCGCGAGGTGGCCCCGGTGTGCTGTGCCGGACGCTGCGCAGGGAGGCTAAGGCTATCGAGTACCTCGGCATGATTGGCTAGGGTCAGGCTGAGGCACCGGGCGCCTTCGAGCTGGGCGTCGCTTAGCATCAGGCGGAAGCCGTAGCTGCCGTCGCCCGGGGCCTCCGGGTGAAACTGTTCGGCCTGGGCCAGGCTGAATAACCGGCCGTCGCCATGCACGGCAACGACGGCACGCCGGTGAGGGTCGGCGGCATTCATGGCCCAGCCTTCGAGCAGGTTGCCGTGCAGTGCGGTGATGCGTCCGCGCCAGGCGGCACTGGGCGTAACCGGGAGGTTCATGCAATGGCTCCTGCAGGCTGGGCCTGGAAGGCGGCCAGGTCGGTAAGCTGTTGCAGCGCTACCCACTGCCGCTCGGCAAGGGGTTCGGCCAGGCCCGAGATATGCTCGGCCAGCCAGGGCTGCAGCCTGCCGGGGCGGTCGAGCAGGCGCGCTTCTTCCAATGTGAGTGGGTCGGCATCGAGCAGTAGTACGCCGTGGAAGGGAAAGTGTTCACGGCACAGGGCGACACGCTCGCGCAGTCGGCTTTCCGCCAAGGGCATGGGGTAGACATGCCCGCTGGCCCACAGCGCTTCTGTATGGGTAGCAGGGTGGCGCAGCGGCAGCAGGTAGAGGGGGCTTGCACTTCGCGCCAGGGCGTTCGCCAGTTGCAGGAAACGGGGCTCGGCCAGGCTTTCGGCACGGCCAGCCACGGCCAACAGCAAGGCCTCGGGTTGGGAGGCGCGCCAGTGCTGCCAGGGTTCGGCTCGGGCCATACGTGAAGGCTTGGCCAAGGAGGCTACATTTGCGACATCTACATGTGAGGCATCTATATGTAAGGCATCTACGCCGTGCGGCAGCCATCCAGGTAGGTAGTGTTCGCTCCAGCGGTGCAGGGCATGGGTGCTGGGCTTCAGCTGCACCAGGCCCAGACAACGCAGGTCTTGGCTTAGCGTTCCGCGCTCTTCAGGCAGGGTGTAGGCGAGCCGCCAGGGGTGCGGCTTGGCACCCATCAGCACGGCGTGCCGTGCATCCTGGCGCACCAGCACGGCACTTGCCCCCCCCCCTGCCAGCGCGCGTTCGCCGTGGGCCAAGCTCGGCAACAACGGGATAGCAGGACACTCGCCCAGGCCCAGGTCGGCGAGCTGCTGGTGTCGCAGCCAGTGGCGCAGCAGGCGGTTGCGCCCGGCGCCCATGGGGTCACGCTGCAGGCAGGCATTGAAGCCACGCTCGGCATGGGGGAAGCGGCGCTGCAGGATCTGCAGGTTCTGTTTCACACGCAGCCGCTTTTCATCACCGAACGACACTCCACCTTGATGAGCGACGACGACATTCAGGGCCCCACGGTGGTGCCATCCCTGCGCATGGGCGCGATAGCACCAGTCGGACTCCTCGCCGTAGCCGCGGATCAGGGTGGGGTCGAGCCCGCCCAGGAGGGCTAGCGCATCGCGACGCAGGTAGAGGCAGAACCCACAGCCGGTATCGATCACGGTATCGGCATCGCCGTTTGCGGCATTGGCCTGGCTGGCGGCACGATCCAGGGCGGCCAGTTGCTGGGGCGTCAACGCCGCTGCCGGCTCGCATGGGGCCAGCAGGCTCATCAACTCGCCGTTGTTGCTCAAGGGTGTGACCGAAGCAGTGCGCGCATGGCGGTACGCGGACTGACGCAGGCGGTCGACCCAGTTGCCGTGCACCAGCGTATCGGCATTGAGCAGGATGATATCGCCTTTGGCACACAGGCTCAGCCCGTGGTTCACGGTGCCGATAAAACCGAGATTTTGGTGCTGATGTACCAGTTCAATGCGCCCGGACTCTGCCAGCCGCTGAAGCCCAGCCACCAGTTCAGGCTCTGGGCTGGCGTCGTTGATGGCCATAACTCGCATCGGCGTATGGTTGTGCGGCTGGCTGGCCAGCACGCTTTCCACGCAGGCCAGGGTATCTGCCTTACCTCTGTAAACAGGGATCAGCACGGTGACGCCCGGCTCGGCATGCGGCTTGGCCTTGTCTTCGCTGCGGCCTGCCAATGCAGGCGGCGCAGTGGGCTGAAGGCGTAGGGGGCTGCCCACCAGCGCTTGCCCGTCGAGACTGAAGGCAAGGTCCTGGCCTTCGGCCCCTTTGAGGTCGAGCTCGAACCACCAGGCGGCGCCCTTCGGCAGCGGCTGGCGGCGGTTGGGGGCAAAGACGAGCCGCCGCGCGCCGGCCTGTAGCGTAAGCTGCGGGGCGCTAGCGCTACGGGCATCTTCCACCAGGCACCAGCCCGCGAGGCGCTGCCCTGCTTGCCAGACAGCTCCGCAGGTGGCTCCCATCGCCAGGCGAAGATGGCTGGCCAGAGGTGCCAGGCTGGCCGGGTCGCGTAGGTGCGGCGCGTGGCGTGTCAACAGGGTGCGGTGCTTTAGAAGCGCTTGCGGATTGTCAGTGGTCTGAAGCGCATCCAGGTAGCCTTGAAGCGCGGCACGCGCCAGCGGATTGCAGCGGTACGCTTCCGCTGCGGCGGCCAGCGCTTCAGGTCCGCCCAAGGTACGTGCCAGCAGGAGCGGCGGCTGGTGGCCGCTATCACGAAACAGCAGCGCACCAAGCGCCGCCTGGGCCAAGGCCAGACGCCGACTGCTGAGCCCGACAACACCCAGCCACAGCAAGGCTTCGTCGGTCTGGCGCGCGTCGCTTAGGGCGCCCGCAAGCAACGCCACGGCCTGAGCATGACGTTGCTCGGCCAGCAACGTTTCGATTCGCTGATGAAAAGGTTGGAAACAGTCGGGCACGGAACCACCAAGAACAAATGACTTACCGTTCAATACGGCCATGCAAGGCAGGCTTTCCGCCGGACTTGAATGGCCGCACTGGTAATGAATCAAGAAGAGTGAGGGCCAGGCCCTCACTCTCTATGGCGTTACCACTACGGGTTAGATCAGGAAATCCCAATCGGTGGCAGTGGGCGCCAGGCCCTGCATTTCCTGGGACGTGACAAACGCACTTGCCACGTCGGCGAGAGACATGCCCTGCTCGACTTGGCCTTTCCAGTAATCGACACCTGCGGTATCGGCGTCGCGACCCAGCAGATCGGAATAGAGCAGTTCGATTGCCTGGGTAAGGCCGGCTTCGCTCTGCAGATCCAACTGAGCCAGCTTGTTACCGGCTTCATCAGAGTTGAGCATGCTCAGCGCGATGTGACCCAAGGAGGCGCCACCTTCGGCCTGCGATGCCCAGTACTGCAGGCCATCCAGATCCGCCTGGCCATCATTACGCGCCGGGGTGATGTCGGCGAAGATCTGCTTGTACAGCGTGACCAGTGCTTGGACATCAGCGCTGTGCTCGACTGCCATCGAGCCGTCGTCGAAGCTGATCTTCTCGACGTTTACCAGTTGGCTGACTTCACCCGTCGAGGTGTTGGTCACCAAGGTGATGGCGCCATTCTGCTCAACGCTGTAGCCGGCCTTGGCACCCTGGAACACCGCCTCATCGTTGCCGGCACCGCCGTAGATGGAGTCGTTACCGCCTCCACTTACGATAGAGTCGTTACCTGCTCCGCCGGAAATGGAGTCATCGCCGCTGCCGGAGACAATCGTGTCGTTGCCGGCCCCGCCTTCCACTGTGGTGTTCTTGTCACCCAGAATGGTGAAGTGGTCGTCGCCGTTGGCACCGATGATCACGCGCTCGACGGTGTTGAACTCAGCCACATAGCCTTCGTCACCCTCGAAGACGTAGACGCGACCGTTCTCACGACCTGAGTCGTTGAACTGCAGCGGCGCGTCAGCGGAGCCGCGCTCACCCTCACCCAGATTCAGGAAAAGAGCATCCGCCGTGCTGTTCAAGGCCTCTACCGCCGTGGCCGGCTTGTCGGCAGTGATGTTTTCACCAAGCTGTCCGAGCAGGCTCTGCACCGCATTCTTGAGGTTATCGCTGTAAGCCGAGCCAATACTGTTGGCTACGTCTGCCGTTGTCGTATCGTACTGCGCCATACCCTATGCACCTTGTTCGTTTAAGGTCTATGTCAAATGACATGGATGCAGACACTCGTCTGCGCTCATTACCGGGCTGCCGACAAAGCAAGCAACTCTGGTAACTTGTGTGCCTCAGCTGATACAACGACCGGGCGAGCAATTTCCTGTGCTGCGCTCAGCCATTGCCGAGTCGTCATGTATAAATTGGGATTTATGGAGGGCTAGGCAGCCTCCCGCTTAGGCGCCTACCCCTGCTTGGGTAATATGCGTAAGCTCGGGGTCCAGCCAGGCGGAACGCGTTGCCGATCCCGGTGTCGCTGGGGTGTTTTCCACCATGGGTTGGACTGCCAAGCGAACGGCAACCAGGTGGCTACCCCTGCTGCCCAGCACGGCCTGGGGGCTTCCCAGCAAATGACGACTGCCGTCCGAGAAGGCGGCTTCGCCTTCCAACCGGTAGCCCTCGCTTCCTGCGCCTTGTAGGCAAATAGCCAGCTGGGTGATAGGTGCAGCCTGCTGTCGTGTGCCGATAAATGCGCCCGTTCGTGCCTGCATGCGACGCTCACCGGCCTGGCAGGCGATGATGATATCCACACTGGCTGGCTTTTCTTGCCACAGAACCTGCAGCCCTTCCAGGCGTGCCGTGCCGGCGGGATCGCCCAGCCATTCTCCCGTTGCTGCCGTCGCATCTCCTCTACGCTCGATATGCCCAACAAGCTGGATCAAGGCCCGGCTGCCGGAAAGGGCCTTCGGAGGTGGCGGGGGTTGCCTATCGGCGGCGCTGATCGACCCGGGAAGCGTGCGGCCTCGCTCGCTTTTATCTATCACGCCCTCGCGTACTGCTTGCTGTTGTGGCGAACGAAAACGGCCGGCATCGATCGGATCGATACGCCAGTGGACATTGACCTTGTCATGCAGAGCAGCCGGTACGTACTTACTGACGGCCAGCACGGCGCTGCCACGCTTGACGTTCAGCACGAGGTACTCACCCGGGGCGGAAAGCGTCTGGTGCGTTATTCCGTCAGGGGCGATGAATTCGATCTCCCCTGGCAGGCGAATGGGCGCCTGGGAGAGTGCAATGGGGGCACTCAGCTTACGGCCCTGTAAGCTAGGCGTTTCACATTGGGCACGCACCCCCACGTAGTGCACCGCATACATCCCGGGCTCCAGCACTTTGAGCTGAGTCGACACGGCCACCGTTGAATTGAGGTTTATCGTTGCATTCACAGCCAATACCTGGAGCTAATAGAGAAACAGGCGGTAACCGCCCGTATTGGGTCATTAAAATAGCGCTAAACATTGTAGTGCTGCGCTTACCACTTGCCTTATTCCTTTACCTCATAGCTCTAAGCCAGATATGTTGGAATTTCCTATTTTCCTGCCACTTGTGGGTCAAAAAAACAAGCTAAAAACACATACTTTCGTATTAATTAGATGCCATTCCAGTCATTAAAAATACCATTAATTTCAAGCAAAATTTACCATAGAATCGCCACATAGGAAGTAAGCCAAAGCCTACAATTTTGTAAACGAAGGCAAAAATTTTGATGCAGGTCATAGTCACGCAGCTGGAGGGCATAGGAGGAACCAGGACCGCTCACAGCGCAGAAATAGCCGGTAGCACAATGCGTGCATTCAAGAAAGCACAAAGCCCGCTACTCGAGCGGGCCCTATGTGCTTCGTTACAGGCAGCTGGCTTTACGCTGCAGTAAGCTGCTTCAGCGCTTCAGCCTGCAGGTATTGATG
Organism: uncultured Halomonas sp.; assembly: GCA_964652855.1. Taxonomy (GTDB): domain Bacteria; phylum Pseudomonadota; class Gammaproteobacteria; order Pseudomonadales; family Halomonadaceae; genus Halomonas. Next base: position 295,244 of record CAZZCJ010000002.1, read on the forward strand.
CCCAGTAGCTGGTAGGCCGGGCAGAAGTTGAACAGCCCGGTGGCCAGCGGCAGCACGCCGATCCAGCCCCAGGCGCCGATGACGCCCGTGATGGCCAGGCCGATCAAAACGGCGCCGATCACGATCCGCAGGATCTTGTCGATACCGCCTACGTTGGTCTTCATGCGATGCACCTCACAAGGTTGGCGTTCAGAAGCTGAACACGGGGATCTTCGGATCACGCATCATTTCGGCGATCGGACCGGGGGCCGCCACACCGACCCCTTCACGCAGGTTATCCTCCGCGTGGTCGCTGTTGGGCAAGTAGATCGCGCAGACGTCCACGTGAGCGCCGTTGTCGAGCAGCATCTGCAGGATGCCCTCCGGCGTGACCTGCCCTGCCGGATTGGCCGGCGGCGTATTGATCGGCTGCGCGCTGGCATACCCTTCGACCGCAAGGTCCCCAGCCGCATCGCACAGCAGGATGGAGAGTTCGGCCCCCTGCTGCTGCATGGTATTGGCAAGGATCATCGCCATACCCTGGGTTTGCAGGGAATCGCTGGTAAGAATGACCAGGGCACGTTCGCCGTTGCCGTCACGATCATGGCCATCGCCCCCATGGCTGTCGGCCAGGGCGACACCGGAAAGCCCAAGGGCAGTGGCCGCAGCGGCCAGGGTCAGGGTTGTCTTGATGCGCATTGATTCACCTCTTTTCTGTTGTATGTTGTGATTCAGCAACCCGGCAGGGCCGGACATGGCGGCCGCCTGCGATCACTCCGCCGGCCGCCAGGCCACGTCAGGGTCGACCTCGTAGCTCCAGGGCAGCCCCGAATTCCGCCAGCCATCGACGGCACGCACGCCCTTGGAGTCACCTTCCTTGAGGGTGCCGCCCTCGAAGCCGTCGTTGACGGAATAGACTCGCTGGTAGCCCATGGCATGGATGACATCGGCGCCCGGCGCACTGCGCGTGGCGCCGGAGCGACACATGACGATGATCGGGTCGTCCTCGGCCACGCCCAGCGCCTCCAGGCGCGCCTTCACCTGGGCCTCGAAGTCGGCGTTACGCACCATGGGCCAGGTCCTTGCGTCCTCGTCGAAGGTAGTGCGATCGGCCAGCGCCCAAGGCACATGGATATCGGTGGGGTCGGCGAAGCCAGTGAACTTGATCTCCACCGGGTCGCGCACGTCGATCAGCACCGCCCGCTGGTCTTCCTGCAGCAGTGCGTAGGCTTCTACCGCGCTCACATAGAGCCCAAGCCGGGTTTCACGGTAGGCGTCGGAATCCTGGGCCACCACAGGGCCGGCCGCCAGGGCGGCGGCCAGCAGCAAAGGTGAAAGAAGCTTGTTCATTACCCTATTCTCTAAGCTAATAACCGGTGTCATCTAGCATAGAGGAGAACTCCCCACGCGACCTGCGGCAAGGAGTCGCAGCTTGACATGCATCAAGTACGAAAAGGGAAAGTCAGAGCACCACCTGGTCACCTAGGGCAGGCACCTCAGCCTCGATCTGCTGTTCCGCCAGGGCCGCCTTCAGCGCCTGCTGCGCACTCGGCTCGCCGTGTACCAGGAAGAAGCGCGGCCGGTCGCGGAAGCCCGCCGCCCAGCCCAGCAGCTGGCTTTGGCCGGCATGGGCGGAAAAGCCGCCGATGGTATGAATCTTGGCCTTCACCGCCAGTTCGTCACCCAGCACCTTGACCCGCTCGGCCCCGTCCACCAGCTGTCGACCCAGCGTACCCGCCGCCTGGAAACCGACGATGACCACCCGCGTGCTGGGCCTGGCCAGGTTGTAGCGCAGGTGGTGCAGGATACGTCCGCCATTGCACATCCCCGAGCCGGCAATGATGATCGCGCCGCCCTGGATGCGGTTGATGGCCATCGACTCCTCCACCGTGCGAGTCAGGCGCAGCCCCGGCAGGTACTGGCTGGGGTCGCCCTGGGCAGCCACGTTCAGCATCTTCAGGTCGTCGCGGTTGAGCGACTTGCGCTTGCGGTTGTAGAGCTCGGTGACGCGGATCGCCATGGGGCTGTCGAGAAAGACCAGCCGCTGCCGCAGGCGCCCGGCGTGGTGGAGCATGCTCAGGTGGTAAAGCACCTCCTGGGTGCGCCCCACGGCGAAGGCGGGAATCAGCACGTTGCCGCCGGCATCGTAGGCGTCTTCGAGCACCTGGGCGAACTCGTCGATCGTCTCTTCCAAGGGACGATGGTCGCGATCGCCGTAGGTGCTCTCCATCAGCACGACATCCGCACCCTCTACCCGCTGCGGCGCTTCCATCAGCACCGAGCTGGGATTGCCCAGGTCGCCCGAGAACACCAGGCGCCGCTGGCGCCCACCCGAAGGCACGCTCAGCTCGACGATCGCAGAACCGAGGATATGCCCGGCATCGCGGAACACCAGGGTGGCATCACCCGGCAGCGTGGTCGGCTGCCCATAGCCATGCGCACGGCACTGCGCCAGGGTGCGCTCGACGTCATCCTGATCATACAACGGCTCGATCAATGGCTTGTCGGCCCGCTTGCGCCACTTGTTTTCCCACTCGATATCCTTCGCCATGACGAAGGCGGCGTCGGTGAGCATGATCTCGAGCAGGTCGAGGGTATCGCGCGTGCAGTGGATGGGACCCTGGTAGCCTTCGCGCACCAACTTCGGCAGCAGCCCGGCATGGTCCAGGTGGCCGTGCGACAGCACCACGGCCTCGACTCGCCTGGCCAGGCGCCCGAACGGCTCGGCGTTGGCCCTGTCGGCCTCCGGTCCGCCCTGGTGAAGCCCGCACTCCAGCATCAGAAGGTGCGAGCGCTCGCTGCCGTCCACCTCGATGAGATAGCGCGAGCCGGTGACTTCCCCCACGGCACCATGAAACGTCAACGTCGACATAGTTCTTCCTTATCAGAGCCCTGCGGGTATCCGTTGAGCATACCCCAACGCCATCATTGCGCTACCGCCAAAAACATGGCCCCGGTCAACCCGGCTGCGGTTAGCGCGACAACCCCGAACTCCCCGCGCGGGACGACCGGGGAGTTCCGGCTACCGCCGTCTCCAATGGCTTTCACACGAAGGCGCAATGATCGCCACACCTCAATGTTGCAAAAGTTTACAAACGGGGAAATGATGGCGCCTGGGCCCGGCCTGCAACGCTAGCCTGGCCCTTCGCAATGCTGCGCCAACAGTACCGCCAAACCTGCAGTGATGCAGGGACGGAAAGCCACGGGTCTCGCTCGCGAGATAGCCGGGCCGCCTGACAAGGGCGCCTTGAGAAAAACGAAGAAAACACAAGGCGGCGGACGGATACGCACCGTCCACCTGTAATGCATCAGGCACGTGAGGGTTAACGGAATGACATCTTTCTCAACGTTTCTCGGCGATATCACCCTGGATAGCCAGAACATCTTCTCCAAGGAATACACCGCATGGCTGACCACCGCCATGCTGACCGATCCCGACGTGGTTACCTGGCTCCAGGAGCAGCTTGAAGGCGAGCAGCTCGACGCCTTCCTGCAGGGTGACTACAAGGTCGAGCTCAACCAGAACAGCCTTGACGGCGCCCCCTACCTCACCTTCGGCGAGCATGGCAGCTACGCGCTGACGGCGCTGTTCAGCGGCGACAAGAGCTCCTTTGAATGGACGAAGGGAAAGGCCACCCAGGAGCGCTGGTTCTTCGAGGAATACAGCGTGCCTGGGCAAAGCGTGGAGAACCAGGCGCCGACCGATATCCGCCTTACCGTGAGCCCAGAGCTTATCGAGGCGTTAAAAGGGTTAAGCGCTAATAATAACGCTGCCGGGAATACCTCTACCGGAAAAGGCAGCGTGATCGGGACCCTCACGGCTGAGGACCCCGACGAGAATGACTCTCACAGCTTCATGATTCACAGCGACCCGACGGGGCGCTTCGAGATCGTAGATGACACCACGCTCAAGCTGAAGAGCGACAAGGAGATCAAGGAAGGAGACGAAGCGTTCACGCTGACGCTGAAGGTTACCGATAGCGCGGGCAATGTCTTCTTCGAAACCTTCGCCTTCAACCCCGGGACAAGCGGCAACGACCAGAGTGCTAGCTCAAGCAGTGGAACGCAACTGGCCGGAAGCGGCACGGAAGAGGAACCCAGAGCGGGGGATGATTTCATCTTCGGCTTTCGCGGCAACGATGCACTCAACTTGCTTGAACTGGAAGACGACATCATCCTGTATGGTACCAGCGGAGATGATGCTCTCTTTGGGGGCCGAGGCAATGACAAGCTGTACGGTGGCGAAGGGGACGACCAACTCTTCGGCGGCGAAGGCAACGATGAATTGGTGGGAGGCCCGGGCGCCGACATCCTGTCCGGGGGCGCGGGTAACGACACGTTCAGGTGGCTCGCCGGTGACATGGCAGACACCACCGACGAGCACTTCGACGTCATCCTCGACTGGTCGAACGGGAACAACGGACTGGATCTCGAACAACTGCTGAGCGACTTCGGCTTCACTGCCGGAAGCGACGACATTACCGACTGGGTCAAGGTAACTCATGTCGGCACGGATACCACCGTCGCCGTGGCTACCAGCGCTGCCGATGCAGAGGCCGGCCTGTATGCCAACCTGGTGCTGCTGGCAGGCGTAACCACCACCCTGGAAGACCTTACGCTGATCGTCTGATCTTTCTCCAAGGTCGTTAATCTTCTACACGCCCCGCACCGCGCACCGCGCACGGCGCGGGGCGTTTACCTGGCAAATAATAGGAAAAGCAACAGGGTGTGCTTTTGCATTGCCATAACGCGAAGCGGCAGGCTCTCAAGCTTCTGCCAGACCTGCCGATAACTCATGATTACCAGGCATGGGTTACCCTCGGCAACCGCTGCCGTCAACTAAGGAGTGCAGTGTGCAGCCCTATCGTGCGCTATGGCGTGTCATCCTCATTTTACTGTTGGCAAGCTTGCTAAATGGTTGTCTCTACCGACAAATGTCTCAGGCCCCCATTGCCATTACCTACCCCTACAGCGAGCAGCGGCGAATGCAGGCCGCCTTCCACTGGGATGTACTCGCACGCCATGAAGCCGATGGCCTGCTGGGCAGCGAGCGCCTGCGAGGCAAGACTTTTTACCTCCCCCAAGCCGATACATCACCACAAGGCGACTTCATGCGAGGCTACCGCTCGCTGCTGACCAGCCGCCTGGTGGAACGTGGCGCCCACGTTTCGCTTGCCGCCACCGATGGCGCACGCATTCATGTCGACGTACAGGTTGTAGATCATCGCGATCGCGGCTTTGTTCGTCCCCCGCATGGGGCCTTGACCACCCTGGCCGCTGGGATTGCCGTCGCAACGATTCCAATCAATAGGTGGCGTGAACCCAGCCTGGCACTGATTCCCGCCGCCGTAGCAGCCGATGTCGTCAGCGGCAGCTGGACCTATACCGGTGACACCGAAGTCATCATTACTACCCAGGTCATCGAAGGCGAGAGAATTAGCTACTCCTCATCCAATTTCTATTACATCAACCGCGGTGACAGGCGGCATTATGGTGACCGTACACCCTCTGTCACGCCGCCCACCCCTTCTGTTCGAATTACCAATGAGTGGTAGCCATGAACCGATCTACTAAGCGGCTTTGCTTTAGCTTTTACCGCCTGGGGCTTGTCTTCCTGATGGTGCTGCTTAGCGGCTGTGCGCTGGATCGCTCGCGCACGGAGCCGCCACCGCCCACCTTGAATTCACTGATCGATGACGCAGCACAGCGGATGCTGGCCGACTACCCCGAGCTCACACGCTTCACGCCGATGATTGCAGCGACTTTCGTCGACATCGATTATCTACAGCGCTCCTCGACCTTTGGTCGAATGAGTTCCGAGCTGTTTGCCTCGGCCCTTTCGCGCTCCGGCATGCAGGTCCGTGAGGTGAAGATGCGCGATAGCCTGTTCATTGAAGAGAGTATTGGCGAGCTGATTCTATCCCGCGAAGTACAGCGCCTGATGAGCACACATGATGCCCGCTCCATCCTGATGGGCACCTACGCGGCGGGGCAGCACAGCCTGTATGTCAGCGTCCGGGTAGTACGCGCCAGCGATGCCATGGTACTCGGCACCGCCGATCTGCATATACCCATGGACAACAACCTGCGAACCTTGCTTGGCAGTGGCTTCTATTAGCCGGCCTGATTGTCACGCTAACACCGCCAAGTGGCACCAGATAAACTTAACCAATGCACCGCCATGCAGGCATGGTTCAAGACCTTCCAGCATGGCTTAAGCACCTATGCAAACGCCCAGAAGCGAGCGGCCAGATAAACCAGCATAGGCACCGTAAACGTTGCCACCACAATGGCCAGGAAACCCTGAATTGGGCTAACCGACAGAAGGGTTGCGAGAACACCGTTATTCAAGGCAAACCCCCCCAAGGCAAGCAGAAAGAACCGATGCGCACGGCCATCGCGGCGAAACGTGAAATGGCGATGCCCCCAGAAAGAGACTTGAAAAGCCACCAGAAAGGCAACAAGATTCGCCAGGAAAGGCGACACAGTAGGCCAAATAATAAACATGAAACCAGCGACCGACAGGTGCACCAGGGTGGCCAGCACACCTACCCCCCCAAACCTCGCCAGCATCCCTGCTTCGCCCATCAAGCGCTTCACAACGTTCCTCCTTTTCCAGCCGTCTCTATGGAGTCAAGATTCTGCCGACTATCTTCAGCGATAAGATAAAGGGGGCGCTGCTTGCTTTCCACGAACAAGCGAGCCACATACTCACCCAGGACCCCGATGGAAAGAAGCTGCATCCCACCAAAGAAGAGCACCGCCGACATGACTGAAGCATAGCCCGGCGTATCCGCGCCAAAAATCAAGGTCTGAGTTATGATCACGACCAGGTAGAAAAACGCCAGCAGTGCTACAGCGCCTCCGATATAGCTCCATACCCGCAAAGGCCAAGTGGAAAAACTTACAAGACCATCAAGAGCAAAATTCCAAAGCTTCCAATAATTGAAACGGCTTTTACCAATGGCACGTGGTGGTTGCCGATAATGGATGCCCGTCGAGCGGTACCCCACCCAAGAATAGAGGCCCTTCATGAAACGATTACGCTCGGGCAAGCGTTTAACGGCATCCACCACACGCCGGTCCAGCAGGCGGAAATCACCGGCACTCGCCGGAATTTCCGTATGGGCCAGTCTATTGAAAACCCGATAGAACAAACCTGAAGTTGTTTTTTTTGCGGCTGTTTCGTCATTTTCATCATGGCGTATCCCGTACACCATGTCGTATCCCTCTTCCCGCCAGAGCCGAATGAATTCGAGAATGACTTCTGGCGGGTGCTGAAGGTCGACATCGATGGGCACCACGGCATCGCCACGGGCATGATCGAATCCGGCCGTCATGGCTGTTTCCTTGCCAAAATTGCGCGAAAACGAAAGGTAGCGTACCCGTGGATCTCTTGTTGAGGCCTCACGTAATTTCTGCAACGTGGTATCACGTGAGCCGTCATCGATAAACAGGATTTCAAGTTCAGGAACATTGCCATCCAGCGTATCGGTAACCGCTCCTAAGAAAGGCTCGATGTTATCCTCTTCATTCATGACCGGGACGACAAGTGTCAACATCCAGCTTTCTTCAGACTTAAAGGCTGTCGAAGAAACTTGTTCACCCGCTTTTGCTTCACTCATGCTCATTCCTCACGCGCCTCTTGCTGCCAGGCTAACGTTACAGGTTCAAATTCACGGCACTGCACACCACTCAGGCTACAAGTGTGCTCCACCCAGTCTTGCGCAGTAAGCACATAAACAGCCTCTTCGGCCAAGCTTCCTTGCAAGAGTCGCTGCCGCTCCTCGGCGGTAGCGCTATCGATGGCTTCTGGCGTGATACGCGCCAGGTGTGCCACGTTGATACTCATGCCATGCTCAGCGGCCAGCCAGGTATATGGCCGAAGAACCGAGACGTCTTCAACCGGCAGCGCCACAATACGCGTTCGAGATTGCCATAGCGGCAAGAGTTCTTCCGCATTGAGCACGTCATAGGGCATCGGCTCGTGGCGCATCTGTTCCAACCTCGCCGAGGTTCTTTCTTGCACTGCCGCATGCCAACCCTTGAGATCTAGCCACTGCAGTGTCGCGACAACGACCAGCAGTATCATAAGGCGACGCTGCGACCATTCACGGGAAAGCAGCAGCAGCGTACCGATCAACAGGCCATAGAGAAGCGGCCATGCCAGGCGCCCGCTGGAACGCAAGACGTCCGTCAGCGGCCACAACCACTTGCCGAATCCCAGTTCGAAGAGACGGTAGCCCACCACCACCCTATCGCTAAGCGCAAACAGGAACATGCCCAGCATCATCGCCAAGAGCCAGGGAAGCCCCCCTGGCAAAAGCTGTTGCAGCCGTGTCGGGCCCTTATCCACCGCCAACGCAACCCCCAGCAACAGCAGCAGCATCCCCCCCAGCCCTGCATAGGCCTGGCCTTCATACTGCCCCCAGACTGGCGTCAGCCAGCCGGGGAAGATCGCCGAGAGTGTCTCGCGTCCCTCATCCTGGAGAAACCAGGCCTGCGATCGAGGGTTGAAAAACGTCAGCAGCTCCGCCGAGAAAACCCCGTATCCTCCGCCCCCACCGCCGCCCGAGCCGTAGTGGAAATAACCCACGCCCCACATCACCAACAGCACCAGAGCCGGCGTCATGACAAGCGTGGCACCCCATATCATCTTGAGCTGCCAGCTGCGCCACGCCCGGGACAGCCAGCCCGCCCGCATCGCCCATCCACCCCACAGGACACCCACCATGAAGAAGAGATAGAAGTGCACCAGCACAGCGACCACGAGCAGGGCGCACCAGCGCCATATGGCTTGGAGGTCCAAATAGGGCCTGAACAGTACCAGCCAGCTTGCCAGCAGCAGCAACCAGTGAGCGCTTAGCGCCTCATGCCCATGAGCTCCGATCCCACGCATGGTGGCCATTGGCAGCGAAACGAACAGTGATGCCCCCAGCAGGGAAGATACCGGCGACAAGCCACAACGCAGCAGCAAGGCACACGCCACACCGGCGTTTAACATGAAGTTGGCCAGCATGACCAGGCCCAGGTACTGGAATGGGTCAGGCAAGACGCCATGCAACAGCTTGAGGGGAATCGCCACCAAGGGTATCGAGTCGGTGAAGACGATACTGGTACCGATGCCGCTGGCCAGGTTCGTCAGGCCTCCCAACGGCCACTGCCACTCATCGCGGCGGAAATAGTGCCAGCCGAGGTAGTGCTGAAGAGGATCATTCTCGTGTATCAGCCAATCGACCTGGGTAGGATCAAGCATGCCACCATAGAGGTGCAGCGCCAACCAAGCCCCGAGACAGGCCGACAGCACAACGGCGCCCCCTGCCTTGATATCGGCGACTGCCACTGGCCGCCTGTCCATTCCCAAGGTCTCACGCGTCATTCCGGCTCCCCTTTGCGCGCCAACACCATATCCTTTACGTCGATACATCTTACGCGTGGCACCTGGCAGGCCGTGGATACCAAAGACTGAGAGGTCAGGGCATAAACGATCCCGGGCTCCAGGCGTCCTTCTTCCAGTGCCTTTCGCTGCGGCTCAGCCGCTGCAAACAGGATGCCCGGGTTGGTTCGCGCAAAGTACGCCACATTGCTTGTCAAGTCATGGCGTGCCGCCAGCCAGCTGATTGCCTTCACCCCTTGCCAATCATCGCCAGGCAGAAAGCGAATCTCCTGAGCATCTTCAAGCAGGCGGCGCACGCCGGGATCGTGCTGCCAGGCAAAGGGGCGCTCGACCTGTTGTCCAGGCGACAGTTGCTTCATCTGCGCTCGCAGGTAGCGCTGCCAATGAGATACGTCCCACGCTTGTACCAGCACCACCGCTACCAAGCCTAGGCTCAGGATAAGCGGGCGGCCCGCCAGGCGCCTACCGGCGACGAGAAGCGCCGCCAAAAGCAGCGTGTACAGCAGCGGCCAGGCCATGCGGCCTGAGGAGCGCAGGCTCATCGTCAACGGTTCAAGCCAACCCGGATAAGGCACGGCCAAGACCCACTGACCCAATACCCAACGGTCACTGAGCGAAAACAGGAACAGGAAACCTGCCGGGAGTAATAGCCAGCGCTCGCCAGACGTCAGCGCTGTCGCCCCGGAACGAGCCCACAGCCCCCCGGCCAGGCACCAGAGCAGCAACACACCCAAGCCGGCATAGGCAAAGCCTTCATATTGACCCGGTACAGGAGGCGGCCACCCTTCCCACAGGCGCGAGACTCCTTGAAACCTGGCATCCTGAAAAAACAACCCGGCGCTACCAGGGTTCAGGTAGCTGAACAGTTCGGCGGAATAAAGTCCGAAACCGGTATCCCGAGAGACCTCCAGGGAAAACTGAAAATACCCCACGCCATGCATTACGAGCAGAACCACCGCAACGGAGCACGTGATGCCGGCCAGAACCTTCAGCAGCCCATACCCGGTCTTGCGCATGCGCCAGGCGCCCAGCCCCCACCAGGCGGTCCATAGCACTCCGATCATGAAGAAAAGGTAGAAATGCACCAACACTGCCACGACAAGCAGCCCAAGCCAGCCCATGAAGCCTGCCAGGGTGAGCCGATGCATGAGAAAAAACCAACAGCCCAGCAGGAGCAGCCAATGACTGGAAAGGGCCTCGTGACCCAAACCACCCGGCCCCCGCATGCTGACCATGGGCAAGCTGATGACCAGCAGCGCCCCACTGAACGCCACCAGGCGCTCTGCCCCGCACCAGCGCAGCAGACCCGCCGCCACCGCACCGTTCAACGCCAGGTTGATCAACATGACCGGGCCGATGTACTGCATCGGGTCGGGCAGCCAGGAATGCAGTAGCTTGAGAGGTAAGGCCAGCAGAGGGATCGAATCGGTATATACGATGGACGCGCCAACCTGACTGCCCAAGGTAGGCAAGGCTCCCAGGGGCCAGCGCCAATCATCGCGGCGGAACATGTCCCAGCCGCTGAAATGCTGAAGGCTATCGCCTTCTGCCAGCAGCCACTCCACATGGCGAGGATCCAGCGCCTGACCATAGAGCCATAGCGCAAGCAGCACACCGGGCAGCGCTGACCACAGCATCAGTGCAAGGTCATGCCGGCTTGCCACGGTCGTAGGTGAAGCAGAAAAAGAGGAAATAAATGGGGACGGCCGTAGGCGCATGACAACCCTTGTAGCTAGCTGAAGGACACGCAGCGAAGCGCCGTAGTCCGAGGCGAGAACGCCCGCATTCTACCGGATGAGAGCCACGGTGAAATGCTTTTCCCCTGACTGGTTTACAGAAGACAAACCGTAAAGTGCTTCACCTGTCCCTGCCGGGTGCAGTCGGGCGCAGGCGCATCGTCGCGCATCACCAGCACATCGCCAGGCCCTGCCTGCTCGAACCCCGAACGCCGCAAGACCTCATCGGGGTCCAGTCGCGCACCATGGGCAACCCGGATATCGCGAGCTCCCTGCTGCACCAGCAGGTAATCTAATAAGCGATGCTCTTCCAGCTCGAAGAAGGAAACGTCCTTGTAGACCTGCCCCGACCAGGCCTGTCCGCCCAGGATGGCATCAAGAGCCTCACGCTGCGCAGCGGCGTCGGCTTGCCAGTCCACTGGTGGGCTGAGGCGCCCGGCATGGCGCGCATCCGCCACCTGCAAGGCCACGGCTGCCAGCACCACCGGCCACCAGATGGCTGACGGCATGCGCGCCCTCCAGCTGGCCCACCAAACTGCCGCCACGATCACCATCAAGAAGGCCAAAGGCGCACCGAAGCGCCCCGTGACACGAAAGCTCTCATAAAGCGGCCTGACAAGACTGGGAATTTCCAAGCGCAGCCAGACGTGGCCAGCGAGCCGCAGATCGAAGGTCATGGCAAAAAGCGTGAGGCCACCAGCCGCAATCAGCAGACATGCCCAGCGCCATGACAAGTCTGCCCACCGCGCTTTCTTGCCCCCATGCAGATGACGAAACACTCCGGCAGCGACCAGGCTGGCAAGCAGCAGCAGCCAGGCGCCCGTGCCAAGATACAGGATGGCATCGCCCTGGGTAGGCTCATGGATATCGTACAAATTCCCGGCCATGGCCCATCCCAGCGACTTGGTGAAAGCGCCCAGGTCAAGGGCATAGGCCTTAGCCCCTCCCATCGGCGTGCTCCCCGCCTGCAACGCGCCCAGTGCATACAGCAGCACTAACGGCCACACCAGCACCAGTACAGCGGCTGCCCAGCGGCGTGCGCCAGCCAGGCACACCAGCAAGATCAACGCCGCCATGGCCGCCAGATAAGCATGACTCAGCACAGCAAAGCTCAGCGCCGCAAGAAACTCCCATCGGCGCCAGGTGGAAGTCGACTCGCGAGGCGCAGGCACCGCGCACATCGCCCAAAGCACCACCCAGTAGGAGCCCAAGGCAATATGTTGGGCACCAATGAGGCGAACCAGCATGATCAAATTGAAGGTCAGGAGCCCTACCGCCAGCCAGCGTGCCAACAGGTTCGAGGTAAGCCGTGTCATCAAGCGCCAAGCCATGAGCGGCCAAAGCAGCATGTTGACCAGCACCAGCGCATGCAGCGGAATGAAAACCCCCGTTACGCCATGCAGCGCCTTGGCCAGCATGGCAAACCACGGGGCCCCGTCGCTGAAGAAAAGATTGACCCCACCAAAGCTAGGGTTTTCCCCCAGCGGCCAGCGCCAGCCATCGCGAACATACAGCTCATAGGCTGCGGCCGCATTGGGGTAATCGGTATCGATCATCAAGCTGCCACCCAGCACTCCCAAGGGAGAGCCCATGGTCAGCCAGATGCTCAGCAGGCCGAGCAAGAGCGCCAGCAGGTAGGCCACACCCCTGTGCGAAAACAGGCCCTGATTGAAGTGAAAAGGTTTCATGACGCTCCAGCTCAGAAAAATGCAGCGCCATTCTAGCCCATCCCGACGCGCCCGGCAGGCGATGCAGGCAGCCACAAGCAAACGCCGCTCGTCTATCGACGAGCGGCGTACAGACAACGAGGCCTGGCTGGCTTAGAAGAAGTCGTGCAGGTTTGCAATATCGAGAGAATCGTACATGACTACCGATACGGTGAAAGCCTCGCCATCCGGACGCGAGACGACCTCATCACCCTCGTCGACCCAAGGCCACTGATAGCCGAAATAGGTAAACAGCTCATCACCCCAGAAAAACTCCTGCTCGGTAATGCCCAGCATCTCGGCAGTGACCAGCGCGCCATTGAACAGGGCAAAGTCGATCCAACCGTCATAGCCCACCAGCGACGCCAGCTCGCTCAGCGGGCTGTTGCCGACGAACTCGATCGTCACCAGCTCAAGCCTGTCGTCGCCCGTTTGGAAGGTGACGATATCGCCGAAGTTGCTTGTAGCGGTTGCGATGAGCTGGTCCACCACTGCTTCAAAAGCATCGATTTCGCTTTCCGTGACCCGTACGGCCGAGACACCGTCCACAAGCTCACTCTGCTTGCTGAACGTGAAGACGGCATTGCCTTTCACCAGCTCGACTTGCAGCTCTTCATAAGAAGGCTCAGGGGTGGGGACAGGCTCAGGCGGCTGCACAGCGGGAAGCTCAGCCACCTGCTGCGCCACCTGTTCCTGAATGTACTGCGCCACGTTGACGTCGGCTGACACAGCCAACAGCATTGCAGCAGCCGCGTCGATGCCTTGGCTGCCAAAGACAACGCCTGAGGAGGCAACCTGCTGGGAGAATGCCTCAGCCACTTCGACACGGTTGTTCAGCACGGCGGCATCAGCTGATTCGGCGGTGGCCAGCCAGCCCAGCACCACCTGGCCCAGCGTCTGACCGCCCTGAATGGCTTCTAGCGCCGCCGCCTGTTCGGCGGGGCTGGCCTCGCGACCGAAAGAGGACGTGACGATTCCGTCGAGCCGGGCCTCCAGGGGCAAGTCAGCATAACGCTCCGAGGTTTCGTCGCTGTCGACGAACGCCGTGATGATCTGGCCAAGATCACCGTTCGCTTCGTCCAGGCGGGAAGTCCAGTATGCAAGGCCGCCTGGATCCGCGGGGCGGCCATAGAGCGCGATGTAGAGTTGCTGAATGGTAGCGGTAGAAGACATGAGGTTCCCTTGGCTTATTGATATTCAATCTCACTGGTGACAAGCCGGGCTTGGCGAGTCATGTAAAGAATTGTTGATAGTAACAGCATGGCAGCGAGCAATTTTCGTAAATCAATGTAAGACTATGCTTACATTACGGGGCTGACGGATTGCCTTCGAGCCCATCACCACAGCCTAACTGGCGCCTTTTATATAGGTATTCACCTTGCACCTACTGTATCACCTTGTCGCATCCCTTCTGAGGCGCCGTCTCCTCACCATGAGTGCGTAAACCGCTCACACCTGTCATAGTTAATTTATTACATTTTTTCTGCAACCTGTCTTTTTTGTCCCTATAAACAAAAAAAACTTGAGCCTATCCACGGAGCTAGAATTATTATTAATCAGCAAGACCCTGCCCCACCTAACCAAGGCAACGAAAAAAAAGAAGAGGCGAAAATGGCAGAAAAAAACCAAATCCAGCTGTTGTATATCACCTATTTCAACCGAGCTGCCGATGCCGAGGGGCTGGCCTATTGGAGCGCACGACTAGAATCGGGCGAGCCGTTTTTCATGATTCAGGCAGCCTTTTCCAACCCCGAGGTCGCCGAAGCCGCTGCTGCCTATGCGGTGTTATCTCAACCATCCGATTTCGTCGCTCAGGCCTACCAAAACCTGCTCAATCGCTTGCCGGATGAGGGTGGCCTAGCTTACTGGACCAGCCGCATTCAAGAGGACATGACAAACGGCAGCAGCTTGATGGAGGCCGGCATTGGGCTGTTGGGTGCCTTCATGGCGGCAGCCGGCGCCAGCCCCGGCCTGGATGCGAACACCGTGACGGCCAAGATCACCGTTGCCAACGCCATTACTGAGGCGGCCAGCACCGACAGCGCTAAATTGCTGGAACTCAGTGCGCTGTATTTAGGGCAGGAAACGCTAGGGCAACTCGAAACCCAGCAGCTAGATGCATTGCTTTCCGCCATTCGGGGGAATATGCCGGAGGATAAAGCCCCAGCGCCTTCACCCAACCCACCAGCCCCAATACCTGCTCCTCAGCCCGAACCCAAGATTGAACCCTTCGACTGGAAATTACTGGCCAGCGTCTCTTATACAGATGGATACCGCACCAAGGAGGCCCCCTTTATTTCGGATGGAACCTGGCAAGGAAGCTTCGCGCTAGACCACCTTTACCACGAGTATTTCTTTCGCAGTGATTCGCATGAAACCTGGGTAGTAAACAATAATGGCTTTGCCACATCCTTGTATGCTAGTGGCCTGGACAGCTCGGGGGGCAGTGGATATAGCAAAAGCAGCATGCACTCCAAAGGGGGCTGGATAACAGATGGCACTGTACACGGCACCCAGCACCTTCCCTTCGGCGAGATCGAATACGGCGTGAACGCCCACCTATCTCTAAACGAGTGGATTATCGCCATAGGCGAAAACGGATTTTATGCGAAATCCGACTATCTAGAAAATGGGGTTGGGTCCATTCGCACCCCGGCCAACTACCTTGCCTATCCAGGTTCAGATTTATTAGAGGGCGACTTGGTTGTATCCCCTGAGAATGGAACCGTATGGTATACAGGCCACACCTCACCTTACGGCAGGGAGCTGTACTCCCTAAGAACAACAAATGACAGCGTGATCACGACCAGACTGACCGACATATTTCCAGGAGAAGGGAGTGGTGTACGCGACCTGAACAATGCCATTTTAACCAATGCAGGCCAGCTGGTGTTTTTTGGATGGAAAAACACATCATCATCTCCAAATCAAATATGGGTCAGTGACGGAACAAAAGAAGGAACTCATATAGCGATAGCCTATGAAAACAATGCATACAGTGCCTACTATGACGGCTTTGTTTCCATGCATCTGGCCGGAAAAAATAGCAGTGAATTGATTGTTGTAGAAAGAAAATACCCCGGCGAAGGGGTTTATCTTCTGGACATTCAAAACGGCGAACGGACGGAGATTACAGGAAATTTTGACAGCTGGAGCTATTCTTATCTGGGCAACATTGAAGGAAGCATTTACTTTTCTGGAGCGAAGGAGGGAAGCCAGCACCTATACAGGTATGGCCCTGAAATCGGATTGGAAAAAATGGGGTTCGTTTCAATGGAAGCAAGCCTGATTCAATTTACGGAAACATCTGCTTATTTCCTTGACCATGATGCCAACCACGGAAGAGAGCTATGGAAGCTTGACTTCATCACGGGCGTGTATGAACTGCATCAAGATTTCTTGCCTGGCTCTGGTTCGGGAAACCCCAAAAATCTTTACAGCCCCAGCACGTTGATCCACGAAAACCTGATAATATCCGCCTATATTAACGATCTTGACACCGCCACCTTTGCAGTACATTCCTCGGGGGAACCTATCTTTTTGTTTGAGGGCAAGGTCCAAAACTTTAAGACACTTTCCGACGGGGTGATTGCCTTTGGCGAAAACAACGAAATCTGGTACATCAACAAGTCGGCAGAAAACAGCATCAACAAAACAAAAATCACAGATGCACATTTCAGCTACATCCACAATAGCGATATTATTTACTTTGGCGACGATGCATTATTTTATGTCACACAAAACGAAGTCGATCAACTCAACAAATTTTGCACTCACTCGCTAACTAGCAGTGTTATTTTCGAAGGCAGCATCCATCAGTTCAAACCATTTAGTGACGATACTGTTTTCATAAGCGACACAAATGGCGGACTGCATGTTTATAGCAAAACGGAAAATGGGTCTGAAACGAGAATAGTCACGGATCATGGCGATGGGGTCATCAACCTCATAGGCGCTGCCATATTATATGAAAGCACCAGCCCTATTGTGTAATATTTAAACCAGCCAAAAGCTATCAATCAGAAAATCAACGTTACCCTAAAGTAAGAGAAGAGCGGCGGCGGTGATGAAAATATCTTATTAAAAGGTCTTTTCATCACCGCCGCCGCCGACTTTATTCCGCCACCTGCCTTTCGGAATCTCCTTGCCATTAGCATCAAAACATCCCATACACGCCTAGATTCCAGGAAATCAACCTCACCCCCTTGCCCAGCGCTCGTTAGCAATCGGGAAAAACACCCACATGTAAGATATTTCTTACACAAAAAAATAAGAAAATATTACGCCTTCATAATCCATTCACTCTCTCCTCATTTTTTTATTAAATATTTCTAAAGTCTTTTTTTGTGCAGCCGATAGCTGTTGCTCGATCGCTATATTTTCATTGCAAAACTTCATAAAAAAGAAACGCCTGGAGGCGAATCATGACACCAAAACACCAGATTCAGCTGTTGTATCTCACCTACTTCAACCGGGCAGCCGATGCGGAGGGATTGGATTATTGGAGCACACGACTAGAATCCGGCGAGCCGTTTTACGTGATTCAGGCAGCCTTTGCCAACCCACAGGTCGCCGAGGCCGCTGCTGCCTATGCGGTGTTATCTCAACCGGCCGATTTCGTCGCTCAAGCCTACCAAAACCTGCTCAACCGCTTACCGGACGAGGGGGGCCTTGATTACTGGACCAGCCGCATTCAAGAGGACATGGCCAGCGGCAGCAGTTTGATGGAAGCCGGTATTGGGCTGTTGGGTGCCTTCATGGCAGCAGCCGGCGCTAGCCCCGGCCTGGATGCAAACACCGTGACGGCCAAGATCACCGTTGCCAACGCTATTACCACGGCGGCCAGCTCCGACAGCGATAAATTGCTGGAACTCAGTGCACTGCATTTGGGGCAGGACACGCTAGGGCAACTCGATACCCAGCAGCTAAGTGCATTGCTGACGACTATTCAGGGCGACCCTGCGCAGGAAAATCAGCCCTCCACACCTTCGCCCGCGCCTCCGGGCACCTCACCTCAACCCGTGCCGGAGCCAGATCCGGAACCACAGCCCGACCCGGGAACTGACCCAATTACGCTGACCGTCTCGCTGGATGCCCTTTTTATTTCCGACATTAAGGCATACACCTTCGATGCCGGTAAGCAAGCCTTCACGCTTGAGGATGATGTCACTTCGAGCAGCAACACCTTGATCATGAACTTTGGCGCAGACGACAAGCTGGTACTGCAAGGGGTGGCCGCTGAAAACGTGCGCGTGCAGAGCTCAGGCGACAGCACCCAGATTCAGTTTGATGATGGCACCGGCATAGTGTCGCAAATCGAGCTGGTAGGGATCAGCGGTTTCTTCACAAGCGTAGATAGCTTCAATCAACTCAGCGGTAGCGGCGAGATCATTATCGCCTGATGGCAGCCCTAACGAACCCCACAACTATCACGAGGAACGAGCCATGCCTTTTTCAGAACAAGACTTTTATAACGACTACTTCCCCAGCCAACCCCCAACGCATCCGGGGCTTGGCACCTTCACACCCTACGATAGCCAGACACAGTCGCTCAGCCAGTTCTTGAGCTTTCTGCTAGGCAATGTCAACGGCATCGTGATAGATGAAGCCTCGCTTAACTTCATCGGAACCCCAAGCGCCGCCTCCACCTTCACCTCGCTCAACCTCGGGAATGGGCTGAACATGCCGGGCCCTGGCATTTTACTGACCAGTGGCGACGGGGCTCCCGCGCTGACCAATAGTCAGTCTTCCTTTAGCGTTAATAATGCCGAATATATTTGGATCGCTTACGACGAGCCCTACGAGTCCACCTACGACTATACCGACGAAAATGGAGACACCATTACTGAAAGTTTTAGCGAAACAGGCTATTGGCAACGCGTGGATAACGGGGATGACGAACTCACCCAGATTGCTCAGCAGGCCTTCAGCGGCGCAGGCGCGACACAGGATGCCGCCATACTAGAATTCTCCTTCTCCGTTACGGATGCCAGCATTCGCTCGATCAGCTTCGATCTCATTTTCGGCTCGGAAGAATTTCCATACTTCATCGACTCCCCTTTTGTCGATATTGCCGCCGTGATCGTGAACGGTACCAACTATGCCTATATTGATGGCAACATCGATCAGCCTTTAAGCATCGTTGGCGCCACCATCGAGGATGGTCGCTTCCTGGACAATACGATCGATCACGGGTATTCCGACTACGACACCTCGGACACGCCCCTTCTCGCCTCCCCTTACCAGATCGAATACAACGGCTTGACGCCGGTGCTTACCATCAGCATCCCGCTACAGGAAGATACGCAAACCTACCAGGTGCGCATCGGCATTGCCGATACGGGCGATGGGATTCTCGATTCCGGCCTGTTTATCTCCAATTTCCAGGCCCTGACCAGCAGCTATAGCGGCACCTTGGTCAACGTGGAAGCAGATGACGAGGGCAGCGTTCTCACTGCTCCCGCTGCCGGCACGGCGACGAAGTTCGTGGGTGGCAGCGGCAACGATACGATGACCGGCAGCACGGCGCCCGACGTTTACGACCTGCAGAAAGGCGGGGCGAATACCATCAAGGGCAGCCTGGCACAGCTGGACCAGGACACCGTGATCGGGTTTACCGAACAAGACACTCTTTCGTTTGTGGATTCCGTGTTCGAGGCCAAACAGCTGAGCGTTGTCATGGGATCAGCGATTCTCGCGATTGATGGAGATGGCGATGGCCAGGTCGATGGTACCTTGGTGCTGGAAGGCGACTACCGGTTTGGCACCTTCGTTACCGACACCGGTGACAGCGGCACAGAGGTGCGCTACGTGCCATTGGCTACCACTCCAGATCAGGTGCTTTGGGTCGGTGGCGATGAGGATGAAATCACCATCAGCGAAAGCGGCCTGACCAAGCTGCTCGGCGACAGTGCCGGAAAAACGCTGACCATCGCGCAGGGCAGCAGCGTGATGAACGTGTCGGCCGGCACCCATATCAAACTGGAAGACTACAGCAGTGAGGAAGTCCAGCTTCTGCGAGATGGCACCACACTGTGGGTCGTCGACCTGGCGGGCAACCCCTTGGTTCAAATGGCCGCCTCGCCCCTGTCTGGATGGGGTTCGTTGCTGACGCTGAGTGATGGCACCCTGACCCTTGAGGCGGATCAACATCAGCAAGCGCTGCAGCTGCTCCAGGACCTGGATACCAGCGCCCCCCTCGTATTCAGTGGCGATGGTGACCGCTTCCTGGCAGCGACATGGCTGGGTGAAGCGGAGCTTCTGGGCGTGCAGGCTGCCCATGAGGTGTCCGCCCTGTTCGGCTGAACGCTACCCAGGTAACGTCACGCGCCCCGGCCATGGCCGGGGCGCGTGACGTTTGGGCCCAGCAGCCACGCAGCGGTGGCGCTTGGCTCGGCTCAGCTATCAAAATCGAATGTCAGCTCGTCATCCCCTTCCCCGAACACCTCGTCCAGGTTTTCCGGCGCGGCCACGCTGCCGGGGTTGAGCCGTGCCAGGCGGGCCAGCAGATGGGTCTGGGGAATCGAGAGGTTGAGCGCGTAGGCGATGGGCAGCGCCTGGGCGCGGCGCAGGGCGAGGAACGCCTCGTCGTCGAGCTGGCTAAGCACCCGCTCGTCGATCATGTGCAGGCCGTCGATGGCAAGCCCGAGTTGCTCCTTGATGGCGTTCGGCCAGGGGGCGAGCACCTTGGCTTTCGCCAGGGCCGCCAGCGCTTTTTGCGTGGCCTGCTGCTTGCCGTGGGCGGCCTTCAGCGCCTCGACACGGGTGGCCACGGTTTCGCTCATTTGGCCCTGGTCGTCGAAGAAGGGCTCACCGGCGCCGTTTTCACCGAGCAGGCCGCTTTCCTGCTCGAAGGTGACGATGGCCTTGTCGCCCACCGCAATCGCCTCGAAGGGCCAGGTGGCAAGCCACACGGGCTGATAGTTGCCCAGCCACTTGCCCTGGCGAATGAAGAGGTTGTGGCCGGGCGCGATGCCGCATACGCCCACCAGGCGCCACTCGCGGCCCTCCTTGACGGCGGCCACGGGCATGGTGGCGGCGGCCTTGGCCAGCTCACCCGCGTGCAGCGGGATCAGCGCCCTGTCGGCGGCGAAGGCAAGGTCGACGGGCGGGTGCCAGGTCTTGCCTTGGCACTCCTTGGGGCTTAATACGAGTGGTGTGGGCATGCTAACTCCTGAAAATGTACGAAAGGGCTGACAACCACTGAGGAAATATCGCAGGCAACTCGGCGGTATTTTCTCAGGCTTTGCGGTGAAGAAAAAACCCCCGGCCTTGGTGGGCCGGGGGTTTTATCACTCGATGAGGGAACCAAAGCCCCCTCAAGGGGTGCAGGTCAGATGACCTTAGGCGATGGTGATGTAGCCGTTTTCCAGCACCAATTCATCCAGAGTTACACCGGTCAGTACCAGAGTGGTGCCATCGAAACTGCCATCACGATCGTTACCCTGGAAAGCTTCGGTTTCGATGTAGACAGTGACTTCGTTAGCCGCCGTCTGCTTGAAGAAGATTTCCAATGCGTTGGCCTGACCCTGGGCCGTGGTAGCCAGATCAACGCTATTGCCCAGATCAACACGAGCATAGGCATCGCCGACGTAGATCAAATCTTGACCGTTTACGCCGAAGCTATCTTCTGGATTACCATTATCGTAGAAGGTGCCGGACTCAGCATCGAAGATGTAGAGATCGTTCTGAATGATCTCAGAAGCATCATTGAGATCGACACCCAGATCGATAATGGCTTTCTCAGCGTCTTCGATAGCCTGCTCAAGACTTTCGAATTCGTCGACCAGGGCTTGCGCTGCGTCAACTTCGCTCTGCGCTTCGGCGCGATCATCGATCGCTTTTTGAGCATCAGCAACGCCTTTCTGAGCAGTTTCAAGCTGAATCAGAAGAGCCATACCTTCTTTGAAAGTTTCGACGCGAGTCTCAGCACTTTCAAAGGCGGCTTCGGCAGCTTCAAATGCTTCTTGGGCCGCCACGGCTGATTGAATGTCGGCCAACAGCGCCTGAACGCCTACCAAGCCTGCCGGCGCGTCTTTGGCAACAACCAAGTTACCATTGGCGTCGCGAACGATCAGATCCGCTTCACCATACTTAGCAGTACCGAAGTCTTCTGATTCGGGGTCTCTATTAACGACTACTGTGCCGTCATTACGTTCATTGAAGGTAGAGATACGACCTGCCAAAACAGCGTTTGCTTCTTGAAGAGCCTCGTCTGCATCTTCCAGCGCCTGCTCAGCCGCCTGGTACTGCTCGATAGCGCGGCGCAGGCCGGCAATAGAAGCAATCTCGGACTGAACGCTGCTCAGCTCAGCCTGGGCATCTGCCAGATTGGCATTCAGCTGGTTCAATGAAAGGAATGCGTCCAATACCCCTTTGGCCTCTTCGAGATTATCGCGAAGATCTTTTTCATTTGTTGAAGTTTCCGGGTCATCGTCGCCATCTGCGGAGGCCAGGAAGTCGGCCATTGCTTGCTCTGCAGCCAGCAGTTTCTCAATCGCGCCAGTCAGGGCAGGCAGATAGACGCCACCGTCAGCATCTGCCACAACAGCGATAGCGGCTGCCAGGTTGTAATCCTGTTCACCACCGAACTCGGCGGTGTACTCGGCTGCTGCCGCCACCTTGGCATTCAGCACATGGCGGTCGATGCCACCGGCAGCGTTCATGATGGTGGTGGCAATTTCGGCCAGCGACTTTTCGCCACGCTCCAGCACGCCCACCCAGTAGGCGAGGCCATCCGGCTCGGCGTTGCGGTTAAACATCTGGTTGTAAAGGTTGTTGACCGCCTGGGCGTTGGTCTGGGTGCCGAAGCGGCTGTCGTATTCAGCAGATGTGCCGAAGGCATTGATGATGGCGCCTTCGCCTTCTTCATCCATGCGAGCCGCCCAGTACTCCAGGCCACCGGTTTCTGCCGGGCGGCCGTAGTAGGCGACGTAGAGCTGCTGAACGCGTGCGAGAGATGCTTGTGTTGCCATGGGACTATAGTCTCCTTGCTGAATAAGTACCTACCGTATATCGGCCGGTATCCTTCTACCTTGAGCGCTCAAGGGTGTTCTTTTGTTGCCAGTGTTGCCTTGCGCATGAAACGCGCATCGACGGGGCAAGGGCGTTCCCTTGGCTTGCCCCCTACGGACGCACCTCGGCGTCAGGCCAACGTAGGTAATGTATAGGTCGATGTAATGGCAAGTCAACGCGTGTATCTCATTATTAAGACCATGTTTACCATGCTGCTTGGCATTGACAATACCGCACAAAAAGTGCCGCCAAGGCACCAGAATTTGCATTCTCAATTGACCAACAGGACAGGCCTCTAGCGCCGCCGGCGAAGGCCGGCGGCAGCTAGGCGCATGAAAAGAGGGGCGTCAGGCGGGGGCGTCGGCCAGGCGGCGCACCGCCACCGGCCAGCTGAAGCGGGCTTCGGTTCGCGCCCGGGCGGCGCGGGTGCGGTGTTCGCGCTCGGCGTCGGGGGTGGCCAGCAGCTCGGCCAGGGCGGCGGGAAAGGCGACCTCTTCGGCCAGCCAAAGCTCGTCGTCGGTGAAGTCGAGCCCGCGATTGCCGAAGGGGGTGCTGAGCACCGGCACGCCGCTGGCGGTGTAGTCGAGCATCTTGAGGTTGCTGCCCGAGCCGCTGTGCATGGGGTTGAGCGCCACGTCGACGCTGGCCAGCAGCACGGCCAGCTCGGCGGCGCTGACCCGCCCCAGGGCGCGCACGTTGGGCGGCAGCCGGCGAAAGCCGGGGTGTTCGCACAGGCTGCCGGCCAGGTAGAAGAGCACCTGCGGGCAGGCGGGGGCCAGGCGGCGGCAGATCACCTCGGCCGCTTCCAGGTTGGGGCCGTGCCAGCTGCCCAGGAACAGGGCCACCGGGCGATGCTGGCGCAGCCTGGCCTGCCAGCGCCGCCGAGTGGCCATGTCGATGTAGGGCAGCTGCTCCAGGTCGGCACAGTTGGGAACCACGCGCCCCTTGGTGGGCGGCAGGGCGTGCTGTTGGCGAAAGGCGTCAAGGTCGCCTTCGGCGCAGGCCAGGATCTCGGTGCTGCCGGTGCAGGCCAGGCCTTCGGCCCGGGCCACCTTGGCCAGAGCCGCGTCGGCTTCGGGCACACCGCGGGCGAGAGGCTCGGCCAGAATGCCGCGCTTCAGGGCGGCTTCCACGTTGTGCGATTCGTACCACCAGGGGCCGTGGTAGTGGGCGCAAAGGGCGTGTACCAGGTAGGGATGGGCGCACACGCCCAGGGTGGCGGTGGCGGCGTAGTCGCGCAGCAGCGCGACGAAGCGCGGGTTGAGGGCCCAGCCCTCGATGGCGGCAATGTCGTCGACCGGCACGCCCAGCGCAGCCTGCAGGGCCTGCTGGTCGCGGCGCTGGGCGGGGCTGAGCGGCACGCGGTGTTCGGTCAGGCCGGGGGCGATCTCGCGGCACTGCTCTTCGCTGCCGCCGGGGTCGAGCGCGAGCAGGGTCACGCGTACGCCCAGCTCGGCGGCGGCATGGCGGTACAAGTGGTACATGCGGTTCTGCCCCCCGCCCATGGGCGGGTAGACGGGGAAGGTGTTGAGCACCAGCCAGTGCTCGCCGCCGCCGATGCCGCTTACCACCGGAAAGCGCTCGCGGCGCGGCGCGGTGGCGTTGGTTTCAAGCAGTTCACGCACGGTGTCGGGCCAGGTGACGTGGGCCACGGCGGCGCGGGCGCACTCCCCCAGGGCGCGGGTGCGCTCGGGGTCGGCGGCGGCGTCGCGAATGGCGTCGGCCAGGGCCTCGGGGGTGGGCGCCACGCTCCAGCCGGTTTCGCCGTGGCGCACAAATTCGTTCACACCGCCTGAGTCGGTGCAGGTGATCACCGGCTTGCCGGCCCCCATGGCTTCCACGGTGATCAGGCCGTAGTCCTCATCGTAGGGCAAAAACGGCACGGCCAGGGCGTGGCGATACTGCTCGACGACATCGGCGTCGCGCACGAAGCCGAGGAAGCGCACGCGGGGGTCGTCGCCGGCCAGCGCCTTCAGTTCGGCTTCCATGGGGCCGGTGCCGGCAATGCGCAGCTCCAGCGCCACATCGGTTTGCAAGAAGGCGCGCAGCAGCAGGTCGAGCCGCTTGGGGCCATCGAGGCGGCTGACGGTGAAGAGGTAAGGCGCGGGCGCGGCCTGCGCCTGCCCGGTGGCGAAGGGCGGCAGGTCGGAGGGGTGATGCACGATCTTGATCGGCACGCTGCGCGGGAAGTAGTCGGCACGCCGCGTCACGTTGCGGGAAATGGCCGCGTAGCGGGCAATGGCCCCGGGCGCAAGGGCGATGGCATCGAGGTGGTGGATCACGGCACGGCTCAGCGGGCCGGGAAAGGCGAACAGCCCCTCGCGGGCCGCGGGGGGCAGCCAGGGGCCGTGCAACAGGCGCTCCAGGGTGGCGAACAGTTCGGGCAGCTGGGCGCGTTCCGGCGGGGCGGCCAGCAGCCGCTGCAGGCGCCTGAGCAGCGGGTGGCGGCGCAGCAGGCGAATGGCACGCCGGCCCCGCTCGCCGGGCCAGGCCGCGGGCGTGAAGGGGTCGGCCGCGGCCCGCTCGGGCCAGGGGTAGGTGTCATAGAGCCCGCGCAGGGTGTGCTGCAGATAGAGGTGATGGTCGGGGTGGGCGACCATCCAGGCGGGGTACTTGGTGGAGATCACCCGGTCGAAATGGGTGAGGTCCAGCTCGCTGAAGCGGCGGTAGCTGGCCACCAGCTCGGGGAAGCTGCGCTCGGGGCTGGGCAGCTTGATCAGCTCCATCTGGTGGTCGCTGAGCTGGTTGACGTGATGGCTGAGCCCCCACCAGAGCTTTTCGGCCCCGCCTACCGCGAAGGGCACCCCGCTGGGGGCTACCAGGGCGATCTTCATGCCCCGCCCTCCTCGCCCAGCAGGCGCGTGACGACCTGGTGCCAGCCGATGCCGGCACGCTGGTAGGCGGCCTGCCCGGCGCGGCCCATTTCGGCGCTGCGGGCACGGTTGGCCCAGGCGGCGTCGATGGCGGCGGCAATGGCCTTGGGCTCGGGTTCGACCACCCAGCCGGTTTCGTCATGCTCGACGAATTCCAGCGGGCCGCCGCTGTCGCGGCAGGTGATCACGGGCTTGGCGGAGAGCATGGCTTCCAGGGTGATATAGCCGTAGTCCTCGTCGAAGGGGCCGAAGAAGACCGCCATGGCATTGGCGTACCAGGCCAGTTTTTCGGCTTCGGTGAAGTGCCCGACCAGGCGAACGCGGTGCGTCAGCCGGTGCCGCTCGATCAGCTGCTGGTAGCGCTGCCGCTGGCCGCCATCACCGGCGATGATGATGCGCGCCGGAGTGGTGAGGTGGCGGGCGGCTTCGATCACGAGGTCCTGGCGCTTCAGGCTCTCCAGCCGGCTGGGGCAGAACACGTAACCCCAGTCGTCTTCGCAGTGGAAGCGCTCGGCGCCGTGGGGCGGGTGGTAGAGCGGCTGGGCTGCAAGCGCGTTGTGGCCGGCCAGCCGTTCGGCCACGCGCCGCGAGTTGGCGAACAGGCGCCGGGCCGCGCTCAGGTGGTGGTTGTCGAAGGCGTGCACGGCATCGCGCAGCATGCGCTGCTCGGGGCCGGCCTGGGCGTCGTCCCAGAGTTCGTAGCAGGCGCGATGCTGGTGCATGACCCAGACGGTATGGTGCGGGTGGGTGATGCCCCAGGCGGGAAACTGCAGGCTGATGGCGCGGTCGATGCCCACGCCGTTGGGTGCGGCCATGTCGAGCGTTTCCACATAGCGCATCAGCTCATGAATGTCGCGCTCGGGGCTGAAGCGAAACGGCAGCCGCAGCAGCTCCACCTCGTGGCCGTGTTCACGCAGGGCCTGGGCAAGGCCGGCAATATGGTATTCGGCGCCGCCGTGCATGAAGGGCACCAGCGTTGCGCTGACGAGCACTTTCACGCGTCGCCCTCCTCTTCCACGCCGGTGGCGGCCTGCGCTGCCGGTTCGGCGGGCGCCGCCTTGCGGCCGATCACGGCGAAGTCCTGGGGCCCGCACAGGTGGCCGTTGACCCGCTCGGTCAAGGGGTCGTTACCCGGCACCTTGGCGCTTTCCGGGTAGGGGTTGAAGCGGCGCACGTCTACGTCGGCAAAGCCGTGGTAGCCCAACAGGAACTGCGTGGCCGTGGGAGTGAGCGGGTTGCGGTGGGTGGGGTCATGATAGAAGGTGTGGCTGCCCACCAGCACGTTTTCGGGGTTGGGGGTTTCCAGGATCAGCAGGCCGCCGGGCGCCAGGATTCGCTGCGCTTCGTCCACCAGCGAGTAGAGGACATCGAAGGGAAGATGTTCGGCGATATGAAACCCGCTGACCAGGGCATGGCTATTGTCGGGCTGGCGGCGCAGCACGTCCAACGCGTCGGCGTGACTGACCGCCAGGCCCTTGGCCTGGCAATGTTCGATCATGGCGACATTGAGATCGGCACCGTGCGGCTCGAAGCCCTGCTCGGCCAGCAGCACAAGCCATTCGCCACGCCCGCAGCCGAGGTCGAGCGCACGCGTGCCGACCTGGCGTGCGGCGTCCAGCTGGGGCTGATAGTTCAGCAGGTGTCGACGAATCTGTTCTTCACTGCCGCGGCAGGCATCTTCGAAGGCCAGGTAGTAGGCGTCGCGCAGCGCCTGGTCGAGCGTTTCGCTCTGCGCGTGGCTGAGCGGCGCTTCGCCTTGCTCGGCCATGAGCCGTTCGACCGCCCGCCGATGCTGCTGCAGTGCGCTCCACAGCGCAGGCTGGGTGCGTTCCTGCTCGGCCAGCCGGCCCTCGAGCATGGCGTCTCGGCTGTCACCTTGCTGCATTGCCTCGGCCTGGTGGGCGAAGGCTTCGTCGTGACGGGCGAAGGCTTCGTCGTGGCGGGCGAGCTCACCGGCCTGGCGGGTCAGCTCGCCGTCGAGGTCGAGCAGCACATCGCGCACGCGGTCGATGTGATGCTCGGCCTGAACCTCCAGCATGGCAATACGTTCCAGCAGGCGCATCCTGGGCCGCAGCAGCACGGCGACCAACCGGTAGCCGAGGCGCATGGGCGGGCGCAGCAGTTTCGCCAGCGGGCCCAGGCGGCCCACCAGGCGAAACGGCAGAGTAAGCAGGCCACGGCGAGGAACGGTCACGCCCTGGCGCGCCAGATAGCCTCGCGCTTCATCGGCACACAGCAGCTCGGCCAGGACGTAGAGCCTGCCGGCCCGCGGCAGCACGCCAAGGTAGTGGTTGAAGCCGTCGGGGTCGGCGCTGCGCCCCATCAGGGTGAGATAGGCGCGCTGCAGAAAGCGTTCGTCGCTGTGGTTGGCCGCCACCAGCTCCTCCAGGCGGGGATGTCGCGGATCTTTCACGCGCAGCGGGTCTTGGCGGGATTCGAACAGCTCCCCCAGGCGCCGGCGGTAGTCGGCCGGCGGAGGCTCGGTGCCCGGCTGGTGCTCGTACTGCCTGGCCACGGCCTTGAGCCGGGCGATCAGGCTGTCTATGTCGTCGAAGGTCTGGCTCATGACAGAGGCTCCTGGCGTTCGCTGACGGCGGTGCCTGCCCCTGCGGCGGCGGCTGGTTCCGCGGGGGAAAGCGTATCGAGCTTCAGGGGCAACCGGCAGACGCCCGAGAAGAGATGATCCTTGTAGCCGGCCACTTCAAACTGCAAGTAGCTGTCGCACCACCAGTAGCAGTCGTCCAGATGGTGCTCGCGGCTGTGCAGGGCCACGGTGATGGTGTATTTGCCGGGTGCGATGTCCGCTCGCAGGGCAAGGCGAACACGGCGGGTTTCATCGGCCTTGAAGCTCAAGGTGCGGCCGAGCTGGAAGCTATTCACGCCGAAGATGTCCTGACCAAAGCGGTCGCGGATCATCAGCCCGAGGGTGACATCGGGCAGGGCTTCGCGTGCGTACAGGTCAAGGTCGATATCAAGCCATTCGCCGCTGGAGACCATCTGGCCGCCGCTGTCGTGCCCGGCTACGCTGCCCTTTTGCACCACGACTTCGCCGGTGCCATAGGCACCCTGGTGGCGTTCGAGGTGTCGCCCCTCCTCCTCTTCTGCCTGGCGCGCCATGATGCGGTTGTAGCGGTTGACCGCATCATCGGGCTCGCCGTCGAAGACGACACGCCCCCCTTCCAGTACCAGTGCGCGGTCACACAGCATCTTGACCGCGTTGAGGTCGTGGGAGACGAACAGGATCGAGCCGCCGCTCTGCTTGAACTCACGGATGCGCTTCATGCACTTCTGCTGAAAGTAACCGTCGCCCACCGAGAGGGCTTCGTCGACCAGAAAGCAGCGCGGGTCGGCATGGATGGCCACGGAGAAAGCCAGCCGCATGGTCATGCCCGAGGAGTAGGTGCGCAGCGGCTCGTCGATATAGGCGCCGAGTTCGGAGAAGTCGATGATGGCCTGGCGCCGGCTGTCGATCTCTTCGTGGGTCATTCCCAGCATGAGCCCGTTGGAGGTGATGTTCTGCAGGCCTGTCAGCTCGGCGTTGAAGCCGGTGCCAAGCTCCAGCAGGCCGGTCACGCGCCCATCGATATGAATCGCGCCGCTGTCGGGCACGAGCACGCCGGTGAGCAGCTTGAGCAGCGTCGACTTGCCGGCGCCGTTGCGCCCGAGCACGCCCAGCACTTCGCCCGGTGCCACCTGAAAGCTTATGTCTTTCAAGGCATGGTATTCGTCATGCCGGGAGCGCCCGGTAATGGCCTCAAGCAGGCGGTCAGCCGGGCGATGGAAAAGCTTGAAGGTCTTGTTGAGTCCCTGGATGTCGATCATGGGGCTCTCCTTTATAGGCAGTCGCGCAGGTCGCGCTCGGTGCGATGCAGCAACCATAGCGCCAGCGCCAGTAGGCCTATCGCCGCCGAGGCAAACAGCGTGATGGGCAGCAGATCAGGCAAGCGATGGTGCATGATCAGGCTGCGGTAGGCCTCGACCAGCACAAAGACCGGATTGTATTGCATGCCGCGTTGCACCCAGCCCGGAAGAATCTCGATCACGTAGACGATAGGCGTTACCCAGAACCAGACCTGCAGCACGACGGCGACGACTTCCTTGATGTCCTTGAGATATACGGCCAGCACGGCCAGGGTGAGCCCGATGGCGTAGACGAACAGGCATTGCAGGCCATACACCACCGGAATCAGCAGCCAGTAGTAGGTGATGGGAAAATCGACCAGCAGCAGGAAGCCGATGAAGAAGATCATGCCGATGACGTAGACCACGCTTTCGGTCAGCAGCACGGAGAGCGGTAGCGCCAGCAGCGAGACGTTGACCTTGGTGACCAGGTGGCTCTGGTCCTTGAAGAGGTTGGTGATACGGCCAAGGCTGTTGGCGAAGGCGATCCAGGCCAGCATGCCGCAGATCAGGTAGATGCTGTAGGCGAAGCGGTCGATTTCGGCGCCGAACCCTTCCAGTCGCGCTCCCATGATGCTGGAAAAGACCAGCACGAAAACCAGGATGTTGACGAGCGGCGAGACGAAGGTCCAGGTGGCACCCAGCAGGGAGCCAGTGTGGCGCTCCACCAGGTCCTGGCGTGTCAGATGTAACACCAGCGGCAGGCTGGCATGGATGGCTTTGAGTCTTTGTCGCATGGGGTCAGTGATTCATGGCTCGTTGAAAGGAGGCAAGCAGGAGGTCGCTCGAGCGCTGCCAGCTGAATTGTTCAGCGCGCCGGCGCCCCCGGCATACGGCCTGGGCATGGTCTGCTTCGATCAGCTGTTCAAGACCGTGACGAATGGCGTCCTGGCTGTGGGGGTCGACTTCCAAGGCGGCCCCGGCGGCTACCTCATGGGTGGCGCTCACGTTCGCGGTGAGCACGGGGGTACCGGCGGCCATGGCTTCCAGCACCGGCATGCCGAAGCCTTCGTAGAGCGAGACATAGACAAAGCCTGATGCCAGCGCGTAAAGCCCTGGGAGATCGTGCGAGGGCACGTAGCCGAGGCGGCGTATGGTGCCATCATCCAGGGCCTTTTGTATCGCCGCCGCCGGGGTGGTCTCTCCCCAGCCCGGCATGCCGGCGAGCAGCAGCGGGGTTTGTCGGCGCTGTTCGGCCGGCAGGCTGGCAAAGGCGGCCAGGACGCGGCTGAGGTTCTTGCGAGGCTCCAGGGTTCCAACGCTGAGCAAGAAGCGCGAGGGCAAACGATAGCATGACGCCAGGCGGGCCTTCTCTTCACTTTGCGGCTCCGTGAAGAAGCGCTCCGCCACCGCGGGCGGGACGATATCGATGCGCGCCGGGTCGACGCCGTGCAACGCTTGAAGCTCGCCGGCGGTAAATTCCGAGACGACATTGAGCCGGGTGGCGCGTTGCAGGCTTTCGCCCAGATGGCGATCGAAAAAGGCCACCCTCTCTTGCGGATGACACTCGGGGTATCGCTGATGAGAGAGGTCGTGCACGGTCACCACGCTGCGCCCCTGCCAGGGAAGCAGAATGTAGTTGGGCTCCCAGTACAGTGCGCTGCGCTCGGCTCCACCTCGCTTGAGGCGCTGGGTATAAAGCCATCGGTAAGCCTTTCGCGTCAGGGAGTTGCGCAGGTAGCGCCGAGCCAGCCGCCAGGCCAGGCTGCCTGACCCTTGCACAACCGAAGCCGACCCGCTCGGCTGTAACTGCAGTAGCGGATGTTCGGAAGACAACGCCTCGCGCCGAGTGCCCGTCAGCCCCTCCAGGGTCAGCGGAGGCTCTTGGCTGTCCAGCTCGGCGCGACGCAATAGCTCCAGGGTCAGCTCGCGCGTGTAGTGGCCGATGCCTGTCAGTGGGGACAGCAGAGGCTGTAAATTGACGATTACGTGCATGGCGCTTGGTTATACCCGCATGGAAAAGGTCGGCATGGCTTCACGCATGCGCTGCATGAAACTGACGCGTGAAAAAGACTCGGCCTGGCGCCTGCAGGCGTGGGGATCGAAGCGATAGTGTTCAAAACGGTCCAGCGCTTCAAGCAGGCTCTGGCGGGTCTGCTCCTGGAAGAAGACGCCGGTGGCCTGCCCTTCTTCGAAGGCAAGCGCATCACTTACCACCGTTTCCAAGGCGCCCCCCTTGCCATAGGCGATGACGGGGGTTCCACAAGCCTGGGCTTCCAGTGGCACGATGCCGAAGTCTTCATAGGCTGCAAAGACGAAGCCACGTGCTTGCGCCATCAGGGCCCGCAGTGTCTCGTTATCTTGGTAGCCGAGCAGCTCGATATTGGTACAGCCCCTCGCCAGGCTTTCGAGCCGCTTGCGTTCAGGCCCCTCCCCGACCACCTTGAGGCGACGCGATCCGTCATGGCGAAAAGCCTCGACGATCAGATCGAGTCGCTTGTAGGGCACTAGGCGCGAAGCCGCCAGATAGTAGTCCGACCGTGGCTCTTCATGGAGTGGAAAGGCATCGATATCGACAGGAGGCGGTATCACCGTGGCATCGCGGCCGTAGTATTTTCGAATGCGACGTGCCACGTAGTGTGAGTTGGTCAAGAACTGGTCGACCTGGCTAGCCGTAAAGTGATCCCACTGCCGCAGCCGCTTCAGGGTATGACGAACATACCACTCCAGTGGTGCCAGCAGCCGCGCATCCGCCAGATAGCCTTCTTTCATGTCCCAGGCATAGCGCATGGGGGTATGGCAGTAGCAGATATGCTGCTGGTCGGGGTGGGTGATAACCCCCTTGGCCACGGCATGGCTGGATGAGATCACCAGATCGTAGCCGCGCAGGTCGAACTGCTCAACCGCATAAGGCATCAGCGGCAACAGGTGACGATAGAAGCGCCTGGCTCCCGGAAGCCGCTGGATGAGGCTGGTATGAACGTGATGTTCCTCCAGCCGGCCCCGCTGCCCAGGTTCGAGGTAATCGACCAGCGTAAAGACGTCTGCGTGGGGATAAAGCTCCAACAGGGCGTCGAGCACTTTCTCCGCTCCACCCTGCACGACCAGCCAGTCATGAACGATGGCGACACGCGGAGGGTCGGCTCGTTCGCCTGCGCGTATGGCGTTTTCCTGCAGCGCCATGGTCATGAGAGGCTTTCAGGTGTGCGGCCGTAATCATCATCGAAGCGCACAATGTCATCCTCACCCAGGTAGGAACCGGTCTGCACTTCGATCAGCTTGAGCGGTATGACACCGGGATTTTCCAGGCGGTGAACCGTACCCAGCGGGATGTAGGTCGACTGGTCTTCAGACAGAAGAAAACTGTGCAGTCCAGCGCTGCTGCCTTGGCCAACTTCAGGAATATCCTTGCCTTGGGTCACCTTGGCCGTGCCTTCCACGACGACCCAGTGCTCGGCCCTGTGATGGTGCATCTGCAGCGAAAGCTTGGCCCCCGGTTTCACGACGATCTCCTTCACCTGGAAATTGTCGTTCATGACCATGGTGCGGTAGTGCCCCCAAGGGCGGTAAACACGCTGGTGCGACTGGCACTCACTGCGCCCCGCCGCCTTCAGGATGTTGACGATAAGCTTTGCATCCTGAGCACGGTGCCGGTCTGCCACCAGCACGGCATCCTCGGTTTCGACAATGATCAGGTCTTCAACGCCTACGGCCGCGACAAGCCGGGATTCACTGCGCACCAGGCTATTACGGGTGTCGTGCAGGATGACATCGCCCAAGACAGCGTTGCCATTGACGCGATCGTTTTTCGCCTTGAGCTCATGTATGGCATCCCAGGCCCCTATGTCGCTCCAGCCGGGGTCCATAGGGACAACGGCCGCGCGGCGCGTATGCTCCATGACGGCATAGTCGATCGATTCGCTGCGACAACGGGTAAAGGTTTCCTCTTCAACGCGGTAGAAGTCGATATCTTCCTTGCGGCCTTCATGCGCTTGCAGGCACACGTCGAGAATATCGGGTGCATGACGTGCCAGTTCATCCAGGTATTGACTGCCGGAAAAAAGGAAAATGCCGCTGTTCCATAGGTACTCGCCGCTCGCAAGGTAAGCCTGGGCACGCTCCTGGTCGGGTTTTTCGACAAAGGCGTCAACCGTATACCCCCCTGCCAGCGGTTCACCGCGCCGAATGTAGCCGTAGCCTGTGTGCGGATTGTCGGGCGTGATGCCGAATGTCACCAGGCGCCCGGCCGCCACCAGCTCGACCCCTTGGTTTACTGCTTCCCGAAAGGCTTCAGGGCGCTCGATGACGTGGTCGGCAGGCATGACCAACAGCATGGCATCGGGATGGCTTTCTCTTGCCACTAGAGCGGCCAGCGCCAATGCGGGCGCCGTATTGCGTCCGAGTGGCTCAAGGATGATGCGCTGGGCCCCCACTCCTATTGCCTGAAGCTGCTCGGCTACCAGAAAGCGATGCTCTTCATTGCACACCAGGAGCGGCGAGGCTACGCCTTCAGCGCCATGCAGCCGCAGTGCGGCCTCCTGCAGCAGGCTTCTATCCGGATGGTTGAGATTGAGAAACTGCTTCGGATAGTGCTCGCGCGAGACAGGCCACAGGCGTGAGCCGGACCCACC
This sequence comes from uncultured Halomonas sp., assembly GCA_964652855.1. GTDB lineage: Bacteria > Pseudomonadota > Gammaproteobacteria > Pseudomonadales > Halomonadaceae > Halomonas. The sequence goes on from CAZZCJ010000002.1 coordinate 329,420, forward strand.
GGACAGGATAACGGGAAGGATCATGGCTCCTCCTTGAGAACGTGAAGATTCTTTCCTTGGCATGACAGCACGAACCCTACATCAATGGCGATGCCAGATAATACCACTGCTGGTGAAGGCTGGCAGTGGGTGGTGTGTGTCCCGCACGTGATCGACAGCACGGCCTGCCGATCCCGCTCGACCGGCAGCGCGAGCACCGAGGAGCCCATGCGACCCTAGGCCTCTCGAGAGGGGCGCCGCTCAAGGTAGCGATGACACCTCAGTGCATGAGGGCTGCCTTGGGTGAGATGGACTGATAATATTAACCACTTCGGCGTTGTCCCATTGCATCCACGGACAATAGCACAATGCCCATTCCGCAGGCTTAAGGCTGACGATTGATGAATCCCTTGGTAAGCGTCATGGCAAGAATCTTGACATCCAGCCCCAGCGACCAATTGTCAATATAATAAAGGTCAAACTCTACTCGCTTTCGCATTTCATCGATGCTGCTTGTTATCCCACGCAAACCATTTACTTGCGCCCAGCCTGTCATGCCCGGCTTGACTCTATGGCGTTGCATATACCGTTCAATAACATCTTTATAATAGGCATTATGATCCATGGCGTGGGGCCTAGGGCCGACCAAGGACATGCGCCCCTGCAATACATTATAGAGCTGAGGCAGTTCATCAAGACTGGTGCGACGCAGCCAGGCGCCAAGCTGAGTAGTCCGCGGGTCTCCATGGGTCGCCTGCGGCGTTCCTTGAACTTGATGTAATACCATGGTTCGAAATTTATAGATGCGAAATGTCTTACCATCGAGGCCGTGCCGCTCTTGCTTGAACAAGACGGGGCTTCCCATTTTCCAGCGTATCAACGCCGCAATAACCAACATGAGAGGAAGGAAAGCAACAAATAATATCGCCCCCAGCACACGGTCTTCTACGGCTTTAAGAAGGCGCATTGGCCCATTGAGAGGGCTATAATTCAAATCGAGAGAGTACATCCCCGCCACTTGAGCCATGCGGTGGTTGAGAAGGCGCACATCGGAAAGATCGGGAAAATAACGGACGCTAGCCGGCACAGCAACCAACTGCCCCGCCAAATGGCGCACTTTCTCACCTTGAGCAAGGGGGTAGCTTAGCCAGATTTCTTCGAAATCACGTCGAAATATGCTCTCACTTGCCAAGGTTTCGACTCGCGCTTCAACTTGCCCATCATCAACATCCACGAGTTTGCTGACAACGGCATAGCCTGAATCACGCATGCTGCTCAACCGAACCGACAGCCGCAGGATGTTCTGCTCTGGGCCGATGAGAAGCACGCGCTTCAAATTATGCCCTGCCGCCCGCCAACGCCTGAGGTAGTGGTACAGGCCAGCCCGTAGGAAATTTCCCACGAGAAAGACTGCCAATGCGGAGGAGCCCATCCACATGCGTGAGAATACCTGGGTGCTTTGCGTTGCGACTAAAAGCAGGCTGATAAGCGCAATGGCCGATAGCCAGCTCAGGGTGTAAACGCCCAGCATGCTGTACAAGCTACGTCCACGCCACGGCTGGTAGAGTCCAAGCAGCTCTCCGCACGCAGGCAGCAACATGCTGCCGGCCAGGATCAGCAAGGGGTATTCAATGGAATCCGTATGTTCCAGGCCGGGAAGCAGATGCATCAGGGCCCACGCAACCACCAAGGCAGTCCCGGCATCAAAACAGCGCATACCGCGCCTCAGCCAGTCGCTTGCGCTACTCCTTAAGCGCATATGCCTCGTTGCCCCTATGGTGTGCTGATGGAGACAAGCAATGACATGACCTCCGCCAGGTCATCACTGCCTAAATCACCCACTGCCGATTTCAGTGCCAGCCGATCAATCATGAAGCGCCCTATGGTGTTAACGTATTGGATTCGCTGATCGTAAAGCGTAGCACGGGCATCCAGCACATCCACGAGGTCTCGCAACCCAAGTTGCTCGCCACGCTCGGCAGCTTGCAGGAACAGCTCGCTGGAGGCAATGGCCTGTTCAAGAGCGGCAAGCCTCCGCACGTTGCCATTAAGCGAGCGCAGCCGCTGCCTTACTTCTTGTGCTGCCAGATTGGCGGCATGATCAACGGCCTGCTGGCTGGCCTGGGTGCGAAGCTCTCCTTGGCGTACGCTGGCTGTAGTGTGACCGCCTCGATAAAGCGGCACATTGACCTCGACGCTTGCCGAGTAGTCTTCGCTGGTACGCAACTGGTCATCGCTGTCGCGGTCACTGTAGCTCAGGTTGAGGTTGACCTCAGGAAAGTAGCCACCGCGTCTGACCCGGGTATCGCTCTCGATGATCTGCCGCTCGGCCAATGCACGAAGTACATCAAGGTTGTTGCCCACGCGGCCAAGCCAGAGGTGCTCATCGCTCCACTCTTGCTGCACCTGCCCTGCCCTGAGGTTACCCAAGGCGCTGCTGCCGAAAGCCGGCAGAATACCGGTGAGTCGTTCCAGTTCACCTAACGCATCGCTCAGCTCATTTTCAGCCAACATTGCATCGGCAATGGCTTGGTCGAACCTGGACTGGGCTTCCAGCAAGTTGATGCGGTTACCGACACCCAGATCGAAGGCCCGGCTAGCCTGACGCACCTGAAGCTCAAGGGCTTCCTGCTGCGCTTCCAATAGACCCAAGGTACGTGAAGCCAGGTAGGCATTGATAAACGCTTCGCTGACGGTCAGTGCCAGGTTACGCTCGGCAAGCGCCAGGTCCAGTTCGGCGGCACTGACCTGTGCGTTGGCACGCTCCACGCTTCTCCAGCGCTCGAGACTGAAGAGTGGCTGCTGCAGATTCAAGCGCCAATAGTTCTCATCAAAGCGGCCTGGGCGCTGGGCTGGCTGGCTGAGGCCGAATCCTTCCGGATCGGTCTGTATATTGGTGGAGTCTTGCCAGAGATAACCGCCGCTTGCACTGACTTGTGGCAAAAGCCTGGCCCGCGCCATGGGCAACTCCTGCTGCGACGCTTCAAATTCATAGCGCTGCCGTGAAAGCTGGGCGTCATACTGGAGGGCGCGTTCGAAAAGGTAAGGCAGTGAGGGAAGGGGCGCTCTGCGATCCGCTGCTGTCTCATCCAGCGCTGCCAGCTCGGCCATGGCTCGCTCGCCGGCAAGCGGAGATGCCTCCTGGGCCGAGGCAAGAGGTGAGCTCAGGCACAGGAGCGCTAGTAGTGCCGCAGAGTGGCGAGGCGTTAGAAAAAAGCTCATCAATCCTCCCGAATGGCCCGCGAGAGCATGTCGGTGATCGGCTTGGCGATGTAGCTGGCAAAAGTGCGCTCGCCGGTACGAATCATGACTTCGGCGGGCATGCCGGAAAGCAGCTGCATCTGCTCCGTCATCTCCATCTGCCCCTCTTCGGTTACGCGCACCCGAGCTCGGTAATAGCGTTGCCGTGTCGCTTCATCTTCGAAACTGTCAGCGCTCACATAGACGACCTCACCATCGATGACGTTCGTCAAACGCTGGTTGAAGGCAGAGAAGCGGATTTCGGCATGCTGACCAAGAAAGATATGATCGATATCGCGATTGGGAATGCGTGCTTCGACCACGAAGCCATCGCTTGAAGGCACCACTTCCAGAATGGTGTCGCCAGCGCGGACCACGGCGCCCACGCTATGCACCTGCCGCCCCACTACCGTACCCGACACAGGGGCGACGATCACCTTGCGCTCGACCTGATCGGCAAGCGAGGTGATCTGCTCTTCGGCCTGGGCAATCTGAGCCTGGGCATCGCGCAGCTGCTCCCCCACTTCTTTCTGGAACTCCTGCAGCCGCACTTCCTTCTGCATCTGGTTTTCACTGATCTGCGAGCGTAGGCGAGCGATCTCGGCACGATGAGACGCGTTTTCTCCTTGATACTGGAGCACTAGCCGCTCGAGCTCCCGCACTCTCTGGTTATCGCCCAAGCCTTCACGAAACAGCGAACGAAAATCCTCAGCTTCACTGCTCAACGAGGCCATACGCTGGGTGTTGACCCGCACCAGAGACTCCAACCCTTCGATCTGTTCGCGCATCTGCACGACCTGCTCATCAAGTGCCTGAAGGGTACTCTGTAGCGCCTGGCGGCGCGCGGCGAACAGACTCTGCTGTACTCCGAGCACCTGCTGCACGCGCAGCTCTTCGCTTTGCAGCAACTCTTGAGGAAAGTCCAGCGTCTCTCTGCCTTCCTGCTCTGCCAGCAGGCGCACCTCCATGGTGCGATTGATAAGGTACTGCACGCGAGCAATTTCAAGCTGGGAGCGGCTCTGGGTATCACTGAGCACGATCAGCGGCTGACCGGCTTCCACATGGTCACCGTCCTCCACCAGGATTTCTCGAACAATGCCCCCTTCGAGATGTTGTACGGCGCGCTTGAACGACTGCATGGAGACGTTACCTGGTGCGACGACGGCGACAGCGAGCGAGGCCGTCACTGACCAGAGCACAAAGCCGCCGAAGGCAACCACCAGTATCAGTAGCCCAAGGCGTCGGTAGCCTTTATCACTGGTAGGTAGTACCTCGGCGTACTCGCCGGCATAGGTTTGCGGAACCGGCGTAATGTCGATTTCGTTTCGCGGAGATACGGCTTGGCCTTGGATTTTATCGTTCTGTGAATCTGACATTAATTCTGCTCCTCAGGGCCATCTCGCCCTGGTTCGCCGCCGTTTCCGGCAAGGCCACCCCGAATAGACGCCAACCGCGCATTAGCCGCTTGGCCAACTGAACGGGGCTGGGGTTTCTTGGCAAATTGAGCCAGTACTTGATCACGGGGGCCGAACATGCTGATCTGCCCTTCCTTCATGACCAGTAGCTTGTCCATGCTTTTCAGCACGCTGGTGCGATGGCTGATGATGAACAGGGTCACCCCTTCGTCCTTCAGCACGCCTATGGTGCTTGCAAGTGCCCGCTCTCCGGCATCATCGAGATTGGAGTTAGGTTCATCCAGCACAATGAATATCGGGCTACCGTAAAGGGCACGCGCAAGGCCAATACGCTGGCGCTGACCACCTGAAAGCGCACCAGTGGTTGAAGAAATATAGGTATCGTAGCCATTGGGTAGCTCGAGAATCATCTCGTGGACACCCGCCTTGATCGCGGCTGCCACAACCTTGGCGGCATCGACTTCACCGAAGCGAGCGATGTTCTCGCTGATGGTGCCATCGAACAACTCGATGTCCTGAGGCAGGTAGCCGATATAGGGGCCGAGCTCGTCTCGGTTCCATTGGGTCACGTCGGCGCCGTCTAGGCGAACGGACCCTACTTGGGCTGGCCAGATGCCGAGCAAGACGCGTGCGAGTGTGGATTTACCCGCCGCACTAGGGCCAATAATGCCGATATGCTCCCCTTTGGCCACTTCGAAATTGATACCGCGAATGGTGGCCATGCGCACACCGGGAGGGGCAGCGGCAACGGTTTCTACGTTGATATTTCCTTTAGGCGCAGGAAGCGACATGCGCCGCTGCTCGTCGGGTATTTGAGCCAGCAGCTCATTGAGCCTTCCGTATGCACCGCGAGCAGCGACAAAACCTTTCCAGCTACCGATCATCTGGTCTACCGGGGCAAGGGCGCGTCCCATGATGATGGAGCCTGCGATCATCATGCCCGGTGTCATGTCACCGAGCAGCACCAGCCAGGCACCAAGGCCAAGGATCATCGATTGCGCCAGCATGCGCATTATCTTGGAGGTATTGGTCAGGGCGCCGGCACGATCGCTGGCCTGAGACTGCTTGGCCAGGAACTGATGATGCTTCTGAGCCCAGCGCCCCATGATGCCGGGTAGCATGCCCATCGCATGCAGCACTTCTGCATTGCGCAGGTTGGAATTGGCAAGATTCTGAGCCTGGATATGCTCATTGTTGGCTTCTGCCAAAAGTCCTTTGGTGGCCTTTTCGTTGGCAATAGCCAAGGCAAGCAGCAATAGGCCGGCTACAGTGGCAAATATGCCAAGCCAAGGGTGAAACATGAAAAGCACAAAGAGGTAAACCGGGACCCAGGGAGCATCGAAGAAGGCGAACAGCCCATTTCCGGTGAGAAACTGCCGAACATTGGTCAAGTCATTGAGAGGCTGCGCGCTCTGCTGGCCCTGGGCTACCACGCTGCGCCGGAACATGGCGCTGTAGAGCCTGGCATTGATGCTGGTATCGAGCCGGTTGCCGACCCGCACCAGGATGCGCGAACGCACCAGCTCGAGCCCGCCCATGACCATGAACAGAAAGACCACCACCAGTGTCAGCATGACCAGCGTGTCCAGGCTCTGTGTCGCCAGCACCCGATCATAGACCTGCAGCATGTACATGGGGGGCACCAGCATGAGCAAGTTGACAAACATGCTGAAAAAGCCCACCGAGGCGAAGGAACCTCTGCATGCCTGGAGTGCACGCTGGAGATCCGTAGCGTCCTGTTGCTTGGCCATATGGGGGTCACCGTGGAGAAAAGAACTGTTACTAGGCAGGAAATGACCGCGCGAGGATAGCAGAAACGACCCGCCAGTACCATGTAAGGCATGCCCGCCGCATCATGTAAGACATGCCTGCAAACGACACCAGGGGGGACCAAACGCATCTGGCGCCTTATAAGGCGCCAGAGTGGACGTACCAGTTGCCCTCGTGAGGGCACTGAATAATGTGACCGGCTGAAGCCGATCGCATCGAAGCCTCAGCGATACACCGGGAACCGTGCGCAGACGGCCTCGACCTTCCCCTTCACTTTGGACTCGATGGTGGCGGAGTCCTCACCCTTGGCCATGACGTCGAGGATGTCGCAGATCCAGCCGGCCAGGTCGCGGCACTCGCTTTCGCCGAAGCCGCGGGTGGTGACGGCCGGGGTGCCGATGCGCAGGCCGGAGGTGACGAAGGGGCTCTGCGGGTCGCCGGGGACGGCGTTCTTGTTGACGGTGATATGGGCGCGCCCCAGGGCGGCGTCCGCGTCCTTGCCGGTCAGGCCCTGCTTGATCAGCGAGAGCAGGAACAGGTGGTCTTCGGTGCCGCCGGAGACCACGTCGTAGCCGCGCTCGATGAATACGCCGGCCATGGTCTGGGCATTCTTCACCACCTGCTGCTGGTAGCTCTTGAACCCGGGCTCCATGGCCTCCTTGAAGCACACCGCCTTGGCGGCGATGACGTGCTCCAGCGGGCCGCCCTGGCCGCCCGGGAAGACCGCGGACTGCAGCTTCTTCTCGATCTCGGCGTCGCCCTCGGCGGAGAGGATCAGGCCGCCGCGCGGGCCGCGCAGGGTCTTGTGGGTGGTGGTGGTCACCACATGGGCGTGGGGCAACGGGCTCGGGTAGATGCCGGCGGCCACCAGGCCGGCGATGTGGGCCATGTCGACCAGCAGGTAGGCACCCACCTCGTCGGCGATCTCGCGGAACTTGCTCCAGTCGATGATCTGGGAGTAGGCCGAGAAGCCGGCGATGATCATCTTGGGCTGGTGCTCGCGGGCCAGGCGTGCGACTTCCTCGTAATCGATGCGTCCGCTCTCGTCGATGCCGTACTGCACGGCATTGTAGTGCTTGCCCGAGAAGTTGGGCTTGGCGCCGTGCGTCAGGTGGCCGCCGGCATCGAGGCTCATGCCCAGCACGGTGTCGCCCGGCTTGACCAGCGCCTGGAACACGGCGCTGTTGGCCTGGGAGCCGGAGTGGGGCTGGACGTTGGCGTAGGTGGCACCGAACAGCGCATTGGCGTAGTCGATGGCCAGCTGTTCGACGATGTCGACGTATTCGCAGCCGCCGTAGTAGCGCTTGCCGGGATAGCCTTCCGCGTACTTGTTGGTCAGCTGGCTGCCCTGGGCTTCCAGCACCCGGGGGCTGGCGTAGTTCTCGGAGGCGATCAGCTCGATGTGCGCTTCCTGGCGAGCAACTTCGTTTTGCATCGCATCGAACAGGGCGTCATCGAAACCGGCAATCGTCATGTCACGGCTGAACATCGGCGGAAAACCTCGCATCACGGGGAGAGTCAGATGCGCCATGATACCCCAGCCCATGACGCCTTTCACATGAAAGGCCGTCATGGCGGGTTGCAGAAATACTCATGCGAGGTTTAGCGGCTTCAGCGGGTCTCGACGCTCACGTTGAGGCGGCCAGGCAAGCCGAGCGGGTCGTCGAGGTAGCTGGCCAGGTCGCTCTCGGGCGGCAGCGTCAGGCGCAGCTCCAGCTCTTCAGCGGTGCCCTCCAGCAGGCTCACCATGCCCAGCAGCAACGCCCGCACTTCGGGGCCGAACATCATGCCGAAGCCCTGGGCCTGGGTACGCGCCTGCTCGATGTACTGCGCTTCGGTGACGCCTTCGAAGGCCGCGCCCAGGGTCGCCAGGCGTGCGAAAAGCCCGCGGTCGGCGAGGTTCAGGCGCAGGTCGCCGCCCAGCAGGGTGGCTTCCTCCAGCCACTCCAGGTCGGCAAACAGGTCGGCGGGCGTGACCCCTTCGGGCAGCACCAGCGGCAGGCTGACGTCGAAGGCCAGCCGCAGGGCATCGCGCACGGTGACATGGCTGTCGCTGACCAGCACGCCGTGGTCGCCCTGGGCCTGCCAGTTGCCCAGCAGCGCCGCGTCCAGCATCAGCTCGCCGCTGCCGCCGGTCAGCACGTTGCTGACCATGCGCAGCTGGGTGCGCTCCTCTTCGGGGGCGAGTGCGATCATGCGGGCCAGGTCGAGAAACAGCGATTCGACCTGCACGCCCCCCTTGCCGTCGCTGAAGTCACCGTCCACGTCCAGGCGCGCCAAGGTGGCGACCAGGGCATCGGTCAGCACGTCGAGGTCACGCAGTTCGAGCTTGGCCAGCTGCTCGTCGCCGTTGCTGTCGAGCCCGGTCAGCCCCTCGAGTCGCAGCGACGCCAGGGTGAACGAGGCGCTGCCCAGCTCATCGACGTCGCTCAGCGTTCCCGCCACGCCGGCAAGCTCGAAGCGCTCGATGGCTTCGCCGGAGAGCGACTTGCCGCGCACGCTGTCGATGGTGAGACGCCCCTGGCCGGTGTGCAGCGGCGTACCGTGGAGCAGGTCCTCGGCAAGCTCGGAGGCGAGGTCGAGCACGATGCCGTCGATGGCGAGGCTGCCGATGCGCACCGCCTCGGCGGACAGCGCGTCGTCCCACGCGAAGACGGCGCGTGAGGGCTCGCCCAGCACGATGCGTTCGGCGCTCATCAGGGTGAAGTCGGTCAGCGCATCCTCGATGCGCAGGCCTTCCAGGGTCACCTCGTCGGGACGGTCGTAGTCGCCGCTGACCACGTAGCGGTCGATGACCAGTCGCTCGCCTTCCGGCGTCTCGAAGCGAATGTCATGGGCGCTGAGGCGCGAGCGCAGCAGCGCACTGGAGACGTCGCCGATGGCGAGCGACCCGTGGGTGCCGAACATGGCGCGCAGCTCGGCTTCCAGCCGCTTGGCATCGGCCGCCGCCAGGTTGGGCGCCACCAGCATGACCGCAGCGAGGGCGAGGCCGAACCTCGCCCCCTGATAGGGTGCTTTCATTGACGCCACCTCCCGTTCGACGTCGGTTGAGCGATGCGGGAGCGACAGGCGCACTCCCTTACCGACTGTAACAGATCGCTTTGGAGCGCGCGCCGTCGCGCGGTGGCGCCAAACGCCTCAGGTCTCGCCCAGCAGCCCCAGGCTTGCCGCCGGAGCCTGCCGGCGCAGGCTGCGCGACAGCAGGTGGCCGATGGCACCGATCAGCAGCGCCCCGCCCAGCGGCAGTACCAGCCACAGCCACAGGTGCAGGCGCGGCGGCAGGTCCAGCCACAGCGCATAGATACCGGCGCTGGCAAGCTCGGCCAGCAGCGCCCCCATCAGCCCGCTGGCCAAGCCGAGGATGGCGAACTCGGCCCCCTGCACCCGCGAGATCATCCGGCTGCCCGCACCGAACACCCGCAGCAGGCCGCTCTCGTGGGCGCGGGCCGGGCGGCTGGCGGTCAGGGCGGCGTAGAGCACGCTGACCCCGGCCAGCAGCACCAGCAGCAGCACCAGTTCCACGGCGCGGGTCACCTGGGTGATCACCTCGCGAACCTGCGCCAGGATGGCGTCCACGTTGAGCAGCGAGACCCCCGGGAACTCCTGCACCAGGCGGCGCAGGGTGTCGCCGCGGTCACCGTCGAGATGGAAGGCGGTGATATAGCTGTGGCCGAAGCGTTCCAGCACCTCGGGCGGAAAGATGACGAAGAAATTGGGCCGGAAGCTGTCCCAGTCCAGGTCGCGCAGGCTGGTGATCTCGCCGACCACCTCCTCGCTGCCGATGGTGAAGGTGAGCCGGTCGCCCAACGACAGGCCGAGGCGCTCGGCCAGCCCCTGCTCGACCGAGACCGGCGCCAGGCCCGGTTCCGCCGCCACTTCCTCCATCCAGCCTTGCCCCGGCGGGGCATCGCCCATGGGCCTGGCAGGCGCCTCGAACCATTGCCCCGCCACCACCCGGTTGCCTTCCGGCAGCTCGGCCTGCCAGGTCAGGTTGAGCTCGCGCCGCAGAGAGTTGTCGCCGCGGGACTCGGCCGGCACCACCTCGCGCGGGGGCTGGTCGTTGATCGCGGTCAGGCGACCGCGCACCATCGGATAGAGCGCGGTGCGGTCATCCGCAGCGGCGTCGAGCACCGCCATGAAGTCGGCCCGCTCGGCGGGCTGGATATTGATGGCGAAGTAGTTCGGCGTGTCGTCGGGCAACTGGTCCTGCCAGGTGGCCAGCAGGTCGCCGCGCACCAGGGCGATCATCGCCATGGCGAAGAAGGTAACCGCGAATGCCAGCAGCTGGCCCAGGCTGGCGCTGCGGCGGCGGGCCAGTTGGCGCCCCCCCAGGCGCAGGGCCTGGAACAGCTCGCCTTGCCTGCCGCCTTGTTGCGGCAGGCGGGCCGCGAGGCGCAGCACCAGGCCGAGCAGCAGCGCACCGAGCCCCCACAGCACCAGCAGCATGACCAGCCCGCCCACCAGCAGCGCCGCGGCCAGCCCCGGGTCGCCGGAATAGAGCCACAGCAGGGCGCCGAAGACCAGGCTGGCCACCAGCACCACCAGCCAGGCGGAGGCCGGCAGCGGATCAAGCTCGCGGCGCAGCACCTTCAGCGCACTCACTCGCTTGAGGCGCAGCAGGGTCGGCCCGGCAAACCCCACCAGCACGGCCAGCGCGGTCAGCACGCCCAGCCACAGCGGCAGCATGCCGGGCGACGGCAGGTCGAGCGGCAGGAAGGTGGCTAGCAGCGCCAGCAGCGCCGCCTGCCCCACCAGCCCCAGCAGCGCACCGAGCGCCGAGGCGGCCAGCGCCAGCCACAGCAGTTGCAGCGCGAACAGCCGCGTGAGGTCGCGCTGGGTGGCGCCGAAGCAGCGCAGCAGCGCGGCGGTATCGAGGTGGCGCTCCACGTAGCGGCGGGTGGCCATGGCCACCGCCACACCGGCCAACAGCACCGCCGCCAGGCCGGCCAGGCTCAGGTAGCGCTCGGCACGTTCCAGCGCGTTGCCAAGCTGCGGCCGGTCGAGCCGCACGTCGCGCACCTCGACCCCGTCGCGGGAAAGCTCGCGCAGGCGGGGCGCCAGCGCGTCAAGTATCGCCAGGTCGCCCGCGCCCAGCAGCGTGTGGCTGACCCTGGCCCCCGGCTGCACGAGATTGCTGGCCGCCAGGTCGGCGACGTGGATCATCAGCCGCGGGTTGAAGTTGCTGAACCCACCCTGCTGGTCGGGCTCGCGTTCGACGAAGCCGGAAACGGTCAGCTCCGTCTCGCCTACCTGGATGCGATCGCCAAGCTCGGCCTCCAGCAGCAGCCCCAGGCGCGGCGCCAGCCACGCCTCGCCCCGGGCCGGGCCGCGCGCCACCACGTCGCCCCCTTGGCCCAGGTCGACATGCACCCCGCCGTAGAGCGGGTAGCGGTCATCCACCGCCTTGAGGCTAGCCGGCTGGAAGGCGCTGCCGTGGCTGACCATGGTCACCATGCCCACCTGGTCGCTCAGCACCAGCCCGGCCTCTTCCAGGGTGCGGCGCACTACGTCATCGAAGGGGCGCCCCTGCTCGAGCACCAGGTCGCCGCCGAGCAGCTGGCCGGCCTGGCGAGTCAGGCCGCGATCGAGCCGATCGAGGAAGAAGCCGATCATGGTGGAGGCGGCCACGGCAAGGGCCAGGGCCACGAACAGTGCGCGCACGTCGCCGGCACGCAGGTCGCGCAGCAGGCCGCGGGCCGACAGTCTCAGCAGCTGGCGCGGTGCGGCGCCATTGGCGGCGGAAGAGGTGCTGCCTGCGGTCATGCCTCCACCTCGCTGCGATCGAGTTCCACCAGCCGCCCCTCCTCGAGGCTCAGGCAGCGGTCGCAGCGGCGCGCCAGGGCATGGTCGTGGGTCACCAGGATCAGGGTGGTACCGGCCTCGCTGTTGAGCTGGAACAGCAGCTCGATGATCCTGGCACCGGTGGTACGGTCGAGATTGCCGGTGGGCTCGTCGGCGAACACCAGCTCGGCGCCGGTGACGAAGGCGCGCGCCAGCGCCACGCGCTGCTGCTCGCCACCGGAAAGCTGCTTGGGCAGGTGGTCGAGGCGTTCGCCCAGGCCCACCCGGGCCAGCCACTCCTTGGCGCGCCGCGTGGCATCCGGCAGCGGCGAGAGCTCGAGCGGCAGCAGCACGTTTTCCAGCGCCGTCAGGGTGGGCAGCAGCTGGAAGTTCTGGAACACGAAGCCCACCCTGCCGGCGCGCAGCCTGGCGCGGCCATCCTCGTCGAGCGTTGCAAGGGAGTGACCAAACAGGGAGAGCTCACCGCCGCTGGGCTCGTCGAGCCCGGCCAGCAGGCCGAGCAGGGTCGACTTGCCCGCGCCGCTCTGTCCGAGAATCGCCACGCTCTCGCCGGGGAACACGGAAAGGCCCAGGCCACTCAGAATGGTGAGCTGCCGTTCACCGCTGAGCACCTGCTTGGTCAGGCCAGCGGCGTGTAGAATCGGTGTGATCTTTCCTGCGACCGACGCGGCGCGCGTCGAGTCGTCATCTCGTGTAGAGGAGTGGGACATGGTGAAAGGCTTCCCTGTTCGTTGGCTGCAAACCTGGTGGCTGGCCGCCCTGGTATGGCTGCTGGCCGCGTCTCCGGCGCTGGCCGGAACCGCACCGCGCATGCTGGTGATGGGCGACAGCCTGAGCGCCGCCTACGGCATCGATGCCCAGGCAGGCTGGGTCAGTCTGCTGCAAGCGCGGCTCGACGAAAAGGCGCGGGTGATCAATGCCAGCATCAGCGGCGAGACCAGCGGCGGCGGCGCCAGCCGCCTGCCCGAGCTTCTCCGACAGCACCAGCCCGACATCGTTCTGATCGAGCTGGGCGGCAACGACGGCCTGCGCGGCCTGCCGCCGCAGCAGATGGAGCGCAACCTCGCCAGCATGATCGAGGCCAGCCAGGCCAGTGGCGCCGCGGTGCTGCTGCTCGGCATCGATATCCCGCCCAACTACGGACAAGCCTACCGCAGCGCCTTCACCGGGGTCTTCACGCAGTTGGCCGAACGCTACGACGTCGCCCTGGTGCCCTTCCTGCTGGAGGGCGTGGCCCTGGAAGAGGGCATGATGCAGTCCGACGGCATCCACCCCACGGCGCAGGCACAGCCGGTGATCCTCGACAACGTCTGGCCGGCGCTCGAACCGCTGCTGGAAAGCCACCGGGCGCAGCGGGCCAGCCAGGCTCAGGGCTGATCGACCGGCGGGCCCTGCTGCCACTGCTGCAGGCCCAGCCCGCCGAGGATCAGCACCAGGCCGACCAGGGTGGAGGCGAGGATCGGCTCGCCCACCACCTGGTAGAGCAGCAGCAGCGACACCGGCGGCGAGAGGAAGATCAGGTTGGACACCTTGGCCGTACGCGACACCCGGTGCATGGCCAGCTGCCACAGCACGAAGGCCACGCCCATCTCGAACAGTCCGACATAGACCCCTGCCCCCAGGGCCGCCCAGCCGTGCCAGCTGAAGCCGGGGCCGAGCAGCATCAGCAGCGTGAGCACCGGCAGCGCGACGGCGAAGTTCTGCCACTGGGCGACCAGCGGCGGGCGGGCGTCGCGCACGTTGAGCAGCCAGTAGAGCGCCCACAGCAGGGTCGAGGCCAGCGCCATGGCCACCCCCAGCGGGTCGGCGAAGGCAACATTGAAGACCTGGCCGCGCGTGGCGATCACCCACACCCCGGCATAGGCCACCAGTCCCGCCGCCACGTCGGTGCGGGTAATACGCTGGCCGAGCAGCGGCACCGCAAGAAAGGCCATGGCCAGCGCCCAGGTGTAGTTGAGCGCCATGGCCTCCTGGCCGGGCAGCCGGTCGTAGGCACCGAACAGCACCAGGTAGTAGGCCACCGGGTTCATCAGCCCGGCCCAGGCGGCGGTGCGCCAGCCATGGCGCAGGGCGGCGCCCAATTGACCCTGGCGCACCACCAGCGCGCCCATCAGCAGCCAGGAGACCAGCGCCGCCAGCCACATCAGTTCCAGCGGCGACATGTAGCCCAGCGCCACCTTGAAGGCCGTGGCCACGGTGGACCACAGCGCCACCGCCCCCAGGCCGAAGAGCATCGCCTGGCGGTCCTGCCCCGGCGCGGCCGCCTTCGCCAACGCGGCCTTCATCGATCGATATGGCCCAGATCGCGCCCGGGGTCGAGCCGGTCACGCACCCGCTGCTTGAGCTGCTTCACATCGGGGAAGCCGCCGTCGCGCTTGCGCTCCCACAGCGATTCGTCGTCGTAGAAGATCTCGAAGTAGCCGCCGTGGGAGGGCGCCAGGGCCACTTCTTCCAGCGCCTCGCCGAAGGTCGACAGCAGCTCCTGGGCGTACCAGGCGCTGCGCAGCAGCCAGTTGCACTGGGTGCAGTAGTGAATGCGGATACGTGACATGCCGAGCCCCTGTCGCAACAATGAAAGCCGATGATAGCAGCCACGGAGCCGCCATGAGCGAACGCGAGATCAGCCAATCCCGGCTGTACGAGTGGTTGACCGGCGACGACGACAGCCGCCTGTGCCAGGACATTCCCGAGGCCGCCTGCGACGAGCAGCCGCGCAACGCCCTGCTGCACCTGCTGGCCTCGCTCGGCAACAAGCTGGCCGACGAGCTTTCCAGCGCCCGCCTGGTGCTGCCATGGCTGCTGGGGGTGATCGGCGCACCGCTGTGGATGGTCGGGCTGCTGGTGCCGATCCGTGAAGCCGGCGCGCTGCTGCCGCAGCTGTTCGTGGCCGGCTTCATCCGCCTCAGGCCGCAGCGCAAGTGGGCCTGGGTGGCCGGCGGGCTGCTCCAGGCGCTGGCGGCGGCGGGCCTGGCGCTGCTGGCGCTGTTCGGGCACGGCAGCGTCGGTGGCGCGATGGTGCTGGCCACGCTGGTGCTGCTCTCGCTGGCGCGCGGCATCTCCTCCATCGCCACCAAGGACGTGCTGGGCAAGACCATTGCCAAGCGCCGCCGCGGCCGCCTGATGGGCTGGAGCGGCAGCATTGCGGGCGGCGTGACGCTGCTTGCCGGGGCGGTGCTGATGCTGTTCGACGACCGCCCCGGGCAATTGGCCCTGGCCGCCCTGCTCGGCATCGCGGCGCTGGGCTGGGCGCTCAATGCGCTGTGCGCGGCGCGCATCCGCGAAGCGCCGGGCGCCGTGGAGGGTGGCGCCAGCATCCTCGGAAGCCTCGCGCTGGGGCTGCGCCTGCTGCGCGACGACCGCAACTTCCTGCACTTCAACCTGTCGCGCGCCCTGCTCATGGCCAGCGCCCTCGCCCTACCCTACGTGGCCCTGCTCGGCCAGCAGCAGAGCGGCGCCGAACTCGGCGGGCTGGGCGTGCTGATCGTGGTCTCCGGCCTGGCCGGCATGGTGGCAAGCCCCGTCTGGGGCAAGCGCGCCGATGCGTCCAGCCGCCGGGTACTGCGCGACACGGGACTTGGCACCGCGGCCTGCTGCCTGCTCGGCGCCGGCTTCGCCTGGCTGCCCGGCACCTGGTCCGCCACGGTGTGGCCCTACGCCCTCGTCTACGCCCTGCTGGTGATCGTGCACGCCGGGGTGCGCCTGGGGCGCAAGACCTACCTGGTGGACATGGCCGACCAGGACCGGCGGGCGCTCTACGTGGCGCTCTCCAACACCCTGACCGGCATCCTGATGCTGCTCGTGGGGGGCGCGACCGGTTTGCTGGCCCAATGGCTCGGCACCCCCTGGCTGCTGGCAACGCTCGCACTCATGGCGCTGGCGGCGGCGGCAAGCGCCGCCCGTCTGCCGGATGTGCAGCAGTAGGCCAGGAATGGCGTTGTCAAGCTGACGTGGGCTGGCCATGATATGGCATAGTGAAGAATCGTTAACGCGCCCACGCAGGCAAACGCGCCAGCGCCCGACAGGAAGGCCGTGCATGAAACGCAAACCTCTGATCAGCCCAGAACTGCTGGAGCGGATCGTCGATGCCTCCGAAGACGGCATCGTGGTCGCCGAGCAGGAGGGGGATGAAAACATCCTGATCTACGTGAATCAGGGCTTCGAAAGGCTTACCGGCTACAGCGCCGACGAGATCCTCTATCAGGACTGCCGCTTCCTGCAGAACGACGATCGCGACCAGCCAGGGCTGGACAACATCCGCCAGGCGCTGGCCGAGGGCCGCCCGTGCCGCGAGGTGCTGCGCAACTATCGCAAGGACGGCACCCTGTTCTGGAACGAGCTCTCCATCACTCCGGTCTACGACGCTGACGACAACCTGACCTATTACATCGGCGTGCAGAAGGACGTCACCGAGCGCGTCGAGCTGCAGCTGAGTCTCGAACGCCTAAAGCAGGAGCAGGGGCTCGAGGAGTGACCGCGCCCTGCGGTGCGTCATGCTGACGCACCCGCCGCAGCCTCGGGATGCGGCGCCGCCTGGCGGGGCTGCCTTCTCGCCGTGGCGGCTGACGGCCGTGGCGCAGGAGGAAAAAAAACGCCGCGAGGGGTTGCACCGGCCCGGCATGGGCGATATATAGCCGTCAGGTGCCCTGCGGGCATCGTTGGCGCTTCCCGTCCGTCGCTTCGGACCAGAAGCGAATGTGCGACATGTCGATCGCCACGCGGTCGACACCGGGCCATGGGAGGATTTCGCATGAGCCATGAACCCCTTGTCAGCGACGCTCACGACGAAGAACAGGATTTTCTCGAAGCGGTCAACGACGACGACTATGTCCGCCCCCGGGCGACCAGCCGCGCCGACACGCTGCGCGCACGCCGCCGGGTCGAAGCCCTGCTGGAAGAGCGCCGCCTGAAGCGCGCCATCGAAGACGACTGGATGTCGCTCGGCGAGGAAGAAGAAGAGTAAGGCCGCGCAACACCCCCCTGCCACGCAGCTTCAGGGTGCCGACCGGCACCCTGGGCCACACTTGCCAGACCCGCCGCGACGCTGGCCTTTGTCTCGTCCGGCCACTATCATCGGGACCACTGAAACCCTCAACTCTGTGGAATCCCATGGCGCAATACGTCTTCACCATGAATCGGGTGGGCAAGGTCGTTCCGCCCAAGAAACAGATTCTGAAGGACATCTCGCTGTCCTTCTTCCCCGGTGCCAAGATCGGCGTGCTGGGCCTCAACGGCGCCGGCAAGTCGACCCTGCTGCGCATCATGGCCGGTGTCGACAAGGAGTACGAGGGCGAGGCGCGCCCCATGCCCGGGATCAACGTCGGCTACCTGCCCCAGGAGCCGCAGCTCGACGATGCCAAGAACGTGCGCGAGACCGTCGAGGAGGCGCTGGGCGAGATCAAGGAAGCCCAGGTCAAGCTCGACGCCGTCTATGCCGCCTACGCCGAGCCGGACGCCGACTTCGATGCCCTGGCCGCCGAACAGGCGCGGCTGGAGAACATCATCGAGGCCGCCGACGCCCACAACCTGGAGCGCAAGCTGGAAGTGGCCGCCGAGGCGCTGCGCCTGCCGCCCTGGGACGCCCGCGTCGGCAACCTCTCCGGCGGCGAGCGGCGCCGCGTGGCGCTGTGCCGCCTGCTGCTCTCGAGCCCCGACATGCTGCTGCTCGACGAGCCGACCAACCACCTGGACGCCGAATCGGTGGCCTGGCTCGAACGCTTCCTGCACGACTACAACGGCACCGTGGTAGCCATCACCCACGACCGCTACTTCCTCGACAACGTGGCGGGCTGGATCCTCGAGCTCGACCGCGGCCACGGCATCCCCTTCGAGGGCAACTACTCGCAGTGGCTGGAATCGAAGGAGAAGCGCCTGGAGCAGGAGGCCAAGCAGGAGGCCTCGCGCCAGAAGGCGATCAAGCACGAGCTGGAGTGGGTGCGCAGCAACGCCAAGGGCCGCCAGGCCAAGAGCAAGGCGCGCCTCAACCGCTTCGAGGAGATGCAGTCGGGCGACTTCCAGAAACGCAACGAAACCAACGAGATCTACATTCCGCCCGGCCCGCGCCTGGGCGACAAGGTCATCGAGTTCCACGGCGTCTCGAAGCGCTTCGACGACAAGCTGCTCTACGAGGATCTCTCCTTCACCGTGCCCAAGGGTGCCATCGTCGGCATCATCGGCGGCAACGGCGCCGGCAAGTCGACGCTCTTCAAGCTGATCACCGGCAAGGAACAGCCCGACAGCGGCGAGGTGGTGATCGGCGACACCGTCGATATCGCCTACGTGGAGCAGCTGCGCGACGCTCTCGAGGACAAGCACACGGTGTGGCAGGCGGTCTCCGACGGCCAGGACATTCTCAACATCAATGGCTACGAGGTCTCCTCGCGGGCCTACGTCGGTCGCTTCAACTTCAAGGGCAACGACCAGCAGAAGTTCCTCAAGGACCTTTCGGGCGGTGAGCGCGGCCGCCTGCAGTTGGCCCAGACCCTGAAGCAGGGCGCCAACGTGCTGCTGCTCGACGAACCCTCCAACGACCTGGACATCGAGACCCTGCGCGCCCTGGAAGAAGCCCTGCTGGCCTTCCCCGGCTGCGCCTTGGTGATCTCCCACGACCGCTGGTTCCTCGACCGGATCGCCACCCACATCCTGGCGTTCGAGGGCGACTCCCACGTGGAGTTCTTCGAGGGCAACTACACCGACTACGAAGCGGAGCACCGCAAGCGGGTCGGCAACGACACGCCGCACCGCATGAAATACAAGCGCATCGACGCCTAGAGTATCTCTCTGTAGTGTTTCTCTAGCGTGTCTCTCGGCACGCATGCCATCAAGCCCTGCCCTATCATAAGGCAGGGCTTTTTGTTTGGCGCTATCGAGACAGATAGCCATCGCTGAAAAGGATTTCGGATGATCACCGCACTCTATTATCCCATCAAGCTGGTCAAGTCGTACCAACAGAGCATCGCCTATGTGCCGAGCCTGCTGGCACTTGGGTATTTCCTGCTGGGATTGGCCGCGGTAGTGCCGGAAGAGGGGCTGATTCCCTTGCCTGGCGAGCTCGAATTCCTGCATTTTGCCGACACGGAAACACGGCGCACGCTGCTATCGACCTTGCTCACCGGCATGGTCTCGCTGATGGTCTTCAGCTTCTCGATGGTCATGTCGGTGCTTTCCCAGGCCGGCGGCAATTTTTCCCACAAGCTGGTCTTCGGGCTGGTGACCAAGCGGCATCATCAGTGGGTACTTGGCCACTACCTTGGCACCATCCTTTATATCCTGATGCTGCTGATGATGCCGGGAAGCGACGATTCACCTGGGTTGTGGAGTTCCCTGCACGCCTACCTGGCCGCGGCGATGGTGATCCATTGTCTTGGGCTGTTCGTCTATTTCATCCACAAGGCGTCGCAGTCCGTGCAAGTCAATTCGGTGACCGCCAGCCTTCACCAGGCCACCAGCCACTCATTGAGCCGCATGAAAATGCGCCACCAAGCCGCGGGGTTTGCGCGTCTGCCCCAGGTCAAGCCGGCCACGACCACGCATTTCGTCATCGCGTCCAACAAGACCGGCACGATTCAGCGCGCTGACTTCGAAAAACTCGCCGAGCTGGCCACCCACAAGGATGCCATCCTGTATTTCAATGTTTCCCTAGGGGATTTTGTCCTCAAGGGATATCCCTTGCTGCATGTCGCAGCGGCCGAGGAACCTGACGAGGAGTGGGTCCAGGAGGTACTGTCGCAGATCGTCCATGGCCAGGCGGAGTCGATCGTGGACTCCCATGTACATGGATTGACCCAGCTGATGGAGATCGCCGTGAAGGCGCTATCACCCGGCGTGAACGACCCCGGCACGGCCCAGCTGTGCATCCATCAGCTGACCGACCTGCTGCGGCAAAGGCTGGATTTCAATCCTTGCAATGCCTTGCTGGATGAGCAGGAGATGCTTCGCGTCACATGGCCGACGGAAGACTTCGACACGTTGCTCTATCGCATCTTCGCGCCGATCATGCACTACGGCCAAAAGGACGTGTCGATTGGCCTGGGCCTGCTCGGCGCGCTGAAGACGCTCTCCCTCTTTGCCGAAGGCCCGCAGTTGAACAGCTTGCAGCAGCAAGGCAATAGGGTAATCGAGATGCTGAGCCGTGCGGCCCAGCATCATCTCGATCGCGATTTCATCAACAAGAAGCTTCACAGCGGCGAGCACCGTCTGCTCCTGCCAGGTTCGCTACCCGCCGCCCCCTGTCATGACGCTTGAATCGAGCGCTACGGTTTTCCCCGCCCCGTGATCAGCGAGACGATGAAGAGCACGATGAACAGGAAGAACAGGATCTGAGCGATGGTGGTCGCCGCACCCGCGATGCCGGTGAACCCCAGCACGCCGGCGATGATGGCGATTATCAGAAACAGCATGGCATTACCGAGCATGACTGACCTCCTTGACTGTCATGACGCATAGCGTCGGAATTCCCTCTCTGGTAATGACAAGCGTTGCGTGAACCCAACGAACCGTCAAGTTACGTCAGGTGACGGCTTGTAGCCGCGCCGCCCCTAGTAAGGGTCGGCCTCGCCTTGCGGACGGGTCTTGAAGCGCCGGTGCAGCCACATGTACTGCTCCGGGTGCTTGCGGATCGCCCGCTCGATGAAGGCGTTCACCTGGGTCGCGTCGCGCACCTCGTCATTGCTGGGGAAGTTCTCCAGCGCCGGGTGACACTCGATGGTGTAGGTGCGATCGTCGGGGTTGCGATGGAACATCAGCGGCACCACCGGCGCCCCGGTCATGCGGGCGATCTTGGCGGTGAGGCGAATGGTCGCCGCCTCGACGCCGAACAGCGGGGCGAACACGCTGACGTCGCGACCGAAGTCCTGGTCGGGCGAGTACCAGACGATATGCCCCGCCTTGATCCGGCGTACCACGCCGCGCAGGTCGTGGCGGTCGATGGCCTCGCCGAAGATCCGGCTGCGCGAGCGGGTCATGAAGCGGTCGAACAGCGGGTTGTTGTGGGGCCGATAGACCACGTCGGAGGGAAAATAGAGCGAGTGCAGCGCCCCGCCGAGGTCCAGCGTGGAAAAGTGGATGCCCACCACCAGCACGCCCTTGCCCTGGGCGTAGGCGTGCTCGAGGTGGTGGCGCCCCTTGTAGGTGACGCGATGGCGCAGGTGCCTGGGATCGCGGCACCAGCCGGTGGCGGTTTCCAGGATGCCGATGCCGTTGGCCTTGAAGGTCTCGCGCACCAGCCTATCGCGCTCGCGGTCGCCGAGTTCGGGAAAGCACAGCCGCAGGTTGGTATCGACGATATGGCGCCGGCGCGGAACGACGCGCCAGGCCAGCAGGCCCAGGCCGCGGCCTATCGCCAGCTTGAGCCGCCACGGCAGCCAGGCCCCGGCCTGCATCGCGCCGATGGCAAGCCAGGCTGGCCAGAAGCGGGGGTGGGCGAAGGAAGCGGGCCAGTTGCGCTTGGACATGCGAATTCCTGTTCGATTCGGGTTCGTGGCAGAGGGCGTCAGGCCTGGCGGTAGCGTCTCGGCACCCGCGGCAGCACGCCCGTCAGCAGGGTATAGCTGATGGTGTCGCAGCAGCGCGCCACCTCATCCACCGACAGTACCGCCCCGCCCGCCGCGCGGCCCCACAGCACCACCTCGGTACCGATGCGGGCCTCGGGCAGGTCGGTGAGGTCGACCATCAGCATGTCCATCGACACCTTGCCGGTGATCACGCTGCGTTGCCCGCCCACCAGCACCGGCGTGCCGTCCACGGCATGGCGGTCGTAGCCATCGCCGTAGCCGCAGGCCACCACGCCGATGCGCGAGGGGCGCGGCGCCCGCCAGCGCCCGCCATACCCCACCGGCTCGCCTTCGGCCAGCTCGCGGGTGGCGATGATCTCGGAACGCAGGGTCATCACCGGCGCCAGGCGCCGACTGGCCTCGTTCGGCACTTCCAGCGGGTCGCTGCCGTAGAGCATCACCCCGGGGCGCACCCAGGCGCCATGAGCACCCGGCCGCGCCAGCGTGGCCGGGGAGTTGGCCAGGCACAGCGGTGCACCAAGCCGCTGCGACAGCGCGACCATGCTCTCGAACTGATGCTGGAAGTAGGCCGTATCGGCCGCATCGGCAGTGGCGAAGTGGCTCATGAGATGCAGGTCGGTGACGCACTGCGGCGCGGCCTGCAGCCGCTCCCAGACATCGGCGGCTTCGTGAAGCGCGAAGCCCAGCCGATGCATGCCGGAATCGACCTTCAGCCAGACCGGAATCGGCGTGGCCGGCCGGTAGTTCAAAACCGCCTGCACCTGCCATTCACTGTGCACCGCCAGCCACAGGCCCAATGCCTCGACGCGGGGCAGCTCCATCGCCTCGAAGATGCCTTCGAGCAGGACGATGGGCGTCTGGATCCCGCCTTCGCGCAGCGATTCGGCCTCTTCGATGCTGGCCACCGCGAACGCCGGCGGTCGTTCATGCTCGGCCAGCCGCTCCAGCGCCCGGGCACAGGCCACCGCACCATGACCGTAGGCATCAGCCTTGAGCACGGCCAGGGCCTGGCTGTGCGGGGCAAGCGAGCGGGCCAGGCAGTAGTTGTGACGCAGTGCGTCGAGATCGATTTCAGCGACCAGGGGCCTGGCCATGGAACTCCTCCGCATTGACGAGCGGCGACGGCAGCCTGCCGCCGCATGACGTTATGACATGGCAACCGCAGCGGCGCACCCGGGCCGGTGCGCCTGGGGGTTGTCCACACGCAGAAAACCACCGGGTTGCGGTGGTTTTCTCAGGCCCTGGCACGCTGGCCTACACCACCCTCAGGAGGGCGCCCGGGGCCGCTGGCCGATGTTCATCACCGCGTCGCTGGGCACGTCGGGCAGCTCGAGGGAAACCGCCTCCTGGTCCGAGAGCCAGGCATTGACCGCCTGGATCGAGTCCGGCCCCAGCAGCCCCGCCTGCAGCTGCAGTTGCAGCAAGCCGAGGATGTAGTCGTAACGCGCCTCGGCGTGGTTGGCGATGGCGTTGAACAGGTTCTGTTCGGCGTTGAGCACGTCGACGATGTTACGCGTGCCGACCTCGTAGCCCGAGCGCGTGGCTTCCAGCGCGCTCTGGTTGGAGATGATCGCCTGGCGCCGCGCCTCGACGGTCTCGACGTCGTTGTTGACCCGCGTGAACAGCGAGCGCACCTGCTGGACGGTATCGCGCCGCTGCGCCTCGAAGTCGTACTGGCTGACCTCCAGCGCGAAGCCGCTCTGGCGGATCTGCGCCTGGGTCGTGCCCCCGGTGTAGAGCGGCACGCTGGCGCGCAGCCCGACCTGGCTCTCCGACTGGTAGTCGGCGCCGGTGCGGTCGCTGTCCGCCCAGCCGTAGCTGGCGAAGGCCGCCACCACCGGACGCTGCCCGGCCCGCGCCACGTCGACGGTGCTGCGCGCCACCTCGATGCCGGCTTCCGCCATCTGCACCATGGGGCTGTTGGCCATGGCCAGCGCCACCCACTGCTCGCGGTCGGCGGGCTCCGGCCCGACGATGGGCACGTCCTCCTGCAGCGCGTCGATGCTGTCGTAGCGATGCCCGGTGAGTCGCTCCAGGGTCTCGAAGCTGACCTGCATGGCCCCTTCCGCGGCGATGCGCTGGGCGCGCGCCAGGTCGAACGAGGCCTGGGCCTCGTGCACGTCGGTGATGGCGATCAGGCCGACTTCGAAGCGCTCACGGGCCTGCTCCAGCTGGCGGCTGATGGCGGTCTCCTGGGCGCGACGGGCGCTGAGGATATCGTGCGCGCGCAGGATCTCGAAGTAGGCATTGGCCACCTGGAACAGCAGGGTCTGGGTGGCGGCGTCCAGCGCCAGGGCGTCGCGGACGATCTCCCGCTCGGCCCGTTCGAGCTGGGCGCGACGCGCGGGGTTGTAGAGCGCCTGCTCGGCATCCAGGCTCAGGCCGATGGAGTTGACCGTATCGTCGCGGGCTGCGGTACCCGCAGACGGCTGGCCGCCGCCCTGCTGGGCCTGGGCATCCAGCACACCGCCGGTGGCACTGTTGTAGATGCGCGAGTGGGCGGCATTGCCGCCCAGGGAAATCTGCGGCAACAGCGTACCGCGCTGGATGTCGCGCCCGGCCTCGGTGACCTGGAAGCCGGCACGCGCGGAAGCAAGGTCGGCGTCGTTCGCCAGGGCGTCTTGGGTGATGGTCCAGAGGTCGGCGGCCTGGGCGCTGCCGGCCATGGCCAGGCCGACGAATACCGCAAGGCTGCGGCGCGCCAGGCGCCGTGTCGCTGGTGAGCGATGCATTGATCGTTTCCCTTTTCATCCCTGCATTATGAGGACGCTAATGATAACGCATCAGCATGCAGAAAAGATGCAGCCGCACCGGCATGGCGGGCTGCATACCTGACTACGGGGCTCACTCGTTGAAGATGTTTTCCATCGACAGCCCCTGCTTTTCCAGCACGCGGCGCAGCTTCTTGAGCGCCTCGACCTGGATCTGGCGCACCCGCTCGCGGGTCAGGCCGATCTCGTCGCCCACCTCTTCCAGCGTGGCCGCCTCGTGGCCGCGCAGGCCGAAGCGGCGCACCACCACTTCCATCTGCTTGTCGGTGAGCTCCGCCAGCCAATCGTCGACATGCTGCTTGACGTCGACGTCGACCAGCGACGACTCCGGCCCCTGCTCGTTGTCGTCGGCCAGGGTCTCGATCAGCGGCTTGTCGCTTTCGCCGCCCATGGGGTAGTCCACCGAGGAGACGCGCTCGTTGAGCCCCATCATCTTCTTGACCGACTCGACCGGCTTGTCGAGATAGTCGGCAATCTCCTCCGCGGTCGCCTCGTGGTCGAGCTTCTGGGTCAGTTCGCGCGCGGCGCGCAGGTAGATGTTGAGCTCCTTGACCACGTGGATCGGCAGGCGGATCGTGCGGGTCTGGTTCATCAGCGCCCGTTCGATGGTCTGGCGAATCCACCAGGTGGCATAGGTGGAGAAGCGGAAGCCGCGCTCGGGGTCGAACTTCTCGACCGCGCGAATCAGGCCGAGGTTGCCCTCCTCGATCAGGTCGAGCAGCGTCAGGCCGCGGTTGAGGTAGCGCCGGGCGATCTTCACCACCAGGCGCAGGTTGGACTCGATCATGCGCGCCCGCCCCGCCGGGTCGCCCTTCTGGGCGAGGCGGCCGTAGTAGACCTCCTCCTCGGGCGTCAGCAAGGGCGAGAAGCCTATCTCGTTGAGATAGATCTGCGTGGCATCTAGGCTGTGGTGATAGTGCTTGTCTTCGCGGCTCAGCGCCTTCTCGAAGGCGTCCTCGTCGTTGCTATCCGACGTTTCCGGGTCGTCGCCGAGCTCCTGGTCCACCCCTGCGACTTCCTCGAGATCCACATCCTGAAGGTCCCGTTCAAGCATGCTCATCGGTTGCTACCCCGTTTTTCGTCCTTAGGTGTCGGTCAACACCTGGCATCGTCATTCAGCACGCACTGTCGTTGTTGTTATGGCTCTGCCGGCGCCCCCGACGGGACGCCAACGACCACCATGACGCCCCGGGGGGAGCCGCGTGCGCTCAGCGCTGCGGCAGGTATTTAAGGGGGTCTTGAGGCTGGCCATCCTTGCGCACCTCGAAATGCAGCCTGGGGCTTTCGGCGTCGCTGTCGCCCATGGTGGCGATCACTTCACCGGCCTCGACCACATCGTTTTCGGTGACCCGAAGCGTGTCGTTGTGGGCATAGGCGCTCAGGTATTGATCGTTATGCTTGAGCAGGATGAGGTTGCCATACCCTCTCACCCCGCTGCCGGCATAGACCACGATACCAGGTCCGGCTGCCCTCACAGGTTGCCCCTTTTGCCCGGCGATATCAATGCCGGCGGTGATACTCCCGCCTTCACCGAAGCGACCGATCAGCTGCCCCTCGGTCGGCCACTGCCAGGGCACCTCGGCCACCGGCGTGTAGGTGCGTCCTTCCCGCTCGGGCTGGCGCGGCGGCGCACCCGCCACCTGGGTACCGGCATCGGGCGTCGCTGCCGGCTGCGGCGCGGGCTCGGGCTCGGGTTCCGGTTCCGGAGCGGCGGCCACCGCCAGCGCGGGCTCCTCCCTGACCTCGGCTGGACGATCGGGCTCGGGTTGGCGCACCGGCTCCGGTTCGGGCTGGCGCACCGGCTCCAGGTCGCGCTCGGGCGGCCATTCGGCGGCGGCCACCTGCTCGGCGCTGGTCAGCGCCGCCTGGGTGGGCGCGGCCGCACCCGCTTCCAGGGGCTCGGCGGTGAGGCGGCGATTGCGCTCGATGGCGCTCTCGTCCGGCATCAGCCAGTTGCCGCCGTCGGCGGCTTGGGCCTGCGCGGAAGGACCGCCCAGGGCGATCGCCGTGGCCACCTGACTGTCGCCCAGCGGCTGCTGGGCGGCCTGGCGCGGCGGCTCGCCCGCACCTTCGCCCAGGCGCAGCTGCTGCCCCGGCTGGATGCGGTACGGCGGACCGATCTGGTTGAGCCGCGCCAGGTCGCGGAAATCCATGTCATGGCGCCAGGCGATCCCGTAGAGGGTGTCGCCGGCGGCAACCGTATAGTGGCTGGCCGGGGTACGTTCACGACTGGCGGACAGGTCACGCACCTGCGGCGCGTGATACTCCTGGGGAGCGACACACCCGGCCATGGCCAAGGCAATGGCGGAAACCAGTAACACCTTACGCATTGGAGCCATCCTCCTTGTCAGGAGCCGATTGAGAAGGGTTTTTCGCGCTGCCGTTGGCGCCGCGCTGCTGAAAGCGGCCAAGCCCCAGCACCAGGGCGGCACCCAGCAGCATGGTGAGCGCCACCGGCACCAGCAGCCCGGGTTCGCCGGTCAGGTTGGCGTAGTCGCCCGGGGTCAGGTAGCGATAGTTGAGCGGAATCATCTGGCCTTCCGGGCCGAGCTGGTAGCGCACCAGCTCGCGCCAGGGCCAGAGCACCGGCAGCGAGCCGACGATGAAGCCGATCAGCAGCTGCAGCGTGGCCGTATGGTAGTGACGCAGCAGCCACGACAGCAGGCGCGAGAAGCCGAACAGGCCGATCAGGCAGCCCACCGCGAAGGTGCCGAGCAGCGCGACATCGAAGCTGCGGATGCCCTGCATCACGGTGCCGTAGAGCCCCATCGACAGCAGCAGGAAGCTGCCCGACACCCCGGGCAGCAACAGCGCGCTGATGGCGATGGCGCCGGCCACGACCAGCGTCAGCGAAGGGCTGCCGAGCAGGGTGATCATCGGCATCAGCGAGGGCAGGCCATGGGCCAGCAGCAGGCCGAGCAGCAGCGGCACCACGTGCCACAGCTTCCAGTCCGAGGGGTGGCGGCTCACCACCAGCGCAGAGGCCGCCACCAGGCCGAAGAAGAAGCCGTTGAGCAGCAGCGGGTGGTCGTCCATCAGCCACACCACCAGGTGGGCCACGCTGACCAGGCTGACCGCGATGCCCAGCAGAAGCGGGATGGCGAAGGCCAGGTTGAGATGCGTGATCAGCAGCGGCATGCCGCCGCGCCGCCAGGCGACGAAGGCGCTGGGGCCGAACTGCTTGATGGTATGAATCAGCTCTTCATAGATCCCTGTGATGAAGGCAATGGTGCCGCCGGAGACTCCCGGCACGGCGTCTGCCGCCCCCATCCCGGCTCCCTTCAGGAAAACACTGAGTTGGCGCTTCAACGAATCACTCCTTGCAGCAGCGGCACGAAGCGTACCCGCTCCAGCCGCTGCACCTTGTAGTGGTTGCCCACGCGACGCACCCGGGTCAGCCACTGCTCCCCTTCGGCATCGGCTAGCGGAAGAATCATCACCCCGCCCTCGCCGAGCTGCGACACCAGCGCGGCGGGGAGCTCATGGGCACAGGCCGTGAGCAGGACGACATCAAACGGTGCGGCCTCGGGCCAGCCGTGCCCGCCATCGGCCAGCCTCAGGCGCACGTTGTGGATCTGCAGCAGCCGCAGCCGAGCCTGGGCGCGGTGATGCAGGGCATTGATCCGCTCCAGCGACCAGAGTTCCGGCACCAGCCGCGCCAGGATCAGCGTCTGGTAGCCGGAGCCGGTGCCGATCTCGAGCACGCGCTCGGGCGCCTCGCTGAGCACCAGCTCGGTCATGCGCGCCACCATCCACGGCTGCGACAGGGTCTGGCCATGGCCGATGGGCAGCGCGGTGTCCTCGTAGGCACGGTGCGCCAAGGCTTCGTCGAGGAACAGGTGGCGCGGCTCGTTGGCCATCACGCGCAGCACCCGTTCGTCGGCGATGCCCTGGTCGGCGAGCCGTGCCGCCATGCGGTCGCGGGTGCGCTGGGAGGTCATGCCCACCCCGCGCAGCAGCTCGGGAAGTCGTTCAGGTAAATGCATCCAGCCAGCCTTGCACATCCGCGATGGCCGCATGCCGAGTCAGGTCGGTCTGCAGCGGCGTGATCGATACATAGCCCGCCTCGACGGCGGCAAAGTCGGTGTCGGGCCCATCATCGGCGTTCTGCCCGGCAGCTGCAATCCAGTAGCGCAGGCGGCCGCGCGGGTCGCGCACCTCCATCGGCCGCTCGGCCGGACCGCGGTAGCCCATGCGCGTGACGCGAAAGCCCTGGATCTCTTGCCAGGGCAGGTCCGGCACGTTGACGTTGAGCAGGCTGCGCGGCGGCAGCGACAGCTGGTCGGCGGCCCCCACCAGGGTCGCCGCCACGCGCCCGGCCGTATCGAAGTGGCGCGACCCCACCAGCGACATGGCGATGGCGGGCATGCCCAGGTTGCGCCCCTCCATGGCGGCCGCCACGGTGCCGGAATAGAGCACGTCGTCGCCCAGGTTGCCGCCGTGGTTGATGCCCGAGATCACCAGGTCGGGGCGCTCGTCCCACACCCCGTTGACCCCCAGGTAGACACAGTCGGCGGGCGTGCCGTCCACGCAGTGGAAGCCGTTCTCCAGCGCCGTCAGCGACAGGGGCCGGTTCAGCGTCAGCGAATTGCTCGCCCCGCTGCGATCCCGGTCGGGGGCCACCACGCGCAGCCGGGCGTGGGCCACCAGCGCATCGTGAAGGGCGCGAAGCCCCGGGGCATGCACTCCGTCGTCATTCGAAAGCAAGAGTCTGCGCATCGCGTATTGCCTCCTGACCGGCTAGTGAGTCGTCGCCGGGTGGCTCAGCCTCCCGGCGTCAGGGTATCCAGCGTGGGGTGCGTCATCAGCTCGCGCAGCACCCCCGTGGCGAAGCTGCCGCGCGGCAGCTGGAAATCGAGCCGCAGCCGCCCGGCAGAGCGCGTCAGCTCGGGCTGCTCCAGCCGCAGCCGCAGCGGCCGGTGGGCCAGCCGCACCTCGGCGCGCTCGAGCCCCTGGCACAGCGCCGGGTGGCGTTCGCGCAGCTGCGCCTCGAACTCGGCCGCCTCGCCGCCGGCGCGGGACTCGCCCGCCCCCCACAGCACGCCGCTGGGGTGCAGGTCGAGGCAGGCGGCACGCGCGTCGAGGGCGTCATCGACCCCATCGACGACGAACTGGCTCGCACTGCCGTCGAGGAAGGCCAGTTCACCGGGCAGCAGGCGGTTCCAGCTGCCCGCGGCCATGCGCTGCGCCAACAGGTCGTTGAAGAGGAAGCTGCGGGCAGCGGACAGCAGCATGCCCTCGCGGTCGTCGCGCTTGCGCCAGCCGCGGGCCAGCACGGCGCGAGCCCGGGCCAGGTTGCGCCCTTCGGGGCCGAAGCGCTGCGGGCCGAAGGCGTTGGGCACGCCATGCTCGCACAGCCAGCGCCAGCGCGCCTCGATGTCCGGTGCTTCGACCACCGGCCCGGACAGCACCAGCGTGAAGCGGTTGGCACGGTGCACGCCGCGCTTGAGCTTGCGCGGATGGCGGCACTGTTCGAGCACCCGCAGCCCCCGTTCGGCCAGCCGTGCCGCGAGATCCTCCGGCGCCTCGCGACCCGGCAGGTGCACCGAGAGCCACTGGCGCGTCACCGCGATGCGGTCCTTCATGCCGGCGTAGCCCACCGCGCGCGGCGCCACGCCGCAGCAGCGGGCCAGCTCGCGCACCGCTTCCAGAGTCGTGGCGCCGCGCTTCTCGACCCACAGCCAGAGGTGCTCGCCGCCGCCTTCCGGGGCGAAGCCGAGCACCTCCTCGACCACGAAATCCTCGGGCGCGGCGCGGTAGTCGCCGGGCGCGACGGGGCCGAACAGCGCCTCCGTCACCCGCAGCCGGCAGCTGGCGTTCGCCGTCGCCGCCTCACTCATCCGTGCCGCCCCGGCGGGCCAGCAGCACCACGGCCTCGGCGGCGATGCCTTCGCCGCGGCCGGTAAAGCCGAGCCGCTCGGTGGTGGTCGCCTTGACGTTGACCGCATCGGGCTCCAGGCCCAGGTCGGCGGCGACGTTGGCCACCATGGCGGCGATGTGCGGCGCCATCTTGGGCGCCTGGGCCATCAGCGTGGCATCCACGTTGACCACCCGGTAGCCGGCCGCCGCCACCAGCGTCATGACCCGGCGCAGCAGGTCGCGGCTGTCGGCCCCGGCCCAGGCGGCGTCGGTATCGGGAAAGTGGCGCCCGATATCGCCCAGCGCGCAGGCGCCGAGCAAGGCGTCGCTGAGGGCATGCAGCAGCACGTCGCCATCGGAGTGGGCGACGAAACCATGGGCAAAGGGAATGGCGACCCCGCCGATGATCAGGTGATCGCCGTCACCGAAGCGATGCACGTCGAAGCCGTGGCCTATCCTGAACATCTCACTGCGCCTCCCTGAGAGCCGTGTCGCGGCCGGGCTCGCCCTCCGCCTGCTGGGCGGCCAGGATCTGGGCGGCCAGGGCGAGGTCTTCCGGATGGGTGATCTTGAGGTTGTCGCGCCGCCCCGGCACCAGCCGCGGCGCCTCGCCCAGCGCCTCGATGGCCGAGGCTTCGTCGGTGACGGCGACCCCGCCCTGCCGCGCTGCCGCCAGCGCCCGGCGCAGCAGGCCGTAGCGAAACCCCTGGGGCGTCAGCGCATGCCACAGCCCTTCGCGGGGCTCGGTGCGCGCCACCCGGCCCTGGCTGTCGCCACGCTTCATGGTATCGGCCACCGGCGCGGCCAGCAGCCCGCCCACCGCATCGTCGCGCAGGGCGGCATGCAGCCGCTCGAGGTCGCCCACGGTGACGCAGGGACGTGCCACGTCATGCACCAGCACGAGGTCGTCCTCCCCGGCCTGCCCCGCCAGCGCCGCCAGCGCGTTGCTCACGGAGTCGGCCCGCTCGGCGCCGCCGGCAACGCGTTGCCAGCTGGCAAAGGGCACCCAGGCGGGATCGAAGTAGGCGTCGTAGGGATCGAGGCACAGGCACAGGCGCGCCGCGGGGAAGGCCAGGTGCAGCCGCGCGAGCGTCTGGGCCATCACCGTGCGCCCGGCCAGCGGCAGGTACTGCTTGGGGCAGTGCGCCCCCATGCGCCGCCCCTGCCCCGCCGCAGGCACCACCAGCCACAGCGCCTCACTCACGGCCGGTCACCGTGGCGCCGGGCGCCGCCTTTCCCACCAGGCTGGCGTTGGCCTCGATCATGCTGGCTTCGATCACCACGCCGGGCACCCAGTAGAACTGTTCGTCGGTGCGCACCATGCCGATATCGCTGCGCGAGCGCTCCTCGATCGCATCCAGGCCGGTCTTGAGGTCGACCACCTCGGCGGCCAGGCGTGCGTTGCGGTCGCGCAGGGGCTTGTTGGCCGAATCGAGCATCACCACGCGTTCGCGGATCTCACCCAGTTCCTGGATGCCGCCATCGCCGAACCAGAGGCGATACTGCAGCAGCGCCAGCAGCAGCAGCAGCGCGACGGCGAGCCCCTTGAGCATGTCTTTCCCCTGTGCGAATCGAGCAGCCGGCATTATGCCACTTTCCCCCCGCCGGCTCACGCCTTGAACGGCAGGGCGCGCTGCGCCGCCTGACAGTAGGCGTCGAGGTGGCGGCGCTCCTCGGCGCAGAAGCGCGCCACCCCCGCGCGCAGGCCGGGGTCGGCCAGGTAGTGCAGCGAGCGCAGCCGGCGCGGCGCGAAGCCGCGGGCCAGCTTGTGCTCGCCCTGGGTGCCCGGGTCGAAGCGGGTCAGCCCGCGCGCCAGGCAGTGCTCGATGCCCTGGTAGTAGCAGGCTTCGAAATGCAGGCTGTCGGCCAGCACCTCGCTGCCCCAGTAGCGGCCATACAGGGTGCGCCGGCCCTGCAGGCACAGCGCAGCGGCCACGGGCCGGCCTTCGAGCCGCGCCTGGACCAGCAGCAGCGAATCGGCAAGCGTGCGGCGCAGCCGCTGGAAGAAGTCGAGGTTCAGGTAGCCGTGGCGGCCGCGCTCGAGGTAGGTGATCTCGTAGCAGCGAAAGAAGTGGGCCAGCGCGGCCTCGTCGATGGCGTCGCCCTCCAGCCGATGCAGGGTCAGCCCCTGCTCGGCCACCAGCCGCCGCTCGCGGCGGATCGCCTTGCGCCGCTTCGAGGTCAGCGCGGCCAGGAAGCCGTCGAAATCGCCGTAGCCCGCATCGTTCCACTGGAACTGAACGCCGTGGCGCGCCACCAGCGCGGGACAGGCCGCCTGCCAGGCCTCCACCTCGCCCTCCTCAGCGAACAGCAGGTGCCAGCTCGACAGTGCACCTTCCTCCCAGGCCGCGGCCAGCGCCTGGCGGGCGGCCACGGCATCCTCGCCTTCAGCCAGGGCCAGGCGCGGCCCGGGGGCCGGGGTGAAGGGGATCGCCGTCAGCCCCTTGGGGTAGTAGCGCCCGCCGGCACGCTCCCAGGCATCGGCCCAGGCCCAGTCGAACACGTACTCCCCGGCGGAGTGATGCTTGTGGTAGTACGGCATGACGCCGACCAGCCGCTCGCCGCGCGATAGGGTCAGGTGGCGCGGCACCCAGCCGGTGGCAGGGCTCGCGGCACCGCTCGCCTCCAGGGCGTGCAGGAACTCGTGGCGCAGGAAGGGGTGGTCGTCGCCTACCAGGGCATTCCACTGCCGGGGCTCGACCGCCTCGATGGTGGAAAGCTCGGTCACGCGCAGCTCGGCCATGGGCTCCTCGCTAGCAGTTGGCACGGGGGCAGCTGACAAGCCGCCGGGAAACGGCCTACATTGTGCCCAGAGCCCGCCGCCCCTTTCCATCTCCCGCACAGGATGACGCGAATGGCCGATGCCAGCCCGCTCGCAGCCCGCTTCGATACCCAGCGCCGCGCCTTCGCCGCCGACCCGCACCCGAGCCGCGCCGTTCGGCACGACAGGCTGAAGCGTCTCGCGCTGATGACGCGCCAGCATCGCCGCGAGATCGTCGCGGCCATCCAGCAGGACTTCGGCCACCGCGCCGAGGCGGAAACCCGCCTGGCGGAAGTCGCCACGGTGCTGCAGGCCGTGCACCATGCGCGCCGCCACCTGCGGCGCTGGATGCGCCCGAGCCGGGCGGCGGTTCCTTTCCGCCTGTGGCCCGCCAGGGCGCGGGTGTATCGCCAGCCGCTGGGGGTGGTCGGCATCATCTCGCCCAGCAACTACCCCTGGAACCTGGCGCTGCTGCCCACGGTGGATGCGCTGGCCGCCGGCAACCGGGTCATGCTCAAGCCGAGCGAGAAGACGCCCGCCACCAGTGCCCTGCTGGCGCGGCTGGCCGCACGCTACTTCGTGCCCGAGGAGCTGGACGTGGTGGTGGGCGACGCCGATACGGGGAGGGCCTTCGCCGACCTGCCCTTCGATCACCTGCTGTTCACCGGCCATGCCGAGGTCGGGCGGCAGGTGGCCATGGCCGCCGCCCGCCACCTTACGCCCGTCACCCTGGAGCTGGGCGGCAAGACGCCGGTGCTGGTGTGCGCCGACGCCGACCTGGCCCAGGCCGCCGAACGCATCGCCTTCGGCAAGTGGCTCAACGCCGGGCAGACCTGCATCGCCCCGGACTACGTGCTGGTGCACGAACCCCACCTGAACCGCTTCGTCGCCGCCCTGCAGGCCACGCTGAAGCGCTTCCACCCCAAGGGCGCGGCGAGCCACGACTACACCGCGGTGCTCGGCGAGGCGCAGCAAGCCCGGCTCACGGCCATGCTGGACGAGGCCCGGGACCATGGCTGCCGGGTGATTCCCCTGGGCGAACCGGACCCACGGGTCGGCACGAAGCTGCCCCCCACCCTGGTCATCGACCCCCACCATGACCTGGCGATCATGCGTGACGAGATCTTCGGCCCCTGGCTGCCGGTCATCGGCGTACGCGACCTGGACGCCGCGCTGCGCGTCATCCGCGCGCGGCCACGCCCCCTGGCGCTGTATGCCTTCACCCGGGACGCGGCGCAGCAGCGGCGCATCCTCGAGGAGACCCATTCCGGCGGCGTGGTCTTCAACGACACCCTGTGGCACAACGCCGTGCCGGCACTGCCCTTCGGCGGGGTGGGGGATAGCGGCATGGGCAGCTACCATGGCGAGGCGGGCTTCCTGCGCTTCAGCCACCAGCGCAGCGTGTTCGAGCAGTCCCGCCGTGCCCAGGTCAAGCGGCTCAACCCGCCCTACCGGCGCTGGCTGCTGCGCCTGCTGCGGCTGTGGTAAGCGTCGGCGCCTTGATAATGTTTCTTAACGACAAAAAATGGGCAAGAAGGGGAATTAACCATCAAATAAAAGTAATCTTTACAAAATTCATCTGACGCGAGGTGTCCCCCATGGCTCGCCCCATCGCTCTCAACTCCATCGCCCTCAACCCCATCGTCGACCAAGTGACCGCCCGCATACGCGACCGCTCGCGCGAGCGGCGCAGGCTCTACGAGGCGCACATGGCCGCACAGCACCAGCAGGGCGTGCACCGCGGCGAGCTCTCCTGCGGCAACCTGGCCCACGGCTTCGCCGGCTGCGAGCATGCCGGCGACAAGGATCGGCTCAAGCTGACCAACAGCGCCAACCTGGCCATCGTCTCATCCTACAACGACATGCTCTCTGCCCACCGGCCATTCGAGAGCTACCCCGAGATCATCAAGCAGGCCGCCCGCGGCATGGGCGGCACCGCCCAGTTCGCCGGCGGCGTGCCGGCCATGTGCGACGGGGTCACCCAGGGCATGCCGGGCATGGAGCTGTCGCTGTTCTCCCGCGACGTGATCGCCATGGCCACCGCCGTGGCGCTCTCCCACAACATGTTCGACGCCGCCCTCTACCTGGGCATCTGCGACAAGATCGTGCCGGGGCTGTTCATCGGCGCGGCACGCTTCGGCCACCTGCCGGCGGTGTTCGTGCCCGGCGGCCCCATGCCCAGCGGTCTGCCCAACGACGAGAAGGCCCGCGTGCGCCAGCTCTACGCCGAGGGCAAGGTGGGGCGCGAGGCGCTGCTCGAGGCGGAATCGAACTCCTACCACAGCCCCGGCACCTGCACCTTCTACGGCACCGCCAATTCCAACCAGCTGATGATGGAGATGATGGGCCTGCACCTGCCGGGGGCCTCCTTCGTCAACCCCGGCACCCCGCTGCGCGAGGCGCTGACCCGCCATGCCGCCGAACAAGCCATTCGCAACACCGAGCAGAGCGGCAACTATCGCCCCTTCTACAAGCAGATCGACGAGCGCGCCATCGTCAACGCCATGGTCGGCCTGCTCGCCTCGGGCGGCTCCACCAACCACACCCTGCACCTGGTGGCGATGGCCGCCGCCGCCGGCGTCACCATCGACTGGAACGACTTCACCGAGCTCTCCGCCGTGGTGCCTAGCCTGACCCGGATCTACCCCAACGGCAGCGCCGACGTGAACCACTTCCAGGCCGCCGGCGGCATGAGCCTGCTGATCCGCGAGCTGCTCGGCGCCGGGCTGCTGCACGGCGACATCGCCACCGTGTTCGGTACCGATCTCACCGCCTACACCCAGGAGCCGTTCCTCGAGGACGGCAAGCTGGCCTGGCGCGAGGGGCCGGCCGAAAGCCTCGACCGCGACGTGCTGCGCCCGGTGGCCGACCCCTTCTCCCCCACCGGCGGGCTGGTGGTGCTCGAAGGCAACCTCGGCCGCGGCGTGGTCAAGGTCTCGGCGGTGAAGCAGGCCAATCGGATCGTCGAGGCACCGGTGCGCATCTTCGACGACCAGAACCAGGTCAAGGCGGCCTTCGAATCCGGCGAGCTCGACCGCGACGTGGTGGTGGTGGTGCGCTTCCAGGGCCCCAAGGCCAACGGCATGCCCGAGCTGCACAAGCTCACCCCCTTCCTCGGCGTGCTGCAGGATCGCGGCTACAAGGTGGCGCTGGTGACCGACGGGCGCATGTCCGGCGCCTCGGGCAAGGTGCCGGCGGCCATTCATGTCACCCCGGAGGCGGTGGACAGGGGCCCGCTGGCGCGCCTGCGCGACGGCGACGTGGTCCGCCTCGACGCCGAGCGCGGCGAGCTGAGCGCGCTGGTCGATGCCGCCGAGTTCGCCGGTCGTGGCATCGTCGAGCCCAACCTGGAGCGTTACCACTTCGGCATGGGCCGCGAGCTGTTCGGCGGCTTCCGCCACCTGGCCGCCGGCGCCGAACAGGGCGGTGGAGTGTTCGGCGGCTTCGAGGCGGAAGTGCTCTCCCGCGAACTCGAGAAGATCGCCCAGGAGGACCAATGACGCGACCGGCCCTGATCGGCGACATCGGCGGCACCAACGCCCGCTTCGCCCTGGTCACGCCGGGCAAGCACAGGCCGCGGGACATCCTCGCCCTGCATTGCGCCGATTACCCCGGGCTCGTGGAGGCGGTGCGCGACTACCTGGCGCGGGTCGGCCTGGACGCCGACTCCGCCCCGCGGGAAGCCTGCCTGGCCTTTGCCTGCCCCACCCACGCCGACCGCATCCAGCTCTCCAACAACCCCTGGCATTTCTCTCGCCGCGAGGTGCAGGCCGCGCTCGGCCTCAAGCGCCTGAAGGTGATCAACGACTTCATCGCCCAGGCGCTCAGCGTGGCCCACCTGGGCGCCGACGAACTGGTGGAGATCCATCCCGGCAGCCCCCCGGCAAACGGCCCCCGCCTGGCCATCGGTCCCGGCACCGGGCTCGGCATGGCCGGCCTGCTTCCGGGTCGGCACGCCTGGCTACCGCTGGCCAGCGAAGGCGGCCACGCCACCTTCGCCGCCACCGACGAGCGCGAGCAGGACCTGTTGCGCTACTTCCGCCACCGCTATGGCCGAGTCTCCCGGGAACGCGTGCTGTGCGGCCAGGGTTTGCTCGACCTCTACCGCGCCCACTGTTCGCTGAAGGGCGCCGGCCCGATCTACCAGGCGCCGGCCGAGGTCACCGCCGCTGCCGCCGCCGGCGACGCCATCGCCCGTGATACCCTGCTGCGGTTTCTCAAGATTCTCGGCGACGTGTGCGGCGATGCCGCGCTGACCCTGGGCGCCCGCGGCGGCGTCTACCTGTGCGGCGGCATCGTGCCGCGCCTGCTGGCCTGGTTGCCCCAGAGCCGCTTCATCGAGGCCTACACCGACAAGGGCCGCATGAGCGACTATACCCGCGCCATCCCGGTACGGGTGGTCACCGCGCCCTGGCCGGGGCTGGTGGGCGCCGCCGAGGCCCTCTATCACGACGACCTGGAGTGAGTGAATGATTCCGCAAAGCCTGCGAGCCCTGCTCGACAAGACCGACGGCCAGCGCCAGAGCGAATGGGCGGGACGACCCGTCTGGCTGGCACGCGAAGCCTGGGGTGAGCTGGCCGTTTCGCTGCAGGGCGCCCAGGTGCTGCACTTTCTACCGGCGTCCGAAGCCACGCACGCCAGCGACGATGCTTACGCCACAGGTGAGGGCGAAGAAGCGCTGGTGCCCGGAGGCTGGCTCTGGGTCACCCCCACGCCCCAGGCGCCTCCCGGTGCCATTCGTGGCGGCATCCCGCTGTGCTGGCCATGGTTCGCCGACGAGCGCGGCGCCGACGAGTCGCCGGATCGTTCCGGCCCCTTCCACGGCCCGGCGCGCAAGGCGAGCTGGCGGCTGGAAGCGGTCGACGAGCACGAGGGCGGCGTGGAGCTGCACCTGTCACCCACCGAGCGCCTGCACAGCCAGCTCGTTCCGCGGGTGGTGGTCCAGGCCAACGCACGGCGCCTGCACGTGGAGCTGGTCACCGAGCATGCCGGTGAAACACCGGTCAAGCTCAGCGGTGCCCTGCACAGCTACCTGGCGGTGGCCGACAGCTTCGCCTGCCGCCTGACGGGGCTGGCCGGTGCCCGCTACCTGGACAAGCCGGCCGGGTTCGCCGAGCGCCAGCAGCAGGGCGAGCTCGCCGTGCGCGGCGGGCTCGACCGCATCTACCACAGCAATGCCGAGCTGCTGCTCGACGATGGCAGCCGACGCCTGCGCATCGCCCGCCAGGGCAGCGACTCGGCGGTAGTGTGGCACCCCGGCGCCGTGCTGCCAGACGACACCTCGCCGGCCGCCGCAAGCCGTTTCCTCTGCGTGGAGTCGGCCAATACCCGCCTCGACCCGGTATGGCTGGTGCCCGGCGCCCAGCACCTGCTGGGCACCACCCTGTCGCTGGCCCCGGCCGACTGAGCCAGGCCCAGCCGTCTCGTCCTTCCTGCCGCCGTCTCCTCGGGCGCTTGCCCAAGGCATTGGCGGCCCTGCCTATCTCCTTCCGCACACCCCCTACGCAAAATTGCCATTTTATTGACCCTGGTCATTTTCCACCCCCAAAGCAGCGTCCTGCCTGAACCCTTTCAGTACCGCCCGGGCGCGTTCCGTGATACGTAATGTAAATTGTTAGACACAATTCGTTACTTTTCTGTACTAAGTTCGTATAGCCTGTGTAGGCTGAATGAACACCCTTTACGATTCGCTTTGCCAGCGAGGCAGCCCATGCGAGACAACGGCCCCGTCACCCAGGTTGAGTACCGCCTGCAGGACGATGACGTCCTGATTTCCAAGACCGACACGCGCAGCGTGATCACCTACGCCAACCAGCGCTTCATCGAAGTCAGCGGGTACGACTACGCGGAGCTGCATGGCACGCCGCATAACCTGGTGCGCCATCCCGACATGCCGGCCGTCATCTTCGCCGACATGTGGCAGGATCTCCAGGGGGGCCGCTTCTGGTCCGGCCTGGTCAAGAACCGGCGCAAGAACGGCGATCATTACTGGGTGCGGGCCAACGTCGTGCCGATCCGCGAAAACGGCGTGCTCACGGGGTTCGCCTCGATCCGCGTCAAGCCCAGCGCCGAGGAAACCGCCTTCGCCGAAGAGGTCTATCGCGACATCCGAGAGCAAGGCGGGCGCTATGCCGTCCGGCATGGACGCGCATATCGTACAGGTTTGGTACACGTTGCATCGCGCTTAAATCGTAATAGCCTGACGGCACGCAGCGCGGCGCTGAGCCTGGCCACCCTGGCCCTGCCGACCGGCATCGGCCTTGCGGCCTGGGCCGCCGACCCGAGCTCGCCGACCGGCCAGGCGTTGGCCGCCGCCGGCCTGCTCGGCGGCGCGGTGCTGGCCCTGATCAACCTGCGCGGCAGCCGGCAGCTGCGCGGCTCGCTGCTGCAGGCCCATGATTTCTCGCTGCAGATGGCCGCCGGCAACCTCAAGGCCGACCTGCCACGGCTGGGGCAGAGCGAACTGGGCCGCATGCTCGGCTCGCTGTCCTTCATGCGCCAGTCGCTGGAAGCACTGATCGGCGACCTCAACCGGCGAATTAGCGTGATCGAGCCCGCCGTGGCCGAGCTGGTGCGCAACAACGAGGCCATGGGCAGGCGCCTGGAGCAACAGGCGGCATCGGTGCAGGAGACCGCGGCCAGCACCGAGCAGATCACCGCCACGGTCGCCCAGAGCGCCGAGCATGCGCGCCAGGCGAGCCTGGTCGCCACCGGCAATGCCACCGCGGTGGACCAGGCCGCCCAGGTGATGCAGGCACTGTCGAACGACATGCAGGAGATGACCCAGCAGGCCAGGAACATGGCCGGCATCGTCAACACCATCGATGCCATCGCCTTCCAGACCAACATACTCGCCCTGAATGCCTCGGTGGAGGCCGCCAGGGCAGGCGTGCACGGGCGCGGATTCGCGGTGGTGGCCCAGGAGGTGCGCAAGCTGGCCAGCGAGTCGGCGGACGCCGCGCATCGCGTACAGGAACTGATCCGCGGCACCAACCAGCAGATCGATTCCGGCCGCACCCGCGCCGGCGAAGCGGAACAGGCCATGGCGCGCATCAAGGAGGCCGGGCACCGGGTGAACGACCTGATGCATGACCTCAGCGCCGCCTCGGCGGAGCAGAGCCAGGGCATCGAGCAGATCAGCCAGGCCATCGGCGAGATCGACCAGGCGACCCAGACCAGCGCCGCCAGCATGCAGGGCTACCAGACAGCCACGTCCGCGCTGGACATGGAGGTACGCGCCCTGGCCCATAGCGCCCGGGCATTCCTGGCGGCCCAGGCCGCGCCCCAGGCCATCGAGCCACCGCGGCAGACCCATGGCCTGCCTTCAGCCCCGCCGCCCCGTGCCAAGGCTCCGGCCAGGGTCGAGCATGCCGCCGAATGGGAAACCTTCTAGCCCTTCCCTCGTTGCATCCACCTGCCCGTCGGCCCAGCCTGGCTCAAGCGGAGGTGGACGGTCAGACCTGGCCTGCCATCATGGCGGCACACTTGCCCCAGGGCGGCACAGAACCAAAAAAACCCGGCCTAGCGGCCGGGTGGAAGAGACAGCACCTGGCTGTCGAGAGAGCAGGGGAAATGCGTTGGCGCAGCTCAGCGGTGGAAGCGCTGGGCCGCCTCCCGCGCCAGCTGGCGGATACCGTTCCAGTCTTCCGCATCGATCAGCGACTTCGGCGTCAGCCAGGAGCCCCCGATGCACATCACGTTCTTCAGCGCCAGGTAGTCCTCGGCGTTGTCGAGGGTGATGCCGCCCGTGGGGCAGAAGCGGGCATCGGGCAGCGGGCCGGCGAAGGCCTTGAGCGCCTTGACGCCGCCACAGGCCTCGGCGGGAAAGAACTTGAAGCGGCGGTAGCCGTACTGCCAGCCGGTCATCAATTCCGACACCGTGGCCACGCCGGGCAGCATCGGCACCGGGCTGGTGACGCCGTAGCGGTAGAGCGCCTCGGTGGTGCCCGGGGTAACCACGAAGTCGACGCCCGCCTGTTCGCTCAGGCGATACTGCGCCGGGGTCAGCACGGTGCCGACGCCGATGCTGGCCTGGGGCAGGGCCTGCTTGAGCCGCCGCGCCGCTTCCAGCGCGCAGTCGGTGCGCAGGGTCACTTCCAGCACCGTGAGCCCGCCCTCGACAA
Source organism: uncultured Halomonas sp. (assembly GCA_964652855.1). Taxonomy (GTDB): domain Bacteria; phylum Pseudomonadota; class Gammaproteobacteria; order Pseudomonadales; family Halomonadaceae; genus Halomonas. The sequence continues at coordinate 370,650 of CAZZCJ010000002.1, forward strand.
GGGCACGCCCCAGGGGAACGGCATCCTCGATGCGCTCGATGGCCAGCACCGGGATCACCTCTGTCTTGAAGCAGATGCTGTCGAGCTCGGTGGTGCGGGTGGACGGCAGCTGTTTGTCGATGGTCATGGGCAGACTCCGGCAAGGGTTTCTGGGGGCATGCCAAGGAAGGTCGGCAGGCCCGGCAACAGGCTCAAGGGGCCCAGTAAACGGCCAGGGGACAGGAGAGAAAGGCGCGGATCGGCAGCTCGCGCAGGTCGTCGCCGCAGAGCGCCCGCGCCAGCACGCTGCGCTTGTCGTCGCCGGTGATGTGCAGGGCGTGGCGGCGCGCCTGGTGCAGCCGGTCGGCGCTCAGCGTGATTCGCGCCTGGGGCTGGCTGGGCGTGCGCGTAGCCAGCACCGGGGCATCGGTGGTCAGGCCCAGCGCCAGCTCGCGGCTGTCGGGAAACAGCGAGGCGGTGTGGCCGTCGCCGCCCATCCCGAGCACCACCAGGCTGGCGGGCCAGGGCAGCGCCTCGATGCGCCGGGAGACCGCCTCGACGCCCTGCTCCGGCGTGATGTCCTCTGTCGTCAACGACGTGAAAGTGGCCGCCGCCGCCGCGCCCTGCAGCAGGTGACGCCGCACCAGGCCGGCGTTGCTGGCCTCGTGGTTCTCCGGCACCCAGCGCTCGTCGGCCAGGGTCACGTCGACCCGCGCCCAGGGCAGCGTCCGCTCGGCCAAGGCCTCGAAGAAGGGCACCGGGGTCGAGCCGCCGGATACCACCAGCAGCGCCCGCTCCTGCATCTCGAGATCGTGGCGCAGCGCCTCGGCCGCCGCCTCGGCCAGCTGCCGAGCCAACTGGTGGCGCGGCGATAACGTCCTGTCGGTCATGTCAGTAGTCCTCGTACCAGCTGCGTCCATCCTGGGTGATCATGGCGATGGATGCCACCGGCCCCCAGGAACCTGCGGGGTAGCGTCGCGGGGGCTCGCCCTGCTCCTTCCACGAGGCGACCAGCCGATCGCACCAGTGCCAGGCATGTTCTACCTCGTCGCGGCGCACGAACAGGTATTGGCGCCCCTTCATCACCTCCAGCAGCAGGCGCTCGTAGGCATCGGGAATTCGGGCCTGGGGAAAGGCGCTGCCGAAGTCCAGGTGCAGCGGGCCGCGGCGCAGGCGCATGCCGCGATCGAGGCCGCTGTCCTTGGTCAGCACTTCCAGGGCGATGCCCTCGTCCGGCTGCAGGCGTATGACCAGCTTGTTGGCCGCCAGGTTGCGCTGGTCCGGGTCGAAGATGTAGTGGGCCTGCTGGCGAAAGTGGATGATGATCTGCGACAGCTTCTCCGGCATGCGCTTGCCCGTGCGCAGGTAGAACGGCACGCCCGCCCAGCGCCAGTTCGCCACGCTGGTCTTCATGGCGACGAAGGTCTCGGTCTCGCTGTGGGGGTTGGCCCCCTCCTCCTCCAGGTAGCCGGGCACCGCCTTGCCGCGAATGGTGCCGGCGATGTACTGGCCACGCACCACGTCGCGGTTGAGCCGATTCTCGCTGAACGGCTGCAGCGCCTTGAGCACCTTGACCTTCTCGTCGCGGATGGCGTCGGCGTCGAGGTTGGCGGGCGGGTCCATGGCGATCAGGCAGACCAGCTGCAGCAGGTGGTTCTGCACCATGTCGCGCAGCTGGCCGGCACGGTCGAAGTAGCCCCAGCGCCCCTCGATGCCGACCTGCTCGGCCACGGTGATCTCCACGTGGGAAATATGGTTCTGGTTCCACTGGGTGCCGAACAGGGGATTCGCGAAGCGCAGGGCGATCAGGTTCTGCACGGTCTCCTTGCCCAGGTAGTGGTCGATGCGATAGATCCGCGATTCGGGAAATACCTCGCCGATGGCATCGTTGATGTCGCAGGAGGTGTCGAAGTCGTAGCCGATGGGCTTTTCCACCACCACGCGCGAGAGCTCGTCGAGACACGCCGCCCCCTGCAGGTTGCGACAGATCTCGCCATACAGGCTGGCCGGCACGGCCAGGTAGATCACCAGCGGGGAGATGACGGTGTCGTGGCGCACGGCGCTGCGCCAGCGGGCGATGCCCTGGTAGCCCTCGGCGTCGGAGAAGTCGAGCTGGTGGTATTCCAGGCGCACCGCGAAGCGCTCGAGCGTCTCATCGTCGAGCTCATCGGTCTTGACGTGGCTGTGCAGCGCCTCCAGGACCCGCCTGCGATAGTCATCGACCGACAGCGCCTGTCGCGCCAGGCCTAGGATACGCGTGTCCTCGTGCAACAGGCCTTCGCGATCCAGGTGATACAGCGCTGCGTAGAGCTTGCGTAGCGACAGGTCGCCCAGGGCGCCGAAAAGCGCCAGGTCGATGACCGGTCGAGACTCGTCGTCGGGCCGCTTGTATGCGTTCATGCTCGCCCACCTTGTTGATTTACCAAAAAAGGTATCCGGGATTGACGTGATTGGCAATTTTTTAGGTAATATTACTTATTATTCACCCTTGCCTCATCCAACCATTCGCACGTTTCCCAAGGGGCACGGTAATATGTTCCGCTAATGTTGTTAAATCACGACATCAACGATTCGGAGACCCTGCCTTCTCATGGCCACTCACGACCTGCTGCAGCGCATTCGCCAACGCCTGGATGAGCTCAACCGCTCCGAGCGCAAGGTCGCTGACGTCATCCTGGCCGACCCGGCGCGCGCCACGGGCTTGAGTATCGCCAGCCTGGCCCAGGCGGCGTCGGTCAGCGAGCCGACGGTAAACCGCTTCTGCCGCAGCTTCGATGCCAAGGGGTATCCCGATTTCAAGATCAAGCTAGCCCAGAGCCTGGCCGGGGGCACGCCCTACGTGAGCCAGTCCGTGGAGCCCGGCGACCAGGCGGTGGACTACACCCAGAAGATCTTCGGCGCCACCATCGCCGCACTGGACGAGGCCAGCCGCGAGATCGACCCGGCGCGCATCGAGCGGGTCGTCGACTACCTGATCCAGGCCAAGCAGATCCACTTCTTCGGCCTCGGCGCCTCCGGGGCCGTGGCCCAGGATGCCCACCACAAGTTCTTCCGCTTCAACCTGCCGGTCACCTCCTACGTGGACGTGCTGATGCAGCGCATGGTGGCCTCCGCCTGCCATACCGGCGACGTGGTGGTGGTGATCTCCTGGACCGGCCGCACCCGCGAACTGGTCGACATCGCCCGCCTGGCCCGCGACAACGGCGCGGTGGTACTGGGGCTGACGGCACCCGGCTCGCCGCTGGCCCGCGAGTGCACCGAGACCCTGGAAGTGGCCACGCCGGAGGACACCGACGTCTACATGCCGATGACCTCGCGCATGATCCAGCTGACCCTGATCGACGTGCTGGCCACCGGGGTGACCCTGCGCCGCGGCGAGGACTTCCTGCCCCACCTGAAGAAGATCAAGGACAGCCTGCTGGAAACACGCTACCCGGCGGGGCGGCAGGACTAGCCACGCGGGGCTTGCCAGTCCGTCGGCACGGCACAACAATAGCGCCCTCCCTGTACCGAGAAGAGCCGACATGCGCCGTATCGCCCTGACTGCCCTGAGCCTGGCCCTGTTCCACCAGGCTGCAGCCGCCGACACCTTCCGCTTCACCGCCATTCCCGACGAGGACCAGGCGCGCCTGGTGGAGCGCTTCGGCAAGGTGGCGGACTATCTCGAAGCGCGCCTCGGCGTCGAGGTGGAGTACGTGCCGGTGAAGTCCTACAGCGCCGCGGTCACCGCCTTTCGCAACGACCAGGTGCAGCTGGCCTGGTTCGGCGGCCTTTCGGGCGTGCAGGCACGCCGCCTGGTACCGGGCTCCCAGGCGTTGGCCCAGGGCAGCGAGGACGACGCCTTCATGAGCTACTTCATTGCCCATGCGTCGACCGGCCTTACGCATGCCGACGAGCTGCCCGACGAACTCGAGGGCATGAGCCTGACCTTCGGCTCGCGCACCTCCACCTCCGGGCGCCTGATGCCGGAACACTTCTTCCGCCAGCGCTTCGACGACGCCGACCCGGAGCGTTTCTTCTCGCGCGTCGGCTATTCCGGCGACCACTCGCGCACCATCGCCCTGGTCGAGGCCGGCACCTACGACATCGGCGCGGTCAACTACACGGTGTGGGAAGCGGCCGTGGAGGATGGCCGGGTCGACACCGGCAAGGTGGGGGTGATCTGGGCCACCCCGCCCTACCCCGACTATAACTGGACCCTGCGCGGCGACGCCGATGCGCGTTTCGGCGAGGGCTTCACGGAAAAGGTCCGCGCCGCCTTCCTCGAAATGGACGACCCGGAGCTGCTTGCCACCTTCCCCCGCGAGGCGTTCATTCCCGCCGACAACGACCTCTACGCCCCCATCGAGGAGGTGGCCGAGGAACTCGGCCTGCTGCGCTGATGGAGGGCGAGCAACGCCGCCTGCTGGTTCGCTTCGAGGGCGAGGATCTCGGTCACGGCGCGCATGTCGTCCTGCCGCGCCTGAGCCTTGCCCTGCACCAAGGCGAAAGGGTCGCGTTGCTCGGCCAGAGCGGCGCCGGCAAGTCGACGCTGCTCGGCGAGCTGCGCGCCCGGCTCGGGCGCCAGGCCGCCTGGTGCCCGCAGCACCACGGCCTGGTGCCGCAGCTCGCCGTCTACCACAACATCTTCATGGGGCGCCTGCCGGAACATTCGGCGCTGGCCAACCTGTGGAACCTGGTGCGCCCGCTGCGCGGGCCATGGCGGGAAGTGGCCGCGCTGTGCGACGAGCTGGGCCTGGCCGGCCTGATGAGACGACCCGTAGGCGAGCTTTCCGGCGGCCAGCGCCAGCGGGTGGCCATCGCCCGGGCGCTCTACCAGGCCCGGCCGCTGTTCCTCGGCGACGAGCCGGTGGCCAGCGTCGACCCCCACCAGGCGCTGCGCCTGCTCAGCCTGATCGATGCCCGCCACAACACCACGGTGGTCGCCCTGCACCAGCGCGAGCTGGCGCTGACCCACTTCGACCGCGTGTGGGGATTGCGTGACGGCCGCCTGGTGATCGATGCCCGCGCCGACTCGCTTACGCTGGCCGAGCTCGATGCGCTTTACCCCGACGCCGAGGCAGCCGAAGGCCCAGCCCACGCAGTCGCCGCCTCCGCGCCGGGCGTGGAGGCGCTGCCCTGCGCCCGGGGGCGGCCGTGAGCGAAAGCCTGCCTGGCGCCCGCGCGCCGGGAATGCGAGCCTGGTGGCGCGGCGGCTCGCCGGGCCTGCGCCTGGCCCGGCATACGCTGGGCCTGGTGGCACTGGCCGTGCTGCTGGTGCCCTTCGCCGACCTCGCCATCCATACCCGCGACCCCTGGGGTGAATTGGCCCGTATGGCGGGCGGCCTGGCCTGGCCCGCCTGGGGCGCGCTGGAGTCGCCGTTTTCCGCGCTGGCGCTGACCGTGGCGGTGGCGCTGTGGGGCACCCTGGCCGGGGTGGTGCTCGGCTTTCCGCTGGCCCTGCTGTTCGCCCGCTCGCGGCTGGTGCGCGCCGGCTGCGCCTTCGTGCGTGCCATCCACGAGCTGTTCTGGGCGTTGCTGTTCCTGCAGGTGTTCGGGCTCTCGGCGCTCACCGCCCTGGCGGCGCTGGCGATTCCCTATGCCGGGATCTTCGCCAAGGTCTACGCCGAGATCCTCGAGCAGACCCCACGCGCCCCGCGCGACGCCCTGCCGCCCGGCAGCGGGCGACTGGCGCGCTTCTTCTACGCCGAGCTGCCGCTGGCATGGCGCCAGCTCGCGGCCTACACCCGCTACCGCTTCGAGTGCGGCCTGCGTGCCAGCGTGCTGCTCGGCTTCGTCGGCCTGCCCACGCTGGGCTTCCATCTCGAGACCGCCTTCCGCGAAGGGCGCTACCACGAGGCGGGCGCGCTGCTGTGGCTGTTCTACCTGCTGATCGCCAGCCTGCCCTGGTGGGGCCACAAGCGCTTGATCCCGCTGCTGCTGGTGGGCGGCGCCTGGCTGCTGGGGCCGTGGCCCAGCGTCGACGGCGCGCTGCTGTGGCGCTTCGTGTCGGAGGATATCTGGCCGGCGGCGCTGCTGGCCGGCGACTGGGCGGGGCTGCTCGAATGGCTGGCCCGTATTCCGGCGCTGGGGCCGGCCATCGGCAACACCCTGCTGCTGGGGCTGCTCGGCACCGTCGGGGCACTGGCCGTGGCGCTGGTGCTATGGCCGCTGGCCAGCCGCCACTTCGGCAACCGGGGAACGCGCCTGGTCGGCCACGGCGTGCTGATCTTCCTGCGCTCGACGCCCGAGCTGATGCTGGCGTTCGTGTTCCTGCTGCTGCTCGGCCCCTCGCTGCTGCCCGCCTGGCTGGCCCTGGCGCTGCACAACGGCGCGCTGATCGCGTTCCTGGCGGCGCGCCACGCCGACGCCATCACGCCCGGCATGCCGGGGCTGCCCGCCAGCGGGCGGCTGGCCTACGAACTGCTGCCGCGTGTCTATCCGGGCCTGCTGGCGCTGCTCTACTACCGCGCCGAGGTGATCCTGCGCGAGACGGCGATTCTCGGCATGCTGGGCGTCGCCACCTTGGGCTTCTATATCGAAGAGGGCTTCGACTACCTGATGTTCGACGTGGCCTTCTTCCTGCTGCTCGTCACCGCCGCGCTGAACATCGCCGTGGACGCCCTTTCGCGGCGGCTGCGGCCGCGAGAGGCGCCCCTGGACGACCCCTGCGCCCGCTAGAAGCTGTAGTCGCCACCGACCACCGCGGCGGTCACGGTGATCTCCACCCTGAGCTCGTCGGCGGGCATGGGCGCGCAGACGCAGGTGCGCGCCGGGGCATGGCCGACGGGCACCCAGGCGTCCCATACCGCGTTCATGGCGGCGAAGTCGCTGCCCTCCTTCAGATAGATCGTCGCGGTCAGCAGGTGCTCGCGGTCGGAGCCGATCTCGGCCAGCAGCGCATCGACCCTGGCCAACATGCTCTCGGTCTGCTCGGTGATGTCGCCGTGGCGCGCCTCGGGGCCGGCCACCTGGCCGCACAGGTAGGCAATGCCGTGGTGGATCACGGCGCGGCTCATGCGCGCCTTGGTATCGTGACGAACGATGGTCATGCGTCTCTCCTGCCAATGAAAACCCGGGATTCTAGCGCATCATCGCAGCCATCGCCGGAGGCCGCGACGAAGGACCCCGCCAGTCTGGCTAGCGCAGCAGCAGCACCGGCACCCGGGCCCGCCGCAGCATGGCGGTGGTGGTACTGCCGACCAGCAGGTGGCGAATGCGCGAGTGGCCGTAGGCGCCCATCACCAGCAGGTCGATGGCGTGCTCTTCCTGGTAGGCGCGCAGGGTCTCCTCCACCTCGCCGGCGCGAATCGCCCCTTCCGCCTCGTGGCCGGCCTCGCGCAGCGTGGCCAGCGCCCAGTCGAGCTGCGAGCGGTTGTCGCCGGTCTCGGCGCCAACGATCACCACGTGCACCGGAATGCCGTTGAACAGCGGGCTCCTGGCCAGCATCTCCACGCCCTTGCGGGTGGTCTTGCTGCCATCGAAGGCGAGCATCACCCGCTCGGGGCGCGTGAAGGCTTCCGGCACCATCAGGATCGGCCGGTGCAGGGCGCGCACCACCCGCTCCAGGTTGGAGCCCAGGTGCTCGCTGGCCTGGTGGTAGGTCTCGCCGCGCTTGCCGATCACCAGCAGGCGAATCTCGCCCTGCAGCTCGTCCAGGGTCTCGACCAGGGTGCCGTTGCGCTGGCGGGTGGCGGGCTCGACCACGCCGTCCTCGACGGCGCGCTCCTTGGCCGCCTTGAGCCTCAAGCGGCCCTGCTCCTGGGCGACCTTGGCACGCCGCTCGTCGAGCTGCGAGAGCTCCTCGAGCAGGTGCTCGCGGGAGCCCAGGCCGATGTTGCCGGAGAGGTCCGGCTCGGCGGTCTGGGGGTGGTTGTCCACCACGTGCAGGAAGGTCAGCGGCGCACCGAGCGCCAGGCTGGCCCAGGCGGCGTAGTCGCACACCCCGGTGGAGAACTGCGAGCCGTCGATGGCGGCCATTACCTGTTCGGTCATGTCTTGCTCCTCGATCCTTAGTGTCCGCCCATCAGCTTTTCGACGGCGGCCGGGTCGTCATGGACAGCATAGCGATCGACGATGGTGGCGCTGGCTTCATTGAGGCCGATCAGCTCCACCTCGGTGCCCTCACGGCGAAACTTGATCACCACGCGATCCAGGGTCTGCACGGCGGTGATGTCCCAGAAGTGGGCGCGGGAGAGGTCGATGGTGACCTTCTCCACCGTCTCCTTGAAGTCGAAGGCGTTGCCGAAGCGCTCGGAGGAGGCGAAGAACACCTGGCCCACCACGCGGTAGATGCGACGGCTGCCGTCGTCGGCCTCTTCGGAGCCGATGTAGAGGATGTTACCCACCTTGTTGGCGAAGAACATCGCCGCCAGCAGCACGCCGACGAACACGCCGATGGCCAGGTTGTGCGTGCCCACGGTAACGGCCACGGTGGCGAGCATGACGATGTTGGTGCTCATCGGATGCTTCCTGAGGTCGCGGATCGAGGCCCAGCTGAAGGTGCCGATGGAGACCATGATCATCACCGCCACCAAGGCGGCCATGGGAATCTGCGACACCCAGTCGGAGAGAAATACCACCAGGATCAGCAGCACCACGCCGGCCACGAACGTGGAGAGTCGCCCACGACCGCCGGATTTCACGTTGATCACCGACTGGCCGATCATCGCGCAGCCGGCCATGCCGCCCAGCAGGCCGGAGCCGATGTTGGCGATGCCCTGGCCCTTGCACTCGCGGTTCTTGTCGCTGGGAGTATCGGTGAGGTCATCGACGATGGTGGCGGTCATCATCGACTCCAGCAGGCCCACCACGGTGAGCATCAGCGAGTAGGGCAGGATGATCCACAGGGTCTCGAGACTCAGCGGCACGTCGGGCCACAGGAACACCGGCAGGGTGTCGGGCAGCTCGCCCATGTCGCCCACGCTGCGGATCTCCATGCCGGTGAGCAGGTAGACCGCGGTCAGCACCACGATGCACACCAGCGGCGAGGGGATCGTCTTGCCGATCCTGGGGACGTAGGGGAAGAGATAGATGATCGCCAGGCCCGCCACGGTCATGGCATAGACGTGCCAGGTCACCCCGGCGAGCTCGGGCAGCTGGGCCATGAAGATGAGGATGGCCAGGGCGTTGACGAAACCGGTGACCACCGAGCGCGAGACGAAGCGCATCAGCTCGGCCAATTTCAGATAGCCGGCAGCGATCTGCAGCACCCCGGTGAGCAGGGTCGCGGCGAGCAGGTACTCGAGCCCGTGCTCGCGCACCAGGGTGACCATCAGCAGCGCCATGGCACCGGTGGCCGCCGAGATCATCCCGGGCCGCCCGCCGGTGAAGGCGATGATCACGGCGATGCAGAAGGAGGCGTAGAGGCCGACCTTGGGGTCGACGCCGGCAATGATGGAAAAGGCGATTGCCTCGGGAATCAGGGCCAGTGCGACCACGATGCCGGCGAGGGTGTCGCCCTTGATATTGGAGAACCACTCTTGCTTGATGGATCGGAACATTCTTGGGTCCAGTGGGTGGAGTTTCTGCCTGCAGGCCAGGCCCGAGGCGCGTCATGGAACGAGCCGCACGCGTACCGGCGTCGAGGAGACGCAGCCGTGGCGAACGATGTTTTGAAATTGGCAAGTAACGGACAAGCAGCCCGGCACATCATCGAGATGCCGAGCGAAGGCGTGCCGGAAACGACATCACCGAGGAGAGGGAGCGCTAGGGTGGCGTGGCCAGCCCGGCAAGAGAAGTCAGCACGTTGCGTTGGTCCAAGGTCAGGTCAATCGGTCGCCTCGCGCGATGGCGGCGTTCCGAAAAGAGCCGCGAATTCTAGCAGCATTACTGCTGCGCTGCACCCCGGGGGCCCAGGCGCTGTTCGAGGCGACGCTCGTAGAGCCCCTTGGCCAGCAGGGTGCCTAGCACCAGCGCGCCGCCCAGCAACGCGACCGGCGCGGGCCGTTCCGCAAGCACCCACCATACCCATAGCGTGCCCACCACCACTTCAAGCAGCATCAGCAGCCCCACCTCGGCGGCGGGCAGGTAGAGCGGCCCGCGCTGGATCAAGGTGAAGCCCAGCGGCAGCAACAGCAGGCATAGCAGGACCAGCAGCAGCAGGCTGTCGGCGGACGGCAGCGCGACCCCACCCCGGGCCAGGCCGAACAGCCCCGCCGTAGCGGCGACGATCAGCCCGGATAGCGTGAGCATAGGGCTCATGTCGACGCCGGGCCGGGTGCGGCAGAGGGTGAAGTTGGCGGCCAAGGCCGTCGCCGCCAGCAGGGCGAAGCCGTTGCCGATCCACGATCCCGCGCCGGCATCGTCGAGCACGATCAGCGAGGTACCCGCCAGGCATAGCCAGATGGCAAGCCAGGTGCGGCGCGGCAGCCGCTCGCCGAGAAACAGCCGCGACAGCAAGGCGGCGATCAGTGGCGCGCCGGCCAGGATCATCAGCACGTTGCCGCCCTTGGTGTATTGATTGCCCAGCACGAAGCCGAAGGTGGAGAGACTGAACAGCAGTGCCACGCCGATGCCGGTCCAGCCGCAGCGGCGGTAGGCCTCGAAGGTGCCGCCACCATGGCGAGCCAGCATGATGACCACGAAGCCCAGCGCGGTGAGCAGCCCGCGCCACAGCAGGATCTCGCTGTCGGGTAGGCCGATCAGCTTGATCAGCAGGGCATCGGGGGAAATGATCAGCGCACCGCCGCCGGTCAAGAGCAGCCCCTGCTGGCGGTGCGAGAGAGAGTGGATCAAGGCGACCTCGCTGGGCGTCAGGTCGCCTCAGCATGCCACGACGGCGCCGCCGTGGCACCCGGTCAGGCGTCTGGCGTGGGCGGTTCGTTCGCGGCATTGCCGGCGGCCCTGGCCTGGGCCGCGGGCGACGCTTTCAGGTGGCGGAACGCCTCCATGATATCCATCGGCAGCGGGAAGAAGATGGTCGAGGCATTCTTGTTGCTCATGTCGCTCATGGTCTGCAGGTAGCGCAGCTGCAGCGCCGCCGAGTTCTCGGCCATCACATTGGCCGCCTCGACCAGCTTCTGCGAGGCCTGCAGCTCGCCCTCGGCGTGGATGACCTTGGCGCGACGCTCGCGCTCGGCCTCGGCCTGGCGGGCGATGGCGCGGATCATGGTCTCGTTGAGGTCCACGTGCTTGATCTCGACGTTGGCCACCTTGATGCCCCAGTCTTCGGTCTGGGCGTCGATGATCTCCTGGATATCGTCGTTGAGCTTGTCACGCTCCGAGAGCATCTCATCGAGGTCATGCTTTCCCAGCACCGAACGCAGCGTGGTCTGGGCCAGCTGGCTGGTGGCCACCGTGTAGTTTTCCACCTGGATGATCGCCTTCTCGGGGTCTACCACGCGAAAGTAGAGCACAGCGTTGACCTTCACGGTGACGTTGTCCTGGGAGATCACGTCCTGCTCCGGCACGTCCATGGTGATGACGCGCAGGTCGACCACGCTCATCTGCTGGATGCCGGGGATCACCAGGATCAGCCCCGGCCCCTTCACCGCCTGAAAGCGGCCGAGGAAGAAGATCACGCCGCGCTTGTACTCGGGCAGGATGCGGATCGAGGCGGCGATCAGCATGAACAGCAGGATGAGGGGTACCAGATAGGGAAGTATCATGAGCGGGCTCCTTGGGTGACGACGATGTGTTGCGATGCGTTGGCGCCCTCAGGGCGCCGTCCGTTCAGGTTCGACCACCAGGGTGAGGCCCTCCACCGCCGCCACCCTTACCGTTTGGCCGCGGCGCAGGGCGACCGCGCTGCGGGCGTTCCAGCGCTCGCCGCCCAGTCGCACGTGCCCGTGCCGGGGGAAGTCCTCGAGCGCCACGGCCTGGCTGCCGATGAGATGTTCCATGCCGCTTCGCGCAGGCCGCCGGCGCAGGCGCACCAGGCGGGTGATGACCCACAGCATCAGCCCGGCCGAGAGCAGCGCGATGCCGGCGATCATCGGCAGCGACACGCTGAGGTTGTCGGCGTCCATCAGCATCACCGAGCCGATCACGAAGGCGACGATGCCGCCCATCCCCAGGATGCCGAAGCTGGGCATCAGCGCCTCGGCCACGATCAGCCCAAGCCCCACCAGGATCAGTGCCAGGCCGGCATAGTTGATCGGCAGCAACTGGAAGGCGAACAGCGCCAGCAGCAGCGAGATCACGCCGATGGTGCCCGGCACCATGGCGCCCGGATTGGAGAGTTCGAAGATCAGCCCGTAGAAGCCGATGATCATCAGGAAATAGGCCACGTTGGGGTTGGTGATCACCTGCAGGAGTTGAGTACGCCAGTCGGGGTCGAGGCGTTCGATGGTGATATTGGCGGTATTCAAGGTACGCTCGCCGCGCTCCATCACCACCTCACGCCCATCGATCTGCGCCAGCAGGTCATCGATGTCGCGTGCCATCACGTCGATCACGTTGAGTTCGAGCGCCTCGCGCGCGGTCAGGTTGACCGCCTCGCGCACCGCCTCCTCGGCCCAGTCGGCGTTGCGCCCGTGGCGCTCGGCCAGGCCGCGGATGTAGTAGACGGCGTCCTCGAGCACCTTGCGTTCCATGGCGGTCTCGCCGCGTCGGCGCGTATCGGCGGGGACGGCGCCCTCGGCCTCGGCCGCCTCGTCGCCGGTTTCCTCGGCCTGCTGCGCCGCCTCGCCGTTCTCCCCGTCCGCCTCGCCATCCTGCCCGCCGCTACCTTGCTCCTCGGCCCGGGCATCGCCCTCGCCGTCACGATCCTCCATGCCGGGTAAGCCACCGCCGCCCATCTGTACCGGCGTGGCGGAACCCAGGTGGGTAGAAGGCGCCATGGCCGCGATGTGGCTGCCGTAGAGCAGGTAGGTGCCCGCGCTGGCGGCACGCGCCCCGCTGGGCGAGACGTAGATGGCAACGGGCACCGGCGAACTGAGCATGGCGCGGATCATGCTGCGCATGCTGGCATCGAGCCCGCCCGGCGTGTCCATCTGCACGATCACCAGCTCGACATCACGCTCGGCCGCGTGGCGCAGGCCGCGCTCGAAATAGTCGCCGGTGGCAGGGCCGATGGCGCCGTCTACCGTCATCACCAGCGCCGTACGCTCGCTCTGCTGTGCCTGGACCATCGACTGAAACAGGGCCAGGCCGGCGCCCAGCACCAGGCAGGAGAGGCTGAACAGGAGAAAGCGTCGCCCGATCGGGGCAGCATGGACTCGGCTCATGGTGATCTTTCCTGCGCGACCCGTATAGTGGGTGTGAGTCTCGACACCGCCCCTAGTTCAGAAAACGGGTTCGAACCCTGGGGACAGCCGATGTCGTTATCAGCGTAGATGGTGACCCGCGAATAGGTAAGGAAACTCGAATCCTCGACTCACCCGAAACGCCGCACTCACGACACAGAGGCCCTCATGCCGGATTCCGTTCCATGCCCGGACACACGACAAGAACCCCTCGATGCCCTGGCCAACGCCCTGGCTCGCGCCGGCCTGGCCCCCGGCATCCATGCAATGCATCCGATGGCCGATACCGGCCTGGCCCACACCCATGTGTGGCTGTCGCGGGACGCCATCGACTGGGTGGCGCGCCTGCCCAAGCAGAGCCAGATGGGGCTGCCAGCCGAGGAGAATCTCACCTACCAGGCGGCCTGCTTCGCCCGCGCCGGCCAGAGCGGCCATACCCCGGCCCTGCACGGCACCCTGCCCCCCTCGGCGGAGCTACCCCGCGGCGGCCTGCTGGTCAGCGCGGTACGCGGGCGGCCGGCGCGGCTGCCCGACGACCTGCCCGCCATCGCCGAGGCGCTGGCCGCCATCCACCGCCTGGAGGTCCCCGCCGAGGCGGAGCGTGCCCCGCTGCGCTCGCCTGCCGACCCCTGGCGAGCCATGCGCGAAGAGGTGGAGCGCCAGGCGGAGTGGCTGGGGCACGCCGGCCTCTCCCGAGAGGCACGCACGCAGGTCGAGGAGGCGCTGGCGGCGCTGCCCGAGCGCCTGCCGGCGGGGCCCGGCACGGCCCCCCGCCTGATCAGCTTCGATGCCCACCCCGGCAACTTCCTGGTCACCGACTCGGGACGCGCGGTGCTGGTGGACCTGGAGAAGTGCCGCTACGGCCTGCCGGGCTTCGACCTGGCCCACGCCACGCTCTACACCTCCACCACCTGGGACCTGCACAGCCGCGCCGCGCTGAGCGTCGAGGAAGTGGCCGGCTTCTATCACCAGTGGCGAAGCACATCGGGCCTTGCCGGCGACACCGCCTCGCTGCTGGCCTGTCGCCGGGCCATGTGGCTCTGGTCGCTGACCTGGTGCGCCAAGTGGCGGGCGCAGCACGGCCGGAACCGCGACACCGAGGCCGCCGGCGAGGACTGGTCCGCCGAGCTCAGCGACGACGCCCTGGTGGCCCATGTACGCGACCGGGTCGACCACTACCTCTCCCCGGCGGTGATCGCCCGGGTGAAAGAGGAACTGCTTGACCTGCACCTCGCCCTCGGCGATTGATTCCCCTGACGCCCCGACAAGGACTCCCCATGCCGACCCGCTCCCTTGCCCTGCTACCCACCCTGGCGCTGCTCCCCGCCCTGGCGCTGGCCGCGCCGCTGCATGCCGCTCCGGAACCCGCCGACTGGGCGGCGGTGCTCGAGGAGGCCCGCGGCCAGACCGTCTACTGGAACGCCTGGGGCGGCGACAGCCGCACCAACCGCTACCTCGAGTGGGTGGCGCGGCGGGTGGCCGAGGAGCACGACCTCACCCTGGTGCACGTCAAGCTCGACGACACCAGCGCCGCGGTCTCGCGGGTGCTGGCCGAGAAGTCCGCCGGCAACCTCGACGACGGCAGCATCGACCTCATCTGGATCAACGGCGAGAACTTCGCCGCCATGAAGGAGGCCGACCTGCTCTACGGCCCCTTCGCCGAGCGGCTGCCGAACTTCGCCCTGACCCACCCCGAGCACAACCCGGAGGTGGTGACCGACTTCACCCTGCCCACCGAGGGGTACGAGTCGCCCTGGGGCAAGGCCCAGATCACTTTCTACTATGACAGCGCAGAGATGGGGGACAGTGAAGAACTGCGGGACAGCGCAGAACTGGGGGACAGCGAAGAACCGGGGGACAGCGCCGAGCTCGGCGGCGGTCCGCCGCGCAGCATCGAGGCGCTGCTGGCCTGGGCCGAGGCCAACCCCGGGCGCTTCACCTACCCGCGCATCCCCGACTTCACCGGCAGCACCTTCCTCAAGCAGGCGCTGATCGCCCTGGTCGAGGATACCGCCCCCCTCTACGCCCCCACGGAAGAGAGCGACTTCGACGCCGTCACCGCACCGCTGTGGGACTACCTGGATGCCCTGCACCCCCACCTGTGGCGCAGCGGCCGGCAGTTTCCCGCCACCGGGCCGGAGCTGCGCCGGCTGATGGGCGACGGCGAGCTGAGCCTGGCCTTCACCTTCTACCCCTCGGAGCCGGCGGCGGCGGTGGCCGACCTGGAGCTTCCCCCCAGCGTGCGCAGCTATGTGCTCGACGACGGCACCCTGGGCAACGTCCACTTCGTGGCCATCCCCTTCAACTCGCCGCGCCGCGCCGGCGCCATGGTGGTGGCCGACTTCCTGCTCTCCCCGGAGGCCCAGGCCCACAAGCAGGACCTGGCGGTGTGGGGCGATCGCACCGTGCTCGACGTCGCCCGCCTGCCCGAGGCGGACCGGGCACGCTTCGCCATCGACGAGGAGAATCCCGCCATGCTGCCCGCCGATGCCCTGGAGAAGACGCTCCCCGAACCCCACCCGAGCTGGATGACGGCGCTGCAGGCGGCCTGGCGCGAGCGCTACGTGCGGCGCTGATCAGCGGTCGTTCGCGCCATGCTGCTGCGTCTCGCCCCGGCGCTGATCGTCACCCTGCTGGTGGGGCCGATCCTGGCCGGGCTGGCCATGGCCGTGCTGCCCGCCTTCGGCTACCTGCCGGCGCTGGGCGGCACCGAATTCAGCTTGGCCCCCTGGCAGGCGCTCCTTGCCCAGCCGGGGCTTTGGCGCTCGGTAGCCATCAGCCTCGCCAGCGGCCTGCTGACGACGGCCGTGTCGCTGGCCGTGGTGCTGCTGTTCCTGGCCGGGGTCTCCGGCAGCCGCCTTGACCACTGGATCCGCCGCCTGGTCTCGCCGCTGCTGTCGGTGCCCCATGCGGCGGCCGCCTTCGGCCTGGCCTTCCTGATCGCCCCCTCGGGGCTGCTGGCGCGGCTGGCCTCGCCCGGGCTGACCGGCTGGGAGCGCCCGCCGGATGCGCTGATCGTCAACGACCCCTGGGGGCTCTCGCTGATGGCGGGGCTCATCCTCAAGGAGATCCCCTTCCTGCTGCTGATGAGCCTGGCCGCCCTGCCCCAGCTCGACCCCGAGCGGCGCCTGGCCATGGCGCGCTCGCTGGGCTATCGGCCGATGATCGCCTGGCTCAAGGCCGTCGCGCCGGCGCTCTATCCCCTGATCCGGCTGCCCGTCTATGCGGTGATCGCCTACGCCACCTCGGTGGTGGACATGGCCCTGATCCTCGGCCCCACCCTGCCGCCGACGCTGGCCGTCTCGATCCTCACCTGGTTCCAGGACCCGGACCTGTCGCGGCGCTTCATGGCCTCGGCCGGGGCGCTGCTGCAGTTGGGCGTCACCGCTGCGGCGGTGGTTGGCTGGTGGGGGCTGGAGCGCCTGGTCGCCCGCCTGGGGCGCGGCTGGGTCGAGGGGGGCCAGCGGCGCCGCGGCGAGTGGCCGCTGCGCCTGCTGGGCAAGGGGCTGATCCTGCTGGCCACCCTCGCCGCCTGCGCAGGAATCGCCGCCCTGGCGCTGCACTCGGTGTCCGGCTTCTGGCGCTTCCCCGAGGCGCTGCCGCAGTCGTTCACCCTGCTGCACTGGCAGCGCGCCCTGCCATCGCTGGCGGGCCCGGTCGCCTCGACCCTGGGGATCGCCGCCGTCGCCACGCTGATCGCACTGGCCCTGACCCTGGCCGCCCTGGAGAACGAGCAGCGAACGAGCAGGCATCCGTCACCAGGCCGCGTATTGTCGGCGCTGGGACTGCTCTACCTGCCGCTGATCGTGCCCCAGATCGCCTTCCTGTTCGGCCTGGTGGTGGTGATGGAGGCCCTGGGCTCCCGGCCGCAGCAGGCGCTGGTGATCTTCGGCCACCTGCTGTTCGTGCTGCCCTACGTGTTCCTGTCGCTCTCGGAGGCCTACCGGCGCTTCGACCCGCGCTGGTCGCAGCTGGCGCTGAGCCTTCGCGCCTCACCCGACGGCGCCTTCTGGCGGGTGCGCCTGCCGATGCTGCTGGCCCCGCTGCTGACCGCCGGCGCCGTGGGCCTTGCCGTCAGCATCGGCCAGTACCTGCCCACCCAGCTGCTCGGCGCCGGCCGGGTGCCTACCGTGACCACCGAGGCCGTCTCCCTGGCCGCCGGCGGCGACCGGCGCCTGATCGGCGTCTGGGCCCTGGTCCAGGCCAGCCTGCCGCTGCTGGGCTTTCTCATCGCCGTGGGCCTGCCACGGCTGCTCTGGACTCACCGTCGCGGCATGCGAGGCTCACCATGAACGACCGCCATCACCTGGCGCTGAAGGACGTTCGACTCGGCCTGGACGGGGTCACCCTGCTTGAGCTCGATGCCGAGGTGGGCCCCGGGGAGATTCTCTCGGTGATGGGGCCGTCCGGCGCCGGCAAGTCGACCCTGCTGGCCTTCGTGGCGGGATTCCTGGCGCCGGCGTTTGCGGCCTCGGGCCGGGTGCTGCTGGATGGCCGCGACATCACCGGGCTGGCGGCGGAGCGGCGCGGCATCGGGCTGCTGTTCCAGGACCCGCTGCTCTTTCCGCACCTGTCGGTGGCCGGCAACCTGCGCTTCGGCCTGCCCCGCACCGCGCCCGACAAGGCCGAGCGCATCGAGGCGGCCCTCTCCGATATCGGCCTCGCGGGCTTCGACCGGCGCGACCCGGCCACCCTCTCCGGCGGCCAGAAGGCCCGGGTGGCGCTGATGCGCCTGCTGCTCTCCGAGCCCTGTGCCGTGCTGCTCGACGAGCCCTTCTCCCGGCTCGATACCCACCTGCGCCACGAGATGCGCCGGCTGGTGTTCGACCGGCTGCGGGAGGCGGGCCTGCCCAGCCTGCTGGTCACCCACGACCGCGAGGACGCCGAGGCGGCCGGCGGGCGGATCATCACCCTCGGGTAAGCCCGCCCTCGCGGCCTGCGGGGTCGCGCCACGGCTGCAGCAGCATGCGGTCGAGCCTCAGCTCGCCGGGGTCGCGGAACTGCTCGAGGCCGATGGTCATGCCCAGGTGCCCCTGCTCGGGCTGGGCCCGGTAGGTGCCGAACAGGCGGTCCCACCAGGGCAGGCTGAAGCCGAAGTTGCTGTCGGTCTCGTGGCGCAGCCAGGAGTGGTGGACCCGATGCATGTCGGGGGTCACCACCACCAGGCGCAGCCAGCGGTCGAGCCGCCGCGGCAGGCGCACATTGCCGTGGTTGAACATCGAGGTGGCGTTGAGGATCACCTCGAACAGCAGCACCGCCAGGGCGGGCGCCCCCAGCACCACCACGGCGGCGACCTTGATCGCCATCGAGAGCAGGATCTCCACGGGGTGGAAGCGCAGGCCCGAGGTGACGTCGAGCTCCAGGTCGGCGTGGTGCATGCGATGCAGGCGCCACAGCCAGGGCACCGCGTGGAAGAGGCGGTGCTGGAAGTAGATCAGGGCGTCGAGGGCCACCACGCAGAGCGGCACCGCCAGCCACAGCGGCATCTCGAGCCAGTGGACCAGACCCCACCCCTGCTGCTCCGCCGTCAGCGCCACCCCCACCGCCGCCAGCGGAAACACCAGGCGCACCGCCAGGGTATCGATCGCCACGATCAGCAGGTTGCCGGGCCAGCGCTGGCGCCGGGTGATCCGCTGCGGGCGGCGGGCCGCCGCCAGCTCCCAGCCGGCCATCAGCAGCAGCACGCCGGCGAAGGCCGCGAAGCGGATCCAGGGTTCATTGAGCATCAGGAAGTCGTGCATGGCGTCATCCTTTCTCACTCCTCTCGCCACCGCGCCGCCAGGCGAAGTAGCGCGCCAGCCACTCCAGCAGCCGCTCGGGCTTGTGGGCATTCTTCCACACCCCGGCGGTCGCCTTCACCGCCTCGCTGCGGGTGGGATAGGGATGAATGGTGGACAGCAGGCGATTGAGTCCTATCCCCCGGGTCATCGCCAGGGTGAAGGTGGCGAGCATCTCGCCGGCCCCCTCGCCGATGATGGTGGCCCCGAGGATGCGATCGCTGCCGGGCGGGGTGAGCACCTTGACGAAGCCTTCGCTGTCGCCCTCTGCCAGGGCGCGATCGAGCTCCGCCAGCGCGTAGCGGGTCACCTCATGGGCGACGCCCTGCGCCTGCGCTTCCCGCTCGTTGAGCCCCACCCGCGCCACCTCCGGGGTGGTGAAGGTGACCGCCGGCAGCGCCCGATAGCTGACCCGAAAGCGCCGGAACTCCCCGAACAGGGCGTTGACCGTGGCGTGCCAGGCCTGATGGGCCCCGGCATGGGTCAGCTGGTAGGGCCCCGCCACGTCGCCGCAGGCCCAGACGTTGGGCAGCACGCTGCGCAGCGTCTCGTCCACGTCCAGGGTGCCGTTGGCGCGGGTCTCGACGCCCAGCGCCTCCAGGCCCATGCCGCTGACGTTGGCCTCGCGCCCCACCGCCACCAGCAGGTGGGTAAAGGGCAGCCGCTCGCGGCGCCCTTCGCCGTTAGCCACCTCCAGTGCGGTGCCCAACGCGTCGGTGACCACCTCGAGCGCCCGGTGGCCCAGCAGCACGCGCACGCCCTCCTCGCCCATGGCGCTCCGCAGCGCTTCGGCGACCTCGGGGTCCTCGCGGGGCAGCAGCTGGCCCGACGACTCCACCAGGGTCACCCGGCTGCCCAGCAGGGCGAAGCTCTGGCCCAGCTCGCAGCCGATCGGCCCGCCGCCGAGCACTACCAGCCGTTCGGGCAGTTCCCGAAGCTGCCACAGGGTGTCGGAGGTGAGCACGTCCACCGCCTCGATGCCCGGCAGCTCGGGCACCCGGGGCCGCGCGCCGCTGGCGATGATCACATGGCGCGTGGTCAGGGTGCGCGCCCCTTCCGGCGTCGCCACCCGCACCTGCCAGGGGCTCGCCAGGCTCGCCTCGCCCTTGAGCACCTCCACCCCCAGGCCCTGGTAGCGCTCGACGCTGTCATGGGGCGCGATGGCCTCGATGGCGCCCTGCACGTGGCCCATCACGGCGGCGAAATCGACCCTCGGCTCGGCCACGCGGACGCCATACTGGCCCGCCCGTCGCACCTCGCGGACCGAGCGGGCGGCCCGGATCAGCGCCTTGGAGGGCACGCAGCCGGTATTGAGGCAGTCGCCCCCCATGCGCTCGCGCTCCACCAGGGTCACCCGGGCGCGCACGGCCGCGGCGATATAGCTGGCCACCAGCCCCGCGGCGCCGGCGCCGATCACCACGATGTCGCGGTCGAAGCGCGACGGCCTGGCGTAGCGCCTGGCCAGGGCGCGCCGCTTGACCAGGGCCGCCAGCCCCTTGGCCAGCCAGGGGAACAGGCCGATCAGCGCAAAGGAGGCCAGCAGCGAGGGCGAGAGGATGTCGCCCAGGGCCTGCAGCTCACCCAGCTCGCGGCCGGCGTTCACGAACACCGCCGTGCCCGGCAGCATGCCGACCTGGCTGACCCAGTAGAAGGTGGTCAGCCGCATCCGCGTCAGGCCCATCACCAGGTTGATCACGAAGAAGGGGAAGAGCGGGATCAGGCGCAGGGTGAAGAGGTAGAGCGCCCCTTCGCGGCGGATGCCCGCGTTGATGCGCTCGAGCGCCCCGGCGTAGCGCCGCTCCAGCGGGGCGCGCAGCAGGGTCCGTGCGATCAGTGCCGCCAGGGTCGCTCCCAGGGCGCTGGCGAAGGAGACGATCACAAGCCCCCAGCCCAGCCCGAACAGCGCCCCGCTCAGCACCGTCATCAGGGTCGCGCCGGGCAGGGAGAGCCCCGCCATCACCACATAGAGCAAGAAGAAGCCGCCGATCACGGTGACCGGCTCCCGCGCCAGCCAGGCCTGGAAGCGGGCCTGCTCGGCCTGCAGGGCCTGCAGGGTGAAGAAGTCGCCGGCCCCCGACAGGAAGAAGGCCGCCACGGCGGCGACCACCAGCAGCAACAGCAACAGGCGTCGTGATCTCATCTGGGCTCCTCGGGGATCAATCAGGGTATGCTGGCATGAGTTGCCGCGGGGTTCGGCATCCTTGCACGCCCGCCCATTCTCGATTCGATCGCCCGAGAACACCAATGTCGGAACCAACGCTCAGCCTGATCATCCCTACCCTGAACGAGGCCGAGACCCTCGATGCCGTGCTGGCCGACCTGCAGGGGCTGCGCCGGAACGGCGTCGAGGTGATCGTCGTCGACGGGGGCAGCCGCGACGACACCGCGGCGCGGGCTGCTCCGCTGGCGGAGCGCGTGCTGGGCAGCCCGGCGGGGCGGGCCGTGCAGATGAATGCCGGCGCGCGGGCGGCCCGGTCGGCCCGGCTGCTGTTCCTGCATGCCGATACCCGCCTGCCCGAGAACGCCGACGGCCTGATCGACGCGGCCCTGTCAGGGGGCCGCTGCTGGGGGCGCTTTGATATCCGCCTCGAAGGGCGCCACCGCCTGCTGCCGGTGATCGCCACCGCCATGAACCTGCGCTCCCGCCTGACCGGCATCGCCACCGGCGACCAGGCGCTGTTCATGACGCGGGCGGCCTTTGATGCAGTCGGCGGTTTTCCCGACCAGCCGCTGATGGAGGATATCGAGATGTCGCGCCGCCTGAAGCGCCTCTCGCCGCCCGCCTGCCTGCGCCAGCGCGTGACAAGCAGCGGGCGCCGCTGGGAGCGGCAGGGCGCCTGGTCGACGATCTGGCTGATGTGGCGGCTGCGCTTCCGCTACTGGCGCGGCGAGTCGCCGCAGAGCCTGGCGCAGGAATATCGCCATGTGCGCTGAGCGGCTTTCCGGTGGCGTGGCACTCGCCATCCTGGCCAAGGCGCCGATCCCCGGCCGGGCCAAGACGCGCCTGATCCCGGCGCTCGGTCCCGAGGGCGCCGCCCGGGTGCATGCCCGCCTGCTGCGGGACACCCTGGAGGTGGCGTGCGCCGCCCTACCGCCCGGTCGCATCACGCTCTGGACGGCGCTGGACCACGCCCACCCGCTGTTTCTCGAACTGGCCGAGCGCCACGGCATCACCCTGCGCGCCCAGCCCGAAGGCGACCTGGGCGAGCGCATGCATTGCGCCCTGGCACAGGCCGGAGGCCCCGCCATGGTCATCGGCAGCGACTGCCCGGCGCTGACCCCGGCGCTGCTCGGCACCTGCGCCGAGCGGCTGCAGGACCATGAGGCCGTCTGCCTGCCGGCCGAGGACGGCGGCTACGCCCTGATCGGCGCTCGCCGGCCCGACCCGCGGCTGTTCGAGGCCATCGCCTGGGGCACCGAGCGCGTGATGGCCGAGACCCGCCAACGGATCGCCGCGCTGGGCTGGCGCCTGGCCTGCCCCGCCACCGTCCGGGACCTCGACCGCCCCGAGGACCTGAGGCGCTGGAACAAGCCCGACGACTTGCCGGAGACCGGCGCCCCGAACCACCGCTGACCCAAGCGGACTGCTTAACGAGCGTCAGCCACGGCTGCTGCGCAGCTTGTGCCCGCGCCGGTCCGGTCAGGCGTCGCGCAGCTCCACCGCGTAGCGCTCGCGGTGGCGCTCCATATGGTCCCACAGCCGCTGCAGCGGCAGCGGTCCCGGTAGCGGATAGCGCGCCTTGATCTTCTGCCGAAGCTCGATGTAGTAGCGACCGAGCGAGCCGAAGTCCCGCGGGTGAAGCTCCTCGCTGACGCCGATGAACCGGCCCTGCCGGCGTGCCCGGGCCAGCACCTGTTTCCAGCGGTCGATCTGAGGGAACCCCGCCGCCTCGACGCCGTTGTTGAACAGCATCAGGTTGACCTCGTCGAAGGGCTCGCGCGAATCGAGGTAGCGCTCGATCACGTCGACCGAAGGGTCCATGTTGAACTTCATCCAGAAGGGCACCGAGCCGGTGCGCAGCGCCCAATAGGGCTCGAGCATGATGAATGACTCCACCAGCACGCGATTGGACTTCATGCCGCGCTGGCGGTACCAGTCGCGATAGAAATCGGCCACCAGCGGGCTGATATCGTCGGGCTCGGTGAAGAGCAGCCGCTTGACCCTGTAGCCGCGCCGGGCGGCAAAGCGCAGGATATCCTCGCGCAGCGCCTCCTCGAAGCCCCATTCGGCCTCGGGGCTTTCGCCGTCGGGCTCGGGCGAGGGCCAGCGCCGTACCGGCGAGTCATAGCGTTCGAGGTACTCCGCGATGCGCTCGCTGCCGTGCAGGAACTCCTCCTCGGATGCCCCTCCCAGCGCGCCGTGCTGGAAGACGTGGCGCTCGCCGATGCGGGTCGTCGGCCACTTGCGCTGGCATTCGGTCACGATGATGGTGCCGCCCGGCTCAAGGTTCGCTTCGAGAAACTGCTCGTAGGCCCTCCCGAGGGTCAGCCGCTTGACCCGGAAGTAGTCCATGTACTCCACCATCAGGCGGTCCTGGTTGGCATCGTGCATGTGGTGGAGCTGCAGTTCCGGGTTGGCCTCGAGCAGCAGCGGGCCGTAGCGGCGACCGAATTCCATGGCGTCCACCGGGTCGTCGTTGTCGCCCGACAGGTGGCGTACCGGCACGAAGAAGGTCTGCGGCAGCCAGGGGATGTCGAAGGCGGCCGAAAGGTGCGTCAGGGCGCCGCTGGCCGAGCCTACCATCACGGCCTGGTAGCGGCGCTGGGGATAGCGGGCGGTGATCCATTCCGCCACTTTCTCGGCGTTCACCTGATCCAGCTTGCTGGGGGCATGGCCCTCCGTGACGCCGCCGATGGCGTAGACCTGCTCGCGGGCCGATTGCGGCAGCAGGTTGGCCGCCTGCACCACCCAGCCCATGGCGTGCCCCTTGCCCAGGGCGGGATAGTCCTTGCCGTGCAGGAAATTGGAGGTGGCGCGCAGCATGCCGGTGGCGGAATCGAAATCGGCGATATAAGAGGGTGAACTCGGTCGCATGAGAGGCTCCTTCGTCTCAGTCCATCGATCGGTAGGAAGGCGTGCCGCGCTAGGCATCACGCTGCTTGTGATACGCATAGCAGGCCAGGGGAAGCGCCACCGCCAGGCCGACCAGCAGCCCCCCGAGAGGCAACGCCGATCCGTGGTCGTGGCCGTGCTCGCGCTCGATCCAGCCGCCGCGCACGCTGCCCCGGCCTTGCGATTCGAACAGGTTGCCCGGGTTCGGCTCGACGGGCAGGCCCCGGGAGAAATGGTCGCTGTTCACCTTGCGCTCCATCATCTTCTCGCCCAGCGGCGGCGCCAGGCTGCGCAGGACGGCCATCATGCGCCCGGCGTTGCCGACGAAGCACTCCCGCGTGGGGTGCCGGGCGGCCTGCACGATCGCCGCCGCCACCTGCTCGGGCGGGTAGACGGGCGTCATCGCCTTGGCTGGATGTCCCACGTAGTT
The DNA here is from genome assembly GCA_964652855.1 of uncultured Halomonas sp. Taxonomy (GTDB): domain Bacteria; phylum Pseudomonadota; class Gammaproteobacteria; order Pseudomonadales; family Halomonadaceae; genus Halomonas. The sequence continues at coordinate 395,055 of CAZZCJ010000002.1, forward strand.
GGCGCCGTTCTGGAACAGCGGCGTGTCGATGGAGGCCGGCAGCAGGGTGGAGACATGGATGTGCGGCGCGTCGGCCAGCTCCATGCGCAGGCACTCCGAGAGGCCGCGAATGGCCCACTTCGATGCCACGTAGGCACTGGTGAAAGGCTGGCCGGCATGGGCCACCATGGACGCGACCTGGATCAGCCGCCCCTGCCCCTGCTCGCGGAACTGGCGAATGGCCGCCCTGGCCCCGTTGACGTAGCCGATCAGGTTGGTCTGGATGACTTTCTCGAAGGCCTCGCGCGGCGTCTCCTCAAGGCGGCCGAACAGCGTGACCGCGGCGTTGTTCACCCAGACATCGACATGGCCGAACTGCGCCACGGCACGCTCGCAGAGCCGCTCGACCTGGTCGGCATCGCAGACGTCCGTCGGTACCACGATGCCCCTGCCGCCCAGCCGCTCGCACTCGGCCAGCGCCTCTTGCAGCGCGCCCTCTCGCCGGGCCGCCAGCACCAGCGAAGCGCCGGCACGGGCAAAGGCATGCGCGGCGGCCCTGCCGATGCCGCTGGAAGCCCCGGTGATCACCACCACCCTGTCCTTCAGGTTTCGACTCATGTCACTCCTCCTTGCTGTTGATGGTCAGCTCGGTCGTCAGCCAGTCCCTCGATGGTTGCCCGCTCTGTATCGTGCCGCCTCTTTTTGTCACGCTATTTATCTCGTTTTTACAAGACTTTTAACCGATAAAATTCCTTGGTTTTTATAAAGGCATTCCGCCTACGCCCGCTCACAATGTAACGGTTACGCTGTTTTTTATTTCTGTATTTATTGAGAATAATTTTTCCACGATTGGCATTCACCAAAATACGCCAACCAACTTCCCATCACTGCCCAAAGATGTAGCAAATACAGGGCATTCCGACAAATTTTAGTCCGCTATCGAGTTCCGCTTTTAGCGCTGTTGACGAAAAAAAACGGTGTATTTTCAACAAAATCAGTTGAGAAATATTATTTCCTTTATTCCCCGTTCTCATAACACAGGTTATTCATGTTCCGCGGTTCGCTTTCATATGATCCATCGTCTATAACTGCAAAAGTACTTTCCAGAAGCAGAGCTGCGGGCAGGGTTGCCGAAGGCTGAGGAAAGCACGGAGCCAGGCAAGTGGAGTCCAGACACTTCGCTTGACACCGTTGACCATGACATCCAGGGAGGTCAGGCATGGGCAATGTAGCTTTGCGCGGCATCGACACGAGCACCCGTGTGAGATGGGATACTTCAGGCGGTGCGGAGCCTGAAGTCATTGAACCTTTCAGTCGTACCCGACCGCGTGACACCACCCGTCGCGCGGACAGCGGCCAGGCGCGCCGAACCGTACCGCCTTCCGGCCGGCGCGTCCTGTTCGTCACCCCGGAGATGGCCGATTTCGTCAAGGCCGGCGGGCTGGGCGACGTTTCTTCCGCCCTGCCGCGGGCGCTGGCGGCACACCATGACGTGCGCGTGCTCATCCCCGGCTATCCGCAGCTCCTGAATTCGGGTCATGCCCTGCGCCAGGTCGGCCACCTGCCCGCCCATGCCGATATTCCGGCCTGCGACATCGCCGAGCTGACCTGCGAAGACGGCCTCGTCATCTACGTGCTGCTGTGCCCCGAACTCTACGACCGCGAAGGCACGCCCTACGGCAACGGTCACGCCGCCTACTCCACCGGCGGCGGCGACGGCTGGGAAGACAACGACATCCGCTTCGCCCGGCTGTCGCTGGCCGCGGCGGAGATCGCCAGCGGCCGCGCCGGCCTGGCGTGGCAGCCCGACCTGATGCACCTCAACGACTGGACCTGCGGCCTGGCCCCGGCCTACCTCCATTGGCGCGGCGAGGACGTGCCCACCATCTTCACCATCCACAACCTCGCCTACCAGGGGCTGTTCGAGCATGACGCCCTGGCGCGCCTCGGCATTCCCGCCGACGCCTTCCACATCGAGGACGTCGAGTACTACGGCAAGCTCTCCTTCATGAAGGCCGGCATCGTGCATGCCACCCATGTGACCACCGTCAGCGCCACCTACGCCCGCGAGATCACCACGCCGGAGTACGGCTGCGGCCTCGAGGGGCTGCTCGCCTGCAAGGCCGAACAGGGCAAGCTCAGCGGCATCCCCAACGGCATCGACGACTCCTGGGACCCGCGTACCGACGCCCACCTGGTGCAGGCGTTCTCCGCCAACGACTGGCGCGGCAAGCGCGCCAACGCCGACCATGTGCGCAAGCGCTTCGGCCTGGCCCCCGGGCAGGGGCCGCTGTTCGCCATCGTGTCGCGGCTGGTGCACCAGAAGGGCATCGACCTGACGCTCGAGGCGGCGGCGTCCATCGTCTGGGCGGGAGGACAGCTGGTGTGCATCGGCAGCGGCGACCCCGATGTCGAAGCCGCGCTCACCGAGCTGGCCGAACGCTTCCCCGGCGCGGTCGGCGTCTTCATCGGCTACGACGAATATGAGGCCCGCTGCATCTTCGCCGGCAGCGACTTCCTCTTGATGCCCTCGCGCTTCGAACCCTGCGGCCTGAGCCAGATGTACGCCCAGCGCTTCGGCTCGCTGCCGATCGCCCACCGCACCGGCGGGCTGGCCGATACCATCGAGGATGGCGTCACCGGCTTCCTGTTCGACGAGATGACGCAGGCAAGCTACATGCGCGCCATCCAGCAGGCCTTCGCCGTATACCAGTCGAAGACGCTGTTCCACGCCATGCGGCGGGCGGCCATGGTCGGTCGCTACCACTGGCGACAGTCGATCGCCCCCTACAGCCAGCTCTACAGCCAGGTATGCGAGGCCGTCGACACCGCGGCCCAGGGTGGGACATGAGCGCAGTGGCAGAGGATCGCGGCCTGGGCGCCCGGGTCATCGCCCCCGACCGCACGCGCTTCGCGCTCTGGGCACCGAGCGCCGAACGCGTGACGCTGGAGGTCGAAGGCCTGGCTCCCCTGGCGATGGCGGACCAGGGCGAGGGGCGCTTCGTCGCCGAGGCGCCGTGCGGGCACGGTGCCTGCTACCGCTACCGCGTCTTCACCGCCGGCGAGCCCGACGGGCTGGCCGTGCCCGACCCCGCCGCCCGCAGCCAGGCGGGCGGCATCGAGGGGCCGAGCCGCGTCATCGACGCCGAGCGCTACGCCTGGCGCCATCCCGACTGGCCGGGCCGCCCGTGGCACGAGACGGTGCTCTACGAGCTGCACCCGGGGGCGATGGGCGGCCTGGAGGAAGTGCGCCGCCAGCTGCCGCGGCTGGCCGAGCTCGGCATCACCGCCATCGAGCTGATGCCGGTGGCGGAGTTTCCCGGCTCGCGCAACTGGGGCTACGACGGCGTGCTGCCCTATGCCGTGGCCGATGCCTACGGCGAGCCCGATGCGCTCAAGGCGCTGGTCGACGAGGCCCACGGCCACGGGCTGATGGTGTTTCTCGATGTGGTCTACAACCACTTCGGCCCGGACGGCAACTACCTCGGCCTCTATGCCGAGCCCTTCTTCCGCGCCGACCAGGCCACCCCCTGGGGGCCGGCCATCGACTTCCGCCAGCCGATGGTGCGCCGCTTCTTCATCGACAACGCCCTGATGTGGCTCGAGGAGTACCGCTTCGACGGCCTGCGCCTCGACGCCGTGCACGCCATCGGCGAGCGCGACTTCCTGGTGAGCCTGGCCAAGGCGGTGCGCTCGCGCCTCGGCTCCCGCCGCCACGTGCACCTGGTTCTCGAGAACGAGCACAACGACGCCGGCCTGCTGGAAAGCGGCCACTACACCGCCCAGTGGAACGACGACTGGCACAACGTCATGCACGTGCTGCTTACCGGCGAGCACGAGGGCTACTACGCCGACTTCGCCGAGGCCCCCATCGACAAACTGGCGCGCTGCCTCGGCGAAGGCTTCATCTACCAGGGCGAGGCCACCCGCCGCGGCGAGCCGCGGGGCATGCCCAGCGCTCACTTGCCGCCCACCGCCTTCGTGAACTTCCTGCAGAACCACGACCAGATCGGCAACCGCGCCCTGGGCGAGCGGCTGACCCGGCTGTGCCCTGCCGAAACCCTCCAGGCCGCCACCCTGCTGCTGCTGCTCTCGCCCATGGTGCCGCTGCTGTTCATGGGCGAGGAGTGGGCCAGCCAGCGCCCGTTCCTGTTCTTCACCGACCACCGCGACGCGCTGGCCGAGGCGGTGCGCGAGGGCCGTCGCGCGGAGTTCGCCGACTTCAGCGACTTCCAGGACCCCGCCCGTCGCGCGGCCATTCCCGACCCCAACGCTTCAACCACCTTCGAGGCCTCGCGCCTCGACCCGGCCGAAGCCGAAGCGCAGGCCCACCGCGACTGGCTGGCGTTCGTGCAGCGGCTGCTGGCGATCCGCCAGGGCGAGATCGTGCCGCGCCTCGACGGCGCCCGGGCGCTCGGCGCCGAGGGCCTGTCGTCACACGCCGTGATCGCCCGCTGGCGACTGCGCGACGACACCCAACTGGTGATCGCCGCCAACCTCGGTGACGACGCCGCCGCCACGCCCGCCCTTGGCGTGGGGCGCTGTCTTCACGAGACCCGCGAAGGCGTGGCGGTGGCCGCCGAGAGCGGCCGCCTGCCACGGCGCAGTGCCGCCGCCTGGCTCCACACCAACCCGGGGGCGGAAACGCTGAGCGGATAATCGACACAGGGAGCTGAGCGAACATGCCAACGAGCGAGACCCCCCTGCAGCAGCTGGCGGCCGCCGCCGGGCTGCTGCTGGAGTGGCTGGACAGCGAAGGCGAACGCTGCCGGCTGGAACCCGAAGTACAGCGCCGCCTGCTCGACTGCCTCGGGTTTGCCACCGACAGCGATGCCGCCATCGCCGCCGAACTCGAGCGCCTGCGCACGCCGCCGACGCTGGACGACTGGCCGCCGCTGGTCACCGCCGAGCGCGGGGTGGCCACCCCCCTGCCGTCGGCGCTGCCCGGCGGCACCGCCTTTCGCCTGCAGCTGGAGCAGGGCGACATGCTGCACGACCAGCTCGACGACCGGGGCCGCCTGCCCCCGGTCGGCGTGACCGGCTACCACCGGCTGACGATCGCCGAGCGCGAGCTTACCCTGGCCGTGGCGCCGCCGCGCTGCTTCACCCTGGCCGACGCCTGCCGGGACGCCGCCCCACGGCGCTGGGGGCTGGCCGTGCAGCTCTATGCGCTGCGCCGGCCCGGCGACGGCGGCATCGGCGACACCCTGGCGCTGGAAGCCTTCGCCCGCCACGCCGCCCAGGCCGGCGCCGCCGCCCTGGCGGTGAGCCCCACCCATGCCATGTTCAGCGCCGACCCCGAGCGCTACAGCCCCTACTCACCCTCCAGCCGCCTGAACTACCACGCCCTGCACGCCGCCCCCGAGGCGCAGCTCGGCGCCGAGGCCGTGCAGGCGGCGATCACGCGCAGCGGGCTGGACGAGACCCTGGCGCAGCTGGAGCGCGACGAACTGCTCGACTGGCCGCGCGCGGCACGCGCCAAGCTGAGCTGGCTGCGCACCCTGCACGACGACCTGCGCCAGCGTGACGACGACCAGGCTCGCCAGGCCCGCGAGGCGCTGGCGGAATTTCGCCGCCAGGGCGGCGACGCCCTGGCCACCCACTGCCGCTTCGAAGCCCTGCAACAGCAGCTCGACGAGCCCGACTGGCGCCGGTGGCCGGAGGCGCTGCGCGACCCGGCCGATCCGGAGGTCGCGCGCTTCGTCGAGGCGCACCAGGGCGAGATCGAGTTCCACGCCTTCCTGCAGTGGCTGGCGGCCGACGGCCTCGCCCGCGCCCAGCGCACCGCCCGCGAGGCCGGCATGCCGGTCGGGCTAATCGCCGACCTGGCGGTGGGTGCCGATGCCGCCGGCAGCCAGGCCTGGAGCCGGCAGGAGGAGATGCTCGAGGGCGTCTCGATCGGTGCGCCCCCCGACACCTTCAACGTGCACGGCCAGGACTGGGGGCTCGTGCCCTTCTCGCCGCGGGGGCTGGTGCGCTCCGGCTTCCGCAGCTTCATCGACATGCTGCGCGCCGGCTTCGCCCACGCCGGCGGGCTGCGCATCGACCATGTCCTCGGCCTGCTGCGCCTGTGGCTGGTACCCCACGGCGCCTCGCCGGCCGAGGGCGGCTACCTGCGCTACCCCTTCGACGACCTGCTGCGGCTGGTGGCGCTGGAGTCCTGGCGCCATCGCGCCATCGTCATCGGCGAGGATCTCGGCACCGTGCCGCCGGGGCTGCGCGACCGGCTGGCCGATGTCGGCATCCTCGGCATGCGGGTGCTGTGGTTCGAGCGCGACGAACAAGGCACCTTCCTGCCGCCCGGCCAATGGGCCGGCAGCGCCATCGCCACCACCTCGACCCACGACCTGCCGACGGTGGCCGGCTGGTGGGCGGGGCGCGACATCGAATGGCGCAGCCGCCTCGGCCTGCTGGCCCACGACCAGGACGCCGGCCAGGAGCAGGCCCAGCGCCGGCGCGATCGTGCGCAGCTGGCCAAGGCCCTCAAGCTGATCGACGACCACGCCCCCGCCGCGGCGCTCGATGCCGCCGACCTGCCCGCCTCCGAGGTGCTCGACGCCTGCGCCCGGCGGCTCGGCCTCACCCCGGCTCCGCTGGCGCTGCTGCCGGTGGAGGACGCGCTGGGGCTGGAGGAGCAGGCCAACCTGCCGGGCACGCTGGACGAGCACCCCAACTGGCGGCGGCGCTGGAGCGACGCCGCCGAACAGCTGCTGGCTTCGCCCGAGGTGCGCCGGCGCCTGGCCAGGCTCGACGAGGCCCGCCGCCAGCCCGCGCCCGACGGAGGGAGCACGCATGAGTGAGATCCGTGCCACGGTACGCCTGCAGTTCCACCGAGGCTTCACCCTGGACGACGCCGCCGAGTGGGTCGACTACTACGCCCGGCTCGGCATCAGCCATGTCTACGCCTCGCCGCTGCAGACCTCGCGCGGCGGCTCGCCGCACGGCTACGACGGCGTCGACCCGACCCGCATCGACCCGGAGCTGGGCGGCGAGGCCGCGCTGGAGCGCCTGGTCGCCCGGCTGCGCGCGCACGGCATGGGGTTGATCCTCGACATCGTGCCCAATCACGTGGCGGTGGGCGGCTCGGAGAACCGCTGGTGGCAGGACGTGCTCGCCTGGGGCCAGGACAGCCCCTTCGCCGACTACTTCGACATCGACTGGCACAGCCCCGACCCGCTCTTGGCCGGCAAGCTGCTGCTGCCCTTCCTCGGCGCCCCCTACGCCGAGACGCTGGCGTCGGGCGAGCTGGCGCTGTGCCACCGCCCCGAGTCGATGAGCTTCCACGTCGCCTACCACGAGCACCATTTTCCCATCGACCCGCGCGGCTACGGCGATATCCTGCGTCTGGCCGAGCACGAGGCGCTGTGGGACCTGGCACCGCTCTTCGACGCCCTGCAGCAGGGCAATGACGCCTACACCGCGGTGGCCGAGCTGCGCCGGCGCCTGCGCGAGGCACTGGAGAGCCGCGAGGCCCGCGACGCCCTGGCCCAGGCGCTGGCGCTGTTCGACGGCGCCGACGCCACCGGCGCCATCCGCCTGCACGACCTCCTCGAGCACCAGCACTATCGCCTGGCCTGGTGGCGCACCGCCGCCGACGAGATCAACTGGCGGCGCTTCTTCGACGTGACCGAGCTCGGCGGGCTGCGCATCGAGCAGCCGGAGGTATTCGACGCGGTCCACGCCCTGCCGCTGCGGCTGGTCGAGCAGGGCTGGATCGACGGCCTGCGCATCGACCACATCGACGGCCTGGCCGACCCGCGCGGCTACTGCCACCGCCTGCGCGCCGAGGTCGGCGGGCGCCAGCAGCGGCGCCCGCCGGGCGTGGTGCGCCATGTGGCGATCTTCGTCGAGAAGATCCTCGCCGCCGAGGAGACCCTGCACCGCGACTGGGGCGTGGACGGCACCACCGGCTACGAGCTGATGAACGCGGTCTCGGGGCTGCAGCACGACCCCGCCGGGGCGGCCCCGCTGCGTGAGCTGTGGCACGCGGTCAGCGGGCGCAGCGCCGACTTTGTCGACGAGGTGCACCTGGCCCGCCGCGAGGTGCTCAACGGCATCCTCGCCAGCGAGTTCGACGCCTGTGCCCGCGCCCTGCACGCCGTGGCTCGCCAATGCCTGGCCAGCCGCGACATCAGCCTGGCCGCGATTCGACGCACGCTGCAGGCGCTGGTGGTGCACTTCCCCGTCTATCGCACCTACGCCGACGACGGCGGCCGCCCGGAGCTCGATGCGCCCTTCTTCGACCAGGCCATGGCCGGCGCGCGCGGCGAGCTGGCGCCCCCCGACGTCGCCGTGCTGGAACGCCTCGAACAGTGGCTGGGCGGCCAGCCGCCGGCCGATATCGGCGACGACCAGGCGCGCTGGCTGCGCCAGCGGGCGCTGGTGCGCTTCCAGCAGCTCACCTCGCCGGTGGCGGCCAAGGCGGTGGAGGACACCGCCGGCTACCGCAGCGCGGCGCTGATCTCGCGCAACGACGTCGGCTTCGACGGCGAGCACTTCAGCCACTCGCCGCGGCGCTTCCACGCCTTCAACGCCTGGCGCGCCCGCCATTTTCCCCATGGCCTGCTCGCCACCGCCACCCATGACCACAAGCGCGGCGAGGATGTGCGCGCCCGGCTGGCCGCCCTCAGCGAGCACGCCTCGGCCTTCGCCGAGCGCGTGCAGCGCTGGCAGCAGCGCACCGCGCCCCTGTGCCGGCCCCTGCCGGGCGGCCCCGCGCCCTCGCCCGGCGACGCCCTGGTGCTCTACCAGCTGCTGCTCGGCGCCTGGCCGCCCGAGCTCGAGCGCGGCGACGCCGAGGGCATGCGCCAATTCACCGAGCGGCTGGCCCAGTGGCAGCAGAAGGCGCTGCGCGAAGCCAAGCTGCGCAGCCACTGGCTGTGGCCCGACGAGGCCTACGAAACGGCCTGCCGCGAGTTCCTGCAAGGGGTGCTGGCCTGGCCCGAGCTATGCGAGGAGATCGCCGCCGCGGCCCGCGAGCTCGACCTGCCGGGGGCGCTCAACGGCCTGGTGCAGGCGACGCTGCGGCTGACCGTGCCCGGCGTGCCGGACCTCTACCAGGGCACCGAGTTCTGGGACTACAGCCTGGTCGACCCGGACAATCGCCGCCCGGTGGACCATGCCGCCAGGCGCGCCGCGCTCGACGCGGGCCGCACGCCCCTCGAACTGCTGGCAGGCTGGCGCGACGGCCATATCAAGCAGGCCGTGCTCCAGCGCCTGCTGGCGCTGCGCCGTGCCCGCCGCGACCTGTTCGTGCACGGCGACTACGCCGAGATCGCCGTCGACGGCGAGCACCACGAGCGGCTGGTGGCCTTCCGGCGCCAACACGGCGAGCAGCGCCTGCTGGTGGTGGTGCCGCGCCTGGCCGCCCCCCTGCTGGCGGGGGCCGACACCCCCCTGGTGCCCGCCGAACGCTGGGGCGATACCCGCCTGGCGCTGCCCGACGAACTGCACGGGACTTGGCAAAACGCGCTGACGGGTACCACGCTGAAGTTGGAGCAGGACACCGCTGCGGCGACCGCCCTGCTGGAGGAGCTTCCCGTCGGCGTCTATGTACGCGACCAGCAAGTACAAGATAGGTAATGCACAGGGAGAGTCAGGATGGCTGAAGAAGAGCGTGTACGAGAACTGGCCTACAGCATCTGGGAGTCCGAAGGGCGACCCGAAGGGCAGCAGCAGCGCCACTGGGACATGGCGCTGAAGATCGTCGCGGCGGAACAGGCGGCGGGCCACGAGGCCGACCTCGACGAGCTGGGCGAGCCGATCGACGAGGCGCCCATCCTCGAGGACGACCTGCCGCTGGAGGAGGACGAGATCGGCATCCAGGAGAATCGCCTGCCCCTCGACCCACCCGACGGCGAGCCGGATTTCGACGAGCTGCCCTACCGCGACGACCCACTGGCCGGCCGCGACACGCCGGTGCACGACCGCGCAGCGCCAGGCACTGCGAGCACCGACGAGGGGCCGATGGAGCCGCTGCCGGCCGAGTCCGCCACCGCCAGGCGCGCGCGCCAGCCCCGCCGCGAGGAGGACGGCCTGACCCCGCCGGACCCCGCCGACACCCCCCAGGAGCCGGGCAAGACGGCCAAGCGCGGCACCCGGCGCAGTACAAGCGATACGAAGAGCGCCAAGGGCACGAGCAGCGCCAAAGGCACGAGCACCAAGGGCACGAGCGCCAAGAGCGCCAAGGCTTCCAAGACCGACACGACCAGCACCAAGGGCCCGGGGCGCAGCAGCCGCGCCAAGCCCAAGGGCTAACCCGACGGCGCAAGGCGCCCGCCGCACTCAAGGATGAAGACGATGGACACTAAGGAAGGACCGCAACAGAGCGCCCGGGCGGTGGCCATCGACGAATCGCCTGGGGTGATTCGTCGCTCGCGCATTCGCGAAGGCATGCCGTTCCCGCTGGGTGCGACCTGGGACGGGCTGGGCGTCAACTTCGCCCTGTTCTCGGCCAACGCCACCAAGGTGGAGCTGTGCCTGTTCGACGCCACCGGCGAACAGGAGCTCGAACGCATCGAGCTGCCGGAATACACCGACGAGGTATGGCACGGCTACCTGCCCGATGCCCGGCCAGGCCAGCTCTACGGCTATCGGGTCCACGGGCCCTACGACCCCGGCGCGGGGCATCGCTTCAACCCCAACAAGCTGCTGCTCGACCCCTATGCCAAGCAGATCGTCGGCGAGCTGGCCTGGGACGAGGCGCTGTTCGGCTACACCATCGGTCACCCCGACGCCGACCTGAGTTTCGACGAACGCGACAGCGCGCCGTTCATGCCGCGCTGCCGGGTGATCGATCCCGCCTTTACCTGGGGGCGCTCGCGCGACGTCCAGCTGCCGTGGGAACGCACCATCCTCTACGAGACCCATGTGCGCGGCTACACCATGCGCCACCCCTCGGTGCCGGATGCCCTGCGCGGCACCTTCTCGGGGCTGATGGTCAACGAGGTGGTGGGCTATATCCATTCGCTGGGGGTCTCCTCGGTGGAGCTGCTGCCGGTGCACGCCTTCGTCGACGACCAGCACCTGCTCGAGCGCGGGTTGCGCAACTACTGGGGCTACAACACGCTGGGCTTCTTCGCCCCCCATTCGCGCTACCTCTCCGGCGACAGCATCAACGAGTTCAAGCAGATGGTGGCGCGCTTCCATGCCGAGGGGCTCGAGGTGGTGCTCGACGTGGTCTACAACCACACCGCCGAAGGCAACGAGCTGGGGCCCACCCTGTCGCACAAGGGCATCGACAACGCCTCGTACTACCGGCTGATGCCCGACGAGCCGCGCTACTACATCGACGACACCGGCACCGGCAACACCCTCAACCTGAGCCACCCGCGGGTGCTGCAGATGGTCACCGACTCGCTGCGCTACTGGGCCACCGAGATGCGCGTGGACGGCTTCCGCTTCGACCTGGCGACGATCCTCGGCCGCGAGCCGCACGGCTTCGACGAGGGCGGCGGCTTCCTCGACTCCTGCCGCCAGGACCCGGTGCTGAGCCAGGTCAAGCTGATCGCCGAGCCGTGGGACTGCGGGCCGGGCGGCTACCAGGTCGGCGGCTTCCCGCCGGGCTGGGCGGAGTGGAACGACCTCTTCCGCGACACCACCCGCGCCTTCTGGCGCGGCGACGAGGGCCAGCTGGCCGACTTCGCCTCGCGGCTGATGGGCTCCGCCGACCTGTTCGACCGCCGCGGCCGGCGCCCCTTCGCCTCGGTCAACTTCGTCACCGCCCACGACGGCTACACCCTGCATGACCTGGTCGCCTACGAGGAGAAGCACAACGCCGCCAACGGCGAGGACAACCAGGACGGCCACGACCACAACCTGTCGTTCAACCATGGCGTGGAAGGCCCCACCGACGACCCCGAGGTCCAGGCACGGCGGCTGTGCCAGATCCGCAACTTCCTGGCCACGGTGCTGTTCGCCCAGGGCACCCCGATGCTGCTGGCCGGCGACGAGCTGCTGCGCACCCAGCAGGGCAACAACAACGCCTACTGCCAGGACAACGAGATCAGCTGGCTCGACTGGAACCTCAGCGGCGAGGCCCACGCCCTGATCGAGTACGTGCGCACCCTGATCCGGCTGCGCCTGCGCTATCCCATCCTGCGCCGCGGGCGCTTCCTCTCGGGCGAGTACAACGAGGAGATGGGCCTCAAGGAAGTGACCTGGCTGACCGCCGACGGCAGCGAGATGGAAGTGGAACGCTGGGAGGACCCGGAGACGCGCAGCCTGGGGCTGCTGCTCGACGGCCGGGCGCGCCTCTCCGGCATTCGTCGCGCCGGCGACGACCGCTCGCTGCTGATCCTGTTCAATGCGCACCCCGAGCCGCTGGCGTTCCACCTGCCCGACGTGCCGCGCGGCAGCGGCTGGATCTGCCGGCTCGACACCTGCCGCAGCGAGGAACCGGCGCCCGAGCCATGGTCGTTCGGCGAGCGCTACCCGATGGAGGGGCGCTCGTTGACGCTGTTCGAGCTGGTGCAGGAAGTCGACAGGCAACCCGATGCCCAGCCTGAACCCTGAGCCCTGCATCCTGAGCCCCGGGCCACGGCCAGTGACCGCGCCGCCAAGAGGAACATGCGATGACATCACCCCATTCCCCCGCTAACGCCCCGACCGCGCCGCCCTGTCGCGACGCGGTGATGGTGGCCATCCATGCACCGCGCATCGCCATCGAAGCCGTGCAGCCGTCGCTCGACCACGGGCGCTTCGCGGCCAAGGCCAGCGTCGACGAACCGGTGACGGTCAGCGCCACCATCTTCGCCGACGGGCATGACGTGCTCGCCGCCGCGGTGTGCTGGCACGACGACCGCGGCCAGCAGCAGCGCGTGCCCATGCAGCTGGTCAAGCCGCTGGGGCGCGACCTGTGGGAAGCCCGCTTCACGCCGCGGCGCATCGGCAGGCACGGCTTCATCATCGAGGCCTGGTGGGACCTCTACGGCACCTACCGCTACGAGCTGTCCAAGAAGCACCAGGCCGGCGTGCCGGTGGAACTCGAGCTCGAGGAGGGCCGGCGGCTCGTGGCGGCGGCCGCCGAACGCAGCGAAGGCGAGCTGAAGGCCGCGCTCGAGGCGCGGCTGGAGCGCTTCACCGCGCTCGAGGGCGAGGCCGCACGGGTGGCGCTGCTGCTCGACGAGCAGACGCTGCAGCTGATGCAGGCGGCGGACGAGCGCCCCCACCTGACCCGCAGCGACGCCCACTACCCGCTCGACGTGGAGCGCCTGGTGGCCCGCTTCGCCAGCTGGTACGAGCTGTTCCCGCGCTCGGAAACCGACCACCCGGGCCGCCACGGCACCTTCGACGACGTACGCAAGCGCCTGCCGGCGATCCGCGACATGGGCTTCGACGTGCTCTACTTCCCGCCGATCCACCCCATCGGCAGGACCCACCGCAAGGGGCCCAACAACACGCTCACGGCCGGGCCGGACGACCCCGGCAGCCCCTACGCCATCGGCAGCCACGAAGGGGGGCACGAGGCGATCCACCCCGAGCTGGGCAGCCGCGAATCGTTCCGCGAGCTGGTCGCCGACGCCGCCGACCACGGCCTGGAGATCGCCCTGGACTTCGCCATCCAGTGCTCGCAGGACCACCCCTGGCTCGAGCAGCATCCCGGCTGGTTCTCCTGGCGCCCCGACGGCTCGATCCGCTACGCCGAGAACCCGCCGAAGAAGTACCAGGACATCGTCAACGTCGACTTCTATGCCGAGGATGCGCTGCCGGGGCTGTGGCTGGCGCTGCGCGACGTGGTGCAGGGCTGGGTCGACGAAGGCGTGAAGATCTTCCGCGTCGACAACCCCCACACCAAGCCGCTGCCCTTCTGGGAGTGGCTGATCGCCGATATCCGCGCCCGCGACCCGGCGGTGATCTTCCTGTCCGAGGCCTTCACCCGCCCGGCGATGATGCTGCGCCTGGGCAAGCTGGGGTTCACCCAGGGCTACACCTACTTCACCTGGCGCCATACCAAGGCCGAGCTGACGGAGTACTTCACCCAGTTGAACACGCCGCCGCTGCGCGACGGCTTTCGCCCCAACTTCTTCGTCAACACCCCCGACATCAACCCCTATTTCCTGCAGTCCTCCGGCCGGCCGGGGTTCTTGATCCGGGCCGCGCTGGCCACCCTGGGCTCGGGGCTATGGGGCATGTATTCCGGCTTCGAGCTGTGCGAGGGCGCACCGCTGCCGGGCAAGGAGGAGTACCTCGACTCGGAGAAGTACGAGATTCGTCCGCGCGACTACGACGCCCCGGGCAACATTCGCTACGAGATCACCCAGCTCAACCGGATCCGCCGCGAGAACCCCGCCCTGCAGACCCACCTGGGGCTGGCCTTCCACCCCGTGCACAACGACAAGCTGCTGCTGTTCAGCAAGCGCACCCCCGAGCAGGACAACGTGATCCTGGCGCTGGTATCGCTGGACCCGTTCGAGGCCCAGCAGGGCGCGCTGGAGCTGCCGCTGTGGGAGTTCGAGCTGGGCGACGACGCGGCGCTGCAGGTGGAGGACCTGATGCACGGATACCGCTGGACATGGCACGGCAAGTGGCAAACGGTGCGGCTCACCCCCGAGCAGCCGTTTGCCGTGTGGCGCATACATCCGCTGCGCTAAGCCTATCGACGACAGCAGGGAGACAAAGCCGATGATGGACACCCGCAGCGAGGGCCAGCCCGTGGCGGCCGCCGACTTTCTCACCGACCCGCTCTGGTACAAGGACGCGGTGATCTACCAGGTGCACGTCAAGTCGTTCTTCGATGCCAACGACGACGGCATCGGCGACTTCGAGGGCCTGATCCAGAAGCTCGACTACATCGAAAGCCTGGGCGTGAACACGATCTGGATCCTGCCCTTCTACCCTTCGCCGCGCCGCGACGACGGCTACGACATCGCCGAATACACCGCCGTCAGCTCCGACTACGGCACCCTGGCGGACGCCCGTCGCTTCATCGACGAGGCGCACCGCCGCGGCCTGCGCGTGCTCACCGAGCTGGTCATCAACCACACCTCCGACCAGCACGAGTGGTTCCAGCGCGCGCGCCAGGCGCCGCCCGGCTCGCCGGAACGCGACTTCTACGTGTGGTCCGACACCGACCTGAAGTACCCCGGCACGCGCATCATCTTCCTCGACACCGAGACCTCCAACTGGACCTGGGACCCGGTGGCGGGCGCCTACTACTGGCACCGCTTCTATTCGCACCAGCCGGATCTGAACTTCGACAACCCGCAGGTGCTCGACGAAGTCCTCAAGGTGATGGAGTACTGGCTCGACCTGGGCGTCGACGGCCTGCGCCTGGACGCCATTCCCTACCTGGTCGAGCGCGAGGGCACCAACAACGAGAACCTTCCCGAGACCCACGTGGTGCTCAAGAAGATTCGCGCGGTGATCGACGAGCGCTACCCCGACCGCATGCTGCTGGCCGAGGCCAACCAGTGGCCGGAGGACACCCGGCCCTACTTCGGCGAGGGCGACGAATGCCACATGGCGTTCCATTTCCCGCTGATGCCGCGCATGTACATGGCGCTGGCCCAGGAGGACCGCTTCCCGATCACCGACATCCTGCGCCAGACGCCGGAGATTCCCCCCAACTGCCAGTGGGCGATCTTTTTGCGCAACCACGACGAGCTGACGCTGGAGATGGTCACCGACCGCGAGCGCGACTACCTGTGGAACCACTACGCCGCCGACCGCCGCGCGCGCATCAACCTGGGCATTCGCCGCCGCCTGGCGCCGCTGCTGGAGCGCGACCGGCGGCGCATCGAGCTGCTCAACAGCCTGCTGCTGTCGATGCCCGGCACGCCGGTGCTCTACTACGGCGACGAGATCGGCATGGGCGACAACATCTATCTCGGCGACCGCGACGGCGTGCGCACGCCGATGCAGTGGTCGGTGGACCGCAACGGCGGCTTCTCCCAGGCCGACCCGGCGCGCCTGGTGCTGCCGCCGATCATGGACCCGCTGTACGGCTACCAGGCGGTCAACGTGGAAACCCAGCTGCGCGACCCGCATTCGCTGCTCAACAGCATGCAGCGGCTGCTCGCGGTGCGCCGCCAGCACCGCGCCTTCAGCCGCGGCGCCATGCGCCTGCTCTAC
Source organism: uncultured Halomonas sp. (assembly GCA_964652855.1). Taxonomy (GTDB): domain Bacteria; phylum Pseudomonadota; class Gammaproteobacteria; order Pseudomonadales; family Halomonadaceae; genus Halomonas. Next base: position 411,105 of record CAZZCJ010000002.1, read on the forward strand.
CCGGCCAACCGCCACATCCTGGCCTACCTGCGGGTGATGACCGACGCCAGCGGCGAGCCGGAAACGCTGCTGTGCGTGGCCAACATGGGGCGCAGCGCCCAGGCGGTGGAGCTCGACCTGTCCGCCCACGCCGGCCAGGTGCCGGTCGAGATGGTCGGCGGCAGCGCCTTCCCGCCGATCGGCCAGCTGCCCTACCTGCTCACGCTGCCGCCCTACGGCTTCTACTGGTTCCAGCTCGCCCCACCCTCGGCCATGCCGGAGTGGCACCAGCCCACCCCGGAACCGATGCCGGAATACGCCACCCTGGTCATCAAGCGCCACCTCGAGGAACTGCTGCAGCCCGCCTCGCGCCGGCTGCTGGAGAACGAGACGCTGCCCAGCTACCTGCCCAAGCGCCGCTGGTTCGCCGCCAAGCAGTTCGCCATCGAGGGGGTCCGCCTGCTCTACGTCACGCGCCTGGAGCCCGGGCAGCACATGATGCTGCTGTGCGAGCTGGAGGTCGACCACGCCCAGGGCAGCGAGCGCTACCAGCTGCCGCTGGCCTTCCTCGGCGAGGAGGAGCTGAACGGCGCCCTGCCCCAGCAGCTGGCCCTGGCCCGCGTGCGCCGCTTCCATGAGGTGGGCCTGCTGACCGACGCCGTGACGCTGGACGAGTTCCCCCTGGCGGTGCTGGGCGCCCTGCGCGAGGCCGCCAGCCTGCCCTGCGGCGACGGCGAACTGCGCTTCGTGCCCACCCCCTCGCTGGCCGAGGTCGAGCTGCCCGAGCAGCCCGAGGTGCTGCGCCAGGCGGTGGAGCAGTCCAACACCTCGGTGATCATCCACCAGCAGCTGGTGCTGAAGCTGTTTCGCCGCATCGAGCCCGGGCTGCACCCCGAGGCCGAGATCGGCCGCTACCTGAGCGAGCGGGGCTACCACAACACCGCGCCGCTGCACGGCGAGGTGACCCGCGTCGACGCCGACGGCAACCCGCAGACGCTGATGATCCTGCAGGGCTTCATCGACAACCAGGGCGACGCCTGGGCCTGGACCCGCGCCACCCTGGAGCGCGCCATCCGCGAGGCCGGCGGCTATCGCGGCCTGGAGCCGGAGCCCAGCGGCGAGCCGCTCGGCTACGGCGCCATCGACGAGCTCAAGACCTTCGCCGCCACCCTCGGCCGCCGCCTGGGCGAGCTGCACAGCGTGCTGGCGGGGCCCAGCGACGATCCCGCCTTCACCCCCGAAGTTGCCGGCCCCGAACGCGTGGCGCTGTGGACCCAGCGCGTGACGGCGCGGCTGTCGGAAGCCCTGGCGCTGCTCGAACGCCACCGCGAGGGAATCGACGAGGCCGAACGGCCGCTGGTCGACCTGCTGCTGAGCGAGCGCGCCACCCTCGAGCAGGCCATCGCGCAGATGGCCGGGATGGCCGAAGGCAGCCTCGTCACCCGCATCCATGGCGACCTCCACCTCGGCCAGGTGCTGGTGGCCCACGACGATGCCTACATCATCGACTTCGAGGGCGAGCCGGCCCGCCCCCTGGAGGAGCGACGCGCCAAGGACAGCCCGCTGCGCGACGTGGCCGGCATGCTGCGCTCCTTCGCCTACGCCTACGCCAAGATCGAAGCCTCGCGCCCCGGCCAGGATGCCGGCGAGGCCCAGGCGGAAACCAGCCACGAGGTCACCGAGCGCTTCCTGATCCTCAGCCGCCAGGAGTTCCTCAACGCCTACTGGCAGGCCACCCTGGACCTGCCCCACGAGTGGCAGCGCCCGAGCGGGGCGGCCGCGGCCGTGGACCTCTTCGTGCTGGAGAAGACCGCCTACGAGATCGCCTATGAGGCGGCCAACCGCCCGGCCTGGCTGGGCGTACCCCTGCGTGGCCTGGCCGCCATCGTCGAGCAACTGCAGACGGGAGACTCCCATGACTGATCTGACCGCCTCCCCCCTGCGGGACCGGGCGCTGTGGCTGTCGCCGGACGATGGCGAGGCGCTGGTCCGCGGGATCCACGGCAACCCTTTCTCGGTGCTCGGCATCCATGAGCCCGACGACGGCGCCCCCATCCTGCGGGTGTTCCTGCCCGGGGCGCTGGGCGTCGATGTGCTCGACCGCCACGGCGGCGCCGTGCGTTGCCGCCTCACGGCCATCCAGGTGCCGGGGCTGTTCGCCGCCCGCCTGCCCCATGCCGCCCCCTACACGCTGCGCATCCGCTGGCCGCAGGGCGAGCAGGTCACCGAGGACCCGTACAGCTTCGGCCTGCTGCTGGGCGAGATGGATCTCTACCTGATCGGCGAGGGCAACCATCGCAACCTGGGGCACTGCCTGGGCGCGCAGGCCATGGAGGTGGAAGGCGTGGCCGGCGTGCGGTTCGCCGTGTGGGCGCCCAACGCCCAGCGCGTCTCGGTGGTGGGCCAGTTCAACAGCTGGGACGGTCGCCGCCACGCCATGCGCCTGCGCCATCCCGCCGGGGTGTGGGAGCTGTTCGTGCCGCGCCTGGCACCCGGCGAGTCGTACAAGTACGAGATCCGCGACGTGCACGGCGAGCTCGGGCTGCGCGCCGACCCGGTGGCGCTGGCCACCGAGCCGCCGCCGCGCACCGCCTCGGTGGTGGCCGATCCCGCGCCCTTCGACTGGCACGACGAGGCCTGGCTGGCGCAGCGCGGCGAGCACCAGGACAAGGACCGGCCGATCAGCATCTACGAGGTGCATGCCGCCTCATGGCGCAAGCACGGCGGCGACAACGGGGAGTTCTACCACTGGCGCGAGCTGGCCGAGCACCTGATTCCGTACGTCAAGGCGCTGGGCTTCACCCACCTCGAGCTGCTGCCGATCATGGAGCACCCCTTCGGCGGCTCCTGGGGCTACCAGCCGCTCGGCCAGTTCGCCCCCAGCGCCCGCTTCGGCAGCCCGGCGGACTTCGCCGCCTTCGTCGACGCCTGCCACCAGGCCGAGCTCGGGGTGATCCTCGACTGGGTGCCGGCCCACTTCCCCACCGACCCCCACGGCCTGGCGCGCTTCGACGGCACCGCGCTGTACGAGTACGCCCACCCCTTCGAAGGCTTCCACCAGGACTGGGACACCTATATCTACAACCTGGGCCGGCGCGAGGTGCACGGCTTCATGCTCGCCTCGGCGCTGCACTGGCTGAAGCACTTCCACGTCGACGCGCTGCGCGTGGACGCAGTGGCCTCGATGCTCTACCGCGACTACTCGCGCCAGGACGGGGAGTGGATACCCAATCGCCACGGCGGCCGCGAAAACCTCGAGGCCATCGACTTCCTGCGCCACCTGAACGAGGTGGTGGCCGAGGAGGTGCCCGGCGCGGTGGTGATCGCCGAAGAGTCCACCGCCTGGCCCGGCGTCACCCAACCCACCAGCGCGGGCGGGCTGGGGTTCGCCTACAAGTGGAACATGGGCTGGATGCACGACACCCTGGAGTACATCGCCAAGGACCCGGTGTATCGCGCCTTTGCCCACCACGAGATGACCTTTCCCATGGTCTATGCCTTCTCCGAGCGCTACGTGCTGCCGATCTCCCACGACGAGGTGGTGCACGGCAAGGGCTCGCTGCTCGGCAAGATGCCCGGCGACGACTGGCAGAAGTTCGCCAACCTGCGGGCCTACCTCAGCGTGATGTGGACCCAGCCCGGCAAGAAGCTGCTGTTCATGGGCTGCGAGTTCGGCCAGTGGCGCGAATGGAGCCACGACCGCGAGCTAGACTGGTGGCTGTTCGGCGAGCCTCGCCATGCCGGCGTTCATCGCCTGGTGGGGGATCTCAACCGGCTCTATGCGACGCAGCCCGCGCTGCACGCGCTCGACTGCGAGCCGTCCGGGTTCACCTGGGTGATAGGCAACGACGAGACCAACAGCGTCTTCGCCTGGCTGCGAACCGACAGCGCGGGCGAGCCGCTGCTGGTGGTGGCCAACATGACCCCGGTGCCCCGCGAGGGCTACAGCATCGGGGTGCCGCGCGGCGGCGACTGGGAAGAGCTGTTCAACAGCGACGCCGAGTGCTACGGCGGCACCAACCTGGGCAACCTGGGGCGACTGTCGGCCGGCGAGGCGCCGCTGCACGGCCAGGCCGCCCATCTCAGCATGACCCTGCCACCGCTGGCCGTGGTGATCCTGCGCCCGGCAGCACCGGCTTGAGCTGACCCCGGAACCACCTGACGGATGCCGCCTGACGAATACCAGTAGCGGCCTAGCCCAGCCGGTCCGCCAGCGCCACCAGGTCGGGCACGGTCAGGTCCGGCTCGATGCCCCAGGGGTCGAAGGGGGCATCGAGGCTGCGGCGCACCCAGGCGGCATGCAGCCCGGCGTGGCGGGCGCCGATCACGTCGAAGGGGTTGCTCGAGATCAGCCAGGTGTCGCCGGGCGCGACGTCCAGGCGGTTGCGCAAATGGGCGTAGACGGCGGGGTCGGGCTTGAAGCGCTTGACCTCGTCGACGCTGATCACGTCCTCGAAGCGCTCGAGCAGCCCGGCCTGGTCGAGCAGCCCGTCGACCGCCTCCCGGGTGCCGTTGGAGAAGGCCACGCAGCGCATGCCGGCCGCCGCCAGCCGCGACAAGGCCTCGGCAGCCTCGGGAAAGGCCGGCAGCCGCGCGTAGACCGCCATCAGGTGCTCCTTGTCGACGTCCGCCAGCTGCGCCTGCAGCGCCCGATCGGTGAAGTCCAGCGCCTCGCGAGTGCACTGGCCGAAGGGCACGTAGGCGCCCATCAGGCCGCGGCGAAAGCTGTATTCGAGCTGCTTGTCGCGCCAGCGCCGCGAGAACTCGGCGGCCATCCCTTCCCTTCCGCTGCGCCCGAGCCGGGCTTCCAGTTCGGTGACCACGCCGTGGGTGTCGATCAGGGTGCCGTAGACATCGAAGGCCAGTACCGTCGCTGCCATCTGCTGCGCTCCTCGTTGCGGTGTCGTTGGCTCAAGCATGGGGGCTTGCGCCGCCGGGCTCAAGACGTAACGCGCGCATGCCAGGCACAGCGCAACCGATCCTCCTCATGTGGCCACCGGCGTAGACTCAGCTCACCGACATGGCGGCCTTGACCACGCCCTCGCGGACCAGCTCGTCGGTGACCTTGTTCACCGCGCGCTCGGCGCGGGCGACGATCTCGTCAACCTCGGCGCGGGTCGTCACCAGCGGCGGAGCGAAGCCGAGGATGTCGCCCTGGGGCATGGCGCGGGCGATCAGGTTCTCGTCCAGCGCCGCCGCGGCAATGCGCGGGCCGACCTTGTGGGCGGCGTCGAAGTGCGCGCGCCGGGCCGGGTCGACGGAGAATTCCAGCGCGGCCAGCATGCCCACGCCGCGCACGTTGCCGACGATAGGATGCTCGCCGAAGGTGGCCTGCATGCGGCTCTGCAGGTAGGCGCCGGTCTCGGCGGCGTTGGCGGTCAGCCCCTCGCGCTCGATGATCGCCAGGTTGGCCAGCGCCGCGGCGCAGCCGAGGGCGTGGCCGGAGTAGGTCCAGCCGTGGCCGATGGGGCCGTACTGGCCGGTGCCCTGCTCCAGCACCTTCCACACGCGGTCGCCGACGATCACGCCGGAGAGCGGCTGGTAGGCGCTGGTCAGGCCCTTGGCGACGGTGATCAGGTCGGGCTTGATGCCGTAGTAGTGGCTGCCGAAGTCGGCGCCGATACGGCCGAAGCCGCACACCACTTCATCGGCGATCAGCAGCACGTCGTACTTGGCCAGCACCGCCTGAATCGCCTCCCAGTAGCCTTCCGGCGGCGGCACGATGCCGCCGGTGCCGAGCACCGGCTCGCCAATGAAGGCGGCCACGGTATCGGGGCCTTCGGCCAGGATCATCTCCTCGAGCTTCTGGGCGCAGAACTGCGAGAACTCGCGCTCGCTCAGGCCCTGCTGTTCGGCGGCGCGCTGGTAGTAGTGCGGCGCCTCGGTGTGCAGGATACCGGCCAGCGGCAGGTCGAACTGGTCGTGGAACGCCTTGAGGCCGGTCAGCGAGCCGGTGGCCAGGCCCGAGCCGTGGTAGCCGCGCTGGCGCGAGATCACCTTCTTCTTCTGCGGGCGGCCAAGCACGTTGTTGTAGTAGCGCACGATCTTGAGCTGGGTCTCGTTGGCGTCAGAGCCGCCGAGGCCGTAGTAGACCTTGGACATGCCGGGGCCGGCGAGTTCGAGGATCTTCTCGGAGAGCGCGATCTGCGGCTCGTTGGAGTGGCCCACGTAGGTGTGGTAGTAGGAGAGTTCCAGCGCCTGCTGGTAGATCGCCTCGGCCACCTCCGTGCGGCCGTAGCCGATGTTGACGCAGTACAGCCCGGCGAAGCCGTCGATGAACTCGCGCCCGTCCTTGTCGACGATGTGGATGCCCTTGCCGCCGGTGATCACCCGGCCCGGGGCGTCGCCTTGGGCGAAGTCGCGCAGGTGGGTGGAGGCGTGGAAGGTGACCTTGCGGTCGCGCTCGATCAGGTCGCGGTGCTGCTGGTTCATTTGGCTCTCTCTGTTTTCAGGTCCCCGCCTCGGCGGGGAGATGTTCACAAGACTCATATCTCTACATCGCCGCCATGCGACAACTCGCGATGCCCTCGGACGAAACCCTGAGGCTTCGCTTGCAGCTTGCGCGTCGAATCGGAACAAGGTCCCTCTTGCCGATTCTCGATCGACATCCCTGTCGATCGCCGCGCGCCGCTGCGCTTGCCTCAGCGTCCTCGGGTAGATATCGCTCGATGTCGCATCCCGGCTGAGTATTCGCTAGCTTCCGGAAACAGACCCCAGTGCGCCGAGGCAGTAGTACTTCGTTTCCAGATACTCGTCGATCCCGGTGATGCCGCCCTCGCGGCCCAGCCCCGACTGCTTGACGCCGCCGAAGGGTACCGGCGGGCCAGTCATCTTCACCGAGTTGACGCTGACCATGCCGTACTCCAGCGCCCGCAGCAGCTTCCAGATGCGGCGAATGTCGTGGGTATAGACGTAGGCCGCGAGACCATACTCGGTGTCGTTGGCCATGGCGATCACTTCGTCGTCGTCGCGGTAGGCGGTCACGCCGGCCACCGGGGCGAAGTTCTCCTCGCGCCACACCTTCATCTCGGGCGTCACGCCGGTAAGCAGCACGGGCATGAAGAAGTTCTCGCCCGGGGCCTCGGCCTGGTCGCCGGCCACCAGGGTCGCGCCGCGGGAGATGGCGTCGTCGACGATCGCGGCGGCCTTCTCCACCGCCTGGCGATGGATCAGCGGGCCCAGGTCGACCTCGCTCTCCAGCCCGTTGCCGACGCTCAGCGCCGCCATGCGCTCGGCGAAGTGGGCGACGAACTCATCGTGGATCGACTCGTGGACCAGGATGCGGTTGGCCGCCAGGCAGTCCTGCCCCGCGGTCTGGAACTTGGCCGCCACCGCGGCGAAGGCCGCCTCCTTGGGGTCCATGTCGGGCCCGACAATGAACGGCGCGTTGCCGCCCAGCTCCAGCGACACGCGCTTGACCGTCTGGGCGCTCTGCTCCAGCAGCAGCCGGCCGACCCGGGTGGAACCGGTGAAGGATAGCGCCTTGACGCGCTCCTCGGCACACAGAATTCGGGACACTTCCGCCGGCTCGCCCAGCACCACGTTGAACACCCCGGCGGGAATGCCGGCACGCTCGGCAAGCTCGGCCAGCGCCAGCGCCGAGAACGGCGTCTCGCCGGCCGGCTTGACGATCACGGTGCAGCCGGCGGCCAGCGCCGCGGCGGCCTTGCGGGTGATCATCGCCAGCGGGAAGTTCCACGGCGTGATCAGCGCGGCAATGCCCACCGGCTCCTTGAGCGTGCCCAGGGCGGCGTTGGGAATGTGGCTGGGGATGGTCTCGCCGAAGGTGCGCTTGCCCTCCTCGGCGAACCAGCGCACGAAGCTGGCGCCGTACGCCACCTCGCCGCGGGCGTCGGGCAGCGGCTTGCCCTGCTCCAGGGTCATGATGGTGGCCAGGTCCTCGCGGTTGGCCTGCAGCAGGTCGTGCCAGGCCATCAGCCGCTCGGCGCGCTCGTCGGCACGCAGCGCGCGCCAGTGGGCAAAGGCCGCATCGGCGGCGTCCACCGCCTCGCGGACCTGGTGCGCCTCGAGCCAGGGAATATGGCCGATGGGCTCGCCGGTGGCGGGGTCGAACACGGCCTCCTCCCGGCCGCCTTCGCCGTGGGTCCACTTGCCGTTCACGTAGGCGTGCTGCCGGAACAGGCGTGGATCGTCGAGCATGGTGGACAGCGTCCGGAACAGCTTCATGTTCATGCAGCACCTCCCTGGACCCGGCGCAATCTCTGCGGCGCCGAGCGTGGCAAAACGAGCGAGCAGCCGGCGGCTGCTCGATGGGTACAGGGTAAGGGCAAGTGGCGGGGAGGACTTTTCGATCGCCGCCGTGGACGATGCGGTTTTTTTTGTCCTTCTGGACAAAATGGGTGTTTTTTCTGTCGCCCGCTCAGGCCAGGCTTTCGGGGGTGAGGAAGGGGCTCTTCTGCTTGACCGCCTTGGTCACGATGTAAGTGAAGTAGCGTTCGATACCGACGTCCGAGGTCAGCCACTCGTCGATCAGGCGCTGGTAGGCGTCGACGGAGTCGGCTTCCACCTTGAGCAGGTAGTCGACCCCGCCGCCCACGGCCACGCACTCGGTCACCGTGGGCGTGGCGTGCACCAGCGCCTCGAAGCGCGCGAAGCTCTCGGCATTGTGCTGCTTGAGCTCGATCTGCACCCACACCGGGGTGCGCTTGACCAGCGCCTCGGGGTTGAGGCGCGCGCTGTAGCCTGCGATGACCCCGGCCTTCTCCAGTCGCCGCACCCGCTCCCAGCAGGGGCTGACCGAGAGATTGATCGCCTCGGCCAGCTTCGATTTGGTGATGCGCCCGTCGCGGGACAGGATCTCGAGAATCTTCAGGTCGTATCTGTCGAGCTTCATCGGTCTCTCTTTCTCGTCGGGCCTGGCCTTCCGCCAGGCCCGTGGCCTTGCACGTCGCCGCGGCCTAGCCCAGCGAATCGACGACGTCGGCGATCACGGCGATGGTGTCGCCCATGTTGACCAGCGCCGGGAAGCGCCGCGCGGCGAGAATGCCGTCGCGCCCGGCACAGTACTCCACCGGCGTCGCACCCGTGCGGGTGATGTCGTAGACCCGTGCGATCACCTGCCCCTTCTGCACGCGGTCACCCAGCGCCAGGGTCAGCTCCAGCAGGCCGGTGTGCTCGCTCTGCACGTAGCAGCTGGCATCGGGCATGTCGAGATAGACCTGCGGCGCGGCGGGCATCTGGACCTCGCCCTCGATCAGGCCGAAGTGGATCAGGAAATTGCGCACGCCGCGCTCGGTGATGGCCAGGCTCTCGGGGGTCGAGGTGCCGCCGCCGCCCAGCTCGGTGGCGACGAACACCTTGCCCTGGCTCTCCACCGCGGTGTCAAACAGCGCCGCGGCGTCGAGCTCGAACATCATCATGGCGTAGGGCGCGCCGAACGCCTTGGCCCCTTCCAGCGCCTGGCGCTGCTGCTCGGGGTCGTCGAGCACGTGGGAGGCGCCGAAGGGGATGATGTCCAGGGTACGCCCGCCGGAGTGCAGGTCGAGCACCACGTCGGCCAGCGGCACCAGCTCCCGGGTGAAGTAGTCGGCGATCTTCTCGGTCACCGTGCCGTCGGGGTCGCCGGGGAAGCTGCGGTTGAGGTTGCCGCCGTCCATCGGCGAGGTGCGCCTGCCGGCCATGGCCGCCGGCATGTTCATCATCGGCACGATGATCACCCGCCCGCTCACCTCCTCGGCGCGCAGCGTATTGGCCAGCTTCATCAGCGAGGTGATGCCCTCGTACTCGTCGCCGTGGTTGCCGCCGGTCAGCAGCGCCGTGGGTCCCTCGCCGTTTTTGACCACGGTGACCGGGGTCATCACCGCTCCCCAGGCCGACTCGTCGGTGGAGATCGGCAGTTTGAGGAAACCGTGCTGGACGCCATCGGCATCGAAGTCCACGGTGGCACTGATCGGGCTGGGTCGCTTGCTCATTTTCCTGGAACTCCTTGTACTGTAGGCAACTGCTCGGGGCTGTTCCGGCAACAAACCTGCGAGGAGGCGCTGTGAATACTTCCCTGTACGCTACTTTTGCCTTCCCTGGCAAAAGACCTCCTCTTCGGCTTGTCCCCGGCGCCCCTCGCTATAGCAGTTGTCGCTTGTTACTCACCGCACGAACAGCTGGCGCGGAAAGTTGGCCAGCGCTTCGCAGCCGGTCTCGGTGATCAGGATACTCTCGGTGATCTCGAGCCCCCAGTCGTCCTGCCACAGGCCCGGCATGAAGTGGAAGGTCATGCCGGGTTCGAGGATGGTCTCGTCCGAGGGGCGCAGGCTCATGGTGCGCTCGCCCCAGTCCGGCGGATAGCTGATGCCGATCGGGTAGCCGCAGCGCGCGCCGCCGCGGTCGAAGCCGTACTTGTCCATGGCCGCGCCCAGCGCCATGGCGATGTCGGCAGTGCGGTTGCCGGGCCTGGCCACGGCCAGGCCGTTCTCGATGCCCTCGAGCAGCGCCGACTCGGCGCGCACGAAGTCCTTCGGCGGCCGGCCCAGGAACACCGTGCGCGACAGCGGCGCGTGGTAGCGCTTGAACACCCCGGCGATCTCGAAGAAGGTGCCCTCGCCCTCGCGGAAGGGGGTGTCGTCCCAGGTCAGGTGCGGCGCTGCCGCATCCTTGCCGGTCGGCAGCATGGGCACGATGGCGGGGTAGTCGCCGCCGTAGACCTTGCCGTGCTCGTCGACCCAGCCCTCGATGCCGACGCGGTAGATCTCCGACACCAGCTTGCTCTTGGGCAGGCCGGGCTCGATCACCTCGAGGATGCGCGAGTGCATGCCCTCGACGATCTTGCCGGCGATGCGCATGTAGGCGATCTCCTGGGGCGACTTGATCTTGCGGCACCAGTTGACCAGCGAGTTGGCATCCAGGAAGCGCGCATGGGGCAGCTCGCGCAGCAGGCTCTGGTAGGCCTTGGCCGAGAAGTAGTAGTTGTCCATTTCCAGCCCCACCACGCCCTGGTGCCAGCCGCGATCGGGCATGATCGACTGGGCCAGGTAGTCCATGGGGTGCATGTCCGGGTTCTGGACGTAGTAGTCGGGGTAGTAGGTGATGTTGGCGGGATCGAGCCAGCAGGTGCGCAGCGCCCCGTTGGCATCCATCCTCCGCCCGTACCATACCGGCTCGCCTTCCAGGCCCACCAGCACGCATTGATGTACATAGAAGGACCAGCCGTCGTAGCCGGTCAGCCAGGCCATGTTGGAGGGGTCGCTGATCACCAGCACGTCGATTCCGCGGCTGGCCATTTCGGCCCGCACCTTCCAGAGTCGGCTTGCGTATTCCTCACGAGTGAAGGGCAGGGATACCTGAGTCATTTGGCCACTCGCCATCGCATCACCAATAACCGGCCGTCTCCAGGGGAGAGGGCCGGGCCAGGGGGCGGTCGCCGGGCGGTGCGAGGCAAGGGCATCGCACCAGATTGTCATGATCTGAAATCGTCGAAATCATGACAATCTGCGAACAAAACCGCTAAGCTGATAGTAGCACCGGCTGTCTGCTGGCCGTCAAAGGCTTTATTGAATCATGACAATTGACCTGACCCCGTACCTGACGGATACGGGCCCCAAGTACTTGGCCATCGCGCGCGCCCTTTCTGAGGCGGTGCGTCAGGGCGAGCTCGTTCCCGGCACCCGGCTGCCGACGCACCGGCAGCTCGCCGAGGCGCTCGGCGTCAGCGTGCAGACGGTGTCGCGCGCCTACGCCCAGGCCGAGAAGATGGGCCTGGTGCAGGCCCGGGTCGGCAGCGGCACCTGGATCAACGCGCTGGACGACGCCCGCGAATCGGCCTACCTGCGCGGCCATGAGCCGCGCCACGAGGCGCCGCTGATCGACCTCTCCATCGCCCATGCGGTCTGCCCGCCCGGCCACCACCTGCGCTTCCGCCAGACGCTGGCCGAACTGGCCGAGTCGGCCAGCCCCGAGGTGATCAGCGCCTGCCGGCCCATCGCCGGCCTGCCCCACCAGCGCGAACGGGCCAGCGCCTGGCTGCAGACCCGCCTCCACGTGCCCGGCGAGATGGACGACCGCATCCTCTGCAACGGCGCCGCCCACGGCCTGATGCTGGCGATCTCCAGCGTGGTGCAGCACGGCGACCTGGTGCTGACCGAGGCGTTGACCGACCACGGCCTGATCGCGCTGTCGCGCACCCTGGGGTTCCAGCTGCGCGGCATCGCCATCGACGCCGAGGGCATCGTGCCCGAGGCGCTGGAGCTGGCCTGCCAGCGCTTCAAGCCGCGCGCCCTCTACCTGACGCCGACCCAGCTCAACCCCACCGGGGCGACCATGGGCGAGGCGCGGCGCAACGCCGTGGCCGAGGTACTGGCGCGCCATCGGGTGTGGCTGATCGAGGACGACGTGCACGCCCTGCTGGAGTCGCCGGGGCTGACGCCCATCGCGGCGCGCATCCCGCAGCTGAGCTTCCATGTCACCAGCCTGACCAAGGTCACCGTGCCGGGCCTGCGCGCCGGCTACCTCACCGTGCCGCGCGGCCAGCTGCACCACGTGCTGCCGCGCATGCGCGCCACCGCCTGGATGGCCACGCCGCTGATCTTCGAGCTGGCCGACCGCTGGCTGGCCGACGGCAGCGTCGAGGCCATGGCCGCCGAGCAGCGCGAGCTGCTCGGCCAGCGCCAACGCCTGGCGGCCCGGCTGCTGCGCCAGCATGCGCTGGAGTCGCGGCCCACCAGCCTGCACGTGTGGATTACCCTGCCCGACGCCTGGCGCGCCGAGGAGCTGCAGCAGCAGGCCGAGCAGGAGGGGCTGGCCATCACCACCGCGATACCGTTCATGGTCGAGCAGACGCCGCCGCCCCGCCGTATCCGCGCAAGCCTCGGGGCGGAGCAGGACATCGCCCGGCTCGAAGAGGGGCTGCGACGCCTGGCCGGCCTGCTCGACGAGGCGCCGCCGCCCATGATGCAGATCGTCTACTGAGGGCGATCGTCAACCGAGAAAGGAGCCGCCATGCGAGTCCTGCTGCATATCGACGACATCGAGGCCTGGCGCGACGCCCTGGCCGAACGCCTGCCCGATGCCGAGATCGTCACCGCCGACGACCCTGCCGAACGGCGCCGCGACGCCGACTACCTGGCGGTGTGGAAGCCGCCCGAGGCGCTGCTGGCCGAGCAGACCCGCGCGCGCGGCATCGTCAACCTGGGCGCGGGCGTGGACGCCTTGCTCAACAACCCGGCGCTTCCCGAAGGGGTGCCCATCGTCAAGCTGCGCGACGCCGGCATGGCCGAGCTGATCGGCGACTACGTGCGCTACGGCGTGCTGCACTTCCAGCGCGAATTCGACCGCTACCGGCGCCAGCAGGCCAGCCGCGAGTGGCGCGAGCACGCCGTGACCGCCAAGCGCGACTGGCCGGTAGGCGTGCTCGGCCTCGGCGCCATCGGCAGCAAGGTGGCCGCCATGGTCGCCGCCGACGGCTTCCCGGTACACGGCTGGAGCCGCTCGCCCAAGTCGCTCGACGGCATCACCTGCCACCACGGCGACCAAGGCCTTGCCGAGCTGCTCGGCCAGGTGCGCACCCTGGTGCTGCTGCTGCCCGGCACGAAATCGACGCGCCATATCATCGACGCCCAGGCGCTTGCCGCCCTGCCCGAGGGGGCCAGCCTGATCAACCCCGGCCGCGGCAGCCTGATCGACGAGGCGGCGCTGCTTGCGGCGCTGGGCGAAGGCGAACAGGAGGGCCGTCTGCGCGGCGCCCTGCTCGATGCCTTCCCCGAGGAGCCGCTAGCCGAGGCAAGCCCGCTGTGGCGCCATCCACGTATCTGGGTGACGCCGCACATGGCGGGCCCCACGCCGCTGGGCGAAGCCGTGGATCAGGTGGCCGAGGCAATCCGTGCCTTCGAGGCCGGCGAGACGCTTGAGACCGTCGATCCCGACGCCGGCTACTGACACACAATAAAACAGCGGCGGACCTGAGCCCGCCGCTGCGTTACTGGTCACCCCGTCGGCACACCCCGGTCGTTCAGGCGAGCTGGGGCAAGGGCTGGGCACCCTTGAACTGGCGCTGTGTCATGTCCGACAGCGCGAGAAGCTCCCGGCTATGGCCGAGCTGGTCATTGACCCGGAAGCGGGCGATCAGCTTGGCCATGTACCCGGCCTGATCGTCCAGCGAACGGCTGGCCGCCGCCACCTGCTCCACCAGCGCGGCGTTCTGCTGGGTGGTCTCCTCCAACTGGGCCACCGCCTGGTTGATCTGCTCGATGCCCGCCGACTGCTCGGTGGTGGCGGCGGTCATCTCCGAGACGAGGTCGGCCACGTGGCGCACGCTGCGAGTGATCTCGGAGAGCGCCTCGTGCGTCTGCCCCACCAGCCCGTTGCCCGCCTCGACGCGCTTGGCGTTGTTGCTGACCAGCTGGCGAATGCGCTCGGCCTCCTCGGCGCTGCGGCTGGCGAGCTTGCGCACCTCGCCCGCCACCACCGCGAAGCCGCGGCCATGCTCGCCGGCCCGCGCCGCTTCCACCGAGGCGTTGAGCGCCAGCAGGTTGGTCTGGAAGGCGATGCTGTCGATCGCCTCGACGATCGCCGTGATCTGGCGGTTGGCCTCGAAGATGCCCTGCATGGCCTGGCGCGCCTGGTCCGCCACCTGGCTGCCCTGCTCGGCGCGGGACGCGGCCTCCTGGGTCATCGTCTGCGCCTGGCGTGCACTGTCGGCCGACTGGCGCACCGTCGCGGTGATCTGCTCCATGCTGGTGGCGGTCTCCACCAGCGAGGAGGACTGCTCCTCGGTACGGCTGGCCAGGTCCTCGTTGCCCTGAGCGATCTCGCTGCTGGCGCTGCCGACCCCCTGGGCCCCCTGCTGGATGCTGGCGACCAGCGCCTCCATGTGCGACGTGGACTCGTTGAAGGCGGCGTAGAGCTGCGAGAGCTCGTCGCTGCCGGGCACCGCCAGCCGCTGGGTCAGGTCGCCGTCGCGGGTCTTGATCGAGGTCAGCGCGGCGCGCAGCGGCCGCACGATGCTGCGCACGATGGCTACCGACAGCCCCACGGCCGCCAGGATGCCGAGCAGCGACATCACGGCATACATCAGCAGGTCGTTGCGAGCCTCCACGCTCAGCACGGCCGCCTGCTCGCGCACGCTGCTGATCTGCGCCTCGGCCACCTGGTTGAGCCGCTCGATCTTGCGCGTCTGGGTCTCGAACCAGCGCTGCGGGTCCAGCGAATAGCCGCCATTGATACCGCGGGTGAGCGCAATGCGCCGCATCATCTCGAGCTGTGCGGCCTCGTCATGCGCCATGGCGGCGGCCAGCAGTTCGTGCATGTCGGCGTTGGCCAGCGACCGGAAGCTCTCCAGATAGGCCTGCTCCTCGCCGATCAGCAGCACGAACTGCTGGAAGGTCTCGTTGGTCATGGTGTTCTGGGCAAACGCCTGGGTCAGCACCGCACGCTCCACCCCGGCCGTCTCCTTGAGCGACACCAGCGCGTGGAAGGCGGACAGCCGGCGCGACACCCGCCCTTCATCGGTGAAGGCGGACATCCCGCCGATGATCCCGCTCAGTCCCCCTATCAGGCGGGTATAGGTCTCGATCGCCTCGCCCTGGTTCACCTCGAACCGGTCGATGCCGGCCCGCAGGCGGGCAATCTCGCCCAGCGACTGCTCGACCACTTGAACGTACTCCGCCACCCTGGGGTTTACCGTCATCGCCTCGACCTCGCTCCAGCGCGCGCGGAAGCCCTCGAGGCGCGCATCCGTCTCGCGGCGCTGCTCGGGCAGCTGGGTGGCGAAGCGCTCGCCGCGGCTGGAGAGGAAGCCGACCGACATACCGCGCTCGACCTGCAGCACATGTACCAGGCCGCCGGCGCGGCTGGCGAGGTGGGTGAGCTGTTCCATCTGGGACATGTTGCGAACGAACTGCTGGCGCTCGTGGATGCCGCTGCCGGCCAGCCACAGCAGCACGAGCAGCGGCAGGGCTAGCGCCAGGGCAAACTTGCGCGACATGGGGATATGGTGAAGAAGGTTTTTCATGGTCGTGGTCCTGACGAAATCACTGATCTGGGAGGGGAATCAACGGGACGAGGCATGCCGACATGCCTTTGTTGTTGTGATCTTCGTCAGCCGTGGCTCAAGCGCAGGACGCCCGGGTGAGGTTGCCTGCCGCCTTCTCCCTTGTTTTCGGCGCAGCTACCCAAGGCTTGAGCCCCGCGGCACGCGTTTGGGCATACTTGTGTGATGATCTGGCGATTTTTTGACCAGCATCACGCTTCGCGCCTGTCGTGCGCTGGCGACGCCTAAAAGCGTTGACCGGTCGTGTATTCGCTGCTCTCAAAGCGCACGGTTTTACCGCCGTCAGGCAAGCGCGCGGCATGCATCAACCGTGGAACTATCCTGCAAGGGGGAACCCTGGCCCGCCGGCGGGTTCCCAGCAATGCCACTCCTCCGACCGGTAGCCCGTCATGCTGCGATTTCGACACCGCCTTGCCCTGCCGGCCCTTGCCGCGCTCTCCCTGTTGCCGGCACTGGGTCCCGGTAGCGCCCAGGCCGACGACCCGGCGCTCACGCCGTTCAACGCCAGCTATCGGCTGGAGGTGAAGGGCTGGCCCAACGCCACCATCGACCACCGCCTGAGCCGCGAAAGCGGGCACTGGCAGAGCCGCATGGAGGCTGCCATCGCCGTGGCCCGGGGCAACGAGCACAGCCGCTTCATCGTGACGCCTGACGGCGTGCGCTCGGTGAACTACGGCAGCGGCTATTCGCTGCTCGGCGTGCGGGGCAGCTACCGGCTGGGCAGCGACGAGCTGGGCGACCGCCTCGACCGCCAGGCCGCGCTGGTGGAGCTGTCGCGGCGCGCCGCGAACGGCGGCTGCGAGGCGACCTGTCGCCTGGTCTACCAGGACCACCGCGGCCGCGAGGAGAGCGTCGAGTACCGGATCGTCGAACGCGCCCCGCTCATGCTGCCGGCCGGGCGGTTCGACGCCGTCAAGGTGGAGGTGCTGGATCCCGAGACCCCGGATCGCCAGCTGCTGTTCCACTTCCACCCGGAGGTGCCTGGGCTGCTGCTGGCGGCGGAGTACCATCGCGAAGGCGAGCGGCGCAGCCGCCTGACGCTGCGTGCGCTGGAAAAGGAGGCGCCATGACCGGCCCGGGCCGGCGCTAGAACTCGGCCCACTCTTCCACCTTCCTGCGGCCCGACTGGCCCAGGGCAAGCGGTGTGGCGCCGGGCAGCAGCCGGTGCGAGACATCGCCCGACGCCTGCAGCACCACGCCCAGCCGCCCCGTTTCGGCGCCTTCCTGGCCGAGGATGAAGGTGCCGACCAGCTCATGCAGCTGCGTGGCCTGGCGGTTCATCTCGCCCGCCGCGGAGCGGTTCTGCTCCACCAGGGTGGCGTTGTGCTGCGTCATCGAATCCATTTCGGCAACGGCACGGTTCACCTCCTCGATGCCGCCGCTCTGCTCGCCGATGGCGGAGTCGATCTCGTTCATCACGGTGGCCACCTGGGTCACGTCGCGCAAGATCTCCCGCATCGCCTGCCCCGCCTGCTTGACGATACCGCTGCCCTCGTCGACCTGGCTCACCGACTGCTTGATCAAGCCGCCAATCTTCTGCGAGGCCTCGGCGGACTTGTTGGCCAGGGTGCGCACCTCCTGCGCCACCACGGCAAAGCCGCGCCCATGCTCGCCCGCCCGGGCCGCTTCGACCGAGGCATTCAGCGCCAGGATATTGGTCTGGAAGGCGATCGCGTCGATCAACGAGATGATGGCTTCGATCTCCTGGGCCGACCGGCTGATCTCATCCATCGTGACCTCGACTTTCTCCATCGCCTGGGTGCCGCGCTGGACGGTGCCCTGGGTGGTCGTGGCGAGCTGCCTGGCCTGGGCCGTCAGCTCCTGGCTATGCTTGGCGGTGGCGGCGATCTCCTCCATGGCCGAGGCGGTCTGCTGCAGGCTGGCAGCCGCCTGCTCGGTCCTTGAAGCAAGCTCTACGCTACCTTGCGCCACCTCGCCGGACGCCAGGTTCACCGAACCGGCGCTGGACCGCACCTCGCGCAGGGTCGTCTGCATGCGCTGGGCGAATTCGTTGAAGCGCACGGCGACGTTGCCGATCTCGTCCTGCGACGTCACCGGTATCCGCTTGGTCAGGTCGCCCTCGCCCTGGGCGATATCGCGCATGGCGTCGGCCGTGGCACGCAGCGGCAGCACGATGCGGCGGGATATGAAGGTAGCCAGGCTCCCGGTCACCAACACCGCCACCAGCATCACCACCAGATAGCCCACCAGGGAGCGCCGGGCGCCGCTGCTCAGCTGTTCAGCCCTGTTGGTGATGCCCACCCCGACCGCATCGCCCACCTCTTTCATGCGGTCGATCTTGATCGTCTGCCAGTCGAACCACTGGGTGGGGTCCACGCCGTAGTTGCCGGCGACCCCCGCCTGCATGAAGCGCTGGCGCAGGGTTTCCACTCGGTCGATTTCCGGGCCGCTCAGGCGTTCGTCGAGCAGCCCGCGTATGTCGGCATTGAAGAACGCCCGGGCATTGCTGATGGCGCCGTCGATTTCACCCGCGAGCTGGCGGTACTGGCTGTAGCCCTGCTGGTCGATGGTGTCGTTGCCGAAGGCGCCTGCCAGCATGGCCCGCTCGATACCGGACAGCTCCTGGGCACGCATCAGGGCGTAGTAGCCGTTCAGGTCGCGTGCCACGCTCGCCTGGTTCACGAGGTGGGCGAGCCGGCCGATCGCATCCAGCAGGGTCGCGTTCAGCTGCGTGTAGTAGCGGGTGCCTTCGCTCGTCACGATGCGCAGGTCGTCGACGCTTCCGCGCAGGGCCTCGAGCCCTTGGATGCGCTGCCTGGCATCCGCAGCCAGGCGGGAGAAGATGGCATCGTCGATCGCTTCATTCACCACATCCAGCTGGCTCAGCATCAGCGCCAGCGCCTGGTCCGTGCTGCCACGCTGCTGACCGAGTTCCTGTACATACGAGGTGCCCCCCGTGGAGAGGAACACCGCCGTTCGGCCACGCTCGCGCTGCGTCTCCGCCAGCACCTGGCCCGACAGCTCGGCCATGTTGGCGAGCATCTCGAGCTGCCTGGCCTCCTGGCCCGCCTTGAGTCGGTTCCACGATTCGTTGGCCATGACCAGCAGCAGGATCAGTAGCGGTATGGCGACGATGACCGCCACTTTACGTCCCACGGAAAGATGAATCATTTTCGAGCGAAGCATGCGCCCTCCTCGGTGCGATATGCCAAGGCAATAACACTGTGTTCTTCCGTTTCATTCAGTGAGCGATTGTAATATTTGATATGCATCAATTCGACTCAGGTTCGCCAGCAGCGACTGGCTCGTTGATGCAGATCAAAGCGCAAGGAACTATTGGGAGAAGAGCGAAAAACACGCCTCGCCGCCCCGGTGTGCCCATCACCAGGGCAGGCGGGAGCCGGTGCAGCAAGCTGGCCGAACCCCGGGCCATCGCAAGCCACGGAAACCAGGGAAAAAGCCTGCTAGAGTAAGCGGCTTTCGCCGCGCAACGCGGCCACGGGACAAGGGCGTCGCGAATGTTATCCGGCTTGCTGATCGTGCTGCTGCCACTGCTGCTCGGCTACCTGGTGCCGGTCCGCCATGCCGGGCTGATGCGCCTGATCAACCGCGGGGTCAACGCCTCGGTCTACCTGATCCTGCTGCTGATGGGCATCAGCCTGGCCGGCCTCGACGACCTGCTGGTCGAGCTGTCGCGCATGGGCAGCCAGGCGCTGCAGCTTTTCCTGGTCATTACCTGTGCCAACCTGCTGGCGCTGTGGTGGCTGTCGCGGCGCCTGGCGCTGCGCTTCGAGCACTCGCCGATCGTGGCCGGCGCACCCACCACCAAGCTGGCGGCCATGCTCGGCTCGCTGGCGCTGGTCGGCGTGGTGCTGGGCGGGGTGCTGCTGGGCCTGGGGCTGGGCTGGCTGGGCGGCGACGCCGTCTACGGCCATGCCGAGACGCTGGCCGAGTGGACCCTGTATGCGCTGCTCGCGCTGATCGGCTGCCAGCTGCGCAACTCCGGCATGCCGCTGCGCCAGATCCTGCTCAACCGCCACGGCCTGGCGATCGCGGTCACCGTGGCCCTCAGTTCGCTGCTCGGCGGGCTAGCGGCGGCACCGCTGCTCGACCTGCACTGGAACGAGGGGCTGGCCATGGCCTCGGGATTCGGCTGGTATTCGCTGTCGGGCATCCTGGTCGGCGACCAGCTCGGCCCGGTGCTCGGGGGCGTCGCCTTCTTCAACGACCTCGCCCGCGAGCTGCTGGCCTTCGTGCTGATTCCGCTGTTGATTCGCTACCATGCGCCGCTTGCCATCGGCTACGGCGGCGCCACCTCCATGGACTTCACGCTGCCGGTGATCCAGCAGCACGGCGGCGTGGCCTGCGTGCCGCTGGCCGTGGTCAGCGGCTTCCTGCTGTCGCTGCTGTCGCCGCCGCTGATCCTGTTCTTCCTGACCCTGTGACCTCGCCTCGCTTGCACACTGCTTGCACGCTTCATGCCCATTGACTGCATGGCGGCAGGCGATACTGGCAAGGCCGCCTGCCGTGACGAGTCCCCCATGCCGCCATCCGCCGTTGCCCTGCCCCGCTCCCGCTCTTCCGCCCCCGCGCCCCAGGCGGGACGCGTCTCCCTGGGCGTGCTGCTCGCCCTGGTGGTGCTCGCCGCCGGCCTGGCGACGGCCTGGTGGCTGATGACCCAGCCGCCGCGCGTAGAGCGTCGCGCCCCGCCGCCCGCCCCGCCGCCGCTGGTGGAGGTGGCCAGCGCACAACCGCGCAGCGTGGCCCCGCGCCTGCACGGCTTCGGCCGGGTGGTCGCCGAGCGCGAGGCGCGCCTGGCCAGCCGGGTAGCGGGGCGGCTGCTGGAGTTCGCGCCCGAGGCCCTGCCAGGGCAGGTGGTAGAAGCCGGGGCCACCGTGGCCCGCCTGGACGACGCCGACCTGCGCCTGGCGCTGCGCGATGCCGAGGCGGCGCTGGTGCAGGCCGAAGCCGCGCTGGCCATGGAGCGCGGTGAACAGCAGCGCGCCCAGGCCGAATACCAGAGCTTCGGCCGCGAACTGACGGCGGAACGCCGCGCCCTGGTGCTGCGCGAGCCGCAGCTGCGCCGGGCCGAGGCGGAAGTGGAGCGGGCGCGCACCGCGCGCGACCGCGCCCGGCTGGACCTGGAGCGCGCCACGCTGACCGCCCCCTGGCGCGGCATGGTGCAGGCGCGTCTGCTGGGCGCCGGCAGCGAGGTGGCCAGCGGCACCGAGCTGCTGCACCTGGTGGATGTGTCGCGCTTCTGGGTGCGCGTCGCGCTGCCCGGCGATGCCCTGGCGTGGCTGGAACCGGCCACCGTGCAGCGGCCCGGCAGCGCCGTGACGCTGACCAGCCGCAGCTGGCCCGCGGCACAGTCGCGCCGGGGCGAGCTGATCGCCATGCTGCCGACGCTGGAAGAGAACGGGCTGATGGCCCAGCTGATCGTCGCCGTCGACGACCCGCTCGGCCTCGAAGCTGCCGCGGACACGACGGCCAACCCGGCCCTGCGGCTGGGCGACCTGGTACAGGTCGAGTTCGCCGCTCGCCCCCGCGACGGCCTGATCGAACTGCCTGCCGCCGCGCTGCGCCCCGGCGACGAGGTGTGGCGGCTCGACGACGAGGACCGCCTGCGCCGCCGCCGCGTCGAGGTGGTTCACCGCGGTGACGTTCACGTGCTGGTCGGCGCCGGCCTGGCCGAGGACGACCGCGTGGTGGTCTCCCAGCTCGGCCAGCCCCGCGAGGGCATGCTGCTGCGCCCACGGGTCGGCGTCGCCGAGCGTGCGCAGGCCACCGGCGGAGCGGGATCATGATGCGCCGCGGGCCGATCGCCTGGATGGTGCACCACGGCGTGGCGCCGCACCTGCTGATGGTGCTGTTGATCGTCGGCGGCCTGATGGCCTCCACCGCGATCAAGAAGGAAGTCTTTCCCGACTTCGAGCTGGAGATCATCCACGTCGCCATCGGCTACCCCGGCGCCACGCCGGAGGAAGTGGAGCGCAGCCTGCTGCTGCCCATGGAAGCGGCGCTGGCCAACATCGACGGTATCGATGAACTGACCGCCACGGCCCACGAGGGCGCGGGGCGGGTCGCCGTCACGCTGATCGACGGCGTCGAGGTCATGCGGGTCTACCAGGAGATCCAGCAGGCCATCAACGCCATCACCAACCTGCCGGCGGCGGCCGATCCGGCGCGCTTCAGCCTCGCCGGGCGCTCGCGCAGCGTCATGAGCCTGCAGCTGCACGGCTGGGTCGACGAGCATCTGCTGCACGAAGTGGCCGAGCATGTGCGCGCCGAGCTGCAGGGCGCGCCCGGTATCTCGCGGGTCGAGCTGGCCGGCAACCGGGCGCGGGAATTCCAGGTGCTGCTCGACGAAGAGGCGATGCGCCGCTACGGGCTGGATCACCGTCAGCTGGCCAGCCGCATCAGCGACGAGGCCCTGGACCTGGCCAGCGGCCGCCTGACCACCCAGGAAGGCGAGTGGCTGATTCGCTACCAGGGCCGCCGCGACGAGGCGCGCGAGTTCGCCGACCTGCCGATCCTGGGCACCCCCGACGGCGCCCAGCTGCGCCTGGGCGACATCGCCCGGGTGGTGGACGGCTTCGCCGAAAGCGACCGCGAGGTGCTGTTCAACGGCGCCCCCGCGCTCAGCCTGGAGGTCTACCAGGTCGGCAACCAGACGCCGATCGGCATCTCCGACGCGGTGCACGCCCAGCTCGAGCGGCTGCGCGCCGAGCTGCCCGAAGGGCTGCGCCTCAGCGTGTCGCAGGACAGCTCCGAGCTCTACCGCGACCGCCTCGACCTGCTGCTCAAGAACGCCTGGATGGGCCTGGCGCTGGTGCTGGTGCTGATGGCGCTGTTCCTCGAGGCACGCCTGGCGTTCTGGGTCACGCTGGGCATTCCCACCGCCTTCCTCGGCGCCATGCTGTTCCTGCCGTGGCTGGGGGTGTCGATCAACATGATGTCGATGTTCGCCTTCATCATTGCGCTGGGCATCGTGGTCGACGATGCCATCATGGTGGGCGAGAACATCCACAGCTACCGCGAGCAGGGCCATTCGCTGCGCGATGCCGCCGTGCGCGGCGCACGCGAGATGGCGGTGCCGATCAGCTTCGCCATCCTCTCCAACATCGTCGCCTTCCTGCCGCTGCTGTTCCTGCCGGGGTTTCTCGGCATGATCTTCGCCGTCATCCCGGTGGTGGTCGTCACGGTGTTCATCGTCTCCTGGGTGGAGGCGCTGTTCATCCTGCCCGCCCACCTCGCCCACCGCGCCGGCGGCCACGAGGGGAGCCCCTGGCTGCGCCCGCTGGACCGCCTGCGCCGCCGCCTGCAGGGCGGCCTTGCCCATTTCACCCAGCACGGCTTCGAGCCGTTCCTGCAGCGCACCCTGAACCAGCGCCTGCTGACCGTCAGCCTGGCCGTGGCGGTGCTGGCCGTGGCCATCGCCTGGGCCATGAGCGGGCGGCTCGGCTTCTCGCTGATGCCGCGGGTCGAGTCCGACCGGGTGCAGGCCACCGTCACCCTGCCCATCGGCAGCCCCATCGACGAGGACCGTCGCCTGCGCGACAGCCTGCTGGACGCCGCAATGGCGCTCGCCGAGCGCGAGGAGCGGCTGGCCTTCAGCGCCACCCGTGCCCAGATCGACGGCGACCGCCTCACCGTGCGCCTCACCCTGGAGCGCGACAGCCTCGACGCCTGGCCGCCCTCGCGGGTGGCGCGGGCCTGGCGCGAGGAGGTCGGCGAGCTGGTCGGCGCCCAGGCGGTGCGCTTCGAATCGGACGTGGGCGGCCCCGGGGCCGGCGCCGCGCTCACCCTGCGCCTGTCGCATGCCGACAGCCGCGCGCTGGAGGCCGCCGCCACGCGACTGGCCGACGAGCTGGCCGAATTCGACGGCATCACCGACATCGACAGCGGCCTGGCCGACGGCAAGCCGCAGCTGGAGATCCGCCTCTCGCCGGAAGGCCGCGCCCTGGGGCTGAGCGGCGCCGACCTGGCCGCCCAGCTGCGCGGGCCGCTGCAGGGCGTGACCGCGCTGGAGCAGTTCGTCGGTCGCCACGAGATCAGCGTCGAGGTGCGCCTGCCGCCAGAGGCCCGCGACAGCCTGGGCGACCTCTACCGGCTGCCGATCCGTACCGCCGATGGACGCGAGGTGCCGCTGGAGCGCGTGGCGCTGATCAGCCTGGGCCGTGCCGCCACGGCGCTGGAGCGCATCGACGGCCGGCGCATCATCCACGTGACCGCCGACGCCACCGGCGAACAGACCCTCAACCAGGTGGTGGGTACCCTGCAGGCCGACACCTTCCCCGCCCTGCAGGCCGGCTGGCCGGGGCTCGAGATCAGCCTGGGCGGCCGCCAGCAGGAGACGGCCGAGAACGTCTCGGCGCTGACCCAGGCCAGCTGGCTAACGTTGATCGCCCTCTATGCGCTGCTGGCGATTCCGTTTCGCAGCTACCTGCAGCCGCTGCTGGTGCTCGCCGCCATTCCCTTCGGCATCATCGGCGCCATGGCCGGACACCTCATCATGGGCTACGGCCTGTCGGTGATCAGCCTGATGGGCATGCTGGCGCTGTCGGGGGTGGTGATCAACGACGCCCTGGTGCTGATCGACTACGCCAACCGCCGCCGCCGAGAGGGCTTCGGCGCCCGCGAAGCGATCGTCGCCGCCGCCACCCGCCGCCTGCGGCCGATCATGATGACCACCCTGACCACCTTCCTGGGGCTGGCGCCGATGATCTTCGAGACCTCGCGGCAGGCCCGCTTCATCATTCCCATGGCCATCTCGCTGGGCTTCGGCATGCTGTTCGCCACGGTGATCCTGCTGGTGCTGGTTCCCTGCCTCTACCTGATGCTGGAGAACCTGCGCGAGCGCCTTGCCGGCCACGCTCCCCGCACCGCCACCCAACCACGCACCGCCACCGAGGAGCCGCGCCGATGACCTCCCGCCTGCCTCGCCTGCCCTTCTCGCACCTGGGCGTCAAGCTGTTCGTGATCATCCTCTCGGTCAACGTGGTGATCGCCGGGCTGGTGTTCCTCGGCGTCTCGCGCAGCCTCGACCGGGGCTTCATCGAATACCTGGAGACGACCCAGGCCAGCCGGGCCGAAACCCTGGCCGAGGGGCTCGGCCAGGAGTGGGGGCGTCGCGGCGACTGGCAGTGGCTGCGCGACTCGCCGCCGGCCTGGCACCGGCTGGTGCGCCAGCAGCTATGGCCCGGCGAGGGCATGCCGCCCCACGGCATCGAACGCCGCCTGGGCGATGCGCGGGACTTCGTGCTGCACGACGCGGGCGGGCTGCCGGTGATCGGCCTGCCGCCCGACGACGAGGCCATGGCGGCGGAGCTGCACTGGCTGCCCATTGTCCACAACGGCGAGCGCGTCGGCACCCTGGGCTATCGCCCGCCGCAGCACCTGATGGCGCGCATGGACCGCATCTTCCTTTCGCGCCAGCAGCGCAACCTCGGCATCATCGTCGCCGCCCTGGGCGTGGCCTCGCTGCTGCTGGCCGGGGGGCTGGCCTGGTGGCTGGGGCGGCGCACCCGCAGCATGGCGCTGGCCACGCGGCGACTGACCGAAGGCGACTACAGCGCCCGCCTGCCCGAGCGCGGCCGCGACGAGCTGGCCCGCCTGGCGCGGGACTTCAACACCCTGGCCGCCACCCTGGAAGCCAGCCGCGAAGCGCGCGAACGCTGGGTCACCGATATCGCCCACGAGCTGCGCACGCCGCTGGCGGTGCTGCGCGGCGAGATCGAGGCCATGCAGGACCGCATCCGCCCCCTCAACGAGGACAGCCTGCATTCGCTCGCCCAGGAGGTGAGCCAGCTCGAGCGCCTGGTGGCGGACCTGCGCCTGCTCTCCCAGAGCGACGCCGGCGCCCTGGAGGTGCAGCTGGCGCCGCTCGACCTGGCCTCGCACCTCGCCTCGCGCCTGGACGAGGCCGGCGGCTGGCTGGAGGACTGCGGCATGGAGGTGGTTCACCATATCGAGCACCCGGCATGGATCCGCGGCGACGCGCAGCGCCTGCGACAGCTGTGGACCAACCTGCTGGATAACAGCTGCGCCTACACCACCCCGCCGGGCTGCCTGGACGTGCGCCTGAGCGTCGAGCCTGAGCGCGTGCGCGTGGTCTGGCAGGACAGCCCCCCGGGCGTGCCGGACGATGCGCTCGACCGGCTGACCGAACGGCTGTACCGGGTAGAGGGTTCGCGCAGCCGCGCCAGCGGCGGCAGCGGCCTGGGGCTCTCGATCGCCAGCGCCCTGGTCAAGAGCCACGGCGGCACCATGCAGGCCTCGGCCTCGCCGCTGGGTGGGTTATGCTGGACCATCGAATTCCCCGCCCTGGAAGATGACCATCGCAGCCAATGAGGAAACGGCATCCATGCATGAATCCAATGCGCCACGCGACTCCCTGCTGATCGTCGAGGACGAGCCCAAGATCGCTCGCCTGGTGGCCGACTACCTGGAGGGCAGCGGCTTCGCCACGCACGCCATCGCCCATGGCGACGAGGTGCTGCCCTGGCTCCAGGAACACATGGAGCACGAGGGAGCGCCCGCGCTGGTGCTGCTCGACCTGATGCTGCCGGGCACCGACGGCCTGACCCTGTGCCGCGAGATCCGCCAGCGCTGGCCGGGCCTGGCGGTGATCATGCTCACCGCCCGGGTCGAGGAGGTCGACCGCCTGCTCGGGCTGGAGCTCGGCGCCGACGACTACATCTGCAAGCCATTCAGCCCGCGCGAGGTGGTGGCGCGGGTCAAGGCCGTGCTGCGCCGCAGCCAGGCCGCCCCGCTTGCCGGCGAGGCAGCGCTCGGCGCCCTGATGCTGGATGACGAAGGCTGGCGGGCGCTGGCCGACGGCAACGACCTGGGGCTCACCGCCGTGGAGTACCAGCTGCTCAAGGTGATGATGCAGTCGCCGGGACGCATCTTCTCCCGCGACCAGCTGATGGATCGCATGTACCGCGACCACCGCATCGTCTCCGAGCGTACCGTCGACAGCCACGTGAAGAAGCTGCGCCGCAAGATCGCCGACGTCTGGCCCGAGCGCGAGATCATCCGCTCGGTCTACGGCGTGGGCTACAAGTACCAGCCCGAGGCGTAAGCGGCCACGCTCGGCACGGCGAAGGCCGCCGCCAATGTCTATAGTGGGGGTCAGCGCCCTGACGGAACGCACGAAGCCACACAGTTGTTTCACGTTTCCTGCATGGTGGATGCACAAGGGTGAACGACACTGACACCATCAACCCACACCCCGAAGTTTCGGAAGGAGAGAGTCAATGCGTCGCTTACCGACCCGCAAGCTGTTCATGCCCGCCCTGCTGGCCCTGGCCATCGCACCGCTGTCGTTGACGGCCACCGCCCAGCCCGCCCAGGGCGAGAACGGCTGGAACGAACAGCGCCACGAGCGCTTCCAGGAACGCCGCCAGGCGCTGTTCGATCGCGCCGGGCTCGACGAGGAGACCCGCAGCGCCCTGGAAGAGGCCCACGGCGAGCACATGCAGGCCCTGCGTGAACTGCACGAGCAGCACCGTGAACGGATGGACGAGATCCTCGACGAGGAGCAGCGCACCGCCCTGCGCGACGCCAAGCGCGAGATGCGCCAGGAGCACATGCAGGCCAAGCGCGGCGGCCAGGGGGCCGGCGGCATGCAGGCGCGGCTCACCGCGCTGGTCGACAGCTGGGACCTGTCCGACGAGGAGCGCGAACAGCTGACCGAGCTGCGTGAATCGCTCTATGCCGACATGCAGGAACTGCGCGGCCAGTCGTTCGATTCCCGTGAGGAGCGTCGCGAAGCGTGGCAGGCGCTGCGTGACGAGCACCACGAGGCCCTCGGCGAACTGCTGACCGACGAGCAGATCGCCGAGATGCAGGCCGTGATGCAGGGCAGCCGCTCGAAAGGCTATGGTGCCCCCCGCGGCGAGCGCCGCAACAACTGATCCGAACCTGGCCAGCGGCCATTCGGCAATACGGGCCCGACCTTGCGTCGGGCCCGCTTGCGTTGGCAGGGTTCGCCTGTTGGGCAGGGATCAGTTGTAGAGCACGCCTGGCAGCCAGAAGACGATGCCCGGCACGATGTCGCCACCTCCCATGATCGTTACCGCCGCCACGATCGTCGATCTTCCGTGCCCCCGGCGCAGGTAACGTCAGGCATGGCTTGTGTTAGCGATGGTGCAACTCCATCGCTCGCGTTCCGTTGACGCTAGCTGGTGATCTGTTAACGCAGGGTTGATGGCGGCGGGAAAAGTGCGTATTTTACTTGAACGTTCATTCAACAAAATCTTCCCGTCACGCTGATGCGGCAGGGTTCATGCCGCACCTCAACGCCCGCATGGGCATTCGATCCGCTGCGCTGGCGGATTCGCTACGCAAGCCGACCGCTACGAGGGTTGCGGCAAGAGTGGACAGGGTGTCCGATCAGGCGTGCTCTCGATTGTGCGAAACAATCCACAGCGCGTCTCGGCAGGGAACGGTGGGAAGGGTCCGATCACCCGACAGGAGTTCGTCTGCCATGGCGCAAGACACCCCGCTCAACGAACGACGCGACCGGCTCAACACCGTGGTCTTCCACGGCTCGGTCGCGGGCATCCTCGTGTTCCTCGTGCTGACCATGACCTTCACCGAGCAGGCCGGCATCTTCTTCGACACCGGCCTGGCCTGGGTCAGCCAAACCTTCGGCTGGTACTACATGCTGGCCGTGGTGGCCTACCTCGTGTTCGTGGTCGCCATCGGCATGTCGCGCTTCGGCAGCATCCGACTCGGTCCCGACCACTCGCGCCCGGAATTCTCGACGCTGTCGTGGGCGGCGATGCTGTTCGCCGCCGGCATCGGCATCGACCTGCTGTTCTTCAGCGTGGCCGAGCCGGTGGCGCATTACCTGGCGCCGCCGGATCTCGCCCCGGCAAGCCAGGAAGCGATGCGCGCCGCCGTGGTACAGACCTACCTGCACTGGGGGGTCTCCGGCTGGGGGCTCTACGTGCTGATGGGCATGGCACTGGCGTATTTCAGCTACCGCCACCGCCTGCCGCTGGCCATCCGCAGTGCGCTCTACCCGCTGCTGGGCAAGCGCATCCACGGGCCCATCGGCCACGCGGTGGACATCACCGCGGTGATCTCGACCGTGTTCGGTATCGCCACCAGCCTCGGCATCGGCGTGATGCAGCTCAACTACGGCCTGGCCTACATGTTCGACGTGCCCGAAACCCTCTCGGTGCAGGTGATCCTGATCGCCCTGGTGGTAGTGCTCGCCACCATCTCGGTGGTCAGCGGCGTGGAGAAGGGCATCCGCCGGCTGTCGGAATTCAACATGCTGCTGGCGCTGGCGCTGCTGCTGTTCGTGCTGTTCCAGGGCCACACCCTGCAGCTGCTCGACATGGCGGTGAACAACGCCGGCGACTACCTCTCGAGCTTCGTCGCCAAGAGCTTCGACACCTACGCCTTCGCCGGCGAGGCGGCCAACGAGTGGAAGATGTGGTGGACGATCTTCTTCTGGGGCTGGTGGATCGCCTGGACGCCGTTCGTCGGCCTGTTCCTGGCGCGCATCTCGCGCGGGCGCACCATCCGCCAGTTCGTCGCCGGCGCGCTGTTCATCCCGCTGGCCTTCATGATGGTGTGGATGTCGGTGTTCGGTAACAGCGGCATCGAGCTGGTGGCCAACCAGGGCGTGGCCGAACTGGGCGAACAGGCGCTCAACACGCCGCAGACCACGCTCTACACGCTGCTGGAGCACTACCCCTGGGTCGGCCTGACCGCCGCGGTGGTGACCATCCTCGGCATCGTGTTCTTCATTACCTCGGCCGACTCCGGCGCCCTGGTACTGGCCAACTTCACCTCGATCCTTTCCGACGTGAACCACGACGCCCCGATCAAGCTGCGCATCTTCTGGTCGGCGGTGATCGGCCTGATCACCGTGGCCCTGCTGATGGCCGGTGGGCTGGCGGCGCTGCAGAGCGCGGTGGTGATCACCGCCCTGCCCTTCTCGCTGGTGATCTTCGCCATCATGCTGGGCATGTACAGGGCGCTGAGGCTGGAAGACAGCAAGGCCGAGGCGCGCCGGCGCATCGCCGGCACCGCCCCGGGCGGCGACTGGCGCGAGCGCCTCGACCGCGCCCTGGACACCTCCAACCGCGCCGGGGCCGCCGCCACCATCCAGCACGCCATCCGCCCGGCCCTGACCCAGTTCGCCCAGGAGCTGGAGAGCCGCGGCCAGCAGGCCAGCGTGACCGAGGAGCAGCTCGAGGGCGAGCCGCTGCCGCGCCTGACCCTGCAGGTCGACCTCGAGAACGCCTCGAGCTTCGTCTACCAGGTGTGCCCGCACCGCATGCGCACGCCGAGCTTCCTGCCGGTGGACGACGACTACTACGTGCGGCTCGACGTCTACCTGGCGGAAGGCGGCCAGGAGAAGGACCTCAACGGCTTCACCCGCGGCCAGGTGATCGCCGAGGTACTCTCCGAGTACGAACGCCACCTGCACTTCCTGACCCTGGCGGGCCAGGGCGGCGGCATGCAGGCGATGCCCGGCGCGGTGGGCGAACCACCGGCGGACGCCAGCCCGACCTGAGCGGCCAGCTCTGCATGACGCGGCGGCACCTCCGGGTGCCGCCGTTGTCGTTTGCCACTCGCCTGGCGCTACTCCCCCTGCCCCTGCAGCGTGGCAAGCAGCCGCCGCGAGCCGCCACGCTCGCGGTGTTCGCCGAGCCAGAGGCCCTGCCAGGTGCCCAGCGCCAGGCGCCCGTCGCGTACCGCCAGGGTCAGCTGGGTGCCGAGCAGGCTGGCGCAGACATGCGCCGGCATGTCGTCCGGCCCTTCCAGGGTGTGGCGGAAATAGGGCAGGTCGCCCGGGATACGCTCGCGCAGGAAGGCGTCGAGGTCGTGGCGCACGTCCGGGTCGGCGTTTTCGTTGAGGGTCAGCGAAGCCGAGGTGTGCAAGAGCTGCAGGTGGAGCAGCCCGCGGCTGACCTTGCGCAGCTCGGCCAGCGCCGTGGTCACCTCGTCGGTGATCAGGTGAAAGCCGCGGGCGCGCGGCGCAAGGCGCAGTTCCTGCTGGTACCACATGCCGGGGTCCTCGTTCAGCCGCGTTGCTGCAGCCGGTTGTGAATGGCGGTGGCGGCGATCGACGCCTGGCCGACGGCCACCGCGATCTGGCTCAGCTGGTTGGTCATGTCGCCGGCGGCATAGAGCCCTTCAATGCCGGTCTGCATGTGCGCATTCACCACCAGGTGGTCGCCGGGGTTGCGCAGCGCGCCCAGCTCGAGGCCGAGTTCGCTGCGCACCTGCGTGCCAAGGGCACAGTACAGCACATCGAACACCTGCTCGCTGCCGTCGGCCAGGCACAGGTGGACGCGGTCGGCCTCGTCGCAGTACAGGTGGCTGACCGGGGCCTGGACCAGCGCGATTCCCTCCCGCGCCAGGTGCTGCCGGGCCGCGAGATCGAGCCAGGCGCCCTGGGCAAGGTCGATCACGGTCAGGTCGGCGCTGAATCGCTTGATGAAGGCGGCCTCGATGATGCCGTGCGCGTCCTCGGCGAGGATGCCGATGCGCTCGGCGGTGTACTCGTAGCCGTCGCAGATCGGGCAATAGCGAATCAGCCCGCGCCCTTTCGCCTCGGCAAAGCCGTCGAGCTCGGGCTCCAGGTCCACCACGCCGGTGGCCAGCAGCACCGTGCGAGCGTGCACGGCTTCGCCTGCGGTCATCACGCGAAACAGGCCGTCCTCGCGGCGCTCGAGCCGATCGACCCGTCCATCGGTGACGGCGCCCCCGTTGGCCTCGAGCTGCAGCCGCAGCCGCTCGAGCAGGGCCTGGCCGTTGATCCCTTCGTTGAAGCCGGGGTAGTTGCGCGTGCAGGGGATGAGCGCCGCTCGGCTGCGACCCTCGTCGATGATCCGCACGCTGCGCAGGAAGCGCTGTAGATTGATACCGGCCGCCAGCCCGGCCGGCCCCTGCCCCGACGATCACGCAGTCGTACGTGTTCGCTTCGTCCATGTCGCTCTCCTGGGAAACGACGATTCCGTCGTCGCTCCAAGGAGACTAGAAGGTTTGCGCAGGAAAGAGAAAGGCGCGACCGTGGTCGCGCCTTGGACAGGGCGAGAATCGCGCTCGCCCGGGGGCGTTACAGCGCTGCGCGATAGATGGCGGCGACCTCGTCGTCGGTGAGCCGGCGCGGGTTGGTCAGCCCGCACACGTCCTTCTGGGCGTTGCCGACCATCACCGGGATATCCTTTTCCTTGACGCCGAGTGCGGCAAGGCTCTGGGGAATGCCCACGTCGGCCGAGAGGCTGCGGATGGCCTCGATCGCCAGCCGCGCTGCGTGACGCAGCGCCAGCCCCTCGGTGGCCTCGCCCAACGCCTCGGCGATATCCACGAAGCGCTCCTGGCGCGCCATCAGGTTGGCCTCGCACACATGGGGCAACAGCAGGGCGTTGCAGACGCCATGCGGCAGGTTATAGAAGCCGCCCAGCTGATGGGACATGGCGTGAACGTGGCCCAGGCTGGCGTTGTTGAACGCCATGCCCGCCAGGTACTGGGCGTACGCCATGCGCTCGCGAGCTTCCATGTCCTCGCCGCGCGCCACGGCGCGACGCAGGTACTGGCCGATCAGGGTGATGGCCTGCAGCGCACAGGCATCGGTGATCGGCGTGGCCGCGGTGGAGACATAGGCTTCCACCGCGTGGGTCAGGGCGTCCATGCCGGTCGCCGCGGTCAGCGCGGGCGGCATGTCGACCATCAATTCGGGGTCGTTGACCGCCACGTCCGGCGTGACGCGCCAATCGACAATGGCCATCTTCACATGGTTGGAGGTATTGGTGATGATGGTGAAGCGCGTCATCTCGCTGGCGGTGCCCGCCGTGGTGTTGATGGCGATATAGGGCGGCAGCGGCTGCTTGGCCTGGTCCAGGCCCTCGTAGTCGTGGATGGTACCGCCGCTGGTGGCCACCAGGCCGATGCCCTTGCAGCAGTCGTGGGCGCTGCCGCCGCCCAGCGACACCAGCATGTCGCAGCCTTCACGGACATACACCGCCAGGCCATCGGCCACGTTGGTGTCCGTGGGGTTGGGCACGGTTTCATCGAAGACCACCGAGGCGATGCCGGCCTGGCCCAGCAGCTCGGTGAGTTTGGCCGTATAGCCCAAGGCGGTCATCCCCTTGTCGGTTACCACCAGGGGCTTCTTGCCACCCAACATCTGGATTCGCTCCGGCAGCGTCTTGAGGGCGCCGGCTCCCATCAGCGAGACCGTGGGCACAAAGAAAGCTTGGATAGTTTGGCTCATTACGTTTTCCTGCTCTGACATTCGGTAGGTTGGCGCCGCCGACCACTGGCGTGGCTTCTTTTCATGGCGACGTGGAGGGATCCGGGCGGCAATGGCCGCCCGGTACCTTCGTCAAGGGGTAGGAAAGCACGACATCAGAAGAAGCCGAGCGGGTTGATGTCGTAGCTCACCAGCAGGTTCTTGGTCTGCTGGTAGTGCTCGAGCGCCACCTTGTGGGTCTCGCGGCCCACGCCTGACTTCTTGTAGCCGCCGAAGGCGGCATGCGCCGGGTACTGGTGGTAGCAGTTGGTCCACACGCGGCCGGCCTGGATGCCGCGGCCCATGCGGAAGGCGACGTTGATGTCGCGGCTCCACACGCCGGCGCCAAGGCCGAACTCGGTGTCGTTGGCGATGGCCAGCGCTTCGGCTTCATCCTTGAAGGTGGTGACGGCGACCACCGGGCCGAAGATCTCCTCCTGGAACACACGCATCTTGTTGTGGCCCTTGAGCAGCGTCGGCTGGATGTAGTAGCCCTTGTCGTAGGCCGGATCGAAGCTCTCCTTGTCGCCGCCGGTCAGGAACTCGGCACCCTCTTCGCGGGCGATGTCCATGTAGGACATGATCTTGTCGAACTGCTCCTGGGAGGCCTGGGCGCCGACCTGGACATCGGTGTCCAGCGGGTTGCCGCGCTTGATCTTGCCCACCCGCTCCATGACCTTGGCCATGAAGGCGTCGTAGATGTCTTCCTGGATCAGTGCCCGCGACGGGCAGGTACAGACCTCGCCCTGGTTGAAGAACGCCAGCACCATGCCCTCGGCGGCCTTCTCGATGAACTCCGGCTCGGCGTTCATGATGTCGGCGAAGTAGATGTTGGGCGACTTGCCGCCCAGCTCCACGGTGGAGGGGATGATGTTGTCGGCGGCGCACTTGAGGATGTGCGCGCCCACCGGGGTGGAGCCGGTGAAGGCGATCTTGGCGATGCGCTTGCTGGTGGCGAGTGCCTGGCCCGCCTCGGCGCCATAGCCGTTGACCACGTTGACCACGCCCGGCGGCAGCAGGTCGCCGACCAGCTTCATCAGCTCCAGCACCGAGGCCGGGGTCTGCTCGGCGGGCTTGAGCACCACGCAGTTGCCGGCGGCCAGCGCCGGGGCCAGCTTCCACACGGCCATCAGCAGCGGGAAGTTCCAGGGGATGATCTGCCCCACCACGCCCAGCGGCTCATGGAAGTGATAGGCCACGGTATTGGCGTCGATGTCGGCGGCGGTGCCCTCCTGGGCGCGGATGCAGCCGGCGAAGTAGCGGAAATGATCGACGGCCAGCGGAATGTCGGCGTTCAGGGTCTCGCGCACCGCCTTGCCGTTGTCCCAGGTCTCGGCCACGGCCAGCTTTTCCAGGTTCTGCTCGATGCGATCGGCCATCTTGAGCAGGATGTTGCTGCGCTCGGCGGCGGAGGTCTTGCCCCAGGCGGGGGCGGCGGCATGCGCGGCGTCCAGCGCCTTTTCGATGTCCTCGGCGGTGGAGCGCGGGATCTGGCAGAACACTTCGCCGTTGACCGGGCTGACGTTGTCGAAGTACTGCCCGTTCACCGGCGGCACGAACTCACCGCCGATGTAGTTGCCGTAGCGCTGCTCGAAGGTGATGACGGAGCCGGACTGGCCGGGGTTCGCGTAGATCATGACATGACTCCTGACGGCTGTTGTTGTAGGAGGGTTCGGCCTGGCGGTGTGCCATGCGCCACGAACCTGTCTCCAAGAGTAGAGAAGTTATTCCCGGGCACTATCCTGCGATGGACTCGGCCACCAGGGCCTTTGGTAGTAGAACTCAGGGCAAGCCCGCTACCGAGTCGACGACGCTGGCATACAGGTCGCGCGTCGAGGCCAGCGCGGCCAGGTGCACGTCCTGGGCGGGCAGGCGCTGCCCGGTACCCGTTTCGAGGGCGCGCGACGCCGTGGCGCTGGCCACCACGGTGGGGGCGTAGCCAAGATTGAAGGCACCGTGGGCGGTCGAATTGACGCACATGTGGGTCATG
This sequence comes from uncultured Halomonas sp., assembly GCA_964652855.1. Lineage (GTDB taxonomy): Bacteria > Pseudomonadota > Gammaproteobacteria > Pseudomonadales > Halomonadaceae > Halomonas. The sequence goes on from CAZZCJ010000002.1 coordinate 446,298, forward strand.
AACCCGGCCAGCACCAGTTGGGTGACGCCCAACGACTTGAGGGTGTCATCGAGCTCGGTGCCCACGAAGGAGTTGGGGTAGTGCTTGGTGATGACAGGCTCACCGTCGATCGGCGCCACGCAGTCGGCGATGGCGCCGATCTCGGCCTCGATGTCGTAGGGTGACCCCGGCCCCGCATCGTGGCGGATGTGGATCACGGGCACCTTCAGCTCCCGGGCGCGCTCGAGCAGCCGGCGTGCCTCGCCCAGCGCCTCCTCGACGCCTTCCAGGCGCATGAGGCCGGTGCGGTAGGTGTTCTGGCAGTCGATGAGGATCAGCGCCGAGTCCTGCAGCCGGGCAGGCGCGTGGCCAAGCCCCATCAGGTCCCTCAGCGTGGTGGTTTCTTGCGACATGTCGCCTCCTCTTTCCTTGCGGGACGTCTTTTCCTGCGGAAAGGCCCGGCAGCCGCCGGGCCCACTTGCCATGACTTACTGCCCGGCGTATTCCTGCGGCAGCTTGAAGGTCCACAGCATGCCGCCCTGGTTGAAGTCCTTGATCACCTCGGCCACCTCGCCGCCCCACAGCGGCACCGCGCCACCCCAGCCGGACACCACCGAGACGTACTGCTCGCCGTCCATCTCCCAGGTGATCGGCGTGGCCACCACGCCGGAGCCGGTATTGAAGCGCCACAGCTCCTCGCCGGTGGTGGCATCGAACGCCTTGAGGAAGCCCTCGGGCGTGCCGGTGAACACCAGGTTGCCGGCGGTGGTCATCACCCCGCCCCACAGCGGTGCGCGGTTCTCGTGGCGCCATACCTCTTCGCCGGTGCGCGGGTCGACCGCTCGCAGCACGCCGATGTATTCGTCGTTGGTGGGCCGAATGGTGAACCCTGCACCGAGGAAGGCGGCTCCCTTGCGGTAGGAGACCGGCTCGTTCCAGATATCCATCATCCATTCATTGGAGGGGATGTAGAACAGGCCGGTCTGCTGGCTATAGGCCATGGGGTTCCAGTTCTTGGCCCCCAGGAAGGCGGGATAGGCCTCCACCGACTCGCCGCGATCACCCTCGACGTCGGCCGGGTTGCCCGGGCGCCCCTCGGGGTTGAAGATCGGCCGGCCGTTCTCGTCCAGCCCGTCGGCCCAGGTGATGCGGTCGGCGAAGGGGAAGCCGCGAATGAACTCGCCGTTCTCGCGGTTGAGCACGTAGAAGAAGCCGTTGCGATCCGCGGTGGCGGCGGCCTTGATGACGCTGCCGTTCTCCTCGTAGTCGAAGGAGATCACCTCGTTGACGCCGTCGTAGTCCCAGCCGTCGTTCGGCGTGGCCTGGAAATGCCACTTGATGGTGCCGTCGTCGGGGTTGATGGCCAGGCGTGACGAGGTGTAGAGGTTGTCGCCGGGGCGCAGGTGCGAGTTCCAGGGCGCCGGGTTGCCGGTGCCGATCAGCAGCGTGTGCGTATCCGCATCGTAGAAGCCGCCCAGCCAGGGCGCGCCGCCGCCTTGCTCCCACATGTCGCCGGGCCAGGTCAGCCCCGCCTCGCCGCCGGTGATGCCGTGTTCGACGGGCTCGCCGTTCTGGTAGACATAGCCCATGTGGCCCTCGACCACGGGGCGGGTCCACAGCTCATCGCCGGTCTCGGCATCGAAGGCGAACACGGTGCCTACCACGCCGAACTCGCCCCCCGCCACCCCGGTGATCAGCTTGCCGTCGATGATGATCGGCGCGGCGGTGATGGCATGCCCGCCCTGGTAGTCGGCCACTCGCTTGATCCACTGCACGCGGCCGGTCTCGCGATCGAGCGCCACCAGGCGCGCATCCAGCGTGCCGAAATAGACCTTGTCGCCATAGATGGCCGCGCCGCGGTTGACCACGTCGCAGCAGGGCATGATGCCGTCGGGCAGGCGGGCATCGTACTGCCAGATCTCCTCGCCGGTATGGGCGTCCACCGCCCACATCCGCGAGTAGGAGCCGGTCACGTACATCACGCCGTCCTTCACCAGCGGCTGCGACTCCTGGCCGCGCTGCTTCTCGCCGCCGAAGGAGAAGGCCCAGACCGGACGCAGCTGGTGAACGTTGTCGGTGTTGAGGGTGGTCAGCGGGCTGAATCGCTGCCCGTGGAGGCCCATGCCGTTGGTCACCACCTGGTCCGTGGTCAGATGGTCGTTGAGCATGTCCTCGAAGGTGACGGCCTGGGCATGGGCGGCAATGCCCAGCGCGATGGCGCTTAGCGCCAAGGGCCTGGCCAGCTTGCCAAAGGGGGTGGACTGGGTCATGACGGTCTCCAGAGGGGGCAAGGATCCAACAGAGTTGTTGTTTGGGTGTCAGCGCCGATTCGCGCTCCTCCCAATCTGGTGGATCGGCCTGTGCTCAACCATGGCCAACAGGGACGACATTCCCTCCTCTCTTGGTCGTACGACCCGCCCGCACGGGCGCGTGTCGCGCGGCCGACTGCCATAAAAAAGCCACCCGTTCACAGCACGTGAGCCGGGTGGCAAGGGCCATGCCTGACGATGACAGGGCATGACGATGACGGGACATGACAATGACAATGACAGTAACAAAGGATGGCGCTGGCAGGACAAGGCGCCGGCAAGCGTGGCAAGGCTGGCCTCATCCCCCCTCGGCGAGCAGCGCCAGCGCGTCGCGCTCATAGCCCCCGTAGAGGTGGGTCACGCTGCGAATCAGCTCATGGCGCGCCACCGCCACTTCGTCGAATCGCTCGGGAATGGGCAGCGCCATCACCTCGCTGGCCGTCAGCCCCTGGCGGGCCGCGTCGCGCAGGGTGGCGTCCAGCCAGGCGAGGTAGGCGTGCATCTGGTCGAAGGGCGCCGTGCCCTCCACCACCGGGCCATGGCCGGGCACCAGGTAGCGAAAGTCGAGCGCCTCCAGCTCGCGCAGCTCCTCTCGCCACACCTCCAGGCCGGGGGTGTGCGGGGTGGTGGGAGCGCGCTGGTAGAACACCATGTCGGCGGCAAGCAGCACGCCGGAGGTGTGGTCGAGCAGCACCAGGTCGGCGCCCGAATGACCGCTCATGGCGATCAGCTCGATATCGCGCCCGCCCAGGGTGATGCGCCCGGGGCTGACGCGCTGCGTGGGCAGCACGACCTCGGTTCCGCGCATCCAGTCGCCCAGCGTGCGATAGAGGTTTTCGGCGAAGTCATTACCCTGGGCGCGCAGCAGCGCGATGGTGCCTTCCAGGGCGTACAGGGTGTCGGGCTCGAAGGCCTGGTTGCCGAACACGTGGTCGGGATGATGATGCGACAGGAACACATGGGTGATGGGAAGGTCGGTGACCGAGGCGATGACCTCGCGCATCTGCTCGCCGTAGCGCCGGGAAGGGCCGGTGTCGAAAACCACCACGCCTTCCTCGGTGAGCAGGAAAGCGGTATTGACGATATTGCCGCCGTTGTCGCGGGCAAAGTCTTCCCGAACGCCTTCGAGCACCCATACATCCGGCACGATTTCCACCGGCTCGAGCGAGTATCGGTAGCTCTCGGCCGAGGCGGCGCCCGCACCGAACAGCAGGCTGGCCAGAAACAGCATTGCGTTGCGCATGTTCAGCCCCCCAGGCGGCTCTCGAAGACATTTCCGCCGTTGTCACGCATCCACAGCTCGATGCCGCCATGCTGCGCCGCCTGCTCCAGGTCGAAGACGAACAGCGGGTTTTCCGAGGCGGATTCGGAGAGGGTCATGCTGGCCAGGCGCGCCTGATCGGCGGTGCCGCGCAGCTCGACGACCTCGATATTGAACCGCGGGATGTTGCCCACCATGCCGGAATCCATGGGGTGCATGACCTGCACTTTCAGCCGGGTGCCGGCCGGGGCACCAACCGGCGAGAACAGGGCGCCGCGCATCCGCCCGAGGCTCGCGGCCCAGTCGGGATTGCTGGCGGTGACGCTGGGCGCGGTGCAGCCGCCGCCGGCGGCGTCCACCTGGGCGCTGCCGATGTGCCACACCCCCTGCGCGTCGCGCACCGCGGCGCGCACCGTGGAGGCCTGCTGGATGCGGAAATTCAGCGCAATGGCTCGTACCTCGGCGGCTTCGGGCTGGAAGGTGAAGAGGTGCGGCACGGGGTTGAGGTCCACCCAGGTGATCACCTCCGTCACCTCGGCGGCGAAGCCCGACAGGTCCACCGTCAAGGGCACCTGGGTCGCATCCTCGGCGAAGTGCGGCACCTTGAGCACCACCGCGTCGCTGTGCCGAACCGTGGCCTCCTCGCCCAGGTATCGGTTCAGGTTGTAGTGCCACATGGGCGAACGGAAGGGGTCATCCGGCGGCGCCGCTACTGCCGTAGTGGTGGCGATCACTATCAGCAGCCAGCAGGCCGCCAGGGCGGCCGGCCAGCGACACCCTCCCCGGGGCCGCCTCGCTGCCTGTGTCGATGCACGCTTCAATAGTCGTCTCATGGCCGTCACTCCGCGGTTCCGAGGATCTCGGCATAGAAGTCAGGCATGCGGTAGTCCAGCGCATGGGCCTCGAAGAGGGTCGCCAGGCTGCCGTCGCGCACGCGCCGATCGACGATCGCCTCCACCGCATAGCCCAGCTGCCGATGGGTGTCGCGAACCGCCATGCCGATATCCCACTGCTGGCGGGAAATGCCCGGGAAGCTGGCGTCGGCGATGCGGAACTGCTGCTCCGGGTACCGCGCCATGAAGTGCTCGATCTCGCCGCGCATGGCCATCACGCCGGCCACCTCGCCACGGGCCATGGCGGCAAAGGCATCGTTCACGTTGCGAAAGTGGCGCACATTGTCGCGCAGCTGCCCGCCCAGCACGGCGGTCAGGTAGGTGGCCGGCAGGGTGTTGTACTCCGCCCCGATGCGCCGCTGGCGAAAGCTGCCCAGCGTCGCCTCATCGTCGAGCTGGGCGGCATCGTAGGCCAGGGCCCACTCTTCCCGCTGGTAGGTGCCGAACATCACCACGCTCTTGTTGATGTACTCGCCGGTGGAGTCGCGCATGTAGGAGAACTGCCGATCATAGGGCACCCGCAGCATCACGTCGGCCACCTGGGTCGGGCGCAGGTAGTGCCCGCGGGAGACGTTGTTGCCAAGGTCGCGCCCCAGGCTGCTGCCGGGCTTGATCCAGAAGGGCCTGAACTCCAGGCCCAGCCCCTCGGCGATGGCGCGGCCTATCTCGACGTCGATACCCTGCGCCTCGCCCGCCTCATCCCGGTAGGAGTAGGGCGGGAAGTCCTCGTAGACGCCGATGTTGATATAGCCCGAGGCCGTGACCTCATCGAGATCGCGCAGCGCCGGGCGGCGGAACAGCTCGGCGCTGGGATTGCCCCCCGCCACCTCGGCCACGGCGACGCGCAGCGCGTCCGTCGCCAGCCCTTGCCCCCAGGCCGGCGCCTGGAACAGCAGAAGGCCCCACAAGATCAAGGTTCGTTTCCACATGATGCGTACCCTCCCGGTGGTGTGGCGAAAGCGGAATCGTCATGCCAGGTTCATGGCGTCACCGATTCGATATAGCTCTTGATCGCCCACATCGCCGTCTGGTCGAGGTTCTCGCGGAAGGCGGGCATGCCGCGCTCGGTGCCACCGATCACCCGCTGCAGGTAGAACTCGTCGTCCCACTCCTCGAGCTGGCGCAGGTCCGGCGTCAACCCGCCCGACATGGCCTGGATGCCGTGGCATACGGCGCAGTTGCCGGCATAGCCGCGTTCGCCGACCTGCACCGCAAGCTCGTGGTACTCCTCGTGCTGGTTGCCGGGACGGAAGGGATTCTCCATCAGCGGGGCATCGCCCAGGTCGGGCAGCCCCTGGGTGTCCACCTCCTGCGGGGTGACATCGCCGTGGCCCAGGGCAACGCCGGAACCGCCCAGCAGCAGGCAGGCCAGGGAGGCGGCAACGGCTCGCCGGGAGGCGGCAAGGGGGGGAATGAAAGAAGGCATGGATCGCATGGGAGCACCTGTTGTTGTAGAGATTGTTGTAGGGAGTGTTGTCGAGAAAGCTGTCGAGAAAGCTGTCGAGAAAGTTGTCGAGAGAGTTGTCGAGATTGTCGTAAGGAGTTGAGTGGAGTCTGGAAGCGCGGCCGCGGTTGCGCATCGCCACTTTCCACCCCTTCAACGTCCTCCCTTGGTACTAGTCCGCACTCCCCCCACTGCTCCCGTCGTACGCCTTTGGGAGGAGAACAAGGGCCCCATGGTGGCATGGGAGGCTGGTTGGCGAAGTGCTGAACTGGGGCGACAGGGCTTCCCCGGCCCAAGGTCTCGTCCCCGAAGGAGAACAACAACATGCCTACCCCCACCGCTTGCCCCGGCACGCCTGCACACCCGCACCCGGCCCATGCACCGCGCCGCCCTGCCGCCAAGGCGCTGCTGGCACTCGGCCTGAGCCTGGCGACCACCGCCGCGCTGGCTGCCGGCGACCTCGCCACCCGCCCCGAACGCCTGGAACGGCTGGTGATCGGCACCGGCGACAGCATGCTCGGCGTGTCGGTACGTGAGCATCAGCTGGAAACCGGCCAGTCCTACCGGCTGGTGATCGAAGCCACCGGCATGCAGGAGTGCGCCTGGGTCGCGCCCGGTTTCTTCAAGAATGCCTGGTTGCGCAAGATCGAAGTGGGCAACGTCGAGATCAAGGCGCCCACCCTCACCGAGCTGGAGTTCGAGCGCGAGGGCGAGGCCGAGCTGTTCTTCGTTCCCATCCGCCCCGGCACCTACGAGTGGGCCTGCGCCGGCCTGGAGGAACGGGGCGTGACCGGCACCTTCGTGGTGCAGTGACGCGGCCCAGACCCGCCGCTTCGACCATCACGAGCCGGCGCCGGCAAGTCGGCGCCATGAGGAGTTGCCATGACCCTTTCCCTGCCCCTTCGACCCCTTGCCTGCGGGCTGGCGCTGGGCGCCTGCCTGGCGACGTCATCGGCGTATGCCGATGAGCTCGGCGTGCGCTACGGCTACCTGCAGTGGCAGCCCGACCGCGGCCCGGCCCTGGCCCTGCTGACCCCCGAGCCCGAGGACTCGGGCCTGCAGGGCGCCCACCTGGGCATCAGCGACAACATGAGCAGCGGGCGCTTCCTCGGCCAGCGCCATGAGCTCGAGAGCACCATCGCCGCCAGCGAAGAGGCCTTGCTGGAGGCGCTCGCCGCCATGCTCGAGGACGACATTCGCCTCATCGTGCTCAATGTGCCGGCGCCGACCCTGCGCCGGGCCCTGGAGATCAGCGGTGACCAGGCGCTGCTGTTCAACGCCGGCGCCCGCGATGTCGCCCTGCGCCTCGACGACTGCTCCCCCTACCTGCTGCACACCGCCCCCAGCCACGCCATGCTGACCGATGCCCTGGCCCAGTGGCTCAACCTGCGGCGCTGGCGCTCGGTGTTCCTGATCAGCGGCCAGCATGAAGACGACCAGGCCTGGGCCGAGGCCTTCCGCCGCTCGGCGCAGAAATTCGCCGTGAACGTGGTCGCCGACAAGGCCTGGACCTTCGAGGCCGACATGCGCCGCAACGCCTCGGCCGAGCTGCCGCTGTTCACCCAGGGGCCCGAGTACGACGTGGTGGTGGTGGCCGACGAGCGCAACGACTTCGGCGACTTCGTGCCCTTCAACACCTGGCTGCCGCGTCCGGTGGTCGGCACCCAGGGCATGGCCGCCGACGCCTGGCATCCCGCCGTGGAGGCATGGGGTGCAGCCCAGCTGCAGAACCGCTTCCAGCGCCAGGCCGAGCGCCCCATGACCGGCACCGACTACGCCGCCTGGGCGGCGGTACGCGCGGTGGGCGAGGCGGTGACGCGTACCGAGAGCGCCGACATGCCGGTGCTGCGCGACTACCTGCTGGGCGACGATTTCGAACTGGCCGCGTTCAAGGGGCGCCCGCTCAGCTTTCGCGACTGGAACGGCCAGCTGCGCCAGCCGATCCCGCTGGCCCATCCGAACAGCCTGGTGGCCATGGCCCCCTTCGAAGGCTTTCTGCACCAGTACACCGAACTCGACACCCTGGGCTACGACCGCCCCGAAAGCCGCTGCCGCATCAGCGACTGATCCACGCCCCCTGCCGATTCCAAGGAGCCGAACATGAAATTCACCGCACGCCTCGCCGCCCTCGGCCTGACGCTCAGCCTCTCTTCCCCGCTGTGGGCCCAAAGCCTGGCCTACGTCTCCAACGAGCGTGACAACACCATCTCGGTGATCGACATGGCCTCGCTGGAAGTGATCGACACCATTGCCGTCGGCCAGCGCCCGCGCGGCATCCTGCTGTCTCCCGACGAGAGCCTGCTCTACGTCTGCGCCAGCGACGACGACGCCGTGCAGATCCTCGACCTGGCCACCCGCCAGGTGATCGACACGCTGCCTTCCGGCGAAGACCCGGAACAGTTCGCCCTGCACCCCAACGGCCGCCACCTCTATATCGCCAACGAGGACGATGCCCTGGTCACCGTGCTGGACGTGGAGACCAAGCGCGTGCTGGCGCAGATCGAGGTAGGCATCGAGCCCGAGGGCATGGGCGTGAGCCATGACGGCCGCTGGGCGGTGAACACCAGCGAGACCTCCAACATGCTGCACTGGATCAATACCGAGACCTTCGAGATCGAGAAGAACATCGTCATCGGCGCCCGCCCGCGCCACGTGGAGTTCACCCACGACGACGCCCTGCTGTGGGCCTCGGCGGAGATCGGCGGCACCGTGCACATCATCGACGTCGAGCGCCTCGAGGAGATTCACACCATCGACTTCCGCATTCCCGGGGTGAACCAGGACCGTGTGCAGCCGGTCGGCATCCAGCTGACCTCCGACGGCCGCTACGCCTTCGTCGCCCTGGGGCCGGCCAACCACGTCGCCGTGGTCGATGCGCAAACCTTCGAAGTGCTCGACTACCTGCTGGTGGGCGCCCGGGTCTGGCAGGTGGCGCTGAGCCCCGACGAGAAGACGCTGCTCACCACCAACGGCGTGAGCGGTGACGTGTCGGTCATCGACGTCGAGAAGCTGGAAGTGATCAAGACCATCGACGTGGGTCGCTTCCCCTGGGGCGTGCGCATCACCTCGGGCAATGCGTCATGATCATGGAGGCCCAGGGCGTCGGGTATCGCTACCGGCGCCAACCGGTTCTGCAGGAGGTCAGCTTCACGCTGGCCTCCGGCCGTTTCCATGCCCTGCTGGGGCCCAACGGGGCGGGCAAGTCGACGCTGTTCGGCCTGATGACGCGCCTGCTCGCCCTGCAGCAGGGCGACCTGCTGCTCGGCGGGCGCTCGCTCAAGCACCAGCCCGCCGCCGTGATGCGCCACCTGGGGGTGGTCTTTCAACAAAACGCCCTGGACCTGGACCTCAGCGTGACGCAGAACCTGCAGTACCACGCCGCCCTGCACGGCATGTCGCCGCGTGACGCACGAAGGCGCTGCGCCGAGGAGCTCGAGCGCCAGCAGCTCCTCGAGCACGCCCGGGTGCCGGTGCGCAGGCTCAACGGCGGCCACCGGCGGCGGGTGGAGATCGCCAGGGCGCTGCTGCATCGCCCCGCCCTGCTGCTGCTCGACGAGCCCACCGCCGGGCTCGACCTCGACAGCCGGGCGGCGCTCAACCACCACGTGCGCCAGCTTTGCCGCGAGCGTGAGCTGACCGTGCTCTGGGCCACCCACCTGATCGAGGAAGTCACCCCCGAGGACCAGGTGCTGGTGCTGCATCGCGGGCGCCTGCTGGCCGACGAGCCGGGCGAGGCACTCTGTCGCCGCCACGGCGGCGGAAGCCTTACCGAGACCTTCGACGTGCTGACCCGGGAGGCCCTGGCATGACGCCACGCGACTACTGGTACTGCTTCATCGGCGTGCAGAAGCGCGAGTGGCTGCGCTTCTGGCAGCAGCGCACGCGCTTCGCCAGCGCCCTGGTCCGGCCGCTGCTGTGGCTGGTGGTGTTCGCCGCCGGCTTCCGCATGGTGCTGGGCGTATCGATCAGCCCGCCCTATGTGACCTACATCACCTACGAAACCTACATCGTGCCCGGCCTGTGCGGCATGATCATCCTGTTCAACTCGATGCAGGGCGCGCTCTCGATGGTCTACGACCGCGAGCTCGGCTCCATGCGCGTGCTGCTGACCAGCCCCCTGCCGCGCCCCTTCCTGCTGCTGACCAAGCTGCTGGCCATGGGCAGCGTGTCGGTCATGCAGGTCTATGTCTTCCTGCTGATCGCCCGCTGGGTCGTCGGCGTGCGCCCGCCGCTGGAGGGCTACCTCGCGATACTGCCCGCGCTGCTGCTGGCGTCGCTGATGCTGGGTGCGCTGGGGCTGCTGATCGCCACCTGGGTCAAGCAGCTGGAGAACTTCGCCGGGGTGATGAACTTCGTCATCTTCCCGATGTTCTTCCTCTCCTCGGCGCTCTATCCGCTATGGCGCATGCAGGAGGCAAGCCCCTGGATCTACCAGCTGTGCCTGCTCAATCCCTTCACCTACGCGGTGGAGATGCTGCGCTTCGCGCTGTACCTGAGATGGAACGGCGAGGCGATCGCCATCACCCTGGGCGTGACCCTGGTGCTGGCCACGCTGGCCATCGGCGGCTTTCGCCCCCAGCGCACGCGCCTGCTGGGCTCGCATATCAGTTAACCGACCGACGCTAGACCGAGGCGCGGCCGGGCAGCGCGGCCTCGGCGGTGGCGTCGCGGCCCAGCGTTTCCAGGCGGCGGCCAAGCGCGGCAAGCCCTTCGGGGGCGTTCACCAGCGCGTCGTCGTGCCGTAGCCGGGCGGGGCGTCCCGCCAGGTACCAGACGCGATTGGCCAGCGCCGCGGCGTCTCGCACCTCATGGGTCACGCAGATCATCGCCATACGCGGCGTGTCGTCGAGCAGCTCGCGGATCAGCGCCTGGAGCTCGGCCGCCCGATGGGGGTCGAGCGAGGCGAAGGGCTCGTCCAGCAGCAGCAGCTCGGGGCGCACCGCCAGGCAGCGTGCCAGCGCGGCACGCCGGGCCATGCCCAGCGAGAGCTGGTCGGGAAAGTAGTCGGCGTGGCCGTCGAGCCCGACCCGGGCCAGCAGCGCCGGCACCTCACCGCCGGCCACGCCGACCAGGCGCAGGTTGTCGCGCAGCGTGCGCCACGGCAGCAGGCGATGCTCCTGGAACAGATAGCCGATGCGCAGCGCCGGGCGCGGCTGGCCCGCCTCCAACCCGGCCAGCCGGTTGAGCAGGGTCGTCTTGCCGGTGCCCGACGGCCCCAGCAGGCAGATCCGATCGCCGTGGCCGATGCGCAGCGTGGCGGGCGCCAGCACCGGATGGCCGTCGGGCAGCTGGAACTCAAGCATGGGCGACTCCCGAATGACGCCAGCGCGAGGCGCGGCGTTCCAACGGCTGCAGCACCACGAGCTCGATCAGCTGCACCACGCCGATGAAGGCGAAGCTGTAGGCCAGCAGCGCGGCCACGTCGAAGACCTGGAAGGCCAGGTGCAGCTGGAAGCCGACCCCGTCGGAGCGGCCCAGCAGCTCGACCACCAGCACGATCTTCCAGATCAGCGCCAGGCCGCCGCGCGTGGCCGCCATCAGGTAGGGGAACAGCTGCGGCACCCAGACGTGCACCAGCCGCTTGGTGAACGAAAAGGCGTAGATGCGCGCCATCTGCTCCAGGCGCGGGTCGAGGCTGCGCGCGCCTTCGCGCAGCGTGACGGCCACGTTGGGGATCTTGTTGATCACCACCGCCATGATGGCCGCCGCCTCCACCAGCCCGAACCAGACGTAGAGCAGGATGATCAGCACCAGCGCCGGCAGGTTGAGCAGCAGCACCAGCAGCGGGTCGAGCAGCGCATTGACCAGCGCCAGCCGCCCCATGGCGATGCCGACCAGGCAGCCCAGCGCCATCGCCAGCGCGAAGCTGATGGCCACCCGCTGCAGGGTGACGGCCAGGTGACGCTGCAGTTCACCGCTGGCGGCTTCCCGCTGCAGGGTGTCGAGCACCGCCAGCGGGGACGGCAGCAGCGAGGTGTCGAGCTGCCAGGCGACAAGCCACCAGACCACGACCAGCAGCGGCAGCACGACCCAGTAGGCCAGCGGCGAGGTCTTCAAGGCTTGCCCTGCGCCGGCCGCACGAACAGCCTCGTCGGCATCACCGTGCCCGGGGCCGTGCCGGCCAATACCAGCAGCCGCTGCAGCGCCTCGATGCGGGCGTCGTCCAGCGGTTCGGGGATGCCCTGCACATAGCCTTCGCGCAGCGCCTCGAAGTGGGCGTCGTCGGCGGCGCGCATGAGCGGGCGAATGGCCTGCCAGTGCGCCGGCTCGTCGCGCAGTTCTCGCTTGGTGCTTGCCACGGCAGCGGCGAATTTCGCCACCAGCGCCTCGTTGCGCCGGGCCCAGGCCTCCTGGAAGACATAGCCGAGGATCGGCAGCCCGGCGGGAATCTCCAGGCTCGCCAGCAGCGCCGGCATGGGCAGCGCCACCTCGGCGTCGCCGGCGGCCGTCAGCTCGGCGGCGAAGTGCCAGAAGGTCACCAGCACGTCGACCTGGCCGCGCTTGAGCGCCTGGCTGAGCAGCGGCGGAGCACCGAACTGCACCTCGGCCTCCGCCACGAGGTCGATCCCCTGCCGCCGCGCGGCCTGGGTCAGCAGCACCCAGCCCTTGCTGTCGGGCCCGCCCGCCACGCCGATGCGCTTGCCGCGCAGATCCGCCACGTCGCGAAGCGCGACCCCGGGGGCCGCCAGCACGTCACCCAGCTGGGACGAGTAAGGCAGGTAGCGGAAGTCCTGGCCCGCCGCATGGCGTGCCTGGGCCCAGGTCAGGTCGACCACCGCGCCGTCGGCATCGCCGCTCGAGACGGCGATGCGCGAGGCCGGCAGGTTGGCCACCAGGCGCACCTCCAGCTCGAAGCCCGCCGCCCGGTCGAGCCCGTGGCGCTTGAGGTGGTCGAGCTCCCAATGGGCGGTGCCGAACTGCAGCACGCTGAGCCGCAGCACGGGAGGCTCGGCGTGAAGGGCTTGGGTGCCGGCCAGCAGCAGCACCACGATCAGGCTGCGCAAAAGCGCCAGCGGCGTAGGCAGGGTTCGCGTTGTCATGGCTCCAGCCTAGGGAGCCCCCTGCCGCGGCAGAATAGTACTTTCGTGCCTGTCACCTCACGACAAAGGTGCAATTCCGGGGCAGGCCGAAAGGCGGTCCCATGGGGGACGTCTTCCCAAGGGGCCTGCATGACGCTCGCGTACCGCTGTCTCTTCACGCTCTTCATGAGGGTGCCACGACTCAAGGTGGCGCCAGGGCTGGCGTTGGCGCTGTGGCTGGCATCGGCGCCGTGGCTGGCATCGGCGCCATGGCTGGCATCGGCGCTGTGGACGGCACCGGCCATGGCCGTGCCGCCCGGCCACGATGCCCTGCTCTTTTCCGACCAGGGCTATCGCATCGACCGCTACCGCAGCCCGACCCCGGAAACCGTACCCGGCGCCACCACGGTGGACACTCGCGCCGTGGTCGACCTGCTGGGCGCAACGCCGCCGGCGCTGGTGGTCGACGTGATCAACCTCACCTTCCTCCACGGCCGCTTCCTGCAGACCGAGCCGCACCGCTCGCTGCCCGGGGCGCTGTGGCTGCCCAACACCGGCCTGGGCCACCTGGACGACGACTGGTACTACAGCCGCCATGACTGGGTGGGCTATCTGCTGGGCGAAGTCACCGCCGCCAGCGGCAGCGACCCCGCGTTTCCGATCGTGGTGATCTGCCGCTCCGACTGCTGGCTCTCCTGGAACGCCGTGAAGCGCCTGGCCGAGGCGGGTTTCGAGCGGCTTTACTGGTATCGTGATGGCATCGACAGCTGGGAAGCGGCCGGCCATTCGCTGGAGATTGTCACGCCACGTCCGCCGCCGTTCGCCTCGGCCGCTGCCGAACCCCATTGACCAGTGTCACGAGGATAACAACAAGATGGAACAGCCCCCCGCCTACCGAATATTGATCGCCGACGACCATCCGCTGTTTCGCGATGCCATCACCCGGGTGGTCGGCGATGGCTTTCCCGGCAGCGAACTGCTGGAGACGGAGAATCTCGACGACACCCTGGCCCTGACCGCCCAGGTGGAGGACCTCGACCTGATCCTGCTCGACCTCAACATGCCCGGCATGAGCGGGCTGACCGGGCTGATCCAGCTGCGCAACGAGGCACCCACCGTGCCGGTGGCGATCATTTCCGCCGAGGAGGACAAGAACGTGATGCTGCAGGCGGTTTCCTGCGGCGCGGTGGGCTTCCTGACCAAGTCGTCGCCCAAGGAGCAGCTGGTCAAGGCCATCGCCCAGATCCTCGAAGGCAACATCTACCTGCCCTCGGACATCATGCGTACCACCAGCAGCCGGCCGCAGGAGTCGAACGAGCGCACCATCACCGCCGAGCAGCTCGAAACCCTGACCCGCAAGCAGCTTCAGGTGCTCGAGCACATGACCCGCGGCGAGTCGAACAAGATGATCGCCTACCATCTGAACATCGCCGAGACCACGGTGAAGGCCCACGTCTCGGCGATCCTGCGCAAGCTCGGCGTCAGCAACCGCGTCCAGGCGATCCTGTCGGCCAGCGACATCGACTTCAGCCGCTACCTGCGCAAACCCTAGGGCATGCGCCGGCGCTAGGCCATGCCGCCCGCAGTGTTGCGCGCCGGCGCCTCCGACACCAGCTGCTGCAGCGTGGTGCGCAGCCGCAGCGGCTTGACCGGCTTGTTGAGCAGCAGGAAGCCGAGCTCGCGCACCTGCTGGCGCAGCTCGCGGCTGTGGTCGGCGGTGATCACCAGCACCGGTAGCGGCAGCCTGCGCTGTGCGTTGAGGTGCTCGGCCAGCGCAACGCCGCTGCGCTCATGGTCGAGGTGGTAGTCGACGATCAGGGCGTCGACCGCCTCCTCGGCGACGCACACCTGCTGCGCCAGGCGCTCCTCGTCCTCGGCCACCACGACCTCACAGCCCCAGCGCTCCAGCAGCAGCCGCATGGCGCGGCAGATGGCGGGATCGTTGTCGACCACCCACAGCCGTGTCCCGACCAGCTCGCGCCCCGCCCCGTTGAGCACCGGCAACCGCGGCTCGTCGGCCGGCAGCTGCCGCGCGTAGGGCAGCAGCACGCCGAACAGCGTGCCGTGCCCGACCCGCGAGCGCACCCGCACCGGCTGGTTGAGCATGCGGGAAATCTTGTCGACGATGGAAAGGCCCAGCCCGAGCCCGCGGTCGCGGGCCGGGGCCGCCTGCAGGCGGCGAAACTCTTGGAAGATCAGCTCGCGCTCGTGGTCGGCGATGCCGCAGCCGGTGTCCAGCACCTGGATCTCCAGGCCATCGCGGCGGCGGCGGCAGCCCAGCAGCAGTCGACCGCCGGGGGTGTAGCGCACCGCATTGCTGAGCAGGTTGCGGATCACCCGCGCCAGCAGCGAGATATCGCTGCTGACCAGCGCCGAGGAAGCCACGTAGCGAAAGCCCAGCCCCTCGCTGGCGGCGACCTGACGGTATTCGCGCGCCAGGCCATCGAGCAGCTCGCGGATAGCGAACGGGGCGATCTCGGGCACCACCACGCCGGCATCCAGCTTGGAGATGTCGACCAGGGTGCCGAGCAGCGTCTCGACGTCCTTCAGCGAGTGGCCCACCTGCTGGATCAGCTCCAGGTTGGCCGCCGACATCTCCTGCTCGACCAGCGCCCCGACGAACAGCCGCGCCGCATTGAGCGGCTGCAGCAGGTCGTGGCTCACCGCCGCCAGGAACTTGGTCTTGGAGAGGTTGGCCGCTTCGGCCTCGGTCTTGGCATCGCGCAGCTGGCATTCGGCCGCCAGGCGCTCCTCGATCTCCTCGCGCAGCTGCCCGTTGACGCGGGTCAGCTCCACCGTGCGCTCGCGCACGCGCTGCTCGAGGTTCTGGTAGGCATGGTGCAGCGCCTCGGCGGTTCTGCGCTGCTCGGTGATGTCGCGGATCAGCACGAAGAAGCCGATCACGCTGCCGTCGTTGTCGCGGTGCGGCACGTAGGAGCGCAGCAGCACCCGGTGCTCGCCGCCAGCATTCTGCTCCGGCAGCTCGAAGCTGATGCGTTCACCCGCCAGCACCCGCTTGAGGTAGGGCATCAGCCGGGCCACGTGATCGGGCGCATGCAGCGCGCTCAGCGACGAGCCCAGCAGCAGGTCATGCGGCCAGCCGTACCACGCCTCGTAGACCCGATTGGTGAAGACGTAGTGCAGCTCGCGGTCGAGGTAGGCGATCATCGCCGGCACCTGGTCGGTGATGGTACGGATCCAGCGCTCGCGCTCGGCCAGCGTCTCGGCCTGGCGAATACGCTCGGTGATGTCGGTGTAGGTCAGCACCTGGCCGCCGCCCGGCATGGGGTGGCCGCGCACCTCCACCACGCGGCCGTCGCTTAGGCGGCGCTCGCAGGCCGGCAGCACTCCGTCGGCATCGGCCGGCTGCACCAGCTCGCTGTTGCCGCCCAGCGCCGACAGCGCCACCGGCAGGCCCAGGTCGGCCAGGCCGGTCAGCTCCGAAAAGCGCTGATTGTGCATCTCCAGCAAGCCGCTGCGGGTGATCACCGCCACGCCCTGGGAGAGGCTGTCCAGGGTCGCCTGCAGCAGCCGCGACTTCTGTGCCAGGGCATGCTCGCGCTGGGCGTGCTCCTGGCGCTTGAGCTCGGTGATGTCGACGTAAAGGAACACCCGCCCGCCGCCGCGGATCGGCCGCTGGTGGATCTGCACCCAGCGCCCGTCGTGCAGCTGGTAGACGGTGCGCCCCTGGCGCTGGCGGAGCTGTTCGCTGACCACCAGGCCGGAGGTGAGCGCCAGGCGCTTGAGTTCGTCCAGCGACATGCCGGCGCGGATCTCGATCCCCGCCGGTCGCCAGAAGTCGGCGAAGCGGCTGTTGAAGCGCTGGATGCGCTGCTCGCCGTCGAACAGCACGAAGGCGTCGGTGATGCTCTCGATGGCATCGACCAGATACTGATTGGCCTGCTCGGCACGCTCCCTGGCCTCGCCCAGCAGACGGTTGCTGGCACGCAGCTCGTGCATGGTCTGGTTGAGCGCGCGAGTTCTCTCGCGCACCTGCTCCGCCAGCAGCGCGGCATGCTCGAAGGCGGCATAGGGCGCGGTGCGCGGCAGGTTGCTCGCCTCCACCCGCTCGATCAGCGCGGCATTGATGCGCTTGAGCTTGGCGACCTGGCGTTCCAGCTCGCGCTCACGCTCAGTGGTCACGGCGATACTGCCCGATGTAGACCCCGCTGAACGTCTGGTTGAGGTGCAGGCCGCTGCAGTGCTCACCGTAAGTGTTGAAGCCGATCACCCGCTGCTCGCGGTAGAAGTCGCGCGCGCGGGTCGCAAGGCCGGCCTGCTCCAACTCCAGCCGGCGCAGAAAGCAGTCGCAGCCGAGGACGCATTCGGCGGGCCCCAGCCGGTCGGCAATGGCGGCGATCTCGCCCCCAAGGTCCTCGAGCAGGTCGGACTCCTGCATGGCGGTCAGCACGATGCCGGTCTCCACCGCGCAGTAGAAGCTCAGGCTGAGGTCGGGGTTGACGCTCTGGATGGCACGCACGTAGGTCTTGTCGTGCAGCTTCACCGCCAGCGGGTGGCGGGCAAACACCTCGGGGCCCAGCGCCTCGGGCGCGCAGCCGACCAGCCGGGCGTACTCCAGCGCCGCCGGCTCGGCGTTCAGCTCCAGCACCCGGCGGCGCTCGCAGTCGGCCGCGGTCACCACCAGCTTCTCGCCGCTGGGGCGCAGGTGGTGGGTCGAGAAGACCTCGAAGTCGAGCGCAGTGTTCACCATCAGCACCACCGCGGCGCGGTCGTGGAAGGCGCCCTCGCCGTAGACGTAGGTGCCGGTCAGGCGATTGTCGTCGCCGGCGCTGCCGCCGAAGTGGGGTATGCCGGCCAGCACCGAGGTCAGCGTAAGCAGCACCTGCTCCTCGCAGGCCGAGAGGCCGTCGAGCAGGGTCATGGCGAAGGTATGGCCCTTGATCGGCGCCACCCCCGAGTGCGTGCAGTGCTCCATCAGCTGGTCGGTGATGCGCTGGGCATCGAGCAGCGAGAAGGTATCGAGCTCGCGGATCAGCCGGTAGTCGAAGGAGAAGGCGCGGCGGTCGAATCCCAACGCCAGGACCGAGCCGCGCGCGTAGCCGTCGACCCCCAGCTCGCCGGCGGTGGTGCAGCCGCACAGCTTGACCCCGCCCAGGTGCGCCTCCAGGGCCGCGGCCAGGGCGGGCAGGTCGTACTCCGCCGAGCAGAAAAACAGCACGCCTTCCAGATAGGGGCTCAGCAGCCGGCTGGCCAGCTGCTGGGCGGCCTGCTCCGGATCGCGCTGGGATGACTGGGCGACTCGCAGCGGGGCATCCAGCGAAAGGGTCTCTTCCATCCTTGATACCGCTAATGGCACTGACATGGCAGCCTCGCGCGCAGGTCGGGTAACTGCTGTCAGTCTAGGCCTTGATGCAAAGCAGCAACATAGCACTTGAGTGTTGATGGCCGTACGCCGAACCAGAACGAAGGTCGTAGATCGCGCGCCGGGCCGGCTGAGCTGGCGCCTTGCGGCTGCGGCGTCACTGGCGCAGCAGCTGGCTCAGCACGGCGCGCAGCCGCCCTGGCCGGAGCGGCTTGTGCAGCAGCGGAATGTTGCCGTCGGCCAGGCGCCGACGCCAGGCATCGGAGCGATCCGCGGTGATCACCACCGCCGGCAGGCGAGGCAGCTGCCAGTGGCGGCGCAGCTTGGCGACCAGCTGGTCGCCGGTCTCGCCCGCATCCAGGTGCAGGTCGACCAGCAGCGCATCGGGCGGGGGCAGGTCCAGCATCAGCACCTCTTCCAGATCATGGGCCACGTCGCACTGCATCCCCCACTGCTCCAGCAGCGCCTGCATGCCCACCAGGATACTGCTGTCATTGTCCACCACCAGCAGGCGCCGTCCCTGCAGCGGTCCGCTCGGCAGCACCGCCTCGGCGTGTCGATCGAACTCGGCCTGCGGC
Source organism: uncultured Halomonas sp. (assembly GCA_964652855.1). Taxonomy (GTDB): domain Bacteria; phylum Pseudomonadota; class Gammaproteobacteria; order Pseudomonadales; family Halomonadaceae; genus Halomonas. The sequence continues at coordinate 465,104 of CAZZCJ010000002.1, forward strand.
TCGCACACCGGCACCTGCACGGCGAAGCAGGAGCCGCGCCCGGGGGTCGACGTCACGCTGACCGCCAGCCCCAGCCGCTGGCAGATCCGCTCGACGATCGCCAGGCCCAGCCCCACCCCCTGGCGATTGCGGGCGCGCTCGGCGTTGAGCTGGTGATATTCGAGGAAGATCGCCTGCAGCTGGTTGGCGGGAATGCCGGCCCCCGTGTCGTGCACCTCGATGGAGGCCATGTCACCGATGCGACGCACCCCCAGCAGCACGCCGCCCGACTCGGTGTAGCGGCAGGCGTTGGAGAGCAAGTTGCGCAGCACCCGCCCGAGCAGACGGAAGTCGCTGTTGAGGCACACCGAGCTCTCGACGCAGCGAAAGCGCAGCGCCTTGCGCTGGGCCCGCGGGGCATACTCTGCCACCAGCCCGCACAGCATGCGCGAGATCGGGAAGCACTCGTACTGCGGCTGGATGCGCTCCTGGTCGAGCCGGGCGATGTCGAGCAGGTCGGTCAGCAGCTCCTCGGCGCCCTCCAGCGACAGATGGATGCTGTTGACCAGGCGCAGCGAATCGGCGTCGAGCGGCCGCTCGCGCAGCGTCGACACCAGCAGCCGCGCGGCATTGAGCGGCTGCAGCAGGTCATGGCTGGCCGCCGCCAGGTAGCGATCCTTGCTGCGGTTGGCCTCCTGGGCCAGGTCGCGGGCGGCGCGCAACTGCTGCTCCATCAGCCGCCGCTCGGCCACCTCGCCGGCCAGGTCGGTATTGAGCTGTTCCAGGCGCTGGGTACGCTCGCGTACCCGCGCCTCAAGCCGTGCGTTGAGCGCCAGCAATTCCTGGCGCGCCCGCTCGCGCTCGGTGATATCGGCAACGAAGCCTTCGACCAGAATCTCCTCGCCCTGGTCGGGCTTGCGCAGCAGCGTCAGCGCCACCGGCACGCGGCGCCCGTCGCTGCCGGCCAGCCAGGTGGTGTGCCCCTGCAGATGGCCATGGCGGCGCAGCAGCTCCGCCACCCGCTCGGCCTCCCCGGGCTCGGCGAACAGCGCCGCCAGGCAGCCGCAGCGCGCCAGGGTCGCAGGCACCGAGGCGTCGCCAAGCATGGCCGCCAGCGCCGGGTTGGCGGTCAGCAGCGGGCCGTCCAGCGTGGCCTGGAAGATACCGTGCAGCGCGTTCTCAAACAGCCATTTGTAGCGGTTGCGCTCGGCCTCGAGCTCGGCCATGCGCGCCGTCAGTTCGGGGTAGTAGCTCTTGCGCGCCGACTGCTGGCCAAGCCCCAGCAGCTGGCTGACCGAGAAACCCTCGGGGTCGGTGACCTTCTTCATCGGGCCACCCGGGTCGGACGCATCACAGGGCTTCCTCGTAGACGACCTGCACGTCGCGCGGGCCGGAGCGGCGCGGGTTGGTCAGGATGCAGGGGTCCTCCAGCGCGTGTCGGGTAAGGAACGGCACGTCGCTACTGCTGACCCCCACCCGGCCCAGCGTGCCCGTCAGGCCCACGGCACGCTTCAGCGCGACCAGGTGCTCCACCAGCCGTGTGCGTACCTCCCGCGCGGTCAGCCCACGGCAGTCGATGCCCAGGGTCTCGGCGATACGCGTGAAGCGCTCCGGGGTGGCCTCGAAGTTGTAGGCCACCACGTGCTCAAGCAGCAGCGAGTTGCACAGCCCATGGGGCAGGTCGAGGAAGCCGCCCAGGCTGTGGGACATGGCATGGACGGCGCCGAGAATGGCGTTGGAGAAGGCCAGCCCGGCCTGCATGCTGCCTAGCATCACCTGAGAGCGCAGCTCGAGGTTGTGCGGGTCGGCCACCAGCGCCACGAGGTGCCCATTGATCAGCCTCATCGCTTCCAGCGCATGCGCATCGGTGAGCGGCCCGCTGCCGGTGGAGACGAAGGCTTCGATGGCGTGCACCAGCGCATCGATGCCGGTGCATGCCGTCAGGAAGGGGCTCATGGTCAGGGTGACCTGGGGGTCGATCAGCGACACGTCGGGCACCACCGACTTGCTGACGATGGAAAACTTCATGCGCCGCTGCTGATCGGACAGAATCGCGAACTGCGAGATATCCGCCGAGGTGCCTGCGGTGGTGGGCACGAAAATCAGCGGCGGGATCGGCACGCTGAGGGTATCGACCCCTTCGAAATCGAGGATATGGCCGCTGTGGGCGACCACGATGCCGATGCCCTTGGCGCAGTCCATGGGGCTGCCGCCGCCAATGGCCACGATGGCCTGGGCGCCCATCTCGCGGTACGCCTCGGCGCCGGCCATCACCTCCTCGCTGCGCGGGTTGGGCGACACCGAGGTGAAGCGCCGGCAGGCGATACCCTGGGCCGCCAGGTCCGCCTCCACTTCGGCTACCCAGCCGGCCAGGACCACGCCGGGGTCCGACACCAGCAGCACCCGCTCGGCGCCGAAGGTACTGACATAGTTGGCGACGGCGCGGCGTGCGCCCTCGCCGAAGATGATCTCGGGGGCCACGAACTTGCGCAGCCGGGTGATGCTGGATGCCATTCAGGGTACTCCCGCTGGACGCCGCCCGCCTGAAGGCAGGCCGAGGGCAGAGGCCTCTTGTTATCGTGTCGTCTCGGGATGACGTGCCTCCCATGGTATGGGGCGACCCGGCCGGGTGCCCTACGCCCTTGGTCGGGTATGGAGACCACGCACCCGAACGGGGTCAGCCGGGCCCCGTTCGATCGGCTCGATCAGCGGTTGGCGATATAAAGTGTGACCTCGAAGCCGAGGCGCAGGTCACGATAGCGGGGCTTGCTCCACATGGCAGTCTCCTTAGGCTGGGGAACGGCAGACCGACCCCGGGCAGGCCGGCCAGATCAGTAAAGCACCTCCCGACGCCAGCAGGGCGATACTTTGGAAGGAGGCAGCCCCCTTCCATGGGACCAAACGGCACCCCGGCGCTGGCGGCCGCCCTGCGCCCCGGCTAGCCTCGAAGGGTTTGCCCACAGCGAGACTTCCCCATGCCACGCCACCTTCTGCTGCTGGCGGCCGTACTGCTGGTGCCGTCGGCCCAGGCCGAGACGGCGCCGCTGACGACAGCGCCGTTCCAGACAGCACCGACCCAGGCAACACCGACCTCGCTGCGCTCGCCCCAGGCCCGCATGGTCGACGGCTACCTGGCCTATGGCCAGTTCAAGATGGGCCGCTATGCGCAGGCCTTCGAAATCTGGCAGCGCCTGGCCGCGGAAGGCGATGCCGACGCCGCCTTCCAGCTCGGCGTGATGCTGGAGGATGGCCGCGGCCAGCCCGCCGACCTGGTGCAAGCGCTGGGGTACTACCATCAGGCCAGCAACGCCGGCAGCAGCCGCGCCGCGCACCGCCTGGCGGCGCTCTACGCCACCGGCGCACCGGGTCTGCCCGCCGATCCCACGCTGAGCCGGCACTACCGGGCACTGGCCGAGGCCGGCGACTGAGTGCATCCGCACGCGCCTTGTCACCCCCCGGAAGGGTTTCCTACGCTGGAAGGGTTGGCGCTTTACCGCGCCCTCCCCGACTCGCCTGCAAGGAGCCACGCGATATGCAACGACAAGGAATCTCAACGCAGCGCCGTTTTCTCCTCACCCCACTTGCCGCCGCCCTCGGGCTGGGGGCGTTCGGCATGGCCCACGCCGCCCCTGAGGTCGTCCAGCAGGAGGTCCAGGACGCCATCGAAAGCGAAGAGGGCAGCCTGCGCCTGGTCCAGGTGGTCAGCGGGTTGGAGCACCCCTGGGCGGTGGCCTGGCTGCCCGATGGCCGCATGCTGATCACCGAGCGCCCGGGAAATCTCTACTTGGTCGATGACGACGAGATCACCGAGATCGGCAATCTCCCGCGGATCGACGCCGAGGAGGATCAGCAAACCGCGCCCGAGGGTGGCAACCAGGGAGGTCTGCTGGATGTCGCCGTGCACCCGGACTACGACAACAACGGCTGGATCTACTTCACCTACTCCAGCCCCGGCGATGACGACTCGGTGATGGGCGATGATGAATACGGCACCGGCACCGCACTGGCCCGCGCCCGCCTGAGCGACGACGGCAGCGAGCTGACCGACCTCGAGACGATCTATGCCCAGGTGCCGCGCACCGCGCCCGGACGTCACTACGGCTCGCGCATCGTCTTCCCCGGCGACGGCAGCGTGATGTTTTCGATCGGCGATCGCGGCATCCGCTACCCCTCCCAGGACCTGACCGACCCCGGCGGCTCGATCATCCGACTCAACGAGGACGGCGGCGCCTTCGAGGGCAACCCCTTTATCGGCGTCGAGCCGGGCAACCTGCGTCCCGAGATCTTCTCCTACGGCCATCGCAACAACCAGGGGCTGGCCCTGCACCCCGAGACCGGAGCACTGTGGGCCATCGACCACGGCCCCAACCAAGGCGGCGAGCAGCTCTACGTCGCCGAGGCCGGCAGCAATCACGGCTGGCCGCAGGTCTCCTTCGGTACCGAGTACGATACCGACGAATTCATCGGCATCGGCCGCGAGGCGCCCGGCGTCAAGCCGCCGGTCCATGTGTGGGACGAGACCCTGGCGCCCTCGGGCCTGGCGTTCTACACCGGCGAGGAGTTCCCCGGCTGGCAAGGCAACCTCTTCGTCGGGGCGCTCTACGCCGAGCGGCTGCACCGGCTGGTGCTGGACGGCGAGACCATCGCCCACGAGGAGATCCTGCTGGAGAACGAGGTGGGCCGTATCCGCGATGTGCGTCAGGGCCCCGATGGACTGCTCTACATGCTGACCGACGAGAGCGACGGCGGCCTGTATCGCCTCGAGCCTGTGTCCGAGTCCGAGTCCGAGTCCGAGCCGTGATGCCAGGCACTTGGCCAGGGTTCTAAGCACCAGGCTTGCACGAACCAGGCGTACGGCATGACTAGACGCCGGGCGCGGGTAGCAGGCCAAAAACGTCGCGGGGCCGATCGCTTGGCGATCGGCCCCGCTGGCATCTGGCATCCGCCGCTCAGTCGGCTTTGACGCCTTCCGGCAGCTCGAAGGGCACCCCTTCAGGCGCGTGGAAGTTCACCGGAATCTCGCCGGTCAGCGCTTCCTGGAAGGCCACCAGCTCGTCCAGCGCCTCGCTGTCGAGGTCCTGGCCCAGCTGCACCCGCGCCATGATGGCGGTGGCACGACGCAGGTTGTCCACCGAACCGTCGTGGAAGTAGGGGCCTGTCTTGGCCACGTTGCGCAGCAGCGGCACCCGGAAGAAGAAGCGGTCGCGCTCTTCGCCGGTCACGGTCATCAGTCCCGACATGATCTCGGGCGAGCCGGTGTGCTCCCAGTAGTTTTCCATCACGCCGAAGCGCTGCAGCATGGTGCCGCCGACCAGGTTGCCGCTGTGGCAGCCCACGCAGCCCACGCTCATGAAGCGATCCAGGCCGCGTACCTGCAGCTCGTCCATGGCGTCGTCGTCGCCTTCCAGCCACGCATCGAAGGGGGCCGGGGTCCGCAGGGTCGCCTGGTAGAACTCCAGCGCCTGGCCGTAGTTCTCGACCGACACCGGCTCCGGGTCGTCGGGGAAGGCGGCCTGGAACAGCTCCTCGTAGCCGTGCTCGATCAGCACCGGCAGGATATCGGTACGCTGGTCGAAGCCCATCGAGCCGGTGATGGAGCCCATCGCCTGAGCGGCGCCGTTTTCACGGTCGGCCAGCCAGCGCAGCCCCGGGGTCTCCATGGAGTGGAAGACGGTCTGCGACTGCATGGTACGCCCGCCCCGTGCGTTGATCGAACGCTCGCGGCTGTCGGAGCCCCAGTTCTCCTGGAAGTGACAGCTGGCACAGGCCACCTTGCCGTTGGACGAGAGACGCATGTCCCAGAACAGCGCCTGCCCCAGTTGGGCAACGGGATTCTCGATATCCTCGGCCGGCGTCGCTTGTACGCTGCCGAGTACCCGGTTAGCGCGGTCGCGGATCTCATCGTTATCCACGGCCCAGGCGGTGCCCAGCGTCATCGCGCCCGCTACCGTGGTGGCCAGTAGTGTCTTCATTGCCATTTCTTGTTCCCCTTGGTCATGACCCGCCAGGCGGTACCACCGTTGCCTTGACGATCGTCAAGCCCAAGGTAGCGAAGCGCCGCTGCTGCGACAAGGCGCCGCACCCCCGACCGGCCCTGTCCTTGACGATGATCAAATCACAAGGAACTAATTCTATCGGCCTTTGTGCCGACTCAACCCTGACGCGCCGAGGCCTGAGTATGGTCGGCCAACCAGCGATCGAGCGCCTGCAGGGTCGGTGCCATACACGCCTCGAGAGCCTCAAACTGGCCATGGACCGCGTCCCGTTGCCCTTCGCGGGCCAGCGTCTCAAGGTGGCTTGCCTCGCTGGCCAGCGCCACACCGCCAAGGCTAGCCGACTCGCCCTTGGCACGGTGGGCGACCGCCGCCAGGACGTCCAGGTCGTGCTGCGCCAGGGCCTGGGCCATCGTCTGGCGATAGTCCGCCAGCTGTTCACGGTGCAATGCGACCAGCCTCGCCAGGGGGCCAGGCCCGAGGGTTTCCAGCAGTTCGGCCAGCACCCTCGCATCGAGCAGGCCGGCAGCGCTCGAACGGGGCTCGTCGGCGCCGGCCTGGCTGGCGGAAAGCGGGTCGACCGCCAGGGCCACACGCTGCAGACAGCGGACCAGCGCCACGCGGTCGAGCGGCTTGGTCAGATAGTCGTTCATGCCCGCCTTGAGGCAGCGTTCACGATCCGCGCCGGGGCCGGCCGCGGTCATCGCCACGATCGGTACCCGCGCCTGCCAGCCACCCAGCGAGCGCAGTAGGCGCGTGGCCTGCAGGCCGTCCATGCCAGGCATCTGCACATCCATGAAGATCAGGTCGAAGCTCGCCTGCTCGACGCGCTCCAGCGCCTGCGGCCCGCTGTCAGCCACCTGCACGCGGCAGCCTAGCCGCTCCAGCATGGCCACGGCGACCTGCTGGTTGACGGCATTGTCCTCGACCAACAGGACCTGCACACCGGCGGCCTGCGGCAAGAGGCTCGACTTGCCCCGTTCCAATTCGGGCTCGGGCTCCCCTTCCGCCGCCTCCAGCGGCAGCTCGAACCAGAAACGGCTGCCCACGCCCGGTCGACTGTCGACCCCGATGCTGCCGCCCATGGCGTAGGTCAGGCGGCGGCAGATCGCCAGCCCCAGCCCGGTGCCGCCATAGTGGCGCGAAATGGAGGCGTCGGCCTGCAGGAAGGGCTCGAACAGGCGGTCGTGCAGCGCCTCGGGAATACCGGGGCCGGTATCGTAGACGCTCAGCTTCAGCCGGCCCTCATCGGTCAAGGCGGCCTCGACGCGCACTTCGCCCAGCTCGGTGAACTTGATGGCATTCGCCAGCAGATTGAGCAGCACCTGGCGCAGGCGCGAGGGGTCACCCATCAACAGCGGCGGCAGCTGCGGTGAGAGGTGGTAAGTCAGCGCCAGCCCCTTGGCCTCGGCGCGAGGGGCGAACAGGCGGCAGGCATCCTCCACCATGGCGGCCAGCGGCACCGGGCGGCGCTCAAGCTCGAGCCGCCCCGACTCGATCTTGGAGAAGTCGAGAATGTCGTTGATGAGTTCCAGCAAGCGTTCGGCGCTGAGATGAAGCGTGCGGGCATAGTCGCGCGAGCGCGAGTCGAGCGGCTGGTCGAGCAGCAGGTCGCTCATGCCGATGACCCCGTTGAGCGGGGTGCGGATCTCATGGCTGACCGTGGCGAGGAACTCCGACTTCGATTGGCTGGCCGCCTCGGCACGATGGGCCGTGGCCTGCAGCTCGCGGCTTAGGGTCTCGAGGGAACTGCGCGCCGCCGCATTCTCCCTCACTTCGCGAAAGAGGAAGATCGCGACCAGCAAGCCGGCCAGCGACATGGCCATGATCAGTGCCAGCAGCAGAGCGTAGAGGCTCTGCAGCGCCTGGCGCTCGTGCGTAGCCGCCTCGGCGATATGGCCGTTGATCGCCACCACCAGCTGCTCGCTGTAGCTGCCGATGCGCTGCAGCCGGTCGTTCACCACCCAGCGTACGCCTTGGTCGAGCCCGGTCAGCTCGTCAAGCAGCCGGTCGAGGTCATCCATTTTTTCGAACAGTTCCGGCATCAGGCGCGCGGCGTTCGGGATCTGCTCGAGCACCCTGGCGACATCGCCGCGCTGGAACAGGCTGAGGCGGCTGGCGATCAGGTCGAAGCGCAGCCGCAGCGCTTCCAGCGACTGGCCGCTTCCGCTGCCCAGCGCCAGGTCGCTGCGTAGCTGCACAATGTCCCGATCGAGCTTGTAGGCATGCCAGGTCGCATCGGCCACCACGCCTTGAGTCAAGCCTTCCTGGCGCCAGGCCGCCAGCCCCACCACCACCAGGGCGGCGGCGAAGAAAAGCAGCGTGGCGGCAGCTCCCAGCTTCAGCCGGAAGGGGGAACGCAGCATTAGCGGGCTCCGAACTCAGCGGCCTTCAAGGCACATGGATTTCACTGGCATGCCACACCGAGCGGAAGCGCACGGCCTGTGTCAACAGCTCCGGGTGGTCGTCGAAGGGGTAGAGCACGAACACCGGACCGAGATCGCGCACCGTGAGCGGCTCGCCGTCACGCAGCACGGCGAGAATGACCGAATAGTCGTGCAGCTCGGCGACCGGCACGGTGGCCCCGAAGCCGTCGAGCGAGGAGACGCGGACTTCGTCGGCCTGAACGCCGGCGGCCTCGAGCACGGCGCGAAACAGCGGGCCTTCGAAGTGCCCGGCGCCTTCGGTCCAGGGCGTGTGAGTGACCACTTCCGTGGGAGCGAGCATCATCATCAGCGCCCGGTCGAGGTGCAGCTCCGCCCCCACGTTGGGGTACGCCACTGCCCCGGTGACGCGCAGGATCACCTCGCCCGAGGGTGGCGGCAGCGTCGCGGCAAGCGCCGGCAGAAGGGACAGCATCAAGCCACCGAAAAGAAGCGGGCGGCACACGCAGGCAGGTCGAATCGTCATGGCTGTCCGCTTTGGCTGGTAAATGCCGACAGCGTACGCGAAATGCCGAGAAAGGTCAGGCGGATTCGGTCGCCGCAGGGGGGGCTCCCCTGCGGCATGGGCGGGCCTCAGGTAGCGAGCTTGTCCAGCGGTTCGCAGCGCACCAGGTCCTCGTAGGCGTGCCAGCTGGCATGCCCCAGCACGGGCAGGATGAGGGCCAGGCCGATGTAGAAGGTAAGCACCCCGACCAGCACGCAGCCGGTGAGGATGGCCGCCCACAGCAGCATGGGCCGGAAGTTGCGCGCCACGGCACGTACGCTGGCCTCGATGCCTTCCATGAAGGTCAGGTCCTGGTCCATCAGGGTGGGAATGGCAACCACGCTGATGCTGAAGGCGCCGAAGGCGAGTACCGCCCCGACCGCCGTGCCGACGGCGATCAGTCCCAGCCCCTGCGGGGTGGTCAGCAGCGAGGCATAGAGCGCCGCGGCGCTGGGCGCCTCGAAGCCGTAGAACAGGGCAAAGAGCAGCGTGGCGAGGCGAATCCAGGCCAGGAAAAAGATCATCATCATCACGCCCATCATCGCCAGCTGGCCGGCGTGCGGCTTCCAGGCGCTGAAGGCGTCGCCGAGGTGCGGAGCGCGGTTGGCTTCCAGGGCACGACTGATGCCGTAGGAGCCCACGGCGACCAGCGGGCCGATGAACATGAAGCCGGCAATCAGCGGCAGCAGCCAGTGCCACAGGTCGAGCATCAGTGCACCCACGGTCACGGCAATGCTGATGCCGACCCAGAACATGCCGTAGGCCAGGCTGACCGCGGTGGCGCGGCGGAAGTCCTCGATGCCGGCCGCCAGCCAGGCCTTGGGCCTGTCCATGCCGACCGGGTTGATGATGATCTTGACGGAAGGCGCGGCTGAATGCGGATTGGATCTTGTCGTTGCGTTCATTGTCTTACCCCGTGTCGCCGAGAGAGGGTGAGGCGTCCTGATCGGCCCGCTGGCCGCGGAGCGTCTTGTTGTTGTCCTGCCTCGTCAATGTAGTTGACCTGGCGCAAGCTTGCCGCGGCATAAGATCAACGCAGGCACCCACGACGGCCCGAATGGGGAGAGCGCCCAGACTTACCTTTGGGCATAAAAAGCTTACTTTATAAAACAACCGGAATATAAGAATGCAAAAGCGTTCCTTCTGACCCCGCGCCCCCGCGCAGTACCATGAAGGCTGTACGAGTCACGAACCACGGAGCCCACAATGATCCGGTTATCAGGCATGGCAGCCCTGCCGCTGGTCGGCTTGCTGCTGTCGGCCGGCCTGCCCCAGGCGGCAATGGCCGAGGCCACCTTTTCGCAAGCCCAGCTCGAGGTGATGGCGGGCAGCTGCGCCAACTGCCATGGCACCGATGGTCGCCTTGCCGGCATCGTGCCGGCCATCGCCGGGCGCCCAGCCGCAGCGCTGGAGTCTCGCCTGCTGGCGTTCAAGCACGGCCAGGCCACCGACACCACCATCATGGACCGCATCGCCAAGGGCTTCACCGACGAAGAGCTTGGTGCCTTGGCACGCCATTTTGCCGCCATCGACCTGCGGGACGATGACGCGAGCGACGCCGAAGATCAGCCGACACAAGAGTGAGGAAGCGCCACATGAGCCACGACGTTATTCGCAGCGGCCTGTCGCGCCGCCAGCTGATCAAGGGCCTGGGCGCCGCTTCGCTGCTGCCGCTGGCCGCCAGTGCTGCCCCGTTCGCCATCGGCGGCCAGAGCGCCGGCCAGGTCATCGTGGTCGGGGGCGGGTTCGGTGGCGCCACGGCGGCCAAGTACCTGAAGCGCGCCAACCCGGCCATTGAGGTGATCCTGGTCGAGCCCGCCGAAACCTTCTACACCTGCCCATTCAGCAACCTCTTCCTGGGCGGCCTGCGCGACATGCGCAGCATCGCCCACGGCTACGATGAGCTCACCGACCGCTACGGCGTACGCGTGATCCACGCCACCGCCGAGGACATCGATTCGGCGGCGCGCAAGGTAACGCTGTCTACCGGACGCGTGCTGGAGTACGACCGCCTGGTGCTTTCGCCCGGCATCGACATCCGCTGGAACGCCCTGGAGGGCTACGACGAGGCAGCCGCTGAAAAGGCGCCTCACGCCTGGAAGGCCGGCGCTCAGACGGAGCTGCTGCGTCGACAGCTCGAAGAGATGGAAGATGGCGGCACCTTCGTCATGGTGGCTCCGGCCAACCCCTTCCGCTGCCCGCCCGGGCCCTACGAGCGGGCCAGCCTGATCGCGCACTATTTCTCGGAGTACAAGCCGAAGTCCAAGGTGCTGATCCTCGACGCCAAGGACAACTTCTCCAAGCAAGGGTTGTTCATGGAGGGCTGGGAGCGGCTTTACGGCGATCACATCGAGTGGGTCGGTCTGTCCGACGACGGCCGCGTCACCCGGGTGGATGCCGACACCCTGGAAGTCGAGACCGAGTTCGGCACCGTGCACCGCGCCGACGTGCTCAACGTGATTCCGCCGCAGAAGGCGGGCTGGATCGCCGAGCGGGCGGGGGTCGTCGACGCCTCCGGCTGGGTACCGGTGAAGGCGGAGACCTTCGAGTCCCAGCAGGTCGAGCACATCTACGTGGTGGGCGATGCTACCGTGGCGGCGCCGATGCCCAAGTCCGGCTTCTGCGCCAATGCGCAGGCCAAGGTGGTGGCGGCCGCCATTGCCGCCTCGTTGGAGTCACGCTCCGCGCCGCAAGCCTACTGGACCAACACCTGCTACAGCCTGGTGGGCCCGGACTACGGCATCTCGGTGGCCGGTGTCTACCGCGTGCAGGAGGGCGTCATCGCCGAGGTGGAGGGGGCCGGCGGCGTCAGCCCGGCGGATGCCCCCAGTGCCACCCGCGCGCTGGAAGCCGAATATGCCGTGGGCTGGTACAACGCCATCTGCCAGGACACCTGGGGAACGCAGCTCTGACACCCGGCCTCGTTCACCCGGTATACTCTTGGGCCGCCCACTGGGGCGGCCCAACGACTTTGACGGCACGAGGAATCACGACACCATGAGCCATACCGAGCTGGTTGCCTGGTCGGGCTTGCTCATCGGCCTGGTTTTCGGCGCCACCGGCCAGACCACGGGCTTCTGCCTGCTGCGGGGGTTCGTCCACCGCTGGCGCCACGGCGATGGACGCCGCCTCAGGGCATTTGCCATTGCCATGGCCGTGGCCCTGCTCGGCAGCCAGGCGCTGGCGAGCGCCGGCCTGGTCAATCTGAATGCCTCGCTCTACCCCACGCCGAACCTGGCCTGGCTCGCCGTTCCCCTGGGCGGGGTGCTGTTCGGCTACGGCATGGCCCTGGCCAACGGCTGCGGCGCCCGCGCCCTGGTCCTGCTCGGCAGCGGCAACCTGCGCAGCTTCGTGGTGCTGGTCTGCCTGGGGCTTGCCGCCTACATGACGCTTTCTGGGGTGCTGGCGTCGCTGCGCCTGTGGCTGGAAGGCTTCACCCTCGCCCTGCCGGCCCGGGACCTGCCGCACCTGCTGGGCCTGCCCCCGCTGTTGCCGGCGCTGTTGCTGGGGGGCGCGCTGCTGGCCTGGGCCTTTGCCAGCGCGCCCTTGCGCGGCTCACCGCGCGACTGGCTGGGCGGCGTCATCATCGGCAGCCTGATACCGGCGAGCTGGTACGCCACCGGCGTGCTCGGCTTCGACGACTTCGAGCCGGTGCGCCTGGCCAGCCTCACCTTCGTTGCACCCATCGGCGAGTCACTGCAGTACCTGATGCTCTCGACCGGCTCGCGCCTCGGCTTCGGCGTCAGCGTGGTGGCCGGCGTGGTCATCGGCGCACTGCTCATGGCCCTGGCGCGCCGCGACTTCGCCCTGTGCGCCTTCGAGGGCCCTGCGCACATGCTGCGCGGCATGGCCGGCGGGACGCTGATGGGCATCGGCGGCGTGATGTCGCTGGGCTGTTCCATCGGCCAGGGGCTCTCGGGCTTCTCGACCCTGTCGCTGGCCACCCTTGCCGCGCTGGCGGGCATCGCGCTGGGTGCCCGCCTGGGAATCACCGGCCCCTTGGCGCTGTCCAAGGGGTGACCGTCATTCTGGAGGAGCCATGCGTCCATCTCGCACCACCCCCACGTCCGCTGCCCGCCGCCTGCCGCTTCAGCTGGCGATCGCCGCATTCGGTTTCGGCCTGGTCGCCCCGGCGCTGGCCGGCCCCTGGCAGCAGCTCGATGCCGCCCAGGAACTGCTGGCGGGCGAGGAGCCCCACACCAAGGGGCTGGTCCTCGAGCTGCCCCACGTCTCCGAGGACGGCTCCGCGGTGCCGCTCACGGTCAGCTTCGACGGCCAGCTGGCGGAAGGCGACCGGATCGAGCGCATCGACCTGTTCGCCACGGCCAACCCCTACCCGGAGATCGCCACCTTCCTGCTGACGCCGCTGAGCGACAAGCCGGAGGTCTCGACCCGGGTAAGGCTCAACGAGACCCAGCAGGTCATCGCCATCGCCACCAGCCAGGCGGGCGAACGCTTTGCCACGGCCCGCGAGGTGCGCGTCACGGTCAGCGGCTGCCTGCTGCGCAGCGGCGACGATGCCCCCGAGCCGCTGGCCAACCCGCGGGTCAGCGTCGGTGCGGGGCAGCCCGCCGAGGTGCGTACCCTGATCAGCCACCCCATGGAGACCGGGCTGCGCGAGGCGGAGAACGGCGAGACGCTGCCGCGCCACATTATCGAACGCTTCACCGTCTCGCTGGATGGCGACATCGCCTTCGAGGCCGAGCTGCACCAGGCCGTTTCGGCCAACCCCTACCTGCGCTTCTACCTGACCCCCGAGCGCGATGCCGAGGCGGTGTTCGAATGGCAGGACGACAGCGGCAACAGCGCCCGCCACAGCGCCGACCTCAGCGCCTCGTGACGCACCGCGCCCCCAGCGCTTGACCCATCCCAGCGCCTGAAAACGACGTCGCCCCGCCCCGGCATGCCGGGGCGGAGCGACGCTGGGCTGGGCAAGGCTCAGCGCACGATCATCACCGATACCTTGGCATGGTGCACCACGTGCTCGGCGTTGGGGCCGAGCACGTAGTCGGCGAACTTGCGCTTGTTGTGCGAGGCCATCACGATCAGGTCGACGTCGAGCTTCTTGGCCACCTTGATGATCGCCTCCCAGGGCGAGCCGTCGGCGATCACCGACTGCACCTTGACGTCATCCGGCACGTGCTCCTCGATGAAGCGATGCTGCGCCTGCGACACCGCCTCGTGCGCCTTCCTCGAGAAATCCCGCGGAAAGTAGGAGCCCACCAGCGGCATGTGGTAGTCCGGCAGCACCGTCACCAGGTGCAGCGACGCCCCGAAGGTGCGACACAGGGTGATGGCCGTGGGCAGCGCCTTGGTCCAGGAGCTCTCCTCGTTGAGATCCACCGACAGCAGTATCTTGTGGTACATGCCTTATCCTCCTCAGGTGGCGCCGGTCGCGGCAGGCTCGCGCCCGCGGCGGCGTTGCTGCAGCAACAGCACCAGGCCGAACAACAGGAAGCCCGGGATCCACATCCACTCCTTGGCCCAGCGGTCCACCGGCGCCAGCACCTCGATGATCTCCTGGTCGAAGTCGAAGCCGAGGTCCGCCGCCAGGCTGCCGAACTGGACGAAATCGACCGTCGCCTGGTCGCCATCGATCCACAGATCCATGCCCAGGCGCTCCATGCGCTCCTCGGCGCTGTCGCCGCGCGGCACCGGCACCAGCACATAGGTGGTCATGGGGTCGCCGAAGGCATCTTCACCGGCGATCTGCACCCGCAGCTGGCTGCCGTCCTCCACCTCTCCCAGCGCCTCGGCGAACTGGGCCGGCGGGATCGACTCGTACGGATCGTGGATGCGATCCATCCAGTAGCCGGGGCGGAACAGGGTGAAGGCAACCAGCAGCAGCAGCAGGGACTCGTACCAGCGGCTGCGCACCAGCAGGTAGCCCTGAGTGCCCGCGGCGAAGATCAGCATGGCGATGGTCGCGATGATGAAGATCACGATGCCCTGCAGCCAGCCGACGTCGATCAGCAGCAGGTCGGTATTGAAGATGAACAGGAACGGCAGCGCCGCGGTGCGCAGGCTGTAGTAGAAGGCCTGGAAGCCGGTGCGCAGCGGGTCGCCGCCGGAGACCGCCGCCGCCGCGAACGAGGCCAGCCCCACCGGCGGCGTCACGTCGGCCATGATGCCGAAATAGAACACGAAAAGGTGCACCGCGATCAGCGGCACGATCAAGCCGTTCTGCTGGCCCAGCAGCACGATCACCGGCGCCATCAGCGCCGACACCACGATGTAGTTGGCCGTGGTGGGCAGCCCCATGCCGAGGATCAGGCTGAGCACCGCGGTGAGCAGCAGGATCAGCATCAGGTTGCCCATGGCGAGGATCTCGACCACGTCGGCCAGCACCAGGCCCACGCCGGTCTGGGACACCGCGCCCACCACCACGCCGGCGGTGGCGGTGGCAATGCCGATGCCGATCATGTTGCGGGCGCCGGCCACCAGGCCGTCCCACAGGTCGAGCAAGCCCTCCTTGATATCGGCCGCGATACGGCTGCGCCCGCGGAAGAAGGCAGTGATCGGACGCTGCGTCACCATGATGAAGATCATGAACACGGTGGCCCAGAACGCCGACAGCCCCGGCGACAGGCGCTCGACCATCAGGCACCACACCAGCACGATGACCGGCAGGATGTAGTGCAGCCCCACCATCACCGTGGGCCGGGTCTGGGGCAGCTTCACCACCCTGGAGGTGGGGTCGTCGAGCTCGAGCTCGGGATAGTAGGAGCCGAGCTTGAGCAGGCCCACGTACACCACGGCCAGGCCCACGCCGACCACCCAGGGCGTGGCGTCGCCCAGCACGGGCTTGAGCCAGCCCAGGCCGTAGTAGACGGCAAACGACAGCGCCATCAGCAGGATCAGGCCGGTGAGGAAGCCGATCACCTTGTTGAGCAGTGGCCGCACCGGGTTGCTCGACGGCAGGCCGGTCATGTTGGCCTTCAGCGCCTCGAGGTGGACGATGTAGATCAGTGCGATATAGGAGATCACCGCCGGCAGGAAGGCGTGGCGGATGACCTCCACGTAGGGAATGCCGACGTACTCCACCATCAGGAAGGCCGCCGCGCCCATCACCGGCGGCATGATCTGGCCGTTGACCGACGACGACACTTCCACCGCACCCGCCTTCTCGGAGGAGAAGCCGACGCGCTTCATCATCGGGATGGTAAAGGTACCGGTAGTCACGGTATTGGCGATGGAGGAGCCGGAGATCAGCCCCGTCATGCCGGAAGCGACCACGGCCGCCTTGGCCGGCCCGCCCTTGTAGTGGCCGAGCAGCGAGAAGGCGACCTTGATGAAATAGTTGCCGGCGCCCGCCTTGTCGAGCAGGGCGCCGAACAGCACGAAGAGGAACACGAAGCTGGTGGACACCCCCAGCGCGATGCCGAACACGCCCTGGGTGGTCAGCCACTGGTGGTTGACCAGCCCGTTCAGGCTCACCCCGCGGTGCGCCAGGATGCCCGGCATGTAGGGGCCGAACAGGGAGTAGGCGATGAAGACGGCGGCGACGATCATCAGCGGCGGGCCGAGCGCACGGCGCGTCGCTTCCAGCAGCACCAGGATGCCCACGACCCCGACGATCACGTCCTGCAGGATCGGCGACCCCGGCCGATCAGAGAGCTCGGCGTAGAAAAGGAAGATGTAGGCGGCACAGAAGGCCCCTACCAGCGCCAGCACCCAGTCCTGGATGGGGATCCGATCGCGCGGTGAACGCTTGAGCGCGGGATAGGCCATGAAGGCCAGGAACATCGCGAAGGCCAGGTGGATGGAGCGCGCCTCGGTGGCATTGAACACGCCGAAGCGGAAGATGAAGGGCAGCGGCGACGCAATCCAGAGCTGGAACAGCGACCAGGCGGCAGCCACGCCGACCAGCAGCTTGCCAGGTGCGCCTAGCGGCTTGCGTGCCCCGGTATCGCTCGAGGCGACCATATCCTCCAGGTCGACATCACTCGAACGAGGCGGCGTCGTGTTATCCGTCATGAGAGACCTGCCCAAGGTTGGTTGACATGAAGCACCCTGCTTGCAGCGGTTGATGAACCGTAAACAGATGCGCGGACCCCTTGTGGGCGTCCGCGCATCATCAGCGTAGGGGAAGCCCCCTCGCGTTAACCGACCTTACTCGAGCCAGCCACGCTCGCGGTAGTAGCGAGCGGCGCCATCGTGCAGCGGCGCGGTCAGGCCGTCGGAGATCATGTCCTCTTCGTTGAGGTTCTCGAAGGCCGGATGCAGGCGCTTGAAGCGGTCGAAGTTCTCGAACACCGCCTTGACGGTCTCGTAGACGACCTCTTCGTCGACTTCGGAGGAGGTCACGAAGGTGGCCGCCACGCCGAAGGTCTCGACGTCCTCGTCATTGCCGCGGTAGAGGCCGCCGGGGATCACCGAGCGGGTGTAGTAGGGGTATTCCTCGACCAGGGCGTCGATCTCGTCGCCGGTCACCGGGATGATGCGGGCGTCGATGGTGGTGGTGGCTTCCTGGATGGAACCGTTGGGATGGCCGACCACGTAGACCATGGCGTCGATGTTGTTGTCCGACAGGGCGGCGGCCTGCTCGGCGGCATCCAGCTGGGAGGCCAGCGAGAAGGTGCTGGTATCCCAGCCCATGGCCTCCATGACCACGTTCATGGTGTTGCGCTGGCCGGAGCCGGGGTTGCCGATATTGACCCGCTTGCCGGGGAAGTCGGTGAAGTGCTGGATACCGGAGTCGGCGCGGGCAACCACGGTCAGCGGCTCGCCGTGCATGGTGAACACCGAGCGCATCTCTTCCCAGGCACCATCGGATTCGAAGTTGGCTTCGCCGTGGTAGGCGCGGTACTGGACGTCGGACTGCACCACGCCCATGTCCAGCTCGCCGCTGCGCATGCCGTTGACGTTGGCCACGGAGCCCCCGGTGGACGGGGCGTTGCAGCGAATGTTGTGCTCGTCACTGCCGCGATTCACCATGCGACATACGGACTGGCCTACCACGTAATAGACGCCGGTCTGGCCGCCGGTACCGATGGTGATGAAGCGATCCTGGGCCACGGCAGGCGCAGAGAACATCGCAGCGCCCAGAAGAGCCCCGGAAAAAGCGGCTGCGGAGAATGCATGGCGTTTCATGAACACACCTCTTGACGTTATTGGCAAGCTGATGTTGCAGAAGCAGAACACCGGCCGGCTCCCGGCCGGCCGCGGGCGATTTTACCGCTACCCTCTACTTTAGCGAAAAAACGTCACCATGAAGGTGACTTTCTCAACACCGTGAATTCTAGCCGTTTTGTAACGTTTAGGGGGCGTTAATTTTTCCTTGTGCATCCGAAAAATCCTGGAAAACTGGCTTTCTCATCCACAATTTCCGCAGTGCACAAAAAAATAGCCCGGCCAGAAGCCGCTCGACAGTGCTTTTTGACAGTCCTTTTTGACAGCGCTTTTTGCCAGTGCTTTTGGCAGCGATGCGATAAAGCCTTGGGCAGGCGCCCTAGCCTTTCTTCACCAGGCGTCCCACCAGGCGCTGCAGGCGCGGCGCGCCGGCAAGGATCAGCGCGAAGGCAATCGGCCAGGCGATATAGAACGCCCGCCACCAGCGCGCCATGAAGCCGTCGTCGAGCCCGGTGTTGACCCAGGTGATCACGAAGGTCATCAGCGTGACCATGTAGATCGACATCAGCAGGGAGAAGGCCAGCGGGGCATAGCGGGGGGACAGCATCGGGCGGTCTCCAATCAATGGAAAAAGAATTAGCTTATAACCCCCAGGCCGATAAAGCGATGACACCGGGTGCGACCGTTGCGCGCGGCCCCGCTTGCCACCCTGCCCATGGGCCAACCAGAATGCAGGACACCGTCGCCGCCAGCGGGCGCCAACACCGCCTGCCGTGGCGACTGAACCGCCACCGCCCCAGGGGAGCCATGCCATGCCAGCCCAGGTCACGCCAGCCCAGATCGAGTGCCGCCAGGGCGATATCGCCCGGCAGCCGGATATCGACGCCGTGGTCAATGCCGCCAATGCCCAGCTTCGTCCAGGCGGCGGCGTGGCCGGTGCCCTGCACCGTGCCGCCGGACCGGAGCTGGATCGTGCCTGCCGCCCGTTGGCGCCGATCGCGCCCGGCCAGGCGGTGATCACCGAGGCCTTCGCGCTGCCCAACCGGCATGTCATCCACTGCCTGGGGCCGGTCTACGGCCGCGACAGGCCGGAAGAGCCACTGCTGGCCGACTGCTATCGCCATGCGCTGGAAATCGCCGAGCAGCATGGGCTTTCCAGCATCGCCTTCCCCGCCCTATCGGCGGGCGCCTTCGGCTATCCGCTGGAGGAAGCCGCCCGAGTCGCCCTCACCACGGTACGCGAGACGCTGCCCCGCTGCGCCGGCATAGAACGGGTGCGCTTCGTGCTGTTCGATGCCGCCAGCGCCGAACTCTTCCAGCGCACCCTGGAATCACTGGATTAGACGTTGTAGCCCAGAGTGCGCGGCAGCCACAGGGCGATTTCCGGGAAGACCGCCACCAGCGCCAGGGCACTGGCCATGGCCAGCACGAACAGCATGGCCCAGCCCACGGTCTGCTCCAGGCGAATCCTGGCGATATTGGTGGTCACCATCAGGTTCACCGCCACCGGCGGGGTGAACTGGCCGATGGCAATGTTCATCGCCAGCAGGATGCCGAACCACACCGGGTTCCAGCCGAAGTGCTGCATCACCGGGATCAGGATCGGCATCATGATCAGGTAGATCGAGATGGCGTCGAGCAGCATGCCGGCCAGCAGCACCGCCAGCATGATCAGGATCAGCAGCATCACGCCGTTATCGGACAGTCCGATGATCCACTCCGCCAGATGGCGGAAGGTGCCGAGCATGGTGCCGGCCCAGGCGAAGATACCGGCCAGGGCGATGATCAACATCACCACGCCGGAAATCACCGCCGCCTCGCCAAGCAGGTGCCACAGGTCGCGCAGGCTGAGTTCGCGGGTCAGGAAAAGTCCCACCAGCGCGCCGTAGGCCACCGCTACCACCGCCGCCTCGGTGGGCGTGAACAAGCCCGAGCGCAGCCCGCCCAGGATCAGCACCGGCGCGAACAGCGCCGGCAGCGCCTGCTTGAAGGTCTCGCCCACCTTGAGGCGCTCGGCTCCCTCTGCCGGCGTGCCGCCTTCCCCGCCCCGTCCTTCCCAACCATAGCGCCTGGAGACCAGCAGCGCCGGCACCAGCAGCGCCAGCCCGGCCAGGATGCCGGGAAAGAGCCCGGCGGCGAACAGGGCGCGCAGGTCGACCCCGGGCACCACGATGGAGTAGAGGATCAGCGCCACCGAGGGCGGGATCAGGATCGCCGTCGAGGCGGAAGCGGCGATCAGCGTCGCCGAGAAGGGCTTGGGATAGCCGGCCTTGGTCATGCTCGGCAGCATCACCATGGCCACCGCCGCGGCATCCGCGGGGCCCGAGCCGCTCATGCCGCCCATGATCATGCACACCAGCACCGCCACCAGCGCCAGGCCACCGTGGCGAGGCCCGATCAGCGCCTGGGCGAAGCGCACCAGGCGCAGCGCCACCCCGGCGCGCTCGAAGATCAGCCCAGTCATGATGAACAGCGGGATGGCGATCAGCGGGTACTTGGCGATGCTGTTGTAGGTGTTGGTGCCGAGCGTGGCCAGCATGTCCGGCGAGAGCCCCGCCACGATGCCCACCGCCCCGGCCAGCGCCAGCGAGAAGGCCACCGGTACCCCGGCGATCAGCAGGCCGGCGAAGGCCAGGATCATCCACAGGTCAGGACTCATCCTCGAGCCTCCCGCGCAGGCGGTCCACGGTCTGCTGCGCCAGCCGCACGAGCATCGCCGCGGCGAGCAGCGGCAGCCACAGCAGGTACCACCACTGCGGCAGCCCCAGCCCCGGCGAGAGCGACTCCCACTGGTACTCCTCCCAGGTCAGCTTGGCGCCGTACCAAGTGATCAGCCCCAGCACCACGGCGCCGCACAGGGCCTGGAAGAGGATCAGCACGCGACGCGGCCCGGGCGGCAGCGCGCGCTCGAGCAGGCCGACGCGAATATGGCCGTTGCGCCGCAGGGCCACCGCGGCGCCGGCGAAGGTCAGCACCACCAGCAGGAATACCGAGAACTCCTCGGTGAAGGCCAGCGAGCCGCCAGTCACGTAGCGGGTGATGACGTTGCCCAGGCTGATCAGCGAAATGATCGCCAGCGCCAGCGAACCCAGCCAGCGCTCCGGCCTGGCATCGGGAGAGATGTTCATGGGGGCCTCACGGGAAAGGGCCCGGCGCCGCGGTGGCGGCGCCGGGGTTGGGCTCGGGGCGGCTCAGCGTGCCTCGATGGCCTGGCGCGCCGCGTCCACCAGGTCCTGGCCGATGCGCGGAATCCACTTGTCATGCACGCTGCGGGTGGCGCTGACGAAGGCCTGATGCTGCGCTTCGCTCAACTCGGCCACCTGCACGCCGCGCTCCTGGATGGCGGCCAGCCGCTCGCTCTCCTGCTCGCGGGTCATGGCGATTTCCCACTGGCCGGCTTCGACGGCCGTGTCGCGCAGGATCTCGCGATCCTCTTCGGAGAGCGAATCCCATACGCGCTGGTTGACGGCGAAGATCAGCGGGTCGTTCATGTAGTTCCACAGGGTCAGGTGCGCCTGCCCTACCTGGTCGATGCGCGCCACGTCGAACACCGAGAGCGGGTTCTCCTGGCCATCCACGGCGCCGGTGGTCAGCGCCGGCTGGGCGTCGGTCCAGCTCATCTGGGTGGGGTCGGCGCCCAGCGCGGTGAAGGTGTCCTGGAACAGCGGCGAGCCCACCACGCGGATCTTCAGGCCGCTGAGGTCGCCGGGCTCGGTGATCGGGCCACGCGAGTTGGAGAGCTGGCGGAAGCCGTTCTCGCCCCAGGCCAGCGGCACCACGCCACGGGACTGGATGGCCTCGAAGATCATCTCGCCGGCCTCGCCGCCGGTCACCGCATCCACGGCCGCCTCATCGGGCATGAAGAAGGGCAGCGAGAAGAGGTTGAGCTCCGGCACCTGGGGCGACCAGTTGATGGTCGAGCCCACCGCCATGTCGATCAGGCCGGAGCGCATGGCGGAGAATTCGCGGGTCTGGTCGCCGGACACCAGCTGCGAGTTGGGGTAGACGCGCAGGGTCAGGCGGCCTTCGGTGCGCTCTTCCACCAGCTCGGCCCACTTCTCTGCCGCCTGGCCCCAGGGGAAGGCGTTGGACAGCACGGTGGAAACGGAAAGCTCGCGGGCCTGGGCAGACAGTGACGCGGTAAGCACGGCGGCGCCGGCCAGCGCCGCGGCGAAACGTGTAAGGCGACGTGCGGAAGTCATGAGGTGTCCTTGCAGCTGAGGCCGGCAGTGCGCAGCGCCGGCCATGATTGTCGTTCTGGGGTGGCGGGATGATTAACGCGCTACAATATTCTACGACCTTGTGCGTTGAATGGTAGCCTGGCCTGGCGCCATTTCGACGACGCCCCGGTGCCTGGCGTCGCCTCGCCACAAGGAGCTCCCGTGCCACTCCGAGACTTGCTGCTGGGCCTTTTGATCGTGGCCATCTGGGCCCTGAACATCATCGTCATCAAGCTCGGCGTCGAGGAACTGCCGCCGCTGCTGCTGACCACCCTGCGCTTCCTGTTGGTCGCGGCCCTGCTGGTGCCGTTCCACCCCGTCGCACGTCAGCATCTCGCCTTCCTGCTGCTGCTTTCCGTCACCTTCGGCAGCCTGCACTTCGCCCTGCTGTTCATCGGCCTGGGCCAGGCGGAAGCCGGCACCGGCGCGCTGCTGGTGCAGATGGGCACGCCCTTCGCCACCCTGCTGGCGATGATCTTCCTCGGCGAGCGCCTGAGCCCCAGGCGCCTGGCGGGGCTCTTGCTCTCCTTCGCCGGCGTGATCGTACTCGCCGGCGGCCCCAGCCTGCCCTCGCCGCTGCCCATGGCCCTGCTGCTGCTCAGTGCCTTCGGCTGGGCGGTCTCGCAGCTGCTGATCAAGCAGGGGCCGAACCTGGCGCCCATGGCGCTGGCCGGCTGGACGGCACTGTTCGCCGTGCCCCAGGTGGCCCTCGGCTCCTGGTGGTTCGAGCGCGACCAGCTGGGGGCGCTGGCCGATGCCGGCCTGTTCGGCTGGGGTGCGGTGTTCTATACCGCGGTGATGTCGTCGATCGTCGCCTACGGCCTGTGGTACGGCCTGCTGCGGCGCCACCCGGTCAGCCGGCTGGCGCCGCTGAGCCTGCTGGTGCCGGTGGGGGCGGTGGTGCTGGGCATCGTGCTGCTGGGCGAGTCGCTGAACGCTCATGTGCTGGCCGGCGGCGGCATGGTGATCGCCGGGGTGGCGCTGATCGTGATTCGCTTTGGTGCGCTAGTCGGCAGTCGCTGAGTCGGCCAGGCAAGCGGGCTCCCGCCCCGGCCAGCTCACGCAGGCACCCACCTCGATGTCGCGCGCCTCGAAATAGCCGGCGTTCACTTCCAGCGCGGCCTCATAGGTCACCCCGGCCAGCGTGACCGGACAGTCGTGGGGATTGCGCGAAAGACACGGTTGCATGGTGGCCATGGCCGCGATGCGCCCGTCGGCATCGAGGAAGGCGATATCCAGCGGGATGCGGGTGCGATACATCCAGAAGCCCCCTTCAGGCGGCTGGGCCTCTTCATAGAGAAACAGCATGCCGGCGTCCGGGGCGAGGTGATCGCGATCCATCAGCCCCTTCTGGCGCTCGGCCGAGGTGCGTGCCAGCTCCACCTCGAGCCGATGACGCTCGCCGTCGGCGTGAATCTCGAGCGGCACAGACGCCAGCACGGTGGGCTCCTCGGCGCCGGCTGGCCACTGCCAGGCCAGCAGCAGCGCGGCCAGGGCCACCAGGGCAACACCTTGCCACCGGCGCGATGGATGACGTGACAGGCTCATGTGCTCATCTCCTTGGAGGCTTCGGGCAGCAGGTGGATGCCTTCCGCCAGCAGCGCGAGCCTCACTTCCGCGCCGCGCACCAGGGCGCTGCGCCTGGCGGCATGGGTGGAGACATCGAAGCGCAGCGTCTCGCCGACCTGATCGACGCTCACCGCCAGCGACGTGGTGCCCCCCATCACGATGATCTCGCTCACCCGCCCCGCCACCACGTTGCCGCGCGACGTGCTGTCGCTACGCAGCAGCACCACGTCGGAATCGGGCAGGTACCAGGTCACCGCCTGGCCCGGCGACAGGCGCTCGAACCCCGCGGCCACTTCCAGCGCCAGCGATCCCCACTGCAGCCGTCGCCCCCGGGGCGTGTCCACCACCCGCCCGCGGAACAGGTTGTGGCGGTCGAGCAGCCGGGCCACCTCGGCGCTGGCCGGGCGCCGGAACAGCGTCTCGGCGTCGCCTACCTGCAGGCTCTTGCCACCATGCAGCACGCACAGCCGGTCGGCAAGGGCCATCGCTTCGTCCAGGTCGTGGGTGACCAGCACGATGGGAATGCGGATTTGCTCGCGCAGGCGCGCCAGCTCACGCTGAAGCCGGCGACGGGTGACCTGGTCCACCGCCGAGAAGGGTTCGTCGAGCAGCAGCGCCTGGGGCTCGCGTGCCAGCGCCCGGGCCAGCGCCACGCGCTGGCGCTGGCCGCCGGAGAGCTGGGCCGGATAGCGCTCGCCCAGCCCCTCCAGGTGCACCCGGGCGAGCCAGTGCTCGGCCTGTTCGTTACGCCGCGCGGGGTCAAGGTGGCGCAGGGCAATGCGGATGTTGTCGCGTGCGGTAAGGTGCGGGAACAGCGCGTAGTCCTGGAAGACGAGGCCGACGCGGCGGTGCTGGGGCCTCAGGTCGACCCCGGTCGCGGTGTCGAGCCAGGCGCTCTCGCCGCAGGCGATGCGCCCCGCCCGCGGCTTCATCAGCCCGGCAATGGCGCGCAGCAGCGAGGTCTTGCCGCTGCCGGAAGGCCCCACCAGCGCCAGCAGTTCGCCGGCCTCGCAGTGGAAGCGGGCATCGAGCGGAATGGGGCCGGCCTGCTGCACGGCCACCTCCAGCCGGCCGGACGCGGGCAGCAGCGGGCCGCCCTCTCGCGCTAATCCGCGGCGCCGCTCAGGCACGTCGCCACCGCCTGCGGCCCGCCAGGCCGTAAACCACGCCGATGGTGACGAAGGAGACCAGCAGCAGCATGGCCGACATGATGCCGGCACCGCGTTCGTCGAAGGCCTGCACCCTGTCGTAGATGGCGATGGCGAGGGTCCGGGTCTCGCCGTCGATGGCGCCCCCCACCATCAGGATCACACCGAACTCACCCAGGGTGTGGGCGAAGGTCAGCGCCAGCGCCGAGATCACGCCGGGCCATACCAGCGGCAGCTCGATGCGCAGGAAGGTCTGCCAGGGCGAGAGGCCGCTGCACCAGGCCGCCTCGCGCAGGTTGGCGGGCAGCGCCTCGAAGGCGCGCTGGATCGGCTGCACGGCGAACGGCAGGTTGGCCACCAGCGAGGCGAGCAGGATGCCGGTGAAGGTGAAGTTGAGCCCTTCGCCGGTGAGGCGATGCCACAAGGCGCCGAACGGCGCGTCGCGGCCGAAGCTCATCATCAGGTAGAAGCCCAGCACCGTGGGCGGCATCACCAGCGGCAAGGCCACCAGCGCCTCGCACAGCGGCTTGCCGCGAAAGTGCGACTGGGCCAGGGTGCGGCCCAGCCACAGCCCGACGGGCACCAGGAACAGGCAGGTCAACACCGCCAGCTGCAGCGAGACCGACAGCGCCGTCCAATCCATCAGCGCGCCTCGCTTTCCGCGCCAAGCTCCGTGTCATCTCCCTCGCCGCCCGGGGGGGAGTGCGCCTCGCCGGGCAGGCGAAACCCGTAGCTCGCCAGGATCCCGCGCGCTTCGTCCTGCTGCAGCCAGGCATAGAAGGCCCGGGCGGTTTCCCCGGCCCCCTTGACCAGCACCATGCGCTGCACCAGCGGTGCGTGCCACTCTTCGGGTATCAGCACGTAATCGCTGCGCTCGGCCAGCTGCGGGGCCAGCGCCAGCGACCAGGCAACGAATCCGCCACGAGCATCGTCGGAGAGCGCGAACTGGGCCGCCTGGGACACGTTCTCGCCGAGGATCCGCAGCGCGGCGGATTCCTCCCACAGCCCGGCCTGCGCCAGCGCCTGCTGCGCCGCCACACCGTATGGGGCATGTTCGGGATTGGCCAGGGCGATGCGCGGCCGACCCTCGCCCTGGGCATGCGTCGCCAGCGCTTCGCGCACCCCGGCCAGCGGATCATCCTGCGCGGGCAGGCCGTCACGTCCGGCCCGCTGCAGCCAGGCCAGCCGGCCGATGGCGTAGACGACCCCTTCATCCTCGGTCATCCCCTCTTCATGCAGGGCCAGCACGTAGGCTTCATCGGCCGAAAGGTAAAGCTCGAAGGGGGCGCCCTGGGCAATCTGGCGCCGGAAGTTGCCCGACGAGCCGAAGTTGAGTCGCAGCGCCTGTCCGCTCTCGGCTTCGAAGCGCTTAGCGGCTTCGGCAAGGGCGAACTGAAGATCGGAGGCCGCCGCCACGGTGGGCGTGCCGGCCAGTGACGCGGGCGCGACGGCCAACAGCCATGCCGCCAGTGTCCAGCGAAGGGAAGAAGTCAGTGCCATGCGTGCTCTCGGCCCGAGTGAGGTGACGGCATTGTCATGCAGCAGGCCGGGGCGGTAAAGCCGCCAGGGGAGGTATCCCCTCGCGGGCCGCGCACCGCAGCAGGCTCAGGGCGTGGCGTCCTCGCGCTGGCCGAGGATCGCCATCAGGTCGATGCGCGTCTCGCGGGTGCTCAGGTCGAGCAGCCCTTCCAGGGCCTGGAGATGGTCGTGGATGCACGTGCGTGCCGCCTCGCCGTCGCCGCTGCGCAGGTGGGCGAGCAGGGTGGGATGGTCCTCGGCCAGGTAGCAGCTGGCCAGGCCCGCGCGCTTGTAGAGCGCGATGACAATGGACGTACGCAGGATCAGGTCGGTCAGCATGGTGCCGAGCACTCGGTTGGGCGAGTGCTCGGCGAGCAAGTGGTGGATGGCCAGCGAGCACTCGATGCGCGTCGCCTCGTCGCCGCGGGCGTGGGCGGCCGCCTCCTGCTCGATCAGTGTTGCGATCTTCGCCAGCCGTTCGTCCTCGAGGCGCCCCGCCAGCAGCGCAGCCACTTCGCCCTCGACCAGGCGCCGCGCGGCGAAGGTCTCGCGGGTCTCCTCGATGCTCGGGGCGCGCACCCGGGCCACCTGGTTGGGCTGCTGGCTGACGACATGGTCGGCAGCCAGCCGGGTCAGCGCCTTGCGCACTACCGAGCGGCTGACGCCGAAGATGTCGCCGAGCGCCACCTCGGGCAGGCGCGTGCCGGGCGGCAGGCGCTGGGTCAGCACCGCCGCGCGGACCTTGTCGACGATGAAGCGGTCGCTGATTCGCCCTCCACCGCGGGTCTCGGCGGCAATCTCGTCCTGCCAGGTCGTGCTCATGGGTCACCCTCACTTCCCGTTGTTGGGCTTACCTTCGCATGTTTCGCACAACCTGGCCACACGAACCCCAGCCTTCTGTATACAAAAGCCCGCAATAACCGGCGCCAGCCGCAGCGCTCGGTCAAGCGCTGCGGTGAGCCTCGGACACGTCGAGGATCTTCAGGGTATTGGTCCCGCCGTGGGCGTTCATGTGGTCGCCCCGGGTCAGGATGACATGATCCCCCGGTTCGGCAATCCCCTGTGCCACCAGCAGCGCCAGCGCCCGGTCGTTGAGCTCCGTGGCCGCCATGTCGCTGGTGTCGAACGGCAGCGAGACCACCCCGCGGTAGAGCGCCATGCGCCGCTGGGCCACCGGGCTGTGGGCCAGCCCGACGATGGGCAGCCCCGAGCGGATGCGCGAGGCGATCAGCGGGGTGTAGCCGGTGGAGGTCATGCAGGCGATGGCGGCCACGCCGCTGAGGTGGTTGGCGGCGTACATGGCGGAGAGCGCGATGGTCTCGTCGATGCGCGAGAAGCCCTCGTGGATGCGGTGGCCGGACTCCTGGGCGATGCGCTCGCGCTCGGCGCCCAGGCACACCCGGCGGATCGCCTCCAGCGTCTCCACCGGGTAGTCGCCGGCGGCGGTCTCGGCCGAGAGCATCACCGCGTCGGTGCCGTCGAGCACGGCGTTGGCGACGTCGAACACCTCGGCGCGGGTGGGCAAGGGCGAGGTGATCATCGACTCCATCATCTGGGTGGCCGTGATCACCGCCCGGTTGAGGGTGCGGGCGCGCTTGATGATGCGCTTCTGCATGCCGATCAGCTTCTCGTCGCCGATCTCCACGCCGAGGTCGCCGCGGGCCACCATCACCGCCTCGCTGGCCTCGATGATGCCGTCCAGGGTGGCGTCGTCGCGCACCGCCTCGGCGCGCTCGAGCTTGGCGACCAGGCCGATCTCGCGGCCCGCCTCGCCGAGCAGGCGACGGGCCTCGCGCATGTCCTCGGCGTGGCGCGGGAAGGAGACGGCCAGATAGTCGACGCCGATGTCGATGGCGGTCTGGAGGTCGGCCTTGTCCTTGTCGGTGAGCGCCGGGGCGGAGAGCCCGCCGCCCTGCTTGTTGATGCCCTTGTTGTTGGAGAGCTTGCCGCCGGTGACCACGGTGGTGTGCACCTGCGCGCCCTCGACGCGCTCGACGTCGAGCACCAGGCGGCCGTCGTCGAGCAGCAGGCGGTCGCCGGCGACCACGTCATCGGCCAACTGCTTGTAGTCGCAGCCCACCCGGCCGGCGTCGCCGGCCTCGCCGTCGAGGGCCATGTCGAGCACGAAGGGCTGGCCCGGGGTGAGCGTCACCGCGCCGTCGCGAAAGCGGGCGATGCGGATCTTGGGTCCCTGCAGGTCGCCGAGGGCGGCGACGCTCTTGCCCAGGCGCTCGGCGATCTCGCGCACGGCGGTGAGGCGGCGGCGGTGGTCGTCCGCGCTGCCGTGGGAGAAGTTGAGGCGCACCACGTCGACGCCGGTGCGGATCATCGCCTCGAGCACGCCCTCGCGGTCGCTGGCCGGGCCCAGGGTGGCGACGATCTTGGTGCGGCGGATGGGGTCGTGGATGGGGGCATGGGGCGGAAGCGTCATGGTGTCCTCGGCAAGACCAGGATGGCACGGAAGTCGTTGACATTGGTACGCGTCGGCCCGGTGACGATGAGCCGGTCCAATGCCTGGAAGAAAGTATACGCATCGTTGCGTGACAGGTAATCGGCAGGCACCAGGCCCTGCTCGCGGGCGCGCTGCCAGTCGTCGGGCGAGAACTGTGCCCCGGCGTTGTCCTCGGAGCCGTCGATGCCGTCGGTGTCGATGGCCAGCGCATGGACCCCCTCGGCGCCGGCCAGGGCCTCGAACAGCCCGAGCAGGTACTCTACGTTGCGCCCACCGCGCCCGTCGCCGCGCACGGTGACGCTGGTCTCGCCGCCGGAAAGAATCAGCAGCGGTGCGCCGATCTCGTCGCGCGCCTCCAGCGCCAGGCGCGCCTGGGCCCGGCCCAGCTCGCGGGCCTCGCCCTCCAGGTCGTCGCCCAGCACCTTTACCGTAACGCCGGCCGCTTCCGCCGCGTCCCTGGCGGCCTGCAGCGCATCGCAGGCCCGGGCCAGGGTCACGCTGTCATCGCGCTTGAACGCTTCGTCGTCAGGCGATGGCGCCCCCTGGGCCTGTTCCAAATGGCGACGCACGTGGGTCGGTATCTCGATGGCGTAGCGCTCGAGCACCGCCAGGGCATCGGCCGGCGTCGAGCGATCCGGCAGGGTCGGCCCCGAGGCGATCTGGGTGGCCACGTCGCCGGGAATGTCGGAGATCAGCCAGGTCACCACCTGGGCGGGATGCGCGGCAGCGGCCAGGCGCCCGCCCTTGATGGCGGAGAGGTGGCGGCGCACGGTGTTCATCTGGCCGATCGGGGCGCCGCAGCGCAGTAGTTCGCGGTTGATCGCCTGCTTGTCGGCCAGCGAGACGCCCTCGGCCGGCAGCGTCATCAGCGCCGAGCCGCCACCCGAAATCAGCGCGATGACGCGGTCGTCCTCGCCCAGTTCCGCCACCGCCTCGAGCATGCGCCGGGCGGCCTTCTCGCCCAGGTCGTCGGGCATCGGGTGGGAGGCTTCCAGCACCTCGATCACGTCGCATTCTTCGCCATGTCCGTAGCGCGTGACCACCAGGCCGGAGAGCGGCGCACCGGGGCAGCGCTCCTGCCAGGCCCGCTCCAATGCGGCGGCCATGGAGGCCGCCGCCTTGCCGGCGCCGACCACCACGGTGCGTCCGGGCGGTGGGTCGGGCAGCAGGTTCGCCAACAGCGTATCGGGATGCACGGCGGAGACGGCAACGTCGGCCAGCCGACGCAGCCAGCCCGCCACGTCCCCCGCAGGCTCGAAGGAAGGAAGGTCGAGAATCATGAGCACACCTCGCAGCGGAAGACAGCTTCGACGGTAACAGCCGGGTAGGCAGGAAAAAAGCCCGACGGCGGGCTGGGGCCCCACTGCGCCCGCCGACGGGACAAGGACCATCGCCGTGGTCGCTCGGCAGACGACGACCCGACGCCTGCCGAGAAGGCAGCCTGGAGCGTGCCGGCGGAAGCCGGACGCCGCTCAACGCTGCCCCAGGGAGCCTGGTTCAGCTGCCCACTTCATGGGCGGCCAGTGCCTCCAACGCGCGCAGGATGCCGGCATGGTCCCAGTCGGCCCCGCCGTGGGCGGCGCAGGCCTGGAACAGCTGCTGGGCGTTGGCGGTGCCGGGCAGCGCCAGGTTGAGGCTGCGTGCGCCTTCCAGCGCCAGGTTGAGGTCCTTCTGGTGCAGCTTGATCTTGAAGCCCGGCTCGAAGGTGCGCTTGATCATGCGCTCGCCATGCACGTCGAGGATCTTCGACTGGGCCAGGCCGCCGAGCAGCGACTCGCGCACCTTGGCTACGTCGGCCCCCGCCTTCGAGGCGAACAGCAGGCCTTCGGCCACCGCCTCGATGGTCAGCGCCACCACGATCTGGTTGGCCACCTTGCAGGTCTGGCCGGCACCGTGGCCGCCGATATGGGTGATGGTCTTGCCCATCACCTCGAGGATCGGCCGGGCGCGCTCGAAGCCCTCCTGG
The DNA here is from genome assembly GCA_964652855.1 of uncultured Halomonas sp. GTDB lineage: Bacteria > Pseudomonadota > Gammaproteobacteria > Pseudomonadales > Halomonadaceae > Halomonas. The sequence goes on from CAZZCJ010000002.1 coordinate 495,949, forward strand.
GTGCCGCCCACCATGATGGTGAGCGCCGCGTTGATGGCCCCGCCCTCGCCGCCGGAAACCGGCGCATCGACGTACTCGCCTCCGGCCTCATGGATGCGCTTGGCGAAGCCCTGGGTGGCGATGGGGGCGATGGAGCTCATGTCGATCACCAGCGTGCCCGGCTTGAGCCCCTCGGCGACGCCGTTCTCGCCGAACAGCACCTCTTCCACGTCGGGGGTGTCCGGCACCATGGTGATGATCACCTCGGCCTGCTCGGCCACGGCGCGGGGGCTGTCGAGCTCGCGCATGCCCTTCTCGGCCAGGGCGGCATCGAGCGTGCCGCGCTTGACGGTAACGAGTTCGTGGCCGGCGTCGAGCAGATGCCCCGCCATGGGGCGGCCCATGATGCCGAGGCCAATGAAACCGATCTTGCTCATGATGATGCTCCTTTCCGCTTGTCTTTGTCGTCGCTATGTCTGGACACGCCTTTCAGTGACTGAGAGATGAGCGCCGGGGGCAAGTCGCCGCGAGGGTCATTTGCCATGGATGGCAAATGTAGCGCCCAGGGACGGGTTCACAGCGCCCTCGTGATGGTCCGACACTTCGGGGCTTGCCGACGGATCAGCTCATCGGGGCAGGATGTTTGCCACTAGTTCAGCGAACGCTGTCCAACCACCCCAACCCCTCTTTTGTCGTCGTCGCCGGCTTGTATTCGGCGCTGACCCAGCCGTCGTAGCCCAGCCGGTCGAGATGGGCGAACAGGAACGGGTAGTGGATCTCGCCGGTGCCCGGCTCGTGGCGCCCCGGGTTGTCGGCGATCTGGATATGCGCGATACGACCCAGGTGCTTCTCGAGGGTCGGGGCCAGGTCGCCCTCCATGATCTGCATGTGGTAGATGTCGTACTGCAGCTTGAGGTTGCTGCTGCCCACCTCGTCGAAGATCGACAGGGCCTGCTCGGTGCGGTTGAGGAAGAAGCCGGGGATGTCGCGGGTATTGATCGGCTCGGCCAGCAGCAGGATGCCGGCGGCCTCTAGCTTCTCGGCGGCGAAGCGAAGGTTCTCCACCAGGGTGCGACGGGCCTGCTCCAGGCTCACCCCCTGGGGCTGGATGCCGGCCAGGCAGTTGACCTGCCTGCAGCCGAGCACCGTGGCGTAGTCGATGGCCTTCTCCACGCCGGCACGAAACTCCTCGACGCGGTCCGGATGGCAGGCGATGCCGCGCTCGCCGGCGCCCCAGTCGCCGGCCGGCAGGTTGTGCAGCACCTGGGTCAGGCCGTGCTCGTCGAGGCGTGCCTTGAGCTCGACGGCGGAATTATCGTAGGGAAAGAGGTACTCGACGCCCTTGAAGCCGGCCTCGGCGGCGGCCTTGAAGCGGTCGAGGAAGTCCTCTTCGGTAAACAGCATGCTAAGGTTGGCGGCAAACTTAGGCATGGCGAACTCCTTAGGTCGTACGTTATTGCTCGGGGCTTGTCTTGCGACAGGCCCCTTTTGTGCGCAGGTGTTAGGTCAATTCGGCGATAGAGGTGGGCGCATCCGCCCCCTCGTCGGCCAGTGCCTCGAACTCGTTGATGGCGTCGAGGTCGGTGCCCATGGCGATGTTGGTCACCCGCTCGAGGATCACCTCCACCACCACCGGCACGCGGTATTGCTTCATCAGCTCGCGCGCCTCCTTCAGCGCCGGCGCGATCTCGTCGGGCCGCGTGACGCGCAGCGCCTTGCAGCCCAGCCCCTCCACCACCGAGACGTGGTCGACGCCGTACTCGTTGATCTCCGGGCAGTTGATGTTCTGGAATGACAGCTGCACGCAGTAGTCCATCTCGAAGCCGCGCTGGGCCTGGCGAATCAGCCCCAGGTAGGAATTATTCACCAGCACATGCACGTACGGCAGGTTGAACTGCGCGCCGACGGCCAGCTCCTCGATCATGAACTGGAAATCGTAGTCGCCGGAAAGCGCCACCACCTCCGCGCTGGGGTCGGCCTTGCACACCCCGAGCGCGGCGGGAATCGTCCACCCCAGCGGGCCGGCCTGGCCACAGTTGATCCAATGGCGCGGCTTGTAGACGTGCAGGAACTGGGCGCCGGCGATCTGCGACAGGCCGATGGTACTGATATAGCGGGTATTCTTGCCGAAGACCTTGTTCATCTCCTCGTAGACCCGCTGCGGCTTCACCGGCACGTCATCGAAGTGGGTCTTGCGCAGCAGGGTGCGCTTGCGCTCCTGGCACGACTCGGCCCAGGCGCTGCGGTCCTTGAGCATGCCCGCCGCCTTCCTCTCGCGAGCCAGTTCGACGAACAGCTCAAGCGCGGCCTTGGCATCGGAAACGATGCCGTAGTCGGGGCCGAAGATGCGCCCGATCTGGGTCGGCTCGATGTCGACATGGACGAATTTCCGCCCCTTGGTGTAGGTCTCGAGGTTGCCGGTGTGGCGGTTGGCCCAGCGGTTGCCGATGCCCATCACGAAGTCGGATTCGAGTAGCGTGGCGTTGCCATAGCGGTGCGAGGTCTGCAGCCCCACCATGCCGGCCATCAGCGGGTGGTCGTCGGGCAGGGTGCCCCAGCCCATCAGGGTGGGAACGACCGGTACGCCGGTGAGTTCGGCAAACTCCTGCAGCAGCGCGCTGGCGTCGGCGTTGATGATGCCGCCGCCGGCGACGATCAGCGGCCGCTCGGCCTCGTCGAGCATGGCCATGGCCTTCTCGATCTGGGCACGCGAGGCCCGCGGCTTGTAGGCCGGCAGCGGCTCGTAGGTGTCTGGGTCGAACTCGATCTCGCTCATCTGCACGTCGATGGGCAGGTCGACCAGCACCGGGCCGGGCCGCGACGAACGCATCAGTTGGAAGGCGTGCTGGAAGGCACGCGGCACCTGCGCCGGCTCCAGCACGGTAACGGCCCACTTGGTCACCGGCCCGGCGATGGCCTGGATGTCGACGGCCTGGAAATCCTCCTTGTGCAGCCGGGAACGCGGCGCCTGGCCGGTGATGCACAGGATGGGGATGGAGTCCGCGCTGGCCGAGTAGAGCCCGGTGATCATGTCGGTGCCGGCGGGCCCGGAGGTGCCGATGCAAACACCGATATTGCCGGCCTGGGTGCGGGTGTAGCCCTCGGCCATGTGCGAGGCGCCCTCGACGTGGCGCGCCAGCACGTGGTCGATGCCGCCGATCTTGCGCAAGGCGGCGTAGAACGGATTGATGGCGGCGCCGGGCACGCCAAAGGCGACACTGACGCCCTCCTTCCTGAGCACGTGAACGGCGGCTTCTGCTGCGGTCATACGAGCCATGACGGATCCTCCGAAAGTGGCCTTGTTCTTGTGGGGAGTTGTTTTTGGAAAATATTTCTGTGTTTCGAGATTAGGAGGCGGAGCCCGCCGCGTCAATAAAAACTGGAAAATATTTTCATAAATTGTATTTGGCACAAAAAACCCAGGCTAAACAGCAGCCTGGGCCTTATTTCCCAGAAGATCAGAGCGTAATGCGCAGCGCCAGCGGATGCTCGTCGCAGTTGTTGCCCTCACCGCCACGATCCACCACCAGGAACTCTCCTTCGCGCTCCAGCACCGACTGGATGGCGTGCCAGGTGCCGGCACGGTAGTTCACGCCTTGGCGGCCGTCGGTGACGAAGGCCCGCACCTCCTGGGGATCGATGCTGTCACCCGGCGGCGCCACCACGATCACGAAGCGCTCCTCGTGCAGCGGCATGAAGGCCTGGCTGCCCTGGGGGTGGCGTTCGAGGAAGTCGAGTTCCAGCGGGATCGACACCGGCTGGCTGACGAAGATGCTGATCAGCGCCCTCGCCTGCTCGCCCAGGGTCTCGACCTTGGCCAGGTCGTGGTAGCGCCGGGTGCGCCCGGCATTGATGTGAAAGTAGTCCGCCGTGCGGGTGTCGATGACATCGCCGAAGGGCGCGAAGGCCTCAGGCGTCAGCGGCTCGGCTTTGAGTTCCAGCATGGCTGTCTCCTTCGAAAAACCTGTGTTCGCCCGATGCGCTGGTGGCCAATGGCAGCCATCCGAGCGAGAGGCGCCGGGGCCAGGGTGGAGAGGGGGTCCGATGCCATGGATGGCATCGGTAGCGCCCAGGGATGGGTTTACAGCGCCCCCTCGAAACCCTGTCGCCGGATCAGCCTCGAGCGGCGAAGCTACTGCAAGCCTCCCACGCCTCAGCGAGCACCCAAACGCAGCGCCGCGTGACGGTTCACGTCCTTGTAGAGCAGATAACGGAACGGCCCCGGCCCGCCGGCGTAGCACGCCTGCGGGCAAAAGGCGCGCAGCCACATGAAATCGCCCGCCTCGACCTCGACCCAGTCCTGGTTGAGATGGTAGACCGCCTTGCCCTCGAGCACGTAGAGGCCGTGCTCCATGACGTGAGTCTCGTCGAAGGGGATCACCGCGCCGGGCTGGAAGGTGACGATGTTGACGTGCATGTCGTGGCGCACGTCATTGGGATCGACGAAGCGGGTGGTGGCCCAGCGCCCCTCGGTGCCCGGCATGGGATTGGGCTCGATGTCGTTCTCGTTGACCACGAAAGCCGGCGGCACCTCGATGCCCTCGACGAATTCGTAGGCCTTGCGCACCCAGTGGAAGCGCACCGGCGCGTCCGACTCGTTGCGCAGCTGCCAGTGGCAGCCCGGCGGCAGGAAGGCGTAGCCGCCCGGCGCCATCGCGTGGCGCTCGCCGGCGAGGGTCAGGGTCATCTCGCCTTCCACCACGAACAGCACGCCCTCGGCGGCGGGATCGAGCTCAGGCTTCTCGCTGCCGCCGCCCGGCCCCACCTCCATAATGTACTGGGAGAAGGTCTCGGCGAAGCCGGAAAGCGGACGCGCCAGCACCCACAGCCGGGTCTGCTCCCAGAACGGCAGGTTGCTGGTGACGATGTCGCGCATCACGCCCTTGGGAATGACGGCGTAGGCCTCGGTGAATACCGCCCGGTCGGAGAGCAGCTGGGTCTGGGGCGGATGGCCGCCGGTGGGGGCGTAGTAGGTACGTGGTTTCATGGAGTGTCCTGAAAGACTCTGGGCAGAAGCCCGGGTTTGTACGAGCGCTCCGCAAGGGTCGGGGCGAGAGGCGCCGGGGACAGCTCTGGAGGGGGCCCTATGCCAGGGATGGCATCGGTAGCGCCCAGGGAGGGGTTCACAGCGCCCCCGAATAGAGCTGTCGCCGGATCAGCCTCGAGCAGTTCAGCGCGGCATGGATTCAGCGCCCCGGTGCCGGATGATGCTCCATCCAGTGCCTGGCGATATCCACGCGGCGCGCCACCCACACCCGATTGTGAGCCTCGATATGGTCGAGGAAGCGCTGTAGCGCGCGGAAGCGGCCGGGGCGGCCGAGCAGCCGGCAGTGCATGCCCACCGACAGCATCTTGGGCGACTCCTCCCCCTCTTCATACAGCACGTCGAAGGCGTCGCGCAGGTAGGTGAAGAAGTGATCGGCGGTATTGAAGCCCTGGGGCGCGGCGAAGCGCATGTCGTTGCTGTCCAGGGTATAGGGCACGATCAGGTGGTCATGCTCGACGCCCTGGCTGTCGGCCTCGCGGGTCCAGAACGGCAGGTCGTCGCCGTAGTAGTCGCTATCGTAGAGGAAGCCGCCCTCGTCGAGCACCAGGCGCCGGGTGTTGGGGCTGTCGCGTCCGGTGTACCAGCCCTGGGGTTTCTCCCCGTAGAGGCGCTGGAAGATCTCCATGGCACGCTGCAGATGCTCGCGCTCGACGTGTTCCGGCATTTCCTGGTAGTGGATCCAGCGGTAGCCGTGGCAGGCGATCTCATGCCCCAACTCCTTGAACGCCTGGGCCACCTCGGGATGACGCTCCAGCGCCATGGCCACGCCGAATACCGTGAGCGGCAGGCCGCGGCGCTCGAACTCACGCAGGATGCGCCAGACCCCGGCCCGGGAGCCGTACTCGTAGATCGACTCCATGCTCAGGTGGCGATCCGGATAAGCAGCGGCACCGATGATCTCGGAGAGGAACTGCTCGGAGCCGGCATCGCCGTGCAGTACGCAGTTCTCGCCGCCCTCCTCATAGTTGAGCACGAACTGAACGGCAATCCTGGCTCGCCCCGGCCAGTTGGCATGGGGCGGATTGCGACCGTAGCCGACCAGATCGCGGGGGTAGTCACGGCTGATGCTCATCTGCGCTTCCTCTTTGTTCTTGACCTTGCGCCGCGGCTTTCCAGAAGAGTGCAACAAAATCGCGACGGCAAATGTATACAATAAAGAAAATAGACTGTACCCAATTTTCTTGCAATCTCTGTCACACATTGCCGCTAGTCGAAGCGCGCTGGTGCTGCCGAAGCGGACAGCGTCCAAGAAACGGCCCGCAACAGGCCTTCATATTTTTGTATACAAAAAAATAGCGCATGGCAACCCCGCCTGCCGATCCTGCCTCACCGCGGCGAGAGCGGCGCCGGCGCCAGGTGGCAAGGCACTGCCTTGGGGGAGTCATACCGCCTGGAAGAGGCGAAGCCAGGCTACTTGCGGCGCGTCGCAAAACATTTCCGCCAATAAATTGTATACAGTTACTTAAGAAAACCACTTTTAGGGCTGCCCTTCCAACCCCTGCCACTACCTAAGTCTAATCGCAGGCATTGCTGGGATACACCCGCTAAAAACCACTAATTCATTGATTTAAAAATAATTCATTGGACCAATACCGGCGTCGACACGATGCTTGCGTTTGGCGCCCGATGCACCTATTTTGTGTACAAAGACATTTTCAATTGTCTACGAAAAAGGAATTCCCATGCGCCTACGCATCATCAATCCCAATACCACGACCGCCATGACCCGCAAGATCGGCGAGGCGGCCCAGCGCGTGGCGGCCCCCGGCACGCAGGTAGTCGCCACCCAGCCCGCCGATGGCCCCGTCTCCATCGAAAGCCATTTCGACGAAGCGATCAGCGCCGTCGGTGTGCTGGAAGAGCTGCTGGCGGGAGAGAAGGAAGGCACCGATGCCTATGTAATCGCCTGCTTCGGCGACCCCGGCCTGCTGGCGGCACGCGAACTGACTCGCGCCCCGGTCATCGGCATCGCCGAGGCGGCCTTCCATATGGCCAGCCTGGTCAGCACGCGGTTTTCGGTGGTCACCACCCTGTCGCGTACCGGCATCATCGCCGAGCACCTGCTGGAACAGTACGGCTTCCGCCATCACTGCCGCCGCGTCCGAGCCGCCGAGATCCCCGTCCTCGACCTGGAGGAGAACGGCGCCACGGCGCTGTCGCGCATCATCGACGAATGCCGCCGCGCCCGCGACGAGGACGGCATCGGCGCCATCGTGCTGGGCTGCGGCGGCATGGCCGACCTGACCGACACCCTATCGCGCGAAGTGGGCCTGCCGGTGATCGAGGGCGTCACGGCGGCGGTGAAGCTGGCCGAAGCCCTGGTCGGGCTGGGGCTCGGCACCAGCAAGCACGGGGACCTGGCCTTCCCGCGCCCCAAGCCCTTCAGCGGCGGATTCGAACGCTATTCCCACTTGACGCCCTAGCCAGGCGCCCATTCCCAACCACCCCAACAACAACAAACCGCATCAGCACGTCATGCCGCAAAAGCCCAGCGCTACCGGGCATCAACACAACACCGAGCAACGACTTGCGAGGATAGAGCCATGCAACACCACACCCCTCAAAGTACCGCAGCCGAGCCGCTGGCCGCTGCCACCCCCGCTGCGGCAGGCACCACCAAGGCCCCCGGCGAGGAATCGCTGGCGCCTCAGCAGACCCGCATCATGGGGCGGACCTCCTATTTCCTGGCCTGGTTCGGCGGCTGTGTCTCCATCGGCACCTTCGCCATGGGCTCCAGCGTGGTCGGCACGCTGAACCTGATCCAGGCGACCCTGGCGATAGCGATCGGCTGCTTCGTGATCGGTATCGCCCTGGCCATCAATGGCGCCGCCGGCTACAAGTACGGCATTCCCTTCATGGTCCAGGCGCGCAGTGCGTTCGGCTTCGCCGGCACGCGCATTCCCGGCCTGGTTCGCGCGGTGCCGGCGGTGGTGTGGTACGGCTTCCAGAGCTGGATCGGCGCCGGGGCACTCAACATGGTGTCGGCCACCCTGTTCGGCTTCGACAACCTGATCTTCTACTTCATCGCCTTCCAGTTCCTGCAGATCGGCCTGTCGGTGATGGGCTTCCAGGGCATCAAGTGGCTGGAGAACATCGGCAGCGTGTTCATTCTCGCCTCGCTGACCTACATGTTCTATGCCACGGTGCAGCGCTACGGCGACGAGCTGTCGGCCAACCTGCTGACCATGGAAGGCTCATGGGGCATGCCCTTCTGGGGTGCGACCATGCTGTTCCTCGGCATCTACAGCACCATGATGCTCAACGTCAGCGACTACTCGCGGGAGCACAAGCACGGCACCCGCCCCGGCATCCTGACCACCATCTATGCCATGTCGATCCTGCCGTGCACCCTGTTCATGGGCCTGATCGGCTACATGGTCTCGGAAGCCACCGGCACCGCCGACCCCATCCAGGTCTTCGCCAACGCGGTGGACAACACCCCGCTGCTGATGACCACGCTGCTGTTCATCGCCTTCGCCCAGGTCACCACCAACGTGCTCAACAACGTGGTGCCGCCGACCTACGTGCTGATGGACGTGTTCAAGCTCAAGTTCGCCACCTCCACGGTGATCGTCGGCCTGCTGGCCTTCGCCACCTTCCCCTGGAAGCTGGTACAGCCCGACTCCGCCGCCGGCCTGCAGCTCTTCGTGCAGACCTACTCCGCCTTCCTCGGCCCGATCTTCGCCATCCTGGTGGTGGACTACTATCTGATTCGCCGCCGCACCCTGGATCTCGGCAAGCTGTATGACAAGCACGGCCCCTACCGCGGCATCAACCAGGCGGCACTGATCGCCACCGCCGTGGGCATCGTCGCGGCGCTGCTCTTCTCCTCCGTGTCCTGGTACGCCAGCCTGATCCCGGCCGGCCTGACCTACTACCTGCTGATGAAGCACTGGGCGCCGTGCCAGCGCTTCCGCCAGTAGAGGAAGCGCGCATCCCCAGCGCCCCAGCCACGCGCCTGGAGCCCTAGACGCAAGTCGCCGGACGCAATAGCGTCCGGCGACTTGGCGTGCCTATGGCTGCCTCGGCAACCGCTCAGGCGCCGAAGATCCGGTACAGGTCCGGCGTTTCCTCTTCTTCCTCGACGATCGACAAAGAGGCCTCGATCGCCTTGAGATGGCGGCTCATGAAGGCGGTGGCCCGCTCGCCGTTGCCCGCCTCCAGATAGCCGATCAGGTCGTCGTGGTCGTGGGATTCGCAGCCCAGGTGCCCCGCGCTGCCGTAGACGGCGAGGATCAGCGACGAACGCGAGCAGAGCTGGCCGACGAAGGCCGCCAGCGTGGCGTTGCCGGAAAGTTGGGCCAGGCGCTCGTGGAAGGCGGCGGATAGCTTGATCGCCCGGCTCTGCTCGCCCGATTTCAGCGCCTCGCGCTCGCGACGCGCCATCTCGCGCAGCTCCTGGACGTCGGCGGCGGTGATCCGACGCGCCACCTCGGGCAGCAGGCCGCATTCGACCATCTGGCGCGCATCGAACACATCCTTGGCTTCGTCGGCGGTAGGCCGCGTCACGCTGGCGCCGCGCCGCGGCGTCAGTGTCACCAACTGCTCCAGCGCCAGACGCTGCAGGATCTTGCGCACGCCGGTACGGCTGATGCCGAACACTTCGGCCAGGGCATCCTCGCGCAGGCGCGCGCCGGGCTTGAGACGATGCTCGATGATGGCATCGCTGATCGAGCGATAGATCACCTCATGGCGTTCCGCCCCATCCCCGTTCTTGCCCAGGCGCCGAGGCTTCGCCTTGCTCGGGTCGCCTTCGGCCAGGCGCTGCCGTTGGTTCATGGTCCCCTCCTAGTCCGTCTCTCGGCTCATTGTATACGCTTAGTCGGCAGGCTATCGAACCAAAGACAGCGCCCTCGGCCCACCGTAAGGCGGCGCCGAAGGCGGCAGGGTCATGCCGTCGGGGCTATGGCATCACGGCTGCCAGGCGGCAATCTCCTCGCGCTCTTCGTCGGTCATGCCGGTCATGTTGCCCAGCGGCATGTAGCGGCTGCCTACCACCTGCTGGATCTGCGGCTTCTGTAGCAGGATCTGGTCCCAGCTGTCGTAGGTGACGCCGGCAGGCGGCGAGGCGAAGCCGGGCTGGGTCGGCTGGTGCGAATGGCAGGCCACGCAGTGCTGCTCGATCAGCGCCTGCACCCGCTCCTGGCTCGGCGCCTCGGCCATGCCGTCACCGGCCGGCGCTTGCTGGGTGGGGGCCGCGAGCCAGAACGCGACCAGGATCAGCACCACCCCGGCGACCGGGTAGGCCGGCTGGATCTTGCCGGCGTGCATCAGCACGAAGAACTGGCGAATCAAGGCGCCGGCGAAGATGAACAGCGACATCAGCACCCAGGCGTACTCGTGGTTGTACACGAAGGAGTAGTGGTTGCTGATCATCAGCAGCACGACCGGCAGCGTGAAGTAAGTGTTGTGCACCGAACGCTGCTTGCCGCGCTTGCCATCCAGGGGGTTCGGCGCCTCGCCCGCCTTCATGGCGCTGACCATGCGCCGCTGGCCGGGGATGATCCAGAAGAAGACGTTGGCCGACATGGCAGTCGCCATGACCGCGCCGGTGAGCAGGAAGGCCGCGCGCCCGGAGAACATCTGCACGCTGAGGTAGGCCACCACCACCATCAGCACCGCCACCGCCAGGCTGAGAATGCCGTCGCGCTCCATGTTGGGGCTGATACGCTTGCACAGCTCGTTGTAGACCACCCAGCCACCCAGGAGGAACACCAGCGCCAGCACGTTGGCCTGCCAGCCGCTCATGCTGGCGGCCCACTCCCAGGCGCTGTTGGGGTTGACCAGGTAGAAACCCGGGTTGGTCATGTACAGCAGCACGAACAGGGCGAAGCCGGAGAGCCAGGTGGTGTAGGACTTCCAGAACGACCAGTGCAACTCCTCGGGAAGCCGGGCCGGCGCCGTGGCGTACTTCTGGTTATGGTAGAAACCGCCGCCGTGAACCGCCCACATCTCGCCGAAGACGCCTTTCTTGCGGCACGCCTCCTCCTTGGGCGTCTTGAGGCCGTTGTCCAGCATCACGAAATAGATCGACTCCCCGATCCAGGCGATCGCCGCGATGACGTGCAACCACCGCAGCATGAAATTGACGAATTCCAGCAGGTACGCTTGCATTGAAGGGCTCTCGTTCAGTGTTATTGTTCAGCGGCCCGGGGCCGAGGGGCGCATCGGCTCAGCCGCGGCCTAGCTGCCACGATAGGTAGAGTACCCATACGGCGAGAGCAGCAGCGGCACGTGATAGTGCTGCGACGCATCGGACACGCCGAAACGCAGCGGGATGACGTCGAGGAAAAGCGGCTCGCTTGCCGCCACGCCCTGCTCGCGCAGGTAGTCGCCGGCATGGAACACCAGCTCGTACTCGCCGATCTGGAAGTCGCCGCCCTCCAGAATGGGGGCGTCGCAGCGGCCGTCATCGTTGGTGGTAACCGTCTTCAGCGGCGTGCGCCGCTCGCCCTCCAGGCGCAGGACCTCGATGCGAATGCCCTGGCCGGGGCGGCCCTGCGCAGTGTCCAGCACATGGGTGGTGAGTCGTCCCATCTCGTTGCTCCTCTGTATGGCGCGTAGGCCTCCTGGGACCATCCGGCGTGCACCGGACGCTCCTTCCGATTCATGGAAACAGTTTTAGCGCTTCCGGTAGTACATTTCAAAATTTTTTTGTATACACTTTTGAGAGCAACACCCATCGCCGCAACCACGGAGCTCCCTGATGTCCGACAACGTCCTGACGCCTCGCCCCAGCACGCTCGACCGCGACACTTTCGTGTCCCGCTTCGGCGATATCTACGAACACTCGCCCTGGGTAGCCGAGCTGACCTGGGAGCGTGGCCTGACACCCGAACACGACACCCCGGAAGGGCTGGCCAGCGCCATGGGACATACCCTGCGAATCGCTCCGCCTGAACGCCAACTGGACGTCATTCGCGCCCACCCCGACCTGGCCGGCAAGGCGGCCATCGCCGGCGAGCTGACCGACGACTCGACGCGTGAGCAGGCCGGCGCCGGGCTGGATCAATGCACGCCGGAGGAAATGGCCCGCTTCGAGCAGCTCAATGCCGCCTACAAGGAGAAATTCGCGTTTCCGTTCATCATGGCCGTGAAGGGCAGCGACCGGCACGCCATTCTTGCCGCCTTCGAAGCGCGCCTGGTAAACGACCAGGAGGAGGAGCGGCGCACCGCCATCGAGCAGATCAACCGCATCGCCCGCTTTCGCCTGGACGATCGCGCTTCACCTTGAACGCTGCGACAGCCGCGAGGCAACTACACTGGTGACGACACCGTCCACGCCCCGTCCACCACAACCCACACACACCCACACACAACCCACGCGGAGGATGCGACATGTTTCGCGATCGCCTCGACGCCGCCGGGCAGCTGGCATCGCGCCTTGCCCAGCTACAAGGAAGCCATCCGCTGATCCTCGCCATTCCCCGTGGCGGCGTCCCGATGGGGCGCTGCCTGGCCGATGCCCTGCATGGAGAGCTCGATGTGGTGCTGGTGCGCAAGATCGGCGCCCCCGGTCATCCCGAGTTCGCGATAGGCGCCGTCAGTGAAGACGGCACCCTGAAGCTCGACGAGGCGGCAGCGCACTTCTCGCCCGAGGCCGTCGCCCGCGAAGCCGACCGGCAGCGGCAGCTGATTGCGGCGCGCCGGCAGCGCTACGCCCCGGTCCAGGCACAAATTCCACCGGAGGGCCGGGTAGTCGTGGTGGTCGACGACGGCAGCGCCACCGGCGCCACCATGGAGGCCGCCCTGCGAACCCTGCAGGGGCGCGCGCAGCGCCTGATCGCGGCACTGGGGGCCGCATCGCCCAGCGCCTTGGCGCGCCTCGCCGTGCTGGCCGACGAGGTGGTCTGCCTCGAGTCGCCCGAGCGCTTCATGTCGGTGGGTGAGTTCTACGAGGACTTCAGCCAGGTGGAAGAGGAGGAGGTCCTGGCCCTGCTGCGAGGCTAGGGCCAGTGCCCCGGCAAAAAAACAAGGGCCATCGCCGACGGCGATGGCCCTTGGGGTACAGCTAGGCCAGGTTACTGGCTGCTGGCGGCCTTCAGGTTCTGCTCGGCCAGCTTCTGGCCCTTCTGCAGGAATTCCTGGTTCAGGTCGACGACCTTCTTGGTATCGCCCTGCAGGCGCTCGCCGAACTCCTTGGCGGCCTTCTGCTGGGACTCGACGACCTTCTTCAGGCTGTCGGCGTCCTTGACGTCGAGCCAGCTACGCGCCTGGGCGATGCCGATTTCGCTGTAGCTGCGGAAGATCTCGAACTGCGCAGAGAGAAGCTTCTCGTAGTATTCCAGCGTCAGCGAGCCGTAGGCGCGAACCGGCGTGGAAATGAGGGTTTCGAACTGCTGCTGGGTTTTCTCTTGGGTCTTGCTCATGGGACACCTCCAGGGTTGCTGGGCAAGGCGTGAAGGGCCTTGATGCATTGCAGCATAGCGGCTTTTTTTGTGCAGTGCAACATTTTCGCCTTTCCCGCTCCCTGGAGGGTGGTCCTGCCGACCTGCAGGCGGTGTCACCGCTGGCCGAAGAGGTGGCGCCGTGCCTCCTCGTCCATGGGCACACCGGCCTGGGGGTTGATCTCCTCGGCCCGCGCATAGGCACGCACCACGGCCGGACGTCGCGCCATCTGCTGGAACCAGCGCTCCAGGCTGGGGAACTCCTCGAGCTCCTGGCCCTGGCGCTCATGCGCCACGATCCACGGGTAGATGGCCATGTCCGCGATGGAGTAGGCGTCGCCGCCGACGTATTCATGGTCGTCGAGCCGCCGGTCGAGCACGCCATAGAGCCGGGCGGTCTCGTTCGTGTAGCGCTCGATGGCGTACTCGATCTTCTTCGGCGCGTAGTGGCGGAAGTGGTGGTTCTGCCCGGCCATGGGCCCAAGCCCGCCGACCTGCCAGTGCAACCACTGCAGCACGATGTAGCGTTCCCGCCCGTCGGCCGGCAGGAACGAGCCGCACTTGTCGGCAAGGTATTCGAGGATGGCGCCGGACTCGAACAGCGCCAGCGGCTGGCCGCCATCGGCGGGCGCACGGTCGACGATGGCCGGTATCCGGTTGTTGGGTGCAATCTCGAGGAATTCCGGCAAGAACTGCTCGCCGCGCCCGATGTTGACCGGACGCAGCTGGTAATCGAGCCCCGCTTCCTCGAGAAAGAGGGTGACCTTGTGCCCGTTGGGCGTCGTCCAGTAGTAAAGCTCGATCATCTTCCCCTCCCGGCCCGCCTCAGCGGTAGGCGCCTTCGATATCGGAAATGCGCATGGCCTTGCGCCCCAGCCCGTCATAGGCGTCCAGCATGCGCTCGATCCAGCCGTAGACAGGATCGGCGTTCGACACCAGGTCGGCGGTGGAGACCACGCGCGCCCACATGAAGCTGCCGAACACCAGGTAGTCGGCCCCGGCGGGCGCATCGCCATCGAGGAAGTCGGCCTCCTTCAGGCAGCCGCGCAGCGGCTCGAGGGCGGCGTCGAGCTGGGCAAGGCCCTTGGCCGGGGAGTGAAACTCCTCCAGGGTGCGCCCGAAGCGCTTTTCCCGGGAGTCGCGAAAATAGTCGCGATCCTTGGGGTGGATGGCGTTGAGCAGGTCCATGACGATGGTGCGCAGCATGGCGGGCTGCAGCGAGCGCTCGGTGTAGTGCTTGAAGAAGCGGGCCCGCGCCAAGGCGAGCCCATCGCCGAGCAGGGGGCGTTCGGGGTAGGTGCGATCGAGGTGGCGCAGGATCTCGTAGCTGTCGACCACGGTGTCGTCACCGTCGACCAGCACCGGCACCTTGTCGTGGCCGGCAAAGGCCAGCGCCTGCTTGTCGGAGAAGTACCAGGGGCGTGTCTCCACATCGAGGCCCTTGTGGGCCAGGGCGTAGCGCACTCGCCAGCAGTAGGGAGAGAACCGCAGCGCCTCATCGATCCCGCACAGTTCGTAGAGCACCCTCGCCATATAGATCTCCTGCATCCGTGGATGTTAATGAATCGATAGTGCCAGCCTTTCGGCCAGGTTGCCAATGGCTCGAACCAGTGCGCGGAATGCTGCGCAGGAGCTGTCCATTAGTCTAATTCAGCCTATATTTTGGAAACTTTTTCCAAGTTGTCGATGAAGACATCGGCTTGTTTTTCCGATGAAAAGCGAAACGATGACACTTCGACCCGCAGAACCAGATTGGTCATACCAATTACCCAAGGATGGCAACTTTTTCACGCACTCCGTATCGTTCCGTTCCATCGACGGCGCTCAGGTCAGCCTCTCCTGCCGGCCGCTGCTCGACACCCTGCCCAACAAAAGCCTAGAGGTACGTTACATGACAGAGACGACGCTAGCTCTGCTCGCTTTCACGCCGCTGATACTGGCCGGCGTCTTGCTGATCGGTTTCCGCATGGCCGCCAAGACAGCCATGCCTATCGTCTACCTGGTCACCGCACTCATCGCCCTGCTGGCCTGGGAGATGAGCTTCAACCGGGTGCTGGCCTCGACCCTGCAGGGCCTGATCCTCACGGTATCGATCCTGTGGATCATCTTCGGCGCCATCCTGCTGCTCAACACGCTGAAGCATTCGGGCGGCATCACGGCCATCCGTAACGGCTTCTCGGGCATCAGCCCCGACCGCCGCGTGCAGGCGATCATCGTTGCCTGGCTGTTCGGCTGCTTCATCGAGGGCGCCTCGGGCTTCGGCACGCCGGCAGCCGTGGCCGCTCCGCTGATGGTGGCACTGGGCTTCCCGGCACTGTCCGCCGTGGTGGTGGGCATGATGATTCAGTCCACCCCGGTCTCCTTCGGCGCCGTGGGTACCCCCATCGTGGTCGGCGTGACCGGTGGCATCAACTCGGCAGGCATCACCGAGCAACTGGAGGCCGGCGGCTACACCTGGCTCGAATACTTCCGCCTGATCTCGGCCGAAGTCGCCATCATCCACGGCATCGCCGGCATCCTGATGCCGCTGATCATGGTGGTGATCATGGTCCGCTTCTTCGGTGCCAACAAGTCGTGGAAGGAAGGTCTCTCGATCGCCCCCTTCGCCATCTTCGCCGGCGTCGCCTTCGTGGTGCCCTACGTGCTGGCGGGCGTTCTGCTGGGACCGGAATTCCCGTCGATGATCGGCGCCATGGTCGGCCTGGCCATCGTCGTGCCTGCCGCACGCCGCGGCTTCCTGATTCCCAAGGACACCTGGGACTTCCCCGAGCGCAAGTCCTGGCCGGACGAGTGGATCGGCAAGCTCGAGATCAAGCTGGACGACATCGCCGGCAAGGCGCCGATCTCCACCTTCATGGGCTGGCTCCCGTATGTGCTGCTGGCCGTGTTCCTGGTGGCATCGCGCACCGTCGAACCGCTGCGTCAGGCCCTCAACGCCTGGACCTTCGGCTGGAGCAACATCCTTGGCGAAGCCGGCGTATCCGGCAGCATCGCGCCGCTCTACCTGCCCGGCGGCATCCTGCTGATGGTGGTGCTGGTGACCGCGCTGCTGCACCGCATGCGCCTGGGTGAACTCAAGTCGGCCTTCAGCGACTCCTCCAAGACCATCCTGGGTGCGGGCTTCGTGCTGATCTTCACCATCCCCATGGTGCGTATCCTGATCAACTCCGGCGTCAACGCGGCCGACCTGGTCTCCATGCCGGTGGCCATGGCACAGCTGGTGGCCGACAGCGTGGGCGACGTCTACCCGTTCTTCGCCCCTGCGGTGGGTGCGCTGGGTGCCTTCATCGCCGGTTCCAACACCGTGTCGAACCTGATGCTGGCCGAGTTCCAGTTCAACGTGGCCCAGGCCCTCGGTGTCTCCACCGCGATGATGGTGGCGCTGCAGGCGGTGGGTGCCGCGGCGGGCAACATGATCGCCATTCACAACGTGGTGGCCGCCTCGGCAACCGTGGGTCTGCTGGGTCGTGAAGGCATCACCATCCGCAAGACCATCCTGCCGACGCTCTACTACCTGGTGCTCACCGGGCTGGTCGCCATGATCGCCTTCTACGTGATCGGCGTGACCGACCCGCTGATGGAAGTGGAGCAGATGGCGCCGACCACCACCGAACAGGTATCGGAGCCGCCGGTGGAAGACGTGGGCGTCGGCGCTGGCGTGACGGACGAAGCCACCGAGACACCCGAGGCACAAGACGAACTCGAGGAAGAAGAGGCCGAGCTCGAAGAGCAGTAAGCCAGCCTCGCCATGCTGAACGAAGCCGCCCCCGGGGAGACCCGGGGGCGCTTTCATTACCGCTTGCCTGCCTAGTCGATACGCTCGAGCTGGCCCTGGTGCTGGCGTGCCTTCTCGACATAGCCTGCTGCGTTGCGCCGCATACCCTCGATGGCCTTGTCGTCGAGTTCACGCACCACTTTCGCCGGCGCCCCGACGATCAGCGAGTTCGGTGGAAATTCGGCTCCCTCCTTGACCACGGCCCCGGCCGCCACCAGGCAGTTTTCACCGATCACCGCGCTGTTGAGGATCACCGCCTGGATACCGATCAGGCTGCCGTCACCGATGGTACATCCATGCAACATCGCCTGGTGGCCCACGGTGACACCCTTGCCCACCTTGAGCGGAAAGCCCGGATCGGCATGCAGTACGGCACCGTCCTGGATATTGCTGCCTTCGCCGACCTCAAGATGGTCGGTATCACCGCGCAGCACCGCTTGGTACCAGACGCTGGCGTCGGCCTTTAGCGTTACCTGTCCGATCACCTCGGCGCTCTGCGCCACATACACACCGTCATGAATATGGGGGCGATGCTCGCCCAACCGATAGATCGCCATTGTGGCTCCCTCCGTGGTCGTCAGATCGTCGATGCCGCAAGGTCGCTGCCGGCCTTGCAGAAGTAGTCGCTCACCGCCGCGACCACGCGCTCGATGCCCTCGCGGCTCACGTCCAGATGGGTCACCAGGCGGGTCATAGGCCTCACCGCGGCCAGGATGCCCTGGCTCTCCAGGTGGTCCTGCAAGGCCTGGCAGTGAGCCTGCGGAAACGATACGAATACCATGTTGGTATCGCAGGCGTGTACCTCCAGCTGCGGCAAGGTGCGCAAGCCTTCAGCCAGATGCCGCGCGTTGACATGGTCCTCGGCCAGGCGCTCGACGTGATGCTCGAAGGCATGGCGGCAGGCCGCAGCCAGGACACCCGCCTGGCGCATGCCGCCGCCCAGGGTCTTGCGCCAGCGCCGCGCCCGGGCGATGAAGTCGGCCTCTCCCAGCAACAGCGACCCCACCGGTGCCCCCAACCCCTTGGAGAAACACAGCGACACCGAGTCGAAGCCTCGGCACAGTTCGGCAAGCGTCGACCCGGTGGCAACAGCGGCATTGAACAGCCGGGCCCCGTCCAGGTGGGTGGCAAGCCCCTGGCCATGCGCCTGGTCCGTCGCAGCGGCCGCATAGGCCGCAGGCAGCACCTTGCCGCGAAAGGTGTTTTCCAACGCCAGCAGGCGGGTTCTGGCGTGATGGATATCGTCGCCCTTGACCGCGCTACGCAGGGCATCCAGCGCCAGGCTGCCGTCGGCCTCGTGGGGCAGCGCCTGGAGGCTGATGCTGCCGAGCGCCGCCGCCCCGCCTCCCTCGTCGCGGTAGATATGGGAGTGCTGGCCGGCGATCACCTCCTCGCCGCGCTGGCAGTGGGTGAGCATCGCGCACAGGTTGCTTTGCGTGCCCGAGGGGAACAGCAATGCAGCCGTCTTGCCAGCCCGTTCGGCCACGAGCTGCTCGAAGGCATTGACGGTGGGATCGTCGCCCCAAACATCGTCCCCCACCTTGGCCTGGGCCATCGCCTCGCGCATGGCCGAGGTGGGCCGGGTCACGGTATCACTGCGTAGATCTATCACGTCATGGTCCTCGTACGAAGAAAGGGGCGACCCCGTCGCCCCTTTTTGAAAAGCGCAGCTCCGCCCCATCAGGCCAGCGCCTGCTCCAGCAGGCGAGCGACATGGAGGGCCTGGCGGCCTGCGCCATCCTGGATCTGATGGCGGCAGCTGGTGCCATCAGCCACCACGAGAGCGTCCTCTCCGGCATCACGAATCGCCGGCAGCAGGGACAATTCCGCCATTTTCATCGAGGCGTCGTAGTGCTCGGCCTCGTAGCCGAAGCTGCCCGCCATGCCGCAGCAGGACGACTCGATGGTCTTCACTTCCAGCTCCGGGATCCAGCCCAGCACTTCCTCTACCGGCCGCAGCGCATCGAAGGCCTTCTGATGGCAATGTCCGTGCAGCAACGCCTGCCTCGGCAGCGGCTTGAGCTTGAGTGACAGCTCGCCGGCCGCATGGGCCTTGACCAGGAACTCCTCGAACAAGAAGGCCGTTCCGGCGAGGGCGCGGGCCTCATCACCGAAGCCATATTGCAGGAATTCATCGCGCATGCCGAGCAGGCAGGAGGGCTCGAGCCCGACGATGGCGATACCACGCTCGACATAAGGCATCAGCGCCTCGAGGGTTCGCCTGGCTTCCTCCCGGGCCTTGTCGAACTGGCCCGAGGAGAGATAGGTACGCCCGCAGCACAGCGGCCGTTCGCCGGGCTTGACGTTGAGATGCACCCGGTAGCCCGCCGCCTCCAGCACCCGCTTGGCGGCCCGGGCGTTGTCGCTCTCCATGTAGTTGTTGAACGTATCCACGAACAGCACCACCTCACGCAGCGCCGATTCACTGCTATCGTGCCGCTCGGCCAGGAAGTTGCCGTTGAAGGCAGGCAATGCGCGCGCGTCGGCCAGTCCTAGCGCTTTCTTGAACGGCCCGGCAACGAAGGGTAGGCGCTCCACCACCCCCAGCACCCTTGAAAAACGACTGGCCCAGTTCGCATAGCGCGGCATCTCCCCCACCATGCGGTCGCGCAGCGACAGGCCCTTGACGCGGGCCCGTGCGGCCCGTGCTTCGATCTTGAACTTGGCCATGTCCACGCCGGTGGGGCAGTCGCGCTTGCAGCCCTTGCAGGAAACACACAAGTCGAGCGCTTCCTTGACCTCGTCGCTAGCCAACCCCTCGTCGCCTAGCTGGCCGGAGAGCGCCAGGCGCAGGGTATTGGCCCGCCCACGCGTCAAATGCTGCTCGTCGCGGGTGGCTCGGTAGCTCGGGCACATGGTGCCGGCATCGAACTTGCGACAGTGGCCGTTGTTGTTGCACATCTCCACCGCCATGGCCAGGCCGTGGGTCGTATCGCCGCCGCTGCCGGGCTCGCCCTGCTCGCCGGTCAGCGGGTCGCGGGTGACGTTCCAGGCCGACCAGTCGAACAGCGGCGTGAGGGGGATGCGCCGATAGTTGGTCGGGAAGCGGAAGTAGCGCTCGTCGTCCATCTTCGGCGTGTCGACGATCTTGCCCGGGTTGAGCAGGTTGTCCGGGTCGAAGGCCCCCTTGACCGCCCGGAAGGCGTCGTTGAGGGTCTCGCCGAACTGCCAGGCCACCCACTCGCCGCGGCACAGGCCGTCGCCATGCTCCCCGGAATAGGCGCCCTTGTATTCGCGTACCAGCGTGGAGGCCTGCTCGGCGATTTCGCGCATCTTGGCGGCCCCGCCACGGCGCATGTCGAGGATCGGCCGCACGTGCAGGGTGCCGACGCTGGCGTGGGCATACCAGGTGCCCTCGGTGCCGTGGCGATGGAACACCTCGGTCAACTTGCCGGTGTACTCGGCGAGGTGCTCCAGAGGTACCGCGCAGTCCTCGATGAAGGAGACCGGCTTGCCGTCCCCCTTCATGCTCATCATGATGTTGAGCCCCGCCTTGCGCACGCTCCACAGCGCCTTCTGCTCGGCGGGCTCGGGCATGTCCACCACGCTGCCGGGCAGGCCGAGGTCGGCCATCAGCTCGTTGAGTTGCTTGAGCGAGGCGAGCTGGGCGTCGCGGCTCTCACCGGCGAACTCCACCAGCAGCACCGCCTGGGGCCGGCCGATCAGCGCCTTCTCGATCACCGGGCGGAAGGCCGGATTCTCCAGGGAGAGGTCGATCATGGTGCGGTCGACCAGCTCCACCGCGGTGGGGTCCAGGGTGACGATGTGCTGGGTGAAATCCATCGCTTGATAGAAGGTGGGGAAGTTCACCACCCCGAGCACCTTGTGCTCCGGCAGCGGCGAAAGCCGGAGCTTGATACGCCGGCTCACCGCCAGGGTACCCTCGGAGCCGACCAGCAGGTGAGCGAGGTTGACCCTCCCTTCCGGATCGTAGGGCTTGGGGTTCTGGCAATCGAACAGGTCGAGGTTGTACCCCCCCACCCGCCGGAGCACCTTGGGGAAGTGCTTGCGGATCTCCGGGGCGACACCCTCGGCGATGGCCCTGACCCGATCGGCCAGCCCCCGTACCGGACCGCTTTCCGGCAAGGCGTCGAGGAAGCCGAAGTGCCCCTCGCTGCCGTCAGCCAGCCAGGCATCGACGCCCACGACGTTGTGCACCATGTTGCCGTAGCGAATCGAGCGCGAGCCGCAGGAGTTGTTGCCGGTCATGCCGCCCAGGGTGCACTGGGCGCTGGTGGAGACATCCACCGGGTACCAGAGCCCGTGAGGCTTGAGCCAGGCGTTGAGGTGGTCGAGCACGATTCCCGGCTCCACCACCACGGTGCGCGCCTCGGCGTCGAATTCCACCACCTGGTTGAGCCAGCGAGTGCTGTCGATGACCAGCGCCACGCCGACCGTCTGGCCGCACTGGCTGGTCCCGGCGCCGCGGGCCAGGATCGGCACCCTTGCATCGCGTGCGATTTCCAGCGCCGCGGTCAGGTCCTGCTGGTGGCGTGGAATTACCACCCCCACCGGCATCACCTGGTAGATCGAGGCATCGGTCGAGTAGCGCCCTCGCGAGGCTCGATCGAACAGCACCTCGCCTTCCAGTTCTCGGGCAAGGCGGGTCGCCAGCCCGGTCACCGGCTTGACTCGTGCATCCCGGGACGCGGTCTTGTCCGTCAGAGAGGTCATCCTGCCTTCCTCAGCTCAGCCATGGGGGAATATACGGTGGGATCACTTGGCGTCGAGCGGGTGCCGGGCAAAGTAGTCCAGCGCCGCCAGCACGCCGCTACCCTTGAGCGACACGCCGGCAAGCGTCATGCCCGCCTCGCAGCCGCCCAGGGTGGCGATCAGCGTCAGGTCGTTGCAGTCGCCCAGGTGGCCGATGCGGAACATCTTGCCCTTGGCCTTGCCAAGCCCCATGCCCAGCGACAGGTCGAAGCGCTCGTAGATGATCTTGCGCACGGCATCGGCATCGACCCCTTCCGGCATCACCACGCCGGTGAGCACCGGCGAGTAGACGGCCGGGTCCTGGCACTGGATCTCCAGACCCCAGGCTTCTACTGCCTTTCGCACGCCGGCGGCCCAGCGCTGATGGCGGGCGAACACGTGATCGAGCCCCTCGCCCAGCAGCATGTCCAGCGCCTCGTTGAGGCCGTAAAGCAAGTTGGTGCTGGGGGTGTAGGGCCAGTAGCCGTTCTTGTTGGCTTCGAGGATCTCGTCCCAGGCCCAGAAGCTCTTGGGCATGCGATTGTGGCGGCTCGCTTCGATGGCCTTGTCGGAGACCGCGTTGAAGCTGATCCCGGGCGGCAGCATCAGCCCCTTCTGGGAACCGGAGATGGTGACGTCCACACCCCACTCATCATGGCGATAGTCGGCGCTGCAAAGACCCGAGATGGTATCCACCAACAGCAGCGCCGGATGGTTGGCGGCATCGATGGCACGGCGAACCGCGGCGATGTCGCTGGTCACGCCGGTGGAGGTCTCGTTGTGCACCACGCATACCGCCTTGATCTCGTGGGCGCTATCTTCGCGCAGGCGCTCCTCGATCATGTCCGCCTGGACACCCTGCCGCCAGCCCTCGTAGCCCGGCAGGCCGAGGAATTCCGGGGCGAGCCCCAGGCGCCTTGCCATCTTGTGCCAAAGGGTGGCGAAGTGGCCGGTCTCGAACATCACCACCTTGTCGCCCGGCGACAGGACATTGGCCAGCGCGGCCTCCCAGGCGCCGGTGCCCGAGGCCGGGTAGATCATCACCGGGTTCTCGGTCTTGAAGACCCGACGGGTCTTCTCGAGCAGCTCGAGGCCAAGGGCGCCGAACTCCGGTCCACGGTGATCGATGGTGGGCAGGCTCATGGCCCGCAGGATGCGATCCGGCACCGGTGACGGACCGGGAATCTGCAGGAAGTGGCGGCCGGATGGGTGGAAGTCGAGGTTCAGCATGGGTTCTTCCTTTCGTTCGTTGTTCTTGGTTAGAAACGAGGCTCTACTTGATACAGCCCGCCGCTCGCAGCGAGGCGAGTTCATCCGTCGTCATGTCGAGCCCGCCTAGCACCTCGTCGGTATGCTGGCCAAACAGTGGCGCAGGGGAGCGTATCTGCGCCGGGGTCGCCGAGAACTTGCTCGGGAAACCGATGGTTTTCATGCGGCCGATGACCGGATGCTCCATCTCCTCCACCATGCCCCGTGCCAGGTAGTGCTCATCGGCCATCGCCTGGGCGAAGTCGTTGATCGGCCCGGCCGGCACACCCGCGCGGTCGCAGCGCTCCAGCCAGTCACTCAGGTCGCGGTCGGCCATGATCGACTCCAGCAGCGTTTCGAGCTCCTCGACATGCTGGCCGCGATCGGAATTGGTGAGAAAGCGCGGGTCTTCCATCAGCTCGGGGCGCTCCAGCACATCACCACAGAAACGCTCCCAGGTACGCTGGTTGGCACAGCCCAGCATCAGGTAGCCGTCGCGGGCCTTGATGGCCTGGTAGGGGGCCGAGACGCGATGGCGCCATCCGGTGGGCTCGGGCACCTTGCCTTCCGAGAAGTAGGCCGCCGCTTCCCAGGTGAACCACGGCAGCCCGCACTCGCTGATGGCGATGTCGACATGCTGCCCCTCGCCGGTATTCATCTTGTGGATGTAGGCGGCAAGAATGGAGTAGACGGCTGTAATGCCGCCGCCAATGTCGTAGACGGCAATGCCGGTCTTCAGCGGTCGGCGGCCCGGCTCGCCGGTCATCGACATCAGGCCCGACATGCCCTGGGCCACGAGGTCGAAGCCACCGCGGTGGCTATAGGGGCCGCTCTGGCCGTAGCCGGAAATCGAGCAGTAGATGATCCCGGGATTGATCGCCTTGATGGCGTCGTAGTCGATCTTGAGCGAGGTGGTCACGCCGGGACGATAGTTCTCGACGATCACATCCGCCTCGCGGGCGAGCCGATAGAAGATTTCCCGCGCCCGCTCATCCTTGAGATTGAGCGAGATGCTCTTCTTGTTGCGGTTGATCTGGGCAAAGCAGGTCGATTCGTTATTGACGTAGGGCCCCATCTGACGACTGTCGTCGCCGCCATTGATCTTCTCGACCTTGATCACCTCGGCCCCCATGTCGGCAAGCACCATGGTGCAGTAGGGGCCGGCCATGATCTGCGAGATATCCAGAACCTTGATCTTTTCCAGGGGAAGCATGGGCCTCACCTCTCTTTGCGTTAATGGCTGGTGCTTGGGCAGCGCGCCGGGGCGCCATGTTTCGTTCAGCGCCCTTTCCACTCGAAGGGCGTCTTGTGCAGGAACTTGTTCACCGCTGCCTTGAAGTCATCGCTCATGTAGCACGCGGTCACCCAGTCATCGCTGGCTTCCCGCGCCAGGCGACGATGGTCCAGCACGCGGTTGATCAACGCCTTGCTGGCCTGCAGGGTGAGCGGGGCCCGCCGGCCCAGTTGCTCGGCGAGCCCAGCCACCTCGGCATGGATGCATTCGGGGGCCAACACCGCATTGACGAGTCCCGCGGCGCTGGCCTGTTCGGCGTCGAAAAGCGTGCCGAGCAACAGTGCCTCCTTGGCCCGTGCCACGCCCAGCATGTCGATGAGTCGCGACACGTTGGTAATCGAGAGCGTATTGCCCAAGGTGCGCGCGATGGGGACGCCGAACTTGAGGCTCGGCGTGGCGTAGCGGAAGTCGCATGCCAGGGCGAGCGCAGCGCCCCCGCCAACGCAAGCGCCCTCCAGCAGCGCAATGGTGGGTTTCTCCAAGACCTCGAGCTTGCCGACCACCGCATCGATGCGCTGTTCGTAGGCAATGGCATCCCGGGGTTCACGGAAGTTTTCGAACTGCCCGATATCGGTGCCGGCCACAAACGCTTCCCCTCCTACGCCATGCAGCACGACGGCGTGAAGGCTTGTGTCGTCGCGGATACGATCGCAGTAAAGGGAGAGGGCGTCGTACATCTCCCACGTCATGGCGTTACGGCTCTCGGGACGGTTGAAGCCGAGCCAGGCCACGCCATCTCGCTCTTCATACAGCAAGGTCTCGCCGGTCATCTCTCTTCTCCATGCCAATCGAAGCCATAATGAATAATGAATTCAATTAAAATGATCACATTGCTCCTGCCGCGGCTGGCCCGGCGGGGTTAAGCCCGCCGGGCCGCGCTCAGCGGTAGAAGAACTCCACCAGGGCCATGGGAATGGCAGGAATGTAGGTCACCAGCAGCAGGATGAAGAGCAGCACGGTGATGAAGCCGAGGTTCGAGCGGGTCACCGACCACACGTCCGCTTTGGCGATCGAGCAGGCCGTTATCAGCACGCTCGCCACCGGCGGAGTCTGCTGGCCGATGGCCAGGTTGAGGCACACCACCAGCCCGAAGTGGACCGGGTCGATGCCGGCCGCGCCGACCAGCGGCATGACGATGGGCACCACCAGGATGATCGCCGCCGCCGAGTGCAGGAAAAGCCCGATCAACAGGAAGAATACGTTCAGCATCATCAGGATGGCGTACTTGTTGTCCGTCAGGCTGAGTACCGCCTGCGCCAGCTGTTGGGGCATGCGCATCTCGGTAAGGAACACGCCGATCAGCGCCGAGGCTGCCACCAGCAGCATCACCACGGCGGTCTGCTGGCCCCCGTCGATGATCGCCTTGTAGAGCGTGCGCAGGTCGAGCTCGCGGTAGATCACGGCGCTGATGAAGATCGCTGCCGCGACCGCCAGCCCCGCCCCTTCGGTGGCCGTCACGAAACCGCCGAAGATGGAACCGAGTATGATGATCGGCAGCGTCAGCGCCCAGCTGGCCTCCTTGGCGGTCTGCCTGACGCGCTTGAACTGGAAGACCTCCTCAACCGGCCAGTCGTACTTGCGGGCATAGTAGTAGCTGAGCGCCATCAGCCCCCCGGCCCCCAGCAGCCCGGGCACGATACCGGCCACGAAGAGCTGGACGATGGAAGCACCGGACATGACGCCGTAGAGGATCATCGGAATGGAGGGGGGAATGATGATCGCCAGTGAGGCCGACGACGACGTGACGGCCGCGGCGAACGAACTGGGATAGCCCCGCTTCTTCATGGCCGGGATCAGCACCGAGCCGGTCGCGGCCACATCGGCCACCGCCGACCCGGAGATCTCGGCGAAGAACAGCGAGACACCGATATTGATCATCGCCAGGCCGCCGCGGATGAAACCGAACAGCGCCGAGGCGAACGCGATCAGCCGCTTGGAGATCCCGCCGGTGTTCATGATCGCGCCGGCCAGGACGAACATCGGGATCGCCAGCAGGGGGAAACTGCTCGCCCCCTCGAACATCGTCAGCCCGACGTTGGGCAGCATATCCACGCCCTGGTAGACCACGATGGCCACCGTTGCCACGATCGCCAGCGCCACCGCGATGGGGAGCCCCATCAGGATCAGCCCCAGCAGGCCCACTATCATGAAGGGTAGGGTCATGACTGTGCCCTCTTGGTCAGTTCTTCGGCGGTAAAGCCGGCCTTGGCGTTGTCACGCTCGGCCTCGGCGATGGCGTGGGCGATCTCCTCCTCTTCCTGAGTGACGCCTGAGCGCACCTTGGCCAGGTGAGCCGGCATGCTGAGCAGTTGGGCAATGATGAACAGTGCCGCACCGATCGGAATGACCGACTGGGTGAAGGTGAGCGGGACCCAGCGCAGGGTGATCAGCGACATGCCCTGCATCACCTCGAGCACCACCAGGCCGGCCCAGCCCAGCACGGCGAAGAAGCCGATGAACAGGGCTTCCGAGAGGTAGGCGATCGGCATGCGGATATGCACCGGCATCGCGGCAAGCACCCCGTCGACCCCGATGTGACCGCGCTTGAGCGCTGCGAGGGCTCCGGCGTAGTAGGTCAGCCAGACCAGCATGATGGCGGCCACCTCGTCGTACCAGGAGGGCGTGCGCCAGGCGTAGCGGGTCACCACCGCATAGAGCACCACCAGCGTCAGCGAAACCATCAACACGACCGTGACGATCTCGAGCAGGCGCTCCATGATGCGGGAAAGTTGATTCACGGTTCCCATGGCTATCGACTCGTTCAGGGACAGGGACCCCGCGCCACGCGGTGGCGCGAGAGTTATTGCTTTCGGCTGCAGGTGCCGTCAGGAGCCGTTACCCAGCTCCAGCACCCTGTCGATCAGCTCCTGGGAACCGGGTACTTCACGCGCAAAGGCTTCGTAGATCGGGCCCGAGGCCTCGATGAAGACCGACGTATCGACCTCGTTGACCTCGGTGTTGGCCTGGCGGATCACGTCGATCAGATCCTCGTCGAGCTGGGCGGCATGCTCGTAGACGAATTGCTGGGTCTCCCTGGCCGCCTCGAGGATGATCTCCTGGACCTCGTCGGGCAGGTTGTTGAAGCGGCGTCCGGCAGTGAGATAGGCCGGCGTGTAGACGTGGCCGGTAAGGGAGAGGTAATTCTGCACTTCCTGGAAGCGCTGCCCGGCGATCTGTGCCAAGGGGTTTTCCTGGCCGTCCATGACCCCGGTCTGCAGGGCCATGAACACCTCGGACAGCGACATCGGCGAGGGTTCGGCGCCGTATTCCTCGAACATGCGCACACGCCAGACGCCCTGGGGTACACGCAGCTTGATGCCGCGCAGGTCCTCCGGCGTATTGATCGCACGCCGAT
The DNA here is from genome assembly GCA_964652855.1 of uncultured Halomonas sp. Taxonomy (GTDB): domain Bacteria; phylum Pseudomonadota; class Gammaproteobacteria; order Pseudomonadales; family Halomonadaceae; genus Halomonas. Next base: position 523,726 of record CAZZCJ010000002.1, read on the forward strand.
TGTTGGTGATGTGGCGGAAGCCGTTCTCCCACACGGCAAGGACCCGATAGCCGTTCTGCTCGGCCAGCGGTGCCAGGTGTGGCCAAAAGACCTCCTCCTCGACCCGCTTCATGTGGTCGCGATCCTGAATCAGGTAGGGCAGCTCGAAGATCCCGAACTCATCCGCCACCGATGACATGATGGTCGAAGGCAAGGCCAGGTCGACGGTACCAAGGCGCATCCGTTGCAATAGCTCGGAGTCGGTGCCCAGCTGGCTGGAACCGAAGACGACCACTTCAAAGGGTTCAGGCAGCCGCTCGTTGACCAGTGCGGCAAAGTGATCGGCGGAATCGGCAAACAGCGAATCCGGCCCACCGACATGGCCAAAGGTAATCTCGCGGGCCTGGAGGGGAGCCGAGACGAGCGCGACGGCAGCGGCAACCGCCGTGAGACGTAGCAGATGCATGGCGTGTTTCCTCTTGTTCTATTGTTGGCTTCAGGTCCTGATGACGCGGCTTGTTATTGGTCAGCGCTAGCCAGGTTTACCCATCTTGCCTAGGGGCGCCGAATAATGAATTCATTATTCTAAATGCGCCTGCAGTGAAACTAGACCTGCCCGCAAGACGATGTCAAGCCGGAATGCATGCTGGCAAGAAGCTTCAGTCGGGCTCCAGCCCGGCGGCGAGGCCGGCCGCCTCGATACCTGTGAGAGCCGCTTTCTCGTCCTCATCCGAGGAGGCGCCACTGACCCCCACGGCGCCAATGACCTGCATCGCCTCGTCGAGGATCAGCACCCCGCCGGCCACAGGGACGAAGTTGCCGCCCGACGCAGCAGCAACGCAGGCAAGAAACGCGGGGCGCTCGGCATTACGGCTGCCCACCACGCCACTGGCAGCACCGTTGCCGAGCGCGGCAAACGCCTTGCCCCGGGCCACTGGGAGACGCAGCGGCGCACAGCCATCCTCGCGCTCGGCTGCCACCACGTGACCGCCACCATCCAGAACCACGGCGGTGATGGGGGGCATCTCCACGCTGCGGGCATAGCCGAAGGTCCCGTCGAGTATTAGCCTCGCTTGCTGTCTACTGAGCTGAATGCTGCAGTGATATACCTTGCCGGCCATGTGACCTCTTGATTGTTCTTGTCAGCATTGTCCTATCGCCTTTCGGCCATGCGCTCGGGAGTACTCGGCCACGCCGAGCAAAAGCTTTTGCATGAATTTTGAATTCATAATACTTTCTCAGCTATCTCGTCAACAGCGCCCTATGCTTGAATAGTGACGATGTCCTCCACCGCGGGCGCGACAGGAAGAACACCATGAGCAAGATTCAGCCACGCACTCTCTACCAAGAAGTCGCCGACCGGATCCGGGACCTGATCGAGTTGGGCGAACTCGCACCGGGGGAGAGAATCTCCGAGAAACAGCTGTGCGAGAACTTCGGCGTGTCACGCACGCCATTGCGGGAAGCACTCAAGGTGCTAGCCTCGGAAGGCCTGGTCGAGCTGTTGCCCAACCGGGGGGCCCGAGTCAAGCAACTGACCTACAAGATGGTCAAGGACACCTACGACCTCATGGGTGCCTTGGAAGGGCTTTCGGGTGAACTGGCCTGCCAGCACATCAGCGACGAAGGGATCGAAGCCATCTGCCGGTTGCACGAGCGCATGCTGAGGCACTATCGCAACCGCGAACTCGCCGAATACTTCCAGGTGAATCAACGAATTCACGAGAACATCTTGCAGGCTTCGAATAATGAAGTGTTGCTGGAGATGTACAACAACCTCAGTCAACGGGTGAAGCGCGTGCGCTACTCGAAGAAGATGACGGATGAATTCTGGCGCCGGGCGGTGGAGGATCATGAGGAAATGATCCTCGCCTTGAAGCAGCGTGACAGCAAACGGCTGGGAAATGTCCTGCGCGAGCATCTCTGCAACAAGCTGGAAGTGGCATCGCTTGCCGGCGTACTGGACGACGGAGAATCCCGCAGCGCAGCGAATGCATGATCTGCAGCTCCAGGGCTGCGCGAAACTCGGCGCCATGGGCGATGTAGAGGCTGCGGCCTCGTGGCGTCACTTCCATTCCCCCAGCCGCATGGCCGAGCGTTCGAGGCGCTGATCCTCGGCCTCTATCTCGCGCAGCTGCTCTTCGATGCCGGTCAAGTGGTCGAGCGCCGCGCGCCGGGCGGCCTGGGGCTTGCCCTCCATCACGGCGCGATAGAGCCGGGCATGCTGGCGATTGATCATCTGCCGCGGCGCCTCGCGATGGTAGAGGTTCTTCACCGAGGCGAACACCGAGCTCAACAGCAGGTCGGTAAGCGACTGCAGCGTATGCACCAGCACCGGGTTGTGCGAGGCCTGGCAGATCGCCAGGTGGAACGCATGGTCGAGATGCGCCAGCCGCTCGACGTCGATGCCTTCGCGGTTCACCACGTAGTCGGCCATGGCCTCGTAGCGGCGCTGGATCAGCACCCTGTCGGCCGGCGTGGCGCGTTCGGCGGCGAGCCGGGCCGACTCGCCTTCGAGCAGTGCACGCACTTCCAGCAGGTCGAACAGCGTGCGCGGGTGGTCGCGGAACAGGTGCATCAGCGGGCTGTCGTCGCGTCCGGCCACCAGTTCGGCCACCGCCGACCCCCGGCCCTGGCGGGTGGCGATGATGCCCTTGCTGCGCAGTATCCGCAGCCCTTCGCGCAGCGAGGTGCGCGATACGCCCAGGCGCTCGCACAGCCGCCGTTCCGACGGCAGCAGCTGGCCCGGGCGAAACACGCCGTCGAGGATCAACTGCTCGAGGCGCGCCGCCACCGCATCGGGCGTGCGTGTCGGCAGGACGTGACCATTCTCCAGGGGCATGCTTCCTCCATTGCGTGGCGTACTGCCTTGACGGGCGCAGGCGAGCCCGACATGGTGTATCATGAAAACTATTTCCAATATAGTAATCAACAACTGGTCATACCAGTAGACCGCAGACTGGACAGCCTTACCGACTAAGCGCAAATTGGGCGTCTGCACATGATTACCTGCCGCCAAGACTCGCAACGAGGCGCCTGCATGAACATCCTCTATGACGAACGACTCGACGGCCCGGCGCCGTCGCTGGACAGGGCCGCCATTCGCGACGGCCTCGCCCAGGCCGTGCCGGGCATGACCCTGCTGCACCGGGAAGAGGACATGCGTCCCTTCGAGTGCGACGGGCTCTCCGTCTACCGTACCCTGCCGCTGCTGGTGGCACTGCCCGACTCGCTGGATCAGGTCCAGAAGCTGCTGGTCGCCTGCCATCGCCTCGGCGTGCCGGTGGTGACCCGCGGCGCCGGCACCGGCCTCTCCGCCGGCGCCCTGCCCCTCGAGCACGGCGTGCTGCTGGTCATGTCGCGTTTCTCGCGCATCCTCGAGATCGACCCCGAGGCGCGCATCGCGCGGGTCGAGCCCGGCGTGCGCAACCTGGCGATCTCCGAGGCGGCCTCGCCCCACGGGCTCTACTACGCCCCGGACCCCTCGTCGCAGATCGCCTGCTCCATCGGCGGCAACGTGGCCGAGAACGCCGGCGGCGTGCACTGCCTGAAGTACGGCCTCACCGTGCACAACGTGATCAAGGTCGAGATCCTCACCATCGAGGGCGAGCGCATGACGCTCGGCAGCGACGCGCTCGACGCCCCCGGCTTCGACCTGCTGGCACTGTTCAACGGCTCCGAGGGCATGCTCGGCGTGGTCACCGAGATCACCGTCAAGCTGCTGCCCAAGCCCGAGGTCGCCAAGGTGCTGATGGCGAGCTTCGACGACGTGGAGAAAGCCGGTAACGCGGTGGGCGCCATCATCGAGGCCGGTATCATCCCGGGTGGGCTTGAGATGATGGACAAGCTCGCCATCATCGCCGCCGAGGACTTCATCGGCGCCGGCTACCCCGTCGACGCCGAGGCGATCCTGCTGTGCGAGCTCGACGGCGTCGAGGCCGACGTCGACGACGACTGCCAAACCGTGCGCCGGGTGCTCGAGAACGCCGGCGCCACCGGCATCCGCCAGGCCCGCGACGACGCCGAGCGCGCCAAGTTCTGGGCCGGGCGCAAGAACGCCTTCCCTGCGGTGGGCCGCATGTCGCCCGACTACTACTGCATGGACGGCACCATTCCGCGCCGCGAGCTGGCGCGGGTGCTCAAGGGCATCAGCGACCTCTCCGAGCGCTACGGCCTCAAGGTCGCCAACGTCTTCCACGCCGGCGACGGCAACATGCATCCGCTGATCCTGTTCGATGCCAACCGCGAGGGCGAGCTGGCCGTAGCCGAGGCGCTGGGCGGCGAGATCCTCGAGCTGTGCGTCGAGGTGGGCGGCACCATCACCGGCGAACACGGCGTCGGCCGCGAGAAGATCAACCAGATGTGCGCCCAGTTCCGTCCCGACGAACTGGCCACCTTCCGCGCCGCCAAGGCCGCCTTCGACCCGAACGACCTGCTCAACCCGGGCAAGAACATTCCCACCCCGGCGCGCTGTTCCGAATTCCGCACCATCAAGAGCGCGGCGGCCGACAACGCCCCGGCCGCACCGCAGGGCTGACTGGAGTGACCATGGCAAACGCAACGACTCCCCATGAGCATGACGCCAGCGAGGCCCTGGCCGAGCGCATCCGCCAGGCCGGTGCCGAAGGCACGCCGCTGCGCATCGTCGGCGGCGATACCCGGGGCTTCTACGGTCGCGAGGTGAGCGGCAGCGAACTCTCCACCCGCGAGCACCGCGGCATCAGCTTCTACGACCCGGTGGAGCTGGTGGTCTCGGTGCGTGCCGGCACGCCGCTTTCCGAACTGGAAGCCGCGCTGGCCGAACAGGGCCAGATGCTGCCCTTCGAGCCACCGCGCTACGGCGAGGCCAGCACCGTGGGCGGCATGGTCGCCACCGGGCTTTCCGGCCCCCGCCGCCCCTGGGCGGGCAGCGTGCGCGACTTCGTGCTCGGCACCCGGGTGATCAATCATGAAGGCATCGAGCAGCGCTTCGGCGGCGAGGTGATGAAGAACGTGGCCGGCTACGACCTGTCGCGGCTGATGGTCGGCGCCCAGGGCGGCCTGGGGGTGATCACCGAGGTCTCGTTCAAGGTGCTGCCGATCCCCGGCGCCACCCACAGCCTGCACCTGGAACTCACCCTCGACGAGGCCCGCCGGCGCCTGGCCGAATGGGGCCGCGAGCCGCTGCCGATCAGCGCCGCCGCCTGGCTCGACGGCGCCCTGCACCTGCGCCTGGAGGGCGGGCCCAGCTCGGTGGCCGCCACCCGCGCCCGCATCGGCGGCGACGACCTCGACGGCGCCTTCTGGAACGCCCTGCGCGACCAGCGCCTGCCCTTCTTCGGCGAAGGCCCGCTCAACGAGAACAAGGCGCCGCTGTGGCGGCTCTCGCTGCCCCATCGCACGCCGTCCTTGGCGCTGCCCGGCATCGACGAAACACAGCTGCTCCACGACTGGGCCGGGGCCCAGCGCTGGCTGCGCGCCGACCTCGATGCCGACACCCTGCGCCGCGCCTGCCAGGACGCAGGTGGCCACGCCACCTGCTACGGCCCGCGCCCGGCCGAGGTGGAGCCGTTCGCGCCGCTGCCCGAGGTGCTGATGAAATACCACCGCAACCTCAAGGCCCAGCTCGACCCCAAGGGGATCTTCAACCCCGGCCGGCTCTACGCGGCGCTCTGAGACGCACAGGACTGAGACATGCAGACGCACTTCACTGAAGAAGCCCTCAAGCAGCCGCACATCCAGGAGGCCGACCGCGTCCTGCGCAGCTGCGTGCACTGCGGCTTCTGCAACGCCACCTGCCCCACCTACCAACTGCTGGGCGACGAGCGCGACGGGCCGCGCGGGCGCATCTACCTGATGAAGCAGATGCTGGAGAACCCGGACGACACCGAAAACGTCACCGAGCAGACCCGCCTGCACCTGGACCGCTGCCTGACCTGTCGCAACTGCGAGACCACCTGCCCCTCCGGCGTGGAGTACCACAAGCTGCTCGACATCGGCCGCGCCGAGATCGAGCGCCGCGTGCCGCGCAGCACCGCCGACCGCGCCCAGCGCTACGCCCTGCGCAAGGCGCTGGTGGACCCCAAGCGCTTCCAGGCGCTGCTCAAGCTGGGCCAGACCTTCAAGCCGCTGGTGCCCGGCAAGCTCAAGGACAAGCTGCCGCCGAGCCCGGTGGACGCCGGCAAACGCCCCGACCACCAGCGCCACGCCCGGCAGATGCTGATCCTCGAAGGCTGCGTGCAGCCGGGGCTTTCGCCCAACACCAATGCCGCCACGGCGCGGGTGCTCGACCGCCTGGGCATCGGCCTCACGCCGGTGGCCGAGGCCGGCTGCTGCGGCGCCATCGACTTCCACCTCAACGCCCAGGACGACGGCCGCGCCCGTGCGCGCGCCAACATCGACGCCTGGTGGCCGCATATCGAGGCCGGCGCCGAGGCCATCGTGCAGACGGCCAGCGGCTGCGGCGCCTTCGTCAAGGAGTATGGCGACATCCTCAAGGACGACCCCGCCTACGCTGACAAGGCCAGGCGCGTGAGCGAGCTCGCCAAGGACCTGGTCGAAGTGATGCGCGACGAGGCGCTGGCTAGCCTCACGGTCAACGAGGGCCGCCGGCTGGCGTTCCACTGCCCCTGCACCCTGCAGCACGCCCAGAAGCTCGGCGGCGCGGTGGAGGGCGTGCTGGTCAAGCTCGGCTTCACCCTCACCCCGGTTCAGGACGCCCACCTCTGCTGCGGCTCGGCGGGCACCTACTCGATCACCCAGCCGGAACTTGCCACCCAGCTGCGCGACAACAAGCTCAACGCCCTCGAGGCCGGCAACCCGGAAACCATCGTGACCGCCAACATCGGCTGCCAGACGCACCTCAACGGCGCGGGGCGCACGCCGGTCAGGCATTGGATCGAAATTGTCGATGACGCATTGCCACCGCCCGTAAACACCTAGCTTCGGCGGGCAACGCATAAGAGAGCATTCAGCACCGCATCCCGATGAGCGCCGGGGACAAGCCAAAGCGAGGGTCTTTTGCCAGGGATGGCAAAAGTAGCGCCCAGGGACGGGTTCACAGCGCCCTCGCGTGGCTTGTCGCCGGGAAGCTCATCACCGGCAACATTGCGACTCAAGGAGAACCCCATGAAGACCAAGCCCGTACTCACCCTGACCGACGTCAACGCCATCCTCGACGCGGCTCAGAAAGAAGCGGAAGCCAACGGCTGGAAGGTGACCATCGCCGTGGCCGACGACGGCGGCCACCTGCTCGGCCTGCGTCGCCTCGACGGCGCCCCGGCCATGACCCCCGACATCGCCACCCAGAAGGCGCGCAGCTCGGCGCTCGGCGCCCGCGAGACCCAGGCCTTCGAGGACATGATCAACGGCGGGCGCAACGCCTTCCTCTCCGCGCCGATGCAGGGCCTGCTTTCCGGCGGCGTGCCGGTGATGGTCGAGGGCGAGATGGCCGGCACCGTGGGCGTCTCCGGGGTCAAGCCCGACCAGGACGTGCAGGTCGCCAAGGCGGGTATCGCCGCCGTCGCCTGACCCCGCGTTCCCCTAGCACGACAGCGCCCTGTCATCTTCTCGATGGCAGGGCGCTGTCGTTCCTGGCTTCCGAGTTGCTGTCGCCTGGGTCGCGGCCTTCTATACTGACGGCAGCCCCGCCATTGCCTTGCGTGCCGCACGCCGTTCGCGGCGAACCCGCAATGGCGGGGCTACCCCCTGACAAGACTCATCCGGGCAGGCCGGCATCGTGAGAACCGGCTGCGCCCAACGGGAGGAACCCGTCATGATCAAGAAACTGTTTGCCGCCCTGGTGCTGATGGCCTTCATGGCTCCCGCCTGGGCTCACATGTGTCCGGCCCTCATGTCCGACATCGACGAGGCATTGCAGGACGAGGACAAGGTCGCCCAGCTCAGCGAGGACGAGCTTGAGCGGGTTCGCGAGCTGCGCGAACAGGGTGAGCAGTACCACAACGAGGGTGACCACGCCCAATCGGAGGAGGCACTGAACGAAGCCAAGGAGATCCTGGGCGCCTGACGCGCACCGCTGGCATCGGACTCTCGTAGCAGACAGGGGCCGGATGGCCCCTGCTCCAGAATTTCATCTCGCCACCTGACATCAACCCGCGTCGCTCCCAGGTTCGGGACAGCGCTGCAGGGTCACCTCGGCACCGTCGCGGTCCAGCCAGGTCAGGGTCAGCACCTCGTGCTCCTGCAAGGCCAGGCGAATTCGCTCCTCGCTGCGCATGCCCTCCCCGCGGCAGTCTAACTGCGCGCGCCACACCTCGTCGGCTTCCTGCTCCACTTCCATCTCGCACAGGTTCTCATGACCTTCCAGGCGCGACGGGGCCAGCGTGATCGTGCGATCCTCGCCGCCTCGTGCGCACCAGGCAGGCTCCGCCGCCCAGCGGCCCACGTAGGCCACGGCATCCTGCAGCGCTGGCCCCTCCTCGGGCGCCGCCGCCTGCTGGTCGTCGCCACAGCCGGCCAGCACCAGCGCGGCGCACAGTCCTAACCCCAGCCCGGCACGGTGGTTTCGTAACGTCATGGTCTCTCCTTGAGCACTTGGCCCTTGAGCACGAGTCCTTGAACACTTGGCCCTTGAGCACTAGCCATTGAGCACTTAGCCCGCGAGGACTTGGCCCTTGGCGGCTTGGCTCGTTTTCCGGCGGTTCCGCTTCGTCGCTACCAGCATAGGCACGATTCGCCCAGCGCCAAGCCTTCTTGCCTCCGGCCACCCGGCCCGGGCGTCTCATTAGCCTCCTTATCAGTTGCAGCCTCGCAGCGGGCCGATATGATGGAGGCTTTGCACGGCCCCGGCACAGCGGGGCCGCCCTGTCCGAGAGGCCGCCATGCCGCTGCTCTATTTCCTGCCCCCGCTGGGCGCCGTGCTGATCTGGTCGGGCAACATGACCATCAACCAGCTCACCGTGGGCGCCATCGCCCCCAGCAGCATCGCCTTCCTGCGCTGGGTGCTGGCACTGGCGGTGCTGACCCCCTTCCTGCTGCCCGCCGCCTGGCGCCACCGCCACACCATCCGCCGCGAATGGGCCAAGCTCGCCACCCTTGGCCTGCTCGGCATGGGGCTGTGGCAGGGGCTTGCCTACGTCGCCGCCGAAACCACCTCGGCCACCAACATGGGCATCCTCGCCGCAATGGTGCCGCTGCTCACGGTGCTGCTCAGCGCCCTGATCCTGCGCGAGGCGCCGAGCCTCGGCGGCATCCTGGGCGGCCTCATCGCCCTGTTCGGCGTGCTGGTGCTGCTCGGGCGCGGCGACCCGCTTTCCCTGCTGGAGCTCCAGGTGGCGAAGGGCGACCTGCTGATGGTCATCGCCGCCACCTGCTATGCGCTGTACGGCGTGATGCTCAAGCGCTGGCCGCTGGACCTGCCGCCCTGGGTGCTGCTCTACGCCCAGGTGGTATTCGCCGTGCTGTTCCTGCTGCCGCCCTACCTGATGGGGCCGATGACCCCGGTCGACGGCCAGAACGTCTGGCTCGTCCTCTATGCCGGCATTCCCGCCTCGATCATCACCACCTTCCTGTGGATGCGCGCCATCCGCCAGATCGGCGCCAGCCAGGCCAGCATCTTCATCAACCTGATGCCCCTGTTCAGCGCAATGATCGCCATGGCCTTCCTCGGCGAGCGCATCGCCTTCCACCATCTCGTGGGAGGCGCCCTGGTGCTCACCGGCGTCATCATGGCCCAGACCCTGACCCAGCCGCTCGTGCGCCGAGCCACCCGCAGCCCATGAGCGTCGATACCACCACACTCAATCGACAGCGGAAGCTGTTCGCCACCGGCCGGCCGCTATGGCTGTTCGGCTACGGCTCGCTGATCTGGAAGGCCGAATTCCCCTACCACGAGCGTCGCCCCGCCCATATCGAAGGCTGGGCACGGCGCTTCTGGCAGGGTTCCCATGACCACCGCGGCACACCGGAGGCGCCGGGGCGCGTGGCGACGCTGGTCGAGTCGCCCGGGGCGATCTGCCAGGGCATGGCCTACCGCATCGACGCCGATACCCTCGGCCCGCTGGACGTGCGCGAGAAGAACGGCTACCTGCGCGAGCGGGTGACGCTGCACTTCGCCGAGGGCGACCATGCCGAGGGGCTGATCTATCTCGCCACCTCGGACAACGCCGCCTTCCTCGGGGACGCCCCGCTCGACGAGATCGCCCGCCAGATCGCCGCTGCCCGTGGCCCCAGCGGCGCCAACCGCGATTACCTCCTCCACCTTGCCGCCGCGCTGGAAGACCTCGGCGCCATGGATGAGCATGTGTTCACGCTGGCCGAGCGGGTGAAGCGACTCGAACCAACCTGAGCCGCTAGCGAATCCCCGCCCTGAGAAACGACTGCACGAACTGGCGCTGGAACAGCAGGAAGGCGACCAGCAGCGGCGCGATGCTGAGCAGCGTGGCGGCGCTGACGGTGGCCCAGTTGACGCCGGTTTCCGGCGCCGAGAAGATGCCCAGCCCCACGGTGAGCGGGCGGCTCTCCACCGAGTTGGTCACCACCAGCGGCCACAGGAAGTTGTTCCAGTGGTGGCTGATCGAGACCAGGCCGTAGGCCAGGTAGGTGGGCTTGGCCAGGGGCACGTAGACCTTGAGCAGGATTGCCATCCAGCCGCAGCCCTCCACCCGGGCGGCCTCCTCCAGCTCGCGGGGGATGGTCTTGAAGGTCTGGCGCAGCAGGAAGATGCCGAAGGCGCTGGCCACATAGGGCAACCCGATACCGGTAATGGTGTCGACCAGCCCCAGCCCGCTGGCGATACGGTAGTTCTCGACGATCAGCACTTCGGGGAAGACGAACAGCTGGATCAGCACCAGCATGAACAGCACGTCGCGCCCGGGAATCGGAAAGCGGGCGAAGGCGAAGGCCGCCAGGGTGCATACCACGAACTGCGCCAGCACCACGCCGGTGACCAGCAGGAAGGTGTTGAGGTAGTAGCGGGCGAACGGTGCCTGGGCCCAGGCGTTGGTGAAGTTGTCCAGCGTCAGCGGTGCGAACAGGTCGAAGCGCACCATGTAGGCCGGGGGATGGAAGGCGGCCCAGATCGCGTAGAGCAGCGGGAAGATCCAGATCAGCGCCAGCAGCCAGGCGGCCGTCGTCTCGAGACTCGGCACCCGCAGGATGAACCGTCTTGCTCCTGTTGCCATCATGCTCGGCTGGCTCATGAATCGTACCCCGTGCTCATTGATAGTGCGTCCTGCGGTCGAGCACGGCGAACTTGAGCGTGGCAACCACTGCCAGCACCAGCAGGATCACCACCGTGATGGTCGCGGCGTAGGTGCGGTCGAAGAACGAGAAGGCGTTCTCGTAGACGTAGTAGAGCAGCAGGTTGGTGGCGTTGTTGGGCCCGCCCTTGGTCAGGATGAACAGGTGATCGACCACACGCACGGCGTTGATCAGGGCATTGATCAGCACGAACAGCGTGGTCGGCATCAGCAGCGGAAAGGTGACCCGCCAGAAGAAGCTCCAGCGGCTGGTGCCCTCGAGGTCCGAGGCCTCCTTCAACTCCGGCGGGATGCTCTGCAGCGCCGCCAGGTAGAAGATCATGAAGAACCCGGCCTCCTTCCATACCGTCATCACTATCACCGAGGTCAGCGCCACGCTGGGATCGCCCAGCCAGTTGACGCCGGAGAGCCCGAAGGCGCCCAGGAGCTTGTTGAACAGGCCGATCTGCGGGGCGTAGAAGAACATCCAGATGTTGGCCGCGGCGATCATCGGCAGGATGGTCGGGGTGAAGTAGGCCATGCGCACGAAGCCGCGCCCCGGCAGGCGCGCGTTGACGAACAGCGCCATGCCCAGCGCCAGGGCGATGGAGGTGGGTATGGTGCCGAGGGCATAGACCAGGTTGTTGCGCGCCACCCGCCAGAAGGTGCGGTCCTCCACCAGCATGGCGTAGTTTTCCAGCCCGACGAACTCCGGCGGCGCGCCGCGAAAACCGGGCAGGAAGACGCTGTTGATCAGCGTCGCCACGGTGGGCAGGTAGGCGAAGGTACCGAGCAGCACCGCCGCCGGCAGCAGCAACAGCGCACCGTAGACCTGCATGCGACGATCGGCATTGTGGATCATCATGGTCCTTCCCCGGATCGGGGCTGTCCGGCGGCAAGGCCTACGAGGAGGCGCTGTGAATCCTTCCCTGGACGCTACATTTGCCCTGCGGCGCTCCCGCATCCTGCTCCGCTTGCAGGGCCGGTGCTGGCCATCCATGGCCAGCCCGTTCGGAGCAATGCTCCTCACCCATGGCAAATGACCTCCTCTTCGACCTTACCCCCGGCGCCCTGCCTGCGTCGGTCCTAATTCTCGACGTTACGTCTCTCGAAATCTCAGCGCGAACGCGCGTAGCGGCGCAGTGCCGCGTCAGCTTCGGCCTGGGCCTGCTTGAGCGCCTCCTCCGGCGACATCTGGCCGGTCAGTGCCGCCTGCACGGCATTGTCCAGCGCCCGGCGCACCCGCCCGCCCTGGTAGGTGGCCAGCTCCGCGGTGGCGTGCTCGAGCTGGTCGCGGGCCACCGCCGCCGGGGCGAACTCCTCGACGTAGCGCTGCAGCGCCTCGGTCTCGTAGGCCGCCGGGCTCACGCCCATGTAGCCGGTCTCGATCGACCAGGCCGCGGCGCGCTCGGGGTCGGTCATCCAGCGGATGAAGGTCATCGCCGCGCGCTGCTCCTCCTCGCTCGAGTCCTTGAACAGATAGAAGTTACCGCCGCCGGTGGGGCTGCCGCGCTGGGTGTTCATGGGCAGCATGGCCACGCCGAAGTCGAAGCTCGCCTCGTTGCGCACGGCGGTGAGGTTGCCGGTGGTATGCCACATCATGGCGGTGGCCTGCTCGATGAAGTTCTGGCGCAACGTGCCCCACTCGATGGTGCCGTCGGGCATGGCCTGGTGATCACGGGAGAGCGAGACCCAGTACTCCAGCGCCTCGATGGCGGCCGGGTCGTCGAAGTAGACCTCGGTGCCCTCCTCGTTCATCAGCCGGTGGCCGTTCTGGAAGGCGAAGGCCTGGAACATCCAGTAGGGATAGCCGGTGGAGGGCACCATCACGCCCCACTGCCGGCCGTTGCTGGCCTCGCGCACGGCGGCGGCCATCTCGGCCATCTCCTCCCAGTTCTCGGGCGGTGTCTCGGGGTCGAGCCCGGCAGCCTCGAAGGCGTCCTTGTTCCAGTAGAGCACGATGGTGGAGCGCTGGAAGGGGATGCCGTAGGTCTGGCCGTCGATCTGGCCGTTCTCCATCAGCCCGGGGTAGAAACTGTCGAGCCACTCGCGCTCCTCGTCGGTCTCGACTACCGAGTCGAAGGAGACGATGGCGTCCTGCTCCAGCAGGTCGAACAGGTCGATGGAGAATAGCACCGAGAGCTGCGGCGCATTGCCCGCCTCGATGGCCGACATCGCCCGCACGCGGGTGTCGTCGTAGTTGCCGGCGTAGATGGCGTTCACCGAGATGTCGGGGTGCTCGTTCTCGAACTCGGCCACCAGGCCGTCGATCACGTCGGTCAGGGCGCCGCCCACGGCTACCGGGTAGTACATGGTCAGCTCGGTCTGCGCCTGGGCGGTGAGCGAGCCGGCGGCAAGCAGGCCGGCCAGTGCCGTGGCGCCCACTCTGCCGCCCTTGGTGAAGGTGAAACGTGCGTTCATCGGTTCACTCCTGAAGAGTCGTTCCCTGCGGGGTAGGACGAGGACTCGGCCTCGCGGTCTTGCACTGCAGAAGCTGCGGCCGAGTTCGAGAAACTCGGCTCGAAACGATGCCGTCCGGGTGGTGCAGCCAGGTCGTGCCCGGTTATCGCCAGCCGCCGCCCATCGTCGGCGGCGAAGAAGTGGGCGGCCTCGCGCCGCCACTGCAGGCGGCATGGCGCCCCGGCGGCAAGGCCGGACTTGCCATCGAGCCGGGCGCGAAGCTGCTGGCTGCCGACCTTGAGCCGCACGATGCTGTCGGCGCCGAGGTACTCGGCGTCGATCACCTCTGCGGGCACGCCGGGGGCGTCGACCGGCAGCAGGCGGATCTCCTCCGGGCGCACGCCGAGCCACTGCCCCTTGGCCTCATGGAGCGCCACGCTGCAGCGGGGCTCGCCTTCGATCACGGCGCCGTCCGCCGCCGCGGCAAGCGTCACCAGGTTCATCGCAGGGCTGCCAATGAAGCTTGCCGCAAACGCCGTTGCCGGGCGGTCGTAGAGCTCTCCCGGCGTGCCATCCTGTTCGATTCTCCCATCCTTCATGAGGATCACCCGGTCGCCCATGCTCATCGCCTCGACCTGGTCGTGGGTGACGTAGATCACCGTCATGCCCAGCCGTTGCTGCAGCGCCTTGATCTCGCGGCGCATCTCGCCGCGCAGGCGGGCATCGAGGTTGGAGAGCGGCTCGTCCATCAGGCAGATGGGGTGTTCGGAGACGATCGCCCTGGCCAGGGCGACCCGCTGGCGCTGGCCGCCCGAGAGCTGGGCCGGCTTGCGTTCCAGGTAGGCTTCGAGGTCGACCAGCTGGGCCACCCGCGCCAGCCGTTCGCGGCGCTCGGCCTTGGGCAGCTTGCGGCTCTTCAGGCCGAAGACGATGTTGTCGGACACGCTGAGGTGGGGGAACAGCGCGTAGGACTGGAACACCATGCTGATGCCACGGTCGCCCGGCGGCAGATGGGTGACATCGCGCTCGCCGATATGGATACGCCCGGCGCTGGCCTGCTCGAGACCGGCGACCATGCGCAATGTGGTCGACTTGCCGCAGCCCGAGGGGCCGAGCAGGATGACGAATTCCCCCGGCGCCACGTCGAAACCGATGCCGTCGACCGCAAGGGCATCGCCCCAGCGCTTGCTCACGGCCTCGAGCCGAATGCGCTGGTGGTCTCGCATGGTGGCCTGCGAGTCGGCGGGCTGGCGCTGCGGGCTCTGGCCTTGGCCCTGGTTATTGTTGTCTGGCTTCATGCTGCATCCGCGTTGCCCGTGAAGGCGTGGCATGGCTGTCATCGACTCTCCCGAAACTCAGCGTAGCCGCAAAATTTGCCGGTGTGCGCTGATCCTGGCCTCATTCGATGACGAGACGATGACGAAATGGCGACCTAGCGGTCACAATAGGCCCTTTCGCACCGCATGCTAGACTGCGACATTCACCCTGATCAGGAACGAGCGCAATGTCCCTTGACGACCTGCACCTCAACCTGCGCAACCTGACGCAGGACGATTACCCCCAGCTCAAGCGGCTGATGGACGCCGTCTACAACGACATCGGCGGCGCCTGGCCGCCGCACTCCATCGATCGGCTGATCCAGGAGTTTCCCGATGGCCAGATCGTCATCGAGGACGACGAGCGGCTGGTGGGCGTGGCGCTGACCGTGCGGGTCGACTACGACGAGTTCTCCAACCCGCACAAGTACGACGACCTGGTGGGCAACCGCGAGATCATCCTCAACGACCCCGAAGGCGACGCCATGTACGGGCTGGACGTGCTGATCCACCCCGACTATCGCGGCTACCGCCTGGGCCGACGCCTCTACGAGGCGCGCAAGGACCTTTGCCGCTCGCTCAACCTGCGGGCGATCCTGGCCGGCGGGCGCATCCCCAACTATCACCAGCACGCCACGGAACTCTCGCCCACCGACTACATCGAGCGGGTGGCGCGCAAGGAGATCCACGACCCGATCCTCTCCTTCCAGCTGGCCAACGACTTCCAGGTCAAGCGGCTGCTGCGCAAGTACCTGCCCGAGGACGAGAAATCCCAGGGCTACGCCACCCTCCTGGAGTGGAACAACATCCTCTACGAGCCCGCCGAACGCGTGCTGGAGAATCGCCGCACCCAGGTGCGGGTGGGTGCGGTGCAGTGGCAGATGCGCGAGTGCGCCTCGGTGGAATCGGTGCTGCAGCAGGTGGAGTACTTCGTCGATGCCATCTCCAACTACCAGAGCGACTTCGCCGTCTTTCCGGAGCTGTTCAACGCGCCGGTGATGGGACTGCAGGATCGCGCCACCCAGCAGGACCAGCTCGCCGCCATCCGCTACCTGGCCGGCTTCACCGAGAGGTTCAAGAACGAGCTGTCGCGCATGGCGGTGGCCTACAACATCAATATCGTCGCCGGTTCGATGATCGAGGCGGGCGAAGAGGACCGGCTCTACAACGTCTGCTACCTGTGCCATCGCGATGGCCATGTGGAAAAGCAATCGAAGCTGCACATCACCCCCCAGGAGCGCCGCGAGTGGGTGATCGAGGGCGGCGACGAGCTGCGCGTGTTCGAGACCGACGCCGGGCGCGTCGGCATCCTGATCTGCTACGACGTGGAGTTTCCCGAGCTTGGCCGGCTGCTGGCCGAGCAGGACATGGATATCCTCTTCGTGCCGTTCTGGACCGACACCAAGAACGGCTACCTGCGGGTACGCCACTGCGCCCAGGCGCGGGCCATCGAGAACGAGTGCTACGTGGTGCTGTGCGGCAGCGTCGGCAACGTGCCGTCGATCCGCAACCTGGACATCCAGTACGCCCAGTCGGCGGTGTTCTCGCCTTCGGACTTCGCCTTCCCCCACGACGCGGTGCTCGCCGAGACCACGCCCAACACCGAGATGGTGATCTTCTCCGACCTCGACCTCACCCGGCTCACCGTGGTGCGCGCCGAAGGCTCGGTGACCAACCTCAAGGACCGGCGCAAGGACCTGTTCGACCTGCGCTGGCGCGACTGGTCGTGGAAGTCGGGCAGCCGGCAGGGCGAGGGCTGAGCCATGCTCGAACGCCTGCGCCGCTGGCGGGCCGAACGCTTCGCGGCCCGCCATCCCTTCCCCGAGGCAGCATGGGCCGAGGCCCGCACGCGCCTGCCGCTGCTGGAACGGCTCGCCGACGACGAGGCCGAGCGCCTCGGCCGGCGCGCCTGGCGCTTCCTGCACGCCAAGCGCCTGAGCCTGCACCCGGACCTGGCCGCCGGCACGCCGTTCGACGAGCCCGCCCAGTTGGCCTTGGCGGCACAGGCCTGCCTGCTGACGCTGGGCTGGTCGGACGACGAGCACGACGAGGCGCTTGGCGGCTTCCACGAGATCCTGGTGCTGCCCGACGCCTTCCATCGCCAGGTGGAGGAGCTGGACGAGTTCGGCGTGATGCACGCCTACGAGGACGAGCGCGCCGGCGAGACCTCGGCCCAGGGGCCGGTGGTGGTGGCCTTTCCCGACCTGATGGAGAGCGGCGACTTCACCGGCTTCAACGTGGTGATCCACGAGCTCGCCCACAAGCTCGACATGGGCAACTCGCTGGACATCGACGGCTTCCCGCCGCTGCCGCGCGACATCGACCCCAAGGCGTGGCACCGCGAGTTCACCGCGGTGTGGGAGGACCTGCAGGCACGGCTCGAGCGCGGCGAGACGCCGCCCATCGACGACTACGCCGCCACCCACCCCGGCGAGTGCTTCGCGGTGTGCTGCGAATACTTCTTCACCGCCCCCGACGTGCTCGGCGACGCCTACCCCGGGCTCTATGCCCTGCTCGAACGCTATTTCCGCCAGGCCCCGCTGCGGCGACTGCCCGCCGCGGATGCGCCCGGCTGCGTGCCCGCCGGCGGCCCCTAGGCTGGCCTTGGCCCTGCCGGCCCCGCCCTGTCGTCCGGCACCCTGGCCGGCATCGCCTGCTCCAGGAAGGCCACGAAGGCGCGAATGCGCGCCGGCACGTGGCGGCGCTGCTGGTAGACGGCGTGGAAGTCGGCCCGCACCCCTTGCCAGCCCGGCAGCAGCTCGACCAGCTCGCCGCTGGCCAGCAGCGGCTGGACGTCCCACCAGGAGCGCAGGGCGATGCCGTGCCCGTCGCGCGCCAGCTGCACGATCACTTCGCCGTCGTTGCTTGCCAGCGGGCCTGCGACCTTCACCGCCTGCTCTGTGGCGGCGTCGTCGCGGCGCCTGAAGCGCCACACCGCATAGTCGCTGTCGTTCTCGCGCAGCACCAGGCAGGGGTGGAGCGCCAGGTCGGTCGGCGCCGTCAGCGCGGGCATGCGCGCCACGTAATCGGGGGCGGCGCACAGCACCCGCCGGTTGGCCAGGATGCGCCGCGCCACCAGCCGCGAGTCGGGCGGCTCGCCGACGCGAATGCCGATATCGACACCCTGCTCGCCGAGGCTCTGCGGGTAGTTGGACAGCTCCAGCACCGCCTCGATGCCGGGATGCAGCGCGCAGAACCGGGATAGCACCGGCGCCACGTGACGCCGGCCGAAGCCGAAGGTGGCGTTGACCCGTAGCGGCCCCGACAGCGCCGCCTGCTGCTCGCCCAGCGCTTCCTCGAGCTCGGCCAGCTCCTCAAGGATCGCCGCGCCGCGGGTGAGATAGCGCTCGCCTTCCACCGTCAGGGCCAGCCGGCGCGTGGTGCGGCTGGCCAGCTCCACGCCCAGCCGCGCCTCGAGCTGCTTGAGCCGCTTGCTCACCGCCGACAGCGACAGGCCCAGCTCGCGAGCGGTGGCGGTCAGGCTGCCGGCGTGCGCCAGACGCTGGAAGAAGGCCAGGTCATCGAGCTGCGCCACGCGATTCTCCATTCCTGTTCAACAATGGCTTTCCATTCAGCCTGATTATCCGCACCAGGCCAAGCGCTAGACTGTGGGCAATCCAGGAGCCGGAGGAAGCACCCATGTTCGAGGGATTCCGCACGTTCGACATCGCCCACGGCGACATCCGCATCCACGGCCGCATCGGTGGCGAGGGGCCGCCCCTGCTGCTGCTGCACGGCCACCCCCAGACCCACGTGATCTGGCATCGCCTGGCCGAACCGCTGGCGCGCCGCTTCACCGTGGTGGCCACCGACCTGCGCGGCTACGGCGACTCCTCCAAGCCGCCCGGCGAGCCCGACCACGCCAACTACAGCAAGCGCGCCATGGCCGAGGATCAGGTGGCGGTGATGCGCGAACTGGGCTTCGAGCGCTTCTTCCTCTGCGGGCACGACCGCGGCGGGCGCGTCGCCCACCGCCTGGTCATGGATCATCCGGATTCGGTGGAGAAGCTGATGCTGCTCGACATCGCCCCCACGCTTGCCATGTACGAGCAGACCGACCGCACCTTCGCCACCGCCTACTTCCACTGGTTCTTCCTGATCCAGCCCGCGCCGCTGCCGGAAACGCTGATCGAGGCCTCGCCCGAGGGCTACATCACCCGCACCATGGGCGGGCGCCACGCCAGCCTCGACGCCTTCGACCCGGCGGCCGTCGCCGAGTACCAGCGTTGCCTGGCCCAGCCCGGCGCCGCCCATGCCCTGTGCGAGGACTACCGCGCCGCCAATACCATCGACCTGGAGCACGACCGCGCCAACCGCGAGGCGGGGCGCCGGATCGCCTGTCCGGTCAGCGTGCTGTGGGGCGAGCACGGCATCATCCAGCGCTGCTTCGACCCGCTGGCGGAGTGGCGCGCCGTGGCCGAGAACGTCCAGGGCGAGGCCCTGCCCTGCGGCCACTACCTCCCCGAGGAGGCGCCCGAGGCCCTGCTCGACCGCCTGACCCGTTTCATGGCATCCCACTGACGCTCAACCCACCGAGGAGCCCACCCATGACCCATCGCATCGCCGTCATTCCCGGCGACGGCATCGGCAACGAAGTGATGCCGGAAGGCCTGCGCGTGCTCGAGGCCGCCGCCCGGCGCTTCGGCATCGACCTGGAGCTGACCCACTTCGACTTCGCCTGCTGCGACTACTACGCCCAGCACGGCCAGATGATGCCCGACGACTGGTTCGAGCAGCTCAAGGACTTCGATGCGATCTTCTACGGCGCGGTGGGCTGGCCGGAGACGGTGCCGGACCATATTTCCCTGTGGGGTTCGCTGCTGCAGTTCCGCCGCCAGTTCGACCAGTACATCAACCTGCGTCCGTGCAAGCTGCTGCCCGGCATCAGGAGCCCGCTGGCCGACCGCAAGCCCGGCGACATCGACTTCTACGTGGTACGCGAGAACACCGAGGGCGAGTACTCCAGCGTCGGCGGCAAGATGTTCGAGGGCACCGAGCGCGAGGTGGTGATCCAGGAGACGGTGATGACCCGCCACGGCACCGACCGGGTGCTCAAGTTCGCCTTCGAGCTGGCCCAGAGCCGGCCGCGGAAGAAGCTCACCTCGGCGACCAAGTCCAACGGCATCGCCATCACCATGCCGTGGTGGGACGAGCGGGTCGTGGCCATGTCCGAAAACTATCCCGACGTGAACGTCGACAAGTTCCACATCGACATCCTCACCGCCAACTTCGTCATGCACCCCGACTGGTTCGACGTGGTGGTGGCCAGCAACCTGTTCGGCGACATCCTCTCCGACCTGGGCCCGGCCTGCACCGGCACCATCGGCGTGGCGCCCTCGGCCAACATCAACCCCGAGGGCAAGTTCCCCAGCCTGTTCGAGCCGGTACACGGCAGCGCGCCGGATATCGCCGGCAAGGGCATTGCCAACCCCATCGGCCAGATCTGGTCAGGGGCGATGATGCTCGAGCACCTGGGCCACAAGGAGGCCGCCGACGCCATCGTCGACGCCTTCGAGGCGGTGCTGGCGGAGGGCGACCGGCGCCTGCTGACCCCGGATGTCGGCGGCCAGGGCACGACCGCAAGCCTGGGCGAAGCGATTGCCGAGCGCGTGAAGGCCTGATCGCGACGCAAGACGACGCTGGGCCGGCCCCTGGCGAGGCCGGCCCAGCAGGGTGAACCGCGGCTTTCTTTCCTACTTGCCCGCCTTTCCTACTTGCCTGCCTTGCCCAGGTCCCGGCGCTCGTCGAGTGCCGGGGCATCGTGCACCTCTTCCCAGCCGGTCACCATGGCCTTGATATGCGCCAGCGGCGTGTGGCCCGCCGTGGCGAGGTAGACGTGCAGCAGCAGGAACGAGAGCATCAGGTAGGCGCCCAGCGCATGCAGGCCGGCCACCTGTTCCAGCCCCAGGAAGCCCGGCACGCTGTCGCGCACGCTGCCCCAGAACAGGTACAGCAGGCCCGACACCCAGATCAGCGGGTTGATCACCAGCTTGATGCCCAGGTAGGCCAGCCGCTGCAGCGGGTTGTGCTTGCGCTCCACGGTGATCCGGTAGGGATGCGGCTCGCCCACGAACATGCCGTAGGCGTAGAAGCGCACCATGGCCGCAAGGCGATCCCGGGTGGGGAGGTAATGCTTCCACTGGCCGGTGGTGAAGTGCCAGAAGATGGCGAACACCCACAGCCCGATCAGCAGCCAGGCCGCCACCTCGTGCACGCGCACCGCCGTCTCGAAGTCGACCATGCCGTGCACGCCGCGGATGCCGAAGCCGCTGAGCAGCAGCGTGATGATCAGCACCGCCTGGGCCCAGTGCCAGAAGCGCTCGAAGCGGGTGAAGAGATAGAGTCGCTCGCTCATGTCAGTGCCCCTTGTTGCGGTTGCGGGTGGCGAGACGCATGGCGCCATGGCCCAGCGCGCCCAGCAGGACCAGGCCGGCCAGGCCGAAGCCGAAGCGGTCGAGCAGCTGATGTCGGTCGCGCCCCGGCATCCACACGCCGTCCACGCCGGCCAGGCGGCCGCCGTCGGTGTGGCAGGAGGCGCAGTCCAGCGCCGCTTCGCTCGGCGCCACCATGTGGGTGATCGGCCACAGCATGGCGGTCTCGACGAAGCCGTACTCGCCGCTGTAGGGCTGCCCGGCAAGCTCGGTGCCCGTCGCCAGCGCCTTGTCCCAGTCGAAGTTGAACCAGAACGAGGTGTCGTTGCCGGGAATCGCCACCTGGGGCTTGAGCAGGGTGTTGTGCACGGTGTCGAAGGGCTGCTTGCCCAGCGCCAGCTTGACCGGCCAGATGCGCGAATCGTCACCGCCCGGCGTGCCGTGGTAGGGGTTGAGTAGGACGCGCTCGCTGGGATCGATGACCGTTTCCCCGGTCACGAAGGTGGTCGCGCCATTCCACCACAGGTACTGGGGCGTCACGTTCTCGGCCGGCACGAAGTCGCCCTTGCGGCTGTCGTAGGTGACGTGGCCAAGCTCGTTGAGGCCGGTGAAGGGCTTGCCCTCCGCGTCGAGCTGCCCCGCGGTGGACCAGTCCCATGACATGCGCGTCGGCACGCCGCCGCGGGCGAACTCCGGGATGTGGCAGGTCTGGCAGGCCAGCGTGCGGGTGTGTTCGTTGAGCCGCGTGGCGTGGCTGCCGCCCTGGTGCGGCGCATCGCCGTGGCAGGCCTGGCAGGTGGCCGGGTTACGCTCCTGCTGGCTGCCGCGCACGATGGCGCCATGCGCGTCCACCGCGGCACCCTGGATGCGGCTGCCAGGCACGTCGTGGTTCTCGGTCTGGTGGCAGGTGCTGCAGCTGAAGTTGAGCCCCTCGGCATCCATGTGAACGTCGAGCTCGCGATGCGGGTTGAACAGCGACGAGTCCAGGTCGCCGTGCTTCACGCCGTCGCCGCCGCCGCCGTAGAAGTGGCAGGTGCCGCAGGTCTGCCGCGAGGTGGCGGCCACGTTCTGCGCGGCGAGGGTCAGGTCGGTCAGCGCCGCGTTGGGCCATCCGGCCCAGCCGCCCTTCTTCACATAGTCGCCGCTGTTGTGGCAGGCCAGGCAGTCGACCCGCGTCTCGGCGGTGAAGTCGAAGGTGTCGTCCTCCCAGCCGTAGCCCACGTGGCACGCCTGGCAGAAGCCCTCGTTGGATTGATCGGCGATACAGAAGGTGTTGAGCATGGTCCGCTTGCCCAGCGTCTCGCCGCCGTGGGGGTTCTTGTAGTCCCAGGTCCAGTGGCGGGTGCCCATCACCTGCTGCGAGGCCTCGGTATGGCAGCTCAGGCAAGCCTGCGTCACCTCCTCGGCGTTGTTGAAAGGCCCTTGCAGGGCGTCGAACTGGCGGTGGTCCGCCGTGCTGGCAAGGGCCGGCGGCAGCCACGCCGCCAAGCACAGCAGCACCAGCCACAGCAGCACATGCCAGTGTCTGCTTGGTCGTAGTGTCTTCATCCCCAATCTCCCACCCCTAGTGGTGATTCATCCTTGTCGTTATCACGCCCGAAGGCGCCGGTCCCACACGGGAAGAATGGCAGAATGGGTCCACCACGGACTGACGCGAATCAACAAAACCAAGCTTGAATGTCAAGAAAATGGCTATAAAGGACGCCAATTTCTCTAAAAGTGCTGACTTGCGTCAAACTGCCGCAGACCAAGGGCGAAGATATCCAGCGCCACCGCCATGTTTCTTCGCGCAGTGAAATCGTTACCGTGGGTAAACGACGGCGGCGAGAGGCGAAAGGTCGACTACCCTGATCAGTGCAAGCTCATAAGGGCAACGCGAACGAAAAGGAGGAACGGCATGAAAAGGACAGCAATTGCCATCGCAGTCGGCGCTCTGAGCACTGGCCTGGCCCACGGGGTTCTCGCACAAGATGACGATGCACGACAGAACCTGGGCGAGCAGCAACAGATGACCCAGGAGGGTCAGCAGAGCGGCCAGGCAAATGGCGAGGTCAATGCCGGCGAAGGGTATGAAACCGGCTTCAATGCCCAGGGCCAGGGTGGCCAGTCCGCCGACACCGACGGCGACAACCAGGACCGGGCCGCCAACGGCGACTTCGATGTGGACGTCGAGCAGGAGCCGGCCGAGGTCAACGTCGACCAGGAGCCGGCCGAGATTCGCGTCGAGCAGGAGCCACCCGAGGTGACCGTCGAGCAGCAGGCGCCCAGCGTCACCATCGACCAGCCCGATCCCGACGTCACCGTGGACCAGGCCGAGCCCAACGTCACCGTGGACCAGGAAGGCGAAGCCAACGTCCGCGTGGAAGAGGCCGATGAGGCCACCGCCGAGATCCGTCGCGATGACGACGAGGATGCCGATGACGCCGATCGCGAACAGCGCGATCAGCAAGGCCTGTTCGATGGCGATGACGACCAGGATCGCGACCAGACCGGCCAGCAGCAGTGGGACAACCTGCAGGTCAGCGACCTGGAAGGCCGTACCCTGGTGACCCAGGATGGCGAGGAGATCGGCGAGATCGACCGCGTGGTGCGCGACACTCAGGAGAACGCCACCTACGTCGTCGTCTCGGAAGGCGGCTTCTTGGGCTTCGGCGGCGATGACATGGCCTATCCGCTGCAGGACCTCCAGGTCCGCGACGACGACGGCGAAGTGCTGCTGCAGTCACGCAGCGGCGAGCGTAACGCCGACGACTTCGATGATGATCGCTACGAAGAGCTGGACGGCGACCAGCGCCTGGGCGAGGTCCGCTAAGGACTTCCCCGCCTGGCACCGCCAGGCCGACAGCACGCCAAGGCGCGACCCCTGCGGGTCGCGCCTTTTTATTTATCGCGCCTTTGGCTGGTCAATGGTTGGCTGGTCAATGGTCAGGCGGCCAGCTTGCTTGCCACCTCGGCGACGCTGCGGCCCTGCAGTCGCGCCAGTTCGAGCTCATGCTCGGTGGGCTGGCGCGAGCCGTCCGGGCCGGCCAGGGTCGAAGCCCCATAGGGCGAGCCGCCCTGCACGCTCGAGATATCGAACTGCGACTCGAGGCCATAGCCGATCGGCAGGATCAGCATGCCGTGGTGCGCCAGGGTGGTCCAGGAGGTCGTGACGGTGGTTTCGTTGCCGCCGCCGGTGCCCGTGGAGGTGAACACGCTGCCGACCTTGCCGCGCAGCGTCCCCTTGGCCCACAGGCTGCCGGTCTGGTCGAGGAAGGTACGCATCTGTCCGCTCATGTTGCCGAAGCGTGTCGGGGTGCCGATGACGATGGCATCGTAGTCGCCCAGCTCCTGGGGCGAGGCCTCCGGCGTATCGAACGCCTTCCCCCCGGCCTTGGCATAGGCCTCGGGGTCCATGGTTTCCGGCACGCGCTTGACGTGGACCTCCGCGCCGTCAACCTGCTGCACGCCTTCCGCCACCGCCTTGGCCAGGGTGTCGATATGGCCATACATGGAATGGTAGAGCACAAGAACCTTGGTCATGCTTCGCCTCCGTTCGCTGATAGGATCTCCAGGGCTGCCGCCGCAGCGGAGCCTCCTTCAGGATAGGAAGGCTGGACGAGAAGAAAAGCGAAGCCTTTCGATGCCTTGCGTCGATTCCTTGCATGCATGGGAGGGCATGCATGGCGGCGAACCGAGCTAGTCGCCGCGCCGGCGCCACACGCCTTCGAGAATCCGCACCTTGCCCGCGGCCAGGTTGTCGCGCAGGTTGCGGCCCATCTGGGCGAATTCGGGCCCGAAGATCAGCGCCGGCCCCGGCAGCGCGGGCGCCGCCTCGGTGCTCGCTTCACGCCGGGCGTGGGCCTGGCGCCAGGCCAGGGCGGCCTCGGTGACGTCGTTCACGGCAACGGCCTCGAAGCCTGCCGCAGCGAGCGCGTCCAGCCAGGCGTCGCGGTCGCACAGGTAGCTGGTGGCCGCCGTTCTCGCCCAGGGCACGGGCAGGGCCAGCGGCGCCGGGTTGTCGCCGGCCACGATCTCGTGCAGCAGCACCCGCCCGCCGGGCGCCAGCAGGCGCCGCCATTCCGCCAGCACCTGGGCGACATGGGGCATGTTCATCAGCGCGTGCTGGCACCAGATCACATCGACGCTGGCGTCGGCCAAGGGCACCCGTGCCGCGTCCCCGGCCAGGAAGCGGGTGGCCTCGCCAAGCCCGGTGGCCCGGCTCAGCCATTCGGCCACCTCGATGAAGGCCGCGGTGATGTCGATTCCCGTCGCCACGCAACCATACTCCTCGGCCAGCAGCCGGCTGGCGCCGCCGGTGCCGCAGCCGACGTCGAGCACGCGCTCGCCCGGGCGCAACCCGCCCAGGTCGGCCAGGGCGCGGCTGGCCTGCCGCCCGCCCAGGTGCAGCTGGTCGATGCCCGCCACCTCGTCGCTGCTGAGCCGCTGCGGGTCGCGGCCGGCCGCGGCGAAAGCGGCCTGCAGCCGGGCCAGCAGGGGGCGGCCATCGGCGGCGGAGAAAGCGTCGTAGTGCGCGTTGAGCGGGCAGCGGGAATCGCCCGCTGGCGAAAGCGTGCCGGTTGGCATATCAGGCTCCTGGCCATCACAATCAAGCCACCAGCTTAGACGGTGCGGCCCACGCCCCCCATTGGCGAATGGTCATGCCTCCTGACGAATGATGAGGGAGCCCTACATGAAGAGACGCCTTGCAAGCCTCGCCCTGCCCGCCGCCGGCCTGCTGCTGGCCGGCTGCACCGGGCTGCCCAAGGGCACCGAAGCCGTGACCGGCTTCGAGCTGGAACGCTATCTCGGCCAGTGGTACGAGATCGCCCGCCTCGATCACTCCTTCGAGCGCGGGCTCGACTGCGTCACCGCCGACTATTCGCTGCGCGACGACGGCGGCGTGCGCGTCATCAACCGCGGGGTCAATCTCGATAGCGGCGAGGTGGACGAAGCGGAGGGACGCGCCTACTTCGTCGAAGGCGAGGATGTGGGCCGACTAAAGGTCAGCTTCTTCGGGCCCTTCTACGGCGGCTACAACGTGCTGCAGCTGGACGACGACTATCGCTGGGCGCTGGTTTCGGGTCCCAGCCACAACTACCTGTGGATACTCGCCCGCGAGCCGACGCTGGACGCGGCGGTCCGGGACGAGCTGGTCGCCTTTGCCGCCAGCAAGGCCTTCCCCGTGAACGAACTGATCAAGGTCGAGCAGGGCGAACCCTGCGGACCCTGGCGCCGCTGAGTTTCACTATCGCACCCCGGCTTCCAAAAGCCCGACGCCACGACTTGAGAAGAAGCACCGCGCACAGGAAGGTGGAACGCGACCTAGTGAACAGGAACGAGCCATGCTGGCGGACTGGATCGAACTGAGCCTGGAAGGCGCGCCACCGCCCAGGCGGCAAGGGCCCATCGCGGGCGGCGCCTATCGCCTGCTCGGCCCCGGGATGCTGGAACTGTGCCCGGCGCACTGCCGCGACGACGCCCCCGCCGTGATTCTCTCGCTCGGCATCCATGGCAACGAAACGGCACCCATCGAACTCGCAGGCGCCTGCCTGGCGCGACTCGAGGCGGGGCTGCTCACGCTCGGTGCCCCGGTGCTGGTGGTGCTGGGCAATCTCGAGGCCATCCGCCGCGCCGAGCGCTACGTCACCACCAATCTCAACCGCCTGTTTCGCCGCGACCTGGACGAAACCGGCAGCGAGCCAGACCGCGCCCGCGAACTGATGGGCGCGGTGGACGCCTTCTTCGCCCGCCATGAAGGCCGCGAGCGGCTCCACTACGACCTGCACACGGCGATTCGCGACAGCCGCTACCCACGCTTCGTCGTCGAACCCTTCGCCGAGACCGCCACGCGGCCCGAGCAGTGGCGCTGGCTGGCCGCCGCCGACATCCAGGCCGTGCTGCACCAGCACCGGCACAGCTGGACCTTTTCCCACTATTCGAAGCACTACCACCAGGCCCAGGCGTTCACCCTGGAGCTGGGTCGCGCGCTGCCCTTCGGCCACAACGACCTCGCCCCGCTCGCGCCCATGGCGCGGCTGCTCGAGGCGCTGCTGGAGGGGCGCGAGCCGCCCGGCGCCGACCCGGCACGCATGACGTTCTTTCGCGTGGCCCACGAGCTGATGCGCCGCTCCCGCGACTTCCGCCTCTGCTTTGCCGACGACACGCCCAACTTCACTGCCTTTCCGCCCGGCACAAGGCTGGCCGAGGATGCCGAGGCCGGCCCCTTCGTCGTCGACGGCGAACCGCTCTACGTGGTGTTCCCCAACGCCGCGGTGGAGCTGGGCGCTCGCGCCGCGCTGCTGGCCCACCCGGCACCGCCGCCCGGCTGAGCGCCAGCGCCTCGCTTCCGCATGCCATAACAACAAACCGGAGCCCAGAACATGACCGACTCGATTGCCGCCCCTGCGCCCCTCGCCCCGGCGAGAACGGGCGCCCCTCTGCCCAAAGGCTCCAGGCCTGTTAGAATCGCCCCTTTTTCGTGCCTGCCTGCTTGACCCGGCGCGTCGTCTCAGGCGACCTGTCCCGACCTGGAGCCCGTCCCATGGCCGATACCCCGATCCCCCTCGAAGTGCGCAACATCAAGAAGCGCTTCGGCGATACCGAAGTCCTCAAGGGCCTGTCGCTGGCGGCCCGCAAGGGTGACGTCATCACCCTGATCGGAGCCTCGGGCTCCGGCAAGAGCACCTTCCTGCGCTGCATGAACCTGCTCGAGCAGCCCGACGAGGGCGACCTGATCGTCCACGGCGAGGAGATTCGCTTCAAGCACACCCGCCACGGGCGCGAACCGGAAGACTGGAAGCAGGTGGTGCGCATGCGCGCCCGCCTGTCGATGGTGTTCCAGGGCTTCAACCTGTGGTCGCACATGACCCTGCTGGAGAACGTCATCGAGGCGCCCATCCATGTGCTGGGGAAGTCGAAGAAGGAGGCCGTCGAACAGGCGCGCGCCCTGCTCGAGCGCGTCGGCCTGACCGCCCGCGCCGATGCCTACCCGGCGCAGATGTCCGGCGGCCAGCAGCAGCGCGGGGCGATCGCCCGGGCGCTGGCGATGGACCCGGAAGTGATGCTGTTCGACGAACCCACCTCGGCGCTCGACCCGGAGCTGGTCGGCGACGTGCTCAAGGTGATGCGCGACCTGGCCGACGAGGGCCGCACCATGGTGGTGGTGACCCACGAGATGGGCTTCGCCCGCGACGTTTCCAGCCAGGTGATCTTCCTGCACCAGGGCCTGGTCGAAGAGGCCGGCCCGCCCCAGGACGTGCTGGTCAACCCCACCTCGCCGCGGCTCAAGCAGTTCCTGGCGCCCAAGTACTGAGGGTACCTCCATGCTCGATCTACACGGTTACGGCCCGCGACTGGTGGAAGGCGCCGGCGTCACCCTCCAGCTCGCCGTGCTGTCGCTGATCCTGGCCCTGGCGCTGGGGCTGCTCACGGCCAGCGCCAAGATGTCGCGCAACTGGCTGCTGCACAAGGTGGCCACGCTCTACACCACGGTGATTCGCGGCGTGCCCGACCTGGTACTGATGCTGCTGCTGTTCTTCGGCGGGCAGATGGCGCTGAACGCGATCACCGATGCCCTCTACGACCGCACCGGGCTGGACTGGTACGTCAATCTCAACGCCTTCGCCGCCGGGGTGGTCACCATCGGCTTCATCTTCGGCGCCTACATGGGCGAGACCTTCCGCGGCGCCTTCATGGCCGTCGAGCACGGCCAGATCGAGGCCGGCAAGGCCTACGGCATGAGCCCCTGGCTGGTGTTCCGGCGCATCCGCTTCCCGCAGATGATGCGCCACGCGCTCCCGGGCATCTCCAACAACTGGATGGTGCTGCTCAAGACCACCGCGCTGGTCTCGGTGATCGGGCTGTCCGACATGGTGCGCGTCGCCGCCGAGGCCTCCCGCGCCACCCACGAGCCGTTCACCTTCCTGATCCCGGTGGCCATCGTCTACCTGCTGATCGCCAGCGTGTCGGAGTGGATGTTCGCCCGACTGCAGAAGCGCTACAACGTCGGCTTCGGAGGTCACTGACATGGACAACCTGCCCTGGCTCAACGAGCTGCTCGCCGGCAACCGCATCTTCACCCCCCAGACCCTGGCCTACTACTGGGAGGGGCTGGTGACCACCACCCAGCTGGTGTTCCTGTCGCTGGTGGTCGGCCTGGTGCTGGCGATTCCGCTGGCCATCGGCCGCAGCTCCGGCCGCCGCTGGATCAGCCTGCCGATCTACGTCTACACCTACGTGTTCCGCGGCACCCCGCTGCTGATCCAGCTCTACATCATCTACTACGGCGTGGTGTTCTTCGACGGCATCCAGGAGACCTTCCTGTGGCCGGTCCTGCGCGAAGCCTTCTATCCCGCGCTGATCGCCTTCACCCTCAATACCGCGGCCTACACCACCGAGATCTTCCGCGGCGCGATCAAGGCCACGCCGCGCGGCGAGATCGAGGCGGCGCGCGCCTACGGCATGTCGCAGGGCCTGATGATGCGGCGCATCGTGCTGCCCAGCGCCTTCCGCCGCGCCCTGCCGGCCTACGGCAACGAGGTGATCTTCATGCTGCATGCCAGCGCCATCGCCAGCGTGGTCACGCTGATGGACATCACCGGCGCGGCGCGCTTCGTCTACGCGCGCTTCTACGCGCCGTTCGAGGCGTTCCTGTTCGCCGCGGCGATCTACCTGTGCCTGACCTTCGCCATCCTCTACTTCTTCCGCTACCTGGAGAAACGCATGCTGGCCCACCTGAAACCGCTTGGCGGCGGCTGAGCCACGTCAAACAAGCGTTGGAAAAACCCGCTCGCAGGGGTTTCGACCCCGGCGAGGCTGCGCTAAATTCAGGCACGACGTCCACCGACCAGGTGGTCGAACGACAACAAAGGGAAACCCGTCATGAAAAAACTGCTGACCGTCTCTCTGCTGGGTGTGGCGCTGGCCGCCGGCAGCGCCCAGGCCCGCGACTACGACCACGTGCGCTTCGGCGTCGACGTGCCCTACGAGCCGATGGAGTACCGCACCCCCGAGGGCGAGCTGACCGGCTTCGACATCGAGCTGGGCAACGCCCTGTGCGCCGAGATGGGCATCACCTGCGAGTGGATCGAGCAGGAGTGGGACGGCATCATTCCCGGCCTGCTGTCGCGCAACTACGACGCCATCATGTCGTCGATGACGATCAACGAGGAGCGCCGCCAGACCGTGCGCTTCTCCGACCCGTACATCACCATGCCCTCGGCCTGGTTCGGCCCGGCCGACCTGGACATCGAGGAAGCCAACGAGGAGACCCTCGAAGGCCTGACCATCGGCGTGCAGCGCGGCACCCTGCAGGACAACTACGTCACCGACATGTTCGGCCGTGTCGCCAGCGTCAGCCGCTACTCCACCGCCGACGACATGGTGCTCGACCTGCAGGCCCAGCGCCTGGACATCGTCTTCCTCGACTATCCGATCGGCCGTACCACCCTGCTCGAGAGCGAGCGCGGCGAGTTCGTGATGATCGGCGAAGCCGTCACCGAGCCGGAAGAGTACTTCGGCGAAGGCTTCGGCATCGCCTTCCGCCCGCGCGACGAGGCGCTCGCCGAGCGCTTCAACGAGGCGCTGGCCACCCTCAAGGAAGACGGCACCTACGACGAGATCTACCAGCGCTACTTCGGCGACAACGACCAGTAAGCCCAACACGCCGCGGCCGCTTTGGCCGCGGCGCCTTCCTGCCGCGGCTCGCAGCTACGACGCTGCACGCCTGGCCCCAACGTCGGCCGCCCTCCCTGGGCATCCCCGCCCGCCGCCATCAAGCGACGGTGGCTCAGCCATGCGTGCCCGCTACGGGGTTTGGCACATCCACCCTGGCCGCGGGTTCACGCGAAGAGCCGACCAGCGCCGAAAGAATGCCGCACTGACTCGAATCGGTCTCGCCGCTGCAGCGCGAGCGCAGGCTGGCAAGGGCCTCGCGCAGCGCCTGCAGCTGCTCGATGCGCGCCTCGACGTGGGCCAGGTGCTGGTCGATCAGGCCGTTTACCGCATTGCACGGCTGGCGCGGATGGTCGTGATAATCGAGCAGGATGCGGATCTCATCCAGGGTCATGTCCAGCGTGCGACAGTGACGGATGAAGCGCAGCCGCTCGACGTGAGGCTCCGCATAGAGGCGGTAGTTCCCGCTGGAGCGGGCGGGCTCGGGTAGCAGCCCTTCGCGCTCGTAGTAGCGGATGGTTTCCACCGCACAGCCGGTGCAGGCGGCCAGTTCACCAATCTTCATGGAGCCCTCTCAAAGCGCTTGACCCTATAGTGGCTACAGGGTGTGTCATAGAGTATGCCATGCAAGGGAGCCCCGCCATGACCGAACGCACCTGCTGCTCCAGCTGCCCCCCCGCCGAGTCTCCCCGACCCCGGCCGGCGTCGGGCGCGCCGCCCCCGGGCACCCAGGCGCTGCGACTGCATATCGAGGCGATGGACTGCCCCACCGAGGAGGCGCTGCTGCGCCGGGCGCTGGATGACATGCCCCATATCGAGCGGCTCGACTTCGACCTGGTCAATCGCGTGCTGACGGTGCACCACCGCAACGTCTCGGTAGAGGCCATCGAGCGCCGTATCGCCGCCACCGGCATGAGCGCACGGCACCACGACCCGACCCAGCGCACCCCCGCGGCAAGCCGAACGGAAAACTGGGGGAAGTTGGGCGCGGCAGCGATGCTGGCCCTGGCCGCCGAGGCCAGCCACTGGCTGGGGCTGGCCGAGCCCTGGCTGGCCGCCGCCCTGGCACTTGCCGCCATCGCCCTGGTCGGCCTGCCGACCTGGAAGAAGGGCTTCATCGCCCTGCGCCACCGCACGCTCAACATCAATGCCCTGATGAGCGTGGCGGTGACCGGCGCGCTGTTGATCGGCCAGTGGGCCGAGGCTGCCATGGTGCTGGTGCTGTTCACCCTGGCCGAGCGCATCGAGGCGCGTTCGCTGGGCCGCGCGCGCAACGCCATCCGCGAACTGCTCTCGCTGGCACCGGAAAACGCCAGCGTGCGCCAGCCCGACGGCAGCTTCCACAGCGTTCCGGCCAGCGAGGTGGTCGTGGGCAGCCTGGTGCGGGTTCGGCCGGGCGAGCGCCTGGCCCTGGACGGCAGCGTGACCGAGGGCCATCCGGCGCTGGATGAATCGCCCATCACCGGCGAGAGCCTGCCGGTGGACAAGGCGCCTGGCGCGGCGGTTTTCGCCGGCAGCGTCAACCAGGGCAGCGAATTCCTCTACCGCACCACCCGCGCGGCAAGCGACACCACCCTGGCCCGCATCATCCACACCGTGGAGCAGGCCCAGGCCAGCCGCGCACCCACCCAGCGCTTCATCGACCGCTTCGCCGCCGTCTATACCCCGGTGGTGTTCGCCATCGCCCTGCTGGTTGGCCTCACCTGGCCGTGGCTGTTCGGGGTGGGCTGGCTCGAAGGCATCTACCGCGCGCTGGTGCTGCTGGTGATCGCCTGCCCCTGCGCGCTGGTGATCTCCACCCCGGTGACCATCGTCAGCGGCCTGGCCGCGGCCGCCCGCACCGGCATCCTGATCAAGGGCGGCAACGTGCTCGAACAGGGTTATCGCCTCGTCACCCTCGCCTTCGACAAGACCGGCACCTTGACCCAGGGCCGCCCCTCGCAGCGCAGCTGGCACTCCCTCGATGCGGCACTGGACGAACCGGCCCGCGCCCGGCTGCGCGCCCTGGCGGCGGGGCTCGCCGGGCGCTCGACCCACCCGGTATCGGCGGCCCTGGCCCGCGCCGCCGAAGTCGATGGGGTCGTGCCGCTGGACGTGAGGGAAGTGCGCGAGCTGCCCGGCCGCGGCGTGGTGGCAAGCCTCGACGACCGCACGCTATGGCTCGGCAACCGGCGGCTGATGCAGCAGTTCGCGCCGGAGGACGCAGCGCTCGATGCGCACCTCGCCGAGCACGAGGCGCGCGGCGAGACGCTGGTGATCCTCGGTGAAGAGGCCCGCCCGCTGGCGCTGTTCGCCGTTGGCGACCCGCTTCGCGAGGAGAGCCGCGAGGCGATTCAAGCACTGCATCGCCTGGGCGTCACGACGCTGATGCTCAGCGGCGACACCCCGGCCAGCGTGGCCGCGGTGGCGGCCCAGGCGGGTATCGACGAGGCCCACGGCGCCCTGCTGCCGGAGGACAAGCTGGCCATGATCGAGGCGCGTGCCAAGCAAGGGCCGGTGGGCATGGTGGGCGACGGCATCAACGACGCCCCGGCGCTGGCACGCGCCGACATCGGCTTCGCCATGGGGGCGCTGGGCAGCGACGCCGCCATCGAGACCGCCGACGTGGCGCTGATGGACGACGACCCGCGCCGGCTGGCCGACTTCCTGCGCCTGTCACGGCGCACGCGCACGGTGCTGCTGCAGAACATCGCGCTGGCCCTCGGCATCAAGGCGGTGTTCATGGCGCTCGCCTTCAGCGGCCACGCCACCCTGTGGATGGCGGTGTTCGCCGACATGGGCGCCAGCCTGATCGTGGTGGCCAACGGCCTGCGCCTGCTGCAATCCGGCGGCGCTCAGCGAATCACGCGCCTGACGAAGAACGGCGCGAACAGCTCGAAGAGCACCGTGGAGACGACCACTGCCGACATCAACAACGTGGCGTGATCGGGGAAGCGCTCGGTGACCAGCAGGGCCATGCCCATGGCGATGCCGGCCTGGGGCGTCATCGCCAGCCCGACCGAGGCCGGTAGCTCGACGCCGTGCCGCCTGGCCAGCACCACCCCGAGCAGACCGCCCAGGTAGCGTCCGGCCAGGCGCAGCAGGATGTAGGCCGCGGTGACGCCGATCGCCTGCCCGGCATAGTTCAGGTCGAGGCTGGCGCCGGACAGGACGAAGAAGAACACCAGGAAGGGCCACTCGATATGCTCGATCTCGTTGAAGGAGCGGCGGTGGTGTACGGAAAGGTTGGCCACCAGGGCACCGGCCACCAGCGCCGCCAGCAGCGCCGAGACCTGCATCCAGCTCGAAAGCCCTGCCAGCAGCAGGATCAGGGCAACGGCTTCCACCTGGGTGGGTTCCCCCGGCCGGAGTCGCCCCGTCAGCCAGGCCGCCGGCAGGCCGACCGCCGCCCCCAGCAGCAGCGCCCCGCCCAGCTCCCAGCCGGCCATGAGCACGGCGGTGGTGGCGTCGTGGTCGAGCTGCCAGCTCAGCAGCACCATGGCCAGGCCGAATACCAGGATCCCCCACAGGTCGTCGATGGCGACGATCCCCATCAGCAGCCGAGCGCGCACGCTCTCGCTGCCGGACTCGTGCACGGCTTCGCTGACCTCGGCCGGGTCGGTGGCCACCGAAATGGCCGCCAGGCTGACGGCGACCACCAGGGGAAAGCCGAGCGCCAGCAAGCCGAGGCCCACCACCGTGACCCCCACGGCGACGATGCCGAGCGACACCATGACGATCAGCGTACCGGTGCGACGCAGGCGCTCGCGGGTCAGCTCGCCGCCCATCAGAAAGGCCACCATGACCAGCGCCACCTGGATCAGCGGCTCGGTCAGCCCGCCCAGGGGCTGGCCACCCTCATGGCCAAGGCCCCACTGCTGCACCACGGCCACGCCGACCCCCACCAGCACCAGCAGCGAGATGCGCGGAAGGCGCGTCCGGCTGGCCAGCGCATCGGCGAAGATGCTCAGGGTCAGGATGGCGCCCAGCAGCAGCAGGTTCGCGGTTTCCACCCCCAGCTCACCGAACGGCGCTTGCCAGGCGTTAGTGCCCGCCATCCCTGCCGCCCTCCACGGCTGCTTCAAGGAAATTGACGATCCAGCGCGCCATCAGGGTGTCGTCCACCGACGCCTCGAGCGATGCCATGCCCTCGCGCACCCGCTCCTCGCCTACCCGCTCGCGGCGCAGCGCCATCAGGTCACGCGAATAGGCCTTGGTGAACTCCGGGTGGCCCTGCACGCCGAGGAAGTGTTCGCCGACCTGCATCAGGTAGCAGGGGCAGAAATCGCTGCCGCCCACGACGCTGGCCCCGGGGGGCAGCGTCTCGACCTGGTCCTGGTGGCTGACGACCAGGTCGAACCCGGGCTGCCAGGGCTCCATCCACTCCTGCCGCGCCTGGATACGGTTGAACGACATGCCCACGCCCCAGCCGCGCTCGCTCTTGACCACCTCGCCGCCCAGCGCCTTCGCCATCAGCTGGTGCCCGAAGCAGATGCCCACCAGCGGCTTGCCGGCCCGCCACAGCTGGCGCACGAAATCGCCCAGGTCGTCGACCCAGGGCAGCCCGTCGTTGACGCCGTGCTTCGAGCCGGTGGTCATCCAGGCGTCGACGGCATCGATGTCGTCGGGAATCTCGCCGTCCATGCAGCGCCAGGTGCGAAACTCGAGCGAAGGCTCGACTTTCTTGAACAGCGCAGCGAACATCTCCGGGTAATTTCCATGCACCCGCCGCAGCTCGGGGGCCACGTCATCGCACTGCAACAGCCCGATACGCATCATGCTTCTCCTTTCATTGCACACATCCCGCCACCAGCCTGCCACCGGCGAGGCGCCTCGCCAAGCGCGGCGCACGGCAGCGGAACTCGGGGCACGGCGCTTCGGTCAACAGACGCATCACGCCGTCATCATCACAGGGAGGTCATGATGACCCTGCAGGCAACCACCATGGCGCTGCCCGAGCGCCCCGCCTCGACCTGGACCGGCTGGGGCCAGTGGCTGGCCCTCGCCACCATGACCATCGATCACCTGACCCGCTATGTGCTGCCCGGGCACTGGGATCTCGCCTGGGCCGGGTCGTCGCTGGGCCGCATCGCCTTTCCGCTGTTTGCGGCCATGGTGGCCTGGCATGGGCTGTTCAACACCCGCAACCCGCAGCGCTATGCCCGGCGCATCCTGATCATCGGACTGGCGGCGCAGCTGCCCTACATGATGATGCCGCGCGCCTCCGATGCCTTCATCCTCAACGTCTGCTTCACCCTGGCCCTGGGGCTGGCCTGGGGCGCGTGGCTGCGCGATGGGCTGAGGCGCCTGCAGCAGGGCGACACCGACCTGCGCCTGCTGCTCGGCCTGGCGGTGTCGGTGGCGGCCTGGCAGGTGGCCGGCCACTGGGTGGAATACGGGCATCGCGGCCTGCTGCTGATCCCGCTGTTCATGCTGGCGATGCATCAGCTGCACGGCGCCGGCCCGTCGCTGCAGCAGCGCCTGGGTGCCGCCCTGCTGGCGGCCCCGGTGCTCATCGTGGCTGGCCTGATGAACAGCTCCGACATGGCCAAGTCGTTCACCGTGGCCACCTGCCTGGCGGTGCTGTGGCTGGCCGCCGGCGCCCACCGCCTGGCCCCGACGGTGCCGCTGGCCATGCCCCGCCGGCTATGGCTGGGCTGGTACCCCGGCCATTTCGCCCTCATCGCCCTGTGGCTGTGGGCCAGCGGCGGGCTGGCCTGACCCGGCGCCCCGAAGCGCGGCCGGCTCCCCCAGCAGGCGCACGAAGGCCGCCATCGGCATCGGCCGGTGGAAATGGAAGCCCTGGAAGCGCTCGCAGCCGCGCGAGGCGAGAAAGCGCAGCTGGGCGACGTTCTCCACCCCTTCGGCCACCACGTCGATCTCCAGGTGCTGCGCCATGGCGAGCACGGTCTGGACGATGGCGGCATCGCTTGCGTCGGTGTCGAGCTGCCCCACGAAGCTGCGATCGATCTTGAGCTCATCCAGCGGCAGGCACTTGAGGTACATCAGCGAAGAGAAGCCGGTGCCGAAGTCGTCCAGGGCCAGCTGCACGCCGAAATCCTTGAGCGCCTGCATGCGCTCCACCGCCTCGCCGAGGCCGTTGATCATGATGCTCTCGGTCAGCTCGATGACCAGCCGGGCAGGCGCCACGCCGTGCCGCTCGACCGCCGCCATGACGCTCTCGACGAACCCCGGCTGGGTGAAGTGGCGCACGCTGATGTTGATCGCCAGGCGCGGCAGCGCCGTCTCGGGCAGCCGCGCCAGCAGCGCGCAGCAGTGATCGAGCAGCCACGACTCCAGCTCGACGATGAGGTCGCTCTCCTCGGCGATCCCGATGAAGACCTCCGGGGACACCCAGCCATGCTCCGGATGCTGCCAGCGCATCAGCGCCTCGGCCCCGATGATCTTCCCGTCCTGGTCAAGCTGCGGCTGGAAGTGCACATCGAGCTGCCGCTCCAGGTGGGCGCGCCGCAGGGCCTGCTCCATCTCCAGCCGCCAGGCCATCTGCGCCTGCATCGCCGGCTCGTAGCCGCACACCTGGGCGCGCCCCTTCATCTTCGCCTGGTACATCGCGGTATCGGCATGGCGCAGCACGTCACCGACGTCCTCGTCGGCCAGCGGGAACAGGGTGTAGCCGATGCTCGGGGTGATGCTGATGCGCTGGCCATGCAGGTCGTAGGCCTTGCGCAGGGTCGTGAGCAGGTGCAAGGCCAGCGCCTCGGCATGCGCGAGCTCGGCCTCGCGGTCGTCGCTCAGCCGCGGCAGCAGGATCACGAATTCGTCGCCGCTGAGGCGGGCCGCCATCTCGCCGTCGTTTATGCAATGCAGCAGGCGCAGGCTCACCTGGCGCAGCAGCTCGTCGCCCACGGCGTGCCCCAGGGTGTCATTGATGATCTTGAAGCGGTCGAGGTCAAGGAACATCACCAGGCCCAGCTGGCCGTCGTCGCGCCGGTCGCGGATGGTGGCGGCCAGCGTCTCGATCAGCAGCCGCCGGTTGGGCAGCTCGGTCAGGGGGTCGAAATAGGCCTGGCGATGAATCGTCTCCTCGGCCTGCTTGCGCTCGGTGAAGTCCTCGATGATCGCCACCCCGCCCATCACCTCGCCGGCATCGTTGCGCAAGGCGTTGTAGAAGGCGCGCAGCGGCGTCTGCTTGCCGCTTGAGGGCGAGCGATAGGTACCCTCGTAGTAGCCCGACCCGGTGGCAAAGGCGTCGCGCACGGCCCGCATGACGTGCGCATCCTCGAGCTTGTCGAGCAGGTTCGTCTTCAGCAGCCCGGCACGGCTGATGCCGAGGATGTCGAGACACTTGTCGTTGCAGTCGACCACCTGGCCCTGGCGGTCGAAATGCATCACGCCGAGCGGGGTATGCCGGAAGATCGCGCGGTAGCGTGCCTCGCTCTCGCGCAGCTGCTCTTCACGCGAGGTCACCAGCAGGCGCAGCGACAGGTTGTCGGTAATGATGCGGTTGAGGCGTCGGCTGGTCACCAGCACCAGGCCGATGAACAGCAGGATCATGGTGGCCAGCAGCGCGGACAACGGCGTGCCCTGCCACAGCAGGTGGCCCAACAGCGGCAGCATGGCCGGCAGCACGAACAGCGGCGCCACCCACCACACCGCCGACAGTGTCGTGACGCCGCCGGCAGCGATGCCGGCCAGCACGATGGAGAGCGCGGCCAGCTGGCCGTGGTGCTCCATGGTGAACATCGTCGCGCCGGCCATGCCCCACAGCCCGCCGGCGATGGCCACACCCCAGGCAAAACGGCTCAACCACTGGCGCGGGTATCGGTGGCTCGACGCCGTGCGGTGGTAGCACCTGGCCAGCCACAGCCGGGCGCCGGACGCCAGGATCAGTGCGCTAAGCCACAGCAGCAGGTGGGGTGCGGGCATGATCGGCCACATGGTCGCGACCAGCAGCACGGCCGCCAGCACGCTGGATAGGACTGGCTGCCAGAGGCGCTGATAGAGCAACCGCACCTGCTCGCCGACGAGCTGGCGTCGATAGGAACGAACGGTGATCGGAGCGGCATCGAACTGACGGTTCTTTCCCTGAAACGAAAGCGACATGCGATAGGCTCTATGTAAGGTTTTGTATGCCCAGGCAAGTATCATGGCGCAAAGCCGAGCCTTTTGGCGACCTTGCGCGAACACTCTTTCTCACTTTCCTTTTTCACCCCCCTCGCCTTCGCTTCACCCTCCCTGCCGGCTATTCGGCAAGCACCCCGACCAGGTACGCCTGCAGCCGGGCCTGGGCCCGCGCGCTGTGCGGCACGCCGGGCCGCTTGTTGCGCCACGCCTCGGTGGCGTCGAGCCCGCACCAGGCGAGGATCACCTCGGGAGCCGTCGGGTGGGCGTCCACATAGGCGGTCACGTCGTAGACCCGTCCATCGATAGCCTTCCAGCAGCTGGCCGCCGAGTCATGCCGCGCCAGCGCGGCGGCAGTGATGGCGGCAAGGGCCTCGCCGTCGCCCGATTCAGGCTCGGGCGCCAGCAGGTACACGGCGATCAGCGTCAGCACGCTGGCAACGAAGGCCACGAAGACGGTATAGGCCAGCTTGTTCATAGGAAATCGAACACCTCGCTGTGGATGCGGGCGGCGGGCACCCCGTGGTCGCGCAGCAGGCGGACGAGGTGGGCGCTCATCGCCGGTGGCCCGCAGAGATAGATTTCGCGCTCGCGGTAGTCGGGGCAGTGCTGGCGCAGGAACGCCTCGCTCATGGCGCCGGCATGGCGGTAGAAGTGTGGCGTGACCGTGAAGGCAGCGTGGGTGTCGGCGATCCGGCTCAGCTCGTCCAGGTAGAAGGCGCGCTCGGGCGCATCGCTCAGGTAGATCAGGTGGGGGCTGCCGGCAATCGGCGTACCCTGGGCAAAGCCACGCGCCGCGCCCACGAACGGGGTGATGCCGATGCCGCCGCCGAGCCACAGCACGTTGCTCCGCGGCGGGTGCCGCGGCAGGAAGCCGCCATAGGGCCCTTCGACATGGACGCGGCTGCCCACCGCGACCGACTGCAGGGCATGGCTGGCGTCGCCCAGGTCCTTGATGCCGATACGCAGGCAGGGGGCCTGGGGCGCCGAGGCCAGGGTGTAGGGATGCTCCTCGCCGCGGCCCGCCGGCAGGGCATCATCCAGCGGGGTCAGGTAGACGAACTGGCCCGCCTCGTGGCCCAGCGGGTGACCTTCCGGGGCCAGCTCCAGCTCGACCACGTCGCGGGCCAGGCGATGCACCGCCTCGACGCGATACGACCGGCACCCGAAACGCGGCGCCAGCAGCTTGCGCCAGGCCACGGCGGCCAGCCCCGCGAATCCCAGCAAGATCCAGGGCCAGCGCTCGCCGGCCAGGGGCAGCGCATGCGCCAGCGCCAGCAGCAGCGCCACGGCGGAGACCAGGTGCAGGCGCTTCCAGCGCTGGTAATGGGGGCGCCCGAAGAAACCGAAGGTAGGCGCAAGGAAGATCACCATGGCCAGCCAGGCGAGCCAGCCCAGCCAGAAGGCGACCTGGGCCGGCGGCGGCACCAGCAGCCCCACCGCCACCTCCAGCGAGACCGGCACCGCAGCCAGAACCAGTGCGAGCACATGCACCATCACCAGGATGAAGGCCCAGTAGCCCAGCCAGTGATGAACGCGCCACAGCCGCGTCAGCCCACCGAAGGGGCGATCGAAGCCGGGCACCCGCAGGCTTACCACGGCCGCCAGCAGCATCAGCGCCAGCGCCAGGATGCCACTGGCATGGCCAAGCCAGCTCAGCGCGGCCTCTACCCGTGCGCCTGGCACCCCCAGGCGCGGCAGGGCCACTGCCAGCGGCAGCACTATCAGCAGCCACAGCAGCAGGTCTCCACCTCGACGCGGCCATTGCATCTTCTTTACTCCCGGCAGGACATCTTGCTCCAGTTTCCCCGCTACGTTCGCGTCTGCAACACGCCACCAAGCCGTTTGACACAGCCTTGACCTGCATCAATATCATTCACCCGCCATCGCCACCCCAGCGCTGTCATGAAACTCCCTTCATTCGTTCATACCGATGCAATACGGCCGAGGGAAAGTGGTCATCCGACAACCGCCACGACAGCGAGAGCCCCATGACCCTGCATCAACATCCCGGCCACGTTGACCCCATCCTGGCTGCCGGCGACGAGCCGATGAGCAACCCCTCCGCCAACGCCTATTTCGGTGACATCCTCGAGTCGCGCATGAGCCGCCGCACGCTGCTGCGCGGCAGCCTGGCCACGGCGGTGGCTGCCGCCATGGCCACCAGCCTACCTTTCGGACGCGCCCTGGCGGCCAGCCTCAGCGCCCCTGGTCCCAGCATCGGCTTCAAGGCAATTCCGGTCGGCACAGGCGACAGCGTGGTGGTGCCGGAAGGCTATCGGGTTCAAACCTTCATCCCCTGGGGCACGCCGATCAGCGGCAATATGCCGGCCTTCTCGCTGGAGGCCAGCGGCGAGGACCAGGCCCACCAGGTCGGCAGCCACCACGACGGCATGCACTTCTTCCCCATCGACGGCAGCTCCCGCGACGGCCTGCTGGTGCTCAACCACGAATACGTCGAGCCGCGCTTCCTGCACGCCGCCGCGGCAGGCATGGCACTGGACTCGGATGGCTTCCCGCAGCATGCCGACGGCGCCCGCGATGCCGACCAGGTGCGTAAGGAGCTCAACGCCCATGGTGTCTCGGTGGTACGGGTACGCCAGGGCGACGATGGCCAGTGGCAGGTGGTTCAGGATCGCCTCAACCGCCGCATCACCGGTCTCACGCCGATGCAGCTGGCCGGCCCAGTGGCAGGCACCGAGCACGTGATGACGAAGTACAGCCCCGACGGCCACATGACCCGCGGCACCCTGAACAACTGCGCCCACGGCGTCACGCCGTGGAACACCTACCTCACCGCCGAGGAGAACTGGTCGGGCTACTTCGCCAACGAAGATGCCGAGATCGACCGCCGGCAGTCACGTTACGGCATCGAGACGCGCACCGAGGGTCGCTATCAATGGCACCGCGCCGAGGGCGGTGCCGACGAGTTCGTGCGCTTCGACGCCACCTCCCGCGGCCGCTCGGCGCAGGAGGACTACCGCAACGAGCCCCACGCCTTCGGCTACATGGTGGAGATCGACCCCTTCGACCCCGAGGGCACGCCGGTCAAGCGCACCCACCTGGGCCGCTTCGCCCATGAAGGGGTGATCTTCGCGCCCGCCGTGGAGGGCCAGCCGGTGGTCTGCTACTCCGGGGACGACGCCCGCTTCGAGTACATCTACAAGTTCGTTTCCGCACGCCCCTACCAGGCCGCCAGCGCCGACGGATCGCTGCTCGACGAAGGCACGCTGTATGTGGCGAGATTCCACGACGACGGCCGCGGCGAGTGGCTGGCCCTGGCCCCGGGCCAGAACGGCCTGACGCCGGAAAACGGCTTCGCCGACCTGGCCGACATCCTGGTCAACACCCGCAGCGCCGCCGACTTCGTCGGGGCCACCAAGATGGACCGTCCGGAATGGGGCGCCGTCGACCCGGCCACCGGCCAGGTCTACTTCACCCTGACCAACAACACCCGCCGTAACGAAGAGCAGGTCGACGCCGCCAACCCCCGCGGCGAGAATCATTTCGGCCACATCATTCGCTGGCAGGAAGAGGGCACGCATGCCGCCGAGCGCTTCCAGTGGGATCTCTTCGCGCTGGCGGGAGACGGCGAGAGCAGCCGCGACCTGGCCGGCGAACCGCTGGGGCAGGAAGCGATCTTCTCCAGCCCCGACGGGCTGTGGTTCGACCCGGACCGTCGCCTGTGGATCCAGACCGACATCAGCGAATCGGTGATGAACAGCGGCCTCCACGAGGCATTCGGCAACAACCAGATGCTGGCCGCCAATCCCGAGACCGGCGAGGTCCGCCGCTTCCTTACCGGCCCCGTCGGCCAAGAGATCACCGGCGTGATCACCACCCCGGACCAGCGCACCATGTTCGTCAACGTGCAGCACCCCGGCGCCACCACCAGCGCCGAGGGTTTTGCCACGGGTGAGCTGGCCAGCCACTGGCCGGACGGCGGCAATGCCGTTCCACGCTCGGCCACGCTGGTCATCACGCGAGAGGACGGCGGCATCATCGGCGCATGAGAAGGGTAAACGCAGCGGGCCCCGCCAATGGCGGGGCCCGCTGTCTTTCAGTGGGTCACAGATTGCCCTGGCGGAACGCATCCTCGAAGCTGAAGCGCGGCTCCGGCGCCTCGGGCAGCAGCGAGGCGCAGACGTGCACCTTCTCGAGCAGCTCGCCGTGGGTCGGCGCCAGCAGGTTCACATGCGCCAGCTTGCGCCCTGGCCGCTCGCTCTTGTCGTAGCGGTGCAGGTGGGCGTCGGGGATGGCGAGCAGCGCCGCGGCCTCGCCCTCCTGGCCGATCACGTTGACCATGCAGGTCGGCATGCGCGCCGAGGTGTCGCCCAAGGGCAGGCCCTGGATGGCGCGCAGGTGGTTCTCGAACTGGCTGGTCACCGCGCCGTCCATGGTCCAGTGGCCGGAGTTGTGCACCCGCGGCGCCATCTCGTTGGCCAGCAGGGCACCGTCGCGGGTCTGGAACAGTTCGAGTGTCAGCACGCCGACGTAGTCGAGCGCGTCGAGCAGCGCGCGGATGTAGCCATCGGCGGTGTGCTGCACCGCGTCGTCGAGGTCCGGCATGGGCGCCAGCGAATAGCGCAGGATGCCGTCCACGTGCACGTTCTCGGCCATGGGATAGAAAGCAATTTCCCCCCCGCGGCTGCGCACGGCGATGATCGACACCTCGCGCACGAAGTCGACGAAGGCCTCGACGATCAGCTGCGGATGGTTGATTGAACGCCAGGCATCAGCGGCCTCGGCCGGGTCGCGCAGCACCGCCTGGCCCTTGCCGTCGTAGCCTTCGGTGATCGACTTGGCCACCACCGGCGTGCCCAGCTCGCGGGCCGCCGCTTCCAGCGCCTCGGCGCTCTCCACGATGCGGTAGGACGGCGTGGGAATACCCAGGCGGTCGAACAGCGCCTTCTCCTCGGCGCGGTTCTGGCAGATACGGATCGCCTCGCTGGAAGGATGGACCGGCTTGACCTCCTCGATCGCCTGGACCAGCGCCACTGGCAGGTGCTCGAACTCGTAGGTGACCAGGTCGACCTTGGCCAGGAAGTCGTCGAGCAGGTGGTGCCGGTCGGTGTAGATAATGACATCACCGATTCCGGCGCTGGGATGGCCGGTGGTATCGAGGAAGGTGAAGCGGTTGGCCAGGGGATAGCCCGCCAGGGCCAGCATGCGGCCGAGCTGGCCGGCACCGAGTACGCCGATATTCATGTCGCTTGCTCCTCTCGCTGGCTCAAAGGGTGCGCCGGCTCATTCGCCGACG
Organism: uncultured Halomonas sp.; assembly: GCA_964652855.1. GTDB lineage: Bacteria > Pseudomonadota > Gammaproteobacteria > Pseudomonadales > Halomonadaceae > Halomonas. The sequence goes on from CAZZCJ010000002.1 coordinate 567,944, forward strand.
GGGCTCGGATCGGGCCGGGGGTCGGGATTGTCGAGCACGGTCTTGGTCTGCTCGGCGCGGAAGGCCTCCACGGCGGCGCGCACCTCGGCGTCCTGCAGGCCGACGATCTGTGCGGCCAGCAGGCCGGCGTTGGTGGCCCCGGCCTTGCCGATGGCCAGCGTGCCCACGGCGATGCCGCCCGGCATCTGCACGATGGAGAGCAGCGAATCGAGCCCCTTGAGCGCCTTGGACTCCACCGGCACGCCGAGCACCGGCAGCGCCGTCTGCGAGGCGACCATGCCCGGCAGGTGGGCGGCACCGCCGGCGCCGGCCACGATCACCTGGATACCGCGCTCGGCGGCACCCTTGGCGTAGTCGAACAGCAGGTCCGGGGTGCGGTGCGCCGAGACCACGCGGGTCTCGTAGGCCACGCCCAGGCGTTCGAGCATCGCCACGGCGTGCTCCATGACCGGCCAGTCGGACTTCGACCCCATGATCACGCCTACGCGTGGCGGCTCGCTGGATGACATTGCAATTCCCCGTGATGAGGCTGGTTGGCGAAGGGCAGGTATTCTAACGGCGCCCGCAGGCGCCGTCATCTTGACCAGCTGGGCAGGCGGCCGCTCCCGCGGCCGCCGCGATCAGCCCGCCCCGGTGCGGGCGGCGTCCGCCTCGCGCCGGCTGGCCATCCAGTTGGCACCGATGGCCACGATCATCACCGCCACCCCGGCGGCCTCGATCAGGAAGTTGGGGTAGAACACCGCCACGATGGCGCCGGAAATCGCGATGCGCGGCAGCCACGACATGCGCGTGAACAGGTACCCCTCCAGCGCCGCGGCAAAGGCGCCGAGCGCAAGTATGGCGATCACCCCGTTCCAGGCCAGCACGTGCAGCGGGCCGCCCATGATGATCTCCGGGTTGAACACCATGAACACCGGGATCAGGTAGAGCCCCTTGGCGAACTTCCACGCCTGTACCCCGGTCGCCATCGGCTTGGAGCCGGCGATGGCCGCCCCGGCGAAGCCGGCCAGGGCGATCGGCGGCGTGACGTTGGAGTCCTGCGAATACCAGAACACCACCAGGTGGGCGATCAGCAGCGGGATGCCGAACTCGGCGGTCAGCGCCGGGCCCACCAGCACGATCAGCACGATATAGCTGGCGGTGACCGGCAGCCCCATGCCCAGCACCAGGCTGGCCAGCAGCACCATCACCAGCGCCAGCACGATGTTGCCCCCCGAGAAGGCCAGCATCATGGCCGAGAACTTGAGGCCCAGGCCGGTCAGGCCGACCACGCCGACGATGATGCCGGCCACGGCGCAGGCCATGGAGACCGCCACCGCGTTGCGTGCCCCGAGCTCGAGGCCCTCGACCAGCTTGACCACGCCGGCCCACACCACGCGGCCGGTACGGGCCAGCGTCACCGGCTGGCCCTGCTGCGGCGCCACGAAGAAGAACCAGATGGCATAGCGCAGCGCGGCCACGGCCACCATGGTCACCACCGCATAGAAGCCCACCCGCATCGGCGACATGTGCATCGCCAGCAGCCACACCAGCACCGCCAGCGGCAGCAGGAAGTGCCAGCCTTCGCGCATCACGTCGCGCATCTGCGGCAGCTCGCTCTTGGGCAGCCCCTGCATGCCCTGCTTGAGGGCGATGATGTGCACGAACAGGTAGACGGTGGCGAAGTACATGATCGCCGGCAGGATGCTCACCTTGACCACGTCCAGGTAGGGCGTGTTGGTGTATTCGGCGATCAGGAAGGCGCCGGCGCCCATCAGCGGCGGCATGATCTGGCCGCCGGTGGAGGCCGCGGCCTCGATGCCGCCGGCCTGGTGCGGCTTGTAGCCCAGGCGCTTCATCAGCGGGATGGTGAAGGCGCCGGTGGTCACCACGTTGGCGATGGCGCTGCCCGAGATCGAGCCCATGCCGGCGGACGCGATGACCGCGGCCTTGGCCGGGCCGCCGCGCTGGCGGCCGGTGGCGGCGTAGGCCATGTCGATGAAGAACTTGCCGGCGCCGGTGCTCTCGAGGAAGGCGCCGAACAGCACGAAGACGAAGATGTAGGTGGCCGCCACGCCCAGCGGCAGGCCAAAGATGCCCTCCTGGCCCAGGTAGAGCTGGCCCACCACGCGGTCGATGTTGTAGCCGCGGTGTTCGAGGATGCCGGGCAGGAACTGCCCGAGCCACGGCAGCTCCCCGCGCGGGCCCGCGAAGGCGTAGACGATGGCGATCACGCCGATGATGGTCATGCCGAGGCCCACTGCGCGGCGGCTGGCTTCCAGCACGGTGACGGTGGCGATGCAGCCGACAACGATGTCGGTCTGGCTCCAGAACCCGGCGCGGCGGATGATCTCGTCGAGGTAGAGCACCAGGTAGCCGCCGGTGACCAGGGCACCGGCCAGGAACAGCGCATCGATCGCCCAGCCCAGTGCACCGCGCCTGCGGTGCGGGCCGAACACGGGAAAGATCAGGAACGCCAGCAGCATGATCAGCATCAGGTGGATGCTGCGCTGGTAGAACAGGCCCAGCGGCTGGATGCCGGCGGAATAGAGCTGGAACAGGGAGAGCCCGACCGCCACCAGGGTGATCAACCACAGGATGGGCCGGGGCTGGATGGCATTGCCGCCTGGCACGGTGACAGGAGGGTTGGCTTCGCTCATGGGCGTCTCGTCAGGATGTGTTGCCCGAGGTACGCAGGCGGATCGTCACCCGCTCGCCGGCCGCCCGCTCGCTCAGGCTCAGCCGTCTTCCCTCGTGCAGCAGTCGATGGTTGACCTTCGGGGATCCGACCCGAAGGCGATAGCTATTGCCGGGCACCGCCTCGTCGATGTCTTCGATCCAGTAGCCGCCCTCGCCGTCGGAGACCTGGCGCCCCCGCCCCGGCACGTGGCCGAGGCCCGCGGCGAAATCGGGCTGGTGGCTGCGCTCCAGCACCATGCGCCCCTGGCGGTGGCGATAGCAGTCCTGCACCCGGATGGCGGTGACGGAGTGATTCCACTCCACGCACCAGGCGTGGCCCTCGGGCATGGGCAGGGAGGCGAGCAGGCGGCCGTCCTCGGTTTCCACCTCCAGGCGGGCCTCGCCGGCAGCGCCGGTGACAGGCAGCAACAGCAGCGCGAGAGCCGCGCACCCAAGGGCACGACGACTCCCGCTCAGCACAAAGGCACGCACTACCCGGTGCCTGCGCCGGCAGCGCTCAGGGGCGCTGGTGGTCCGCCACCTCGGCGCCCACTTCCTCGTAGTAGCGCAGCGCGCCCGGGTGGAAGGCGATCGGCGTGGAGTTGATGCTGAATTCCACGGTGGTGTCGTTGGCCGCCGGATGCACGGCGATCAGCTCGTCGGTCTGCTCGAACAGCATCTTGGTGATCTGGTAGGCCAGCTCCTCGTCCATCTCGCTGCTCACCGCCAGCACGTTGGGGATGCTGATGGTCTGCACCGCCTCGTCCATGCCGTCGTACATGCCGGCATGCAGTTCGTAGGCAGCAAACACCGGCTCCTCTTCGCGAGCGTTGGCGATCTCCTCGTCGCTGAAGCCGATCAGGCGGATGTCGCGGGTGGCCGCCAGGTTGAGGATCGAGCTGGTGGGCGGGCCCACGCTCCAGAAGCCGGCGTCGATGTCGCCGTCGCGGATGGCATCGGCGGTTTCGTTGAAGTTCAGGCGCTGCGGGGTGAAGTCGTCGTAGGTGATGCCGTTGGCTTCGAGCAGGGCCCGGGCGTTGAGCTCGGTGCCGCTGCCGGGGGCCCCTACGGAAACGCGCTTGCCGCGCAGGTCCTCGAGGGAGTTGATGTCGGAATTGCCCAGGGTGACGAGCTGCACCGCATTGGGATAGACCGAGGCCAGGGCGCGGATGTTGTCGAGCTGGCGGCCCTCGAAGTCACCGGTGCCGCTGTAGGCCTGGTAGACGGTGTCGGCCAGGGCAAAGGCGATGTCGGAATCGCCGCGCCAGACCAGCCCCATGTTCTCCACCGAAGCGCCGGTCACTTCGGCCACGGCGCTAGCGCCTTCGATATGCTTGTTGATCATCTCCGCCAGGCCACCGCCCAGGGGGTAGTAGACACCGCCGGTACCGCCGGTCGCGATGGAGAGCTGCTGGGCAGCCGCCAGCGGGGCAGTCGCCAGCAGCGACGCAGCGATGGCGTATTGGAAAGCTCGCATGGAAATCCTCCGTCCTGAAACCGGTTTACTTATGGTTGTCGGTCTGCGCGCCGCAAGGGGGCGACGCTCGTAAAAGCTAGCACGCCCCTGCGAGGGGGGCTAGCCAGCAGTTTCTACGTTTTGGCGAAGTTTCGGCAATTCCACGAAGGTCGGTCGTAGGCCGCGCCAGGGCCGCTCACGCCTTCTCGCCAAGCCGCCACTCCGTGCCCCGCGAGCTATCCTTGAGCACGACGCCCATCTCGGCCAGCGTGGCGCGCAGGGCATCGGCGCGGGCGTAGTCGCCTTGCTGCCGGGCCAGCGTGCGCTGAGCGATCAGCGCCTCGATGCGTGCCGTAGACAGTGCGTCGCCCACGGGCTGCAGCGTCGCCAGCGCCGCGGCAGGCGGCTGCTGAAGCAGGCCGAGCAGCCTGGCCGAAGCGAGCAGCTCGGCCTTGGCCCGTGCGCGTGGGGCCGGCTGCGTCGCGTCCTGCAGCCGGCGCGCCAGCTGCCGCAGCCGGGTCAGCGCCGCCGAGGCATTGAGATCGGCACGCAGCGCGTCGAGCAGCACCGCATCGGGTCCCACCCCTTCCTCTACTGCCACGTCCTGTGCCTCGGCCAGCAGCCGATAGTGCTGGACCAGGGTACGCCGCGCCGTCTCCAGCCGCTTGCCGCTCCAGTCCAGCGGGCGCCGATAGTGGGTGGCGAGCAGCGCCAGGCGGATCACCTCCCCCGGGGCCTGGGCCAGCAAGTCGCGCACCAGCAGCACGTTGCCGAGCGACTTCGACATCTTCTGACCATCGACGGTAACGAAGCTGTTGTGCACCCAGGTGTGGCAGTAGCGGACACCGTGGGCGCAGGAGCCCTGGGCGATCTCGTTCTCATGATGAGGAAAGATCAGGTCCTGGCCACCGCCGTGGATGTCGAGGGTGTGGCCCAGGTGCTGGCCAATCATCGCGGAGCACTCCACGTGCCAGCCCGGCCTGCCGCGGCCCCAGGGGCTGTCCCAGCCGGGCTGCTCCGCGGTGGAGGGCTTCCACAGCACGAAGTCCAGCGGGTCGCGCTTGTAGGGCGCCACCTCGACCCGCGCACCGGCCAGCATGTCCTGTGTCCGGCGCCGGGAAAGCTGCCCGTAGTCGGCGTACGACGCGACGTGGAACAGCACATGCCCCTCGGCCTCGTAGGCGTGGCCGCGCTCGATCAAACGCTCGACCAGCGCGATGATCGCCGGGATGTGATCGGTGACACGGGGTTCCAGGTCGGGCGCCAATACGCCAAGCGCCTGCATGTCCTGGTGGTAGGCATCGATGAAGCGCGAGGTGATCGCCGCGATGGGAACACCGGCGGCCTGGGCGGCGGCATGGATCTTGTCGTCGACGTCGGTAAAGTTGCGCGCGTAGATCACCTGCGGATAGTCGTGGCGGAGCAATCGCACCAGCACGTCGAAGACCACCGCCGGCCGGGCATTGCCGATATGGGCGAAGTTGTAGACCGTGGGGCCGCAGAGATAGAGCGTCACGCGGTCCGGCCGCTCGGTGCGCAAGGGCTCACGGCGGCGCGACAAGGTATTGAAGAGTTGCATCGGGTGGCTTCCGCTTCGTTCGAGTTCCGGGCAGGCCCGGCCAATAGGGAGTTACGCCTTGGGCCAGTTCCAGGCACTGCGAGCCACGGCGTCGTGGGCATGCAGGCTCTCGGCATGCACCACACGCAGGGCGAAGCCGCTTACGCCAGGCTGGCCGCGCAGCATGTGATGCAGGCGACGGGCGGCATCCTCGCAGAACATCAGGTTCTGCCCGTTGGCCAGGGCAAAGGCCTGCTCATCGATGCGCTTCACCGCCGTCTGCAGCGCGGTGCCCAGCGCTCGCTCGCTGCTGTCGATCAGGCGCCGCAGCGGCAGTTCGCCTCGCTCGGCATCGAGCCGCACCGCAAGATGGGCCTGGCTGCGCTGGCTGTGCGGGGTGGCCAGGATGCCCTGCGCACTGCCGAGCCAGGTATGCACGGCCGAGTGGGTGAGCGGAATTTCCTGGAAGTCCTCGTCGAACGCCTGCTGGATGAGCTGGCGCGCCAGGGCCGCCGAGCAGGGGCAGGTAGAGGAATAGCCGACCGTCAGCTCGAGGATGGCATGCAGCCCCTGTGCATCGAAGCGGCAGCGCAAGGCGAAGGGGTAGCGCTTCCAGCCCGACAGCGCACTGATGAGTGCCGGCCGGCGCAGCAGCGCCTCGCCGCTGAGATCGAGAAAGGCCTGCTGGGCCAGCCCCGCGTGGCTGGCCAGGAAACGCTCCAGCACGCCTGCCACGCTCCCAAGTGAAAGCTCCTGGTCTTCAAGGTCAGCCAGCGCCAGGTAGAGGCGCGACATATGGATACCCCGGGCGCCGGGATCGTCGAGGCTGACACCCGCAGACGCCTGGCCCGCGATGGCCTGGCCGGCGACCTGCAGGGGCAACGCGATGCCTTCCATGCCGACCCAGCTCAGGGTGCCGAGACGCGGCGCAGGGGCCGTGGCGATATCCTCCAAGGAAAGTTCATGCATGTGGCGAGACTCGGTTAGACGCTAGAAATTGACATGTTATATCATAACATTTCTTGCATCCGTTATTCGAGGACAGGCATGGCACGTCACCTCAGCACACTTTCCGCTTCAAGCACTGCCGCTACCCAATCTGCCGCTACCCAATCTGTTGCTACCCAAGCTGCCGCTACCCAAGCTGCCGCCGCTCCGGCCAGAGGGGCAACCGCTTCCGCGCTAGCGGCTCGACCCGGCATGCGCCACCCGCGCCACTGGTGGCTGGCCGCGGGCCTGGTGCTCCTCGTCGCGGCGATCCTGCTGGGATTCCAGCACGACATCTTGCGCTCCCTGAGCCTGCAGTTGCTGGCCTGGCAGCGCGAGCTCCACCGGGCGCTCACCCTGGCAATCAGCGGCTGGAACACGACCCCCTCCTGGCACACCGCCGGCTGGCTGCTGGGGCTCAGCTTCGCCTACGGCGTCTTCCATGCGGCAGGCCCCGGGCACGGCAAGGCGGTACTCTCTACCTACCTGGTCTCCCAGGGCGGCGGCGTGAAGCGTGCCCTGGCGCTTTCGTTCAGCGCCTCGCTGCTACAGGGCCTGATGGCCATCGCCATGGTGCTGGTACTGGTGAAGGGGCTTGGCTGGCTGACTCGCCAGGCCATGGGCAGCGTGGCCAGCCTGGAGCTGGCCAGTTTCCTGATGGTGGCCGCCCTCGGTGCCTGGTTGTGCCTGCGTGCCTGGCGAGCCCTGCGCCGCATGGCAGCCTCCGAGCCGGCCACAACGACACCCGCGCTCGCCTTCACGTTACCTCCGGCGGACGCGAGCACGCCTCGGCCGTTGCTCATGCAAGGCCAACCTCAAGCCCTTGCCCATGTCCGCACCCAAGACCCCACGCACGCCCACGGCCCTTCCTGCAGCTGCGGTTCGCGGCATCACGTCGCGCCCGGCGAGGTGGCGGACTGGCGCACGGCGGTCACCACCGTGGTGGCGATCGGCCTGCGCCCCTGCAGCGGTGCGGTACTGATGATGGGCGCAGCCAGCCTGCTCGGCCAGATGGCCCTGGGTGCGGCGGCGGTAATGGTGATGGCACTGGGTACGGCGCTGACGGTTTCCCTGCTGGCGCTGGCCAGCGTGCTGGCCCGCGACTGGGTAGCCCGCCACGCCTCGCGGCTCGGCACCAGCCCCGGCCGCCTGGGCCTGGCGGGCGGCTGGCTGGCCATGGCCGGCGGCATCGCACTGCTGGCACTGGGGCTGATGCTGGCATGGCAGGCCACCGCAAGCCCCTACCCTGGCCTGCCGCTGCTGTCATGATGGCACGTTCGCCAATACCCGCCCTCAATCGCCGCCCGCTCTGGGCGGCTCATTCCTCCGCGGCCGGCTTGGTCGCCAAGGGCCTGGGTTCGACGGGCGCTGTCTCCCCAGGCGTTAACTCTCCAGGCTTGGGCTGGAAATAGTCGAACAGGCGGGCCACCGCCTCGGGCGCCACCCCGCTGGTGATGAACACGAAGCGGGAGATACCGTCCACGCACGCCTCGGCGGGCAGCTCTACGGGCGGGTGAAAGATGTGCTGTACCCCGTGAAGGGCCAGCGGCTGCGCCTGGCCGACGACATTGACGATGGCCTTGATGCGCAGCATCTTCTCGCCGAGCAGGGTCATCAGCAGATCCAGCCAGTCTTCGAGCAGCGTGGCGGGAATCGGGCCCTCCACCTGGAAGCAGAACGCGCGGATCTGCTCGCCGTGGCGGCTGAGCGGCGCCGCCCCGGGCGGCGCCAGCAGGGCCAGCGAGGCGGGGTCGTCGCCGGCCTGCGCCATGGCCGGCGTCACCTTGAGGTAGGAGGCCGCGCTGAGCCAGCCGCCGGCCTGGGCATCGCGGTCCCCCGCGCCGGGCAGCCGCCGAGCGGTGAGCCGCTCGGCGGAAATCTCGCCATGCAGCACCCTGTGCCGCTCGGCGCCGGGATTGACCTCGTTCAAGCGCTTCTCGAGGCGCGCAAGCCTTGCAGCATCGGCCAGGTCGACCTTGGTGATCAGCAGGCAGTCGGCGATGGCCGCCTGGCGCTGCGACTCGCGGTGGGCGTTCAGCGTGGAGAGGCCGTTGGCCGCATCCACCAGACAGACCACCCCGTCCAGCCGATAGCGGTGCGCCAGCCAGTGATCCGTCATCAGCGTGTGCAGGATGGGCGCCGGATCGGCGAGCCCGGTGGTCTCGATGATCACACGGGTAAAGGGGCGCCCCCCCGCCTGCGCATGAGCCTCGCCGGCCTTCTGCACGGTGCGGCTGAGGTCGCCGCGCAGGGTACAGCACAGGCAGCCGCTGCTCATCTCCACCACGCTGTGCTCGTCGCCCTTGGCCACCAGGCGATGATCGAGCCCGATGTCGCCGAATTCGTTGATCACCACCAGCACGTCCTTCATAGCCGGCTGGCGAACGAGCCGGTTGAGCAGCGTGGTCTTGCCGCTGCCAAGAAAACCGGTGATGACCGTGACCGGTATCAGGTCGCTAGACAACATGGCTCACTCCCAGGCGAGCAAGGGGGCGGGCAGGCGCTAGCCGATGAACAGCGGTGCCCGGCCGACTGCGCTGGGCAAGGCTCATCCGTTCTCTCCTCTCACCTTGCGATAGTGATGCTCGCGCTGCTCCTGGCGCTCCTTGGCTTCCAGGCACAGGCGTGCGGTGGGGCGCAGCAGCAGCCGGGGGATCCCGATCGGTTCGCCGGTCTCCTCGCAGTAGCCATAGTCGCCCGACTCGATGCGCCGCAGCGCGGCCTCGATATTGGCCAGCAGGCGTGTCTCCCGGTCGGCCTGGCGCAGCTGCAGGCGCAGCTCCTCCTCGAAGGCCGCCTGGTCCAGGGTGTCGCTGTCGCGCTCATGGGACGCCATGGCCTCGCGCACCTCGCGCAGGTGGGCCTCGACCTGGGCCTGCTCGTCGAGCAGCCGTTGGCGGAAGAAGGCCAGCTGTTCAGGGTTCATGTAGTCGTTGGCAGGCATCGCCAGCAGGCGTGCCTCTTCGTCGGAATGCGTCATCGCGTCCTCTCCTCAGCGGCGTTGCAGCCCGGTGCATGCCGAGCGGGGAAACGGACGTTATAACATATCTTTTAAACACGACAAGCGAGCCGCACCGCCGCCGCCCTCAGGGCGACGGCGGTGCGGTGCACGAAACGACAGGAGGTGACGGAGGCAGACTAATCACGCCGGTACTTCAACCCGGCAGGCCATCCGGGCGCGCCGTCACCAGGATGCGCAGGAAGCCGACCAGGTAGAGCCCGTAGGCCAGCAGCCATAGCACGGCGGGCACCAGCATGCCGGCCAGCAGGTACTGCTGCGGCCAGGCCAGCGGCACCGCGACGCGCAGCGCCCCGCCCAGCAGCAGGCAGGCCAGTGCCGGCCAGATCACCCAGGGCAGCACCAGCGGGCGCCCGGTGTGGCGCAGCCCGGCGATGCAGAACACCGCCAGCAGCGCCGTGCCGATGGCGCCGATGAACAGCGCATGGCGCCCGGCATAGGCGGGCCAGCTCTCCAGCAGCGCGGTCAGGCCTACCAGCGCCAGTCCCAGCGTCAGCCACACATAGGCCAGGGTCAGCAGCAGCAGGTAGAGCCGCCCCATGGCCCGCCCCCAGGGCCACTCGGAGAGCCGGTCCGCCTGGGCGGCCGCCGCGGCAAGCGCGATCCAGCCGGTCACGGGGTGGCCCGCCGCCAGCAGGTCCGCCACCACGAACAGGCACAGTGCCGCCACGGCGAGGTGCTCCCGGGCCGGCGTCAAGCGCGGCGGCCCGGCGTGGCCGCTCTCCTTGAGTGCCGCCATGGCCACCACGCGCACGATGCGGGTGGCGGTCACGGCGATCATCACCAGCAGCAGGTTGGCCGCCAGGTTCAGCAGCGTCATCAGGCCGATGCGGCCCGGCAGCCAGCCCAGCCAGCTCAGGTAGAAGGCCAGCTGGGCCGCGGCGAAGAGCGCCAGTAGCGCGCCGAGGCTAAGGTGGCGACGCCCTTCGGCACCAAGCAGTGCCGGCAGCGCCCAGGCCAGCAGCACCAGGGGAAAGGCCAGGTTGAGCACGGCCACCAGGACGCCCGGCAGGTCGGCGGACAGCCAGACGGCGACCCTGCCGGCCAGCCACAGCGCCACCAGGGCGGCCAGGCGGCCGCCCTCCAGCGGCGCCACCCGGGCCCATGAGGGCACGGCGGTGAGCAGGAAGCCGGCCAGCGCGGCGGCCACCACGCCGAACAGCATCTCGTGGCCGTGCCAGGCGAGCAGCGGCATGCCCAGGGGCAGCGAGACCCGGTGCAGCATGCCGCCCACCCAGGGCAGCAGGGCGAGCGGTGCATAGGCCGCCGCCAGCAGGAAGAAAGGGCGGAAGGCGTAGGCGAGGATCGGCCAAGGCCGGCGTGACGCGGAAGCTGCAAGCGACAGGGACATGGCGGGCTCCGTCAGGACGCAAGGTCGAGGTAGAAGCCGGCGTCGGGCAACTTGCCGCCGATGAAGCCGGGCGAAAGCTCCGCCAGCGCGCCCAGGAAGCGTTCCAGGTCGGGGCGCGACGCCGGCGCGTCCAGCATCTTCAGTTGGGTGCGCCGCACCGCCGCCTCCACGACCTCGGCCGACAGCGGCGAGAGCTCGGCGCCCAGCCGCCCCGCCTCCGCGGGATTCGCCACCGTCCAGGCCACCGCCTCCGCGATGGCCCGCTGCACGGTGCGCACCCCCTCGGGATGCGCCTCCACCAGCTCGCGGCGGCAGATCACCCCGGCCTGGGGCAGCCCCAGTGGCTCGCCGGTCACCCTCGCCCACTCCGCCTGGAGGTCGAGCTCCAGCGGATCGAGCCCGAAGCCTGCCGCCTGCAGGCGGGTCGAGGAGCGCATCGGCTCCGGCAGCACCACCACGTCGAGCCGCTGGGCCAGGAACATCTGCACGGTCTCGAAGGGGCTGGCGTGGTAGGTGATGCGCAGGTCCTTGCCTACCGTCATGCCCTGCCGGGCCAGCAGGTAGCGCAGCACAAGGTCGGGCATGTCGCCGCGCCAGGGCACGCCGACATGGCGCCCTGCCAGGTCCTCGATGCGGCTCAGCGGGCCCTTCGCCGCCAGCACGCCCAGGGTGCCCCAGACGTTGACGTTCATCAGCGCCACGGGCACCCCGCGGTTATAGAGATTGGCCGCCACGTTGGTGGGCGTGGCAGTCAGCTGGACGTCGCCCCCGGCGACCCAGGCGCGCAGCTGGTCGGGGTCGCGCCAGGCATTCAGCGTGGCCTGCTCGAACCAGGCCGCCAGGGCCTCGTCCTGAAACGCCCGGGCCAGGATCACCTGGGGCAGGCCATAGGGGGTGGCGGCACGCAGGGCGGGGCCGGCAGAGAACCCGGCGATGGGCACGGCGGCCAGCGTCGCCGCGGCGGCGGCCAGCTGCAGCAGCCGGCGGCGCTGATGATCGATCATGAGGTGACCTCCTGGGGCCGGCGAAATGGCTCGTCCTGGCGAAATAGAAAGCTGCGGGCCACCGCGGGATGACGCAGCAGCGCCCCGGCGGCCTCGTAGAGAAAGGCGGTGTCGCGCTCGGCGAAGGGCCGCGTGACACGCTCTTCGTGGACGATGTGCGCGGGCGACGGCGACAGCACCACCACCCGGTGGCCGAGCCGCAGCGCCTCGGTGAGGTCGTGGGTCACCAGCAGCGAAGCGATGCCGCGCCGCGACAGCAGGTCGATCAAAAGCGCCTGGGCCTCGCTGCGCATGCCCACGTCCAGCGCGCTGAAAGGCTCGTCGAGCAGCAGCATGTCGGCGTCCACCGCCAGCGCCCGGGCCAGGGCCACGCGCTGCTGCATGCCGCCGGAAAGCTCATGGGGGAAGTGGTCGAGACGGTCGGCCAGCCCCAGCTCCTCGGCCAGTGCCCGCGCTCGCGCCAGGCGCTCGCCGCGCGGCACGCCCAGCGCCTTGAGCCCCAGGGCGATGTTGTCGAGCAGCCGCCGCCAGGGCAGCAGCCGCGCCTCCTGGAACACCATGGTGCTGCGATGGAAACCATCGACGACGCGTCCCTCGCCCGGCGTCATCAACCCAGCCGCCAGGCGCAGCAGGGTGGTCTTGCCGCAGCCGGAGGGGCCGACCAGGCAGACCAACTCCCCGGGCGCCACGCACAGGTCGATGCCGTCGATGATCCGCGATATTCCCAGGGTATGGCCTACCGCTTCGAGTCTCAGCATCTCAACGCCCTCCCCACCCGGCCTGGCGCCAGGGCTCCATGCGCCGCTGCAGCGGCCTCAACAGGCCGTGCTCGGTCGCCAGCAGCAGCGCCACCACCAGCACGATCCAGGCCATGGCGGCGGCGGTATCCAGGTTAACCCGCGCCATGGCGAGCCCCGCCCCGATGCCATCCTCGGTGGCGAACAGCTCGGCCATCACCGCCACCTTCCAGGCCACGCCCAGCGCCGTCACCAGCGCCGGGAACACGTACGAGACGATATGCGGCAGGGTGATGTCCACCAGCCGCATCAGCGATGGCAGCTTGAACACATCGGCCATCTCCTGCAGGCGGCGGTCCAGCGTCATCGCGCCCATCTGGGCCCCGGCGAAGGTAACCGGCAGGGTGGTGGCCATGACGGTATAGACCGTGGCCAGGGAGCCGCTGCCGAACCACAGGATCGCCAGCACGATCCAGGCGATCGGCGGGATGCCCAGCAGCACGGTGGAGACCGGTTCCAGCGCCCGCCCGACGGTGCGTGACAGCCCGGCCAGCAGCCCCAGCGAGATGCCGGCCAGCGCCGCCAGGCCAAAGCCCAACATGGCGCGCCAGGTGGTCGCCCACACCGCCGCCGCCGCGCCCTCGTGCCAGAGCCGGCCCAGGGCCGCCAGGGCATCGCGCGGGCCGGGCAGCAAAAAGCTGCCGTAGGCCAGGCTGCCCCACTCCCACAGCGCCACGAACAGCAGCACACCGGTCAGGCTACCGCCCCAGCCCAGCAGCGTTGCGACGCCTCGCGCAGGCAAAGATCGTTTCATGGCCCCTCACATCAAAGAGAACGAGAATGATTGGAGTTTAAGGAGTGGCGAGCGGCGCTGCGTTGATGACGGTCAACCCGGACGCCTTATCGATTCAAAGCCTGCATCAAGCCAGCACGCCGAAGGCTGACGCAGATCAAATAAGAATAATTATAATATGCATTAAATTTACTCCTTCCAACGGAGGAGTTCCCATGCACGCCCATCGCCTTGCTTCGCCAGCCTCACCCCTTTTTACCTTTGCCCCCCTGGCCGTGGCCATTGGCCTCGCCCTGAGCCCGGCGGCCCAGGCCCAAAGCCAGACTCAAACCCAGGCCGACGGCGGCGCGGCGTTCACCCTGCCCGGGGTAACGGTCACGGCCAAGGGCTACGAGGCCGATGAGCTCGACACCCCCAGCGCCACGCTGCGCCTGGACGCCGCCGCAGCGCCCGCCACCGCCAGCGTCGGCAGCCTGTTCCGCGGCCAGCCGGGCACGGCGGTACAGAGCGACGGCGCCTGGGGCCAGAATCCGGTGCTGCGCGGGCTACAGAAGGAGAGCATCGTGCTGCAGGTGGATGGGGTGCGGTTCAACTCGGCGCAGCCCCAGGGCGCCCTGGCGTCGTTCGCCAGCCTCGGCCTGCTCGACAGCATCGAAGTGGTGAAGGGGCCCGGTTCGGTGCTGCACGGCAGCGGCGCCCTGGGCGGCGCGGTCAACATGCGCACGCCGGAGGCCAGCTTCAGCGAGCGGCCCTCGATGGGCGGCCGCGTCTCGGCCAGCGCCGGCAGCGTCGACAACAGCCTCGGCGGCGGTGCGGTGCTGCAGCTCTCCAACGCCGACCACGCCCTGGTGCTGGGCGCCACCGGACGCGATGTCGGCGACTACGACACCCCCCAGGGGCGCATGGAGAACACCGGCTTCGCGTCGAGCGCCTTCCTGGCCAAGTACGCCTTTCGCCTGGCCGACGGCCACCGCCTGCAGCTCAACGTGCAGCAGCAGGAGGATCGCGATGTCTGGTACCCAGGCTCGCGGAAAAAAGCTCCTGATTTACCCAATGGTCAACCCTCCCCGCTTGGTTTATTGACGATCCACTCGCCGCGACAGGAGCGCGAGCTCTACGAGCTGAGCTACCAGGGCGAGATCGGCCCCGGCACGCTCGAGACCAGCCTCTACCGACAGGAGGCCTTCCGCCAGATTCGCGGCTGGTCCAGCGGCAGGGAACGCAACCAGGTATGGAACGACGTCACCTTCACCACCGACGGCGGCCGCGCCCAGTACCGCCTGCCAGTGGGCGAGCGCCACCTGCTCACCGTTGGCGCCGAAACCTGGGAGATGAGCGGCGACCCGCAGCGCTTCCAGTTCCAGGGGATCAGCAACAATGCCGTCGCCAGCTCACCGTTCCGCAACGGCAGCATCAAGAGCCGCGGCGTGTTCGTGCAGGACGAGGTGATGTTCGACGACTGGACGCTGATGCTTGGCGCCCGCTACGACAGCGTGAGCGGCGACGCCGACGTCAAGGGCAACGGCCCCAACGCCACCCGCGAGGGGCTGCGGAACGCCAGCGACACCTTCTCCTGGTCGATCGGCGCCATCTACAACATCGCGCCGATGCTCAACCCCTACGTCAACCTGGGCTCTGCCTACCGCGCCCCGGACATGCGCGAGCGCTTCGAGGACGCCGAGCGCGGCGATGGCTTCTTCCACATCGGCAATCCGCAGCTCGACCCCGAGCAGTCCACCAGCCTGGAGCTGGGCCTGAAGGGGCGCAGCGAGCGCGGCGAATACCAGCTGGCCGTCTTCCATACCCGCATCGACGACTATATCGCCGGGCGCGACATAGGCCAGACCACTGCTGATCTCGGGATTACCGGGCCTGTTCTGAGCGTGAAGCGCACCGAGAACCTGGACCGGGTCGAGATCCAGGGCCTGGAGGCGGGCTTCATGGTGCCCCTGGACGGCCCGCTGGCCGGCGGCCACTGGCAGCTCGACGGCAGCCTCACCTGGCTGCACGGCACCAACAAGCAGGACGACGAACCGCTCTACCAGATGCCCGCCGCCGAGGCAACCCTGGGCATCGGCCAGCGTCCCGAGCTGGGTTTCCACTGGCACGCCCAGGTACGCGGCGTGGCCAGCCAGGATCGCACAGCCGACGAATTTACCAAGAATAAAGAACTCGCTACGCCGGGCTACGCCACCGCCGACCTTAACCTCGGCTGGAGCTTCGGCCCGGCGGTCGGCTTCACCGCGCTGGAGGCGGGGCTTGCGGTGAACAACCTGTTCGACCGCGGCTACCGTGAACACCTGGCCGACCAGCCCTACGGCAGCGAGCTGCTCGCTCCCGGGCGCGGCGCCGTGGCCACGCTGCGCGGGCGCTTCTGACCGAGCGCCCCGCGGCAGCAGGGCGGCGCCAAGTGGCGCCGCCCTGCCCTTCGCCAGTGCCTGAGCCGGCTCGCTTGCCACGAAAGAATCATCGAACGGACACTGGCAAATCCGCCGAATTGCCCCCATGATGGGAAGGTCGCAACCGCCCACTGGAGCATCATGAGTACGGCACGACATTCAACCAGCGCGGAACTTCTCGACCCCCCGCGAAGGTGCCCTGACCTAGACGTCAGGGATCTGGAAAAACGCACACGCCTCATGCGCATCGTCACTCGGCTGATCGCCGTTTCCGACCTCGGTTGCCGGGACATCGCCCGCCGCGCCGGGCTACCGGCGCAGAAGATCAGCGACCTGCTGGCGGGCCGCCTCGAACACCTCTCTCTCGATGAGCTCCGGCTCGTCTACCACACCATCGATCCCGACGGCGCACTGTAGCAGCCCAGGCAAAGATAGCGCTGGCTGCCACGCAGAGCCAAGCATGCCCCTGCCGCACGTTCGGCAGGGGCATGGAGCACGCTAGTCGGTGCGAATGCGGGGTGGTCACTCCTCCCACTGTTCGTAATCCTCGGCGGCGCGAATCGCCTCCGCCTCGCTGTCATGCTCCGACACCACGATCTCGTTGCTGGGGTCCGTCTCGTCGATCACGTTCCAGCCGATCACCGGCAGGTTCACGTCCTGGGCGTCGCGGATCGGCTCGACGCGCGCCTGCTTGGGTCCGCTCTTGGGCATGGTGGCCTCCTTGCTCGTTAGGGTGTGCCTCCTCAAGCTAGCCAACCCACGGCGGCAAGCCAAACGCAGCCGTCCTTGCCCCACCGCACTCCTGTCATGATTCCGGCGGCAGGTCGGTCATCGCCCCGGTGCTGGCAGAGCTCACCGTGCGCGCGTACTTGGCCAGCACGCCGCGACTGTAGCGCGGCGCAGGCTGGCGCCACGCCGCGCGCCTGCGTTCAAGCTCGGCCTCGTCGACATGCAGCTCGAGGGTGTCGGCCTCGGCATCGATGGTGATGGTGTCGCCATCCTCCACCAGCGCCAGCGGCCCGCCGTCGAAGGCCTCGGGCGAGACATGCCCCACCACGAAGCCGTGGCTGCCGCCGGAGAATCGCCCGTCGGTGATCAGCGCCACCGAATCGCCCAGGCCGCGCCCCATGATCGCCGAGGTGGGGGTGAGCATCTCGCGCATGCCGGGGCCGCCCTTGGGGCCCTCGTAGCGAATCACCACCACGTCGCCGGCCGCCACCGTGCCGTCGTTGATGCGCGCCTGGGCCTCTTCCTCGGAGCCGAACACCCGGGCGCTGCCGGAGAAGCGCGTGCCCTCCTTGCCGCTGATCTTGGCCACTGCGCCCTCGGGGGCAAGGTTGCCGTACAGAATGCGCAGATGACTCTCCTTCTTCAGCGGGGCGTCAAGCGGCGCGATGATTTGCTGGCCTTCCGGGTAGGGCGCCACTGCGGCGAGGTTCTCGGCCAGGGTCTTGCCGGTCACCGTCAGGCAATCGCCGTGCAGCAGGCCGGCGTCGAGCAGCGTCTTCATCAGCGGCTGGATGCCGCCGATCTCGACCAGCTCGCTCATCATGTAGCGACCGCTGGGGCGCAGGTCGGCCAGCACCGGCACGCGCCGGCCGATCTCGGTGAAGTCGGAAAGCGCAAGCGGCACGCCAACCGTGGCGGCCATGGCCACCAGATGCAGCACCGCGTTGGTGGAGCCGCCCAGGGCGATCACAATCGTGATGGCGTTCTCGAAGGCCTGGCGGGTCATGATGTCGGAGGGCTTGATGTCGCGATCGAGCAGTTCGAGCACCGCGGCGCCGGCCGCCTCGCAGTCGGCGCGCTTGGCCTGGGAGATGGCATTCTGCGCCGAGCTGCCCGGCAGGCTCATGCCCAGCGCCTCGATGGCCGAGGCCATGGTATTGGCGGTATACATGCCGCCGCAGGAGCCGGGGCCGGGAATCGCCGTCTCCTCGATCTGCTTGAGTTCGATCAGGTCCAGGTCGCCGCGGCTGTGGGCACCTATGGCCTCGAACACCGAGACGATATCGGTGCGATTGGCCCCGGGCTGGATGGTACCGCCATAGACGAATACGCTGGGCCGGTTGAGCCGCGCCATGCCCATCACGCAGCCCGGCATGTTCTTGTCGCAGCCGCCGATGGTCACCAGGCCATCGAAGCCCTCGCAGCCGGCCACGGTCTCGATGGAGTCGGCGATCACCTCCCGCGACACCAGTGAGTACTTCATGCCCTCGGTGCCGTTGGCGATGCCGTCGGAGATGGTGATGGTATTGAAGATCACCCCCTTGCCGCCCGCGGCATCGGCCCCGTCGCGGGCGCGCTCGGCCAGCTCGTGGATATGGCTGTTGCACGGCGTGACCATGCTCCAGGTGGACGCGATGCCCACCTGGGGCTTGCGGAAATCTTCGTCGGAAAAGCCCACCGCGCGCAGCATGGCGCGGCTGGCCGACTTGCCGACACCATCCACCACGGCGGCGGAATGGCGGCGGCGGGGGTCCTGCGTTTCGTTCATGGGGGCAATCTCCGTTGCGGTTGCGCTCCCCTGAGCGTGGCCCCCCGCAGGCGAGCTGGCAAATCGGCCAGGCCAGGCCGGCTGGGCCTGGCGCCAAGAAGGAATTGTAACGACAGGCCTCAAGCCAACCCGACAGCGGCCGATATGACGGCAACCCCTGGAATGTTATGACAACGAAAAAACCATACGCCTTCTCCCCGCAGGGAACCGACATGCCTTTCAGCGAAGCCAAGGAACATGCCCCAGGGCGCCTTCACCAGATCTTTGCCGACCCTTACACCGCCTTCGACAACCTCGTGACGGAGCGCCAGCTGCACCTGCGAATCGCCCTGCAGGCGCTGGTCCACGAACCGCTGGCACAGGGTCGCCTGACGCTCAGGATCATACACGGCTGGGAGAACGGTGGTTTCGAGCCCGCCGACCTGGCACACGGCGACCATCGCATCGCATCGCTGGAGGAATTCGAAGAGGTGTGCCAGGGCTATCTGCCGACGCTGGACCGCACCGCGCCACTGCCCCGCGACGACGCCACGCTGCTCGCCGGCCCGCTGGCGAACGCCATTGCCGCGGCCGAAACCAAGGGCCAGGCACTCGATGACGAGACCCGCACCATCCCTGCCCACTGGCCCGCCTTCGAACACGGCCTGACGCTCTACACCTTGTTCAAGGTGTACTACCGCCTCACCTACGGCGAAGACGACCGCTACCGTTCGATCCGCTGCGAAACCCCGGAAGGGACCCGCGAGGTGCACGAGTTCCACCTCGAAGAGGGCGAGTTCGCCGTGATCCGTCCCGCCGCCGACGGCCCAGGCGATAGCGTACTGGTGCTGCACGTCAGCCAGCTGAAGCCGGTGCTGGAGCTATTGAAGGCGTGCAGCGCTGCTTGAGCGACCGCCGTCACCACTTGGCGGTGCAGCCACTGCAGGCCATAGCTGGCCAAGCCTGCGCCTAGCGCCCACCTATTTCTCGCGCGGCACCCGCCCCATCAGGTAGAACTCCGGGTTGGGCGGCGTGCCGGTGAGGGTGACCAGGCGATTGGAGAGGCTGAAGAAGGCGGCGACGGCGCCGATGTCCCAGATGTCGTCGTGGGTGAAACCGACCTCGGTGAGGCGTGCCTGCCATTCGTCGGTGAGCTCACCCACCTGCAGGCCGCAGTAGAGAGCGAAGTCGAGCATCACCCGGTGGCGCTCGCTGATCGGTGCGGTGTGGTGGTTGATGGCCACCTGATCGGCCAGCAGCGGGTTCTTGCTGTAGATGCGCACCAGCGCACCGTGGGCCACCACGCAGTAGAGACAGCGATTACGGGCGCTGGTCGCCACCACGATCATCTCTTTCTCCGCCTTGGAGAGGGTATCGGATTCGCGCTCCATCAGGGCGTCGTGGTAGGCGAAGAAAGCCCGGAATTCCGCCGGGCGGTGGGCCAGCATCAGGAATACGTTGGGCACGAAACCGGCCTTCTCCTGTACGGCCAGGATGGCGTCGCGAATGTCCTGGGGCAGGTTGTCGATGGATTCGGGCACGGGAAAGCGGCTCAGCGGGACAGACATGCGGGGTGGCTCCTGGTGTTATCGTTATTCTGCGAAAATTTCAGTTAACGTTAACGTCAGATACCTGTCCATGCGACTTAGGCCGTTGCCCGATACCGCTTCGCCACGATCCGCTTACGCCCTTGCTCTTGCAGCCCATACGCTGCGCACAGACGCGAATCGGCCCCGTCTCGCCTGAGACGGGGCCGAGTTCACACCTCGCGTCGCGTTCAGCTCAACGAGATGGTGCTGTTGATGCCGCTGGAGACGTTCTCGGGCTCGAACCAGCGCGCGGTGACGGTCTTGGTCTGGGTCCAGAACTGGATCGCCTGCTTGCCGTTGGGGCCCAGGTCGCCGAGCTTCGATGCCCGCGAGCCGGTGAAGCTGAAGTAGGCCACCGGCACGGGGATCGGCACGTTGATGCCGATCTGGCCCACGTCGATGTCGGTCTCGAAGCGGCGCGCCACCCAGCCGGAATTGGTAAAGATGGAGGTGCCGTTGCCGTTGGGGTTGGCGTTGATGAACTCGATCGCCTCGTCCAGGGTCTCGACGCTGACCACGCAGAGCACCGGGCCGAAGATCTCCTCACGATAGATGCTCATCTCCGCGGTCACGTCGGTGAACAGGGTCGGACCGACGAAGTTGCCGTCGGGGTAGCCTTCCACCTGGTAGCCGCGGCCATCGACCAGCAGCTTGGCGCCTTCCTTCTCGCCCGCGGTGATCAGGCGCTCCACGCGCTCCTTGGCCTGGGGGGAGACCAGCGGGCCCAGGTCGGCGTCGGTCTGGGTGCCGGGGCCCACCTTCATGCCGCGGGTGCCCTCGACGATATCCTCCAGCCACTCGCGGGCCTCGCCCACCAGCACCACCACGGAATTGGCCATGCAGCGCTGGCCGGCGGCGCCATAGGCGGAACCGAGCAGGTTGTTGATCGCCTGGCTGCGGTTGGCGTCGGGCATGATCACGCAGTGGTTCTTGGCGCCCATCATCGACTGCATGCGCTTGCCGGCGGCGGCGGCGCGGTTATAGAGCAGCGAGCCCACGTGGCTGGAACCGATGAAGGAGAGCGCCTTGATGTCGGTGTGGTCGGCGATCTGGTTGGCGACGTCGGGGCCGCCATGGACCACGTTGAGCACGCCGGCCGGCACGCCCGCCTCGTGGGCCAGCTCGACCAGGCGCATGGTGGAGCTGGGATCCTGCTCGGAGGGCTTGAGCACGAAGGTGTTGCCGGTGGCGATGGCCAGCGGGAACATGAAGCAGGGCAGCATGATCGGGAAGTTGAAGGCGGTGATGCCCGCGCCCACGCCCAGCGGCTGGTTGAGGGTGTAGACGTCCACCTCGCCCGCCGCGTTCTCGGCCAGCTCGCCCAGCTGCAGCGAGGTGATGGAGCAGGCGTGCTCCACCACTTCCAGGCCGCGGCCCACTTCACCGGCGGCGTCGGGCAGGGTCTTGCCGTGCTCCTCGGTGATCAGCGCGGCAAGCTCCTCGGTGTGCTCGCGGATCAGCGCCTGCAGCTTGAGCATGATGCGCTGGCGCTTGGCCAGCGGCGTCTTGCGCCAGGTCTTGAATGCCTCCTTGGCGCTGGCCACGGCACGGTCGACCTCCTCGGCGGTGCAGAACGGCACCCGCGCCACCACTTCCTGGGTGGCAGGGTTGACCACGTCCCGCCACTCCTGGCTCTGGGACGGGACGGCCTGGCCGTCGATAAACATTGGGATTTCGCGGATGGACATGGCGGCAAAGCTCCTCTACTTGTTGTCGTCGTAGCTGTTACTTGTTGTCGTCGTAGCTGTTCGAGCGCATTAGACTTTCTGTGTAGAAATACACGAAGCACGTTGAAATCGAGTCTATCCAGTCCTGCACAGGGGTGACAACGGGCACTTCTTCACATGCCTTGTGCAATAATGCACAAAGCATGTGGCTCACAGGGACACCCAATGCTCGACTGGCAGGATATCCAGATCTTTCTCGAGGTGGCGCGCAGCCAGCGGCTCACCGACGCCGCCCGCCGCCTAGGAGTCGACCATTCCACCCTGTCGCGCCGCACCCGCCGTTTCGAGCAGAAGCTCAACACCCAGCTCTTCGAGCGCAGCACCCACGGCTACCACCTGACCGAGGCCGGCCAGCAGCTGCTCGCCCACGCCGAAGAGATGGCCCGCCACGCCTTCGAGGCGGGCGAGAGCCTGTCGGACAAGAACCGGCAGCTTAGCGGGCAGATTCGCCTGGGCGTGACCGAAGGGTTCGGCACCTGGGTGATCGCCCCGCTGCTTTCAGCCTTCTGCGAGCAACACCCGGGCATCACGCTGGATCTGCTCGCCCTGCCCCGGGTGGTCAACCTGAGCCGCCACGAGGCGGATCTCGCCATTACCGTGGAACGCCCGGCGAGCCAGGGGTTGGTCATTTCGCGGCTATGCGACTACCGTCTGCGGCTCTACGGCAGCCAGGGCTATCTGCAGCGCCATGGTCGTCCGGCACGGCTCAACGAGCTGGGCGCGCACCGCCTGATCGGCTACGTGGACGACCTGATCTTCAGCGAACAGCTGAACTATCTTGACCCGCTGCTCGACCCGGCGGTGGTGGGCACGGCGCCGCACTTCTCGATCCGCAGCACCAGCGTCACCACCCAGCACGCCGCCGCCCGGCAAGGGGCGGGGCTTGCCGTGCTGCCTTGCTTCATGGCCGAGCCCGGCGATAGCCTGGAAAGCGTGCTGGATGAGGAAGTGGAGATCGTGCGCCAGTTCTGGATCACCGCGCGCCAGGAGCAGAGGCGCCTGGCGCGGGTGCGGTTGCTTTGGGACTTCCTGCGCGAGGCGCTGGAAGCCAACCGCGCCCTGCTGATGGGCGAGGCGCGGGAGCTGGTGCTGCCCGTCGCCTGATCAGGTCCCGCAGAAGGTGCGGAACACCCGCTCGGTGGGCTCGGCGGGAAGAGAGTACTCCTCAAAGCCGGGCTGCTCGTCGAAGGGGCGGGTAACGATCGCGAGCAGCGTCTCGAAGGGGCCGAAGTCGTTCTCGTCCATGGCCGCAGTGAGCGCCTGCTGCACGCGGTGGTTGCGCGGGATGAACGCCGGGTTGGCCAGGCGCATCCGCTGCGCCCTCTCGCTCTCGTCTAGAGGCTCCTGGGCGAGGCGAGCGCGCCACTCCTCGAGCCATCCGGCAATCTCCTCGGGGCGCTCGAACAACGCGATAAGCGCGGCTTCCGCCTCGGGGTTTTCTGCCGCAGCGGCCAGCTGACGGAAGCACAGGGTGAAGTCGGCGCGGCCGCAATGCATCGTCGCCAGCAGCGCCTCGATCAGCGCCCTGTCGCCCGGCTGCGCCTGTTCGAGACCGAGCTTGGCACGCATGATCCCCAGCCATTCGGCTTCGTACTGCCCGGGGAAGCGCTGCAGCATCTCGGTGGCCCGCTCCACCGCCTTGTCGCCGTCGTCGTCGATCAGCGGCAGCAGGGTTTCGGCCAACCGCGCCAGGTTCCACTGGGCGATCCACGGCTGGTTGGAATAGGCGTAACGCCCGCCCTCGTCGATGGAGCTGAATACCATCTGCGGGTCGTACTGCTCCATGAAGGCGCAGGGGCCGAAGTCGATGGTCTCGCCGGAAATCGTGGTGTTGTCGGTGTTCATCACGCCATGGATGAAGCCCACCCCCATCCACTTTGCAATCAGGGCTGCCTGACGTGCCTGCACCGCTTCGAGCAGACCCAGGTAGCGCTCTCCGCCCTGCTGCGACTCAAGTTCCGGATAGTGGCGCTCGATCACATGTCCGGCCAATTCGCGCACCCCTTCGAGGTCGCCGCGGGCGGCAAAGTACTGGAAGGTGCCGACGCGAATATGGCTCGAAGCCACGCGGGTCAGGATGGCTCCAGGCTCGGGGATGCCGCGCATGACACGTTCGCCCGTGGTCACGGCGGCCAGCGCCCGCGTGGCCGGAATGCCCATGGCGTGCATCGCCTCGCTGACCAGGTACTCTCGCAGCACCGGCCCCAGCGGCGAGCGCCCATCGCCGCCACGGGAAAAGGGCGTGCGCCCCGCCCCCTTGAGCTGGATGTCGCGCAACCGGCCGTCGCGGTCGGTCACCTCGCCGAGCAGGACCGCCCGGCCGTCACCCAGCCGCGGCACGAAGCCGCCGAACTGGTGCCCGGCGTAGGCCTGGGCCAGCGGTTCGGCGCCCCGCGGCACCACGTTGCCGGCAAACCACACGGCGGCTTCCTCGGCATCGAAGGCGGAAAGATCAAAGCCTAGCGCCTCGGCCAGCGGCCGGTTGAAGGCCACCAGGTGCGGCGTTTGCACCGGCACCGGCGCGAAGCGTTCATAGAAGCGTTCCGGCAGGCGGGCATAGCGAAGGGTGAACTCGGGAAACATGGCAACTCCACTGACGTTCCTGCCGCTCACTGTAGGCCCGACATGGGCGAAAATCGAGCGGCATTGCAACTGATTATCGATCGCTGCCCAACGGTTACCCATGACAGCGACTGGCAATGCGCCACGGTTCGCCGCACATTAGGCTTCTTCTGGCCCTACGTGTTTCTTCAAGCCACCGGAGCCCCATCGATGAAAATCGTGATCCCCGACGACTACCAGGACTGCGTCCGCACCCTTCATGCCTTTGCCAAGCTGGAGGGCCACGAGGTCATCGTCTACCACGATACCCCGACCGACGAAGATGCCCTGGTGGAGCGCTTCGCCGACGCCGATGCCCTGGTGCTGATTCGCGAGCGCACGCCGATCACCGCCTCGCTGCTGGCGCGGCTGCCCAGGCTGAAGGCGATCAGCCAGACCGGCGGCGGCGCGGCCCACGTCGACCTGGCCGCCTGCAGGCGCCACGGCATCACCGTCATGGCCGGTACAGGCTCGCCCCATGCCGCCGCCGAACTCACCTGGGGGTTGGTGCTAGCGGCCATGCGCCACATTCCCGAAGAGTTCGAAAACCTCAAGGCCGGCCGCTGGCAGCGCACCCTGGGCACCGGGCTCAAGGGCCGCACGCTGGGCATCTTCGGCTACGGCAAGATCGGCAGCCTGGTGGCCCGCTACGGCCAGGCCTTCGAGATGAACGTGCTGGTGTGGGGCCGCGAGGGCACCCGCGCCCGCGCTGCCGAGGCGGGGCTCGAAGTGGCGGGCAGCCAGGCCGAGCTGTTCGAGCGCAGCGACGTACTGAGCCTGCACCTGCGCCTGAACGAAGACACTCGCGGCATCGTCTCCGCCGAGGATCTTGCCTGCATGAAGCCCACGGCCCTGCTGGTCAACACCAGCCGCGCCCCGCTGATCGCTCCGGGTGCGCTGGAAGCCGCGCTGCGCCAGGGCCGGCCCGGCCGCGCCGCGGTGGATGTGTTCGAGGAGGAGCCGCTAACGCACCACCCGCTGCTCGACCTGCCCAATTTCCTCGCCACGCCTCACCTCGGCTACGTGGAGAAGGACAGCTACGAGCTCTACTTCGGCGACGCCTTCGACAACCTGCTGGCCTTCGACGCGGGCCGGCCGGTGAAGAACCTGGCGGAATGATGCTGCATTAGCGCGATGAACACTTACAGCCGCAAGCGTTCATCGCCGCGTTTATCCGCCTACCTTTTTACGGCACCATGAGGCCTCGCCCCAAGCAGGAAGCTTCGCCATGCCGCTCGCCGCCCCCCAGGAGAATGCCCTCACCCCCGGCTTCATGGTCGTTCACGGCAACCGCCTGGAGGACCTGCGCGGCGTGGCGGTGGCGTGGATGAAGCGCCATCCGCTGGCGCCGCTGGAGAACGAGACGATCCTGGTGCAGAGCAACGGCATCGGCCAGTGGATAAAGCTGGCCCTGGCCGCCGACGAGGCCGACGGCGGCAGCGGCATCGCCGCCGCGCTGGACGTCACCCTGCCGGCGCGCTTTTTGTGGCAGGCCTACCGCGTAGTACTCAACCATGTGGAAGGCGACCCCAATGCGGTGCCCGTCACCTCGCCTTTCGACAAGTCGCGGCTGCTGTGGCGGCTGCTGCGCCTGCTGCCGGAACTGATGCCCCGCGACGAATTCGCTCCGCTGCGCCGCTTTCTGGAAGACGACAACGACCTGCGCAAGCACCATCAGCTTGCCGAGCGCCTGGCCGACCTGCTCGACCAGTACCAGGTGTACCGCGCCGACTGGCTCGAGGCCTGGGCCCGAGGTGAAGACGTACTGATTTCGGCCCGCGGCGAGGCACGCCCTATCGACGACACCCAGCGCTGGCAGCCGGCGCTGTGGCGAGCGCTGATCGAAGACGTGGGCGACGACGGCGTGGCCTCCAGCCGCGCCATGGTCCACCGCCGCTTCCTCGAGGCGGCGCGCCAGCTCGATTGCGACAACCGCCCTGCCGGCCTGCCGCGCCGGGTGATGGTGTTCGGCATCTCCTCGCTGCCGCAGCAGGCGCTGGAAGCCCTGGCCGCCGTGGCCCGCTGCAGCCAAGTGGTGCTGTGCGTGCACAACCCCTGCCAGCACTACTGGGCCGACATCATCGAACACAAGGATCTGCTCCGCGCCCAGCGCTATCGCCAGCGGCGCAAGCAGGGCATGCCCGAACGGCTCGACGTACTCGGCGTTGGCGACGCTGGTGGTGAAGGCGCGGAAAGCCTGCACCTGCACGCCCAGCCGCTGCTGGCCGCCTGGGGCAAGCAGGGCCGCGACTACCTGCGCCTGCTCGACGAGCACGACGACGCCCAGCAGTACGAGCATCTATTTGCCGCCGACTCCCTGCGCATCGACCTGTTCGAGCCCTTCGTGAACGAAGGCGACGGACGGCTGCTGCAACAGCTGCAGGACGACATTCGCGAGCTGCGCCCGCTGCACGAGACCCGCGAGACCTGGCCGGCGGTGGACCCGAGCCGCGACGACTCCATCGTCTTCCACGCCGCCCACAGCCCCCAGCGCGAAGTCGAGATCCTCCACGACCAGCTGCTCGCCACCTTCAGCGCCGACCCGAGCCTCAGGCCCCGCGACATCATCGTGATGGTGCCGGACATCGACCACTACGCGCCCCATGTGCAGGCGGTTTTCGGTCAAATCGAGCGCGACGACCCGCGCTACATCCCCTTTACCCTCTCCGACCAGGGCAGCCGACACCGCCTGCCGCTGCTGATCGCCCTGGAAAAGCTGCTGCGCCTGCCGGAGCTGCGCCTCTCGGTCAGCGACCTGCTCGACCTGCTCGACGTACCCGCCCTGCGCGCGCGCTTCGGCATTCAGGAACAGGACGTGCCGACGCTGCGCCGCTGGATAGAAGGCGCCGGCATCCGCTGGGGGCTCAACGCCAGCCAGCGTGGCAGCCTCGACCTGCCCGCCGGTATGGAACAGAACACCTGGGCCTTCGGCCTGCGCCGGCTGCTGCTGGGCTACGCCGTGGGCGAAGCCGCCAGCGGCCCGTGGCAGGGTATCGAACCCTACGACGATATCGGCGGGCTGGAAGCCGCGCTGGCCGGGCCACTCGCCGCCCTGCTGGAAACCCTGGAACGCCAGTGGCGCACCCTGCGCGAGCCCACCGACGTGGCCGGCTGGGTGCAGCGCCTGCGCGGCCTGCTGGAAGCGAGCTTTCTCGCCGAGGCCCCCGAAGACAGCCTGATGCTGGCCCAGCTCGAACAGACGCTGCAGGCGTGGCAGGAGAGCGCCGAGGAGGCGGGGCTTGCCCGCCAGCTGCCGCTTTCGGTGGTGCGCGAGCACTGGCTGGCCCAGATCGACGAGCCGAGCCTGTCGCAGCGCTTCCTGGCCGGGGCGGTGAACTTCGCCACGCTGATGCCCATGCGCGCCATCCCCTTCAAGCGGGTGTGCCTGCTGGGCATGAACGACGGCGACTACCCACGCAGCCACCCGCCGATGGACTTCGACCTGATGAACGGCGACTACCGCCCCGGTGACCGCTCGCGCCGCGAGGACGACCGCTACCTGTTCCTCGAAGCGCTGCTCTCCGCCCGGCAGCAGCTCTACGTGAGCTGGGTGGGCCGTAGCATCGTCGACAACACCGAAAAGCCGCCCTCGGTGCTGGTGGGCCAGCTACGCGATCATCTCGCTGCAGGCTGGCAAACGACGGATGGCAGCGACCTGCTCGAAGCCCTCACCACCGAGCACCCGCTGCAGCCGTTCAGCCGCACCTATTTTCCCAGCGAAGCGCAGCAGGCCGAGCGCAGCGTAGCCGCCCGGCGGCTGTTTACCTACGCCCATGAGTGGCGCGAGGTGCATGGCGAAGCGAAGGCGGAACCCGAGTCCCAAGAACTTGGCGAGTTCAAACAGGAGAGCCCGTTGACGCTGGCACAGCTCGGCAACTTCCTGCGCGACCCGGCCCGCGCCTTCTTCACCACGCGCCTCAAGGTGTTCCTCGAGCGCGAGGACATCGTCAGCCTCGACCACGAGCCCTTCGCCCTGGACGGCCTGGCCAACTGGCAGCTGCAGGACCTGCTGATCCGTGAGCAGCGCCGCGCCGTCGACGAAGGCCATGACCGCCTGCCCGCCCTGCTCGGCACCCTCGACCGGCTGCAAGGCCAGGGCGTGCTGGCCATGGGCGCCTTCGGCGAGCGCATGCGCGAACAGCTCACCGAGCCGATGGAAGAACTGTTCGAAGCCTACGAGGAAGCGCTGGAACAGTGGCCGCGGCAGATCGAGGAGCCCGAGCCGGTGCTGCTCAACGTGCCCGGCGCCCCGCCCCTCGAAGACTGGCTCAACGAACTGCGTGAAAGCGCCACGGGCGAACGCTGCCGCCTGGTGCTCACCAGCAGCAGCCTCGTAAAGAAGGGCAAGTACCGTTGGCCGCAGATACTGCGCCACTGGGTCGCGCACCTGGCCGGGCATCTGGATGGCGCCCCCATGACCACCCGGCTGCTCTCCAAGGCCGGCCACGTCACCCTGCCGCCCCTCGACCCGGAAGCGGCCCGCACGCACCTGCGCGACATCATCAAGCTGTGGCAGGCCGGCATGCAGGCACCGCTGCCGCTCGCCTGCGACACCGCCTTCGTCTGGCTGAGCAAGCTGGGAACGCCTGATAGTGAGCGCGACAGCGATGCCTGGCGCGCCGCCGCCAGCGCCTACAATGGCGACGACTTCAACGCCGGCGAAGCGGGCCGCAATGCCTACCTTGCCCACCGCTGGCCCAGCTTCACCGCGCTGTACGAGGCCCACCACACCGCCGGCGGCTTCGCCGAACTCACTGAACGCCTGCTCGCCCCGGTGCACTTGGCCGTCAAGGGAGACAAGAAAGAGGGGGACAAGAAAGAGGGGGACAGCAAGGCAGCGAAGAAAGCGGGGAGCCAGGCATGAGCGAGGTCACGCAGTTAGATCCCTTGTCGTTTCCGCTTCACGGCAGTCGCCTGATCGAAGCCAGCGCGGGAACGGGCAAAACCTTCACCATCGCCCTGCTCTATGTGCGGCTGGTACTCGGCGCCCGCTCAGCCGACGACGAGGCCGCCTTCGAGCGCCCACTGACGCCGCCCGAAATCCTCGTCGTCACCTTCACCAACGCCGCCACCCAGGAGCTACGTGAGCGGATCCGCGCGCGACTGGTGGAGGCCGCCAATGTCTTTTTACAGCTGCCCGAAACGGCACCAAACGTTGCCGAAGCTTCGGGAGCAGGATGTAGCGGAGGTCCGATTCCAGGGATGGAATCGGTAGCGCCCATGGATGGGTTCACAGCGCCTCCGCGAAATCCTGCTGACGAAGCAACTGGCGAGACTGCCGCCGGGGCGCCGGGAACAGCCCCAGCGCCACCAGACCCGCTGCTCCTGGCCCTCCGCGACCAATACGATCCCGCCACCTGGCCCGCCTGTGCCCGGCGCCTGCAGCTCGCCGCCGAATGGATGGACGAGGCCGCCGTCTCCACCATCCACAGCTGGTGCTACCGCATGCTGCGCGAGCACGCCTTCGACAGCGGCAGCCTGTTCTCGCTGAACCTGGAAACCGACCAGTCCGAGCTGGAACTCGAAGTGGTGCGCGACTACTGGCGCAGCTTCTACTACCCGCTGAGCAACGACGAGCTGGCCAGTGTGGTGCGCCACTGGAGCACGCCCGAACAGCTTCATGCGGCGGTACGCGGCCTGATGCCCGAAGCCGAAGCCCTGAACAAGAACGCCCCGCCCCCGGCCGAGACGGTAGCCAACGCAAGCCGCGAAACCGCCGAGCGCCTGGCCCAGCTCAAGGCGCCGTGGCCCAGTTGGGTGAACGAGTGCGAAGCGCTGTTCGAAGAGGCCGCCCAACAGAAAGCCTTCAAGGGCCAGAGCTTCAATGTCCGCAGCCGCAGCAACTGGCTCGGTGCCCTGCGCGAATGGTGCCAAGGCGACGCCACCTGGCCCGGCCTCACCGAGGCCGCCTGGAAGCGCCTCACGCCCCAGGGCATGGCTGATATCTGGCTCAAGGGCGAGCCGCCGGATCACCCGGCACTGGCCGCGCTGGAAAAACTGCAGGAAGCGCTCAACGCCCTGCCCGATCCCTACGCCGACCTGCTCACCCACGCCGTGCACTGGTGCCGCGCACGGCTCGACCGTGAGCAGGAGCGCCGCGCCGAGATGGGCCCCAACGAGCTGCTCACTCACCTGGACCGCGCCCTTGCCGGCCCCAACTGCGAGGCGCTGGGCGCGCAGATCCGCCGCCAGTTCCCGGTCGCCCTGGTCGACGAATTTCAGGACACCGACCCGGTGCAGTACCGCATTTTCGACTGCGTCTACCGCATCCGCGAGAATCGCCCCGGCTCTTCTGAAACTCGGGGCGTGTTCCTGATCGGCGACCCCAAGCAGGCGATCTATGCCTTCCGCGGCGCCGACATCCACACCTACCTGCGCGCCCGCCGCGATACCGAAGGCCGCCACGTCACCCTGGGTACCAACTTCCGCTCCAGTCGCGAGATGGTCGAGTCGGTCAACCGCTGTTTCGAGTTCGCCGAAGCGCACCCGCCCGGCGCCTTCCTGTTCAAGCAAGCCGACGGCAGCAATCCGGTTCCGTTTATTGCCGTGGGCGCGAAAGGACGCAAGGACTCACTCACCCGCCAGGGCAAGCCGCTACCGGCCATGACCCTGTGGCAGCTCGACTGCGACGAGCCGCTCTCCAAGAGCGCCTACCATGGCGAAATGGCCGAGCGCTGCGCCTCGTACATGGTCGAGCTGCTCAACGAGGGGCAAAGCGGTAGTACCGGCTTCCGGAACGAGCAGGGCGAACTGCAGCCACTCAAGCCTTCGGATATGGCGGTGCTGGTCAACGGCCTGGGCGAGGCGCGGGCGATTCGCCAGGCGCTGGCCCGGCGCGGCGTGAAGAGCGTCTACCTCTCCGACAAGGACAAGGTGTTCGCCTCGCCGGTCGCCACCCAGCTCGACGCCTGGCTGCGCGCCTGCGCGGCACACGACGATGACCGCTTGCTGCGCACCGCCCTGGCCACCTCGGTGCTGGGGCTCGATATCGCCACGTTGGACAGATTGAACGAGGATGAGCTGGCCTGGGAAGGCCGCGTGCTGCAGTTCCGTGACTACCACCGGCTATGGCAGCGCCAAGGCGTGCTGCCGCTGGTGCGCAAGATCATCCACGACTTCGACGTGGCGCAGCGACTGCTTGCCTGGGGGCCCGCCAGTGACGGTGAGAGAGCACTTACCGACCTGCTGCACTTGGGGGAGTTATTACAGCACGCCAGCCAGGAGCTCGACGGCGAACACGCGCTGATCCGCTTCCTCGCCGAGGCCATCGCCCAGCCCGAGGGCCACGGCGACACCCACAAGCTGCGCCTCGAGAGCGATGCCGACCTGGTGAAGGTCATCACCATTCACAAGTCCAAGGGGCTGGAGTACCCGCTGGTGTTCCTGCCTTTCATCTGCAGCCACCGCCCCACCAAGAAGGACGACTCGCCGCTGCGCTGGCACGACGCCGAGGGGCGGCTGCGCATCAGTCTCGAGGCCGACGAGGAAACCCTGGCCAGCGCCGACCGCGAACGCCTGGGTGAAGACCTGCGCAAGCTCTACGTAGCGCTGACCCGCGCCCGCCACGCCACCTGGCTCGGCATGGCGCCGCTCAAGGGCGGCGAAGGCAGCGCCATCGGCCAGCTGCTGGCCAACGGCGATATGCTCGGACCCACCGGCTTCAGTGAAGCGCTCAAGCGACTGAAGGGCGACTGCGCCGCCATCGAGATCGCCCCGGCGCCGCCCGCCCACGCCCAGATCGTGACGCTCGACAAGCGGGATGAAGCCCTGGGCGAAGCGCGCACGTCCGCACGGCCCGCCCGCGAACACTGGTGGATCGCCAGCTACTCGGCGCTGCGCCTCTCCGGCGAGAGGGTCACCATCGAATCGGCCAGCGCCCCAGTAAGGACTGACTTACCTCTAAGCCCCCACGATAGCAAAGCACAGCGAAGCGGCAGCCTGCCCGAGCCCGCCACCGCTATGGAGGCTACCGCGCTGGAAGTGATCGAAGAGCCGCATGACAGCAGCCAGAGCGAACCGCTGCCTTCCTTACATCGGTTCCCCCGCGGTCCCGGGCCCGGCACCTTCCTGCACGGCTTGTTAGAGTGGGCCGGCGAGC
Source organism: uncultured Halomonas sp. (assembly GCA_964652855.1). Classification (GTDB taxonomy): domain Bacteria; phylum Pseudomonadota; class Gammaproteobacteria; order Pseudomonadales; family Halomonadaceae; genus Halomonas. Next base: position 600,397 of record CAZZCJ010000002.1, read on the forward strand.
ACGGTTTCGCCCGCGCGGCCCAGGACCCGGCCCTACGCGAGGACACCCTCGCCCGGCGCTGTCAGGTGCGCGGCTGGCAGCAGTGGCTGCCCACCCTGCACGCCTGGTTCGGCCAACTGCTCGCCGCCCCGCTGCCGCTGCCCAACGGCGCGGGCAGCCTCAAGCTCGAAACGCTCACCAGTTATCAGGTGGAGATGGAGTTCTGGTTCGCCTCGCGCCAGGTCGACACCCGTCGGCTGGACGCCCTCGTAAGTGCTTACACACTCCCCAGCCCCGATAGAAGCCAGAGTGACACCACAGGCGCCGGCCTGCCCCGCCCCGCGCTGGATGCCGACACCCTCAACGGTATGCTCAAGGGCTTCATCGACCTGGTGTTCGAGCATGAGGGGCGCTACTACGTGGCGGACTGGAAATCGAACCACCTTGGGCCGGACGACAGCGCCTACAGCTCGGACGCCATGCGCCAAGCCGTGGCCGAGAAACGCTACGACCTGCAGTACGCGCTCTACCTGCTGGCCCTGCACCGACTGCTCAAGGCGCGCCTGCCAGGCTACGACTACGACCGGCACATCGGCGGCTCGCTCACCGTCTTTCTCAGGGGTGCCAATGCCGAGAGCCGTGGCGTGCACGCCGAGCGCCCACCGCGGGAGCTGATCGAAGCGCTGGATACCCTCTTCCATGGCGACACCCGGGCGGCCCACGCCGCCACCGCCAACACGGAGGCCTCGGCATGAGCAAGCGCAACAAGCACATGGACGACGCTACCCTGGACCTGTTCGCCGAGCCGAGCTTGCCCAACGGACCCGACGAGCCCCAGCCCGCTTCCTCCGATCACAGCGCAGCGCTGCACGACCACGAAGCGCTGTTCGCCCTGCTCGACCGCTGGGTGGAACGCGGCTGGCTACGCGCGCTGGACCGAGCCCTGGCCGGCTTTCTGCAGCGCGAAGTGAACGACGCCTCTCCCCTGCTGCTGCTGGCCGCTGCCCTTGCCAGCCACCAGCTCGGCCGCGGCCACGTGTGCCTGGACCTCGCCCAGACCCTGGCCGCCCCCGACCTGGCGCTCTCGCTGCCGCCGGAAGGCGATGATCTGAGCGACCCGCCGCCGCTGCCCAGCGACCTATTGGCCGAGCTGGAACTCAGCGTGTGGTGCGACGCCCTGCACCACCCTGCCCTGGTGGCGGACGGTAACGAACCACCGGGCAACTCCCCACTGGTGCGCAGCGAACGCGACGGCAACGTGCGCCTCTACCTGCGCCGCTACTGGCAGTACGAGCAGGACATTCGCGGGCTCATCGGTAACCGACTGACTGCACCTGACACCGAGGCCGATACCGCCACCCTGGCCCGGGCGCTAGCTGCGCTCTTTACACTGGGACATGAACTCGACTGGCAGCAGGCCGCCTGTGCCCTGGCCAGCCGCTCGCGTTTCGCCGTGATCACCGGCGGCCCCGGCACCGGCAAGACCACCACCGTGGTCAAGCTGCTCGCTCTGCTGCAGGCGCTGGCCCTGGGAGAGCCGGTACAAGCGGGCTCAGGCACCCCACGCCCGCTGCGCATTCGCCTGGCCGCCCCCACCGGCAAGGCCGCGGCAAGGCTCAACGAGTCCATCGCCAAGCAGGTGCAGGGCCTTTCGCTGGTGGAACTGGCCAGCGCCGTGGGCCAACAGGGTGTGGATATCTCAACCCTGCGCGATAGCATCCCGACGGAGGTCACCACGCTGCATAGGTTGCTGGGCTCGCGGCCGGATACCCGCCACTTCCGCCACCACGCCGGCAACCCGCTGGCGCTGGACGCCCTGGTGATCGACGAAGCCTCGATGGTGGATATCGAGATGATGGCCGCCGTGCTCACCGCCCTGCCGCCCAGGGCGCGGCTCATCCTGCTCGGCGACAAGGACCAGCTCGCCTCGGTGGAAGCCGGCGCCGTTCTCGGCGACCTGTGCCAGCGCGCCGAAGGCGGCCACTACACCCCGGCCACCGCCGAGTGGCTGGAAGCCGTGACCGGCACGCCGATTCCCGAACGATACAAGGACCAAGGCGGCCAGCCGCTGGACCAGGCCATCGCCATGCTGCGGGTGAGCCACCGCTTCGACGCCAGTAGCGGCATCGGCCAGCTTGCCGAAGCGGTCAACCGCCCACTCGGCCCAGACCACGGCACGAAAGAGAAGATACGCGCCGTGCGCGACATCTTCCAACAGGGCTTCGCCGACATCGCCCGCCTCGCCCTGGCGGACGCCGACGACCCCGCGCTGGATCGCCTGGTGGTGAACGGAAACCCGGCCGGCTTCACCACTGATTTTCCAAATAAGGGCGAAGGCCGCCACGACCGCCGCGGCGAGCCTATCGCGCCGCCCTGCGGCTACGCCCACTACCTGGAAGTGATGCAGGCCAATCGCCCCGCGCAGCCCTACTTCGGCGAAGGCGAAGCGCGGCAACCCTATGACGACTGGGCCCGCCAAGTGCTCGACGCCCACGGCCACTTCCAGCTGCTGTGCGCCTTGAGAAAAGGCCCCTGGGGCATTGAGGGGCTGAACCCGCGCATTGGCCGGGCACTGCGCCGCGCCAGCCGGCTCAAGGCCAGCGACCTGGAGCTGGAACAGGGCTGGTTCGAAGGTCGCCCGGTACTCGTTACCCGCAACGACTACGGCCTGGGGCTGATGAACGGTGATATCGGCATCACCCTCGCCGTACCCGAAGCCCGCAGCGCGACAGAATCGCCCGGCCGCACCCTACTACGCGTCGCCTTCCCGGCAAGCGATGGCAGCGGCGACATCAAGTGGGTGCTGCCCAGCCGCCTACAGGCGGTGGAAACCGTATTCGCCATGACGGTGCACAAATCCCAAGGCTCGGAATTCACCCACTCCGCCCTGCTACTCCCCGACGCCCCCAACCCCATCCTCACCCGGGAGCTGGTCTACACCGGCATCACCCGCGCCAAGCACTGGCTCACGCTGGTGGAGACGGGTCGCGGGATGCTGGATGAAGCGGTGACGAGGGAGGTGGTGAGGGTGAGTGGGTTGGGGAGGTTGGGGAGGTTGTAGATGCCAAGCACATGTCACCGCCTGTGATGGCAATGTCGGTTTCGGCCAAAAGCAACTTTGGGGTGGGATTTCACTGATATAACGCCCGCAACATGCGCGGCTTTGTAGTGAAGGTCCAGCCTCAACGTAAAAATTCGTCGGCTTGCCTGCGATTGTTAGAAGGCTTTAGCCACCGACCTTGTTATATGCCATTGTTATAAATTCTTTAACTGGCTCAAACTCTTCCTCTGAAGATACGGTAAATTCGACATCGCCAGTACCGTAATGCCCTATTGATGTTACATCTCGATAGTTTTTTATTCCCTCTGGAATATCAGAAGGCTTGAGTTTTAAAAATAACTTAACGTTTTTTCCTTTGACTTCCATACAAGCGATGTTCTGCGAGACCTTGTAAGCAACGTAGAATTTTTTTGGCACCTCCTCAATAGATTCATCTAAGCCAATGATAAATTCGCGTATAGTTGCTGTTAACTCTTGGATGTCATCGCTTTTCCCTTCAAGCCTTTCTTCGAATGTATAGGTTGCCGTGGCACGGGTTAGCGCGGCTTTTTTTCCAGCCTCAACCATGACGGGATTTTTATATACGTTTTCAGCTGTGGCCGCAGATGTTGATACGACCGCTGCCTTAGCAGTATGAAAAACTTCTTCCAGATAAAGAGAATTGTTGGAAAATAAGCGGTATTTCCATAGCTCGATATTTGCACCCATTACCTGAACTGCGTGCAAATCATATTTCTTATAATTTGGAGCGATGCAAATAACCCTTACGTCATTCCAATCTACCTTTACGCCACTACCCAACTGCTTTTGCACTGCGATCTCAAAATCCCCTTTGTGATCTCTAATCCAGTATAAGTAGAAAAGACTTTGATTGATAAGCTCCGATGATTCAACTTTTTTGTACTCGATAATCACCGGATTATCTTCTTCTGACAATGCGAGGCTATCAATTCGACCTGCATGCTGTGCTCCGGTTGAAAACTCACTGGCAACGAATCTGCAATTAAAGACCGTTTCGAGATTTTTCTCAATCAGGGATTGCAAATCTTTTTCTAGCGCAAAGTTCTTCTGCTCAACGGCAGATAGCTTGCCTCCTGAAATATCGAAAATAGGCACTTTTTTATCACTCCATTTTATCTTTGTCTTTTAACAGCTGCATTGATATGGCATGTTTGGAATCCCACTTGAATTTGCACGCGCTTACTCAGTATTATGCTGCGCGCCCGACCACCTTTCACCCTATCGAAATTCAGTGATTATATATAGCTAGAAAGCATAACATCCATCAGCGCATGCTACATGTCACCCCATGAACGTGCTCGACAACTTTTCGGCATGTCGGCTTCGGAACGCCAACTACCGCACACACTACAATAGCAACATTAGTGCCATCGCTAATTAATATATCAATTGAGAATATTTCTCATGAATTTATTTTATCGTTTCTTTTATATAGCTAACAAAATGCTGCTTTCCAGTTTTGTTTCCATATGCCTTTGATACACGATTCCACCATGGCATGCCTGGATGTGGCACCCGAGTGCACTTGATACCTTTTCCATTTATTTTCTGAACAAGCCCGCTCTGCTTAGCGTGCTTCCAAGCTAGTGAACTGGCAAAAATCACTATATCTGGAGAAATGGTTGCCACTACTTGGCTCACAACATAATGACTAACATCAGAATCCAGCTTTGTTACCTTGATTGATTCGCCTGTTTTTTGCGCAGGCCTTTGAAAGTAGTTAAGGAAGGCGATATCAGAAAATGCTGTTGATTGTTCGCGCCCACAGAAACCTGCTTCATACAGCCCTTTTTCAATATTTTTATATATTAACTTAGATCCACCCTTCCACTTAGCAGCAATGCCATTGGATATGATATCTCTTGTCTTTATCCAACCCCAATCTTTCTTATCAGAAACTTTTACCCCATCGTACCATGCTTTCGCATCATGATGATAATTACTGCCACTTTTCAGATAATGACTTTCACCAATGATCAGCACTTTTAAACCTACTTCTGCATATCTATCACCTACCCAGGGCTTCATTTCTGGATAAAATTTATAATGCTCGATATCATCAAACTTACTATCAAATTTCATTGAGAAATTTACCATTACACCAAATCCTTTTTAAAAATCTAAGCTCTCGTCATATTTTCTGGCTCTGCAGGCACGTCACATTTGATCGATACCGGCCAGCATGGCAAATGGTCGTGCATGCGAAGCTTGATGAGCGGCGCCACCGGTAACCTGCACTCGACGGTGAAGCAGCCGCAGAGAGCCCGGTGGCTTCCCTATCCACATGGCTTGTCCTATGTGCACGGTTGTATCGTTAAGTATCTTTGAGTTTCAGACTAGCACTGCAGCATGGGTTTTCCCATGCGCAGGATCAGCGGAACGACTAAAGGTGAACCACTACAAGGCCAAAAACCGCACCTCCCCCACCCTCACCCGGAAGAACGGAAAGTACGCTTCCGTGCCGAAGTGATTGCCCGCCTCGACACTGGTGGGCAGGGTGAAGCCTTCGAAATTTTGGAAGTCGTCGAGAGTGCCGCCGAAGGGCTGGAGCCTCCACTGCTTCTCGGGGTTGGCGTCGCTCCAGCGCTGGAACTGCACCCAACGCGGTCGGCCATCCTCGGCCACGGCGATCTCTATCGTCTGCTCTAAGGAGCCGTGGGTGATAACCGCTCGTGCCAGGTTCGGCTCGCCGGTCTCTTCCCAGCGCACTCCGTGCTGGGGCAGCAGCGCTGCCGGGGCCCAGAAGGCGGCTTCCGCCGCCACACGACCGAACGAGGCACGCAGGTGGTTGTCGTTGCCCCCTGCCCGAGCGACGGGTAGCGTGCCGTTGAGCCAGAAGCGCGTCCAGGAGCGGCCTTCGGACATGCCGTCCGAGCCACTCATCTGCATAAGGCCTGAACCGGCCCGTTCGAGGTGCCAGATGAAGCCGTGCGGCGGTGCGAGTAGTTGCCTCGCCCGCATGGGGCGGTAGCCGGGGGCCTCCTTGGTGCCGAGCCCGATTTCGCCGTGCATGTGAATCTCGCTGACGCGATGAAGCGGCGTTCCCGGTGCGATAGTGAAGAGGAAGTAGCGCCGGACCGCCTCGGGCAGGCCTTCGACCATGGCGGGATCGAACGCTTCGACAGTGGCAGGTGCCTGAGACTGCAGCCATACCCAGGCTTTCTCTGCTGCGCGGTTGTCGGCCTGGCGCCAGACCTGCATCACCACTATCGCTACCACGACCAGCGCCAGCAGCAGGCCAGCGGCCATTATCAGGTATGCCATTCGCCTGCTCCTTCGCTGCTCTGACATTCTCGAATCCGTCTGTGTGACGATCATCGTCTTGTCGTCGAACGCCAAGTGCTGCGCTACCGCCTCATGTCGGCCAACGGCGGTTCCTGGCTCCAGGCAACATCGCTGTGCACGTCATGGGAGAAGTAGGCGACACGCCCTTGAAGGGGCAGCGGGTCACGCTGAGCCGGTCAGCCGCTCCATTCGTACGTCTTCGCGGGGAAGGGAAAGGCGCGGCGGGTAGCCAGTCGACGCGCCGCACGTTGAAGCGCAATGCGATGGGGCCTTTACGCCGGCTTGCGCGCCAACAGGGTGGCAAACTGCAGCTTCACACCGTTGTGCATGGTGCCCAAGTCTTCGTTGTATTTGATCAGCTCCCATCCCGTGTAGGCGTCACGCAGCTGGGCTTCCTGTAGAGTAAACGGGAAGGGCAGCGGGCACGGATGCTCTTGCGTACTCATGGCGCACACGATCAGGTTATAGCCGCCGGGCCGAGTGTGTGCCTGCATATCGGCAAGCACGGCGGGAACGCTTGCCGGGTGGAGGAACATCAAGGTGACGGTACAGACAATGAAGTCGTAATCCGCTTCCAGCGCCGCCGTGTGGATGTCGTATACCCGGGCCGAGAGGTTGGCGATCGCTTCAGCGCTCGCAATTTGCTGCAGCATGCTGATGGCGCCGGGGTTGTTGTCGACTGCCGTCACGTCAAAGCCAAGCTCGCTCAGGTATAGCGCATTACGCCCGTTGGAGCAGCCCATATCCAGGACGCTGCATGGCGCGATCAACTTGCACGCTTCTACCACTTCGCTATGCGCAGGGCTCAGGCCATAACGGCTGTTCAGATTGGAAGTCATGATGCTCACCTGGGTCTCAACGAGAGGCCGCATGGTACTACGATGGCCACTGGCGCCGAGCGCAATACCCGAACATTTCACTCTAGTATTGCTCCATGTCATCCAATCAGCCCCACTGCGCCTGAGCCCTTCCCCACTCGCTCATCCTTGAGCATTGGTAAGATCAGCGCCTTCAGTGGCGATCACCTGCCTGGAGCCACCCTCACCCACTTGTCAGTCGTCCATCTTGGTCAGCGCCGAGTCCTTGTGCATGGCGATGTGATCGGTCTTGTCGCTCTTGATCTCGTATTGCGGTTCATCCTCGCTGGCGTGGCGCTTGTGTCCCTTGTACTCCGTGTCGTGGGTATGGACGCGGATGATCTTGCCGCTGACACGCCCCGCTTCGGAGTTCCAGCTCACGTGGTCACCCACCTTGAAACGCTTGGCCATGGTTCACCTCATGACGAAAAGGGTTCAACGGAGTGAAGCGTAGTTCAGCCAGCCCCCGGGCGGCACGCTTCCGGCAAAGGCGACAAGGGGTTCCGCCGTGGCCGAGGGGCCATGAAGGCATGGCGGTGGCCGCCGGTACCGTTCTGTAACAATGTCACTGATGGCGCCTCCCGACAGGGCTTCAATGAGCGTATCGAAACAGCTCGGGAGGGCTTCGAAATGGCTAAGGTATTTCAGTTTGGCGAGACGATGGCGGAGTATCCCGTCCCGGTTCTGAACGAGCGCGAGGTGCGTGCCGGTGCGGGCATCCTGTTCTTCGCCGCCATGGTGGGTTTCTTTCAGGCCTTCCTGCTGGGAGATTTCACCGTCATGCGCCTGGTGGTGCTGGCCTTCTTCGTGGACTTCACGATCCGCCTGATCAATCCGAGTTACTCCCCGAGCCTGGTGCTGGGCCGGCTGATGGTGCACAACCAGGAGCCCGAATACGCCGGGGCGCCGCAGAAGCGCTTCGCCTGGGCCCTGGGCCTGGTGATGGCGACCACCGTGATGGTGCTCGTCTACGGCTTCAACATGGCAGGCCCGGTGGTGCTGGCGATCTGCATGATGTGCATCGGGCTGATGTTCTTCGAGACGGCGTTCGGGATCTGCATCGGCTGCAAGCTCTACAACCTGGCGTTCAAGGAGAAAGCCCAGCTCTGCCCGGGCGGGGCCTGCATGCTCAAGATCCGTGCACCCATCACGCAAACCAAGCGTGGCCAACTGGCGGTGGCGGTGCTGGTCATCGTCGGCGTGCTCGCCGCGGCGCCCTTCGTGGCCCAGCTCGAGCAGCCGCAGCGCGGTTCGGGCGTGGTGGCAACCAGCGCCGCCCGCTAACCCGGGCCAGACGGAGGAATCGCCATGAACACGACCGTTCACGCACCGCTGCTGATCCTCGGGTCCGGGCCCGCCGGCTATACCGCCGCGGTCTACGCCGCGCGCGCCAACCTGGAGCCGGTCATCATCACCGGCCTGCAGGTAGGCGGGCAGCTCACCACCACCACCGAGGTGGAAAACTGGCCCGGGGGCCCGGAGGGGCTGATGGGGCCGGCGCTGATGGACGACATGCGCGCCCACGCCGAGCGGTTCGGCACGCGGGTGATCACCGACCACATCCACACCGTGAGTCTGATGGAGCGTCCGTTCCGGCTCGAGGGCGACAGCGGCCGCTATACCTGCGACGCCCTGATCATCGCCACCGGGGCCAGCGCGCAGTATCTGGGCCTGGAGTCCGAGGCGGCCTTCATGGGCCGCGGCGTATCGGGCTGCGCCACCTGCGACGGCTTCTTCTACCGCAGCCGCAAGGTGGCGGTGATCGGCGGGGGCAACACGGCCGTGGAGGAGGCGCTGTACCTCTCCAACATTGCCGAGCACGTCACCCTGGTGCACCGCCGGGGCGAGCTGCGGGCCGAGAAGGTGCTGCAGCAGCGGCTGTTCGAGCGGGAGAAGGCCGGCCGCGTCACCCTTCTATGGCACCATACCCTGGACGAGGTACTGGGCGATGACAGCGGCGTCACCGGGGCACGGCTGCGCACCACCGACAGCGGCGAGACATGCGAGCTTGTGGTCGACGGCGTCTTCATCGCCATCGGCCACAAGCCCAATACCGCGCTGTTCGCGGGGCAGCTCGCCATGCAGGACAGCTACCTGCGAATACGCAGCGGGCTTGACGGCAACGCCACGGCCACGTCTATTCCCGGTGTATTCGCGGCGGGCGACGTAACAGACCACGTCTACCGCCAGGCCGTTACCTCCGCCGGCATGGGCTGCATGGCCGCACTCGACGCCGAGCGCTATCTGCAGGAGCACGCCGCAGGCGCCTTGCAGCAGGCGGAAGCGCCAGCCGACGTGGGTGTCGGCTGATGCCTGGCCATGGTCGGCGCCCCCGTGCCCCCGGCCCGGCCTCTTGATCTGGATACAGAATCGTTCGGGAACGAAGTGCTACGCTGGCAGGCTGGCACAGCCACGAGGAACGGAGCATGGTGGGAGCTGGCCACCCGGCATTCGACGGCATCGACGATACCCTGCGCGAGCGGATCCGCCGTGAGGCGCGCATCGTTCACCTGCCGGAGGGGCAGAAGGTATTTCGGCCGGGCGATACCTGCCAGGGCCTGCCGCTGGTGATCGAGGGCAGCGTACGCGTGCAAATGACCAGCGACTCCGGCCACGAAATCGTGCTCTATCGCATCGGCAGCGCCGAGGTCTGCACCCTCTCCATCGGCTGCCTGATGGCCGGCAGGGGTTACCGTGCCGAGGCGGTGACGGAAAGCCCGACCACGGTAGTGCTGCTGCCCCATGGCCTGTTCGACGACCTGATGGGCGCCTCCAGCGCCTTTCGCCGCCAGATCATGGCCTCCTACGGCGAGCGCCTAGATACCCTGATGCTGTTGGTTGAGGAGGTGGCCTTTCGGCGCATGGACGAGCGCCTGGCCGACTGGCTTGGGGAGCGCGCCGACCAGAGCCCGCTTCACATCACCCACCAGACCCTGGCTGTGGAGCTGGGCACGGCCAGGGAAGTGGTGAGCCGGCTGCTGAAGGAGTTCGAGCGCCAGGGGTGGGTCCGGCTCTCCCGCGGGCGCATAGACATCGTCAAGGCGCCGCCGACAGGCGGCTTATAGCCCGAAGGTTTCCTTTACCTTCGCTTCGAAGGCCTTGTCGTCCATGCTTTTGCGCATGGGCACGAACAGCTCCGCCTCCTGGCCGACCTTGACGGCGATCTCGCTATCCTCGTTCTCGATGAGGGACTTGACGGCCTCTGCGATGGGCAGGGGGTCGGGGCCCTCGTTGATGGCCTTGGCCACGATCGGCGTGAAATGGGAAACCAGTGCCTGGTAGGGGGAAGCGTCGCCGGTGGTCCTGCTGTTGGCGACCAGGCCCTTCTTCACGAAGTTGGTGCCGAACAGGCCGGCGAGGACGGAGTGCACCCGGATCCCGAAAGGCCCCACCTCGAACCGCAGGGAATCGGTGATACCCTCGACCGCGTACTTGCTGGCGTTGTAGTGCGACAGCAGCGGCAGGCCCATCTTGCCCAGGAACGATGAAATATTGATGATCACGCCGCTCCCGGCTTGGCGCATGTGCGGCAGGACCTCGCGAGTCATCTTGATGAGGCCGAACACATTCACGTCGAACTGCTGGAAGATTTCCTCATCGGAACCCTCTTCCAGGGTGGCGAGAAGCCCGAATCCCGCGTTGTTCACCAGCACGTCGATCCTGCCTTCGTTCTCCATGACGTGCCGCACGGCCTGCTGGATCGAGGCCGTGTCCTGCACATCCAGCGACACGGTATTGAGCTTGAGGCCGCGACGCTGGGCCTCCTCGGTCAGCGCCTGGCTGTCGCTCCTGACACCGGCATAGACGGTATAGCCGTGCTCGGCGAGCAGCAGCGCGGTGGCCATGCCCATGCCGGATGTTGCCCCCGTGATCAAGACGGTCTTATTCACAGCACACTCCTTTTCCCGTTGAAGGTCGTGCCCAAGCAAGCAGGCGCGGTATGAGCGAAGCGGCTCAAGAGCGGCGACTCAGAACCCTGTCAGGCAAGCCTCGCCTTCTGGACGTTTATGGGCTTTTTCCTCCCTGGCCATCTTGATCCCTGGCAAGGTCATGCGAGATAGGCCCGACCCGGCACGCGACATGAGAGACCGGTGCCTGGCCAATGGCGGCGGGCAGCGCAGCAAGGCAGTACACTGGAGCGCCGGACTCCTTGGCAAGGCAAGCAGCGACGATGACCACTTCCACGACTCCCGATCACCGGACAGATGAACTTGGCGGGGGCAGGCTGACGCCAATCGGCGGCCGCAATGTCCTCTTCGTGATGGCAGCCGAGGCCGAGTACGGCCCGCACCTCAGGCAGCGCTTCACGCCGCTCATGACCGGCGTCGGCCCGGTGGAGGCGGCGGTGGAGCTCACCGCGGCCCTGGCCAACCTCGCCCGGCAGGGGCGCCTGCCGGACCTGGTGGTATCGCTGGGTTCGGCGGGCAGTCGTTCGCTCGAGCAGACCGAGGTCTACCAGGCGACCTCCATCGCCTACCGCGACATGGACGCTTCCCCGCTGGGTTTCGAGAAAGGCACCACGCCATTTCTCGACCTGCCGGCCATCCTCCCGCTGCCGCTGCGCATTCCCGGCATCCGCGAGGCTTCGCTTTCCACCGGCGCCAACATCGTCTCGGGCGCAGCCTATGCCGCCATCGCCGCCGAGATGGTGGACATGGAGAGCTACGCCTGCCTGCGCGCCTGCATGCGCTTCGATGTGCCGCTGGTCGCATTACGCGGCATCTCGGACGGCAAGGCGGAGCTGCACCACGTGGACGACTGGACGGAGTACCTCCACGTCATCGACGAGAAGCTGGCCGCCGCCGTGGATCGCCTGGGAGCGGCGCTTGCCGAGGGTGAATTGAGGCCCTGAGGGCTGGTGTGCCTAGGCTAGGTACGGCTCCAGCCAGCGCTTGAGCTGCGGCCCTTGCATCAGCCCGGCCTGGCGGGCGATCTCGCGCCCCTGCCGGAAGACGATCAGCGTGGGAATGCTGCGGATACCGAAGCGACCGGCCAGGGCCGGCTCGGCTTCGGTGTCGAGCTTGGCGAAGCGGATGCGCGGCTCCAGCTCGGCGGCGGCTTGGGCGAACACCGGTGCCATCATCTTGCAGGGCCCGCACCAGCCGGCCCAGAAGTCCACCACCACCGGCAGCTCGCTGCGCTCGATCAGGGCCGCGTAGTTGGCACTGGTGAGTTCCAGCGGCGCGGCGGTGAACAGCGGCTGCTTGCACTTGCCGCAGCGCGAGGCGTCGCCCAGGCGCGCCGTGGCCACGCGATTGATGGCAAGGCAGTGGGGGCAGGCCAGGTGCAGGGTGTCGGACATGGCGGGGCTCCGGAAAGAGGGGCATTGACGAGGATATGGAGGCGCCGGTGGAAAAGCAAAGCCAGGCACATTCCGCCCAGCATGCCTTGGTGAGCCGATAGCGGAATCATGCGACACGCGTTTGCTGAGGTAGCCAGGGGTAACTAGGCTGAAACCCTACCCTTTCGACAGGAGGTCGAACCGTGTCCAGTCCGGAACACAAGCAGAAGATATGGAAGCTGATCGAGGAGATTAAGGTCGGCATGCTGGTCACTCTGGACGGCGAGATGCCGCGGGCGCGACCGATGCATTTGGTGCAGAAGGAGTATTACGGCACCCTGTGGTTCTTCACCCGGCGCAGCGCCGAGAAAGTGTCGGAAACCGACCGCGACCATGAGGTCTGCCTGAGCTTTGCCGACCCCGACAAGGGCGTGTACGTGTCGCTTTCGGGCACGGCCAACCTGACGGATGACCGCGAACTGATCGAGAAGTACTGGAATCCCTTCGTCGCGGCCTGGTTCACCGAAGGCAAGGACGACCCGGACGTTGCCCTGCTGGAAGTACATGTGACCATGGGCGAGCACTGGAAGGCCAAGGAGAGCAAGGTGTTCCAGCTCTACGAGTTCGCCAAGGCCAACCTCAAGAAGGACGCCACGCCGGACGTGGGCGAGAACGAGAAGTTCGGCGGCTGATTCCACTCGCCGCTCTGCCGCCCTTTCTGCCGCCGGAGTGGCTTGCTCGCCATTCCGGCGTTTGCCGCCTTGCCCTGCTCAGCTTCTCTTCCCTCGCTGTGAATCTTTACTTGGCGTGGTTTGACACCGCCGCTTCTCCTGGTCTTAACTGGAGCTCCATCTAGATAGATCGGTCTATACAGGAGCGACGCCCATGCCAGCCTCCAAGCGCGATCAACTGCTCGCCACGGCCGAGCGGCTCTTCTACGAGGAGGGCTTCCACGCCACCGGCATCGACCGCATCGTGGCGGCGGCCGGGGTGGTACGCATGACGCTCTACAACCACTTCTCTTCCAAGGAGGCGCTGGTCGCGGCAGTGCTGCAGGCCCGCCACGAACGCTTCAGCGCCGAGCTGGATGCGGCCAACGCCTGCGCGGCACCGGGCGAGGCGACGCTGGCCCTGGTCGATGCCCACGGCCGCTGGCTGGCGCAGTGCAGCCAGCGAGGCTGCATCCTGGTCAAGGCAATGGGCGAGTTCGCCGAGCACAGCCCCGAGATTCATGCGTTGGCGACAGCCGCCAAGCACGACCTGCTGGCACGCATCGAAGCCGCGGTGGCGCAGGATGGCCTGGCACACCATGCCGAGCTGGCACGGCGGATCTTCCTGGTGCTGGAAGGCAGCAACTCGGCGGTGCTGCTGCTGGGCATGGAGGCGGGCCTGGCGGACACCCGGGCGGTGGCGGTTGCCCTGCTCGCCGCAGCCCGCAGCGAGGCCCCATGATGCGCCTTTCTTCCCTCGGCATGGCGGCCCTCGGCAGCGGCATCATTGCCATCACCTACGGGCTGGCGCGCTTCGTGTTCGGCCTCTTCCTGCCCGCCATGCGCGATGAACTGGCCATCTCCTCGACCATGGCGGGGATCATCGGCGCCCTGCCCTTCCTGAGCTTCGTCTTTGCCATCCTCGCGGGGCCCTGGGTCACCCAGCGCCTGGGGGTCCGGCGTGCCGGCATCGCGGCCGTAGGCCTGGCCGGGATCGGGCTGATCACGATCGCCACGGCGCCTTCGTCGCTGCTGCTGGCCGTGGGCGTGCTGATCTGCGGGATCAGCACCGGCCTTTCCTCGCCGGCCATGGCCGAGGCGGTGTCCCGGGTCGTGCCGTCCGAAAGGCGCGGGCGGGTCAACGCCATCATCAATGCCGGTACCAGCGTGGGAATTGCGCTCGCCATGCCCGCGGTGCTGATCTGGGCGGAGGCCTGGCGCAGCGCCTACATCGCGTTTGCCGCCCTGGCGGCCCTGGGCGTCCTGGCGGCCTACTTCTGCCTGCCCCGGGAAGAAGGCTCTGCTCCCGCACGGCCTCGCTCGGCGGGCCTGTCGGCGAGCCGCGAGCAGTGGAAGAGCATCACCCGGCTGAGCGGGCTCGCTGCCGGCATGGGGTGCGTGAGTGCGGCCTATTGGGTGTTTGCCCCCGATGCGGCAATCGCCGCCGGGGGGCTGGGGCCGAGCCAGACCGCCTGGATGTGGCTGGCGGTAGGCATCGGGGGGCTGGCCGGCGGCGCTGTCGGCGATCTCATCGTGCGCTTCGGCCAGGCCACCAGCCATGCGGCCGGCCTGGTGGCGCTGTCCGCCGGCCTCGTGCTGCTGGCTGTCGCGCCCGGCAGCTTCACCTTAGCGCTGACCTCGGCGGCCCTCTTCGGTGTCGGCTACATGACACTGACCGGTTTCCACCTGGTCAGGAGCATCGAGATCCTGTCCGATGCGCCCGCCTTCGGCCCCGTGCTGCCGCTGCTGGCCACTTCGGTCGGCCAGGTCGTCGGCTCGCCGCTGGCCGGCTGGCTGGTCGAGGCGGAAGGCCATGCCGCCACCTTCCTGCTCTTCGCCGCCCTGGGACTGGCCGTTGCCGGGCTGGGGTCGTGGCTGCTGTATGGGCAAGGCACTGACAGCACCACGCCCCCGGTCGGCAAGCCACAATGAGCGCGCCGCCTGGCGGCAGTCGTCACTTCATCTCGAAGCCGCGCCGGATCAGGAACTCGCGCATGTGGGCACGCAGCTTGCTGGTGAACAGCGGGGCGAGGCTCTGCGACCAGTTGGTGTCCTTGTTGCCCCCCTTGCGCTGGCCGTAGTAGACCTGCATGGCGTCGTCATAGGCGGCCACCAGCTCCTTGTCATCGCGGTAGGCGTCCTCCTTGAGGATCGCTTCCACCGGCAGGCGCGGCTTGACGTCCGGCTCGTGCGCCGGGTAGCCGAGGCACATGCCGAACACCGGGTAGACATGCTGCGGCAGGCGCAGCAGATCGCTGACCTGCTGGGGGTTGTTGCGAATGCCGCCGATATAGCAGATGCCGAGCCCTTCGGATTCGGCGGCGATGGCGACGTTCTGGGCCATCAGCGCGGCGTCGATGCTGGCCACCAGCAGCTGCTCGGTCATGCCGCGCACCACGTGGGCGCCGCTGCGTTCGGCGGCCTCGGTGGGGCGCTTCATGTCGGCGCAGAACACCAGGAAATCGGAGGCGGTGGCGATATACCCCTGGCCGCCGGCCAGCTCGGCAATCGTCTCGCGATTGGCCGGGTCTATGACGTGAATGACGCTGTAGGCCTGCACGTGGTTGGAGGTCGCCGCGGCCTGTCCGGCGCCGATCAACTCCCGCAGCAGTTCAGGCGGGATCTTGCGGTCGGTGAATTTGCGAATCGAGCGATGGGACTTCAGCAGTTCGATGGTGGGGTTCATGTCGCCTCGCGGAATGCATATCGTTCGTTAACCTGCTTATTATCATTCAGCTGGCGCGACTTTGCATGCCCGCCCGCCGAAAGCGGCTGCCAGGCGCTGCGCTTTTCTGCACATTCCGCCGGGCATTTGCGCACACACCACGGCTCTTCGCTGCGCCCACCGCTGACCTTTTTTCGGGCCACTCCATAGCCTGCCGGCCCCAACCGGCAGCGCCCGAGGCGCCTTGATGGCTCGCACAGTTTGTTTTTTTACCAGGGATATTTTCACGCAACCCTTTCAAAACGAGATGAAGATTTTCGCATTGGCGACACTCCGCCCGTTTTGTAACTGAAGTGAAGTCGCGGCCAAACCCCCTCCCAAGGTAGCATGATGTGGCTCGAAAACTCGTGAACGTCATCGCTGAGTCATGCTCAAGGAGGGCAGCGCTTTGCTTGCGAAAGGACAGGACTTCACGCTTGAACGCCATTATGGCGCATCCGGCTATCGGGAGGATATTCAGGGCCTGAGAGCCGTCGGTGCCATCACGATCATGGTGTTTCATATCTGGTTCAACAAGGTGTCCGGCGGCGTGGACATCTTCATCGTAGTCTCAGGTTTCCTGATGACCGCGCTGCTGATGAGGGGCTTTCTCAGTGAAGGGGTGAGATGCGTGTGGCGCTTCTGGTCCCGAATCATCGTGAGGATCGCACCCTCGGCCTATTTCGTGCTGCTGTGCACGCTGGCGGCGGGCTTTTATCTTCTTCCGCCCTCGCTGATCAAGGCGTTCGTGAACGAAGTGTTCGCCGCGATGCTGCACCTGGAGAACCTCCTGCTCATGCGGCGTTCGGTGGACTACCTGGCCGCCGATATCCCGGCCAGCCCCGTACAGCAGTTCTGGGCGCTCTCCGTGCAGGTGCAATTCTATGCGCTGCTGCCCTTCGTGCTGCTGCCGCTGGCCCTGTGGTCGCGCAAGGTGCGTTCGCCCTGGCCGCTGGTGCTGGGCTTCGCACTGCTGCTGGCCGCCTCGTTCCTCTATGCCACCGTTGCCGTGGCCCGCGACCCCGTCTCGACCTACTTCAACACCTTCGCCCGGGGATGGGAGTTCCTGGCCGGCGGCCTGCTGTTCCTGCTCTCCCCATGGGCGAAGCCGCGCAGCGGGCTGGCCCCGTGGCTGGGCGTGCTGGGCCTGGCCCTGGTCGCTGCCAGCGCCGCCCTCATCCCCAGGGGCGCGCACTTTCCCGGCCCGGTCGCGCTGTTTCCGGTGGCCGCCGCCCTGCTGGTGATCCTCTCGGGCCTGGGCAGCCATCGGAACGGGCTGCTGGCCTCACGTCCGCTGGTGTTCCTCGGCGGCATGTCGTTCACCCTGTATCTCTGGCACTGGCCGCTGCTGGTGTTCTACCGCGAGTTTTTCGAGGCGGGCACGGTCGGCCTGGTCCCGGGGCTGCTCATCATCCTGCTCTCCTTCGCGCTGTCTTATGTCACCAAGACGCTGGTCGAAAACCCCACCCTGCTGATTCCCAGGCGCAAGGCGGTCTATGGCTACGTCATCGGCGTGCTGTTCCTCGCCCCGGTGGCCACCCTGGCCTCCTTTTACCGAAGCGAGCTCAACCAGGTGCAGAGCAGCGTGATGACGGCGCTGGAGAACGGCGAGATCGCCCCCCGGGAAGAGGCGGGCATTCACCTGGAGGAAGACCCCATCGCCGTGGAGCGGGCGGAGCTGATCGCCGCACGCGACACCCTGCCGGCCCCCTATGACATGGGCTGCCACCAGTCGCAGGACGACGACGAAGCGATCACCTGCGAGTTCGGCGACCTGGCGTCGGAGCGGGTCGTGGTGCTCGTCGGCGGCTCGCATGCCACCCAGTGGCTGCCGGCGCTGGAGGACATCGGCGAGGCGCACGGCTTCAAGATCGTCAACATGACCAAGTCGTCGTGTCCGTTCGGCGCCGTCGAGGAGTCCAGCGCTTCCTGCGTGGCATGGAACGAAAACGCCCTGGCGGAGATCGTACGGCTCGATCCCGAGGCGGTGATCACCAACTCGACCCGCACCGAGCCCGGCGAGGAGACCGTGCCGGAAGGGTACGTGGAAAACTGGCGCGCCCTGGCGCGGCACGATATCCCGGTGCTCGGCATCCGCGACAACCCGCGCTTCGACTACGACGTGCCCGAATGCCTGCATCGCCATCGCTTCGACTACTTCGAATGCGCGGTCCCCCAACAGGAAGTGCTCGCCGAGGAGGACCCGGCGCGCGAGCATGCGGCACTGATCGCCTCCATCGACATGGCGGATGCCTTCTGCGCCGACGGCGTCTGTCCCGTCACCTACGAGGGCTTCCTGATCTACCGCGACACCGACCACATCCATGTGCCCTACGTGAAGTACCTGAGCGAGATGCTGGAGCGGCGAATGGAGCGCGCCCTTCCCGAGCTGTTCGGCTAGGTCGGCAGGCGGCTCAGTCGCCCTTCGCCTCGGCCTCGGCCCGGCCTGCCGCCGCGTCTCGCCGGGCGTGGTGCTTGCGCTTCCGGCCCCGCCGTTCGAGCGCCAGGTACGCCAGGCAGGCCACGGTCAGCGGCAGCAGGAAGTAGAGCGCCCGGTAGCCGATCAGCGCGGCGAGGATCACGCTGGGCGCCACCTGATGCTGCAGCAGGGCCAGGAACACCGCCTCCAGCACGCCGAGCCCCGCTGGGATATGGGTGATCACCCCGGCGATGGCGCTGATCAGCAGGATGCCGAGGATGCCGGGGAAGAACAGCCCCGGCGGCAGCAGCAGGTAGATCAGCGCGGCCATCAGCGTCCAGTTCAGCGCGCCCAGGGCGGCCTGCAGCAGCGCCAGCCGCAGGGGCGGCAGCACGATCTCGTGCCCGCGCACCTGCCACAGGCGTCGGCGGGAAAAACGGCAGGCGGCCAGGTAGGCGAAGGAGACGACCAGCAGCCCGACGCCGATCAGCCGCAGCCCCGCGGCGCCGATCTCCCAGGTCTGCGGCAGTTCGAGCAGGCCAAACGCGAAGATGACGCCGGCCAGGAGCATGTAGCCCAGCCAGTTGGCGATCAGGCTGACGCTGAGCACCCGCGTCACGGTGGCAACGCCCAGGCCCAGGCGGGTATAGAGCCGGTAGCGCATGGCCAGGCTGCCGACCCAGGCGCCCAGGTTGAGGTTGAAGGCGTAGCATACGAAGGCCACCAGCAGCACCCGCCTGGCCGGCAGCCCGTGGCCGGTGTAGGCCTTGCCCAGCAGGTCGTAGCTGCTGAACACCAGGTAGCTGGCCGCGGCGATGCCGGCCCCGGCCAGCAGCGTCAGCGCACCGTAGCCACGCAGCGTTTCCGCCACGGCGGGCCAGTCCACGTTGCGCATCAGGGTGACCAGCAGCGCCGCCACCAGCACGAAGAACACCAGGGTGACGGCCCGCTTCAACCAGCCGAGCCAGCCCCTGCGTGCCCGAGCGCTATCCGTTGCGTTCGCTTTCATAGCCCTCCTTGTCGGCCGGGTTCGGTCCCTGCTGGCTTCCCGGCGGCTTGTCGGTCAGGGGTTCGAGCCGTGGCGTGTGTCCCGGCTGCCAGCCCACGCTGACGGGAAAATGGCGCAGGAAGTGGTAGCTCATGAACATCAGCGGCGCGCGCCACCAGCGCCCTTTTTCCGCCACTTCCGGCGTGATCAGCCGACAGCTGTGTTCGATGAGCTCCGTGAGGTGGGCGTGGATCTGCCGGTTGAGCTCGGCATCGCGAATGAACAGGTTGGCCTCGAGGTTGAGCGACAGACTCAGCGGGTCGAGATTGCTCGACCCCACCGTGGCCCACTCTTCATCGGCGATGGCGATCTTGGCGTGCAGCGGGTGCGCCTGGTACTCGTAGATACGGATGCCGTCCTTGAGCAGGTAGCTGTAGAGCGAGCTGGAGAGCATCCGGACCCACGGCATGTCGGGCCGCCCCTGCAGGACCAGGGTGACCTCGACCCCGCGCCGCGCCGCATTGCGCAGCTCGTGCCAGAGTCGATAGCTGGGAAAGAAATAGGCGTTGGCGATCAGCAGCCGGCGCCGGGCCGCGCGAATCGCCGCGAGATAGTGATCCTCGATATCGGTGCGATGGCGATGGTTGTCGCGAATGGCCAGGCGAATGGTGCTGTCCCCGGCGGGCGGCGGCACGGCCAGAGTCTCGGCTAGCCCGTGCACGGCCTGGTGCTCCACCAGCAGCGCTCGGGCGGCGCGGCGAATGTCGTCGACGATCGGCCCGCGCACGCGCACGCCGTAGTCCTGCTTGCCCATGGCGTACTGCTCGGGCAGGTGGTCCCAGCCGAAGTTGATGCCGCTGATGAAGGCCAGTTCACCGTCCACCACCACGATCTTGCGGTGCAGGCGGCGAAACAGGTTGGTGCGCACGCCGAGCCGCCGCGGCTGCGGGTCGTAGCTGTGCATGTGCACGCCGGCGGCGGCCAGCTCGGCGATATAGTCGGCGTCCAGGTCCGCCGTGCCGTAGCCGTCCACCGTCACTTCGATGCGCACGCCGCGCGCCGCGGCCTCGATCAGCGCCGCCTTGAGCGCCTGGCCGACCTCATCGTTGAAGATGATGAAAGTCTCGATCAGGATCTCCCGCCGCGCCTCGCGGATCGCATCGAATACGGCGGGAAAGTACTCGCTTCCATTGATCAGCAGCTCGGCGCGGTTGCCTTCCTTCCATTGGAAAGTCACAGGCCTATCTCTGCGATGAGGGGGACATGATCGGAGAGATGCGACCAAGGCTTGCGCGATAGCGCGCGAGGATTGTGCACGCTGGCGTTGCGCACGTAGATGCGGTCGAGTCGCAGCAGGGGCCAGTGCGCCGGGAAGGTCTTCGCCGGACGCCCTTGGCGGTGCACGAACGCCTCGTGCAGGCCGCACTCGGCCAGTACCGCATCGGCCTGCAGCCGCCAGTCGTTGAAGTCGCCCGCCACGATCACCGGCTCCTCGCCGGGAATCTCGTCGAGCAGCTGGCACAACAGCTTCATCTGCTCCAGGCGGTGCCCCTGGCGCAGCCCCAGGTGCACGCACACCGCATGCACCGGCGGCTGGCCCGGCACCTCCAGCTGGCAGTGCAGCAGCCCGCGCTTCTCGGTGCCATGAATGGAGACATCCCTGTTTTCGTAGCGCCGGATCGGGAAGCGCGACAGCAGCGCATTGCCGTGGTCGCCATCGGGGTAGACCGCGTTGCGGCCGTAGGCGAACTCGGGCCACATGGTGTCGGCCAGGTATTCGTACTGGGGCACGCCCGGCCAGTCGTGAAAGCGCAGCGCATGCTTGCGGTGCTCGCCGAGCACTTCCTGCAGGAACACCATGTCGGCCGACAGCGTGGCCACGGCGTCGCGCAGCTCCGGCAGGATATGGCGTCGGTTGAAGACGTTGAATCCCTTGTGCACGTTGATCGTCATGATCTGCAGCGAGCTCACCGGCGCTGCCTGGGCTATCGCCTGCTGCGGCGTCCTGTCCGTCACTTTCACTGCTGACATCCTTTTCCCGCGTTGACGTTGAGGCCTGCCTGGCCAACCAGTCAGAAAAAGCGTAGCAGGGGATGCCCTGTCATGCGTTGGTACGAAGAGAGTACAGCGCGCCTTCCATGCCCGCAGGCCTGGAGCACACCGCTCATGCCTGCGCCCCTCGGCGCCAGAAACGCGAAAGGCAAGGCGCCTGGCCTTGCCTTTCGTTGTTGCCGCTCATGGCGCTTGCGTGCAAGTGCCGTCGGAAGCCGGGCGCTAGCGCCCGGCGGCCTCGCCCAGCATCAGGTTGCCGTCCACGTCGCTGTAGCGGTCTTCGTCGTAGCCGCTGGCCATGCCGTCGAGCTCGTCTTCGCCGATGATGTCCTGCAGTACCAGCTGTTCACCTTCCAGCTGCATGTCGGCCAGCGGCAGCGCCACGTCGGAGCCGCCGAAGATCCAGAAGCCGCCCACCGTGATGATCACGTGGAGGTCGCCGGCATCATCATGACGCACCACATTCTCCACCCGGCCCAGGTTGTCGCCGTTCTGGTTGACCACGGTCATGCCCTGCACTTCGCTGACCATCAGGCCGCTCAGGGAGTCGTGCAGCTGGGCGCCCTGGCCCACGTCGGCCGGCCCGGTCGCCGCAAAGCCATCCGCCGCACCGGCCTGGCCACCTTCATCGGCCTGCCCGACGGCACCCGGCTGAGCCGCCGTATCGTCCTGGCCAACCGCGTCGTCGGCCGGCATCGCCTCGTCGTCGGCCTGAGCCGCAGCGTCATCGGTCTGCTCGGCCTCGGTGTCCTGCTCGGCGTCCTCATCGGCCTGGTCGCCCTCCAGGTCGTCATCGATCGCTTCGTAATCCTCGGCGTCGTCGCCCTCGTCGGGCAGTTCGCTTTCGGCATCGAGGTCGTCGAGGTCAGCGTCGTCCTCGTCGGCGTCCGTATCGGTATCCTGGCCACCGGTGGCCGCTTCGTCCTGGTCGTCGCTCGGGGCTTCCTGGCCGCCCTGGGCCTCCTGGTTATCGAGCAGCTGCTCCTGCTGTTCGTCATCCGCGGTATCGTTCTCGGTGGCCTGGGCCAGGGCGCCGCCGGCAAGGCCGGCAGAGATCGCCCCAATGGCGATGGCCAACAGGGTCCTTTTCATTTTCATGTCACTTCCTCCTTGAGTGGACGCCCGCTTCGCGTGGGTCTGTGCTTAGCATAGGGCCGCACCGCTTCGCTTCCAGCAACATCGCGCAGCGATACGTAACGAAATGAAATTATTTGCAAGGGCGCAGCCGTCGGTGTCACGGCGCAATCTCGAAGCGATAGCCGCCGGCCGTCTCGGTACCACCACCGGCCATGCCGCGCCAGGCGATGCGGTGCTCACCCGGCGCCAGGGGCTGCGCCGGTACGGCGCGATGGCGTTCGCCCAGTTGCCCTTCGGGGCTTTCACTGAGTTCGACCATGCCGCCCGGGCCGGAAACGACGAAGTGGGATAGGCGTACCGGCTCGCTCAAGCGAATCTCGAGCTGCGTGGGGGGCTCGTCGAGCCGCGCCCCGTCTGGCGGCACGCTGTCGACCAGGCTGACACCCGCCGCCAGGGCGGCGACAGGCGGCAGCGTAAGCGCAAGCCAGGGACACAGTGCGCACCCAGTGACCAGGGCGAGCCAGGCTCGCCTTCGGGTCGCAGCCACGCCGCCACGCGCCATGGCTCGCTCAGAGGCCGGGGTGCACGTAGCCGCGCCAGCCCTGGGCGGTGCCCAGGTGCGTCGCCACACCGATCACATCCGGGCGATGCTGCGACAGCCGCGAGCGGCCTTGCTGGGTGCCCAGGTGGGTGGCGATCATGCGCTGCGGGGCCTCCTGCCAGGCGGGAATTCGCTGGGCCCCATGCCCCGGCTGGGCGAAACGGGCCGGGCTTCGCTGCGACTTGAGATGGGAGACGATCAGCCAGCTCAGGCCCACGCCGGTGAGCAGCACCGGCACCGGGTTCTGCTTGATCGCCTGGCTCAGGTTGGCAAGAAACCGCCGGGAGCCGCCGCTCGGCATCAGCGCCCGGGCTTCCCGCTGAAGCTGCGCGGGGGAGAGCCGCCGTTCCAGCGCATGCAGGGTGTCATCGAGGTGCGCCCTCGTCTCCTGGATCTCCGCTTCGATCACTTCCGCGTTGCGTTCACGTTCCATGTCCTGACCTCCTTGCCATCGCCGATGGTTAACGCTCCCCTTCAAGCTGGCCTGCCGCCGGTCCGGCGTCAAGCGGGCGCCGCTCAGGCCACGATACGCAAGAGCTCCGCCTTTATCGCTGCGCTGCTGGTGGGGCGAACCAGCCGCGCCACTTCCTCGCCATCGCTGAGAAAGATCAGCGTGGGCCATAACTTGACGCGAAACGCCCGGCCCAGGGGCCGCCCACGTCCATCCTCGATCTTGAGGTGACGAACCTCGTCGTATTCGGCCAGGGCCAGGGCCAGCGGGGTCTGGGTCGAGATGCAGAACCCGCACCATGGCGTGCCGAACTCGAGCAGCAGCGGCCCGGGCGTGGCGGTGACTTCCGCCAGGCTCGGCTCCTCCGTGAGATAGCGCTCTTGCATGGGCATGCTGCCCCTCCTGCGGTGCCTCGCACGCGCGTTGCTTGCCTGAGCACACTTTAGAAGGCCAGGCCCGCTGCGCTCAACCACGGCCGTGATAGGGTCAAGGGCGGTCGCGGCGGGCGGGCGGCTCCACCGACGCCGTCTCCCCCGGGTGTTCGCATCGGCGCAGCCCCACATAGAGCCCGGTACACATGAGCAGCAGGATCACGGCGAACGGCAGGCCCGAAATGGTGGCCACCGCCTGCAGCGCTTCCAGTCCGCCCGCGGTGAGCAGGATCGACGCCACCAGCCCCTCCATGATCGCCCAGAACACCCGGGTGGTCTTGGGTGGATGCGGATCGCCGCCGGAGGTGATGATGTCGATGATCAGCGAGCCGGAGTCCGACGAGGTGACGAAGAAGATCGCCACGGTGGCGATCATCAGCGTCATGCTGGCCAGCACGATCCAGTCGGGCACCTGGAAATTGTCGAGGAACAGGAAGAAGGCCAGCTCCGGTTCGTCATGCACGATATCCACCAGCCCGCTCGCCTCGTACAGCTCGCGGTAGATTGCTGAGCCCCCCATCACGGTCAGCCACAGCACCGAGGCGAGGGTCGGCACCAGCAGCACACCCAAGAGGTATTCACGCAGGGTGCGCCCGCGCGACACCCGGGCGATGAACAGGCCGACGAAGGGCGACCAGGAGATCCACCAGGCGAAGTAGAACAGGGTCCAGTCGTTCTGCCAGCGTTCGGAGTCGGGGGGGTTGAAGGCCTCGGTGTAGGTGCCGCGACTGGGTATCTGGTTGAGGTAGCCGCCGAGGCTCTCCAGCATGGCGTTGAAGATGAATGCCGTAGGCCCCAGCACCAGCACATAGACCACCAGCAGCGCGCCGATCAGCAGCGCCAGCTTCGACAGCCGCTGGATGCCCTTGGCCAGGCCCGACAGCACCGAGACCAGCGCCACCGTGGTGATGCCGGCAATCAGCGCGATCTGCACCCCGAGGTTGGAGGGGATGTCGTAGGCGTGCTCCAACCCGGTGTTGATCTGGCGCACGCCGAGCCCCAGCGACACCGCCACGCCGATCAGGGTGCCGGCGGCGGCCATGGCATCGATGCCGTTGCCGATCGGCCCTTCCACCCGCTTGCGCCCCAGCAGCGGCGTGAAGGCCGTGCGGATGGTCAGCGGAAGGCCCCGGTTGAAACAGAAGTAGCACAACGAAAGCCCCACCAGGCCGTACATGGACCAGCCGTGCAGGCCCCAGTGGAAGTAGCTGTGAACCAGGGCGTCGCGGGCGGCCTGCTCGGTCTCGGCCTCGCCGAAGGGCGGCTCGGAGAAGAAGGAGAGCGGCTCTGCCACGCCGTAGAACAGCAGCCCCACCCCGGTGCCGGCGGCAAACAGCATGGAGAACCAGCCCCAGTTCGAGAACTCGGGGCGCTCGTCCTCGCCACCGAGTCGAACGCTGCCGTAGCGGCTGAAGATGAGGTAGAGCGCCAGCACCAGGAAGGCGTTCATCGCCAGCAGGTAGAACCAGCCGAAGTAGTCGGCGATGGCCTCCTGCACCACCTCGGCACCGAACTGGAGCCTGTCGGGCAGGGTCACCCCGACGATGACCAGCAGCAGGATGACGCCAGCGGCGCTGAGGAAGACCGCACGGTGAACCGGCACGCCCAGCAGGTTGTGGCGCTTGGCGCTGCCGTAGCGATCAGCATCGGAGTGGGTCGGCATATCCATTGCCTCCTGGCGGTTGCGGCTTCCGCGCCGGTTGCTGTTGCCCGGCATTGGCCGGGCCTAAGGCAACGATAGCAGCGGCAGGGCGGCGTCGCGTGGCGATCCGCCCGCCGTTACGCTTCGCCACGCCGAGTTTCCGCCTGCTTACACCGCCCCGCCGCCCCGGGTCCGGTCGCCGGGCGAGTGTGCTAGCCTGGGGCTGCCCTTCCGGCCGGCACACGAGGACGACATGCTGCGCATTTCCAGTAACGTGACGCTTGCCGATCACGAGATCGAGATCAGCCAGATCCGCGCCCAGGGGGCCGGGGGCCAGAACGTCAACAAGGTGGCCTCGGCGGTGCACCTGCGCTTCGACATTCCCGCCTCCAGCCTGCCGCCCTTCTACAAGGAGCGGCTGCTGGCGCTTGCCGACAGCCGCATCAGCAAGGAAGGGGTGGTGGTGATCAAGGCGCAGAGCTTCCGCACCCTGGAGCTGAACCGCGAGGATGCCCTGGCCAGGCTCAAGGCGCTGATCCTGGAGGCGGTGAAGACGCGCAAGGCGCGCCGGCCCACCAAGCCGAGCCAATCGGCGCGGCGCAAGCGCACGGACAAGAAGACCAAGAAGGGGCAGACCAAGGCGCTGCGCGGCAAGGTGAAAATCTAGTTCCGCAACGGCTGCTAGGCTTAACGCAACGCTGCGTGATTCAAGCCAAGGAGTCTTTATGTCATCGAGATCAGAGAGCTCCGGGAGCTCGGCAAGGCCAGCAAGGTCAGCGAGACCACCAGGAAGAGTGTCGCGTCCGCTGAGCCCGGGCCTGGAGCGCCTGCACCTGGCCTGGGATGTCGTGATCATGGTGCTGGTCGTGGCCAACCTGGCGCTGCTGCTGTTCGACAGCCTGTTTCTCCTGGGCCCTCTCAATGATGCCTTCGCCGCCCTTGCCCCTGGGCTGCATGCGGCCTACGACAGCAACGTTCACGACAACTTCGTCGAAATCGACCTTGTCTTCGTCGCCATCTTCGTGCTCGACGTTCTGTTTGGCTGGGCGGCAGCCATCGCCGAGCGGCGCTATCACCGCTGGTTCTTCTACCCCTTCGTGCACTGGTACGACGTGCTGGGCTGTATTCCGGTAGGCGGCTTCCGCCTGCTGCGCATCCTGCGCGTCATTTCCCTGCTGAACCGGCTGCAGCGGCTGGGCCTGATCGACGTACGCCGCTGGCAGCTCTACGCCGTGTATACCAAGTACTACGACATCTTCTTCGAAGAGCTTTCCGACCGCGTGGCGATTCGCCTGCTGGGCAACATGCAGGAGCAGATCCGTTCCAACGACTCCTTCTCGACTCGGGTCGTCGACCGGGTGGTGATGCCGCGCAAGCAGCAGCTGATCCATGAACTGACGCGGCGGCTGGAGGAGATGACCGGCAACGCCTACGCGCGCAATCGCGAAGAAACGATGCGCTACGTCAGCTCGCTGGTGAGCCGGACGGTGGCGGAGAGCCAAGAGGTCAGGCGCCTGCGGCGCCTGCCGATGGGGGATACGCTGGCGCGCAGCATGGAGTCGAGCATCAGCGACCTGGCCTGCCGCCTGGTGCACGAAGCGATGCAGGGCCTGCGCTCCCCCGAGTTCACCGCGCTGGTGGAGCGCATGGCCGACAGCAGTTTCGACACCTGGCTCCAGGTCGACGAGCACACCGATCGGGTGACCGAACAGGTGCTCGACGACATGCTGGAGCTGGTCAAGGAGCAGATCGCCGTGAAGCAGTGGCGGCGCCGCTACGACTGATGGCGGCTGGCCAGGATGTGGTGCAGGCCGCCGCACGCCACCATGGGGTCGTCGCAGTTGACCACGATCTGCGAGCGCGCCAGCACGAAGCTCTTGCCGGTGATGGTGTTCTCCACCACCTGGTACCTGCCGCCGGCCTCGCGGGCTTCGATGAACTGGCCGATGAAGCCGGTCTCGCGCAGCGAGACGGTTTCCAGCCGGTCGCCGGGCTTGATGGTGCCTTCGTAGTGCATCAGCGCCAGGCGCGCCGAGGTCCCGGTGCCGGTGGTGCTGCGGCAGATCACCCCGGGGTGGACATAGGTGGTCGAGCGCGAGCGGTAGAAGTCGACGGCGACCTGCTCCACCGGCCCCATGAAGTGCAGGAACGGCAGCGGCCCCACGTCGCCCAGGGTGTAGTGGGAGAAACCGCTGCTGGCCTGGATTGCCTCGACGATGCGATGGGCGCACTCGGCCAGCGCCCGCTCCTCCTCGCGCTTGAGCGAGAAGCCCAGCGCCTCGGCATCCACCAGCGCGTAGAAGCCTCCGCTGTAGGCGATGCTGTAGGTCACGTCGCCCACGCCGGGCACATGGAGCTTGGCCCGGTGGGTGTCGATATAGCTCGGCAGGCCGCCGCAGGTGATCGCCTCGACCACGCCGTTCTCCACCCGGGCCTCGATCTGCACCAGTCCGGCCGGCGATTCCAGCATGAAGCGCTGCAGGCCCTCCTGCTTGGGAATCAGCCCGGTCTCGAGCAGCGCGGTGGCGGTGCAGATGGTGTTGGAACCGGAATAGATGGGATAGCCCATCACCTCCATGATGATGTAGCCCATCTGCGCGCGCGGGTCGCAGGCCGGCACGATCAGGTCCACCGACATCTCGGGAATGCCATAGGGCTCGCTGAGCAGCAGCTTGCGCAGGCCGTCGGCGTCGTTCTCCAGGTACTCCATCTGCTGGCGCACGGTGTCGCCGGGCAGCGGGTCGATACCGCCGATCACGATGCGGCTGACGTCGCCGCCGGCGTGGGTGTCGAGCAGCTGCAGGGTAAGTTCGTGGCTCATGCATTGTCCTTCGAAGCGTCGCCCTTCAGGGCGAAAGGGGCGCCATGCTCGGCCCATTGGGCATCGGGCACGATGACGATCTTGCCCAGGTAGTGGCTGCTGCGGTTGACGAAGTAGCGCTCGGCCGCGTGCAGCTCGGAAAGCTTGAACGCCGCGTGCAGCACCGGCTTGAGCCGGCCGCCGCGGATCCACGCGATGAGCTGCTCGGCCTCCTCGCGGGTGCCGTGGGAGACGCCGAAGATCTGCACCTGGTAGAGGTAGATCCGCGTCCACATGATCTCGCTCAGGTTGCCGCCGCTGGCCCCGGCGATGGAGAGCCGCGGATAGGTGGTGCGCGCCTGCATGTCATGGATCATGGTGTCGATGAACAGGTCGGTCATCTCGCCGCCGACCAGGTCCATCACCGCGTCGATGGGCGCGCCGCCGGTCGCCTCCAGCACCCGCTCCACGAAGGTGGACAGGTCGCCGCGGTCGATCACCGCCTCGGCGCCCAGCGCCAGCAGCGCTTCGGCCTTGTCGGGCTGGCTCACCGCGTAGGGAATCGCGCCGACGATGCGGCACAGCTGGATCAGCGCGGTGCCCACCCCGCCGCTGGCCCCGCTGACCAGCACGCGCTCGCCGGCGGCGACGCTGGCGGCGGTCATCATGTGGTAGCCGGTCTGGTAGGAACACATGCCCATCGCCGCCAGCTCGGCATCGGCGAGCTCGGGGTTCGCCACGTGGTGGAACTGCTCGGACGGCACGGCGATGTACTCGGCGAAGCCGCCGTCGGCGCCGTGTCCGTAGTAGTCGGGCGTGAGGTTGATGTCGCGCCGTGTATCGGCATACAGGTTGAAGTCGAGCAGGCCGCGCTCGCCGATGCGCGATGCGCTCACGCCCTCGCCCACCGCCACCACGCGCCCGGCCACGTCGGCGCCCTGGATACGGGGGAAGGTCAGCGTGGCCTCGCCGCCCATGGCGAACGAGGTCACCTCGCCCTTGTCCCTGGTCGGGTAGAGCCCCTCGCGGGCCTTGCGGTCGGTGTTGTTCTTGGCCGTGGCGGTGACCTGCACCAGCACCTCACCCGGGCCCGGGCGCGGCGTGGCGACATCGGCGCGATACACCAGCCGGTCGATATCGCCATGTCCGGTCAGCAGCATGGCGTGCATGGTGGCCGGAATCGGCGGCATGTTGTCTGTCGACACCTGGATCCTCCTGGGTCTGTCGTGGCAGTTGCCTGCGCCGAGCCAGCTGCCCTGGCGCTTTCGCCCCCGCCGTCCACGAGCCGGCACGGCAAGCGGGACAATGGCGAGGGAATAAAGGTGAAGAGGCGGCTGGCAGGCCCACGGCGATGGCAGCGATTGAAGCATGCCCCCAGCGGCGCTGGATACCGTTGATCGGTGAGCGTTTTTTCTGTTTTCCCCGGCCGAACCTCAGGTTCTTTCTCCCCCGTGAGCGGGCAAGGGAGGCACGCTGCGGGATCGCTCACTATTCTTTCTGGCAGGACACGCCTTGGTGAAGGAGACACCATGAACTATTGGCTGATCGTCAATACCGGCGCCGGCGATGGCAGCCGCGGCGAAACCTATTGGCGCAACCACCTCCAGGCCGCCGGTATCGAAGGGCTGCAGGTTCGCGACCTGGCCGATACCGAGTGGGAAGGCGAGGTTGCCGTCGGTGACCGGGTGCTGGTGGCGGGGGGAGACGGCTCCGTCAACCGGGTGGCGACGGTCTGCGTGGAGCGCCAGGCCGTGCTGGGCGTGCTCCCTTCGGGCACCGCGAACGACTTCGCACGCAACCTGGACCTGCCGGAGGACCCCGCGGAGCTCTGCCGCATCGCCGCCGGGGACGCGACCCTGGCGGTCGATGTCGCCTGGATCAACGACTGGCTCTTTCTCAACGTGGCGCACCTCGGGCTCGGCACCCTGCCGGCCAGGGAAGCCTCGCAGGAGCAGAAGCGCCACCTGGGTCGCTTCAGCTACCTGCTGACCCTGGCACAGCGAATCGGCATGCAGAACGGCATCCATGCCCGCATCGAGTGCGGCGACCAGAACGCCACCGGCCAGTGGCTGACGATCGCCATCGCCTCCGGCGCCTATTTCGGCGGCGGCCATACCATCGACGAAGCCTACATCGACGATGGCAAGCTGGATGTGGTGGCGGTGCGCAAGCGCTCCTGGTGGCGCCTGCTGGTCGCCTTCGTCACCACCCGCCTGCTGCGGCTGACGCCGAAGACCGACGACACCGTGGTGCATTTCCAGGGGCCGGGCTGCCGCATCGTCCTGAAGCACGCCCACACGCTGACGGCGGATGGCGAAGACCTGGGCCAGGCGCAGCAGGTCGAGGCCTTCACCCGCCACGGCGTGCTGCAGGTAGCCGGGCGCCCGGAAGCCTCGCCGCGACTGCGCTTCTCGCGCCTGGAGCCCATCGCGGCCCAGCCGAGACCCGCTCCGCTGTGAACCCCACGACGGCCACCGCTAGGCAAGCGGCAAGTGCAGCACGGCGCCGCGCAGCCCGCGGGCGTCCACCCACAGCTTGCCCAGGGTGATCGGCAGGCGAAACCGACGCCGGCCGGCCGCGCCGGGGTTGAACAGCAGCCGTCCCTGGTGCCACTCGTTGCGCGGCTTGTGCGAATGGCCGTGCAATACCGCATCGCAGGGCGTGTCGGCGTCGAAGTCGGCCAGCTTGTGCACCAGGTGGAGCCGCCAGCCGTTGACCACCAGATCCCGCCGCAGGGGCAAGTCCTGCGCCCAGGCAGCGGTATCGACATTGCCTCGCACGGCATGCAGCGTGGCACGCTCGGCCAGGCGTTCGAGGATGGCGGCATCCTGCGGCCGGGCGCCCACGTCGCCCAGGTGCAGGATCAGCTCGCAGCCGGCCAGCAGCTCCAGCGCCTCGTCTCGCAGCAGACCGTGGGTGTCGGCAATCAACCCGATGGGGCCCGCCACCTCAAGGGCGTCGCCGTGGCGAAGGCCTGCCAGCGGCAAGGCGCCAACGTCTGCCTCGATCATTACGATAGCCCTCCCCCTGCGCTACCACGGCGTGCGTCAAGGAACCATAGCGACCCCAGCTCGACGCATCAAACCCGACGAGCTACAGGTTTGACGCGCCCTACCCGGCTGCTAGCTTGACAAGCGAGGCCCAGCCACGCCCACACGAACAATTCGAAAGGAATGCACCATGACGAGAAGGGATTTCGAAATGCAGGCCCTGGGCCACAACCCCATCAACGCGTGTCGATCGACCATGATCCAGGCCTTCCTCGATGACCCGAGCGCGCCGGTGGACGCCAGTTGCCGCAACGAGGTGCCCCGTGAACCTTGGGTTATCGAACCTATCGAACCCCCGGAACCACGGGGCAGGGCGCAGCATGAACACGGCTAGCGCCGGCGGCGGCGATGCCCACGGCTGGATCCTGCTGCGCGGACTGGTGCGCGAGGCGCGTCATTGGGAAGGACTGCCGGAGAAGCTGGCGCATGCGCTGAAGGCGCCGGCCTGGGCGGTGGACCTGCCCGGCAACGGCACGCGGTGGCGCGAGACCAGCCCGACCACGATCGACGCCATGGTCGAGGCGCTGCGCGGCCAGCTGGCGCAAGCCGAGCGCCTGGGGCCGCATCGGGTGCTGGCGATCTCGCTGGGCGGCATGGTGGCGCTGCGCTGGGCCCAGCGCTACCCCGACGAGGTGGCGTGCCTGGTGCTGATCAACGCCAGCCTGCGCGGCGTTGCCCCCTTCTACGAGCGCCTGCGCCCACGCCAGTACTCCCGCCTGCTGCTGGCGCTGGGCCCGGTGGGCCACGAGCGCCGCGAACGCCTGATCCTCAAGATGACCACCCGGCTGCAGCGAGACCCTGGCAGCGTGGCGCGCCGGCACGCCCAGTGGCAAGCCGAATCGCCCGTGTCGAAGGCCAACCTGCTGCGCCAGCTGCTGGCGGCGGCACGCGGCTTCCCCCCGCCCGATGCCGCCCTGCCCTGCCCCACGCTGCTTTTGGCATCACGGGCCGACCAGATGGTCTCGTGCCGCTGCTCGCAGCGCATGGCCGAACGCTGGGGCTGGCCCATCGTCTATCACGACAGCGCCGGCCATGACCTGCCGCTGGACGCCCCGGACTGGGTCATCGACCAGGTCCGCGCCTGGCTGGCCTCGTCAGGCGGAGCGTCTTTCGCGCAGGAGCCAGGCCGAAAGCCCCACCCCCACCAGTCCGACCAGCGCGCCGGGAAGGGCGCCGAGGGCCAGGGCGGCGGCCAGCCCGACCAGTAGCGCCAGCCCGCCGCCGGCAATGGCGCCGGGATGGCGGGAGGGCGGCACCTGGCGGCGGCGATAGCGCTCGAAGCCCACCGCCGCGAACATGATCGGCACGGTCATCAGGGCGCATAGCCCGACCCACTCCAGGCGGCCGAGCCAGAACCCCGGTTCGCCCGGCATACCGGCATCGATCGGCCAGCCAAGCCGCTGGCCGAGCCAGGCCGCCGGCAGCTCGGCCAGCTTGTGCCACAGGTAGAGCTGCAGCCCCAGGGCGCCGGTCATCGCCATCCAGCGCCCCAGGTGGCGCCGTTCGAGAAAGCGCCGTACCGGGGTTTCGAACAGCACCACCAGCCCGGCCTGGCTCCACAGCACGCCGAGCAGGGCCAGGGTGGGCGGCAGCAGGTTGGTATCGCCGCCCACGTTGCCGTTGACCATCGAGGCGGGATAGCCCAGGGCCACCGCCGCGACCAGCCAGGCCAGTCCGAATAGCAGCAGGCCCGCCCCGGTGGCGCGGCCGGCCAGGCGGCCCTGCCACCAGGCGATGCCGAGCTGCTGGGGCAGCAGCCAGAACAGCGCGGCGTTGACCCAGGCGAACAGGTCGTGGTCGTCGGTGACCCGCTGGCCCAGGGCGAGCCACTCGCTCGCCTCGCCCGGACGGGCGCGCAGCAGGTCGACCGCGACGATGCCCGCGACCAGGCCGGCCGACGCCCACAGGCCGCAGCGACGGTCGAGCCAGACGCACAGCGGCAGCAGCAGCTGGACCCCCAGCAGGACCAGCAGGAACCAGAGGTGAACGGTGAGCGAGTGGTTGAGGGGGCCGAGCACGCCGTCGCGGGTGATGAAGGAGATGCCGACGAACGCCGTCAGCACCGCCAGGTAGGTCACGGTCGGCCGTGCCAGCCCCAGCGCCCGCTCCGCCCACCAGTGGCGATGCGGCTCTGCGTCGGCGAGCCG
Organism: uncultured Halomonas sp.; assembly: GCA_964652855.1. Taxonomy (GTDB): domain Bacteria; phylum Pseudomonadota; class Gammaproteobacteria; order Pseudomonadales; family Halomonadaceae; genus Halomonas. The sequence continues at coordinate 633,953 of CAZZCJ010000002.1, forward strand.
CTGCCTCACCCCATCGGCGCTGACCGCCGCCGAGACGAAGATGAACAGCGGCACGACCTGGACCAGCCAGGTGTAATAGCCGGCGGGTGCCCAGGCGTCCAGGATGTGGCCGGTTTCGACCAGTTGGCCGCCCTCGAGGCGAGGCAGCGTGGCGGCCCAGTGACCTAGCACCACGATCAGCAGCGCCAGGGCGCGTAACGCATCGGGATAGGGGTCGCGAGTGTCGCTCAACGGTTCCTCCTGCGGGGCGAGACAACGAATGCCGCTGCCGCCAGTAGCCTAGCCGATGCCGCAACGGCCAACCAACGTCGTTCGAACCCGTGAGGCTTAGCTGCTACGTTGGCAAGGCATGGCATTGGCAAACGGAAAGGCTTCACGCATGGCAGTGACATCCACGACGCAACGCGCGCTGCGTGCCGCGGCACGTGGCGTCTCCTTCCTGGTCATCGCGGGCGCATTGGCAGGCATCCCCCTCGCCGCCCAGGCCCAGTCCGGCGAGGTCGGCCTGCCCCGCTTCCCCTCCATCAGCCCTGACGGCACGCAGCTGATCTTCAGCTGGCGTGGCGACCTCTGGCGTAGCGACATCGAGGGCGGCCAGGCCATCCGCCTGACTCGCCACCACCTCGACGACCTGCATTCCAGCTGGAGCCCGGACGGCGAGTGGGTGGTGTTCGCCTCCATGCGCGACGGCTATCTCAACTTGTGGCGGATGCGTGCCGACGGCAGCCAGCTCACGCAGCTCACCTACGGCGACCAGCACCTGCGCACCCCGGCCTTCGGCACCGGCGCCGACGGCGAGCCGGTGATCACCTTTTCCGGCATGCTCGAGGCCGATGTCTACCGCGACCAGCGCCCCTATCGCCTGTCGCCCCGGGGCGGCGACTTCACCCGCCTGCATGACGCCTTCGGCTCCGAGCCGCAGCTGTCGCCGGGCGGCAACCGGGTCGTATTCACCCGCGGCGGGGCCTACCACGACTGGAACCGCCGCCACTACCGCGGCCCCGATGCCATGGATATCTGGCTGTATGACAAGCGCACGGAGCGCTTCACCGCGCTCACCGAGCGCAACGGTGACGACGGCCAGGCGCGCTGGCTCGACCAGGACACCCTGCTGTTCATGTCCGACCGCGAGGATCGGACGGTCAACCTCTACCGCATGCGCCTCGACGACCCCTCGAACGTCGAGCGGCTGACCCACTTCACCGAGCATGACCTGCAGCATTTCGATGTTTCCCGCAACGGCACCACCGTGGTGCTGCAGGTCTGGGACCGGCTGCTCACCCTCGACCTGACCGACCCCCGGGCCGAACCCGAGCCGCTGTCGCTGCGCGCCCCCGACGACGGCCGCGATAGCCATGCGCTGCGCCGCGTCGACCGCAACGTCAGCGAAGCGGCCCTGAGCCCCGATGGCCAGACCATGGCCTATGTCGCCTATGGGCGGGTCTATGTGCGCCATGTCGATGAGCTGAGCCCGACGCTGCCGGTCACGCCCGGCTCCCACGCCCGGCACCACGGCCTGGCCTGGTCGCCGGACGGGGTCAGGCTCTTCTTCACCAGCGATGAGGACGGCACCGAGTCGATCCACGCGGCACGGGTGGCGCTGACCCGCGACGAGATACGCCGCACCCACGAACGCCAGCTCGCCACCGGCCGCCAGCCCGCTCGGGACTGGGATACCTCCCAGCCCAGCTCGGCCTCGCCGGAGGGGGGGCACCCCCAGGCGCCCTACGCCGAGACCGGCGAACCCGATATCAGCGTGCGCGGCACGGACCCGGAGGACCCCTTCGCACCGCAGGACCCGGGATTCATCTTCGAGCCGCTCCTGCTGCCTCGCCCTGCCGCGCCGATGAACGAGCCGGAGCCCGCCGCACAGGAGCCGGCGGTGGAGCTCGAGAGCATTCCGGAGGAGGCGCTCGACGAGGCGCTGCCCGACGACATGCCGACCGCCCTCGACCCCACCCGCTGGCACGATGCGGTGCAGTTCGAGATTCGCCCCGTGGTCGCCACCGAGCACAACGACCGCGACGCCTCGCCCTCGCCGGACGGCAGCGCGTTGGCCTTTCGCCGCGGTCGCGGCGACCTGGTGATCCGCGACCTGCGCAGCGGCGAGGAGCGCACCCTGGTGGAAGGCTGGGATTTCTACCTGCAGTGGCGCTGGTCGCCGGACGGCCGCTACATTGCCTATTCGCAGAACGACCTGGACTTCAGCGCCAACATCTACGTGGTGCCCGCCGACGGCTCCGCCGAGCCGGTCAACATCACCCGCCACCCGCGCAACGACCTCAACCCGCGCTGGTCGGCGGACGGGCGCAAGCTGACCTTCATCTCCAACCGTTCGGAAGAGAGCTACGACCTCTATCGCGTCTATCTGGACCGCAGCCTGCAGGGCCAGACCCCGCGGGAGCGGACCGGCTACTACCGCGATGCGCGCCAGGCCGCCGCCAAGCAGCGGCCGCTCTCGCCTCTGCCGGCGGAGCGGGTGCCGCGCACGCAAGACGCGGTGGAGCTCGACCTGGAAAACGCCTGGCGTCGGATCGAGCGCGTGACGGCCTCACCGACCCACCAGAGCGCCAACGAGATGACCCCGGGCGGCGACCGCTACGTGTTCAATGCCGGGCGCGAGGGCCTGGTGGCGATGAACTGGGATGGCAGCCAACGCACGCGCCTGGGCCCGGCGGCGGACGTGCAGCATCTCAGCCTGAGCGGCGAGCAGGTGGTATTCATCGCCAACGGCCGGGTGGGCGTTGCCAACCTGTCGGGCAGCGGCTCGCCCCAGTACCTCGACATCTCCGACCGCATCCGCGTGGATCTGCAGCAGGAGGCGCTGCAGAAGTTTCACGAGGCGGCGCGGGTCATCGGCGAGCACTTCTACCGCCAGGACATGAAGGGGCTCGACTGGCCCGCCGTGGTGGAGGAGTACGCTACCTTGATCCGGCGCTCGCGCACGCCCAGCGAGTTCAGCGACATCACCAATCGCCTGATGGGCGAGCTGGCGGCATCGCACATGGGGGTTTCCAACCCCGGCCCGGTGTCGGCGCTGCGCGAGCCTTCCGGGCGGCTGGGCATCGAGTACCAGCGCATCGTCTCACGCGAGAGCGGCCGCCATGGCTATCGCGTCACGGCCATCACCCCCGAAGGGCCGGCCAGCCGCGGGCCGATGCCGCTGCGGCCCGGCGATGTGATCACCGAGATCGACCTGCAGCCCTTCGGCGACACCGACACCCTGCGCGAACGGCTACGCGGCCAGGTCGAGCGCGAGGTGATCGTGACCTTCGAGCGACCCGGCAGCGACGGCTACAACGAATTCCGCACCATGCTGCTGACGGTGGGGCTCACGGAGCTGGCGCGGCTCAAGTACGACACTTTCCGCGCGGATAGCCGCCGCTTCGTCGAAGCGCTTTCCGACGGGCGGCTGGGCTACCTGCACATCCAGGCCATGAACCAGACCTCGCTGGAGGGCTTCCAGGCCGATCTCTATGCCGCCGCGGTGGACAAGGACGGGCTGATCATCGATGTGCGCAACAACGGCGGCGGCCACACCACCGACCGTATCCTGACCTCGATCATGGCCGGCGAGCACGCCTACACGATCCCCGCCGGCGCCGACCGCGACGCCGTGGGCCACTATCCGCAGGACCGCCTCGACGCACCGCGCTATACCCTGCCGATCAACATGCTGGCCAACGAGAAGAGCTACTCCAATGCCGAGATCCTGGCGCACGCCTTCACCACGCTGGGGCGCGGCAAGCTGATCGGCCAGCAGACCTACGGCGGGGTGATCTCGACCAATAGCCATACCCTGGTCGACGGTGCCACGGTGCGCCGCCCGTTCCGCGGCTGGTACCTGCCCGACGGTACCGACATGGAGCACAACGGCGCGGTGCCGGACATCCTGGTGGAACAGCGGCCAGAGGACGAGGTGGAAGGCCACGACCGCCAGCTCGAACGGGCGGTGCTCGACCTGCTCGAGCGGATCGATGGCGAAGCGTGAGCCGCCTGTTTCGACCCCGAGCGTAGCCGCCTGGCAAGGCCGCTCACGGCTCGCCTGTGGCGTCGCTCGGTCGCGGCGCCTCGTCAAGAAGGGTCTCGTGCGCGGCGGCATCCTCGGCCAGCGCCTCGAGCGGCACGGGGCCGTGCAGGAAACGGTTCATCCAGGCCAGGGCGCTGGGCAGGCTCGCGCGCCACACGCGCCAGGTGTGCCCGCCGTTGAACACCTCCATGGCCACTAGGTCGGGCTGGTACGGCGCCAGCGCCTGGCGCACCAGCCTGGCATGGTGCGCGGCATGGTAGGCATCGCGATGGCCGGCGCTGAGGTAGAGCGGCACCACCTCATCGCGCTCCAGGTACGCCGGCAGGTGAGCGGTGTAGTTGCGCCGCCGCCACAGTTCGCTGTCGAAGCGCCCCGCGGCATCCAGGAAGGCCGGATGGCGCCGGGCCGAGGAGTGGCGCGGCGGCAGCGGGTGGTAGCTGGCCGGGCTCAGGGCCGCGGCGGTGGCGAACAGGTCGGGGCGCTCCAGCGCGAAATTGAGCGCGCCGTACCCGCCTGCGGAGAGCCCGGCCACCGCGCGCCATTCGCGTCGCGGCACGACCTGCCAGGTCGCCTCCACGTGGGGCATGAGTTCGTGCAGGAAGGCCGAGCGGGCCGGTTCGTTGTGGCCGTCGATCCACCAGCTGCGGCTGCCGGGCATGACCACCACCACGGGCGGAAGCCGGCCTTCGGCAATCATGCGGTCGACGGTGTGCTTGAGCGCACCGCGCGCCACCCAGTCACGCTCGCTGCCGGCCGAGCCATGCAGCAGGTAGAGCACTGGGTAGGCAAGATTCGACTCGCGGTAGCCCTCGGGCAGGTAGAGGGCATAGGGGTACTCGCGCCCCAGCAGCTCGGAAGGGAAGCGGTGGAAGGTCACCTCGCCCGCCGCCTGGGCCCTGCCCTCCCACAGCAGGGCGACGCCCAGCAGTGCGGCCAGGACCTGCTTGAGTGTCATGGCACCTCTCCTTGTGCCGTCACGGCGGGCCATGGCCCCCCGACATCGTCATGGAATCAATCCCTCTCGCCATGGTCGGACAGCGTGTCGACGAATGATGTTCCTCGAACCAGGGAAGGCGCGGAGCGCTCATGAAGCGGATCGAAGAAATCTACTGGCTGCGTTTCTATGGCTGCCTGGCCGTGTTTGCCTACCACTTCCTCGACCGCCTCAACCTGCAGGTCGAGAATGTCTATCTCGACCTGGCACGCATACCCACCGTGCTCGGCACCCCCCTGTTCATCTTCATCTCGATCTTCCTGTTCTCGGCCCGCTACGGCAAGCAGCCGCCTCCCGGCTTCCTGTCCAAGCGCCTGCAATACGTGATGGTGCCTTATCTGGTCTACGGGCTGATCTATGCCCTCGCCAATTACGTGAGCCAGCGCCAACAAGGCGAATCCATCGCCTTCCTCGACAATCTCGTCCAGTACCTGGTCTATGCCGGCTGGCACGGCTATTTCCTGATCATCGCCATGCAGTTCTATGCGTTCTACTGGCTCTATGCCCGCCATGACCTGGAGCGCTGGCTGCCGCCCGGCCCGTGGCTGGTGATCAGCAGCCTTGTCGCCATCGCCTACTGGGGGCTGACCCGCCTCGCCGGCCTCGAGCCGCCCGGCTACCTGCTGTGGATCGCTCCCCTCGGCTGGATCTACCTGTTCTTCCTGGCCATGCTGGTGGTGCAGCGCTACCCGCAGCTGAGCCTGGCCCGGCTGGACGAGGTGCCGGCCCTGAAGTGGCTGGCGCACCCCGCGCTGCTGGTCGCCTACGTCGGGGCGATCGTGCTGTTCACCCTGCCCGGCTGGCTCGCCTACTCTTCCAAGGAAACCTGGGTGGTGCCGCTGTTCATCCTGTCCACCCTGGTTGCCATCACCCGGCTGCGGCGGGTGCCCGCCCCGGCGCTGGTCAAGACGATCAATCGCTATTCGTTCGGCATCTATCTGGCGCACCCGATGTTCTTTGCCCTGGTCGACGTCGGCAATGCATTCTGGCAGCTGCCGCTCTGGCTCTATGCGCTGCTGCTGGCCGGCGTGGGGATGGCCGGCTCCATCTGGCTCAATCGGGTCGCCAACCGCCTGCCTTGGGGCGGGATGCTGTTCGGCAAGACACTGCAGGTGCCGAGCCGGCGGCAGACGGCCTTCGGTCAAGTGCGTTAATCTGACGGAACGAATACGCAGCCCAGGAGATTATCCATGAGTGAGCGCATTTCACTCGTGATCGTGCCGGTCGACCGCTCGCCCGCGGCAGACGCCGCCACCTGCCATGCGGCCCTGCTGGCTCGCCTGCTCCAGGCGTCGCTGCAGCTGGTCCACGTCATGCCGCTTAACCCTGCCGAACTCAGCGACCTGCCGGCCAACCGGCGCACCGAAGCCGACCATGACCGGGCCCAGCGCCTGAAGGTGGCCGCCGACGCCTTTGCCCACGCCCGCCAGCTCATAGGCGACGACTTCGACCCGCCGCCGCGGGAAGTCGCGCTCGAGGAAGAGGGCTTCGTTCGCCATCCGGGGCGCACCATTGCGGCGTACGCCAACCGCCAGCCGAACTGCCTGCTGGTGATCGGCGCGCGGCATCTCAGCGACCTGGGCAAGTTCATGGAAGGCAGCGTCAGCGACGAAGTGGTGCACAAGGCCACCTGCCCGGTCACGGTGGTGCATCCCGAGGCGGCACCGCGGGACACCGCACGAATCGGCCGCGTGGTGGTGCCGGTGGACGGCTCCCGGCACAGCGACGAGGCGGCCCTGCTGGCTGGCGATCTCGCCCGCAGCGCCGAGGCGCCGGTCGACCTGCTGTTCTGTCGTCCCCTCGACCCCGCCTCGGGCGGCAACGAGGCCCAGGAGGAGGAGGCCCGGCGGGTGCTGGCCCAGGCCCGCGAGCGGCTGGGGCCGGTCGAGGCCGGCATTCGCGAGCAGGTGCTCGACGGTGACGCTTACGCCGAGGCGATCGTCGGCCATGCGCATGACCAGGGGGGCTACCCGGTGATCGTGATGGGGCGGCGCGGGCTAGGCGCCTGGCGGGAAAAGCTCATGGGCAGCGTCAGCCACCGGGTCATCGACCTGGCGCACTGCCCCGTGACGGTCGTAGTGTAGCGGCGCGAAGCGGCCTAGGGGGTTCCGGCCTCGTAGGCCGCCTTGAGGCGGTAGAACTCGGCGACGATCTCGTCCATGGCCGCGGCGTCGTAGCCGCACAAACCGCTGACCACCAGCTTCTTCGAGCCCTGCCCGACGACCTCGCCGCCGTCGGAAATGCGGAACTGAAGCAGCACATCGCCGCGCTTGCCCTTGACGTCCAGCGAGGATTCGACCAGTTCCAGCCTGGGCTGGCGAAGGTCGAGCCGCTCCAGCGTGAAGCCCATGCTATCGTAGATCACCAGCGGGCGGCGCGGGTTGAACATCACGCCCTTTTCCTCCAGCAGCGGCTTGAGCACGTGCGGGAAGTTCTTGCCGGAGAAGGCGACATAGCAGCGCGAGAAGGCCTCGATCGCCGCCGGGTCCCGGGTGCAGTCGCCCTCGCGGACAACCTCGAGGTAGCACTTGCGCTCGTCGTCGAGGACCTGCAGGCCGCCGCCGTCGGGCTCGTGGAAACATAGCGGCGTACCGTCGCCCACCATGTTGCGAAAGTGGAAATCCATGTGGTGGCAGAGCCCGAAGCGGCTCAGTACCAGCGCGAAGAGCAGGTCTCCCGGGACACAGAAGCGGCGCGCTTCGACGTCGTGGATGGGGTTGAAGTCACCGGCGATGCGCTTGGCGAAATCACTGGCCTGCTGGGCGCTGATATGGAGGTGCGTGTCCGTCTGCGTATGGTAGGGGTCGAGAAACATGCGTGCTCTGGCCTGTCCTGGGTGATTTGCCACAAAGGCTTCGATGATGCCACCTTCCCCAGGCCGGGGCCACTCCCGACGCCGGGGGTCACCGTGGCAGCGCTGAAGCGGCACCTCGGTTCGCGACAGATGGGCGTGGGTGGGCATGGGCATGAGCCAGGCGGAAGATAGCCTATCGCCCCTGGTTTGTTACATTGTAAACATGGCGACACGCTTCTCAACGTTACGGTTCCTTGCGTATATTGTGCAGAGATTACACCGACCAAGAATACCGAACGCAAGAACTCGGAGCAGGAAAACGCCGGGACGCCGGCTGTCACGGCAAGGGAATCTGGGGGTCAATCGTCATGCTCGATAGAGCCTGGCAGGACATCACTGCCAAGGAGCCGGCCGCCGGCCGCACGGCGTTGCCGGGCAAGCCGGGAGCTGGGATTCGGCCGGCTGCGCCAACGTCAACCGGCCTTGGGAAAACCGTCTCGTGACCACGATGCGCCGCCTGCTTATGGCGCTGCTGCTGGTCATGGCCCCTGTCCTTGGGGTTGCCAGCGAGCGACAGGTTCTGCTTGTCGCCAACGCCGACACGGCCGGGGCGTCACTGACGCGCGATACCACGCGGGCGCTGTTCGCCATGCGCCAGCGCACCTGGCCGGATGGCCAGGCCGCGCGTGTCTTCGTGCTGCCCAACGACCATCCGGTTCATGCGCGCTTTGCCAAGGAGCGCCTCAACGTCTACCCGCACCAACTTCAACTCGCCTGGGACCGACTGGTGTTTTCCGGCACCGGTCAGGCGCCCGGGCGGGTCGACACTCAGGCCGAGATGCTGGAACGCATCGCTACTACGCCCGGTGCCTTGGGATATCTGGAAAGGGAGTACCTGGATGATCGTGTCCAAGTCATCAACATGGAGTAAGCGTGGTTCGCTCTTCCTGCTGGCCATGGCCGTTGCCTGGACACAGGCGGCCCGGGGGCAGGAGATCCTGGACACGCTGCAAGTACACGGGTTCCTGAGCCAGGCACTCGTCATCACCGACGAGAACGATTTCTTCGGCCCCAGCAGCAGCGGCAAGGGCAGCCTGCAATACACCGAGATCGGCGCCAACGCCTCGTTCCGGCCGCACCAGGACGTGCTGGTCGCCGCCCAGGTGCTCAGCCGCCGTGCCGGTGGCGACGGCAGCGATGCGCGGCCGGCGCTGGACTACGGCATCATCGACTACCAGCCGATCTCCAACCAGCAGCGCACCCTGGGCCTGCAGGCCGGACGCTTCAAGAACCCCTTCGGTTTCTACAACCAGACCCGCGATGTCGCCTTCACGCGCTCCAGCATCCTGCTGCCCCAGTCGATCTACTTCGATCGTACCCGCGCGCTGGGACTGTCCGCCGATGGGGTAAGCTTCTACGCCGAGGAGCGCCTGCCAGGCGGCACGCTGCACTTCAAGGGCGGGGTCGGCCTGCCCACGACCCGCGACCTCGACAGCCAGCTGTTCCCTTCCCGCCTGGGGGCGAGGCTCGACGGCAGCCTGTCATCCATCGCGCAGCTGCTCTATACCCACGGCGAAGGCAACTTCTCCGCCGCGATCAGCGCCGCGGACGTCAACCTGGACGTCGGCGTTGGCGCCCACGAGGGCGAGCTCAACTTCCAGCCCTTGATCCTCTCGCTGCAGTACGACAAGGAAAAGTGGGCGCTGACCGGGGAGTATGCGCTGCGGCGGGTCTCGACCACCGAGACCGGCCCGATCCGCAGCGCCGAGACCACCGGCGAGAGCTGGTACGTGCAGTACACCCGCCGCTTTCTCGATGACTGGCAGTGGCTGGTGCGCTACGACAGCCTCGTCAACGACCGCAGCGACCGTTCGGGCAGCCACTACGCCGCCCAGGGACGTGGTCCCGCCCATTCCCGCTATGCCGACGATCTCACCCTGGGGCTGCAGTGGCGCGTCAATCCGCGGGTACTGCTGGCCGCCGAATATCACCATATCAATGGCACGGGCTGGCTGCCGCTGCGCGACGAGCCCGACCCGTGGGAGACGCAGCGACGCTGGAACATGCTGCTGTTCCAGCTTTCACTGCGCTTCTGAGGCGGCCTCCCATGCCCATCGCCTCGACGCCCGGCCCGCGCCCTCGCCTGAGCCTGACCTGGCGAGTGCTCGCCATGAGCGGCCTGCTGCTGCTGCTGCTGGTGGCCCTGTTCACCTGGCTTGGCCACAGCAACCTGTCGCGTCAGTTCGACGACAGCCGCCACGAGAGCAACCAGCGCGAAGCCCGGGAGATCCGGCTCGCCCTGCAGCGCTCCGAAGCCAGCCTGCAGCAGCTTGCCGCCCTGACCGCGGCTTCGCCGGAGCTGGGGCCGGCCCTGGCCAGCGGCGATACCGACGCGCTGATCGGCTCGCTCGCCTCCCAGTGGCCGACGCTGCAGCTGGAGTCGGGGGTCGACGAGGTCCTGGTGTTCGATGCCGACGGCCGCGAGCTGGCGGCGTGGGGTCAGGGCCAGGCCGATCATGAGCGCCCGGTGCAGGACTGGGCGGCCCGGGTCATGGAGAGTGAGTACCCGCTGTCGGTGCTGCGCTGCTCGAAGGACTGCCGCCAGTACGCCGCGGTGCCGATCCTGGCGGAAGGCAGCAGCGTCGGCCTGGCGATCCTGTCCCGTTCGCTGGCCGACGTGACGCGCCAGGTGCAGCAGGTGTCGGACAGCGCCGTGGCGCTGATGATCACCGGCGCGCTGACGGAAGAGGACATGCCGGAGCGCTGGCTGGGAGCGTGGAACGGGCGCCTCGTCGCCATGACCCGTCCCGAGGAGTATCTCGCTTTGCTGCAGCAGGCGAGCCGGATGACAACCCTTGACGACCTGCTCCACGCCCCCCTGCAGCTGCATTTCGCCGGGCGCGACATCGAGCTCTCCTCGGTGCGCATGACAGAGGACGAGGATCGCCGTAACACGGGCTATTTCCTGCTGGCCACCGATATCACCGCCCAGATCCGCGCCATTCAGCACGACACTCGCGTGCTGCTGCTGGCCGGCATCGGCGGCTGGCTGGCCGCCCTGTTGCTGGTGCTGGGCATCCTGCTGCGCCCGATGGCGCGCCTGCGTCGCCTGGCCGGCGTCCTGCCGGCCCTGGCCCACGGCGGCTTCCACGAGACGCGCCGCGCCATTCCCCTGCCCCGCCGCCGCCTGACCGACGAGATCGACGTGCTGGAGGGCACCACCCTGGCGCTATCCGACCAGCTCGAATCGCTGGAACGCGAGGTCAAGTCGCGCGGGGCCCAGCTCGCCGAGCGAGTCGAGGAGCTCGCCGAGGAGCGCGACTTCGTCGGCAGCCTGCTGGACACGGCCCGCGTGCTGATCGTCACGCACGATGCCGAAGGGCGGATCACCCTCGTCAATGCCTATGCCCAGGCGATACTGGCGCTGCAGGAAGAGAAGCTCCTCGGCCGCCTGTTCGACGATGTGTTCTCTCCACGCAATGCCGAAGGCGACCCCCATGGCCTTGCCTCCCAGGAGGAGCGCGTCCTGGTCTCGGCCGACGGCCACCAGCGCACCATCGCCTGGTACCACGCCCCGCTGCCCAGGCGCGACGACAACCGCAGCGCACGCATCTCGGTGGGCCTTGACGTCACCGAGCGCAAGGTCGCCGAGGCTCGCCTGACCTGGCTGGCCGAGCGCGACCCGCTGACCGAGCTGTACAACCGCCGCTACTTCCAGGAAACGCTGGGCAACGTCATGCAGCGCGGGCGCAGCGGCGCGGTGGTGCTGCTCGACCTCGACCAGTTCAAGGACGTCAACGAACTCAGCGGGCACCACAACGGCGACCGGCTGCTGCGCATGGTGGCGGATACGCTGTTCGATAGCTTCGGCCACCGCGGCATGATCGCCCGGCTGGGGGGCGACGAGTTCGCGCTGTTGCTGGAAGGCGCCGATGCCAAGCAGGCGACCTGCGTGGCCAAGCAGATCATTCCCCTGCTGGAGAGCACCGGGCTGGATGCCGGCGGCCAGCGCCATCGGGCCAGGGCCAGCCTGGGCATCGCCTTGTTCCCCGCCCACGGCAGCAACCCCGCCGACCTGATGGCCAGTGCCGACCTGGCCATGTACAAGGCCAAGGAGAGCAGCGTGCAGCGCTGGCATCTGCTCTCTACGCCCGAACGCGCCAAGGACGAGCTCCAGGAGCGCGTCTACTGGGTGGAGCGAATCCGCGAGGCGATCGCCGAGGACAGCTTCGAGCTGCTGGTGCAGCCGATCGTGCGCCTGGGCGACCGCGACATCCGCCACTATGAGATCCTGCTGCGCATGCGCGGCTCGAAGGGCGCCCACATCGCCCCGGTGCACTTCATCCCGATTGCCGAGCGCAGCGGCCAGATCGTCCAGCTCGACCGCTGGGTGCTGCGCCACAGCCTGCGGGCGCTAAAGCAAGTCCAGGACCAGGGAATCTCGCTGGCGGTGAACCTCTCCGGCCAGACCCTGCACGACGAAGGCCTCAAGCAGTTCCTCGTCGATGAGCTGCGCGCCAGCGGCGCCGACCCGCACCAGCTGGTGCTGGAGGTCACCGAAACGGCCGCGGTCACCGACTTCGCCACGGCACGCGGCGTACTGCAGGCCCTGCGCGACCTGGGCTGCCGAACGGCGCTGGACGATTTCGGCGTCGGCTTCAGCAGTTTCCACTATCTTGGTGAGCTGCCGGTCGACTTCATCAAGATCGACGGCGCCTTCATCCGCAGCTTGATCACCAATCCCGAGACCCGGGTCATCGTCAAGGCCATCGCCGACATCGCCGCCGGCTTCGGCAAGCAGGCGATCGCCGAATTCGTCGATCAGGAAGAACTCATACCGATTCTCGCCTCCTACGGGATCTCGTACGGCCAGGGTTATCACCTGGGCCGCCCGATGCCCCTCCTGGAGGCCTTCCCAGGAGCGTTGCATGAACACAGCCAGGACAAGCCGTCCTGAGCCAAGCCTGACAAGGTACGGCAAGGACGCCAGCCAACATGACATCGATACCCGCATCACCGAATTCATCACGCAGTACCGTTTCACCCTCGCGCTGGACCACGCCAGCCGCTATCGCGCCTATGCGCTGCGCCACAAGGTGTTTCGCGAAGAGATGCACTACCGGCTTGGCGACGCCGCCGAACCGACGTTCGAACGGGATGCCTACGACGCCAAGGCCCTGCTGTGCCTGCTGACCCATCGCGACAGCGGTCTCGACGTCGGCTGCCTGCGCGTGGTGCTGGCCACCGGCAGCGACGGCGAGCCGCGCCTGCTGCCCCTGGAAGAGAGCTGCGCCCATGGCTTGACCCACCCGACCCTGCACCCCGGCGCCTTCGCCAGGAATGAGGTCTGCGAGGTCTCGCGCCTGGCCGTGCATCCGCATTTTCGCCGCGCCCAGTGGAGCGCCGCGGGCATCGAGCCGCCAGGGCTTGGGCACCCGGGGGGCGATGCCCTGCCCACGCCCTCCCCGCTGGTGAGCCTCAGCCTCTTTCTCGCCGCCACGGCCCTCGTCGGGCTCGCCGGACGGCGCCACGTATTCGCCATGATGGAGCCGCGCTTTGCCCGGCTGCTGCAGCTTGCCGGGCTGCGCTTCCAGCAGGCCGGCGAGATCATCGACTACTGCGGGCCGCGGGCGGCCTACTACATCGACCAGCGGCAGGCCGAACGCGACATGAAGCCGAGCCTGACCCCGCTGTATCGCCACATCGAAGCGGTGCTGGTGTCGCAGCAGACTCCGCCACTGCCCGGCACGGCGGGCTGAGCCGGCCAGGCGCCTAGGCCTCGGGGTCGCGGCGACGGGACTTGCGCCGCCGCTGCGGCGGGATCATCCGCACGCGAGCCTTGCCGCGCCCCCGGCGCTGCGCGCCCTCCGTGGCGTTCGCCGCCTGGCCATCCGCCGCAGCGGGCGGCTCGGCCGGGGGCGGTATGACCACCCAGGCAAACACCGGGAGCGCCAGCCCCCAGTGGATGGCGGCCAGGCGCAGCCCCAGCGTGACCGCCAGCGCCAGGCCAATGGCGACACCGAGCGGTACGCCCAGCGCACCCAGCCCCACGTAGGTGACGCCGCCGGCGATGGAGGCGGTGGCATACACCTCCTCGCGCAGCACCATCGGCACGCGGCGGGCCAGCACGTCGCGCACCATGCCGCCGGCCACGCCTGTCAGCAGCCCCATCAGCACCGCCACCACGCCGGGCGCCTCCAGCAGCAGCGCCTTGTGCGCCCCGATCACCGTGAACAGCGCCAGGCCGAAGGCATCGGCCACCGGCAGGAATACCCGGGAGAGGCGATGGATATAGTGGAAGCCGACGATCGAGAGCCCCACGGTGGCCAGGATCACCCACAGGTAGGTGGGGTCGGCGACCCAGAACACCGGGCGCACGCCGAGCACCAGGTCGCGCAGGGTGCCGCCCCCGATGCCGGTGACCGCCGCCAGCACCAGCATGCCGAACGGGTCCATGCGCGAACGGCACGCCAGGATCACGCCTGAAAGGGCGAAGACCACCACGCCGGCCATGTCCAGCCAGTACACCAGTGCCGTCACGATTGACTCCTTCCCCATTCATCGTTGATGCCTCCACGCCCGGCCTCCCGGCCGGCACGCGCATCAGGTGTATAGTAAGTATCGTGATACGGATTGCTAGCGCCCATTGTCACCCTGGATGACAGGAAGAGAGCGATATGAAAGCACTGATCAAGAAGGAGGCCGCACCCGGACTCTGGCTGGACGAGGTGCCCGACCCACAGGTCGGCATCAACGACGTGCTGATCAAGGTGAAGCGCACCGCCATCTGCGGCACCGACGTGCATATCTACAACTGGGACGGCTGGGCGCAGAAGACCATTCCGGTGCCCATGGTGGTGGGGCACGAGTTCGTCGGCGAGATCGTCGAGGTCGGCTCCAACGTCAACGACTTCCACCCGGGCCAGGTCGTCTCCGGCGAGGGCCACGTGGTGTGCGGCCGCTGCCGCAACTGCCTGGCCGGGCGCCGCCACCTGTGCGCCCACACCAGCGGCGTGGGGGTCAACCGCCCCGGCGCCTTCGCCGAGTACGTGGCGCTGCCCATGTCCAACATATGGGAGCACCGGCCCGGCATCGACCTCGATGTCGCCGCCATCTTCGATCCGCTGGGCAACGCCGTGCACACCGCGCTGCAGTACGACCTGCTCGGCGAGGATGTGCTGATCACCGGCGCCGGGCCGATCGGCGCCATGGCCGCCGCCGTGTGCCGGCATGCCGGGGCTCGCCACGTGGTGGTCACCGACCTCAACCCGGGGCGTCTCGAACTGGCCAAGCGCCTGGGCGCCACCCGCACCGTGGACGTGCGTCATGAAACGCTGGCCGAGGTGCAGCGCGAACTGGGGCTGACGGAAGGCTTCGACGTGGGCCTGGAGATGTCCGGCAGCCCCGCGGCTTTCCGCGACATGCTGGCCAACATGTGCCACGGCGGCAAGGTGGCCATGCTCGGCATCCCCACCGAGGAGATCGCCATCGACTGGAACACGGTGATCTTCAACATGCTGACGCTGAAGGGCATCTACGGCCGCGAGATGTACGAGACCTGGTACAAGATGTCGGTGATGGTCGACTCCGGCCTCGACATCTCGCCGGTGATCACCCACCGCCTGCCCTATACCGAATTCCAGCAGGGCTTCGACGCCATGCTCGGCGGCGAAGCGAGCAAGGTCGTCCTCAACTGGGAGTCATGACATGTACGCAGCCTTCAAGCAGCACCTGAGCGGCGAACTCGACGCCATTCGCCAGGCCGGGCTGTACAAGCACGAGCGCCAGCTGACCACGCCCCAGGGCGCCCATATCGGCATCAGCGCCGGCGCGGAGGTGCTCAACCTGTGCGCCAACAACTACCTGGGGCTGGCCCAGCACCCCGCGGTCAACGCGGCCGCCAGGGAAGGGCTGGAAGAGTGGGGCTACGGCCTGGCCTCGGTGCGCTTCATCTGCGGCACCCAGAGCCTGCACAAGCAGCTCGAGCAGCGCCTGACCGATTTCCTCGGCACCGAGGACACCATCCTCTACCCCTCCTGCTTCGATGCCAACGGCGGCCTGTTCGAGACCCTGCTCGGCGCCGAGGACGCGGTGATCTCCGACGAGCTCAACCACGCCAGCATCATCGACGGCGTGCGGCTCTGCAAGGCACGGCGCTACCGCTATCGCAACAACGACATGGCCGACCTGGAGGAGCAGCTCAAGGCCGCCGACCGCGACGGCGCACGCTTCAAGCTGATCACCACCGACGGCGTGTTCTCCATGGACGGCTACATCGCCCGGCTCGACGAGATCTGCGACCTGGCCGAGCGCTTTGATGCCCTGGTGCACTTCGACGACTGCCACGCCACCGGCTTTCTCGGCGAGGGCGGGCGCGGCACCCACGAATACCGCGGCTGCATGGATCGCATCGATATCACCACCGGCACCCTGGGCAAGGCGCTGGGCGGCGCCAGCGGCGGCTACACCAGCGGCAAGCGCGAAGTGATCGAGCTGCTGCGCCAGCGCTCGCGCCCGTATCTATTCTCCAACACCGTGGCGCCGCCGGTGGTGGCCGGCGCGCTTAAGGCGATCGAGCTGGCCGCCGAGTCCCGCGAGCTGCGCAACCAGCTTCGGGAAAATACCGCCTTCTTCCGCCAGGGCCTCGCACGACTCGGCTTCGAGCTGCTGCCCGGCGAGCACCCCATCGTGCCGGTGATGCTGCACGATGCGGGGCTTGCCGCCCGCTTCGCCGAGGAGATGCTCAAGGAGGGCGTCTACGTGATCGCCTTCTCCTATCCGGTGGTGCCCCAGGGCAAGGCGCGCATCCGCACCCAGGTGTCCGCCGCCCTGAGCCGCGACGACCTGGAATTCGCACTCGCCGCCTTCGCGCGGGTCAAGGAGCGCCTGGGGCTGTAGCACCCTCGCTGCGCCCACGGGCTGCGGCACCGCCCGGGCCGGTGCCGCTCGAGCCGAAGCCGCTCGGGCCTGGGCACTCCAGGCCGCTCGGCGTGGCCTGGACGATGCCGCGCAGCAGCCGGCCGAGCACATCGGAGCCGGTCAGGATGCGGCGTTCGTCGCTCCACAGCAGGATGACGTCTTCATCGAGCACATCGTCGTGGCGATGCAGGGCATGCACGCGAAAGCGACTGATCACCTGCCCCAGGGGGGTGGCGGGGTCACGCACCACGATCGGCCGGTGGCAGTGTGCCAGCGGGGTGAACAGGCCAGGTTCGAACAGCGCCGCCCGCAGGAAGCCGTCGGTATCGATGACCAGGCGCGGCTCCTCCTCGTCGTCGACCACCACCACCCGGCTCCTGCCGCTGGCCTGCAAGGCTCGCAGGAAGGGGTCGTGGCGGGTGCGCTCGATCTCCGGGAAGATGGGCACCTTGCCATGGAAGGGCAGCGTGATGATGCTGGCGGGGTCCAGCGCCTCGCCTTCACGGGCGAGCGGCACATCGTCCAGGGTCAGGAAGTTCATGGCCCCACGCCCTTCGACCCAGTCGATCTCGGTCTCGGTGGACTCCATGTGCAGCCGGATCAGCTGGTGCAGGTCGCGCTCCTTGAAGTAGGGAAGCGCTTCCGGCCCCAGCCAGCGGTCCAGCACCCAGGCGGTGGGGCGCGCCACCGGCCACAGCAGCAGCTGGTAGGCACGAATCATCGGCGTCAGCGCGGCCGCCATGGCCAGCGCATGGCGGGCAAAGAACGCCTGGGGCAGGATCTCGGCAAACAGCGTGATCACCACCGTGGAGAACAGGAAAGCCACCACCGCGCCCATGACCGAACCCGAGAGCAGCGCCAGCAGCACGTTCACGGCCACGTTGCCCCACAGGATCGTCACCAGCAGGAAGTTCGCGTCCTGGCGCAGCCGATGCACGCGCTGGGCGCGCGGGTTGCCCTTGCGCGCCTCGAGCTCCAGCTCCAGCTTGCCGATGGTGAAGAAGGCCAGGTTGAGCCCCGAGAACACCGCCGATTGGAACAGGCAGAGGGCAATACCGAGCCAGGAGAGCAGCGTCATTCGGGCGTCTCGTCAGCGGGGCGGCCGCATCGGCCGCCCAAGACCTCAATCCGTCCCTGCTGGGATCATTCGGCGTCGTAGCCGTGCCTGGCCAGCCAGTCGCGCAGGAAGGCAATCTCCTCCTCCTGGGCCGCGATGATTTCACGCGCCAGGTCGCGAATGGCTTCATCCTCGCCGTACAGCAGTACCACGTTGGCCATGTCGATGGCGCCCTGGTGGTGCGGGATCATGCCGCGCGCGAAATCGGCATCGGGGTTGCCGGTGAAGTCTAGCGACATGCCTTCGTGCATGCGCCGGTTGACGTCGCGGTAGGCCTGCACGGCCTCGTCGTCGGCATGCTCGTCGGGAACATGCACGTCATGCTCGTGTTCGTCCCCTGCGTGCATCTCGTGGTGCTGCTCTCCAGCCTCGGCGATCCGTTGCTGAGCCTGGGCTTCCTCTTCCGAGGCCAGGGCCGGCGCCGCCAACAGCGCACTGCCGGCCAGGATGAGGGCCAATGCCGAAAAAGGGCGTACCGCCAGGGTGTGCGTCATGGTGCTCTCCTTTACCATGGGTGTGGTATGTCTACGATAGAGCCAAGTGCCACGCAGGTCATCCTGCGCCCGGGAATCTACCTCAAGAGACTACCATGGACTGGAACCCTGCCCTTGTCTGGCTGGCCATCGCCCTGCTGCTGGGCCTGATGGAACTCTCATCCGGCGGCCTGGTGCTGCTCTCGCTGGCCGTCGCGGCCGCCCTCACCTCGGCCCTGGCAGCACTGGGCATCACCCTGCCCTGGCAGCTGCTCGCCATGGGAGTCTTCTCGGGCGTCCTGCTCCCACTGGCCGTGAAGGTGATTCGCCCCTGGTTCTCGCCCAGCGGCGTTGCCTACGGCACCACCGGAACCGGCGTGGAACAGGGGCGCACCTATACCACGCTCAAGCGCGACTTCGACGGCGCCAGCGGCGTCAAGGTCAACGGCGACTTCTATCGCCTGCGCGTGGCCGAGACCGGCGAAACCGAGCTGCCGGCAGGCACCCTGGTGACCTTCGAACGCTTCGACGGCACCACCGCCATCGTCAGCCACACCGTGTCAACGTAATACCAGACCGGAGCCTTCCGCAGGCGCCACCGCACATCGCATCCGCACATCGCAACCTTGCAAGGAGACAACATGGACATGGAGCTTCCCATCAACCCGGGGCTACTGCTGGCCATCATCGCCGTCGTCATCGGCATCCTGATCATCGCCAAGGGGCTGGTGATCGTGCGCCAGTCGGAAGTCATGGTGATCGAGCGCCTGGGGTCGTTCAACCGCCTGCTGGAAAGCGGCATCAACATCATCATTCCGTTCATCGAGCAGCCCCGCGCCATCACCATGATTCGCTACCAGAAGCGCGGCGAGGAGTACTTTCCCATCACCACCAGCGAGGTGCGCATCGACCGTCGCGAGACGGTGATGGACTTCCCCGGCCAGCCGGTGGTGACCACCGACAACGTCACGGTGCGCATCAATGGCGCGCTCTACTACCAGATCATCGACCCGCGCCGTGCGGTCTACGAAATCGAGAACATGAGCCAGGCGGTGGAAGTGCTGGCCAAGACCACCCTGCGCTCGGTGGTCGGCAAGATGGAGCTCGACAAGCTGTTCGAATCCCGCGCCGAGGTCAACAACGAGATCCAGACGGCCATGGAAGAGCCCGCCTCCAAATGGGGGGTCAAGATCTCGCGGGTCGAGGTGCAGGACATCGCCATGCCCGAGGAGGTGGAAACCGCCATGCGCCTGCAGATGGCCGCGGAGCGCAAGCGCCGTGCCACCGTGACCGAGGCGGAAGGCGAGAAGTCCGCCGCCATCGCCAAGGCCCAGGGGCAGCGCGAGTCAGCAATCCTCAACGCCCAGGGCGACAAGGAGTCGGCCATCCTGCGCGCTCAGGGCGAGCAGGAGTCGATCAAGCTGGTGCTGAGCGCCATCGGCGACAGCGACGAGCACAAGCGCACCGTGGTGGGCTACCTGCTCGGCCAGAGCTACATCAAGGGGCTGCCCAACATGGCCAAGAACGGCGAGCGAGTCTTCGTGCCGTACGAATCCTCCGCCCTGCTCGGCTCCATGGGCATGTTCCGCGAGATGGCCGGCTCGCCCGAGGACACCGTGGCCAAGCACCTGCGCGGCAGCGAACGCCCGGGCGGTTTCCACAGTGGCATCGTCGGTGGAGCGGCCGGCGGCTAGCGGTCAAGCCTGGGCATCGGCTTGCAGGCCGATGCCCAGGCACACTTCCGATGACAACGATCGACCGCAGGCAGGAAGCATCGTGAGCCGATATGCGTTAAAATATGAGCATCGGCAAATTCGAGGTAATTCCATGACCAAGGTATCCCTCAAGACCAAGCAGGCCTATTTTGCCAAGGTCAAGCAGCACAACTATGCGGCCAGCCTGCGCCTCGAGGGGTTCAGCGCTCCCGACACGCCGCAAGCGCTGCCCAGCAAGTCCGCCACGCTGGAAAAATATCGCCAGCGTTGAGCATGGCCACTGGCCATTGTCATGGACAAATACGGCGTCGGCCAGGATCCCTACTGCTACGATGGTACCCAAGTCTTCAAGAATCGCCTCGGGATTCGTGACGATGCCACGCTACAGGAAGCCGAGCGCGAGCTGACGATCATTGCTGCCGCCGGCATTCCATTTACTCCCCCGCCCTATGATTTTAGCTATCTCAAGGCGCTGCACAGACAACTCTTCCGCGACCTTTACCCTTGGGCCGGCGAAATCCGTACCATAGATATCTCCAAAGACGATACCCGCTTTTGCCATTGCGACCGCATCGAGCCGGAAGCCCAAAAGCTGTTTACCCGGATATCCAGCGCCAACTGGTACACAGGGCTCGAACGCGATGAATTGATAGTCGCCGCTGCCGAATTCTACGGCGATCTCAATGTCCTTCACCCCTTTCGGGATGGCAACGGCCGGGCGCAGCGACTCCTCTTCGAACATCTGATCATTAACTGCGGCTACGAGATATCATGGGCCGGGCTGGAGCGTGGCGAGTGGATTCGAGCCAACATAGCCGCTTACTACTGTAATTACGATGCCATGGTTGCGGCTTTCAAGCAGTGTATCGGGGCGCCGCTTACCGAATGACGAAGTTGGTTCGACTGCTTGTAGGTAGCCCCCCAAACCGCGCCAGCGGCATCTGGCGATGGAAACCATCCATCAGCCAGGTCTTGCCGCTGACCTTCCCCACAGATAAACGCCGGCAAGATAAACGCCGGCAACAGCCCTGCGCGGATGCACGGCGCCCTCGCCGTGCAGCGCCTGGAAACAAGCATCGAGTCGTGCCGCAGCGCTCTGCTGGGACTCGTCCGGAGCGAAGCCGTGCCGCTCTACCGCCTCACGATACAGCCCCAGCGGCGAGGCGGCCGTCATGTCTCGAGTTCGCGCACCATGATGGTGACGTTCTCGCCCCGGTAGCTCAGCTCCTCGTGGTCTTGCCAGCCGAGCCGACGATAAAGGCCCTGCTGGTCAGGGGTAAAAAGGTAGAACCGCTCGAAGCCGCTGTCGGCGGCTTCTTCTTCGACACGGCGGACCAATCTTGCGGCAATACCCCGCCCACGCCACTCAGGGAGCACGAACACCGAGGCCAGCCAGGGCGAAAGTTCGCAGCGGCTGTCCATGTCCTCGGCCAGCAGCGCTGCCGTACCCACCGGACGGTGGCCCTGCATGGCCACGAATACCGAGGGCACGCCGCTTTCGCCGCACTCCCGGCGAAACGCCTCGCGATAGGATTCGGCAGTGCTGCCGGGGTGCAGGTGGCCCCACTCGGCGAAGGTCCAGCTCGCTACCGTATCGACGTGGTGAGAGTCGGGTATCAGCCGAACGATGGTGATGTCTCGCATGAAGACGTCCTTATCCGTTTGCTCTCACTTTCACGCCGGGCAACTCGCCAAGATCTAACCCAACTGGAACGGATATACCGATCCAATCTGCAGGATACGGGTGAGTTCATCCAACGCGGTGAGGGTCTCGTCGGCCAGCTGCGGGTCGGCCAGGTCGTCCGGGGCCAGGCGGTCACGGTAATGACGCTCGACCCAGCCGGTGAGCTCGCCGTGCAGGGTGTCGCTGAGCAGCACGCAACCGGTCAGCGCGGCGCGCTCCTCGGCGGAGAGCACCACCCGCAGGCGCAGGCAGGCGGGGCCGCCGCCGTTGCGCATGCTCTGCTTCACGTCCTTGACCACCACCTCGCCGATGGGGTTGTGACCGGCCAGCAGCAGGTCCTGAATGGTGCGCCACACCGCCTCCCGCTCCTGGCATTCGCCGGGCACCACCAGGGTCATGCTGCCGTCGGGGTTGCCAAGCAGCTGCGAATTGAAGAGATACGACGCCACGGCATCCTCCAGGCTCACCGCCTCGCTCGGCACGCGTACCGGGATCAGCGGCGTGGCCAGCTTGGCGCGCAGCGCATCGAGGGTCGCCTGCTCGTCGAGGAAGGCCATCTCGTGATAGAGCAGCACCGGTCCGTTGCCCACCGCGATCACATCGTTGTGGAACACGCCGGCATCGATGGCCTCGGGATGCTGCTGGGCGAATACCGTCTGGTCCGCCGTGAGGCCGTGCTGGCGGGCCACCGCCTGGCTGGCTTCCAGGGTCTGGCGCGCGGGGAAGCGCCTGGGCTCGTGGGCAGGATTTCCACCGAAGGCCTCTCGACCGTAGACGAAGAGATGCACCCCGGCCTCGCCATGCTCGCCGCACAGGCGCGTGTGGTTGGCCGCCCCCTCGTCGGAAAACGCCGGGGTGGCCGGCAGCGCAGGATGGTGGGTGAAGTGCGCCTCGTTGCGAAAGATCGCCGCCAGTACCCGCCCGGTAGTCTCGGGCTCCAGGTAGCGGTGAAAGCTCGACTGCAGGTTGGCCGGGGTGAAATGGACGCGGCCGTCCGGCGCATCGCGGCTCGGGGTCACCGTGGCGGCGTTGGCCGTCCACATGCTCGAGGCCGAGCACACCGCCCGTAGCACCTGGGGGGCTTCCTCGGCTGCCCGCGCCAGCACCTCGCGGTTGCCGCCGGTGAAGCCGAGCGAGCGTAGCGCACCGAGATCGGGGCGCTGCTGGGGCGGCAGCACGCCCTGGGCGTAGCCGGCGTCCATCAGCGCCTTCATCTTGGCCAGGCCTTGCAGCGCCGCCTCGCGGGGATTGGAAACCAGCCCGCCGTGGCTCATGGAAGCGACGTTGCCGTGGGCCAGGCCCGAGTAGTTGTGGGTCGGGCCGACCAGGCCGTCGAAGTTGACCTCCTGGTAGTCGGCGTTCGCTTGGCTCATAACACCACTCCGGGCGGCAGGCTGTCGGGCAGGGACAAGGTCTCGGCTTCCATCGAGGCCACCGGATAGGCGCAGTAATCGGCAGCGTAATAGGCACTGGGCCGGTGGTTGCCGCTGATGCCCACGCCGCCGAAAGGCGCATCGCCGGAGGCGCCGGTGGTCTGGCGGTTCCAGTTGACGATGCCGGCGCGGATACGCAGCAGGAAGTCGTCCCAGTCGCCGCGCTCGCCGCCGATCAGCCCGGCAGCTAGGCCGTAGCGGGTATCGTTGGCGAGCCGCAGGGCCTCGTCCCAGTCGCGGTAGCGGTAGACCTTGAGCAGCGGGCCGAAGTGCTCCTCGTCGGGCACCGGCAGGCCAGTGACGTCGATCAGCGCCGGCGAGAGCAGGCTGGTGCCCTCCTCCAGGCATTCCATCCGCGCCAGCACCACGCCGCCCAGCGCCTCCAGCTCATCCTGGGCCTTGAGCAGCCCCTGGGCCGCCTCCTGGCTGACCAGGCCGCCATAGAACGGCGCCGGCTCGGCGAACTGCCCCGCCACCCGCAGGCGGGCGATGGCATCCACCAGCGCATCGAGCAGATGGTCGCCGACCTGCCCCTCGGGCACGATCAGCCGCCGCGCACAGGTACAGCGCTGGCCGCCGGAGAGGAACGCCGACTGCAGGATGGTCAGCACGGTGGCGTCCTGGTCATGGACGTCCTTGACCACCAGCGGATTGTTGCCGCCAAGCTCCAGCGCCAGGATCTTCTCGAGCTGGTCGGCGAACTGGCGGTTGAGCAGGCCGCCGACCCGCGCGCTGCCGGTAAATAGCACGCCATCGATTCCCGGATCCGACGACAGCGCCTGACCCACCGGGGCGCCCCCCTGCACCAGGTTGATCACGCCGGCAGGCAGGCCCGCCTGCTGCCAGCACTGCAGGGTGAGGTCGGCCGTCAGCGGGGTCTGCTCGCTGGGCTTGAACACCACGGTGTTGCCGGCCAGCAGCGCCGGCACCATGTGCCCGTTAGGCAGGTGCCCGGGGAAGTTGTAGGGGCCGAACACCGCCATTACGCCGTGGGGGCGATGGCGCAGCACGGCGGTGGTATCACCGACCTCGCGGCTGCGCTCGCCGGTACGCTCCTGGTAGGCGCGCGCCGAGAGCGCCACCTTGCCGATCATCGCGCCCACTTCGGTGCGTGCCTCCCACAGCGGCTTGCCGGTCTCGCCGGCGATCGCCCGGGCCAGGTCCTCGCGGTGGGTCTCGAGCAGCTCGCGGAAGCGCTCGACCACGCCCAGGCGCTCGGCAAAGCCGAGCCGGGCCCAGGCCGGGAAGGCGCCGCGGGCGGCTGCCACCGCCGCCGCCACCTGGCCGTCGCTGGCCGCGGCCCCCTGCCACAGGACCGCCCCGGACACCGGGTCGTGCTTGGCAAAGTGCATGGCGTCACCGGCCTGCCAGGCTCCGCCGATCATCAGCTGTTGCATCGCGTTCATGAGGTCTCCTCGGTATCCAGGATGCGCAGGGCATCGCCGGCGCACACGCCCAGCCGCTCTGCCTCCGCCTCGCTCAGGGCCAGGGTGCCCTCATCGTCGGGGCCCTGGGCCACCCAGGCGGCACGAAAATCGGCCATCGTCGTACTGGCGGCCAGCCAGCGCGGGCGTGCCGACGGCGGCGCATCGCCGGCGCCGATCTCGACCCGGCAAGGGCGCGACTTGCGCACCGCGCGCACGTCGTCGATGTAGGCTTCCACCGTCGGCCCGCCGTCGAAGATGTCGATGTAGCCCTCCCAGCGCAGGCCCTCCTTCTTGAGCATGGCCAGCGCCGGGCGGGTGTCGCGGTGCACCTGGCCGATGCAGGCCCGCGCCTCGTCGGAGAGAAACGGCGTGTAGATCGGGAACTTGGGCATCAGCTCGCCGATGAAACTCTTCTGGCCCAGCCCCGTGAGGCGGTCGGCCTCGTCGAAGTCCAGGGGGAAGAAGTGGCTGCCCAGGCACTCCCAGAATGGGCTCTTGCCGCGCTCGTCGAACACCCCGCGCATCTCGGCCAGCACCTTGTCGGGAAACTGGTCGCGAAATTCGGCCATGAACAGCCAGCGCACCATCGACAGCAGCGCGCCGTTGCGCTGATGCGCACGCTCCTTGCCACGAAAACCGGGGCGCAGGAACAGCGAGGCCACCTCGGCATCGCCGGTATGGTCGGAGCTGAGGAACAGGGTGTCGATCGTACGGTGCAGGTCGAGCTGCACCGACGAGTGCGCCAGCGTGCCCAGCCGGTAGTGATAGAACGGCACCTCGCGGCCTACCTGGCCCTCGATGGCGCAGCAGCCCGCCAGCTCGCCGCTCGCCTCGTCCTCCAGCACGAAGAAGTAGTTGCGCCGGTCGGCCGGGGTGCGCTGCTCGAAGGCGGCCACCGCGGCGTCGATCTTGGCGCCCAGGAACTCGCGGTTGTCGGGCAGTGACGTGAAGCCGACCCCGGTCTCGCGGGCAATCTTCTGCAGTTCACCGATGTCGCCCTCGGCAATCGGTCGAATACGCATCACAGCTCCCCCTCGTCGAAGCCGGCTTCCTCTTCGCCGCTGGCCGGCAGCGTCAGCGGTGCGGCGAGCACCGCCCGCCCCTCCTCCACGCCGAGCAGCTCGGCGTGCCCGGGCGAGAGCATCAGCTGCCCGGTAGGCGACAGGGCATAGCGCGCCACCACGCAGCGGAAATCGGCCAGCCGCTGGTTGGCGATCATCGCCGGCTCGGCATCTGGCAGCGCATGGGCCGGACGCACCCGCACCGGGTGCCAGGCGGCGCGGCGGAAGGTGTGCAGGCGATCACGCTCGCCCTTGATCAGCGGCCCGGCGTCGAACAGGTCGACGTGGCGCGAGCGCATGAAGCCCTCGGCCAGCATCTCGGCCATGGCCGCTTCGTGGGCGGGGTGTTCGCGGCCGATGGCGGCCCGCGCCTGCGGCGTGAGCAGCGCCAGGTAGAGCGGGAACTGCGGCATCACCTCGGCGATGAAGCTCTTCGAGCGCACCCCGGCGAGGTAGTTGATGTCGTGGTAGTCACGCACGAAGAAGTGGCGCCCCACGCTGTTCCAGAACGGCGACTCGCCCTGTTCGTCGAGATAGCCGGGGAAGGCCATCACCAGCACCTCGGCGAAGCGCTCCGGGTACTGGGCGATGAACATCAACCGCGCGCGGCGCAGCAGGCTTTCGGCGCTGGTGCCGCGGTAGCGCGGGTCCAGCGACAAGGCACAGAGTTGCGTGGTCTCGGAGACCTCGTGGGAGAGCGACAGGGTCTGCACCTCGCGGCGCACGTTGAGCTGCTGCGAGGCGTGGATCAGGGTCTCCTGGCGATAGGTGTAGTAGGCCTCGCGCGCGCCGGCCTCGGCGCGCAGGGTGGCCGTGCCCACCACCTCGTCGCGCTCGAGGTCCTCGAGCACGAAGGTGTAGTGCTCGTCGCCGGGAAAGTCCACCTCGCGCCCGAACGACTGCCGCGAGCGCGCGATGCGCTCCTCGAGACGGTCGCGATGGGCCGGCAGGTTGGTCAGGCTCGGCGTGGCCAGGCCCGCCAGCCGCTCCAGGGCCGGCAGGTCGGCGGGCCGAACGGGGCGGACGACCATCATGGCGGGGTCTCCTGGTCGATGGGCGGTGTCGCGCATGGCTCGGCCAGCCTTCACCCGGCCGCCACCAGCCGCGCCACGGCACGCTCCAGCCGCACCATGCCCTCGGCGATGTCGGCCTCGGGAATGACCAGCGACGGGGCCATGCGCAGCACGTTGGGTCCGGCGATCAGCGCCATCAGCCCCTCTTCGATGGCCAGCGGCAGGATGTCCTTGGCCCGGTCCTGGTACTCCGGCGTCATCTCGGCGCCGATCAGCAGGCCCATGCCGCGGATCTCCTTGAACACGCCGTGCTTGCGGTTGATCGCCTCGAGGTGCTCGCGGAACAGGTCGTGGCGCCGCTTGACGCCGCCCAGCACCTCGGGGGTATCGATATGCTCCACCGCCGCCAGGGCCACGGCCGAGGCCAGGGCATTGCCGCCGTAGGTGGAGCCGTGGGTGCCGATGGCCAGCGCCGGGGCGATACGGTCGGTGGTCAGCATGGCGCCGATGGGGAAGCCGCCGCCCAGGGCCTTGGCGCTGGTGAGGATATCGGGCGTGATGCCGTACTCCATGTAGGCGTAGAGCGAGCCGGTGCGGCCCACCCCGGTCTGAACCTCGTCGAAGATCAGCAGCGCATCGTGGGCGTCGCAAAGGTCGCGCAGCCCCTGCAGGAACGCCCGGGTGGCCGGCTGAATGCCGCCCTCGCCCTGCATCGGCTCGACCATGACGGCACAGGTATCGTCGTTGATCAGGTCGCGCACGCTGTCGAGATTGTTGAACTCGCCGTGCACGATGCCGCCCGGCACCGGGCCGAAGCCCTGGGAGTACTTGGGCTGGCCGCCGACGCTGACGGTGAAGAAGGTGCGCCCGTGGAAGGACTGGTAGAACGAGACGATGCGGTGCTTGTGCTCGCCGAAGTTGTCGTGGGCCCAGCGCCGCGCCAGCTTCAATGCCGCCTCGTTGGCCTCGCCGCCGGAGGAGCAGAAATAGGCCTTGTCGGCGAAGGTGCGCTCCACCAGGGTCTTGGCCAGCTTGAGCGCCGGCTCGTTGGTGTACACGTTGGAGAGGTGCCAGAGCTTGCCCGCCTGCTCGGTGAGCGCGTCCACCAGCACCGGGTGGCAATGCCCCAGGGAGTTCACGGCGATGCCCCCGGCGAAGTCGATGTACTCCCGCCCTTCCTGGTCCCACAGGCGGCTGCCCTCGCCGCGCACCGGTATGGCCTGCTGGGGGGAGTAGTTCGGCACCATGTACTGGTCGAAATCGGCGCGGGTCGGGGTCTGGCTCATCTCGGTCTCCATTGCGGCTGGGGTGGTAGCATGTCAATCGAGTATAAGGAGCGCGGCCAACGCCGGCTTTCAGCAATGGGACCCCGACTTCTACAAAAGGCTGTTCACGATGCCGAAGGCTGAACGAAAGAGAAGGCACCCATGATCAACACCACCGCCTGGAATCGAATCCGCTACGGGCTCTACGCGCCCATCTACGATCTCGTCGCCGACCGCGCCTTTCGCCGTGCGCGCCAGCTGTCGCTCGACGCGGTGGCGTGGCAGCCCGGGATGCGCGTTTTGCTGGTCGGGGCCGGCACCGGGCTGGACCTGCCCTGGCTGCCCCACGATGTCGAGGTGCATGCCACCGACCTCTCGCCGCGCATGGTCGGGCGCATGCAGGAGCGGACCGAGCGGCTGGGGCTTAATGCCACTTGCCGGGTGATGGACGCCGAGGCGCTCGACTATCCCGACGCCCACTTCGACGTGGTGGTGATGCACCTGATCCTGGCGGTGATGCCTCGCCCCGAGCGCGGCCTGGCCGAAGCCAGGCGCGTGCTGAGGCCTGGCGGCCAGCTCTGCGTGATGGACAAGTTCCAGCGCGACGAGCGGCCGGCCGGGCTCTTGCGCCGCCTGCTCAACGTGGCGACCAGCGCCGTGGCCACCGACATCACGCGCCAGGCCCACCCGCTGCTGGAGCAGGGCGGCTTCGCCATCGAGCGCGATCGTCCGGTGATGCTGGGCTCGCTGTTCCGAGCCCTGCTGGCGCGCCCGGCCTGAGCGGCCTTCGCCGCGCTAGAGGCGTTCCTCGCGCGGCGTGACGCCAAAGTGGTTGCGATAGGCCGTGGAGAAGTGCGCAGGCGAGGAGAAGCCGGTCTTCATGGCGATCTCGCCGGCGGGCAGGTCGCTTTCGCGCAGCAGCCGGCGCGCCTCCTTCAGGCGCAGGTCGAGGTAGTAGCGGCCGGGCACCGCCTGCAAGTATTTCTTGAACAACCGCTCGAGCTGGCGCCGCGAAATCCCGAGGTGTTCGGCCAGCTCGTGGGTGGCAAGGGGCTCCTCGATGTTGGCTTCCATCAGCATCACGGCGTCCACCAGCGGCGCCGGGGCGTGCCCCAGCCGGGCGCGCAGCGGCACCTGCTGCGGCTCGTCGGCCATACGCACCCGCTCCATCACGAAGTGCTCGGACACGCGCTCGGCCAGCTCGCTGCCGTGGTGGGCGGCGATCAGCGTCATCATCATGTCCATCGCCGCCGTGCCGCCGCCGCAGGTGAGGCGGTGGCGGTCGATCTCGAACAGCTGCTGGGTGAGGCGCACGCGGGGGAAATCGCGAGTGAAGGCGGCAAAGCGCTGCCAGGGCAGCGTGGCGCGGTAGCCATCCAGCACCCCGGCGCGGGCCAGCAGCTCCGTACCGCCGCCCACGCCCACCAGCACCACACCGCCGCACCCCAGCTGGCGCAGCTTGCTCGGCAGCGCGCTGTCGTGCATCGCCGGCAGCGGGCTCGGCGCGCAAACGATCAGCATGTCCAACTCGGTGGAAGCCAGCGCAAAGGGCGTGCAGGCCGACAGGCTGATCTCGGTCAGGCTGGCCACCTCGCCGCCTTCGGGCGCGAAGGACTGAAGCCGATAGAGCCGTTTTCCGGCCAGCAGGTTGGCCACCACCAGCGGCTCCAGGGCGCAGGCCTGGGCCAGCAGGGAAAAACCCGGCAGGGTCAGCACCCCTACCCAGCGGGTCGGGCTGACGTGGGCATCGAGGCGGGAAGTGTCGGGCATTGCGCAGCGCCATGGACCGGAACGAACGGAAATGGTACTCGATCGGCAGCGGCGGCAATACCGCAGAAGCAAGCGCCCCCGTGGCGAAACCACGGGGGCGCGGCAGTCATCGCCAGGGGCGGGTCAGACCCAGGCGGCCGACAGCAGCCGGTAGGCGAGGAACAGGCCGGCCGCGACGGCCACGCCCAGCACCAGCCAATGCCAGCCCTTGGCGGGCCGCTTGGCCTCGGGCTGCTCGGCATCCGGCTCGCGGTGCTCGAAGTCCTCGGGCATCCTCACTTCCTTCAGATGCTCGTACTCCTCCTGCGGCGTCTTGCTCTCCCGAGTATCCATGGCGGACCTCCTATGTCGCTGGGTTCGCCCGCCAAGCTGTCCTAGCCGATCCGGCGGGCCTATAACGTCACGACATCGAACTGCACGTCCGGGTTCACTTCGGCGTCGTAATCGACGTCATCGCGCTCGAAACCGAACAGCTTCAGGAAGTCGTGCTTGTATCCAGCATAGTCGGTGATGGCGAACAGGTTCTCGGTGGTCACCTGGGGCCACAGGTCCTTGCACGCCTGCTGCACGTCGTCGCGCAGCTCCCAGTCGTCCAGGCG
This sequence comes from uncultured Halomonas sp., assembly GCA_964652855.1. Taxonomy (GTDB): domain Bacteria; phylum Pseudomonadota; class Gammaproteobacteria; order Pseudomonadales; family Halomonadaceae; genus Halomonas. The sequence goes on from CAZZCJ010000002.1 coordinate 664,247, forward strand.
CAGGCGGCCCGCATCGTCGGTAACGAGCTCCCCGCCCTGCCCTTGCGAGGGATAAAGGTGCTCGCCGAACAGGCGGTTGAGCTGTTCGATGGTGCCCTCGTGCAAGCCTTTTTCCTTCATCACCTTGTAGACCATGGCGATATAGAGCGGCATGACCGGGATCGCCGCGCTGGCCTGGGTCACCACCGACTTGAGCACCGCCACGTTGGCCCCTCCGCCGGTAGCCTTGAGCCGGGCATCGATCTCGCCGGCGGCACGGTCGAGATCCTCCTTGGCCTTGCCCAGGGCGCCATGCCAGTAGATCGGCCAGGTGATCTCGGTGCCGATGTAGCTGAATGCCACGCTGCGGGCGCCGGGCGCCAGCACGCCGGCGCGGTCCAGCGCGTCGATCCACAGCTCCCAGTCCTCGCCGCCCATCACCGCCTTGGTGTCCTCGATCTCCTGCTCGGTGGCGGGCTCGACCTCGGCCTCGATGATGGTGTCCTTGTTGGTGTCGATGGCGGTGGCGCGGTAGGTCTCGCCGATCGGCTTGAGCGCGGAGCGCTTCAGCTCGCCGCTGTCGGGCAGCTTGCGCACCGGCGAGGCCAGCGAATAGACCACCAGGTCGACCTGGCCCATGTCCTGCTTGATCAGCTCGATGGCTTTCTCGCGCGCCTCGTGGGAAAAGGCGTCGCCGTTGATCGACTTGCTGTAGAGCCCCTCGGCCTTGGCGAACTTGTCGAAGGCGGCGGCGTTGTACCAGCCTGCGGTGCCGGGCTTCTTCTCGCTGCCGGGCTTCTCGAAGAACACGCCCAGGGTGTCGGCGCCATAGCCGAACGCCGCAGTGATGCGCGCCGCCAGGCCGTAGCCGCTGGAGGCACCGACCACCAGCACCTTCTTCGGCCCGCCGGCCTTGTCGAGCTGGCGGGCGCGGGTCGCCTCGATCTGCTCGAGCACGTTCTTCTCGCAGCCGAGCGGATGGGTGGTGGTGCAGATGAAACCGCGAACCTTGGGTTTGATGATCACGACAGACCTCGTTATAGGTGGTGCAGCGCCACTCGGGACGCCTTATCGATACCAGTGGGCAGTGGCGACATTCTAGCGGCCACAGGTGCGTCTGTCCGCACTTGAGCACGGGGGGCGGCTGGGGCACGATGCACCCCTGACCACGCGCAGGAGAGAACCATGGATGCACAGACGCTGGTGGATGAGCGCGGCGAACTGTGGCTGGCACTTGCCCCGCTGTGGCTCGACCGCGAGCCCAGCGAACGCCAGTACGCCAAGATGGTCGACGTGATCCAGCGCCACGACCTGACGCTGCACGAGCTGGAGTGGATCTTTCGACTGGAGCTGGCGCCGGTGCTGGCACGTAACCAGCTGTCGCTGGCCAGCGAGTGGCGTGCCTTCGACGACTATCGGCTGATGCAGCGGCTGGTGGCGCACAACCTGCGGCTGAACGGCTGGCGGCGCAAGAGCTGGGCGCTGTTCTCGGGACTGACCACGATGATGACGCGCCACCGCTGGAACGAGCTGATGGCCAGGGTGATGATGGCGCGCGGCGAGCCGGCGGGCGACTGAGCGAGGCGCTTCAGCCGCCGTAGGGCTCGTCGAGCACCTGCTCCAGCACCGGTTCCAGCGCCTCGCGCTTCTCGCCCGGGGCGAAGCGGCGAATGACCCGCCCGTCCCTGCCGACCAGGAACTTGGTGAAGTTCCACTTGATGAGGGTAGTGCCCAGCATCCCGGGGGCCTGGCGCTTGAGCTCCTTGAACAAGGGGTGGGCGCCGGCGCCGTTGACCTTCACCTTCTCCATCACGGGAAAGGTGACCCCGAACTGGCTGCTGCTGAAGGCGCAGAAATCCAGCGCCGTTTCCGGCGACTGGCGCGCGAACTGGTTGCAGGGGAAGGCCAGGACGGTAAACCCGCGGTCGCGGTGCCGCCGATACAGCCGCTCCAGCTCGCCGAGCTGGGACGTGAAGCCACAGCGGCTCGCCACGTTGACGATCAGCAGCACCTGCCCCTGCAGGGCGCCGAGATTGAAGGGTTCGCCGCGATGGGTGCGACATTCGTGGTCATGAATTGCCATGCAGTGCCTGCCTCGGTATCGGCATTCACGATGCCACGTCAGGGCGCGTGACACCACCCCGCATCCGGCCCGGTGCCGCAGCGCCGGGCTGCCAGCCCGCTGCCAGCAGCAGCTCCACGGCCTGGCGCGTATCGGGCGTCACCTCGGCCAGGGCCAGCGCCTCGGCCAGCGGCAGCCAGAAGGCCTCGGCGACCTCCTCGGCCTGCAGGACCACGGGGCCCTCGTACTCGACCACATAGACGCTGCCGAAGATATGGTTGCCGTCGCGGCTGTGGCGGAACTCCAGCGCGTGGCGCAGCGGTACGCCGGCGATGCCGAGCTCCTCGGCCAGCTCCCGGCGGGCCGCGACATGCACCGCCTCGCCGGCACCCACGACCCCGCCGGCCGCCAGGTCCAGGCAGCCGGGGAAGACCTCCTTGGTGAGGGTGCGGCGCTGGACGCAGAGCCTGCCCTGCCTGTCGTGAACCACGATATAGGTGGCGCGATGCCAGAAATGGAAGCGCCGCATCAGCGAGCGGGGCGCGCTGCCGCAGGGGCGGTTGCAGGCGTCGACCAGCTGGATCGCCTCATGGTTGATGCGCGGCCTGGGCGCATCCGGCGCCGGGATGTCGGTCGGGCTCGAGATCGTCACGGCTCTCTCCTTGGGCAGAGCGACAGACTACCCAGCGCGAGCCGCCGCGTCACCCTCCGCCCCGACGGTTCAGCCCAGCAGGCCGATCACCACGCGCAGCGCCAGGGCCAGCAGCAGCACCCCGGTAATACGATGAAGCCAGTGGGCGCGCGCCTGCAGCCAGGGCAGGACACGCGAGTGCGTCAGCGAGATCGCTACCAGCACGTACCAGCCCCCGTCGATGATCATGGCGGTGAGCACGATCACCGCCTTGGCGAAAATCGTCATGTCGGGCGTGACGAACTGGCTGAGCAGCGCGATGAAGAACAGGATCAACTTGGGGTTGCCCAGCGCCACCAGCATCCCCTCGCGGGCCGCCTGGCGGCGGCTGGTGGCCAGGCCGGACGCGTCCAGGGTCGCCGCCGACCTGCCGGCCCGCAGCGCCTTGATGCCGAGCCAGGCCAGGTAGGCCGCCCCGGCCCAGGTGATGGCCTGGAACAGCACCGGGAAGCGCACGATCAGCGCCCCCAGCCCCAGCACCGTCAGCAGGGCATAGAAGCCCACCCCCAGCGCATGGGAAAGCGCCGCGGCAATGCCGGGCGCGCGGCCACCGCCGAGCGTATGCCGCAGCACCAACGCCAGGCTCGGCCCCGGCGACATCGCCCCCATGGCGCACACGGCCACCAGGGACATCCATAGCGAAAGCGGCATAGCGGGCTCCTGTGGCCTCGATACGGTGTGAACCGGCTCAGCGGTGGAACTGCCCTTCGCGCTCGGGCTGCCAGAGAATCGCATCGATGCGCAACCGCACCGAGGCGCCACCGGGCAGCGGCCAGTCGATCACGTCGCCGATACGCAGCCCGATCAGCCCCGCACCGATAGGCGCCATGACCGAGATGCCGTCTTCTGTCGTGGCCAGCGAATGGGGATAGACCAGGGTACGGATCATCTGGCGGTTGCGCGTCAGGTCGGTGAACTGCACCTGGCTGTTCATGCTGACCACATCCTCCGGGATCTCTTCCGGATCGATCACTTCGCCTCGTTCCAGCTCCTCCTCGAGGCAGTCGGCAACGAAGCGGTCCTTGTCGCCGGCCTGGTCGATCAGACGCTGCAGCCGCTCCGCATCCAGGCGGTTGATGATGATGGGGGGACGGGACGACATACGACCTCCTTGACACCGACAGCGCAGCGCACTGCCGGCCATGCAACGAAAACAGCCCTTCGCCCCGGTGGGGGAGAAGGACTGTGACTGCGACCATCATAAGCCCAAGCTCGGAGAATGTCAGGCCCGGCGGCCTGCGGGAAGCGCTAACGCTGTCGCCGGCCCGACGTCGCCAGCACCACTGAACCCACCACCGCCAGCGCCAGCCCCACGAACGCCACCGGGTTCCACGCCTGCCAGCCGTAGACGGCCAGCCCCGCGCCGAGGACGATCAACGCCAAGGCAAACCCCTTCACGCCCATGTGCCTTTTCCTTGTCTGCGAACAGAATTTTCCTGCAGAGCCTTGCCAACAGCGCTCAGCATGCCGCCGAAGGCAGCCCGGCATCAAGTCGCACATGCCGCTTCGCCTCGCCTGGCTCGCCGTCCGGCGACGCCGCAGTGAACGCCGCCAGGGCGAAACGGTCGAAGTCACAGCCCCTGCCAACCGAGAACAGCATGCACACCACCGACACCCCCGAGCCGCTCACGGCCACCCTGGAAGCCAACGAACGTCACTATTCCGACGCCGGCTTCTGGAGCAAGGTGCGCCATAGTGCGGGCAGGGCTGGCAGCCGCACCCTGGAGCCCGCCCTCAAGATGTACTACTCCGCCCAGGACCCCAGCACCCCGCGCTGGGCCAAGGCCACCATCTATGGGGCCCTCGGGTACTTCATCTCCCCTATCGACGCCATTCCCGACCTCACCCCGCTGATCGGCTATACCGACGACATGGGCGTGCTGGCCGGCGCGCTCGCCATCGTGGCCGTGCATATCAACGACACGCACCGGGAGAAGGCGCGGGCCACGCTGGCCCGGTGGTTCGGGTAAAGGTGCTGCGCCGAGGCCGCGGCCCGGCAAGCGAAGGGCAACCAGAAACGCAAACAGCCGCTCGTAAGCGACTGTTTTTCAAGTGGTACCGGCGGTCGGACTCGAACCGACAAGGGCTTGCACCCGGCGGATTTTGAATCCGCTGCGTCTACCAATTCCGCCACGCCGGCAGCGCCGAGCATTATACGTGGCCGGTGTGGCAGGTCAATCGCTACACCTGACGCGCCGCGCGATTTTGGGTATCCTTGCCGGCTATTTTCGGCTGCCCCGGCGGCCCTGTCGATCCTCTATCTGCGGACCCTTCAGCCATGCAGCGCGCCGACTTCCATTATGAGCTCCCCGAGGAGCTGATCGCCCGCTACCCGTCCGAACGGCGCAGCGACTGCCGCCTGCTGTGCGTCAACGGCAAGAGCGGCGAGCTGGCCCATCGTCGCTTCACCGATCTGCTCGAGCTGCTCGAGCCCGGCGACCTGCTGGTGTTCAACGACACCCGGGTGATCCCGGCGCGGCTGCACGGCCACAAGGCCAGCGGCGGCAAGGTGGAGATGCTGCTGGAACGCCCGCTGGATGCCCACCGCGGCCTGGCGCACATTCGCTCGAGCAAGTCGCCCAAGCCGGGCATGGAGCTGGAGCTGGAAGGGGGCGTGCGCTGCGTGGTCGAGGGCCGCCGCGAGGCGCTGTTCGAGCTGCGCTTCCTGGGTGACACGCCGCTGATCGAACTGCTGGAGCGCCACGGCCACATGCCGCTGCCGCCCTACATCGATCGCGCCGACGAACTGGCCGACCGCGACCGCTACCAGACCGTCTACGCACGGCGCGACGGCGCCGTGGCCGCCCCCACCGCAGGACTGCACTTCGACGAGCCGCTGCTGGAACGCCTGGCGGCGAAGGGGGTCGAAAGTGCCTTCGTCACCCTGCATGTGGGCGCCGGCACCTTCCAGCCGGTGCGCGCCGACGACATCCGTGAGCACAAGATGCACAGCGAGTGGATCGAGGTCAACGAGGCGGCCTGCGCCAAGGTGCGTGCGGCCCAGGCCGCCGGTCGCCGGGTAGTGGCGGTGGGCACTACCAGCGTGCGCAGCCTGGAAAGCGCCTGCCTGAAGAGCGCCGACGGCCAGATCGCTCCCTATAGCGGCGAGACCGACATCTATATCTACCCCGGCTACGAGTGGCGCTGCGTGGATGCCCTGATCACCAACTTCCACCTGCCCGAGTCGACCCTGCTTATGCTGGTCTCCTCGTTCGCCGGCTACGAGACCATCATGGCGGCCTATCGCGAAGCCGTGGCCGAGCGCTACGCCTTCTTCAGCTATGGCGATGCCATGTTGCTGACCCGCAAGCACTCCTGAGCCGAATGCATTCCTGAACCTCAAGAATGGCTGACCCGCGAGACGCTACCGAACCGACGTCTTGCCGAAAGAAGAGAACTCCATGCGCAACGAATGCTTCATGTCCTTTGAGCGGCTGGCCAGCGACGGCCGGGCTCGCCGCGGGCGCCTCACCTTCCCCCGCGGTACGGTGGAGACACCGGCCTTCATGCCGGTGGGCACCTACGGCACGGTCAAGGGCATGACGCCCGCCTCGGTAGAAGAGATCGGCGCCGAGATCATCCTCGGCAACACCTTTCACCTGTGGCTGCGCCCGGGCACGGAGGTGATCGAGGCCCACGGCGACCTGCACGACTTCGCCCAGTGGCACAAGCCCATCCTCACCGATTCCGGCGGCTTCCAGGTCTTCTCGCTGGGCGAGATGCGCAAGATCACCGAGCAGGGCGTGCACTTCCGCTCGCCGGTGGACGGCGCCAAGGTCTTCATGGGCCCCGAGGAATCCATGGCGGTGCAGCGCTCGCTGGGCTCGGACGTGGTAATGATCTTCGACGAGTGCACCCCCTACCCGGCTACCGAGAAGGAGGCCGAGCTTTCCATGGAACGCTCGCTGCGCTGGGCCAGGCGCTCCCGGGATGCCCACGGGAGCTCGCCCTCGGCACTGTTCGGCATCATCCAGGGCGGCATGTACCCTGAGCTGCGCCGGCGCTCGCTGGAGGAGCTGCTGGAGATCGGCTTCGACGGCCTGGCCATCGGCGGCCTTTCGGTGGGCGAACCCAAGGCGGAGATGATCAAGGTGCTGGACTACCTGCCCGCGTGGATGCCGGAGGCGACCCCGCGCTACCTGATGGGCGTGGGCAAGCCCGAGGACCTGGTGGAGGGCGTGCGCCGCGGCGTCGACATGTTCGACTGCGTGATGCCGACCCGCAACGCGCGCAACGGCCACCTGTTCACCGCCGCAGGCACGATCAAGATCCGCAACGCCAAGCATCGCCACGACACCCGCCCGCTGGAAGCCGGCTGCGACTGCTACACCTGCCAGAACTTCTCCCGCGGCTACCTGCACCACCTCGATCGCTGCGGCGAGATGCTCGGCTCGATGCTCAATACCATCCATAACTTGCGCTATTATCAGCGCCTGATGGCCGGTTTGCGCGGTGGCATCGAAGCGGGTACATTGGCTGACTTCGTGGCAGGCTTCTATGCGCAGCGCGGGCTGCCGGTACCTGACGCACCCAATTGACACCCCGGTCGGTGGCGCACTCGCTGCGCACCGGCCGGCAACGTTTTTTACATTCGCGACCCCACTTACCCTCTCAGGAGAAACGCTTCTCATGCTGGACTTCTTCATCTCCCCGGCCATGGCCCAGGACGCAGGTGCCGCAGGCGGCGGCATGGCCCAGATCATCATGCTGGTCGGCTTCGTGCTGATCTTCTACTTCCTGCTGTGGCGCCCCCAGGCCAAGCGGGCCAAGCAGCACCGCGAGCTGGTCGGCGGCCTGTCCAAGGGCGACGAAGTCGTGATCGGCGGCGGCCTGGTGGGTCGCATCACCAAGGTGAGCGACGAGTTCATTACCCTGGAAGTGGCCGACAACACCGAAGTCAACGTGCAGAAGAGCGCCGTGGCCAACGTCCTGCCCAAGGGCACCATCAAGTCCATCTGACGTCGATGCGCCTCGCCCTTGCCTGCTGGTCCCGCCCCGGGCCGGGTGACGGCGAGGGTTGCATGACGACCGGGCGTCCCGCCGCTGTTCCTGCGGTGACGCCTGGTCGCACTGCCGTCCTGTAGCCTTCTTACGCAACCTAGGCAGGGCTCCCATGCTCAACCGTTATCCCTTGTGGAAGTATCTGCTGATACTCATCGTGCTGCTCGTCGGCCTGGTCTACTCGCTGCCCAACCTCTATCCGGAAGACCCGGCGGTACAGATCAGCAGCGCCCAGGGCGACTCCACCCTCGATGAGACGCAGCTCGCCCGCGTTCAGCAGTCCCTTCTCGATGCCGGCATCGGCATCAAGGCCATCGAGCGCGACGCCGCCAGCGTGCTGATTCGCCTCGACGACGCCGACCACCAGCTGCGCACCCGCGACCTGGTCGCCGAACAGCTCGGCAACGAGTTCGTGGTGGCGCTGAACCTGGCGGAATCGACCCCGGGCTGGCTCCAGGCCCTCGCCGCGTCGCCCATGACCCTGGGCCTGGACCTGCGCGGCGGCGTGCACTTCCTGCTGGAGGTCGACATGGCCGCCGCCGTGACCCAGCGTCTCGAGGTCAACGCCAGCGCCATGCGCGAGCAGCTGCGCAGCGAACGCATCCGCTATCGAGGCACCGAGATCGATGGCCGCACGTTGACCATCACCTTCGCCAGCGAAGAGGATCGTGACGCCGCACGGCGGTTGATCAGCCGCGAGTTCCGCGACTTCGAATTCACCAGCGCCCAGGAAGGCCGTGCCTCGCTGCTGGTGATGACGCTGAGCGAGCAGGCGGTGGCCGAGATCCAGGACTACGCCATCAACCAGAACCTGACCACCCTGCGCAACCGGGTCGACGAGCTGGGCGTGGCGGAGCCGCTGGTGCAGCGCCAGGGGCCCGACCGCATCGTGGTCGAGCTGCCCGGCGTGCAGGACACCGTGGCCGCCAAGCGCGTGGTGGGCGCCACCGCCAACCTCGAGTTCCGCCTCGAGGCGCGCCCGGACACCCCGGACGCGGAGACCGAGACCTTCGCTTTCCGCAACAATCCGGGGCGCACCGCCGACCTGATGCGTGACGTGATCATCACCGGCGACAGCGTCTCCAGCGCCAGCCGCAGCTTCGACGAAAACGGCCGCCCCCAGGTCAACATCAACCTGGACGGCACCGGCGGCACCCTGATGAACCGTGCCACGCGCACCAACATCGGCCGCAACATGGCGGTGCTGTTCATCGAGCACAAGACCCGCGACCGGGTGGTGCTGGAGGATGGCGAGGAAGTCGTCATTCGCGAGCCCTATACCGAACGCGGCCTGATCAGCCTGGCCACCATCCAGAGTGCGCTGGGCAACAGCTTCCGCATCACCGGGCTCGACTCGCCCACCGAAGCGGCAGAGCTGGCCCTGCTGCTGCGCTCCGGCTCGCTGGCGGCGCCGATCTACTTCGTGCAGGAGCGCACCATCGGCCCGAGCCTGGGCGCCGAGAACATCGCCCGCGGCGTCTTGTCGGTGCAGATCGGCCTGCTGCTCGTAGTGCTGTTCATGCTGATCCGCTACAAGGTGTTCGGCATCTTCGCCAACGTGGCGCTGGCGCTGAACCTGACCCTGCTGGTCGCCGCCATGTCGATGCTGGGTGCCACCCTGACGCTGCCGGGCATTGCCGGCATCGTGCTGACCCTGGGCATGGCGGTGGATGCCAACGTGCTGATCTTCGAGCGAATACGCGAAGAGCTGCGCGGCGGGCTGTCGATCCAGCAGGCGATCCATGCCGGCTACGAGCGCGCCTTCACCTCGATCGTCGATGCCAACATCACCACGCTGCTGGTGGCGGTCATCCTGTTCTCGATCGGCACCGGTCCGGTCAAGGGCTTCGCCGTGACCCTGTCGCTGGGGATCCTCACCTCGCTGTTCACCGCCCTGCTGGTGACCCGCGCCATGGTGAACCTCACCTACGGCGGCAAGCCGGTCAAGAAGCTATGGATCTAAGGCATTCCAACATGAGGTGGTTATGAAAACCCTCGTCAATCGACAGTTCGACTTCATGGGCAAGCGCCGGATCGCCTTTGCGGTCTCGGCGGTGCTGATCGTGGCGTCGATCGTCTCGCTGCTGTTCCAGCAGCTGAATCTGGGGCTCGACTTCACCGGCGGCACGCTGGTGGAAGTGCGCTACGCCGTGGCGCCCTCGCTGGATGCCATTCGCCAGGTGCTCGAACAGGCCGGCTTCCGTGACGTTTCGGTGCAGACCTTCGGCGCCTCCACCGAGGTATTGATCCGCCTGCAGCAGGCCTTCGACCCCGACGTAGGCGATCAGGTCGTCGGCCTGCTGCGCGCCGAAGGCGATGCCGTGCAGCTGGTGCGCGCCGAGTTCGTCGGCGCCCAGGTCGGCGAACAGCTGCGCGACCAGAGCGGCCTCGGCATGCTGGTGGCGCTGGGCATCGTGATGCTCTACGTGGCCTTCCGCTTCCAGTACAAGTTCGCCATCGGCGCCCTGCTGGCGCTGATGCACGACGTGATCATCGTGGTCGGCATCTTCTCGCTGTTCCAGCTCGACTTCGATCTCACCGTGCTGGCGGCACTGCTCGCGGTGATCGGCTACTCGCTCAACGACACCATCGTCGTCTACGACCGCATCCGCGAAACGATCCGCACCTCGCGCATCGATGACATGCCGGCGATCTTCAACGAAGCGATCAACCTCACCCTGTCACGCACGCTGGCGACGTCAGGCACCACCCTGCTGGTGCTGCTGGCGCTGCTGCTGCTGGGCGGCGACATGATCCACTACTTCTCCATCGCCCTGATCATCGGCGTGGTGGTGGGGACCTTCTCCTCCATCTACGTGGCGGCGGCCCTGCTGCTCGCCGTGAAGCTGGAGCGCAAGGACCTGATCCCGCCGAAGAAGGAAGCGCACGAGGAGGAGGAGCAGCTGCCATAGCTGCGCCACTGCTCGCCAGTCATTTTGACGCCTCGCATACGCGAGGCGTTTTTATTAAATAACAACGAGTTGCAATGCGACAATAGAGGCATTTCATTAGCATGTTAAGCTTGATTGACTTGCATCAAGAGGAAGTCCGTTAGTCGAAGGTAGCCTGAGGTTATTCCTCTTGGCAGGTTTCCTGCCCTCACCGAAGGCCACCGGAGGCGCCATGGACACCCTTCGCCGCTCCCTTCTCGGCCAGCTGGCCCGCCTCAGCGCGGGCGCCGCCCTGATACCGCTCTCGAGCATCGCCAGTGCCGGCATCAATAGCCAGCCGCCGCGCCGAGAAGGCGACCCCACCAAACGCTACGGCATGCTGATCGACCTGCGCCAGTGCATCGGCTGCCAGGCCTGCACCGTATCGTGCCACATCGAGAACGCCGCCCCGCTGGGCAAGTTCCGCACCACCGTTTCCCAGTACGAGGTGGAGCACCAGGAGACCGGCGAGCTGGCCACCTTCATGCTGCCGCGCCTGTGCAACCACTGCGAGAACCCACCCTGCATCCCGGTCTGCCCGGTGCAGGCGACCTACCAGCAGCAGGACGGCATCGTGGTGGTGGACAGCGACCGCTGCGTGGGCTGCGCCTACTGCGTCAACGCCTGCCCCTACGACGCCCGCTTCATCAACGACAGGACCCAGACCGCCGACAAGTGCACCTTCTGCGCCCACCGCCTGGAAGCCGGCCTGCTGCCGGCCTGCGTGGAGAGCTGCGTGGGCGGCGCGCGGATCATCGGCGACATGCGCGATCCCGAGAGCCAGATCAGCCGCATGATCGCCGAGCACCGGGACGCGCTGATGGTGCTGCAGCCCGAAAAGAACACCCTGCCCCAGGTCTTCTACCTCGGCATGGACGAGCGCTTCATCACGCGCCCGCTCGCCGAGCCGGTGGCCCTGGAAGTCCTCGACCCCCACGGCAAGGAGATGGGTTATGAATTCCATGGCCATTGAGCTGCTCGCTCCCCGCTACGCCATTGCCTGGTACCCCTGGGCGGTGCAGTACTTTTTCTTGATCGCGATCTCCTACGCCACCCTGTGGCTGGCGGCCCCGGCGCTGGTATTCGGCAAGCAGCGCTGGTTGCCCACTGCGCGCCTGGCCATGCTGGCCTGCCTGACCACCACCCTGGTGGCACCGGTGGCGCTGCTGGCCGACCTGCACCAGCCGCTGCGCTTCTGGCACTTCTATGCCCACGCCACCACGAGCTCCTGGATGTCCGTCGGCAGCCTGCTGCTGCCGCTCTACGTGGTCAGCGTGCTCGCCCTCGCCTGGCTGGCCTGGCGCCCCGCGCTGCAGGCCAACCGCCAGGCACCGGGGCTCCCCGGCCTGCTAGCCCGCTGGCTCAGCGGCGGCAGCGGCGCCACGCCGCGCGCGGCGCTGGTGCTGGTGGGCCTGGCCGCCCTGGCGCTCTCCACCGGCATCATGCTCTACACCGGCGCCGAGCTGGCCGTGGTCAAGGCGCGCCCGCTGTGGAACACCGTCTGGCTGCCGCCCATGCTGGTCGCCACCGGTTTCATCGCCGCGGCGGGCCTGGTGCTGGTATTGAATCGCATCAGCGGCATGCGGGATCTCGCCAGCAGCGGCCAGATGCTCAAGGTGCTGCTGGGCGCCTGCGTGGTAGCGGGCCTCGTCGCCGGCAGCTGGTTCCTGGACGGCATCAACGCCAACGTCGGCTCGGTGGCCGCGGCGCTCGATTCGGTGCGCGCGAGCCCCTCCTGGCGCAGCACCGCACTGTGGGGCGGCCTGACCGGGGTAGCCCTGTTCGGTGCCGTGCTCTACCTGCTCACCCGCCCCGCCGCCCGCCGCCCGGCCCTCTACGCCTGGGCCTGGGTGCTGGGCCTGGTGGCCATCCACATGGGCTGGATGTTCCGCTGGGTGGTGCTGATGGACGTGCAGCACGTGGCGCGCAACAGCGCCGGCTTCCACCACTACGGCATCCCCGCCGGCTCCTCCGGCGTCCTTGGCATCGTCGGCACCTTCGGCCTGTGGCTCGCCGCCATCCTGGTGATCGACCTGCTGGTCCCCTGGCGCCAGGCGCGCCAGGGCGGCAGCCATGCCGACGTTTCCCCTCCACAGCCCGACGCCCAGCGCGATGCGGACACTACTGAAGGAGCCCCCAGCCATGGCTAAGTCTCCCGTCGATACCTCGCGCCGCCGCTTCATGAAGGGTGCCGTCGCCGCCGGCGGTGTCGCCACTTTCGCCGCCGGCTACTCCGATCCGCTGGTCAAGATGGCCAAGGGGGTCACCGGCAGCGCCGGCGAGAAGCCCAGGGACCCGATCCACGGCAACTCCCTGGCCCCGGAGTACAGGGTCGACCTCGACACCGGCGAGCTGACCCTCAACCCCGACCAGCGCACCGCCTTCACCATCTGCTACGGCTGCACCACCCAGTGCGGCGTGCGGGTGCGCGTCGACAACGCGAGCGACCGGGTGCTGCGCGTCTCCGGTAACCCCTACCACCCGCTCTCCGCCGACGACCACCTCCCCATGCACACCCCGGTGGCCGAGGCGCTGCGCCACGTCAGCGCCTACGGCGGCCAGGGCCAGGTCAACCGCTCCACCGCCTGCGCCCGCGGCAACGCCATGATGAGCCAGCTCTATAGTCCCTTCCGCGTCGACCACTGCCTAAAGCGGGTGGGCGAGCGCGGCGAGCGCCAGTGGCAGAAGATCTCCTTCGAGCAACTGATCGAGGAGATCTGCGAGGGCGGCGACCTGTTCGGCGAGGGCCACGTGGACGGGCTGCGCGCCATCCACGACCACGATACCCTGATCGACCCGGAAAACCCGGAGTACGGCCCCAGGGCCAACCAGCTGATGGTGATGGAAGCCACCGACTACGGCCGCTCGGAGCTGCTCAAGCGCTTCACCCTCAACGCCTTCGCCACCCGCAACTACGGCCACCACGGCTCCTACTGCGGCCTGGCCTTCCGCATGGGCTCGGGGGCGGTGATGAACGACCTGGGGGCCAACGCCCACGTCAAGCCGGACATCCAGAACGCCCGCTTCATCATGTACATCGGCACCGCGCCGAGCCAGGCGGGCAACCCCTTCAAGCGCCAGGGGCGGCTGATCGCCCAGGCCCGCGCCGAGGGCACCCTCGAGTACGTGGTGGTCGACCCGGCGCTCAACGCCGCCGCCTCCCACGCCGCCGACCACAACCGCTGGGTGCCGATCCGCCCGGGCACCGACAGCGCCTTCGCCATGGCCATCATCCAGTGGCTGCTCGACAACGAGGGCTACGCCAGGGCGTTCCTGGAACTGCCGGGCAAGGCCGCCGCCGACGCCGCGGGCGAAGCCACCCACACCAACGCCACCCACCTGGTGATCGTCACCGAGGACCACCCGCGCCGCGGCCACTTCCTGATGGCCAGTGACCTGGGCCTGGCCGAAGCCGACAGCGACGATGACGCGCCGATGGTGGTGGTCGATGGCAAGCTTGCCCACGGCGAGGAGGCGATGGCCGCCGAGCTCTTCGTGGAGCGCGAGGCGGAGCTCGCCGACGGCACCGCCGTGCGCGTGAAGAGCAGCATGACCCTGCTGCGCGAATCGGCCAACGAATACGACCTTGCCACCTACGCCGAGCACTGCGGCATCCCCGAGGCCACCATCGTCGAGCTGGCCAGCCGCTACGCCAGCCACGGCCGTCGCGCCGTGGTCAACTGCCACGGCGGCATGATGTCCGGCAACGGCTTCTACGCCGCCTTCGCGGTGCAGATGCTCAACCTGCTGGCCGGCAACATCAACATGAAGGGCGGCAGCGCCGTGGGCGGCGGCCAGTTCAATGGCATAAGCCAGGGCCCGCGCTACGACCTGGTGGACTTCCCCGGCAAGCGTGGCCCCCAGGGGGTGTTCCTGTCCCGCTCGCGCTTCCCCTACGAGCGCTCCTCGGAGTATCGCCGCAAGGTGGAAGCCGGCGAGAACCCCTACCCGGCCAAGGCGCCGTGGCGCTCCTTCGCCCCGCCCACCCTTACCGAGCACCTGCCCTCGGCGCTGGACGGCTACCCCTACCCGATCAAGGCGCTGATCGGCTGCATGGCCAACCCCATCTACGGCCAGGCCGGACTGGAGGCGATGATCGTCGACAAGCTCAAGGATCCCAAGCGTCTGGGGCTGTTCGTGGCGGTCGACGGCTTCATCAACGAGACCAACCGCTACGCCGACTACATCGTGCCCGACTCGGTGATGTACGAGGTGTGGGGCTTCACCGGGGCCTGGAAGGGCACGCTGGGCAAGCTGACCACGGCCTGCTGGCCGGTGGTGGAGCCGCGCCAGCAGAAGACCGCCGAGGGCGAGCCGGTCTGCCAGGACAGTTTCTTCATCGCCGTGGCCAAGCGCCTGGGCCTGGCCGGCTTCGGCGACGAGGCGATCCCCGACGCCGACGGCCACCTGCACCCGCTCAACCGCGCCGAGGACTACTACCTACGCGCCGCGGCCAACATCGCCTTCATGGACGAGCCGCTGCCCGAGGCCAACGACGGCGATATCGCCCATGGCGGCATCGCCCCGCTGCTGCCGCGACTGGAACGCTCGCTCAAGGAGGAGGAGCGCGGCCGGGTAGCCTACCTCTACGCCCGCGGCGGCCGCTTCCAGGACGCCAGCGATCACTTCCGGGGCGAGCGGCTGACCAACGCCTGGCGTCGTACGCTATGCGTCTACAACGAGGTGGTCGGCACCAGCATCGACACCATGAGCGGCAAGCCCAACCGCGGCGTACCCGCTCACAGCCTGCCGCTGCTGGCCAATACCCAGGCCATGCGCGAGGTATTCAGCGAAGACGAGTGGCCGCTGCTGGCCTTCTCGTTCAAGTCGAACCTGATGAACTCCTACGCCATCGGCAACGAGCGGCTGCGCATGATCAAGCCCTACAACCCGGTACAGATGCACCGCCAGGATGCCGAGCGCTACGGCATCGCTCACGGCGACACCGTTCGCATCGAGAGCCCCGGTGGCAGCGTGGTGGGCCTGGCGCTGGTCAGCGAGAGCGTAATGCCGGGGTCGCTGGGCATCGAACACGGCTACGGCCACCGGGACCTGGGCGCCACGCCCCACGTGATCGACGGCGAGTCACAGCCGGACATGCCCTGGCTGCGCGCCGGCATCAACATCAACGACCTGGGCTTCCGCGACCCGACCCGCAACGTCGACGGCACTTGGCTGGAGCCCATCAGTGGCGCCAGCGTGCGCCAGGGGCTGCCGGTGAAGGTCAGTCGCGCCTGAGGGCACGGGCCGGGCACGCGCCAGCGCCCGGCCAATACGACACCGCCCCCGCAGCAGCGCTGCGGGGGCGGTGTCGTTGGAAGCCTGGACGTTGAAGCCCGGACCTTGGCTCAGAAGTGCGGCTTGAGCTGCTGTACCAGCGCCTTGAAGAGCCGCGGGCCGGCCGCCATCAGCTGGCCTTCGGTCTCGATGCCGGGCTGGCCGTCGGGGGTGCCCAGCAGCGCACCGGTCTCCTTGAGCAGCAGGGTGCCGACCAGGCGGTCCTGCTCCTCCAGCCCGAGCACGAAGGCGAAGTCGACGCGGCCTGCGGCCAGTTCGGCCATGTCGAGCAGGCCGCTGCCGGTGGCCAGTTGGGTCTCGACCTGGGGGCCGAGCTGCTGGACCAGGGTCAGGTAGGCGGGCAGGTGGCGCGAGCGCTGCCAGCTCTCCGGCAGGCTCAGGGCCATGCGCGAACCGAGAATGCTGGTGGTCTTGGGCACGCGAATGCGCTTGCCGTTGTGCTGGGCACCGCGGCCGCGGCTGGTCAGGTATTCGTCGTCGCTGAAGGGGCAGATCACCACCGCATGCTCCGGGCGTCCCTTCACCAGGCAGACCACCGACAGGGCGAAGCCCTTGCCGGCAACACCCAGGCTGGAGTAGCCATGGAAGGGCTCGATCCGCCATTCGACATCCCGACCTTCGCCTTCGCCGGCACGGTAGGGAGTGAAGCGGCCAACCACGCCGTGCTGGGGATAGCCGCGGCTGAGCTGCCGGACGATCAGCGTCTCGGCATTGCGGGCCGTGTCTTCGAGCAGGCGCTCGAGATTGTGTTCCTCATGGGCATTCTCGATGCGCTCACGAATGCGCAGGAACTGTTCGGCGGCGCTGCGCGTGGCGCGCAGGGCGTATTGGACCATCGGATGCATGATCGGGCCTTGGAGCGTCGGTGATGTTAAAGAACGGGCGAGTTCGAGCGGATTGCGAACGCGATTCGGTCGAACGCGTGGCGCGCATCCTAGCAGAGTCGCCGCATGGGCGCCATGGCCGTGGACGGCATGGTAGACTCGCCCTCCTTTCCTGGGCATTCAACGGCAGAGGCTATTTCGCATGCTCGACCGCATCCGCATCGTGCTGATCGGCACCAGCCACCCCGGCAACATCGGCGCCACCGCCCGGGCCATGCACAACATGGGCCTGACCGACCTGGTGCTGGTGGCGCCGCGCTGCGAACCGCTGACCAGCGAGAGCATCTCGCGGGCGTCCGGTGCCGACCACCTGGTGCACCAGGCCCACGTCGTCGACACCCTCGAGCAGGCCGTGGCCGACTGTACCCTGGCCGTGGGCGCCAGCGCCCGCTCACGCACGCTGCCCTGGCCGATGATCACGCCTCGCGCCCTGGGCGAGCGGCTGCCGCAGGAGCTGGCCGGCGACGACTCCCGCGTGGCGCTGGTGTTCGGGCGCGAGGACAGCGGCCTCTCCAACGCCGAGCTGCAGCGCTGCCACGCCCATGTGCACATCCCCACCAACCCGGACTTCAGCTCGCTCAACCTGGCCGCCGCCGTGCAGGTGCTGGCCTACGAGTGCCGCCTGGCCTGGCTCGAGGCCGGCAGCGACGCCGCCGCCCAGGAGGAGGAACCGCACCAGCCGCTGGCCAGCCACGACGAGCTGGAGCACTACTTCGCCCACCTGGAACGCACGCTGATCGCCATCGGCTTCCATGACCCGGCGCTGCCGCGCCAGCTGATGGCCCGGCTACGCCGCTTCACCCTGCGCGCCCGCCCCGAGCGCATGGAGCTCAACATCCTGCGCGGCATCCTGTCGGCGACCGAGAAGGGCGCGGCCGCGAAGCCACCCGGCACCGACCCGCAGGAGCGCGCGGGCGAAGCGCGGCGGGAACCTTGAACGCCGCGCGCCGCACCCCCATATCGCTGACACTGCCTTCCTGCGCCGCCCAGGCCGCTCACCGCCACCAAGGACCGCTGCATGTTTCAACGACTGCGCGAGGACATCAATAGCGTATTCGCCCGCGACCCGGCGGCGCGCAACTTCCTGGAAGTGCTGACCAACTACCCGGGCCTGCATGCGCTGCTGCTGCACCGCCTGGGTCATTGGCTGTGGCAGAAGAACCTCAAGTGGCTGGCACGCAGCCTGTCGACCTTCTCGCGCTGGCTCACCGGCATCGAGATCCACCCCGGGGCGAAGATCGGCCGGCGCTTCTTCATCGATCACGGCATGGGCGTGGTGATCGGCGAGACGGCCGAGGTGGGCGACGACGTCACCCTCTACCAGGGCGTGACCCTGGGCGGCACCAGCTGGAACAAGGGCAAGCGCCACCCCACGCTGGAGGCCGGCGTGATCGTCGGCGCCGGCGCCAAGATCCTCGGCCCCTTCAGCGTGGGCGCGGGCGCCAAGATCGGCTCCAACGCGGTGGTCACCAAGGAGGTGCCGGCGGGCGCCACGGTGGTCGGCATCCCCGGCAAGATCGTCAAGCGCAGCGACCCGGACGCCGCCGTGGAGCTCGACGTGGACCCGGAGCGCCGCGAGGCGATGCGCCAGAAGTTCGGCTTCGACGCCTACGGCATCAGCGAGGACATGCCCGACCCGGTGGCACGCTCGATCCAGGCCATGCTCGATCACATGCATGCGGTGGACGAACGCATCGAGCGCATGTGCTCGACGCTACGCAAGCTCGACGCCAACTACCGCGAAGGCAAGCTGCCCGAGCTGCGCGACGAGGACTTCGCCGACATGCTCTCGGATATCGACGCCTGCTGCGGGCCGCACCCCAAGGGCGGGCAGCCGCGCAAGCGCGCACCCCGGCCGGACCCGGACAGCGGCGGCGATCCGGACGGCCGCGGCAATGGTTGACCTTGATACTCGGGCTTTACCATAATGGACGCCTGATCGCCGTGAGATGCCGCCTGGCAGGCTGGCGGCGCCACGCAAGTCGAGTGGGAGTCGAGTGAGTGATGTCCATCCTGCGCCTGATGTGTCCGACATGCGTTTGACCACCAAGGGACGCTATGCCGTCACCGCCATGCTCGACCTGGCGCTCAACGCCGAGAAGGGGCCGACCAGCCTGGCCGACATCTCACGCCGCCAGGAGATCTCGCTGCCTTATCTGGAACAGCTCTTCGCGCGCCTGCGTCGCGCCGCCCTGGTCAAGAGCGTACGCGGCCCCGGCGGGGGCTACCTGCTGGCCCTTTCGCCCGCCGAGATCTCCATCGCCCGGGTGATCGACGCGGTCGATGAAAGCGTCGACGCCACCCGCTGCCAGGGGCTGTCGGACTGCCAGCAGGGCGATACCTGCCTGACCCACCACCTGTGGTGCGACCTCTCCGAGCAGATTCGCGGCTTCCTGAACAACATCACCCTGGGGCAGCTGGTCGAGCACGGCGACGTTCGCCGCATCGCTGCCCGCCAGCGCAGCCGCAGCAGCGACAACACCTTCCTGACCTCACCCTGAGCCGCGACCCGCCTCGCCGCTCGGCCTGGAGACCCCCCGCGACCCCATGAGCGATCTCGTCTATCTCGATTACGCCGCCACCACGCCGGTCGACCCTCGCGTCGCCGAGGCGATGAGCCGCTACCTGACCCTGGACGGCCTGTTCGCCAACCCCGCCTCGCGCAGCCACATGCTCGGCTGGCAGGCGGAGCAGGCGGTGGAGAATGCGCGCCGCCAGGTCGCCGACCTGATCGGCGCCGATCCGCGCGAGATCGTCTGGACCAGCGGCGCCACCGAGGCCGACAACCTGGCCCTGATCGGCTACATGCGGGCCAACCGGGAGCGCGGCCGCCACCTGGTGACCTCGATCATCGAGCACAAGGCGGTGGTGGATACGGCGCTGGCGCTGGAGCGGGAAGGCTTCGACGTGACCTGGCTGACGCCCGGCGCCGACGGTCGCGTCACGCCGGAGCAGCTGCGCCAGGCCATGCGTCCCGACACCGCGCTGGTATCGCTGATGGCGGTGAACAACGAGCTGGGCTGCGTCCACGACCTGGCGGCGCTTTCCGCGGTGGCGCACGCCGGCGGCGCGCTGTTCCATGTCGACGCGGCCCAGGCCACCGGGCGCATCGACCTCGACGTGGGCCGCCTGGGCATCGACCTGATGTCGCTGTCGGGCCACAAGGCCTACGGGCCCAAGGGCATCGGCGCGCTCTATGTGCGCAGAAGCCCCGATATCCGCCTCGAGCCGCTGATCCACGGCGGCGGGCACGAACGCGGCATGCGCTCCGGCACCCTGGCCACGCACCAGATCGTCGGCATGGGCGAGGCCTTCGCCCTGGCCGCCGCCGAAGGCAGCGCCGAGCAGGCGCGCATCCTGGCCCTGCGGAACCGCCTGCTCGAGGGGCTGTCCGACCTGGACGGCATCCACCGCAACACGCAGGTCGAGGTGGCCGTCCCGCATATCCTCAACCTGGCGTTCGCCGGGGTGGATGGCGAATCGCTGCTGATGGCGCTGCGCAACATTGCCCTGTCGACAGGCTCGGCATGCAACTCCGCCAGCGTCGAACCCTCCTATGTACTGAAGGGGGTCGGCGTGCCGCGCGCTCTGGCGCTGGCCTCGCTGCGCTTCAGCTTCGGCCGCTTCACCACCGAAGCCGACATCGACGCCGCCTTGGAGGCCGTGCACCATGCCCTGCCGGGGCTGCGACGCTAGGGCGTCGAGGAGCAACGACTACGCTTGGCCTCGATGCAGCGCGCCTGCGGGCCCATGCGTAGAGACTTGTCCCTGACTTTCGCGCTTGCCAAGCTATCGACAACACCCAAGCCAGCCAACGCTGCAGGAGAACGAACATGGCGCAACTCTCGATTACCACCGCCGCCGCCGAGCAGATCCAGCGCGCACTCGATGAGCGCGGCCATGGCCTGGGCTTGCGCGTCACGGTCAAGCCCAGCGGCTGCTCCGGCTACAGCTACGTGCTCGACTTCGCCGACGAGGCCGCCAACGACGATGCGGTGTTCGAGGCGCACGGCGCCACCGTCTTCGTCGCCCCCGAGGCGCTGCCGATGCTCGACGGCAGCGAGGTCGACTATGTCTCGGAAGGGCTCAACCGCTTCTTTCGCTTCAACAACCCCAACGTCAAGGATCAGTGCGGCTGCGGCGAGAGCTTCACGGTCTGAAACCAGGCCCGCCGCGCGGGACGACGATTGTTCAACGCCCACCGGCAGCGGTATACTCTGCGCCCAACGTTTTCTCGCACTGACGCATCGCCCTGCCGGCATGACCGACAGGGCGATGCGGCTGCACCACGATCCGCAGCGTCACGCCGCGTGTAGCCGCCCTCCTGCGGGCATCGCCGGCGCGCAACGATCCCCCTACCAACCTCAACGGAGACAGGCCCCATGGCAACCGAACGCACCCTTTCCATCATCAAGCCCGACGCCGTCGCCAAGAATGCCATCGGCGAGATCATCGCTCGCTTCGAGAAGGCCGGCCTCAAGGTGGTGGCTGCCAAGATGCTGCACCTCTCGGAAGAGAAGGCCGGCGGCTTCTACGCCGAGCACAAGGAGCGTCCCTTCTTCAAGGACCTGGTCGGCTTCATGACCTCGGGCCCGGTGGTGGTACAGGTGCTGGAAGGTGAAGACGCCATTGCCAAGAACCGCGAGCTGATGGGCGCCACCAACCCCAAGGAAGCCGCGCCGGGCACCATCCGCGCCGACTTCGCCGAGACCATCGACGCCAACGCCGTGCACGGCTCCGACTCCCCGGCCTCCGCCGAGCGTGAAGTGGCCTACTTCTTCGGCGCCGACGAGATCTGCCCGCGCTGACAGCCTGCGGCTGCCCTGCACTTCGCGGGGGCGCTCTCGCCCCCGCTCTCGCCCCGCCCCGACCTACGTGAAGCCATGACCGCCAACACCGCCCAACGCACCAATCTGCTCGGCCTGTCCCGCGAGGAGATGGAAGCCTTCTTCCTCTCGATCGGCGAGAAGAAGTTCCGTGCCGCCCAGGTGATGAAATGGATTCATCACGAGGGCTGCGACGACTTCATGACCATGACCAACCTCTCCAAGGCGCTGCGCCAGCGGCTCTGCGAGGTGGCCGAGATTCGTGGTCCCGGCGTGGTCTACGAAGGCACCTCCAGCGACGGTACCCGCAAGTGGGTGCTGGAAGTGGAGGACGGCAGCTACGTGGAGACGGTGCTGATCCCGGCCGACAACGGCAAGCGCCGCACCCTGTGCGTGTCGTCCCAGGTTGGCTGCTCGCTCGACTGCAGCTTCTGCTCCACCGGCAAGCAGGGCTTCCAGCGCAACCTCACCGCCGCCGAGATCATCGGCCAGGTGTGGGTCGCCCAGCGCAGCGTTGGGCCGCGCAAGGACACCGCCAACCGCCCGGTGACCAACGTGGTGATGATGGGCATGGGCGAGCCGCTGATGAACTACGACAACGTGGTGCCGGCCATGAAGCTGATGCTCGACGACAACGGCTACGGCCTGTCCAAGCGTCGCGTCACGCTGTCGACCTCCGGCGTGGTGCCGATGCTCGACCGACTCGGCGACGAGCTCGACGTGAGCCTGGCGATCTCGCTGCACGCCGCCACCGACGAACTGCGCAGCGAGCTGGTGCCGCTCAACCGCAAGTACAACATCCGCGCCCTGCTCGACGCCTGCCAGCGCTACCTGGCCAAGTGCGACGACACGCGCATGATCACCGTGGAATATACGGTGATCAAGGACGTCAACGACCAGCAGGAACATGCCACCCAGCTGGCCGAGCTGCTGCGCGAACTGCCGTGCAAGATCAACCTGATCCCGTTCAACCCGTTCCCCCATTCGGGCTACGAGAAGCCTTCGCGCAACCAGGTGATGCGCTTCCAGCAGTGGCTCTACGAGCTGGGCTATACGGCGCCGATTCGCACCACCCGCGGCGATGACATCGACGCCGCCTGTGGCCAACTGGTGGGCCGTGTGAAGGACCGCACCAAGCGCCACGAGCGCTACATCCGCTCGATCCAGATCGACGCGGACTGAAGCGCCCCGTCGCCTTGACTTCGCTCCGTCACGGCGCTTTGATGGTCAGGCTTTTTTTCCGGCGGCTGCACCAGCCTGACGCCAGCAGCGACCGGTCGTTTTTTCGTAACGCCTTTCGTGAGGTTGCCATGACGCGCTTCCCCTGGTTGCCTAGCCGACGCACGCCGCTGCCGCTGGCGGCCATCGTCGCCGGCTCGCTGTGGCTGGGCGGCTGTGCCGTGCAGCCGGAAGAGCGGGCGGGCGCCGCGCACGATCCGGGCGTGGCGTTCACCGAGCTTGGCATCGCCTACCTCGAGCGCAACAACCTGGCCCGCGCCATGGCGGCCCTGGACCGCGCGCTGCAGTTCTCGCCCGAGAACCCCGAGGCGCTGCAGGCCATGGCCATCGTCTACCAGCGGCAGGGCGAGCATGAACTCGCCGATGCCACGTTCCAGCGCGCCCTGCAGCTCGACCCCGGCTTCAGTCGGGCGCGCAACAACTATGCGGTCTTTCTCTATTCACGCGGCCAGGTCGAGAAAGCCTGCCGGCAGCTCGAACTGGCGTCGCATGACACCCAGTACGCCAGCCGTGCCCAGCTGTTCGCCAACCTAGGCCAATGCCAATGGGAGATGGGCAACGTGGCGCAGGCCAGGCAGAGCCTGGAGCGCGCCAGGAATCTCGACCCGCGCAGCCCGGCGCCCTATTTCACGCTGGCCGAACTCGAGCTCGCCCAGGGCAATATCGAATCGGCGCAGCAGCAGTTGAACCTTTACATCAGGCTGGCGGGCATGACGCCCGACGCCCAGGCGCTGGCCCGCGATATCGCCCGGGCCGGCGGCGACACCAGGCTTGTCACCCCCGGCCCCGACGGCCTGCGTTGACGCAACTTGACCCACGAATTCATGACGAAGGATGCTCATCCATGAGCGACAACCACGACACCGACGCCGTCGATTTCAGTCCCACCTCCTCCCCCGGGGGGCTGCTGCGCCGCGAACGCGAGACCCAGGGCCTTTCCGTGGAAGAAGTGGCCACGGCTCTCAACCTTCGCCCTGCCGTCGTGGTGGGGCTGGAAGCCGACAACTACGAGCAGGTGCCCATCGCCGCCTACCGCCGCGGCTACCTGCGCGCCTACGCGCGCCTGCTCGGCATCGATGACCAGCCGGTGCTCGATGCCTATCGCCACAGCTTCGGCGGCCAGGAGACGGAGCACCGCGTGACCCCGGTCCAGGTGACCCGGCCGCCGTCGCGCATCGCCGCCTGGCTGTTCAAGCTGGTCACCCTGCTGGTGATCGCCGGCCTGGTCGGCCTGACGCTGGCGTGGTGGCAGAGCCGCGACGGCACCCAGGCACCGGAGCTCGGCGACAGCGGCCCGGTATCGGTGGAGCGGCTCGACGGCACCACCGTGGTCGAAGAGGAGCCCCCGGCCGAGATCCAGGAGGCCCTGCCGCCGCTGCCGGCCGAAGGCGTCGACCCGCTTAGCCCCGACGCGCAGGACGCCGCGGCGCCGGCCACCGAGGTCGACCCCACCGGGGCCGTTCGGCTCGTGGACACGGGCAGCCCGGCGCCGGTCGCCGAGGACGAGGCCGAGATCGAAGGCGCGGCCGTCGAAGCTCCGCCGGCCCCCGAGGCACCCGCCGCCGAGGAAGCCGCCGAGCCGGCCGAGGCGCCCGCTGCCACCGCCGATCGCAGCGTGCTGCAGCTCACCTTCAACGAGCAGTCCTGGACCGAGATCTTCGATGCCAACAATCGCCGCGTCTTCGTCGGCCTGCAGGAACCCGGCACCTCCGCGCGCGTCGAAGGAGAGCCCCCGTTCCGCATGACCATCGGCAACGCCACCGGCGTCGAGCTGAGCTGGGGCGGCGAGCGCGTCGACCTGCGCGCCCGTGCGGGAGCCAACAACGTCGCTCGCTTCACCCTGGGAGATTGATACCGCCGCCATGCATTCCCCATCGCCTATCGTCCGCCGCAAGTCCCGTCAGATCTTCGTTGGCCAGGTGCCTGTCGGGGGCGATGCCCCCATTTCCGTGCAGAGCATGACCAACACCAATACCCTGGACGTGGACGCCACCGTGGCCCAGATCCGCCGGCTGGAAGACGCCGGCGCCGACATCGTGCGCGTCTCGGTGCCCTGCATGGATGCCGCCGAGGCCTTCGGCCGCATCAAGCAGCAGGTCCAGGCGCCGCTGGTCGCCGACATCCACTTCGACTACAAGATCGCCCTGCGCGTGGCCGAGCTCGGCGTCGACTGCCTGCGCATCAACCCCGGCAACATCGGCAAGGAGGAGCGCGTGCGCGCCGTGGTCGCCGCCGCCCGCGACAACGGCATCCCGATCCGCATCGGCGTCAACGCCGGCTCGCTGGAGAAGGACCTGCAGCGCAAGTACGGCGAGCCCACCCCGGAAGCGCTGGTGGAATCGGCCATGCGCCACATCGACCATCTCGATCGCCTCGACTTCCAGGACTTCAAGGTCAGCGTCAAGGCCAGCGACGTGTTCATGGCCGTGGCCGCCTACCGCCAGCTGGCCAGGCAGATCGAGCAGCCGCTGCACCTGGGCATCACCGAGGCCGGCGGGCTGCGTTCAGGCACCGTCAAGTCGGCCATCGGCCTGGGCATGCTGCTGATGGACGGCATCGGCGACACCATTCGCGTCTCGCTGGCCGCCGACCCGGTGGAGGAGATCAAGGTCGGCTACGACATGCTCAAGAGCCTGCGGCTGCGCAGCAAGGGCATCAACTTCATCGCCTGCCCGAGCTGCTCGCGCCAGAACTTCGACGTGATCGGCACCATGAATGCCCTCGAGGAGCGCCTCGAGGACATCATGACCCCGCTCGACGTCTCGGTGATCGGCTGCATCGTCAACGGCCCCGGCGAAGCCAAGGAGAGCGATATCGGCCTGACCGGCGGCAGCCCCAACAATCTGGTCTACATCGACGGCAAGCCGGCCACCAAGCTCACCAACGACCACCTGATCGACGACCTGGAGCGCCTGATCCGCGAGAAGGTTCGCGAGAAGGAAGCCGCCGAGCAGAACGTGATCGCCCGCGGGGCCTGATCGGCCGCCGACCCACAAGGAGCCACCGTTGAGCAAGCCCCCATCAAGCAGCATGAAGAAACTCCAGGCGATTCGCGGCATGAACGACCTGCTGCCGGACCAGTCCGCCCTGTGGCAGTACTTCGAAGGCAAGGTCGCCACGCTGCTGCGCCGCTACGGCTACGCCGAGATCCGCACGCCCATCGTCGAGCAGACCGCGCTGTTCGCGCGCTCCATCGGCGAAGTGACCGACATCGTCGAGAAGGAGATGTACACCTTCGAGGATCGCAACGGCGATAGCCTGACCCTGCGCCCCGAGGGCACGGCGAGCTGCGTGCGCGCCGCCATGGAGCACGGCCTGCTGCACAACCAGACCCAGCGCCTGTGGTACCAGGGGCCGATGTTCCGCCACGAACGGCCGCAGAAGGGGCGCTATCGCCAGTTCCACCAGGTCGGCGTGGAGGCCTTCGGCCTCGAAGGGCCGGACATCGACGCCGAAGTGATCCTGATCTCGGCGCGGCTGTGGAAAGAGCTGGG
Source organism: uncultured Halomonas sp. (assembly GCA_964652855.1). Lineage (GTDB taxonomy): Bacteria > Pseudomonadota > Gammaproteobacteria > Pseudomonadales > Halomonadaceae > Halomonas. Next base: position 690,651 of record CAZZCJ010000002.1, read on the forward strand.
GCTTCTCGAGCACGTCACCCTGGAACTCAATTCGCTCGGCTCCTCCGAGGCCCGGGCCGCCTACCGCGACACCCTGGTGGCCTACTTCGAACGCCATCGCGAGCAGCTCGACGAGGACTCGCTGCGCCGCCTCGCAAGCAACCCGCTGCGCATCCTCGACTCCAAGAACCCGGACATGGCGGCCATGCTCGCCGATGCACCCAAGCTGATGGATCACCTCGACGATGCCTCCCGCGAGCACTTCGCAGGCCTCACCGCCCTGCTCGAGGCCGCCGGCATCGACTACGTGATCAATCCGCGCCTGGTGCGCGGCCTCGACTACTACGGCCGCACCGTGTTCGAGTGGACGACCAACGCGCTGGGCAGCCAGGGCACCGTGTGCGCCGGCGGCCGCTACGACGGCCTGGTCGAGCAGCTCGGCGGCAAGCCGACACCGGCGGTCGGCTTCGCCATGGGCATCGAGCGGCTGGTACTGCTGCTCGACACCCTGGGGCTGGTCCCGCACGCCGCGCTGGCCGAGCTGGACGTCTATTTCATGGCCATGGATGATAGCGCCGAGCGCGACGCGCTGCTGCTTGGCGAGCGCCTGCGCGACGCGCTGCCCCAGCTGCGGCTGCAGCTCCACTGTGGCGGCGGCAGCTTCAAGAGCCGGATAAAGAAGGCCGACAGGAGCGGTGCCCGCCTGGCCCTGCTGCTCGGCGAGGACGAGCTGGCCAAGGGCGAGGTCACGCTGAAATTCCTGCGCGAAGCGCGCGACCAGCAGCGCCTGCCCCAGGCCTCGCTGGACCAGGCGCTCGACGAACTGCTGGCCCGGCCCGCCGGCGCCTGAGCACCGAACCGACACTGCCAAGATCTTGCCGTTTAAAGGAGGCCGCCCGTGGCGGAGCTGAGAACCGAAGAAGAGCAGCTGGATGCCATCAAGCGCTGGTGGAAGGAGAACGGCACCGCGCTGATCGCCGGGGTGGCCATCGCCATTGCCGCCGTGGTGGGCTGGAACGCCTGGCAAAGCTACCAGGAGAACCAGGCGCAGGCGGCTTCGATGCGCTATCAGCACCTGGTCAACCTCACCGCCGAGGCCGAGCTGGACGCCGCCCGCGTCAGCGAGGCGCAGGCGCTGGTGGCGGAGATCACCGACAACCATTCGCGCACCCTGTATGCCGACCTGGCGCGGTTGATCGACGCGCGCCTGGCCGTCAGCCAGGGCGACCTGGGCCAGGCCCGCGATACCCTCGAATCACTGATCGACGCCAGCCGCCGCGACTACATCCAGGGGCTGGCACGCCTGCGCCTGGCCCGGCTGCAGGTGGAAGAGGGCGCGGCGGAAGCCGCGCTGGAAACCCTTTCCGGCGCCATTCCGTCCTCGCTCGCCGCCCAGCAGGCCGACGTGCGCGGCGACGCGCACCTGGCGCTCGGCCGCGACGACGAGGCCCGCCAGGCCTGGCAAGACGCCCTGACACTCGCCGAGCAGCGCAACCAGCCGGTCTACGGCGTACAGCTCAAGCTCGAAGCGCTCGGCATCGAGGAGGCCACCCTATGAACCGCGCCATGCTCCGCAGGGCCGCCTGCGCCCTCGCCGCCACCTTCGCCCTGGGCCTGCTGACCGGCTGTGCCAGCAAGGTCGAGCCCCGCTACGCACCCAAGGAGCTGCAGCGCTTCGAGGCCTCGGCCACGCTCGAGACCGACTGGCGCCAGCGCGTCGGCCAGGGCCTCGGGCGGGCGCACTACCCCATCGCCCCGAGCCTCGACAGCGGCGTGATCTTTGCCGCCGACGAGCGCGGCCGTATCGTGGCCGTGGATGCCGGCAGCGGCGAGCGCCTGTGGCAGAAGGATCTCGACGTGGGCGTCTCCAGCGGCATCACCGCGGTGGCCAACCAGCTCTACTTCGGCACCCGCAACGGTGAAGTGCTGGCCCTGAACCAGCGCGACGGCGAGATCGCCTGGCGCTCGCGGGTCGCCAGCGAGGTGCTGGCCCCGCCGCAGCCCAACCAGCAGCTGCTGGTGGTCAAGAGCGTCGACGGCTCCGTCACCGCGCTCGACCGTCGCACCGGCCAGGAGCGCTGGGTGCACACCACCACCGAGCCCGCCCTGACCCTGCGCGGCACCGGTACGCCTTCGGTGATCGACCCGGTCACCTTCGTCGGCTTTGCCAGCGGCCGCCTGGTCACCCTGGACAACCGCAGCGGCCAGCCGCTGTGGGAGCGCCGCATCGCCGTGCCGCGCGGGCGCAGCGAGATCGACCGCCTGGTCGACCTCGACGGCCAGCCGGTGCTGACGCCGGACGGACGCCTGTTCGTCACCAGCTACAACGGGCGCCTGGTCGCCCTCGACGCCACCAGCGGCGAGATCCTCTGGGACCGCGAGCACTCCAGCCACCAGACCCCGGTCCTGGTCGGCGATCGCCTGTTCACGGTCAACGAGGCCAGCCACGTCACCGCCTTCGACGCCCGCAGCGGCGAGGAGCTGTGGCGCAACCGCGATCTCGAGGGGCGCTGGCTGACCGCGCCGGCCTTCGCCGACGGCCAGCTGGTGGTGGGCGACTTCGAAGGCTACCTGCACCTGATCGACATTCAGAACGGCCGTTTCACCGCCCGTACCCGTATCGACAGCTCCGGCATCAGCATCAGGCCGATGACCGACTTCCGCCGCATCTTCGTGCTGGCCAACAATGGCCGCCTCGAGGCCCTGGAACTTCGCCGATGACCCCTGTAATTGCCTTGGTCGGCCGCCCCAACGTGGGCAAGTCGACCCTCTTCAACCGCCTGACCCGCACCCGCGACGCCTTGGTCGCGGACTTCCCCGGGCTCACCCGCGACCGCAAGTACGGTACCGGGGCGCTCGGCGGCAAGGCCTACACGGTGATCGACACCGGCGGCATCAGCGGCGATGAAGAAGGGATCGACGCCGCCATGGCCGAACAGTCGCTGGTCGCCATCGACGAAGCGGACATCGTGCTGTTCCTGGTGGACGCCCGCGCCGGGCTCCACGTGGCCGACGAGGCCATCGCCAACCACCTGCGCGTCAACCAGAAGAAGACCTGGCTGGTCGTCAACAAGACCGACGGCCTCGAGGAGCACTCGGCCATGGCCGACTTCTGGACGCTGGGGCTGGGCGACCCCCACCCCATCGCCGCCGCTCATGGGCGCAACGTCACCACCCTGATCGAGGAGGTGCTGGCACCCTTCCCCGAGCGGGATGAGAGCATCCCGGTGGATGTCGGCACCAAGGGTATCCGCATCGGCGTCATCGGCCGGCCCAACGTGGGCAAGTCGACGCTGGTCAACCGCCTGCTGGGGGAGGAGCGGGTCGTCGTCTTCGATGAGGCGGGCACCACCCGCGACGCCATCGAGATCCCCTTCGAGCGGCGCGGCAAGCCCTACGTGCTGATCGATACCGCCGGGGTGAGGCGGCGCAAGAACGTCAGCCTGATCGCCGAGAAGTTCTCGATCATCAAGACCCTGGAAGCGATCAAGGAGTGCCATGTCGCCGTCATGGTGCTCGATGCCAGGACCGGCCTGGTCGAGCAGGACCTGCACCTGCTCGACTTCGTGCTGACCTCCGGGCGCGCGCTGGTGCTGGCGGTCAACAAGTGGGATGGCCTGGAGAGCGAGGCCAAGGAGGCCATGCGCGCCGAGCTCAAGCGCCGCCTGGGCTTCGCCGACTACGCCGAACTGCACTTCATCTCGGCGCTGCACGGCACCGCGGTGGGCGATCTGTATCCGTCGATCGAGCGCGCCTTCGCCTCGGCCCACTCCCGCTGGTCGACCAACCGCCTCACCACGCTGCTGCAGGACGCCGTGAGCCAGCATCCGCCGCCGCTGGTGCATGGCCGCCGGATCAAGCTGCGCATGGCCCACCAGGGCGGCACCAACCCGCCGATCATCGTGGTCCACGGCAACCAGACCGAGGCGCTGCCCGAGGCCTACAAGCGCTTCCTGACCAATACCTTCCGCAAGGTGCTCAAGGTGCGCGGGACGCCGATCCGCTTCGAGTTCCGCTCCGGCAACAACCCCTTCAACCCGCTGGCCGGCGCCAGCGACCGGGACAAGGCCAAGCAGCGTGAACTGGAACGCACCAAGGAGGCGCGCAAGAAGCGCCGCTGACCCATACCGGCCGCCAGGCCGCGCTACACCCCGGTCGCCCGTCCTGGGCGACCGTGCCATCCACCCCTGATAACCGCTTCATCCAACAGGAGGAGCCGATGTTTCCGAGTCGCGTGCTGTCGTTCTTCAACTCGCGCCGCCGCTGGCGGCTGCTCGCCCCGCTGAGCCTGGCGATGCTGCTCACCGGCTGCCTGGCATTGCCCCAGACCGGGCTGTTCGCCTTCCGCCTCGCGGTGACCTCGCTGGGCGTCGAGGACGTGCGCATCGGCCCTTATTCGATCCAGGCCGGCCTGGACACCAGCGACGTCGCCTCGCTGATCGCCTCGAGCCTCGGCATGGGCAGCCTGCCGGTGCAGGCCACCCTGGCCATGGGGCTGTCGCTGCCGGCCGGCATGCCGCCGGTGGAGATGTCGGGCTTTCGCTGGACCCTGGACGTGCCCGGCGCCGAGCCGGTCAGCGGCAACTACCAGCAGGACGTGACGCTGACCTCGGGCGACGACTCCCGCCTGCGCCTGCCGGTGGCCTTCGACGTGCTGGCGACGGATCGCCGCCGCCTGGCCCCCATGGTGGAACTGGCCAGCCAGCTCGCCAGCCAGGGCGAGCTGCCGGCCGGCAGCGAGCTGGCCATCACGCCGGGCAGTCTGCGCGGCCTGGGCGTGACCCTGCCGGCCGGGCTGTGGACACCGACCCTGCGCTTCGGCGTGGGCGAGAACGGCGAGCTGACTCCGCAGCGCTGAGGCCGGCGCGCCTGGCGGCTACTCGCCGTGCAGGCGGCGACGGCCGACCCACTGGGTGGCGAACTGCCAGGCGCCCCGCCCGCTGCGCCCGCCGCGCAGCGTGGCGTAGCGGATCGCCTCGGCGCGGGCCTCGGGGCTCCAGTCGGCGGCGCTGCCCAGTTGGGAGACCCAGTGGCAGCACGCCTCCAGGTAGGTGTCCTGGCTGAACGGATAGAAGCCGAGCCACAGGCCGAAGCGGTCGGAGAGCGAGATCCTCTCCTCCACCGCATCGCCGTGGTGCAGCTCCTCCCCCACCAGGCGCGAGCCCTGGTTGTCGGCCATGGATTCCGGCAGCAGGTGGCGGCGGTTCGAGGTCGCGTAGAGCAGCACGTTGGGCGGCGGGCCGGTCAGCGCACCGTCGAGTACGCTCTTGAGCGCCTTGTAGGCATCGTCGTGACCCTCGAAGGAGAGATCGTCGCAGTAGACCACGAAGCGCTGCGACTGCTGGCGCAGCAGCTCCACCAGCATGGGCAGGCCGGCCAGGTCGTGGCGATCGACCTGTACCAGGCGCAGCCCCTCCCCCGCCAGGCTGTTGAGCAGCGCCCGGATCAGCGAGGACTTGCCGCTACCGCGCGACCCCCACAGCAAGGCATGGTTGGCCGGCAGGCCCTGCAGGAAGGCGCGGGTATTGTCGACCAGCGCCAGCTTCTGGCGCTCGATGCCCAGCAGGTCATCGAGGGCGAGCGCATCGCGCGGCGGCACCGGCAGCAGCCGGCCTCCCAGCGGATGGCGCTGCCACAGCGCCGCCACGTCCCGCTCCCAGTCCACCTCCTGCGGGGCGGGCGGCAGCCAGTGCTCCACATGGTCCAGCAGGCGGCTCAGGCGTCTGCTCAGCTCGGCATCCATCGGCGTCTCCTCGGGACTTTCACGGTTCACGGTTGACCTTGTTACGCTTCGGGGTATCTTGTGGCGAACCGCCACTCCCGTCCAGGGTCTCAAGGGATCTGCTCGAACGAGGTATTGAACATGCGCTGGATACGCTGTGCCGCCATGGCCACCCTGGCCTTGACCCTAACCGCCTGCGCGACGTCGCCCACCGGCCGCCAGCAGCTCACCCTGATGTCGGATGCCCAGCTCAACCAGATGGGCCGCGAAGCCTTCGAGCAGTACCAGCAGGACCTGCCGCCGGCAGGCCAGGCACAGCAGCGCTATGCACAGTGCGTCGCCGACGCCATCGTCGCCGTGCTGCCGGAGCGCGAGCGCCAGCAGGACTGGCAGATCCGCGTGTTCGAATCGGAACAGGCCAATGCCTTCGCGCTGCCGGGCGGCTACATGGGGGTCAACACCGGCCTGCTGGCCATCGCCAGGACCCAGGACCAGCTCGCCTCGGTGATCGGCCACGAGATCGGCCACGTGCTGGCCCGCCACGCCAACGAGCGCGTCTCGACCCAGGCCTCGACCCAGCTGGCGCTGTCGGTGCTCTCCTCGGCGGCCGGCCTGCAGGGCCCGGGAGGCGACCAGCTGATGGGCGCGCTGGGCCTCGGCGCCCAGTACGGCGTGCTGCTGCCCTTCTCGCGCCGCCACGAGAGCGAGGCCGACATCATCGGCCTGCGCCTGATGGCCGACGCCGGCTTCGACCCGCGCGCCAGCCTCGAACTGTGGGAGAACATGAGCGCCCAAGGCGGCGGCGCCCGGCCGCCGGCCTGGATGTCCACCCACCCTAGCCACGGCCAGCGCATGCAAGGCCTGCAGGCCGAAATGCCCGAGGCGCTGGCCCGCTTCGAACAGGCTCGCCAGGCGGGGCGCCAGCCTAGCTGCCCACGCCCCTGAGGCGCTGACACCCTTGCCGCACGCGGATCTGCCGCGTGCGGCCCTTTCGACAGGAAACCGCGATGTTGCGTCTTGGTCTGCTGCTGCTGGTCCTGCCCCTGCTGGTGCTGATGGGGCTCTACTTCTGGGAGCTGAGCAGCGTGCGCGAGTGCACCCTGGTCCAGAACGGCCACTGGGACTACCTGGCGGGGGTCTGCCGCGACACGCCCCAGCCCTTCGTGCCCTGGGTCGAGCGCCTGCCCTGGCTGGTCAACGGCGGCATGCTGCTGTCGGTGGCGGGAATGGCGATGTGCCTGGTCGGGCTCTACGTCAAGCGTCGCTGAGGGACGGCTCCCTCAGGGCAGGCGCCCGCCCAGGCCCAGCGCAATGGCCAGCAGGATAACCATCGCCGCCAGGGCGATACCCAGCAGGGCGAACAGCCGCCGCTCATCGGGGCGGCGCAGCGCGGTGACCCCCATGCCGATCGCGACCGCCTGCAGGCCGACCAGGAACAGCAGCTCCACGCCGATCAGGCCGAGGCCCGATGCCGGCTCGGCGCCTGCACCGGGCGCATTGGTGGCGATGATCGACGCGACCATCGCCAACCCCGCCAGGAAGACGCCACCAAACAGCGCTATCAGTAGCGAGACAATACCGAGACTGGTGAAACGGCGAGAGTCGGACACGGGCGCTTCTCCGAAGGGTGAGGGACAGCCGTGCTGGTTCAGGCTGCCAGCGCGCTGCGCAGCCCGGCCAGCACCGGCGCGGTATCGGGGCGCTTGCCGCGCCACTGGAAAAAGGACTCGGCGGCCTGCTCGACTAGCATGCCCAGGCCGTCGAGCGTGCGCGCACCGCGCGCTTGGGCCCAGCGCAGGAAGACCGTGGGTTCGGCGCCGTACATCATGTCGTAGGCGGTGGCGCCCGGGGCGAAGAGATCATCGGGGAGCGGCGGCAGGTCCCCGGCGAGGCTCGCGCTGGTGCCGTTGACCACCACATCGAAGGGACCGGCCACGGCATCGAAGCCACCGCCCGTGATCTCGCCCAGCTCGCGGAAGTCGCCGGCCAGGGCCTCGGCCTTGGCCGCCGTGCGGTTGGCCACGACCAGGCTCGCCGGCCCCTCGGCCAGCAGCGGCTCGAGCACGCCGCGCACCGCGCCACCGGCGCCCAGCACCAGCACCCGGGCGCCGGCCAGGCTCACGCCGTGGCGCTTCAGGTCGCGCACCAGGCCCACCCCGTCGGTGGTGTCGCCGTATGTGAGGCCGTTCTTGCCCAGCACCAGCGTATTGACCGCCCCGGCCCGCTGCGCCCTTGGGCTGAGCACGTCGCAGATGCGAAAGGCCTCTTCCTTGAATGGCACGGTGACGTTGGCGCCACGCCCCCCCGCCGCCACGAAGCGCCGCCAGGCGCCGGCGAAGTCATCCAGCGGTGCGGCGATGGCGGTGTACTCGATGGCCTCGCCGGTCCGTTCGGCGAAGGCCGCGTGGATCATCGGCGACCTGGAGTGCGCCACCGGGTTGCCGAAGACACAGTAGCGGTCGGTCATGCGCCTCGCTCCTCTCCTGAACCCACCCCCAGCCAGTCGCGGGGGCGCAGGTACTCCCGATAGAGCCGCTCCTCGGCGCTACCGGGTTCCGGCGTCCAGCCGTAGGCCCAGCGCGCCAGCGGCGGCATCGACATCAGGATCGATTCGGTGCGTCCGCCGCTCTGCAGCCCGAACAGGGTGCCGCGGTCCCACACCAGGTTGAACTCCACGTAGCGCCCGCGGCGGTAGAGCTGGAAATCACGCTCGCGCTCGCTCCAGGGCGTCTCTTGCCGGCGCTGCACGATGGGCAGGTAGGCGTCGAGGAAGGCGTCGCCCACGGCGCGCTGGAAGGCGAAGCTGGCGTCGAAGTCCCATTCGTTGAAATCGTCGAAGAACAGCCCGCCCACGCCGCGGGTCTCCTCGCGGTGCCTGAGGTAGAAGTAGTCGTCGCACGAGGCCTTGAAGCGCGGGTAGACCTCGGCGCCGAAGGGCGCGCAGGCGTCGCGGGCGACCCGGTGCCAGTGCAGCACGTCCTCGTGCACCGGGTAGTAGGGGGTGAGGTCGAAGCCGCCGCCGAACCACCACACCGGCGCCTCGCCCGCCTTCTCGGCGATGAAGAAGCGCACGTTGCCGTGGCTGGTCGGCACGTGGGGATTCTCCGGGTGCAGCACCCAGGAGACCCCCACCGCATGGAAGCCACGCCCGGCCAGCTGGGGCCTTGCGGCGGTGGCCGAGGGCGGCAGCCGGTCGCCGTGGACATGGGAGAAGTTGACCCCACCCTTTTCGAACACCCGCCCGCGCTCGATGACCCGGGAGCGACCGCCACCGCCGCCTTCGCGCTGCCAGTTTTCCTCGCGAAAGTCGGCGCCGCCGTCCTGTGCGGCGAGGCCGGCGCAGAGCCGGTCCTGCAGGCCGAGAAGATACTGCTTCACCGTGTCGAGATTGGCACGCGACATGTTCCGTCTCCCGAGGTCGTTGGCCGATTCAGGCGCGCAGCACCTGCCCCGTGCGCAGGTCGCGAATGGTGCTGGGGCGGTCCAGCCCACCCAGCTCGCCTTCGACGATGGCGTCCAGCGCATCGCCGAAGATCTCGCGGACCTCGGCGGCGCTCATGGCCGAAGGCTCGCTGGCCTTGTTGGCCGAGGTCGATACCACCGGCCCGCCGAAGGCCTGGCACAGGGCCGCCACGCCGGCATGGGCACTGACGCGCAGCGCCACGCAATCGTGGGCGCCGCGCACCAGCGCGTGGGTGCGGCCGTTGTCGGGTACCAGCCAGGTATTGGGCCCCGGCCAGCTCGCGACCAGCGGCGCATGCAGCTCGGGCGGCAGCCCCTCTAGCCAGGGTGCGAACTGCTCGATGGCGGCCGCCACCAGGATCAGTCCCTTGGCCGGGTCGCGCTCCTTGAGCCGCAGCAGGCGCGCCACGGCCTCGTCGTTGTCGGGGTCACAGCCCAGGCCCCAGACGCCTTCGGTGGGGTAGGCAATCACACCGCCGGCGCGCAGCGCAGCGACGGCGGCATCGAGAGAGTCGGCCACGAGGTTGATTCTCCTGCAGGGCGGTTTGCCGTGTCCGCCACGGCCCGGTTGCCGCGGCGCTTGCTTGGGGCCGTCATGCTAGCACGCCCGGGCGTTTTCCGGCAGGCGCACCCAGCCGCCCGGCGCCTGGGTCACGCGGCCATCGAGCTCGAGCTCGAGCAGGCGGCGCTGGCAGTCGGGCACGCTCAGGCCGGTCAGCTGGACCAGCGCATCGAGGGGGGACGGCGCATCGCTGAGCCAGCGCAGCAGCGGATCGGCGCTGGTGCTGGTGCTGGCGCTGGCACTCGGGGACGCGAGCGCGACCGGGGCGGCGGCAGCCCACTGGGTCAGCTCCTCGAGCATGTCGTCGAGGTGGCGCACCAGCACCGCGCCCTGGCGGATCAGCTGCAGGCAGCCGCGCGCCTGGGGATTGTGGATCGAGCCCGGCAGGGCGAAGACCTCGCGATTCTGCTCCATGGCCAGCCGGGCGCTGACCAGCGAGCCGCTCTTCTCGGCGGCCTCCACCACCAGCACCCCCAGCGAAAGCCCCGTGACGATTCGGTTGCGGCGCGGAAAGAAGCCGGGCCGCGCCCGGGTGCCGGGCGCGTGCTCGGCAAGGATCAGCCCGCCCTGGTCGAGCAGCTGGTGGTAGAGCCGCGCATGCCGCGGCGGGTAGATGACGTCGATCCCGCAGCCCAGCACCGCCACGCTGCGCCCTCCGGCGTCGAGCGCGGCCTGCTGGGCGGCTCCGTCGATGCCCAACGCCAGGCCGCTGATCACGCACCAGTCGCGGCCGGCCAGCTCGCGGGCGAAGCGCGCGGCGTTGGTCAGGCCCTCGCGGGTCGGCCGGCGCGAGCCGACGATGGCGAGCCCGGGAGGCTCGAGCGCCGCCAGGTCGCCCAGGGCCCAGAGCAGCGGCGGCGGGTCGGCGATCTGCTCCAGCAGGGCCGGCCAGGCGGGGTGCCCCGGGTGCAGCAGGTGGCGCCCCGGTGCGGCGGCCTGCCAGGCCAGGTCGGCCTCGATCCCTGCCGCCAGCGGGCTGCGCTGCGGATGGTCGAGCCACAGGCGCAGGGCCAGTTCGGCATCGCGCGGCAGGCAGGCCAGCCAACCGGCGGGCCAGTCCGGCCGCGCGGCTCGTACCTCGGCCAGCCGCGCAGCCCCCAGTCCCGGCAGGCGCACCAGCGCCAGCCAGTCGCGCAGCGCCGGCAGCGCCGTTCCCACGGCGCTCATCGCTGGGCCACTCCCCTCCCGCGCTCGGGCGTGTGCAGGCGATCGCCGACTTCCAGGGTGCGGCTGGCACGCATCACCAGCCCATAGCTCATCTTCTGGTAGGGCCGGAAGACCATGACCAGGCCGGCCTCGGTGCCCGGCAAGCGCAGCGATTCGCCGGTACGCGGGTCGACCACCCGCTCGCCCAGCTGCTCGACCTGCAGCACGTGGCCCACCTCGAGTCCGTCGCGCAGGCCACGGTCCAGCGCCACCACCTGCAGCCGGCCGATGAAGCGCACGCCACCCGGTACCGCCAGCAGGGTGCCGTCGACGTCGTGCTGCGGCGCCCGGGGCAGGAACTCGGTGGAAAGCTCGCGCGACTCCAGCGGCAGCACGATGTCGTTGTTGCGGATCTCCTGGCTCGAGGCGAGCACCTCGAGCACCGCGATGTCGCCCTCCAGGCGCTCGACGCGCGCCTGGCCGAGGCTCTCCAGCTCGAGCCCCAGCAGCTCGCCCGTGACCGGGTCCTGGTAGCGCTCGCCGCGGCGGTAGATGCCGTAGCGCAAGCCGCGCTGCAGCTCCCCGCGCGCATAGAGGCGATCGCCGGCGCCGCTGATGATGCGCCGGTCGTTGCCCGCGACCACGTAGGCCAGCTCCTCCAGGGTGTCGGGGTCGTCGATCACCCGGTGGTCACGCAGGAAGTGGCGCACGGCGTCCAGCGGGATCGGCTCGATCGCCTCGCGGGCGGGCACGCGGCGCACTTCGGGCGAGAGCCGCACCTCGCCCTGGCCGCGCTCCAGGCCGAGGCAGGGCCGGCCGTTGCAGTCATACAGGTAGACGACGTCGCCGGGGTAGATCAGGTGGGGGTTGCGAATCTGCGGGTTGACCTGCCACACCTCTGGCCACTGCCAGGGTTGCTGCAGGAAGCGCCCGGAAATGCCCCATAGGGTATCGCCGCGCACCACGGTGTAGCGCTCCGGCGCGTCGGCGCGCAGGCCCTGCTCCCAGCCGAGCCCCTGGGCCTGTGCCTGGGTGGCTGCCAGCAATAGCCCCATGCCCGCCAGCGCGGCCCTGCCACTGGCACCGGCGAGGCGCCAGGCGCACCTCGCTCGCGTCATCATTCCCGCCATGTCCCTGCCCTCGCCTTGCCTGCGGTTCATCGCGCTCCGGTTCATCGCACTCTGGTTCATCGCACTCTGGTTCATCGCACAAGGAACCCGCACGGCATGTTATAGTCTCTTGCTATGAATACGATTTGTGGCCTGGCGGTTCCGCCCTGGCCTGGCGCCCTCTAGAATAAGGGCAATTCACGCATGACAGCACAACGGTGATTCCAACGCCATGGCCAAATTACCCATCCTCGAGTTTCCCGACGAGCGGCTGCGCACCAAGGCAGCGCCTGTCGATGTGGTGGATGACGAGGTTCGCCAGCTGGTCGACGACATGCTCGAAACCATGTACGACGCTTCCGGTATCGGCCTGGCCGCCACCCAGGTGGACGTACACCGCCGCGTCATTGTGATGGACGTCAGCGATGACCGCGCCAGCCCGCTGGTACTGATCAACCCGAGCTACACCCCGATCGGCGATGCCCGCGAGCTGATGTCCGAGGGCTGCCTGTCGATCCCGGAATATTACGCCGAGGTACCGCGCGCCTTGAAGGTGCAGCTGAAGGCGCTCGACCGCGACGGCAAGCCTTACGAACTGGAAGCGGACGGCCTGCTGGCGCACTGCATCCAGCACGAATACGATCACCTCCAAGGGGTGCTGTTCGTCGACTACCTGTCGCCGCTCAAGCGCGACCGGGTGCTGAAGAAGATGCAGAAGCGCCACAAGCTCCAGTCGGCCTGACCCCCGCTTGCGGCTTGCGCCCCGCTGACCGAAGGCCGACGCCGACACGTCGGCCTTCGTCGTTTGGCGCCGGCTCCGTTATCATGCAGGCATCGCCCACTGGCAAGGCCTCGCCAACATGTCCCGACCCCTGCGCGTCATCTTCGCCGGAACGCCCGATTTCGCCGCCGAAAGCCTCAAGGCGCTGCTCGACAGCCGCCACCGCATCGTCGCGGTCTATACCCAGCCGGATCGCCCCGCCGGGCGCGGGCGCAAGCTCACCGCAAGCCCGGTCAAGGCGCTGGCGCTCGAGCATGACCTGCCGGTTAGCCAGCCCGCATCCCTGAAGCCCGCCGATGTCCAGGCCGAGCTCGCCGCCATCGAGGCCGACATCATGGTGGTGGTTGCCTATGGGCTGCTGCTTCCTCAGGCGGTGCTGGACATCCCTCCCCTAGGCTGCCTCAACGTCCACGCCTCGCTGCTGCCGCGCTGGCGCGGCGCGGCGCCGATCCAGCGCGCCATCGAGGCGGGTGACAGCGAGAGCGGCGTGACCATCATGCAGATGGATGCCGGCCTGGACACCGGGGCCATGCTGCTCACGCGGCGCACCCCGCTCACCGCGACCACCACCGGCGGCGAGCTGCACGACACCCTGGCTGCCCTGGGCGGCGACGCCATCGTCGAGGCCCTGGACGCGCTGGCAGGCGAAGGGCTTGCCGCCACGCCGCAGCCGGAGGCGGGCGTCACCTATGCGGCCAAGCTCTCCAAGGCAGAGGCCGAGCTGGACTTCAACCGCCCCGCCGCCGAACTTGCCGCCAAGGTGCGTGCCTTCAACCCCTGGCCGGTGGCCTGGTGCCACCTAGGCGACGAACGGCTGCGGCTATTGATGGCCGAAGCGGCGCCGCGGCGCCCCGAGGACCCAGGCGCAGCGCCGGGCACCCTGCTTGGCCACGACCCCGACGCCCTGCGCATCGTCTGCGGCACGGACGCTGGCGAGGTGCTACGGGTGACCCAGGCACAGCTGCCCGGGGGCAAGCCCTTGGCGGCCCGCGACCTGCTCAATGCACACCGCCAGCGCTTGGCCCCGGGCATGAGCCTGGCCCCCCGCCACGAGGAGAGCCACTGATGCATCGTTCCACGCCTGCTTCCCGCGCCGCCGGCAGGGCCGTCCAGGACGGCGGCCAGGCCGTGCGCGTCAGCGCGGCTCGCGCCCTGGTGCCGGTGATCACGGGCAAGGGCTCGCTGGCCGAGCTCGACGACCACCAGGTCGTGACCCGCGACCGCGCGCTTTTCCGCGCCATGTGCTACGGCGTGTGTCGCACGCTGCCGCGGCTCGAGGCCCTGGCCGCGCTGCTGCTCAAGACCCCGTTCAAGAGCCGCGATGCCGACGTGCAGGCGCTGCTGCTGCTGGGCATACACCAGTTGCTCTACCTGCGCATTCCGGCCCACGCCGCGGTGGGCGAGACGGCCGGTGCGGCACGCCAGCTGGGCAAGGAGTGGGCGACCAAGGTACTCAACGGCTGCCTGCGCCGCCTTACCCGGGAATCCGCCGCGCTGCAGGCCGAGGTCGACCAGGACCCGGCCGTGGCGCTGCTGCACCCGCGCTGGCTGCTCAAGGCCCTGCGCCAGGCCTGGCCCGACGACTGGCGCGCCATCGCCGCGGCGAACAACGAACCCGGCCCGATGACGCTGCGCATCAATCGCCGCCACGGCGACCGCGAGGCCTACCTCGCCCGGCTGGTGGAATGCGGCATCGATGCGCGACTCTGCCTGCACTCGCCCGACGGCCTGATTCTGGATAAGCCGTGCGACGTGCAGGCGCTGCCGGGGTTCGCCGATGGCGACGTCAGCGTGCAGGACGAAGCCGCCCAGCTGGCCGCCGAGCTGCTGGGGCCGGTGCTCGCCCCGCGCCCCGGCGGACGCGTGCTGGACGCCTGCTGCGCCCCTGGCGGCAAGACGGCGCACCTGCTCGAACTGTTCGACATCGAACTGCTGGCGCTGGACAACGACGCCGTGCGCCTGGCCCGCGTGGAGGACACCCTGGCCCGGCTGGGCCTGACGGCCACGCTGGTACATGCCGACGCCACCCGCCGCGACTGGTGGGACGGCACGCCCTTCGACGCCATCCTGCTCGATGCCCCTTGCTCGGGCTCCGGCGTGATCCGCCGCCATCCAGATATCAAGCGGTTGCGTCGTCCCTCCGACATCACCAGGCTGGCCGAGCTGCAGGCCCGCCTGCTCGACAACCTCTGGCCGCTGCTGCGCCCCGGCGGCTCGCTGGTCTACGCCACCTGCTCGGTGCTGCACGAGGAGAACGACGAGCAGATCGCGGCGTTCCTCCAGCGCACGCCCGACGCGGTGGTCTCCACCCCCGGCGAGGTGAACTGGGGCCGTCCGGCAGGCGCCGGGCGCCAGCTGCTGCCCGAGGCGGACAGCCACGACGGCTTCTTTTATGCCAGACTGAGGCGACAGGGCTGACACCCCTGCCACCGAAACGACGGACGACAAGGAGGACGCATGAGCGATCACGTCTACAAGCAGGTCGAACTGACCGGCTCTTCGGAAACCAGCATCGAGGACGCCATCCAGCGGGCGATCGGCAAGGCGTCGGCCAGCCTGCATGACATGCGCTGGTTCGAGGTCACCGAGACCCGGGGGCACATCGAGAACGGCCGGGTCGCTCACTGGCAGGTCACGGTCAAGGTCGGGTTCACCCTGGACTGATGCCAGGCGCGGAGCCTATGCCTCATTCTGCGGCTGGTTTATGCTAGTCGCTAATGCTGCGGCGCCATAAAGGCGTCGCCAGCCGTTAGGGACCCGTTAGCCATGAAGATCATCATTCTTGGCGCCGGCCAGGTCGGTGGCACCCTGGCCGAGCATCTGGCACGCGAGGAAAACGACATCACCGTCGTCGATACGGATGGCGACAAGCTGCGTGAACTCCACACCAAGCTCGACATCCGCACCGTGGTCGGCCCCGGCTCCTACCCCTCCATCCTGCGCCAGGCCGGCTGCGAAGACGCCGACATGCTGATCGCGGTGACCAGCCAGGACGAGGTCAACATGATCGCCTGCCAGGTCGCCCATACCCTGTTTCGCACCCCCACCAAGATTGCCCGCGTGCGCGCCACCGCCTACCTCACCCGCAAGGGGCTGTTCGCCCACGAGGCGGTGCCCATCGACGTGCTGATCAGCCCCGAGCAGGTGGTCACCGACCACATCCGCCGCCTGATCGAGCACCCCGGTGCGCTGCAGGTGCTGGAGTTCGCCGGCGGCCTGGTGCAGCTGGTCGCGGTGAAGGCCTACTACGGCGGCCCGCTGGTGGGCCAGGACCTCGGCTTCCTGCGCCGCCACATGCCTAGTGTCGATACCCGGGTGGCGGCAATCTACCGCCGCAACCGCCCGATCATTCCCCGCGGCGATACCGTGATCGAGGCCGACGACGAAGTGTTCTTCATCGCCGCCCGGCGCGACATTCGCGCCGTGATGAGCGAGCTGCGCCGGGTCGAGCGCGACTTCCGCCGGGTGATGATCGCCGGCGGCGGCAATATCGGCGAGCGCCTCGCCGAGCATCTCGAGCACAGCCACCAGGTCAAGATCATCGAGCATGGCCTGGAGCGTTGCACCGTGCTCTCCGAGCGCCTCGACCGCACCGTGGTGCTGCATGGCAGCGCCACCAACAAGCGGCTGCTCGAAGAGGAGAACATCGAGGACTGCGACATCTTCTGCGCCCTGACCAACGACGACGAGGTCAACATCATGTCGTCGATGCTGGCCAAGCGCATGGGCGCCAAGAAGGTGCTGACGCTGATCAACAACGCCGCCTACGTCGACCTGGTGCAGGGCGGCGAGATCGACATCGCCATCTCGCCGCAACAGGCCACCATCGGCAGCCTGCTCACCCACGTGCGCCGCGGCGACATCGTCAACGTGCACTCGCTGCGTCGCGGCGCCGCCGAAGCGATCGAGGCGATCGCCCACGGCGACAGGCAGTCCTCGAAGGTGGTGGGCCGGGCCATCGGCGAGATCGACCTTCCGAGCGGCGCCACCATCGGCGCCCTGGTGCGCGGCAAGGAGGTGCTGATCGCCCACGACGACGTGGTGGTCGAGTCCGGCGACCACCTGATCCTGTTCGTGATCGACAAGCGGCGCATTCGCGAGGTGGAGCGCCTGTTCCAGGTCGGGCTGACGTTCTTCTGATGACACGGTCCTCGGCGCTATCGCCGGTACTTTTCTCGGCGCTATCGCCGGTACTTTTCTCGGCGCTATCGCCGGTACTTTTCTCGGCGCTATCGCCGGTACTATGCGACGCAAGGAGCGCCGCCCGATGAGCCTGCGTATCATCCTGCGCATTCTGGGCCTGCTGCTGATGATGTTCAGCCTGACCATGGTGCCGCCGATTCTCATTTCGCTGCTGTTCGGCGACGGCCAGTGGGACGCCTTCGCCATCGCCATCCTGATCACCGTGATCACCGGCCTGTTGATGTACCTGCCCAACCGGCGCGCACGCAAGGAGCTGCGTACCCGCGACGGCTTCCTGATCGCGGCGCTGTTCTGGAGCGTGCTGGGCCTGTTCGGCTCGCTGCCGCTGATGCTGACCGGCGATGCGGCGCTGTCGATCACCGACGCCGTGTTCGAATCCTTCTCGGGGCTGACCACCACCGGCGCCACCGTGATCACCGGCATCGAGTTCCTGCCCGAGTCGATCCTCTATTACCGCCAGCAGCTGCAATGGCTGGGCGGCATGGGGATCGTGGTGCTGGCGGTGGCCATCCTGCCGACGCTCGGGGTCGGCGGCATGGCCCTCTACCGCACCGAGATCCCGGGCCCGCTGAAGGACTCCAAGCTGACGCCGCGCATCACCGAGACGGCCAAGGCGCTGTGGTACATCTACGCCGCGCTCACCGTGGCCTGCATGCTCGCTTACCTTGCCGCCGGCATGAACTGGTTCGACGCCCTGGGGCATAGCTTCTCCACCGTGGCCATCGGCGGTTTCTCCACCTACGACGCCAGCATCGGCCACTTCGACAGCGCCGTGATCGAGCTGATCTGCATCACCTTCCTGATCATCTCGGCGTTGAGCTTCAGCCTGCATTTCCTCGCCTGGCGTGGAAAACAGCTCAGGCACTACCTGCAGGACCCGGAAGCCCGCTTCCTGCTGCTGTTCCTCGCCGGCCTCAGCGTGATCACTGTGGTCTCGCTGTGGCTGACCGGCATCTACGACACCGAGCGCGGCCTGCGCCACGGCCTGTTCCAGGTCGTTTCCATCGCCACCACGGCAGGCTTCGGCGTGGCCGACTTCGCCGCCTGGCCCGGCGCGCTGCCTTTCCTGCTCTTCATCGCCGCTTTTGTCGGTGGCTGCTCGGGCTCCACCGGCGGCGGCATGAAGGTGATCCGCATCATCCTGATCCTGAAGCAGGGCATGCGCGAGGTGATGCGCCTGATCCACCCCAACGCGGTGATCGCCGTCAAGGTGGGCAGGGTCAGCGTGCCCGACGGCATCGCCCAGGCGGTATGGGGCTTCTTCTCGGCCTACCTGATGCTGTTCTTCCTGATGCTGGTGGGCGTGATGGCCACCGGGGTCGACCAGGTCACCGCTTGGTCCACGGTGGCTTCCGCCTTGAACAACCTGGGGCCGGCACTGGGAGAGGCTGCCGCGCACTATGGCGACCTGCCGGCGCTGGCCAAGTGGATCCTGGTCATGGCCATGCTGCTTGGCCGTCTGGAAATCTTCACCGTACTGGTACTGTTCACCCCCGCCTTCTGGCGCCGCTGAGCCGGAACCGAGCGCCACGGGTGCGGCAGATTGTCGCACCCTTGGCGACTCATACCCCCTTCGTCCTCCGCCATTGAGCGTTCCTGCGCAAGATTGCGCCCGCTTCATCGAGTCTCAGCGATGGGTACGCCCCAGGCTTGACCATCGTCAATTACATTAAGGTGACAAAAAGTAAAACTTTTTTACATCTTACCTGTCGCCACCTTTCCTGTTACTTTAGAAAGTATCTGTATAACTGTTGTATAAAAATACCCCTTGCCCGCTGACAGCCGCTGGAGTCCCACATGACACTTACCATCAAGGCGAGGCTCTTCGTGCTGCTCGCCTCACTCCTGGCCATGCTGGCCGGCATCGGCACGCTGGCAATCGTCGGCATGAGCCGCATGGAAGCCTCGATCGACACCATCTACCAGGACCGGCTCATCCCCACACGCCAGCTCAGCCGCATCGACCAGTTGATGCGCGGCAACATCATTCAGCTGAGCCTTGCCGGCACCCATACCAGCGCGGCAAGCGTGGGCGTGGCCGGGCAGGACCACAGCGAGGTTCTTGCGCACATTGCCCCCTACCTGGAGCGCGTCGAGGCCAATATCGACCAGATAACCGCCATCTGGGCCGACTACATGGCCACCTGGCTCACTGACGAAGAAGAAGCACTGGCCGAACGCTACGTACAGGAACGGCGCATTTTCGTGGAGCAGGGCCTGCGCCAGAGCATTGCGCTGTACGAGAGCGGCCGCTTCGCCGAAGCCCGCCGGCATATGGGGCAAACCGTGATGCCGCTGTATGAACAAGCCAACGGTATCGCGTTGGAGCTGCTCGACCTGCAGGACCGGGTGGCACTGGAGGAATTCGCCGCCGCCCAGGCCCAGGCCAGCTTCAGCCGCAACCTGACGTTGGCCACGCTGCTGCTGGCGCTGCTGGGCGCCCTGGCCTATGGCTACTGGCTGGTGCGCTCCATCGACCGGCCGCTGCAGCGCATGATGGGCTACTTCGCCGCCATGTCCGACGGCGATTTCACCAACCGTATCGAGATCGAACGGCGCGACGAGATCGGCCAGACCCTCGAGAGCCTGCAGGGCACCCAGGCCAAGATCCGCGAACTGGTCGTTTCCATCCAGCGCTCGGTGGACAGCATCACCACCGGCGCCAGCGAGATCGCCGCCGGCAACACCGACCTGGCCCGGCGCACCGAGGAGCAGGCCTCCGCCCTGCAGGAAACGGCCAGCAGCATGGAGCAGGTGGCCGCAACGGTGAAGCACAACACCGACAACACCACCCAGGCCAATCGGCTGGCCCGCGAGGCCGCCGACTCGGCCACTGCGGGTGGCGAAAAGGCGCGGCAGGCCATGGCGAAGATGCAGGAGCTTAACGCCAGTTCGGAGAAGATCAGCGGCATCATCAGCGTGATCGACAGCATCGCCTTCCAGACCAACATCCTGGCGCTGAACGCCTCGGTGGAGGCCGCCCGCGCCGGCGAGCAGGGGCGTGGCTTCGCCGTGGTGGCCCAGGAGGTACGCACCCTGGCACAGCGTTCGGCCAACGCCGCCAAGGAGATCCAGCAGCTCGTCAACCTCAATACCGACATCGTCCGGGATGGCAGCCAGTTCGTCGAACAGGCCGGCCACGCCATGCAGGGTATCGTCAGCGATGTCGACAAGGTGTCGGCGCTGATGGAGGAAGTGACCCGCGGCTCCCACGAGCAGACCTCGGCGGTCGACCAGGTCAGCGTCGCGGTCAGCCAGATGGACCAGGCCACCCAGCAGAACGCCGCCTTGGTGGAGCAGACCGCCAACGCCTCGGCCTCGCTGGAGCGGCAGGCCAGGTCCCTCGGCCAGGCAGCGGCCTTCTTCAAGGTCGACGAGGGCGGCGTATTTAACGCACCGGCCGTCGCACCGTCAGCACCCGACCCGACCGACGACGGCACTGCGGCACAGGCCAGGCAGATCGACCCCCGGCCAGCCCGCCGCGACGGTTCAAGATCCTACACGCCCCAAGGCCACCGCGCGGAGAGCAAGGAGCCGGAGTGGGAGGCCTTCTGAGCCACCCCGGCGCAGCCCCTTTCAACGATGACTTGCCATGAGACTAAGCATGCTGCGCTGCTTCGACCGACTTTCCCTGGAGGCGCGCTTCCTGCTCGCCTTCAGCCTGCCCCTGATGGTCATCGCCTGGATGACCGCCTTCGGCGCGCTGGAGCGGCAGAAGGTGGCGGTCAACATGCGCGAGCTGCAGAGCCTGACTCGCGTGGCCGTTCAGGCCGGCGCCCTGGTGCATCGCCTGCAGATCGAGCGCGGCATGGGGGCGGGGTTCATCGGCAGCCGGGGCGTGAACTTTGCCGACGCCCTGCCGGCCGCACGTGAAGCCACCGATGTTCAAGCCGAGCGCTTGCTGACGCACCTCGAACACTTCGACCTGCCCCAACTGGAGATACACCATCGGCAGCAGGACGCCATCCGCCAGCTCTCGCTGCCGGACGAGGCGTCGGGCGCGTTCGACACAGCGTCAGGGCGCTATCTCATCACGCTGCGCGGGCTGAGCGGCATCGCCGAACAGCTCCAGGGGCTACCGCCCATGCGTCAGCGTATCGACGCCCTGGCCATCGGCCACCGCGAAGCCACCGACTATTACACGCAGATCAACCTGCAGCTGCATGCGCTGATCATCCAGCTGGCCCACCTCTCTCACCAGAGCGACGTGCAACGCCAGCTTGTCGCCTATCATGCCTTGATGATGCTGAAGGAGCTGGCCGGACTGGAGCGCGCCGCGGTTTCCCACATGCTGGCCAGCGGCGAATTCAGCAGCGACATGCGCCGCTATCTGCTACGCCTCGCGGGCCAGCAGGAGGCCTTCCAGGCCACCTTTCACCACCTGGCCGACAGCGCCGTCGCCGCCCATCTCTCCGCCACGTTGGCAAGCAGCAACCTGCTGGCCCTGACGACCTTCCGCGACACGCTGCTGGACCACGTCGCCGACCCCGAGCAGCTTGGGCCGGACACGCCGGCAAGCCTCGCCCTGCCGCTCCCCGAGCAATGGTTTGCCTGGAAGAGCCTCCATATCGAGGCGATCAAGGAGGTGGAAGACGCCCTGGCCGCGGCCATCTTCACCAAGGCGCAAACGCTGAAGGAGGGCGCACGCTTCGACCTGTTCCGCTACCTGACGCTGTCGCCGCTGTCGGTGGCCATCGCCCTGCTGCTGGCCTATCTGATCATCCGCCAGCTGCATGCGCGGCTGCAGATGGCCGACACCATCTTCAACCACACCCACGATGGCATCACGGTCACCGACAGCGACGCCAACATCCTCGAACTGAACCAGGCCTTTTCCGATATCACCGGCTATTCCCGTGACGAGGTACTGGGCAAGAACCCGCGATTGCTGCAGTCCGGTCACCAAAGCGAGGCCTTCTACAAAACGCTGTGGCATCAGCTGCTGACGACCGGCACCTGGCAGGGCGAGATCTGGAATCGACGCAAGAACGGCGAGGTCTATGCCGAACTGCTGAGCATCAGCGCCGTGTACGACAAGCGCGGGCAGACGCAGAACTACGTGGCGGTATTTTCCGACATCACCGAACGCGTCAGCGAGCATCAGCGCCAGCTGAAGCACAGCGCCTACCACGACCCCTTGACCGGCCTGCCCAACCGCATGCTGCTGGCCGACCGGCTCGAACATGCGCTGAACCTGAGCCGGCGCAACCAGCAGTCGGTGGTGGTGGTAGCGCTCGACCTGGACAACTTCAAGACGCTCAACGAGCGCCACGGCCATGCCGTGGGCGACCAGGTGCTGAAGATCCTGGCCAAGCGCTTTCGCCTGTCGCTGCGAGAGGGCGACACCCTGGCTCGGCTGGGCGGCGACGAGTTCACGGTGGTCATCGAAGGGCTCGAGTCGAACGAACAGGTGGATCTCATCATGCAGCGCCTGCAGCAGGAAGCCTGCGCCCCGCTGCACGTCGGCGGGACCACCCTGCTCTGTTCGGCCAGCATGGGCGCCACGCGCTTCCCCGAAGACGCGGGCGATGCCGACATCCTGCTGCGCCACGCCAGCCAGGCACTGCACCTGGCCAAGCTCAACGGACGCAACCGGCTGCAGTGGTTCGACCCCCAGGAGGATCGCCACCAGTCGGAGCTGTCGCGCCTGGTCAACCGCCTGGAGGCGGCCCTGGCCGACAACGAGCTGCAGCTTCACTACCAGCCCAAGGTCGACATGGTCAGCGGCGCCCTGGTGGGCGCCGAAGCCCTGCTGCGCTGGCACGATCCCGAACGCGGCCTGGTGCCGCCCGGCGATTTCCTGCCGGCCATCGAGCAGCACCCCATTTCGATCACGATCGGCCACTGGGTCATCGAGACGGCGCTGGCCCAGGTCAAGGCCTGGCGGGACCAGGGGATGCCCATTCGCGTGAGCATCAATATCGGCGCCCTGCAGCTGCAGCAGCCCGACTTCATCGCCCGGCTTCGCACCAGCCTGGCCGCCTACCCGGAGCTGCCCGCCGAGGAGCTCGAGCTGGAGATTCTCGAAAGCGCCGCCATCGGCGACATTCGCCGCGCCGGCACCATCATCGCCGAGTGTCGCGCGCTGGGGGTGGGGGTGTCGCTGGATGACTTCGGCACCGGCTATGCGGCGCTCGAATACCTCAAGTACCTGCCCGCCGAACGGCTCAAGATCGACCGCACCTTCATCAATGACATGCTGGACGACAGCGGCGACCTGGCCATCGTCAAGGGCATCATCGCCCTGGCCGACGCCTTCGGCTATCAGGTCATCGCCGAGGGGGTGGAAAACGAGGCCCAGGGCACCCGCCTGATCGCGCTGGGCTGTCGGCAGGCCCAGGGCTTCGGCATCGGCCGGCCGATGCCGAGCGAGGCGCTGCTCGCCTGGCACCGGGAGTGGCGCCCTTTCCCTGGCTGGCAAGCGGCAGGCGCCTGAGCAGCCAGGGTTTGGTCCGGCCCGGGTCATCATGGATAATCGGGCCTCTCACTCAAGCAAAGCGATGCCTTCATGACCGACCCCCAGGACCCCCTGATCGACCCGAGCCGCGAAGGCGAGTTCAGCGGCCCATGCCGAGTCGTCGAGCTGAGCGGCACGCGCTACACGCTGCTGGGCACCGCCCATGTGTCGGCCGAGAGCGCCGAGGACGTGCGGCGGCTGATTCGCTCCGGCGACTTCGACGCCGTGGCGATCGAGCTGTGCGATTCGCGCCACCAGAACCTCAGCAACCCCGATGCCCTGGGCCAGCAGGACCTGTTCGAGATCTTCCGCCAGGGCAAGGCCGGCATGGTGGCGGCGAGCCTGGCACTGGGCGCCTTCCAGCAGCGCCTGGCCGAGCAGTCGGGCATCGAGCCCGGCGCCGAGATGCGCGCCGCCCTTGAGGAGGCAAGCCGGCACGAGCTGCCGCTGCTGCTGATCGACCGCGACGTGGGCATCACGCTCAAGCGCATCTACCACAACGTGCCCTGGTGGCAGCGCTTCTCGCTGTTCACCGGCCTGCTCGGCAGCCTGCTATCGCGGGAGGAGGTCAAGCCCGAGGAGATCGAGCGGCTCAAGGAGGGTGACGTGCTGGAGTCCACCTTCAGCGAGTTCGCCACCGAATCCGAGGCGCTGTTCACCCCGCTGATCACCGAGCGCGACCGCTACATGGTGCTGCGCCTGGCCGAGCAGGCCCCGCCGGGCGAGTATCGCAACGTGCTGGTGGTGATCGGCGCCGGCCACCTGAAGGGCATGGTCGAACGGCTGGAGCAGCCGCTGCCCGCCTCGCCCCGGGCGGAGCGCGAGGCGCTGGAGGTGACGCCACCGCCGTCGGCGATCTGGCGCGCCATTCCCTGGATCATCACCGCCCTGGTGCTGACCGGCTTCGCCATCGGCTTTTCCCGCAACACCGACCTGGGCTGGCAGCTGGTGGGAGAGTGGTTCCTGATCAACGGGGTGCTGTCGGCGCTGGCCACGCTGGTGGCGCTGGCGCATCCGGTCACGGTGGCGGCGACCTTCTTCGCCGCCCCGCTCACCTCGCTCAACCCCACCATCGGCGCCGGCTTCGTCGCCGCCGGGGTGGAACTCTACATGCGCAAGCCCAAGGTGCGCGACTTCGCCACCCTGCGCCACGATGTCACCGCACTGAAAGGCTGGTGGCGCAACCGGGTCTCGCGCACCCTGCTGGTGTTCATGCTGGCCACCCTGGGCTCGGCGGCGGGCACCTGGATCGCCGGCTTCCGCATCGCCGGCGCGCTGTTCGGCTCCGGGAACTGAGCGCATCCCCGTGCCACCGCCTGGCTAGGCGGCGGCGCGGCGGGCCAGCAGGCGCTTCATCGCGGCGGTGGGCACCTCGAGCTTTTCGTAGCGCCGGCTGGCGTCATAACTCACGTTGAAGGCGTCGAAGTAGTCGTCCAGCACCTGGGCGGCGTCTTCATCGCCGCTCTGGCGCAGCAGTTCGGCGCCCACTTCGGCCGTGCACAGGTGCGCCGCCGAGGCCGGCTTGCGCAGGCGATAGCGGGTCAGCCGCTCGGTGGCCAGCGGCAGCACCGGCAGCCGGTCGAGGTAGGGGCTCTTGC
Source organism: uncultured Halomonas sp. (assembly GCA_964652855.1). Lineage (GTDB taxonomy): Bacteria > Pseudomonadota > Gammaproteobacteria > Pseudomonadales > Halomonadaceae > Halomonas. Next base: position 715,670 of record CAZZCJ010000002.1, read on the forward strand.
GGAAGATGCGCCGCGCCTGCCGCCAGGTGCCGTCGAGCAGGATGAACACCGGCGTCCTGCCGCCTGCCTTCACCGCGTGCACCGCCTGCATGCCCACCACCCGCTCGGCGTAGTCGGGCTGGTCGTCGGGGAAGATCACGAAGGGCGCGAAGCGCGCATCGTCGAGCAGGGCCAGCAGGCGCTCGTCCGGCGCCGTGCGATACCAGGTGAAGACCTCGGTGGCCGGCAGCACGTCGCGGATCAACCTTCCGGTATTGGTGGGCTTGTGGTGCTCCAGCGGATGGGTGATCAGCCAGATGCGCGCCTCGCTCTCGGCGCTGGCCTGGAAGGGGCAGAGGCAGTTGAGCACCGGCAGCTGGCAGCCGGGACAGCGTTCGGTGAAGCTGCCCCGCGCCTTGAATTCACGCCGCGGCGGACGCGGATGCCCGGTGGCCGGGTCGCGCGCCGTGGCGTCGACAGGCCGGGGAGGGGTCGATTGAAGGCCGGCTTGGCCGAGATCATGCGACATGGGGGCGCCACCGAACGAAAAAGGGGCGGCAGTCTAGCACGGCGGGATTACGCCAGCAGCGTTTCCGGCAGCCACAGCCGCCCTTCGCGCTTCCAGTGGCGCACCAGTGCCGGCACCCCTTGGCTTGCCGGCTGGGCCAGCCGCGTCACGCCCGGCGGGGCCAGGTGCTCGGCGGCCGGGTCCACCAGCACGCTGGGGGCCTGGCGCGGCGCGTGGTCGAGCAGCGAGGCCGCCGGCATCACCGCAAGCGAGGTGCCCACCACCAGCAGCAGGTCGGCCTCGGCGACGATCTCGCAGGCGTCGTCGAAATGCGGCACGCTCTCGCCGAACCACACCACGTCGGGCCGCAGCTGGCTGCCCTTGTCGCAGATATCGCCCAGTGCGATGCCGCCCCGCGGCAGCGGGTACTGCATGCGCCTGTCGACCGTGGAGCGTGCCTTGAGAATCTCGCCGTGCAGGTGCAGCACGTTGCGCGACCCGGCCCGCTCGTGCAGGTCATCGATGTTCTGGGTGATGATGCTGACCCGAAAGCCCTGCTTCTCCAGCGCCGCCAGGGCCTTGTGGGCGGCGTTGGGCCGTGCCCGGCGGACCTGGTCGCGGCGCTGGTCGTAGAACTGCAGCACCCGGGCAGGGTCGCGCCGCCAGGCCCGGGGGGTCGCGACCTCCTCGATGGGGTGGTCGGCCCACAGCCCGTCGCTGGCGCGAAAGGTCTGGATGCCGCTCTCGGCGCTGATGCCGGAGCCGGAAAAGACCACCAGGTGCGGCCGCCTCGCTTGTGCCATGCTTCGCCTCGCCATTGTCCTGCCCGTTACGGGCTTGGACATCAATAGACCAGGCCGTTCCCCCCGCTTGCCCCGAAACGCTGCTTGTTGCGATAGGGATAGACGTCGATCACCCGCCCATCGAGGATGGCCTGCTGCACTCCCTTCCAGTAGTCGGCGTCGAACAGCTCCGGGTGGAGCGAATAGAACAGCTTGCGCAGCCGGATGTCGGCGAACAGGAAGGGGCCGAACTCCTCGGGGAAAATATCATTGGGGCCCACCGAGTACCAAGGCTCGCCGGAGAGCTCCTGCTCCGGGTACATCGGCTCGGGAATGTGACGGAAGTTGCACTCGGTGAGATAGCACACCTCGTCGTAGTCGTAGAAGATCACCCGGCCGTGGCGGGTGACGCCGAAGTTCTTCAGCAGCATGTCGCCGGGGAAGATGTTGGCCGCCGCCATCTGCTTGATCGCATTGCCGTAGTCCTTGAGCACCGCATGGGTCTCGGCCTCGTCGCACTGCTCCAGGTAGAGGTTGAGCGGGGTCATCATGCGCTCGGTGTAGCAGTGCTTGATGATCACCTTGTCGCCCTTGAGCTGCACGGTGGCGGGCGCCACCTCCAGCAGGTGTTCGAGGCACTCCGGGGCGAAGTGGTCCCTGCGCGCGATGAAGTTGGAGAACTCCTGGGTGTCGGCCATGCGCCCGACCCGGTCGTGGCGCTTCACCAGGCGGTACTTCTCGCGCACGGTGTCGTGGCTCATCTGCTTGGAGGGGTCGAAGCGGTCCTTGATGATCTTGAACACGGTGCGCGACGAAGGCAGCACGAACACCGCCATGACCATGCCGCGCACCCCGGGCGCGATGACGAACTGGTCCTCGCGCTTGGCCACCTGGCGGTTGAGCGCGCGGAAGAACTCGGTCTTGCCGTGCTTGAAGAAGCCGATCGCCGAGTAGAGCTCGCCTTCGGGCTTGTCGGGCATCAGCTCCTGCAGGTAGTCGACGAACTCGCCCGGCACCTGCACCTCGACCTGGAAGTAGGCGCGGGTGAAGGAGAAGATGATCGACACCTCGTCGGACTCGATCAGCACCGTGTCAAGGTGCAGCCCCTTGCCCTCGTCGTGCAGCACCGGCAGCACCAGCGGCAGCTGCTGGCCGCCGCCGCGAATCCGCCCCACCAGGTAGGCGCCCTTGTTGCGGTAGAACACGCTCTTGAGCAGCTCGGCCTCGGCGTCCGGCGCCTCGAGAATCGCCCGGGGCAGCTGGCTGCGCAGGAACTCGCCGCCCAGGCGCACGTCGCGCTCGATGTCGTCGAAGGGATTCTCGAACGGCGCCTCGGTGAGCCCCCAGCGTACCACCGCCTCCCAGTCGCCGTTCACCGGCAGGCGCCGACAGGGCTCCAGGCCCGAGTGGTGGGCCGCGGCGTCGCGCGAGCTGTAGACGAACATCCAGTCGTTGCGGATGTGGCGGTGATGGAAGATCGAGCAGAACAGCGAATTAAAGTAGGTCTCGGCCAGCTCGTAGTCGAGCCGTTCGCTGATCAGCTCGGCGTAGTGCCCGCGCGCCTCTCGCCAGCACTCGCAGTGGGTCAGGTCCTCGTCGTTCAGCGCCCGCTTGAGCCGCCCCAGGGTCTCGCCGACCTTCTCCTCGTAGAGGTTGATCCGCTCCGCCGAGGCCTGCTGCGCCTCGCGCCAGGCCGCATCGCGAAAGCGCCGGCTGGCGTCGGCGGTGATCTCCTTGAAGCGGGTCCGGTATTCGTCGAAGCCGTGCAGGATGGTCGCAGCGAGGCGATAGGCAGGCGAATGTTTCATGGCGGGCTCCGGAGGGGCTTGGGGCAATAGCTTGACGGATACCAGGCCGCGACGCGAGCCGACCATGGTGGTGAAGCTGTCATCGCACGAAACGAGAAGCGCAGTTCGACGTCACATCATCCCTTGAGCACCTGCTGTCGCCAGGCTGACACAGAGCTAAGCCAACCTCTCATCAGGCTCCAGGCAGCGAGATGATACGAGTCAGGTAAGCGAGTGCCACCATTGTGCATAACGGGTGTTGCGGGGGTGCTTGCCCGTCTCGTCCGGTGCCTCATCAGTCCACCACACCGGCCCTCGCTCCCCCAGGCTCACTTTGGCGGCATCTACGGCTAGACGAGCCTTGCGCAGGGCCGCCTCGTCCTGTTCGTGCTTGGCATGTTTCACGTCACGGCGCGCCTGCATCAATGCGTTTACCAAAGCTTGGCGTTCAGCGTCATCGAGTGAGGGGTCGCTCTTGCGCCATAACCGCTGTCTAGCAACGAAGTAACGCCCGTCCGGCGTTTCAGGATATTTCATATACCCAACGCTTTGTCCGACCATTACCCGGCAGGGTGATCAAACATCACATCACCAAGGCAGCGCCTCGCCGTTGCTGTGCCAGAAGCCGCCGCTGTTCTCCAGCGTCAGGGCCGCGATACGCGCGGCGATGCCGGCGGCCGCCTCCTCGGGCGGGATCAGCCCGCCGAAGTTGACCATGCGGGTCTGCACGTAGCCGGGGTGCAGCTGGGCCACGGCGATGCCCCTGGGCTCGAGGTCGATCGCCAGCGACTTGCCGAAGGCGTTGAGCGCCGCCTTGGAGGCGCGGTAGCCGTAGCGCCCGCCGGAGTCGTTGTCGGCGATGGAGCCCATGCGGCTGGTGACGTTGGCGATCTTGCTGCCCTGCCCCAGGTTGTCCAGCAGCGCCTCGGTGACCCGCAGCGGGCCATAGGCGTTGACCTCCATCTGCTCGCGAATCGAGTCGAAGTCGAGCGTGCCCAGCGACTCGTCGCGCAGCAGCCCGGCGTTGTTGATCAGCAGGTCGATCGCCTGCCCCCTCACCGCTTCGGCCAGCCGGGCCACGTGCTCGGGCTGGGTCACGTCGATGCCCTCGATCACCCGGTCGGCCACCTCCTCGAGCTCGCTTGACGCGGCGCGGCACACGCCGATGACGTGCCAGCCCTCGCCGTGATAATGGCGGGCCAGGGCCAGGCCGATGCCGCGATTGGCACCGGTGATCAATACGCAGGAAGCCATGGCGTTTCCTCTGTCTCGTAGGATTGTCGCCCACCAGTGTGGCCAAGCGCGCGGAGAGTGCAAGCGCCGGCCAGGCGCATACCGCTCGGCGGCGGCGCGCCATATAATGGTTACACGATGTCACCCCTTGCCGGCGGGCCCGCCTCGCCCCCTGCCCTTCACCTAGGAAGCGTCCATGGCCACTCGCGCCTTTCCCGTGCTCCTCGCCGCCCTGGGCGGCGCCGCCGTCGGCTTCGTCGCTGGCTGGCAGCTGCCCGCCGCCTCGCCCGCCGCCCTGCCGGTCGTCGACGAGGCCCAGGCCGAGGTCGCTACCCCGCCGCGGCTGGTGCTCGGCGAGCGCCAGCGCGGCGAGATCACCACTGCCAGCGAACTCAACGGCAAGGACGGCAGCCGCTTCGAGCGCTACCTGCTGCCGCTGGAGCAGGGCACGCTGCTGGAGCTCGAGCTCGACGGCCCGCTGCAGGGTACCCTGGCGCTCTACGATGCCCACCAGCGGCTGCTGGCGGGCGGCACCGGCCAGGCCCATGACAGCCATGCCGCCCCAGCCGCCACTTCGCTGCGCCGGCGCATCGACGAGGGCGGCGACTACCTGGTGGTGATCAGCGGCCAGGACCTTCACAGCTACGGCCCCTACACCCTGGCCAGCCGGCAGATGGCGCTCACCGCCAGCGACACCTTGGCCATGCCGTCCCAGGCCGATGGCTGGCTGCAGGAGGCCGACGACACCTACACGGTGACCATCGAGGAGAGCGGCCTGTACCAGTTCGAGATGCGCTCGAACGACCTGGACGCCTACCTGGTGCTGGAAGGCCCCAACGGCTACCGCCGCGAGGATGACGACAGCGCCGGCCACCTCGACGCACGCATCGCCGACTTCCTCGAGGCCGGCGAGTATCGCCTGACCGCCCGGGCGGCCTACGGACAAGGCAGCGGCCTCTACACCCTGCGGCTCGGCCCCCACGAGACCGCTGACGGCGAGGCCCTGCGCAACAGCGGCGAGCTGAGGCTCGGCGAGCCCCTGCACGGCTGGTTCAGCGGCACGCCGCTGGCGTATCGCCTCCAACTGGAGACGCCCTCCGTGGTCACGCTGGACCTGCTCTCTGATGACTTCGATGCCTTCCTGGAGCTTCGCGGAGACGACCTGTTCGCCAGCGACGACGACGGCGGCGAAGGGCTGAACGCCCAGCTGCTGCAGCCGCTGCCGCCGGGTCGCTACGATGTGACGGCCCGCAGCCATAGTGGCAGCGGCAGCGGCCTGTTCGAGCTGCGCGCCACGGCGATCGCCCTGGACGCCCAGCCCGGCGATGGCCGGCTCGGAATCGACAGCGCCGTCCAGGCCTGGCTGGCGCCGGGCGCGCGTGACGTCTACGAGGTGGTGATCGAGGAAGCCGGCCACTATCGCCTGGACCTGCACTCGAAGGATTTCGACGCCTTCCTCGAGTTCGAAGGCGAGGGCCTCTCGCTCAGCGACGACGACGGCGGCGGCGAGCTCAACGCCCGCATCAGCACCCACCTGTCGGCGGGCACCTACCGCACCACGGCCCGCGCCTACGGCAACGGCGAGAGCGGGCACTACACGCTGCTGCTCAGTGCGGAGTAGCGGGGGACAAGGCGAGGCGCTGACCCGACCTCATCCCTTGGCGACGAGAAAGGCGCCGGCGGCCGCCATCAGCGCCCCGGCGGAGCGGTTGGCGCCCCGCATGGCGCGCTCGGTCTGCAGGAAGCGGCGCGCGCCGCCGGCTCCCGCCGCCACCAGCATCAGGCCGAGCATCAGCCCGGCGAAGGTGAGGGCGATGGTCAGCGGCATATCGCCCGCGGCCAGGGCGGTCAGGTCGACGAAGGTCGGCAGGAAGGCGATATAGAACAGGATGACCTTGGGGTTGGAGGCAGAGATGAGAAAACCCTGCAGGAATCCTTTCACGATATCGCTGCGCCGGGGCGCCACTGCCAGCGCGACGGCGGCCCCGACCGGCGCGCGCCACAGCTTCCAGGCGAGATAGAAGAGATAGCCCGCGCCGGCATAGCGGATCAGCGTGAACGCCTCGCTGTAGTGCTCGGCCAGCACCGCCAGGCCGTGGAAGGCCAGCATCAGGTAGAGCAGGTCGCTGATCGTCATGCCCAACGCCAGGGGCCAGCAGGCACGCGCCCCCGAGGCCATGCCGCGGGCCAGGATGGCGAAGATGCCGGGGCCCGGGGTCACGGCGAAGACGAAGATGGCCAGGAAATAGAGCAGCGCGCTTTCGGGGGTCATGGGATCTCACCGTGGGGGCCTGGGTTCGATCATGCCCGACGGCGCCGGGTCATGGCCAGGCCGAGCCGGCGCCGTGCGGCGTCATGCCGCCAGCCACTGCGCCAGCAGCAGGACGATCAGCAGCAGGATCGCGCTGGCCAGGGTACCGGCCCACTTGGCAATCACATGCAGCATGGTGCCTCCTAGACGATATCGAAGCGGTCGGAAAAGATGTGGGTGGGCGCCACGCCCTGGGCGATCAAGGCCTTTTCGGCGGCGTTCATCAGCGGCTCCGGGCCGCAGATGAAGTATTGCCGGCGCCCGTCGTCGCGGGGCAGCCGCCGCTTCACCAGCGCCTCGTCGATCTTGCCGCGCTCGCCCTTCCATTCGGGCTCGGGGTCGCTGATCACGTGGATCACATCGAGGTCGAGGCACTGCTCAAGCTCGGCCAGCTCGTCGCGGAAGGTGGCGTCCTCCCAGGTCTTGTTGGCATACAGCAGCCACAGCGGGCGCGTATCGCCCTGGTCGCGCAGCGAGCGCAGGATGCTCATGATCGGGGTGACGCCGATGCCCCCGGCGATCAGCACCGCGCCGGAGGGATTCTCGGGGTCGGGCACGAAGGTGCCGTAGGGGCCCTCGACGAAGGCGCGCGTGCCCGGCGCCACCTCGGGCAGGGTGCTGGTGAAATCACCCAGGCGCTTGGCGGTGAAGGCGAAGCGCTTGCCGTCACTGGCCGAGGTGGCCACCGAGAAGGGGTGCTGCTGCAGCGAGAAGGGCGTGTCGCCCAGGGTGATCCAGATGAACTGCCCGGGGGCAAAGTCGAGCCGGTGGTCGCCTTCCGCCTGCAGGGTCAGGGTGGCGGCGTCGCCGCGTTCGGGTTCGTTGGCCACGATGCGCCAGGGGCGCTTGCGCAGCCGCCACGGCCGCAGCAGGCGCGACTCGACGACGAGCAGCAGCGAAAGGCCCACCACCGCCCCGAGCAGCAGCGTGGCAACGGCCCCCTCGGTGTAGTGCTGCACCATGACGGCATGCCCCAGCCCGCCGGCCACGATGAACAGCGTCAGCGCACCGTGCAGCGCACGCCACGCTTCATAGGAGAGCCCGAAGCGGGTGCGCCACAGCGAGCTGGCCACCAGCGCCAGCGTGGCCGTGACCAGCAGGATCAGCGTCACGGCGCGCAGCGTGTCCTCGCGCGGGTCGAGGTACTCGAGCCAGCCTGGGCGCGTCGAGAGCATGACGATCGGGTGCGCCAGCACCAGCACCAGGGCGAAGATGCCGGTCTGGCGATGAAACTGCAGGAGGTTGTCGTAGCCGAGCGTCGCGGCGAACCAGCGATGGCGCCCCGAGATCACCGCCTGGCCGGCCAGCACGCCGAGGGCCAGCAGCCCCAGCAGCGCACCGAGTTCGGCACCCAGTTCACGCCCGGCGGGCGGGCGCGTGAGCAGCACCACCGCAATGGGCAGCAGTGCCAGCAGCAGATAGGCACCGCTCCAGAGCAGCGCGCTTCGAGCCAGTCGATGCATGCGGACCCTCCTTGTACGCGTGTCTGCTCAAGATAGTGCGTCATCATGCAACCAGCTGAAACTTTATGTTATTTCGGCTCTTGGCCAGCCCCTCTCCGTTGCTGCTACGCTGAAGCAGGAACCTGGGTCACCCCGCAGGAGGAGGAAGCCATGTCAGGGCAGATGGAGCATGCCAACCTGTTCGAGGATGCGCGCTCGCACCTCGAGGAAGTCTTCGCCGCCATCGAGGTGCCTGGCGATGCCAGGGAGCGCTTGATGCAGCCCAACCTGTCGCTGCAGGTCAGCGTGCCGGTGCGCATGGATGACGGCAGCCTCAAGGTCTTCCCCGGGTGGCGGGTGCAGTACAACACCACCCTGGGCCCGGCCAAGGGCGGCATCCGCTTTCATCCCGACGTCAGCCAGGCCGAGGTGACCACCCTGAGCTTCTGGATGGCGGTGAAGTGCGCCGTGGTCGACCTGCCCTACGGCGGCGGCAAGGGCGGCGTGAAGGTCGACCCCAAGCAGCTGTCGAAGCTGGAGCTGGAGCGGCTGGCGCGCAGCTATATCCGCGCCATCGCCGATGTGGTGGGCCCCGAGCGCGACATCCCTGCCCCTGACGTGAACACCAACGCCACCGTGATGGGCTGGATGGCCGACGAGTTCGACCACCTGGCGCGCGGCAAGGTGCCCGCCGCCATCACCGGCAAGCCGCCGGCGCTGGGCGGCTCGCTTGGGCGTGTTGCCGCCACCGGGCGCGGCGCCCTGCACGTGCTCGACCTGTGGGCCGCCCGCGAGCAGCGTAAGCCCGAACAGACCACCGTGGCCATCCAGGGCTTCGGCAACGCCGCCTATCACTTCGCCCGCCTGGCCAATGCGCAGGGCTACCGGATCGTTGCGGTGTCCGACTCCAAGGGTGCCATCTACAGCCGGGAAGGCCTCGACCCCGACGCCATCATGGAGCAGAAAAACCGCAACAAGCGGCTGCATGACATGGTCTATTGCGACGACTCCGTGTGCATCGCCGAGGACGTGGAAAAAATGGAGCGCGACGACCTGCTCACCCTGGAGGTCGACGTGCTCGCCCTGGCCGCGCTGGAAAACCAGGTGCACGAGGACAATGTCGACCAGCTGCGCTGCGGCGCCGTGCTCGAGATCGCCAACGGCCCGGTCACCGGCCATGCCGATGCACGGCTGGAGGAGCGCGGCGTGCCGGTACTGCCCGACGTGCTGGCCAACACCGGCGGGGTGATCGTCAGCTACTACGAATGGGTGCAGAATCGCAGCGGCGAGCGCTGGGCCGAGGAGGAGATCAACGAGCGGCTGGCCAAGCGCCTGAAAGCGCAAAGCGACCTGGTGTTCGAGCGCGCCGAGCGCGACGGCGTCTCCTATCGCAAGGCCGCCTACCGCCAGGGCATCGAACGCATCGCCCGTGCCATCCAGCTGCGCGGCCAGTGCCAGGACAGCGAGTGAGCGCCGCCCGCCGCCGCGGGGTGACAATCCCGGGCCGGGCGGCGACAATGGCGCCCCTCGCCGACAGGAGCCGGGCCCATGGCGCAAGCGCTGCCGCTTCTCTACCAGGATGACTGGCTGGTCGCCGTGCACAAGCCGGCGGGCCTGCTGGTGCATCGTTCGCCGCTGGCCGGTGGCGAGCGCGAGTTCTTGTTGCAGCGCCTGCGCGACCAGCTGGGCCGGCGGGTCTATCCCGTGCACCGCCTCGACCGCCCCACTTCCGGCGTGATGGTGTTCGCCCTCGAACCTGCGATCGCGACGCGGCTCGGCGAGGCCTTCACCGAGCGTCAGGTGGCCAAGCGCTACCTCGCCGTGGTCCGCGGCGTCGGGCCCGCCCGGGAGCGGCTCGACTACGCCCTGCGCGAGGAGGACGGACGTCGTCCCAAGGCGGAGATGCCCGCGCTGGAGGCCGTGACCGAGGTGCGCCGGCTCGACAGCGTGGAGCTGCCGGTACAGGTGGACCGCTACCCCATGAGCCGCTACTCGCTGATGGAGGTGCGCCCGCTGACCGGTCGCCGCCACCAGATCCGCCGGCATCTTTCGCGGCGCGGCTACCCGATCATCGGCGACGCCAAGCATGGCAAGGGCAACCACAACCGCTTCTTTGCCGAACGGCTGGCCTGCCCGCGGCTGCTGCTGGCCGCCGTCGAGCTGGGCTTCGCCCACCCGGCCAGCGGCGAGTGGCTGAGCCTGAGCTGCAGCCTGGATGCCTCCATGACGGCCCTGTTCGAGCGCTTCGGCTGGGCCGGCCACTTGCCGCTCGACCGCGCCAGCTGGCCGGCGGCACCCGCGCCCTGCCCGGCCTGAACCCACCTGTTTCAACCCGGAGACGCACCGCACCGCCATGACCGCCCCCTCCGCCGTCATCCCCGTTTCGCCCGCCGCGCAGGACGACCATGCGCTGCGCTTCGGCGGCATTCGCCGCCTCTACGGCAGCCGCGCGTTCGAGCGCTTCCGCACCGCCCATGTCGTGGTGGTGGGCGTAGGCGGCGTCGGCAGCTGGACGGTGGAGGCCCTGGCGCGTTCGGGTATCGGCCGGCTCACGCTGATCGACCTCGACGACGTCTGCGTGTCCAACGTCAACCGCCAGCTGCACGCGCTGGACGGCCAGATCGGCCGCCCCAAGGTGGAGGTGCTGGCCGAACGCTGCCGGGCGATCCAGCCCGGCATCGAGGTGGTGGCCGATGCCGCCTTCGTCACCCCGGCCAACCTGGCCGAGCGCATCCCCGAAGGCGTCGACTATGTGGTCGACGCCATCGACAGCGTGACGGCCAAGGCCGCGCTGATCGCCTGGTGCCGGCGGCGCAAGCTGCCCATCGTGGTGGCCGGCGCCGCCGGCGGCCAGACCGACCCCACGCGGATCCAGGTGGCGGACCTCACCCGCACCGAGCACGACCCGCTGCTGGCCAAGGTACGCGCCCGACTGCGGCGCGACTACGGCTTCTCGCGCAACCCCAAGCGGCGCTTCGCGGTGGAGTGCGTCTACTCCGACGAGCAGCTGGTCTATCCGGGCGCGGATGGCGAGGTCTGCCTGCAGAAGCCAGCCAGCGGCGAATCGACCCGCCTCGACTGCGCCTCCGGCTTCGGGGCGGCCAGCTTCGTCACCGGCAGCTTCGGCTTCGTCGCCGCCTCACGGGTGCTGGCGCGCCTGGCACGCCAGGCCGGCAGCGCCGCCGCCCCTGGCGATGTCGACCCTGACCACCTCGCCCCCTGACTGGAGCCAATCGCCATGTCACATGCCTACCCCGTTCCCGGCATCTACAGCCACTACAAGGGCAACCGCTACGAGGTGCTCGGCATCGCCCACCACAGCGAGACCGAGGAGTCGCTGGTGGTCTATCGCGCGCTCTACGGCGACTACGGCCTGTGGGTGCGCCCGCTAGAGATGTTCACCGAGACCGTGGAAGTGTGCGGCGAGCCGGTGCCGCGCTTCGACCTCGAAAAGGCGTTCTAGCCCTCTTCTCTATCGCTGGCCTCGATGCGCCCACCCCGTCATCCGCTTCTCCAGGATGGCAAACAGCTCGTACATCACCATGGCCATGGCGCTGATCACGATCAGGCCGGCAAACACCAGCGACATGCGCATCTGCGAGCCGGCGCTCATCATCAGGTAGCCGATGCCCTGGTTGGAGGCCACCGTCTCGGAGACCACGGTGCCGACGAAGGCCAGGGTGATGGCGATCTTCAGCGAGGCGAAGAAGTAGGGCAGCGAGCGCGGCAGGCCCACCTTGAGCAGCACGTCCATGCGCCGGGCGCCGAGTACGCGCAGCACGTCCTCCATTTCCGGCTCCAGCGTGGCCAGCCCCGTGGCCACGTTGACCACGATGGGAAAGAAGCAGATCAGGAAGGCGGTGAGGATCGCCGGCACCGAGCCGATGCCGAACCACACCACCAGGATCGGCACGAAGGCGACCTTGGGGATGGCGTTGAACCCCACCAGCAGCGGATAGCAGGCGTGGTAGAGAAAGCGCGAGGAGCCGATGATGAAGCCCAGCGCCAGCCCCACCGCGACGCCCAGGGCGAAGCCCGCCAGGGTGGTCCACAGGGTCTGCCAGGAGTGCATGCCGATCGGTCCGGCGAAGGTGACCAGCGCCTGGGCGGTGGCCGAGGCACTGGGGAAGATGAAAGCCGGCACCTGCAGCAGGCGCACGCTGGCCTCCCAGATCGCCACCAGCGCCAGTACCGCCACCCAGGGCGCCAGCCGCTCGCGCAGCCTGTCGTTCTTGTTCATGCTCGCTCCTCAGGCGCTGCGGATGTCGCCGATACGGTTGCGAAGTTCCTGCACCAGGTCGATGAAGGGCTTCTCGTAGGTGACCGCCAGCTCTCGTGGCCGCGGCAGGTCGATCTCGCGCCGTTCGAGGATGTGCCCGGGGCGGCGGCTCATCACGTAGACGGTATCGGCCAGGAACGCCGCCTCGCGCAGGTCGTGGGTCACCAGCACCACGGTGAAGCGCTGCGCCTCCCACAGGTCACGCAGCACGCACCACAGCTCCTCGCGGGTGAAGGCATCCAAGGCGCCGAAGGGCTCGTCGAGCATCAGCAGCCGCGGGCGGTGGATCAGCGCGCGGCAGATCGAGGCGCGCTGCTGCATGCCGCCCGAAAGCTGCCACGGGTACTGGTCCTCGTAGCCCTCGAGCCCCACCGTGCGCAGCAGGTCGCGGGCCCAGCCGACGAATTCCTCGCGCCGCTGGCGAAACTGCGAGCGGTAGGGCTTGACGATCTCCAGCGGCAGCAAGACGTTATCCAGCGTGGTGCGCCACGGCAGCAGGTTGGCGCTCTGGAACGCCATGCCGCAGATCTTCAGCGGCCCGCCCACCGCGGCGCCGTCCACCTGCACGCTGCCCGCGGTGGGCGCGTGCAGCCCGGTGCACAGCTTCATGAAGGTCGACTTGCCGCAGCCCGAAGGGCCGACGAAGGCGACGAACTCGCCCTCCCGGATGGAGAGCGAGATGTCCTCGATGGCGTTGCCGGAGTCGTCGTAGGCCAGGCTGACCCGGTCGAAGTCGACGAAGGGAGTGGAGTCTGCCACTGCCGTCACTCCGCGCGCTCGGGGAAGATCATGCGCGCCTCCTGGGGCGGCAAGAAGCGCGAGGTGAACACCCGCTCGGGCTCGGGCACCGCGGGCAGGTCGTAGGCGTCCGCCACCAGTTGGATGGCCTCCCGCAGGCGCTGCTCGACCACCCCGCCGGCGCCGTTGGCGCGCGCGTCTTCGGTGTCGATGACGCTGTCGATGGCGAGCTTGAGCCGGCGCGTCTCCATCTCCACGTCGATCAGGGCGTCGCGGTTGCGCACATACTCGATCGCTCCTTCGGGGTCGGCCAGGGTCTCCGCCAGGGCGCGGTTGAAGGCGCGCAGGAAGCCCTCCACCGCCTCGGGGTTGGCCTCGGAGAAGGCTTCGCTGGCAATGATGGCGTTGCCGTAGAGCGGCACGCCGTAGTCGGGGAACGGCATGATGGTGAGCTGCTCCTCGCCCATGCCGCGCCCTTCCAGGTTGAGCAGGCTGGTGAAGTAGAAGCCGGTGATGGCATCCACATCGCCGCGCACCAGCAGCGTCTCGCGCAGGGCGGGGTCGACGTTCTGCCACTCGACGTCATCCGCTGCAAGATCGTTGGCGCCGGCAAACACGCCCCAGGCGCGGTAGCCGGTGTCGAAGGCCGGCGCGGCGAGCGACTTCCCAGCCAGGTCCGCCGGCGACTCGATGCCGCGATCCTTGCGTGCCAGGACCGAGGCCGGCGTGCCGTCGTAGACCACGTAGACACCCTGGATGCCCGGGCCGCCGGGGTTCTCGGCCAGGAACTCCACCAGCGCATTGAGGTCACCGAAGCCCATCTCGTAGGCCCCCGAGGCGACCCGGTTGATGGCCCCGGCCGAGCCGCTGCCGGAGTCGATCTGCACGTCGAGTCCTTCCTCGGCGAAGTAGCCGCGCTCCACGGCCATCAGGAAGGGCGCCGAAGGCCCCTCGAAGCGCCAGTCGAGCTGGAAACGAATACGGGTCTCATCCGCCTGGGCCACGGCGGCGCCGAGCAGGGAGAGGCCCAGCGTTCCGGCCAGCAGGCCGGCGGTAAGTTGACGACTCATCAAGGCTACCCTCGCGAAGCGTTTTGGTTGTAGTTGTTCTATGCAAGCCGCCTGCCAAAGACGTGCAAACTATGGCGATTTGCGCTCCAACGAGCCAAGACGGGGCATGCCGCCTTGCCCTTGGCGCCATGGGGGTGCAGTCGCCAGTGCGACGCCGGACCGCTTGCACCAGCCTGGTTCATCGACGAATGCCTCAGGCCGCGCCGGGCGACGCCGCATGGCCGCCAGGACGTCTCGGACGCCCACCCAAAACGAGAACGGCACCGCCAAGTGGCGGTGCCGTTGGGTGTCTTGCCGCTTGCGGCTATTCGTCGCCGGCTTCCTGCATCTGCTTGAGCATGTAGTTCTCGATGCCGACCTTGTCGATCAGGCCGAGCTCGGTCTCGATATGGTCGATGTGGTCTTCCTCGTCGGCCAGGATCTCGCGGAACAGGTCGCGGGTGACATAGTCCTTGACCTGCTCGCAGTAGGTGATGGCTTCGATGTAGTCGTTGCGACCTTCGTGCTCGATCTTCAGGTCGCTCTCGAGCATTTCACGCACGTTCTCGCCGATGTGCAGCTTGCCGAGGTCCTGCAGGTTGGGCACGCCCTCGAGGAACAGGATGCGCTCGATCAGCTTGTCGGCATGCTTCATCTCGTCGATGGACTCGTCGTACTCCCACTTTGCCAGCGCCTTGAGGCCCCAGTCCTTGTACATCTTGGCATGCAGAAAGTACTGGTTGATCGCCACCAGCTCATTGCCGAGGGATTTGTTGAGGTATTCGATGACCTTGGCGTCGCCTTTCATTGCTTTCTCCCTTTCTTGCCTGTCTGGGGTGTCTTGCCTGCCTGGGTGGCCAACACACCACGTCACATCCAACTAAACATGTTAGACAGTATTAACGCAAGCATGCAAAAAATCCAACCGGGACAGGCGGTTGGATTCGTCGCAAAAAAGAACGAGAGAGAGTGGCATCGAATCGCCAGCGGCACCTGCCGGTGCCGAACTGCGTTGTCGCTAGACGGCGTAAGCAAGGTCGTCGATAGAGGCCATCAGCTCGCTCTTGATCGCCTCGCGGGCGATGGTCTTGCCGACACAGGCGCATTTTCCGCATTGGGTACCGCAGCCGGTGTCGCGCTGGACTTCACGCCAGCTGCGAGCACCATCCGCCACGCTCTCGCGGATCTTGCGGTCTGACACGCCCTTGCAGAGACATACGTACATCGGCATCACCTCGCTGTGCTTACGAGGTTTAATGTAAATGATTCGCATAGCCTATCGCAAGGGCAAAACGCCTATTTTTTGACCAGCGTCAGGGTTCGCCTCGCCGGACTCAGCGCTTGGGCACCACCACTACCCGCGTGCCCGAGGCGATATCGGGCCAGCTGCGCCGCTCGCTGTCGAACAGGATCCACAGGTAGCCCAGACCGAAGGCCGCCAGCGAAAGCCAGGCCACGAGATAGCGCACCAGGCTCTGCCCCAGGGTGATGGTGAGGCCGTCGCGGGTCTGAACGCGCAGCCGCCAGGCCTGCATGCCCAGCGTCATGCCGCCACGCGTCCATGAATAGGCGAAGAAGGCGAAGGCCCCGGCCAGCAGCAGCAGCTGCAGGATGATGCGCGCCAGTACGCCGCTGCCCACCTCTTCCGCCGCCAGGCCAAGGATGAAGCGCAGGAAAGCCACGTGGGCAATGCCAAGCACAATCCAGATCGCGAGCACCAGGAAGGCATCGTAGACCATCGCGCCGAGCCGCCGCCCGAGTCCTGCCGGCCACACATCATCGAGTTGGGAGAAACGTCGTTGCATCGAAACCTCGTTCAGTTGCAGCGCACCGGTACGCGGCGCAGGGCGCACGCCCTCATCCCGAGCGGCGCAGCAGGTAAAAGCCTACGGCCGCGCACAGCACGATCGGCGACAGTACCGCCCATACCGGCGAGAAGCCGAACACGGTGGAGGCCGGCGCCAGCAGGTCCTGCAGGTACTTGAACGACAGCCCCACGATCACGCCGTAGAAGACCCGCGTACCCGCCGCCACGGTGCGCAGCGGCCCGAACACGAACGACGCCGCCACCAGCACCAGCGAGGCCATGGTCAGCGGCATCAGCATCTTCTGCCAGAAATAGAGCAGCGGCTGGGTGGCCTGCAGCCCCTGGTCCTGCAGGAAGCGGGCATAGGCCCACAGCTCGCTGGGCGCCTGGCTGTTGATCGGCAGCAGCAGTCGATTGAGCTGGGCCGGGGTCAGGCTGGTCTGCCAGGGATGCTGGGCATGATGCTCCGCCTCGGTGCGATCATCGAAGAAGCGCGTGATGCCCACCTCCTCCAGCTGCCAGCTGCCATCGCGCCAAACGGCACGCTCTGCCACGGTGGCCTCGCGCAGCTCGCGCCCCTCGAAGCGATAGCGGGTCAGGTCGAGCACGGTGTCGTCGGCACGGATGGCGCCGAAGCGATAGACGCTGTCGCCTTCGCGCTGCCAGCCGCCGCGCTGCACCAGCACCGCACCCTCGCCCTGCAGCTGCTCCAGGCGCCAGGCGCTGGCGAACTGCTCGGTGCGCGGGCTGACGTACTCCGAGGTCAGCAGTACCACGGCCACCACCAGGATGATCGGCTTCATCACCCCCCACAGGATGCGGGTCAGCGAGCGTCCCGCGGCGCGCATCACGGTCAGCTCGTTGCTCGAGGCCATGCTGCCCAGGCCGATCAGCGCGCCGATCAGCACCCCCACCGGCGCGTACTGATAGAAGCGCCAGGGCAGGCGCATGAGAAGATAGAGCAGCACCTGGAAGGCACCGTAGTCGCCTTCGACATCATCCAGGTCGTTGATGTAGGAAATCACCAGGTCGAGGCCGAGCAGCACCACCTGCACGACGATGATCGCCCCCAGCACGTTGCGGGCGATGTAGCGGTCGAGACGATCAGCCACCATCAACGCATCCCCCTGCGCTGGTTGTGCATCAGCAGCCCCAGCCCGAGCGCCAGGAAGACGAGGTGGATCGGCCACATGCCGATCATCGCCGGCAGCGTGCCGCGCCCGATCGCATCCAGCGCCGCCAGCAGCAGGCTCAGGTAGCAGATATGCAGGAAGATGGCGGGCAGCAGCTTGGCGAAACGCCCCTGGCGCGGGTTAACCCTTGAGAGCGGCATCGCCATCAGGGTCAGGATGAACACCATCAGCGGCAGCGAGATACGCCACTGCAGCTGGGCGCGGGCGCGGTCGGAGTCGTCGCGCAGCAGCTCGCCCGTGGTGGCATACTCCGCCGACGCCAGCTCGCGCCGCTCGCCGCCGAGCGACAGGCGCACGGCATAGGTGTCGAACTCCAGGCGCTCGGCCTCGAAGCGCCCCGGGTCGACGCTGTAGCGCTCGCCGTCGGCCAGCACCAGGAAGCGGCTGCCGGTCTCGGGGTCCACGGTCTGGTAACCGCTGCCGGCGCGGGTCACGGCGGTTTCCGGGGAGCCGTCGCGTCGCCGCTGGCGTTCGCTGATGAATACCTCCTGCATGCGGCTGCCGTCATCGCTGAAGGACTCGGTGTAGGCGGTGCGACCGCCGCCGAAGTCCTGGAAGCGACCCGGCGCCAGGGCGGTGAAATCGAGCCGGCTGCGCTGGTCCTCGAGCATCACCGCGTTATGCAGCGCACCGGCCGGGGTCAGCCACAGGCTGCACAGCCCGACCAGCAGCGCCACCAGCGTCGCCGGCACCAGGCTGACCTGGAACAGCCGGGCGGGGCTGATGCCGCAGGCCACCAGCACGGTGATCTCGCTGTTGAGGTAGAGTTGCCCGTAGGCCAGCAGGATGCCGAGAAAGAACGCCAGCGGCAGGATCAGTTCGAGAAAGCCGGGCAGATGGTACAGCATCAGGTTGCCGAGGATGGTGGCGGGAATGTCGCCTTCCGCGGCGTCGGTGAAGTAGCGGATGAACCGGCTGCCCATGATGACCAGCAGCAGCACGCCGGCGACGGCGGCCATGGTCAGCAGGATCTCGCGGGTCAGATATCGAAAGATGATCATGCGGCGTCTTCCATGCAATGGCGCCATGCCTTGAGTACACTGGGGTGATTCGGCAGTGGCCCGGAGCCGTGCCGGCATTATCCAGAATCCCTCTACGCTTGTAACCCCAAAGCTCAGCTTGTCTTGTGGAGTCTCCATGGAATTCCCAGTTCAAACGGCCAACCCCGCCAAGATCGAAACGGCCTGCTTCGTGGTCCCGGTATTCAAGGGCGGTGACCTGCTACCCGCCGCCGCCAAGCTCGACAATGCCAGCGAGGGGCTGATCGGCCAGCTGATCGAGCGCGGCGACTTCGATGCCAAGCTGGGCAACGTGCAGTTGATTCCCTTCGCCCCCGGCCTCGGCGCCGAGCGCCTGCTGCTGGTGGGCCTGGGTGAGCGCGACAAGTGCCAGGAGCGCGCCTTCATCAAGGCGCTGGACGCCGCCTTCAGCGCCGTGGCCGGCCTGAAGGTGGAAGATGCCGCGACGGCCTTCGTCGACGTGCCGGTGGCCGAGCGCGGCGTGGCCTGGAAGAGCCGCATGACCGCGGAAGCCGCCCACCGCGCCGTCTATCGCTTCGACGAGTTCAAGTCGGAGAAGGCCCCGCGCCCGCGGCTCGAACGCATCACCCTGCTGCCCGGCGAGGCCGACGCCGCCAACGAGGCGCGCGAAGGCGCCCGCATCGGCAACGCCGTGGGCCAGGGCGTGGCCTACACCCGAACCCTGGGCAACCTGCCGGGCAACGTCTGCACCCCGAGCTACCTGGCCGAGCAGGCCGAACAGCTGGGGCGTGAATCGGGTGGGGCGCTTGCCGTCGAGATCCTCGACGAGGCGGCGCTGGAGGAGCTCGGCGCCCACAGCCTGCTCTCGGTGGGCCGCGGCAGCGAACAGCCCTCGCGGCTGATCGTGATGAAGTACCAGGGCGCGGAGAACGCCGACGAGCCCCCCCACGTGCTGGTGGGCAAGGGGATCACCTTCGATACCGGCGGCATCTCGCTCAAGCCCGGCGAAGGCATGGACGAGATGAAGTTCGACATGTGCGGCGCGGCCAGCGTGTTCGGCACCGCCAAGGCGGTGCTCGGCATCCGCCCCAAGCTCAACCTGGTATTCATCGTCGCCGCCGCCGAGAACATGCCCGACGGTCGCGCCACCAAGCCCGGCGACATCATCAAGACGCTCAAGGGCCTCACCGTGGAGGTGCTCAACACCGACGCCGAGGGGCGCCTGGTGCTGTGCGACGCCCTCACCTACGCCGAGCGCTTCGAGCCCGCCAGCGTGGTCGACATCGCCACGCTGACCGGCGCGGCGATCATCGCCCTGGGCCACCACGCCACCGGCCTGCTCTCCAACGACGACGACCTGGCGCTTGACCTGCTCGACGCCGGCGAGGCCGCCTGGGACCGCGCCTGGCACCTGCCGCTGTGGGACGAGTACAAGGAGCAGCTCGACTCCAACTTTGCCGACATGGCCAATATCGGCGGCCGGCCGGCGGGCACCATCACCGCGGCCTGCTTCCTCTCGCGCTTCGCCGACAAGTTCCCCTGGGCACACCTGGACATCGCCGGCACCGCCTGGACCTCGGGCAAGCAGAAGGGCGCCAGCGGCCGGCCGGTGGGGCTCCTGACCCAGTACCTGCTCGACCGCGAGGAAGAGACGCGCCAGGTCGAAGGCACCCCCTGACGCCGCCAAGGTTGCCATTGCCGCCGCCAACCGTTACATCTGACGCCATCCACGCCTCGGGCCACCGGCCCGAGGCGTCGAAGAACCCCAAGAAAACGCCGGAATCCCGGCATAGCGGAGACCCTTTTGCCGTGCCCAACGCCACCTTCGAGATGCTGCCCAGCGCCATTCCCATGGCAGCCAACCTTCGCGACGACATCCTCGCCAACCCGGGCTTCGGCCGCCACTTCACCGACCACATGGCCCACGTGCGCTGGACGGCCGAGGCCGGCTGGCACGGCCACGAAGTGCGCCCCTACGGCCCGCTGACCCTCGACCCGGCGGCCGCCGTGCTGCACTACGGCCAGGAGATCTTCGAAGGCATCAAGGCCTACCGCCACGCCGACGGCTCGATCTGGTCGTTCCGCCCGGAGAAGAACGCCGAGCGCTTCCGTCGCAGCGCCCGCCGCCTGGCGCTGCCCGAGCTCAGCGACGAGGACTTCGTCGGCTCGCTCAAGGCCCTGCTCGCCCAGGACCACGCCTGGGTCCCGACACCCCGTAATGAAAGTGACGAGTCGAGCCTCTACCTGCGCCCGTTCATGATCGCCAGCGAGAAATTCCTCGGCGTTCGCCCGGCCCACGAGGTCGACTACTACGTGATCGCCTCCCCGGCCGGCGCCTACTTCAAGGGCGGCATCGCCCCGGTATCGATCTGGCTCTCGTCGCACTACAAGCGCGCCGCCCCCGGCGGTACCGGCTTCGCCAAGTGCGGCGGCAACTATGCGGCCTCGCTGGCCGCGCAGAAGGAAGCCGAGAAGTACGGCTGCAGCCAGGTCGCCTTCCTCGACGCCGCCGAGAACAAGTGGATCGAGGAGCTGGGCGGCATGAACCTGTTTTTCGTCTACAAGGACGGCCGCCTGGTCACCCCGCGCCTGACCGACACCATCCTCGAGGGCGTGACGCGTGACTCGGTGCTCACCCTGGGCCGCGACGAAGGCCTGACGCCGGAAGAGCGCGCCATCAGCATCGACGAGTGGCGCGACGGCGTGGCCTCCGGCGAGATCAGCGAAGTCTTCGCCTGCGGCACCGCCGCGGTGATCACCCCGGTGGGCCAGCTGGTCACCGAGGAGGGCACCGTGCAGATGCCCGACGCCGGCAACGAGGTGGCCAAGCGCCTGCGCGGCAAGCTCCTCGACCTCCAATACGGCCGTGCCGAAGACAAGCACGGCTGGCTGACGCGGCTGGTGTAACAGCAAAGTCACAGCAATGGGCCTGCTGGAGCGAGCCCGTTGCGACCACGACTATCACCACCGAGGCGAGGGGCGCCGAAGGGCAGGCCGACGCGGAGGTCCTACGCCAGGGATGGCGTCGGTAGCGTACAGGGAAGTATTCACAGCGCCTCCGCAAAGGCCTGCCCTGAGGGAAAGCCCCGGGCAGAGTCAGATGACGCAAGTAGATTTCTACATCCTCCCCGACACCACGCTGGAAGCGCGGCTCGACTTCGCCTGCCGGCTGGCCGAGACCATCGCCGGCAAGGGCTACCGGCTGCACATGCACGCCGAGGACGAGGCCATGGCCAGCGACCTCGACGACAGGCTGTGGACCTTCCGCCCCGAGGCCTACCTGCCCCACGCCCTGCTCGGCAGCGAGATGGCCGAGAGCGTGGCGGTGACCATCGGCTGGGAGCAGCCGCCCGAACCGAGTGCCGAGGCGCCCATGGCGCTGCTCAACCTCGACCCGGGCATCCCCGAGTGGTTCTCGCGCTTCGAGCGGGTCGCCGAGATCATCAACCAGCACCAGCAGGTGCTCGTCGCCAAGCGCGAATGCTGGCAGACCTACAAGCAGCGCGGTTATCCCGTGAAGGCGCATCAGCTGCGCGGCTGACGCCAAGCGCCCCATCGCGCTATAATCGAGCCCATTTTTTTCGACCGCTTAGACGCCTTTCCTGCCGCCCGGCGCCACGCCCCGGCGGCGATCATTTCTGGACCCGGAACGCCCCATGGACAAGACCTACCAACCCGAGCAGATCGAATCCCGCTGGTACGAGCGCTGGGAGGCCGACGGCCGCTTCGCCCCCTCGGGCGAGGGCGCGCCCTACTCCATCATGATCCCGCCGCCCAACGTCACCGGCAGCCTGCACATGGGCCACGCGTTCCAGGACACCATCATGGACACGCTGATCCGCTGGCGCCGCATGCAGGGCAACAACACCCTGTGGCAGGTGGGCACCGACCACGCCGGCATCGCCACCCAGATGCTGGTGGAGCGCAAGGTCGCCGCCGAGGAAGGCAAGACGCGCCATGACCTGGGCCGCGACGCCTTCATCGACAAGGTGTGGGAGTGGAAGCACGAATCCGGCGGCCACATCACCCGCCAGCTGCGCCGCATGGGCGCCAGCGTCGACTGGTCGCGCGAGCGCTTCACCATGGACGACGGCTTCTACAAGGCGGTGCAGGAAGTCTTCGTGCGCCTCTACAACGAAGGCCTGATCTATCGCGGCAAGCGCCTGGTCAACTGGGACCCCACCCTGCACACCGCCATCTCCGACCTCGAGGTGGAGAACCGCGAGCAGCAGGGCCAGTTCTGGCACTTCCGCTACCCGCTGGCCGACGGCGTCACCAGCGATGCCGGCCTCGAGTATCTGGTCGTTGCCACTACCCGCCCCGAGACCCTGCTCGGCGATACCGGCGTGGCGGTCAACCCCGAGGACCCCCGCTACGCCTCGCTGGTCGGCAAGTTCGTCGAGCTGCCGCTGGTGGGCCGGCGCATTCCCATCGTCGCCGACGAGCACGCCGACATGGAGAAGGGCTCCGGCTGCGTGAAGATCACCCCGGCCCACGACTTCAACGACTACGAAGTGGGCCGCCGCCACGGCCTGCCGCTGATCAACGTCTTCACCCAAGACGCGGCGATCCTGCCCCAGGCCGAGGCCTTCGACATCCAGGGCCGCCCGCTGCCCGAGATCGACCTGAGCCTGCCCCAGGCCTACGCCGGCCTCGACCGCTTCGAGGCGCGCAAGCGGATCGTCGCCGACATGGAAGCCGCCGGCCTGCTCGAGCAGATCGAGACGGTCAACAACACCCTGCCCTACGGCGACCGCTCCGGCGACGTCATCGAGCCGCTGCTCACGGACCAGTGGTTCGTTGCCGTGGAGAGCCTGGCCAAGCCCGCCATCGCTGCGGTGGAGAACGGCGACATCCAGTTCGTGCCCAAGAACTACGAGAACATGTACTTCTCGTGGATGCGCGACCTGCAGGACTGGTGCATCTCGCGCCAGCTGTGGTGGGGCCACCGCATCCCCGCCTGGTACGACGTCGACGGCAACGTCTTCGTGGCGCGCAACGAAGTGGAAGCCACCCGCCAGTACCTGACCGAAATGGCCGACTACATCGAGCAGGAACAGGGCGATACCCGCAACGCCATGCGCCTGCGCGGCTTCCTCCAGCTGCTCGGCGGCACCGAAATGAGCGCCGAGGCCCTGCTCAACCTGGAGCGTCTCGGGGTGCAGCGCCTGACCCAGGACGAGGACGTGCTCGACACCTGGTTCAGCTCGGGCCTGTGGACCTTCGGCACCCTGGGCTGGCCGGAGCAGACCCCCGAGCTGGCGACCTTCCACCCCTCCAGCGTGCTGGTCACCGGCTTCGACATCATCTTCTTCTGGGTCGCGCGGATGATCATGCTAACCCTGAAGTTCACCGGCGAGGTGCCGTTCAAGACCGTCTACGTCCACGGCCTGGTACGCGACGGCCAGGGCCAGAAGATGTCCAAGTCCAAGGGCAACGTGCTCGATCCCATCGACCTGATCGACGGCATCACCCTCGACGAGCTGCTCGAGAAGCGCACCGGCAACATGATGCAGCCGCAGAAGGCCAAGGCCATCGCCAAGGCCACCCGCGACGAGTTCCCGGAGGGCATCGAGCCCCACGGCACCGACGCGCTGCGCTTCACGTTCCTGTCGCAAGCCACCACCGGGCGCGACATCAAGTTCGACATGGGCCGCCTCGACGGCTACCGCAACTTCTGCAACAAGCTGTGGAACGCCACGCGCTACGTGCTGATGAACGCCGAGGGCCAGGACTGCGGGGCAGACGGCGGCGAGGTCGAGCTGTCGCTGGCCGACCGCTGGATCGTCTCGCGCCTGCAGCAGACCGAAGCCCAGGTAACCAGGGCGATGGAGGAGTTCCGCTTCGACCACGCCTCCCAGGCGCTCTACGAGTTCGTCTGGAACGAGTACTGCGACTGGTACCTGGAGCTCTCCAAGCCGGTGCTGTGGGACGAAGGGGCCGGCGAAGCGGCCAAGCGCGGCACCCGTCGCACCCTGGTGCGGGTGCTGGAAGCGATCCTGCGCCTGGCCCACCCGATGATGCCCTACATCTCCGAGGAGATCTGGCAGCGGGTGGCACCGCTGGCAGGCAAGGCCACCGGCGACGGCAGCGAGTCGATCATGGCGCAACCCTGGCCCGTGGCGGAGCAAGAGAAGATCGACGAGCAGGCCACCCGCGACATCGAGTGGCTCAAGGGCGTGATCGTGGCGGTGCGCAACGTGCGCGCCGAGATGAACATCGCCCCGGGCAAGCCGCTCGACGTGCTGTTGACCAAGGGCTCCGCCGCCGACCGCGAGCGCCTGGAAGCCAACCGCCTGTTCCTCGCCAAGCTGGCCAAGCTCGAGAGCGCCACCTGGCTCGACGACCCGAGCGAGGCGCCGCTTTCGGCCACGCAGCTGGTCGGCGACATGGAGGTGCTGGTGCCCATGGCCGACCTGATCGACAAGGAGGCCGAGCTCGCTCGCCTGGCCAAGGAGATCGACAAGCAGGACAAGCTGATCGGCGGCATCGAGAACAAGCTTGGCAACGAGAGCTTCGTCGCCAAGGCGCCGGAAGCGGTGGTCGAGAAGGAGCGCGGCAAGCTCAAGGAGTACCAGGCGGCCCGCGCCGTGCTGCTCGAACAGCGCGACAAGATCGCCGCGCTGTGACGCAGCGGCCCGAAGCCGCCGCGGGTTGCTGATTAGCGGCCCGCAACCGCCGCAGGGGAGCCAGTCCCCCGTTCCGGTCGTCCGCCATGCCGCGGCCGACCGGCAACAGGAAGTGCGATCGGCGTTGCAAGCGCCTCGGGCAGGGCAGGCAATGGCGATGTGCCGCTGCGGGCCATTCGGCTAACGCGCATTAGGGAACACTGTTCTGCTATGCGCGTTTCGCCTAGAATGGTGACACTCATTCATTACCTCGTGTCGTCCCGATGCCTCAGACAGATTCCACCCTAGCGCTTGGCCGCATCCTGCTGTTCAATCTTCTGGGAGCCTTCCTGGTGCTGTCCTGGCTCTCCCCGGGGCTGATGTTCTGGACCGAACTGGACGATGCGGTCTTCTTCACCACCAATGCCTGGCTGACCGAAGAGAACGAAGCCTGGGTGCTGTTCGTAGCCGCCGCCAACAATCGCCTGTTCGACGTCTTCAGCCTGTTCGTGCTGCTGGCGATCTACCTGTGGGCAATGAGCCGCGACCCGAATACTCGGCATCGCCTGCTGCGCTGGGGCGGTATCGGCATCACCATGCTGCTGTCGGCCGTCTTCATCGCCCAAGGCGTGCGCATGGCGGTGCCCTACACCCACCCGAGCCCCACCCTGGTATACGAGAGCGCCAACCTGGTGACCCAGATGGTCGACTTTGCCACCAAGGATAGCTCCGGCAGCAGCTTCCCCGGCGACCACGGCGTCAACCTGCTGCTCTTCACCGCCTTCATGTGGCGCTTCGCAGGCCTCCGGGTCATGCTGGTCAGCGCCTTGTTTGCCGTGCTGCTCAGCGCACCGCGCATCCTCAGCGGCGCCCACTGGTTCAGCGACGTCTACTTTGCCGCCCTGGCCATCAACCTGATCGTCACGCCCTGGATTCTGCTCACCCCGGCGGGCCCCGGCCTGGCACGGCTGATCACGTTGGGCTTGATCAAGGTGCGCAACGCCCTGCCGGGGCGCTGAAACGCGGCGGGCAGGCAGCAAAAAAGCGCGGATCACCTCCGCGCTTTTTTGCTTCTCACCTTTTTTCCTGGCTTCCAGGACTTCGGAAAGGGCCTCAATTGGCCTTGCGCCAGCCTCCCAGCACGCGCTGATCCGGGCCGAAGAACACCAGCCGGTCATGGTCGATCAGGAAGCGATAGGCGTTTTCCATCATCCCGGTGACGCGGCGGGCATCATCGAGCTGCGGGCAGCCCATGCGGGTGGTGCTCAGCTGGCTGAACTGGATGCGGTTGCCCCCATCGAGCTGCACCCGGCCATTGAGCGTGTTGCAGCCGTCGCTGCCCGTCACCCGCCCGTCGGGGGAGACGATGAAGTGCGGCGTACTGGGCATGGCCAGGCGCTCGTCGGTGCCGACCAGCAGCAGGTTCCAGCGCTGCCCCACCACGGGGTGGTCGGATGTAACCGCCGGGGCGTCGCGGCGGCTCGTATCGGCGGGCTGGCTGCCGCAGGCGGCCAGGGTCGCTGCCGCCAGCGCTACCAGCAGCGCCCGGCCAAGGCGTGTCTTGGTCGTTGTCACGCAGGATTCCTTCTCGTTCTACCAAGTGCCGGTATTGTCCATGGACGCCCAGGGCTCCCTGGGCGGCAGCGGGTCACCCTTCTGCAGCAGCTCCACCGAGATGCCGTCGGGGCTGCGCACGAAGGCCATGTGGCCGTCGCGAGGCGGGCGATTGATGGTCACGCCGCCCGCCTGCAGCCGTTCGCACAGCGCGTAGATATCGTCGACGCGGTAGGCCAGGTGGCCGAAGTTACGCCCGCCGCCGTAGCTTTCCGGGTCCCAGTTGTAGGTCAGTTCCAGCTCGGGGGCCTTGAGCCGCTCCGAGCGCGCCGCATCGTCGGGCGCCGCCAGGAACACCAGGGTGAAGCGCCCCTTCTCGTTCTCCTTGCGCCGCACTTCGCGCAGGCCCAGCAGGTCGCAGTAGAAATGAAGGGACGCCTTCAGGTCGCTGACGCGCACCATGGTGTGCAGGTATTGCATGAGCACCTCGTTTCGTTTCGCCGGGGATCAGTCGAAAGTGTACTCGCTGAAGATCTGGGGGGTACGATCCGTGTGCTGCCAGGTCAGCACCGCATAGTCATCGTAGCGCCCCGTTTCCATGCCGGGCGAGCCATGCGGCATGCCGGGCACGGTGAGGCCCACCACATCGGGCCGCTCTTCCAGCAGACGATGGATGTCGGCGGCCGGCACATGCCCTTCGATCACGTAGCCGTCTACCAGCGCGGTATGGCAGGAGGCGAGCTCCGGCGTCACGCCATGCTCCAGCTTGATCGCGCGCATTTCGCGAGTCTTGTGCTGGCGGACCTCGAAACCTTCTTCCCTGAGATGATCGGCCCAGTCGGTACAGCAGCCGCAGTTGGGATCCTGGTACATCTCGACCACGGGCTTGGCCCAGGAGGGCGACACGGCGCTGGTGGCAAGATAGGCGGCCAGCAGGCCACCGGCGAGTACGGAGAACGCCGTGACTTTCTTCGTGCGGGAACTTGCAGATAAGATCTTCATGGGCGGCTCCTTAAGCTTGAGATGCCATACTGAGCGAATCGTGACAAGCCGCTGCCGGCTTGCCAAGTCCCGGGTAAGGAGGAAAAGCGGAAATGTCGCACTATTGTGATCTGGCCCCGGGTCACCCCTTCCACGGCCCCTACCACGACCAAGAGTACGGCTTCCCGGTGACCTGCGATTCGGCACTGTTCGAGCGGCTGGCGCTGGAGATCAACCAGGCCGGCCTGTCGTGGCTGACCGTGCTGAAGAAGCGCGACGCCTTCTACCAGGCCTTTGACCGCTTCGACATCGATCAAGTTGCCGAGTACGGCGATGCCGACCGCGAGCGGCTGCTGCAGGATAGCGGCATCATTCGCAACCGACGCAAGATCGAGGCCGTGATCCACAACGCCGGGGTGATCCGCGAGCTGCGCGAGCACCACGGCAGCTTCGCGGCCTGGCTCGACCATCATCATCCCTTGGCGCATGGTGACTGGGTCAGGCTGTTTCGCCGCACCTTTCGCTTCACGGGCCCGGAGATCGTCGGCGAATTCCTCATGAGTACCGGCTACCTGCCCGGGGCGCACCGCGAGGACTGCCCGGTGCACCAGCGCATACTCACCTCGGGCCCGGCCTGGCACAGTGCCTGAGACCAACCGCCACCCGTCGAAAGGAGTCGAACCGGATGGATACCTTGACACACGCCGTGCTGGGCGCGGCAGTAGGCGGCACCCTGCTGGGACGCAGGCTCGGGCGCAAGGCCCTGCTGATCGGCGCGACCGTGGCCGCCATGCCGGACCTGGACGTCTTTCTCGACTACGGCGACGCAGTGCTCGATGTCACCGAACACCGTGGCTTCACTCACTCCGTGTTCGTGCTCACCGGCCTGGGCACGCTGCTGGCGATACTGGCCAGCCGCTTCGCCCCGGCACGTGACATCACCCTGGGGCGTTGGTGGGCGTTCTTCGTACTGAGCATGCTTTCCCACCCCCTGCTCGACGTGCTGACCACCTACGGCACCCAGCTCTGGTGGCCGCTAGACGTGCGCCCCAGCGCCTGGCCGGTGGTGTTCATCATCGACCCGCTCTACACCCTGCCGCTGCTGGCGGGTTTCGCGATTGCGCTGGTGACGGGGAACGGGTTTCGCGCCCCGGCCTGGGGCCTAGCGCTCTCCAGCGCCTACCTGGTCTTTGCCATCGCCGCCAAGGGCGTGGTCGAGCATCGGCTTGCACCGGTGCTGGCCGAGCGCGGGCTCGAGGAGGCACCGCGGCTCGTGCAACCCACACCGTTCAACACCTTGCTGTGGCGCGTCACGATCATCGACGGCGACGACCACCACGAAACCCTGATCGGCCTGCTGGACGGTGAGACGCCCCCGGTCGTGGAGACCTTCCGCCGCGGCGCCGAACTCGAGCCCGATGCGCTTGCTCTGGAGAAGGGCGAGCGTCTCTACTGGTTCGCCGGGCCCTACCTGCGCTATGAAGTCCGCCAGCGCAACGGCCGGGAAACCCTGGTGGCCACCGATATTCGCCTGGGCTTCCCGGGCTTCTATGCCTTCAGCTATGCGCTGGCGGTGCGTGACGAGCACGGCTGGCAGCCGCTGGTGCCCACCGAAATGGTCACGCCCGACGCGCGCGCCAACCTGGATGCCCTGGGGCAACTGGGCGCCCGGATCCTGACCCCGGAAGCCACGCTGTGCACCAGCCAGTTCGTCGCCGATCGCTGGGTCGCGCAGGTGCCGGAGGCCTGCTGAGCCCTACAGCCCGGCAACCAGGCCGTCGATGGCCTGCCGGGCCTCCTTGAGCGCGGCGTCGCGGCGACCCTCCCCCATGGCAAGCCCTTCGGCATAGACCACCGAGACATCGGTGATGCCGATCATGCCCAGCATCGCCTTCAGGTGCGGCGTCTGGGTATCGAGCGCGGTGCCGGCGTACTGCCCGCCGCGGGCCGCCAGGATGACGGCGCGCTTGCCCTGCACCAGGCCTTCCGGCCCCTGTTCTGTGTAGCGGAAGGTGGTGCCGGCGCGCATCACCCGGTCGAACCAGGCCTTGAGCTGGCTCGGGATGCCGAAGTTGTACATCGGCACCGCCAGCACCAGCACGTCGTGGTCCTGCAGCTCAGCGATCAGCGCATCGGAGCGCTGCGCCAGCACCTGCTGTTCGGCGGAGCGTTCTGCGGCGGCGACCTGCCAGCTGGAGAGCTCCTCGAGCCCCAGGTGCGGCAGCGATTCGGCGGCCAGGTCGCGGTGAGTGATTTCAAGCTCGTCGCGACCGGCGGCACGCTCGCGCAGATGGCTGGCCAGGGCATTGGACTGGCCGTGCTCGCCGAGGATGGAGGAAGTAACGAGAAGGATACGGGTAGCCATGACGATCTCCTTGGATGGGTTCGCTATGAACGCCATGCTACGTGTATTTTTTTGCATGAAAAGCGCATAGTTTCGCGCAAAAAATTCGATAAAAACGAATTGCCATGGCAACGAAAGGCCCCGCCTATTGGCGGGGCCTATGCGACCAGCCACTGGAGCCGTCGAAAGGAAACGCCAGGCTCGTCACCTGGCGCTGCCTCGTTCAAGCGTTCACGAGCTGAAGTTCTGGGCCACGAAGTCCCAGTTGAGCACGTTCCACACGTTCTCCAGGTATTTCGGACGTGCGTTGCGGTAGTCGATGTAGTAGGCGTGCTCCCACACGTCGATGGTCAGCAGCGGGGTCTGGCCGTGGGCGATCGGGGTGTCGGCATTGCTGGTGTTGACGATGTCGACGCCGCCGTCCGCGGTCTTGATCAGCCAGGTCCAGCCGGAGCCGAAGTTGGCCACGGCGTTGGCGTTGAAGGTTTCCTTGAACTTGGCGAAGGAGCCGAACTTGGCGTTGATCGCCTCGGCCAGCGCGCCGCTCGGCTCGCCGCCGCCGTTGGGCGCCAGGCAGTGCCAGTAGAAGGTGTGGTTCCACACCTGGGCCGCCTGGTTGAACAGGCCGCCGGAGGAGGACTGGATGATCTCTTCCAGGGACTTGTTGGCGTCGTCGGTGCCGTCGGTCAGCTCGTTGAGCTTGGTGACGTAGGCCTGGTGGTGCTTGCCGTAGTGATACTCCAGCGTCTCGGCGGAAATATGCGGTTCGAGCGCGTTTTTCTCGTAGGGCAGTGCCGGCAGTTCAAATGCCATTGTTGTGGCTCCTTGCTGTTCACGGTGAATGACGGAGCGATGCAGGCCAGTCTGGCCAGAACTTACTCCCAGGCCAGTCCCGGTTTCCCCTCGACTTGCCTGAACGCCGCCCCGCCGGTATTTTCCAAGAAGATACTAGATTAATTCCGAGCCACGCCATGTCAAGCAGCGATGACGCCACGCCCGCCAACGACACCGCCGAGCGCCTGTTGCACCAGCTCAAGGTCCGCGGCCCCCAGTCGGCTGCCGCCCTGGGCGAACGGCTTGGCACCAGCGGGGAGAATGCGCGCCAGCAGCTCGCCAAGCTGGCGCGCCAGGGCCTGGTGGCCCAACGCCCCCTGCCAGGCGGCGTGGGCCGGCCAACGATCGAGTGGCGGCTCAGCGAAGCCGGCCATGCACGCTTCGCCGATGGCCATGCCGAGCTGGCCTCGCGGCTGATCGTCAGCGTGCGCGACACCCTGGGCGACGAGGCGCTGGCCCGCTTGATCGAGGCGCGCCAGGCCGAAACCCTGGCGCAGTATCGCCAGGCCCTGGCCGATTGCGACCGCCTGGAAGCGAGGGTACGGCGGCTGGCCGAGATTCGCTCACGCGAAGGCTACATGGCGGAATGGCACGCCCTGGAAGACGGCAGCCTGCTGCTGATCGAGAATCACTGCCCGATCTGCCGAGCCGCCCACGCCTGCCCCGACCTGTGCCGCTCGGAGCTGGAGGTGTTTCGCACCGTGCTGGGGGCGGAGGCCGAGGTCGAACGCACTGACCATGTGCTGGCCGGGGCGCGCCGCTGTGCCTATCGCATCCGCCCCGGCGGGCACAACGCCTAGGGCGCGATGCCCTGGCCGCAACCCCGATAGGTCTGCCCTTCGAAGACCAGCGTGACGCGAGCCGGGAAAGGCTCGCCGCTCATGTCGTCGAAGCAGGCGCGCGCCTCGAGGCGCAGCTCGAACGGCGCTTCGCCACGCCCGCTTTCAAGCCGGACCCGCCCGCCGGCGTTATCCATCGCGATGACGCGATAGGGCAGGGTCAGCTCGCGGGCACCATAGTCCAGCACGAGCGTCAGTTCCGGGGCGTCATGGCGCAGGTTGACATGCCAACCAGGCTCGTTGCCGCGGCCGTGGAACATCACCCCGGGGCGCTGCTCCCGGGTCAGCGCCGCCCGCGCCATGTCGACGCGGCAATCCAGCCGGCCGTTGGCGCTCTCCACCACGGCTTCCGCGCCCTTGTTCCAGAAGCTGAGATCGCCCTGCTGGTAGCGTGCGCCGCTGGCCACCACCGCGGGCGGCAGGCGATAGGCGCCGTGCGCCGACCACAGCCGCAGCTCGCGCTCGCCGAAGGCCGTCACCAGGGGCTGCTCCGGGGTGCAGCGCCAGGCTTCGAAGCGCTCGGACCCGCCGGGGAACAGCAGCGAGGGCAACAGCGGCGCAGTGTCGCTGACCTTGTCGGATGCGGGCGGCGATGTGCCCACGGGGGCAGCGGCACAGCCGACCAGCAGCAGCGAGCCGGCAGCGAGGAGCGCCATACGAAGGGAGGCGAAGGGGCGAGGCATGGTGCAGTTCCTTGAGCAGGCGGACGCCACCAGCATACCAGGCACCGGCGCCCTGCGGCCCGGTGCCTGTGTCACGCTCTAGGCGCGGCCGTCAACCGTAGCGGCGCCTCAGCTCGCGTGCCGCCTCGACCATGTTGGCCAGCGCCGGCTCCACCTCGGCCCAGCTGCGGGTCTTGAGGCCGCAGTCGGGATTGACCCACAGCCGCTCGGCGGGGATGCGCTCCACCGCCTTCTCCACCAACCGCACCATCCATGCCACCTCGGGCAGGTTGGGGGTATGGATATCGTAGACCCCAGGGCCGATCTCGTTGGGATAGGCGAAGTCCTGGAAGGCGTCGAGCAGCTCCATGTTCGAGCGCGAGGTCTCGATGGTGATGACATCGGCATCCAGCGCGGCGATGGCCGCGATGATGTCGTTGAACTCCGAATAGCACATGTGGGTGTGGATCTGGGTGGCATCGCGCACTCCCGATGCGGTCAGGCGAAAGCACTCCACCGCCCAGTCGAGATAGGCCTGCCACTCGCCCTGGCGCAGCGGCAGCCCCTCGCGCAGCGCCGGCTCGTCGATCTGGATCGCCGGGATGCCGGCGGCTTCCAGGTCGGTCACCTCGTCGCGCAGGGCCAGGGCGATCTGCCGGCAGGTGGTCTCGCGCGGCTGGTCGTCGCGCACGAACGACCACTGCAGCATGGTCACCGGCCCGGTCAGCATGCCCTTCATGGGCCGCTCGGTCAGCGATTGCGCGTAGCGGCTCCAGGCTACCGTCATGGGTGCGCCACGAGCCACGTCGCCGACGATGATCGGCGGCTTGACGCAGCGCGAGCCATAGCTCTGCACCCAGCCGTTGCGGGTGAAGGCAAAGCCGTCGAGCTGCTCGCCGAAGTACTCCACCATGTCGTTGCGCTCGGCCTCGCCGTGCACCAGCATGTCCAGCCCCAGCGCCTCCTGGCGCCGCACGGCATCGCCGATCTCGGCGCGCATGCGCGCCTCGTAGGCCTCCTGCCCCAGCTCGCCCTGCTTGAAGGCGCGGCGGGCGGCGCGAATCTCCGCGGTCTGGGGAAAGGAGCCGATGGTGGTGGTGGGAAACAGCGGCAGCCCCAGTGCACGCTGCTGGGCCTTCACCCGCACGGCGTAGGGGTTGTCGCGCACACGGTCGTCGTCGCCGATCCGGCCCAGCCGCTCGGCCACCTCGGGGCGATGCAGCCGGGGCGACTCGCGGCGCGCGTTGAGGGCGGCCGTGGCCGCGGCGACCCGGGCGCGATCCACGGCGGTGGCACGCCCGTCGAGCAGCCGCGCCAGGGTCACGGTCTCGTCGAGCTTCTGCCGTGCAAAGGCGAGCCAGCCCTTGAGTTCGGCGTCCAGCTCAGGCTCGGCATCGAGATCCACCGGCACATGCAGCAGCGAGCAGGAGGGCGCCAGCCACAGCCGCTCGCCCAGGCGCATGCGGGCATCGGCCAGCCGCTCGCGCAGCGCGGCGAGATCGGCGCGCCAGATATTGCGTCCATCGATGGCGCCCACCGACAGCACCTTGTAGCCGGGCAGGTTGTCGAGTACCGCGGTCAGCTGCTCCGGGGCGCGCACCGCATCGATGTGCAGGCCGTCCACCGGCAGGCTCACCGCCAGCTGCAGGTTGTCGCCAAGCGCGCCGAAGTAGGTGGCGACCAGCAGCTTCACCGGCGCAGAACGCAGGGCGTTGTAGGCCGCTTCGTAGGCCTGCCGCCACGCCTGGGGCAGGTCCTGCACCAGCGCCGGCTCGTCGAGCTGAACCCAGCCCACCCCCAGCTCGGCCAGGCGGGCAAGGATCTCGCCGTAGACCGGCAGCAGGTCGTCGAGCAGCGACAGCCGATCGAAGCCCTCCTCCTGCGCCTTGCCCAGCCACAGCCAGGTCAGCGGCCCGGTGAGAACCACCTTGACCGGGTGCCCCGCCGCGCGTGCCTCGGCCACCTCGTCGAACAGCCGCGTGCTGGCAAGCTTGAACGCCTGCCCCGGATGCAGCTCCGGCACCAGGTAGTGATAGTTGGTATCGAAGTACTTGGTCATCTCGCAGGCGGCCACCGGCGCTCCGCTGGGCGCGCGCCCACGGGCCATGCGGAACAGGGTATCGAGCGAGACGTCGCCACGGGCGACCTCTGCCTCGGCGGCGAAGCGAGGCGGCACCGCACCGAGCAGCAGCGAGACATCGAGCACCTGGTCGTAGTAGGCGAAATCCCCCACCGTGACCAGGTCGAGGCCGGCGTCGCGCTGGTCGCGCCAATGGCGGGCACGCAGCCCGCGGCCGGTCTCCAGCAGCGCGGCCTGGTCGATGTCGCCGCGCCAGTAGGCTTCCAGGGCGCGCTTGAGTTCGCGCTGGGCGCCAATACGTGGATAGCCAGAAACATGAGCCAATGTCATGATGACGCCTCTTCTGCATGAATGATGCAGCAGAGTCTCGCTTGGCCGGTTCAGGTGAATCAAACTAAACTTTCTAATTCAAAACATGAACACAGCTCATTCATGATCGAACTTCGTCATCTCCGCACCCTGGTCGCGCTGCGCGACGCCGGCTCCCTGGTGGAAGCCGCCGAACGCGTCCACCTGACCCAGTCGGCGCTTTCCCACCAGATCAAGGATCTGGAAGACCGGCTCAATACGCCGCTGTTCGTGCGCAAGACGCGCCCGGTGGAGTTCACCCGGGCGGGCCAGCGCCTGCTGGCGCTGGCCGAGCAGGTGCTGCCGCAGGTGCGAATGGCCGAGCGCGACGTAGCGCGGCTCAACGGCCAGGAGCCCGGCCGCCTGCACATGGCGATCGAATGCCACAGCTGCTTCCAGTGGCTGATGCCCACCATCGATCGCTTCCGCGACCACTGGCCGGAAGTGGAAGTCGACATCCCCGGCGGCCATCATTTCGATCCCCTCCCCGCGCTGGCCCGCGAGCAGCTCGACCTGGTGATCACCGCCGACCCCCAGCCCCTGGCCGGCGTGGCCTACGAGCCGCTGTTCCGCTACCAGAGCCTGCTGGCCGTGTCGCGCCAGCATCGCCTGGCCAACCATAGCGCCGTCAGCCCCGAGGAGCTGGCCGACGAGACGCTGATCACCTATCCGGTGGAGCACAGCCGCCTGGACATCTTCACCCAGTTTCTCATCCCCGCCGGGGTGCGCCCCCGCGAGGTGCGCACCGCGGAGCTGACGATCATGATGATGCAGCTGGTGGCCAGCGGCCGCGGCGTCTGCGCCCTGCCCAACTGGGCGCTGACGGAATACCTCGAACGCGACTATGTGAAGGCCGTCAGGCTCGGCGCGGAGGGGACCTGGGGCACGCTGTTCGCCGCCATTCGCGAGGAGAGCCGCAGCCAGCCCTGGATGGAGGATTTCCTGCGCACCGCGCGGGAGACCTCCTTTGCCGTGCTCGACGGCATCAGGCCCGCTTAGGCGGCACGATCGGAAGCAATAGCGAGAAACGCGCCCCGCCCAGCTGCTGGCTGTCGTCGACCACCACGCTGCCGCCATGCCAGGCCATGACCTTCTGCACGATGGAAAGCCCCAGCCCGTAGCCGCCGGAGCGACGAGTGCGGCTGTCGTCGAGGCGCGCGAACGGCTTGAAGATCATCTGGCGCTCGGTGTCCGGCACGCCGGGGCCATCGTCCTCGATATCCAGGCGAACCAGCCGGGTTTCCTCGGTGACCTGGACCCGCACCCGCGACTGAGCGTGACGGCAGGCGTTGGCGACCAGGTTCTGCAGGGCACGCTGCAGGTAGCGCGGATCGGCCAGCACCTCGACGTCGGGCCCCGGCGCCAGCTCGAGATGCAGGTGCGCATGCAGCGGCGCCAGGGTGTCGATGACCCGCATGGCCATGGCGCGACAGTCGGTGCGGCTGCGTTCGAGGTTGGCTCCGTTGACGATGCCGCTGTCGAGGCGGGCATAGGTGAGAATCTCGTCGATCAGCTGATCGAGCTCCTCGATGTCGCCATCGATGCCGCGCAGCTGGCGACGAATGGCCGGGTCCTCGGTCATGTCCTCGACCATCTGCATGGCGAAGCGAATGCGCGCCACCGGCGTGCGCAGCTCGTGGGAGACGGCCCGGATCATCTCCTGCTGCGAGCGCAGCAACGACTGCACCTGGGCCGCCATGGCGTTGAAGGCCATCCCCACCCGGCCGATGAAGCCGCCGCCGTCGACCTTGACCCGCGTGTCGAGCCGCCCGCCCGCGATGCGCCCGGCCGCCAGCTCGAGACGCGCCAGCCGAGCTTCCACCCCGCGCACGATCAGGTAGATGATCGCGGCCAGCACGCCGAGCATGATCAGCAGCACCAGCAGCAGCAGCGAGATCGGCGTCGGCTCCAGCGCCGACACCGGCCCGATAGACAGCCATTGCCGGGTGCCGTCCGCGGAAGGTACCGCCAGGTAGACCGTCAGCGCCCAGTGCCCCGGCAGCAGGCGGATCACCAGCTCGCCCTCGCGCAGCCGGGTCAGCTGGTGGCTGTCCAGGCCGTCCGGGGCCAGGTGGCTGAGGCGGATCGCCAGGGCCTGGCTGGTCACGCTTTCCAGCCTCCGCTGGCGGGCCTCGCCGTTGACCTCGGCCAGCCAGTCACCCAGCATCTGCGCCAGCCCGCGCAGCTGGCGCTCGTTGAGCCCGGACAGCCGCGCCTCGAGAATCCGCTCCTCGCCCGGCAGCCGCAGGAACATGCGCCAGGTTTCCTCGCCCTCCATGACGACCAGCACGCTGCCACGCTCCAGGCGACGCTGGGCGAACCACCCCAGGTTGGCATTGGCCGGCTCTCGCAGCGACAGCCGCATGTCGAGCATGTCCCCCTGCTGGGTCAGCCAGTCGCCCCGCGCATTGGGCGGCAGCGCGGAGACCTTGCGGGCAAGCAGCTGCATCGGCGCTTCCGCAAGTTGCTCGCGATACTGTTCTACGCGAATGCGATCGACCAGGGCCAGCCCCATCAGGGCCAGGGCAAAGGTCAGCAGCAGGGCCAGGGCCAGGGCCAGGTAGACCCGCAGGAAGGTGCCATCCGCCAGGAACCGCTGCATGGTTCACGCGTCCTTGACGAACAGATACCCCTTGCTGCGTACCGTCTTGATGCGATGTGGATGGTTGGGATCGTCGCCGATCTTGGGGCGTATCCGCGAAACGCGAACGTCGATCGAGCGATCCTGGCCGTCGTACTTGATCCCGCGCAGGTCGCTGAATATCTCCTCGCGGGTAAGCACTCGGCCGGCGTTGCTGGCCAGCAGCCAAAGCAGATCGAACTCCGCGCTGGTGAGGTCGATCCGCTCGCTCTCCAGCCAGGCCTCTCGCGTGGCGCTATCGATTTCCAGGTTGCCGAAGGAGAGCCGCGCCTCCCCGGCCTGTTCGGTGTTGTCGGCACGCCGCAGCAGCGCGCGCATGCGGGCCAGCAGTACCCGCGGCTGCACCGGCTTGGGCACGTAGTCGTCGGCGCCCATCTCCAGACCCAGCACCTGGTCCATGTCGTCGGTGCGGGCGGTCAGCATCAGTATCGGCCCGGCGTACTCGGGCCGCGCCCGGCGACAGATCGACAATCCGTCTTCTCCGGGCAGCATCAGATCGAGAATCACCAGATCCGGCTGCAGCGCCAGTATTTTTTCCACGCCGCGCGAGCCTTCGGACTCCACGGTGACCTTGAAGCCGTTGCCTTCAAGATAGTCGCGAGTGAGCTCGGCCAAGCGAACGTCATCCTCGATAATCAGCACGTGTTCCATGTCGCTGCTTTCCAGGTTGTCATCCATCCTAGTTTCCCCGTGCTGGGCATTTCTTTGTGATTCGGGACACCCTGTCCCTCCTTCGCTAAATCAAGGATACCCGAATTAGCGTAGTTCGCCTGCCCGCGATTGCATGCCGTTTGCATTCCGTTGCCACGGGTCCGGCCAGCGAAGCATAGCTCGGCAACCAACCAACAACCAAAAAAGCCCACCGAAGAGACACAAGTCACCCACAGGTTATCCACTTGATGACGCACGCAAACCACTCTATCTTGTGCTCAACCTTGAGATAACCACAAGATGATGTGCTCCTAGCAAGCGTTTCCGCTGCTGTCAACGCCCATCCGCCACCTGACGTTTGCCCCAAGAGAAGGGAACCCCGACCCCATGGAACAGCTACAGCCCACCGTCCCCGACCTGGCCATCACCGCCCCCCGGACCCTGCGCGTGATCAAGCGCAACGGCGACGTGGTGCCCTTCGATGCCGGCAAGATCGCCGTCGCCATGCGCAAGGCCTTCATCGCCGTGGAAGGCGACAACGTCAGCGCTTCCTCGCGGGTGCGCGACTTCGTCGACCAGGCCAGCCAAGGCATTGCGGCCGCCTTCCTGCGCCGCATGCCCGACGGCGGCACGGTGCACATCGAGGACATCCAGGACCAGGTCGAGCTGGCCCTGATGCGGGCCGGTGAGCAGAAAGTCGCGCGTGCCTACGTGCTCTACCGCGAGGAACACGCCCGCGCCCGCGCCGCTGCCGGTGGCGACATCGAGAAGCCGCACCCCACGCTCAATGTCACCCTGGCGGACGGCAGCCGTCGCCCGCTGGATCTCGGCCGCATCGAGACGCTGGTGTTCGACGCCTGCGCCGAGCTCGAGAACGTCGACCCGAACCGCATCGTCGAGGCATCGCTGAAGAACCTCTACGATGGCGTCTCGGTGGACGGAGTGTCCCAGGCGCTGATGATGACCGCGCGCACCCTGGTGGAGAAGGAGCCCAACTACACCTACGTCACCGCCCGCCTGCTGCAGGACAGCCTGCGCCGCGAGGCGCTCTCCTTCCTTGGCGTGGCCGAAGAAGCGACCTTCGGCGAGATGGTCGAGCTCTACAAGCCGGCGTTCATCGAGTACGTGGCCCGCGGCATCGAGTACGAGCAGCTCGACCCCAAGCTCGCCGAGTTCGATCTCGAGCGGCTCGGCGACGCGCTGGACCACACCCGCGACAACGCCTTTACCTACCTGGGCCTGCAGACCCTCTACGACCGCTACTTCATCCACCGCGACGACGTGCGCTACGAACTGCCCCAGGTGATGTTCATGCGGGTAGCGATGGGCCTGGCACTGAACGAAGACGACCGCGAGGCGCGCGCCATCGAGTTCTACGAGCTGCTCTCCCGCTTCGACTACATGGCCTCGACGCCGACGCTGTTCAACTCGGGCACCCTGCGCAGCCAGCTCTCCAGTTGCTACCTGACCACCGTGCCCGACGACCTCGACGGCATCTACAGCGCCATCCGCGACAACGCCCTGCTCTCCAAGTGGGCCGGGGGCCTGGGCAACGACTGGACGCCGGTACGCGCACTGGGCTCCTACATCAAGGGCACCAACGGCAAGAGCCAGGGCGTGGTGCCGTTCCTCAAGGTGGTCAACGATACCGCCGTGGCGGTGAACCAGGGCGGCAAGCGCAAGGGTGCGGTGTGCGCCTACCTGGAGACCTGGCACCTGGACGTGGAGGAGTTCCTCGAGCTGCGCAAGAACACCGGCGACGACCGCCGCCGTACCCACGACATGAACACCGCCAACTGGGTGCCGGACCTGTTCATGAAGCGGGTGTTCGACGACAAGGAGTGGACGCTGTTCTCGCCCGCCACCTGCCCGGACCTGCACGACCTCTACGGCGCCGCCTTCGAGCAGCGCTACGAGGAGTACGAGGCGATGACCCGCTCGGGCCAGCTCAAGCTCTACAAGCGCGTCAAGGCGAAGGACCTGTGGCGCAAGATGCTCTCGATGCTGTTCGAGACCGGCCACCCGTGGATCACCTTCAAGGACCCGTGCAACCTGAGAAGCCCGCAGCAGCACGCCGGCGTGGTGCACTCCTCCAACCTGTGCACCGAGATCACGCTGAACACCAGCGTCGACGAGATCGCCGTGTGCAACCTGGGCTCGGTCAACCTGGCGCGTCACGTGGTCGACGGCAAGCTCGACAACGACAAGCTGAAGAAGACGGTGCGCACCGCCGTGCGCATGCTCGACAACGTCATCGACATCAACTACTACGCGGTGCCCCAGGCCAGGAACTCCAACCTCAAGCACCGCCCGGTGGGGCTCGGCATCATGGGATTCCAGGATGCGCTCTACGCCCAGGACATCGCCTACGCCTCGGAAGAAGCGGTCGAGTTCGCCGACCTTTCCATGGAGCTGGTCAGCTACCACGCCATCGAGGCGTCCAGCGACCTCGCCGCCGAGCGCGGCCGCTACCAGAGCTTCGAAGGCTCGCTGTGGAGCCAGGGCATCCTGCCCATCGACTCCATCGACAAGCTGGTGACGGAGCGCGGCGAGAAATACATCGAGGTGGATACCGGCGCGACGCAGGATTGGGGGCGTATCCGCAAGAAGATCGCCGAGCAGGGCATGCGCAACTCCAACGTGATGGCGATCGCCCCTACCGCGACGATCTCCAACATCTGCGGCGTGACTCAGTCGATCGAGCCGACGTACCAGAACCTCTATGTGAAATCGAACCTCTCCGGCGAGTTCACCGTGGTCAACGCCTACCTGGTACACGACCTCAAGGCCCGCGGCCTGTGGGACGAGGTGATGATCAACGACCTCAAGTACTACGACGGCTCCGCCCAGCCCATCGAGCGCATCCCCGACGACCTCAAGGCCAAGTACGCCACCGCCTTCGAGGTGGAGCCCAAGTGGCTGGTGGAAGCCGCCGCCCGGCGCCAGAAGTGGATCGACCAGGCCCAGTCGCTGAACCTCTATATCAAGGGCGTCTCGGGCAAGAAGCTCGACGTGACCTACCGCATGGCGTGGTTCCGCGGGCTCAAGACCACTTATTACCTGCGCGCCCTGGGCGCCACCTCGGTGGAGAAGTCCACCGTGGACCGCGGCACGCTCAACGCCGTGAGCAACCTGGTATCCGGCGGTGCTCCGGCGCCCCAGGCGCAACCTGCACCAACGACTCGCGAGCCGCGCGGGGTGGACGACTTCCTCACCGGCAAGGCGGGCAGCGGTTCACGCGCGCCCAGCGCTGCGGAAATAGACGATCTGGGCTGCGAAGCCTGCCAGTAGGTTAATAACAAGCTTCGTACGTAACGGGAATTTTTCTGATCCGGCGATATCCCGGATCCAGCCAAGAAAGGTGAAACGCATGCTGAACTGGGACGAGTTCCACGAGGACGAAACTCCCGTCGCCGAGCAGCCGGCCAAGGCCGCGCCGGCACCCGCCGCCAAGCCGCAGCCCGAGGCTGCCTCGCGCGACGAGGTGAAGGAGAGCAGCGGCAGCTACAAGGTAGCCGACAGCGACCGCCTGGCGCGGGCGCGCAAGTCGCTCGAAGCGCTCGACGTGGCCGCCGGCCTGGAAGAGCTGGAGATGGGTGCGGCGCGCATCGAGGTCAGCGACAAGCAGATGATCAATGCCCGTGCCGACCTCAACCAACTGGTGCCCTTCAAGTACGAGTGGGCCTGGCAGAAGTACCTGGACGGCAGCGCCAACCACTGGATGCCCCAGGAAGTGAACATGAACGCCGACATCGCCCTGTGGAAGAGCCAGGATGGCCTGACACCGGACGAGCGGCGCATCGTCGAGCGTAGCCTCGGCTACTTCTCTACCGCCGACTCGCTGGTGGCCAACAACCTGGTGCTCGCCGTTTACCGCCTGATCACCAACCCCGAGTGCCGCCAGTACCTGCTGCGCCAGGCCTTCGAGGAGGCGATCCACACCCACGCCTACCAGTACTGCGTGGAGTCGCTGGGCATGGACGAAGGCGAAGTCTTCAACATGTACCGCGAAGTGCCCTCGGTAGCGGCCAAGTCGGCCTGGAGCCTGAAGCACACCCAGTCGCTGGCGCGCGCCGACTTCAATACCGGCACCCCCGAGACCGACCAGGAGCTGCTGCGCAACCTGATCGCCTTCTACTGCGTCACCGAGGGCATCTTCTTCTATTGCGGCTTCAGCCAGATCCTCTCCATGGGCCGGCGCAACAAGATGACCGGCGTCGCCGAGCAGTTCCAGTACATCCTGCGCGACGAGTCGATGCACCTGAACTTCGGCGTCGACATGATCAACCAGATCAAGATCGAGAACCCGCACCTGTGGACGCCCGAGTTCCAGGACGAGGTGACCCAGATGATCCTCGAGGGTACCGAACTCGAGATCGCCTACGCTCGCGACACCATGCCCCGCGGCGTGCTGGGCATGAACGCGGCGATCATGGAAGAGTACCTGCACTTCATCTGCAACCGCCGCCTGGCCCAGATCGGCCTCAAGGAACAGTACCCCGGCGCCCAGAACCCCTTCCCATGGATGAGCGAGATCATCGACCTGCGCAAGGAGAAGAACTTCTTCGAGACCCGGGTCACCGAGTACCAGGTGGGCGGCGCACTGAGCTGGGATTGAGCGACCCGGCGCATGCAAAAGGGGCGGCCATTGGCCGCCCTTTCTCGTTGGGGCAAGCCCGTCCGACCACGCGACCGACCGCTCGTCGGCAGCAAGCGGCTTCGCCCAGGTGCGCGCCGCGCTTTGCCGCATGTTCGGTCTGCCCCTACCCTCAAGGGTGAGGATGTCTCATACGGCAAGGAGAGCCAGAGATGGAAACGACATGGAAACATGGGAACCGAATCACCCTTCTGCCTGACAGTCGCTGCTTCGTGCCGGCCCTGCTCGACGCCATCGACAAGGCCGAGGAGTCCATATGGTTCGAGCAGTACCTGATCGAGTCGGGCCGGGTGACCCGGCGCTTCTTCGATGCGCTGACTCGCGCGGCGCAGCGAGGCGTGGAGGTCAGGGTGCTGCTCGACAGCTTCGGTGCCGCGGGGCTGGGCCAGCGAGACCGGGCGCGCCTCACCGCGGCCGGCGTGGCACTGCGCCACTACAACCCCTTCATGATGCGCCGCCTGCGTCGCAACCTGAACCGCAACCACCGCAAGCTGATCCTGGTCGACCATCGCACCGCCTACACCGGTGGCTACTGCATGACAGATGATTATCTGGGCGACTGGTTCGACCTGGTGGTGAAGGCGCAGGGCCCCGTGGTGGAAGACTGGCTTGGCCTGTTCGCCGACCTGTGGGAGTCCTCCCGCACCCGCGGCGACAAGGCGGCGCTGCGCCGCGAGCCGCCCGCCATCCCGCCCGCTGCCGGGCAGCCGCACGGAGTGACGGCGCGCATGGTGCATAACGAAGGCCCGGACAACCAGACGATCCGCCACTCCCTGCACCGGCGCCTGGGCATGGCCAGGCAGCGGCTGTGGATGTATACGCCCTATTTCCTGCCATCGCGCCAGCTGCGCCGGCTGATCACCGATGCGGCGGCCCGCGGCGTGGATGTCCGGCTGCTGGTCGCCGGCAAGGGCCACGACCACCCCAGCGTGCGCTACGCGGGGCAGCGACATTACACCCAGCTACTGGACGCCGGCATCAAGATTTACGAATATCTGCCTCGCTTCACCCATGCCAAGTTCTGTATCGTCGACGACTGGGTCACGGTCGGGTCATGCAACTTCGACCACTGGAGCCTGCACTGGAACCTGGAAGCCAACCTGGAGGTGGAGAGCGCCGACTTCGCCGCCCGCATGGTCGAGCTATTCGAGAACCACATGGGTGACAGCAAGCCGATACTCGCCAGCCGCTGGGAACAGCGCCCCAAGGCCCAGCGCTACCGCGAGCGCATCTCTTCCCTGGTGAGCTCCTGGCTGGCGGGGCTGCGCTAGTCGCCCCAGGCGGGCCCTGTAGCCGCTCGCCTGGCCATTTCGCACTTCAGGTAT
Source organism: uncultured Halomonas sp. (assembly GCA_964652855.1). Classification (GTDB taxonomy): domain Bacteria; phylum Pseudomonadota; class Gammaproteobacteria; order Pseudomonadales; family Halomonadaceae; genus Halomonas. The sequence goes on from CAZZCJ010000002.1 coordinate 759,282, forward strand.
GGTAATGCACTCGACTCTTCGCCGAGCCCTCAGGCACTTTTCCGCCACCGGCCTGCTGCTGGGCACCCTGTTGTTCGCCTTCTCGCTCACACCCAGCCTGCTGCCGCGGCCCACCTATGCCCAGGGCATCGTCTCGGGACTCTCCTTCGGCGCCGGCTATGCGCTCGGCTTCACCGCGCACTGGCTGTGGGACTACCTGCAGCTGCCTCGGCCCGGGCCCAGGGGGGAACGGATGATCAAGCTGACGGCGGCGGGCATCTGCACCGTCATCGCCGCGCTGTTCCTGTGGCAGGCCTCGGCGTGGCAGAACAGCGTGCGCGAGCTGATGGGCATGGAAGCGGTCAGCGGCATTCGCCCCGTCAGCATCGCCCTGATCGCACTGGCGCTGTTCGCCTTCCTGCTGCTGCTGGTGCGACTGTTCCGCCGCACCTTCCAGTTTCTCTCGCGCAAGATGCAGCGCTTCATTCCGCACCGCATCTCCAACCTGCTCGGCGTCATCCTGGCGGCGGCGCTGTTCTGGTCGATCATCGACGGCGTGCTGTTCACCCTGGCCCTGCGCACCGCGGACAACTCCTTCCAGCAGATCGACGAGCTGATCCTCGACGACCTGGCGCCCCCCGACGACCCCATGATGGCGGGCAGCGCCCACTCCCTGATCGACTGGGAAGCGCTGGGCGGCCGAGGCCGGCGCTTCGTGACCCAGGGCCCCGGCGCCGACAACCTCAGCGCCTTCTTCGACGCACCGACACCGGCGCCGATCCGGGTCTACGTGGGGCTGGGGGCTGCGGAAACCCCAATGGAACGGGCCGAGCTCGCCCTGGCCGAGCTGCAGCGGGTCGGCGCCTTCGATCGCGCCGTGCTGCTGGTGGCCACACCCACCGGCCGGGGCTGGATCGACCCAGCGGCACAGAACACGGTGGAATACCTGCACCGCGGCGACATCGCCACCGTCGCCATGCAGTACTCCTACCTGCCCAGCCACCTCGCGCTGCTGACGGAAGGTGACTACGGCGCCGAGAACGCACGCGCCCTGTTCCGCGCCGTCTACACCTACTGGACCACGCTGCCCGAAGAGAGCCGGCCGCGGCTCTACCTGCACGGACTGAGCCTCGGATCGCTGAATTCGGACCTCTCGTTCGACTTCTACGACATCATCGACGACCCCTTCCACGGCGCCCTGTGGAGCGGCCCGCCCTTTCGCAGCGAGACCTGGCGCACCGTGACCCGCGAGCGCGACCCCGGCTCCCCGGCCTGGCTGCCCACCTTTCGCGGCGGTGCCGTGGTGCGCTTCATGAACCAGTACCAGGGGCTGGACGCCCCGCAGGGTGACTGGGGCGACTTCCGCATCGCCTACCTGCAGTACGGCAGCGACCCGATCACCTTCTTCGACCCCCGCATTCTCTATCGCGAGCCGGGCTGGATGCGTGAACCGCGTGCCCCGGACGTGCTGCCGGAATTCCGCTGGTATCCGGTGGTCACCATGCTGCAGCTGCTCGGCGACCTCGCCGTGGGCCGGGCGCCGCCCGGCTTCGGGCACAGCATCGCCGCCGAACACTACCTCGATGCCTGGGTGGCGCTGACGGAACCGGAGGGTTGGAACGACACCGAGCTGGAACGCCTGCGCGGACACTTCCGCCAGTTGCCGTGACGACTGGCGGCCAGCCTAGCGCTGCCTGGCGTGCCAGCGGCCATACCGCCTGGCCAGCGGCGCTGCCGACATGCCGTGCGCCAGCATCGACGCCAGCACGATGAGGCTGCCGGCCGTCCAGGCCAGGTCCAGCCCGGTACGGCTCGACACGAAGCTCCCGTAATAGAGCGCCGAAGCGCCGATGGGCCCGAACCAGCCCATGATCCAGGTGATCGGCCAGTCGCGCAGTGACGGCAGCCCGGGGCGCAGCAGCAGCAGCAGCGGCAGGCGGCGCAGCACCAGCACCAGCAATGCCAGCAACAGCCCCTCGAAGCCCAATGCCCACCACGCCGCCCAGGGCGCAATCAGGCCGAAGAGCACGAACACCGGCAAGGTCAGCAGGATATTCACCGCTTCCTGCACGTTGTCCTCCTCGCTGCGGTCCTTGCCGCCCACCTGCTGGTCGAAGGCCAGCCCGGCGGCAAACACCCCCAGGATACTGTTGGTGCCGATGAGCTCACCGGCCCCCAGCACCAGCAGTGTCAGCGCCACCGTGATGGAGAGAAACGATGGCTGGTCGAGAAACCGGTGCCGCTCGGACCAGCGCAGGGCATGGCCCGCCGCCCAGCCCATCACGCCCCCCGCCACCACGCCGCCGCCTACCTCCCATAGCCAGACCTTGCCCAGCCAGTCGAGCCAGGCGTCCTGGGTGGGTAGCGTCATCAGCAGGATCGGCAGCAGCACGAGCGGGTAGGCCAAGCCATCGTTGGCGCCGGATTCGCTCGACAGCAGGTGGCGAAACGACTCCGGAAGGTTCTCCTTCGCCACCCCGCCCGTCACGATGGAGGAAGCCACCACCGGGTCGGTCGCGCATACCGTACCGCCCACCAGCAGCGCCAGCAGCAACGGCAGGCCGAGCACCCAGTGGGCCAATAGCGAACTGATCAGGAACATGGCCGGCATGCCGATGCCCAGCAATAGCAGCAGCGAACGCCAGTGGGCGAAGGGATAATCCGGCGGCAGCCGCAGCGCGATGCCCATCAGGCTGATGCCGAGGGTGATGCGTGCCGTATGCTCGAGGATTTGCCTGGCGTCGCCCCACGCCGTGGGGTCCAGCCAGGCCGCACCGTGCGGCCCCAGCAGCACACCGATGAGAAAGGCCAACATGGGGCCCGAAAGCACGGAGCGATCCAGCGGGCTCGACAGCAGCCCGGCCACCAGCACCAGGCCGCCCACCACGGCGAGGCCCATGTTCAGCTGCTCCATGCCGACTCCTTGCGTTCCTTGCCCCCTTACTAAGCTAGGCGACGCAGCGCAAGGCGTAAACTAAACATCCCAGCTGACAGCATTGTGTTGCACATCATTTCTGGGCTGCACAATTTCAAAATTAATGGGCAGGTAACATGACGAAAGGAAAATCCCGAAAGATTAAATAATGGTAAAAATTCACAATCATCCTAAAATTAAACATATACTCCGAGGCACAACATGGGCACCTCCTTTATTGCCAGCTTCGAAGCACGTAATGAGAACTAGAGCTTCCGACTGGGAAATACTTTTTCTCGATGTCTTGTTGGGTTAGGCCCACGCCAAGGAGCGCTTTCTTGATCACGTCTCTATTGAAAAATATTGATCCATCTTTCCCACCTCCATTAATAGTAATATTAACCTCTGACGCCTTACTAAAATCTGGATTGCCATTTGCATCCATACCAAAATTCCCCACAAGAACAGTTCCAGAAACATTCTCATTACCGTTCAACTCAAACTCATTTATTTCTACGCTACCACCCCAAACAATCACAACGCCACAGAATTTGCTATTATTCCTGGCAGAAAAAGAAGGCAAAAAAGCCACTTGATTTACGCCCACACCTTTATTTGCTTCACCACAATCCTCATCTCTTCCAATCCACTCAATGTCATTGTAATTTGTAATCAAGTTCCCGCTGTTTTTTATGTCGTTATAAAGCTCCTCAATTAAACTCCTAGCCTCAGCATTAACCTCCCCCCCATAAACAACATCACCAACAAAAATATCATTAGGACTAATCCCATCATAACAAGCGGCTGGATTGACAGAGCTTTCGCAATTATGCGGCTTTCCCTCATAGTAAATAGAACTAACACCATCCACCCCACCATTCGAAATAGCTGCATTATTTGACTTAGGGTGCCAAGAGTTTCCATTGATGTTATGTATCCCGCCATATACCGTGAGCGCAGAGCTAAAACTAAATTTCTTGTCAAATTTTAAAACAACAGGAACACTCTGCGCCAAAACCTCATCACCACTCACAACAGCACCCATAGCCACAATGTACCGTGATCCGGAGCTTAAAAAAAATCTGTAAGCCCCCTCGGGAGGGCCATCCAATTCACCACCATAACTTGGCTCCCCCGAAAGGGGTAAGAAAACTTTCCAACTCATATCGTTCAAAGAAACCATATCAAGAAACTTTACATCAGAATCATAAAATCTTTCCAAGCCAGCTGCAGCTGCTGTTTCGGCAGCCATATTCGCCTCTGCAACGGCTTTATAGTTCCCAGCCAATCGCTCATCTATCAGTGACGACTGCATGCCAGAAATCCCCAGCATAAGCGACATTGCCAACATCGAGAGAACAACTACCAATGCCGCACCACGTTGCTGCTTCACGCCAACCCCCTTGCCCTTCATGGCAATTTTAGTGCCTGCTTTCGATTGACCGCCATAAAAAAGAAACTATCCGTCACGTTAGCGTCTCGGCTCGCCATCAAATCAAACTGGATTTCCCAAGCTCCGTTGCCTATGGGGACAGCATTAAAACCATTCTCAACGAAAGAGGTGACCAAGGGTTCGAAGGCACCGCCAGGGGGCACGGTATTGCAACCCTGCCCCAGCATCAGCGACCTGCCTTCGCTGGCGCTCACAGCAGTACTGCTCAGTCGATAAATCCTTATTATCCTAATACCGGGACTGCAACCACTCATGTCATTATTATTAGGAAACTCGACTCTCATGTGGCGACTGTCCGAATCGAACTTGATATGATTGGCACGCCTGATGTCTCGAATCAGCGTCTCCGTGGCAAAGGTGAGTGCCGCTTGCTTGTTGCTGAGCAGCTCGGTCTGGCGAAAAGTCTGGAACCCCATCAAGAACAGCTGCCCGGCACCCAAGATGATGATCAGGCCGATCACCAGCGCCACCATCAGTTCGACAAGTGTGAACCCTGTCTGTCGCGATGCACCTTTCAGTTCGACTGACAGAAACATTGAGCGTCCGCCTCTCATGGCTCGGGCAACCTGAACTGGTAAATGAAAGCACCTCCAGACTCGCCGCTAGAGTAACGCTCTTCTTGCCACTTTATCGACACACGATACTCACAGCTTGAGACATCATCGAAGAAAATCTGATTATTATCATCGACAATAATCTTTCCGACACCAAACCATTGGATACGCCAATCCGCAGTCATTGTATTGGCTTGTGGGCAAGCACGAGCAGAAGCTGGTGATTGCGCCAATCCCGCCCAAGCCCTTTCCTGGGCATCGATGGCAGCCAGGCTCACTACCGCCCGCTGGTAGCCCATATGCGCGCTCTGCAAAGCCCTGAGCTGCATGGCCGCCACGCCAAGCAGGCCGATGGATAGCACCAGCAAGGCGATCAATGCTTCCAGCAGCGTGAAACCCGATTGCGCGTGACGGTTCATGGCATTCCTCAACTCGCTGGCCTGCCGATGCGACCGGTGGTACTCACTTGCAGCTCGAGACTATCGGCACCCGCGCGATCAACGGTAATGGTGCAAGTGGGCGCGCATTCTTGACGGCGCCCCAAACGGTTGAACGTTATTTCCGTACTGTTGATGGAAACCTGGCCCCGGCCGGAACGAATAGAAATGACGCTGTCGTCTGCCAACCTCACCTGATAGGTCCAAGGCGCACTGGCGGTAACTTGGAACCTCACCTCCTCGCGGCGCTTGATGGCCTCGCTGCGCGCCTGATTGAGGCCGGAGAGCACGACGTTGAAGTCCCCCGCCAGCTGATTCCTGGCCATCATGCTCTGGAAGCCCGGCACCGCTATCGTCGTAATGATTATCATCACGGCGATGGTGACCAGTAGCTCTATCAGTGTGAAGCCATGACTCTTCATAAAGTCACCAACAGTTTGTGCCTTTCGAAGCCTCACGCTCACCTGTATGATGAAGCGTTAGATTACCGCATCGATCAGCTCCCTCCCCTCCAACCGGGGTTGCTACCAAGGCATAATTTACTGCTTGACCCTGAGGAACACCGGAAAAATTATAATAGCTCGAGCTTTCAAGAACACTGTCCACTCCAGCGCAACCGCCATAATAATTATTAATTGTGTAACAGCGTTCAAGAACACCAGCAGCCTCCATTAAAGTTGCTTGTGCATCGGCTCTCCTAGCGTCTCTAACGTAATTTTGGTAACTCGGCACCGCAATCGACGCCAGAATGCCGATCACGGCCACGGCGATCAGCAGCTCGATCAGGGTGAAGCCTCGCTCACGGTGGAGCCTGTCGTCCCGGGGCCGCAGGCGGGCCGGGCTGGCGCACGTCATCACTCGGTACGTCCCCACATTCGGTTACATTTGGTTTCAGTATGTCGCATGACGCCGCACCTCGCTAGGTGCGGTGACAAAAAAGCCGGACCCGAAGGTCCGGCGGTGCAGCGTGGGGAAGTGAGCCACCGCTTACGCCGGCGGGCGCGCGGCGCCTGGCTCAGCTGTCACTGGCAATCACCCGTTCGCGCAGCTCGCGGGGCATCGAGAAGGTGATGGTCTCCTCGCGGCCGGCCAGCTCTTCGGGAGCCTGGGCGCCCAGGCCCTGCAGGCGTTCGATGACGCCCTTGACCAGCACTTCCGGTGCACTGGCCCCGGCGGTGATGCCCACGGCGGCGACGCCCTCGAGCCAGGCCGGGTCGATCTGGCTGGCGTCGTCGATCAGGTAGGCCGGGGTGCCGACTCGCTCGGCCAGTTCGCGCAGGCGATTGGAGTTGGAGCTATTGGGGCTGCCCACCACCAGCAGCAGGTCGCAGCCGGCGGCCAGCTCGCGCACGGCGTCCTGGCGGTTCTGGGTGGCGTAGCAGATGTCGTCCTTGCGCGGCCCCTGGATCGCGGGGAACTTGGCGCGCAGGGCGTCGATCACCCGGGCGGTGTCGTCCATGGAGAGCGTGGTCTGGGTCACGAAGGCGAGCCGGCTCGGGTCCTTGACCTCGAGCCGTGCCACGTCGGCCTCGTCCTCGACCAGGTAGATGGCGCCGCCATGGGCGGTGTCGTAGCGCCCCATGGTGCCCTCGACCTCGGGGTGACCGGCATGGCCGATCAGGATGCACTCCTGGCCGCGCCGGGCGTAGCGCAGCACTTCCATGTGCACCTTGGTCACCAGCGGGCAGGTGGCGTCGAAGACCTTGAGGCCACGACGCTCGGCGTCGTCCTGCACCGCGCGTGAAACGCCGTGGGCGGAGAAGATCACGATGACGTCGTCGGGTACCTCGTCGAGCTCCTCGACGAAGATGGCGCCACGGCTGCGCAGGGTATCGACCACGAAGCGGTTGTGGACCACCTCGTGGCGCACGTAGATGGGCGGGCCGAACACGTCCAGCGCGCTGTTGACGATCTCGATGGCGCGATCGACGCCGGCGCAGAAGCCGCGGGGATTGGCCAGCCGGATTCGCACGGGGTTAGCTTGCATGGTTACGTCGCCTTGATGCGTCAGGGGCATCCGGTTATGTATTCAAGTCAGGGCTATCTCGGCGCCCTGCCGGCAGTCGATCGTCGAGCTGACGGTCAATGTGTCTGCGCGGGCTTCACATCCAGCACCTCGACCTCGAAGGTCAGGGTACGCCCCGAGAGCGGGTGATTGAAGTCCACTTCCACATGCCGCTCGTCAACCGCGACAACCACGCCCGGCAGCTCGCCGCCGGCGGGGTCGGCAAACGACATCATGGTGCCCACCTCCGGCTCGATCTCCTTGAAGTCGTCGCGGCTGAGCCGCTGCACGTTCTGCGGGTTGCGCTGGCCGAACGCATGCTCCGGCGTGATCTCGAAGGTGCCGCTCTCGCCTTCCGCCAGCCCCTTCAGCGGGCGCTCGAAGCCCGGCGGCAGGTTGCCGTCGCCCACCTGGAAGGTGGCCGGCTGCTTCTCGCGGGTGGAGTCGACCACGGTGCCGTCCTCCAGCTTGAGGGTGAAGTGCAGCGTGACTTCCATGCCCTCGTCGATGCGGTATTCGCTCATGATGGCTCTCTCGTTGGTGGGTGCACGCAAAATCCGCGGGGCGTCAGCCGCGCCGGCGGGCCTGCTTGCGCCCTTCGAAGACGGATTCCCAGATCAGGCCGATGGCACCCAGGGTGATGCCGATGTCCGCCACGTTGAAGGCCGGGTAGTACCAGCCGGCGACATGGAAGGAGAGGAAATCCACCACGTAGCCGTGCACCAGGCGATCGTAGAGGTTGCCCAGCGCGCCGCCGATGATCAGCGCCAGCGAGGCGCCGAGCAGCTTCTCGTCGGCCTTGAGCCGGCTCATCCAGATCGTCAGGCCGATGGTGGCACCCACCGCCACCAGGGCGAAGAACCAGCGCTGCCAGCCGGGGTGGCCGGCCAGGAAGCTGAACGCCGCGCCGGTGTTGTGCAGCAGCGTAAGGTTGAAGAACGGCAGTACTTCGACCGGCTGGCCATAGCTCAGCATGCTGGACATCAGCGCCTTGGTGGCGAGGTCGAGCACCACCACCGCGGCGGCCAGCCACAGCCAGCGCAGCGGCCGGCGCATCGGCGCCACCGACGTGACGCCCGGCTCCTTGTCACGCATAGCGGCGAGTCTCACCCGGCCCCTCCGGCAGGTTGGTGATGCAACGGCCGCACAGGTCGGGGTGGTCGGCATGGCTGCCCACATCCTCGCGGTGGTGCCAGCAGCGCTCGCACTTCTGGTGCGGGCTTGCCGAGACGGCCACCCTTAGGCCGTCGAGCTCGGTGGCCTCGGCGGCGCTCCCCTCTGCCAGCGGTGCCAGGCGCACCTCGCTGGTCAGCATCACGAAGCGCAGCTCCTCGCCCAGCTTGGCCAGCGTTGCCTGCAGGCTGTCGTCGACGAACAGGGTCACCTCGGCGGCCAGGCTGCCCTTGATCACCTTGGCGTTGCGGGCGTCCTCCAGGCACTTGTTGACCGCCTGCTTGACCTCGAGCACCTGCTCCCAGAACTCGCGGCCCAGCTCGGCGTCGGGCGCCAGGGTCGAGAGGCCCTCGTAGTAGCTCTCGAGCAGCACGCTGTCACCCTTGGTGCCGGGAATGTGCTCGTAGATCTCCTCGGCGGTGAAGCTGAGGATCGGCGCCACCCAGCGCGAGAGCGCCTGGACGACCTGGTAGAGCGCCGTCTGGCAGCTGCGCCGGGCAAGGGAGTCGGCCTGGGTGGTGTACTGGCGGTCCTTGATCACGTCGAGGTAGAAGCCGCCGAGCTCCCGCGAGCAGAAGGTATGCACCTGCTGGTAGACGTCGAGGAAGCGGTACTCCTCGTAGGCCTTGTCGATGCGCGCCTGGAGCTGGGCAGCGCGGTCCACCACCCACTGGTCCAGCGCCAGCATGTCGTCGAAGGCCACGCTGTCGCGGGCCGGGTCGAAGCCGCTGAGGTTGGCCAGCAGGAAGCGCGCGGTGTTGCGGATGCGGCGGTAGACGTCGGCGGTGCGCTTGAGGATCTCGTCGGAGACCGCCATCTCGCCCGAATAGTCGGTGGAGGCCACCCACAGGCGCAGGATGTCGGCGCCGAGCTTGTCCATCACTTCCTGGGGCGCCACCACGTTGCCCATGGACTTGGACATCTTGCGGCCCTGGGCATCCACGGTGAAGCCGTGGGTGAGCAGGCCGCGATACGGCGGGTGACCGTCGATGGCGCAGCCGGTCAGCAGCGACGAGTGGAACCAGCCGCGATGCTGGTCGGAACCCTCCAGGTAGAGGTCGGCACGCGGGCCGCTCTCATGGCCATGGGGGTGCGAGCCGCGCAGCACGTGGCGATGGGTGGTGCCGGAGTCGAACCATACGTCGAGGGTGTCGGTGACCTTGTCGTACTGCGCCGCCTCGTCGCCCAGCAGCTCGGCGGGGTCGAGGCGGAACCAGGCGTCGATGCCTTCCTTCTCGACGCGCTTGGCCGCCTCTTCCATCAGCTCGACGGTGCGCGGGTGCAGCTCGCCGGTGGCCTTGTGGAGGAAGAACGGAATCGGCACGCCCCAGTTGCGCTGGCGCGAGATGCACCAGTCGGGGCGGTTGGCGATCATGGCGTGCAGCCGCGCCTGGCCCCAGGCCGGGGTGAACTGGGTGGCCTGGATGCCTTCCAGCGCGCGCTCGCGCAGGGTGCGACCGTCGCTGCCCTTGACGTCCATGCCCACGAACCACTGCGCGGTGGCACGGTAGATCACCGGGGTCTTGTGGCGCCAGCAGTGCATGTAGCTGTGGGTGATCACCTTGTGCGCCAGCAGTGCGCCGACCTCGCGCAGCTTGTCGACGATCTGCGGGTTGGCCTTCCAGATCATCTGGCCGCCGAAGAACGGCAGGTCGTCGGCATAGACGCCGTTGCCTTGCACCGGGCTCTTGATCTCCTCGAACGCCATGCCGTGGGCGCGGCAGGTGACGAAGTCGTCGACGCCGTAGGCCGGGGCGGAGTGCACGATGCCGGTGCTGCCCACCTCGGACTCGACGTAGTCGGCCAGGTAGACCGGCGAGACGCGATCGTAGAAGGGGTGGCGGAATTCGATCAGTTCGAGCGCCTCGCCCTTGGCGGTGGCGATTACCTCGCCCTGGAGCTCGTAGCGCGCAAGGCAGCTCTCCACCAGCTCCTCGGCCAGCACCAGCAGGCGCTCGCCGGTATCCACCAGGGCATAGGTGAACTCGGGATGCACGTTGAGCGCCTGGTTGGCCGGCACGGTCCAGGGCGTGGTGGTCCAGATCACGATGGCGGCGGGCTTGGACAGCTCGCCCAGGCCGAAGACGGCGGCCAGCCTGGCCTCGTCGGCGGCCGGGAAGGCCACGTCGATGGCGTCGGACTTCTTGTCCTGGTACTCCACCTCGGCCTCGGCCAGCGCCGAGCCGCAGTCGAAGCACCAGTTGACCGGCTTGAGCCCCTTGAATACGTAGCCCGCGTTGACCATGTCGGCCAGGGCACGGATCTCGCCGGCCTCGTTGGCGTAGTCCATCGTGCGGTAGGGGTGGTCCCAGTCGCCGATCACGCCCAGGCGCACGAAGTCGGCGAGCTGGGTCTGGATCTGGGCGCCGGCGTACTCGCGGCACAGCCCGCGAGCCTGCTCGGGATCGAGGTGCTTGCCGTGGGTGGTCTCCACCTTGTGCTCGATGGGCAGGCCGTGGCAGTCCCAGCCGGGCACGTAGGGGGCGTCGAAACCGGCCAGGTTCTTCGACTTGACGATGATGTCCTTGAGGATCTTGTTGACGGCGTGACCGATGTGGATGCTGCCGTTGGCGTAGGGAGGGCCATCGTGCAGCACGAAGGTCTCGCGGCCGCGGCGCTCTTCCCGCAGGCGCTGGTAGAGCTTCATGTCCTGCCACTGCGACACTCGACCGGGCTCGCGCTGTGGCAGGTTGCCGCGCATGGGGAAGTCGGTTTCGGGCAGGTTCAGTGTGTGCTTGTAGTCGCTCATCCTGGGAGTCAGCCGTCGTCGTGGTCGGCGGTACGTCCCGCCGAGAATTCTTGAGTGGCGGTCTCGCGCGCCAGCGGCGCCGAAGCCAATGGAAGTGAGTCGTCTGTCGGGCCATGCTCCCTGGCCATGCCGTACTCCTCGGAGAAGTAGCGCCGCGCGCGTGCCTGGTCGGCGGCGATCTGCTGCTTGAGCGCCGCGAAGTCGTCGAATTTCACTTCGCCACGCAGCCTGGCGCAGGGAAACACCGTGAGCCGCTGGCCGTAGAGGTCGCCGTCGAAGTCGAACAGGTGCACTTCGAGCACCGGGCGGTCGCTGCCGACCGTGGGCCGCCAGCCGATATTGGCCACCCCGGCAAGGCGTTGCCCATCGGGCAGCTCGGTCATCACCGCGTAGACGCCGCGCAGCGCCAACGGCAGGCGCGGCAGCGGCAGGTTAGCCGTGGGCACGCCGATGGTGCGCCCGAGTTTCTGGTCGGCGACCACGCGCCCGCCAAGCCGGTAGGGGCGCCCCAGCATGCGCGCCGCCTGGGCGAAGTTGCCGCTGGCCAGCAGGGTGCGCACCCGGGTGCTGGAGACCCGCTCGTCGTCGAGCGCGAAGGTGCGCGTGTGCTCGACGCTGAACCCCTCGCGGCCGCGCCGCTCGCCCTCTTCCGCCAGCAGGCCGAAGTCGCCGCTGCGGTCGCAACCGAAGCGGAAGTCGTCGCCGACCACCAGATGGCGCACGCCCAGCCCTTCGACCAGCACGCGGTCGATGAATTCCACCGCGGTGAGGCTGCGCAGGCGGTCGTTGAACGGCAGGCAGAGCACGTAGTCGACCCCGCTTTCGCCCAGCAGGCGCACCTTCTCTCGCAGCCGGGTCAGCCGCGGCGGCGCCTGGTCGCCGGCAAAGAACTCCCGCGGCTGGGGCTCGAACACCACCACCGTGACCGGCAGGCGCAGCTTCGAGGCCTGCTCGCGGCACTGGTCGAGAATCGCCTGGTGGCCGCGGTGCACGCCATCGAAATTGCCGATGGTGGCCACGCAACCGCGATGCTCCTCGCGCAGATTGTGCAGTCCTCGGATGACTTCCATCGGGTCGTCGCTATGCCTCGGGTTGAAAACGCGTAAAGGGGAGGATTATAGCGGACCCCCGCCCCCTTGACAGCAGGCCGCCCAGTATCACGACACCAAACGAGCGGGGCTGTCCCGGAGGCAGGCCGCCTCAGAGGCGCTGTAATTCCTTCCCTGGACGCTACATTTGCCATCCATGGCAAATGACCTCTTGCGACGGCCTGCCTCCGGCGCCCCTCAGCCTGCTACATACTATCCTTTCATCCGGAACTGGCTCGGCCTGACGCCCAGCGCCGCCAGCCAGGCGAAGTAGACCGCCGCGCCTGCCACCACCAGCAGCGCCAGCCACTGCACGCGCGTCCAGACGCCCCAGCCGAGCCACTGCTGCCAGTCGGGCGACAGCCAGGCCAGGCCCAGGCTCATCACCGTGCAGCCACCGATCAGCTGCACCGCATAGCGCCCCCACCCCGGCTGGAACACCAGCACGCCCTGCTTGTAGAGCAGCCATCCCAGCAGCCCGGCGTTGAGGAACGCCGACAGCGCCGTGGCCAGGGCCAGGCCGGCATGGGCCAGCGGCCAGATCAGGATCAGGTTGAACACCATGTTGGCGACCATGGCGAGGATGCCGACCTTGACCGGCGTCTTGGTGTTCTGGCGCGCGAAGAAACCCGGCGCCAGCACCTTGATCAGCATGAAGGCGACCAGGCCGAAGGCGTAGGCACGCAGGCTCATGGCCGCCATGGCGATGTCGTGCTCGGTCATGGCACCGTAGTGGAACAGCGAGATCAGCAGCGGCTCGGCAAGTATCGCCAGCGCCAGCGCCGCCGGCAGCCCCAGCAGCAGCACGGCACGCACTGCCCAGTCGAGCATGGCGGCGAAGTGCTGGCCCGACTGTTCGGCGTGGCGGCGCGATAGCGCCGGCAGGATCACCGTGCCGATGGCGATGCCGAACACCCCCAGCGGCAGCTCCACCAGGCGATCGGAGTAGTAGAGCCAGGAGACGCTGCCGGGCGCGAGCAGCGAGGCCAGCACGGTATCCAGCAGCAGGTTGATCTGCGACACCGAGACGCCGAACAGCGCCGGGGCCATCAGCACCAGGATGCGCTTCACCCCGCCGTGGGCGAAGTTGGGCCAGGGCCGCGGCATCAACCCCAGGCGTACCAGGAACGGCACCTGGAAGGCGAGCTGGGCGACACCCGCGATCAGCACGCCCCAGGCCAGCGCCATGGCGGGCTCGCTCATCAGGGGCGTGAGCAGCACGGCGGCGCCGATCAGCGAAAGATTGAGCAGCACCGGCGTGAAGGCCGGCACGGCGAAACGGTTCCAGGTGTTGAGCACGCTGCCGGCAAAGGCGGTTAGCGAGATCAGCAGCAGGTAGGGAAAGGTGAGCCGCAGCATGTCGGCGGTCAGCGCCAGCTTGGCCGGGTCGCGCCCGAAGCCCGGGGCGAAGATCCACACCAGCCAGGGCGCGGCGAGCATCGCCAGCGCGGTGATCAGCGCCAGCACCGCAGTCAGGCTGCCGGCCACCGCATCGAGCAGCTCGCGTACCTCGCGCTTGCTGCCGCGCGTGGCGTATTCGGAGAGCACCGGCACGAAGGCCTGGTTGAAGGCGCCCTCGGCGAACAGCCGGCGCATGAAGTTGGGAATCTTGAAGGCGACGAAGAAGGCATCGGCGCCACTGCCGGCGCCGAACAGGGTCGCGACCACCACGTCGCGCGCAAGCCCCATGACCCGTGACAGCATGGTCATGGCGCCGACCACCAGGCCGGAGCGCATCAGCCCGCCGGCCTTGGGTGCCACCGCCCGGTCATCGTCGGCCGGCAGGGGGGCGCTTGACCTGGTCGATTCCGGCAACTGCTCGCGTTCCGTCACCTTCTCCCTTCCTTAGTTCAGGCTGATGTCGATACGGGCCCACACCAGGCACAAAAAAACCGGCCTCAGCCGGTTTTTTTCGAATCGTCGCGCAGCCATCGGAAGCGATGGCCCGGCGAGATCCCCAGGCGTCCGGCGTTATGCAGCCAGGGCCTTGATGCGCTTGTTCAGGCGGCTCTTCAGGCGGGCAGCCTTCTTCTTGGAGAGCACGTCCTTGTCGGCGATGCGGTCGATGACCGGCTGCGCCTTCTGGAACTCGGACATGGCGGTGGCGTGGTCGCCGCCGTTGATGGCCTTGAGGACGCGCTTCACGTAGGTACGCACCATGGAACGCTGGCCGGCCTTCAGTACACGGCGGCCTTCTGCCTGGCGGGCACGCTTACGAGCTTGCTTGCTGTTTGCCACTGACTATCTCCTGGAAAACTTTAACGCCGCCCGGTGGGAGCGGCATCGATAACGATTTGTCCGGCCTGGAAGTTTTGCCTTCCAGCCGGCCTGGCCATTTCGCCAACGCGAAGGTTGTCGACGGGCCGTGTCTGAGAGGATGGCGCATACTATCACAGCTGCGCCGCCTCATGCTACAGGCCGCGCACGGCCTGCCTCACAGCACCACCAGGTTGTCGCGATGGATCAGCTCCGGCGCTTCCATGTAGCCGAGGATCGCCTCGATCTGATGGCTGGGCTGGCCGAGCAGGCGGCGCGCCTCGTCGGCGCCGTAGTTGACCAGCCCCTTGGCGATGCGCTCGCCCTGTTCATCGAGGCACAGCACCATGTCGCCGCGCACGAAATCGCCCGAAAGGGCCTTGACGCCCACCGCCAGCAGGCTGGAGCCGCTGCCGCGCAGCACCTTCACCGCGCCGGCATCCAGCGTCAGGCTGCCGCGCACCTGCAGCTGGCCGGCCAGCCAGCGCTTGCGCGCCGCCATCGGCGCCTCCTCCGGGCACAGCAAGGTGCCCAGCGGCTCGCCCTCGGCCAGCCGGGTCAACACCTCGGGCTGGCGCCCGCTGGCGATCACCGTCACCGCCCCGGAACGGGCCGCCAGGCGCGCGGCCTGCACCTTGGTGGTCATGCCGCCACGCCCGAGCGCCCCTCCGTCGCCGGCCATGGCGGCCAGGGACGGGTCACCCGCACGCCCCTCCTGGATCAGCTGCGCCGCCGGGTTATGGCGCGGGTCGGCATCGAACAGACCCTCCTGGTCGGTGAGGATCACCAGCGCCTCGGCCTCGAGCAGGTTGGCCACCAGCGCACCCAGGGTGTCGTTGTCGCCGAAGCGGATCTCGTCGGTGACCACGGTGTCGTTCTCGTTGATCACCGGCACCACGCGCAGGTCGACCAGGGTGCGCAGCGCCGAGCGGGCGTTGAGGTAGCGCTTGCGGTTGGAGAGGTCGTCGTGGGTGAGCAGGACCTGCGCGGTGACCAAGCCATGGCGCGCGAAGTGATGCTCGTAGCACTGGGTCAGGCCGTTCTGCCCCACCGCCGCGGCGGCCTGCAGCTCGTGCACCGCCGAAGGGCGCACCTGCCAGCCCAGGCGCACCATGCCGGCAGCCACGGCGCCCGAGGACACCAGCACCACCTCGATGCCCTGGCGATGCAGCGCGGCGATCTGGTCGACCCAACCGCCGATGGCCGCCTCGTCGAGCCCCCGCCCATCGTTGGTCAGCAGCGCACTGCCGATCTTCACCACCACCCTACGTGCGCTACGCAGCGCATCACGACCCGGTACCCGCTCGTTGTTCACCTATTCATTCTCCAACAAGGCTGAACCTCAAACCCAGAGAAGCTGAGCGCCTCACTCTACATACTCGACCTCGACGTCATAATCGCCGTCGTCGAAGTCATCATCGTCGTCCTGATCGCTGCGCTTGCGCCTACGGCCCAGGCGCGCCTCGGTGCGCGCCACCGCCTCGGCCTCCATGCGTTCGCGCATCGCGCGCTCGCGCTCGGCCGCCTCCTCGTCCTCGTTCTCCAGCAGGCGCTGCTCGGTGAGCCAGCGGTGCGCCGCCTGCACCAGGGCATCGGTGCCCTCGCCGCTGATCGCCGAGATACGAAACACCGGCCCTTCCCAGCCCAGGCCCTCGACGATCGCCTGGACGCGCGCTTCGCGCTCCTCTTCCGGCACCAGGTCGAGCTTGTTGAGCACCAGCCAGCGCGGGCGCTCGGCCAGGGTCGGCGAGAACTGCTCGAGCTCCAGGGCGATGGCGCGCGCCACCTCGACCGGGTCGGACTCGTCGAAGGGCGCCACGTCGACCACATGGAACAGCAGGCGCGTGCGTGTCAGGTGCTTGAGGAAGCGCAGGCCCAGCCCGGCACCGTCGGAGGCGCCTTCGATCAGCCCCGGCACGTCGGCCATCACGAAGTGCTCGTGCATGCCCAGCTTCACCACGCCGAGGTTGGGCACCAGGGTGGTGAAGGGGTAGTCGGCCACCTTGGGCTTGGCCGCCGAGACGGCGCGGATCAGGGTCGACTTGCCGGCGTTGGGCATGCCCAGCAGGCCCACGTCGGCCATCACCTTCATCTCCAGGCGCAGGTTGCGGCGCTCGCCGTCGGTGCCCGGCGTGGTCCTGCGCGGGGCCCGGTTGGTGGATGACTTGAAGTGGATGTTCCCAAGCCCGCGCCGACCGCCCTGGGCCACCAGCACCTGCTGGCCGATCTCGGTGATGTCGGCGATCACCTCGAGGGTGTCCTCGTCGATCACTGTGGTACCCACCGGCACCTTGACCACCAGGTCGCCGCCGGCCCGGCCGCTCATCTGCCGCCCCTGCCCGGGGCGGCCGCTCTCGGCCTGGTAGAAGCGCTGGTACTTGAAGTCGATCAGGGTGTTGAGGGCGTCGTCACCGACCAGGTAGACACTGCCGCCATGCCCGCCGTCGCCGCCATCGGGACCACCCTTGGGCACATATTTCTCGCGGCGGAAGCTCAGGCAGCCATTGCCACCCCTGCCGGCTTCCACGATGATCGAGGCTTCGTCGACGAACTGCATGTGTGACTCTCCCGACGGTTGCTACCGTCATGATACAAGAAGGCCCCGCCTGGGCGGGGCCTTCCATTTGCCGGTTCGAGCGGTCTCAGGCAGAGACGACGCTGACGAACTTGCGGTTCCTCGGACCCTTGGTCTCGAACTTGATCACGCCGTCGCTCAGGGCGAACAGGGTGTGATCGCGTCCGATGCCCACGCCGGTACCGGCGTGGAAGCGGGTGCCGCGCTGACGCACGATGATGTTGCCGGCGGTGACGACCTGGCCACCGTACAGCTTGACACCAAGGCGCTTGGATTCTGAATCGCGGCCGTTACGGGTAGAGCCGGCTGCCTTCTTATGAGCCATTGCAAAGTCCTCGCTCGTTAAGGGGGAGCCGCTTAGGCGGAAATCCCGGTGATCTTGACTTCAGTGAACCACTGGCGGTGGCCCTGACGCTTCATGTGATGCTTGCGGCGACGGAACTTGATGATGCGGATCTTCTCGCCACGGCCGTGGGAGACGATCTCGGCGGCCACCTTGGCCCCGTCGACCAGCGGCGCACCGACGGTCACGTTGTCGCCGTCGGCCACCAGCAGCACCTGGTCGAACTCGACGGTCTCGCCGGTCGGAATCTCGAGCTTCTCGAGCTTGAGCGTCTGACCTTCCTGAACGCGGTACTGCTTGCCGCCGCTCTTGATGACTGCGTACATGTCTGTATCTCCAGAACTCATCGGGGTTGGCTCTTCGTCGGCCTGCTTCGAGTGGCACCCCTCTTGGTACCATCTGGCAGGGAGCATGATGAGTGGGCCGCGCATTATAACGACGCCACGGCCTGCGTACAAGCGCCCCATGCGCCGGCCCGATCTCGCCGCCTCCTGCGCTCGGCATTGCTTGACGCCCCCATGGGGGGCCCATAGCATGAGCCGCAACCCAAGGCCAGAGCGACGCCTCGGCGTGCCGGCCCAACCGCCCGACGACTGTGACCCATGCCAGCCAACGCCTCTTCGAATTCGCCCGCCTCATCCAGCCCCGCCTCGTCCATCCATGCGGCGGTCGCCGACGATTTCGCCGCGGTGAACCAGACCATCATGGATCAGCTGGGCTCCCGCGTGCCCCTCGTGGCCACCATCGGCCAGTACATCATCGCCAGCGGCGGCAAGCGCCTGCGTCCGCTACTGGTGCTGCTCGCCGCTCGCTCGCTGGGCTACCAGGGCGACAAGCACATCGGGCTGGCCACGCTGATCGAGTTCATGCACACCTCGACGCTGCTGCACGACGACGTGGTCGACGAGTCGCACATGCGCCGCGGCAAGGCCACGGCCAACGACGCCTGGGGCAACGCCCCCTCGGTGCTGGTCGGCGACTTCCTCTATTCGCGCTCCTTCCAGATGATGGTGCAGATCGGCTCGCTCAGGATCATGGACGTGCTCTCCAGCGCCACCTGCGTCATCGCCGAAGGCGAGGTGCAGCAGCTGACCAACGTGGGCAACCCCGACATCGACGAAGCCGTCTACTTCGACACCATCCAGGGCAAGACCGCCATGCTGTTCGAGGCCGCCTCGCACAGCGGCGCCATCCTGGCCGAGGCCGACCCCGAGCAGGAGGCCGCCCTGCAGCTGTATGGCCGCTACCTGGGCCTGGCCTTCCAACTGATCGACGATCTGCTCGACTATCAGGGCGATGCCGAGGCCATGGGCAAGAATGTCGGCGACGACCTGGCCGAGGGCAAGCCGACCCTGCCGCTGATCCAGGCGATGGTGGCCGGCACTCCCGAACAGGCCGAGACGGTACGCAAGGCCATCCGCCAGGGCGGGCTCGAGCACCTCGACGAGGTGCTGGCCATCGTGCGCGACACCGGCGCGCTGGACTACACCCGCGCTCGCGCCGAGGAGATGGCCGGCAAGGCCCTGGCACAGCTGGATAAAGTCCCCCCCAGCCGCTATCGCGACAGCATGGCCGACCTGGCTCGCCTGGCGGTGGAGCGCAAGAATTGAAGCAACAACGGCAGGGCTTGCATGGCGGGGGCTTTTGCGTATAATGCCCATCCGTTGGCCCTGAGGCCGACACCGAACCAGCGGCAAGCACGCTTGCAGGCAAGGTATCGACAAGCAAGATACGGAGTATAGCTCAGCTTGGTAGAGCGCTGCCTTCGGGAGGCAGAGGTCGTAGGTTCGAATCCTGCTACTCCGACCAAAGAATCCAAGAGCTTGGGCCCGCTTTCGTTCACATTGCCTAAGTCTCACGCGACCAGATCGTGACTCAAGACCCTCGGCCCTGCCGGGGGTCTTGCGTTTTCACTGCCTTCTTTTCATCCAGCCTGGGCGACGGCGAAACGCACCTTCTCCAGCGCCAGGGCATGCGCTACCGGTGGGCGCTGCCGTCCTGCCGATTCGCCAGGCGTTCGCCGAGCCAAACGGCCCCCGCTCCCCACACCAGATGGGCGGCGATCATCAATCGACGGCGTTGGGCCGGGTGGCGATGTGGCGGGGCAAGTATCCTGAGCGCAGGTATCCAGCCGTAGTAGCTGGCCGCCCACACGGCCACGCCGTAGGCGCTGCCGTAGACCAGCGGGTGCTCCACCTTTTCGCACGTGACGGGGTACAGCGCCCCGGTAATGGCACCATAGCCGAAGTGGCTGAGCAGGCTCAGCTCGCCTTGCTGCGTATCATCGAAGGCGTCGTCCAGCCCAGCCTTGTGCAGCATGTCCTCGGTGATTTCACGAGGCGGCAGCGGATAGCGCTGATCGCGAGGGAGCCGCCGATGGAGCGCCTCCATCACCAGCGTCATGGGAACGGTGGCCAGCAGCCCACCGATGGCTCCTGCCAGGTAGCGGTTCATGGCGTCCTCCTTGATGCCTTGTGGTCACAGTCTTCACCATAGACGAGGCGACGCAGCAGGCTCCAACCCGAGCGGCACCGGCGAGGTTCAGGGGTAGTCATCGTCATCCGACAGGCGGCGATCCATCGCCTTGCGCGCCTGGTTGCGCCGATACAGCCGGGCCAGTGCGATCCCCAGGGCGAACGCGACCATGGCGGCCAGCGTGACGCCCTGCCAGGGCCGGGCGGCCTCGCCCCCCATCAGGGTCTCCAGCGTGATGATCAGGATGAAGCCCAGCGCCTGGCTGCCGATGGCCAGGGCGCGCAAGGTGTCGAAGGAAATATTGGCCATGAGGGCTCCCGCCGGATGACAGTGCTGCCGGTGCGCAGTAGGCTTGGTCTGCCTGATGCACTGCGATGAGCAAGTGTGTGATTCTACCCGGTCTTGCCGCTTGCGCCGACCCTGTTCTTGGAGCCGAACCGATGGACGCCTTCGCCCTGGGCCCCGTACTGATCTCCCTGCCGCGCCTCTACGCCATCGGCTGCGCCCTGCTGCTGCTGGCGGCGGCCTGGCTGCTGCTGGGGCTCACCCCCACGGAGCGCGCCCGCTGGTTCAACGGCCTGGTGCTGGCCTGGGTCCTCGGCGCCCGCCTTGGCCACGTGGCCATGCATCTGGACGCCTACGCCGCCGCACCGCTGGATGTGCTCAAGCTATGGCAGCCCGGCTACCACGGCCTGTGGGGGCTGCTGGCGGCACTGACCTGGACCGCCTGGTCACTGCGTGCCCGACTGCTGAGCATGATCGGCGCCATGGGGCTCACCATCGGCGCCTCGGCCCTGTGGCTGGTGCTGGTCACGCTCTCGCCGCTGGGCGGCATGCCGCCACAGTCGCTGCCCGACCTCACCCTGGAAAACCTCGACGGCGAGCCGGTCAACCTGCAGGCGCTGCGCGGTGAGCTGGTGGTGGTCAACCTGTGGGCCACCTGGTGCCCGCCCTGCCTGCGCGAGATGCCGCTGCTGGCCGAAGCCGACACGCGCGAAGGCGTCACGGTGGTGGTGGTCAACCAGGGGGAGACGCTGCTGCAGGTCACGCGCTACCTGGACGAGCAGGGGCTGGCGTTTCGCTATCCGCTGCTCGACCCGCACCAGTCGCTGCTGATGACGCTGGAGGCGCCCGGACTGCCCACCACGGTGCTGTACGACGCCTCGGGCCAGGCCATCGAGCGCCACGTGGGCGAACTGTCCCGCGCCCAGCTCGACGGCTGGCTGCGCCGCCACTGACCTCGCGCCGCATTTGCCCGCCATGCGCCGCCGCGCTTAAGCCGCGGCGGGCTTTGCGTTAGAATCCCCCGCCCTGCTGCCGGCGCCTGAACGACGCCGGCACACCGTGTTCCGTTTCGACCGAGGCATCATGAGCGACTTTTCACCCGGCCAGCGCTGGATCAGCGACGGCGAGGCCGACCTGGGCCTGGGCACCATCCTCAGCTGCGATCACCGCAGCGTCACCGTCCTGTTCGGCGCCAGCCAGGAAACCCGCACCTATAGCAGCCGGCAGGCGCCGCTGACCCGCGTGGCATTCGGCAGCGGCGATCGCATCCAGTCCGCCGAGGGCTGGAGCCTGACCGTCGACGACAGCAAGGAAGTCGGCGGGCTGATCGTCTACATCGGCGAGGACGACCAGGGCGAACTGCGCGAACTGCCCGAGGCCAAGCTGGCCGACAGCATGCAGTTCGACCAGGCTCGGGATCGCCTGATGACCGGCCAGGTGGACCGCAACGACTGGTTCGACCTGCGCTTTCGCACGTTGCACCATTATCACCGCATCGAACAGAACCCCACGCTTGGGCTCGCCGGGCCTCGTATCGACCTGATACCCCACCAGCTCTATATCGCCGACGAGGTGGCCCGCCGCCACGCCCCGCGCGTGCTGCTGGCCGATGAAGTGGGGCTCGGCAAGACCATCGAAGCAGGGCTGATCCTGCATCGCCTGCTGCTCACCGGCCGCGCCGAACGGGCGCTGATCCTGGTGCCGGCCAGCCTGACGCACCAGTGGCTGGTCGAGCTGCTGCGCCGGTTCGCCCTGGGCGTGACGCTGCTGGACGAACAGCAGAGCCTGGCCCAGGCCGAGAGCAACCCCTTCGAGTCCGGCCAGCTGATACTGGCCAGCCAGGACTGGCTGTTCGCCAACCCCCGCCGGCAGGAGCAGGCCCAGGCCTGCGACTGGGACCTGCTGATCGTCGACGAAGCCCACCACCTCGACTGGCACGAGGAGCAGGTGGGGCCCGGCTATGCGTGCGTCGAGCGCCTGGCCGGCGCCATTCCGGGCGTGCTGCTGCTGACCGCCACGCCGGAGCAGATGGGCCTGGAGAGCCACTTCGCGAGGCTGCGCCTGCTCGACCCCGACCGCTACCACAGCCTGGCGGCCTTCCGCGAGGAAGAGCAGCACTACATCGAGGTGGCCGGCGCCATCGATGCGCTGGAGCGGCTGCCCGGCGGCGGCGCCGCCGACCGCGATGCCGTCGGCGCCATCATCCGCGAGCCCGACAGCCTCGCCCTGCTCGCCACCCTGGCCAACCCCGAGAGCAGCGAAGCGCAGCGGGCCAGCGCGCGCGACCAGCTGCGCGACCAGCTGCTGGACCGCCACGGCACCGGCCGGGTGATGTTCCGCAACAGCCGCCGCCACGTGGGCGGCTTTCCCGAGCGCCACCTGCACCAGGCCACGCTGCCGCTGCCCTCAGCCTATCGCCGGGTGCTGCGCAAGCTCGAACGCGACGAGGACTATCTCGACGAGCTGCTGATCGAGACCGGGCTCAATCATCCGGACGTGCTGATCTACCCCGATGCGACCTACAGCGCCCTGACCGAGGACCCGCTCAACACCGAGCCCTGGTGGCAGTTCGACCCCCGCGTCAGCTGGCTGCTCGAGCGCCTCGCCGACGACGGCGAGACCGGCTTCGCCAATGACAAGGTGCTGGTGATCGCGCATGGCCGCGAGACCGCCCAGGGGCTGGCCGAGGCGTTGCGCGTGCTGGGCGGCTTCCACGCCCCGGTGTTCCACGAGGGCCTCACCCTGGTGGAGCGCGACCGGGCCGCGGCCGCCTTCGCCGACGAGGAGGATGGCTGCCAGGTGCTGGTGTGCTCGGAAATCGGCTCGGAGGGGCGCAACTTCCAGTTCTGCCGCCACCTGGTGATGTTCGACCTGCCGCAGCATCCCGACCAGCTGGAGCAGCGCATTGGCCGCCTCGACCGGATCGGCCAGCGGCATGCCATCGAGATCCACGTGCCCGTATTCGAGGCCAGCCCCGGCGAGCGCCTGCTGCGCTGGTTCCGCGATGGCATGGCGGCCTTCAAGGCGCCCCACGGCATCGGTAACGAGCTGTTCGCCGCCTTCGGCGACGCCGTCGCCGAGGCCCTGCTCGACGAGGAGAGCATCGACGAGATCGTCGGCGAGACGCGCGCCCTGTTCGAGAGCCGGCTGGCCGACCGCGACGCCGGGCGCAACCGGCTGCTGGAGCTCAACGCCTGCCGTCCGGCGCAGGCCGACGCCGTGGCCAGGGCGATCCGCGAGCTCGACCAGGACCCGGCCCTGCCACGCTACCTGGAGCAGGCGCTGGATATCTTCGGCGTCGACAGCCAGGAGCTCGGCGGCGGCCTGCTGCACCTGCAGCCCAGCCCGCAGATGCTCGACGGCCTGCCCGGCCTGGCCAAGGGCGAGGAGGGCTTCACCGCCACCCTGTCGCGGGCGCGCGCGCTGGCCCGCGACGACGTCCAGCGGCTCTCCTGGGAGCACCCGCTGCTGCGCGAGATGATGGGTCGCATCCTCGACGGCACCATGGGCAACACCGCCCTGGCGCTGCTCAAGCATCCGGCCATTGCGCCCGGGCGGCTGATGGCGGAACTGGTGTTCCGCACCCACTGCCTGGCGCCCCGGCGGCTGCACGTCAACCGCTTCCTGCCGCCCACGGCGGTGCGGGTGCTGCTCGACGAATCCGGCGCCGTGCTCACGGACAAGGTCTCCTTCACCGGGCTGTCGAAGAACCTGCAAAAGGTCAAGAAGGCCATGGCGCGCGACCTGATCCGCAGCCGCCACGACCAGCTGCGCGAGCTGCTTGGCCAGGGCGAACAGGAGGCCGAGCGCGAACTGCCCAGCATCGTCGAGGCCGCGCAGGTGCGCATGCGCCGCAGCCTCGATGCGGAGCTGGCCCGGCTGGAGGCGCTGGCACGCCTCAACCCGGCGGTGCGGGACGAGGAGCTCGAGGCCCTGCGCCGCGAGCGCCGCGAGCTCGACGCCGCCATCGAGGGCACCCGGCTACGGCTCGACGCGGTGCGCGTCATCGTCACCGTCGGCGACTGAAGATATCCGCCAGCGCCAGCTCGAGGGTGGGGAAGCGGAACTCGAACCCGGCCTCGAGCAGGCGCGCCGGGCGCATGTCGGCCCCGGTCAGCAGCAGCCGGGCCATCTCGCCGAAGGCCGTCTCCAGCACGAAGGCCGGCACCGGCAGGCAGGCGGGGCGCCCGAGCTGGCCGGCCAGGGTGCGGGTGAATTCGGCGTTGGTCACCGGGTGCGGCGCGCTGGCGTTGAACGGCCCGTCAAGGTCGCCGCGCTCGAGCAGGAACAGGATGCTGCGCACCAGGTCCTCGCGGTGCACCCAGGGCATGAACTGGCGGCCATCGCCGAAGCGGCCGCCCAGCCCCAGGCGGAACGGCGGCAGCATCTTCGCCAGGCTGCCGCCGCCCTGGTCCAGCACCAGGCCGATCCTCAGCAGGACCACGCGCGTACCGAAGCCCGCCGCCTCCCTGGCGACCTCTTCCCAGCGCTGGCACAGCCGGTGGGCAAACTCGTCGTGGGGTGGGGTCTGCTCGGTCACCTCGCGGCTGCCCTGGTCGCCGTAGAAGCCCATGGCCGAACCCGAGACCAGCGTACGCGGCGCCCTGCCGTGGGTCGACTTGAGCTGCTCGCAGAGCATCACCAGGTCGCGGGTGACGTTGACCCGCGACTCGATCAGGCGTTGCTTCTGCGCATCGCTCCAGCGCCGGGCGGCGATCGACTCCCCGGCCAGGTTGACGATGGCATCCGGCGGCGTGTCGATGAAATCGAGCACCGAGCGGCGCACGTCGGCCGCCTCGGGCAGCTTGCGCCTGGCGGCCTGCGGGTCGCGGGACACCACCAGCAGGCGATGCCCAGCCTCCTTCAGGCGCAGGCATAGCCGCTGCCCCACGAAACCGCTGCCCCCCGTGATCAGCACGCGCATGGCATCACTCCTCTTCAGCGGCGAACTGCGTTATACAATCGTTGTACACTTCTGCTATTGTAAGAGCTATTTCCCCCGCTGTGCGAGGCCTGGGCATGTCCGCATCGTCAACGCTCACTACCGCCGTCGTCGGCGCCGGCATCGCCGGCCTGGCCTGCGCCCGAACGCTCCAGGCTGCCGGGCTTGCGGTCACCGTCTTCGAGAAGTCGCGCGGCCCGGGGGGGCGCATGACCAGCCGCCGGTTCGACGAGGCCACCCTGGACCTGGGCGCCCAGTTCTTCAGCGTACGTGACGACAGCTTCCGCCGCGAAGTGACCCGCTGGCTGGCAGCCGGCCTGGCGGCCCCCTGGCCCTGGAAGCTCTGGCACGTCGATGGGCAGACTTGGCACTACCAGCACGACGGCCGCGAGCGATACTGCGGTCAGCCGCGCATGAGCGCCATCACCCGGCACCTGGCCGAAGGGTTGGCGCTACATGCCGAGTGCCGCATCGACAGCCTGAGCCGGCGCGAAAACGCCTGGTGGCTGCACGACCAGCACGGCGAGTGCCACGGCCCCTTCGATCGCGTGGTCATCAGCGCCCCCTCCCCCCAAGCGCTGGCACTGGTGGCAGACCATGACGAGGCGCTGGCAGAAGCCTGTCGCGCGGTGGTGCAGCGCAGTTGCTGGGCGGGCTGGGCCTGCCTGGAGACTCCCCTGCCCGACGTGCCGGGGGTCGAGCACGACTGGCAGGCGGCGCAGGTGGCACACGGCCCGCTGCGTTTCATCGCGCGCAACCAATACAAGCCCGGGCGCGCCCCCCAGGGCGAAACGCTGACGCTTCTGGCCCACCCCGACTGGAGCGACCAGCACCTGGAGGACGAGCCGCAGATCGTCGCGTGCCGGCTGCTGGAAGCACTGGTCCAGGCACTGCCACCCGGCACCCCGCCGCCCCGGGTCAGCCGGCTGGGCGCTCACCGCTGGCGCTTTGCCCACCCCGAGCTGCCCGCCACAGGCGCAACCGCGCCACACAGCGACTATCGCTACGCGGCAAGCGGGCTTGCGCTGTGCGGCGACGCCTGGCGCGGCCCGCGCATCGAGGACGCGTGGCTCTCGGGCCATCGCCTGGGCCTTGCCCTGGTCGCACCGCACGCCCACCCAACCGCTTTCGGAGATTCCCATGACCTATAGCCTGATCCTGCTCGCCCACGGCTCCAGCGACCCCCATTGGCGCGCCCCGTTCGAGCAACTGCACCACGCCCTGGCGCAGCGCATGCAAACCCCGCTGCGCCTGGCCTACATGGAGCTGAGCGAACCCTCGCTGGAATCCAGCGTGGCCGAGCTGGCTCAGCAGGGCACCACGCGTGCCGAGGTGCTGCCGCTGTTCTTCGCCGCCGGCCGCCATCTGCGCAAGGACGTACCGGCCCAGGTAGAGGCACTGCGTGCCGCCCATCCCGGCCTCGACCTGACCCTGCTGCCTCCCGTGGGCGAGCATCCGGCCTTCGTCGAAGCGCTGGCGGCCGTCATCGCCGAACAGGCGGGCGAAAAGAGTTCGCGCGGGTGACGTCCAGGCTCGTTGTACAGCGCTCATTTTATGTACAATATTGAAGGACAAAAACCACCGGTCGCCGGCTTGGCCAGCCACGACCCATGAAGAGGCAAGCGCGCGCATGACCGACAAGGCGACCCACCCAGCCGACACACCGCTCTACCCCATCCGCGAGGTGTCGCGCATCACCGGCGTCAACTCGGTCACGCTGCGTGCCTGGGAGAGGCGCTATGGGCTGATATGCCCGCAGCGCACCCCCAAGGGCCACCGACTCTACGCCCGCGACGACATCTCCCGCATCGAGCGCATCCTGCAGTGGTTGAGCCGCGGCGTGCCGGTCAGCCAGGTCAAGGAGCTGCTCGACCAGCCTGCCGCCGCCACGCTGCCGGAGCCTGCCTCCGACGACTGGCCGAGCCAGTGCCGCCGCCTGGTGGCCGCGGTCGAGGCGCTGGACATGGCACAGCTGGACACCCTCTATGCCCAGAGCCTGGCGCTCTACCCGATCACCACCTGCCTGACCGAACTGTGGCTGCCCGCCCTGCGCGAGCTCGAGGAGCACTGGGACGACCAGCTCGGGGCGGCCCTGCAGCGCCGCTGCCTCGAATCCTTCCTGCGCACCCGCATCGGCGTGAGGCTCTACCACGCCAACCAGGTGGCCAAGGGGGCCAACCTGCTGCTCATGCCGCTGCCCGACGACCCCGGCCCGCTGTGGCTGCTGCTGACCGCCCTGGCCGGCAGCGAGGCCGGCTATCGCATCCAGTTGCTCGACGCACCCTTGCCGTTCAGCGAACTGCCGCTGGCCGTCGAGCGGCTGCAGGCCTGCGCGGTGCTGCTGGTCAGCGGCCGCGCCGAGCGCACCGACCTGATCCGCCGCCAGCTGCCGCGGCTGGCCGAGCAGCTCGACGCCCCCCTGGGCCTGTGCGGCCCCGTGTCGCGCATCCGCGAAGCCGACCTGGCCGATAGCCTGGTCGAGCTGCTCGGCGACGACCTGCCGCAGGCGCTGACACGGCTGCGCTCGCTGCTGCGCGACAGCTAGGCAGGCGAGCCGAGATGACGACCCTGGTCTGGTTTCGCAGCGACCTGCGGGTGCACGACAACACCGCCCTGGCCGCAGCCGCCCGCCGCGGGCCGGTGATTGGCGTCTTCCTGCGCTGCATCCCGCAGTGGCGGCGCCACGGCCATGGCGCGAACAAGCTGGATTTCTGGCGCCGCGGGGTCGTTGCCCTGGGCGAAGCCCTGGCGGGGCTCAACATTCCCTTGCTGCACCGCGACATCGACCATTTCGGCCAGGCCCCGGCCGCCCTGCTCGCCATCGCCCGCCAGGTCGGGGCCACGGCGCTGCACTTCAATCATGAATACCCGCTCGACGAGCAGCGCCGCGACCACGCCGTGCAGGCCGCCTTCCACGCGGACGGCCTTGGCGCCCACGGTCATCACGACAGCCTGGCCTTTGCCCCGGGCGAGCTATTGACGGGCAAGGGCGAGCCCTACGGCGTCTTCACGCCGTTCGCCCGCGCCTGGCATCGCCAGCTCACGGCGCCGCGGCTGGCGCTGCGCGACTGCCCGGCGCCCCAGGCCAGGCTGGCGATCTGCGCCGATGCGGTACCCCCGCTGCCGCCCCTCGACACACCCCCCGTCGAAGAGCGGCTCTGGCCGGCCGGGGAAGGCGCCGCCGCCGAGCGCCTGTCGCGCTTCCTGCGCTTCCGCGCCCGCCACTACGCCGTACAGCGCGATTTCCCCGCCACGCCGGGCACCAGCGAGCTCTCGCCCTACCTGGCCCTGGGCATGCTGTCGTACCGCCAGTGCCTGCAGGCCGTGCTCAGCGACAACGACGGCAGCCTGAGCGAAGGCAACGCCGGCCTGGCATCCTGGGTCAACGAACTGGTCTGGCGCGAGTTCTACCAGCACGTCGCGGCCGGCTTCCCCCAGGTGTGCCGCCATCGGCCCTTCCAGCGCCACACCGAGGCGATGGCCTGGCGCGACGACGACACCGCCTTCCGCGCCTGGTGCGAGGGGCGCACCGGCTACCCGCTGGTCGATGCCGGCATGCGCCAGCTGGTGCAGACAGGCTGGCTGCACAACCGCCTGCGCATGCTGGTCGCCATGTTCCTCGGCAAGCACCTGCTGATCGACTGGCGGCGCGGCGAGGCCTTCTTCCTGCAGCACCTGGTCGACGGCGAGTTCAGTGCCAACAACGGCGGCTGGCAGTGGGCCGCCTCCACTGGCACCGACGCCGCCCCCTATTTCCGGATCTTCAACCCGACCACCCAGTCGCAGCGCTTCGACCCGGACGGCCACTTCATCACCACCTACCTGCCGGAGTTCCAGGCCCTGCCGGCCCGCGACCGGCACGCGCCCAGCGATGCGCAGCGGGCCGCCATCGGCTACCCCCCACCCATCGTCGACCACCGCGCCGCGCGCGCGCGCGCCCTGGAGGCTTTCGCGTCTCTCAAGGCGAAACCCTGACCCAACGGCGCTGACCGGCGCCTGACAGGAGGCATGCCATGAACCGGGAAACCGCCCTGGCGCAGTTCTGCACCCGCTTCAATAAACTAGACAAGAACTGTACAAAAATATTGTCCCAGTTATATACTCAGGACGTGATCTTCCACGACCCCCTGCATCGCATCGAAGGGCGGGGGTCGCTGGAGCAGTACTTCAAGGCATTGTACGAAAACGTGACGAGCTGCCGGTTCGAATTCCACCAACAGGCCCTGCAGGGCGAGGTCGCCTTTGTCAGCTGGACGATGCACCTGAGCCACCGTCGGCTGGCCGGCGGCAAGGCGATAGCCGTGGAAGGCTGCTCGGTGCTCTGCTTCCCGGAGCATGCCGAGGGACGCGTCAGCCGACATCGTGACCACTTCGACCTGGGTGCCTTGCTCTACGAAAACCTGCCGCTGCTGGGCCCGCTGGTGAAAGGGGTGAAACGGCGAGCAAGCAGCTGAGCCCCGACCACACGCCGAGGAGAGAGACATGGCGGTACTGAGCGGCACGCGACGCATCTGGCTGACCGGCGCCACCTCGGGCATCGGGCGCGCCCTGGCCGTTTCCTTGCTCGAACAGGGCCACCATGTGGCGCTGAGTGCGCGTCGCGAGGCGCACCTGCAGGCGCTTGCAGGTCAGTACAGCAATGCCCTGCTCCTGCCGCTGGACGTGCGCGACCGCGACGCCGTGCGGGAAACCGGGGCGCACCTGACCGACCTCTTCGGCCAGCTGGACGTGGCCATCCTCAACGCCGGCGTATGCGAATACGTGGACGTGCGCCAGTTCGACACCCGGCTGGTCGAGCGGGTGCTCGCGGTCAACTTCTTCGGCGCGCTGCACTGCATCGAGGCGGCGCTGCCGCTGCTGCGTCGTTCCAGCCGCCGCCATGGCCGCCCCCTGCTTGCAGCCACTTCCAGCGCCTCGGCCTATGCCGCCTTTCCCCGCGCCGAGGCCTATGGCGCCTCGAAGGCGGCCTTGAGCTACTTCCTGGAGTCGCTGCGACTGGATCTTCACGCCGAGGCGATCGATGTCAGCGTGATCCACCCGGGCTTCGTCAAGACACCGCTCACCGACCGCAACGACTTCGCCATGCCCCTGCGGATGAGCGCGGAGCAGGCCGCCGCCGCCATCCTCCGCGGGTTGGAGAAACGCCACCTGGATATCCATTTCCCCAAGCGGCTCACCTGCGGAGTGCGCCTGCTCGGGGCGCTGCCCGTCGCCCTGCGCCGCCTGGGCTTGCGCCTGACACGCGCCACCGCGCCGGAGCCCCGATGAACATCACCCCGCCAACCAGCCAACCCGTGCCGCCGATCGGTCAGCGCATCGCCGTGATCGGCAGCGGCATCAGCGGCATGGCCGCCGCCTGGTACCTGAGCCGCCGCCACTGGGTCACGCTCTTCGAGTCCAGCGCACGCCTGGGCGGGCATACGGCTACGGTGGAGGTCCCGCTCGACGGCACCTCCTACGCCATCGACACCGGCTTCATCGTCTTCAACGACCGCACCTACCCCCACTTCCAGGGCCTGATGGCACAGCTCGGCGTCGCCGTGCAGCCTACCGAGATGAGCTTCTCGGTGCACCGGACCGACCGCGACTTCGAATACAACGGCCACACGCTGGCCAGCCTGTTCGCCCAGCGTCGCAACCTGCTGCGCCCCGGCTTCTATCGCCTGATCGGCGAGATCCTGCGCTTCAACCGCCGGGCCGCGGCCGACCTCGACGCCGGCCGCCTGCCCCTCGACCAGTCGCTGGGCGACTACCTGAAGGCCGGCGGCTACAGTGCCGACTTCATGCATCACTACCTGTTGCCGATGGGGGCAGCGATCTGGTCGGCCAGCATCCGGCAGCTGAGCGAATTCTCGGTGCTGTTCTTCGTGCGCTTTTTCCGCCACCACGGCCTGCTGTCGGTCAATGACCGGCCGCAGTGGTACACCCTGGTAGGCGGCTCCCACCGCTACGTCCCGGCCTTGACGGCGCCCTATGCCAACCGCATCCGGCTCTCATGCCCGGTACGGGGGCTTCGCCGCTACCGCGACGGCGTGGTGATTGCCACCGAGCACGGCCAGGAGTCGTTCGACCAGGTGGTGCTGGCCTGCCATGCCGACCAGGCGCTGGCCCTGCTGGAAGACGCCTCGGCGGCGGAGCGCGACGTGCTCGGTGCGCTGCCGTATGAGTCGAACGAGGTCGTGCTGCATACCGACACCCGGCTGCTGCCGCGTCGCCGCCGCGCCTGGGCGAGCTGGAACTATCGACTGGACGGACGCAGCGAAGAGGCGCGCGTGTCCGTCACCTACAACATGAACCTGCTGCAGCGGATCGAGGCGCCGCAGACCTTCTGCGTGACCCTCAACGACAGCGATGCCATCGACCCGAAGAAGGTGCTGGGACGCTACTGCTACGCACACCCCCGCTTCACCCCGGCCGGCCATCTCGCCCAGGCCCGCCACGCCGATATCTCGGGCCTCGCCCGGCGTACCCACTACTGCGGCGCCTACTGGCGCAACGGCTTTCATGAGGATGGCGTATGGAGCGCGCTGCGGGTGGCCCAGGCGCTGGGCTGCGGCGAGCCCGCGCTGTTCTCGCCTGCGTACGCCACTCCCGAGGCGGCTCCGGCATGAGCACCACGCCCCGCTCGCGGGTCTATCGCGGCACGCTGCGCCATCGCCGCTTCCTGCCCCGCGAGCATGCTTTCACCTACCGGGTGTGGATGGTCTGGCTCGATCTCGACGAATTGCCCAGCCTGTTCGACGGGGTCCCGGGCTTCAGCCTCAGGCGCCCTGCGCCGGCGAGGTTTCGACGCCAGGACTACCTGGCGCCCCACGACCAGCCGCTGGCCGAGGTGGCGCGCGCCGAGGTCGTCCGCCAGCTGGGCTGGGCGCCCCTGGGCCGGGTCTGTGTGCTGACCCAGCTGCGCACCTTCGGCGCCGGGTTCAACCCCATTTCGCTGTATTACCTGCATGACCGCGACAGCGAAGGAGGCGGGCTGCGCGCGGTGCTGGGCGAAGTGACGAACACGCCGTGGCGGGAGCGGGCCCGCTACGCCTGCCGCGTCGACCCCGAGCGGCGCTGGCACGCGGCGCAGTTCGACAAGCGCCTGCACGTCTCGCCCTTCAACGCCATGGACATGACGTATCGCTGGCGCTTCGACTCCCCGGGCGAGCGCCTGGCCATGCACATGGAGGTGTGGCGCGAGCAGCAGTGCCACCTGGACGCCTCGCTGCGGCTCGCCGGGGTGCCGGCAACGCGAGGCGCCCTGCTCGCGGCCCTGGCACGCCAACCCTTGATGAACCTGAAGAGCCAGGCCGCCATTCACCTTGAGGCGCTGAAGCTGTGGGCCAAGGGCGTACCGATCCATGACCACCCCCTGCGCAAGGAGTCCTCGTCGTGAATACGCTTCGCACCAGCC
Organism: uncultured Halomonas sp.; assembly: GCA_964652855.1. Taxonomy (GTDB): domain Bacteria; phylum Pseudomonadota; class Gammaproteobacteria; order Pseudomonadales; family Halomonadaceae; genus Halomonas. The sequence goes on from CAZZCJ010000002.1 coordinate 791,909, forward strand.
CCCACCCGCCGCTCGCAGAGACTACGGACGCGCTGACGCGCTGGCTCCGGCATCGCCTGCTGGCTCAGCTCGACGCCCTGGAGGGCGGAAGGATCACCCTGATCGAAGGCAGCCAGTGCCACCACCTGGGCCAAGGCGGCCCGCTGCAGCTGACCCTGGTGGTGCGCCGCATGCGAGCGTGGCGCCGCCTGGCGCTGGGCGGCAGCGTCGGCGCCGCGGAGGCCTACATCGATGCGGACTGGGACGTGGACGACCTGGTTGGCCTGGTGCGCCTGCTGACGTGCAACCTCGAGCGACTGAACGGGGAGCTGGAGCGGGGGCCGGCGGGGCTCGGGCGCTGGCTGCTCGGCGCCCTGCAGGGGATCAGGCGTAACACGTTGAACCGCGCGCGACGCAACATCGCCGCCCACTATGACCTGGGCAACGAGCTGTTCGCGCTGTTCCTGGACCGCGAACACCTGATGTATTCAAGCGCAGTGTTTCCCCACCCCGACGCCACATTGGAGGAAGCCTCCACCCACAAGCTCGACCTGCTGCTCGACAAGCTCGACGTGCGCCCCGAGCACCACCTGCTGGAGATCGGCACCGGCTGGGGCGGCCTGGCGCTGCATGCCGCCCGCACCCGCGGCTGCCGAGTGACCACGACCACCCTGTCGGCCGAGCAATATGCCCATACCGCACGGCGCATCGCACAGGCGGGCCTGGGCGAGCGCATCACGCTGCTCAACCAGGACTACAGGGAACTGCAGGGGCGCTACGACCGGCTGGTCTCGGTGGAGATGATCGAGGCCGTCGGCCACCAGTACCTCGACACCTACCTTGCCACCCTCGATCGCCTGCTCAGCGAGGACGGCCTGGCGCTGCTGCAGGCGATCACCATCCGCGACCAGCGCTACGAGGCGGCCAAGCGCGAGGTCGACTTCATCAAGCGCCACGTCTTCCCCGGTGGATTCCTCCCGTCACATCACGCCATCTTGCGTGGGCTGGCGCGCAGCACGTCGCTCAACGTGATCGGCCTGGAGGAAATCGGCCCCCACTACGCCCGCACCCTGCGCGAGTGGCGCCACCGCTTTGAAGCGCGCCTGGATACCGTACGCCGGCTCGGCTACGACGAACGCTTCATCCGGCTATGGCGCTACTACCTGTGCTACTGCGAAGGCGCCTTCATGGAGCGGGCCATCGGCACCTGCCACCTGCTGCTGGCGAAGCCGGCCGCCCGACCGGCGTCGCCGGGCATGCGGCCAGTGCCGTGAAACGAGAGGGGCCGGGGCGAGCTCAAACGGCGGGGCGGGGCCCCAGGGTGGCCGAGGTCTGCTCGGCTTCACCATGCCAGCCGGCTTCGAGCATCTGCGCCGACATGGGCCGGGCGAAGAGATACCCCTGCACCAGGCGGCAGCCCGCCTGGTGCAGGAAGTCGAGCTGCTCCTGGGTTTCCACGCCTTCGGCCACGACATCGAGGCCCAGCCCGCGCGCCATGGCCAGCACGGCGCCCACGATGGCGGCGTCGGCCGCATCACCCGGCAGGGAGCTGATGAAGGCGCGATCGAGCTTGAGCTTGTCCAGCGGCAGGTTCTTCAGATAGCTCAGCGACGAATAGCCCATGCCGAAGTCATCGATGGCGATCCGGTGCCCCTTGGCGCGCAGCGCTTCGAGGCGGGGCACGATATCCCCCGCACGCTCGTCGAGCAGCACCGACTCGGTCAGCTCCAGCCCGAGCTGGCCGGCCGCAATGCCGTGGCGCGCCAGCCCGGCCGAAAGCGCGGCCTCCAGCTCGCCCTGGAACATCTGAATGGCGGAAATATTGATCCACACGGGCAGCTTGGGCATTCCCAGCTCGCGCCAGCGGGCCATCTGGGCCAGCGCCTCGTCGATCACCCAGTTGCCGAGCGGCCCCATCAGCCCATGACGCTCGGCCAGGGGAATGAAATCGCCCGGCGAGACCATGCCATGCTCGGGATGGCGCCAGCGCAGCAGTGCCTCCATGCCCACCACCGTTCCGTCCTGCACGCGATGCTGGGTCTGGTAGTGGAGCTCCAGCTGCTCGCCCTTGGCCAGCGCGTCGCGCAGGCTGTAGACCAGCGCCATGTGCGGCGCGTTCTGCACATCCAGCGCCGGGCGAAAGCGCTGGCTGACGTTGCGCCCGTGCCGCTTGGCCGAATAGAGCGCCGACTCCAGGCGCTGGAACAGCACGCCGGAGTCACGGCCATCCTCGGGCGCCCGGCAGCTGCCGATGGAAAGCCCCAGGCGCAGCGAATGGCTGCCCACCTCGAAGGGTTCGCCCATGTGCTGGCGCAGGCCGGCGACCCACTGCTCGTGGTCGTCGAAGGTGGTGGTGCGAATGACCAGGAACTCATCCCCCCCCAGCCGCCCGACTACCCCGCCGGCCACATGCCGTGCCAGGCGCTGACCGAAGCGCGCCAGCAGGCGGTCGCCCTGCTCCACGCCCAGGCTGTCGTTGACCGACTTGAAGCCGTCGATGTCGATGATCGCCATGTCGAGGCTCTCGCCGGCACGCAGGTGGCGCACGCGCGAGGTCATCAGGTCGTGGAGGCGGCGACGGTTGGGCAGCCCGGTCAGTGGGTCCTCGAAGCCGATGCGCCGCAGGTCCTGTTCGCGTGCCTTGTGCACGGAGATATCCGTGAAGGTGCCGACATAGTGGCTGACCCGGCCGCGTGCGTCGGTTACCGCCTTGACCCGCAGCCATTCGGGAAACTCGTCGCCCTGCTTGCGCCGGTTCCAGATCTCGCCCTCCCAGCGTCCCTTGCTCTCCAGGGTCTGCCAGAAGCGCTTGAAGAAAGCGGTGTCATGGCGGGCCGCCGCCAGGCTGGCCGCATTGAGCCCTTTCACCTCGTCTTCGGTGAAGCCGGTGATTCGCGTGAAGGCGGGATTGACGGCCAGGATGCGGTTCTTGGCGTCGGTGATCTGCACCCCCTCCTCGGAGAGCATCAGCGCCTGCTGCATCAGTTCGGCATGCTGGCGATCGCGCTGCACCTGGCGCCAGGCATCGATAATGCCAGCCGCGGCGATGCCGACGGCGACCAGCCTGAGGCCGGGGTTGGGCAACCAGATACAGGCCAGCAGTGCCGCCAGCGCGGCCCAGGTCAACGGGCGATTGATCGCAAAGGAAGCCCACATGTCTTGTCCCGGTCCGACGGCTGGAAAATAAACGAATTGTGCCCATGCGATGCATCGACCCGGCTAAGAGTATCGACACATTGACACGACACTTTAATCCGTTGCGCGCACAGCGTCATGCCTGACGTGCATTCGCCGCCCTCGGCCAGTAGACTAGGCAGGGCCGCCCGGGCAGGTCGGCCGTCAGTGCCATGCCGCATTTGCGATCCTTGCGGAAAGGCTCACGATAACAGCGACTCGGAACGACTCAGTGACCAAGCAACACTCTTTCGAACGCGAAGAACTGCTGGCATGTAGCCGCGGTGAGCTCTTCGGCCCCGGCAACGCCCAGTTGCCCGCGCCCAACATGCTGATGCTCGACCGCATCACCCGCATTTACGAGGATGGCGGTGACTTCGGCAAGGGCGAGCTGATCGCCGAGCTGGATATCCATCCCGACCTGTGGTTCTTCGACTGCCACTTTCCCGGTGACCCGGTGATGCCCGGCTGCCTGGGCCTTGACGCCATGTGGCAACTGGTGGGCTTCTACCTGGGCTGGCTCGGCCACCCCGGCCGCGGCCGCGCGCTGGGCTGCGGCGAGGTGAAGTTCACCGGCCAGATCCTGCCCGATGCCAAGAAGGTCACCTACAAGATCGACATCAAACGCATCATCACCCGGCGCTTGATCCTGGGCATCGCCGACGGCACCGTGACGGTGGATGGCCGCGATATCTATCAGGCTACCGATCTGCGCGTCGGTCTGTTTACCTCTACCGCGAATTTCTGAAACAGGAGGCTCCCATGCGACGAGTGGTGGTCACCGGTCTGGGCATCGTGTCATGTCTCGGCAACGACGCGCAGACGGTCGTAGAAGCGCTCAGGAACGGGCGTTCGGGCATTCGCTTCAAGGAGGAGTACGCCGAGCGCGGCTTCCGCAGCCAGGTTGCCGGCGTCGTGGATATCGATCTCGACGCCCTGATCGACCGCAAGCTGCGCCGCTTCATGGGTGATGCTGCGGCCTTTGCCTACGTCAGCATGGCCCAGGCCATCGAGGACGCAGGCCTGACGCCCGAACAGGTATCCAGCGAGCGTACCGGCCTGATCGCCGGCTCGGGCGGTGCCTCCAGCGCCAACCAGGTGGAGGCCGCCGACGCCATGCGCGACAAGGGCCTGCGCCGTGTCGGCCCCTACCGCGTCACTCGCACCATGGGCAGCACCGTCTCCGCCTGCCTCGCCACGCCGTTCAAGATCAAGGGTGTCAACTACTCGATCTCCTCTGCCTGCGCCACCTCGGCTCACTGCATCGGCAATGCCATGGAGCAGATCCAGATGGGCAAGCAGGACATCGTCTTTGCCGGAGGCGGCGAGGAAGAGCACTGGACCTTGTCTTGCCTGTTCGATGCCATGGGCGCGCTCTCGACCCGCTACAACGACACGCCGGACAAGGCCTCGCGCCCCTACGACCAGGCCCGCGACGGCTTCGTCATCGCCGGAGGCGGCGGCATGCTGGTGCTCGAGGAGCTCGAGCATGCCCGTGCGCGCGGCGCCAGGATCTACGCCGAACTGGTCGGCTACGGCGCCACCTCCGATGGCCATGACATGGTCGCCCCGTCCGGTGAAGGCGCCGCGCGCTGCATGCGCCAGGCCCTGGCCACCGTCGATGGCAAGATCGACTACATCAACACCCACGGCACCTCCACGCCGGTAGGCGATGTCGCCGAACTCAAGGCGATCCGCGAGGTGTTCGGCAGCAGCACGCCGCCGATGAGCTCCACCAAGTCGCTGACCGGCCACTCGCTGGGTGCCACCGGCGTGCAGGAGACCATCTACTCGCTGCTGATGATGGAGAACGACTTCATCGCCGCCTCCGCCAACGTTGACAACCTCGATGAACAGGCGGCCGGCTTCGACATCGTCACCCAGCGCCGCGACAACGTCAGCGTCGATCGCGTGCTCTCCAACAGCTTCGGCTTCGGCGGTACCAACGCCTGCCTGGTACTGCAGCGCTACCGCGACTAGGCGAGAGAGCCCGCCACAACGCAAAAGGCGCCCCGTAGGGCGCCTTTTGCGTTCCCTCAACCTGCGGCCCAGGCCAGCTGCAAACAAAGCAGCAGGTATGCCGCCGCTCAGTCCGCTCCCGCCTCCACCGCCGGTTTGGCCACGGCCGGGCGCGGCACCTCCGAGATCTCGGCCAGGCGCGCCTCGATCCACGCCTCGACCTCGACCAGCACCTCCTCCGGCGTACGGCCGACGGTCTCGATCGGCTGGCCCACCACCAGGTGCAGCACGCCGGGGTTCTTGATCCAGTGCCGCCCCGGCCAGCGCTCGCCCGCATTGTGCGCCACCGGGACCACCGGCACACCGGCGCGGCAGGCGATCACCGTACCGCTCTTGTTGTAGCGTCGCCGCTGTCCAGGGGCCACGCGGGTGCCTTCGGGAAAGATCAGCACCGACAGCCCCTCCTTCAGCCGCGCCACGCCCTGCGACAGCACCTGCCGCATGGCGCGGGCCGGCTTCGAGCGGTCGAGGGCGATGGGATGCAGCAGCCGCAATCCCCAACCGAACACCGGAATGCGCAGCAGCTCCTGCTTGAGCACCGTGCAGACCGGCGGCTTGAGGATCTGGAGATAGATGGTCTCCCACTCGCACTGGTGGTTGGCCAGGATCACGCAGGGGCCTTCCGGCAGGTTCTCGCGCCCGCTGATTCGGTAGCGCACGCCGCAGGTCCAGCGAAACCAGGCGGTAATGAAGTGGTTATAAAGGTTGAGCAGGCGATAGCGGCCCGCCAGCGGCAGGAAGGGTGCCACCGGCAGGAACAGCACGCCGCTGACCAGAATGGCGAAGAAATAACCCAGGTAGAACAGTAGGCTGCGCAACAGGTTCATGACAGGGGTCCGCTGTCGTCGTCGGGGTCGGGAGCGCAGCGCGCCTGGCACCAGTCGTCGAGCAGACGCCCCACCTCCAGCCGCCAGGGCTTCTGGTGCACGCCGAAGGCCTCGAGCACCCGCCGGCAGTTGAGCACGCGGCGCAGCGGCTGGTCATGGTGATGCTTGAGCGGCTTCACCTCGCCGAGCGCCACCTGTTCGCCGATTCCCTCCAGGCGGGTCAGCAGCTGCGTACGCACCATGGAGGTGAAGGTATAGGCGCTGACCGGCTCGGTGCCCGCCAGGTGGTAGGAACCCCAGGCGCCGGAGCCGCAGCCAAGCTGGTGCAGCATGCCCACCAGCGCCATGGCCACGGCATCGGCCGAGGTGGGACAGAAGATCACGTCCTGGGCGGCACGCACATCCTCTCCGCCGACCAGGCTGTCGATGATGCTGCTGAGCCAGGCATGGCCGCCTTCCAAGGCAAACAGCGGGCCCAGCCGCACGATCAAGTGGCGCGGATGCGTGCTGCGGATGCGGTCGCCCACGGCGATGAGCCGACGCAGGCTCTCGTCTCGAGGCGCCGGAATGACATGCTCGTCGATGGGGACGTCGAAACCATCCTGGTAGAGCTGGTCGGAGACGCACCACACCAGCGGCGTATCGGTTTCACGGCAGGCCGCCAGGCAGGCGTCGACGCCTTCGCCATGCGCCACCACGGCGGCCGGTTCGATCTCCATCGGTGCCGACAGCGGCGGGATGATCACCGCATCCGGCGCCAGCTCTCGCAGTCGCTCGGCGTCCAGCGCCAGGCCCGCCTCGATCACCAGCTCGGTGTCGCTGCGCCGATGGGCCAACCGCGCCATCGCCAGGTTGAGGCAGTGGCCGGCATCCAGAATCAACAGCTTCACTCGACAGCCTCCGTCGGCCGGTGCCTAGAACGGGATTTCGTCATCGAAATCGTCGAAGCTGCCCGGGTCCGGTGCACCGTAGTTGTTCTGCCGCTGCCCTCCCTGCTGGGGTTGCTGGGACTGACCGCCCTGCTGCGGGGGCTGGCCAGCCGGCGCCGGGCGCTGCGGCTGCCCACCGCCATGGCCGCCCTGCGGGGGAGCATTGCCGTAGCCGCCGCCTTGCGCCGGCGCACCGTAGCCGCCCTGCTGGCCCATGCCCGTGCCGGGCTGGCCGCCGAAGTCGCCGCCGCTGCGGGAATCGAGCATCTGCATGTCATTGCAGACAATCTCGGTGGTGTAGCGGTCCTGGCCGTCCTGCCCCTGCCACTTGCGTGTCTGCAGGCGCCCCTCGAGATAGACCCGCGAGCCCTTCTTCAGATATTGCTGGGCAATTTCAGCCAGGCGGTTGAACAGCACGACCGAATGCCATTCCGTACGCTCCTGGCGCTGGCCGCTCTGGCGGTCGGTCCAGGTGTCGGTCGTCGCAACGCGCAGGTTGGCGACGGGACTGCCGGAAGGCGTGAAGCGTACCTCGGGGTCCTGCCCCAGGTTGCCGATGAGGATGACCTTGTTGACGCCGCGGGCCATAGGAGACTCCCTGTGTGTTGTCGTGAACTCGTCATGAATTCGGTGAAATTTCGTGCGCTCGTCCGGAACTGGCCGGCTAGCCCTCGTGACGACGCGAGCGAATCAGGCGGCCCAGCGCCTCCTCGTCGAGATGGCGTCGGTCGACCTTCAGGTAGGCCAGCCGCTCCTCGGGGACCACCAGGACATCTTCGACGCCGGCCACGTCGGCGAAATTCGCCATCAGCGCCTCAAGCGCATCGCCCTGGTGCTCCTCGTCGAGCGCCACCACTTCGCTCGACAGGTGCGGCGGCGTCGGCATGCCCAGCATCACCAGCCACCAGCCGCCGACCAGCACGGCACTGACGATGAAAACGGCGCCCAGCCCCCATTGCTGCACGATGAAGCCGCCCAGCACGCCACCCAGGAAGGCACCGAGGAACTGGCTGGTCGAATAGATGCCCATGGCGGTGCCCTTCGCCCCGGCCGGCGCCAGCTTGCTGAGCATCGAGGGTAGCATGGCCTCCAGCAGGTTGAAGCCGACGAAGAACAGCAGCAGGCAGGCAAACAGCGCCCAGATGCCATCGAGCCCGGCTAGTCCGCCGAGGCTGGCCGCCATCAAGGCGATGGCCAGCAGGCTCATGCCCTTCATGCGCTGGCGTTTTTCCGCGATGACCACCAGTGGCACCATGCCGATGAACGCCAGCGCCATGACCCCGAGATAGGTCACGCCGTGCCGCTCGGCGCCGATTCCGACCTCGACCAGGCGAAACGGTACGGCAAGAAAGATCGCCATCAGCACCAGGTGCAGGGCGAAGATCGACAGGTCGAGCCGCCACAGGTCGCTGCGGGTGAGAATGGACATCAGTTGCTGGCGATCGATGCCCACGTCGCGATGACGCATTCGTCGCGGCGCCGGCGGCACCAGCTTCCACAGCACGACCAGGCCCAGGGCGGCAAGCAGGGCGGTGAACCAGAACACCGCGGCGAGGCCGAACGACGACGCCAGCCACGGCCCGAGCACCATGGCCACGGCAAAGGCCACGCCGATGGACAGCCCAATGGTGGCCATGGCGGCCGTGCGCACCTGCTCCCGGGTCTGGTCGGCCAGCAGCGCCATGATGGCGGCGGCCACGGCGCCGCTGCCCTGCAGGGAGCGGCCGAGGATGACGCCCTGGATACTCTCGGCGCTGGCCGCGACCACGCTGCCAACCACGAACAGCAGCAGGCCGGCGGCGATCACCGGCTTGCGTCCGAGCCGATCGGACAGCACGCCGAAGGGGATCTGCAGGATGGCCTGGGTCAGCCCATAGACGCCCAGTGCCAGGCCCACCAGCAGCGGCGTGGCGCCCGACAGGTCGTCGGCGTACAGCGCCAGCACCGGCAGCACCATGAACAGTCCCAGCATGCGGGTGGCATACAGGCTCGCCAGGCCGGTAATGGCACGCCGTTCAGTGGCTAGCAGCAGACCCGAGACCTTGCGCATGGGGAAGAGGCTTCCATGGGTGGTAGGGCGGAGCCCCATCGAATGAGTCGCCTATTCTAACGATTCCCAGCCATACAGGGAACGTCCGGACCGGTGGCGCTTTGGCGCGCGCCTCGGCGCACACGTATAATGGAGGTTTTGCCGAGCGCCATGAGGTGGGAATGGACAGGATTCTGGTCAGGGGTGCACGCACCCACAACCTCAAGCAGATCGACGTCGAGCTGCCCCGCGACAAGCTGATCGTGGTGACCGGGCTCTCGGGGTCGGGCAAGTCCTCGCTGGCCTTCGACACCCTCTATGCCGAGGGCCAGCGGCGCTACGTGGAGTCGCTCTCGACCTACGCACGCCAGTTCCTCTCGATGATGGAGAAGCCCGACGTCGACCACATCGAAGGGCTGTCGCCGGCGATCTCCATCGAGCAGAAATCGACCTCCCACAACCCCCGCTCCACGGTCGGCACCATCACCGAAATCTACGACTATCTGCGCCTGCTGTTCGCCCGCGCGGGCACGCCTCGCTGCCCGGAACACGGCGAGGAGCTCGAGGCCAGCACCATCTCGCAGATGGTCGACCAGGTACTGGCCCTGCCCGAAGGCAGCAAGCTGATGCTGCTCGCCCCGGTGGTCAAGGGGCGCAAGGGCGAGCACCTGCAGCTGCTCGCCGAGCTGCGCGCCCAGGGCTTCGTGCGCGTGATGATCAATGGCCAGGCGCTGGAGCTCGATGACATCGCCCCGCTGGACAAGCACAAGAAGCACGACATCAGCGTGGTGGTGGACCGCATCAAGGTGCGCGAGGGTCTGGCACAGCGCCTGGCCGAGTCGTTCGAGACCGCGCTCAACCTGGCCGACGGCATCGCCGTAGTCCATTTCATGGACGGCGAGGCGGAGGACATCACCTTCTCGGCGCGCTTCGCCTGCCCGGTGTGCGGCTACGCCATCGCCGAGCTCGAACCGCGCATGTTCTCCTTCAACAACCCCGCCGGCGCCTGCCCCACCTGCGACGGCCTCGGCGTTCAGCAGGTCTTCGATCCCGACAAGCTGATCAGCCACCCGCAGCTGTCGCTGGCCGAAGGGGTGATCAAGGGCTGGGATCGCCGCAGCGTCTATTACTTCAGCCAACTGCAGACAGTGGCCGATCATTACCGCTTCACCCTGGAGACTCCCTGGCAGGAACTCGCCCGCCACGAGAGGGAGATCATCCTCCACGGCAGCGGCGAGGACGAGATCGGCTTCAGCTATGTCAACGACCGCGGTCGCCGAGTGACCCGCGAGCACCCCTTCGAGGGCGTACTGCCCAACATGCAGCGTCGCTATCGCGAGACGGAATCGAGCATGGTGCGCGAAGAGCTGGCGCGCTACATCGCCGACCGGCCCTGCCCCACCTGCCAGGGCTCGCGCCTACGCAAGGAGGCCCGCCATGTCTTTGTCGATGACCATACCCTGCCGCAGATCGTACAGCTGCCCATCGGCGAGGCCTGGCACTATTTCCAGCAGCTCGCCCTACCCGGGCGCAAGGGCGAGATCGCCCAGAAGGTGGTCAGCGAGATCCAGGCGCGCCTGGAATTCCTCGTCAACGTGGGCCTGGACTACCTCAACCTTGAACGCAGCGCCGAGACCCTTTCCGGCGGCGAAGCCCAGCGCATTCGCCTGGCCAGCCAGATCGGCGCCGGCCTGGTGGGCGTCATGTACATCCTCGACGAACCTTCCATCGGCCTGCACCAGCGTGACAACGACCGCCTGCTCAAGACCCTGATCCACCTCCGCGACCTCGGCAACACGGTCATCGTCGTGGAACATGACGAAGACGCCATTCGTGCCGCCGACCACGTGCTCGACATCGGCCCCGGCGCCGGCGTGCATGGCGGTCGCATCGTCGCCCAGGGCACCGCGGAAGCCGTCATGGCCCACCCCGATTCACTGACCGGGCAGTACCTTTCCGGCAGGCGGCGCATCGAAGTGCCGCCGTGGCGCATCCCCGGCAACCCGGAAAAGCAGCTGGTACTCAGTGGCGCATGCGGCAACAACCTGCGCGACGTCACCCTTGCCCTGCCACTGGGGCTGTTCATATGCGTCACCGGCGTCTCGGGTTCGGGCAAGTCGACGCTGATCAACGCTACGCTGATGCCGATCGCCGCGCGCGAGCTCAATCACGCCACCAGCCTGACGCCGGCGCCCTTCGATCGCATCGAGGGGCTGGACCAGCTCGACAAGGTGATCGACATCGACCAGAGCCCCATCGGGCGCACGCCGCGCTCCAACCCTGCCACCTACACCGGTATCTTCACGCCGATCCGCGAGCTGTTCGCCGGCACCCAGGAGGCGCGCTCGCGAGGCTACAAGCCGGGGCGCTTCTCCTTCAACGTCAAGGGTGGACGCTGCGAGGCATGCCAGGGCGAGGGCATGATCAAGGTCGAGATGCACTTCCTGCCCGACATCTACGTGCCATGCGACGTCTGCAAGGGCAAGCGTTACAACCGCGAGACGCTGGAGATCGAGTACAAGGGCAAGAGCATCGACGAGGTGCTCGAGATGACCGTGGAAGACGCCCTGGCGTTCTTCAGCCCGGTACCGGCTATTGCCCGCCGCCTGCAGACCCTGCTCGACGTCGGGCTCTCCTACATCCGCCTGGGGCAGAGCGCCACCACCCTCTCCGGGGGCGAGGCCCAGCGCGTCAAGCTGGCCCGAGAGCTGGCCAAGCGCGATACCGGGAAGACGCTCTATATCCTCGACGAACCCACCACAGGGCTGCACTTCGAGGATATTCGGCAATTGCTCGTGGTGCTGCATCGCCTGCGCGACCACGGCAACACCATCGTGGTGATCGAGCATAACCTGGACGTGATCAAGACCGCCGACTGGATCATCGACCTCGGACCCGAGGGCGGCTCCGGCGGCGGGCGCATCATTGCCGAAGGCACCCCCGAGCAGGTCGCCGAGATGGAAGTCTCCCACACCGGGCGCTTTCTCAAGCCGCTGCTGGAGCGGGCCAAGAGCAAGCAGGTCGTGCCAGCGACCTCCAAGTAGGTGGGCGCCATGCGATAAAAAACCCGGCTTCGCGAGAAGCCGGGTTTTTCGTGTTGCTACAGCATTGCCGGGCCGGGCCCGCCGCCGGGGATCACTCCTCGGTGGCGACTTCCTCAGCCTCGACGACCGGACGGTCGACGAGCTCGACGAAGGCCATGGGGGCGTTGTCGCCGGTGCGGAAGCCGCACTTGAGAATACGGACGTAACCGCCCGGACGCTCGACGTAACGCGGACCCAGCTCATTGAAGAGCTTGCCAACCGCTTCCTTCGAGCGGGTACGGCTGAAGGCCAGACGACGGTTGGCGACGCTGTCCTGCTTGGCCAGGGTGATCAGCGGCTCGATGACGCGACGCAGCTCCTTGGCCTTGGGCAGGGTTGTCTTGATCACTTCGTGCTCGATCAGCGACACGCTCATGTTCTTGAACATGGCCTGGCGATGCGAGCTGGTACGATTCAGGTGACGACCACTCTTACGATGACGCATGGTTGCAATTCCTTACCAAACTGGGACTCGAATCGACGCTCACGCAGAGGCCTTGTCGTCCTTCAGGCTCGCCGGCGGCCAGTTCTCCAGCCGCATGCCAAGGGAAAGACCGCGCGCCGCCAGGACATCCTTGATTTCATTCAAGGATTTCTTGCCGAGGTTCGGGGTCTTCAGCAGCTCGACTTCAGTGCGCTGGATCAGATCGCCGATATAGTAGATATTCTCGGCCTTCAGGCAGTTGGCGCTGCGGACGGTCAATTCGAGATCGTCTACGGGGCGCAGAAGGATCGGATCGACATGATCCTCCTCTTCCTCGATCTCCTGCTCCTTGTCGGCTTCCAGGTCGACGAACGCGGACAGCTGCTCCTGCAGGATGGTCGCGCTGCGACGGATGGCCTCTTCAGGATCCAGGGTGCCGTCGGTTTCCAGATCGATGATCAGCTTGTCGAGGTCGGTACGCTGTTCGACACGCGCGGCATCGACGGCATACGAGACACGGCGCACGGGGCTGAACGTAGCATCCAGCTGCAGGCGGCCGATGGCACGTGACTCATCGTCTGCACTCAGGCGAGCGTCAGCCGGCTCGTAGCCACGACCACGCGCGACCTTGAGCTGCATCTTGAGCTCGGCACCTTCGTTGACGTGAGCGATGACGTGCTCCGGGTTGACGATCTCGACATCGTGATCGAGAGCGATGTCACCCGCAGTCACCACGGCCGGGCCCTGCTTGTTCAGCGAGAGCACCGCCTCGTCGCGACTATGCATGCGGATGGCCACGTCCTTCAGGTTGAGAAGGATCTCGATGACATCCTCCTGAACCCCTTCGATCGCGCTGTACTCATGCTCCACGCCGGCGATCTCGACTTCCACCACGGCACAGCCGGGCATGGACGAGAGCAGAATGCGGCGCAGCGCATTGCCCAGAGTGTGGCCAAAGCCACGCTCGAACGGCTCGAGCACGATCTTTGCGTGATGCGCACTGATCTCTTCGACCTTGATATCGCGCGGACGGAGAAACTCTGTCACTGAACGCTGCATAACTACACCTATGAGGCTGCCTAACGGTTACTCGGTACTCTGGCCGACCCCAGGGGGGTCGGCACGGCGCTTTCAGCGACGCTTACTTCGAGTACAGCTCGACGATCAGGTTTTCGTTGATGTCGGCAGACAGGTCGCCGCGTTCCGGGATAGCCTTGAAGGTGCCTTCCATCTTCTTCGCGTCCACCTCGATCCAGGCGACGTCGCCACGGTTGGCCGCGATGGAAAGCGCGCTCTGGATACGCGCCTGGTTCTTCGACTTCTCGCGAATGGTGATCACGTCACCCGGCCTCACCTGGAAGGAAGCCACGTTGACGGTACGGCCATTGACCGCGACCGCCTTGTGGCTGACCAGCTGGCGAGCTTCGGCACGCGTGGAGCCGAAGCCCATGCGGTAGACGACGTTGTCCAGTCGGGACTCGAGCAGCTGCAGAAGGACTTCGCCAGTGGCGCCGGAGCGACGGGCGGCTTCCTTGTAGTAGCTGCGGAACTGCTTCTCAAGCACACCGTAGATGCGGCGTACTTTCTGCTTCTCACGAAGCTGCAAGCCGTAGTCGGAAAGACGCTGACGGCGCTGGCCGTGCACACCCGGGATCTGCTCGGATTTGCACTTCTTCTCGAAGGGAGTCACACCGCTCTTCAGAAAGAGGTCGGTGCCTTCACGACGAGACAGTTTGCACTTCGGTCCAATATAACGAGCCATGAATCTGTCTCCTTAAACGCGGCGTTTCTTCGGCGGACGGCAGCCATTGTGGGGAATGGGCGTCGCGTCAGTGATGCTCTGCACGCGGAAGCCGGCGGCACTCAGGGCGCGCACGGCGGATTCACGGCCAGGACCGGGGCCCTTGACCAGCACGTCGACGTTTTTCACACCATACTCGGCTGCAGCGGTCGCTGCACGTTCGCTTGCCACTTGAGCAGCGAACGGGGTGCTCTTGCGAGAACCACGAAAACCCGAACCACCGGCTGTCGCCCAAGAGAGAGCGTTGCCCTGGCGGTCTGTGATCGTCACGATCGTGTTGTTAAAAGAGGCGTGGATATGCGCAACGGCATCCACTACCTGCTTTTTAACCTTTTTACGGTTGCTACGCGGGTTAGCCATGTTGATGTCTATTCCTGTCTTTACGCCAGAACGTGCGTGTTACTTGCGGATCGGCTTACGCGGGCCCTTACGGGTACGCGCGTTAGTCTTGGTCCGCTGACCACGCAGCGGAAGACTACGACGATGACGCAGACCACGATAGCAACCCAGGTCCATGAGACGCTTGATGTTCAGCGTCACATCACGACGAAGGTCACCTTCCACGGTGTACTTACCGACTTCATTACGCAGGGTATCCAGCTCGTCGCTGGAAAGCTCCTGGATCTTGGTGGTCGGCGCGATGCCGGCAGCGGCGCAGATGTCCTGCGCGCGCGTGCGGCCAATCCCGAAGATATAGGTCAGCGAGATCGCCGCATGCTTGTTGTCCGGGATATTGACGCCTGCAATACGGGCCATCAGCTTTCTCCGAAATTTGAGCGGCTTGCTCGATTAGTCACTACAAAAGGCGCAACAGCATACCCCTTTACCCTTTCTTGGGCAAGGGGTATGCCGGCACCGCTTTCTCCAGACGCCAGAATCAGCCCTGGCGCTGCTTGTGCCGCGGCTCGATGCAGATGACGCGAACCGCGCCATTGCGACGAATGATCTTGCAGTTGCGGCACATCTTCTTGACGGAAGCTCGAACTTTCATCGTTCCTTCTCCAAAATCGGCACGCGGCGCGCCAAATCAACGGCGGCACGGCTCAGCGCATGATCCCGCCGCTGCCATAGCCTTTCAGGTTGGACTTCTTCATCACCGACTCGTACTGGTGCGACATGAGGTGCGACTGCACCTGGGCCATGAAGTCCATGATGACCACAACGATGATCAGCAACGCGGTACCGCCAAAGAAGAACGGCACGTTCCACGCCACGATCAGGAACTGGGGCATCAGGGAAACCGCAGTGATGTACAGGGCGCCGCACAGGGTCAAGCGGGTCATGACCTTGTCGACATAGCGAGCGGTCTGCTCGCCAGGACGGATGCCCGGCAGGAAGGCCCCTGACTTCTTGAGGTTGTCAGCGACATCCTTGGGATTGAAGACCAGTGCTGTGTAAAAGAAGCAGAAGAATATCACCGCCGCGGCGAAAAGCAAGATGTACAGCGGCTGGCCCGGCCCGAGAGCCTGGGAGGCGCGCTGCAGCCACTCCATGCCGTCACCCGCACCCACCCACTGACCGAGGGAAGCGGGGAACAGCAGGATACTGGAGGCAAAGATAGGCGGAATGACACCCGCCATGTTCACCTTCAGCGGCAGGTAGCTGCTCTGCCCGGCATACATCTTGTTACCAACCTGGCGCCGCGGATAGTTCACCGTGATACGGCGCTGGCCGCGCTCGATGAACACCACGAAGGCCACGGTCGCCACGCCCAGCACGGAGAGGGCCAGCAGCGGCAGCACGTTCCACGCGCCCTCGTTGCGGGCCAGCTCGAACGCTTGCCCCACCGCGCCCGGCAGGCCGGCGACGATCCCGGCGAAGATCAGCAGCGAAATACCGTTGCCGATCCCCTTCTCGGTGATCTGCTCACCCAGCCACATCAGGAACACTGCACCCGACACGAAGGTGACGATGGCAGTGAAATAGAAGCTGAAGTCAGCGGTATACGCGATGCCCTGGCTGGCCAGGCCCACCGACATGCCGGTGCCCTGGACGAAGGCCAGCAGCACGGTACCGTAGCGGGTGTACTGGCTGATCTTGCGGCGGCCGGCCTCGCCCTCCTTCTTCAGCTGCTCGAGGTGGGGCGAGACGGCGGTCAGCAGCTGCATGATGATCGACGCCGAGATGTAGGGCATGATGCCCAGCGCCATGATGCTCATGCGCTCCAGGGCGCCACCCGAGAACATGTTGAACATGCCCAGGATGGTGCCCTGCTGCTCCCTGAACAAGGCAGCAAGCTGGTCAGGATTGATACCGGGAACGGGGATATGGGCACCGATACGGTACACCACGATGGCGAGGAGCACGAAGCGCAGACGCGCCCACAGTTCACTCAGACCGCTCCCCATCGCCGGCATGTTTCCTGACTTGGCCATTTAGTCCTCTACCTTGCCACCAGCGGCTTCGATAGCGGCACGGGCACCCTTGGTGACCTTCAGACCGCGCACGGTAACCGCCTTGTTGACGTCGCCGGAAAGGATGATCTTCGCGAACAGCGTGGCATCCTTCAGCACGTTGGCCTGCTTCAGGGTTTCCAGAGTGACTTCCTCGCCGCTGACCTTGGCCAGCTCGCTCAGACGCACCTCTTCGGAAACCAGTGACTTGGCCGACGTGAAGCCGAACTTGGGCAGACGACGCTGCAGCGGCATCTGACCGCCCTCGAAGCCGGGCTTCACGGTGCCGCCACTGCGCGACTTCTGGCCCTTGTGGCCACGGCCGCCGGTCTTGCCCAGACCGGAGCCGATACCACGACCAACGCGCTTTTCAGCATGCTTGGAGCCCGGAGCCGGACTCAGCGTGTTGAGTTTCATGGATTACTCTCCCTCTACCCGCACAAGGTAGTTTACCTTGTGGATCATGCCGCGCACGGCAGGGGTGTCTTCCAGTTCGACCGTGTGACCGATGCGGCGCAGCCCGAGGCCCTTCATGGTGGCCTTGTGAGTGGGCAGTGTGCCGATGGTGCTACGGATCTGGGTTACCTTGAGTGTTGCTGCCATGGTGGTTACCCCGTAATCGCTGCGACAGACAGACCGCGCTTGGCGGCGATGTCTTCCGGCGACTGCATGGCGGTAAGACCCTTCACGGTGGCCCGCACCACGTTGACCGGATTGGTAGAACCGTAGCACTTGGCCAGGACGTCCTGGACGCCGGCCAGTTCGAGCACGGAGCGCATGGCGCCACCGGCGATGATCCCGGTACCTTCGGAAGCCGGCTGCATGTAGACCTTGGAGGCGCCGTGACGGGCCTTGACCGGGTACTGCAGCGTGTGGCCCTTCAGGCTCACCTTGACCATGTTGCGGCGGGCCTGGTCCATGGCCTTCTGGATCGCAACCGGCACTTCACGTGCCTTGCCGCGCCCGAAGCCCACACGACCATTGCCGTCACCCACGACGGTCAGCGCGGTGAAGCCGAAAATACGGCCACCCTTGACCACCTTGGCGACGCGGTTGACCTGCACGAGCTTTTCCTGCAGATCGCCGGTGTTCTGTTCGTTCTTCGCCATCGTTAAACCCTTTAGAATTCCAGGCCGCCTTCACGTGCGGCGTCGGCCAGGGCCTTCACACGACCGTGGTACTTGTAACCGGCACGATCGAAGGCCACCTGGGTGATGCCAGCCTGCTTGGCGCGCTCGGCAATCAGCGCACCCACCTTGGCGGCGGCGTCGGCATTGCCCGTGGCACCCTCGCGCAGGTCCTTGTCCAGCGTTGAAGCGCTGGCCAGCACCTTGCCACCATCCGGCGAGATGATCTGCGCATAGATGTGACGCGGGGTACGGTTGACGCACAGGCGATACACGCCCAGCTCGCGCATCTTGGCGCGAGCGCGGCGGGCACGACGGAGACGAGATTCTTTCTTCGCGTTCATAACCCTGCCTTACTTCTTCTTGGCTTCTTTACGACGCACCTGCTCGTCGGCGTACCGGACACCCTTGCCCTTGTAGGGCTCAGGCGGACGGAAGGCACGAACCTCGGCGGCGACCTGGCCCAGCTTCTGCTTGTCAGCGCTTTTCAGCACGATGACGGTGTTCTTCGGCGTTTCCGCCGAGACACCTTCAGGCAGGGAGTACTCGACCGGGTGGGAGAAGCCCAGTGACAGATTCAGCGTCTGGCCATTTGCCTGGGCACGATAGCCGACGCCAACGATTTCGAGGGTCTTGGTGAAACCCTCTGAGACGCCGGTGACCAGGTTCTGGACCAGGGCACGAGTGGTGCCGACCATGGCCCAGGACTTGGCGGCCTCGCTCGGGGTGAAGGTCAGCTGACCTTCTTCCTGGCTGATGACCACGTCCGGGTGAACGGTCATGGACAGCGTGCCCTGACCACCCTTGGCGGTCAGCTGGTCGCCGTCGAGCTTGACCTCGACGCCGGCGGGCACTTTAACCGGATATTTGGCTACGCGGGACATTCCAGACTCCTAGAATACGGTGCAGATGACTTCGCCACCAACGCCCGCCTGGCGAGCGGCGCGGTCAGTCATCACGCCCTTGGAAGTGCTGACGATCGCCACACCCAGACCATCGGCCACCTTGGGCAGTGCATCCTTGCCCTTGTACTGGCGCAGGGAGGGCTTGGAGACCCGCTGCAGGTGCTCGATGACCGGCTTGCCCTCGAAATACTTGAGGGTCACGGTCAGCTCGGGCTTGGTGCCCTCGGCGACCGCAAAGTCGGTAATGTAGCCCTCTTCCTTCAATACGCGGGCCACCTCGACCTTGAGCTTGGAAGACGGCATGGTAACCGTCTCCTTGGTGGCCATCTGCGCATTGCGGATACGGGTGAACATATCCGCCAGAGTGTCTTGCATGCTCATTTACGTTGCGCTCCTGATATTTCCGTGGCGGCTTACCAGCTGGACTTCTTCAGTCCAGGGACCTCGCCACGCATGGCGGCTTCACGCAGCTTGTTACGGCCAAGGCCGAACTTGTTGTAGTAGCCGTGCGGACGACCGGTGATCCGGCAGCGATTACGCTGACGCACCGGGCTCGAATCGCGCGGCAACTGCTGCAGCTTCAGCGTCGCCTCGAAGCGCTCTTCGTCGGAAGAGTTCACGCTCTGGATGATCGCCTTGAGCTCGGCACGCCTGGCCGCGTACTTCTCGACCAGCTTGGTGCGCTTGAGCTCACGCTCCATCATGCTTTTCTTTGCCATGATCCCACCCTTATTTCTTGAACGGGAAGTTCAGCGCGCTCAGCAGCGCACGACCTTCGTCGTCGGTGTTGGCAGTAGTGGTGATGGTGACATCCAGACCACGAATCCGATCGATCTTATCATACTCGATCTCGGGGAAGATGATCTGCTCACGCACACCCATGGAGTAGTTGCCGCGACCGTCGAAGGACTTCGGGTTGAGACCACGGAAGTCACGTACGCGGGGAATCGCGACGTTGACCAGGCGATCGAGGAAATCCCACATGCGCTCGGAGCGCAGGGTCACCTTGATGCCGATCGGCCAACCTTCGCGCACCTTGAAGCCCGCGACGGACTTGCGCGCCTTGGTCACCAGCGGCTTCTGACCGGAGAGCTTCTCCAGGTCGCCGATGGCATTTTCGATCAGCTTCTTGTCGCTGGTCGCGTCACCGATACCCATGTTGAGGGTCACCTTGGTGATCCGCGGCACCTGCATCACGTTGGCGTAGCTGAACTGCTCTTGGAGCTGAGCCACCACCTCGTTCTGATAACGTTCTTTCAAGTTCGCCATTTTGCTACCCGACTCGCGTTAGGCGTCGATCTGCGTCTGCGTCGACTTGTAGATGCGTACCTTGGTACCGTCTTCCTTAACCTGGAAGCCGACGCGATCCGCCTTACCGGTCTCCGAATTGAAGATCGCCACGTTGGACGCGTGAATCGGAGCCTCGCGCTCGACGATACCGCCCTGATTGCCCGCCATAGGATTGGGCTTGGTGTGACGCTTGATCATGTTCACACCGGACACGACGAAGCGGTCGTCCCTTAGGACGCGCTTGACGGTGCCACGCTTGCCCTTATCCTTGCCGGCGATGACGATGACTTGATCGTCACGTTTGATCTTTTGCATATCCGCCTCGCTCCTTACAGCACTTCGGGCGCCAGGGAAATGATCTTCATGAACTTCTCGTTGCGAAGTTCACGGGTCACCGGCCCGAAGATACGGGTCCCGATCGGCTGTTCGTTGGTGTTGTTCAACAGAACTGCCGCATTTCCGTCGAAGCGAATCAGCGAGCCGTCGGCACGACGCACACCACTTCTGGTGCGAACGACCACTGCCTTGAGCACCTGGCCCTTCTTGACCTTGCCACGGGGAATAGCTTCCTTCACCGTGACCTTGATGATGTCACCAACGTGGGCGTAACGGCGGTGCGAACCACCGAGCACCTTGATGCACTGCACCCGGCGCGCTCCGCTGTTGTCGGCGACATCCAGCATTGTCTGAGTCTGAATCATCGGTTTTCTCCAAACCTAATCTGACTGCTCACGCCGAGCTTAGCCCTTGGCCTGCTCAAGCACTTCGACCAAGGTCCAAGACTTCTTCTTGGACAGCGGACGGCACTCCTGGATAGAGACCAGGTCGCCAGTCTTCGCCTGGTTCGCCTCGTCGTGGGCGTGCAGCTTGGTAGAGCGCTTGACGTACTTGCCATAGATCGGGTGGCGCTCGCGACGCTCGATCATGACGACGATGGACTTCTCCATCTTGTCGCTCACCACCTTGCCGGTGAGCGTACGGGCTTTCTTTTCTTCGGCCATCTCAGTCACCTGCCTTCTCGTTGAGCACAGTCTTCACCCGGGCGATGTCCCGACGAACCTGCTTGAGCAGATGAGTCTGGCTCAGCTGGCCGGTGGCCTTCTGCATGCGCAGGTTGAACTGCTCGCGGAGGAGTTCGAAGAGCCGCTCCTGGAGCTGCTCGACTGACTTTTCACGAATTTCCTGGGCTTTCATCACATCACCGTCCGCTTCACAAAGGTGGTGGATACGGGCATCTTCTGGGCGGCGAGAGAGAAGGCCTCACGAGCCAGCTCTTCGGACACGCCTTCGATTTCATACAGGACCCGACCCGGCTGGATCTGCGCGACCCAGTACTCGACGGAGCCCTTGCCCTTACCCATACGGACTTCGAGAGGCTTCTTGGAAATCGGCTTGTCGGGGAACACGCGGATCCAGATCTTGCCGCCACGCTTGACGTGGCGGGTGATCGCACGACGGCCGGCCTCGATCTGGCGCGCCGTGAGGCGGCCGCGACCGGTAGCTTTCAGGCCGTATTCCCCGAAGCTGATCTTGCTTCCGCGATGCGCCAGGCCACGGTTGCGGCCTTTCATCATCTTGCGGAATTTCATGCGCTTGGGCTGTAACATCGACTCGCTCTCCCCTTACCTGGAACCTTTCTTCTTGGAGGGCGCGGCCTGCGGCTGTTGCTTGGCCTTGGCGCGGACCTCTTCGATGCCCCCGAGGATTTCACCCTTGAAGACCCAAACCTTGACACCGATGATGCCGTAGGTGGTTTTTGCCTCAAAGGTGGCGTAGTCGATGTCCGCACGCAGGGTGTGAAGCGGCACGCGGCCTTCGCGGTACCATTCGGTACGTGCGATTTCGGCACCACCGAGGCGACCAGACAGCATCACCTTGATACCACCTGCACCCAGACGCATGGCGTTCTGCACGGAACGCTTCATGGCGCGACGGAACATGACGCGACGCTCGAGCTGGCCGGCGATGTTCTGCGCGACGAGCTTGGCGTCGAGTTCCGGCTTGCGGACTTCCTCGATGTTGACGTGCACGGGCACGCCCATCATCGCGGTGACGTCACGACGCAGCTTGTCGACGTCCTCGCCCTTCTTGCCGATCACGATGCCCGGACGGGCAGTGTGAATGGTGATGCGAGCGTTGTTTGCCGGGCGCTCGATGACGATCTTGCTCACCGAAGCGTTCTTCAGACGCTCCTCGAGGAATCGACGCACCTCGAGATCGTTGTTCAGCTTGTCGGCATAAGCACCGCGTTCGGCGTACCACACCGAAGTGTGGTCCTTGACGATACCCAGCCGAATACCTGTCGGATTGACTTTCTGACCCATCTGGTCGACTCCTACTTCTCGGCTACCTTGACGGTGATGTGGCAAGTGCGCTTCAGAATGCGATCCGCACGACCCTTGGCCCGCGGCTTGATGCGCTTGAGCGTCATGCCCTCATCGACGCAGATGGTCGAGACACGCAGCTCGTCGATATCCATGCCGTTGTTTTCTTCCGCATTCGCGATGGCGGACTGCAGCACCTTCTTGACCAGCTTGGCAGCCTTCTTCGGGGAGAAGGTCAGCAGGTCGAGCGCCTCGGCGACAGGCTTACCGCGCACCTGGTCAGCCACCAAACGGGCCTTCTGGGCGGATAAACGAGCGCCACGCAGCTTAGCTGTGACTTCCATCTCTCAATCCTCTCTGGCTTACCGTTTGGCTTTCTTGTCCGCCGCATGACCGCGATAGGTGCGGGTGGCAGCGAATTCGCCCAGCTTGTGGCCAACCATTTCCTCGGAGACATGCACCGGGACGTGTTGGCGACCGTTATGGACTGCAATGGTGAGTCCCACCATGTTGGGCAGGATCATGGAACGACGCGACCAGGTCTTGATCGGTTTGCGGTCGTTCTTTTCCACTGCAGCCTCAACCTTCTTCAGCAGATGAAGGTCGATAAAAGGACCTTTCTTCAGTGAACGTGGCACAGCCGTTACCCCTCAATGTCTGTTACTTGGCCTTGCGGCGACGAACGATCAGCGCATCAGTGCGCTTGTTCTTGCGGGTCTTGTGGCCCTTGGTGGGAACGCCCCACGGGGTCACCGGATGACGGCCACCGCTGGTGCGGCCTTCACCGCCACCATGCGGGTGGTCAACCGGGTTCATGGCCACACCACGAACGGTCGGACGTACACCTCTCCAGCGCTTCGCACCGGCCTTGCCAAGCTGACGCAGGCTGTGCTCGGAATTGCTCACTTCACCCAGGGTCGCACGACACTCGGACAGCACCTTGCGCATCTCGCCAGAACGCAGGCGCAGAGTGGCGTAGTTGCCGTCGCGCGCAACCAGCTGGGCGCTGGTGCCGGCGCTGCGAGCGATCTGCGCGCCCTTGCCGGGCTTGAGCTCGATGCAGTGCACGGTGGAACCCAGCGGGATGTTGCGCAGCGGCAGCGTATTGCCCTTCTTGATCGCCGCATTCACGCCGGACTCGAGCTTGTCGCCAGCGCTCACGCCCTTGGGGGCGATGATGTAGCGACGCTCGCCGTCGAGATACTTCAACAGCGCGATGTTGGCGCTACGATTCGGATCGTACTCGAGACGCTCGACGATGGCGGGAACGCCATCCTTGGTGCGCTTGAAGTCGATCAGACGGTAGTGCTGACGGTGACCGCCACCCACGTGACGGGTAGTGATGCGACCGTAGTTGTTGCGACCGCCGCTGCGCGACTGCTTCTCGAGCAGGGGTGCGTAGGGCTTGCCCTTGTGCAGATCTTCGCTGACGACCTTGACGACGTGGCGACGACCGGCGGATGTGGGTTTAGTCTTGACGATTGCCATGATCCGTACTCCTGCCCTTATTCGGCGCCAGTGAAGTCTTCGAGCGTTTCACCAGCAGCCAGGGTCACGTAGGCCTTGCGGTAGCCCTGGCGGCGGCCCAGACCGTGCGCGGTACGCTTGGTCTTGCCCTTCATGTTCAGCACCTGAACGCGATCCACCTTCTTGCCAAACAGCACCTGGACGGCCTGCTTGATTTCCGGCTTGGTGGCATCGCTGGCCACTTTGAACACATACTGGTTGCGCTCGGCGGCGAAAGCGGCCTTCTCGGTCACGTGCGGACCAAGCAGAACCTTGAATACGCGCTCCTGGTTCATGCCAGCTTCTCCTCGAATTTACGCAGAGCAGAGACGGTGACCAGCACCTTGTCGAAGGCGATCAGGCTCACCGGATCGGCAGCAGCCACATCCACCACCGCTACGTTGGGGATATTGCGAGCGGCCAGATAAAGCTTCTCGTCGACTTCCTCGGTGACGATCAGCGCCTTCTCCAGGCCCAGCTCAGCCAGCTTGGCGACCAGCTGCTTGGTCTTGGGCGCATCCACCGTGAACTCGTCGATGGCGATCAGACGCTCCTGACGCACCAGCTCGGAGAGAATGGCGCGCATCGCCGCACGGTACATCTTGCGGTTGACCTTCTGGGAGTGGTCCTGCGGACGAGCTGCGAAGGTCACGCCACCGCTGCGCCACAGCGGCGAACGGATGGTGCCGGCGCGAGCACGACCGGTGCCCTTCTGGCGCCACGGCTTCTTGCCACCACCGCTGACGTCGGAACGGGTCTTCTGAGCGCGAGTCCCCTGACGCGCACCGGCCAGATAGGCGGTGACGACCTGGTGAACCAGCGCTTCGTTGAATTCTTTGCCAAAGGTGGCGTCGGCGACTTCGACAGTACCCGCGCCTGCAGCAAGATTCAGATTCATCGGTTCTATCCCCTTCAGCCAGCTTTGACGGCGCTGCGCACGATGACTTCGCTGCCGGTAGCGCCGGGCACGGCACCCTTGATCAGCAGCAGGTTACGCTCGGCATCGACGCGAACGACTTCGAGGCTCTGGACGGTGCAGCGGACATTGCCCATCTGACCGGCCATCTTCTTGCCCTTGAAGACACGACCCGGCGTCTGACACATACCGATGGAACCCGGCGCGCGATGCGACAGGGAGTTGCCGTGGGTGGCATCCTGGGTGCGGAAATTCCAGCGCTTGACGGCGCCCTGGAAGCCCTTGCCCTTGGAAGTGCCGGTCACATCGACCTTCTGACCAGCTTCAAAGAGGGATACGGTGATTTCGCCGCCCACTTCCGGAGCTTCGTCGCCTTCAGCCAGGCGGAACTCCATCAGCGAACGACCGGCCTCGACACCTGCCTTTGCATAAAGGCCGGCTTGCGCCTTGGTGAGGTGCTTGGCCTTGCGGGAGCCGGCTGTGACCTGAATCGCAGCGTAGCCGTCGCTTTCGACGCTTTTCACGCTGGTAACGCGATTCGGCGCAACCTCGATCACGGTCACGGGCACGGAAGCGCCCTCTTCGGTAAAGACGCGGGTCATACCGGCCTTTCTACCGACCAAACCGATAGTCATTCTCAGTCTCCTTTAGTGTACGGGGCTGTCACCCGCTATGGCTGCCCTTTCCAGAGCATTCCACTAGCACGTTGTATGACGCCATCTCGGCGTGGCGGCTGCTGCTCCAACCAAAGAAACCGTGGAGCGCTGGGCCGCGGGGTGTCTAGTGTGATTAGTCGAGCTTGATCTGGACGTCCACGCCTGCGGCGAGGTCGAGCTTCATCAGGGCGTCGACGGTCTTTTCGGTCGGCTCGACGATGTCGAGCACCCGCTTGTGAGTGCGAATCTCGTACTGGTCGCGCGCGTCCTTGTTGACGTGCGGCGAGATCAGTACGGTGTAGCGCTCACGGTTGGTCGGCAGCGGAATCGGACCCCGCACCTGAGCACCGGTACGCTTGGCGGTATCGACGATCTCCGCAGCGGACTGGTCGATCAGGCGATGGTCGAACGCCTTCAACCGAATGCGAATCTTCTGGTTCTGCATTTGCCCTAAACTCCAATGGATGGCGACGGCACAAGCCGCCTACCCACGCATTCAAAGGATGCGCATTATATGCACCCCCAAGGCGAGAGTCAAACACTCTGCTTCGGGTGCGCAGAAAGGGGGCTCCTCGCGGAGCCCCCTTCGATCAGTCAGCAGCCAGAGGCTTACTGAACGATCTTGGCCACGACGCCGGCGCCGACGGTACGACCGCCTTCGCGGATGGCGAAACGCAGGCCGTCGTCCATGGCGATCGGAGCGATCAGGGTGACAACCATCTTGACGTTGTCGCCCGGCATGACCATCTCGACGCCTTCCGGCAGTTCACAGGTACCGGTAACGTCGGTGGTACGGAAGTAGAACTGCGGACGGTAGCCCTTGAAGAACGGGGTATGACGACCACCTTCTTCCTTGGACAGCACGTAGACTTCGGCTTCGAAGACAGTGTGCGGCTTGATGGTGCCCGGCTTGGCCAGAACCTGGCCACGCTCGACTTCATCACGCTTGGTGCCGCGCAGCAGGGCGCCGACGTTCTCACCGGCACGACCTTCGTCGAGCAGCTTGCGGAACATCTCGACACCGGTAACGGTGGTCTTGGTGGTGTCCTTGATACCGACGATCTCGACTTCTTCGCCGGCCTTGACGATACCGCGCTCGATACGGCCGGTCACCACGGTGCCACGACCGGAGATGGAGAACACGTCCTCGATCGGCATCAGGAACGGCTGGTCGATGGCGCGCTCCGGCTCGGGGATGTAGTCATCCAGCGCCTTGATCAGGTTGGTCACGGCAGTGGTGCCCATGCCGTTCTCGTCTTCACCGTTCAGAGCCATCAGCGCAGAGCCGATCACGATCGGGGTGTCGTCGCCCGGGAAGTCGTACTCGTTGAGGAGCTCGCGCACTTCCATTTCGACCAGCTCGAGCAGCTCTTCGTCGTCGACCATGTCGGCCTTGTTCAGGAACACGACGATGTACGGAACGCCAACCTGGCGAGACAGCAGGATGTGCTCGCGAGTCTGCGGCATGGGGCCGTCGGCAGCGGAACAGACCAGGATCGCACCGTCCATCTGGGCGGCACCGGTGATCATGTTCTTGACGTAGTCAGCGTGCCCCGGGCAGTCGACGTGGGCGTAGTGACGCGCCTCGGACTGGTACTCGACGTGAGAGGTGGCGATGGTGATACCGCGCTCACGCTCTTCCGGTGCGTTGTCGATGGAGTCGAACTGACGCCATTCACCGCCGAACACCTCAGCAGAAACGCGAGTCAGAGCCGCAGTCAGAGTGGTCTTGCCGTGGTCGACGTGACCGATGGTGCCGACGTTGACGTGCGGTTTGGAACGTTCGAATTTTTCCTTAGCCACTTCGATAACCTCTTTAACGTTTGCTAGCGGTTAGCCTTTCTGATTGATGACGGCTTCAACGATGCTGGAGGGCGCCTCTTCGTACTTCGCGAACTCCATAACGTAGCTCGCACGACCCTGGGTCTGAGAACGCAGATCGGTCGCATAACCGAACATCTCACCCAGCGGCACCATCGCGCGGATGATCTTGCCGGAGGAAGAATCATCCATGCCCTGTACCAGACCGCGGCGACGGTTGAGGTCGCCCATGACGTCACCCATGAAGTCCTCAGGGGTCACGACTTCGACCTTCATCACCGGTTCCAGCAGCACGGCCTTGGCCTTGCGGGCCCCTTCCTTGACAGCCATGGAAGAGGCGACCTTGAACGCGTTCTCGTTCGAGTCCACGTCATGGTAGGAGCCATCGTACAGCGTGACCTTGACGTCAATCATCGGGTAACCCGCGATGACGCCGTTCTGCAGCTGCTCGTAAGCCCCTTTCTCGACGGCACCCACGTACTCCTTGGGTACCACACCGCCGACGATCTCGGAAGCGAACTTGAAGTGCATTTCTTCGTCGTCGCCCTTGTCCGCCTCGGTGAGCGGCTCGATGCGCAGCCAGACATGGCCATACTGACCACGACCGCCAGACTGGCGCACGAACTTGCCTTCCTGCTCGACCTTGCCGCGAATGGTTTCACGGTAGGCGACCTGCGGCTTGCCGATGTTGGCCTCGACCTTGAACTCGCGACGCATGCGGTCGACGATGATGTCGAGGTGCAGCTCGCCCATGCCGGAGATGATGGTCTGACCGGTCTCTTCGTCGGTCTTGACACGGAAGGACGGATCCTCCTGGGCCAACTTGCCCAGGGCCACGCCCATCTTCTCCTGGTCGGCCTTGGACTTCGGCTCAACGGCAACCGAGATGACCGGCTCCGGGAACTCCATGCGCTCGAGCACGATCTTGTTCTCGAGATCACACAGGGTGTCACCCGTGGTGACGTCCTTCAAGCCGATACAGGCGGCGATATCGCCAGCGTAGACCTGCTTGATCTCCTCGCGCGAGTTGGCATGCATCTGCACGATACGGCCGATGCGCTCCTTCTTCTGCTTGACGGAGTTGTAGACACTGTCGCCAGAGTTCAACACGCCCGAGTAGACACGGATGAAGGTCAGGGTGCCGACGAAGGGGTCGGTAGCGATCTTGAACGCCAGCGCGGCGAACGGCGCATTGTCGTCGGCCTCGCGGGTCGCGACGGTACCATCCTTGTCGTCGAGCTCGCCCTCGATGGCCTTGACTTCGACCGGAGACGGCATGTACTCGATGATGGCATCCAGCACCGCCTGCACGCCC
The DNA here is from genome assembly GCA_964652855.1 of uncultured Halomonas sp. Taxonomy (GTDB): domain Bacteria; phylum Pseudomonadota; class Gammaproteobacteria; order Pseudomonadales; family Halomonadaceae; genus Halomonas. The sequence goes on from CAZZCJ010000002.1 coordinate 820,427, forward strand.
TTGTTCTTGAACGCGGAGCCGCAGGTGACCAGCACGATCTCGTTGTCCAGGGTGCGGCGACGCAGGCCGGCCTTGATCTCCTCGTTGGAGAGCTCGCCCTCCTCGAGGTACTTGTCCATCAGCTCTTCGGAGGCTTCCGCGGCCGCTTCGATCATCTGCTCACGGTACTCGGCGGCAGTTTCCTGAAGCTCCTCGGGAATCTCGACCAGCTGGTAGCTCATGCCCTGGTCGGCTTCGTTCCAGAGGATCGCCTTCATCTCGATCAGGTCGATGACGCCCTTGAACTCTTCCTCGGCGCCCCAGTTGATCTGGATCGGCACCGCATTGGCGTTCAGGCGGTCCTTGAGCTGGCTGACGACCATGAAGAAGTCGGCACCGGTGCGGTCCATCTTGTTGACGAACACCATGCGCGGCACTTCGTACTTGTTGGCCTGGCGCCAGACGGTCTCGGTCTGCGGCTGCACACCGGAAGAGCCGCACAGCACGACCACGGCACCGTCGAGCACGCGCAGGGAACGCTCAACCTCGACGGTGAAGTCGACGTGCCCAGGGGTATCGATGATGTTGATGCGGTGCTCGTCGAACTGCTGGCTCATGCCCTTCCAGAAGGTGGTGACAGCAGCAGAGGTAATGGTGATACCCCGCTCCTGCTCCTGCTCCATCCAGTCGGTGGTGGCAGCGCCGTCGTGCACTTCACCCAGCTTGTGGGACAGGCCGGTGTAGAACAGCACACGTTCGGTGGTAGTGGTCTTGCCCGCGTCGACGTGGGCACAGATCCCGATGTTGCGATAGCGGTTGAGAGGTGTCTTGCGTGCCACGGTGGAACTCCCCGTTGGTTGGCGATGCGTTTAGAAGCGCTGCGCTTAGAAACGGTAGTGCGAGAACGCCTTGTTGGCTTCCGCCATGCGATGCACGTCTTCACGCTTCTTCACCGCGGAGCCCTTGCCTTCGGCGGCATCGAGCATCTCGCCGGCGAGGCGCTGCACCATGGTCTTCTCACCACGCTTGCGCGCCGCATCCACCAGCCAACGCATGGCCAGCGCCTGGCGACGCGACGGACGAACTTCTACCGGCACCTGATAGGTTGCACCGCCGACACGACGGGACTTGACCTCGACCATGGGCTGGATGGCTTCCAGCGCGCGATCGAAGATCTCCAGCGGCTCTTCCTTGCTACGCTCGGCAACCGTGTCCAGCGCACCGTAGACGATACGCTCAGCTGTGGACTTCTTGCCGCTGACCATCAGGTGGTTCATGAACTTGGCCAGACGCTCACTTCCGAACTTGGGATCCGGCAGGATTTCGCGTTTGGCAACAACTCTTCTTCTAGGCATGACAAGCCCTCTAGCGAAGGGTCTTTCAGGCAAACCCGGAACTCCCGCATGCTCTTCACGAACCCGCGACGCCCGACCTTACTCTTATCAGACCGAATTGATTCTGGTACGTACCGATGCCTATCAGGACTTCGGACGCTTGGTGCCGTACTTGGAACGGCCCTGCTTGCGGTTCTGCACGCCGGAGGTGTCCAGGGCGCCGCGAACGGTGTGATAGCGCACACCCGGCAAGTCCTTGACACGACCGCCGCGGATCAGCACGACAGAGTGTTCCTGAAGGTTGTGACCTTCACCACCGATGTAGGAAGAGACCTCGAATCCGTTGGTCAGGCGCACGCGGCAAACCTTACGCAGGGCCGAGTTCGGCTTCTTCGGGGTGGTAGTGTAGACGCGGGTACAGACACCGCGCTTCTGCGGACAGGCCTGCAGCGCCGGCACGTCGCTCTTGGCGACGGGGCGCTTGCGCGGCTTGCGCACGAGCTGATTGATCGTTGCCATGTTGTGTAGCTGACTCCAATGGTTGCCTTGCCTTTTGCAGCGGGCGCGGGCGCACCCACCCCACTGTTAAAGGCTGCGCATTCTAAGGGTTAGCAGGCAAGACGTCAAGCGGGGAACCCCGCCTGACGTTCGCCGACCTGCTACAGTTCGTCGTCGTCCGAATCGAGCGCGGTGAGCTGGGCGCCCAGCTCCTGTTCGACATCGAAAGCCGACGGGTGGAGCAGACGCTCGGTGTCGTCACGCTTGCGGCGACGCTCCTGATGGTGAGCCAGGCCCGTTCCCGCCGGGATCAGGCGCCCAACCACCACGTTCTCCTTCAGGCCACGCAGGTAGTCGCGCTTGCCGGTCACCGCCGCTTCAGTCAGCACTCGCGTGGTCTCCTGGAAGGAGGCCGCGGAGATGAACGACTCGGTAGCCAGGCTGGCCTTGGTGATACCCAGCAGCACCCGCTGGTACTTGGCCGGGAACTTGTCGGCCTGCGCCAGCCTCGCGTTCTGCTCCAGCACCCGGACCAGCTCGACCTGGTCGCCCGGGATGAAGTCGGAGTCGCCGGCGTCGGTGATCTCCACCTTGCGCAGCATCTGACGCACGATCACTTCGATGTGCTTGTCGTTGATGCCCACGCCCTGCAGCCGGTAGACCTCCTGGATCTCGGCGGTGATGTACTTCGCCAGTTCCGCCACGCCCAGCAGGCGCAGGATGTCGTGCGGGTTGCTCGGACCGTCGGAGATCACCTCGCCCTTCTCGACGCTCTCGCCTTCGAAGACGGCGATCTGGCGCCACTTCGGGATCAGCATCTCGAACGGATCGCTATTGTTGTCCGGCGTGATCGTCAGGCGACGCTTGCCCTTAGTCTCCTTGCCGAAGCTGATCGTGCCGCTGATGTCGGCGAGGATGGCCGGCTCCTTCGGCTTGCGCGCCTCGAACAGGTCGGCCACGCGCGGGAGACCGCCGGTGATGTCCTTGGTGCCGGACGCCTCTACCGGAATACGCGCGACGATCTCGCCGACGCCGATCTGGGAACCGTCATCCACCGACACGATGGAATTACCCGGCAACAGGTACTGAACCGGCGTGTTCGAGCCCGCTACGCTGACCGGCTCGCCGCTCTCGTCAGTGAGCAGGATCATCGGGCGCTTGTCACGGCCCGCCTGGGGACGTGCGGCCGACTCGATTACCTCGATGGATGACAGGCCGGTCATCTCGTCCACGCTGCGGTGGATGGTGACGCCCTCGTCCATGTCGACGTACTGCACCTTGCCCGCCGCCTCGGCGATGATCGGGTGGGTGTGCGGATCCCACTTGGCGACCATCTGCCCGGCGTCGACGACGTCACCGTCCTTGATCGACAGCTCGGCGCCGTAGGGCAGCTTGTAGTACTCGCGCTCGCGGCCATGCTCGTCGGCAACCGCCAGGGCGCTGGAGCGGGAGACCACCACCAGCTTGCCGTCGGCACGTTCCACGAACTTCATGTTGTGCAGGCGCACCTTGCCGCCGTGCTTGACCTGAACGCTGTCCACCGCGGACGCACGCGAGGCCGCGCCGCCGATGTGGAAGGTGCGCATGGTCAGCTGGGTACCAGGCTCGCCGATCGACTGGGCGGCGATGACGCCCACGGCTTCGCCGATGTTGACCTGGTGGCCACGCGCGAGGTCGCGGCCGTAGCATGACGAGCAGACCCCGTGGGTCGATTCACAGGTAATGGCGCTGCGCACCACGATCTCGTCGACACCCATGGTGTCGAGGCGCTCGCACCAGGCCTCGTCGAGCAACGTGCCCTTCTCGATCAGCACCTCGTCGGTGGCCGGGTCGATGACGTCCTGCGCCACCACGCGACCGAGCACTCGCTGTGCCAGCGAGACGATGATGTCGCCACCCTCGATGACGGGGTGCAGGGTCAGGCCTTGCTCGGTGCCGCAGTCGATCTCGGTGATGACCATGTCCTGGGCCACGTCGACCAGGCGACGGGTCAGGTAACCGGAGTTGGCGGTCTTGAGTGCGGTATCCGCCAGGCCCTTCCGCGCGCCGTGGGTCGAGATGAAGTACTGCAGTACGTTCAGGCCCTCGCGGAAGTTGGCAACGATCGGCGTCTCGATGATCGAGCCGTCCGGCTTGGCCATCAGGCCGCGCATCCCCGCCAGCTGGCGGATCTGGGCGGCACTACCCCGGGCGCCGGAGTCGGCCATGATGAACACGCTGTTGAACGAGTCCTGCTCGACCTCGTTGCCATCGCGATCGATCACGGTCTCCTTGGAGATCCCCGCCATCATCGCCTTGGCCACCTTGTCGTTGGCCTTGGACCAGATGTCGATGACCTTGTTGTACTTCTCGCCCGCGGTGACGAGGCCGGAGGAGAACTGATCCTCGATCTCCTTCACCTCGGCCTCGGCCGCGTCGACGATCTCGCTCTTCGCATCGGGAATGACGAAGTCGTTGACGCCGATGGAGGCGCCGGACCAGGTCGCCATGCGGAAACCGGTGTACATCAGCTGGTCGGCGAAGATGACCGTCGGCTTGAGGCCGGCGCGGCGATACACCTCGTTGAGCAGCTTGGAGATCGCCTTCTTCTTCATCGGCTGGTCGACCAGCTCGAACGGCACGCCGTCGGGCAGGATGCGGAACAGCAGCGCGCGGCCCACGGTGGTGTCGTAGAGGGTACGCGCGGTGCTCTGCTCGCCGGTTTCCTCGTCGATCAGGATCTCGGTGAGACGCACCTTGACGCGGGCATGCAGCGACACGCTCTGGGTACCGAAGGCGCGCTCCACCTCATTGAGGTCGGAGAACACCATGCCCTCGCCCTTGGCGTTGATCTTCTCGCGGGTCATGTAGTACAGACCCAGCACCACGTCCTGCGACGGCACGATGATCGGATCACCGTTGGCCGGCGACAGCACGTTGTTGGTGGCCATCATCAGCGCCCGCGCTTCGAGCTGGGCTTCCAGCGTCAGCGGCACGTGGACCGCCATCTGGTCACCGTCGAAGTCGGCGTTGTAGGCGGCACACACCAGCGGGTGCAGCTGGATCGCCTTGCCTTCGATCAGCAGCGGCTCGAAGGCCTGGATGCCGAGACGGTGAAGGGTCGGTGCGCGGTTGAGCAGCACCGGGTGTTCGCGAATAACGTCGGCGAGGATGTCCCACACCTCCGGCAGCTCACGCTCGACCATCTTCTTCGCCGCCTTGATCGTGGACGCATGGCCCAGCGACTGCAGCTTGGAGTAGATGAACGGCTTGAACAGTTCCAGCGCCATCTTCTTGGGCAGGCCGCACTGGTGCAGGCGCAGGGTCGGGCCCACGGTGATGACCGAACGACCGGAGTAGTCGACGCGCTTGCCCAGCAGGTTCTGGCGGAAACGCCCCTGCTTGCCCTTGATCATGTCGGCCAGCGACTTCAGCGGGCGCTTGTTCGAGCCGGTGATGGCGCGGCCGCGACGACCGTTGTCGAGCAGCGCATCGACGGCTTCCTGCAGCATGCGCTTCTCGTTGCGCACGATGATGTCGGGCGCATTGAGGTCCAGCAGGCGCTTCAGGCGATTGTTGCGGTTGATTACCCGACGATACAGGTCGTTGAGGTCGGACGTGGCGAAGCGGCCGCCGTCCAGCGGCACCAGCGGACGCAGGTCCGGCGGCAGCACCGGCAACACCTCCATGACCATCCACGCCGGGTCGTTGCCGGAGTTGAGGAACGCCTCGAGCAGCTTCAAGCGCTTCGAAAGCTTCTTGATCTTGGTCTCGGAGTTGGTCTGCGGGATCTCCTCGCGCAGGCGATCGACCTCCTCGGCGAGGTCGATGTCCTTGAGCAGCGCCTGGATCGCCTCGGCGCCCATGCGGGCATCGAAATCGTCGCCGAACTCCTCGAGGGCCTCGAAGTACTGCTCGTCGTTGAGCAGCTGGCCACGATCCAGCGTGGTCATGCCCGGATCGATGACCACAAAGCTCTCGAAATAGAGCACGCGCTCGATGTCGCGCAGGGTCATGTCGAGGAACATGCCGATGCGTGACGGCAGCGACTTGAGGAACCAGATGTGAGCCACCGGCGAGGCCAGCTCGATGTGGCCCATGCGTTCGCGGCGCACCGCGGCCTTGGTCACCTCGACGCCGCACTTCTCGCAGATGATGCCGCGGTGCTTCATGCGCTTGTACTTGCCGCACAGGCACTCGTAGTCCTTCACCGGACCGAAGATCTTGGCGCAGAAGAGGCCATCCCGCTCCGGCTTGAAGGTGCGGTAGTTGATGGTCTCGGGCTTCTTGACCTCACCATAGGACCAGGAGCGAATCATGTCCGGCGAGGCGAGCGAGATCTTGATCGCATCGAACTCTTCGGACTGTGACTGCGATTTGAGGACTTTCACCAAATCTTTCATGGAGTCGGCTCCTAGCTCTCTAACTCGATATCGATGCCCAGCGAACGGATTTCCTTCACAAGGACGTTGAAGGACTCCGGCATGCCGGCATGCATGGTGTGGTCGCCGTCGACAATGCTCTTGTACATCTTGGTGCGACCTTCCACGTCGTCAGACTTCACCGTGAGCATCTCCTGGAGGGTATAGGCGGCACCGTAGGCTTCCAGTGCCCACACCTCCATCTCACCGAAGCGCTGGCCGCCGAACTGCGCCTTCCCGCCCAGCGGCTGCTGGGTGACGAGCGAGTAGGAGCCAGTCGAACGGGCGTGCATCTTGTCGTCGACCAGGTGGTTGAGCTTGAGCATATACATGTAGCCCACCGTGACCGAGCGGTCGAAGGCATCGCCGGTACGTCCGTCATACAGGGTCATCTGGCCGGAATCCGGCAGGTCGGCCAGGCGCAGCAGGTGCTTGATCTCGCCTTCCGCGGCACCGTCGAACACCGGCGAGGCCATCGGCACGCCGCCGCGCAGGTTCTTGGCCAGGGCGATGATCTCGTCGTCGGTGAGTGAGTCGAGATCCTCGATCCGCGTCCCTTCGGTCGTGTTGTAGACTTGGCCGAGGAACTCCCGCAGCTGGGCGATCTGCTGCTCGCGCGCCTCGCGCAGCATGGCATCGATCTTCTGTCCCAGGCCCCAGGCCGCAAGGCCCAGGTGGGTCTCGAGGATCTGGCCCACGTTCATGCGCGACGGCACGCCCAGCGGGTTGAGGACGATGTCGACCGGCTCGCCCTTGCCGTCGAAGGGCATGTCCTCGACCGGCATGATGGCCGAGATGACACCCTTGTTGCCGTGACGGCCGGCCATCTTGTCGCCCGGCTGGATACGACGCTTGACCGCCAGGTACACCTTGACGATCTTGAGTACGCCCGGTGCCAGGTCGTCGCCCTGGGTCAGCTTGCGCTTCTTGTCTTCGAAGCGCTCCTCCATTTCCTTGCGACGATTCTCCAGCTGCTCGTCGGCCTGGGCCAGCAGTTCGTTGAGCGACTCGTCCTGCAGGCGCAGCTTGAACCACTGCTGCCGCGGCAGCTCCTCGAGGTAGCTGTCGGAGAGCACGTCGCCCTTCTTGAGCTTGGGCCCACCGTTGACGGCCTCACCGGACAGGGTGCGCTTGAGGCGCTCGAAGGTGGCATCCTCGGCGATGCGGTAGGTCTCCTGCAGGTCCTTGCGCACCTCGTCGAGCTGCATCTGCTCGATGGCAAGCGCGCGTGAATCCTTCTCCACGCCGTCGCGGGTGAAGACCTGGACGTCGATGACGGTGCCGCGCATGCCGGTGGGCGCGCGCAGCGAGGTGTCCTTCACGTCGGAAGCCTTCTCGCCGAAGATGGCGCGCAGCAGCTTCTCTTCCGGCGTCAGCTGGGTCTCGCCCTTGGGCGTGACCTTGCCGACCAGGATGTCGCCGGGCCCCACGTCCGCACCGATGTAGACCACGCCCGCTTCGTCGAGCTTGGCCAGCGCGGATTCACCCACGTTGGGGATATCGGAGGTGATCTCTTCCGGCCCCAGCTTGGTGTCGCGGGAGACGCAGGTCAGTTCCTGGATGTGGATGGTGGTGAAGCGATCCTCCTGCACCACGCGCTCCGAGAGCAGGATCGAGTCCTCGAAGTTGTAGCCGTTCCAGGGCATGAAGGCGATGCGCATGTTCTGGCCAAGCGCCAGGTCGCCCATGTCGACGGAGGGGCCGTCGGCCAGGATGTCGCCACGCGCCACGACGTCGCCAGGACGCACGATCGGACGCTGATTCATGCAGGTGTTCTGGTTGGAACGCACGTACTTGGTGAGGTTGTAGATGTCGACGCCGGCCTCGCCGCCGATGATCTCGTCCTCGTTGATGCGTACCACGATGCGCTTGGCGTCGACCGAGTCGATCACGCCGCCACGCCGGGCCACGGCGCAGACGCCGGAGTCACGCGCGACGAAGCGCTCCATGCCGGTTCCCACCAGCGGCTTCTCGGCCCGCAGGGTGGGCACCGCCTGGCGCTGCATGTTCGAGCCCATCAGGGCGCGGTTGGCGTCGTCGTGCTCGAGGAACGGGATCAGCGCCGCTGCCACCGAGACAACCTGGCGCGGCGACACGTCCATCAGGGTCACCTGATCAGGACGCATGAACGTCGTCTCGCCCTTGTGGCGCACCTGCACCAGGTCGTCGACCAGCTTGTTGGTCTCGTCCACGGTCGCCGAGGCCTGGGCGATGATGTAGTCGCCCTCCTCGATGGCCGACAGGTGCACCACCTCGTCGGTGAGCTGGCGATCCACCACCTTGCGGTACGGCGTCTCGAGGAAGCCGTAGCTGTTGGTGTGGCTGTAGGTCGCCAGCGAGTTGATCAGGCCGATGTTCGGCCCTTCGGGCGTCTCGATCGGGCACAGGCGGCCGTAGTGCGTGGCGTGAACGTCACGCACCTCGAAGCCTGCGCGCTCTCGGGTCAGGCCGCCCGGGCCGAGTGCGGAAACGCGGCGCTTGTGGGTGACCTCGGAAAGCGGGTTGTTCTGGTCCATGAACTGCGAGAGCTGGCTGGAACCGAAGAACTCCTTGACCGCCGCGGCGACGGGCTTGGCATTGATCAGGTCCTGCGGCATCAGGCCTTCGCTCTCGGCCATGGAGAGGCGTTCCTTGACCGCACGCTCGACGCGAACCAGGCCGACGCGGAACTGGTTCTCGGCCATCTCGCCGACGCAGCGAATGCGGCGGTTGCCCAGGTGATCGATATCGTCGACTTCACCGAAGCCGTTACGGATATAGATCAGCTCCTTGAGCACGTCGAGGATGTCGCGATTGTCGAGCACGCCGGAGCCGGTATCGGCTTCCCGGCGCAGGCGACGGTTGAACTTCATGCGGCCGACGCCGGAAAGGTCGTACCGGTCTTCGGTGAAGAACAGATTGTGGAACAGCGTCTCGGCGGCTTCCTTGGTGGGCGGCTCGCCGGGACGCATCATGCGATAGATTTCGACCAACGCCTCGAGCTGCGAGCTGGTGGTATCCAGGCGCAGGGTCTCGGAGATGAACGGACCGCAGTCCAGATCGTTGGTGTACAGCGTCTCAACCTTGGTGATGCCGGCCTGGCCGATCTTTTCCAGCAGCTCGGGCGTAATGGCGGTATTACAGGCGCAGATCAGCTCGCCAGTGTTGGCATCGACCTGATCCTTGGCCAGGGTCTTGCCGAACAGATAGTCCATCGGCACCTCGAGACGCTCGAGGCCGGCCTTTTCCAGCTGGCGGATGTGCTTCTGGGTGATGCGGCGCCCCTCTTCGACGATCAGGCTGCCGTCGGCGTCCTTGATGTCGAAAGTTGCGGTCTCGCCGCGCAGGCGAGACGGCACCAGTTCCACTGAGAAACCGCTCTTCTCGATGTGGAAGGTGCTGGTGTCGAAGAATTCGTCGAGGATCTCCTCAGCGCTCATGCCCAGCGCACGCAGCAGCACCGTGGCCGGCAGCTTGCGGCGACGGTCGATACGCACGAAGACGTTGTCCTTGGGATCGAACTCGAAGTCGAGCCAGGAGCCACGGTAGGGAATCACGCGGGCGGAATAGAGCAGCTTGCCCGAGGAGTGGCTCTTGCCCTTGTCATGATCGAAGAACACGCCCGGTGAACGGTGCAGCTGGGAGACGATGACCCGCTCGGTGCCGTTGACCACGAAGGTACCGTTCTCGGTCATCAGGGGGATCTCCCCCATGTAGACTTCCTGCTCCTTGATGTCCTTGATGGCCTTGTTCGAAGAGTCGCGATCGTAGATGATCAAGCGAACCTTGACCCGCAGGGGAGCCGAGTAGGTGACACCGCGCAGCTGGCACTCCTTGACGTCGAACGCCGGCGTGCCGAAGCGATAGCTGACGTACTCGAGCGCCGCGTTGCCAGAGAAGCTCTCGATCGGGAATACCGACTTGAACGCCGCGTGCAGGCCGACCTCAAGACGCTCCTCGGGAGCGCGGTCCTGCTGGAGGAAGTCGTAGTAGGAATCAAGCTGGATCGCCAGCAGGTAGGGCACATCCATCACTTGGGGCAGTTTGCCGAAATCCTTGCGGATGCGTTTTTTCTCAGTGTATGAGTAAGCCATCTGTATTCCCCAGCTTGTTCACCATGGGTGACCGATGCGTGGTCGGCGCCACCCGACGGATCGCCCCGTCAGGCGCTGACGGCAAGCTCCGCAGGGGTAGCTCGCCGTCGGGATTCTTCTAGCGACGTTGCTTGGGCAAGGCGCTAGTGCAACAGAAAAAGGCCGGCGGCGGGAGGGCCCGCCACCAGCCGTGGAAGCTTACGCAGCGCGCAAAGCCATGGGCACAAGAGTTACTTGAGCTCCACGGAAGCGCCAGCTTCTTCCAGTTTCTTCTTGGCCGCTTCGGCGTCGTCCTTGGACATGGCTTCCTTCAGGGTTGCCGGCGCGCCGTCGACGGCTGCCTTGGCTTCCTTCAGGCCCAGGCCGGTGATCTCGCGCACAGCCTTGATCACGTTGACCTTCTTGTCGCCAGCGCTGGTCAGCACCAGGTCGAACTCGGTCTGCTCTTCGGCGACTTCGCCGGCAGCAGCCGGGCCGGCCACGACGGCAGCGGCAGCAGAAACGCCGAACTTCTCTTCCATCGCTTCGATCAGCTCGACAACTTCCATGACGGACATGTCGGCAACGGCGTTGATGATATCTTCTTTGGTCAGTGCCATTTTGGTCTTCCTAACTTTGCGGGAGCCTCGGCGCGCCGAGCGCTCGGATTCAGTGTTCGACTAAGGCTGCAGAAAGGAGTTCGCCCTTCAGGCGGCTGCTTCCTGCTTCTGGTCGCGCAGTGCAGCCAGGGTGCGAACCAGCTTGCCGGCGGATGCCTCTTTCATGACGGACATCAGCTTGGCGATGGCCTCGTCATAAGTCGGCAGGGTCGCCAGACGGTCGATGTCGCTTGCCGGAATCAGCTCGCCTTCGTAGGCCAGCGCCTTGACTTCGAAGTTCTTCTCGTCCTTGGCAAAATCCTTGAACAGACGGGCGGCAGCGCCCGGGTGCTCGGTGGAAAACGCCAGCAGAGTCGGACCAACGAAGCTCTCGTTCAGACACTCCCACTGAGTGCCGGAGAGGGCGCGGCGCGCCAGGGTGTTGCGAACAACACGCAGCTGGACGCCATTCTCGCGCGCCTGCTTACGCAGACCGGTCATCTTCTCGACCGTGACGCCACGAGAATCGGCAACAACGACGGAGAGTGCGCTCTTGGCAGCTTCACTGACCTCGGCAACAATCGCCTTCTTGCCTTCAAGTGCTAGTGGCACAGTGATCACTCCTTCGTGCCGGAACCGCTTACTGCAGGCTCCGGAGGTTACCATCTCTTCCGTCAGCGCCAGGCGTCGACGGAAGTCCTGGGTGATGGTGCTCACCAGCATTCTGGCGGCCACACCATCTGCGCAGGCATCCCTAGGGGAGATTAAGCCGCCCACTCGAAAGAAGGCGGCACCTGCGGTCTTTGACGGCGCCCGGAGCCGTACAGCTTCGGGGACCGCAAAGTTATTGCTCTTGACTCGACCGTCTTCCGTCAGACCAGCGCGGAGTGGTCGACGGTCAGCCCGGGGCCCATGGTGGTGGACAGGGTGACCTTCTTGAAGTAGATGCCCTTGGAGGTGCTCGGCTTCAGACGCTTGAGGTCTGAAATCAGCGCTTCAAGGTTGCCACGGATGGCATCGGCCTCGAAATCGACCTTGCCCAGAGTCGTATGGATGATGCCATTCTTGTCGGTACGGAAGCGCACCTGACCCGCCTTGGCGTTCTTTACCGCCGTGGCGACGTCGGGGGTCACGGTACCGACCTTGGGGTTCGGCATCAGTCCACGCGGGCCGAGGATTTGACCGAGCTGACCTACCACGCGCATGGCGTCCGGCGAGGCAATCACGACATCGAAGTCGAGCTGGCCCTTCTTGACCTGTTCAGCCAGGTCGTCCATGCCGACGATGTCGGCACCGGCTTCCTTGGCAGCATCGGCGCTGGCACCCTGAGTGAACACGGCGACGCGGACGTCCTTGCCGGTTCCATTGGGCATGACGGTGGCGCCACGCACCACCTGGTCGGATTTACGCGGATCGACGCCCAAATTGATGGCGACGTCCAGCGACTCCTTGAACTTGACGGTAGAGAGTTCGGCGAGCAGGGCCACGGCCTCTTCCAGGCTGTACGCCTTGGAAGCGTCAACCTTCTCGCGAATCATCTGCGCGCGCTTGGACAGCTTGGCCATGATCAGAGACCCTCCACGTTGAGGCCCATGCTACGGGCAGTACCTGCAACGGTGCGCACCGCGGCATCGAGATCGGCAGCCGTCAGATCCGGCTCCTTGGTCTTGGCGATCTCCTCGAGCTGCTCGCGGGTAACGGTACCGACCTTCTTCTTGTTCGGCTCGCCGGAGCCGGACTTGATGCCAGCCGCCTTCTTCAGCAGCACGGCCGCGGGGGGCGTCTTGGTGATGAAGGTGAAGCTACGGTCGGAATAGACGGTGATGACCACGGGAGTCGGCAGCCCAGGCTCCATGTCCTGGGTCGCGGCATTGAATGCCTTGCAGAATTCCATGATGTTCACGCCGTGCTGACCCAGCGCCGGGCCAACGGGGGGACTCGGATTGGCCTTACCAGCTGCGACCTGCAGCTTGATGTAAGCCTGTACTTTCTTGGCCATGATTCACTCCAGTTGGGTAATAACGCCTTTCGGCTCCCCTGATCAAACGGCCGCCTTGCGGCGGCCTCGGCATGCAGCAGGGCGAGAGGACTTACTCTTTCTCGACCTGCGCGAATTCGAGCTCGACCGGCGTAGAGCGGCCGAAGATCAACACGCTGACCTGAAGGCGGCTCTTGTCGTAGTTGACCTCTTCCACCACGCCGTTGAAGTCGGCGAAGGGCCCATCCACGACGCGCACGGACTGCCCGGGCTCGAACATGGTCTTGGGGCGCGGCTTGTCGCTGCCATCCTTCACGCGGCGCAGTATGGCGTCGGCCTCGCGCTGGGTGATCGGCGCCGGCTTTTCCTTAGTGCCACCGATGAAGCCCATGACACGCGGCGTCTCGTTGACCAGGTGCCAAGTCGCGTCATCCATTTCCATCTCGACCAACACGTAGCCGGGATAGAACTTGCGCTCGCTCTTGCGGCGCTTGCCATCGCGCATCTCGACGACTTCTTCAGTAGGCACCAGAATCTCGCCGAAGCGCTCTTCCATGCCATACAGCTTCACGCGCTCCTTGAGGGAGCGCATGACATGTTTCTCGAAGCCTGAATAGGCGTGCACGACGTACCAACGCTTGGACATGAAGACTCCTAACCGATGACGCCGGACATCGCCCAGCTAAGAAGGGTGTCGATCAGCCACAGCATCAGCCCTACCACCAACACGGCAACAAGCACGATGGCGGTGGTCTGCACGGTTTCGGGACGGGTCGGCCACACTACGCGCTGGATCTCTTTCTTGGAGCTTTTCGCCAGCTCGGCGAGATCTCGCCCTCTTGCGGTAGTCAGCGCAATCACGCCAGCCAGCACGCAAAGCAACACGACACCCAGCACGCGATAGAGAAGTGCCTGATCGGCGAAGTAGGTATTTCCCACTACCGCAACGACCAGCAGAGTGATGACCACCGCCCACTTGAGCCCGTCGTGGCGCGACTCTTGCACCTCGGCGTTATGTTTCATGAGAACGAGACTCCTCAAGGCGCGGCAATCGAACTTGCGCAACTGCGGAAAATAAATGCCAACCTGGGGGAGGTTGGCAGGCCAGGAGGGAATCGAACCCCCAACCTGCGGTTTTGGAGACCGCTGCTCTGCCAATTGAGCTACTGGCCTGAACTTGCCACTGCAGACTCTTCAAGAGCATGCGCGACAGCGGGCGTCATGATAGCGAAGTGCTCACCGACTGACAACCCCCTTCTGCAATTGACCGGCAGAAGGTCAAGAAAAAGGCGAGCCTTGGCCCGCCTTTCACCGTATGGAGCTCATGGACGGATTTGAACCGTCGACCTCACCCTTACCAAGGGTGTGCTCTACCCCTGAGCTACATGAGCGCAAACACATGATATCTTGGTCATTGCCGCGATATCTGGAGCGGGCAGCGGGAATCGAACCCGCACCATCAGCTTGGAAGGCTGAGGTTCTACCATTGAACTATGCCCGCCTACCCACTCTTGCTGCCAAGCCCAACGAACGGACATCGGCGAAATCTGGTGGAGGGGGAAGGATTCGAACCTTCGAAGCTTTCGCGGCAGATTTACAGTCTGCTCCCTTTGGCCACTCGGGAACCCCTCCAACTGGCGGCCAATTTTACCGCCCTCTTCGGCCTTGTCAAGCCCTTATTTTTCATGGACTTGCCTTCGGCTTGCCCCGAAAGACCAAAGCTTGGCCTCGGAACGCGCTGCATTATTTCAAAGCAGCATAGAGAAAGCAAGTCCAGCCCGGATTTTTTCCAAGCTAGGCGGCTGCGGGACCTGGGGCGCCCCCGACATCCGCCCGGCACGCTCCGCCGCGGTGAGCGGAAAGCAAGCCTCCAACCCTGCGTAGACCATGTCAGGCCATACGGCATGAGGCGAATGGACACCGCGCGCAACGACTCGCGCGTCGCCTCCCGTCAGCAGCATTGGCAGGGCGACACCCTCTCTATCACAAACTTCACTATAGATTCTGTTCACGGCGCTCACCGCCGCCAGATAGATGCCGTGGTTGACCGCCTCCACGGTGCGCCGGCCAGGCAAGAGCAGCTCCTCCGCCTCGCTGTCCGGGTCGATGGCCACGTTGCGCGTACCAAGCTTGAGGCTCTCCTTCATGAGGCGCAGCCCTGGGAGGATATAGCCGCCAAGATGGCGACCTCCCGGCAGCACAAAATCGATGGTGATGGCGCTGCCGCAATCCACGGCGCAGCAACCGCCTGCCAACTGGTAACCGGCCAGCACACCCATCCAGCGGTCGACCCCCAGGCGGTGCGGCTCATCATACCCATTGACCACACCTAGCGACTCAGGAGCAGATCGCGCCACGTGCACATGGCGCACACGATGCTGGAGCAGGGCCACGGTCTGTTCCAGCACCGCTTCGCGCGCGACGCTCGAAATGCGCACCGCTTCCACAACGTCCAAATCCGGGATATCCGCCCCAGGCTTCCATTCTTCACGGGTCCAGACGGCGCCTCGTGAGCGAATTTCGCTGCTGTCGGCATCCTTCAATCGCCATTTCGAAAGCGTATTGCCGATATCTAGATCCAGGATCATGTACGTCCACGCACGCTGATCTCTCCTCCTGCCAGGCGCTCACGCTGGTCACCGTGGCGAATCCACAGATTGCCCGACACATCCACTCCTTCCGCGATGGCCACTAGTCGCTGTGGCCCTCTTGCGACCTCGACCTCGCAGTCATGGAAGGCATGCCGAGCATTCCACTCCTCCTGCCAGGCAGAGAATCCTCCGATCTCGTAGCCGGCCAGCAAAGGCATCAGCTCACCGAGCAGCTCGGAGGCCAGGAGATTGCGTGATAGCGTGGGAGCCTGGTCATGCACGGACGCAACGCGCTGCTCGATCTGCTGCCGGAAGCTTGGCGGCAGGTCAAAGTTGATGCCTATGCCCACCACGACCTCACAGGGCCCCGCAGCATCACCGCTGATCTCGATCAGGATGCCGGCCAGCTTGCCAAGCGTGCCTTGCTCATCGCCCAGCAGCACATCATTGGGCCACTTCAGCCGAGGTGCTAGCCCATGGCGCTCCAGCACACGCGCTAATGCCACCCCTACAGCCAAACTCAGCCCTTCCAGCGCCACTACGCCCGATTCGAAACGCCAGCCTATGGATAGCATCAAGGCTCGGCCCCAAGGGGTCGTCCAGGATCGGCCTCGACGCCCTCGCCCTGCACTCTGCTGCTCAACGAGACAGACCTCGCCATGCCCGGCGCCTTGAGCGAAACGCAGGCGTATGAACTCATTGCTCGATGGCAGCGTTTCCTCGACGAACAGTCTGGCAAGGTGCTGCCGACCTGCACGTGGCAGGCCAGCGACAATATCACTGCCATTGAGCAACTCCAACGGCCTTGTCAGGCGGTAGCCCTGCCCCTTTACTGCTTCGAGTGGAATATCGAGCGCCTCGAGCTTCTTGAGCTGCTTCCAGACTGCGGTGCGGGATACCCCCAACCGCTCTCCCAACTGCTCGCCGGAATGGAACTCTCCGTCACTCAGCAGCCGCATGAGATCACCGATGGTCATGCCCTGTTGCCCTGGTCGGGAAAAAAACCATTCTAGCGAACTGCCGCGTCCGCGGAAACGCATGGACTGGATAAAGAAAAACCCCGAGGACGTACCTCCTCGGGGTTTTTCACTCACGCAGGGCC
>CAZZCJ010000003.1:0-294301 GCA_964652855.1 uncultured Halomonas sp.
TCAGGCACCTTTTCAGACACCCAGCTTCGAAAGAGGCTGGGTGTTGTCGTTTGGGGCTGGCCCAGGCCGCGTCGTGCCGCCTGGGTTAGCTTCCGGCTTCTTTGCACACACCCAGCCTCCTCGAGGCTGGGTGTCGTCGTTCTAGGGCCACTGAATAACGTCGCTATGTAAGCGTGACCTGCCCCCTCCCCCGAAACCGGTCCACCGCCAATGTGAGATTTCCGCTACGTTTACCCTGATTGCAGGAGATCTCGCGATGAAGCGTAACCGACATACCGAAGAGCAAATCATCAGCATCCTCAAGGCCAGCGAACGCGGCGTCTCGATTGCCGAGCTGGCCCGCCAGAGCGGCGTGGCCGAGCAGACCATTTACCGCTGGAAGGCCAAATACAGCGGCATGGAGGTCTCAGAGGCCAAGCGCCTGAGCGAGCTGGAGGCCGAGAATGCCCGGCTCAAGAAGCTGCTGGCGGAAAGCGCCCTCGATAACGCTGCCCTCAAGGAGATCGTCTCGGGGATGGTTGCTTGAATCAGCATTGATTCCTGAGCCTGGCGGTTGCGCGATACGAAATCACTCAATGGAGAACCCACTACAACCACGTCAGACCGCACTGCTCGCTGGGCTATTTGCCCCCCGTGGTCCATGCCCAGCAATGTGCATGATGGAGCGATTCCTCACATTGAGGACGGACCTAAACCAGGGGGAAGGCCACATCGGCCAAGAGCATGTAGGGCATTTACCAAGAATTACCAAAATGCCGTGGTAGGCAGGCAGTGCCAGGCATAGGGTGACGGTTAAGGCACAAGCGTCATGCGAGGAGTGTGCTACATGCCATGTCTGGGTCGCTACGGTGCCATCTTGCTGCTGGTGTTCGCGGTATCGGCGGCCAGTGGGTGTGACAATGCTGGGCCAGGTGAAAAGACCGAGCGCAATATTGATAACGCGATGAAAGAGCTGCGAAAGAACCTCAAGGAAGTGAGCGAGGAGATCGAGGATGACGCGGAGGGGGAGTGATCCGGCAGGCTGCTGACACGTCGCGGGCGTAAAGGGATGAATGAAAGACGGCAAGCGTAATACAAGCGGTAAAAAGCCGGGCGCAAGGCCCGGCCTAAAGAGATGGAAAAACTCTCAAGAAGGGGTGTTCTGCTCGATACCCTGCAGGTACCAGGGGGCGCCTTCACGCATATCACGGATCAGGTGCCAGGTTTCGTTGAATTCGGACTGTTCGCCGTTTTCATCGAGGATACCGTGGAAAATCACCGTCGCTTCGGCCTGATTGCCGATCTCGCGCACGTCGCCGAGCTCGGCGAAAAGGTGCACGACGTCGGTGCGATTATTGGCCGGTTGCTGCTTACGCTCTTCACGCAGCAGGTTATAGAGTTCCGGCGTCACGTACTCCTGAATATTGCTGAAGTCGTTGCTGTCCCAGGCGCGCTGCAGCGTCATGAAGTGCTCCTTGGCGCCGGCCAGGAAGCGCTCGCGGTCGAACCAGGCAGGAAGGCTGCCGAAGGTGCCGCCACCGATGGTCGCGCCGGGCGCTGACTGGAAGGTCTGGGGCTGGTTGTGCGGCTCCTGCTGGGAGGGCATCGGTTGTGGTCCTCCGGCCGTGGCGGTGCGCCGCCGTGCCAGCAGGCGGAACAGCAGAAAGGCAATCCCGGCGACGAGCAGGATATCCATCAGGCGCAGTTCGTCGAAGGCACCGCCGAAGAAGAGCGCGGCCAGCAGGCCGCCTGCCAGCAGGCCGCCAAGCATGCCGGGCATGCGCGAGCCTGTCGCCTGGTTGGGCTGGGCCTGGCGTGCCGGTGCCGCCTGGTTGGGAGCGGCTGCGGGCCGGTCGACGGAACGGGAATAATTCCCCACATTGCCGCCGCCGCCCATGCGGCGGGCCTCGGCATGGTCGATTGCCAGGCCGAAGCCCAGCACGCCGACCACAAGCATGACGAGAAAGTGACGCATCAATGTATTCTCCAAGGGAAGGGGTGGAATTTTGAAACCCCATTCTAGCGGCTATGCTGTGTGAAGTGACGATAATAAATGGGGGTAGGGTATGCGCTTGGACAGCGAGAAAAGCCTGTTGTTGCTGGTCGACCTGCAGGCGGGCCTGCTGCCGGTCATCGAGGGCGGCGACCAGGCGGTAACCGAAGCGGCCTGGCTTGGGGGCGTGGCAGAAATCCTCGACGTGCCCGTCTGGATCACCGAGCAGTATCCGGCTGGCCTGGGTGGCAGCGAGCCAAGGCTGCTGCAGGCGTTGCCCCGCCATCGGCTGTGGCAGAAGCTGCACTTCAATGCCCATGCCGAAGCCGATTTCGCCGGTGCGCTGGCCGACAGCGGGCGCACCCAGGTGGTGCTGTGCGGCACGGAGGCCCATATCTGCGTGCTGCAAACGGGCCTAGGGCTGCTGGAAGCCGGCTATGAGGTGTTCTGGCTGGCCGAAGCGTCGGCGAGTCGGCGCGCTGAAGAGGCGGCGCTGGCACGCCAGCGGATCATGCAGGCCGGCGCTACGGTGGTGAGCGCCGACATGGTGGCCTATGAATGGCTCGAGCGCTGCGACGATGCGCAGTTCAAGGATGTTCATCGGCGCTGCCTCAAGCCGCGCTCGGCGCGCCCGCTGCGCTTCTTCTGAGCGAGCCTCTCGTGATCAGCCCTGGTCTTCCTGCCGCGTGAAGACCAGGGTGTCTCCTTCCGACATCGCGGCATTGAAGCGATAGCCCGCCACATCGAAGTCCTTCAGGCCTAGCGGGTCGTCGAGCCGCTCGCGGATCATCCAGGCGGCCATCAATCCACGTGCTTTCTTGGCATGGAAGCTGATGATCTTGTATTGCCCGCGTTTCTCGTCCTTGAATACCGGGGTGACGACCCGTGCCTTTAGGCGCTGGGTATCGACTGCCTTGAAGTACTCGTTGGAGGCCAGGTTGACCAGCACAGGCGAGCCGCTGTGTGCGACTGCTTCGTCGAGTGCTTCCGTCACGGTGCCCTTCCAGAAGGCGTAGAGGTCCTTTCCGGCGGGATTGGGCAGCCGTGTGCCCATCTCCAGGCGGTAGGGCTGGATCAAGTCCAGCGGGCGCAGCAGGCCGTAGAGCCCGGAGAGGATGCGCAGGTGTCGCTGGGCGAAGACGTTGTCGCCGTCACTGAAGGCGGGGGCTTCGAGGCCGACATAGACATCGCCCTGGAACGCCTGGGCGGCTGGCTTGGCGTTCTCCAGCGTGAACGGGGGCTGCCATTCAGCGAAACGGGCGGCATTGAGCCCGGCCAGCTTGTCGCTGATGCTCATCAGCTCGCTGAGCTGCGGCGGCGAGTAAGTCCTGAGGATCTCGACCAGGACTCGGCTCTGCTCAAGGAAGTCAGGCTGGGTGTGGACGGTGGTGCTGGCGGGCGTCTCGAAGTCCAGCGTCTTGGCGGGTGAGATCACGCTTAGCATGGAGCACTCCTGTACCTGATGAGAGGCGAGTCGGTAGGCCGCGAGTATACCAACCCAAGGAGAGCGGCGGGGCTATCGCATTGATAGCCCCGCTGGGGAGTGTAAGCCGGATTTCAGGGCGCTGGATTCGGCCAGCGCCGATGCACTTCCTCGATGGCGTCGAGCACGCCCTGGTCGAGCTTGAGTGACTCGCTGTCGAGGTTGTCCTCAAGCTGTTCCATGGTGGTGGCACCAATGATGTTGCTGGTCAGGAACGGCCGGGAGGTGACGAAGGCAAGCGCCATCTGGGCCGGTTCCAGGCCGTGGTCGCGGGCGATGTCGACATACGCTTGGGTCGCCTGTTCGGCCAGCGGCGAGGTATAGCGCTTGAAGCGTTCGAACAGGGTGAGGCGCGCCTTTTCCGGGCGCATGCCGCCCAGGTACTTGCCGGACAGCACGCCGAAGGCCAGCGGCGAATAGGCCAGCAGGCCGACGTTTTCACGATGGGCGATTTCGGCCAGGCCGACCTCGAAGGTGCGGTTGAGCAGGTTGTAGGGGTTCTGGACCGATGCGACCCGCGGTAGGTCCAGGCGCTCGGCCAGCTGCAGCGCCTTCATCACCCCCCACGGCGTCTCGTTGGAGAGGCCGATGGCGCGTATCTTGCCAGCCTCCACCAGCTCCTTCAGTACATGGAGGGTATCTTCCAGTTCGATGGCATCTTCCTCGTCGTCATATTCGAAGCCGAGCCGGCCGAAGTAGTTGGTGGTGCGCTCGGGCCAGTGCAACTGGTAGAGGTCGATGTAGTCGGTCTGCAGCCGCCGAAGGCTGTCGTCGACCGCCTGGTGGATCTGCTCCCGGCTCAGGCGCGTGCCGCCGCGGATGTGTTCCAGCCCAGGGCCGGTGACCTTGGTGGCGATGATGACGTCGTCGCGGCTATCGCGGCGCTTGAGCCAGCTGCCGAGATAGGCTTCGGTACGTCCCTGGGTCTCGGCGCGCGGGGGCACCGGGTACATTTCGGCGGTGTCGATGAAATTGATGCCGTAGGCCACGGCGCGATCAAGCTGCTCATGGGCCTCTTGCTCGCTGTTCTGTTCGCCGAAGGTCATGGTGCCCAGGCACAGGCGACTGACCTCGATCCCCGTGTTGCCCAGCGGTCGCGTTTGCATCGTGGCTCCTGTTAGCTCAGCAATTCCCGAACGCCATGCTAGCCGAGGGCCGGCAACGCAGCAAATGAGGGGGGTTGAGTCGCCGCCGGGGCAGGCGTATGCTGGCCACCCTCAAATGCCCGGCGGAGACCGGGCGGCGGCTTCGATTCGTCATGCAGGCAGCCACAGGGCAGTGGATCGCCGCATGCCCAGCACTGATACGAACACAGGATGGTTTGCCATGACGCAGACATCATCACTGTTCACCCGGCTTGAGTACCGTCTTGCAGAACAGTTGTTTCATACGCGTTGGCTGCCTCGCTCGCCGCGCACCCAGCGCCTGACCCTGCATCTCTTTCAGCGCTGTGCCGATGCAGGGCATCCGGCGGCACTGTCTTTGTATGGGCATATGCTGTTTCACCGGGGGACGACGCCGCAGGACAAGGCCAAGGGCGCACGCTACGTGCTGGAAGCTGCCCATGCCGGCGACCTGAAGGCTCAGTACCAGGCCGGCCTGATTCATGAGCATGGCTGCGTGCAATACCCGCGCCGCGAGGAGCGGGCCGTCACCTGGTATGCCAGGGCCGGCGAGGCGGGGCACCCTTTGGCGGCGGAGCGGCTAGCCAAGGCCTATCGCCTGGGAGAGCTGGGGCTTGCCGTCGATGCCGCCCATGCGGACCACTGGCAGGCCATCGCGGATCGGTCCGTCGCGCTCGAGCGCCTCGATCCTACCGTGGGTGGGCTGGACAGCCACGGCGACAAGACCCGACACTAGACCGCCCATCAAATGGACCGTGCCTCACGGCCGGCCTGTGCCAAGGATTCCCTGCCGCGTGACGCTGCCGACACTGCTGGACATCGAAGCGTCTGGATTCGGACGCGGTAGCTACCCCATCGAGGTCGGCCTGGCCCGAGCCGACGGCAGCTGCTGCGCGTTCCTCATCCAGCCGTTGGCGGAGTGGACGCACTGGGACCCCAAGGCCGAACTGCTGCACGGCATTTCACGTGCCCGCCTGGCGAGGGAGGGGCTGCCCGTGGAGCAGGTGGCACGCTGGCTCAACGATGAGCTGAGCCAATCTGGCATCGCCTACAGCGACAGCTGGGGCTATGACAACACCTGGCTTTCACTGCTATTCCATCATGCCGGCATGTTGCCGATGTTTCGCCTCGAGGCGCTGCGCGTGCTGCTCAGCGAGCGCCAGCTCAGCCTGTGGCACGCCACGCGGGAAGCTGTCGTGAAGGAGCTGGGGATACGCCGCCACCGCGCCGCCGAGGACGCCCGCCTGTTGCAGTTGGTCTACGCCCGAACTCTGGAAGCTGGCGGCTGAGCCAGGCCAGGGCGCATCACCAATGGCAGTGCGCCTACCCCCAAGCTCTGCAATAGGCGGCGTAGCCACGATAGCCGCCCGGTCGTTTGGTGCCGGGCGGCGTGCCTGGCCGCAACTTCCGTTTGGCTAGGGGCGCCTGGCGGCCAGGCGTTCTTCCAGCGCATCGAGAAGGGCAGCCGGCTCGCTGGCATCGATGAGGCAGTCGCGGGTGTGGGGGTTGAGAAAACCCTGCTCCACCACGCTGTCGAGAAAGCGCAGCAGCGGCGCATAGAAGCCGGCGGTATCGAGGACGCCGATGGGCTTGTCGTGCAGCCCCAGGTATTGCCAGGTCCAGGACTCGAACAGTTCCTCCAGGGTACCGATGCCACCGGGAAGCGTGATGAACGCATCGGCATGCGCCGCCATGCTGGCCTTGCGCTCGTGCATGTTATTGACGCGAATGAGGGTCGGCAGCCCTTCATGGGCCTGCTCGCGCTCGACCAGGTGATCAGGCATGATGCCGATGACCTCGCCTCCTTCGGCTAGGGCGGCATTGGCCAGCTCTCCCATCAGCCCGATCCGGGCGCCGCCATAGACCAGGCCGTGACCGCGGCGGGCCAGCTCGCGCCCGAGGGTGCGGGTTGCATGCAGATAGGCTTCGTCGCGGCCATCGCGCGAGCCCAGGTAAACACAGAATCTTGCCATGCGGTTCCTCCTCAAGGGGCCATTATCCTAGCCCGAAGCCGGTGGAGCCGAAAGGAGGGAGGGGCCGGGCGCCTTGCGCCCGGCGAGCCGGGCTCAGTGCCGGCGAGAGGCATCGCGGCGCATGACGCGCTGCAGCAGGACCAGGCCGCCGCCGGTAATGCCCAGCATGCTGGCAATCAGCACCAGGCTTGCGATCACGTGGGTATCGATATACATCGGGGGCTCCTTTTTTTCGTCAGGGGGTAGGTCAGGGTGGGTCAGGGATGTGGTGGTTGCTTGGCAGTGCGTTCGCTAGAGAGCATCAGGGCAGGCAGTCGCCCACCTGATACTCGGCATCGAGCCACTGGCCGATCACGTTGTGTCCGCACAGGTGGTGGGCGTACTGGGTGTGAAGGCAGCGCACCTGATCCCAGTTGGCGATGCCGCCGATGCCACGCTCGCGCAGCACGTCCTCGTAGCCGAGCCGTTCGATCGCCTGGCGCTGTGAGGCGCTCATGCAGCGCCAACGCGTTGCCACGTAGTCGCGGTGGCTGGCATGGTAGGCCGCGAGGAAGTCGGCGTCTTCCTGCAGCCTGGCCTCGAGCCGCTTGATGACGCCCTGGGCCTCGATGCGCGAGATCTCGATCTTGAGGCGCTCGCTGCAGAGCCAGTAGAGCGTGGGGAAGGGCTTGCCATCGACGATCGGCGCCATGCGCAGCACCAGGGGGGTGCCTTCGCCGTCGGTGGCAGACAGTGCCTCGATACCCCGCGGGGCGCGCCCCAACTGCTCGGTGATGATGGCGAGCTGGCGTGCGTCAGGTGCCTGGTCGGTCTGGATTACCATCGTGGGGGTCCCGTACGAACTTGTTGGAGCGGCCCACGGCGCGAAAGAAGGTCCGGTTGAGTTGCTCGGGCGTTGGCACGTAGCCCCGCCACTGGCGTTCGCAGTACTCGTTGGCCCGTGCCATCAGCACGTCGTAGAGACGATTGAACGGGGCATCATAATCGTACGGGTCGGCCCCGAACAAGCGGATATGGGGATAGTCGGCGAAGCGCTCCATGAAGTAGCGCTCCAGGTCGGCTTCCACGGCCCGGTGCTGGGCGACGTTGTCCGGATCGAGCCAGAGGTTGTAGCGGATGGCCATAGGGGACTCCTGCAAGCGTGGGTGGCCCGTCTGCCTGTCGGGTCATCAGGCTTGGACCGCGGGCGGCGACGATCGGCTCAGCCGGGGTCAGCGACGCAGCAGCGGCGCCAGCCGAGCAGCGCACAGGCGGATCAGGTCGGTCGGAGCGAGCGCGATCTCCAGGCCGCGCCGCCCGCCGCTGACGTGCATTCGCTCGAGGCGCTCGGCGCTGGCGTCGAGAAAGGTCGGCAGCCGTTTCTTCTGGCCCAGCGGGCTGATGCCGCCCAATACGTAGCCGGTGGCGCGTTCGGCCTCGGCGGCATCGGCCAGGCTCGCTCTCCGGGCGCCGGCTGCCTTGGCCAGGGCCTTGAGGTCGAGCTGCCCGCTTACCGGCACGATGCCCACCGCGAGGCGCGTTTCATCGAGACACACGATCAGCGTCTTGAATACGGTAGTGGGCGCCAACCCCAGGGCGCGGGCAGCCTCTTCGCCATAGGCCGGCGTGCGGGGGTCGTGCACGTAGCTGAGCAGCGCGAACTCAGTGCCGTCGCGCTCAAGCGCCCTGACCGCCGGGGTCATGCGCCGGCGGTCTCCTCGCTCGGCTGCAGGTGCGCTTCGAGCGCGTCGCGCAGCTCGCCGGTAATGGGCACGGCCCGCTTGGTGGCGTGGTCGAAGTGCACCAGCACGGTGTGGCCCAGGTTGGTCAGGGCGCCTTTCTGCCACGCCTCCTGGGTTACGGTGAAAGAGCTGTTGCCCAACCGGGACAGGTAGGTGCGAATCTCGATCTCGCTGCCGTAGTGCAGCTCGGCACGGTAATCGATCTCCATGCGCGCCATGATCAGCCGCCACTTGTGCGGATCGAGGTCCGGCGTGAACAGCCGGAACAGGTCGTTGCGGGCCAGCTCGAACCAGGCTGGAAGTCGGGTATTGTTGACGTGGCCCAGGGCATCGGTGTCGTAGAAGGCAGGCTCGATCGTGCGCACAAACATAGGGTGTCCTCGTCAGGTTAGGTCTTATTGTCGGAGAACAGCATTGCCCCGAGCAAACGCTAGGTCAAGTGCCTGCCGGCGCCTTTCTCGCTCCTTGCCATGCCTGCAGCCGCATCCAGGCCAGCAGCCATAGCGTCGCCACGCCGAACCCGGCCAGCGTGCCCCACAGCAGGCCGAGCGTGGCATAGGTGAGCGAAACGCACAGGGCATAGCAGAGCAGCGCACCGAGTCCGGCGGGGTAGTGCTTGATCACCGTGGCGGCCGGTGCCGCGCCGTGGGTGAGATGCAGGATCACCAGCAGCGGGTACATCGAGATCGGAAAGGCCGCCAGCATCCCCGCCCAGGAGGTGGGCAGCACATGGGCAAGCCCGGTGACGACGAATACGATGACGGTGGCGAGCCCGGCTCGCAGCGCCAGCGCCGGCCAGCGAGCGCCGCCCGCGCGGGCTTTGGTGCGCACGTCCGGCAGGTGGCGATAGAGCCAGGTGAACAGCAGGATCGCCACCAGGGTGACCAGCGTGCCGCTCAGCCGGGTGAAGTCGAAGCGGGTCAGGGCGAGGCTCGTCAGCCACCAGGCAAGCAGGCCGCCTGCCGTGCCGGCCAGTACGCCGCCCAGGCCGTCACGCCGGCCGCACAGCAGGTAGCCCCCACCCAGGGCCATGGTGGCGGTGAACCCGGCCAGGCTGAACACGGCACTCTCGGCGGCAAAGCCCGGCGAGATCTCCAGGCCGATGAAGAACAGGGCGATGGCGGTGCCCAGCGGGTAGCCGGCCAGCAGCCCGGCTACCCGGGTGCTGACGCGCTCGGCGATCATCGACAGCCCAAGCACGATGCCGATCGAGACCGCCAGCTTGGCCAGTTGCCAGCTCAGGGGAACTTCCATGAGGGAATTATCCTTGTGGATGGGTAAGGCAGTCAGACGAGGCGCAGCCCCTGGCGGTCGGCCCAGGCGGCACCCACCGCATGGTGCAGGGGCTCTTGCAAGTGGCACGGCAGGGCGGCGCGCGCCTCGTCGACGCTGGCAAAGGCGCGGTTGCGCAGCCAGCAGTAGGCCCAGGCGCAGGCCTCGTCGTCGCTTTGCGGCAGCGGCCTTGCCGGCATCTGCACCAGCAGGAAGGCGGCTGTGCGCGCCGCCCAGAGCGGAATGGCGTTTCCCGCCTCGGGGTGGCTCCATGCCTCGAGCATCGCCCCATCGGGGGTTGCCTCGGGTTCCCCCAGGTGCGCGACGCGGGCGGTCTCGGCCAGGATGAGCGCCAGCTGCGCCGGGCCACCCTGGCCCAACTGTCGCCACTGGTCGATCAGGGCCGGCATGCCCCGGCGCACCTTGGCATAGAATCCGCTTTGCGGCATGGTTTCGCTCATATCGCTTTCCCCGAGGACGAGAACATGGAGTTCGATTTTGCCACGCTTGTGGAGCGTCGCCATCCCGAGGGGGGCTGGTCCTCCCAAAAATGGCACCGCTACGGTGACGACACGCTGCCGCTGTGGGTGGCCGACATGGATTTTCGCTCGCCGCCGGAGGTCGTCGCGGCGCTGCATAAGCGGGTCGAGCATGGGGTATTCGGCTACGGCGCGGTACCCGGCAGCCTGACGCGGGTAATGGGCGAATGGAGCCGGCGCGAGTATGGCTGGGAGATCCAGCCCGAATGGCAGCTATGGCTGCCCGGCGTGGTGCCGGCCCTGCACCTGGCCAGCCTGGCCCTGACCGAGCCGGGGGAGGGCGTGTTGACCGTCACCCCCATCTACCCCCCGTTCCTGAGGGTGGCCGAACGCACCGGACGCCTGGCCCAGCAGGCCCCGCTGGCCGAACCCGATGCCCCCGGGGAACCGTGGCGGCTCGACCTCGAGGCGCTGGAGGCGGCCATCACCCCCGAGACGCGCCTTCTGCTGTGGTGCCAACCGCACAATCCCACCGGCAGGGCCTGGTGCCAGGAGGAGCTGGCCGGCCTGGCGGCGCTGGTCGAGCGCCACGACCTGCTGGTGGTCTCCGACGAGCTGCATTGCGACCTGCTGCTCGACGAGGGCGCGGTGCACCGGCCGCTGGCGGCGGCATTCCCGGCCCTGGCAGCGCGCATCATCACCCTGTGGGCGCCGTCCAAGACCTTCAACCTGGCCGGGCTCACCGCCGCCTGTGCGGTGATTCCGGATGCCGCGCTGCGCGCACGCTTCGCCGCGGCGGCGCGCGGGCTGCTGCCCGACGTCAACGTGCTGGGGCTGGTTGCGGCCGAAGCCGCTTATGCCCATGGCGACCCATGGCGACAGGCATTGCTCGATGTGCTGCGAGGGCATCGCCAGCGTCTTGTCGAGCAGGTGGCCGGCTGGCCGGGAGTGGCCATGAGCGCGCCACAGGCGACCTACCTGGCCTGGCTCGACCTGCGCCGGGCCGAGGGGCTGGCCCATGCCGCGGGTTCGCCCCAGCAGGCGCTGCTCGAGACGGCGAAGGTGGCGCTCTCCGACGGTGCCGACTTCGGCCGTCCGGGCTTCGTGCGGCTC
Source organism: uncultured Halomonas sp. (assembly GCA_964652855.1). GTDB lineage: Bacteria > Pseudomonadota > Gammaproteobacteria > Pseudomonadales > Halomonadaceae > Halomonas. Next base: position 11,138 of record CAZZCJ010000003.1, read on the forward strand.
AACTTCGGTACCACGGCAGCACAGCTCGACGAGGCGCTGAGGCGCCTGGATGCTGTGCTGAGGGGCTGAGACAAGGGAAGAGGGCGGCCCCGTGGGCCGCCGGCAGGTTCATTCGCGAGCGTTTCAGTAGAGCAGCGTGAACAGCTTGCGACGATAGGTGACGGTGAGCGGGTGGTCGGCCCCCAGGGCGTCGAAGACGCGCAGCAGCGTCAGGCGCGCGGCGTCCTCGCCATAGGCACGATCCGTGCGCATCAGGGCCAGCAAGCCCTCCAGCCCGGTTTCGTAGTCGCCATCGGCGACCTGGCGCAGGGCACGCTTGAACTGGGCCTCGCTATCGTCGCGGCCGGCCAGGGCGGCCAGGTCATCGTCGCTGGGTGCCTCCTTGCGAAACTCGACGCTGGCACGCACGCCGCGGGCCGCCGCGGCATCCCGCTCCTCGGGGGGCAGGTTGTCGAGAAGCGCCAGCGCCTCCGGGCCGCGCCCTTCGGCGACCAGCGCCCTGGCCAGCTCCACCTGGTAGGGGTAGTGCTCGGGATTCTGCTGCACCAACTCTTCGTAGATCGTGCGAGCGGTGGCGGCGTCGCCCTGGGCCAAGGCCTCGGCGGCCTGTTCCTCGGGGCTGGCCGAAGCGCCCTCGGGTAGGGGGAAATAGCGCCCCAGCCATTCGCGCAGCTCCTTCTCGGGCAGCGCCCCCTGGAAGTGATCGACCAGGCCGCCCTGGCTGATCAGCTTGACGTCCGGCACCGAGCGCACGCCGAGTTGGGCAGCGATCTCCTGGTTGTCCTCGATGTTGAGCTTGGCCAGGATGAAGGCGCCGCGATATTCGCGGGTCAGCTTCTCCAGGAGCGGCATCAGTGCCTTGCAGGGCTGGCACCAGGGGGCCCAGCAGTCGAGCAGCACGGGAACCTGCATGGAGAATTCCAGCAACTGCTGGATCGTGTTGCGGTCGACGTCGATGATCAGTTGGTCATCGCCCGGCGCCGCTTCCTGCGGTGAAGGGGAGGAGTCGGGGGGCGTCGCCAGAGGCGCGCCACTGCGAGGATCGACGATGGCCATGAGCAAACCTTTTCCAAGAGAGATGTCATCGCAAGATGCGGGCCCTGGCGCCAGGAATCAAGGGGCCGGCGAGCGCTTCTCGGCCCGGGCGAGCGCAGCATCGTCGGGTACGCTGTGGTAGTCTCGTGTTCGTCAGAACATGAGGACACCTCGATGGCGACATACCGGCTCAACCCCACCAGCGACCTGATCGACAATCCTTCGCCCCGCTGCGCTTGCATGCTGGTGCTGGATACCTCCGCGTCGATGTTCGGCCAGCCGATCCAGGAGCTCAATGCCGGTGTGCAGGCCTTCATCGCCGCGATCAAGGAAGACGAAATGGCCGCCTGCTCCGTGGAGCTTGGGGTCATCACCGCCGGTGGCAAGGTCACCGAGCAGCTTCCGTTTACCACTGCCATGCACATCTCCCAGTGCCGTCAGTTCGTTGCCTCCGGGCTGACCCCGCTCGGGGCGGCCATGGAGCTGGCGCTGGATCGGCTCGAAGAGCGCACGGCGGCCTATCGCAAGGCGGGGGTGGCCTACTACCAGCCCTGGCTCGTGGTGATCAGCGACGGTGTCCCGACCGATGAGTGGCAGGCGGTCTCCGCACGAGCGCGAACCCTGGCCCAGCAGCGCAAGCTGGTGGTAATGCCGGTGGGGGTCGAGGAGGCGGATCTCGAGGCGCTCAGCGCCTTTTCCACCCGCCCGGCCAAGCGGCTCGATGGCCTCAAGTTCCGGGAGTTCTTCCTCTGGCTTTCCGCCAGCATGAGCCGGGTGTCGGCCTCCTCGTCGACCACCGACCAGGTCAAGCTGCCGCCCACCGACAGTTGGGACAGCATCTGAATCCAGGGCCCAGCGCGGGAGAGGGCGGCAGGATGGCCAATGAAGGGCGCGGCTCGCCGCGCGAGCCCAACGAGAGAGGGAAGACCGTGCAGGGACGGATGGTGACGGATTCGCTGGGCAAGATACGCCGCCTGGGCAAGCGGCTGGAGCGAGGCGGCGAGGGTGAGATCTATGCCTTGCTGGATCGCCCCGATGTGATCGTCAAATGGTACTACCCCGAGGTGCTCAAGAAGCACGGCAGCGAGCTGCACCGCAAGGTCGAGGCGATGCGCGAGCTGCGCGATGCCCAGATGACCAAGGACGTATGCTGGCCGCTGATTCGTGTCTTCGACGAGCGCCGCCGCTGGATCGGCTTTGCCATGTATCGTGCCCAGGGCGTTAAGATGGGCTACCTGGCCCATGCCTTGCTCTACCAGCGCTACTTCCCGGGGCTGGATCGCCGCCAGATCGTGGGCTACCTGCTGCGCCTCATCGAGATCATCCAGCAGTTGCACCGTGCCGGCGTCTGCATCGGCGACTACAACCTCAACAACATCTTCTGTGTGCCGGGGTCACGGCAGGTGACGCTGATCGATTGCGACAGCTACCAACTGCGCGTGGGTGGCACCTTCTACCCCTGTCCGGTCGGCAGTCCCGACATGACGCCCAAGGAGCACCAGGGGGTGGCCTTCCGCAAGATCGTCAGGACGCCAGGCAGCGAGGCCTTTTCGCTGGCGATCGTGCTGTTCAAGTGCCTCATGCTGGGACGCCACCCCTATGACATCGTGGGTGGCGACGATCCGGTGCGCAACCTGCGACGCGGCCGCTTCGCCTACGGGCGCGGTCAGCGCGACGTGCCGCAGGGGGTGTGGTACGAGCTGTGGAGCGATCTTCCGGAGAGCCTGCGCGAGATGTTCACGACCACCTTCACCGAAGGCGCCGACGTGCCGGGTCGCCGGGCGACGCTGGCCCAGTGGCATGAGGCGCTTGGCGACTACCACCAGGCCATGGCGCAAGGGCAGGCCGCCGCCCGATTGGCGACTCCTGGCACGCTCGGGCGGGGGCGGAGGCGAGTGGCGAATGGACGCTGAACCGCAAGCCGGCACCGGCGTCGCTGCCGCGGCATGGACGAGCCTGGCCGTGGCCGTGCCGGGCCTGGCGCATCTCGAGCGCCACCCACCGCTGCCGTGCCAGGATGCTGCCGGCGCCTTCGTTCAGCCCCGCCCGGCCCTGGTGGTGGCCGATGGAGCCGGCAGCTCCCCCGCCTCCGATCTCGGCGCCAGGGCTGCGGTGATCGCCACGCGGCGCCTGCTGGCGACGCTGGACGGCCAGCTGTCACCCCTGCTCGACGCTTCGCCGCCGCCGGCTGAAGACGAGCTTCGGCATGTCGCCCTGCTGCTGGTCAAGCATGCCAAGGGGGTGCTGGAGGACTTGGCCGTCGAGCATCACCGGCCCGTGCGCGACGTGCGCTGCACGCTGCTGGTCGTGGTCGTGGGGCAGGCCCGCCTGCTGTGGCTCAAGGTCGGCGATGGGGCGCTGGTGGTCGAAGAAGCCGAGGAGCGCCAGGCGCCAGGCGATGAGGCTCCCGAGCTGGCGCCCAGGCTCCTGGTGCTGGGGGAGCCCGGCCGTGGCGAGTTTGCCAACCAGACCCGCTTCGTGGATGAGTGGCTCGAACTCGATCATGTGCAGTCGGGTACGCTGTCTGTGGAGCGCCTCACCGGATTGGCGGCGATGACCGACGGTGCGGCGGAAAAACTGGTGGCCTACGATGGCCGCCAGGTATCCGGACAGCTAAGCCTGTGGCTGGCCCAACTGCGCCAGGGGGCATTGCGCCAGCGCGACCTGGTCAGGCGGCTCTACGACGAGGCCTTCTGTCGTGGCACCAGCGGCGACGACCGTAGCCTGGCCCTGCTGGCAAGGGAGCTGGATCGATCGGAGCGTTGACCGAGTGGCGGGGGTGCCTCGCTTGTTGCCTCAGTCTTTTTTATGAACTGGTGGGCATGATAACGTCGAAGCGCGGCTGAATTGTCTCGACGAGGCGGCGCGCAAGGGCGCAGGCTTCGCTATGATGCGGGCTTTCCGAAGGCGGGCGGGGTGCATCCCACCGTGATGCCGCGAAACGCTGGCATTGAACCAAACGCTGGCATTGAACCAGAGCACTGGTACAACGAAAAAACCGAGGCAATGGCCTCGGCTTTTTGAAAACTTGGTAGCGGGGGCCGGATTTGAACCGACGACCTTCGGGTTATGAGCCCGACGAGCTACCAGACTGCTCCACCCCGCATCAACGTGGGCTAATTCTACAGTTTATCGTGGCGATGTCAAGGTGCATGCCAGGCGTGCGCTCGGACGCTACGGAAGTCCATAATGATAAAGGATGGGTTGAAGGGTTCTACGGCAAACAGCATTCTGTTGCGGCCTGGCTTTAACTCAGGTCAAGCGGCAAGTACTAAAAAAATGTCGAATCAGGGAGGTGGACAATGACTCAACAAGCACCCGTAGCATGGGTTACCGGCGGAACCGGTGGCATTGGCTCGGCGATATGCCGTGCGCTGGCTTCTGCGGGCTACCATGTGGTGGCCGGCTATCACAATCCGGAGAAGGCCAAGACCTGGCTGGAATCCCAGCAGGCAGAAGGATTCAACAATATTTCCCTCTCGGGTGTCGACCTCACGAGCTACGAGGCGTGTGAGAAGGGCGTCAAGGAGATCGAGGCGGCGTACGGCCCGGTCAGCGTGCTGGTCAACTGCGCCGGCATCACGCGTGACGGCACCATGAAGAAGATGACGCCGGACCAGTGGAACGAAGTCATCGATACCAACCTCAACACGGTGTTCAACACCTGCCGTAGCGTCATCGACGGCATGCTCGAGCAGCGCTACGGGCGAATCATCAACATCTCTTCCATCAATGGTCGCAAGGGGCAGTTTGGCCAGGTCAACTATTCGGCGGCCAAGGCGGGCATGCATGGGCTGACCATGGCGCTGGCCCAGGAAACCGCCACCAAGGGCATCACGGTCAATACCGTGTCGCCGGGCTATATCGCCACCGACATGATCATGAAGATTCCGGAAAACGTGCGCGAAGCGATTCGCGAGACTATCCCGGTCAAGCGCTACGGTACCCCCGAGGAAGTGGCGCGGCTGGTGGTGTTCCTTGCCGACAAGGAAGCGGGATTCATCACCGGGGCCAACATCGATATCAACGGCGGCCAGTTCATGGGTTGACCCTACTACCCTGAATGCGAGACGGGAGGCCTGGCCTCCCGTTTTTGGTTCATCTTTCTGGGTTCATCGCCTGGCTTGTGGCCCGGCTTGGCGGTGCCAGGCCTAGGGCGGCGGCAGGTGGGCCAGGCGTGCCATGAGCGTATCGAGCTCGCCGACCTCACTTTGCCACTGTTCGGCTGACACCGGGCCGGTAGCCAGCAGCTTGCGCAACACGTTGCGCACCTCCTCGGCGCGGCTCATCTCCTGGCCCAGCCCTTCGTTGAGCCGCTCGACCTGGATGGCCAGGCGCAGCGGCTCATCCTGTTGGCTGACGGGGCCCATGGCAAGCACGGCCAGGTGCACGCGCAGCCGGGCCAGTTGCTCCTCTACTTCATCGGGCGAGGGCGGGTGGCGGCGTGCGGCGTTACGCTGGTCATGGGCGCGGTGGATGTCAGGCGGCAGTGGCCAGTGCGGCTCGGGGACGACGCTTTCGGCCTCGCCGGTGGCATATAGCCTGGCATCGGCTTCAAGGTGCGCATTGAGCAGCGGGCGGCAGGCCTGCCAGCGCTGTACCTCCTCCACCACGGCGAGTCGTGACAGTCGCTCGCGGCGGCTGCGCACGATGCCGCTCCAGCGTCGCCGCATCCCTTCCGTGCGGCGGCCCGAGGGAAGTGGTTCCAGGCTGGCGGCCTGGTCGATGGCCTTTTCGAGCACCTGCGCATCGGCGTGGCGGACTGGCTGCCAGGCGTCCAGTTGGTCGATCAGCACCTGCATGTCGTCCAGCCGCTTTCGTGCACGTTGGTTGCGGTCGTCGCGCTGTGCTTCGCGCACGGCAAAGATCTGGTCGCAGAGATTGCGGAATTCGCGCCACAGCGCTTGCTCCTCTCCCCGCGGGGCGCGCCCTAGCTCGCGCCATTGCTGCTGCAGGGCCTTGGCGCGTTCGGCCTGCTCTTCCGGTGCCAGGGAGGGCTCCAGCAGGGCACGAGCCTGCTCGATCAGTGCCTGCTTCGCATCGGCGACTGCCTTGGCGCGCTGGTCGATCAGGCCTTGCAGGGCGTAGCGAATGCGGCCGAAGCGCCGGCCGATGGCCTGGGCCTGCTCACGGGGGACGGGCGAGTGCCGGCGCCACTCTTCGCGGGCGTGGTCGCGGATCCGGCGCAGCGCATCGGGGTCGGCGTCCGAGGCGGGGCTGTCGAGCAGGGCTTCGAGCTGCTCGCAAAGCGCGGTACGTGCCTCGAGGTTGTGCTGCCGCTCGGCGACCTGCCGTTCGCGCCAGGGCGCGAGACGCTCATGAATCCTCTCGGAGCCGCTGCGAAAACGTTCGGATAGCTCGCGGGTCGCCGCGGCATCGCCCAGTCCCTTCCAGTCGCGCACCAGTTGCCGGTGCCAGCGGTCGAGCTCGGCATCCGTCAGCTCGGTGTTGGCGGCAAGTTCCTCCATGGCCCTGGCCAGCTGCTCGCGCTTGGGACCGGCGGCGAAACCGCGCCAGTCGCGCAGTTCGGCCAGCCTGGCGCCGAGCCGCTTGAGGGCGGCCTGATAGGGGGCAAGCTGTGCATCGGACAGGCGCTCGGCGCGGTGCCGCAGGCTCTGGTAGAGCCGGCTGGCGCCCTTGAATGCGCCGCGCTCGAGCAACTGCTCGAGCTGGGCAATATCGGTGGCCAGACGTTTCAACTGCGCCCCCGTATCGGCTGGCTCGCTGGCGGCCGGTGTTTCGCCTTCTCCCAGGGCCCGCCGACAGCGGGCGAGCAGCGGCGCAGGTGGAAGATCGTCGGGCCAGCCGCAGGCTTCGATGCCGGCCGTCAAGCGCTCCATGTCGTGGGTCTCGAGGGCTTGCTCGAGCTCCTCGACCTGGGCGCTGAAGCGCTCCCAGGCGGCTAGGATGCGGTCATAGTCGGCCAGTACCGTGTCGTAGCGCTGGCGCAGCGTCTCGTCGGCTACATGAAGGTCGGAGAGCGCCTGCCAGCGGTTGGCCAGCAGCAGTTTCTGGGCGCGCAGGCTGGCGATGTCCTGGCCGGTCAACTGGTCGCCGTTGGGCAGGCCTTTGAGGCTCTCTTCCAGGGCATCGAGCAGGGCGGCGCGCGCCTCGGTGGCGCGGGCATGCCGGCGCGCGGCCTCCGCCTGGGCCTGTTCGCGTGCCTCGTGATCGGACAACGTCTTGCGGCAGCGCTGCACGGCGTCGTGGAAACGCCGCTCCTGCTCGGTTTCGGGCAGGTCGCTGAGCGCCTCCCATTCGCGCACCAGGTGGCGGTAGCGTCCGCCATAAAGTGGCTCCCAGGGCGCGTTGGCGTGGGCCTCGAGCTTGCCCAGCAGCGCTTCGCGCCGCTCCCGCGCCGCGATCAGCGAGGCAGCGTCGGCACGCAGCCGGTTGAGTCGCTCTCGCGCCTGGCGCATCACCTGGCGGTCGCGTCGGGCGCGGCCGGCCAGGGCCTGCAGCCCCGTCTCGCTGGCCACCCGGACGGCAGCCGCGTGACGCACTGCGGCGATGCCGTTCTCGCAGGCCTGGTGAATCAGGTCTGATTCCTCGTGCAGGCCGGCCAGCGCCGCCAGGCGCAGTTGCTGGTTGTCGCCCTCCAGGGCGATCGTCATCAGCAGGTCGCGGTGCTGGAGGCGCTCCACCCAGTCGATGCGCTGGGCCAGGGCCAGCGCGCCGGCCTGGCCGGTGAGCAGGGCGGCGAGGCGGTGCTGGAGTTCAGGGTTGTCAGGCTGCTGAGCAAGAAGAGGTAGTAGCGGCGCCGGGTCGTCGAATCGTGCCAGGGCGGCCAGGCGCACGCTGGGATCAGCATCCAGGCACAGCGCCTCGAGCGCCCGGCGCTGCTCCTGATGGGTCGGGTCGAGCCGGCTGACGGCCTGTAGGCGTACCTGGGCATCGCGGTGCTGCCAGCGTGGGGCAAGGAAGCGTTGAAGGAATCCTGGCATGGGGCATCCTGAAGAAGGCGCAGGCAGGCCTGCATGAGCCGTATTCGCTGTCGTGCGCTGTCGAGTCGGCGTCTTATTGATGCCACTTATCTAAGCATGCGCCGGTTGGATCGAAAAGCCCGCCGAGCGGGGCGAGATGAAACCGCGACCATTCAAGTCAACGCCCTATGGCCGTATCATCAGTTGCAGGGGTGCTGGGAGTCGCTTAGCTTAATGCCACGACCCGACAACACCCGAGTGGAGTCCGGCAATGAGCCTCAAAGTGGACAAGGCAAGCATGGCATTCACCTTCAAGGGCGGTATGCTGCCGATGACGGTCATGGAGCTGACCAGTGCGGATCCCGAACGCATTCGTGACCAGCTCGCCGGCAAGCTCAATCAATCCCCCGCCTTTTTTCAGCATACTCCCGTGGTTCTCAGCGTCGAAAAGCTGGATGAACCCCACCTGTCACTTGAGCGGATCTGTGCCGTCTGTCGTGCGCACAAGCTGTTGCCGGTGGCCGTACGAGGCGGCGCCGAGCCGGTCAAGCAGTCGGCCTGGGCGCTGGGCCTGGGCTGGTTCCCCCCCGCGGACGGGGCGCGCAGCCGTACCCTGGAGGAAGTGCCGCCAAGCGACGTGGCCGAGGAAGCACCGCCTGTGGCGGCGCCCCAGGTCGTGGCCGGTGCCGGGCGCATCTTCCGCGGCACGGTGCGTTCAGGCCAGCAGGTCTCGGCGCCAGAAGGTGACCTGGTGATCATCGGCGCCGTCAACGCCGGCGCCGAGGTGCTGGCGGCCGGCAGCGTGCATGTCTACGGTGCGCTGCGTGGGCGAGCCCTGGCGGGCATTCACGGCGACACCCAGGCGGGCATCTTCTGTCGCGAGCTGCGTGCCGAGCTGCTGTCGGTGGCGGGCACCTACAAGCGCCTCGAGGACATCGACCCGCAGCTGCTGGGCACCTGCGTACAGGTCATACTGAGCGATGCGCAGCTGGGAATCACGGCCTTGGACTAGACGGCATGCGCGAATGCCGCACGATTTTTTGCATACAACGTTATCCAGAGGAAGGCACAACTTGGCCAAGATAATCGTAGTGACCTCAGGCAAGGGCGGGGTTGGCAAGACGACCAGCGCAGCGGCCATCGCCACAGGCCTGGCCTTGCGCGGCAACAAGACCGTGGTGATCGACTTCGACGTGGGCCTGCGCAACCTCGACCTGATCATGGGCTGCGAGCGACGTGTGGTCTATGACCTGGTCAATGTGATCCAGGGCGAGGCGGGGCTCAACCAGGCGCTGATCCGCGACAAGCGGGTCGATAACCTGCACATCCTGCCGGCGTCCCAGACCCGCGACAAGGATGCCCTGACCTCCGAAGGGGTGGAAAAGATACTCGAGACCCTGAGCAAGGATTTCGACTTCATCATCTGCGATTCGCCGGCCGGCATCGAGCGCGGCGCGCAGCTGGCGATGTACTACGCCGATGAAGCGATCGTGGTCACCAACCCCGAGGTGTCGTCGGTGCGCGACTCGGACCGCATCCTGGGGCTGCTGGCCTCCAAGACGCGCCGGGCCGAGCGCGGCGAGGACCCGATCAAGGAACATCTGCTGATCACCCGCTACAACGCTACCCGCGTCGATGACGGCGACATGCTCAACCTGGCGGATATCCGCGAGATCCTGGCGATCGACCTGATCGGCCTGATCCCGGAGTCCGAGGCGGTGCTGCGTGCCTCGAACCAGGGGGTGCCGGTCACCCACGACGAGAGAAGCGATGCGGGCCAGGCCTACGTCGATACGGTATCGCGCCTGCTGGGCGAGGACGTACCGCTGCGTTTCCACGAGGTTCAGAAGAAGAGCCTGCTGAGCCGCATGTTCGGAGGAGGTCGCCGGTGAGATTGCTGGAATTCCTGAAGCGAGAGCGCAAGAAGTCCGCGTCGGTCGCCAAGGAGCGGCTCCAGATCATTGTCGCGCATCAGCGCAGCCAGCGGGGTCAGCCCGACTATATGCCGATGCTGGAGAAGGAGCTGCTGGAGGTGATCCGACGCTACGTCCAGGTGGATGACGATGCGATCAACATCAGCCTGGACAGCGAGGACAACTGCTCGGTGCTGGAGCTCAACGTCACCCTGCCGCGCAGCTGAGCCGTCCGCGGGGCTGTGCTAGGCTGTGCCATCCAGCGACGCAGGCAGGAGACCCCGCGCTCATGGCGAAGCCCGATGCCGCCCCGATGACCTTCCTGTGGCATGACTACGAGACCTTCGGCGCCGATCCCCGGCGCGACAGGCCCTCGCAGTTTGCCGCCATACGCACCGATGCCGATTTCAACGAGATCGGCGAGCCGGTCGAGCTGTTCTGCAAGCCGGCCGACGACTACCTGCCGCACCCGCAGGCCTGCCTGATCACCGGCATCACGCCCCAGCAGGCGCGTCGCCGGGGCCTGCCGGAGGCCGAGTTCGCCGGGCGCATCCATGCGCTGATGAGCGAGCCCGGCACCTGCGCGCTGGGCTACAACACGCTGCGCTTCGACGACGAGGTCAGCCGCTGCCTCTTCTATCGTAACCTGCTCGATCCCTATTCGCGCGAATGGCAGAACGGCAACTCCCGCTGGGACTTGATCGACGCGGTACGCACTTTCCATGCGCTGCGTCCTGGCGGCATCGAATGGCCGTTGCGCGAGGACGGTTCGCCCAGCTTTCGCCTCGAGCACCTGACCGCCGCCAACGGCATCGCCCATGAAGGCGCCCATGACGCGGTGGCCGACGTGCGCGCCACCATTGCGCTGGCGCGCCTGCTGCGCGAGTGCAACCCTAAGCTCTTCGACCATCTGCTGGCGCTGCGCAGCAAGCGCGAGGTAGCCCGCCGGCTGGACGTGCTCGGGCGCAAGCCGGTGCTCCACGTGTCGCGGCGCTATCCGGCCAGCCGAGGCTGCAGCGCGCTGGTGATGCCCCTGGCGGAGCACCCCACCAACCCCAACGGCGTTATCGTCTACGACCTGTCGGTGGAGCCGGATGCCCTGCTGGGGCTCGATGTAGCGCAGATTCGCCAGCGCGTCTTCGTCAGCAGCGATGACCTGGCCGAAGGCGAGACGCGAATCCCGCTCAAGGTCATCCATATCAACCGCAGCCCGGTGGTGCTGCCGGCCTCGGTACTGAAGGATGTGGACGGGCCGAGGCAGGGGCAGTACGGCGAGATCGTCGAGCGCCTGGGGCTGGACATCGACGCCTGCCGGCGCCACTGGAAGCAGCTGGCGGCCGACCCGGCGGCGGCGCGCAAGGCGGCCGAGGTCTTCGCCCAGCCGCCGCCCGGCGCCCCCCAGGACCCGGACCTGATGCTCTACAGCGGCGGCTTCTTCTCGCCGGCCGACCGGCAGCAGATGCAGCGGGTGCGCGAGGCTTCGCCGTGGGACCTGGTCGACGCCCGGTTCGCCTTCCAGGATCCACGCCTGGAAGAGATGCTGTTCCGTTTCCGCGCGCGCAACTATCCCGATACGCTCAGCAGCGACGAGCAGGCGCGCTGGGAGGGCTACCGCTGGGAGCGCATGAACGACGCGGCGGTGGCCGGCTTCACGCTGAAGGACTTTGCGCGTGAGATCGAACGTCTCAACCAGGCTGCGCTGAGCGATCGCGATCGCCAGGTGCTGGAAGAGCTGGTGATGTACGTGGAGAGCATCATGCCCGCCCAGGCCTTTGGCTGAGCCGAGGGAACGATGCGCTGACATGACAACGCCCGGCAACCTGGCCGGGCGTTGTCGTCACTGGCCGCTCAGTCGTCGGCTTCGGGCAGCGGCGCCAGGTGCTGCGTCAGGGCGGCCACGTCGCTGGGGGTGTCGCCCGGGTCGAAGACCACGTTGGCCACCGCCTCTTCGCGCAGGGCCGGCCATGCCTGGCGCAGGTCATCGGCGCCGACTCCCAGCACGCGTTCGGCGAGGCGCTCGCGACGGTCGAACCCGGTGTCGCCGAAGGAGAGTGCACGCCACAGCCGGTTGGTGAGCCCGGGCAGGCTGGTGTCGCGCTGCAGCAGGTTGTCATGTACCGCCTGGCGGTAGGGGCCGAGCTCGGCATCTTCCATCTCCATCAGGCGGGCCTCGAACGTATCCAGGAAGGCATCGATATGCGCCTGCAGGGTGGCACTGTCGGTGTCCGGCGACTGCACCAGCAGGCTAAGCCCGGGCGCATCGAGCATGGGCGAATAGCCGGCGCTGACCACGTAGCCCAGCTGCTGCTCGGTGCGCAGCCGCTGATAGAAGGGCGTGTCGATCACCTGGCCGAGCACGGCCAGGCGTGCCTGGCTCTCCAGCGAGCGATCCGCACCCTGCAGATAGCGCAGCACCAGCGACTCCTCGCGGCTGGTCACCGGGCGCAGCGGTGGCAGATCGCCTTCGATACGCAGCGGCGTCAGGTCGGGGATCTGCGCGGCGGTCAGCGTTGGCTGCAGCTGCTGCACCACCAGTTGCCCCTCGCGCAAGGCCAGTTCGGCCTCGAGATTGCCGACGGCCATGGCCTGTACCCGCAGCTCGGCCAGGAAAGCCAGGCGGAAATCACGCAGGTCGTCCGCCTGCAGCTCGCGGCTGGCCTCCAGCAGGCTGGCGGCCGGCCACTGGGGGCGCATCAGGGCCTCGGCCAGGGTGCGGTGCCCCTGGCGGAACAGCGCCGCCTGGGGGGCGTTGCGCCATTCACGCTGCAGCCGGTAGAGCACCCGGGCGAAGCTCTCCTCGTCGATCTCGCCCTGCTGCAGTTGCTCCAGGGTGCGCTGCATCACCTGCGCCTGGCGATCCCGCCAGCCGCCGAACGCGAGCGTGATGCCCCGCGCGTGGGGGTAGGCTTCGACGTGGTGTCCGGCGAGGCGCGCGGCATAAAGCTCTTCGTTGAGGCTGTCGTCCAGCCAGCCGGCCAGCAGGTGCGCCAGCACGGCCTGGCGCGGCGCGGCGCTGGTGGAGGGATTCTGCAGGCTGATGCGCCACTCCACCTTGGGGGTGTTGAAGCGGCTATCGGCCATGTGCCACAGCTCGTAGCCGGGCGCTTCGGCCAGCTGGGCGGGTCGCTCGTCCTGCACGGCAAGCAGCGTCAGGTCTTCGGCAATGAAGGGGTTGGGTTGCGGCAGGGACAGCCCGGCCAGCGGCGCGGCCGGCGGTGGGCGCTGCGCCGTGACATCCTGCCAGGGGGCATGGAACCACGGCGAGGCCTGGTCGGCCTCGACGTCGGGCGCGCTGTAGAGGCGCAGCAGGTTGTTGGGGCGCAGCGGCTCCAGATAGCGCTCGATCAGCTCGCGATCGAAGCCGTCCATGCGATAGGCGGCGTACTGCACGTCTTCCACCGGGAAGCGCGCCAGGTTCATGGCCAGGCGCATGGCGCCCTGCAGCGGCGAGCCCTGCTGCTGGAAACGAAACTGCTGTTCGGCCAGGCGGGCCTGCTCGTCGTAGCGCCAGGCCTCCAGGCCTTCGGCGCGAACCTGCTCGATGGCCGCGAACAGGGTGGCCTCGATCACATCGAGCCGCTCGGCGCCGGCGGGCGTAAGGCTGACACTGATGCTGAACAGGGCGTGGCGTTCGTCGCCGCGGGCGATGCCGGCGGACAGGCCGTCGGCGTAGCCGGCCTCGCGCAGCACCGCCAGCAGGCTGCCTGCCCCTTCGTGCCCCAGCAGGTTGGCCAGGTAGTCGGCCGGCTTGTGGCGGTAGTCCTGGATCGGATCGGGCACCGGGAACAGGAAGCGGACATGGCGGCTATCCTGCACCGACTGCATTTCAAGGTAGCGCGGCAGGCTGCCTTCGCGCACCAGCGGGGCGTCGATGACGGGGCGTTCCAGGCCGCGGTCGGCGATGTCGGCGAAGCGCTCCACGACCAGGGTTTCCAGCGTGTCCAGCGGCTGCGGGCCGATCACGGCGAGGTGCATGACATTGGCGTCGTAGTAGCGCTGGTAGAAGTCGATCACCCGTTCCCGCAGGGAGGGCTCGCCCTCGGCGGGGTCGGCCAGGGTATCGCGGCTGCCCACGGAAAAGCCGGTGGTGGGGTTGTCGGGGTTGAGCACCTGGTTGAGCACGTCGTTCTCGCGCCGCCCGTCGTCGCGGATGCGCGCCATGTATTCCGAATGGACGATGTTGCGCTCGCTTTCCAACTGGTCGGGATTGAACAGCGGGGTCAGGAAGAACTGGCTGAAGCGATCCAGGGCGCCGGGTAGGGCTTCGGGCTCGATATCGAAGAAGTAGTTGGTGTCCTGTGGGGCGGTGAAGGCGTTGTGGCTGCCGCCGTGGCGGCGGATAAAGCCCTGGTACGCCTCGGCTTCGGGAAATGGCTCGGTGCCGAGGAAGAGCATGTGCTCGAGGAAATGTGTCAGCCCGGCCAGGTCTTCCGGGTCCTGGGCGCTGCCCACGCCCACGTTCATCGAGGCGGCCGCGCGGTCGGCCTGAGGGTCGCTGACCAGCAGCGCGGCCAGTCCGTTCTCCAGCTGCAGCACGCGATACTCGCGGGTGTCATGGGGGCTGGTGCGTGGGGTGACGGTGGCATCGATGGCCGGGTCGGCCCGGCCCTGGGGGGCGACGTCGGGCTGCGCGACCGCCGGCAGTGTGGCGGCCAGGAGCAGCCCTGCCAGCAGCCAGCGGCCGGCATGGCGGAACGGGGGGAGGGCGGGCATGGGCATCATGTCTCCTTTTCACTGCTTCGCAGCATGGGGCCGGTGGGGTGGGCGCAGCTGAGGTCCTGGTGCCTGGGATCGTTGACCCTTCTTGATACCGGAAAGGCGCCCAACAGTTCCCTGGCGGCAGGGTGCAGCAGGGGCCTGATGGACGTCATCGGGGCCTGCGGGTCGAGCCAGCGGCCGGCATCCTCGGCGGTGATGATGGCCGGCAGGCGGTCGCTGAGCGGTGCGAGCAGGTTATTGGTGGGCACGGTAACCAGCGCCAGGGAGTCGGTGTGCTCGTGCAAGGTGGTGTGGAAGCGGCACCAGAGGCCGGCCAGCAGCAAGGGGCTGCGGTCGATGCGGGTGACCAGGAAGGGCTGCTTGAAGCGGGGCTGCGGCTTCCACACGTAGATGCCACCCACCGGGACCAGGCAGCGCCGGGCCGAGAAGGCCTCGTGGAACATCGGGCGCGACTCCAGCGACTCCGCCCTTGCGCAGTGTGGGGCGTGGTCGAGCACGTCGAGCCAGGGCGGCGTGAGCCCCCAGAAGGCGCGGGTCAGGCGCGGGATGCCACCTTCCAGGCGGATATGGGAGAGCATGCGCCGGGGCGAGAGGTTGACGCCGGTCAGCAGCGGCTTCTCGATCATCAGCTGCGGCAGCAGCCTGTCCTCCGCCAGCGTAGGAATGTAGAGACGACCGGCCATAGGGGCCTCCAGATGCAGGTTGGCGCCAGGGTAGCCAAGTCAAGGTTTGCTGAAAAGGGCGCCGAGGAATGGTCGAAAACAGTGTTCGATCTGCGCTATCCTATGCTACCGGGCGTGTTTTGGCAGACCCGTTTCCACTTCCCCGTGAGGAATTCCATGGCTCGTCCCCGACAGCATGTGCCCGAAGCGCTCCATGCCCAGGTCATGGCGGCCTGCGATGCCTGGCTGCAGGACAGGCCTGCCCATGCGTTGTCGTTGCGTGCCCTGGCGCGTGAAGTGGGCTGTGCCCCCAGCACGCTGCTCAAGCTCTACGGCAGCTTCGGCAACCTGTTGCAGCATGCCAACATCGAGACCCTGGCGAGATTGCGCACGGTGGTGGAGCCGCTGACCGAGGGCACCCTGCCCGAACACCAGCTGCGGGCGCTGGCGCTGGCCTATTGGCAGTTCGCCCAGCGCGAGCCGTTCCGCTGGCAGTTACTGTTCGATTACCCCCTGGCGCAGGAAGGCGAGCTCGATCAGCGGCAGACCGACATGATCGAAGCGCTGTTCCTGCGCGTCGAGACCAGTCTCAAGCAGTACCAGCCGGCGCTGGGTGACCTCGAAGCCCGGCGGCTGGGACGTACCCTATGGGGCAGCGTGCACGGCCTGGTGCAGCTCGGTCTCAACGAGAGGCTCGGGTACTGGCAGGGCCAGCAGCTTGAAGTGCCCGAACTGCTCGAGCAGCTGCTGTCCACCATCCTCGATGGCCTCAGGCAGAGGTCCGATAACGCGTGAGCCAGATGTTGACCGTTGCGCTGTCGGGCCTGGTCGCTGTCGGCGCCTGGCGCGCGTGGCGCGCCCCCCGCCCCTTCATCCGTCGCCTGATCTTCCTGCTGGTGCACGCCATCTATCGGTTGCGGCTGCGCGGCTGCCAGCATATCCCGGCCCAGGGGCCGGCGGTGGTGGTCTGCAACCATGTCAGCTTCATGGATGCGCTGGTGATTGGCGGGGCCAGCCCGCGGCCGCTGCGCTTCCTGATGGACCGGCCGATCTACGAATCGCCCTGGCTCAACTGGCTGTTCCGCCTGGTGGGGGCGATCCCGGTGGAATCCGATCGGCGCGACCCGGGCAGCGTGAGGCGAGCCCTGGAAGAAGTCAGCCGTGCCCTGCGCAACGGCGAGGTGGTGATGCTGTTCCCCGAAGGCCGCCTGACGCCGGATGGCGAGGTGCACCCCTTCCGGCGCGGGCTGGAAACGATCCTTGCCCGCGACCCGGTGCCGGTGATCCCCGCCGGCCTCGCCGGGCTGTGGGGTTCCTGGACATCGCACTGCAACGGCCCGGCCCTGTCGTCGCGGCCGCGCCGCTTCCGCGCCCGGGTGGCGCTCCACTTCGGCAGGCCGATTCCGTCCCGGCTGGCACAGCGCGAGAGGCTCGAGGCGCATGTACGAGCGCTCAAGGCCGATGCCGATGCCTGGGTCTATCCCGTCAAGCGCGCCGAGGCGAGGCGCTGATCAGCGCCGCTGGCGCGGCACCTGCCAGCAGCGAGCCGAGGTGATCAGGTTGTCGCGCACGTCGAGGATCTCCATGCGCGTGATGCCGATCTGCAGGCAGGCGGGGCCGTCCGGAAACGACTCGAGGTGCTCGAGGATCAGGCCGTTGAGCGTCTTGGGTCCATCGGTGGGCAACTGCCAGCCCAGCATGCGGTTGATGTCGCGGATGTTGGCGGTGCCGTCGATTACATGGCTACCGTCGTCCTGGCGGTGGATATCCTGCTCCTGACCGGCCACGTCGGTGGTGAACTCGCCGACGATCTCCTCGAGGATGTCCTCCAGCGTCACCAGCCCCTCCACGTCGCCGTATTCGTCCACCACGATGCCGATGCGCCGCTTTTGCTTCTGGAAGTTGAGCAGCTGGGTATGCAGCGGCGTCGATTCCGGGATGAAGTAGGGCTCGCGGGCCTCCTGCACGATCGACGCCTTGGTCACTTCCGGGCGGGACAGGAAGCGGGCCGCGTTGCGTAGATGCAGCATGCCGATGATGTTGTTGATGTCGCCCTTGAAGACAGGCAGGCGGGTGTGCTGGCTGGTGCGGATCTGGGCCAGGATGTCTTCCAGGTCGTCGTCGAGATCGATGCCGACGACCTCGTGGCGTGGCACCATGATGTCGTTGACCGTCACGTTTTCCAGGTCGAGTATCGACAGCAGCATGGCCTGGTGGCGGTGCGGGATCAGCGTGCCGGCCTCGTGCACGATGGTGCGCAGCTCGTCGCGGGTGAGGTGGTCGCCGCCGCCCTCGATACTCTTGACCCCGAGCAGCTTGAGCAGGCTGTTGGAGATCACGTTGACCAGCCATACCAGCGGATAGAGCAGCTTCAGCAGCGGCTCGAGCGCACGCGAGGCGGGGAAGGCGATCCGCTCGGGCTTCACCGCGGCATAGGTCTTGGGGGTGACCTCGGCAAAGATGAGTATGGTGATGGTCAGCAGCGCGGTGGCCACCGCCGGCCCGGTGACTTCGCCGAAGAAGTGGATGGCGATGATGGTGGCGATGGACGCGGCCAGGTTGTTGACGAAGTTGTTGCCGATCAGGATCACGCCGATGAGGCGGTCGGGGCGCAGCAGGAGGCGCGAAACCCGGCGAGCACGGCTGTCACCACTGTTGGCTTGATGGTTCAACCGATAGCGGTTGATCGACATCATGCCGGTCTCGGAGCTGGAAAAGAAAGCGGAAAGGCAGATGAGCAGGAAAAGCAGGCCGAACAGCAATCCCAAAGGGAAGTCGTCGCTCAAGGTCGTTGGATCCTCGCTGGCGTGTCAGCCCCGTTTTTAGGGATTCGCTCTGGCAGTGTCAAGGCGACTTGTGCCTCAGGTGCGGTTCAAGATGACCTCGAGCACGAACTTGCTGCCGAAATAGGCCAGCAGCAGCACGGCGCAGCCTCCCAGGGTCCAGCGCACGGCGCGCATGCCCCGCCAGCCCAGAACATGATGGCTGATCAGCAGGATGGCAAAGATCACCCAGGCGGCCATCGACAGGATGGTCTTGTGTGCCAGGTGCTGGGCGAACATGCTCTCGACGAACAGGAAGCCGCTGAGGATGGAGAGAGTGAGCAGGCCCATGCCGGCCCAGATCAGCTCGAACAGCAGGCGCTCCATGGTGGTCAGCGGCGGCAGGACCTGCACCATGCCGCGGATATGGTGATGCCGCAGCGCCTGGTTCTGCAGCCCCAGGAGCACCGCCTGGCAGGCGGCGATGAGCAGCACGCCGAAGGCCAGCGCCGAACTCATGGCGTGCAGCGCGATGCCGGGCGTCATGCCGCCGGTGCGCTCCGGGCTCGGCAGGCCTACGGCCAGCAGCAGTGCCAGCCCGGAAAGCGGGAACAGGCCGACCGCCACGTTCAGCACCGGCTTGGCCAGGCTGACGGCAAGCAGCAGGATGATCATGACGGCAGTGAGCACCACGGCGCTGGTGGAGAGGCCGGGCATCAGCCCCGGACTCTGGTCGATCAGCTTTAGGGCCACGGGCAGATGAAAGAGCAGGCCCAGCACGCCCAGGGTGCGCACCAGGGCAGGGCGCTGCGGCACGCGTCGCACCAGGCTGAGCCCCTGCCAGGAAGCTGCGCCCAGATAGAGAATGAAGGCCATGAGGGCCAGAGGAAGCGCCTGCATCAGTTGTCGTCCGTGCGCCGCGGGGGCGTCTAAAGCTATCTAGAGATGAAGGTCATCTCTAGATAAGGTCATCTTGAGATAAGGTCATCTTGAGATAAGGTCATCTCGAGGTAAAGGGAACCTGCGCTGTCACTATACCCAATCCTCGCAGCGTCGCACAGCCGGACCCGAGGTGGCGCGCATGGAGACTGGCGTTCACAAGGCGTATAATTTTCGCCAACGCAGTGCAAGTGCCTTTTCTTGGCGATCTGGCGGCGCCCTTGGATAGTGATCGTGCGCTTGCGTGGCGAAAGGTCGCGCACGTGCCCACGGCAGAATCGACTCACAATGGCCGAGAATCGTCACTTGCTGCCCGCTTAAGCAGCCGGAGTGCCCATGTTCCAGAATCTCAGCGAGCGGCTTTCCCAGACGCTCAAGTCCATCAAGGGCCAGGCCCGCCTGACCGAGGACAATATCAAGGACACCCTGCGCGAGGTGCGCCGGGCCCTGCTCGAGGCCGACGTCGCCCTGCCGGTGGTCAAGGACTTCATCGAGCGAGTGCGCGAGCGTGCCGTGGGGCAAGAGGTCTCGAAGAGCCTGTCGCCGGGCCAGCAGTTCGTCAAGATCGTCCAGCAGGAGCTCGAGGCGACCATGGGCGAGGCCAACGAGGGGCTTTCGCTCAAGGGCTCGCCTGCGGTGGTGCTCATGGCCGGCCTGCAGGGGGCGGGCAAGACCACCTCCGTGGCCAAGCTGGCGCGCTACCTCAGGGAGCGCGAGAAGAAGAAGGTGCTGGTGGTTTCCGCCGATGTCTATCGCCCGGCGGCCATCGACCAGCTCGAGACCCTGGCTGGCGAGGTCGGCGTCGACTTCTTCCCGTCGCGCAGCGATCAGAAGCCGGTAGCCATTGCCGAGGCGGCGATCAAGCACGCCAAGATCCAGTTCCATGATGTCGTCATCGTCGATACCGCCGGTCGCCTGGCCATCGATGAGGCGATGATGGCGGAGATCGCCGAGCTGCACCGCGCCTGCCAGCCGCAGGAAACGCTGTTCGTGGTCGATGCCATGACCGGCCAGGACGCCGCCAACACGGCCAAGGCGTTTCACGAGGCGCTGCCGCTGACCGGGGTGATCCTGACCAAGGCCGACGGTGACGCCCGCGGCGGGGCCGCGCTGTCGGTGCGCCACGTCACCGGCAAGCCGATCAAGTTCATGGGCGTGGGCGAGAAGGTCGACGCCCTGGAGCCCTTCCACCCGGACCGGGTCGCGTCGCGCATCCTCGGCATGGGCGACGTGCTGTCGCTGATCGAGGAAGCCGAGCGCACCGTCGACAAGAAGAAAGCCGAGCAGCTGGCCAAGAAGGTCAAGAAGGGCGAGGGCTTCGACCTCGAGGACTTTCGCGACCAGCTGCAGCAGCTCAAGAAGATGGGCGGCATGGGTGGCCTGCTCGGCAAGCTGCCCGGGATGGGCCAGATGGCCGAGCTGGCCCAGGGGCCGGGTCCGGAGAAGGAGCTGGGCAAGCTCGAGGCGTTGATCAATTCCATGACGCCCCAGGAGCGCCGCAAGCCCGAGATCATCAACGGCTCGCGCAAGCGGCGCATCGCCGCCGGCGCCGGCCTGCAGGTACCCGACCTCAACCGCCTGCTCAAGCAGCACAAGCAGATGCAGAAGATGATGAAGAAGGCCGGCAAGAAGGGCGGCATGCAGAAGATGATGCGCGGCATGTCGGGCATGATGGGCGGCGGCGGCCCTGGAGGTCCCGGCGGAATGGGCGGCATGGGTGGCCCCGGGGGCTTCCCCTGGCGATGAGGCGGGGCAGTGCCGGGCCGGCGAGCTCCGAGAAAAGGGTTTCAAAGCGGGGCTGATTTCCGTAGAATGCTGCGTCTTCATGGCAGGACCGTGGGTTAGCCCCGTCTGCACGCTTGTAAAAGAAGAGCTTGTAAAGTCAGTGACCGAATGAAGCGAAGGCGGGTCCACGGACCCGCTTTCCTGGCAGTTGCCAGGAGTCCGGCCGTTCGCCGGGTCCGGCACATATCGGTATCAACGTAATCTCAACCGAAGGACAGTTAACGTCATGGTTACCATTCGTCTGGCACGTGGTGGCGCCAAGAAGCGTCCATTCTACCACCTGACCGTGACCGATTCGCGCAACTCCCGCGATGGTCGCTTTATCGAACGTCTCGGCTTCTTCAACCCCATCGCTCGCGGTGGTGAAGAGCGTCTGCGCGTGGATCTGGACCGTATCGCTCACTGGCAGGGCCAGGGCGCACAGATGTCCGACCGCGTGGCCGAACTGGTCAAGGAAGCTCGCAAGCAGGCGTAAGCCTGACGCGCTGCGCTGACCGGATGGCTGATCTATGAGTGTGCAGGCCGAACGCATCGAAGCGGGCGATCATGTGGTGCTGGGCAAGTTGACCAGCCCGTATGGCGTCAAGGGATGGCTCAAGGTCTACTCTCACACTAGCCCGATGGAAGGCATCCTGGAGTACCCGGAATGGGTGCTCAGGCAGGGCGCTGTGCTGAGTTCGCATCGCCTGCTGCAGGGGCGTCGCCATGGCAAGGGCCTGGTGGCCTTGCTGGAGGGTGTCGATTCGCGCGAGGCGGCCGAACAGATGGCAGGGGCCGAGGTGCTGCTGCCCAAGGAGACGCTGCCGGCGCTGCCCAAGGGTGACTATTACTGGCACCAGTTGGAAGGCCTCACGGTCGCGACACGCGACGGCGAGATCCTGGGTCGCGTCGAGTACCTGTTCGAGACCGGCGCCAACGATGTGCTGGTCGTCAAGGGCGATCCTGAAGGTGATCCCGCCTCCATCGACGACCGTGAGCGGCTGCTGCCGTTCCTGCCCGATGAGGTGATCGTCGAGGTCGACCTGGTGGCGGGTACCATGACCGTCGACTGGGATCCGGCGTTTTGAACCACGGGGAAACGACGAACGGTGTCGCCGAGCCGGCACTGTGGGTCGGCGTGGTATCGCTGTTTCCCGAGATGTTCGATGCCGTGACGCGGCATGGCGTCACGGGGCGGGCGGTGAGCCAGGGGCGCATTGCGCTGGAGTTCTGGAATCCCCGCGACTACGCCAGCGATCGTCATCGCACCGTGGACGACCGCCCCTATGGCGGTGGCCCGGGCATGCTGATGAAGGTCGATACGCTGCGCGCCGCCATCCATGCTGCCCGCCAGCGTGCCACCGAGACGACCGGCCAGTGCCCGCGCGTGATCTACCTCTCGCCCCAGGGCCGCAGGCTGGACCAGGCGGGTGCGCGGGAGCTGGCGAGCGGCCCGCCGCTGGTGGTCGTGGCCGGGCGCTACGAAGGCATCGATGAGCGCATCGTGGAAAGCGACATCGATGAAGAGTGGTCGATTGGCGACTATGTGCTGAGCGGCGGCGAGCTGCCGGCCATGGTGCTGATCGATGCCGCGGCAAGACTGGTACCCGGCGTGCTCGGGCATCACGACTCCGCGGTCGAGGACTCCTTCAACGAAGGGCTGCTGGATTGCCCGCACTATACGCGCCCCGAGGAGATCGAGGGGCGGCGGGTGCCGGATGTACTGCTCAGCGGACATCACGGCGAGATCCGGCGCTGGCGGCTCAAGCAGTCGCTGGGGCGGACCTGGCTCAGGCGCCCCGACCTGCTCGAGGGCAGGGCGTTGAGTGCCGAGCAGCAGAAGCTGCTCGAGGAGTTCATCAAGGAACACGCCCTGTCTGCGGCCAGGGCGGAGGTGCAGGACGCGAGGCGCTGAGGGCCGCCCTCTGCCGCCCGCGCGTACCTGCGTCACCCATCATCTCCCGCGCTCTCGAGCCAGGCTCGAGCGCCGGGATCACGCGCCGCCGGCAAGCCGGCAGCGCCGCATACGAGGAGTTAGTGTCATGAGCAGCAAGAACAAGGTGATCCAGGCGCTCGAAGCCGAGCAGATGAGCAAGCAGGTGCCGGACTTCGCGCCGGGTGACACCGTCGTCGTGCAGGTCAAGGTGCGTGAAGGCAACCGTGAGCGCCTCCAGGCCTTCGAAGGCGTGGTGATCGGCAAGCGCAACCGCGGCCTGAACTCCGCCTTCACCGTGCGCAAGATCTCCCATGGCGTCGGCGTCGAGCGTACCTTCCAGACCTACAGCCCGCTGGTCGATTCCGTCGAGGTCAAGCGTCGCGGCGACGTGCGCCAGGCCAAGCTGTACTACCTCCGCGAGCGCAGCGGCAAGTCTGCCCGCATCAAGGAAAAGCTCTCCTGATTCGGGTTGGCTGATGGCGCTTGCGCCACCGCGAAGCCCCGCCACCGCTCATGCGGGGCGGGGCTTCGTTGCGATGGGACCTTGCAACCGGCGCGGCAGCGCCTGGAGGCGTCGGCATGGAACATGACAGCGCCCACCTGGCCATCATCGACGCCTTCCTCGATGCCCTTTGGCTGGAGCGCGGTGCGAGCGAGCATACCCTGGCGGCCTATCGGCGCGACCTCGTGGCCTGGGCCACCCGGCTGTCCGAGGAGGGCGGCGAGCTGCTGACGCCCGACGAGGCGCTGCTGCCGACCTGGCTCGACGAGCGGCGGGCGGCGGGCTACCAGCTGCGCAGCAATGCGCGCTTGCTCTCCAGCCTGCGTGGCTTCTATCGCTGGGCGCTGGCCGAGGGGCGGATCGTCAACGACCCGCTGACGGAGGTGCGGTTGCCGCGCGTGCGCCCTGGCCTGCCGGGAACGCTCGACGAGGCGGAGGTGGAGCGCCTGCTGGCCGCGCCGGACCTCGCCACCGACCTGGGGGTTCGCGACCGTGCGATGCTCGAAGTACTCTACGGCTGCGGCCTGCGCGTGTCGGAGCTGGTGACGCTCACCCTCGATGCGGTGAACCTGCGCCAGGGCGTGGTCCGGGTCAGGGGGAAGGGCGACAAGGATCGGCTGGTTCCACTGGGGGAAGAAGCCGTACACTGGCTGACACGCTACCTGCGCACCGCCCGTGGGGCCCTGATGCAGGACGTGACCCGGCCAGCGCTGTTTCCGGGGCGTGGCGATGCCTGCATGACCCGGCAGACGTTCTGGCATCGCATCAAGCGACACGCGCATACGGCCGGGATCACGCGGCCACTGTCGCCGCACACCCTGCGCCATGCCTTTGCCACGCACCTGTTGAATCACGGTGCCAATTTGCGTGTCGTACAGATGCTGCTCGGTCACAGCGACCTGTCGACCACCCAGATCTATACCCATATCGCGCAGGCGCGACTCGAAGCCCTGCATGCCGAACATCATCCGCGAGGTTGAGTCCATGATTTCGTTTCCCCGCCGTATTGCCGGTTCCCTGTCCGTTCTAGCGCTGCCC
Organism: uncultured Halomonas sp.; assembly: GCA_964652855.1. Taxonomy (GTDB): domain Bacteria; phylum Pseudomonadota; class Gammaproteobacteria; order Pseudomonadales; family Halomonadaceae; genus Halomonas. Next base: position 35,331 of record CAZZCJ010000003.1, read on the forward strand.
CTGGCCGCGCTGCTGCTGCCGCTGACGGCTTCGGCCGACGCCACGACGCGCCTGGTCGAGCGACTGCAGGTCAACGGCCAGCCCATGCCGGTCGAGAGCGTCAAGGAAACGCCGATGGCAGGCATCTTCCAGGTGCGCCTGGAAACGGGCGAGGCCTTCTACAGCGACGCCGATGGCGCCTTCTTCCTGGTCGGCGACCTCTACGAGAATACCGAGCGGGGCCTGCTCAACCTGACCGAGCAGTCGCGCAACGTGGAGCGTGCCGAGCGCCTGGCCGGGGTGCCCGAGGCGGAGCGGGTCATCTTCCGCGGCACGGGGGAGACCCGCGCCGAGGTCGTGGTCTTCACCGACACGACATGCCCCTACTGCCGCCAGCTCCACGACGAAGTGCCGCGCCTCAACGAGCTGGGCATCGAGGTGCACTACCTGGCCTTTCCGCGCACCGGCATGAACGCCCAGGGAGCCAGGACGCTGGAGCAGATCTGGTGCGCGGACAACCCCGCGGAGGCGATGAATGCGGCCAAGCGGCAGGAAGCGCTGACGAACGGCAGCGACTGCGACAATCCGGTCGAGGCGCAGTATCATCTCGGCATGGCGCTGGGGGTGCAGGGCACGCCGGCCATCGTCCTGCCCGACGGCCGCCTGGCACCGGGCTACGTGCCCGCCGAACGCCTGGCCGATATGCTGGGGCTGGCGGACTGAGTGACGGACAGCGGCGAGCCGAACGCTGAATACCGCAGTGCCGGCCGCCATGAGGCCGGCCGCTCGCCGCGCTGGCGGCAGCCATGGCCGGTAGAGACCTGGCCGGTCTATCGAGGCGGCGTGTAGCGACATTGCTGGATACCAACATTGCTGGATACCAACAGAGCTGGATACCAATCAGGGGACATGAAATTGAAACCGGTGAGAGTGGGAATCTGTGGACTGGGGACCGTCGGTGGCGGCACCTTCAACGTACTGACGCGCAATGCCGATGAGATTGCGCGACGGGCCGGGCGCCCGATCGTCATCGAGCAGGTGGCGCATCGCAGCCTCAACCCCGAGTGCGACCTCACCGGAATCAAGACCACCTCGGATATCTTCGAGGTAGCGCGCAACCCTGACGTCGACGTTCTCGTCGAGCTGGTAGGTGGCTATGACGTGGCCCGTGAGCTGGTGCTCACCGCCATCGAAAACGGCAAGCATGTGGTGACCGCCAACAAGGCGCTGATCGCCGTCTACGGCAACGAAATCTTCAAGGCGGCCCACGAGAAGGGCGTGATCGTGGCCTTCGAGGCCGCCGTGGCCGGCGGCATCCCGGTGATCAAGTCGCTGCGCGAGGGCCTCGGTGCCAACCGTATCGAGTGGCTCGCCGGCATCATCAACGGCACCGGCAACTATATCCTCACCCACATGCGCAGCGAGGGCCGCGCCTTCGAGGACGTGCTCAAGGAAGCCCAGGCACTGGGCTATGCCGAGGCCGACCCCACCTTCGACGTGGAAGGCATCGACGCCGCCCACAAGCTGACGATTCTCGCCTCGATCGCCTACGGGGTGCCGCTGCAGTTCGAGAAGGCCTACACCGAGGGCATCTCCCGGGTCACCTTCGACGACGTCGAGCAGGCCAACAACCTGGGCTATGTGATCAAGCACCTCGGCATCTCCAAGCGCACCGAGCACGGCTTCGAGCTGCGCGTGCACCCGACCCTGATCCCGAAGGAGCGGCTGCTGGCCAATGTGCACGGGGTCAAGAACGCCATCGCCATCATGGGCGATGCCGTGGGGCCGACGCTCTACTACGGTGCCGGTGCCGGCTCCGAGCCCACCGCTTCGGCGGTCGTGGCCGACCTGCTCGACGTGGCCCGGGACATCACCACCGACCATCACTACCGCGTGCCCTACCTGGCCTTCAGCGGCATCGGTGAAGGCGACGTCGACCTGCCGATCCTGCCCATGGAGGACATCGTCACGGCCTACTACCTGCGCCTGCTGGCGGTGGATCGCCCGGGCGTGCTGGCGCGTGTGGCGACCATCCTCTCCGAACAGGGCATCTCCATCGAAGCCATCATCCAGAAGGAGGCCACCGAGGGCGAGCTGGTACCGATCATCCTCATGACTCACCGCACCCGCGAGCGCAGCATGAACGAGGCGATTCGCCAGCTCGAGTCGCTGGCCGATATCGCCGGGCCGGTGACGCGAATCCGCGTCGAGTCGCTGGACGAGCAGGAGTAAGGTCATGCGCTATATCAGTACACGTGGCAACGCACCGGCGCTCTCCTTCGAGGAGGTGGTGCTGACCGGCATGGCCAGCGACGGCGGGCTCTACGTGCCGGAAGAGATCCCCCAGCTGTCGCAAGAGGCGCTCGCCTCCATGGCCGGGCTCTCCTACGCCGAGATCGCCTTTCGCGTGATGCAGCCCTTCGTCAACGGCGAGATCGACGACGAGACCTTCCGCGGCATCGTGCGCGATGCCTACGCCACCTTCAGCCACGACGCCGTGGTGCCCCTCAACCAGCTCGATGCCAACCACTTCCTGCTCGAGCTGTTCCATGGGCCGACCCTGGCCTTCAAGGACGTCGCCCTGCAGCTGCTGGGTCGCATCCTCGACCACTTCCTGGCCAAGCGCGGCGAGCGTGCGGTGATCATGGGCGCCACCTCGGGCGACACCGGCTCGGCGGCCATCGAAGGCTGCCGCCACTGCGACAACCTCGACATCTTCATCCTGCACCCGCACAACCGCGTCTCGGAAGTGCAGCGCCGCCAGATGACCTCGGTGCTGGCCGACAACGTCTTCAACATCGCCATCGAGGGCAACTTCGACGACGCCCAGGCGATGGTCAAGGCGAGCTTCGCCAACCAGGGTTTCCTCAACGGCACGCGCCTGGTGGCGGTGAACTCGATCAACTGGGCGCGCATCATGGCCCAGATCGTCTACTACGTGGCCGCCGGCGTGGCGCTGGGCGCACCGCATCGCCAGGTCAGCTTCTGCGTGCCTTCGGCCAACTTCGGCAACGTCTTCGCCGGCTACATGGCCTACCGCATGGGGCTGCCGGTCAAGCAGTTCATCATCGCCACCAACGCCAACGACATCCTGCACCGCACCATCGCCGCCAACGACTTCTCCAAGCAGGAGCTCAAGGCGACCCTGGCGCCCTCCATGGACATCGTGGTGTCGTCCAACTTCGAGCGGCTGCTGTTCGAGGCCTATGAGCGCGACGGCGCTGCCGTGGCCGCGCTGCTCGAGCGCTTCCAGGCCGAGCCCACGGCGCTGGCCGAGGCGCCGCTTGCGCGGCTGCGCGAGCTGTTTGCCAGCCACAGCGTGGATGACACCACCATCCTGGAGGTGATCCGCGAGGCGCACCATCGCACCAAGGAAGTGCTCGACCCGCATACCGCCACCGGCTACCGTGCCGCCGAGCGCGCCCGGGCCGACTCAGAGACGCCAATGATCACCCTGGCTACCGCCCACCCGGCCAAGTTCGCCGAGGCGGTGGTCAAGGCGGGCTTCCCCGGCGTGCCGCTGCCGCCCCACATGGACGACCTGCTCGAGCGCGAGGAGCGCTACACCGTGCTGCCGGCGGAGCTGGCGAAGGTGCAGGCATTCGTGGCCGAGAATCGGCGGTAAGCATGCGCTGACCATCGCCGGACGGCTCGGGGCTGATCCGGCGACAGGTCTATGCGGGGGCGCTGTGAACCCATCCCTGGGCGCTACCGATTCCATCCCTGGAGTCGGACCCCCGCTACGACCTGCCCCCGGCGCCCCTCGTATCGAGGCCAGTCCGCGAGACTGCGGCGCCGCGATCCACATGGGCCGGCCCTGACCGTGCCATACCCGTCATGTAACAGGAGCCACGCTTGGACGTGACCGCGCCGCCCGACCTGCACGCCCGACTCAAGCCGCGGCTGCTGCCGCGCCCGCGCAACGAGGCGCTCTATGCCCGTGCCCAGCGCGAAGGGCTGACCGAGCTGCAGGCCCGCGTGCTCGCCGGCCGGCTAGCCCACTACGAGGGCGAGCTGGCGCCGCTGACCCGGCCCAGCCTGCGCTACCTCGAGCATCCGGAGCGTCTGGCGGATGGCCGCCGTGCCGCCGAGCGCATCGCGCGCGCCGTGGCCGAGGGCGAGCACATCGGTATCCTCACCGACTACGATGTCGATGGCATCACCTCCCACGTGGTGATCCGGCGCACCCTGGTGGAGCTGTTCGGCGTGCCGGAGTCGCGCCTGCACAGCCTGATCGGCCACCGCATCCACGACGGCTACGGCATCAGCCTGCCGCTGGTGGAGCGCACGCTCGGGCTCTCGCCACGGCCGACCTTGGTGATCACCGCCGACTGCGGCAGCTCCGACGAGCCTCGCATCGCCCGGCTCAAGGCGGCGGGCATCGACGTGGTGGTGAGCGACCACCACGCCCTGCCGCTGGAAGGGCCGCCGCCATCGGCCCATGCCGTGGTGAATCCGACGCGTAGTGATTGCCAGTATCCCGACCGTACCATCGCCGGCTGCATGGTGGCGTGGCTGGTCATGTCGCTCACCCGCAGCGTACTGGTGGAGTGGGGCGCGATACCCGCCGCTACCCCCAAGCTCTCGGCCTGGCTCTCCTACGTGGCCTTGGGAACCGTGGCCGACTGTGTCTCGCTAGGGGCGAGCCCGGCCAATCGCGCCGTGGTCACCCACGGCCTGGCGCTGATCAATCGCATGGAGGCCGCCTGCTGGCGCGCCATGGCCACCCGCCTGGGCGAGGACAGCGTGCCGTTCTCCGCCGAGACGCTGGCCTTCCAGATGGGGCCGCGCATCAACGCTCGTTCGCGCCTCGACGACCCCTACGCGGCGCTGCACTTCATGCTGGCGGGGGACGACGCCACCGCGCTGCGCCACCTGCAGACGCTGGATGACGACAACCAGTCGCGCAAGGCGATCGAGGCGGACATGGTCGAGGAAGCCCGCATGCTGGCCCTGCCACAGTTCGAGGCCGAGCTGCCTGCGCTCATTGTCTACCTCGAAAGCGGGCACCCCGGCGTGCAGGGCATCGTTGCCTCGCGGCTGGTGCAGGCCTTCGGTCGCCCGGCGCTGGTGCTCACGCCCGCCGTGGCGCCCGGCATGCTCACTGGCTCGGGGCGCTCCATCGAAGCCCTGCACCTGCGCAATGCCCTGCAGCGCGCCCATGAGTTGGCCCCGGCTGCGCTGCCGCGCTTCGGCGGGCATCGGGGAGCGGCCGGGATGGGCGTGCCGTTGGCCCAGCTCGAGACGTTTCGCGCCGCCTTCCTCCAGGCGGTAGGCGAGCAACTGGGCGGCATGGCGCTGTTTCCGCACCTTTTCACCGACGGCACGCTGCTGCCCGACCAACTGCAGCTGCCCACCCTGCAGGAGCTGGAGGCGCTCGGGCCCTACGGGCGCGAATTCGATGCGCCGCTGTTCGAAGGGGAGTTCCTGGTCGAGTCGCTGCGACCTGTGGGCGCCGATGGCACCCACCTGTCGATGACGCTGTCCGCAGGCCCGACAAGCCTCAAGGCGATCTGGTTTCGTGCCCTGGCGCCCGGCGAGCCGCCGGGCTTCGGCATGGGGGAGCGCCTGAGCTGCGCCTACCGGCTGAGCCGCAACCGCTGGCGAGGGCGGGAATCGCTGCAGCTGATGATCGAGCATGGCGAAGTCCGCTAGCGTGGCGTCTGGTTGATTCGCCAAAGGGCGAGCTTGATCAAGGCCCTGGCGCAGGCCGGCCGCTACACTGGCGCGCATTCGCCATTTCTCTCGAGACCTTGCCCGAAAACCCTAGCCAAGGACGTTCGTCATGGATCCCAACGTGTTGCCCACCGACCCGCATCGCCCCTACGAGGACGTGATGGCCATGCTGGTGGGCACGCTGTTCGTCGCCCTGGGGGTGGCCTTCTATACCCAGGCGCTGCTGCTCACCGGCAGTACCGCCGGCATGGCCTTCCTGCTGCAGTACGCCACCGGGTGGCGCTTCGGCGTGTGGTTCTTCGTGATCAACCTGCCGTTCTACTACCTGGCGGTAAAGCGCATGGGGTGGTCGTTCACCCTGCGGACCTTCGCGGCCATCGCCCTGGTGTCGCTGTTCTCCGAGCTGACCGGCAAGTGGGTCAGCTTCGACAGCCTCAACCCGCTCTACGCCTCGCTGATGGGCGGCAGCCTGATCGGCATCGGCATGCTGGTGCTGTTTCGCCACCGTACCAGTCTCGGCGGCATCAACATCCTGGCGCTCTACCTGCAGGGCCGCTACGGCCTGCGTGCCGGCTACGTGCAGCTCGGCATCGACGGGCTGATCATGCTGGCCGCGCTGATGGTGCTGCCGGCCGACCGGGTGGGGCTCTCGGTGCTGGGGGCCGTGGCGCTCAACCTGATCATTGCCCTCAATCACAAGCCCGGCCGCTACATGGGCGTGAGCTGACGAAGCCTAGCCGCGCCTGCCCGCTCCCCAGAACCACCAGACGATGGCGATGATCAAGGCCAGGCCTGCAAGATTGACGAGCCAGCTCATGACAGGGCCTCCTTCGCTGTTGCCGGGGGCGCATCGCGCCCGGATGCAATGTCGCCGCGGGTCTTCAGCCAGCGCAGACGGTTGGCGTTGCTGACCACCGTGATCGAGGAGAGCGACATCGCCGCCCCGGCGATCATCGGCGACAGCAGTGCCCCCGTGAAGGGGTAGAGCACCCCGGCGGCGATGGGAATGCACAGCGTGTTGTAGCCGAAGGCGCCGACCAGGTTCTGCTTGATATTGCGCAGCGTCATGCGGCTTATCTCGATGGCATCGGCGATGCCGTGCAGGGAGCTTCTCATCAGCGTGATGCCGGCGCTCTCGATGGCCACGTCGGTGCCCTGGCCGATGGCGAAGCCGACGTCGGCGCGGGCCAGCGCCGGGGCGTCGTTGATGCCGTCGCCCACCATGCCGACCACTTCGCCGGCCTGCTGCAGGCGTTCGATCTCGGCGTGCTTGTCCTCGGGCAGGAGCCCGGCGCGGAAGTCGTCGATGCCGACCTCGCGGGCGATGGCGGCCGCGGTGTGGGCGTTGTCGCCGGTGAGCATCACCACCTTGAGCCCGTCGGCCTGCAGCCGCCTGACCGCCTCCACGGTGTCGGCCCGCAGCGGGTCGCTGATGCCGAACAGGGCGGCCAGCCGGCCGGCCACGCCAAGGTAGACCACCGTGCGCGCCTTCTTCTCGAGCCTTTCCGCCAGCTCGGCACCTGCCGCAAGGTCGATGCCGGCCTGCTCCAGCAGCCGGGCGTTGCCCAGCAGCAGCGCTTCGCCGTTCGGCCCCGCGGCCTTGACGCCGCCGCCGGTGATGCTGTCGAAATCACGGATGCTCGCCGCCTCGGCGCCTGCCTGCTCGGCGTGCGCCAGCAGCGCGGCGGCCAGGGGATGCTCCGACCCGCGTTCCAGCGCCGCGACCAGGCCGAGCAGCGACCCTTCCTCGCCTTCCAGTACATGTGCCTCGGTCACGCTGGGCTTGCCCATGGTCAGGGTGCCGGTCTTGTCCACCACCAGGGTGGTCAGCCGGCTCGCGGTCTGCAGCGCCTCGCCGCTGCGCACCAGCACGCCATGCTCGGCGGCCTTGCCCACGCCGATCATGGTCGAGATGGGCGTGGCCAGGCCCAGGGCACAGGGGCAGGCGATGATCAGCACCGTGGTGGCGGTGACCAGCATGTGGATGACCCTCGGCTCGGCGCCGAAGTTGAACCATGCCAGCGCCGTCAGCACGGCGATGATCATTACTGTCGGGACGAAGATGCTCGATACCTTGTCGGCCAGCTCGCCGATCGGCGGGCGCGAGTTCTGCGCCAGGGCCACCTGCTCGGTGATCTGCCCCAGGCGAGTGTCCGCTCCCACGCGGGTGGCGCGATAGATCAGCCCGCCCCGGCCGTTTACCGTGCCGGCGTTGACCTCGTCACCCTCGGCCTTGGCCACCGGAAGCGGCTCGCCGGTGAGCATGGATTCGTCGATATGGCTGGCACCGCTGGTCACGATGCCGTCCACCGGCAGCCGTTCACCGGGTCGTACGCGGATATGGTCGCCCTGGCGCACCTCGTCGATGGGCATTTCTCGCTCGTCGCCGTCGCGAATGACCCGCGCCGTGCGGCTCTGCAGGTCGAGCAGCCGCTTGAGCGCCTCGCTGGTGCGACCGCGCGCCTTCAGCTCCAGGGCGTTGCCCAGCAGTACCAGGCCGATGATCATCGCCGAGGCTTCGAAATAGATGCCGTGCGCCACCGCCGGCAGCCAGGGCGCAAAGGCCACCACCGCCATGGAGTAGAGCCAGGCGGTGCCGGTGCCCATCGCAATCAGCGAGTCCATGTTGGCCTGGTGGTGCTTGAGGTTCTTCCAGGCATTGACGAAGAAGTGGCGGCCGGGGCCCGCCAGGATGGCCAGCGTCAGCAGCCCGATGACCAGCCAATAGAGACGCCCCATCCCCATGGGGTGGGGATGGTAGATGAACATGCTGGCCATCAGCGGCACGGCCAGTGCCAGCGACCAGGCGCTTCCCCGCAGCCGGCTGCGATAGGTTTCTGCATCCTTGGCGCTGCGCGCCGCCTCGGCCTGGCGCAGGTCGACGATGGGTTCGGCGTCGTAGCCGGCGGCCTGTACCGCCTTCACCAGGGTATCGGCATGGGCGGTGCCGTGCACCTGGGCGATGCGGGTGCCGAAATTCACGTTGGCCGTGGCCACGCCAGGCGTTCGCTCGAGGGCCAGCTGCACGCTCTTCACGCAGCTGGCGCAGGTCATTCCCGAGATGGCCAGGCGGTGCGTTTGCGCATCGTCGCCGGCCTTCGCAGCAGCAGCGAGCGGCGGGGTGGGCTGTGCTACGGCTTCGTCCAGGGCGGTTTCGTTAACCTCTGGTTGGGGCTGGGGCTGGGGCTGGGGCTGGGGCTGGGGCTGGGGCTGTGCTATCGCCTCGCCGGTGCCGTCAGCCGCTGGGTAGCCGGCCTCGCCCAGCACGCGGTCGAGGGTGGCGTCATCCAGTTCGGTGGTCACGGCCAGGCGCTTCTCGGCCGGGAAGCCGACCACCTCGGCGTCCGGGTCCCGGGCCTGTATCGCTTCGCGCATGCGCTTTACGCAGCCCTGGCAGTTCATGCCTGGGATAACGCGCTCAAGTTGGGGCGTGCTCATTGGATCTCCTCGCTGCCATGCGAGCAGCTGGGTGTCGCTTCGGGGAAGCTTTCGATCAGGCGGCACAGGCTATGGCCGTCGGGGGTGCCGTCGGGCATTTCCTCCCACGCCGTCAGCGCCTGCTCCATTCGCGCCGCCAACGCCTCCAGTTCACGGATTCGGGCCCGGATCTGCGGCAGGCGGCTGGCGAGCAAGTCACGCACCATGGGGCAGGGGGAGTCGCCCTGGTCGGCGTGGGCCAGGATGTCGCCGATCTCGGCGACGCTGAAGCCGAGCGTACGGGCACGCTGGATGAAGCGCAGCCGCTCCAGGTTGGCGTGATCATAAAGCTGGTAGCCATTGTCAGGGTCCCGCACCGGATGGAGCAGGCCCTCGCGGGTGTAGTGGCGCACCGTCTCGGCGGTGACCTCCGCCTGCCGCGCCAGTTCGCTGACCTTCATGGAAGGAATCCTCGGGGCTCTGTTGTCGATGAGTGTAAAACCTTTGGGTTACCCATAGGTCAAGCCTGCCGGCGGCCCAGCCCACGCCCCGGATGTGGTCGCCGAACTTTCGGAAGTTCAATCCCTTGCGGTCGTATTTGACCAAAGTATGAGGTTTTCTTGCCTTAAAACGAACGTTTGCCCTTGATCCGAACAGTCGTTTTGCCCAAAACTGGCTTAGCTGAAGCGCGCCCGTGCAAGGGCCAATAACATTCAATGCCAGCCGGGGGCTGGATAGAGGACGCCGAGATATGCACAACAAGTTCAATAAGCTCACCTGGGCAGTCGCCGTCGCTGCCGCCGCGCTTGCCAGCCAGGCCCATGCGGGCGGCTACCAGATCAACGAGCAGAGCGTCAGCGGCCAGGGCTACGGCCACGCCGGGCGCAGCTCCAACGTCAACGACGCCACCATCGTCTTCGGCAACCCGGCGGGGATGTCGTTCCTGGATCGCGCGCAGCTCACTGCCGGTGGCACCTATCTGAGCGTCAGTACCGATATCAATAATGCTTCAGCTACACGCAATGGCGTGCCGGTTCATACTGACGGAACAGCGGAAGGTGATATCGTTCCGGGTACCTTGGTTCCCTTCGCGTTCTATGCCCACCCGGTCAATGAGCAATTGGCGTTCGGCTTCGGGGTCTATGCGCCGTTTGGTTCCAAAACGGACTATGAGGACACCTTCGTAGGTCGTAATCTTGGTAATTACACCGAGCTGCGTGTCATCAGCGCCCAGCCTACGGTCTCCTACCGCTTCAATGACCAGTGGGCAGTGGGTGCAGGTATTACCTATAACCGAGTGAATGGCGAGCTTCATCGGCGTGTTCCAAATAGTGCCAACCCCGTTTCAGATCTTGATGCACGAGTTGAAGGTGATGACACTGGCTGGGGTTACAATTTAGGCGTTATTTTCCAGCCAGTCCCGGAGACGACCTTAGGCCTAACCTACCGTTCGAAGGTGGACTACACCCTGACCGGTGATTTTCGTGCAGCTACAACGAATATGCTGCCCGGATTGCCTGGTGTGCCAGGCCCAATTCCGGCTGGGACAGAGCTTGACCGCCGGGATGCCAAATTGGATCTCACTACGCCCGAGACCATTAATTTTTCAGTTACCCAGCAAATGTCCGACCGTCTTAAGTTAATGGCTGGCGCTTCCTGGACTCGCTGGAGTCGTTTCGACGCAATTCGAGTCGTCGATCCTAACAATCCGGGTGGCGAACCCATTACTTTTGAACAGCAGGATTATTCCAATGCTTGGGCTTACGGCCTCGGTGGCGAGTACCAGCTCCATCCGCAACTGGCCCTGCGCGCCGGTGTAACGCTGGACTTCACTCCCACCAGCGATCAATTCCGCAGTGCACGGATTCCTTCTGACGATCGTCGCATTTTCTCCATCGGGGCCGGCTGGAGCCCGACTGAGGATATGACCCTGGACTTTGCCTATTCTTACCTGACAGAGCGCAGCACGCATGTCGATCAGCAGCGTCGGGATGCCAATCAGTTAATCACTTCTACCTACACAGCCGACTACAAGAACGAGGCCCATGGCTTCGGCGCCCAGCTGACCTACCGCTTCTAGGCGAATCCTCAGCGTAGCGACCTGGAACCCGGCCACGGCCGGGTTCCTTGCGTCGGGCGGTTGGCGGATGCGGTCCGGCACCAGGTTCGCTACAATACTACCCCTTTGCGCGGCGCCCGGGCTCAGAGCCCTGGCGACGCCGCGCTGGAACTTTCCCAAGCGAACCAGGCGAGCGAGCCCATGCTGGAAACCAACCCCATTCACAACCTCATCAAGGACCTGTCCGAGCGGACAGACGTCCTGAGGGGGTATCTTTGACTATGCCGAACGCAAGGATCGGCTAGAGGAAGTCTCCCGCGAGCTGGAAGACCCCAACGTCTGGAACGACCCCGACTATGCCCAGAAGCTCGGCAAGGAGCGCGCTTCCCTGGAGCTCGTGGTCGAGACCATCGACGAGCTCGATCAGGGGCTGGCGGACAGTCGCGACCTGCTCGAGCTGGCCGAGATGGAGGAGGACGAGGACACCGTCGCCGAGGTGCAGAAGGAGCTCGACGGCCTGCAGGCGAGCCTCGAGAAGCTCGAGTTCAGGCGCATGTTCTCCGGCGAGATGGACGCCAACAACGCCTATCTCGACATCCAGGCCGGCTCCGGCGGCACCGAGGCCCAGGACTGGGCCAACATCCTGCTGCGCATGTACCTGCGCTGGTGCGAGCACCACGGCTTCAAGACCGAGATCGTCGAGGTGTCGGCCGGCGAGGTGGCGGGCATCAAGTCGGCCACCCTGCACGTCCAGGGTGACCACGCCTTCGGCTGGCTGCGTACCGAGACCGGCGTGCATCGCCTGGTGCGCAAGAGCCCGTTCGACTCCGGCGGCCGTCGCCATACGTCCTTCGCCTCGGTGTTCCTGTCGCCGGAGGTGGACGACAACTTCGAGGTCGAGATCAACCCGGCGGACCTGCGCACCGACACCTACCGCTCAAGCGGCGCCGGCGGCCAGCACGTCAACACCACCGATTCGGCGGTGCGCATCACCCACGTTCCCACCGGCATCGTGGTGGCCTGCCAGAGTCAGCGCAGCCAGCACGCCAACCGCGACTTCGCCATGAAGCAGCTCAAGGCGAAGCTGTGGGAGCACGAGATGCAGAAGCGCAACGCCGCCAAGCAGGAGGCGGAGGACGCCAAGGCCGATATCGGCTGGGGCAGCCAGATCCGCTCCTATGTGCTCGACGACCAGCGCATCAAGGACCTGCGTACCGGCGTCCAGACCAGCAACTGCGACAAGGTGCTGGACGGCGACCTTGATGCCTTCATCGAAGCCAGCTTGAAGCAAGGCTTGTAGCCACGAGCCCCGGGCTTCGGCCGCGAGCGCTAACCCTGCGCCGGCGGCCGAGGCTCGTGGTCCGCCGTACGTAGCGAACTCCCAACAGGTAACGACATGGCCAACCAGAGCTCTTCCCCGGACACGCCCCAGACCGACGAGAACCGCCTGATCGCCGAGCGTCGGGCCAAGCTGGCGGCACGCCGTGAGCGTGTCGCCGCCACCGGCGGCAGCGCCTTTCCCAACGACTTTCGCCGCGACAGCCTGGCGGCCGAGCTGATCGCCGAACTGGGCGAGAAGGACAAGGAAGAGCTCGAGGCACTGGCCCGGCCTGCGGCGGTGGCCGGGCGCATCATGCGCAAGCGCGGGCCCTTCCTGGTGATTCAGGACCCTTCCGGCATGATCCAGCTCTACGTCGACAAGCAGGGGCTTGCGGAAGAAACCCTCGAGGAGATCAAGGGCTGGGATATCGGAGACATCGTTGCGGCCCGCGGCCCGGTGCACAAGTCGGGCAAGGGCGACCTCTACGTGATGATGCAGGAGGCCAGGCTGCTGACCAAGAGCCTGCGCCCGCTGCCGGACAAGTTCCACGGCCTGACCGACCTGGAGGCTCGCTATCGCCAGCGCTACGTCGACCTGATCATGAACCCCGACTCGCGCCAGGTGTTCGAGACGCGTGCCGGGGTGATCAGCGCCATGCGGCGCTTCTTCGAGGAGCGCGGCTTCATGGAGGTCGAGACCCCCATGCTGCAGCCGATCCCCGGTGGCGCCACCGCGCGGCCCTTCATCACCCACCACAACGCGCTGGACATCGACATGTACCTGCGCATTGCGCCGGAGCTCTACCTCAAGCGCCTGGTGGTGGGCGGCTTCGAGAAGGTCTTCGAGATCAACCGCAACTTCCGCAACGAGGGGCTGTCCACGCGCCACAACCCCGAGTTCACCATGGTCGAGTTCTACCAGGCCCATGCCAATCATCACGACCTGATGGACCTGACCGAGGAGATGTTGCGCGCCATCGCGCTCAAGGTGCTGGGCACCACCACGGTGGTCAACACCGTGCGCAATGCCGAAGGCGAGGTGCTCGAGAGCTACGAGTACGACTTCGGCAAGCCGCTCAAGCGCATCAGCGTGTTCGACTCGATACTGGAGTACAACCCCGACATCCACGCCGAGGCCCTGGCCGACGAGGCCGCCGCGCGCCAGATCGCCGAGCGCCTGGATATCGACGTCAAGGATGGCTGGGGGCTGGGCAAGGTGCAGATCGAGATCTTCGAGAAGACCGTCGAACACCGTCTCAAGGATCCGACCTTCATCACCGACTACCCCACCGAGGTGAGCCCGCTGGCGCGGCGTAACGACAGCAACCCGTTCGTCACCGAGCGCTTCGAGTTCTTCGTCGGCGGGCGCGAGATCGCCAACGGCTTCTCGGAGCTCAACGACGCCGAGGACCAGGCCGAGCGCTTCCGTGCCCAGGCGGCGGAGAAGGAGGCCGGCGACCTCGAGGCGATGTACTACGATGCCGACTACGTGCGCGCGCTGGAGTACGGCCTGCCGCCCACCGCCGGCGAGGGCATCGGCATCGACCGCCTGGTGATGCTGTTCACCGACAGCGCCTCGATCCGGGATGTCTTGCTGTTCCCGGCCATGCGCCCCGAGGTGGAGTGAAGGGCAGGGCGGAAGTATTGGTAAGCGGCGGCGCTAGCGCCCATAATGATCACCGTTTCGACGTCGAGGAGACCGCGATGAAACTGCTCAACCGCTCCGCCCTGAGCGTCAGGCCGACCCGGCACTTCGTGGACTGGATCAACGCGCTCGAACCCACGATGGGGGATGACGACCTCACCCTGGCCGACGTCGAACGCGAAAGCACCGTCTACCTGATACCCGAGATGGACACGCCGGAGGCCCTGGAGGCCTTCGTACGCGAGCGCTACCTCGAGATCCTCGAAACCGAGCTGCGCGCCTGGGAAGAGGATGAGCGCCAGTGGCCCGAAAGCGTGGACTGGGCGCTGTTCCAGCGCTTCCTGCAGGTGGAGCACAGCTACCTGGCGATCGACCTGGACGACGAGACGGCGCTGGAGATCTCCGAAGTCGACGACTCCCTGCTGCTGGAAACCGACCAGGACTGATCTTCCCTCCGCTTACGCTCTACGAGAACCGGCTGCGGCCGGTTTTCTCGTTACGGACCAAGACACGACATGAGCCGACTCTTCACGACGCGCCCCGGCGATGACGGCCTGCCGGGCCCCGAGCGACGCCTGGCAGTGCTGGCGCTGATCCTCGGTACCCTGATGGCGGTGGTGGATGTCACCATGATCAACATCGCCCTGCCCTCCATCGCCCGCGACCTGGATGTTTCCGCCGCGCGTGCGGTGTGGGTCACCAACCTCTACCAGATCGTCTGTGCCGCCTTCCTGCTGGTCTGCGCCTCCTTCAGCGAGATGGTCAGCCGTCGTCGGCTCTACGTGGCCGGGCTGGCACTGTTCGTGGCCGCGTCGCTTGGGGCGGCGCTGGCGCGCAGCCTGGAGTGGCTGCTGGTGTTCCGCGCCCTGCAGGGACTTGGGGCGGCAGCCACCCTCTCCATCGGGCCGTCGCTCTACCGCTCGATCTTCCCCACCCGGCTGCTGGGCAGCGCGCTGGGGCTCTCCGCCCTGGTGGTGGCGGGCGGCTATGCGGCCGGCCCGGCCCTGGGCGGGCTGGTGCTGTCGGTGGTCAGCTGGCCGTGGCTGTTCGCCCTGCACCTGCCGCTCGGGCTGGTTTCGCTGTGGCTGGCCTGGCGGGCGCTGCCTCGGGAGCCGGGACGCCGCGGCGGCTTCGACGGACGCGGTGCACTGGGGTCGGTGGTCATGCTGGGCAGCTTCTTCCTGGCCATGGACACCCTGGGGCACGGGGCACCGCTGTGGCAGTCTCTGGCCTGGCTCGCGCTCAGCGTGGTTTCGGGCGCACTGTTCCTGCGCCGCCAGCGCCGCGCCAGCCATCCGCTGCTGCCGCCCCGGCTGTTCCAGGTGGCGCGCTTCCGGCTGGCGGTGACCGCCTCGGGGCTCGCCTTCGTTGGCCAGGGCCTGGCCTTCGTCGCCCTGACCTTCCTCTACCAGCAGGAGATGGGGTTCTCGCCGCTGCACACCGCCTGGCTGTTCACCCCCTGGCCGGTGGCCATCATGCTGGTCGGCCCGGCGGCCGGGCGCCTGGCCGATCGTGTCAACCCCAGCGTCATGGCAAGCCTCGGGCTGGTGCTGCTGATGCTGGGCCTGGCCTCGCTGGCCATGCTGCCACCTGGCGCCGGGCTGCTCGACAACCTGTGGCGCACGGCGCTGTGCGGCATCGGTTTCGGCCTGTTCCAGCCGCCCAACAATCGCGAGATGATGACGAGTGCGCCACGCGAGCTGAGCACCAGCGCCTCGGGCGTGCTCAGCACCACGCGTACCGTCGGCCAGTCGCTGGGCGTGGCGCTGGTGGGCGCCTTTCTGGCCGCCAGCGCGCCGGTGCAGATGACCCTGTGGATCGGTTGTTTTGCCTGCCTGCTGGCGCTGTTGGCCAGCCTGGCGCGACTGCCGCTGGCGGGGGAGGCCCAGGGTCATGGCAAGGCGGCGGAGGCTGCGCCGCCGGAGCAAGGCGCCGAGCAACAGGGTACAATGGCGGCTCACCCCCTTTCGAGGAGCCCCCATGAGCCTCCAGGCCGACATTGAACAGAAGCTTCAGGCCCTCGAGCCCACCCATGTCACGGTGGAGAACGAGAGTCATCGTCACGCGGTGCCACCCAATTCGGAGACCCACTTCAAGGTCACCGTGGTCTCGCCGCACTTCCAGGGGCTGATGCCGGTCAAGCGCCACCAGCACCTCTATGCCCTGCTGGCCGACGAGCTGGCGGGGCCCGTGCATGCCCTGGCGCTGCACCTCTATACCCCGCAGGAGTGGGAGGCGCGCGCTGAGGGCCGCCCCGACTCCCCCGATTGCCGCGGCGCCAAGGCGTGACCCCGGAGCCTCAGCGCCTGCAGTACCTGGAGGCGATGGGGGTCACGGCGTGGGTGGCGCGCTACCAGCTGCCCAACGCCCGGCCCTCCGAGGCCTGCGAGTGGGCGCTGCCCGAGCCGTGCGATACCTCGCCGCCCGCCGAACGGCTGCATGCGCTGATCGACGAGGTGGCGCCTGCGGTGCGGCCGAGCGCTTCCGCCGCGCCGGTCGCACAGCCGCCCGCGGCCGGCCGCGTCCGCCAACTGCTGGGCATGGCCGCGGCCGAAGGCAGTGAAAGTCCCGAGAAGGAGGTTTCGCCGGCGGTGGAGGCATTGCCGGAGGCGGCGCACGAGCCGCTGCGCTTCACCCTGCAGGTCGCTTGCCTGGAGGGGCGCTGGCTGGTGCTGCTGCCGGGGCTGGCCACGGTCAGCGAGCAGAGCGTTCGGCTCCTGCACAACCTGCTGGCGGCGGCCGGGATCGCGTCCCGTGACGGGCCCGAATTCCATTCACTGCGCTGGCCGCCGGTGGAAGGGCTGACGGTCGATGCGCCACTTGAGGAGGCCGCCGATGGCTTGCGTGCCTTCATCGAAGGCGCCGCCCGGAAGGCGTGGTCGCCGGAGCGGGTCCTGGTGTTCGGTCGGCATGATGTGATCGACCGCCTGCTGGCGCTCTCGGCAGGCCGCTGCGGGCTGCTGGAGTTGCCTGGCTGGCAGGGGCCCTCGCTGGACGCGCTGGCAGCCAGCGCCGAGGCCAAGCGAGCCCTGTGGCCGAACCTGCTGGCGTGGCGCCGCGCCTGGCGCGGAGAGGCGGGATGACAGCCGCCGAGCCCTCGCTTGGCCTGCGCCCGCTGGGCCTGGACGACCTGGATCGCCTGGCGGAGCTCGAGCAGTGCCAGCCACGGCCCTGGTCGCGCGCCCAGCTGGCGGCCGCCCTGGCCGATCCGGCCTGCTGGGTAGTGGGGGCGGAGGTAGGGGAAGCCTGCGCGCAGGCGCTGGTCGCCTACGCCGTCGTGGCCCGGCTGCCATTCGAGGCCGAGCTGCAGATGCTGCTGGTCCATCCGGCCTGGCGCCGGCGGGGCCTGGCCGCCGAGCTGCTGGGGGCGCTGATCGAAGAGGCCGGTCGCTGGGGAAGCGAGCGGCTGCTGCTGGAGGTCCGGGCCGGCAATCGTGCGGCCATGGCGCTGTACCGCCAGGCGGGATTCGACGAGGAGGGGCGGCGCAAGGGCTATTACCCGCCGCTGTCCGCCGCGGCGGGCGAGGCCGGCACGACCCGGGAGGATGCCGTGCTGATGTCGCGCCGGTTGTAAGCGCTGCGCCGGCTCAGCCGGCCGGGCTGGCTTCCACCTCTTCGAACTTGTCCAGCAGGGCGGAGAGACGATGCTCCCACTCCTCGCGCTCTTGCTTGAGGCGCGCATTTTCCTCACGCAGCTCTTCCGCTTCCATCTTCAGCAACTCAAGTGCTTCGACGGCGCTGGCGACCTTCTGTTCGAGCCGATTGAAGAGTTCGGTGCTCATCCTGTTCTCCTGAAAATGCGACCTGCCGGGCGGGCCCCTGCCCACCGCTGATATCCGTTGCGCAGCGTAACGCCGGGGGCTGCGCCTGGGCAAGCGCTGGCGAAAGGCAGGTACGCTTTTTAGCCGGCGGCACGGCGGTGGTAGAGCCGCCCGGTGCTGTCCCCGGCGCGCACGTCGCGATGGAGCTGCCAGGTCGCAGGGACCGCAACGGCCAGCTCCGACTCCGTCTCGAGGTAGACGTAAGCCTCTTCGGCCAGCCAGCCCTGCTCGAGCGCCAAGCAGCAGGGCTCGGCCAGGCCCTGGCGAAAGGGCGGGTCGAGGAAGGCCAGGGTGAACAGGCTGGCCGGTGGCGGCGAAGCGAGAAAGGCGAGGGCGTCGCCGACTTGCACGCGCCCGCGCAGGGCGGCGCCCAGCAGCTCCAGGTTGGCGCCGAGCGCCTGGGCGACGCGGAGGTCGCGCTCGACGAACACCGCCGAGGCGGCGCCGCGCGACAGCGCTTCCAGCCCCAGGGCTCCGCTGCCGGCGAACAGGTCGAGCACCCGGGCGCCAGGCGTATCCAGTGCCAGCCAGTTGAACAGGGTCTCGCGAACCCGGTCGGGGGTGGGGCGCAGCCCCGGGCTGTCGAGTACCGGCAGCAGGCGTCGACGATACTCCCCGCCGATGATGCGCAGGCGTCCGCCGCCCTGGGGGCGGGATGGCGTGGGCGAGTGACGCGAAGCGTGAGAAGAGGAGGAGCGGCGGCGTGTCATGGGCGGAATTGTACCTGTTGCCTTGTCCACAGTCATGATGCGCGGTGTTAGGATGTAGCCATCATTCACCCGCGAGGCTGAATCCCCCCATGTTCGGTTTTTTCAAGCGCAACAAGAAGCAGCAGGAAGAGCAGCAGGGCGAGCTGAAGGATCAGCAGCCGACGCAGCCCGACGAGCCGCCCTCGGAAGCGGGAGCGAGCGAGGGGCGACCCGCTGAGGAAGCCTTGCCAGAGGCAACGACCGCTGGCCAGGCCGACCGCGAACCGGCTCCCGCCGAACCGGATGTGGTCGATGCGCCGCGTCCCGAAGAGCGTGCCATGGCCGGGCCGGCGGCGGACGAGATGCACGAGCGGTCCGAGGCCCTCGACGCGGTCGACCGGAAGGAAGAAAACGAGGTGCTGCGCGAGGAAGCTCTGGCCCCCAAGGCGGCTAACCTCGAACTTGCTCCCGAGCCCGAGCCCGAGCCCGAGCCCGAGCCCGAGCCCGAGCCCGAGCCTGCTCGCACCCCGCTGCAGGAGAAGCCCGTCGCCGAGAAGAAGGGCTGGTTCGCGCGCATACGCTCAGGCCTGGGCAAGACCCGCGCCAACCTGACCGAGGGGATCGCCGGCCTCTTCCTCGGCAAGAAGCAGATCGACGACGAGCTGATCGAGGACCTCGAGACCCAGCTGCTGATGGCCGACGTGGGCATCGAGGCCACCACCGAGATCATCGACCGCCTCGCCGGGCGTGTCTCGCGCAAGGAACTCAAGGACCCCCAGGCGCTCTATCGCGCCCTGCAGGACGAGCTCGCCACGATGCTCGACGCCGTGGCCAAGCCGCTGGCACTGCCGGCCAAGGGCGAGGGGCCGTTCGTCATTCTCGTGGTCGGCGTCAACGGGGTGGGCAAGACCACCACCATCGGCAAGCTGACCCAGCGCTTCCAGCGCGAGGGGCGCAGCGTGATGCTGGCGGCGGGGGACACCTTCCGCGCCGCCGCGGTGGAGCAGCTCAAGGTGTGGGGCGAGCGCAACAAGGTACCGGTCATTGCCCAGCACACCGGCGCCGACAGCGCCTCGGTGATCTATGACGCGGTGGCTGCGGCCAAGGCGCGCAAGATCGACGTGCTGATCGCCGATACCGCCGGGCGCCTGCACAACAAGGGGCACCTGATGGAGGAGCTCAAGAAGGTGCATCGGGTGATGGGCAAGCTCGACGGCAGCGCGCCGCACGAGGTGATGCTGGTGCTCGACGCCGGCACCGGCCAGAACGCGCTGGCCCAGGCGAGCACCTTCAACGAGGCGGTGCCGGTGACCGGCATCACCCTGACCAAGCTCGACGGCACCGCCAAGGGCGGCATCATCTTTGCCCTGGCCAAGCAGCTCGGCACGCCGATCCGCTTCATCGGCGTGGGCGAGGGGCTGGACGACCTGCGGCCCTTCGCGGCGCGTGACTTCGTCGACGCCCTGTTCGACCAGGAAGAAGAGCGCGACGCCGCCTCGTCATGATCGTCTTCGAGCATGTGGGAAAACGCTATGGCGGGCGCTTCGATGCGCTGGCCAATCTCGACTTTCGCGTCGGCCGTGGCGAAATGGTCTTCCTGACCGGCCATTCGGGCGCAGGCAAGAGCTCGCTGCTGCGCCTGATCATGCTGCTCGAGCGACCCACCCGAGGGCGGGTGCTGGTCGCCGGCCACGACATCGGCCGCCTGCACGCAAGCCAGGTGCCCTTCTATCGCCGCCAGATCGGCGTGGTGTTCCAGGATCACCAGCTGCTGTTCGACCGTTCGATCTTCCACAACGTGGCGCTGCCGCTGGAGATCCGCGGCGTCGACCCGCGCGAGGCGGCGCGGCGGGCGCGCGCGGCGCTGGACAAGGTGGGCCTGCTGCACCGAGAGAAGGCCCTGCCCATCGAGCTCTCCGGCGGCGAGCAGCAGCGTGTCGGCATCGCCCGGGCGGTGGTCAACAAGCCCTCCCTGCTGCTGGCCGACGAGCCCACCGGCAACCTCGACCCGCAGCTTTCCGCCGACATCATGGCGCTGTTCGAGGACTTCAACCGCATCGGCACCACGGTGATGATCGCCAGCCACGACCTGGCGCTGATCGCCCGGCTGCGCCATCGCGTGCTGCGACTGCGGGCGGGGCGCCTGGTGGCCGACGAGGAGGCCGCATGAGCCGCCAGCCGCCTGCCCCGCCACGGGGCGCGCGCGTGCAGCGCACCCCCTCGTCGAATCGCTTCCGCGGCTGGCTGCGCCACCATCGCGCCATGTGCGTCGACAGTGCTCGCCGCCTCCTGCGTCGCCCGGTCGGAAGCCTGCTCACCATGCTGGCCATCGCCATTGCCCTGGTCCTGCCGGCGGCGCTGTGGCTGACGCTGGACGGTGCCCGGCTGCTCGACGCCGAGCTGACCGAGAGCGCCACCCTGACCCTCTACCTGGCCCATGAGGCCGGCGAGGCGCAGGCCGGGCGCATCGAGGAGGCCGTGGCGGCCCACGAGGGCGTGGCGCGCACCCGGCTGATCAGCGCCGCCGAGGGCATGGCGGAGTTCCAGCAGGCGCTGGGCCTGGCCGACGCCCTGGGGCGGCTGCAGGACAATCCGTTGCCGGCCAGTATCGTGGTGGTGCCAACTGACCCGAGCCCCGCGCCGATGCGTGCGCTGGCGGGCGAACTGGAGCGGCTGGCCGGGGTCGACGAGGTGCGCCTGGACCTGGCCTGGATCGAGCGGCTGCGCCACCTGGCCGAGCTGGGTCGCCGCCTGGCGCTGGCGCTGGCGGTCTTGTTCGGCCTGGGGGTGCTGCTGGTAGTGGGCAATACGATTCGCCTGGCGGTGGAGAGCCGCCGACAGGAGATCGAGGTGGTCATGCTGATCGGCGCCACCCATGCCTTCGTGCGCCGTCCGTTTCTCTATAGCGGGGCCTGGTACGGCCTCGGCGGCGGCCTGCTCGCCTGGGGGCTGCTCAGCCTCGGCAACCTGTGGCTGGCACTGCCCGTCAGCGACCTCGCCGCCAGCTACGGCGCCACCTACGAACTGCCCCAGCTCGGACCCTGGGGCTCGGCAACGCTGCTCTCGTGCAGTACACTATTAGGCTGGCTGGGGGCCTGGATCGCCGTGAGTCGCCACCTTGCCGAGGTGCGGCCACGCTAGCCGCCATCGGCGCCGGTGCGCTGGTGCCGGGCCGTAATATCAGCCAAGCTAGTCATGAAAGACGGAACATTTTCATGCTTTGCCCCTCTAACCGGGCGAAGCAATGGCGCATAACTGGGTTTCAAGGGAGACAACCTGCATGAGCACCAGTCTTCTGCCGGTGGGCCAACTTTCACCGGGTCACGACCTCAACGGCTACCTCCAGGCGGTGAACGGCATTCCCATGCTGAGCGCCGAGGAAGAGCGCGAGCTCGCCTTCCGCCTGTACGACGAGGGTGACCTGGAAGCTGCGCGCCGCCTGGTGCTGTCGCACCTGCGCTTCGTGGTGCACATCGCGCGCAGCTATTCCGGCTACGGCCTGCCCCAGGCCGACCTGATCCAGGAAGGCAACGTGGGCCTGATGAAGGCGGTCAAGCGCTTCGACCCCAACCAGGGCGTGCGCCTGGTCTCCTTTGCCGTGCACTGGATCAAGGCCGAGATCCACGAATTCGTGCTGCGCAACTGGCGCATCGTCAAGATCGCCACCACCAAGGCCCAACGCAAGCTGTTCTTCAACCTGCGCAGCGCCAAGAAGCGGCTGGCCTGGCTGAACAACGACGAGGTCGATGCCATCGCTCGTGATCTCGACGTCAAGCCCGAGGTGGTGCGCGAGATGGAAGGGCGCCTGGCGGCCCATGATGCCGGCTTCGATGCCGCGCCGAGCGATGACGAGGATTCCGCCTACCAGGCGCCGATCCACTACCTGGACGATGCCGGCGCCGACCCGGCGGCCCAGCTCGAGGACAGCGACTGGGAAGACGACGCCAGCCGCCGGCTGCAGCTGGCGCTGGAGGCGCTCGACGAGCGTTCGCGCGATATCCTGCGCCAGCGCTGGCTGGCCGACGAGAAGGCCACGCTGCACGAGCTGGCCGACGTCTACGGCGTTTCCGCCGAGCGCATTCGCCAGCTCGAGAAGAACGCCATGAAGAAGATTCGCCAGCAGCTCGGCGATACGCTGGCTGCCTGAGCGCCGCTCGCCGCGCCTTGTCGCGCACGAAGAAGCCCTGGCCTGTGCCGGGGCTTCTTGCGTTCAAGCGATCCTGGCGGTGGGCTCGCGCAGCAGCTGGCCCGACAGCAGGCGCCACTGGTCGTCCCAGTGCTCGGTGGGGCGGCGCTGGAAGTCGCTGCGCACATACTGCGATATGCGGCCTTCCGCCACGGCCATCAGCAGGTTGGCGGCCGCCGGCACCGGCAGGGCGGGGCGCCGTCCCTCGCGCAGTTCCGCCTCGCGCAGCACCTGCTTGAGCTGGGTCTCGAGGCGCTCGAAGAGCTGATGGATGCGTAGCCGCAGGCGGGCGGTCTCGCCGGTCAGGACATCGCCGCCGAGCAGGCGGGAGAGGCCGGGGTTCTTCTCGGCGAAGGCCAGCAGCAGGGTGAGGATCTGCGCGCAGCGCGCTACGGCGTGGGGGTTGTCGTCGAGGATGCGCGTGATGCGCTCGAACAGGGTCTCCTCGATGAAGGCGATGAGGTCTTCATACATGCGCGCCTTGCTCGGGAAGTGGCGGTACAGTGCCGCCTCGGAGACCCCCACCTGGCGCGCCAGGGCGGCAATGGTGATGCGCTTGCCGCTGTCCTCCTCCAGCATCAGGGCGAGCGCCTGCAGGATCTGCTCGCGCCGGTTGGTCGATGGTGTTGCCTGCGTCATGTCGAGTGATCTTTTCGTTATCGTGGCGTCATCAAGACGGTCCGCCGGGCGACAGCCGCGGCGGACCTGGCGTCAGGGCGTGTTTCCTTCCTGGTCGGCGTCGGTGATCAGGGTGCCAACCCCCGCATTGGTGAAGATCTCCAGCAGCGTGGCGTGGGGCACGCGTCCGTCGATGATATGGGCACTCTTGACGCCGCCCTTCACCGCGTCGAGGGCGCAGCGGATCTTCGGCAGCATGCCGCCATGGATGGTGCCGTCACTGATCAGCGCATCCACCTGGGCGGTGGTGAGCCCGGTGAGCACCTCGCCCTCGGCGTTCATCAGGCCGGCCACGTTGGTCAGCAGCATCAGCTTTTCCGCCCCCAGCGCCTCGGCGACCTTGCCTGCCACCAGGTCGGCGTTGATGTTGTAGCTGTTGCCCTTGGCATCGACGCCGATCGGGGCGATCACCGGGATGAAGTCGCGCTCGGCGAGCATCTCGATCAGCTCGGTGGAGACGTGTTCCACCTCGCCCACGTGGCCGATGTCGATGATCTCGGGGGCGGTCATCTCCGGCGTCTGGTGCTCGACCTTGAGCTGGCGCGCGCGGATCTGGGCGCCGTCCTTGCCGGTCAGCCCGATCGCCTTGCCGCCGCACTGGTTGATCAGGTTGACGATCTCCTTGTTGACCAGCCCGCCCAGTACCATCTCCACCACGTCCATGGTCTGCGAATCGGTGACCCGCATGCCGTTGACGAAGCGCGACTCGATCTTGAGCTTGGCCAGCAGATCGCCGATCTGCGGGCCACCGCCGTGCACCACGACCGGATTGATGCCCACTTCCTTCATCAGCACCATGTTGCGGGCGAAGGAGTCGATCAGGGTGTCTTCGGTCATCGCATTGCCGCCGTACTTGACGACGACGGTCTTGCCGGAGAAACGCTGGATGTAGGGAAGCGCCTCGGAGAGCACTTCCACCACCAGCCGCGGATCACGAGTCGTATCGGTCATGGTCCTTCCTTAAGGAGCAGAACGGTAGGGCGCTGCCGTCAGCTCGGCAGCGTCAACGCCGGGTCGACCTGCTGCAAGGCCTCGGCGAAACGGTTGCGAATACGGTCCAGGGCGGCATCGCTCTTGCCTTCGAAGCGCAGCACCAGGACCGGCGTGGTGTTGGAGGCGCGGCACAGCCCCCAGCCGTCGGGATAGTCGACGCGGATGCCGTCGAGGGTGGTCTTGATGCCCTCGTCGCCGAAGTCGCCCTCGCGGGCCAGCTTCGCCACCAGGTCGAACTTGTTCTCGTCGGTGACCTGGACGTTGATTTCCGGCGTGCCGATGTCCTGCGGGTAGCGGGCGAAGAAGGCGTCGGCATCGACCTCCTGCTTCGACAGGATCTCCAGCAGCCGGGCGGCCCCGTACAGGCCATCGTCGAAGCCGTACCAGCGCTCCTTGAAGAAGATGTGGCCGCTCATCTCGCCGGCAAGCTGGGCGCCGGTCTCCTTCATGCGCGCCTTGATCAGCGAGTGGCCGGTGCGCCACATCTCCGGCGTGCCGCCCGCTTCCTCGACCACGCGGGCCAGGTTGCCGGTGCACTTGACGTCGAAGATCACCCGGGCGCCGGGGTTGCGCGAGAGCATGTCCTCGGCGAAGGCCATCATCAGGTGGTCGGGGTAGATCAGCTGGCCGCTCGGCGTGACCACGCCCAGGCGGTCGCCGTCGCCGTCGAAGGCCAGGCCGATGTCGGCGCCGGTCTCCTTCACCACGCGCATCACGTCCTGCAGGTTCTCCACCTTGCCGGGGTCGGGGTGGTGGTTGGGGAAGTTGCCGTCGATCTCGGCGAACAGCGGGATCGTCTCGACGCCGAGCCGCTCGATCAGCTGCGGGCCCAGCTCGCCGGCCACGCCGTTGCCGCAGTCGACCACCGCCTTGAGCGGGCGCTCGAGGGTAATGTCGCCGAGGATGCGCTCGAGATAGGCATCGCGCACGTCCTCCTGGCGCACCTGGCCCTGGCCCTCGCTCAGGTCGCCGGTCTCGATGCGATGGTACAGCGCGGTGATCGCCTCGCCGGAAAGCGTCTCGCCGGCCAGTACGATCTTGAAGCCGTTGTAGTCGGGCGGGTTGTGGCTGCCGGTGACCATCACGCCGGAGGCAGTGCCGTCGAGCAGGTGGGTGGCGAAATAGAGTACCGGGGTGGGCACCATGCCGATGTCGATCACATCGCGTCCGGCGGCGGTCAGGCCGCGCATCAGCGCTTCGCTCAGCCGCGGGCCGGAGAGGCGCCCATCGCGGGCCACCAGCACGGTGGTTTCACCGCGGGCGGCGGCCTCGGAGCCGATGGCGCGCCCGATCAGCTCGACCGCTTCCTCGGTCAAGGTGTCGTCGACGATGCCGCGGATGTCGTAGGCGCGGAAGATGGAGGCCGGTACGCTGCTGTTCGTGACTTGGCTCATGGCGATTCCTTGTCAACAGAAATGGTAGGTCGGTTGGGGTCGGGTTGCGGACACGCCGCCCGGCTGCGGGTCCTTGGAGCAGGCGGCTGGCACGATGTCCGGGGTCTCACTGGCGGCCTGAGCTGCCGAAGCCGCCGGCGCCGCGCAGGCTCGCCGCGAAGCTGTCGACGACGTCGAGCTCGGCCTGTACCACCGGCACCAGCACATATTGCGCCAGGCGCTCGAATGGCTCCAGTGTGAAGGGCGTGTCGCCGCGGTTCCAGGCGGAGATCATCAGTTCGCCCTGGTAGTCGGAGTCGATCAGCCCCACCAGGTTGCCCAGCACGATGCCGTGCTTGTGGCCCAGCCCCGAGCGCGGCAGGATCAGGCCGGCCAGCCCCGGGTCGCCGATATGCACGGCAAGCCCGGTGCGGATCAGTTCGCACTGGCCGGGTGCCAGCGTCAGCGGCGCATCGAGCAGGGCACGCAGGTCCATGCCCGCGGAGCCCTGGGTAGCGTAGCCCGGCAGGTAGTCGCGCATGCGCTCGTCGAGCAGTTTGACCTCCAGGCGGGGGCGGGCGGTTGGCAGGTCGTCTCGGGATTCGGGCATGGGGATTCCGTTGCGTTCAGGTCGTAGTCAGTGGGTGTGGCGGCTCGGCAGGCAGCTCAGGGCGCGCTCGATCACGGCCTCGGCCAGCCGGGTCTTGGGCTGGGGAGGCAGGCTGGCACCGCTTTCGCCATCGCCATCGCGCCACAGCAGCAGGGCGGCATTGTCGTCGGCGCCAAAGCCGAGTCCTGCGGTGGACACGTCATTGGCGACGATCATGTCGAGCCGCTTGCGCGCAAGCTTGTCGCGGGCGTAGGCCTCCAGGTCGCGGGTTTCGGCGGCGAAGCCCACTACGTAGGGGCGTCCGCCCGCCGCATCACGTGCGCTGGCGATATCGGCAATGATGTCCGGATTTTTGACCAGCCTGAGCGTCATCCCTTCCTCGTCGTCGCGCTTCTTGATCTTGTGTTCGGCCGGTGCCTCGGCGCGGTAGTCGGCCACCGCCGCGCAGCCGATGAAGAGATCGCACTCATTCAGCAGGCTCAAGCTGGCCTCATGCATCTGCAGTGCCGTTTCCACGTCGAGCCGCTCGACGTCTGCCGGGGTGGCGAGCGCGACCGGGCCGCAGATCAGGGTGACGCGGGCGCCGCGGCGCGCCGCGGCTTCCGCCAGGGCGAAGCCCATCTTGCCGGAGCTGTGGTTGGAGAGGTAGCGCACCGGGTCCAGCGGCTCGCGGGTGGGCCCTGCCGTGATCACGATATGCAGGCCTTGAGCCGATGTCGGCTGTGCCGGTGCCTCGGCGGGTGTGCGCATCAGCTCGGCCGCGATCGCCTCGGGCTCGAGCATGCGGCCCGGCCCCACGTCGCCGCAGGCCTGGTCGCCGCTGTCCGGCCCCAGCAGCCGCCAGCCGTCCTGCGCCAGGCGGGCGGCGTTGCGCTGGGTGGCGGGGTGGCGCCACATGGCCTGGTTCATGGCCGGCGCCATTATCTTCTCGGCCTCGCTGGCCAGGCACAGGGTGGTGAGCAGGTCGTCGGCCATGCCCTGGGCCAGGCGCGCCATCAGGTCGGCGGTGGCGGGGGCGATGACGATGGTATCGGCCCAGCGGGCCAGTTCGATGTGGCCCATGCCGGCCTCGGCTTCGGGGTCGAGCAAGGAGGTGCGCACCGGCTCGCCGGTGAGGGCCTGCAGCGTCAGCGGCGTGATGAAGGCCTGGGCGCCCTCGGTCATGACCACGCGAACCTCGCACCCCGCATGCTTGAGCAGCCGGGCGAGCTGGGCGCTCTTGTAGGCGGCAATGCCGGCGCTGATGCCGAGGAGAATGCGCCGTCCGGCGCCTCGGTTGCTTGTAAGCGTTGCCATGCGGTAATCCTGAGTTCGAGCCCGACCGCCTACCTTACCATCGGCCCGGCGCGTGCGCAGCCGAAGGCTTCTTCGCCGAATGGTTGACGGATTTGTAACAATGCGTGACGCTGGCTCGCGAGGAAGGCGTGGCAAGGAATCAAGCATGTCGATTCGTGACTGGCCCGAGGGCGAGCGCCCGAGGGAGAAACTGCTGGCGCTGGGGCCCGAGGCGCTCTCGGACGCCGAGCTGCTGGCGATCTTTCTGCGGGTGGGCGTGGCGGGGCGTTCGGCGGTGGACCTTGCCCGCGACCTGCTGAGTGCCTTCGGCGGGCTGCGACAACTGCTCGAGGCCGACCAGGTGCGCTTCTGCGCCGAACGCGGGCTGGGTACGGCCAAGTTCGTGCAGCTCCAGGCGACCCTGGAGCTGTCGAAGCGACACCTGGCGGCCCAGCTGGCCCGCGGCAATGCGCTCACGTCCCCGGCCCTGGTGCGCGCTTACCTGGCGTCACAGCTGCGCCATCTTGGACACGAGGAGTTCGCCGCGCTGTTCCTCGACACCCAGCATCGGGTGATTCGCTTCGAGTCGCTGTTTCGCGGCACGCTGGACAGCGCCTCGGTCTACCCGCGTGAGGTGGCACGCCGCGCCCTGGAGCTGGGCGCCGGGGCGGTCATCTTCGCCCACAACCACCCCTCCGGCGTGGCCGAGCCTTCGGATGCCGATCGGCGCATTACCGAGCGGCTGCGCGAGGCGCTCTCGCTGTTCGAGATCCGTGTGCTGGATCACTTCGTCGTGGGTGACGGGGAGGTTGTATCCTTCGCCGAGCGCGGTTGGCTCTAAGCGAGGAATCGGCTGCGCTCGCTCGGTTCGCTGGTTGGTCGAGAAGGCTTTCTGGTGGCTGGATGGGATACGAGTGGTCAGGAAGGCTTGCGGGAATAGGGGGCAGGGAGTGTAGAATACGCGGCTACTATTGCCTGCCGGGGCGCGCTCTGCTATAAAGTGCAGCCTTTGAATTCCCTTGGGTCAAATGACAACGGGGTCGTTCCCGGTTTGCCCGACAGGTTTTGAACACTCAGGTTTGACCACCTGGCCAAGCGGTTGGAGGCTCCCATGTCCAAAGTATGTCAGGTTACCGGCAAGCGCCCGGTGACTGGTAACAACGTATCACACTCCCAGCGCAAGACCCGTCGTCGCTTCTTGCCGAACCTGCACACCCATCGTTTCTGGGTGGAGTCGGAGAATCGCTTCGTCAAGCTGCGCATCTCTTCCAAGGGCATGCGCATCATCGACAAGAAGGGCATCGATGAAGTGCTCAGCGACATCCGCAAGCGCGGCGAAGCCGTCTAAGCGACCACTCAGGGAGTAAGCACTCATGCGTGACAAGATCAAGCTGGTGTCCAGTGCCGGTACCGGCCACTTCTACACCACCGACAAGAACAAGCGGAACACCCCGGACAAGCTCGAATTCAAGAAATTCGATCCGGTCGTCCGCAAGCACGTGATGTACAAGGAAGCCAAGATCAAGTAAGCCTTGGTCGTCTTCCGCAGGTGTTCAAGCCTGTTCTTCTGAACCCGGCCATGTCAGCCGGGTTCAGGCGTTTCTGGGAAGCGCGCCTCACCCTGCCGGGAGCTTCGCCACCGCTCGCCGCTGCGTGATTGCCGTCCGGCCTGCCCGATGCCGCACAGAGTCAGCCATGCCAGAACTACCCGAGGTCGAAACCACCCGACGCGGCATCGCTCCCCATGTGGAGGGACGCGAGATCGTCGAGGTGATCGTGCGTCAGTCGCGCCTGCGCGTGCCGGTGCCTGATGATTTCAGCGAGCGCCTGGTGGGCGCGCGTATCGGTACGTTGTCGCGCCGCGCCAAGTACCTGCTGCTGCCTTTCCAAGGCAGGGCGGACGGCGGCAGCCTGATCTGGCACCTGGGCATGTCCGGCAGCCTGCGCATCGCAAGGCTGGGCGACCTGCCGAAGAAGCACGACCACGTCGACCTGGTGTTTGCCGACGGCGCCATCCTGCGCTACCACGACCCGCGTCGCTTCGGCTTCGTCGACTGGCTGGCCGCCGCCCCCGACAGCGACCCGCGCCTGGCGAACCTGGGCCCGGAACCGCTGTCCGATGCCTTTGATGGCGAGCGCCTGCATCGGCTCGCGCAGGGGCGGCGCATGGCGGTGAAGCCGTTCCTGATGGACAACGCCGTGGTGGTGGGCGTGGGCAACATCTACGCCAGCGAGGCGCTGTTCCTGGCCGGGATCGACCCGCGGCGGGCGGCGGGACGTATCTCCCGCGAGCGCTACGCGCGGCTTGCCGTCGCGGTGCGTGACGTGCTCGCCGCGGCCATTTCACAGGGCGGCACTACCCTGCGCGACTTCGTCAGCGGCACCGGCGAGCCGGGCTATTTCAAGCAGCAGCTCAACGTCTACGGGCGGCATGGGCAAGGCTGCCGGCGCTGCAACGCCGAACTCCGGCTGGTGACGCTGGGCCAGCGGGCCAGCGTGTTCTGCCCCACCTGCCAACGATGATTTCCACACGAGACGAATCATGATCCAGACCCTGCGCCTCAAGAAGAATGCCGACCGTCGCCTCAAGGCCGGCCACCTGTGGCTCTACTCCAACGAAGTGGACATCGAGGTCACGCCGCTCAAGGGCCTGGAGCCGGGTGCCCAGGTGGTGGTCGAGGCTGCGAACGGCAAGGCGATGGGGGTGGCCTACGTCAACCCCAACTCGCTGATCTGCGCCCGGGTGGTGTCGCGCGACCCCGAGATGCGCCTCGACCGCTCGCTGCTGGTGCACCGCTTCAACCAGGCGCTGGCGCTGCGCCAGCGCCTCTATGCCAAGCCGTACTATCGCCTGGTGCACGGCGAGGGCGACCTGCTGCCGGGGCTGGTGGTGGATCGCTTCGACGACGTGCTGGTGGTCCAGCTCAACACCCTGGGCATGGAGCGCCTGGCCGAGGAGATCATCGCCGCCCTCGACAAGGTGATCGAGCCGCGCGTCATCGTGTTCAAGAACGACTCCTCCGGGCGTCGCCAGGAGCAGCTCGAGCGCCAGGTCACCGTGGCCAAGGGAGAGCTCGACGGCCCGGTGCTGGTGGAGGAGAACGGGGTGCGCTTCCACGTGCCGGTGCTCGATGGCCAGAAGACCGGCTGGTTCTTCGACCACCGCGCCAACCGCGCCTGGCTCAACGGCCTGGTGGCCGGCAAGCGGGTGCTCGACATGTTCAGCTACGTCGGCGGCTGGGGCGTACAGGCGGCGGCCCATGGCGCCCGCGAGGTGCTGTGCATCGATTCGAGCGCCCAGGCGCTGGAGCGGGTGGCGGAGAACGCGGCGCTCAACGGCCTGCACGAGCAGGTAGCGGTGGGCGAGGCCGATGCCTTCGAGGCATTGGCTGCCCTCAAGGCCGATGGCGAGCAGTTCGACGTGGTGATCCTCGATCCGCCCGCCTTCATCCAGAAGCGCAAGGACATTCCCAACGGCGAGCGTGCCTACGCCAGGCTCAACCGCGAGGCGATGCGCCTGCTGGGCCGCGACGGCCTGCTGCTCTCGGCCTCCTGCTCCATGCACCTGGCCCACGACCGGCTGGTGGACGTGGTGCGCGGGGCGGTGCGCCACCAGGACCGCCATGGCCAGATCGTCTACCAGGGCCACCAGGCGGCGGACCATCCGGTGCATCCGGCGATTCCCGAAACCGCCTACTTGAAGGCGCTGGGCGTACGGGTGTTCCGCGACTGACATGCCTGGCTTCGTCCGCGTCTTCGCCCACTCCAATGCGCTGCTGGTCAGCCACGTGCGCAACGTGCTGGCCGCGGGGGGCGTCTCCGTGTCGCTGCGCAACATGGTGCTGGGCGGCGGTGCGGGGGAGCTGCCGCTGGGCGAATGCGAGCCCGAGGTGTGGGTGGCGGCGCACGACCGCGAGCGCGCCGAGGCCTTGATTCATGCCAGCATGACCGACATGACGGACGCGCCGGGCTGGCACTGCCCCGGCTGTGGCGAAGCGCTGGAGGGCGCCTTCGATGCCTGCTGGCGCTGCGGCACGCCTCGGCCCTGAGTCGCGCCGGCTACACCGCAAGGAGAGCACATGGCACTGGAGTGGGATCTTCCCCGGCCTTATGTCATCGAACTCGAGGTAGGCGCCTCGGCCATCGACGAATACGGCCACGCCAACAACGCCGAATACCTGCGCTGGATCGAGCAGGTGAGCTGGGCGCATTCGCAGCATCTTGGGCTCGACCTGGCGCGCTATCGTGAGCTCGACCGGGCCATGGCCGTGCATCGCCACGAGCTCGACTACCTGGCTCCCGCCTTCGAGGGTGAGCGCCTTGCCCTCGCCACCTGGATCGTCGGCTGCGATGGTCGCCTGACCCTGACCCGCCGCTTCCAGCTCGTCCGCCCGGCCGACGGCCGCACGTTGCTGCGTGCCCGCACCCGCTTTGCCTGCATCGAGCTTTCCAGCGGCCGGCCGCGGCGCCTGCCCGAGGAGTACATCGAGGTGTACGGCGGAGCGCTCGCCGCGGAGTGAGGAGTACCTCCGGGCGTGGGTTCGGCCAGGTCGCCTTGACCGCCCCCTCGCGTTACCATGGCGGGCATTTCCGCTAGCAGAGTCCGCCTTCCATGAGTCCAGCTTCCCAGAAGACCCGCGTTCTCACCGGTATCACCACCACCGGTACCCCGCACCTCGGCAACTATGTCGGCGCCATCAAGCCCGCCATCGCCGCGAGCCAGGACCCCAGCGTGCAGTCCTACTATTTCCTTGCCGACCTGCATGCGCTGATCAAGTGCCAGGATCCTCGCCGCGTTCAGGAGTCGCGGCTGGAGATCGCCGCCACCTGGCTGGCCCTGGGGCTCGATACCGACAACGCCATCTTCTATCGCCAGTCGGATATCCCTGAGATTCCCGAGCTGACCTGGATGCTCTCCTGTGTCTGCGCCAAGGGGCTGATGAATCGCGCCCACGCCTACAAGGCGGCGGTGGCCGAGAACGAGGCGGCCGACAACCAGGACCCCGACAAGGGCATCACCATGGGCCTGTTCGGCTATCCGGTGCTGATGGCCGCCGATATCCTGATGTTCAACGCCCGCAAGGTGCCGGTGGGGCGCGACCAGATCCAGCATATCGAGATGGCGCGCGACATCGGCGGTCGCTTCAACCACCTGTTCAAGGGCGAGTACTTCACCCTGCCCGAGGCGGTGGTGGACGAGGAGGTGGCGGTGCTGGGCGGCCTCGACGGGCGCAAGATGTCCAAGAGCTACAACAACACCATCCCGCTGTTCGTCTCCGAGAAGAAGCTGCTCAAGCTGGTACGCAAGATCAAGACCAACTCGCTGGAGCCCGGCGAGCCCAAGGATCCGGACGGCTGCACGCTGTTCCAGATCTACTCCGCCTTCGCCAGCCGCGAGGAGCGCGAGGCGATGCGCAGCGAGTACGCCAACGGCATCGGCTGGGGCGAGGTCAAGAACCGCCTGTTCGAACAGCTCGATGCCCAGCTGCGCGAGCCTCGCGAGCGCTACGAAGCGCTGATGCAGGACCCGGGGCACATCGAGGCCGTGCTGCAGAAGGGAGCCGAGCGGGCTCGCGCCGAGGCCGCTCCGTTCAT
Organism: uncultured Halomonas sp.; assembly: GCA_964652855.1. Classification (GTDB taxonomy): domain Bacteria; phylum Pseudomonadota; class Gammaproteobacteria; order Pseudomonadales; family Halomonadaceae; genus Halomonas. The sequence goes on from CAZZCJ010000003.1 coordinate 68,647, forward strand.
GGACAAGCTGCGCGTGGCGGTGGGTCTGGGTCGCTTCGTATAAGGCTTGCCGAGCCGCCCAGGGCGCCTTCGGGCGCCCTGTCGCGTTTCTGGCACCCTGTTCCACTGCTGGAATATGGCGGCCCGACTTGCCACGCTGAAGGTTGGAAAAAAGGAGAAGGCTCATGGCCACTGCATTGGACGCAACGCAACCGCGCAAGATCTCTCTGGCTCTTGGCGGCCTGCTGCTGGCGGGCGCGCTGTTCGTGGGGCTCGCCTTCGGCGCTCGCCTGGGGCTGCTGATGCTGGTCGGCGGGCTTCTGGGGGTATCGCTCTATCACGCCGCCTTCGGCTTCACCGCGGCCTGGCGCATCTTCATCAGCGAGCGCCGCGGACGCGGGCTGCGCGCCCAGATGGTGATGCTGGCCATTGCCGTGCTGCTGTTCTTTCCCGCCCTGGGGGCGGGCAGCCTGTGGGGCCAGAGCGTGACGGGCTTCGTCTCGCCCATCGGCGTCTCGGTGGTGTTCGGGGCCTTCCTGTTCGGCATCGGCATGCAGCTCGGCGGGGGCTGTGCCTCGGGCACGCTGTTCACCGCCGGCGGCGGCAATGCGCGGATGATGATAACGCTGCTGTTCTTCATCGTCGGCTCGCTGGTCGGTACCGCCCACTTCGCCTGGTGGATGAGCCTGCCTGCCTTCGAGCCGGTGTCGCTGGTGCATTCCTTCGGTGCTGCTGGCGGCATCGCCGTGAGCCTGGCCCTGTTCGGCGGCATCGCCGCCCTGACGGTGCTGCTGGAGAAGCGCCGCCATGGCGGGCTGGAGGAGGCGCCGCGCTGGAACCTGCGCGACCGCCGCTGGCTGACCGGCCCCTGGCCGCTGCTGCTCGGCGCGGTGGCGCTGGCGCTGCTCAACTTCGCCACCCTGGCGCTGGCCGGGCGCCCCTGGGGCATCACCTCCGCCTTCGCCCTATGGGGCGCCAAGGCCTATGAGCTGGTGGGCGGCGACGTGACCCAGTGGGGCTACTGGCAGAGCCCGGGCAATGCCGCCGCGCTACGCGCCAGCGTATGGAGCGACATCACCACGGTGATGAACGTGGGCATCATCCTCGGCGCCATGGTGGCGGCCACCCTGGCCGGGCGCTTTGCCCCGACCCTGCGCATACCGCTCGGCTCGGTGATGGCCGCGGTGATCGGCGGGCTGATGCTGGGCTACGGTGCCCGGCTCGCCTTCGGCTGCAACATCGGCGCTTACTTCAGCGGCATCGCCTCGGGCAGCCTGCACGGCTGGGTATGGCTGGTGGCGGGCTTCGCCGGCAACCTGCTCGGGGTGCGCCTGCGCCCGCTGTTCTTCGGCCGCCCGCCCGGCGACAGTAGCCGCGCCAAGGTGAGCTGAATGTGCCGTGGCGCCGCCGCCGCGGAGGCGTGGTAGAGTTACGCCAAGGCGCCACAGAGCGCTTGGGAAGCTCGGCCTGCCGAGCGTTTTCCCTACGGCCCGGTTCCAGTCACCGTATCGAGATCAGAGATGTCCATCGAAACCAAACGTCCGCTCTATATTCCGTACGCAGGCCCCTCGCTGCTGGAGATGCCGTTGCTCAACAAGGGCAGTGCCTTTTCCCGCGAGGAGCGGCTCGAGTTCAACCTGATCGGCCTGCTGCCGCAGAACGTCGAATCCATCGAGGAGCAGGCCGAGCGGGCCTACCGCCAGTATCAGCAGTGCTACAGCGACCTGGACCGGCACATTCACTTGCGGGCGATCCAGGATGACAACGAGACGCTCTACTACCACATGGTGATGCAGCATCTCGAAGAGATGCTGCCGATCATCTATACCCCCACGGTAGGCCAGGCGTGTGAGGAGTTCTCCAACATCTATCGCAGCCACCGCGGCCTGTTCGTCAGTTACCCGGACCGCGAGCGCATCGACGACATCCTGCGCAGCTCCACCAAGGACAAGGTCAAGGTCATCGTGGTGACCGACGGCGAGCGTATCCTCGGCCTTGGTGACCAGGGCATCGGCGGCATGGGCATCCCCATCGGCAAGCTGGCGCTCTATACCGCCTGCGGCGGCATCAGCCCCGCCTATACGCTGCCGATCATGCTCGACGTGGGTACCAACAACCAGGCGCTGCTCGACGACCCCATGTACATGGGCTGGCGCCACCCGCGTATCTCCCAGGAGGAGTACGACGCCTTCCTCGAGGATTTCATCGCCGCGGTGAAGCGCCGCTGGCCCAACGTGCTGCTGCAGTTCGAGGACTTCGCCCAGGCCAATGCCGTGCCGCTGCTGGAGCGCTACCGCAACGAGCTGTGCTGCTTCAACGACGATGTGCAGGGCACCGCCGCGGTTGCCGTGGGCACCCTGATGGCTGCCTGCCAGGCCCGCGACGAGACCATCGCCGACCAGCGCGTGGTGTTCGTCGGCGCCGGCTCCGCCGGCTGCGGCATCGCCGAGCAGGTGGTGGTGGCGATGCAGGCGGAGGGGCTCTCCGAGAAGGAGGCGCGCCGCCGGGTATTCATGGTCGACCGCGAAGGCCTGGTGACCAGCGACCAGGCGTGGCTGCGCGACTTCCAGCGTCGCCTGGCGCACGACCCGGCGCTGGTCAAGGAGTGGCAGGACCAGTCGTTGCTCGAGGTGGCGCGGCATATCAAGCCGACCGTGCTGATCGGCGTGTCGGGCCAGCCTGGGCTGTTCTCCGAAGACGTGATCCGCGCCATGCACGCCGGCTGCGAGCGGCCGGTGATCATGCCGCTCTCCAACCCCACGTCGCGCGCCGAGGCCACGCCCTGGGACGTGCTGCACTGGACCGACGGCCAGGCGCTGGTGGCCACCGGCAGCCCGTTCCAGCCGGTGGTGTACGACGGCAGGACCTACCCCATCGCCCAGTGCAACAACGCCTATATCTTCCCCGGCATCGGCCTTGGCGTGGTGGCCAGCGGTGCCAGGCGCGTCACCGATGCCATGCTGATGTCCGCCTCGCGGGCGCTGGCCCGCGAGGCGCCGCTGGTGAAGGAGGGCGAGGGCGCGCTGCTGCCGCCGCTGTCGCAGATCCGCGAGCTTTCCAAGGCCATCGCCTTCGATGTCGCGGCCCAGGCCCAGCAGGAGGGCGTGGCGCTGCGCACCGACGGCATCAAGCTGCGCCAGGCCATCGAGCGCAGCAGCTGGACGCCGGAATATCGCAGTTATCGGCGCCGCTCGTTCTGACCGCGGGCGGCACTGCGATGCCGGTACGAAAAAGGCCCCGCTGCGGCGGGGCCTTTGCGTGAATGGACGGCAGCGCACCTACGCCGCGCCGATCATCCGCCGCAGCACGTAGTGGAGGATGCCGCCGTGGCGGTAGTACTCCAGCTCGTTGGCGGTGTCGATGCGGCACAGGGCCTCGAGGCGCTTCTCGCCCTTGTCGCTCTTCACCGTTACCGTGACCTTGCCGCCCGGGGTGAGGTCGGAGAGCCCTTCGATGGAGAGGGTCTCGTCGCCGGTCAGGCCGAGCGTCTTGCGGCTTTCACCCTCGGGGAACTGCAGCGGCACCACGCCCATGCCGATCAGGTTGGAACGGTGGATACGCTCGTAGGACTCTGCCAGCACGGCGCGCACCCCGAGCAGGCGCGTACCCTTGGCGGCCCAGTCGCGCGAGGAGCCGGTGCCGTACTCCTTGCCGGCCACCACCACCAGCGGCGTGCCTTTCTCCTGATACTTCATCGCCGCGTCGTAGATCGCCATCTGCTCGCCGGATGGCACGTGGCGGGTCTCGCCGCCGACCACGCCATCGAGCATCTCGTTGCGGATGCGCACGTTGGCGAAGGTGCCGCGCATCATCACCTCATGATTGCCGCGCCGCGAGCCGTAGGAGTTGAAGTCCACCGGCTGGATGCCGTGCTCCTGCAGGTAGCGCCCGGCCGGGCTGGCGGGCTTGATGGCGCCGGCCGGCGAGATGTGGTCGGTGGTCACCGAGTCGCCCAGCAGGGCCAGGATGTGTGCGTTCTCCACATCCTCGATCGGGTCCGGGTCGCGGCCCATGCCTTCGAAGAAGGGCGGGTGCTGGATGTAGGTGGAGGAGGATGACCACTCGTAGACCTGGCTCTGCGGTACCTGCAGCGATTTCCAGATCTCGTCGCCCTCGAACACTTCCGCATACTCCCTGCGGAACATGGCGGTCTTCACCTTCTCCACTGCGGTGGCGATCTCGGCCTGGGAGGGCCAGATGTCCTGCAGGTAGACCGGGTTGCCGTCCGAATCCTCGCCCAGCGGGTCCTGGGCGAGATCGAGGCGCACGTTGCCGGCCAGGGCGTAGGCCACCACCAGCGGCGGCGAGGCCAGCCAGTTGGTCTTCACCAGCGGATGGATGCGCCCCTCGAAGTTGCGGTTGCCGGAGAGCACCGCGGCCACGGTAAGGTCGCCGTCCTCGATCGCCTTCTCGATCTGCTGCGGCAAGGGGCCGGAGTTGCCGATGCAGGTGGTGCAGCCGTAGCCGACCAGGTTGAAGCCCAGGGCGTCGAGATCCTCCTGCACGCCGGCCGCCTGGAAGTATTCCGTCACCACCTTGGAGCCCGGCGCCAGCGAGGTCTTGACCCAGGGCTTGGTCGATAGGCCCTTGGCGCGGGCCTTTCGTGCCAGCAGGCCGGCGGCCATCATTACGCTGGGGTTGGACGTGTTGGTACAGGAGGTGATGGCGGCGATCACCACGGCGCCGGGATTGAGCATGAACTGCTTGCCGTCCAGGTCGACGCTCTGGCTGTCGCGGTGCTCGTAGCTCTCGTGCACGCCCACCGCCGTCTGGCCCCCTTCGGCATTGAGCCGTCCCTTCTCCTCACCGCTCGGCGCCTTGGCCTGCTCCTCGCCCTCCATCAGCTTCTCGAAGGTGATCTTCATGTCCTTCAGGGCGACGCGATCCTGGGGCCGCTTGGGGCCGGCCAGGCTGGCCTCGACGTCACCGAGGTCAAGGTGCAGCGCATCGCTGAAGATCGGCTCGTCGCCGGGCTCGCGCCACAGCCCCTGGGCCTTGCAATACGCCTCCACCAGTTCGATCTGTGCCGCGTCGCGCCCGGTGAGGCGCAGGTAGGCAAGCGTTTCGTCATCGACCGGGAAGAAGCCGCAGGTGGCGCCGTACTCCGGCGCCATGTTGCCGATGGTGGCGCGGTCGGCCAGCGGCAGGTCGGCCAGGCCGTCGCCGTAGAACTCGACGAACTTGCCCACCACGCCATGGCTGCGCAGCATCTGGGTCACCGTCAGCACCAGGTCGGTGGCGGTGATGCCTTCCCTGAGCCTGCCGGTGAGCTTGAAGCCCACCACCTCGGGAATCAGCATCGAGACGGGCTGGCCGAGCATGGCGGCCTCGGCCTCGATGCCGCCCACGCCCCAGCCGAGCACGCCGAGCCCGTTGATCATGGTGGTGTGGGAGTCGGTGCCCACCAGGGTGTCGGGGTAGGCGAAGGTCTTGCCGTCCTCCTCCTTGGTCCACACCGTCCGGCCCAGGTACTCCAGGTTGACCTGGTGGCAGATCCCGGTGCCGGGCGGCACCACGCTGAAATTGTCGAAGGCCTGCTGGCCCCAGCGCAGGAATTCGTAGCGCTCCTGGTTACGCTCCATCTCGATGGCGACGTTGTCCTTGAACGCGGTGGGATTGCCGAACTTGTCCACCATCACCGAGTGGTCGATGACCAGATCCACCGGCGAGAGGGGGTTGATGCGCGAGGGGTCCTCGCCGAGCTTCTGCACCGCGGCGCGCATGGAGGCCAGGTCCACCACGCCGGGCACACCGGTGAAATCCTGCATCAGCACGCGGGCCGGACGATAGCCGATCTCGCGGCTGGCACGCCCCTCCTGCTGCCAGTCGACCAGCGCCTGAAGGTCCTCGTGCGCCACGCTTGGGTCATGGGCGAAGCGCAGCTGGTTTTCCAGCAGGATCTTCAGCGTCTTGGGCAGCCGGTCGATATTGCCCAAGTGTCCGGCGGCCTTCGGCAGGCTGTAGTAGTGGTAGGTGGTGCCGCCGGCGACCAGGGTCTGCAAGGTATCCGGCATCTCGTCACGGCTCATGAAGGCCTCCTGTCACGGTGTGAACGTTCCCTATCCTCAACGTCGTAGGTAGCACATGGTCATGATAGGACCCTCTTTCAAGCACTGCCCAAGGTTTCTCCGTCCAACGCAGGCTAGCGGTGCCTGCGTCGGGCTGGGGTGGAGAAGGGGCGAGGTCCTGGGCGCACGGGGCTGATACAATACGGCCCACTGTTGGCTCCGTCCCGCGGCGTTCGGCCCGCGGGCCGGGTGAGGCTTGGCATGCCACCTTCCCGTTTTCGAGTTGCGAGGACTCCTGCATGAGCGATGTGCGTCATCACCGCCTGATCATTCTCGGCTCCGGCCCGGCCGGCTATACCGCCGCCGTCTACGCGGCGCGGGCCAACCTCAAGCCGGTGCTCATCACCGGTATCCAGGCCGGCGGCCAGCTGACTACCACCACCGAGGTGGACAACTGGCCCGGCGACGACGCCGGCGTGCAGGGGCCCGAGCTGATGGAGCGCATGAAGCGCCACGCCGAGCGCTTCGATACCGAGGTGCTGTTCGACCACATTCATGAAGTGGACCTGCAGCGCCGCCCCTTCACCCTCAAGGGCGACGGCGGCAGCTATACCTGCGATGCCCTGATCGTCGCCACCGGCGCCAGCGCCCGCTACCTGGGCCTGCCCTCGGAGCAGCAGTTCATGGGGCAAGGGGTGTCGGCCTGCGCGACCTGCGACGGCTTCTTCTACCGCAACCAGGAAGTGGTGGTGGTGGGCGGCGGCAACACCGCCGTTGAGGAAGCGCTCTACCTCTCCAACATCGCCTCGAAGGTGACCCTGGTGCATCGCCGCGACACGCTGCGTGCGGAGAAGATCCTGCAGGACAGGCTGCGCGAGAAGGCCGAGGGCGGCAACGTGGTGCTGGAATGGAACCACGTGGTGGAGGAGGTGCTGGGCGATGCCAGCGGGGTCACCGGGGTGCGCATCCGCTCCACCGTCGACGGCGCCGTCAAGGAGCTCCAGGCCCCCGGCGTGTTCATCGCCATCGGCCACAGCCCCAACACCGGCATCTTCGAGGGCCAGCTCGCGATGCGCGACGGCTATATCACGGTGAAGTCGGGGCTCGACGGCAACGCCACCGCCACCAGCATCCCCGGCGTATTCGCCGCCGGCGACGTGATGGACCATATCTACCGCCAGGCGGTGACCTCGGCCGGTACCGGCTGCATGGCGGCACTCGATGCCGAGCGCTACCTGGACGACCTCGCCTGAGCCCTCGTCAGTAATGCGGCGGCACCTCGTCCCCGGGCGACGGTGCCATCTCCGTATCCTGCAGCGCCCGCTGCTGGTCGCGCAGCCTCTCCTGCATCAGGGCGTTGATCCGTTCGAGCTGGGCCAGGCGCCGCTCCTGCCCGGCCACTGCCTGGTCCAGCGTATCCAGCCAGTGCTCCTGGTAGGCGATACGGCTCTCCAGTGCGTCCAACCGGGCCGCAAGCGAAGCCTCCGGGCTCATGCTAGAATCGTCGCGCTGCGTGTCGCTGTTCATCGTGACACCTTCATTGGTCGACGGTCCCCTGTGTCGCGTCGTCATTGGATATCCTGTTTCGCCAAATTCCACATAACAAGTGAGCAATACGGATCCATGAATCGCAAGGTTATCATTCGCTGTACGCTGATCAGCCTGCTGTTGGCGCTGCCGGCACCGCTGCTGATCGCCCTGTTCCTGTCGCTGACGGGGGGTGACCTGGCGCACCAGCTGTTTGCCCTGCTGGAAGTAGCCGGTGTGGCCACGGTCTATGTCGTCGTGGCGGCCGCCGTGCTGCTGCTGCTGCTGATCGCCACCCTGGCCACCCACGCGCTCAGCCCTCGCCTGGCCGTGCTGGCCGAGGTCGAGGACGACGATCGCGAGATCGGCGAGGTCAAGTGGTTCAACGTCAACAAGGGCTATGGCTTCATCAAGCGCGAAAGCGGGGAGGATGTCTTCGTCCACTTCCGCGCCATTCGCGGCCGTGGTCACCGCACCCTGGCCGAAGGCCAGAAGGTGCGCTACCACGTGATCGAGAACGATCGGGGGCTTCAGGCCGACGACGTCACCGTCATTACCTAGGGCTAAGAAAGTGGCTGCGCTCGGCAGCGTTGCCGGCTGGCCAGCCTTCGAGAACATCGCCCCGCTTCGGCGGGGCGATGTCGTTTCTGCCTACTGGCCGGAGTCGGGCCAGTCGATGGCGCCTTCGTGGCCGTCGGGCAGGACCTGCCAGAAGCGGTCGGGGTCGTCGCCGGGCTGCCAGCCGCCGAGCGAACAGCGTACCTCGCAGCCGAGCCGGGCGGCGGCGTCGCGGGCGCAGTCGGTATCGCGCGGCCACGGGGTGTGGGCGCTGTCGAACCACAGGCTGGCGAAGCCGTCGGCGGCTTTTTCCACCAGCAGCACCGGTACCTCATGCCCGTCGCGGTGGCCGCGGGTCTGCCACCGGTTGCGCCCGGCACCGCGCAGCGGGGCGGCATCCAGCGTCTCGCCGAGCCAGGCCTCGATGGCCGGGAGCGGGGCCTGGCGCAGGTAGATCTCGATGTCCGGGTAGCGCAATGGGGTGTCGGGCTGGTCTGGCATGGCGTCCTCTCTCGGCGCGTTCAGGGCTTGGCGGTGCCGTTGACGAACAGCTTGGCCAGGATCGCTTCGTAGATCCGGCTGAGGTCGTCGAGGTCGGCGGCGCGCACGCGTTCGTTGGTCTGGTGGATGGTGGCGTTGCATGGCCCCAGCTCCACCACCTGGCTGCCCAGCGTGGCGATGAAGCGTCCATCCGACGTGCCGCCGCTGGTGGAGAGCCGCGGCCGGCGGCCAAGCACCGCTTCGACGCCGTGCAGGGCGGCCTCCACCAGTTCTCCTTCGGCGGTCAGGAACGGCTCGCCGTTGAGCGTCCAGTCGAGCTGGTACTCCAGCCCATGGGCGTCGAGGATCGCCTGGGTGCGCTCGCGCAGCTGCTCATGGGTCACTTCGGTTGAGAAGCGGAAGTTGAACACTACCTCCACGTCGCCGGGGATCACGTTGGTGGCGCCGGTGCCGGCGCGGATGTTGGAGATCTGGAAGCTGGTGGCCGGGAAGAAGTCGTTGCCGCTGTCCCAGTGCTCCTGCACCAGGGCGTCGAGCGCGGGCATCGCCTGGTGAATGGGATTGCGCGCCAGGTGCGGGTAGGCCACGTGGCCCTGGATGCCCTTGATGTGCAAGAGGCCGCCCAGCGAGCCGCGCCGGCCGTTCTTGATCACGTCGCCCAGCGCCTCGGTGGAGGAGGGTTCGCCGACGATGCAGTAGTCGAGCCGTTCGTGGCGCTCGCGCAGGTGTTCGACCACGGCGCGGGTGCCGTCCACCGCCGGCCCCTCCTCGTCGGAAGTGATCAGGAAGGCGATGCGCCCGTGGTGGTCGGGGTGGGCGGTGACGAAGCGCTCCACGGCGGTGACCATCGCCGCCAGGCTGCCCTTCATGTCGGCCGCGCCGCGCCCGCGCAGCATGCCGTCGGCGTCGATGCAGGGCTCGAAGGGCGGGGTGTCCCAATGCACATGGGGACCGCTAGGCACCACGTCGGTATGGCCGGCGAAGGCCAGCACCGGCCCATGATGGCCATGGGTGGCCCAGAAGTTCTCCACGTCGCCGAAGGGCAGCCGTTCGATATGAAAGCCGAGGCGTTCGAGGCGCTCGGTCATCAGCGCCTGGCAGCCCAGGTCATCGGGGGTGACCGAGGGGAGGCGCATCAGCGCCATGGCCAGGTCCAGGGTGGGGGACAGCTCAGGAGTCGTCGAGGACATGCAGGTTCCGGCAGGGGCGGGCGGCACCGGACGATGCCGCCTTCGCGCCTCAGTTGTGGGCGTGCAGCGCTTCGTTCAGCGCGATGGCGCTCTTGTTCGTCAGGCACTCGATGCGCCCGTTCTGCGAGTTGCGGCGCAGCAGCAGGTCGCTGTGGCCGGCCAGCTCGCGGGCCGCCACGCTCTTGACCTCCTGGCCCTGGTCGTCGAGCAGGGTGACCTTGGCGCCAGCGGTGACGTAGAGCCCGGCTTCCACGGTGCAGCGGTCGCCCAGCGGAATGCCGATGCCGGCGTTGGCGCCGATCAGGCAGCCCTCGCCGACCTTGATCACGAGGTTGCCGCCGCCGGACAGGGTGCCCATGGTAGAGCAGCCGCCGCCCAGGTCGGAGCCCTTGCCCACCACCACGCCCGCCGAGATGCGGCCCTCGATCATGCCCGGGCCTTCGGTGCCGGCGTTGAAGTTGACGAAGCCCTCGTGCATCACGGTGGTGCCCTCGCCAAGGTAGGCGCCCAGGCGCACCCGTGCGGTGTCGCCGATGCGCACGCCGCTCGGCACCACGTAGTCGGTCATCTTGGGGAACTTGTCGACGCAGTCCACCGACAGGGCGCGTCCTTCCAGGCGGGCCTTGAGGCGGCGCGCCGGCAGCTCCTCGATGTCGATCGGTCCTTCGCTGGTCCAGGCCACGTTGCGCAGCAGGCCGAACATGCCGGTGAGGTCGACCCCGTGCGGCTTGACCAGGCGGTGCGACAGCAGGTGCAGCTTGAGGTACACCTCCGGGACGCTCTGCGGCGCCGTGTCGTGCTCGAGGAAGGTGGCGACCAGCGGGCGCTGGCTGGCGGCCAGCGCCTCGACCAGCTCCGCCTGGGCCACATGGCCTGCGGCCTTCAGCGCCTCGGCGATATCGGCGCAGTGCTCCGGCAGGAAGCTGACGGCGCTGTTGCCGGCCGGCACCTCGAGCGCCTGGCCGATGGCCTCCACCAGGCTGGCCGCCGGCTTGAGCAGCGGCGCCGGGTAGTAGATCTCCAGCCAGTCGCCCTGGGTATTCTGGGTGCCGATTCCGAAGGCAAAGCTCAGCATGGGGTGTCCTCGTGTCGTGATGGTTTAAGGGGTCAGCCTTTGAGATCGTCGTAGTCGCCGTCGCGATAGCCAACGCGTATCTCGTCGCCGGTGTCGAGCAGCGGCCGCTTGAGCAGGGTGGGGTTGGCCATGATCAGCTCGCGCGCCTTGTTGGCGTCGATCTCCTGCTTGTCCTCGTCGGGCAGGTTGCGCCAGGTGGTGCTGCGCCGATTGAGCGCTTCCAGCACCGGCACGCGCTCGAGGATATGCTCGAGCAGCGCCGCCGACAGGCCGTCCTCGCGCAGGTCGTGGACCTGATACGGAAGGCCCTTCTCGTCCAGGGCCTTGCGCGCCTTGCGGCAGGTATCGCAGTTCTTGATCACGTACAGGGTCGCCATCATGCCCTCCTTTCGATGAAACGGCGAATGCGTCGGGCCGCTTCGACCGTGGGCTCGAGTTCGGCCACCAGCGCCAGGCGGATGCGCCCCGCGCCGGGATTCATTCCCTGGGCGACCTCGTGGCCCATCCCGTCGCCGGTAGCGGGGCGACCCATATAGCTGCCGGGCAGCACGCTGACGTGCTCCTCGGCGAACAGCGCCCGAGCGAACGCTTCGTCATCGCCACCCGGTACCGCCGGCCACAGATAGAAGCTGGCCTCGGGGCTGGGAAATTCAAGCACCGGAGCGAGGATCTCGGTGACGGCGGCGAACTTGGCGCGGTAGGCGTCGCGGTTGGCGCGCACGTGGGCCTCGTCGTTCCAGGCGGTGATCGAGGCATGCTGCAGCGGCAGTGCCATGGCGCAACCATGATAGGTGCGATAGCGCTTGAACGGCGCGATCAGCTCGGCGTCGCCGGCGACGAAGCCCGAGCGCAGCCCCGGCAGATTGGAGCGCTTGGAGAGCGAGTGGAACACCAGGCAGCGGCGGAAGTCGTGGCGGCCGAGGGCGGCACAGGCCTCGAGCAGCCCCGGCGGCGGCGCGGCCTCGTCCAGGTAGAGCTCGGAGTAGCACTCGTCGGAAGCGATGATGAAGTCGTGCTCGTCGGCTAGCGCGATCAGCTTCTGGAACTCGTCGAGCGGGGTCACCGCGCCGGTGGGGTTGCCCGGCGAACAGAGGAAGAGGATCTGCACCTCGCGCCAGGTCTCGGCCGGCACGGCGTCGAAATCGGGGCGAAAGCCGTTCCCGGCCCGGCAGTCGAGGTAGAGCGGCTGGCCCCCGGCGAGCAGGGTGGCGCCCTCATAGATCTGGTAGAAGGGGTTGGGCACCGCCACGCGGGCCGGACGGGTGCGGTCCAGCGCCGCCTGCACGAAGGCGAAGAGCGCCTCACGGGTGCCGTTGACCGGCAGCACCTGGTGCTCGGGGTCGAGCCCGTCGAGCTTGAAGCGCCGCGTGGCCCAGGCCGCGATCGCGCCGCGCAGCTCGGCGATGCCGGCGGTGGCCGGGTAGCGGGCGAAGTCGAGCTGATGCGCCTGCAGGGTCTGCAGGGCGGCGGCGAAGGGCGCATGCTGCGGCTCGCCGATGGTGAGCGGAATGTGGGCAAGCCCTGCGGGAGGCGTCACGCCGGCCTTCAGCGCGGCAAGCTTCTCGAAGGGGTAGGGCTTCAAGGCGTCGAGATCGGGGTTCATGGTGTCCAGGCGCCGGAAAGCGGCGTTGTTGTCGTGGCTGCGGGCAGAGCGCCGATTATAGGGAAGGCCCCGGCTCGCCTCAAACTCGGGGCGCCGCGGCCGTCAGCCCGCCACGTCGAGCACCTCGATCAGCCGCTCGCGCAGGCGCTGCTGGCGCTCGGGATCGGTCAGCGGCGCGCCGGTCTTGTCGGTGATGAAGAAAACGTCTTCGACCCGCTCGCCCAGGGTGGCGATCTTGGCCGCCGACAGCGAGATGTCCTGTTCCATGAAGATGCGCCCGACCCGGGCCAGCAGGCCGGGGCGGTCGGGTGCGGTCAGCTCCAGCAGCGTGCGTTCGTTGGCCGGGTCCTGCTCGATCAGCACCTCGGTGGGCACCTTGAAGTGGCGCAGCTGGCGCGGGGTGTGGCGGGTGACGATCTGCGGGTAGTCGTCGGGATCGTCGAGCTCTTCGACCAGGTGGGCGCGGATCTCCTCGATGCGCACCGGGTCACGGATGGCGCGGCCATGGTCGTCGAGCACGATGAAGGTGTTGAGCGTCCAGTCGTTGCTCGAGGTGGCGATGCGGGCATCGTGGATGGAGAGGCCGAGCTGCTCCATCGCGGCGGCGGTGGCGGCGAACAGGTCGTCTACCGAGCGGGTGTGGATGAACACCTTGGTGCCGCCCTCGGACATGTCGTCGGTCGGCGCGCTGATCAGCACCAGCGGCAGCGGCGATTCGCGATGGGCGAGGATGCCCAGGGTCTGCCAGACGATCTCGCTGGGGGCGTACTGCAGGAAGTACTCCTCGCCGAGCAGCTCCCACAGGCGTTCGACCCGCTCCAGCTCGGCGCCTACCGCCGCCAGCAGCGAGCGTGCCTCGCAGCGGGTCTCGCGCACCCAGTCGTCGCGGTCGAGGGGGTTGTCCAGGCCGCGGCGCAGGGCGCGCTTGGTCTCGGCATGGAGCTGGCGCAGCAGCGAGGCGCGCCAGCCGTTCCACAGCGTCGGGTTGGTGGCGTTGATGTCGGCCACCGTGAGCACGTAGAGGTAGTCCAGGCGAGTCTCGTCACCGACATGCGCGGCGAATTCACGGATCACGTCGGGGTCGGTGATGTCACGCTTCTGCGCCACCATCGACATCACCAGGTGGTTCTGCACCAGCCAGCTGACCAGCCGGGTATCGCGGCTCGACAGGCCGTGGCGCTCGGCGAAGCGCTCGACGTCGCGGGCACCGAGCGTCGAGTGGTCGCCGCCGCGGCCCTTGCCGATGTCGTGATAAAGCCCGGCGATCCACAACAGCTCCAGCTTGGGCAGCTGGTTTACCAGCACCGTCGCTACCGGGAATTCGTCGCGGGCCTCGGGCTTGCGGAACTGGTGGATGAACTTGAGCAGGCGCAGGGTATGGGCGTCCACGGTGTAGATGTGGAACAGGTCGTGCTGCATCAGTCCTACGGCCTGGCCGAATTCCGGCAGGTACTTGCCCAGCACGCCGTAGCGGTTCATGCGCCTGAGCTGGCGCGCGACGTTGCCGCTGGAGCATAGCAGCGACATGAACAGGTGCTGGTGCCGGGGGTCGTCGCGGTAGAGGTCGTCGATCAGGTGGCGATGGTCGCGGATCAGGCGGATGGTGTCGGCGCGCACGCCCTCGATCTCCGGGTGCTCCGCCATCAGCAGGAACAGCTCGAGCAGCGCCGAGGGGTGCTCGCGGAACACCGAGCGGTGGCGGGCCTGTATGTAGCTGCCCTCGATCTCGAAGCGCTCGTTGAGGGACACCGTTTCCAGGCGTTCGCCGCCGCGCAGGATGGCCTCGTCGAAGTGCTGCAGCAGCATGTCGTTGAGCCCTGCGAGAGCCGTGACATGGCGGTAGTAGCGCTTCATGAACTGCTCGACGGCGAGCCGCTCGGGGGTGTCGCGAAAGCCGAACAGCTCGGCGATGGTGCGCTGGTGGTCGAACAGCAGGCGATCCTCGGCGCGGCCGGTGAGCATGTGCAGCGCATAGCGTACCTGCCACAGGAAGGCCTGGCCCTGGCTCAGGATGCGCAGCTCGGCATCGTTCATGAAGCCTTCGGCCACCAGGTCCTCGTAGCGCTGGCTGCCGAAGTGGCGCTTGGCCACCCAGCCGATCATCTGGATGTCGCGCAGCCCGCCCGGCGAACTCTTGATGTTGGGCTCGAGGTGGTATTCGGTATTGTTGAAGCGGTGGTGGCGGGCGATCTGCTCCTGCCACTTGGCCTCGAAGAAGCGGTCCGCCGGCCACATGCTCTCGGGGGCGATGCGCGCCTTCATCGCCTTGCGCAGGGACTCCGGGCCGGCCAGGGTGCGCGACTCCATCAGGTTGGTGATGATGGTGATGTCGCCTGCGGCCTCGCGTCCGCAGTCGGAAAGCGAGCGCACGCTATGGCCTATCTCCAGGCCGATGTCCCACAGCAGGGTGATGAACGCGGTCAACGGCTCGCGATAGGGCGTGTCGTCGTCGTGCTCGAGCAGCAGCATCAAGTCGACGTCGGAGTGGGGATGCAGCTCGCCGCGGCCGTAGCCGCCCACGGCGAGCAGTGCCACGCCGTCGTCGGGCCACTCCTGCAGCGCCCATGCCACGCCGAGCAGCTGGTCGAGGCACCAGGCCCGCCCGTGCACCAGGTCGCGGATGTCGGCCCCGGCGTGGAAACGCTCGTCGAGCCGGCGCTGGATGTCGCGCAGCGCCGCCTTGAACGGGGCGATGGGCGAGCGCGTGCCGGCCAGCTCGCGGCGAAAGGTCTCGGCATCGAACAGCGATGCGTCGGGGGCGAAGCGATAGTGGTGCAGCAGCATGGCGGTCTCGACTCAGTGGTCGAGGAAGGAGAGGTCTTCCTCGTGGCGTGCCGTGAGTACCTCGACGCCGGCCTCGGTGACCAGCAGCGTATGCTCCCACTGCGCGGAGAGGCTCTTGTCGCGGGTCACCGCGGTCCAGCCGTCGCGCAGCACCTTGGTCTGGTGCCCGCCGACGTTGATCATCGGCTCGATGGTCAGGCACATGCCGGCGCGCAGCACGGCATCCGCCTCGGGGGCGTAGCCGTCGTAGTGCAGCACCTGCGGGTCCTCGTGGAAGCCGGCGCCGATGCCGTGGCCGCAGAAGTCGCGCACCACCGAGTAGCCGTTGGCCTCGGCGTGGTCCTGGATGGCGCGGGCCAGCTCGGACAGGCGCGCGCCCGGGCGCACCAGGGCGATGCTGCGGTAGAGGCATTCCTGGGTCACGCGGCACAGCCGCTCGCCCTGGATGTTCTCGCCGATCACGAACATGGCGCTGGAGTCGCCGTGGTAGCCGGCGGCGGTCTTCACGGTGACATCGATGTTCATGATGTCGCCCCGCTTGAGCTTCTTGTCGGCGGCGGGAATGCCGTGGCACACCACGTGGTTGATCGAGGTGCAGATCGACTTGGGGAAGCCGTGGTAGTCGAGCGGCGCCGGGGTGGAGCCCAGCTCGTTGACGATAAAGTCGTGGCACAGGCGGTCCAGCTCCCCGGTGGAGACGCCGGCCTGCACGTGGGGGGCGATCATTTCCAGCACGCTGGCGGCCTGGCGGCCCGCCTCGCGCATCTTCTCGATCTCGTCGGGGGTCTTGATGGGTATGTTCATGAACTCTCGCTGGCTGCGGGTGGCGGCGCCGGCAATAAGGCGGTAAGGGCGGCGGGCGACTTCATCTCGCTAGCGAACTATGGTATAAAGCCGCGCGCTTTACTGCAATCGTCGCCCTGCGGCCCGCCAGATTTGCCGGGCTGCCGGCGGCGAAGCGCGTGACCTTCCTGCCGGCGGCGATGGCCATGCGGCCACGCCGCCGGGGAAGGCGCCGTCACAGGCAGCAGTGCAGTAAGGTGCAGACACAGCCTTGAAAACACACACGCACCGTCACATGGTCCCGGGTGCTGTCGCGGTTCGTCCCGTCAGTCGGATCCATGGGGTGCGTGGAGGCCTAACCCGATTTTCCAGGAGTCATCCATGGCACACGTCAACATGCGCGACCTGCTCAAGGCGGGCGCACACTTCGGTCACCAGACCCGTTACTGGAACCCGAAGATGGGCAAGTACATCTTCGGCGCACGTAACAAGATCCACATCATCAACCTCGAGCACACCCTGCCGGCCCTCAACGAGGTGATCGACGTGGTCGAGAAGATGGCGGCGTCGAACAACAAGATCATGTTCGTCGGCACCAAGCGCAGCGCCAGCAAGATCATCAAGGAAGAGGCAAACCGCGTCGGCATGCCCTTCGTCAATCATCGCTGGCTCGGCGGCATGCTGACCAACTACAAGACCATTCGTCAGTCGATCAAGCGCCTGCGCGACCTCGAGACCATGCGCGAGGACGGCACCTTCGACAAGCTGACCAAGAAAGAGGTCCTGATGGCGACCCGCGAGCAGGAGAAGCTCGAGCGTTCCATCGGCGGTATCAAGGAGATGGGCGGCCTGCCCGACGCGCTGTTCGTCATCGACGTCGACCACGAGCGCATCGCCATCAACGAGGCGAACAAGCTCGGCATCCCGGTCATCGGCGTGGTGGACACCAACTCCGACCCGGATGGCGTCGACTACGTGATCCCGGGCAACGATGACTCCATTCGTGCCATCCAGATCTACGTCCAGGCGATCGCCAATGCCTGCGCACGTGCGAAGGAAGGCCGCCCCGACGAATTCGTCGAGGTCACCGAGAGTGAAGGCGGCGACGCCACCGCCGCCGCCGAGTAACGGCGAGCTGCCCGGGCCGCGTGTCGGCCCGGGCGGTGCGGCCGGCCTGCCGGCCGCCCCTCTTTCCCCCGCCTTGGCGGGGCAGAATTTTCCGGACTCGCGGTCCGGCGCCCTTATTCCCCGGTCGAACCAGTCCCGGGTTCAACTACCAAGAGGTGAATACCATGGCAGCGATCAGTGCCTCCCAGGTCAAGGAACTGCGCGAGCGTACCGGCCTCGGCATGATGGAGTGCAAGAAGGCACTCACCGAAGCGGATGGTGACATCGAAGTCGCGATCGACAACCTGCGCAAGAGCTCCGGTCTGAAGGCCGCCAAGAAGGCCGGCCGCACCGCCGCCGAAGGCGCCGTGGTGACTCGTGTCGCCGAAGACGGCAGCTATGGCGTGGTGGTCGAGATCAACTCCGAGACCGACTTCGTCGCCCGCGACGCCAACTTCAAGGCCTTCGCCGACAAGGTGGTCGACGCCTTCTTCGCCGCCAAGAGCGAAGACGTGGCCGCCGTGACGGCCGGCGAGATCGAGACCGCGCGTGAGCAGCTGGTGCAGAAGATCGGCGAGAACATCGGCGTGCGCCGTTGTGCGCTGGTCGAAGCCGCCGACGGCGAGCTGGTGGGCGAGTACGTCCACAGCGGCCGCATCGGCGTGCTGACCGTCCTCAAGGGCGGCAACGCCGAAGTGGCCAAGGACGTCGCCATGCACGTGGCCGCGATCAATCCGGCCGTGGCACTTCCCGAGGACATGCCGCAGGAGCAGCTCGACAAGGAAAAGGCGATCATCCTGGCCCAGCCGGACATGGCCGGCAAGCCCGAGCAGATCGCCGAGAAGATGGTCGAGGGCCGCCTGAAGAAGTACCTGGCCGAGAACAGCCTGACCGAACAGCCTTTCGTCAAGGATCCCAACCAGACCGTCGCCGAGTTCGTCAAGGCGGCCGGCGGTGAGGTGGTTCGCTTCATTCGCTTCGAAGTGGGCGAAGGCATCGAGAAGGAAGAGGTCGACTTCGCCAAGGAAGTGATGGAACAGGCTGGCCGTCGCTGAGGTCAGACGTTCCAGTCCTGTACGGCGTGCGCGCAAGCGCACGCCGTTGCGTATCCGGCCGGTGCATCCGGCCATTCGCTCGCTCTGCTGATGCCCAAGGAGAAGGCCATGCCCACGACCGATCACATCGACAGTACCAAGACCCGCAGCGAGAAGTCGAAATACAAGCGTATCCTGCTCAAGCTCTCCGGCGAGGCGCTGATGGGGGAGCACGACTTCGGCATCGACCCCAAGGTGCTGGACCGCATGGCGCTGGAGATCGGCCAGCTGGTGGGTATCGGTGTGCAGGTGGGTATCGTGATCGGCGGAGGCAACCTGTTTCGCGGCGCCGCGCTGAATGAAGCCGGCATGGACCGGGTCACCGGCGACCACATGGGCATGCTGGCCACGGTCATGAATGCGCTCGCCATGCGCGACGCCCTGGAGCGCTCCAACATTCGCTCGCGGGTGATGTCGGCCATTCCCATGAGCGGCGTGGTGGAGCACTACGACCGTCGCACCGCCATTCGCTATCTCACCTCCGGAGACGTGGTATTGTTCTCCGCCGGCACCGGCAACCCCTTCTTCACCACCGATTCCGCCGCCTGCCTGCGCGGCATCGAGATCGATGCCAATGTCGTGGTCAAGGCCACCAAGGTGGACGGGGTCTACGACAAGGACCCGGTGAAGCACAGCGATGCGGTCAAGTATGACCAGTTGAGCTACGATGACGCCCTTGACCAGAAGCTCGGTATCATGGATTTGACCGCCATCTGCCTGGTGCGGGACCATGACATGCCGGTACGCGTCTTCAACATGAACAAGCCGGGCGCCCTGCTGAACCTGGTGGTGGGCGGCAAGGAAGGCACGCTGATAGACAGAGGTTGACACCGTGATCAATGAGATCCAGAAAGATGCCGAAAGCCGCATGAAGAAGAGCGTCGACGCCCTTCATGCCAATTTCAACAAGATCCGTACCGGGCGTGCCCATGCCAGCATTCTCGATTCGGTCACCGTGGACTACTACGGCAGCCAGGTACCGCTCAATCAGGTCGCCTCGGTCAACGTGGAGGACGCCCGCACCCTCTCGGTGGTGCCCTGGGAGCAGAACATGGTGCCCAAGATCGAGAAGGCGATCATGAGCTCCGACCTGGGCCTCAACCCCTCGAGCGCCGGCAATGTCATTCGCGTGCCGATGCCGATGCTGACCGAAGAGACCCGCAAGGGCTACATCAAGCAGGCACGCGCCGAGGCCGAGAATGGCCGGGTGGCGGTGCGCAACGTGCGTCGCGATGCCAACAACGATCTCAAGAACCTGCTCAAGGAGAAGGAGATCTCCGAGGACGAGCAGCGTCGCGCCGAGGATGTCATTCAGAAGCTGACCGATAAGTACATCGCCGAGATTGACAAGCAGCTCGAAGTGAAGGAACACGACCTGATGCAGGTCTGAGCCGCGCCGGGCACGGCCTGTGGTGCCGTTGCCCGGTCCTCCCATCCCCATTGCGAGACATCATGACGTCAGCGCAAACCCCAGAGTCACAGCCGGCTGCGTTCGGTGCGAACGTGCCGCGACATGTGGCCATCATCATGGACGGCAACAACCGCTGGGCGCGTGCCCGCGGACTATCCGGAGTGCGTGGGCATCGTGCCGGCGTGGAGGCCGTGCGTGCCGTGATCCGGCGCGCCGCCGAGCGCGGCGTGGAAACCCTGACCCTGTTCGCCTTTTCGAGCGAGAACTGGCGCCGGCCCGAAGCGGAAGTCAGCGCCCTGATGGAGCTCTTCCTCATCGCGCTCAAGCGTGAAGTGAAGAAGCTCCACGACAACGATATTCGCCTCTCGGTGATCGGTGATCGCACCGCCTTCTCCGCCTCGATCCAGAAGTACATTGCAAGGGCCGAGGCCCTGACCTGCGACAACCGTCGCATGCACCTGGTGATCGCGGCCAACTATGGCGGCCAGTGGGACATCACCGAGGCGGCGCGGCGCCTGGCCGTGCAGAGCCGGAACGGCGAGCTGGACCCGGCGACCATCGACGAGGCGCGGCTGCAGCGGGAGCTGTGCCTGGGCGACGACGCCCCGGTGGACCTGTGCATCCGTACCAGCGGCGAGCAACGCATCTCCAATTTCCTGCTGTGGCAGATGGCCTATGCGGAGCTGTACTTCACGCCACAGCTGTGGCCCGACTTCGACGGCGAGTCCTTCGACCTCGCCCTCGATGATTTCCGCCGGCGGCAGCGCCGCTTCGGCATGACCGACGAACAGATCGAGGCGCAAGGTGCTTAGACAGCGGATCATCACCGCGGCGTGGCTGGCGCCGCTGATGCTGGCCGGCCTGTTCGGCCTCTCGGGCGGGGCCTTCGCCGCCTTCACCGGCGGCATCGTGCTGCTGGGCGCCTGGGAGTGGAGCAACCTGGCCGGGGTTGCCGATACGCGGCGCCGGCTGGCGCTGGTGGCCGGCCTGGCGCTGCTGATGGCGCTGCTGTGGTGGGCGGGTGCCGCGCTGGCCGCCTGGCCGCTGTGGCTGGCGGTGGTCGGCTGGGCGCTGAATCTCTACTGGGTCACGCAGTACCCCGCCAAGCGCGAGCAGTGGCAATCCACCGCCATGCGCCTGGCCATGGGGCTGTGGGTGCTGCTGCCGGCGTGGGTCGGCTTCAACGTGCTGCGCGAGACGGGCGGCGTCTGGCTGCTCTACGTGCTGCTGCTGGTCTGGGCGGCGGATATCGGTGCCTATTTCAGCGGTCGGGCCTGGGGGCGGCGCAAGCTGGCGCCGGCGGTCAGCCCCGGCAAGTCCTGGGAAGGCGTTGCCGGCGGCCTGGCGGCCACCCTGGTGCTGGCGCTGCTGTTCGCGCTCTGGCAAGGCCTGGGCGCGGCCGGCGGGCTGGGTCTGGTGGCGGCCACGCTGGCGGTGACCCTGGTCTCGGTGCTGGGCGACCTGCTCGAGAGCATGCTGAAGCGTTTTCGTGACATCAAGGACTCCAGCAACCTGCTGCCCGGCCACGGGGGCGTGCTCGACCGCATCGACAGCCTGACGGCGGCGGTGCCGCTGTTCGCGCTGCTCTCGCTGGGAGTGCTGTGACGATGGGGCAGCAGCACGTCACGGTACTGGGGGCGACAGGCTCCATTGGCAAGAGCACCCTCGACGTGCTGGCGCGGCATCCCGAACGCTACCGGGTGCATGCCCTGACCGCGCATCGCGCCCGCGAGGTGCTGTTCGAGCAGTGCCTTCAGCATCGCCCCAGCATGGCGGTGCTCGGCGCGGAAGAGGATGCCGCCTGGCTACGCGCTCGGCTCGCCGAGGCGGGGCTGGCCGTGGAGGTGCGCGCCGGTGACGAGGCGCTCGTCGAGGCGGCCGGCGCTGCCGAGGTGGATGTGGTGATGGCGGCGATCGTCGGCGCCGCGGGGCTGCTGCCGACCCTGGCCGCGGTGCGCGCCGGCAAGCGGGTGCTGCTGGCCAACAAGGAAGCGCTGGTGATGTCGGGGGCGCTGTTCATGGAGGCCGTCGAGCGGCATGGCGCCACGCTGCTGCCGATCGACTCCGAACATAATGCTATCTACCAGTGTCTACCTTCCGGGCATCGCGGCGGCCTGGCACGCCACGGGGTGACGCAACTGCTGCTGACCGCCTCCGGCGGACCGTTTCGCGGCTGGAGCCCGGCACGGCTGGCCAGCGTCACCCCGGAGCAGGCCTGCGCGCATCCCAACTGGTCGATGGGTCGCAAGATCTCCGTGGACAGCGCCACCCTGATGAACAAGGGGCTGGAGCTGATCGAGGCCTGCTGGCTGTTCGATGCGCGGCCGGAGCAGATACAGGTGGTGGTGCATCCGCAAAGCGTGATCCACTCGATGGCCGCCTACAGCGACGGCTCGGTACTCGCCCAGCTGGGCAATCCGGACATGCGCACGCCGATTGCCTATGGCCTGGCCTGGCCGGAGCGCATCGATGCCGGGGTCGAGGCGCTGGACCTGTTCCAGATCGCCCGTCTCGACTTCGAGGCGCCCGACGAGCACGCCTTCCCCTGCCTGCGCCTGGCGCGCGAGGCCATGGCGGCGGGTGGCACGGCGCCTGCGGTGCTCAATGCCGCCAACGAGGTCGCGGTGGACGCCTTCCTGTCCGGTCGGCTGGCCTTCGCCGACATCGGCCAGCTGGTCGAGGCGACCCTGAACGCGCTGCCGGTGGAGGCGGGGCGCGACCTCGACACCATCCTCGGGATGGACGCGCACGCACGCACGTTGGCCAGGCAGTGGCTGCAGCAACGCTGAACCTGCAGCGCTCGCTTTTCATGTCATCATCAAGGAGGCTGACTTGGGCCTGATCCAGAACATACTGGCCGTCATCGTGGTGCTGGGTCTGCTGATCACCTTCCACGAGTTCGGCCACTACTGGGTGGCGCGCCGCTGCGGCGTCCGGGTGCTGCGCTTCTCGGTGGGGTTCGGCAAGCCGATTTGGTCCCGGGTCGACCGGCACGGAACCGAGTTCGCCGTGGCGGCGATTCCGCTCGGCGGCTACGTCAAGATGCTCGACGAGCGCGAAGCCCCGGTGCCCGAGGAGCAGCTGCACGAAGCCTTCAACCGCAAGACGGTGTGGCAGCGTATCGCCATCGTTGCCGCTGGCCCGCTGGCCAATTTCCTGCTGGCGATCGTCGCCTACTGGGCGCTGTTCGTCGCCGGCATGTCAACCGTGGCGCCGGTGGTGGGGGGCGTGGTGCCGGACTCCCCGGCGGCGCGCAGCGGTCTTGCCGGCGGCCAGGAGATCGTGGCGGTGCAGGGCGACGCCGTGCGCTCGTGGGAGGAGATCAACCTGCGGCTGGTGGCGCTGATCGGGCTCAGCGGCGATCTCGTCGTGGAGGCCCGCGACGGGACCTCCGACCGGACCCGCCAGTATCGCCTTCCGGTGGAGAACTACCTGGTGCGCCAGGATCCGCCGCAGCCGCTGGCGACGCTGGGCATTACCCCTTGGCAGCCGCCGTTTCCCGCCGTGCTGGGGCAGGTGATCGAGGGCGAGGCCGCGGCCCAGGCGGGGCTTGCCAGCGGCGACGAGGTGCTGAGCGTCAACGGGCGCGCGGTGGATGACTGGATGGCCTTCGTCAATACCGTGCGCGCAAGCCCGGGGGAGGCGCTGGCGCTCGAGGTGGCGCGTGGCGATACGCGCTTCGAGACGACCCTAGTGCCGGGTGAGCGCGAGGTCGAGGGCGGCGTCTCGATCGGCTATGTCGGCGCCGGCGTGGCGCCCGTGGAGTGGCCCGAGGAGTTCCGGCGCGAGATTCGCTACGGCCCGGTGGCCGCGATCGGCCAGGCGGTGTCGCGCACCGGCGAGATGACGGTGCTGACCCTCGACGCCATCCGCAAGATGCTGGTAGGGCTGATCTCGCCCACCAACCTCTCCGGCCCCATCACCATCGCGCAGATGGCCGGGGACACGGCACGCTCCGGCCTGGAGACCTTCGTCAGTTTCCTGGCCTACCTGTCGATCAGCCTGGCGGTACTCAACCTGTTGCCGATACCGGTGCTGGATGGCGGCCACCTGCTTTATTATTTCGTCGAGGCGGTTCGCGGGCGGCCGGTATCCGAGCAGGTCCAGGCGATCGGCTTGCGCATCGGCCTGGCGATGGTCGCCACGCTGATGCTGATGGCCTTGTATTTCGATTTGATGCGTCTCTGGTAGCGAGCGACTCATCCCCCCTCCGGGGGCGCACAGGGCGGAGCGTCGCTCCAGCCTTGTCAGTCACCCGCACATATGTATAAGGTGCCTGTTCTGGATAGGCAGGCGGATCAACGCGAGCGAAGCGACTGCATGAAGATCAAGACCCTCGGATTGGCGGCACTGCTGCTGGCCAGTTCCACTACGGTGCTGGCCGAACCTTTCGAAGTTACCGATATTCGCGTGGAGGGGTTGCAGCGGGTCTCCGCTGCTTCCGTCTTCAACGCCTTTCCCATCAGCGCTCGTGATCGCGTGGATGACCGGGAGCTGGCCGAAGCGGCCCGCAGCCTGTTCGCCACCGGCCTGTTCGAGGATATCCAGCTGGCCCGCGACGGCGACGTGCTGGTGATCCAGGTCGTCGAGCGGCCGACCATCTCGCGGCTCAACATCAGCGGCAACCGGCGGCTCTCGGAGAGCGACCTGCGCGATGGGCTGCGCCAGGCGGGCCTGGTCGAAGGCCAGGTGCTGCAGATCTCCACCCTGGAGGAGATCCAGCGCGAGCTCGAGGGCGTCTACCAGGCCCAGGGCCGCTACAGCGCCCGCATCGACACCAACGTGCGCGAGATCGACCAGGGGCGCGTCCAGGTCGACATCGAGATCAATGAAGGCGCGGTGGCCAAGATCCGCCAGATCAACATCGTCGGCAATCGCCAGTTCGATGACGACCAGCTGCGCGATGTGTTCGAGCTCAACGACCGCCCCGGCCGCTTCTTCGGCTGGTTCTCCCGCGACGAATACTCCCGCGAGGCGCTGGCCGGCGATCTCGAGCGGCTGCGCTCCTTCTACCTCGACCGCGGCTACGTCAACTTCGCCATCACCTCCACGCAGGTCTCGATCAGCCCCGACAAGTCGCAGATCTTCGTCACCGTCAACGTCGACGAGGGCAGCCAGTTCCGCCTAGGCGACATCCGCTTCGCCGGCGACCTGCAGATCAGCGAGCGCGAGGCGCGCGAACTGCTGCAGGTCGAGCGCGGCCAGATCTTCTCGCGCACCGACGTCACCGCCTCCACCGAGGCGCTGCGCTCGCGGCTGGGGGCCGAGGGGTTCGCCTTCGCTCGCGTCGATGGCGTGCCGGAGCCCGCCGCCGATGGCACCGTGAACCTCACCTTCCGCGTCGACCCGGGCCAGCGGGCCTATGTGCGTCGTATCAATTTCATCGGCAACACCAGCACCCAGGACGAGGTGCTGCGCCGCGAGATGATCCAGATGGAAGGCGCGCCGGCCTCCACCGAGTCGATCAGCCAGTCGCGCCGGCGCCTGGAGCGGCTGGGCTTCTTCCGCCAGGTCGAGGTGGAGACCCAGCCGGTGGCCGGCGAGCCCGACAAGCTCGACGTTACCTATACCGTCGAGGAGCAGCCCTCCGGCTCGATCTCGGCGAGCGTCGGCTTCTCCCAGAGCGCCGGGGTGATCTACGGCCTGGCGCTGGCCCAGAACAACTTCCTGGGCACCGGCAACCGGGTCAACATCGGTGCCCAGCGCAGCGATACCTTCACCAGCCTCAACTTCGGCTTCACCGACCCGTACTGGACGCTCGACGGCATCTCGCGCGGCTACAACCTGTTCTATCGCGAGACCGACTACGAAGATTCCGACATCTCGACCTACTCCACCGACGCCTACGGCGCGGGGATCAACTTCGGCTATCCGGTCAGCGAGCTGTCGCGGCTCAACTTCGGCGCCAGCGTCGAGGACCTGACGGTCAAGACCTACCGCGACACGGCGTCGGAGATCGTGCGCTACGTCGAGGACCAGGGCGACAATGCCCAGAGCCTCAAGCTCACCGCCAGCTGGACGCGCAACAACCTGAACCGCGGCATCATGCCGACCGACGGCAACTACCAGCGCCTGGCGCTGGAAACCGCAGCGCCGGGAAGCGATGCCGACTACTTCAAGCTGCGCGCCCGCGCCCAGCAGCTCTTCCCGCTCAACGAAGAGCAGTCGTGGGTACTGAAGTTCGGCACCACCCTCGGCTATGCCGACAGCATCGGCAGCGACCCGTACCCGTTCTACGAGAACTTCTTTGCCGGCGGCCTTGGCTCGGTTCGCGGCTTTACCGCCAACACCCTGGGTGAGCGAACCACGCCGCGAGAGGCGGGGCGCGACCGCACCCTGGGCGGCAACGTGCTGGTCGAAGGTAGCGCCGAGCTGCTGTTCCCGCTGCCCTTCGTCGAAGACCACCGCTCCCTGCAGACCGGATTCTTCCTCGATGCGGGCAACACCTTCCTGACCAGCTGCTATGAGGTGATGCCCGAAGACCAGCCGTCACGCTGCACGTCGGGCGTCGACTTCGGCGAGCTGCGCTACAGCGTGGGCATCGGCCTCTCCTGGCTGACCCCGGTGGGGCCGCTGACCTTCAGCGTCGCCGAGCCGCTCAACGACAAGAGCGGTGACGATACGCAGTTCTTCCAATTCTCCCTGGGCCAGACCTTCTGATCCGATTCGCTCGAGGAATCATGCAATGCGCAAGTTTTCCGCCATTCTCTGCCTGGGTCTGTTCAGTGCCCTGGCCCTTCCGGCCCAGGCGGCGGATGTCGCCGTGCTGGACTGGCGCCAGGCGCTGCTGACTTCCAATGCCGCCCAGCGCTCGATGGAGCAGATGGAGAACCGGCTGAGCGGGCAGCAGCAAGAGGCGCAGTCGCTGGGCCAGGAGCTCCAGCAGCTGCAGCAGCGGCTGCAGCAGGGAGGCAGCCTACCGGACGCCGAGCGGCAGTCGCTGCTGCAGGAGTTCCAGCAGAAGGGCAGCCGCTTCGAGCAGCTTCGCCAGCAGATCTTCGAGGAGCAGATGCGCTCGGAGCAGGCCTTCCTGCGGGAAGCCGAGCCCAAGCTCGAGCGTGCCGTCGAGCAGGTGATCCAGCGTCACGGCGTCCAGGTACTGGTGGAGCCGCAAGGCGTGCTGCACTCCGAGATCGACCTGCCGAACCTGACGCGGGAAGTGACCGAGATCCTCAATTCGCTCAACTGATCCGTCGCGACGGTTAACCGCGCGCGCTGCCGACTTCGGATGCCCATGACTCAGCCATCACGCCCTCAGCTCACCCTTCAGGACATTGCCGACCGGCTCGGTGCCCGGCTCGTCGGCGACGGTTCGCGCCGCCTCTCCGGGCTGGCTACCTTGAAGCGGGCAGGTCCCGACCAGATCGCCTTCGTGGCCAACCGCTCCTACCTCAAGGACCTGGCCGCCACCCGTGCGGGTGCCGTGCTGCTGCATCCGGAGCATGCGGCCTCGTGTCCGGTGGATAGGCTCGAGCTGGACAACCCCTACCTCGGCTATGCCCAGGTGTCGCGCCTGTTCGACCCGATTCTGTCCCAGCCGAGCGGCGGCATCCATGCCTCCGCGGTGATCGCCGAGGACGTGGCCATCGGTGAGCGCGTCGAGATCGGGCCCAACGCGGTGATCGAGGCCGGAGTCGAGCTGGGCGACGAGGTGGTGATCGGCGCCGGCTGCTTCATCGGCGCCGGGACGCGCATCGGCGCGCAATCGCTGCTGCATGCCAACGTCACCGTCAGCCATGGCGTGACCATCGGCCAGCGCGCCATCCTGCACAGCGGCTGCGTGATCGGCGGCGATGGCTTCGGCTTTGCCCACGATGGTCGCGGCTGGCACAAGATCGCTCAGCTCGGCGGCGTGGTGCTGGGCGATGACGTGGAGGTGGGCAGCTGCTCGAGCATCGACCGCGGCGCGCTTGACGACACGGTAATCGGCAACGACGTCAAGATCGACAGCCAGGTGCAGATTGCGCACAACGTCCACATCGGCGACCACACGGCGCTAGCCGGCTGCGTGGGCATCGCCGGCTCCACCCGGATCGGGCGCAACTGCCTGCTGGGCGGGGGCGTGGGCATCTCCGGCCACCTGACGATCTGCGACGGCGTGCAGGTTACCGGCATGAGCCTGGTCACCAACTCGATACACGAGGCGGGCATCTATTCGTCGGGCACCGGGGCCATGCACAACGCCCAGTGGCGCAAGAACGCGGTGCGCTTCAAGCAGCTCGACGACATCGCCCGTCGATTGACGAGGCTGGAGAAGCGCGAGCAGGGTTGAGCCGGCGTCGCGCGACGCTATAATCCATCGCCTGCCCGACCGACGTGCGGGCGTCTCGGGAAGCCTGAGGCAGCCACTTGCTGCCTTGCCTGGCTTCCCTACTTCATTTCAGAGGTCGCTACGATGGTAATGGACATCAACGAGATTCGAGATTATCTGCCGCACCGATACCCGTTCCTGTTGATCGACCGGGTGACGGCGCTGAGCCTCGGCGAATCCATCGTTGCCTACAAGAACGTCAGCATCAACGAGCCGTTCTTCAACGGCCACTTCCCCCACCATCCGATCATGCCCGGCGTGCTGGTACTCGAAGCCCTGGCCCAGGCCTGCGGTATCCTCGGCTTCAAGACCGTCAACAAGCTGCCGGCCGACGGCTACGTCTATTATCTGGTAGGTAGCGACAACGTGCGCTTCAAGCGGCCGGTGATGCCGGGCGATCGCCTGGAGCTGGAAGCCAAGGTCGAGCGTGAAAAGCGCGGCATCTGGAAATTCGCCTGCCGTGCTACGGTAGACGGTGAACTGGTCTGCGAGGCCGACATCATCTGTGCCGAGAGGAAGGTTGCTTGATTCATTCCACAGCCATCGTCGATCCCAGCGCCCGCTTGGCCGAAGATGTCGAGGTCGGGCCCTTTTCCGTGATCGGACCCGACGTCGAGATCGGGCCCGGCAGCCGCATCGGTCCGCATGTGGTCATCAAGGGGCCCACGGTGCTCGGGGCGCGTACCCGGGTCTTCCAGTTCGCCTCGGTCGGCGAGGATTGCCAGGACAAGAAGTACGCCGGTGAGCCGACCCGGCTGATCATGGGCGACGACAACGTCATCCGCGAGGGGGTGACGTTGCACCGCGGCACCGCCCAGGATCGCGGCGAGACCGTCATCGGCTCGCGCAACCTGTTCATGGCCTACTGCCACGTGGGGCACGACTGCCTGATTGGCAGCGACTGCGTCTTCGCCAACCAGGTCACCCTGGCCGGTCACGTCACCATCGGCGATTTCGTCATCCTGGGCGGCCTCTCGGCCATCCACCAGTTCTGCCACTTCGGTGCCCACGCCATGGCCGGTGGCGGCTCGATCATCACCAAGGACACCCCGGCCTACGTGCTGATCAACGGCAACCCTGCCGCGGTCCATGGATTGAACCTGGTCGGGCTGAAGCGGCGCGGCTTCTCTGCCGAGGCGATCAAGGCGCTGGGCGATGCCTATCGCCTGGTCTATCGCCAGGGCCTGACCGTTGCCCAGGCGCTCGACGAGATCCGCAGCCGCCATGCGCTGCCTGAAACCGAAGCCTTTGCCGCTTCCATCGAGATTTCGTCGCGCGGCATCGTTCGCTGAGATGGCCTCGGGACAGGTTTGATATGAGCCAGCTTGCGCGTGTCTACATCGTCGCCGGCGAGATGTCCGGCGACCTGCTCGGCGCCAGCCTGATGCGCGCGCTCAAGGCGCGCCATCCCGGCGTCGAGT
This sequence comes from uncultured Halomonas sp., assembly GCA_964652855.1. Classification (GTDB taxonomy): domain Bacteria; phylum Pseudomonadota; class Gammaproteobacteria; order Pseudomonadales; family Halomonadaceae; genus Halomonas. The sequence continues at coordinate 97,999 of CAZZCJ010000003.1, forward strand.
TTCGCGGCATCGGTGGCCCGGGCATGATCGACGAGGGCATCGACAGCCGCTTTCCCCTCGAGACGCTCTCGGTGATGGGCCTGGTGGAGGTGCTCAAGCACCTGCCCGAGCTGATCCGCGTGCGCCGTGCGCTGCGTGCCGATGCCCTGGCCTGGCGGCCGGATGTGATGATCGGCATCGATGCCCCCGACTTCAACCTCGGCCTGGAGCGCCAGCTGCGCGAGGCGGGGCTCACCACGGTGCACTACGTCAGCCCTACCGTCTGGGCCTGGCGCCAGGGGCGGGTAAAGGGCATCGCCAGGTCGGTGGATGCGATGCTCACCTTTCTGCCCTTCGAGGCCGCCTTCTATGCGCAGCATCGACTCCCGGTGGCCTTCGTCGGCCACCCGCTGGCCGACGAGCTGCCGCTGGACAGCGATCGCGGTGCGGCTCGCGCCGCGCTGGGCCTGCCACTCGATGCCCAGGTGCTGGCCGTACTGCCGGGCTCGCGGGCCAACGAGATCCGCTTTCTCGGCGAAACCTTCCTCGAGGCCGCCGAGCGGCTGTGCCGCGAGCGCCCTGCGCTGAAGGTGGTGATCCCGGCGGCTACCCCGCTGCGGCGTCAGGAGCTCGAACGCCTGCTGGCAGCCAGGCCGCTGCTGGCCGAGCGGCTGACGCTGCTAGATGGCCAGGCGCGTCAGGCCATGGTCGCCAGCGACGCCGTGCTGCTCGCCTCGGGCACCGCCGCCCTGGAGGCGATGCTGTGCCACCGCGCCATGCTGGTGGCCTACCGCATGGCGCCGCTCACCCATTGGCTGGCCAGCCGCCTGGTCAAGACCGAATGGATCTCGCTGCCCAACCTGATCGCCCAGGAGTCGATGGTCCCGGAGCTGATCCAGGATGCCGCCACGCCCGAGGCCATCGTCGAGCGGCTAGGGCCGATGCTCGACGACGCCGAGACGCGTGGCGCCCTGGAGGCGCGCTTCGCCGCCCTGCACGCCGGGCTGCAGCGCAACGCCAGCGCCAGGGCTGTCGAGGCCATCGAGGCGGTGGTGGCGGGCCGGCCGCTGCCCGAGTCGGTGGCCAGCGAGGCGATGACGCCTGGCGACGGCAGGAGCGAGGCATGAGCGTGATGGCCTTGCCTCCGCTGGTCATCGACTACCAGGGCCACCTGCTGGCCGGCGTCGACGAGGTGGGTCGCGGCCCGCTGGTCGGCGCGGTGGTCGCCGCCGCGGTGATCCTCGACCCGCTGCGCCCCATCGCGGGGCTGACCGACTCCAAGAAGCTCACGCCGGCGCGCCGCGCGGAGCTGGACGCCGAGATTCGCGCCAAGGCGCTGGCCTTCGCCGTGGCCGAGGCGTCGCATGCCGAAGTGGATGAAATCAATATCTTCCATGCTACCCACCTGGCCATGCGCCGAGCGATCGACGCGTTGCCGCTGGCACCGGAATACCTGCTGGTGGACGGCAACCGGCTACCCGGGCATCCTGTGCCCGGCCAGGCCGTGGTCAAGGGTGACGCCCGCCACCCGGCCATCGCCGCCGCCTCGATACTGGCCAAGGTGGCGCGGGATGCCCAGATGGTGGCGCTCGATGGCCTCTTTCCCGAGTATGGCTTCGCCCGGCACAAGGGCTATGCCACGCCCGAGCACCTGGCCGCCCTGGAGCGCCTGGGCCCCTTGCCCGAGCACCGTCGCTCCTTCGCCCCGCTGAAAGGACAGCTCGAGCTGCTCTGACCATTTACCGCCAAGCCCCGAGCCTCTTATGACCATGCCCTTCGTCCACCTGCGCGTTCATACCGAATACTCCCTGGTCGACGGCCTGGTACGGCTCAAGCCGCTGATCAAGGCCACCGCCGAGCAGGGCATGCCGGCACTGGCCGTGACCGACGAGGCCAACCTGTTCGGCCTGGTCAAGTTCTATCGCGGCGCCCAGGGCGCCGGGCTCAAGCCGATCATCGGCGCCGACCTGTGGCTGGCCAACCCGCATGACGAGACGCACCCCTACCGCCTGACGCTGCTGGCCATGAACGACACCGGCTATCGCAACCTCACCGAGCTGATCTCGCGCGGCTGGATGGAGGGGCAGCGCCAGGGGCGGGCGCTGCTCGACAAACGCTGGGTGCTTGAGCAGAGCGAAGGGCTGATCGCGCTCTCGGGTGGGCGCGATGGCGAGATCGGCCGCCACCTGCTGGCCGACCATCGCGACGAGGCGCGCGCGCTGCTCGAGGAGTGGCAGGCGGCCTTCCCGGAGCGTTTCTATCTGGAACTGACCCGCACCGGGCGGCCGCTTGAGGAGGAGTGCGTGCACCTCTCGGTGGAGCTTGCCGTGGCCACGGGCACGCCGGTAGTGGCCACCAACGACGTGCGCTTCCTCGAGCGCGGCGACTTCTGGGCCCATGAAACGCGAGTCGCCATCGGCGAGGGCAGGGCGCTGGACGACCCGCGCCGCGAGCGCAAGTACACCGAGGAGCAGTATCTCAAGAGCCCGGCGGAGATGGCCGAGCTGTTCGCCGATATTCCCGAGGCGCTGGAAAACAGCGTGATGATCGCCGCGCGCTGCAGCGTCGACGTGCGCCTGGGCGAGATCTTCCTGCCGGAGTTCGAGATTCCCGAGGGAATGACCCAGGACGAGTTCTTCCGCAAGGTCTCCCACGATGGCCTCACCGAGCGCCTCGACTTTCTCTACCCGGCCGAGAAGTACCCGCGTGGCGGCGACGAGTACGCCGAGATCGACAAGCGCTATCGCGAGCGGCTGGACTTCGAGCTCGACATCATCATCCAGATGGGCTTTCCCGGCTACTTCCTGATCGTGATGGACTTCATCAAGTGGGCCAAGGACAACGACGTGCCGGTGGGGCCGGGGCGCGGCTCCGGGGCAGGCTCCCTGGTGGCCTACGCGCAGAAGATCACCGACCTCGACCCGCTGGAGTACGACCTGCTGTTCGAGCGCTTCCTCAACCCCGAGCGGGTCTCGATGCCCGACTTCGACGTCGACTTCTGCATGGAGAAGCGCGACCGGGTCATCGACTACGTGGCCGACCGCTACGGGCGCAACGCCGTGTCGCAGATCGTCACCTTCGGCACCATGGCGGCGAAGGCGGTGGTGCGCGACGTGGCCCGCGCCCAGGGCAGGCCCTATTCGCTGGGCGACAAGCTCTCCAAGCTGATCCCCTTCGAGGTGGGCATGACCCTGGCCAAGGCCATCGAGGCCGAGCCGGCGCTTAAGGAGTTCGTCGAGAACGACGAGGAGGCCGCCGAGATCTGGGAGATGGCGCTCAAGCTCGAGGGCATCACCCGCGGCACCGGCAAGCACGCCGGCGGCGTGGTGATCGCGCCGACCAAGCTCACCGACTTCTCGCCGCTGCTGTGCGACGAGGAGGGCAATGGCCTGGTCGTGCAGTTCGACAAGAACGACATCGAGGAGGCCGGGCTGGTCAAATTCGACTTCCTCGGCCTGCGCACCCTGACCATCATCGACTGGGCGCTGGAGATGGTCGACAAGGTGCGTGCCGTGAAGGGCGAGGGGCCGCTCAACATCGACCGCATTCCGCTCGACGATGCGCCCACCTTCGAGATGCTCAAGCGCGCCGAGACCACGGCGGTGTTCCAGCTCGAATCCCGCGGCATGAAGGAGCTGATCAAGCGCCTGCTGCCCGACTCGCTGGAGGACATGATCGCCCTCGTCGCCCTGTTCCGCCCGGGGCCGCTGCAGTCGGGCATGGTCGACGACTTCATCAACCGCAAGCATGGTCGTGCCGAGCTCGCCTACCCGCACCCGGACTACCAGCACGAGTGGCTCAAGCCGGTGCTGGAGCCCACCTACGGCATCATCCTCTACCAGGAGCAGGTGATGCAGATCGCCCAGGTGCTGGCGGGCTACAGCCTGGGCCAGGCCGACATGCTGCGCCGGGCGATGGGCAAGAAGAAACCCGAGGAGATGGCCAAGCAGCGTGCCGGTTTCATGGAGGGCTGTGCGGCCAACGGCATCGACAAGGAGCTGGCGGGCAACATCTTCGACCTGGTGGAGAAGTTCGCCGGCTACGGCTTCAACAAGTCGCACTCGGCGGCCTACGGCCTGGTCTCCTACCAGACCGCCTGGCTCAAGACCCACTACCCCGGCCCGTTCATGGCCGCGGTGATGTCCACCGAGATGGACAACCTCGACAAGGTGGTGCCGCTGATCGAGGAGTCGCGGCGCATCGGCCTCACCGTGACCCCGCCGGACGTCAACATCGGCGGCTACAAGTTCACCGTCGATACCGAAGGTCGCGTGGTCTACGGCCTGGGCGCCATTCGCGGCGTGGGCGAAGGCCCCATCGGCGCCATCGTCGAGGCGCGCGAGGCCGACGGGCCGTTCAGCGACCTGTTCGATTTCTGCCGTCGGGTCGATCCCAAGCGCATGAACAAGCGCACCCTGGAGGCGCTGATCCGCTCCGGCGCCCTGGACAACCTGGGCCCCAACCGGGCGGTGCTGGCCGCCGCCCTCGAGGATGCCCTCAAGGCCGCGGCCCAGACCCAGAGCAACCAGAACCTGGGCATGATGGACATGTTCGGCGAGGCCTTCGCCGACGATACCACCGAGAGCGACCCTTACGAGGCCTATCGCCGTGCCCGTGAGTGGACCGACAAGGAGCGCCTGGCCGGCGAGAAGGAGACGCTTGGGCTCTATCTCACTGGGCACCCCATCGATGAGTACGAGAAGGAGCTGGCCCGCTTCGTCTCCACCCGCATCAGCGACCTCAAGCCGTCGCGGGAGCCGCAGCGGGTGGCCGGCCTGGTGGTGGCGGTGCGCACCATGAAGTCCAAGCGTGGCGACACCATGGCCTTCGTCACCCTGGACGACCGTACCGGGCGCATCGAGGCGTCGCTGTTCGGCGAGCTCTACGACCAGCTGCGTGGCCAGATCGAGGCCGACCAGGTGCTGATCGTCGAGGGGGAGGTCTCCAGCGACGATTTCTCCGGCGGCCTGCGCCTGCGCGGCAAGGAGGTCACGCCGATGGTGGCCGCTCGCACTCGCTACGGCGAGGCCGTGGAGCTGTCGCTCGACGGCACCCGCGTCAACGGACGGCTGGTGGAGAGCCTGCGCGAAAGCCTCGTGCCGCACCGCGACGGCGGCGGCCTGCCGGTGCGCCTGCGCTACCGCAACGAGGCCGCCGCCGGCTGGCTGGAGCTGGACGCCCAGTGGCGCGTGGCCCCCAGCGACGAGTTGCTGATCGCGCTGCGTGAAGTAGAGGGGCAGGATGGCGTGCGCCTCAAATACCGCTAGGGAAACACTGCACAAATGCCTGCGCTCGGTCATACGGCTTAAACGGCTTCGAGCGGCGCCGGGGACAGGTCGCAGCGGAGGTCTTTTGCCATGGGTGAGGAGCACTGCTCCGAACGGGCTGGCCATGGATGGCCAGCCCCGGTCCTGCAAGCGGAGCAGGATGCGAGAGCGAAGCAGGGCAAAAGTAGCGCCCAGGGAGGGGTTTACAGCGCCTCCGCAGAGACCTGTCGCCGGAAAAGCCGCTGTTACGCGCCTTGCGCCATGCGTTGAGGGTGCGATAATGCCCGACACTCGATTTTATGGCTTCCGGGGCAATCCATGCTCATCACCCGCCCCGGTGACAGCAATGACAAGGCGGCCCAGCCACTATGAATCCCAACTACCTCGATTTCGAACAGCCCATCGCCGAACTCCAGGCCAAGATCGAAGAGCTGCGGCTGGTCGGCAACGACAGCCAGCTCAATCTCAGTGACGAGATCAGCCGCCTGGAAGAGAAGAGCCGTAAGCTCACCGAGTCGATCTTCAAGGACCTGAGCCCGTGGCAGGTGTCGCAGATCTCGCGCCACCCCCAGCGCCCCTACACGCTCGACTACCTGGAATACATCTTCACCGACTTCGACGAACTGCACGGGGATCGCCGTTTCGCCGACGATCCGGCCATCGTGGGGGGTGTCGCCCGCCTCGACGGCCGTCCGGTGATGGTGATCGGCCACCAGAAGGGGCGTGACGTCAAGGAGAAGGTGCGGCGCAACTTCGGCATGCCGCGCCCCGAGGGCTATCGCAAGGCGTGCCGCCTGATGGAGATGGCCGAGCGCTTCAGGATGCCGGTGCTGACCTTCATCGATACCCCGGGGGCCTACCCCGGCATCGACGCCGAGGAGCGCGGCCAGAGCGAGGCCATCGCCTACAACCTGGCGGTGATGTCGCGGCTCAGGACACCGATTCTCTCCACCGTGGTGGGCGAGGGCGGCTCCGGCGGGGCGCTGGCCATCGGCGTATGCGACGAGCTGGCCATGCTGCAGTACTCCACCTACTCGGTGATTTCACCGGAGGGTTGCGCCTCGATCCTGTGGAAGAGCGCCGAGAAGGCTGCCGATGCCGCCCAGGCCATGGGCATCACCGCCGAACGGCTGCAGGAGCTGGGCTTCGTCGACACCCTGATCGAGGAGCCGCTGGGCGGCGCCCATCGTCATCCGCAGGCCACCGCCGACCGGATCAGGGAGGCGCTGCTGGCAAGCCTCGACCGGCTCGAGGCGATGGATACCGAGGCTCTCCTGGAGCGTAGGTACGAACGCTTGATGAGCTATGGCGCACCGGCATAAGCCGGCATAACAGAGTGTCGCTGCAAGCCCTGATCGACGACGCCCTGGCGGAGACCCCGCCGGGGCGTGTCGTCTGGGTGGCGCTCTCCGGCGGGCTCGATTCCGCGCTGCTGCTCACGCTCGCCGCCGATGCCTGCCGGCGCCATGCCCGGCCGCTGCATGCCGTGCATGTCCACCACGGCCTGCAGGCCGCCGCCGACGACTTCGAACGACACTGCCGCAGGCTCGCCTCACGGCTCGGCGTGCCGCTCTTCGTCGAGCGGGTGAGTGTCGATGCGCATTCGGGGCTGGGGCTCGAGGGGGCGGCACGCCAGGCGCGCTACGCCGCCTTCGCTCGCCGCGTGGCCCCGGGCGAGACGCTGTGGCTGGCCCAGCACCGCGACGACCAGGCCGAGACCTTCCTGCTTGCCGCCCTGCGCGGCAGCGGCGTGCGCGGCCTGGCGGGCATGCCGCCGCAGCGTGAATGGCTGGGCAGGGGCCTCGTGCGGCCCTTTCTCGACCGGGCGCGGGCCGAACTCGAGGCCGAGGCGGCACGCTGCGGCGTGCGCTGGATCGATGACCCCAGCAATGCCGGTGAGGCGCTGGATCGCAATTTCCTGCGACGCCGAGTGCTGCCCTTGCTGCAGTCGCGCTGGCCCCATGCCGCCCAGGCGCTGGCGAGCAGCGCAGCCCATGCCGCCGAAGCCGATGGCTTGATCGACGAGCTGGCCGCGCAGGACCTGGCCGCGCTGGGAGGCGATGCCGCCCGGCTGCCGCTGGCGGGGCTGGCAGGGCTGGCGGCGGCGCGGCGGCGTGCGCTGGTGCGCTATGCTTGCCGGCGGCAGGGCCTGCCCACGCCGCCGCAGGGCCGCCTGGCCACGCTGCTGGCGCAGCTCGAGGCGCGCCCCGATGCCCAGGTCCACGTCGCCTGGGCCGATGCCGAGGCGCGCGTCTGGCGGGGCTGCCTCTACCTGCGGTTGCGCCAACCCGAGCCGCGGGGCGCATGGCGCCTGGCCTGGGATGGGCTGTCGGCGCTCCACACCCCGTGGGGCATCGTGGCTGTCACGTTGGTCCCGGAGGGAGGCGGAGCCACCCGCCTGCTGCTCAGGCCACGCGAAGGAGGAGAGCGGCTGCGCCTTGCTGGACGGGGTTCGCGGGATCTCAAGCGCCTGCTGCAGGAAGCCTCGCTGCCGCCCTGGGCGCGCGAGCGTGTCGTCGTGGCCTGGCACGCATCGGAGCCGGTGGCGGCAGTGGCATTGCCGGAAGGGCGCTGGCTGGCGGTGGCGGCGGGCTGGGCGGCCGGCCCGGTCAACCGAGGCGCAGGCTGAAGCCGGCGGCGCTCTGGTAGGCGATCTCCTGCTCGAGATCGGTGCGCAGCAGGGTCTGGTCGCGTTCGTCGTCCGCCAGATGAAGCACAAGGGCGTCGCCCTGGGCCTCAAGTCGCGGAATGACAATCGGCTGCTCGCCCCGCGAGTGGTTGAGCAGCACCGCCAGGCGCAGCAGGCGCGCCAGGCGGGCATGAGAGCGCTGCTGCGATTCGGGCAGGGCTTGCCATTCGCGCAGCGGGAACTTGCGCCGATGCGTGCGGACCAGGAAGGCCAATAGGCGCTGCTCGGGGCGCGAGAAGCCGGCGAGGTCGGAGTGTTCCAGCAGGTAGGCGCCGTGGCGATGAAACTGGCTGTGGGAGATGGCCAGGCCGATTTCGTGCAGGCGGGCCGCCCAGTCGAGGAAGCGCGCCTGGTCATCGTCGAGCTCCCAGGCCGTGCGCACCTGGGCCAGCAGCTGGCCGGCCGAGTGCGCCACATTGTCGGCCTGGCGCCTGTCCACGCCGTGGCGCTGCTGCAGCGAGGCGAGCGTCTTGAGGCGGGAATCCTCGGGGCTGTTGCGGCCCACCATGTCATACAGCACGCCTTCCCGCAGGGCACCGTCGGCGTAGCGCAAGCGCTCCAGCGCGAAGGCCTCGAAGATGGCGCCGAGGATGGCTACGCCGGCGGGAAAGACCCGGGCGCGATCCGGCTTGAGCCCTTCCAGCGCCACCCGGTCGAGGTGGCCGCAGGCAATCAGCGTACGGCGCACCCGCTCCAGCCCCTCCCGGGTCACCACGCCGTCGGGGGCGTCTCCGGCGGCGGCGATGACCGCGGCCGCGGCCTTGATCGTGCCGCTCGAGCCCACCGGGTCGTCCCAGCCCAGCTCGCAGTAGGGGCGGCGAATGTTGGCCAGCTCCGACATGGCGGCGAGCTCGGCGCGGCGCATGCGCTTCTCGTTGATCTCGCCCCCTTCGAAGAAGCGGCGGGTGAAGGTCACGCAGCCGAGCTGCAGGCTTTCGAGGGCGAGCGGTTCGAAGCGCTCGCCGATGATGAACTCGGTCGAGCCGCCGCCGATGTCGATGATCAGCCGTCGGCCGTTCTCGGCGAGCGAGTGGGCGGCGCCCAGGTAGATCAGGCGAGCCTCCTCGCGCCCGCCGATGATTTCGATGCGATGGCCCAGCAGCGCTTCGGCCCGGTCGATGAAGGCCTGGCTGTTGCGCGCCCCGCGCAGCGCATTGGTGCCTACCACGCGCAGCTGCCCCTGGGGGATGTCGGCCACGAAGGGGGCGAAGTGGGCCAGGCAGCCGAGCGCCCGCTGCATGGCCGCTTCTTCCAGCCGGCCGTCGCCGTCGAGCCCCGCGGCCAGCTGCACCTTCTCCCCCCGGCGGGCCACCACCTGCAGTCGCTCGTCCCGGTAGTGCGCCACCAGCAGGTGGAAGCTGTTGGAGCCCAGGTCGATCGCCGCCAGGCGTTGCGGACTGGGCGCCTGGGGCGAAAGGGGGGAGGCAGTGGCGGGTTGGGACCGTTCCATGGGTAAGTTCATCACGCAGCGTCCTGATGGCGAATGGCTAAAGGTTGCGGCGATGGCGATAAGCTGTCAATCGCGAGGGGATGATCGGCAGGCTTGCGTTCGGCGGCTGCCTTGACTAACATCGGGTCGTTCGCCTGTTCCGAATGCTTTCCGACCGCGTCGCGGTCAACATCAAGTCGTCAGTCAGCCCCTTATTGTCGTTAGTTGTCTTGTGCCGGAAGCCACGTTGGCACTTGAAACGCACCAGGCGATTACACTCCAGGCGACATAAAGTGCTGCTTCCTCGAACACGATACCGTTTCGACGGCCCTCTTCCGAGAGGTCGTGAGTGGCGGTCAATCGCCCTGCGAGTGGAAGCGTCTCCGGGCTCTGAACGCACCCAAGCGGCGTACCGTTCTTTTCCAGCTTCTTCCCACGGCGCCGTGCCGCCACGCTGACATGAGCAACTTCCGAACACACCGATGAATCTTACCGAACTCAAGCAAAAATCCGTGCCAGAGCTCCTGGAGCTTGCCCGCGAGATGGGCATCGACAACCTGGCGCGCTCACGCAAGCAGGACATCATCTTCGCCATCCTCAAGAAGCACGCCAAGAGCGGCGAGGATATCTACGGCGATGGCGTCCTGGAGATTCTCCAGGATGGCTTCGGTTTCCTGCGTAGCGCCGACAGCTCCTACCTGGCCGGCCCCGACGACATCTACGTCTCGCCGTCGCAGATCCGCCGCTTCAACCTGCGCAAGGGCGATTCGATCTCCGGCAAGATTCGTCCGCCGAAGGAAGGCGAGCGCTATTTCGCGCTGCTCAAGGTCAGCCAGATCAACTTCGACAAGCCGGAAAACGCCAAGCACAAGATCCTGTTCGAGAACCTCACGCCGCTGTTCCCCCAGGAGCGGCTGCGCATGGAGATCGGCAACGGTTCCACCGAGGATCTGACGGCACGCATCATCGACCTGACCGCGCCCATCGGCAAGGGCCAGCGCGGCCTGATCGTCTCGCCGCCCAAGGCGGGCAAGACGCTGATGCTACAGAACATCGCCACCTCGATCACGCGCAACAATCCCGAGTGCCACCTGATCGTGCTGCTGATCGACGAGCGCCCCGAGGAAGTGACCGAGATGTCGCGCACCGTGCGCGGCGAAGTGGTCGCCTCGACCTTCGACGAACCGCCGGCGCGCCACGTGCAGGTCGCCGAGATGGTCATCGAGAAGGCCAAGCGCCTGGTCGAGCACAAGAAGGACGTGGTGATCCTGCTCGACTCCATCACCCGCCTGGCGCGCGCCTACAACACCGTGGTGCCGAGCTCCGGCAAGGTGCTCACCGGCGGTGTCGACGCCCATGCGCTGGAGAAGCCCAAGCGCTTCTTCGGGGCCGCGCGAAACATCGAGGAGGGCGGCAGCCTGACCATCATCGCCACCGCGCTGGTCGACACCGGCTCGAAGATGGACGAGGTGATCTTCGAGGAGTTCAAGGGCACCGGCAACATGGAAGCCCACCTGGATCGCAAGCTCGCCGAGCGGCGCGTCTATCCGGCCCTCAACATCCGCCGCTCCGGCACCCGCCGCGAGGACCTGATCGCCTCCGAGGACGAGATGCAGCGCATGTGGATCCTGCGCAAGCTGCTCAACCCGATGGACGATACCGCGGCCACCGAGTTCCTGATCGATCGCCTGAAAGATACGAAGACCAACCTCGAGTTCTTCGAAGCGATGAAGCGCCGCTAAGCGGGATCGGCGGTGCCGAAAGGGGCGGCATGCTATGCTGCCCCTTTCGTCGTTCCGGAAACGGGAATTGGAATGAAGTACAAGGACCTGCGCGACTTCATCGCGGCCCTGGAAGCCCAGGGCGAACTGGTGCGCATACGCGCCGAGGTGGACCCCTACCTCGAGATCACCGAGATCTGCGACCGCACGCTGCGTGCCGGCGGCCCGGCGCTGCTGTTCGAGAACGTCAAGGGCCATGACATGCCGCTGCTCGGCAACCTGTTCGGCACGCCGAAACGGGTCGCCCTGGGCATGGGGCAGGACAGCGTCGAGGCGCTGCGCGAGGTGGGCCAGCTGCTGGCCTTCCTCAAGGAGCCCGACCCGCCCAAGGGCTTCCGCGACGCCTGGGACAAGCTGCCGATCTTCAAGCAGGTGATGAGCATGGGGCCCAAGGTGGTGCGCAGCGCCCCGGTGCAGCAGGTGATACTCGAAGGCGACGACGTCGACCTCGACCGCCTGCCGATCCAGCACTGCTGGCCAGGTGACGCCGCGCCGCTGGTCACCTGGCCGCTGGTCGTGACACGCGGGCCGCACAAGAAGCGCCAGAACCTCGGCATCTATCGCCAGCAGAAGCTCTCCAGGAATCGCCTGATCATGCGCTGGCTGTCGCATCGCGGCGGGGCGCTGGACTTCCTCGAGTTCCAGAAGGCCCACCCCGGCGAGCCCTTCCCGGTGGCGGTGGCGCTGGGCGCCGACCCGGCCACCATCCTCGGCGCGGTGACCCCGGTGCCGGATACGCTCTCCGAGTACGCCTTCGCCGGGCTCTTGCGCGGCTCGCGCACCGAGCTGGTCAAGTGTGGCCACGCCGACCTCGAGGTGCCGGCTTCCGCCGAGATCATCCTCGAGGGGTTCATCTATCCGGATGACACGGCGCCGGAAGGCCCCTACGGCGACCATACCGGCTACTACAACGAGGTCGACGAGTTCCCGGTCTTCACCGTGACGCGCATGACCTTGCGCCGCGACGCCATCTACCACTCGACCTACACCGGGCGGCCGCCCGACGAGCCGGCGATCCTTGGCGTTGCGCTCAACGAAGTGTTCGTGCCGATCCTGCGCAAGCAGTTCCCGGAGATCGTCGACTTCTACCTGCCGCCGGAAGGGTGCTCCTACCGCATGGCGGTGGTGACCATGAAGAAGCAGTACCCGGGCCACGCCAAGCGCGTGATGATGGGCGTGTGGAGCTTCCTGCGCCAGTTCATGTACACCAAGTTCGTGGTGGTGCTCGACGATGACGTCAGTGCCAGGAACTGGGAGGACGTGATCTGGGCCATCACCACCCGCATGGACCCGGCCCGGGACACCGTGATGATCGAGAACACCCCGATCGACTACCTCGACTTCGCCTCGCCGGTGGCGGGGCTGGGCTCGAAGATGGGGCTGGATGCCACGGCCAAGTGGCCCGGCGAGACCGATCGCGAATGGGGCACGCCCATCGTCATGGACGAGGCCGTCAAGGCCCGCGTCAGCGAACGCTGGAACGAGCTGGGCATCTCCTTGCCCCCACACCCTGACGACAAGAGGCCTGCATGACCCCGAGGACCCTGAGCTGCCAAGTCACGGCGGTGGAGGACCTGACTCCCGATGTGTTTCGCGTGCGCCTGGAAGGGCGCGCCGAGGCCATGGCCCACGAGCCCGGCCAGTACCTCGAGCTCAAGCTCGACGACGAGACCTGGGTGCCGTTTTCCATCGCCAGCGCCCATCGCGGCGACGGCAGCCTGGAGCTGCACATACAGCACTGGCCGGAGCGCGAGAATTCCGCCCGCATGCGCGAGCTGATCGTGGAGGCGCGACATCTCAGCGTGCGCCTGCCGGGCGGCGACTGCGTGCTCGACCCGACCAGCCGGCGCCCGCTGCTGCTGATCGCCGCCGGCACCGGCTTTGCCCAGATGAAGGCGATCGTCGAGGCCTCCCTTCACGAGTCGCCCGAGCGGCCGATCTCCCTGTGGTGGGCGGCGCGCCAGCGGCGCGACCTCTATCTCGAGAGCCTGCCGCGAGACTGGGCCGAGCAGCATGCCAACGTGCACTTTCATCTGGTCACCGAAGCCGCGCCGGAAGTGGCGGTGACCGGCGAGCGAGTCCACGGCCACCTGGGGCGGATCGACCAGGCGCTGGCAGCAGTGCTTGACGACGTCGGCGGAGACGACGTCTATCTCTCCGGCTCGCCGGGCATGGTCTATGCCTGCGTCGACGTGCTGGCCTCGCTGGGGCTAGAGCCCAGCCGGGTCTTCTCCGATGTCTTTGCCTACGCGCCGCGCCAGCCGCTGGTGCCCACCGCCGGCGTGCTGCGCCGGGGGAGCGCGCGGTGAGCGCCTCGCCGATCCTGATCACCGGGGGCGCCCAGCGGCTGGGGCGCCACTGCGCCGAGCGGCTGGTCGACGACGGTCATCCGGTGATCGTCAGCTACCGGCGCGAGCGCGTGGAGCTGGAGGCGTTGCGCCGGCGCGGCATCGTCACCCTGCAGGCGGACTTCGCCAGCGAGGCGGGCATCCTCGACTTCATCGCCCGCCTCAAGGCCGAGACCGGCTCGCTGCGGGCGATCGTGCACAACGCCAGCGACTGGGCGCCGGACAGCCAGGATGAGCAGGCCGGTGCCAACTTCGAGCGACTGTTCCGCGTGCACATGCTGGCGCCCTACCTGATCAACCTGCACTGCCGCGAGCTGCTCGAGGCCTGTGGCGAGCCCCAGCGCGACATCGTGCACATGACCGACTACGTGGTGCAGAAAGGCTCGAAGCAGCATGCCGCCTATGCCGCCACCAAGGCGGGGCTGGCCAACCTGACGCTCTCCTTCGCGGCCCTGTATGCGCCCGGCATCCAGGTCAATGCCATTGCGCCGGCGCTGATCATGCTCAACGAGGGCGACGACGAGGCCTATGCCGAGAAGGCCAGGGCCAAGTCGGCCATGGCAATGGTGCCGGGGCCGGGCGTGATCTACCAGAGCCTGCGCTACCTGCTCGACAACCGCTATGTGACCGGCGTCACGCTGCCGGTCGATGGGGGCCGCCACCTCCGCTAGACTGTTACCAGATACGCTGCCGGCGGAGAGGCACCATAGGCAGCGGGACATGCGCGAATGGATGGAAGGAGTCGAGTATGGCGCCCCTGAAGGAATATCATGATGAGAGCGGCCCGATCTGGCTGCTAGCCTTGGTCGCAGTCCTGGCGGTGAACCTGTTGCCGTTGATCCTCGGCGTGATGCGCGCCATTGCGGCCTGACACCGGGCTTGCCAAGCTTGCCGCGATGCGGCACGATGAAAAAAATGGAAATTAGGAATTCAACCATGCCGCTGATCCCTGGCCTGACACCTGACGCCCTGCAGTGCGCTTCTTGCGTGGTGCAGCAGCGCGGTGCAGGTTTTGGTGGCCAGTATTGGTACTGGTTTAGCGCCGGTGTGCCGGCGGCCGGGTCCTGAGTCGGACGCAGCTGCTAGGGCACACCCAACCGGGTTGCCTTCCTCCTAAAACCCCTGGTCGGCAACCCCGACCGGGGGTTTGCCGTTTGTGGGTCAGGCCCCATCCAAAGCATCAACCGAGGAGACGCACCATGATCGCAAGCAGCGCCACTTTCGCCGCCCGCTCTCGCCACGACTATTATGGCTGGGGCTATGGCTGGCGATTTAGCGCCGCGCGGTCGGTCCAGTGCGCCACCTCCGACCGTGAGATGACCGGTGGCAACACCACGACGCGATGTTTACCGATCTCACGGAGCCGTTGACCATGAACGCCCATTCCATGCTTGCCGAACGTCTCATCCTCGAACCGCCCGCGGCGCAGCCCGGTGGCGAAACGGCGAGTCACACCGACAAGCGCCTGCCCTCGCCGGGTGAACTGCGCCGCCTCCTTCCCTTGACCTCGCCGCTGGCCGAGCGCATCGAGGCCCAGCGCTGCGCCGTGCAGGCCATCGTGCAGGGCCAGGACGACCGCCTGCTGGTCGTCGTCGGGCCCTGCTCCGTTCACGACCCGGTGGCATCGCTGGAGTACGCCAAGCGCCTGGCGGTGTTGTCCGAACGGGTGGCCGACCGGCTGCTGCTGGTCATGCGGGTCTACGTGGAGAAGCCGAGGACTACCGTCGGCTGGAAGGGGCTGGCGTACGACCCTGACCTGGACGGCAGCGGTGACATGGCGCGCGGCCTGCAGCTGTCGCGCCGGCTGATGCACGAGGTGGCCTCGCTGGGCCTGCCGGTGGCCACCGAGCTGCTGCAGCCGATGCTGACGCCCTACCTCGATGATCTGCTGGCCTGGGTGGCTATCGGGGCGCGCACGACGGAATCGCAGTTGCACCGCGAACTGGCCAGCGGGCTGAAGGCCGCGGTGGGCTTCAAGAATGGTACCGGTGGCGACGTCAATGTGGCGCTGCAGGCCATGCAGGCGGCAGCGCACCCGCACCAGCATTTTGCCTTGGCAGCCGATGGGCGCCCGGTGATGCGTCAAACCGCCGGCAACCCCCACGCCCACGTGGTGCTGCGTGGCGGTCACGGCGGGCCCAATCATGACAGCGAATCGGTGGCGGGTGCGCGCCGGGCGCTGGAGCAGGCCGGGTTGCGGGCACGGCTGATGGTGGATTGCAGCCACGCCAACGCCTGCAAGGACCATCGTCGCCAGGGCGAGGTGCTGCGCGACGTGGTAGCGCAGCGCGCTCGGGGTGAGTCCGCAGTGATGGGGCTGATGCTCGAGAGTCATCTGGAAGAGGGCCGTCAGGAGCTTGTGCCCGGCGCACTGCGCTACGGGGTCTCGGTCACCGATGCCTGCCTGGGCTGGGCTGATACCGAGTCCCTGCTCTTGGAGGCGGCTTCCCAGATGCGCTGAAACGGGAGGCGGCGACTGTACCTTGGCGAGCGATGCCGGGATAATTCCCGGCATTCTTGTATCTACCGGAGCCGCGCATGTCGTTTTCCTTCGAGCACCACGACCCTGAGACCTATCGCCGCAAGGCACGGCTCATCAGCCTGGCCATGGCCGGCCAGCTCCTCGTCTTCGGCCTGGTGTTCTCCCAGCTGCTGGTGGCGACCTTCGGCTCCAGCCTGTGGCTCAATGCACTCGGGGTCCTGCTTGGCCTGGTGGTGACCAGCCTGACCTTCGCCGTGCTGCGCGAGCGCCCCTGGATGACCGAGATGCGCTACGTGTGGCAGCTCAAGCACCACCTTTCCCGTCTCAGCAGCTACCTGGCGACCCTGCGCCGCGAAATGGAGCAGGGCAACGGCGTGGCCCTTCACCTGATGACCTTCTACCACCAGGGCATGGCCCAGTTGGCCGAGCTCAATGGGCGCACGCTCGACGACGACGCCGAGCTGCTCGGGGAGCGCGCCAGGATTCGCCAGCTGCGCGAGGAGCGCGGGCTGCCCGAACGGGTGGACGGCTTCGATCCCAACGACCTGGCCGCCTTCCGCAAGAGCTGAGTGGAGCCCGGCGCGCGGCCGGGCCTGCCGTCAGCGTGCCAGCAGCGTCGCCGCCCGCTTGGCGAAGTAGGTCAGGATGCCGTCGGCGCCGGCGCGCTTGAAGCACATCAATGACTCGAGCATCACCTCGTCGGGATCGAGCCAGCCGTTGTCGAAGGCGGCCATGTGCATGGCGTACTCGCCGCTCACCTGGTAGGCATAGGTGGGTACCTTGAGCTCGTCCTTGATGCGGCGCACCACGTCGAGGTAGGGCATGCCCGGCTTCACCATCACCATGTCGGCGCCTTCGGCCAGGTCCAGAGCCACCTCGTGCAAGGCCTCGTCGCTGTTGGCCGGGTCCATCTGGTAGGTGCGCTTGTCCGCCTTGCCCAGGTTGGCGGCCGAGCCCACCGCGTCGCGGAAGGGGCCGTAGTAGCGCGAGGCGTACTTGGCGCTGTAGGCCATGATGCGCACGTTGTGCAGGTGCTCCTGTTCGAGCACCTGGCGGATCTCGCCGATGCGGCCATCCATCATGTCGGAAGGCGCGACGACGTCTGCGCCGGCCTCGGCGTGGGACAGCGCCTGCTTGAGCAACGTCTCCACCGTGCGGTCGTTGAGCACGTAGCCGCTGTCGTCGATGATGCCGTCCTGGCCGTGAATGGTGTACGGGTCGAGCGCCACGTCGGTCATGATGCCGAGCTCGGGCACGGCCTCCTTCAAGGCCCGCACGCTGCGCTGCACCAGGCCGTTGGCGTTGTAGGACTCCTCGGCCAGCTCGCTCTTCAGGCCCTGGTCCACCACCGGGAAGAGTGCCAGTGCGGGGATGCCTAGGCGATGCGCCTCGCGGGCCTCTTCGATCAGCAGGTCCAGCGACAGGCGCTCGACGCCAGGCATCGAGGGAATGGCCTCGCGACGCTGCTCGCCGTCGAGCACGAACACCGGCCAGATCAGGTCGGCAGCGGTAAGGGTCGATTCCCGCATCAGGCGGCGTGAGAAGTCGTCACGCCGCATGCGGCGCATCCGCGTGGCGGGGAACTGGCGCGTGGTCATGAAGCTCAAGATGCTCTACTCCTGCGGTGGGCCACGTTCGCCTGGGCATCCTTTGGCGGCAGTGGGCCCGGAAACGATGACAGTCCAATCACGCTCGAAGCGTATCCGGAAAGTATATCAGCGGGGATGAGCGCAGAAAGCTGATCCTTGTCGCACTGTACGCGACTCTCTAAAGTGTGGGCTTCGGATTCAGGTAGCACCCTCTCGCGGGGAGCCGTATTACAAGGAGAAAGGCATGAGCAAACAGGTGGCAGTCATCCTGTCGGGCTGCGGTGTGCAGGATGGCTCGGAAATCTACGAAACCACCCTGACCCTGCTGCGGTTGGACCAACTGGGCATTGGCTATCGCTGCTTTGCGCCGGATGTCATGCAGCGCCATGTGGTGGACCATCACCGCGGCGAGGTAGCCGAGGGTGAGTCGCGTAATGTCCTCGTGGAGTCGGCGCGCCTGGCGCGCGGGGAGATCTCGCCGCTGCAGGAGCTGGAGGCGGAGCTCTTCGATGCCGTGATCCTGCCGGGCGGCTTTGGTGCCGCCAAGAACCTGTCGAATTTCGCCGAGGCGGGCAGCGACATGGAGCTGCTGGAGGGCCTGGTCGAAGCGGTGGCACCGTTCCACGCGGCGCGCAAGCCGATCGGCCTGATGTGCATCAGTCCGGCGCTGGTGCCGAAGCTGCTGGGGCCGGGCATTGCCGTGACCATCGGCCACGATCCCGGCGTTTCCGGTGCCATCAGCAACATGGGCGGGCTGCATCGCAGCTGCGGCGTGGAGGATATCGTCGTCGACTTCGAGAATCGGGTGGTGACCACGCCCGCCTACATGCTGGCCACGCGCCTCAGCGAAGCCGCCACCGGGATCTTCAAGCTGGTCGATCGCATCGACGAGCTGATGGATCGCTGATCCGGCGAGGCCAAGCCTGCCGAAACGGCCGCGGCCCGCCCCCTGGGGGCGGGCCGCGTCGTCTGGGCGAAGCTGGCGAGGAAGGCGCTCGGCTCGACGCCGTCACGACTCCTTGCGCTTGCTGATCTCTCCGGCCTCGGCCTCGGCTGCCTGGCGGCGGCGGTGGCGCACCAGTCGGCCGAACAGGATGCCCACTTCATAGAGCAGGTACATCGGGACCGCCAGCAGGCTCTGCGAGATCACGTCGGGCGGCGTGAGCAGCATGCCGACCACGAAGCAGCCGAGCAGGATATAGGGACGCTTGCGCGACAGGCTCTCCACCGTGGTGGCGCCCGAGGCGATCAGCAGGAAGGTGGCGATGGGGATCTCGAAGGCCACGCCGAAGGCGAAGAACAGCTTGAGGACGAAGTTGAGGTACTGGTTGATATCGGTCATCACCGCCACGTTCTCCGGCCCGGTCTGGGTGAAGAACTGGAACAGCAGCGGGAAGACCACGTAATAGGCGAAGGCGGCACCGGCATAGAACAGGCCGATGCTGGACGCCAGCAGCGGCAGGGCCAGGGCCTTCTCGTTGTCGTAGAGGCCGGGGGCGACGAAGGCCCACGCCTGGTGCAAGACATAGGGGATGGCGACGAACACCGCCACCACCAGGGTCAGCTTGAAGGGGGCCAGGAAGGGCGAGGCCACCTCGGTGGCGATCATCTGCGACCCCTCGGGCAGCAGCGCCATCAGCGGCTGGGCCACGAAGGTGTAGATCTCGTTGGCGAACGGATAGAGCCCCAGGAAGATCACGAAGATCGCCAACACCGCGCGCAGCAGGCGTGAGCGAAGTTCGATGAGGTGCTCGATCAGGGGCGCCTGGCCAAGTTCCTGCTTGTCATCGGAGTCGCTCATCGGGAAGCGGCGTCCTTGTCGTTAGAAGCGTTGCCGTCAGAAGCGTTGCCGTCGGCGGGCTGTCCCGGCGGGGGCGGGGCGGGTTCGACGGGCTTGCGCGCGCCGGCCAGGGCGTCGTCCAGGCGCGCCGATGCCGAGCGGGGCGGCGTATCCGCCTCGGCGCCCTTGTCGCCGGGGGGCGAGTCGTGGTCGCCTCGACGCGGGGTCGACGTGGTGTACGGCTTGGCGATGCTTTCCACATCGCGCTTGGCCCGTTCCAGGCTTTCGTCGAGCTTGGCCTGCTGCTCCTTGAGCTTCTGGCGAAGCTCCTCCGTCTCGAGCTGCGCGTTGATCTCGCGCTGCATGCTCGATACGGTGCGCTTGATCTTGCCGACCCACAGCCCCAGCGTCCGGGCGGCCTTGGGCAGGCGCTCCGGACCAAGAACCAGCAGGCCGACGATCCCGAGGATGAGGAGTTCCAGGAAACCAATATCGAACATGGCGGCTTATTTGCGCTCTTCCCGGTCCTGAACCGTTTCCCTTGCCTTCTCTTCCGCCCGCACGTCGTAGGTGTTGGGCTGCTCCTCGTGGGTCACCTGGGCCTGGGATTTGTCCTTCTCGTCCTCGTTGACGGCCTGCTTGAAGCCCTTCACCGCGCCGCCCAGGTCGGAGCCGACGTTGCGTAGCTTCTTGGTTCCGAAGACCAGAATGATGATGCCGAGTACGATCAGCAGTTGCCAGATACTGATGCCACCTAACATGGAGGGTTCCTCATTGAATCGCGTTTCCGGCTGATCCGGAAGACATGTTCAGTTTGACCTCGCGGCCTTCTCTTCGTGCCCCGAGATGCCGAAGCGACGTGCCAGTTCGTCGAGCACATCCTGCTGGTCGAGCCCTAGGTGCGACAGCATCACCAGGCTATGAAACCACAGGTCGGCGGTTTCGGCGACCAGCGCCTGGCGCTGGGCGGCGTCGCCGTGCTCGGCGTCCTTGGCCGCCAGCAGGGTCTCCGTGGCCTCTTCGCCGACCTTTTCGAGGATCTTGTTCAGCCCCTTGTGGTGCAAGGCGGCCACGTAGGAGTCCTCGGGGGCGGCGCTGCGGCGCTGCTGCAGTACCTCGAAGAGTTCGCCGAGAATATCACGCATAAATGAACTCCTGATTGCGGTGGATCAAGATCACTGCCAAGCCAGCAGCAGCAGGGCCACGACGGCGGCGGCGAGGATCGGCCACGGCTGATGGGCGGCCCACGCGGTCAGCGGCTGCCAGGCCAGGGCGAGGCCGCCCAGCAGCAGCCCGAGGCGCACGCGGCGGCCGCGGCGGCGATCCTGCGAGAGCTGCTGGTGAATGCCCCGCAGCGCCAGCGACTGGCGCTGGCGCTGGCGATGCTCGTGCTCGAGCCGGGTCAGCGCCTGATGCGCCACCGACGGCAGCTCCGGCAGCTGGCGCGAGAGTTCCGGCGCCTGGCGCTTGAGCGACTCCCACAGCCCGGTGGCGCCGGCGCGCTCCTTCATCCAGCTTTCCAGGTAGGGCTTGGCGGTGGTCCACAGGTCGAGGTCGGGGTGGAGCTGGCGGCCGAGGCCCTCGATGTTGAGCAGGGTCTTCTGCAGCAGCACCAGCTGCGGCTGCACTTCCATGTTGAAGCGCCGCGCGGTCTGGAACAGCCCCAGCAGCACCTGGCCGAAGGAGATGTCCTTGAGCGGCTTCTCGAGGATCGGCTCGCACACCGTGCGGATGGCGGCGGCGAACTCGTTGGCACGGGTGTTCTCGCCGACCCATCCCGACTCGATGTGCAGGGCCGCCACCTGGTAGTAGTCCTGATGGAAGAAGGCCAGCAGGTTGCGCGCCAGGTAATCCTGGTCCTCGCGGGTCAGGCTGCCGACGATGCCGCAGTCGATGGCGATGTACTGCGGGTCGGCGGGGTTCTCGCGGGACACGAAGATGTTGCCGGGGTGCATGTCGGCATGGAAGAAATTGTCGCGGAACACCTGGGTGAAGAAGATCTCCACGCCGCGCTCGGCGAGCCGCTTGAGGTCGGTGCCCTGGGCCCTGAGCGCGGCGATGTCGGCCACCGGGATGCCGTGCACCCGCTCCTGCACCATGACCCGCCTGCGGGTGTGCGTCCAGTAGATGGTCGGGACGTAGAGCAGCGGGGAGGCGGCGAAGTTGCGCTTCAGCTGGGAAGTGTTGGCGGCTTCCTTGCGCAGGTCGAGCTCGTCGAACAGGGTGGCCTCGTAGTCGCGCACCACTTCCACCGGACGCAGGCGGCGCGCCTCGGGAATCAGCGACAGCAGGCCGGCCACGCGGTACATCAGCGCCATGTCCTGGCGCATGACGCGATCGATGGCGGGGCGGATGATCTTGACCACCACGTCCTCGCCGCTGTGCAGGCGGGCGGCATGCACCTGGGCAATGGAGGCCGAGGCCAGTGGCTCGGCCTCGAAGTGGGCGAAGGCGATGTCCAGCGGCATGCGCAGCTCGGCCTCCACCAGCGCCTGGGCCTCGGCGCCGGGGAAGGGCGGCACCTGGTCCTGCAGGCGCCTGAGCTCGTCGGCGATCTCCTCCGGCAACAGGTCGCGGCGGGTGGAGAGCAGCTGGCCGAACTTGACGAATACCGGGCCGAGCGACTCTAGCGCCAGGCGCAGCCGCTCGCCGTCGCTGCGCCGGCCCACCGGCACCACGCGCAGCGGCGAGAGCAGGAACACCAGCCGCAGCCAGAGGGGCAGGCGCTGCAGCGGCAGCAGGGTGTCGAGCCGGTAGCGCGTGATCACCCAGATGATCCGCAGCAGGCGCAGCCCCATCATGAGACGGCCTCGCTTTCCAGGCGTCGACGCAGCCGTGCCAGGCGAGCCTCGAGGCGGTCGGCGGCCACTTCCAGCTCGGTAAGGTGGTCACGCAGGTTCTCGAACTGCTGGCGGCCGGGCAGCAGCCGGGCCTCTTCGAACACGTACTCGGCGATGTCGGCGCGCATCTCCTCGTGGGCACGCAGGCCCCAGCGGGCCAGCCGCCGAAGGCCTTCGGCCAGGCTGTGGGCGGGAATGTCGCCCACCCAGCGCGCCAGCTCGGCTTCCCAGTCGAGGTCGAGGTCGAGAAACAGGTCACGGGCCTCTTCCAGCAGGTGGACGCGCCCGCGCATGGCCAGCTTGCCCTGGAACATGAGCCGCTCCATGGGTTCGCCGCCAAGCAGTTCGCCCAGGGTCTCGGCGTCCAGTTCGATGACCGCGTCGGCCTCGCTCTCGTGCCCTTCTTCCTGGCGCATCAGGTCGACACCCTGGGCATGAAACCCCAGCAGCAGCGTCAGCGACGGGCGTTCCAGGCGCAGCAGCAGGCGTTGCCCGGCCAGCCGCGAGAGTCGAGAGGATGACGCAGGGTCGCGCGCGAGCACGGCGTTGACGGTACGCTCGATACCGGCCAGCAGCAGGGTCGGGGTCAACGTCATTGCGCCCTCAGAGCTTGATGCCGCGGTGCAGGGCGACGATGCCCCCGGTGAGATTGGTGTACTCGACCCGCTCGAGGCCGGCGGTTTCCATCATCGCCTTGAGCGTCTCCTGGTCCGGGTGCATGCGAATCGACTCGGCCAGGTAGCGGTAGCTGTCGGAATCGCCCGCCACCATCTGGCCCATGAAGGGTAGCAGGCGGAAGGAGTACTCGTCGTAGGCGCGGGTCAGCAGCGGGTTGGAGGGCTTGGAGAATTCGAGCACCAGCAGGCGTCCGCCGGGCTTGAGCACGCGCGCCATGGAGCGCAGCGCGGCGTCCTTGTCGGTGACGTTGCGCAGGCCGAAGGCGATGGTGATGCAGTCGAAGCTGTTGTCCGGAAAGGGCAGGCACTCGGCGTTGGCCTGCACGTACTCGACGTTGCCGCCGACGCCGTTGTCGAGCAGCTTGTCACGGCCGACGCGCAGCATCGATTCGTTGATGTCCGCCAGCACCACCCGGCCGCGGGGGCCGACCATGCGCGAGAACTTCAGCGTCAGGTCGCCCGTGCCGCCGGCGATGTCGAGCACGCTGTGGCCGGGTCGCACGCCCGAGCGCTCGATGGTGAGGCGTTTCCAGAGGCGGTGGATGCCCAGCGACATCAGGTCGTTCATGACGTCGTAGCGCGCCGCCACGGAGTGGAAGACGTCGGCTACGCGCGAGGCCTTCTCCTCGATCGGCACTTCCTGGTAGCCGAAGTGAGTGGTGCGCTGGTCCCCTGGGGTGGAGTGAGGGCTCATGCGAAAAAGGCTCCCGAATCGCTGCGGAAAGGTGAGGGCTCGGCCTCATGATGGGTCACATTGTAGCCTTCCCTCGGCTGCCTTGTCTTTGATCCGCTACAGCTGCTTGATTTCGATGCCTAGCGCTTCCCGGGAGCCGCCGGCCTTCTCCAGGCGGGCGAGGTAGTCGGCCCAGTAGGCCTCGCGATGGGTGGCCAGTTCGAACAGGTACTCCCAGCTGTACAGCCCGCTGTCGTGGCCATCGTCGAAGGCGAGCTTGACGGCATAGCGCCCCACCGGCTCGATGTTCTTCAGCCCCACGTCCTTCTTCCCCACCTGCAGCACGGCCTGGCTGGGGTGGTGGCCGCGCACCTCGGCGGACGGCGAGTAGACCCGCAGGTACTCCACCGGCAGGCGGTGGCTCTCGCCGTCGGCGTAGGTGAGTTCGAGCTCGCGGGCCTTCTTGTGGTAGTGGATCTTGCTGGGGGTGGGGGCAGTCATGCAGGGCTCCGCTTGCGTTGGTGAAGCGCGGCTTTCCGGGCCGCGCTCAGTCGACGACTCACATCACAGCCTAGAGAATATACCGCGACAGGTCCTCGTCCATGGCCAGCTCGCCGAGCTGGGAGTCGACGTAGGCGGCATCGACGGTCAAGGGGCCGCCGAAGTCGGCGCCCTTGAACGAGGCCTCCTCCAGCAGCCGCTCCATCACCGTGTGCAGGCGCCGGGCACCGATGTTCTCGGTGCCTTCGTTGACCCGCCAGGCGATCTCGGCGATACGCTCGATGCCGTCGTCGGTGAACTCGATCTCGAGCCCCTCGGTGGCCAGCAGCGCCTTGTACTGCTTGGTCAGGGCGGCGGAGGGTTCGGTGAGAATGCGCTTGAAGTCCTCGGGCGTCAGCGCCTCGAGCTCGACGCGGATCGGCAGGCGGCCCTGCAGTTCCGGGATCAGGTCCGACGGGCGCGACAGGTGGAAGGCGCCCGAGGCGATGAACAGGATGTGGTCGGTCTTGACCATGCCATACTTGGTCGAGACGGTGGAGCCCTCGATCAGCGGCAGCAGGTCGCGCTGCACGCCCTCGCGGGAGACCTCGCCGCCGCTGGACTGGCCGCTGCCCTTGGCCACCTTGTCGATCTCGTCGAGGAAGACGATGCCGTTCTGCTCCACGGCATGGATGGCGCGGTGCTTGATCTCCTCCTCGTTGACCAGCTTGGCGGCCTCCTCGTCGCGCAGCAGGGCGAAGGCGTCCTTGACCTTGACCCGGCGGGTCTCGGTCTTGTGGCGGCCCATGTTGGAGAACAGGCTCTGCAACTGGTTGGTCATCTCCTCCATGCCCGGCGGGGTCATGATGTCGATGCCCGGCCCCTGCGGGGTGATCTCGATGTCGATCTCCTTGTCGTCGAGATCGCCCTCGCGCAGCTTCTTGCGAAAGATCTGGCGCGTCGAGCTGTCGCTGCGTGGGCTCTCTTCCTGGCCCCGGGGCGGCGGCAGCAGCGCATCGAGGATGCGGTCCTCCGCGGCGTCCTCGGCGCGGTGGCGCACCTCGTCCTTGGCCTGTTCGCGCACCAGCTTGACGGCGGCCTCGATGAGGTCGCGGATGATCGATTCCACGTCGCGGCCGACGTAGCCGACCTCGGTGAACTTGGTCGCCTCTACCTTGATGAAGGGCGCGCGGGCCAGCTTGGCCAGGCGTCGCGCGATCTCGGTCTTGCCCACCCCGGTGGGGCCGATCATCAGGATGTTCTTGGGCGTGACCTCGGGGCGCAGGTCGTCGTCGAGCTGCATGCGCCGCCAGCGGTTGCGCAGGGCGATGGCCACGGCGCGCTTGGCGTCCTGCTGGCCGACGATGTACTGGTCCAGGGCGTGGACGATCTCGCGGGGTGTCATCTGGGACATGGTGGCGGCCTTCACAGCGTTTCGAGGGTGACGTGGTGGTTGGTGAACACGCAGATGTCGCCGGCGATCGCGAGCGACTTCTCGGTGATCTCCTTGGCCGAGAGCTCGGTGTTCTCGAGCAGGGCACGTGCCGCGGCCAGGGCGTAGTTGCCGCCCGAGCCGATGGCGATGATGCCGCGCTCAGGCTCCACCACGTCGCCGTTGCCAGTGATGATCAGCGAGGCGTTCTTGTCGGCCACGGCGAGCAGCGCCTCGAGTCGGCGCAGGGCGCGGTCGGTGCGCCAGTCCTTGGCCAGCTCCACGGCGGCCTTGACCAGGTTGCCCTGGTACTTCTCCAGCTGCGCCTCGAAGCGCTCGAACAGGGTGAAGGCGTCGGCGGTGCCGCCGGCGAAGCCTGCCAGCACCTGGCCGCGATAGAGGCGGCGCACCTTGCTGGCGTTGCCCTTCATCACGGTATTGCCCAGCGATACCTGGCCGTCGCCGGCAAGTGCCACCTGGTCACCGCGGCGCACGGAAACGATCGTGGTCATGGAGATGACTCCGTAACAGGGAGCCTGTGGCTCCCGGTGACTTTCGGCCCCCGGCGTTGCCGGGGGCCGTGAACGAGCATTCAGGGGAAGTGCGGGCGAGCGCTGGGGAATTCAAGCTCAGTTGGTGGCGCGATGGCGCAGCGGGGTGATCCCCTGGGTCACCATCAGGTCCTCGGCGCGGTTGAGCTCGCGGGTGTCGTCGTAGGGCCCCACCATCACGCGGTGCCAGGTCTGGCCGTCGGCGGACTGCACCTGGCTCACCTGGGCCACCAGGCTCAGGTTGCGCAGGCGCTGGCGCAGCTGCTCGGCGTCCTGGGGCTGGCGGAACGAGGCTGCCTGCAGCATGTAGCGCGTGCCCGCCGGGGCGGCGGCCTCGCTGGCCGGCGTGGCGTTCACCTCGTCGCGCAGGTTGGCGGCGATCACCTGGGCGATGGGATCGTCGGCCGGGGCCGCCTGCGTGACGGCGTTGGCGTCCAGCGGCGGCGGCACGTTGACGGTGGGTGGCGAGGCGGTGGAGGCGATGTCCTGCGGCGCCACCACCTCTTCGGGCAGCAGGGTGTAGAACTCGAAGGTCGGCATGCGCGGCTCGCTGCGCTCGGGCGCCGGTGCCGGCGATTCGACCGGCGTGCGCGGCAGGAAACGGGCGAGGGGCGAGTCGTGCCCTTCCTGCCAGGGAGCGGTGCCGTGCTGGTGCTGGGCCAGCAGGAAGCCGGCGATCACGCCCGCAACCCCCCAGACCCAGCCGGGCAGCTGGAAGCCGTGGCGCTGGCTGGAGGTGCGCTTGCGGCTGGAAGTGGCGCCGCGCTTCCTTGGCGTGCGACGGGCGGACATGGCTTACATCTCCTCCGGGGCGCTGACACCCATCAGGTCGAGGCCGTTGCGCAGCACCTGGCGCGTGGCCAGGCCCAGGGCCAGGCGGGCGTTGCGCAGCTCGTCGTCGTCGACCATCACTTTCACCGCGTTGTAGCAGGAGTGGAACTCGGCGGCGAGGTCGAGCAGGTACTGGGCAACCTGCTGCGGTTCACGGCAGGACGCGGCGTGATCGACCACCTCGGGGAAGCGCGCCAGGCGGTTCATGACCGCTTTCTCCTGGTCCTCTTCCAGCCGGCCCAGGCTGACCATGGCCAGGTCGTGGTCGAAGCCGAGCCCCTGCGCCTCGGCCTTGCGCAGCATGCTGCACACCCGGGCGTGGGCGTACTGCACGTAGTAGACCGGGTTGTCGTTGGACTGCGAGCGGGCCAGGTCGATGTCGAAGGTGAGCTGGGAGTCGGCCCGCCGCGCGGCGAGGAAGAAGCGGGTGGCGTCGCGGCCCACCTCGTCGATCAGGTCGCGCACGGTGACATAGCTGCCGGCGCGCTTGGAAAGCTTCACCTCCACGCCGGAGCGGGTCACCATCACCATCTGGTGCAGCACGTAGTCGGGCCAGCCCCGGGGGATGCCGGCCTCCAGCGCCTGCAGGCCGGCACGCACCCGGGTCACGGTGGAGTGATGGTCGGCGCCCTGCTCGTTGATCACCGTCTTGAAGCCGCGCTGCCACTTGTTCAGGTGGTAGGCCACGTCGGGCAGGAAGTAGGTATAGCTGCCGTCTGACTTGCGCATCACGCGGTCCTTGTCGTCGCCGAAGGCGGTGGTGCGCAGCCACAGGGCGCCATCCTGCTCGTAGGTATGGCCGTTGCCGATCAGGCGCTCCACCGCCTCCTCGACCTTGCCTTCCCGATAGAGCGACGATTCGAGGAAATAGACGTCGAAGGAGACGCCGAAGGCCTTGAGGTCGAGATCCTGCTCGCGGCGCAGCCAGGCCACGGCGAAGTCGCGGATGGCATCGAGGTCGTCCGGGTCCGCCTTGGCGATGACGTGGCGGTCGTCGGCATGCACCGTCTCGCCGGCCAGGTAGTCGTTGGCCACCTCGGTGATGTAGTCGCCGCGATAGCCATCGGCGGGCCAGCCGTCGTCGTCCGGCGCAAGGCCCTTGGTCCGCGCCTGCACCGACAGCGCCAGGTTGGCGATCTGGGCGCCGGCGTCGTTGTAGTAGAACTCGCGGGTGACATCGTAGCCGGTGGCCTCGAGCAGCCGGCAGATGCAGTCGCCGATGGCCGCGCCGCGGCCGTGGCCCACGTGCAGCGGCCCGGTGGGGTTGGCGGAGACGAACTCGACCTGCACCTTCTGGCCACGCCCGGCCAGGCTGCGGCCGAAGGTGTCGCCGGCATCGAGCACATCGCGCACGATCTGTGCGGCGGCGTCGGTGGTGGCGAAGAAGTTGATGAAGCCGGGGCCGGCGATGGCCACCTTGTCCACGGCGTCGCTTGGCGGCAGCGCGGCGATCAGCGCCTCGGCCAGCTCGCGCGGCGGCTTGCCGGCCGGCTTGGCCAGCATCAGCGCCAGGTTGCTGGCGTAGTCGCCGTGGGCCTTGTCCTTGGTGGGATCGACCTTGATCGCGGGGGCGAGGTCGGCAGGCAAGGTGCCCTGCTGCTTGAGGGTCTCAAGGGCGCGCTCGAGCAGGGAGATGATCGTCTCTTTCATGAAGCTATGTACGTCCTGTGATACCGGGCCCGCAGCGGATGGGAACGCCGTGCGACTCGCGGATGGGCGCAGGCGGGAACTCGCCCGGTTGGGCATGATGGGCCATTATCGGCAATTGTGGCGCGGCTTTAAAGGCCGGACTCAGCTCAGGCTCTGCGGGTCGACGTCCAGCGACCAGCGTGCGCGTCGCGCTTCGGGGCTCTCCTCCAGCCAGGCGGTGAGCTGCGCGCAGGCTTCATGCAGCGGGCTGCGCCGCGCGGCGGCCAGCATCAGCTGGAGGTGATAGCGTCCCTGGCGCCGTTCCATGGGGGCCGGCACCGGGCCGAGGCAGTCCACGGGCAGGCCGCGTTCGGCCAGCCAGGGGCGCAGCCGGCCGGCAATCTCCCTTAGCAGGTCGGCGGCAGTTTCCTCGCGGGGACTTTCCACCCGCAGCAGGGCGAGAAAGCGGAAAGGCGGTAGCGCGGCGGCCTGGCGTTCGGCCAGCAGCTGCTCGGCCAGCGCGTCGTAGCCCTGGCTGGCGAGCAGGCGCAGGTGCGGGTCGTCGGGGTGCAGGGTCTGAACCAGCACGCGCCCCGGGTGCGCGGCGCGGCCGGCGCGCCCGGCGACCTGCACCAGCAGCTGGGCGCTGTGCTCCAGGGCGCGGAAGTCGCTGGCGTAGAGCCCCGCGTCGGCGTTGACCACCACCACCAGGGTGACATGCGGCAGGTGGTGGCCCTTGGCCAGCATCTGGGTGCCGACCAGCAGGCAGGGTTCGCCGCGTCGGACCTGGGTGAGCGTGCTTTCGAGCGCGTCGCGGCGGCGCGTGCTGTCGCGGTCGATGCGGTGCACTGGCACCTTGTGAAAGAGTGCGGCCAGGGTCTCTTCGGTGCGCTCGGTGCCGCTGCCCAGCGGGCGCAGGTCGGCGCTGCCGCAGGCGGGGCAGGCGGCAGGTACGGCCAGGCGCCGGTCGCAGTGGTGGCAGGCCAGCATCGGCGGCTGGCGGTGCAGCGTCATGCGCGCGTCGCAGCGGTCGCAGTCGGCCAGCCAGCCGCAGGCATGGCAGGAGAGGGTTGGGGCGAAGCCGCGACGGTTGATGAAGACCAGCACCTGGTGCCCGGCGGCCAGCGTTTCGCCGATGGCGTCGATGGCGGGCGGGATCAGGCCGCCCTGGCGCGGGCGGCTGCGCATGTCGAGCAGCTCCAGGCGCGCCGGGGCGTGGCGGGTGGCGCGCTGCGTTAATCGCAGCAGGCGATAGTCGCCGCGGCGTGCTCGGTGCAGGCTTTCCAGCGACGGGGTGGCGCTGCCCAGCATCAGGGGAATCCCATGATGCCGGGCGCGCACCACGGCCAGGTCGCGTGCGTGGTAGCGCAGCCCCTCCTGCTGCTTGAAGGAGGTGTCGTGCTCCTCGTCGATGATCAGCACGCCGGGCCGCAGCAGCGGAGTGAAGATCGCCGAACGGGTGCCGATGACTATGGCGGCGCGGCCGCTGGCCGCCGCCTCCCAGGCGTCGAGGCGCTCGTTGTCGGTCAGCCCCGAGTGCAGCGCCACCACCGGCACCAGGAAGCGGCGCCGAAAGCGCGCCAGGGTCTGCGGGGTCAGGCCGATCTCGGGCACCAGCAGCAGTGCCTGGCGGCCACGGCTGACCACGGCTTCGATCAGCTGCAGGTAGACCTCGGTCTTGCCGCTGCCGGTGACCCCATGCAGCAGGCAGGGGTGAAACGCGTCGAGTCGGGCATGCACGGCGGCCAGGGTCGCGGCCTGCTCGGCATTGAGCGGCAGCGCCGGTTCGGCCAGTACGCGGCCGGCCGGCGGCGGGCGCGCAGCGGTCAGCGGCGTCTCATGGCGCTCCACCAGCCCTTTGTCGGCCAGCGCCTTCAGCTGCTCGCGGCTGAAGCCCTGGGCCAGCACGGCCTGGGTGGCGAGGCCGTGGGGATGCTGGCGCAGCATGGCCAGCAGCGCCGCCTGGCGGGGCGCGCGCTTAAGGGGTGCGGGTGTGCCTGGCGTCGCGGATGTCTCGGGCAAGGCGCTGGAGGTGGCGCGCCACTGTTCGCGCACGCGGCCGGCAAGGGCGCGCCCCTGGCGCAGCAGCACCGGCATCGCCTGGTGGAAGGTGTCGCCCAGCGAGTGCTGGTAATAGCGCGCGGTGAACTGGCACAGCCACAGCCAGTCCTCCGGCAGCGGGGTGTCGTCGAGGCAGGCGTCGATCGGCCTGAGCCGGGCCAGGGGCAGCTCGCTCTGCTGCGTGCAGCCCACCACGACCCCCACTGTCAGGCGCCTTCCGAAGGGCACGCGTACGCGCAGCCCCGGACGCCAGCCTTCCGCCGGCGGATCGGGGCACGGCAGGTAGTCGAACAGGCGCCGCAGCGGCGTGGGCAGCGCGACCTGCAGGATGCAGGGTGCGACGTGGCGTGGGGGAGCGGGCAATTGGCCTCCGGGGTCGGCTCAGGTATACTATGCGGCCGTCGTGCCCCAGTAAGGTCGGCGGCAGAACCGGTTACATGTCACGTTCGTGATGCAGACAACCCGTATGCGGTGCCTGGCACAGGATCAGGTGGCGGCATACAGCGCTAATGAGGCCCAAGATGAAACAAGGTATTCACCCGGATTACAAGAAGGTCGCCGTGACCTGTTCGTGCGGCGCGTCCTTCGAGATCGGCTCCACCGTCGGTCACGACCTGTCACTGGACGTTTGCTCCCAGTGCCACCCGTTCTACACCGGCAAGCAGAAGCAGGCGTCCACCGGTGGCCGCGTCGAGCGCTTCAACAAGCGCTTCGGTGCTGCCATGAAGCGTGGCTGAGATTCGACGCACGCCTCGCCGATACGCTAGCCGTACCCAAGGACACCCGCGACAGGCGGGTGTCCTTTTTTAGCGGCGTAGTGACCTCGGCACGATTCCCTGCGCGTGGTGCCCCTGCTGCGCAGGCGACGATAAGCAATGCGTTATGCATTGGGCTTGAGGTATAAGTTGCAGCAAATAGTGGGGATTGTTCGCGAACGAGCGTTCAAAAGGCGCGATGTGGGGAATCTTGAGATATGGAAGCTTTTTCTATATCGTGGAGGTTCTTTCTCAGTATGGATACCGGATCACAGCATGACAGACGCCAAGAAGCAGGCCGCGCTGGACTATCACGCCAAGCCCATCCCCGGGAAGCTTTCGGTGGAGCTGACCAAGCCGACGGCCACCGCTCGTGATCTCTCCCTGGCCTACAGTCCGGGCGTCGCTGAGCCTGTGCGTGAGATCGCGCGTGACCCGGAGAATGCCTACCGCTATACCGGCAAGGGCAACCTGGTGGCGGTCATTTCCGACGGCACGGCCATCCTGGGGCTCGGCAACCTTGGCCCACTGGCCAGCAAGCCGGTCATGGAAGGCAAGGGCGTGCTGTTCAAGTGCTTCGCTGGCATCAACTCGGTGGATATCGAGGTCAATGCCGAAAGCCCGCAGGCCTTCATCGACACCGTGGCGCGCATCGCCGACACCTGGGGCGGCATCAATCTCGAGGACATCAAGGCGCCGGAGTGCTTCGAGATCGAGCAGGCGCTGGTCGAGCAGTGCAACATCCCCGTGTTCCACGATGACCAGCACGGCACCGCCATCGTCACCGCGGCCGGCATGCTCAATGCGCTGGAGATCGCCGGCAAGCGCCTGGAAGATGCCCGGATCGTCTGCCTGGGTGCCGGCGCGGCGGCCATTGCCTGCATGAAGCTGCTGGTCTCCTGCGGCGCACGTGCCGAGAACCTGGTGATGCTCGATCGCCGCGGGGTGATCCATACCGGTCGCGAGGGGCTCAATCCCTACAAGGCGATGTTCGCCGTGGATACCGACAAGCGGACGCTGGACGATGCTATCGACGGCGCCGACGTGTTCATCGGGCTCTCCGGGCCCAACCTGATGACGGCGGAGCACATGCGCAAGATGGCGCCGAACCCCATCGTGTTCGCCTGCACCAACCCCGACCCGGAGATCCACCCCGAGGTGGCGCGCGAGGCTCGCCCGGACGTGATCATGGCCACCGGGCGCTCCGATTTCCCCAACCAGGTGAACAACGTGCTGGGCTTCCCGTTCATCTTCCGTGGCGCCCTGGACGTGCGTGCCACGCGCATCAACGAAGAGATGAAGGTGGCCGCGGTCCATGCATTGAAGGACCTGGCCCGCGAGCCGGTGCCGCAGGAAGTGCTGGACGCCTATGAACGCGAGCACATGGAGTTCGGCCCCGAGTACATCATTCCCACCCCGGTCGACGTACGCCTGCTGGAGCGGATCCCGGCGGCGGTGGCCCAGGCGGCGGTGGACTCGGGCGTGGCACGCCGGCCCTATCCCGCGCACTATCCGCTCAAGACCGTGGACGACGTCTACGGCCAGTAAGACCGACTAGACCTTGTAACGAAGCAGCCGGCCTCTGGGCCGGCTGCTTCGTTATCGGATGGCGTGGCCCTACCAGGTATAAAGCAGCGTGACGTTCGAGGTGTGATCGGTGCGCTCCTCCGCCGACTGGGGTGGGTCGGAGTTGTGCCGGACCTCATGGGAGAGGCGCAGCGAAAGCCTGGAGTTGAGTCGTGCGGTAAGCGACGAGAGCGAGCGGGTGGTGGTGTTCTCCTGCGTCCCTTCCACCGACATTTCCTGGCGCAGGCTGGCAAAGCGCGACAGCGTCCAGTGATAGTCGAGTGCGCCATAGATCACCCCGAGATTCTCGTCCTCCTCGTTTTCGACCCGATCCTGGCGAAACCCCGGTCCCGCCTCGAGCGACAGGCGATGACGCTCGCGCTGGAGGACATGGCGGCCATAGCCGCCGATGGCAGCCAGCTGGTAGTCGTAGCCGCTGAAGCGATCCTTTTCCCAGCGGGCGAAGCCGAATATGTAATGGGGGCCGTAGAAGTCGAAGCGCTCACGGCCTGAGAGCAAATATTGTTCGGCGCTGGTGTCGCCGTCGCGGGTGACGTTGCGCACTTCGCCGCGCAGGGTGTGCGTCCAGTCGCCCGTCAGCCAGGTGAGGCGGCTCTTGCCGATCAGCGTCTGGCTGTCGGTATTGCCGGTGAGATGGGTGTAGCCCAGCTCGGCCTCGCCGCTGAAGGTCGGCGAATCCTCATCCGGCGGGGGTGGGGCGTAGAAGACGCTGGCGGCCAGCGCCTGGCCCGGCAGCAGGGCCAGGCCAAGCGAAGCGCAGAGGGAGCGGAGCAGAGGTGGCATGCGAAACATCCTGTTTTGCCTGGTTCGCTGAGCTGCAAGGCGAAGGCATCGCCGCAAGACGAAAGCGGGGGCTTCCTGCCCCTCGGGTTTGACCGGGGGATCGAGAGGATGATCCCGAGCCCCGGGGTGTCGCCACGCCGCCCCTCCAGGAGGGCGCGTCGCGGCGCTTTGTCGTGACCGTTGCTGCGGCGCCCGCGGCTGGCTGCCCTGCCGCAGGCCGGGGCCGGCCGGCGTCAGAAGATCGCTTCGTAGCTGCCCGTGCCCTGGGCGCCGCTGCGCTGCTCGATCTCCTGCTCGACGCGCCGGGGTTCCAGCTCCGGCAGGTGGTCGGGGTGGAAGATTTCCGTGATTCCGCCGGGCTGGCCATCGGCCAGGCGCCGCCCCGTCTGCTCGTCGACCCGTGCACGCACCAGCCCCAGCGGCGCTTGCGGCATCGCTTCCGGGCGCCCGTTCAGGGCATTGCCCATGAAGTCGATCCAGATCGGCAGCGCGGCGACTCCGCCGTATTCGGCGATGGACTCGTTGTTGTCCTTGCCGACCCAGACGGTCACCACCAGATCGCTGTTGTAGCCGGCAAACCAACCGTCGCGCTGGTTGTTGGTGGTGCCCGTCTTGCCCACCACGTCCCTGCGATTCAGTGACAGCGCGGAGCGGCCGGTGCCGCTCTCGATCACGTCACGTAGCATGTCGCGCAGGATGTAGACGGCGATCGGATCGGCCACCCGCGGCGCGACGGGGAACAGGCGTCCGTCGATCTCGACTTCGCTCTGGCCGTCGCTGCAGTCGCGGCAGGCCACGGCGGGGCGGGCCTCCTCGATGACCTGCTCGTCGCTGCCGCGCGTGACCCGCTCGATGAACCAGGGCGCGACCTGGTAGCCGCCGTTGGCCAGCACCGCATAGGCGTTGGTCATTTCCAGCGGTGTGAGGTCGGCGCTGCCAAGCGCCAGCGACAGCCCGCGCGGCAGGCGGCTCGGTGCGAAGCCGAAGCCTTCCAGGTAGCTGATGGTGTTGTCGAGCCCCAGGGTCTGCAGGACGCGAATGGTGACCAGGTTGCGTGACCGGGCCAGCGCCACGCGCAGCCGCATCGGGCCGAGGAAATCGCCGCTTGAATTGACGGGGCGCCACAGGCTGCTGCCGTCGTGCATCACCACGGGTGCGTCGTTGACCACGCTGGAGGCGGTCATCAGGCCGGTATCGAGGGCCGCCAGGAACACGAACGGCTTGAAGATGGAGCCGGACTGCCGCTGCGCCTGGACGGCACGGTTGAACTTGCTGGCATTGAAGCTGAAGCCGCCCTGAAGCGCGAGGATGGCGCCGGTGTCAGGCTCGAGCACCACGATGGAGCCTTCCGCGTCGGGGCGCTGGGAGAGCCGCCAGGAGCCGTTTTCCCGCTGCAGGATACGCACCAGGTCGCCGCGCCCGGCGATCTCCGCCGCCGAGCTGGGCTCGGGGCCGCGGGCGCGCGGGTTGCGATAGGCGCGTGCCCAGGAGAGGCCATCCCAGCCCAGGGTGACGACTTCGCCGCCGCGGGTCAGAACGCGCATCTCGCGCCCTTCGCTCGAGACCACGATGGCCGGCTGCAACGGCCCATAGCCCGGCGTACGCTCGAGGACGCGCAGCCAGTTGCTGACGTCGCCCTCGATGCCGGCGATCTCGGTCTGGCTGCGCTGGGCGGCCTGACGGGCGGTTTCCATGATCTCGGGCGATTCGGACAGTTCCTCCTCCAGCCCGCGACGCTCGGTGCGCGCCTGGGCCTCGGCCAGGCTCGAGGGGATGCCGCTCTCCTCCGGCCCGCGCCAGCCGTGGCGCGTATCGTAGTCGATCAGGCCGCGTGCCAGCGCTTGCCGCGCATAGGGCTGCAACTGGCTGTCCACCGTGGTATGGATGCGATAGCCACCGGTGTAGGCCGTCTCGCCGAAGCGTTCCACCGCGTACTGGCGGGCCATTTCGGCGACATAGTCGGCATCGACCTCGATCTGGGCCACGTGGCGGCGCGCCGTCACCGGCTCCTGAACCGCTGCCTCGTAGGTGGCCTGGTCGATGTGACCGAGCTGGCGCATGCGGTACAGGATCCAGTTGCGGCGGATCAGCGAGCGCTCCGGGTTGGCCAGCGGATTGAACGACGACGGCGCCTTGGGCAGCCCGGCGATCATGGCCTTCTGGGCCAGGTTCAGCTCCTCGAGCGGCTTGTTGTAGTAGACCTCGGCCGCGGCGGCGATGCCGTAGGCGCGGTTGCCGAGGAAGATCTTGTTGACGTAGAGCTCGAGGATCTCCTCCTTGGTCAGGATGCGCTCCATCTGCAGCGCCAGCAGGATCTCGCGGATCTTGCGGGTGAAGGTCCGGTCGAGCGTGAGCAGGTAGTTGCGCGCCACCTGCATGGTGATGGTGGAGCCGCCCGACTGGATGTCGCCGCCGCTAGAGATCAGCTCTACCGCCGCCCGTGCGAGCCCGCGGGGATCCACGCCGCGGTGCTCGAAGAAGGCGGCGTCCTCGGCGGCCAGCAGCGCCTGGATGAAGTCGGTGGGGATCTCGTCGAAGTCGACCGCCATGCGCCGTTCTTCGCCGTACTCGCCGATCAGCTTGCCGTCGCGCGTGAAGATCCGCAGCGGCGTGTGCAGTTCGAAGTCCTGGAGCTGGCGCACGTCGGGCAGGCCGGGCGAGAAGTACAGTGCGGCCCCGGCAATGCCGAGAAGGCCTGCCGTCAGCAGGGACAGCAGCAACCAAAAGGCCGAAAGGAACAGGGTCTTGATCCACTTCATGAAAAGGCGGTATCCGTGGTGGAAGCAGAAAGGGGGCGGGGCGATGGGCCTTCGTGGGCAGGGGTCATTATATGAAGCCGAGCCCCGGCTCACCAGCGCAGAGCCGAGCACCTTCCCATTTCTTGCGAATTCATGCCGGCTCATGTCAGCCAGCCCGGCTGGCAATATTATTTACCTAAGCCATATTGCGGGATACGGCTTAAGGCGCGACGATAACAAACAGAAACGCAGCGGATACGCAGGGACAACAACACAATGCGACTCAGACCCTCCCGCAAGGGGTTGATAGGTGTCGATATCACCTCGGCCACCGTCAAGCTCATCGAGCTCCGGCAGGTCGGCGCGCGGCATCAGGTCGATAGTTACGCCGTACGGCCGCTGCGTGAGGGCGCCGTCGTCGAGCGACGGATACGTGACATGGGCGAGGTGGTCGATGCCTTGCGGCGTGCGGTGGAAAGCGCCAAGCCAACCTCCAGGCTCGCCGTGGCGGCGGTGCCGGCGAGCGCCGCCATCACCAAGACCCTCACGTTGCCCGCCTCGCTCAACGACGATGAGATCGAGGCCCGCATTCAGCTTGAATCAGACAAGCATATCCCTTTTCCGTTCAGCGAAGTGGCCTTCGACTTCCAGCGCCTGGGCCTCAATGCGCGCTATGGCGACCAGCAGGACGTGCTGCTGGTGGCCTGCCGCCAGCAGGATGTCAGCCAATTGACCGACGCCTTGCATCAGGCCGGCCTGACCCCTGCAGCGGTGGATGTCGAGACCTTTGCCATGGAGCGTGCCTTCACCGAGCTGAGGCGCCAGTTGCCCCCCGCCAGCGGCACGGAGGACTGCGTTGCCCTGGTGGATATCGGTGCCACCATGAATGCCTTCCATGTGCTGCATGGCGGGCGCATCGTCTATAGCCGCGACACGGTGTTCGGTGGGCGCCAGCTGACCGAGGAGGTTCGCGTGCGCTACGGCCTCACGCTGGAGGAAGCCGGGCTGGCCAAGAAGCGTGGCGGGCTGCCAGAGGACTACCATACCAGCGTGCTGGCGCCTTTCGTCGACACCCTGGTCCAGCAAGTGGGGCGCTCGCTGCAGCTCTACTACACCGCCGGACGCAAGCAGGAGGTGCGCCGCATGCTGCTGGGAGGCGGTTGCAGCGTTCTGCCTGGCCTGAAGGAGCGACTGGCGCAGGAGACCGGCATGGAGGTCGTGATCGCCAATCCCTTCCAGAGCATGCGTATCAGCTCGCGGATCGATGTCCAGACGCTGGCCGGTGATGCTCCCGCCATGCTGACCGCCTGTGGCCTGGCCATGAGGGCGCCGTCATGACGATCGAAATCAACCTGCTGTCCTGGCGGGAACGCAGGCGCGAGCGCCGCAGCCGGCGGTTCTACCTGGCCATCATCGCCTTCGCCCTGCTTGGGGCGGGCGGTGGCCTGGGCCTGACCTACCACTTCGACGATCAGCTCGAGGCCCAGAAGAAGCGCAACGCCTTTGTCCGCGAGCAGACCCAGCGGCTTGAAGGCGATATCCGGCTGATCGGCGAGACCGAAGCCATCCAGCAGCGCATGTCACGCCAGATCGAGGTCTTCAGCGACCTGCAGCAGGGGCGTTCGCTGACCGTGCTGGTGCTGCGCGACCTGGCGGTCAGCCTCGTCGACGGCGTGCACTATACCCAGTTGAGCCGCCAGGGCGACCAGTTGCGCCTGTCGGGCCAGGCGGAAAGCAACCATCACGTGTCCGAGCAGTTGCGTAGCCTCGCCGCTGCGCCTGCCTTCGCCGAGCCGGTGCTCTCCGAGGTCGAGTCCGATGGCGGGCCGCGGCGTCGCTTCAGCCTCGGGGTCAATCAACTGGTTCGGGCGAGTGAGCCGAGCGCGGCGGCTGGCGAGGAGGTGCCATGAACCTGCAGGCGGAAATCCGGCGTCTTCGAGAATTGGACTGGCGTTCGCTGGATCTCAAGGAGTCGGGAACCTGGCCGGTCCTGCTCCAGATGTTCTGCTGCGTGCTGGTCTTCGCGCTGGTGCTTGTCGCTACGCGCTGGTACCTGGTGGGCCCCAAGGTCGAAGAGCTGCAGCGCGCCGAGGCCGAGGAGGCGCAGCTGCTGCGTGAATATCGCACCCGGGCGGCCCAGGCGGCGCGCCTGCCCGACATGCTCGAGCAGATGGCGCATATCGAGGCGCGCATGAGCGAAGTGATGGCGATGCTGCCCTCGGGAGCCGAGATCCCCGCCCTGCTCGACAGCATCAGCGAGCTCGCGCTGGACCAGCACCTGAGCATCGATTTCATACGGCTGCGCAGCACCGTCGCGCAGGACTTCTACATCGAGCGGCCCTTCGATATTCAGGTGGAAGGGGACTACCACCATATCGCCGGCTTCCTGGCCGGTATCGCGGCGCTGCCGAGGATCGTCACGCTGCATGACTTCACCCTTGCGCCCGCGGAAGACGGCGGCCGCCTCAGGCTCTCCATGCTGGCACGCACCTATAGCTACCGTGCGGCGAGCGAGGAGGCTACCCAATGAGGCGCCAGGCATTCGTTCTCACCGTGGTGGCCCTTGGGTTGGCGGGGTGCGCCGACCCGGAGCTGGGGGCGCTCGACCGGCAGCTGGAAGAGATACGCCGCAATCCCGGCGGCATGGCTCGCCTCGAGCTTCCCGAGGTGCCGCGCTATGACCCCGTGCCTTATCGGGAAGGTAATCGCCGCAGCCCCTTCCGGCAGGCCCTGCCCGAGCCGGAGGCACAGGTGGCGCTGAACGGCGAGCTGGCCCCCGATCACAACCGGCGGCGCGAACCGCTCGAAGCCTACGCCCTGGAAGACCTGGCGCTGGTGGGCCTGCTCGGCATCCGGGGGGAAAGCTACGCCTTGGTCCGGTCGCCGGAAGGGGAAGTGCATCGATTGAGGGCGGGCAGCTATCTGGGCAATAACCACGGCCGCATCGAGGAAGTGTCGCAGCGCTCGGTACGACTCGTGGAGCTGGTGGCCACGGGCGGCGGCGGCTGGGTGGAGCGTCGGGTCCAATTGGTGCTGAACAACGAATAAGCGGGGCGACCGTGGCGGCGCACCCGAGCAAGGGCGCGCGCTATGCGGTACCAGGCAGGGGAAGGAAAACCATGACACATTTTTTACGCACCATGACGGGAGTCTGCCTGCTGCTGGCCTCCGTGCAGGCACTGGCCAATACGGCACTGACAGGGCTCGACTTTCGCCAGGGGCAGGGCGGAGAGCTGCAGGTCGACTTGACGTTCAGCCAGGGCGTGCCGGAAGTGCGCGGCTATCGCCTCGACGAACCGGCGCGCCTGTCGATCGACCTGATCGATGCGACGAACCAGCTGGAGCAGCGCCGCATCGACCTCGGTATCGGCGGCGTCGAGCAGGTCACGGCGCTCGAGGCCGGCTCTCGCACCCGCCTGGTCTTCCATCTCGACGGCCCGCTGCCCTATGACACGGTCCAGCAGGGCAACCGGCTGCGCATTACCATTGGCGGCGCCCCTTCGGGCGTTGCCGCAACGGCGACCGCCGAACCGTCGGCCCCGCGTGTGGCATCGCCGGCAAGCGCGGTGCTGCCGACGGTGACCGATATCGACTTTCGCCGCGGCGAGGGCGGGGCCGGGCGGGTCATCCTCACCTTCGACCGGGCCGGGGTCGACGCGCGAGTGCGCGAGGCGGGGCGCGGTCGCATCGTGGCGGAGCTGGTCGGGGTGGAGCTTCCCGACGCGCACAACCAGGTGCTCGACGTCACCGATTTCGGCACCCCGCTGCGGCGCATCACGCCGCGGGTCGGGCGTGACGGGGTCAGCTTCGATATCGAAGGCAGCGGGGAATTCGCCATGGTCTCGACCCAGAGCGGCCGCCAGCTGACCATCGAGGCGCAGCCGATCACCCCGCAGCAGCGCGAAGACCGCGTGCGCCAGCAGTTCCCCTATACCGGCGAGCGGATCACGCTGAATTTCCAGGATATCGAAGTGCGCTCGGTGCTGGCGATCATCGCCGACTTCACCGGCCTCAACCTGGTGGCCAGCGACAGCGTGACGGGGCGCGTCACCCTCAACCTGCAGGACGTGCCCTGGGACCAGGCGCTGGACCTGGTGCTCAAGAGCCACGGGCTGGCCAGCCGCCAGGAAGGCAACGTCATCGTCGTGGCGCCGGCCAGCGAGCTGGCCAGCATCGAGCGCCAGGCGCTCGAGGCCAGAACCCAGATCGAGACGCTGGCGCCCCTGGTCACCGAATATGTCGAGGTCAGGTACGCACGGGCCGAGGAGCTGGCCCGGCTGCTGCGCGGCGCGGACGGCTTCGGCCTGCTCACCGAGCGCGGGCGGGTGGCGGTGGACCAGCGCACCAACATGCTGCTGATCCAGGATACCGCCGAGCAGATCCAGGAGATCCTGCGCACCCTAAACCGGCTCGACGTGGCGGTCCGCCAGGTGCAGATCGAGGCGCGCATCGTGGTGGCGCGGGACGGGGTGGCGCAGCAGCTTGGCGTCAACTGGGGGGCGTCATCGCGGGGCAGCAGTCGGCTCAACCTTGGTGGTGCCTCCAGTGGTGTTCCCACCTCCGTGACCGGTGAGGGTTTCAGTGGACAGCGCGACCCGCGTGGGCGATTCAGCGGAGAATTCGATACTCCTTCGGGCAACCGCTTCGAGCGTGGCGGCCTAGCCGTCGATCTGGGCAGCAACAACCCCATGACCAGCTTCGGCTTTGGCTACCTCTCGGGCGATATCCTGCTCGATCTCGAACTGCGGGCGCTGGAGAGCGAGAGCAAGAGCCAGACCATCTCGCAGCCCAGGATCATCACAGCGAACCAGCGCACGGCGGTGATCAAGCAGGGCCAGGAACGGGCCTACACCGCCCAGTCGGGCGATACGCTGAATACCGAGTTCAAGGAGGCGGTGCTGTCGCTGGAGGTGACGCCGCAGATCACCCCGGACAACCGCATCATCATGGACCTGGTGATCACCAACGACAGTTTCCAGCGGGTGCAGGCCGGCGAAGAGCCGCCCATCGACACCAACAGCATCGAGACCCAGGTGCTGGCCGACAACGGCGAGACGGTGGTGCTGGGCGGTATCCTCACCACCGAGCAGATCAGCCGCCTGGCCAAGACCCCCTTCTTCGGCGACCTGCCTGTGCTGGGCAGGCTTTTCCGGTACAATGAAAGCAGCAATGAAAAGGTGGAGCTGCTCATCTTCATCACTCCACGGATAATCGAAGACGGCCTGGCGATTCGCTGATGCAGGACTTGCCCAATCTGATCCTTGTCGGCCCCATGGGGGCCGGCAAGAGCACCATCGGCCGCCTTCTGGCGGCCGAGTTGTCACGCGATTTCTACGACACCGACCATGAGATCCAGGCGCGCTGCGGTGCCGACATCCCCTGGATCTTCGACGTCGAGGGCGAGGCCGGCTTTCGCCAGCGCGAAGAGCAGATGATCGAGGAGCTGACCGAGCTCGACGGGGTGGTGATCGCCACCGGCGGCGGCGCGGTGCTGCGCGAGGAGAACCGCCGTCGCCTGCGAGAGCGCGGCAC
Organism: uncultured Halomonas sp.; assembly: GCA_964652855.1. GTDB lineage: Bacteria > Pseudomonadota > Gammaproteobacteria > Pseudomonadales > Halomonadaceae > Halomonas. Next base: position 139,912 of record CAZZCJ010000003.1, read on the forward strand.
CGTCATCTACCTGTTCACCACCGTCGATCAGCAGCTCAAGCGCGTGGCCAAGGACCGCAACCGCCCGCTGCTGCAGCGCCCCGACCGCGAGCAGGTGCTGCGCGAGATGTTTGATCTGCGTGACCCGCTCTATCGCGCCACGGCGGATGTCGTGGTGCGTACCGACCGGCGCAGCCCGCGCGCCGTCGTCAATGATATCGTGCGTCGCGTGCAGCGGCTGACCGACCCCCTACAAGCCAAGGTCTGATCCATGTCCCTGAGCGAAACTTCCCCTGCCCCGCGCAGCCTGCAGGTGGCGCTGGGCGAGCGCAGCTATCCCATCCACATTGGTGCAGGCCTGCTCGGCGATGCCGACTGGCTGGCGCCCTACCTGGCCGGCCGCCAGGTGATGATCGTGACCAACGAGACGGTGGCGCCGCTGTACCTGGCAACCCTGCGTCGCGGCCTGTCGTCCGAGCTGGAGGTACGCGAGCTGGTGCTGCCCGACGGCGAGGCGACCAAGACCCTGGAGAGCGTCAGCCGCATCTGGAATGCCCTGCTTGAAGCCGGCTTCAACCGCCGCTGCACGCTCATCGCCCTGGGAGGCGGCGTGATCGGCGACATGGTCGGCTTCGCCGCGGCGTGCTACCAGCGCGGCGTGGCCTTCATCCAGGTGCCCACCACCCTGCTGTCCCAGGTCGATTCTTCCGTCGGCGGCAAGACCGGGGTCAACCATCCGCTGGGCAAGAACATGATCGGCGCCTTCTGGCAGCCGCGGGCGGTGCTGATCGACACCGATACGCTGAAGACGCTGCCGCCCAAGGAGCTTTCGGCGGGGCTGGCCGAGGTGATCAAGTACGGCCTGATCCGCGATGCCGAGTTCCTGGCCTGGCTGGAGACCGACATGTCCGCGCTGAGGGCGCTTGAGCCCGCGGCGCTGGCCTGGGCCATCGAACGCAGCTGCCGGCTCAAGGCCGAGATCGTCGCCGAGGACGAGACCGAGCAGGGGGTGCGCGCGCTGCTCAACCTTGGCCACACCTTCGGCCATGCCATCGAGGCGCACCAGGGCTACGGCTGCTGGCTGCACGGCGAGGCGGTGGGAACCGGCATGCTGATGGCGGCGGAGCTTTCGCATCGCCTTGGCTGGCTGACGCAGGCCCAGGTCGAGCGCACGGCGGCGATCATTGCCGCGGCCGGCCTGCCGCTGGCGGCGCCGTCCGACATGGGCGTGGAGGATTTCCTCGCCAGGATGCGCCTGGACAAGAAGAACGTCGACCAGCGCCTGCGCCTGATCCTGCTCGAGACGCTGGGCCGGGCGGTGGTGCATGACGAGACGCCGGGCCCGCTGCTCGACGAGCTGCTGCAGAGCTTCCCCAGGGCGTGAGCTCGTGCGCCCTGGCCGGGGGCGCCTGATCCATCTCGAGAAAGGCCGCACGGAGAGATCCGCGCGGCCTTTCTCGTGTGCGGTATTCGATCGGCGTGTCGGCCGGGTAGCGCCTTAGGCATCGAATCCGCATGCCTCATGCGTTATTGGCATGGCAAAAAATGCGAGAATTAGACCAAAGTCTAATAGGTAGGCAGGTGCGTTTGAAAAGCGTTTATGTGTTTCGCAAGTGCTTGAACTATTGGTTTTTTTTGCTCCGGATGGTTCGGCAAGTTGCGGATTTGATGAGAGTTTTGAGTGGAGGTGGCGGTGAGGGCAATTGCGCGCCAGGGGCGGAAGTGTCTATGCTGGGCGTCCTTTTCTCGTAACGCCAGCAGGCTGTTCCTTGCAGCCATAATAAAAAGAAAACAGATTAAAATACATAACTGCTGTCGTTCGGTCAATAGACATTCTTTGAGGCACGCCCATGAACCAAGGCCTACACCACCCCGGCGAGTTTCGTGACAACTGCGGATTCGGCCTCATCGCCCATATGGAAGGGCAGGCGAGTCATGACCTGCTGCGCACCGCCATCGAATCCCTTACCTGCATGACCCATCGCGGCGGCATCGCCGCCGATGGCAAGACCGGCGATGGCTGTGGCCTGCTGCTGAAGATGCCCGAGGCCTTCATGCGCGAAGTGGCCGTCGAGGCGCTGGACGTCGAACTCGGCGAGCGGTTTGCCGTGGGCGCCGTGTTCCTGCCCGATGACGATGCCAAGGAGGCACGCGCCAGGAGCCTTCTCGAGGGCGAGCTGCGTGCCTGCGGCCTGGTGATTCGCGGCTGGCGTGAAGTGCCGGTGGACCCCGCCTACTGCGGCCCCATCGCGCGGGCCTGCCTGCCGCGCATCCGCCACCTGTTCGTCGAGCCGGGCAAGCTCAGCGACCCGCAGCGCTTCGATGTCGACCTGTTCATGGCGCGTCGCCGCGCCGAGCAGATGCTGCGTGATGAGCCGGACTTCTATGTCTGCTCGCTTTCCACCCATGTCATCTCCTACAAGGGCCTGATGATGCCGGTGGACCTGCCGACCTTCTTCCAGGATCTCGGCGACGAGAGGCTGCAGACGGCGATCTGCGTCTTCCACCAGCGTTTTTCCACCAACACGGCGCCGCGCTGGCCGCTGGCCCAGCCTTTCCGCCTGCTGGCCCATAACGGCGAGATCAACACCATCGAGGCCAACCGCAGCTGGGCCAACTCGCGCAAGGCGAACTTCGTCAACGAGCGGCTGCCCGACATCGCCGAGCTGGACGAGATCGTCAACACTGTGGGCTCGGACTCCTCCAGCATGGACAACATGCTCGAAGTGCTGCTGATGGGCGGCATGGAGCTGCACCGCGCGGTGCGCATGATGGTGCCGCCGGCGTGGCAGAACGTGGAGACCATGAGCGGCGAGCTGCGTGCCTTCTACGAATACAACTCCATGCACATGGAGCCGTGGGACGGTCCCGCCGGCGTGGTCATGACCGATGGCCGCCAGGCGATCTGCATGCTCGATCGCAACGGCCTGCGTCCGGCCCGCTGGGTGATCACCAAGAACGGCTATATCACCCTGGCGTCGGAAATCGGCACCTATGGCTACAAGCCCGAGGACGTGGTGGCCAAGGGTCGCGTCGGCCCGGGGCAGATCCTTGCCGTGGACACCCACACCGGCGAGGTGCTGCACACCACGGACATCGACGAGCGGCTCAAGTCGGCCTATCCCTACAAGCGCTGGCTGAAGGAGGAGGCGCACTACCTGGAGTCGGCGCTGACCGAGCTGGCCAGTTTCCAGAACATGGACGCCGACGCGGTCAGGGCATGGCAGAAGATGTTCCAGGTCACCTTCGAGGAGCGCGACCAGGTGCTGCGCCCGCTGGCGGAGAGCGGCCAGGAGGCGGTCGGTTCGATGGGTGACGATACGCCCATGGCGGTGCTCTCGCGCCGTAGCCGCCTGCTCACCGACTTCTTCCGCCAGAAGTTCGCCCAGGTCACCAATCCGCCCATCGACCCGCTGCGCGAAGCGATCGTCATGTCGCTCGAAACCTGCATCGGCGCCGAGCTCAACGTGTTCAAGGCCACGCCGGAGCATGCCCACCGGATCATCCTGACCACGCCGGTGCTCTCGCCGCGCAAGTTCACCGCGCTGCTCGAGCAGGACGATCCCGCCTTCAGCCATGAGCGCCTGAGCCTGGGCTACGACCCCGAGCAGATCGGCCTCAAGGGCGCGATCCAGGCGCTGTGCCGCCAGGCCGAGGCGGCGGTGCGCGACGGCAGGGTGATCATGGTGCTCTCCGATGCCGAGCTGCCCAAGGGGCAGCTGCCGATCCATGCGGCGCTGGCCGTGGGCGCGGTGCACCACCACCTGAGCAAGCTGGCCCTGCGCCCGCGCGCCAACATCGTGGTCGAGACCGGCTACGCCCGCGATGCCCACCAGATGGCGGTGCTGTTCGGCGTGGGTGCCACCGCGGTGTTCCCGTGGCTGGCCTACCAGGTGATGGCCGACATGCACCGCACCGGCGAGCTCACCGGCAACCCGGCCGATGCCCGCGAGAACTATCGCAAGGGCATGCAGAAGGGGCTCTACAAGATCCTCTCCAAGATGGGCATCTCGACCCTGGCCTCCTACCGCGGCTCGCAGCTGTTCGAGGCGGTGGGGCTCTCTTCCGAGGTGGTCGCGCTGTGCTTCACCGGCATGGCCTCGCGCATCGAGGGCACCGGCTTCGCCGAGCTGCAGCTGCAGCAGGAGCTGCTGGCCCGCGATGCCTGGACCCCGCGCAAGGGCATCAACCAGGGCGGCCTGCTCAAGTACGTGCACGACCACGAGTACCACGCCTACAACCCCGATGTGGTGAAGGCGCTGCAGGAGGCGGTGCAGGAGGGCGACTACCAGAAGTGGAAGAAATTCGCCGGGCTGGTCAACGAGCGCCCGGTCGCCACCATCCGTGACCTGCTCAAGCTCAAGGCCGCCGAGACACCGCTGCCGCTCGAGGAGGTGGAGTCCATCGATGACCTGATCCCGCGCTTCGACAGTGCCGGGATGTCGCTCGGCGCGCTCTCGCCCGAGGCCCACGAGGCGCTGGCCCAGGCCATGAACGAGGCCGGCGGGCGTTCCAACTCCGGTGAGGGCGGCGAGGATCCGGCGCGCTACGGCACCATTCGCAGCTCCAAGATCAAGCAGATCGCCTCCGGGCGCTTCGGCGTCACCCCGGCCTACCTGGTCAACGCCGAGGTGCTGCAGATCAAGGTGGCCCAGGGCGCCAAGCCCGGCGAGGGCGGCCAGCTCCCCGGCGGCAAGGTCAACGAGCTGATCGCCCGGCTGCGCTACTCGGTGCCCGGCGTGACGCTGATCTCGCCGCCGCCGCATCACGACATCTATTCCATCGAGGACCTGGCGCAGCTGATCTTCGACCTCAAGCAGGTCAACCCGGAGGCGCAGGTCTCGGTGAAGCTGGTCTCCGAGCCCGGCATCGGCACCATCGCCACCGGCGTGGCCAAGGCCTACGCCGATCTGATTACCGTGTCCGGCTACGACGGCGGCACCGCGGCCAGTCCGCTGACCTCGATCAAGCATGCCGGTTCGCCGTGGGAGCTGGGCCTGCCCGAGGTGCACCAGGCGCTGCGCATCAACGGCCTGCGTGACAAGATCCGCCTGCAGACCGACGGCGGCCTGAAGACCGGCCTCGACGTGGTCAAGGCTGCGATTCTCGGCGCCGAGAGCTTCGGCTTCGGTACCGCGCCGATGGTGGCGCTGGGCTGCAAGTACCTGCGTATCTGCCACCTCAACAACTGCGCCACCGGCGTGGCCACCCAGCACCAGTACCTGCGCGACGAACATTTCCGCGGCACCGTGGACATGGTCAAGAACTACTTCCGCTTCATCGCCGAGGAGGTGCGCGAGCTGCTGGCGCTGATGGGCGTGCACAAGCTGACCGACCTGATCGGGCGCACCGACCTGCTCGAGGTGCTGGAGGGCGAGACTGCCTCCCAGCGCCGGCTCGACCTGTCGCCGCTGCTGGTCAACGACTTCGTGCCCGCGGATGCGCCGCAGTTCTGCCAGGTCAGCCGCAACGTGCCGCACGACCCGGGCACCAAGAACCAGGAGGTGCTGGCCGCCATCGAGAAGGCGATCGCCGACAAGAGCGGCGGCGAATTCACCTTCACCATCACCAATTGCGACCGCTCGGTTCCGGCGCTCTCCTCGGGGGCGGTGGCCAAGCATTACGGCGAGGCTGGCCTCGAGGAGGCTCCCATCACGCTGCGCTTCACCGGCGTGGCCGGGCAGAGCTTCGGGGTTTGGAACGCCCGTGGCCTCAACCTGTATCTCGAGGGCGATGCCAACGACTATGTCGGCAAGGGCATGAACGGCGGCAAGGTGGTGCTGGTGCCGCCTCGCGGCAGCCGCTTCGAGAGCCACAAGACGGCGATCATCGGCAACACCTGCCTGTATGGCGCTACCGGCGGCCGGCTGTTCGCCGCCGGCACGGCGGGCGAGCGCTTCGCCGTGCGCAACTCCGGTGCCCATGCGGTGATCGAAGGGGCCGGCGACCACTGCTGTGAGTACATGACCGGCGGCCTGATCTGCGTGCTCGGCGACACCGGGGTCAATTTCGGTGCCGGCATGACCGGTGGCTTCGCCTACGTGCTCGACGAGGACCGCTCCTTCGTCGACCGCTACAACCATGAACTGGTGGAGATCCACCGAGTCAACACCGAGGCCATGGAGGCCTATCGGCGTCACCTGCGGGAGATCATCGAGGAGTTCGTGGCCGAGACGAACTCGGCTCGCGGACGCGAGATTCTCGACGACTTCAGCGATTTCGTTCGCCATTTCTGGCTGGTCAAGCCCAAGGCGGCGAGCCTCAACAGCCTGCTTGACGAATCGCGCAGACGTCCCGAGTGAGCCGGATTCCAGGAGATACACGCATGGCCAACCGTTTGACCAGAAACGATTTCCAGTTCATCGACGTGGGTCGCCAGGACCCGCAGAAGAAGGACGCCCGGACTCGCTCGCGCGAGTTCGGCGAGATCTACGAGCCGTTCAAGCCCCAGGAGGCGGCCAGCCAGTCGCACCGCTGCCTGCACTGCGGCAACCCGTACTGCGAGTGGAAGTGCCCGGTGCACAACTACATCCCCAACTGGCTGCAGCTGGTGGCCGAGGGCAACATCCTCGAGGCCGCCGAGCTGTCGCACAAGACCAACTCGCTGCCCGAGGTGTGCGGCCGGGTGTGTCCGCAGGACCGGCTGTGCGAGGGCGCCTGCACCCTCAACGACGGCTTCGGTGCGGTGACCATCGGCTCGGTGGAGAAGTACATCACCGATACCGCCTTCGCCATGGGCTGGCGGCCCGATATGTCGCAGGTCACCTGGACCGACAAGAAGGTCGCCATCATCGGGGCCGGCCCGGCGGGGCTGGGCTGCGCCGATATCCTGGTGCGCAACGGGGTCAAGCCGGTGGTGTATGACAGGTATCCCGAGATCGGCGGCCTGCTGACCTTCGGCATCCCCGAGTTCAAGCTCGACAAGTCGGTGATGGAACGGCGCCGCGCGGTGTTCGAGGAGATGGGCATCGAGTTCCGCCTCAATACCGAGATCGGCAAGGACGTGGCCATCGATGCGCTGCTTGAAGAGTACGATGCGGTATTCATGGGCATGGGCACCTACAAGTACATGTCCGGCGGCTTCCCGGGCGAGGACCTGCCCGGCGTGCACAAGGCGCTCGACTACCTGATCGCCAACGTCAACCACTGCCTCGGCTTCGAGAAGAATCCGGCCGACTTCGTCTCGCTGGAAGGGCAGAAGGTGGTGGTGCTGGGCGGCGGCGACACCGCCATGGACTGCAACCGCACGGCGATCCGCCAGGGTGCCGCCACCGTGACCTGTGCCTATCGGCGCGACGAGGAGAACATGCCCGGCTCCAAGCGCGAGGTGGCCAACGCCCGCGAAGAGGGGGTGGAGTTCCTGTTCAACCGCCAGCCGGTGGCGGTGGTGGGCGAAGACAAGGTCGAGGGGGTGAAGGTGGTGCGTACTCGCCTTGGCGAGCCCGACGAGAACGGGCGCCGTCGCCCCGAGGTGGTGCCCGGCTCCGAGGAGATCCTGCCGGCCGACGCGGTGGTCATCGCCTTCGGCTTCCAGCCGAGCCCGGCGCCATGGTTCGATCAGTCCGGTATCGAGCTCGACGAGGGCGGCCGCGTGCTGGCACCCGAGAAGGGCACCTACGCCTTCCAGACCACCAACGAGAAGATCTTCGCCGGTGGCGACATGGTGCGCGGCTCCGACCTGGTGGTCACCGCCGTGTTTGAAGGTCGTCAGGCCGCCGAGGGTATCCTCGACTACCTGAAGGTTTGAGATAGCGAGGTCAAGTCAGCCGGCTAGCGGTTCTTCAGCCTTGCCGTACTGCCACGGTGAGCGGTGCCGGGGGCAGGCCAAGGAGGAGGTCTTTTGCCAGGGAAGGCAAAAGTAGCGCCCAAGGATGGGCCTGCAGCGCCTCCTCGACGGCCTGCCCCCGGCACCGCCGCGTTCAGGGCCGCCAAGGTTGCCTTGGCCCCTAAGTCGGCCGAAATTGAGCCATTGGTCGTAATCTGCTACGCTGTCGTCCCATCCTGGCGCGGCTTTCTGTCGTGCCTCATGATCACGTTTCGACAGGTTCTCCATGACACGATATATCTTCGTGACCGGCGGCGTTGTGTCCTCTCTCGGCAAGGGCATTGCGTCGGCCTCGCTGGCGGCGATTCTCGAGGCGCGCGGCCTCAAGGTCACCATGCTCAAGCTCGATCCCTACATCAACGTGGATCCGGGCACCATGAGCCCCTTCCAGCACGGCGAGGTGTTCGTCACCGAAGATGGCGCCGAGACCGATCTCGACCTGGGCCACTACGAGCGCTTCATCCGCACCAAGATGACCCAGGGCAACAACTTCACCACCGGTCGCGTCTATGAGCACGTGCTGCGCCGCGAGCGTCGCGGCGACTACCTGGGCGGCACCGTGCAGGTGATCCCGCACATCACCGACGAGATCAAGCGCCGCGTGTATGCCGGCGGCGAGGGCTTCGACGTGGCCCTGGTGGAGATCGGCGGCACCGTCGGCGACATCGAATCGCTGCCGTTCCTCGAGTCGATCCGCCAGATCAGGAGCGAGCTGGGCGCGAGTCGGGCGCTCTTCATGCACCTGACCCTGGTGCCCTATATCAAGACGGCCGGCGAGACCAAGACCAAGCCGACCCAGCACAGCGTCAAGGAGCTGCGCTCGATCGGTATCCAGCCCGACATCCTGATCTGTCGCAGCGAAGTGGAGCTGGAAGAGACGGAACGGCGCAAGATAGCCCTGTTCACCAACGTCGAGGAGCGCGCCGTGGTGCCGCTGCAGGATGCCGATACCATCTATCGCATCCCGCTGATGCTGCACGAGCACGGCCTCGACGAGATCGTCTGCGACAAGCTGCGCCTGGAAGCCGACGAAGCCGACCTCACCGAGTGGATCCACGTGCTCGATGCCAAGCTCAACCCGCTCAAGTCGATCAACATCGCCATGGTCGGCAAGTACATGGAGCTGCTCGACGCCTACAAGTCGCTCAACGAGGCGCTGATCCACGCCGGTATCCAGACCCGGGTGAAGGTCAACGTCGACTACATCGACTCCGAGATCATCGAGCGCCAGGGCACCGAGCGCCTGGCCGGCAAGGACGCCATCCTGGTTCCCGGCGGCTTCGGTGAACGCGGCGTGGAAGGCAAGATCGAGACCGCCCGCTACGCCCGCGAAAACGGCATCCCCTACCTCGGCATCTGCCTCGGCATGCAGGTCGCGGTGATCGAGTTCGCCCGCAACGTGGCCGGTTGGGCAGACGCCAACTCCACCGAGTTCACCCATGACACCCAGCATCCGGTGGTGGGCCTGATCACCGAGTGGATCAACGCGGAAGGCAAGATCGAGCTGCGTGACGAGGCCTCGGACCTGGGCGGCACCATGCGCCTGGGCGGCCAGGTCTGTCGTCTCGCCCCCGGCAGCAGGGCGCGGGAGGCCTACGGCAGCGAGGAGATCGTCGAGCGCCACCGTCACCGCTTCGAGGTCAACAACCAGTTCGTCGAGCAGCTGGAACAGGCCGGCCTGGTGGTTTCAGGCAAGAGCGTGGACAACTCGCTGGTCGAGATGGTCGAGCTGCCCGACCACCCCTGGTTCGTGGCGTGCCAGTTCCACCCTGAATTCACCTCCACGCCGCGCGACGGCCACCCGCTGTTCACCGGCTTCGTCAATGCGGCGCTGGAGCACAAGGCGGCGCGTACCCGCGCGCTCTCCTCGCACCAGGAGTAAGGCCCATGTCCGCCATGACCGCCTCGCCCGAACGTCATATCTCCATTGCCGGCCTCACCGCCGGCAATTCTTTGCCGCTGATGCTGCTCGGCGGCATGAACGTGCTGGAATCTCGCGACTTGGCGCTGGAAGTGGCCAAGACCTACGTCGAGGTAACCGGCAGGCTCGGCATGCCCTACGTGTTCAAGGCCAGCTTCGACAAGGCCAACCGCAGCTCCATCCACTCCTTCCGCGGGCCGGGGCTCGAAAAGGGGCTCGAAATGCTGGCCGAGGTGAAGTCGCGCTTCGGCGTGCCGATCATCACCGACGTGCACGAGCCGTGGCAGGCCGAGCCTGTTGCCGAAGTGGCGGACATCATCCAACTGCCCGCCTTCCTGGCGCGCCAGACCGACCTGGTGGTCGCCATGGCCAGGACCGGCGCGGTGATCAACATCAAGAAGCCGCAGTTCCTGGCCCCCCACGAGATGCGCCATATCATTCGCAAGTGCGAAGAGGCGGGCAACGATCGCGTGTTGCTTTGCGAACGCGGATCAAGCTTCGGGTATAATAATCTGGTGGTTGACATGCTCGGTTTTGGTGACATGAAGCAGACTGGCTATCCTGTCTTTTTCGATGTCACGCACTCCCTGCAGCGCCCGGGCGGGCGCGCCGATAGTGCCGGCGGGCGCCGCCAGCAGGTGGCCGAGCTGGCGCGAGCCGGGGTGGCGGTGGGGCTGGCTGGCCTCTTCCTCGAGGCCCATCCGGACCCCGACAGCGCCCTTTGCGACGGCCCCTGCGCCCTGCCGCTGGATCAGCTCGAGCTGTTCCTGGCCCAGCTGAAGGCTCTGGACGATCTGGTCAAGGGCTTCCCGGCGCTGACGATCACCTGAACGGCTGCCACCGATGACTCAAACAACGCTGACTCAATAAAAGGACGACTGAGATGACCAAGATTGTCGAAATCCGCGCCCTGGAAGTGCTCGATTCCCGCGGCAACCCCACCGTCCAGGCCGAAGTGCGCCTGGAAAGCGGCGCCGTGGGCGTGGCCTGTGCGCCAAGTGGTGCTTCCACCGGCTCCCGCGAGGCCCTGGAGCTGCGTGACGGCGACAAGTCCCGCTACCTGGGCAAGGGCGTGCTGAAGGCGGTGGAGGCCGTCAACGGCGCCATCCGCGAGCGGCTGGTCGGCATGGATGCCCGCGACCAGCGTGGCCTCGACAATGCCATGCTCGAGCTCGACGGCACCGACAACAAGGCCAAGCTCGGCGCCAACGCCATCCTCGCCGTTTCACTGGCGGCGGCCAAGGCCGCGGCCAACGCCAAGGGCATGCCGCTCTACGCCCATATCGCCGAGCTCTACGGCCAGCCAGGCCAGTACAGCATGCCGGTGCCGATGATGAACATCCTCAATGGCGGCGAGCATGCCGACAACAACGTCGACATCCAGGAGTTCATGGTCCAGCCGGTGGGAGCCCCGAACTTCCGCGAGGCGCTGCGGGTCGGTGCCGAGATCTTCCACGCATTGAAGAAGGTGCTTTCCGAGAAGGGGCTTTCCACTTCCGTTGGCGACGAGGGCGGCTTTGCGCCGAACCTGTCATCCAACGCCGAGGCGCTGGCCGTCATCAAGCAGGCTGTCGCCGATGCCGGCTACGAGCTGGGTCGCGACGTGACCCTGGCGCTGGACTGCGCCTCCTCCGAGTTCTACAAGGACGGACAGTACAGCCTTTCCGGTGAGGGCAAGGCCTTCGATGCGGCAGGCTTCGTCGACTACCTGGCCGAGCTGTGCGACCAGTACCCCATCGTCTCCATCGAGGATGGCATGGACGAGTCCGACTGGGACGGCTGGAAGGCGCTGACCGAGAAGCTCGGCGACAAGGTGCAACTGGTCGGCGACGACCTGTTCGTCACCAATACACGTATCCTCAAGCGCGGCATCGACGAGCAGATCGGCAACTCCATCCTGATCAAGTTCAACCAGATCGGCTCGCTCTCCGAGACGCTGGATGCCATCAAGATGGCTCAGGACGCCGGCTTCACCGCGGTGATCTCGCACCGTTCCGGTGAGACCGAGGACACCACCATCGCCGACCTGGCCGTGGGCACATCGGCAGGCCAGATCAAGACCGGTTCGCTGTGCCGCTCCGACCGCGTCGCCAAGTATAACCGCCTGCTGGTGATCGAACAGGAGCTCGGCGAGCGGGTGAGCTACCCCGGGCGCGCCGCGATCAAGGGACAGTAAGGGCTCCCTTGGCTGCCCAAGCGTCGTGAGGGTGAGAATTTGTCTGCGTGACTTGTAGGAAATCGCTGACACATTTGCGACGTAAACCGCTTGCTTAGCTGTCAGAAATGCCGATGCTCCGTGTATCGGCATTTTTTTATGCTGTTGATCTAGATGATATAATTCAAAGGCTCTTGATAAGAATCAGGTGATCCATCCTGCTGCTGGGTATTTTGCTCGCTGCGGCGTAAATGCCACAATGACAACAGGAAAAGGCAGAGCGGGATGCTCTCCGGCAGGATGCAAACGGGATGCTCAATGGCGCGCTCGGTGTGGCAGGAAGCCGCTCTCTGGGCAGGGAAGTCGCCACAGGATGTCGGACGGAGGGAACCGTTCAAGGAATTGCTGGGAGCCGGGCGGCCTGAGGGCCGCCTTTTTTGTGTGCTTGTTGTGTGCTTGCCTTGCAGCCGCCGCCGGCTTGGGCAGCGGCTGAAGGCCGGGCGCCGAAGGCAAACGGCCTTGGGCGCCCGGCTCCTCGTGCAGGCTGCCCGCCTCAGCGCTCGAGATACTGCAGCTTGCCGGGCTTGCCGTCCCACTCCTCCGCTTCGGGCAGCGGGTCCTTCTTTTCCGCGATGTTGGGCCACACCTCGGACAGCTCGGCGTTGATTGCGATGAAGGTTTCCTGCCCTTCCGGCAGCTCGTCCTCCGAGAAGATCGCCTCTGCGGGGCACTCCGGTTCGCACAGCGCACAATCGATGCACTCGTCCGGGTGAATCACCAGGAAATTGGGGCCTTCATAGAAGCAGTCCACCGGGCAGACCTCGACGCAGTCGGTGTACTTGCACTTGATGCAGTTTTCGGTGACGACAAAGGTCATTGCCTGTCTCCCTCCTCGCGGCCGGGTGCGTGGCATGCGATGCCCGGTCTGGTGTTGATGTAGCGCCGTTAATAGATTTGGTTATAAAAAACAATTTTTTTATAAAAACTAATAGGCTAAACGCATCATTCTAGTCATGGCGTTGGGCTTGGGCAAGCGGCTTTCATGATTCGAGCTGCTCCCTCCAGCCGTAGATCAGTTCCAACGCCTGGCGCGGCGTCAGGCCATCCGGGTCGAGCCCGGCCAGGGCATCCAGCAGGGGGTGGGGCGTGCTGGCAAAGAGGTCGCTCTGCATGGGCTTGGGGTCGCTTGCCTCTTGCGCGCCGCCCCGGTGGCCCAGGTCGACCTCCTGCTGCTCGAGCTGCGTCAATTTATCGCGCGCCCGCGCAATGACCGAAGGTGGGACTCCGGCCAGCTGGGCCACCTGCAGACCGTAGCTCTGGCTGGCGGGGCCTTCCTCCACCCGGTGCATGAAGACGATGCCGTCGCGGTGCTCGGCGGCGGTCAAGTGAACGTTGGCCACCGCCTCGGCCTGGTCGGCCAGGGCGGTCATCTCGAAATAGTGGGTGGCGAACAGGGTGAAGGCTCGCGTGCGAGTCAGGTGCTCGGCGCTGGCCCAGGCCAGCGACAGGCCGTCGAAGGTGCTGGTGCCGCGGCCGATCTCGTCCATCAGCACCAGGCTGTGGTCGGTGGCGTTGTGAAGGATGTTGGCGGTTTCGGTCATCTCGACCATGAAGGTCGAGCGGCCGCCCGCGAGGTCGTCCGACGAGCCGATGCGGGTGAAGATGCGATCCACCGGGCCGATGCACGCCTCGTCGGCAGGAACGAAGCTGCCGGTATGGGCGAGCAGGACGATCAGTGCCGCCTGGCGCATGAAGGTCGACTTGCCGCCCATGTTGGGGCCGGTGATGACCAGCATGCGGCGTCTGTCGTCGAGCACCAGGTCGTTGGGCACGAAGGGGAAGTCGCTGACATGCTCCACCACCGGGTGACGACCGCCGCGGATCTCGATGCCTGCCATCTCCTGCAGCCGAGGGCGCGAGAAGCCGAGCGCCTGGGCGCGTTCGGCGAAGGCCGCCAGCACGTCCAGCGCGGCCAGGGCGCGACCGGTGCCCTGCAGGGCGGCAAGCTCGCCGTTGAGCGCATCGAGCAGGCTGTCATAGAGCAGCTTTTCGCGGGCCAGGGCGCGCGACCTGGCCGACAGCGCCTTGTCCTCGAATTCCTTGAGCTCGGGAATGATGAAGCGCTCGGCGTTCTTGAGCGTCTGGCGGCGCACGTAGTCCACCGGCGCCTCGCGGGCCTGGGCGCGGGGGATCTCGATGTAGTAGCCGTGGACACGGTTGTAGCCCACCTTGAGGCCGGCCAGGCCGGTGCGCTCGCGCTCGCGGGCCTCGAGCTGGACCAGGTAGTCGCCGGCATGCTCGGCCAGGCCGCGGTAGTCGTCGAGCTCGGCATCGAAGCCATCGCGGATCACGCCCCCCTCGCGGATCACCACCGGGGGGTTGTCGTTGAGCCCGCGCGCGAGCATGTCGGCAAGCGCGGGGTAGGGGCGGATATGGTGGGACAGTTCATCCAGCACGCTGCCCTCGCTGTAGTCCTGCAGCTCGCGCTGTAGCTCCGGCAGCGCCAGCAGGGCGTCGCGCAGGCGGGCGAGGTCGCGCGGCCGCGCGCTGTAGAGCGCCACGCGCGCGAGGATGCGCTCCACGTCGCCGATCGCCTTGAGCAGCTCGCGCAGGGCGACGAAACCCTCCTGCTCCAGCAGCAGGGCGACGGCCGCCTGGCGGCCCTGCACCTGGCCGCGGTCGCGCAGCGGGCGGTTGAGCCAGCGCTTGAGCAGGCGCGAGCCCATGGCGGTGGCGGTGGTGTCGAGCACGCTGGCCAGGGTGTTGTCGCCGCCGCCCCCGAGGTTGACGTCGATCTCCAGGTTGCGGCGGCTGGCGGCATCGATCACCACGGCGTCGTCGCGGTTCTCCACGCCGAGGCCTGTGACGTGGGGCAGGCGTGAGCGCTGGGTATCGCGGGCATACTCGACCAGCACGCCGGCAGCGGTAAGGGCCGCCTCGAGATGGGCGCAGCCGAAGCCGCGCAGGTCCTGCACCTGGAACTGGTCGCACAGCAGGCGAGTGGCCGACTCGAGATCGAACAGCCAGTCGCTCTGGCGGCGCAGGCCTTGCCGGCTTTCCAGGGCGGCAGGCAATGCCAGACTCTCGGGTATCAGCAGCTCGGCGGGGTCGAGGCGCTGAAGCTCGGCCAGCATGTCGCCCTCGCCCTCCACCTCGAGCACGCTGAAGCGGCCGCTCGAGAGTTCCAGCCAGGCGATGCCCCAGCGGTCGCCGGCCTGGTGAACGGCCACCAGCAGGTTGTCGCGGCGGGCATCGAGCAGCGCCTCGTCGTGGAGCGTGCCGGGGGTGACGATGCGCACCACGCGGCGCTCCACTGGCCCCTTGCTGGTCGCCGGATCACCGATCTGCTCGCAGATCGCCACCGATTCGCCGGCCTTCACCAGGCGCGCGAGATACCCCTCGGCGCTATGGTAGGGTACGCCGGCCATGGGAATCGGCTTGCCGGCCGACTGGCCGCGGCTTGTCAGGGTGATGTCGAGCAGGGCGGCGGCGCGCTTGGCGTCGTCGAAGAAGAGTTCATAGAAATCGCCCATCCGATAGAACAGCAGCACGTCGGGGTGCTCGCGCTTGATCTTCAGGTACTGGGCCATCATCGGCGTGGGCTGAGCGCTGGCCTGGGACATGGGATTCCTGTGATGATCCGTCGACGAGGTGCCGGTAGGGGCGTCTGGACGCCGCTGCCTGCACATGAAGGGCAAAGGCGCTATTGTACCCAAAACTTTTCGCGCAAGCGCGCCGGCTGCCCCGGCCACATCTTCAGCAGGAGCCACCCCGATGCCCCACAGTGCGGCCAGCCTGGCCAATCTCGACCTCACCACCCTCGCCGAGCGCCTTGGCAGGCGTTGCCGCGAGCGCAACCTCACGATCACGACGGCCGAATCCTGCACCGGCGGGGGCGTGGCCAGCGCGATCACCGCCGTGGCCGGCAGTTCCATCTACTTCGAGACGGGCTACGTCACCTATTCGAATGCGGCCAAGCGCCATCTGCTCGGCGTCCCTGACGATTTGCTGGCTCGCCATGGTGCGGTAAGCCGGGAGGTGGTGGAAACCATGGTCGCGGGCGCCTGCCGCGACAGCGGCGCCAGCCTTGGCGTGGCGATCAGCGGCGTGGCCGGGCCCGACGGCGGTACGCCGGACAAGCCGGTGGGCACCGTGTGGCTGGCCTGGGGCAGTACGACGCAGCAGCAGGCCGAGCGCTTCCAGTTTCCGGGGGATCGCCGTGCCGTGCGCGAGCGTGCGGTGCGAGCGGCTATCGTCGGGTTGATTCGCTACCTGGAGGCGCATCAGGAATAGCGCGATGGGCTAGGCGGGCGAGACTTTTTTCGCCATACTACTGGCCAATCATACAGTGTTAGGGCTGGCCTTCACCGCCGCCCACCCCATTTTTCGTTTGCTCGGCAAACGTTGAGCGTTCTGCGAGGAGAGCCTCATGGCACAGGATGAAAACCGCTCCAAGGCATTGAATGCCGCCCTTTCCCAGATCGAGCGCCAGTTCGGCAAGGGCACCGTGATGCGCCTGGGCGATGCGCCGCGGGTGGTCATGCCCTCGGTCTCCACCGGCTCGCTGGGGCTCGACATCGCGCTCGGCATCGGCGGCCTGCCCTATGGCCGCGTGGTCGAGATCTTCGGCCCGGAGTCCTCGGGCAAGACCACGCTGACCCTGTCGGTCATCGCCGAGGCGCAAAAGCAGGGCAAGACCTGCGCCTTCATCGACGCCGAGCACGCGCTCGACCCGAGCTACGCCGAGAAGCTCGGCGTCAACCTCGACGACCTGCTGGTCTCGCAGCCCGACACCGGCGAGCAGGCGCTGGAGATCTGCGACATGCTGGTGCGCTCCGGCGGGGTCGACGTGATCATCATCGACTCGGTGGCGGCACTCACCCCGCGCGCCGAGATCGAGGGCGAGATGGGCGACTCCCACGTCGGCCTGCAGGCGCGCCTGATGTCCCAGGCGCTGCGCAAGATCACCGGCCACATCAAGAACGCCAACTGCCTGGTGGTGTTCATCAACCAGATCCGCATGAAGATCGGCGTGATGTTCGGCAGCCCAGAGACCACCACCGGTGGCAACGCCCTGAAGTTCTACGCCAGCGTGCGCCTGGATATCCGCCGTACCGGCTCGGTGAAGCAGGGCGACGAGGTGACCGGCAACGAGACCCGGGTCAAGGTGGTCAAGAACAAGGTGGCGCCGCCGTTCCGCCAGGCCGAGTTCCAGATTCTCTACGGCAAGGGCATCTACCATGCCGGCGAGGTGATCGACCTCGGCGTGCAGTGCAACCTGGTCGACAAGGCCGGGGCCTGGTACAGCTACAAGGGCAACAAGATCGGCCAGGGCAAGGCCAACGCCGCCCAGTTCCTCGAGGACAACCCCGCGGTGATGGAGGAGATCGAGAGCCAGATCCGCGCCCAGCTGCTGGTAACCGCAACGCCGAAGGAGGAGCCCAGCGAGCCGGCCGCCGCCAACGTCGAGGGTGAGGACGACCTGCTGTAAGCATGAGCGAATCATCGGCAAACGTACCGGCATCGTCTCCCCGCGACGATGCCATTCGCCTGCTGGCTCGCCGCGACTACGCGCGCGGCGAGCTAGGTGAACGCCTGGCGGCAAGAGGGCATGCTCCCGATGTCATCGCGGCGTGCCTGGATGAGCTGGCGGCACAAGGGCTACAGTCCGACGCACGCTTTGCCGGGCTCTTCCTGCGTTCGCGCGTGGCGCGCGGCCAGGGGCCGCTGAAGATTCGCGTCGAGCTCGAGCGGCGCGGCGTCGATCGTGGCCTGATCGCCAGGACGCTGGTCGAGGCCGAGCGGGAAGGCGAGGTCGACTGGTTCGCCCTGGCGGCCGAGACGCTGGCCAGGCGTTTTTCCCACCCAGACGACTCCCCGCGCGAGCGCGCCCGGCGCGAGCGCTTCCTCGCGTCTCGTGGCTTCGGATTCGACCATCTTCGGCACGCCCTGGCGCATGCCTGGGATGCCGACCCATGGCATGACGGTGAATGACCAGCCAGGGCGTTGGAGGACATGAGCGTGTCACCCTCTGCGCCACCGTTCCCCCTCTTTCTTGCCTGCCTTGCGCAGTGAACTCGGCGGCGCCCCTTTAGTCGCTTGACAACTGCGCTATAATGCATCCCTTTGCGAACGCCCTGGGTGGCACTCCAGATGCCCCAAGGCGCGTGTTTCCGGCTCCGCCCAGCGGTGTCGAGCGCGCCTGAACCGTCGGGTCACCACGCTCATCGCCACGGATATCCCATGAAAAGCGCAGACATCAGACAAGCCTTTCTGACCTACTTCGAGGAGCATGGCCACACCCTCGTTCCTTCGAGCTCCCTGGTGCCGGGCAACGACCCGACGCTGCTGTTCACCAACGCCGGCATGGTGCCGTTCAAGGATGTCTTCCTCGGGCGCGACCCGCGTCCCTACGTGCGCGCGGCCTCGTCGCAGCGCTGCGTGCGCGCCGGTGGCAAGCACAACGACCTGGACAACGTCGGCTACACCGCACGCCACCACACCTTCTTCGAGATGCTGGGCAACTTCAGCTTCGGCGACTATTTCAAGCGCGATGCGATCCGCTTTGCCTGGGTATTCCTCACCGAGGTGCTGCAGCTGCCCAAGGAGAAGCTGTGGGTGACGGTGCACGTCAGCGACGACGAGGCTGAGCGCATCTGGAAGGAGGAGATGGGCATCGATCCGGCCCGCTTCTCCAGGCTCGACGAGGACAACTTCTGGCAGATGGGCGATACCGGCCCGTGTGGCCCGAGCTCCGAGATCTTCTACGACCACGGCCCCGAGGTGTGGGGAGGCCCGCCCGGAAGTCCCGAAGAGGATGGCGATCGCTACATCGAGATATGGAACCTCGTCTTCATGCAGTTCGACCGCGACGGGGCCGGCAACCTCAATCCGCTGCCCAAGCCCTCGATCGATACCGGCATGGGCCTGGAGCGGATCGCGGCGGTCATGCAGGGCGTGCACTCAAACTACGAAATCGATCTGTTCCAGAGCCTGCTAGCGGCGGCGGCGCGTGCCACCGGCCACCAGGACACGGCAACCCCCTCGCTGCGGGTGATCGCCGACCATATCCGCTCCTGCGCCTTTCTCATCGCCGACGGCGTGCTGCCCTCCAACGAGGGGCGTGGCTACGTGCTGCGAAGGATCATCCGCCGCGCCATCCGCCACGGCCACAAGCTCGGCGCCAAGGAGCCGTTCTTCCACAAGCTGGTGGGCGCCCTCGACGCCGAGATGGGTGGCGCCTATCCGGAGCTGCGCGAGGCTCGCCACCAGATCGAGCGCATCCTGCTCAAGGAGGAGGAGCAGTTCGCGCGTACCCTTGAGCACGGCATGAGCCTGCTCGAAGCGGCGCTGGCCGAGATCGAGGGCGAAGACCTGCCCGGCGAGACGGTCTTCAAGCTCTACGATACCTACGGCTTTCCCTATGACCTGACGGCCGACGTCTGCCGTGAACGCGGCGTGACGCTGGATGCGGCGGGCTTCGAGCGCGAGCTCGAGGCGCAGCGCGAGCGGGCGAGGGCCGCCAGCCAGTTCGGTGCGGACTACCATGCCGCACTGGATCTCGAAGGCGAGACCGCCTTCACCGGCTACGAAGCCCTCGAGGGGCAGGCCAGCGTGACCGCCATCGTCGATCGCGAGGGCAATGCACTGGCGGCGCTCGAGCCCGAGCAGCGCGGCATCGTGGTGCTCGACCGCACGCCGTTCTATGGAGAGTCGGGCGGCCAGGTGGGCGACACCGGCTACCTGCACCTGGACGGCGGGCGCTTTTTGGTCACCGATACCCAGAAGCAGGGCGGCCATCATCTTCACCATGGCGTGCTGCTCGAAGGCAGCCTGAGCGTGGGTGCCGAGGTGCGCCCCCAGGTCGACGCCGCGCTGCGTGGCGCCACCATCCGCAACCACTCGGCCACCCACCTGATGCACAAGGCGCTGCGCCTGGTGCTGGGCGAGCACGTGCAGCAGAAGGGCTCGCTGGTGACGCCGGAGCGGCTGCGCTTCGACTTCAGTCACTTCGAGGCGATGACGCCTGGCCAGCTCGCCGAGGTGGAACGCCTGGTCAACGAGCAGATCCTAGCCAATGCGCCGACCCGTATCGAGCAGATGACGCTCGACGAAGCCAAGGCCAAGGGTGCGGCGGCGCTGTTCGAGGCCAAGTACGCCGACAGCGTGCGCGTGCTGACCATCGGCGCCGATGACTTCTCTATCGAACTGTGTGGCGGCACACACGTGGCCCGCAGCGGCGACATCGGCTGCTTCCATATCGTCACCGAGCAGGGCATCGCCGCAGGCGTGCGTCGTATCGAGGCGATCACCGGCGAAGGGGCGCTGACCTACTTCCGCGAGCAGGAAGCGCGGGTCATGCGTCTCGGTGAGCGCCTGAAGGCCAGGCCCGAGCAGGTGGAGGAGCGCGTCGAGTCGCTGGTGGAGCGCAACCGCAGCCTGGAGAAGGAGCTCGAGCGGCTCAAGGCCAAGCTGGCCAGTGCCGCCGGGAGTGATATGCTCAGTCAGGCTCGCGACGTGGCCGGCATCAAGGTGCTGGCCACGCGGCTCGAGGGCGTCTCCGCCAAGGAGCTTCGCGGTGTGCTCGACCAGCTCAAGCACAAGCTGGGCTCGGGCGTCGTGGTGCTGGGCGTGGCGGATCGCGAAGCCGGCAAGGTCAGCCTGATCGCCGGGGTCACCGATGATCTCACGGGACGCGTCAGGGCCGGCGAGCTGGTCAATCACGTGGCCTCGCAGGTAGGAGGCAAGGGCGGTGGTCGCGCGGACATGGCCCAGGCCGGCGGCAGCGATGCCGCAGCACTGCCGGGGGCGCTGGCGAGTGTTCCCGCCTGGGTCGAACAGCAGCTTCTGTAACAGCTACAGGGCCGGCGACAGCAATGTTTCCGGCCCTTGCGCTTGCAGCGAATTTCACTCATCCGAGCGTGACCCGCTCGACAAGCGAGGGAAAACCGTAGATGGCACTTTACGTACAGAAATTCGGCGGTACCTCGGTGGGCTCCGTAGAGCGCATCAAGGCCGTGGCGGAGAAGGTCAAGGGGTTTCGCGACGACGGCCACCAGGTGGTGGTCGTCGTGTCCGCCATGAGTGGCGAAACCAACCGCCTGATCGGCCTGGCCAATGAGATCAGCGACGAGCCTACGCCGCGGGAGATGGACATGCTGGTTTCCACCGGCGAGCAGGTCACCATCTCACTGCTGGCCCTGGCGCTGCACAAGCTGGGCGTGCCGGCGACCTCCTACACCGGCTCCCAGGTGGGCATACTCACCGACAGCGCCCATACCAAGGCCCGCATCCAGCGCATCGAGACCGACGAGATGCGCGAAGACCTCGATGAAGGCAAGGTGGTGGTGGTCGCCGGCTTCCAGGGCGTCGACGAGGAGGGCAACATCACGACCCTCGGGCGCGGCGGCTCCGACACCACCGGCGTGGCATTGGCAGCAGCGCTGGGCGCCGACGAGTGCCAGATCTACACCGACGTGGACGGCGTCTACACCACCGACCCTCGCGTCTGCTCCAAGGCGCAGCGTCTCGACACCATTACCGTCGAGGAGATGCTCGAGCTGGCGAGCCTCGGCTCGAAGGTGCTGCAGATTCGCTCGGTAGAGTTTGCCGGCAAGTACAATGTCCCGCTGCGCGTGCTGTCCAGCTTCGAGGATGGCCCCGGCACCCTGATCGTTGCTGAATCCGACCAAGACGAGGACTCCATGGAAGAACCGCTGATCTCCGGTATCGCCTTCACCGCCAACGAGGCCAAGCTGACCCTGCTCAACACGCCGGACGTGCCGGGCGTGGCGTCGCGCATCCTCGGCCCCATCGCCGATGCCAACATCGAAGTCGACATGATCGTGCAGAACGTGGCGCCGACCGGCGACTACACCGACTTTACCTTCACCGTGGCCAAGGGTGACTACAAGAAGACGCTCAAGATCCTCGAGGAGCAGGTCATTCCCGACCTCGGGGGCGGTGATATCAATGGCGACGACAATATCGCTAAGGTCTCGCTGGTAGGCGTTGGCATGCGCTCCCATGCCGGCGTGGCATCGAAGATGTTCCGCGTCCTGGCCGACGAAAACATCAATATCCGCATGGTGTCCACCTCGGAAATCAAGATCTCGGTGGTCATTGACGAGAAGCAGATGGAGCTTGCCGTGCGTGCCCTGCATACCGCTTTCGGTTTGGATAAAAGCAATATCGAAAGTGAATAGGTTTACAAGACAACTTACAAGATAAGGCGACTGACACGGCTTGCATCTCCTACCCTACAGGGGAGCTGTAACAAGGGCGGCGTGCTTTCCTGCAGGGCAGCGTATTTTCTATGATGCCGTTAGGTGGTGCGCCGTGGCACTTTGTTACATAATGGATGCAAATTTGTAGTACTGATGGAGTCAGTACGCATTCCGTTGCCAGTCGTCTGAGAAGGAGATCAGTCATGCTCATCCTGACCCGCCGAGTCGGAGAAACCTTGATGATCGGTGATGACATCACCGTCACCGTCCTTGGCGTCAAGGGCAATCAGGTCCGTATCGGCGTCAACGCGCCCAAGGATGTCGCCGTACATCGCGAGGAAATCTATCAGCGTATCCAGCGCGAGAAGTCCGATGTGGAAGGAGGGAGTGGTTCCGGAGCCTGACGCCGAGGTTGGGGCCATCTGTCCAGCGCAAAATAAACAACTGAATGCACTGGACAATGGAGGGCTGAGGCGATAGGATGTGCGCCGTGTCGATGAGGGAGAGGTGGCCGAGTGGCTGAAGGCGCTCCCCTGCTAAGGGAGTATGGGGTTTATAGCCCCATCGAGGGTTCGAATCCCTCCCTCTCCGCCATGCGGCACGCGATACCAAGCAAGCAAGATGCGCCCGTAGCTCAGCTGGATAGAGTACCTGACTACGAATCAGGTGGTCGGAGGTTCGAATCCTCCCGGGCGCGCCAAGCTGGAATAGGAATTGCCTGCTTGCTCGAGAAAGACCTGCCTGTTCAAGTCAAAGCGGCTTGGCCAGGTAAGAATAACGGCCCCGCCGTAACCTAAGCGCCCGTAGCTCAGCTGGATAGAGTACCTGACTACGAATCAGGTGGTCGGAGGTTCGAATCCTCCCGGGCGCGCCAGTTTCAGACCCGTCCTCGTCAGAGGGCGGGTTTTCTGTCTCTACGATGCTGCTTCCGCCATGGCAATCCCATGTGCGTTCCGCTTTAGCTGGCTGCAGGGGCGTGCCTGAGGCATGTCGACTGCACGATCGTTTGGGCGCCCATCGTTGCGATGGGCGCCTTCTTTTTTCTCATGGCGTCTTGTCTTTTCCACGCCCTCTGGGTGGCCTTGCCCATGGCGGGTTCGGGCCGCCTGGCTGGGTGGCGTTAGGCATGCCCGCGTGGGCGTCAGGCGGGTTCCGCCATACTGATGGCTGGTGCAGATGGCCGGAGGCAGTGGAGCCCTTCGATCAGCAGGTCGAGGTCGGTGATGCGCTTCAGGGCGTGGAAGCGGTGCCTGGCAGCGTCGTTGCCCTGTTGCATGTGGTGGAGCCACTGCTTGACCAGCGAGGTGACGATTCTGTCGGGCAATTTGCGGCGTTGGATGCTGGCGAATTCGGTCAGGATGTCGGCGCGTGCCTGCCAGCTGGTGTCAGGAAGCCGTTCGCCCGTGGTTTGCCAATGGCGTATGCGAGGTGCGAGCCAGGGGTCGGCAAGGGCGCCGCGTCCCAGCATCACATCCCGGCAGCCGGACAGGGTCCTGGCTTTCCAGTAGTCCTCCAGCGTCCAGATCTCGCCGTTGGCGACAACCGGGATGCGCAGCCGGCAGCGAATGCGGCCGATCCATTCCCAGTGGGCCGGAGGGCGGTAGCCTTCGTCGCGCGTGCGAGCGTGCACCGTCAGCTGCGCCGCGCCCCCCTGTTCGGCCGCCAGGGCGCAGGCCAGTGCCAGGCGGCGGTCGGCAAAGCCCAGGCGGATCTTCGCCGTCACCGGTACGCTGCCCTCCACCGCACGGTGCACGGCGGCTACTGCGGCGTGCACGCGGCTAGGGTCGCGCAGCAGGGAGGCGCCGCCATCGTGGCGGTTCACCAGCTTGGCCGGACAGCCGAAGTTGAGGTCGATGGCGCTGGCGCCCAGCTCGACCGCATGGCGTGCATTGGCGGCCAGCGCATTCGGATCGCTGCCCAGCAGCTGCAGCGCTACCGGAACGCCGGAAGGCGTGGAGGGTGGGGAATCGAGCAGTTCGGGGCAGTGCTTGTGGAAGACGCGGGGCGGCAAGCGGGCGTCGACCACGCGCACGAATTCAGTGACGGCCCAGTCGAATCCGGGTTGGCGCGTCAACAGGTCGCGGGTCAGGGCGTCGATGACGCCTTCCATGGGGGCAAGGCCGATTCGACCTTTTTGTAGTAAAACAACAACGCTGGCTTCCACCATATCGCACTTGCAATAATTCCAGAGTGTGGCAGTTTATAGGGCAATTTGAAACGCTTCTCACCCTTTTCGCTTCAGGATGCTGACAAAAAAGAGAAGCTTTGAGGAGAAACGCTATGCAGGACATCCAGCTTCTGCAGGACGGCCTGGCCCTGATGGGGGTCGGCATGGGCTTCGTTTTTGTTTTTCTTACCGTGCTGGTGCTGGCCACGACCTTGATGTCGCTGGTGGTGCGCCGCCTGGCGCCTATGCCCGCTCCCGCGCAGACGGCGACCAAACCGGCTGCCGAAAAGGGCGATGAGGCCGAGCTGCTCGCGGTGATCAGCGCCGCCGTGCACCGCTATCGTCGCCGGCGCTGACCGGCAGGCGCCATCTTACACCGAAAACTACTAGCCATGGGATCATCCTCATGAGTGAGACCAAACGTCCGCTGGGCATCACCGACGTCGTGCTTCGCGACGCCCACCAATCCCTGTTCGCCACCCGCCTGCGGCTCGACGACATGCTGCCGATCGCCGAGAAACTCGACAAGGTGGGCTTCTGGTCGCTGGAATCCTGGGGCGGCGCCACCTTCGACGCCTGTATCCGCTACCTCGGCGAGGATCCGTGGGAGCGGATACGGGCGTTGAAGGAGGCGATGCCCAACACGCCGCAGCAGATGCTGCTACGCGGCCAGAACCTGCTCGGCTACCGCCACTACGCCGACGACGTGGTGGATCGCTTCGTCGAGCGCGCCAAGACCAATGGCGTCGACGTGTTCCGCGTATTCGATGCCATGAACGACCCGCGCAACCTGGAGCGGGCGATCAAGGCCGTGCGCAAGGTGGGCGGCCATGCCCAGGGCACCATCTCCTATACCGTGAGCCCGGTGCATACGCTGGACAGCTGGGTCGAGCTGGCCGAGACCATCGCCGACATGGGCGCCGACTCCCTGGCGATCAAGGACATGGCCGGCCTGCTGGCGCCCTATGATGCCTATGAGCTGGTCACTCGCCTGAAGAGGGTGCTGTCGATCCCGATCCACATGCAGTGCCACGCCACCACCGGCATGTCGACCGCCTCCATCCTCAAGGCGGTGGAAGCCGGTATCGACAACGTCGACACCGCGATCTCCTCGATGTCGATGACCTACGGCCACAGCCCCACCGAATCGGTCGTGGCCATTCTCAAGGGCACCGAACGCGACACCAACCTCGACCTCGAGCTGCTCGAGGATATTGCCGGCTACTTCCGCGAGGTGCGCAAGAAGTACGCCGCCTTCGAGGGCTCGCTGAAGGGCATCGACTCGCGCATCCTCGTCGCCCAGGTGCCGGGCGGCATGCTCACCAACATGGAGAGCCAGCTCAAGGAGCAGGGCGCCGGCGACAAGCTCGACGACGTGCTGGCCGAGATCCCCCGCGTGCGCGAGGACCTGGGCTTCATCCCGCTGGTGACCCCGACGTCGCAGATCGTGGGTACCCAGGCGGTGATGAACGTGATGATGGGCGAGCGCTACAAGTCCATCTCCAAGGAGGTGCAAGCGCTGCTCAAGGGCGAATACGGGGCCGCCCCGGCGCCCTTCAACAAGGAGCTTCAACAGCGTGTGCTGGAGGGCGGCGAGCCGATCACCTGTCGCCCTGCCGACCTGCTGGCGCCCGAGATGGAGCGTCTTGCCGCCGAGCTCAGGGAAAAGGCCAAGGCCGAGGGCATTCGCCTGGCCGCCGGCGAGCGCGAGATCGACGACGTGCTGACCTACGCCCTGTTCCCGCAGATCGGGCTCAAGTTCCTCAAGAATCGTGACAACCCCGATGCCTTCGAGCCGGCGCCCCAGGTGCCGGGCAAGGAGGGCGAAGGCGCCAACCTGCCGGCGAAGGCGGATGCCAAGGTGCCGGTGGCTCCCGCTGCCGCGTCGGCCGGCCCCGAGACCTATACCGTCAAGGTCAACGGCAAGCAGTACGTCGTCGAAGTCGCCGAAGGCGGTGAGATCGGCGCGGTGACCGAGTCATCCGCCTCGCCCGCGTCGCAGCCTGCCGCCGGTGCCGCGGCACCGGCCGGCGAGACCATCGCCGCGCCGCTGGCCGGCAACATCTTCAAGGTCAACGTTCGTCCGGGCGATACGGTCGAGGCGGGCGACGTGGTGATCATCCTCGAAGCCATGAAGATGGAAACCGAGGTGCGGGCCGCAAGCGCCGGCACGGTCTCGGCGGTCAAGGTCAGCGAAGGGGACAGCGTCTCCGTCGGTGACCCCCTGATCGTGCTGTAAGGACCACACCCATGGAAAAGCTACTGACGCTATGGGAAGGGTCGGGCCTCTACAACCTGACCCTGGGCCAGGCGGTGATGATCGCCGTGGGGCTGGTGCTGCTCTATCTCGCCATTCACAAGAAGTTCGAGCCGCTGCTGCTGGTGCCGATCGGCTTCGGCGGCATCCTGGCCAACATTCCCGAGGCCGGGCTCGCCCTCTCGGCCCTGGACCAGGCCATCGAGGTGGCGCGCCCAGCGGTGCTGCAGCAGATCGCCGCGGCACTAGGCGCCACCCTCGACCCGCTGGCCGGCGACGAAGCGTGGCGCACCACCCTCAAGGCGCTGCTCGACAACGGCGTCGCCCCGGACCAGCTGCGTGCCGCCCGCGACGTGGCCATGAACGTCGGCTATGGCGACGGCCTGCTGTATGTCTTCTACAGCCTGGCCGTGACGTCGGGCATCGCTCCGCTGCTGATCTTCATGGGCGTGGGCGCAATGACCGACTTCGGCCCGCTGCTGGCCAACCCGCGTACGCTGTTCCTCGGCGCGGCGGCCCAGTTCGGCATCTTCGCCACCCTGTTCGGTGCGGTGGCCATGTCGACGCTGGGCTGGATGGACTTTTCCATCGAACAGGCGGCCGCCATCGGCATCATCGGTGGCGCCGACGGCCCCACCTCGATCTATGTCTCGAGCGTGCTGGCCCCGGAGCTGCTGGGTGCCATCGCGGTTGCCGCCTACGCCTACATGGCGCTGGTGCCGATGATCCAGCCGCCGATCATGCGGCTGCTGACCACCCGCAAGGAGCGCGCCATCACCATGACGCAGCTGCGGCCGGTGTCCAAGCTCGAGAAAATCGTCTTCCCGCTCCTGCTGCTGATCCTGGTGGCCCTGTTCCTGCCGGACGCGGCGCCGCTGCTCGGCATGTTCTGCTTCGGCAACCTGATGCGTGAATGCGGCGTGGTCGAGCGCCTGAGCGACACCGCCCAGAATGCGCTGATCAACATCGTCACCATCGTGCTGGGGCTGTCGGTGGGTTCGCGGCTGATGGCCGAGAGCTTCCTGGCCCTGGAGACGCTGGGCATCATGGCGCTGGGCATGGTGGCCTTCGCCATCGGCACGGCGGCGGGGGTGCTCATGGCCAAGCTGATGAACGCGGTGAGCCGGATGCCGATCAACCCGCTGATCGGGGCGGCCGGCGTGTCGGCGGTGCCGATGGCGGCGCGGGTGGCGAACAAGGTAGGGCTGGAGTCCAACCCGCACAACTTCCTTCTGATGCATGCGATGGGACCCAACGTGGCGGGCGTGATCGGCTCGGCGGTAGCGGCGGGGGTGATGATCAAGTACCTGGGCTGAAGCGATACCTGAAGGCAGCGCGCCCACCCGGATGCCGGGTGGGCGCGCTGCGTTTGGGCACTGGGGGTCAGGAAGACGCGGTGAGGCTGGACGTACGGTGGCTGTCTGTCGTGGCGGCAGGGCTGGCCTGGGCCAGTTCCAGGTCGGCGTCTACCCACAGCTGGCAGGCAAGCCGATAGCCCTGCTCAAGGCGGGCGCCCAGCATCTTCTTTTCCTTCCAGTTGGGCTCGGGCAAGGACTCCGCGCCCTTGATGACCTTGCACATGCATTTTGCGCATTTGCCCATGCCGCAGCCGTAGCTGAGGTGGGGGTAGGGAAACTGGCGGATACCGGCACGCACCACCAGGTTGGTGTTGGGCTGGACTTCGCCCTCGAAGACTTCGCCGTTCTTGTGGATCTTGATCAGGGGCATGGCATTCACCTAGCGGGTTTGTCGTCAGGTCGGATGCCCGGTGGGGCTCTCCATGGCTGCGCTGCCTTTATGGCATATGGTATACCATGTGCCATAATTCGACTTCCGTCAAGCGGGCCGGCGTGCTGTGCCGCGCCAAGCAACGCCACCCCGGCGAAGGATGCACCGGGGTGGCGTTGCCGTGCGCCGGGCCGGTCAGAGCAACATTACGGCCAGCAGCGAAGCAACGACGATGCCGGAGATGACCGGGATGAAGTTGCGTCGCACCAGCGCCGCGGGGCTGACGCCGGCGATACCGGCATCGGCCGCGACGCCGAAGGCCCAGGCGGCTAGGGTACCGCCGCCGGCGAAGATGGCCGCCACCTGGCCGAGGGCAGCCAGCACGTGGATATCGACCCCGGCACCGGTGCCGAGCGCGCCGGAGAGCGATCCCACCAGCGGCAGGCCGGAGAAGCCCGAGCCATCCATGCCGGAGAGCAGGCCGATGAATGCCATGCCGAACGCCAGCAGGAAGACGTTGCCGTCGATGTAGTGGCCGATGTTGTGACCGATGTCGAACAGGTAGCCGGCGGAGCCGGCGCCGATGACTTCGGCGGAGTGTCCGGGGTGGCCAAGGAAGAAGAATCCGGCGATCGGGATGATGGGCGCGAAGATCTTGATGGCGAAGAAGAAGCCCTCCCGCGTGTAGTTGCTGATGCCGTCCAGTGCGTGATGGCCGTGGGAGGCGAACGAGGAGAGTACCAGCAGCACCGTGGCGGTGCCGCCAAGCAGGGCGGTGGCACCGCCGCCGCGAATCGCCTGGTCGGGCAGGAAGATTGCACGGTAGATCATCAGGCCCGCGATGCCGAGCAGGATCACCGGGACGGCCACGGCGAACAGGCGGGCATAGCTGCCGACCTCGGGCTCGTTCGGCTCAGCAACGGTGTTGGCCTGGACGGCGGCCGCGCCGGCCGAGCGCGGGGCGAAGACTTCGTCGCTGCGCGAGGCCTCCAGCGCGCCGGAGCGCATGTCGCGGCGCAGGTACAGGCAGGCAATGGTGATGGCCACGACACCGACCACCAGCGAGAACAGCAGGGTGTAGGGTACCAGGGCGCTGGTGTCGATCCCCGCGGCGCCGGCGGTCAGGCGGCTGGCGCCCTGGATCACCGGGTCGGCGGAGAGCGCCATGCCATGGCCGAACAGGTTCACCGCCATGGCGGCGCCGATGGCGGGCAGGCCCACTTGCATGGCGACGGGGATCAGCACCGTGCCGACCAGGGCCACGGCCGGCGTCGGCCAGAAGAAGGCGGCGGCAATGTACATGGTAATGCCGACCACGAAGAAAGCGGTCCAGGGGCCGACCATCAGTTTCTTCATCGGGGCCACCATCAGTCGATCGGCGCCCTGTTGCTGCAGCAACTTGAGCATGGCGACCATCAGCGCGATCACCAGCATGATGTCGAAGAGTTCGGTGCCTGCGTTCAGCAGCGCGCGAAAGACCACCTGGACCGCGAAGATCAGCTGGTTGAGCCCACCTTCATGAGGCGCCTCGGCCAGCAGGCCCAGCATGAAGATACCGGCGATGGAGGGGATGATGACGCCCTTGCGGAAGCCGATGGAAACGAAGATCGCCAGAATCACCAGTAGAAAGACCCAGTGCGAGGCGGTCAGGGATACCTGTTCGAGTTGTTCCATGTTGCACCTTGTCGTGTCGTCAGGCTTGCGATGATGTCGCCGGGGAGCGACCGATCATCGGCGGTTTGTAATTGTCGCTTGCTGCTTTGCCACGCTTGCTGCTTTGCCACGGTTGCGGCGAGCCGCGCATGTCACGAAAGCGGTGCTGTCGTCTTTCGTGATGCCGAAATGTCAGGTCGGGAATGAGTGCATCGCTTTCTCCTGGTGTCGAGAAGTGAGTGGGAGCGCTAGCCGGCCCTAGCCCAGCATCAGGCCGCCATAGGCCAAGGCGCCGACGACGACGAAGGCGGGGTGCGCTTTCCAGTAGATCAGGGCGACGGCGGCCAGTGCGCCGATGAGCAGGGTATGCAGCAGCCCGGCGCCGGCCAGACCTTCAGCGAAGAAGCTCAGCACCATGCCCGCCATCATGATGGCGATGACGGGGCGTACCCACTGGCTCATGCGCTTCACGCGGGGGGAGTCACGGTAGCGGTAGAGCAGGCCAAGCGCGCCGAGCATCAGCAGCAGGGTGGGTACGACGGTGGCAAATACGGCCACCGCGGCGCCGCCGATGCCGGCGACCTCATAGCCGACATAGCCGGCCATCTTGGTGGCGATCGGGCTGGGCAGGGCATTGCCCAGCCCCAGCACTTCGGCGAATTGCTGCGCGTTCATCCATTCATAGCGCCCCACCACCTCGGCTTCGATCAAGGGAATGATGGCAGGGCCGCCACCGTAGCCGACGATATTGGGTATAAAGAAGGCAAGGAAGAGCTGGGCATAGATCATTGGGCGGCTCCCGCTGTCGACTTGCCTTTTGCCAGCGGCGGCAGCATGGCGGCAACCAGCAGGGCGCCGATGACCAGGCCAGGGTGAACACCCAGGCCGTAGATCAAGGCGCCGGCGGCAGCTGCCATTGCCAGGCTGACGCCCCAGCCCAGGGCCAGGCGCGACTTGTCGAGAAAGTCCCAGGCCAACTGCCCCATCATCACCATGACCACCGGCACCATGCCCTGGCTCATGCCGTGGACCCACGCCACGTCGCGGTGGCGGCTGAACAGGCCGAGCAACAGCACCATGGCCACGATCATCGGCAGGATCACCGCCAGGACCGCATTGAGGCAGCCGAGCATGCCACCGACGCGAAAGCCGATGTAGCCGGGCATCTTGGTGGCGATGGGGCCGGGCAGGGTGTTGGCGATGGCCAGCACGTCGGCAAACTCCTCATCCGTCATCCAGGCGTGCCGCTTCACCACCTCATGGTGTACCAAGGGGATCATCGAAGGCCCGCCGCCGAACCCTAGAAGGCCGATTCGGAGGAAGGAAAAGAATAGCTTGCCTTGCTGAGATGCGGTCATAGGGGTGTGAATCCTGTCTATTCTTCTTCAATTAATCTTTTAAAATCAATTGGATTGGTTTGTTCGAAGAGTGCATTTTCTGGAAAAAATCGATTATTTGACCTAGAGTATGGCGCAGGGAGAGTGATCGTCAAGCACGGTATACCAAATTCCAAAAAACGAATGGAGTCACGCCATGACGGAAATCATCAAGCCGGGCACCGCCGGTGCCACGGTGGCCAGCCAAATCTATGAGACGCTGCGTCAGGATCTGCTCAGCGGGCGCTTCCGCGCCGGGGAGCGCCTGTCGATCTCGCTGCTGCGGGAGCTGTACCAGGTCGGGCTGAGCCCGCTGCGGGAGGCGCTCAATCGCCTGGCGGCCTACGGCCTGCTGCGGCAGGAGAACCAGCGCGGCTTCCGGGTGCTCGAACTCACCCTGGAGGAGCTTGCCGACATCACGGCGATGCGCCTGCGCCTCGAAGGCATGGCGCTCGAACTGGCCATCGCGCATGGCGATGCGGAGTGGGAATCCCAGCTAGTGGCGGCCAACCACCGGTTGGGGCGGGCGGGCGAGCATGCCACGGTCGCCGAGTGGGAGCAGGTGCACTCGCGCTTCCACCACGCCTTGGTCGCGCCCTGCGGTTCGGGCTGGCTGCTGCGCTTCATCTCCCAGCTGCACGACCAGTTCGATCGCTATCGCCGCGTGGCGCCGGAGTCCGCGGAGCTGCGTCGTGAGCTCGATGCGCAGCACCAGAGGTTGGTGGACCTGGCTCTGGCGCGCGATGCGCGACGCGCCAGGGCGCTGATCGAAGAGCACATCACCTTGTCCAGCGAGGTGGCCAAGCGCAGCTGCCGCTAGGGTCGAAGCGGCAGGGTAGGCCTGGGGGGCGACATGGGCGGGGGGCGAAGCGGCATGAAGGGTTTGCGCGGGCGGCAGGCTTCGGTTAGTGTCTGGCTTATGGTATACCAAATACAGTCGTAGCCTTAGGACAACCCGCCGCCTGCCCGGGAGCCGCTCCTGCAGGTGCGCAAGGAGATTGGGATGGAAAGCTTCCTTCTGACCGAGATGACCTGGCCCGAGGTCCAAACGGCCCTGGAAACGGCCAGGCTGGCCATCATTCCCGTCGGGGCCCATGAGCAGCACGGGCCCCACATGAACGAGAGCTGCGATGCGGTCTTGGCCACCGAGATGGCCAAGCGCCTGGGCGCGGCGCTGCATCCCCTCGTCCTGGTGACGCCCACGGTCAACATGGGCGTGTCGCCGCACCACCTCAATTTTCCCGGTACCCTGAGCCTGCGGCCCGAAACGCTGCTGGCCGTGCTGCGCGACATGGTCGTCTCGCTCCGCCATCACGGCATCGACAAGGTGCTGTTCCTCAACAGCCACGGCGGCAACCAGGCCACGCTGAGCCTGGCCTGCACGAGCTTCACTCAGGAGCTGGGCGTGGATTGCTACCATGCCAAGACCACGGCTTCGGCCAAGCAGGCGATGAAGGCGCATATCACCTCGTCGCTGTATGGCCATAGCTGCGAGCGCGAGGTCTCCGAGGCCTATTACCTTGCCCCGCACCTGGTGCGGCCGGAGCGCCTGGAGAAGGGCGATATCGTCGTCGGGGGGCGCTGGGAGCGGCTGCGCCCGGGCAACCCGCTCCAGGGCTACTACCACTATGAAGAGATGACCCGCAACGGCTGCATCGGCGATGCCACACAGGCCAGCTATGCCATTGGCCAGGCCATCGTCGAGGAGGCGCTGGAGGCGCTGGCGCAGGCGGTGCGCGAGCTGCTGGAGGAGCCCGCCCGGGCCCAGCCCCTGGCCTACGAGCGGGAGCTGGCCAACTGAGCCCGCCGGACCGGCGGACTCCTACGCAAGCGTGACAACAAGAGAGGACCCGACGATGTACATCATCCTGACCAGCAAGCTCGGCGAGTACGATGCCAGGCCGGGGCAAGGCATCGCCCCTGTCGAATCCTATGCCTACTTCTTCTACGGCAAGAAGAAGGCTGACTTCACCATTGCCGAGATCACCGGCGACCAGGGACGTGTCAGCATCGTCGAGAGCGGCGAGGGAGGCCTGACCAACAGCGTGCCGCTGAAGTTCTTCGAGCACTTCGACAGCGTGGAGGCGGCCCGGGCCGAGCTCGAGCAGCTGGTCACCTTCGGCACCATCGACACCCGCCTGGAGCGTGCGCCGCTGCACTGAGCTCCCCGGCCCTGCCAGGTTCCACTACCCCGCCCTTCACTCCCGATTCCCCGCCGCAGGCCGGCGGGGTCGTCCGGCGTTTCGTGTACCAGATACCGCAGCCTGAAGGGGCTATGGTAAACTGCTGTTTTTCCATGGCATCGCAAGCGCTGAAGGAAGCCCGAATGGCAGACGACTGGACCCAGGAGGATCTATCTCCGATCCGCGACAAGGTGTACGCCTACCTCAAGGACGCCATCCTGCGCGGTGAATACAAGGCCGGAGATCGCTTGGTGGAACGCGTGCTGGCCGAGAAGCTCAATATCAGCCGCACGCCCATCCGCGAAGCGCTGTTTCGCCTCGAGACCCAGCGCTTCGTGCGCACGGTGCCGCGCAAGGGGGTGGTGGTCAACGAGATCACCCAGGCGGAGATCCTCGAGGTCTTCATGATCCTGGCCTCGCTGGAGTCCCTGGCGGTGCGCCTGGCGGCCCAGAAGATCAACGACGAGATCCGCGCCGACATCGACCGGCTGGTCGCCGAGATGGATGAAGCGCGGCACAACGGCGGCGGTGACGAAGTGGAGCTCAACGTCAAGTACAACGACCTGATCGGACGGGCCGCGGGCAACCCCAAGCTGCATGAGATGCTCGTCGACCTGAAGGACTACGTGCGCGCCTTCTCCAACCTCAGCACCGCGCTGCCGGGGCGGGCCCAGGAGGCGCTGCGCGAGCACCAGGACATCCTCGGCGCCATCCGCAACGGCGAGGAGGACCTGGCCGAAAGCTTCACCCGCATTCATCTCGAGAAGTCGCGCAAGGCCTACATCAGCCGTTCGCAGGTCTGAGCAGCGGCGCTCGCCGGCAGGCGTGCCGCTGACTCGGCACGATGGACGGCAGGAGACACCGTCGCCAAGCCCTGGATGCGCAAGTCCAGTCGGTAGCAAGCGCCCTTGGCGAAATCCCGGCATGAACCAGCAACGACACCGGACGCCTCAGGCGCCCGGCGTTGTCGCTGTGACAGGTGGCATTCGCCTCAGCCGACGACCAGGGGGGCGGACAGGTTCTTCAGCGCCCGTGCCACGCTCATGGCGACGATGTAGCCGGTCTTGGGATTGTTCGGCGAGGGGGTGTTCAGCACCTCGATGCGCACCTCTCCGAACAGGCCCTTGGCGGTCACTTCATGCACGTTCTTGTCGAGGGTGGGATCGACCAGCACGCGCACGGCGGTGGCCTCGAAGCCCACGCCGGCCAGGCTCAGCGCCGCCGACACGTTGACGCTTTCAGGAAACACGCGGGACGACTCGCGGGCGTTGCCTTCGAAGATCACCGTGGGCTGGGTGAGGGTGTCGAGATCGACCACCTCTTCGGCAAAGGTCCCGCGCCACGCCTTCACCGGCTTGCGCGTGGTCAGCGTGACCTGCTCCAGCGGGCCCTGGGCGGCGGCGGCGATGCGATCGAGCCCGGCGATCGCCGCCGAGGGCACCAGCACCCGGCTACCGTGCTCGCTGGCGCTGGCCATCACCCGGTCGAACAGTGCCTGGTCGCAGAAGGCGCCCACCGACACCACCATGAAGTCGCTGCCGTTGGCTAGCGCGGTCTCGGCATAGCGTGCCACCGCCGCGTGCCCTGCCGTTTCGACCACCACGTCGGGTTGGCAGGCGAAGAAGGCCGCCTCGTCGTCGGTGATCCGGCAGCCCTCCAGGGAGACATCCGCATACCTGTCGGCGTTGCGGACCAGCACGGCAACCAGTTGGCTTGCGCCCGCCTGGCCGGCCAGGATCGCCTCGGCGACGTCCCTGCCGGCCGTGCCGTAGCCGATGAGGCCGACGCGTATTCTCGACCTGTTGCGCATCGTCATCACGCCTCCGCCCTGGGCCTGGCCTGGCGGGCGCCTGCGCTGCCGCCCTTGGGGGCTTCTTCCCAGGAGACCTTGACGTCGCCCTTGAGGAAGGTCTGGCAGGCCAGGCGATAGCCTTGGGCGAGCTCATCGGCTGACAGCAGCTTTTCTTCCTTCTTCTTTACCGCGTCGGTGTTGTCGCGGCCCTCTTCGACCAGGCACTTGCAGGTGCCGCACAGGCCGCCGCCGCACTTGAACGGGATGCCGCCTTTCTCGCGCAGGGAGATGCGCAGCAGATTGGAATCCTCGGGGGCGCTGACCACCTTGCCGCCGTTGGTAAGAAACGTGATATCCGGCATGTCGATTACCTCGCTAGGTCCGGTTGCGTCAGGCCACGCTGCCTTCGAGCTCATGGGTGAAGTTGAAGCTGTCGGCAAAGATCCGCTCGACGTCGAGGCCGCGCTGGGCAAAGCTCGTCTTCGCGGCGGCGATCATCGGCGGTGGGCCGCACAGGTAGGCGTCGAAGTGGCTCAGGTCGGCGAAATCCTCGCACACCGCCTCGTGCACGAAGCCGCGGCGTCCGCCCCACTCGGGGCAGGGGTCAGAGAGCACCGGCACATAGCGGAAGCCGGGCAGCGACCTGGCCCACTCCTTGAGCTGCTCGTCGAGGTAGAGGTCCTCGGCGCGCCGCACGCCCCAGTAGAGGGTGATGCCCGGCCGGCCGGGTTCGTCCAGCAGCGATTCGATGATGCTCTTGAGCGGCGCCAGGCCGGTGCCGCCGCCTACCATCAGCAGGTCGCGGGGGCTGTCGGCGTCATGGCGGAAGTTGCCCAGCGGCAGCTCCACGTCGAGGGTGTCGCCGGGCCGGTAATGGGTTTCCAGGCGGCCGGTGAAATGCCCGCCCGGCACGCGGCGGATATGAAAGTCGAACAGTTCGCCGCGATGCGGCGACGCCATGGAGAAGCTGCGCGGCGTGCCGTCGTCGAGCATCACGTTGAGGTATTGGCCGGGATGGAAGACCACCTCGCTGGCGGTGGGGATGCGCAGCACCAGGTGGATCACGTCGTGGCTCAGCTTGTCCAGGCGCTCGATGGTTGCCACGTGGAAGTCGGCCGGAATATGGCCTTCGGGCAGCAGCGAGGCGCTGATGGTCAAGTCGCTGCAGGCGTGGGCCTGGCAGGCCAGGGCATAGCCCGCCTCGGCCTCCTCCTCGGTCAGGCCGAACGGAAATTCGTCGTAGTCGACCGTGCCTTCCACCAGCTTGACGCGACAGGCGCCGCAGCCGCCGAAGCGGCAATCATGCACGAGCGGGAACCCCGCGCGTTCGGCGGCCTCGAGCAGCGGCTCTCCCGCCTGGGCTTCGAAGGTATCCGAGGTTTCGGAGAGGGTAATGCGGTAGCTCATGGCAGCCTCCTCGAGCGCACCCGTCGCGGGGCAATCTCGTTCTCAGGGCGGTGTCTTGTCGTTATGGGCCGGGGCGTCGGCAAGGCCGGCAGGACGCTTGCCGACGCCCGTGGGAGCCAGGGCTATTTCTTGATGTCGGCCTCGACCATCACCTCGTGCCCGGACTCGCGCAAGTGCTCCTGCAGGGCGGCCAGCGCGGCCAGGCCGGCCTGGGTGTCCTGCTCGCCGTTGCCGCCGCTCAGGCCGACCCCGCCGATGACTTCACCATCGACGACGATGGGAAAACCGCCGACGAACACGGCGAACTTGCCCTCGAAGCTCCACTGGATGCCGAAGGCCTCGTTGCCGGGCAGCGCGGGTCCGTTGGGGGCGGTGTTGAACAGATGGGTCGAGCGCTTGTGGCCGGCGGCGGTGAAGGCCTTGTTCCAGGCGATCTGCGGCCCGGTGACGCGGGCACCGTTCATGCGTTCCATGGCCAGCGGGTAGCCGCCATCATCGACCACGCAGATGGTTTCCAGCACGCCGATCTCCTCGGAGCGCTGCTTGGCGGCTTCCACCATCAGCCTGGCTTCTTCCAGTTCCAGTCGAAATACCTGTTTCATGAATCTCACCTTGTCGTCAGGTTGTCGTTGTTGGGGTTCAGCTGCCGAGATAGACGGTCTTGGTCTGGGTGAAGAAGTCGAGCCCGGCGCGCCCCGACTCACGGAACGTGGAGGTGCTGGACTGCTTCAGCCCGCCGAAGGGCGCGTTGACCAGGTTGCCGGTGGTGGTGCGGTTGACCTTGACCGTGCCGGCCTGGATGTCGAGCGGGAAGCGCTGGATGTACTCGAAGTTGCGCGTCACCAGGCCGGCGGAGAGCCCATAGGGCGTGTCGTTGGCCTTGGCGATGGCGTCCTCGTAGCCTTCGATCTCGATCACCGCCACCACCGGACCGAAGATCTCCTCCCGGGCGATGCGCATCTGCTGGGTCACGTCGCTGAAGATCGCCGGGGTGACGAAGAAGCCCTTGGCATGGTCGCCTTCGGTCAGGTGCTCGCCGCCGTGTACGTGGGTGGCTTCCTTCTTGCCCGCCTCGATGTAGCCGAGCACCGTGTCGAGCTGCTGGCGCGTGGCCAGCGGGCCGATCTGGGTGCCTTCGGCCAGGCCGCTGCCGATCTTCAGTGACTTGACCTTCTCCACCAGCCGCGCGAGGTACTCCTCCTTGCGGCTACGGGCGATCAGCACCCGGCTGGTGCCGGTGCAGGCCTGGCCGGTGAGCGAGAAGCCGCCCTTCACGGTCAGGTCCACCGCGGTGTCGATGTCGGCATCCTCCAGCACGATCAGCGGGTTCTTGCCGCCGAGCTCCATCTGGGTGCGGGTGGCCATGGCGGCGGTGCGATGGATGCGCTCGCCGGCGGCGGTGGAGCCGGTGAAGGAGATCGCCTTGACCGCCGGGTCAGCCGTCAGCGCTTCGCCGATGGCCGAGGCGGCGCCGGTGATGAAGTTGAACACGCCTGCCGGCACGCCGGCGTGATGCAGCGCCTCGGCCAGGCGGTAGCCGATCAGCGGCGCGTCGGACGAGGGCTTGAACACCACGGTGTTGCCGGTGATCAGGGCCGGGGCGATCTTGCGCGCCGGGATCGAGATCGGAAAGTTCCATGGCGTAATGATGGTCGCCACGCCCAGCGGCTCGCGCTGGGTGTAGACCGTCATCCTGGCGTCGTCCTGGGGGAAGGTCTCGCCGGTGATGGTCTGGCCTTCCACCGCATAGAAGCGCAGGGTCTGGGCCGAGCGGGCCACCTCCTCGCGGCTGTTGGCCAGCAGCTTGCCTTCCTCGCGCGTGAGCTCCTCGGCGAACTGCTCGACGTTCTCCATCAGATAGTCGGCAGCGCGGTTGAGGATCCTGGCGCGCTGCGAGATCGGCGTGGCGCGCCATTCGGTGAAGGCGCGGTCGGCCGCCGCGATGGCCTGGCGGGCGTCTTCGGCGGTGGAAGCCTGGAAGTACCCGAGCAGGTCGTCCTGGTCGGCGGGGTTGCGGTTCTCGAAGGTCTCCCCCGAGCGCCCGGCGGCCCACTGGCCGTCGATGTAGTTGAGAAACTGGGTTGCGTTGTCCAAGGCCCTTACCTCGTTGTCGTCACTGGCGGTCGTCGGTCAACCTGTGTCGCCGGTGGCGCCTGCCGGCGGTGAAGCGGGCAGGCGCCGGCGCACGAGGCCGGTGCTGGGCCTCGGTCAGGCGGCCATGTCGAGCTCGGTGATGGGCAGGTCACTGGCGACATAGTCGTGGTACAGCGCGGTGGTGTAGAGCAGGCGCATCTGGGCACCGATCTCGCAGATCTTCAGGCAGCGCTGCTGCAGCTCCACGGTGTCGGCATGCTCCAGCACGATCTGGTAGCCACGCTCGCCATGGATCTCGTCGGAGACGATGTGCAGGTCGAAGAACTCGACTTCTTCATCGGTGAAGCCGTACTTCTCGCGCAGGGTCGGGGTCTGCCGGCGGTAGATCGAGGGCACCTGTGACTCCAGGCCGACCACCAGGGCCGCCACCGCAACCACCGGATGCTCGCGCATGGCCACGGCATAGCACCAGCTCTGCAGGCCGCGGGTGGTGGGCGACATGTTGTCGGGGTTCTCGACGCGCTCGCGGGTGGTGCCGCAGGCCTCGGCGAAGCGGATCAGCAGGTCGGTATGACGATCGCCGCCGAGCTCTTCCTCGTACATGTTCTGCAGCAGGAAGTCCTTGGCCTCGGTGTAGGTCTCCGGGGTGTTGGCGTAGATGTAGGCCAGGTAGTCGGCAAAGGGACCGACATAGTGATAGTGGTTCTCGGCCCAGCGGGCGAGGTGATCGCGGGTCAGCTTGCCGCTGGCCCAGGCCACGCTGAAGGGTGCCTTGTTGGCGCTCTTGCCTTTGATGGCATCTTCAAGGGCGGTGCGGAATTCGTCGCGATTCATCAACTGTGCCATGGGGAGGCTCCTGGTTCGCCGTGCGCCGCCTGGCCGGCAGGCCGCGCTGTTGTTGTTTCTCTCTTGCGTGCCCAGCGGATGCTGGTTCTTCATGGCTCGTGGTATACCAAATGCCATGTGTGCAGCCTAATAACCCCTCGCTCCGCCTGTCAAGGCTTTTTCTGACCTGGGTCAATTTTCGCCCCATCCTCCTGGCCGGGGCGCGCGACGTAAAATGCGGTACTCATCAGCTATTATCTTTTTATAACAATGATTTGCTGTGGATGGACGGCTGTATCCCAGGCGCTTTCGCATGGGCGTGGTGAATAGGCGCGGCGGACGGAGTGTGGCTTGGGTCGGGTTGACGCGAGACGGAAGGGGTCTCGGGGTTCGGTATACCGTTTGCTGCGTGCACTTGCCCGCCATGGCGGGAGGAAAAGCCCGGGGCGAAGCGGCAAAGGGAACGGATACCGGAAGACCGAAAGACCGGAGGGCGCGGGAGAAGCGGGTGGGGCAACATGCGGGGCAGGGCGAAGCCCTGCCCCGCATGGCTACCAGGGCAGGATGGCGCTGTCGGTGCGTGGCTCGGTGCCGCCGCAATAGCTGCCGTGGCGGGGATCGCGCAGGATGATCTGGCCGCGGCCGAAGGCCAGTGAGTCGGTGGCCTTGACGATGGTGTGGCCGCGGCGAGCCAGGGCCTGGGCAAGCGCGTCCGGAAAGTGCGGCTCCACTTGGATCGTGGTGCCATGTGTCCACATCCAGCGCGGCAGGTCCAGCGCGGCCTGTGGGTTGAGCCCCTCGTCGAGCATGGCGGTGACCACCTGCACGTGCCCCTGGGGTTGCATGAAGGCGCCCATCACGCCGAAGGGGCCCACGGCCTGGCCCCGGCGGGTGATGAAGCCCGGGATGATGGTGTGGTAGGGGCGCTTGCCGGGGGCGAGCACGTTGACGTGGTCGGCATCGAGCGAGAAGGCGCGGCCGCGGTTATGCAGGCTGATGCCGGTGCCCGGCACGACGATGCCGGAACCGAAGCCTTCATAGTTGCTCTGGATCAGCGACACCATGTTGCCTTCGGCATCCGCGGTGGCAAGGTAGACGGTGCCGCCCTTGTGCGGGTTGCCGTAGCTCGGCTCCAGGGCGTCATGGGCGATGAGGCGGGCCCGGCTGCGCAGGTAGTCGGTGTCGAGCAGCGCGTCCACGCCGACGTGCATGGCGCTGCGCTCACCGAGGTAGTGCAGGCCGTCGGCGTAGGCCAGCTTGGTCGCCTCGATGCGCTGGTGCAGGAGCTCGACCGGGTCGCGCGGCGGTTCGCCCAGCGCTTCGAGCATGCCGAAGGCCTGCAGGGCGACCAGCCCGCTGCCATTGGGCGGAATCTCCCAGATCTCGTGGCCGCGATAGCCGATGCTGACGGGGTCGACCCATTCGGGCCGGAAGGCCGCCAGGTCGGCCTGGCGCAGGAAGCCGCCGTGTCGCTGCATGAATCGGTCGATTCGTTCGGCCAGCTCGCCGCGATAGAAGGCTTCTGCACGGCTGCCGGCGATGCGTCGCAGGGTCTCGGCCATCTCCCGGGAGCGCCAGATCTCGCCCGGCTGCGGTGCGCGCCCCCGCGGCGCGAAATGTTCGAACCAGGGGGCGAACGGCTCGCCCTGGCACGGGCGATAACGCTGCCATGCCCGGTGCCAGGCCAGCGCGACCGTGGGTGAAACGGCGTAGCCGCCATCGGCGTGGGCGATGGCCGGCGCCAGCAGGTCGGCGAAGGGCAGGCTGCCGAAGCGCTCCGAGAGGGCCGCCCAGGCGGAGGGCGCGCCGGGCACCGTGACCGATGTCAGCCCCAGGGCCGGCATCTCGCCGTGGCCCAGGGCCATGACCGCCTCGCGTGAGATGGCCCCCGGCGCCGGGCCGCTGGCGTTGAGGCCGTGCAGCTGCCCGCGCATCCACACCAGGGCGAAGGCGTCGCCGCCGATGCCGTTGGCGGTGGGCTCTACCACCGTGAGGGCGGCAGCCGCGGCGATGGCCGCATCCACGGCGTTGCCGCCACGCTTGAGCATCTCCATGCCGGCCTGCGTGGCGAGGGGTTGTGAGGTGGCCACCATGCCGCGGTGCCCGTAGGTGGCCGTGCGGCGCGAGGCGCTGGGGTAGTAGAGGGGATCGAAGGTCATGGGGATCTCTTCAGCGGGAGTCGAGGCGGGTGATGCGTCCACGCAGTCGGGCGGCAAGAGGCTGCAGGTCGACCTCGATATCGCTCGGCCAGGCAGCGGCAAGCAGCACGCCATCGCTGTCATAGCTGGCTTCCTCGATGGGAGCGTCGCGGGAGGCAAGCCAGGCGCGGGTCTCGGCTTCGCCGGCGAAATCGACCTTGAGCCGCACGCGGCGGCGCTCCACCACCTCGCGGCAGGCGAGCTTCGCCAGGGCGTCGCCGACGGCCTGGGCGTAGGCACGGGCCAGGCCGCCGGTGCCAAGCTTGGTGCCGCCAAAGTAGCGGGTTACCACGCAGCCTGCCTGGCCGATGCCGGCTCCTTCCAGTACCTGGTACATGGGTCGCCCAGCGGTGCCGCCGGGTTCGCCGTCGTCGGAAAACCCGATGGCGTTCTGCTCGC
Organism: uncultured Halomonas sp.; assembly: GCA_964652855.1. Taxonomy (GTDB): domain Bacteria; phylum Pseudomonadota; class Gammaproteobacteria; order Pseudomonadales; family Halomonadaceae; genus Halomonas. The sequence continues at coordinate 182,097 of CAZZCJ010000003.1, forward strand.
CCGGTGGGCCGGCGATGAAGGCGCTGCAGTGGTGGCTGGCATTGGGATGGGCGTGCCTGGCCGCCGCCAGCATCGCTTCGAAGGCGGCGACGTCCGGGGCGTGGCAGAGCCAGGTGATGAAGCGGCTGCGCTCCACCTCGGTCACGCTCTCCTGCCACTTGCCCTCGGGCAGGTCGGGTACCGGGTAGCGCATCAGTGGGTCAGCTCGCGCCGCCCATCGCGCTGGCGCACCACGCCCATCACCATGCCGAGCACCTGGATATCGCTGTTCCTGAGGTAGATCGGCGCCATGCTCTCATTGGCCGGCTGTAGGCGAACGCCGCTCTTCTCTATATAGAGCTTCTTCAGCGTGACCTCCTGCTGGTTGATCAGCACCACCACGGTTTCGCCGTTCTCGGCGCTCTCCTGGCGTTCGATGATGATGACGTCGCCATCGTGGATGTTGCAGTCGACCATCGAGTTTCCGCGCACCCGCAGCGCGTAGGTGTTGCGCCGTACCATGCAGGCGGGCGCCTGGACGGTATCGCCGGTGGGGCAGGCTTCGATGGGCAGGCCGGCGGAAACGTCGCCCAGTAGCGGAACGTCGACCAGGTGGGCGGCTTCGATGCTTGCCCAGGCGGTGGCGATCGGCAGGCTGGGTTGCCGTAGAAGGTACTGCACGGAAAGCGACGGCATGGCGGGTTCCCCTCTTTGCGATGAGGACTGTTGAAATGTACAGTCCTCTTTTATCTTATCAGTCGCGCGGCGACTGACAAGTTCCCGGTCTCAACGCAAGCGTTGACCTGCGACAAGGGGGGCTTCGTGCGCCGCCTGGTTTGCTAGCAGCCAAAAACCATTCAGTGTAGCATTTCCCAAGAATTTACCATTCCTGGAGAGTGCCATTGAGCCTGCGGCTGCAAGCGCAAAGCCTGGCCTGTGAACGGGACGATCGTTGGCTGTTCCGGGGGCTGGATCTCGACATACGTGGCGGCGAGATCGTGCGTGTGGAAGGTCCGAACGGCAGTGGCAAGACCACTCTGCTCAAGATCCTGTCCGGCCAGCTGTCGGACTACGAAGGCGAGCTCTTCTGGGGCGAGCGCCCCATGCGCCAGGCGCGCGAGGCCTTCCTGACCAATCTCCTCTACCTGGGGCACGCGCCCGGGGTGAAGGCGGCGCTGACCCCGCTGGAAAACCTGGCCTGGTACCAGGCGCTGGCCGGGCAGCCCGTCGACGAGCAGCCTCGCCTTGCGGCACTGGAAGAGGTCGGGCTGGCCGGCTTCGAGGATGTGCCTGCAGGCCAGCTCTCGGCGGGTCAGCAGCGGCGGGTGGCGTTGGCGCGGCTGACGCTCACGCCCTGTTCGCTATGGGTGCTCGACGAACCCTTCACCGCCATCGACCGTGATGGCGTGAGGGCGCTGGAGCAGCGCCTGGTCAGCCATGCGCGGCGGGGAGGCTGCGTGCTGGTGACGACACACCACGAGCTGACGCCTTGCCCGGAATTGCGCCGCATTCGCCTTGGCGAGGGAGGGTGCGATGAAAGCCACTGACGGCACGATGATGGAAAACGTCACGCTGACCTGCGTGGAACCCCGCGGCGGTTTGGCTGTCGCAGTGTGGGCAACGCTCAAGCGTGATCTGGTGCTGCTGATGCGGCGGCGCAGCGAAGTGCTTAACCCACTGGTTTTCTTCGCTATCGTGATCACTCTTTTCCCCATCGGCATTTCGCCTGATCCGGCGCTGCTGGCGGCGATCGCGCCAGGGTTGCTGTGGGTGGCAGCCTTGCTTGCGGCCCTGCTGTCGCTGGACAGCCTGTTTCGCGCCGATTTCGACGACGGCTCGCTGGAACAGCTGCTGTTGACGCCCCAGCCGCTGCCGATGCTGGTGCTGGCCAAGGTGGCGGTGCACTGGCTGCTGACCGGGCTGCCCCTGGCGCTGATGGCGCCCTTGCTCGGGATCATGCTGGCACTGCCGGCGGGCAGCTATGTGGTTCTAGCGGTTTCACTGGCGCTGGGCAGCGCCAGTCTCAGCCTGATTGGTGCCATCGGAGCGGCGCTGACGGTGGGGCTGTCCCGGGGAGGCGTACTGCTCTCCCTGCTGGTACTGCCTCTTTATATTCCGGTGCTGATCTTCGGTGCCGGAGCCGTGCAGGCGGCCATCTTCGGCGATGGCGTGCTGGCGCATCTATCGATCCTCGGCGCGCTGCTGGCGCTGGCCTTGATCTTTGCACCCCTGGCAATCGCGGCATCGCTGCGCATCAGTATCAACGGTTGAGAGGTTGACGAGGCATGTGGGCCTTCATTAACAAGTTGCGTTCCCCCAAGTGGTTCTATGCCATCAGTGCTCGGCTTCAGCCCTGGTTCTGGGCTGCGGCGCTGATCCTCATCGTCACGGGCACGGTGTGGGGGCTGGCCTTCGCCCCGGCCGACTACCAGCAGGGCAACAGCTTCCGCATCATCTACGTGCACGTGCCGGCGGCCTTCCTGGCCCAGTCGATCTTCGTCTCCATGGCGATGACTGGCCTGGTCTTCATGGTCTGGAAGATCAAGATCTGCGACATGGCCGCCGCCGTGATGGCCCCCTTGGGCGCCGCGATGACCTTCGTCGCGCTGTTTTCCGGCGCGGTCTGGGGCGTTCCCACCTGGGGCACCTGGTGGATGTGGGATGCCCGCCTCACCTCGATGCTGATCCTGCTGTTCCTCTACCTCGGGGTCATCGCCCTGCGCGGCGCCTTCGCCAGCCGCGACAGCGCCTCGCGCGCCGCCTCGGTGCTGGCCATGGTGGGCGTCATCAACATACCGATCATCAAGTATTCAGTGGACTGGTGGTACACCCTGCATCAGCCGGCCACCTTCACCGTCACCGGGCGGGTCGGCATGCCGATGGAGATGTGGCTGCCGCTGCTGATCATGGTGCTGGGCTTCTACAGCTTCTTCATCGCCCTGACCCTGATGCGCACCCGCAGCGAGATCCTGCGTCGCGAATCCAACAAGCACTGGGTCCGTGAGCTGGCCGAGGAGACTCCGTGATGGCTTTCGAAACCTTTGCCGAATTTTTCGCCATGGGCGGGCATGCCCCCTATGTCTGGGCGTCCTGGGGCGTTACCGCCGTGCTGCTGGTGGCCCTCGTGCTCCACGCCCGTGCCGAACGTCGCCAGCTGCTGCGCCACATGAAGCGCCGGATGCGCCGCGAAGACCGTCATTCCAGCCGCGCCGTGGGCGCGGTCCAGATTCAAACTAGCAGGGGTGGAAACGCCAATGACGCCTAAACGCAAGCAAAAACTGTTCATGTTCCTGGGGCTGGTCTCGCTGGCGGCTATCGCCGTGGGTCTGACACTCTATGCGCTGCGCGCCAACATAAATCTGTTCTTCAGCCCGATCCAGATCGCCGCGGGCGATGCGCCATTCGACCGCCAGATCCGGGCGGGCGGCATGGTGCGGGAAGGCAGCGTGTACCGTAACCCGGACAGCCTCGACGTCGAGTTCGTGGTGACCGACTACGTGGAGGACGTGCGCGTCCACTACAGCGGCATCCTGCCCGACCTGTTCCGCGAAGGGCAGGGCGTGGTGGTGGTCGGCCAGCTGCAGCAGAGCGGCTACATCAAGGCCGACCAGGTGCTGGCGCGCCACGACGAGAACTACATGCCGCCCGAAGTTGCCGATGCGCTGGAAGCGGCGGGCTATTCTCCTGCGGACTTCCAGACCAAGGCTGCCAAGGTGGCCAATCGTGTCGAAGAACGCGAGGAACAGGAAGGCGCAAGCCAGTACTAAGCCGGAGCTTCCATGCTGATTCAGATGATCCCCGAGGTCGGCCATTTCGCCCTGATAATTGCGCTGCTGTTCGCCGTGACGCAGTCGGTGCTGCCGCTGGCCGGCGCCGCGCTGCGTCGACCGCTGTGGATGGCCTACGCAAGACCCATGGCGGCAGGCCAGTTCCTGTTCGTTGCCATTGCCTATGCGGCGCTGACGGCAAGCTATATGCTCGACGACTTCAGCGTGCTCAATGTCGCCAACAACTCCAACTCCATGCTGCCCTGGTACTACAAGTTCAGCGCGGTGTGGGGCAACCATGAAGGCTCGGTGCTGCTGTGGAGCCTGATGCTGGCAGGCTGGGGCTACTTTGCCGCGCGCTATTCCCATGAGCTGCCGCGCGACATGGTGGCCCGTGTGCTGGGCGTGCTGGGCCTGGTATGCGTCGGCTTCCTGCTCTTCATCCTGGTGACCTCCAACCCCTTCGAGCGCCTGCTGCCGCAGATGCCGGCGGACGGCGCCGACCTCAACCCGCTGCTTCAGGACATCGGCCTGATCCTGCATCCGCCCATGCTCTACATGGGCTACGTGGGCTTCTCGGTGGTCTTCGCCTTCGCCATTGCCGCGCTGCTGGGCGGTCGCCTCGATGCCGCCTGGGCGCGCTGGGCGCGGCCCTGGACCAACCTGGCCTGGGCCTTCCTGACGGTCGGTATCGCGCTGGGCAGCTGGTGGGCCTACTACGAGCTGGGCTGGGGCGGCTGGTGGTTCTGGGATCCGGTGGAGAACGCTTCGCTGCTGCCCTGGCTGACCGGCACCGCGCTGATGCACTCGCTGGCGGTCACCGAGAAGCGAGGGTCGTTCAAGAGCTGGACCCTGCTGCTGGCGATCACCACCTTCTCGCTGTCGCTGCTGGGCACCTTCCTGGTGCGCTCCGGCGTGCTGACCTCGGTGCACGCCTTCGCCAACGACCCCTCGCGCGGCTTCTTCATCCTGATGCTGCTGGGCATCACCGTGGGCCTGTCGCTGCTGATCTTCGCCCTGCGTGCGCCGCGCGTCAGCCACAAGGTGAGCTTCGGCTGGCTGTCGCGTGACGCGCTGCTGCTGATCAACAACATCATGCTGGTGATCATGACCGTCACCGTGCTGATGGGCACCGTCTACCCGCTGCTGCTCGATGCCCTCGACCTGGGCAAGATCAGCGTGGGTCCTCCCTATTTCAATGCCCTGTTCGTGCCGCTGACCCTGATCATGTGCATCTTCATGGGCCTGGGGCCGGTGGCGCGCTGGAAGGACACGAGCAGCAAGCTGCTGATCCAGCGCCTGTGGATTGCTGCCGCAGTGGCCCTGGTGCTGGGCATGGCGCTGCCGCTGATCTTCGCCGAGCGCTGGAGCGCGCCGGTGGCGATCGGCCTGGTCGCCGCGCTGTGGATCGTGCTGCCGATGTTCCGTGACCTCTTTGACAAGACCCGTCACGCCAACTCGCTGGGCGCCGGGCTCAAGAAGCTGTCGCTGGCCTACTGGGGCATGCAGCTGGGCCACCTCGGCGTGGCGGTAACCATCGTCGGCGTGGCGATCGTGTCGAACTACAACATCGAGCGCAACGTCCGCATGAGCGTCGGGGACAGCGTCAACATGGCCGGTTACACCTTCACCATGACCGAGTTGACCAGTCGTCGTGGCCCCAACTTCCTGGCCGACCGGGCCGTGATCGAGGTGCAGCGCGACGGCAGGAGCCGCAGTTTCAACATGAACCCGGAGAAGCGTCTGTACATCGCCCGCGGCATGCCGATGACCCAGGTCGCCCTGCGGCCCGGCTTCTTCCGCGATCTCTATGTGGCCATGGGCGAAGACCTCGGTGACGGCAGCTGGGCGATGCGGGTGCAGTACAAGCCCTTCGTGCGCTGGCTGTGGCTGGGAGCCTTGCTGATGGCAGCAGGCGGCGTGCTGGCCGTGGCCGACAAGCGCTACCGGGGCCTGGCCACCGCGCCGGACCCCGAGAGCGAAGCCGCCCTCGCCGGCAGCCGTGACGGCAAGGCGCGGGAGGCTACCGCATGAACCGCCGGCTGCTGCTGCTGTTGCCGCTGCTCGGCTTCCTGGTGCTGTCGGTGTTTCTCTACCAGGGGCTGTCGCTCAATCCCTTTCACCGCGAATCGGCGCTGATGGCCCGCGACTTCCCGGCATTCGACCTGGCGACCCTGGAGGATCCGGAGCGGCGCGTGGACCGCTCGCTGCTGCAGACCGGCGAGCTGACGCTGGTGAATGTATGGGGCGAGTGGTGCCCAGAGTGCAAGCGCGAGATGCCGCAGCTGCTCGACCTGGCGGATCGCGGCATCCGCATGGTCGGGATCAGTTGGAAGGATACCCGCGAGAAGGGGCTCGGGTTTCTCGAGGAGTTCGGAAATCCCTTCGAGGTCAACATCTTCGACCCGGACAACGAGCTCGGCTTCGAGCTGGGCGTGTTCGGCGCTCCCGAAACCTTCCTGGTGGATCGCGAAGGCATCATTCGCTACCACCATACGGGCTATATCTCGGCCCAGGACGTACGTGAACACATCCTGCCGGAGGTGCAGAAATGGCAGTGATCCGTTGGGCCTTGCTGGCCCTGCTGACCATGCTGGTAGCGAGCTCGGTTCAGGCCGCCGCCATCGAAGTGCGTGAATTCGACGACCCGGTGCTGGAACAGCGCTATCGCAGCCTGACGGCTTCGCTGCGCTGTCCCACCTGCGAGAATCAGGCCATCAACGACTCCGACGCGCCGGTCTCGGGCGACATGCGCGACCGCGTCTACTTCCTGCTCCATGAAGGTGTCTCCGACATGGAGATCCGTGACCACATGGTCGAGCGCTTCGGCAATTACGTGCTCTACAACCCGCGCCTGGAAGGTCGTACCTTCCTGCTGTGGGGGCTGCCTGCCGGCCTGGTGGTGGCAGGCGGCGTGCTGGTCGGGCTGGTGGTGCGCGCCCGGCGCAACGCCTCGGCACGTGAACTGAGCGCCGAAGAACGCGCTCGGCTGGATGCATTAATCAATCGCGGGAGACCCGAATGATCGAGCTATGGGTTGCCTTTGCCCTCCTGCTGTTGCCGGCCCTGTGGCTGCTGGTGGCACCGCTGCGGCGCGCACGCCTGGTGCACGACGCCCAGCAGGACTTCGAGGCCAACGACAAGTCCACCGAGCAGAACGTCGCCATCTATCAGCGCCGCCTGGCATCGCTTGAGGCCGCGCTGGAACGTGGCGATATCGACGAGGCACGCTATGCCGAAGACCGGCTCGACCTCGATCGCAGCCTGCTCGAGGATGCCGAAGGGCAGGTGCGCCGGCCGCTGCAATCGCCGGCCTCCGGTCGCCTGGTCGTGCCGGTCGTGGCGCTGGCGGTCGTGATCGGGTCCGTGGCGTGGTACCAGCAGCACGGTGCCGAGGACGACCTGATCCTCTACGACGTGTTCCAGACCAGCGAGTCGCTGCCGATGCTGATGCAGCGCCTGGAAGGCGAGGCGCAGCGCCAGCCCGGCAACCCCAATATCTGGGCCACGCTCTATCCGATCTATCGCGATTCGGGCCAGGGGCCGGCCGCGCTGAATGCCCTGGAGAACCTGATCGCCATCGAAGGCCGGGTGCCGACGCTGCTCGCCCAGAAGGCACAGCTCAAGTTCTTCATGGCCGATCGCAGCATGACCGACGAAGTGCAGGCCCTGGTCGATGAAACGCTGGCGCTCAACCCCAGCGAGCCGACCATCATGGGCCTGCTGGGCGTGCTGGCATTCGACGACGAGAACTTTGAGCAGGCCATCGACCACTGGCGTCGCGCCATTGCCGGCATGCCGGATTCCGGCTCGGCCGAGGCGCTGCGCGAGGGGATTCGCGTCGCCCAGCAGCGGCTTGGCGTCGCGCCGGAAGAGATGGAGCCGGTGGCGCATGGGCCCGGCGTGCATCTGCAGGTGAGCCTCGATGAGCGCCTGCAAGGGTTGCTCGATGACGATACCCGCGTGTTCATCGTCGCCCGCGACATGGCCGGGGAGCTGCCGCCGCTGGCGGTGGCGCGGGTCACCCTGGGTGACCTGCCGACCACGCTGATCCTCGACGACCGGCACGCCATGTCCGCCGATGCCAGCCTGTCCCAGGTGAGCGAAGTCCGCCTGCTGGTGCGCGTCTCCAAGAGTGGCGGCACGACGCCTGAGGTCGGCGACATGTTCACCGACCTCGAGGGCGTGGCCGTCGGCGATGTCGAAGGCGAACCCGTGGAGGTCGTGATCGACCGCGTCATCGAGTAGCCGGGATGCGCCTGACTTCGATTCGCCTGAGCGGCTTCAAGTCCTTTGTCGATCCCGTCACGGTGCCGTTCGATGGCAACATGACTGCCATCGTCGGCCCCAACGGCTGCGGTAAATCCAACATCATTGACGCCGTCCGCTGGGTCATGGGCGAATCCTCGGCCAAGACCCTGCGCGGCGAATCGATGACGGATGTCATCTTCAACGGCTCCACCGCGCGCAAGCCGGTGGGGCAGGCCGCCATCGAGCTGCGCTTCGACAACAGCGACGGCACCATGGGCGGCCCCTACGCCCAGTACGCCGAGATCGCGGTGAAGCGCCAGGTCACCCGCGACGGCCAGTCCAGCTACTTCTTCAACGGCCAGAAGTGTCGCCGCCGCGACATCGCCGACCTGTTCCTCGGCACCGGCCTCGGCCCGCGCTCCTACGCCATCATCGGCCAGGGCATGATCTCGCGGCTGATCGAGGCGCGTCCCGAGGAGCTGCGCGCCACCCTCGAAGAGGCCGCCGGTATCTCCAAGTACAAGGAGCGCCGCCGCGAGACCGAGAACCGCATGCGGCGGACCCGCGAAAACCTCGAGCGACTCGAGGACATCCGTGACGAGCTCGACAAGCAGCTCGAACGCCTCAGGCGCCAAGCCGAGGCGGCGCGTCGCTACCAGGCCCTGAAGGCAGAAGAGCACCGGCTCAAGGGCGAGCTGGCGCTGCTGCGTGGTCGCGCCCTGCGCGCACGCCAGGGCGAGGAGGAGCGCCGCGTGCGCGAGCTGGAAACCGCCGTCGAGCGCGAGGTGCTCGGCCTGCGTCAGTGCGAGACCCGGCTGGAGCAGGCGCGGGCCGATCACGACGGCCTGGGCGAGACGCTCGAGGCCTGCCAGGCGCGTTTCTTCGAGACCACCGGGGCCATCGCCCGCCTCGAACAGAGCCTGGAGCATGCCCGCAGCCGCGAAGGGCAGCTGGCCCGCGACCTGGAGAGCGCCCGCCATGAGCTGACCGAGCTCGACCGCCTGGGCGAGCACGACCGCGAACGCCTGCTGCGCCTCGACGAACGTCTCGAGACCCTGAGGCCGGACCAGGAGGAGGTGGCCGAGCAGCTTGCCGAGCTGGAGGCGATGCTCGAGGAGGCCGAACCTGCCGCCGAAGAAGCCGAGCATGCCTTCGAGCGTTTTAGCGAACACTGGCGCGAGGCCAGCCGCGAGGCAGAACGCAGCCAGGATCGGCTGCGCGAGCTCGAGAATCGCCTGGGTAGGCTCGAGGCCGATGCCCAGCGACGGCGTCAGCAGCAGCAGGAGCTTCCCGACCTGGCCGAGCTGACCGCCAGGCGGGACGAATTGAAGGAGCGGCTGGCGGAGCTCGGCCTGGCCCAGGAAGAGGTCGAAGCACGCCGAGAGGAACTCCAGGCCGTGCGCGAGGCGGCTCGCGAAGCCGCCGCCGAACAGGAGCGCGAGCGCGAGTCCGAGCGTGGCCGGCGCAGCGAGCTGCAGGGCGAGCTGGCCTCCCTCGAGGCGCTGATCCAGGCCGCTCTTGGTGACCCGGATGGCGCCCTGAGCGAACACCTGGCAGGCCATGCCCTGGGCGAGCTGCCGCGGTTGGGTGAAGCGCTGGAGGTCGACACGGGCTGGGAAGCCTGCGTGTCCTGGGTGCTTGCACCCTGGCTCAAGGCCCGCCTGGCCGCGCCGGAAGCGTTTCGTGAGGCAAGCGCCGAGCCGCCCGCCGAACTCGGTGTCCTGGACCCCGGTGTCGAGATCGAATTCGCCCCTGACAGTCTTGCCGCCCGCGTGCGTGGCGCCGCTGCCGCTGCGGCCTGGCTGGCGGCCATCCGCTGTGTGCAGAGCGACGCCCAGGCCTGGGCCGAGCGGGATGGGCTGGGTGTCGGTGAAAGCCTGATCACGCCCCAGGGGCTATGGCTGGGGCGCGACTGGGTGCGTCATCGCGGCCAGGGCGCCGGGCCGGATGCGCTGCTGGTCAGCCGGCGGCGCCTCGAGGAGGCGCGTACCGAACTCGGCGAGATCGAGGCACGCCTGTCCATGCGCGACCTCACCATCGACGCCGAGCGTGAGCGGGCCGAGCAGGCCGAGCGCGATCTCGAAGCGATCCGCCAGGAAGAGCGGCGCCTGGCCGGCGAGCAGCAGCAGCTGGCGGTGCAGGAGGGCGGCCTGGCCAGCCGCCTGGAACACCTGCAAGGGCGCGCCGGTGAGCTTGCCGAGGAGCTGGCGGGGTTGGACGAAACCCGCGAGGAGACGCGGCTGGCCATCGAGGAGGCCCGCGAGCGCTGGCAGCAGGCCATGGCGAGCCTCGAGGAGGGCGCGGAGCAGCGCGAGCGATTGGAGCGCACCCGCAGCGATGCCCGCGAGCGTCTGGCCGGGCTGCGCGGACGCCAGCGTCCGCTGCAGGAGCAAGCCCAGCAGCTAGCGCTCGACCACCAGCGCCTAGCTACCGAGCGGGCCGGCCTGGCGGAACAGCAGGGCCGCAGCGGCGATAGCCGCGCGCGCCTGCTGGCGCGCTGCGAGGAGCTGGCCGAGGCGCTCGAGGCGCTCCGCGAACCCGATGAGGAGCAGCGCGAGCGGCTCGACGACCTGCTGCATCGGCGCGAAGGTGACGAGCAGGCGCTCAACGAGGCCAGGGCGCGCGCCGCCGAACTGGTGGAGCGGCTGCGCGATGACGAGCTGGCGCGACAAGGCCACGAGCGCAGCCTGGAAGGCATCCGCGAGCGGCTGCAGGAAGCGCGCCTGCAGGTTCAGGCGCTGGCACTGAAGGCCGAGACCCAGGATGAGCAGCTCGCCGAGCTTGGCCATCAGGTCTCACTGCTGGAAGCCGAGCTTGACCCCGGTGCCACCGAATCGGCCTGGCAGGTGCGGCTGGAAGAGGTGGGCGAGCGGGTTCGTCGATTGGGGGCGATCAACCTGGCCGCCATCGAGGAGTACGACCAGCAGGCCGAGCGCCGCGACTATCTCGAGGCGCAGCAGGCCGAGCTCAACGAAGCGCTGGAGACGCTCGAGCGGGCGATCCGGCGCATCGACCAGGAGACGCGCAGCCGTTTCCGCGACACCTTCGAGCGGGTCAACCAGGGGCTGCAGGCGCTTTTCCCACGGGTATTCGGTGGGGGAACGGCGTGGTTGACCCTCACGGGAGAGGATTTGCTCGATACGGGTGTGGCCATCATGGCCAGGCCGCCCGGCAAGAAGAACAGTACCATTCACTTGCTTTCGGGTGGGGAAAAGGCTTTGACGGCACTTTCGCTGGTCTTTGCTATCTTCCAACTCAATCCGGCGCCTTTTTGCATGCTTGATGAAGTCGATGCGCCTTTGGATGATGCCAATGTCGGGCGCTATGCCAGGCTTGTTAAGGATATGTCGGACACGGTTCAGTTCATTTACATAACGCATAATAAAATTGCGATGGAGGCCGCCGAAAGATTAATGGGGGTAACGATGCAGGAGCCGGGCGTTTCCCGGCTGGTGGCGGTGGGTGTCGAAGAGGCCGCGGCGCTTGCCGAGGCGTGACGCCCTTGAAACTCTCGGGTAAACGCGATATCAGAATGCACGTCATAGTCTTATTGCATGCGGGCAGTGCGAGATGACAGGGAAAGGCGCAGGGTCGATTGGACTCTCAAGCGAGAATGCCGGGGCTTGACAAACAAAAACAGTGGCCCTTTTTTTGGCGATCGCGCTATGCTGTTTACGGACATTCAACCGGCATGGCGCCCTAGTGATAGGCAAGACGACCCATGGAACTTAGAGAATGGCTGATCATTCTGGGGCTGGCTCTGGTGACCCTCATCGTCATTGATGGGGTGCGTCGCCTGAAACGCCAGCGCCGAGTGCCCCGCCTGGACCAGGTAGGGGAAAACAACCACCTCAGTGGACAGGGTGCCACTGCTGAAGACGAGGGAGATCCCAACTGGGAGTTGCCTAACGGGGGCGCGCGCGTCGTCAGCCCTGCCAAGTACGATGTAAAGGCCAAGCCCAAGCTGGAGCGTCAGGAGCATCCTGGGCCTTCGCGGGTGCTGGCCGGCTTCAAGGACAAGCCGAATCCCGAACCCGTGGCGGACCCCCAGCCCCTGACAGCGACACGCGGCAAGCCGGCTGCTCACGCGTCGGCTAGTGCGGCCTCGACGACCGCGCCGGATGCCGTGGCCGCCGCGTCCCGGTCGGGAGCGGCATCAACGGCATCCGGCACGTCCGCCGATGCTCAGGCCGCCGCGACAGGAAAGCCGAGTCGCGAGACCGAGCGCAGCGAGCCGACCCTGGCCGAATTCACGTCGAATGACACCGCTGACACCGCGCGACCGGCCAGGTCGGCAAGCGCCGCATCCGAGCGCGACGCGGTCTCCGCCCGTCAGGCGACCTCGCCGGGCGACGCCGCAACCGCCGACGCCGGCACGTCGACCACGGCCAGCGCAGCCGAATCGCCGCAGCCCGAAAGCGCCCAGCGGCGTGAACCGGTGCTCTCCGCCCTCGATGATGAACCGACCCTGGCCGCGGCGGATGAACCGCTGGTGGCGGACCCCGACGATCACGACGAGCTGCACGACGAAGACGAACGCTACCGCCTGGTGGATCTCGAAGGCATGGGCGACTCGATCAAGAGCGGCTCGCGCCGCATGGGTCAGTCGGTGCAGCGCTTCGGTCTCTCCATGCAGCAGCGCATGGCCAAGCGGCGTGAGCAAAAGCGCGAGGAGAAGGCGCGCCGCGAGCAGGAGCGCGCCGAGAAGGCCGCCCGCGAAGCCGAGCGCCGCCGCCTTGAAGCCGAAGCGCAGGCCGCCAGGGACGCCGAGCGCCGTCGCCTGGAGGCCGAGGTCATCGAACTGGCCGACGACGATGATCCCCTGTTTGCCCCGTCGCGCCCGCGTTCGGCCGAGTTCGAGCATGCCGCCCACGGAGAGCCGACCGCCCCGCTGGCCGACGCCGTCAACGACGATGACGACGTGGTGCGCGCCCACCCGACCCTGGCGCGAGCGCTGCGCCACAACGTCAACGCCGAGCGGGCGCGCGAGACGCTGAGCCAGGCCGACGAGATCATCGTCATCAGCGTGTTGTCGCGCGACGAGGAGGGTTTCTCCGGCGGGGCGCTGCTCAACCTGATGCTGGCCTGCGGGCTGCGCTACAGTAGCGAAATGGGCATCTTCCACCGCTTCGAGACCGAGAACCCCGACAGCGAACTGCAGTTCTCGATGGTCAATGTGCTCAAGCCGGGCACCTTCCCGATCGAAGCGATGGACGAGTTCCGCACCCCGGGCATCACCCTGCTGATGCCGCTGCCCGGCGCGCTGGACACCGCCGCGGCGTTCGAGGCCATGGTCGAGACCGCCATGGTCATCGTGCGCAACCTCGGCGGTGAGCTGAAGGACGAGAACCACAGCGTGATGACGGCCCAGACCGTGGAGTTCGCTCGCCAGCGGGTAAAGGAGTTCGAGCGGCGCAACCGCCTCAACCGCTATCAGGTGAACTGACGCCAAGCCGACAGCAGGCAAGGCGGCCCCGACAACCCCGTGAGCGATCACGGGGTTGTCGTGTTAGGGGCTGCTACCATTCAACACGAGACCTAGCCGATCCATGAACCAGCCTGACCAGGACACCCTCGACGAGATTGCCCGGCTGCGCGCCGAGCTGGACGACGCCAACTACCGCTATTACGTGCTCGATGAACCGCAGCTCACCGACGCCGAGTACGACCGTGCGCTGCATCGTCTGCAGGCCTTGGAGCAGGCCCACCCCGAGCTGGTGACGCCCGATTCCCCCACCCAGCGGGTGGGGGCGCCGCCGGATGCCGGCTTCCCCGAGGTCGAGCACGCCGTACCCATGCTGTCGCTGGACAACGCCTTGAACGAGGAGGAACTCGAAGCCTTCGTCAAGCGGGTGGCCGAACGGCTGGAAACCGACGGCGAGACCATCCGCTTCTGCTGCGAACCCAAGCTCGACGGCGCCGCCGTATCGCTGGTCTATGAGCGCGGCGTGCTGCTGAGCGGCGCGACACGGGGCGATGGCCGTACAGGTGAAGGCATCACCTCCAACCTGCGCACGCTGCGCTCGATACCCCTCAAGCTGCGCGGCGACGCTCCCGAGCTGCTCGAGGTGCGTGGCGAGGTGATCATGAGCCATGCGGGTTTCGAGCGGCTAAACGAGCGCGCCCGTGAGGAGGGCGGCAAGGTGTTCGCCAACCCGCGCAATGCCGCCGCGGGTAGCCTGCGCCAGCTCGACCCCGGGATCACGGCCACACGGCCGCTGGAGTTCAGCGCCTACCAGGTGGCCCGCATCGAGCCGGACCCGGGCGATGCCAGCCACAGCGAGCTGATGGCGCATCTCAAGGCCTTCGGCTTTCGTACCAGCGGCTTGCTGGAAGTGGTCAGCGGCAGCCAGGGGGTCATCGACTACTGTCGCCGGCTGGGCGAGCGGCGCGACCATCTCGGCTACGACATCGACGGTGCGGTGATCAAGGTCGATGACCTGCGCCAGCAGCGCGAGCTGGGTTTCGTCGCCCGGGCGCCGCGCTGGGCCACGGCCTTCAAGTTTCCCGCCCAGGAGGAGGTCACGCGGCTCAACGACGTCGAGTTCCAGGTCGGCCGCACCGGGGCGATCACGCCGGTGGCGCGATTGGAGCCGGTGTCGGTGGCCGGGGTCACGGTCGCCAACGCCAGCCTGCACAACGCCGACGAGATCGCCCGCCTCGGCGTAAGGATCGGCGACAGCGTGGTGATCCGTCGTGCCGGCGATGTCATTCCCCAGCTCGTGAGGGTAATCGAGGAGCGGCGGCCTTCCGATACCCGCGAGATCCTCTTCCCCAGCCGCTGTCCGGTTTGCGACTCCGAGATCGAGCGCCTGGAGGGCGAGGTGGTGGCGCGCTGCTCCGGCGGGCTCTACTGTGCCGCCCAGCGCAAGGAGGCGCTCAAGCACTTCGCGTCGCGCCGTGCCATGGATATCGACGGGCTGGGTGAGAAGCTGATCGAGGCGCTGATCGAGCGCGACTGGGTCAAGACGCCCGCCGACCTGTTCCGCCTCGACGCCGAGCGCCTGGCCACGCTTCCGCGCATGGCGCAGAAATCCTCCGAGAACCTGGTGGCGGCCCTGGACAAGGCCAGGCAGACCACCCTGCCACGCTTCATCTTCGCCCTGGGCATCCGTGAGGTGGGCGAGGCCACGGCGGCCAAC
Source organism: uncultured Halomonas sp. (assembly GCA_964652855.1). Classification (GTDB taxonomy): domain Bacteria; phylum Pseudomonadota; class Gammaproteobacteria; order Pseudomonadales; family Halomonadaceae; genus Halomonas. The sequence continues at coordinate 197,236 of CAZZCJ010000003.1, forward strand.
CTGGCGCGTCACTTCGGGACCCTGGATGCCCTGATGGCCGCCGGGCAGGCCGAGCTCGAGGCGGTGGCGGATGTCGGCCCGATAGTCGCAGCCCACGTTCATACCTTCTTCCGCCAGGCGCATAACCGCGACACCATCGAGGCGCTGCGCGACCAGGGTGTGACCTGGGCCGAGGAAACCGTTGGCGAGCGGCCCCAGCCGCTGGCCGGCCAGACCTGGGTGCTCACCGGCAGCCTGGAGAGCATGACCCGCGACGAAGGCAAGGAGCGCCTGCAGGCGCTGGGCGCCAAGGTGGCCGGCAGCGTTTCCAAGAAGACCGCCGCGGTAGTCGCCGGCGAAGCCGCCGGCAGCAAGCTGGCCAAGGCGCAGTCGCTGGGGGTGGAGGTGCTCGACGAGGCCGCCTTCCTCGAACGGCTCGGCGCCTGGGAGCAGGGCGAGACAGCCACGGACAACCAGGAGGGCTCGGCATGAGCGGCCGTTTCATCGAGGTGCCCTACCGCATGCTGCCGGGCGAGACGCTGGACGCCCTGCTGGAGGCCTTCGTCACCCGGCAGGGCTACGACACCACCGACACCGGCGAGGGCATGCGCGGCTGGGTCGGCCAGCTCAAGCGCCAGCTGGAACGCGACGAGCTGGTCATCGCTCACGACCTGACGACCGAGACCACCGAGGTGATGACGCTGGCCCAGTGGCGAGCCTTCGGCCGCGACCTGGCCGACGACGAGGAGGAGGGCTAGGCGGCCGACTCGACTAAGGGAGAGTGCCGCAGCGGCGGAACATCAGGACATGTTGATGCAGGTCAAAGGCAGGCGGGGCCAATGTGTCGAGAATGTAACAGCATTCTTCTGCCGTTAGCTCAGGGTTGAGGTTCGGCGCCTCCTGTCTTGTGATTGGGAACGTCATGTTGACCCATGCCCGCGCTCTGCTTTCCTACATGCGGACCCTCAAGGGGTTCGTGCTGGTTGCCATCATATCCGCCTCGATGACCGTCTTCCTGGGGGTGACCCTGGTCACCACCCTGCTCTACGAGAATATCCTGGCCCGCCAGGCCGAGCAGACCTCGGAGACCCTGGCCCGGCAGAGCTTCACGGCCATGCTGCAGATCATGCGCCAGGGCTGGACCCGGGAGCAGATGGAAGCCTTCATCGAGGAGACCCAGCAGCTCTACGCCGGGAGCGGCTACCGCTTCACCTTCTATCGCGGCGAGCGCGTGTCCGAGCGCTACGGCGAGATCGACCAGCCGGCCATGGATATCGCCATCCAGGCGGCTTTCTCAACGGGCCAGGCGAGCGTGCGCAGCGAGGACGGCCAGGTGCGCCGCATCATGCCGCTGGTGGCCCGCTCGGACTGCCTTGCCTGCCACCAGAACGCAGCCACCGGCGACGTGCTGGGGATCATCGACCTCCAGCACGACCTGTCGCCCATCAGCCGCGAGATGCGCCTCAACTACGTGGCGATGTTCCTCGTGGCCTCGGTCATCGTCCTGCTGCTGGCGCTGGCCATCTCGACCCTCTTCTCGGACCGGATCCAGGGCACCCTGGGGCTCTTTCGCAAGCGCCTGGCGGCGGTGAATTCGGTCGAGGACTTCCGCCAGCTCGACGTGACCGACGCCAACGTGCCCTTCGTCGAGCTGCACGATGCCCTGCAGCAGGTCAATGCGCTGGTGGCGCGGCTGCGCAACGTGGCAGTGGACAAGGACATCCTGGAATTCGAGATTCGCCTGCTGAGCAAGTTCATCATCACCTCCGACGTGGTGCGCGACTGGCGCGAGTTCATCAAGGAGCTGCTGGGCGACATCAACACCATCATCGTGGCGCATACGTTGGTGACCATCTTCCAGGTGGAAGAGGAGGGCTACGAGCTCGAGGTGTTCTGGTACCGCGAGGTGACGCCGCAGACGCAGCGGACCTTCGCGCACCTGCTGACCCAGCTGCTGGAGCGACACCACAACGGCCAGGCGGCCAGCGTGCTCAAGGTGACGCACCACAGCGTATGCAGCGCGACGCAGGACAGCGCGCCCATGCACGACCTCTCGGCCGAGGACATCCGCCTGCAGACCAAGTCGCTGCTGCTGGAGGCGCCGAAGATCGGCGGTATCGTCGGCATTGGCGTGCAGTCGGACCTGGCCCAGGATCCGATACGCCACATCGTCATCGACGGCATCCTGTCGACGCTGCTCAACCTGGTGGGCTCGGTCAAGGCGATCTACAAGTACACCAAGGACCTCGAGTTCTATGCCACCCGCGACCCGCTGACCAACCTGCATAACCAGCGCGTCTTCAAGGACATGCTGCATTACGAGGTGGCCCGTTCATCGCGTCACCAGGATCGCTTCAGCCTGCTGATGCTCGACATGGACAACTTCAAGTCGGTCAACGACCGCCATGGCCATGCCTTCGGTGACCAGTTCCTGCATGCCGTGGCGAACACCCTGGCGCATTCGGTACGTCCCGGTGATTTCCTGGCCCGCTACGGCGGCGACGAGTTCACCGTCATCCTGCCGCAAACCAGCGAGGAGCAGGCGTATTCGGTGGCCATGCGCATCGCCCAGAACCTGACCAGCCAGGTGCTCACCGCCCCGGATGGCACGGCGGTGCGCGCCACCACCTCGGTCGGGATCGCCAGCTATCCGAATCATGCCGCCAATTCCCACGACCTCTTCCTGATGGCCGACAACATGATGTACAAGGCCAAGCGCAAGGGTAAGAACTGCGTGGCCTTGCCCGACGACGAGGAAGTGGCGGCGGTCTTCCGCGAGGTGGGCGAGAAGAACCAGATGGTGCTCAGCGCGCTGGAGGAGCAGCGCATCGTGCCCTACTTCCAGCCCATTGCCGACGTCAACACGGGCGAAATCCATATCCACGAGCTGCTGATGCGCATCCAGATCGGCGAGCGCATCATCCCGGCGGGTGAGTTCATCGAGATCGCCGAAAGCATCGGCGTGATCCACAAGATGGACTACCTGCTGATCGAGAAGGCCTTCGCCCAGATCCGCGAACAGGGCTACGAAGGCATGCTGTTCATCAACCTGTCGCCCAAGTCGCTGATCATTGGCGAGTTCATCGCCCATATCCACCAGCTGGCCATCGACTACGGCATCAAGCCCAGCCGCATCGTGTTCGAGCTGACCGAGCGCGAAACCGTCAGCAACCTGACCCTGCTCGAGAAATTCGTGCTCGACCTGAAGCTCGAAGGCTTCAATTTCGCCATCGACGACTTCGGTTCGGGCTACTCCTCGTTCCGCTACCTGAAGCAGTTCCCCATCGATGTGATCAAGATCGAAGGGGAGTTCATCCGCAACATGCTGCAAGACGAGAAGTACATGGCCTTCGTCAAGAGCATCGTCACGCTGGCGGGCAGCCTTGGCGTCAGCACCATCGCCGAGTTCATCGAGGATGAGCAGGTGCTGGCCGCCGTGGCCGAGCTCGGCATCGACTACGGCCAGGGCTACCACCTGGGCCGGCCTTCGCCGCGCTTCGTCACCGCCAGCCAGGCCGAGCGGCTGGCGTCGGAGTGATGCCGGCGCCAGCCGGGGGAGGCGGAGACGAAACGCCCTAGTGGCCGCGGACCAGGTCGCGAATGATGCGCCGGCCCGGGTGGAGGTGATCCGCCAGCGGCCACTCCAGCGGCAAGGGCTCGTCGCAGATCCGCGAGGCGAGCAGCTCGGCGCACAGCGGGGCGCTGGCCATCCCGCGCGAGCCGTGGGCGGCGCTGATCCATAGCCCCGGATGGTGGCGGCCGGCGATCTCGGGCACCCGCGAGGCATCCTTGGCCAGCACGCCATAATCGAGCCGCCATGCCGTGGCGTCGGGCACCGGCCCGCAGTAGGGCGACTTGTCGGGGCTGGCCGCGCGCACGCCCACCCGCCCGGTGAGCCGCTGCGGCGAGAGGTCGGACCCGGCGGCGCGCAGGCCCGCCACCAGGGCGGGCAGGCCGCGCTCGAGCTCCGCCAGGTTGGCGAGATGGTCCGTCTCGCGCTCCGCCATGTCGGTCTCCTTGGGGCCGAAGGTGGCCCCGAAGTTGAGCACGCCGTCCGCCGCGGGCGGCACGTAGCCGCCGGCGCACACCACCCGGCCGAGCCTGGGAGCGCCTTCGGGCACTCGCAGCTGGCTGATCTGGCCGCGCACCGGCTGCAGCGGCAGCGCTTCGGACTGGGCAAAGCGGGCCGCCTCGACGGCGGCGGCGATCACCACCTGGTCGGCCTCGAGGCGTTCGCCGTCGGCCAGTGCCAGCGTCCAGCCCGACGCGCTGGGCTCCAGTGCGGCCACTTCGGCCTGGCGGAAGTGGACCCCCGGCGTGGCCGCCAGGCTTACGCAAAGCTCCATCGGCCTGACCCAGGCGGCGCAGGGGTAGTCCAGCGCCGGGGCGCCGACCTCGATGCCCGCGGCGGCAGTGGCCGCCTTGGCGTCGAGCCCGCGTACCACGCTTTGCGGCAGGGGGTGGTTGGCCAGGAAGCGTGCCTGGCGCGCCTGCTCCTTCTCGTCCAAGGCCAGCTGCAGCACGCCGCTGGGCTGCCACAGCGTCTGCCGCGGGTCGATCTGGGCCAGCCAGCGCCGGCTGTGCAGCAGGCCGGCCAGGTAGGTGCGGCTCTGCAGGTTGGTATCGGCCGCCAGCTTGACGTAGAGCGCCCCCTGCAGGTGGGTGGTGCCGAGGCTGGCGCGGTCGAAGCGATCGATGAGCGTTACGGCGATGCCGCGCCGTGCCAGGGCGGCGGCGGTGCTGGCACCGGCGATGCCGGCCCCGATCACCGCCACGTGACGGGGTGGCTGCGCCACGGGCGGGCTGTACCAGGGCGTGGCCTGGCGCCGCAAATCGGGCGGCGGTGAGGCGATCTCGCCCACCAGCATCTCGCGCTTGCGGCCGAACCCCGGCGCCTTGCGCCAGGCAAAGCCGGCCGCCGCCAGGCCGCGCTTGACCGCGCCGGCGCAGGTGAAGGTGGCGAAGGTGGCGCCGGGGCGCGAGCGGGCGGCCATGGCGGCGAACAGCTCCGGTCGCCACATCTCGGGATTCTTCGCCGGGGCGAAGCCGTCGAGGAACCAGGCGTCGACCTGGCCGTCGAGCAGGGCCAGGCGCTCGGCGGCATCGCCCAGGTGCAGGTCCAGGGTCACCCGCGGGGCGAGCCACAGGCGGTGCACCCCGGCGACCGGCTCGGGCCACTGCGCCAGCAGCACCTCGGCGCGGTCGGCCAGGTCGGGCCAGGCGGAAAGCGCGCGGGCCAGGTCGTCGCGGCCGAGCGGAAACTTCTCGGTGGAGACCAGGTGCAGCCGTGCCTGAGCCGGAGCGTGCGCCTCGAAGCAGGCCCAGGCGCAGAGCATGTTGAGCCCGGTGCCGAAGCCGGTCTCGCCGATCACGAAGGGCCGGCCGGCCGGCCAGGCGGCCAGGCGCTGCGCCAGGTGGTTGCCCCCCAGGAAAACGTGCTCGGTCTCGGCGCGGCCGTCATGGCGCGAGAAGTAGACGTCGTCGAAGGCAGGGGAGTGGGGCGCTTCGCCGCCGGCCGCGTCGGGCTGCCAGTCGAGGCGGGCGGGCGCCAGGCCGGCCAGTGGCGGAAGGTGGGCGTAAGGGACAGGCACGGGCTTCTCCGAAGCGTGGGCACGCGGTGCTCAAGAGTTGATCGATGGCGCCGCGCTGGCCTGCCATGGGGGCTGGCGGCAGGCATCCGCGGCGTTTCAACAGTGTTATCCACAGGAACTGTGAGTAAGGCGCCTGGGGACGGCGGTCAGGGAAGGGGTGCGTGTCGCGGGGCCGGGCCGGCGGCGTTCTGCGCGCCGCGCGACCGGCCCCGGTGGCTCAGGGCAGGACCTTCTTGAACGGCTTGACGGTCACCTTGGCGTAGACCCCGGCGATCATGTAGGGGTCGGCGTCGGCCCACGCCTGCGCCGCCTCGAGGCTATCGAACTCCGCCACCACCAGGCTGCCGCTGAAACCGGCCTCGCCGGGGTTGTCGGCATCGATGGCGGGGTGGGGGCCGGCCAGCACCAGGCGACCCTCGTCGCGGAGCTTCTCCAGGCGCGCCAGGTGGTCGGGACGGGCCGCCAGCCGGCGTTCCAGGCTGTTGTTGACGTCTTCACAGATAAAGGCGTAGAGCATTGCAGCGTTTCCTCGGGCAGCGCGGCATATACCGCAGTCTCGGAAGGTGCCGGCATTGACCGTCGTCAGGCGGACGCGCACCATGGGCGATTATTCTGACAAAGTTGCTCCCCTGCGTCATGCCAACCGCTCAGTTCCCCCCGCGTTTCACCGGTGATCCCGCGCCTTTCGGGGTCGATCTCCACCTGCATTCGACGGCCTCGGACGGGGCCCTCGCCCCCGCCGACCTGGTGGCCCTGTGCGCGCAGCGCGGCGTGCGGCTGATGGCGCTGACCGACCACGACACCATGGCCGGCGTGCCGGAGGCCGCTGCGGCAGCGGCGCGTCTCGGCGTCATGCTGGTGCCGGGAACCGAGCTATCCACCCTGTGGCAGGGCATCGGTATTCACGTGGTAGGCCTGTTGCCTGGCGGGGCCAGCGGCGAACTCGCCGCCGGGCTCGAGGCCCAGGCCAAGTCCCGCGAGGCGCGGGCCATAACCGTCGCCGAACGCATGGAGAAGCTCGGCCTCGACGATGCCCTGGCACGGGCCCGCGAGCAGGCCGGGCCCTACCGGCCGCTGGGGCGGCCGGACTTCGCCCGTGCGCTGGTGGCGGCGGGGCTGGTGCCCGACATCGCCACGGCATTCCGCAAGCACCTGGGCAACGGCAAGGCCGGCGACGTCAAGGCCCACTGGCCGGCGCTGGGCGAGGTGGTGGGCTGGATCGTGGCGGCGGGCGGGGTAGCGGTGCTGGCGCATCCGCTGCGCCATGGCCTGACCCGGCGCAAGCGCGGCCTGCTGCTGGACAGCTTCGTCGAGGCCGGCGGACAGGCGGTGGAGTGGGTCAACGGGTTCCAGAACGCCGACGTGACCCGGGACCTGGCGCGCCAGCTCGACGAGCGCGGCCTGTACGCTTCGCTAGGCAGCGACTTCCATTTCCCCGGCGGCCACCTGGCGCCGGGCAGCATGAGCCCGGTGCCGCGTGCCGCCGTGCCGCCGGTATGGACGCACCCGAAGCTGGCCGGCTTCATCGCCAACTACGACGGGCCTGCCACCGGCGCGCTATAGTGGGCAGATCGAACACCGCAGGGAACCGAACATGAGCCAATTCATACAGATCCACCCGGACAACCCGCAGCAGCGCCTGATCGACCAGGCCGTGAAGATCGTGCGCCAGGGCGGGGTGATCGCCTATCCCACCGACTCCGGCTACGCCCTGGGCTGCCACCTGGGCGACAAGAAGGCGATCGAGAAGATCAAGTGGCTGCGTTCGCTGGACGACAAGCACAACTTCACCCTGGTGTGCTCCGATCTCTCCGACATCGGCACCTACGCCAAGGTCGACAACAGCGTCTTTCGCCTGCTCAAGGCCAATACGCCGGGCGCCTATACCTTCATCCTCAACGCCACCTCCGAGGTGCCGCGCCTGCTGCTGCATCCCAAGCGGCGCTCCATCGGCGTGCGCGTGCCCAATCACCGCATCACCCATGCGCTGCTCGAGGCGCTGGGCGAGCCGCTGATGAGCGTGACGCTGATTCCGGTGGGCGAGGAGTTGCCGATGACCGATCCCGAAGAGATCCGCGACCGCTACGATGCCCACCTGGATGCCATCATCGACGGTGGTGCCTGCCACCTCGAGCCCACCAGCGTGATCGACCTGCGCGAACTGCCGCCGACCATCGTGCGCGAGGGGCGCGGCGACCTGTCGCCGTTCGGCGGCTGAACGCGCCGCCCGGCGTCAGCGCGCCTTCTTGCCCCGCGGCTTGGGCGCATTGGGGTCGGGCGTTTCCTCATCCAGCCAGGTACCGCACTTGAGGCAGTAGCGCGCCCGCTGCTCGTGGCGGTCGTGGCCGCAGCCGGGGCAGGCCTGGTTGGAGTAGCGGTCGGAGCGAATCGAGCGGATCACCTCGGCCGAGAAGACCCCGGTGGGTACGGCAATGATCGAGTAGCCGATCAGCATGACCAGGGTCGAGATGGCCTGGCCAAGCGGCGTGACGGGGACGATGTCGCCATAGCCCACCGTGGTCAGGGTGACGATGGCCCAGTAGATCGAGATGGGAATGCTGGTGAAGCCCGCCTCGGCGGGCTCGATCATGTACATCAGCGAAGCGAACAGGGTGACCAGCAGGAACACGGTGAACAGGAACAGGAAGATCTGGTGCACGCTGTTCTTGAGCGCCTCCACCAGCAGACGGCCTTCTCCGACGAACTGCATCAGGCGCAGCACGCGGAAGATGCGCAGTACCCGCAGCAGGCGCACGATGACTAGGGTCTGGGTCCCGGGCACCAGCAGCATCAGCCAGGTGGGCAGGATGGCCACGATGTCGATCACGCCGTAGAAGCTGCGCAGGTAGCGCATCGGCTTGTCGAGGATATAGATGCGCAGCGCCAGCTCGACGGTGAAGAGGAGGGTGAAGCCCCACTCGATCCAGTAGAACCACTCGCCGTAGGCGGTACTGAAGCCCTCGACGGTGTCGAGCATCACCACCAGCACGCTGGCCAGGATCACGATGATCAAGGCGATATCGAAGCCCTTGGCCAGCGGGGTATCCGATTCGAAGATGATCTGGAACAGGCGCGTGCGCACGCCTTCGCCGGCCGGCCTGAAGGGCTCTGTCATGGGTTGGCTTCCTGCATTTGACGCTCCTGGGTCCTTTCCTGCGACGTCACGCGGCCAGGCGTTGCGCCAGGCGTAGCGCCGTGCGGCCGAAGTCGACGCCGAGCCAGTCGGGCCGCGCCAGCAGGGCCGCGAGCCGGCCGGCCTCGCGGAGGCCATCGGCATCCAGCGCCTGCAGGGCCTCCCTGGCATGCGCCTTCCAACCATCCTCGCCGGTATCGTCGTAGGCGTCCAATGCCAGCAGGGCGCGATGCAGCTGCTCGCTGGCGGTCCTGGCGTCGGGCAGCGTCCACCGGTTGGTGAGCAGCGCGCTGCCACGCAGGGCCTTGCTGGCGTCTGCCGGGCGCAGCGGCAGCGTTTCGGCGAAGGCGCTTGCCAGTGCCCAGAGTGCCCCGGTGTCGCCATGCTTGAGCTCGAGTTCCAGCTCTCGAATCGGTACCCGCCGCCCGGCGGCCCGAATCTCGCCCTGGTCCAGCGCCACCTCGATGTGGGCGTCGGCCAGCTCCAGGTGCCACAGGCGGCGCTCGAAGTCGGTAGTGAAGCGGGGTTCGAGGCGTGCCAGCACGTCGGTGCCCAGCTCGGCCATGGGCGGCAGCGCGGCGAGGCGGTCGCGGTCAAGCGCATCGCCCGCCACGGGCCACTCCCACTCGCCGCGCTGGCTCAGCCCGCCGCTGCCCACCCCGCTGGTCTTCAGCGTCTGCACCCACCGGCCATCCTGGCAGCGCAGGCGCAGCGCCATGCAGCGCGACTCCAGCGTGCCGTCGGCGGTGTCGTAGTAGGTATTGGCCAGGCGCCGGGTGTCGGCGGGCAGGCGCTGCAGCAGCGGATGCCGGCACAGGCCCTCGGCACCCTCGCGGCCCAGTGCCAGCTTCATTTCGATCTCTTGGCTCACGTCGCAACTCCTTGAACCTGCTCCCCGCCCGGCGGGGGTCAGGTGATTTTTTCGATGACGTAACAAAAGCCAGTCTCTATACTGGCGCCGCCATTCCACAAGCGCATGATACGCCATGGTAAAGCCCAACCCGTTTTCCGCGATGTTCGGCCGCTCGCCTTTCCAGCCCCTGCTGGCCCACATCGAAAAGGCCAGCGAATGTGCCGACCAGCTGCTGCCCTTCTTCGAGGCATCGCTGGCCGGTGAGTGGGAGGACGCCGCTCGAATCCGCGAAATCATCACTCAGCTCGAGCACGACGCCGACAATCTCAAGACCGAGCTACGCCTCAACCTGCCCAACACGCTGTTCCTTCCCGTCTCCCGCAGTGACCTTCTCGACCTGATCACGGTCCAGGACAAGATCGCCAACAAGGTGCGCGACATCACCGGCATCATGCTGGGTCGCCGCATGCGGGTTCCCGACGAGCTGGCCCAGCCGATGCGCGACTACATGCAGACCTCCGTGGCCTGCGTCGCCCAGGCGCGCCAGGCCCTGGAGGAGCTCGAGGACCTGCTCGAGTCCGGCTTCGGTCGCCATGTGACCGACGTGATGCTCAACCTGATCCGCGAGCTGCACGTGCTCGAACAGCAGGCCGACCAGCAGCAGATCGCGATTCGCCGCCAGCTCTTCGAGCTCGAGGATCGCCTCAAGCCGGTCGACGTGGTCTTCCTCTACAAGATCATCGATTGGGTCGGCGAGCTCTCCGATCGCGCCGAGCGCGTCGGCAGCCGCCTGCAGATTCTCACCGCCCGGTAAGAGCCTGCCGCCACCGGCGATCCCGGTGCGGGGCCTCTCACTCAGACAGCCACATAGGAACCCACCCTATGTCGATCATTGCGCAGCACGGTGAAATATTCATCATCCTGGCCTGCCTGTTCGGTTTCTTCATGGCCTGGGGCGTGGGGGCGAACGACGTCGCCAACGCCATGGGTACCTCGGTGGGCTCCAAGGCCATCACCATCAAGCAGGCGATCGTCATCGCCGTGATCTTCGAATTCCTCGGCGCCTGGCTGGCCGGCGGCGAGGTCACCGCGACCATCCGTGGCGGCATCGTCGATCCCGTCCTGCTGCAGGCCAACCCCGAGCTGCTGGTCTACGGCATGCTCTCGGCCCTGCTGGCCGCGGCGATCTGGCTGCTGGTGGCTTCGGCCAAGGGCTGGCCGGTGTCCACCACCCACTCCATCGTCGGCGCCATCGTCGGTTTCGGCGCGGTAGGCCTGGGCATGGAAGCGGTGGCCTGGGGGCGGGTCGGCACCATCGCCTCGAGCTGGGTGGTGTCGCCGCTGCTGGCCGGCACCATCGCCTTCATCCTGTTCAAGTCGGTGCAGCACCTGATCTTCGAGGCCCGCGACCCCTTCGCCGCGGCCAAGCGCACCGTGCCGTTCTACATCTTCCTGGTCGGCTTCATCGTCTCCATGGTGACCCTGACCAAGGGCCTGACCCACGTGGGGCTGGACTTCACCTTCGCCCAGAGCTTCCTGCTCTCCCTGCTGCTTGGCCTCGGTATCATGGGCCTCGGCATCCTGATGGAGAGCCGGGTCAAGGGCGAGCGCCATATCGACGACCAGTTCGGCTACGGCAGCGTGGAGCGGGTCTTCGGCGTACTGATGATTTTCACCGCCTGCGCCATGGCCTTCGCCCACGGCTCCAACGACGTGGCCAACGCCGTGGGGCCGCTGGCGGCGGTGATCAGCGTGGTGCGCAGCGAAGGCATGATCGACACCGCGGCGCTGGTGCCCTGGTGGGTGCTGATGCTCGGCGGCGGCGGCATCGTGGCCGGCCTGGTCACTTACGGCCACAAGGTGATTGCCACCGTCGGCACCGGGATCACCGAGCTGACCCCCAGCCGCGGCTTTGCCGCCACCCTGGCGGCGGCCACTACGGTGGTGCTGGCCTCGGGCACGGGGCTGCCCATTTCCACCACCCACACCCTGGTGGGGGCGGTGCTCGGCGTCGGCCTGGCCCGCGGCATGGCCGCGCTCAACCTGCGCGTGATCGGCACCATCGTCATGTCATGGCTGATCACCCTGCCGGCAGGTGCCGGCCTGGCGATCATGTTCTTCTTCCTGTTCCGCGCGATCTTCGGCTGACGCGCACCGCGCGACAGCGAGCACGGCGGCGGCCCTTCGGTGGTGCCGCCGTTTTCGTCGCTCTGATATAGTCGTCTCGCCATTCCTTCCTCTCATCTCCTGCCGGAGAGCGGCCTTTGGATAACCGTTTCCCTTTTGCCGACTGGTTTCGCAATTCGTCCCCCTATATCAATGCGCACCGGGGCCGAACCTTCGTCATCCTCATCGAGGGCGAGGCCATGGCGCGCGGCCGAGGCGAGCAGCTGATCCAGGACCTGGCGTTGCTGCACACCCTGGGCGTGCGTCTGGTGGTGGCGTTCGGCATCCGCCCCCAGGTGGAGCGCGCGCTGAGCGAAAGCGGCATCGTGCCGCTGCGCCACAAGGGTCGCTGGGTGGCCGACGAGCAGCTGATGAGCTGCGTCCAGCAGGTGGCGGCCGAACAGCGGCTCTGGCTGGAGGCGCGCCTCTCGCTGGGCCTGCCCAACACGCCGCTGCACGGGGTCGAGCTGACGGCGGTATCGGGCAACCTGGTGATGGCCAAGCCGCTGGGCGTGCGCGACGGCGTCGACTACGACCACAGCGGGGAGGTGCGGCGGGTGCGCGTTTTGGCGGTGCAGGGGCTGCTCGACCGCGGCTCGCTGGTGCTGTTGCCGCCCTTGGGCTTTTCCAGCACCGGGGAAGTGTTCGACCTGGATGCCTCAGAGGTGGCGCAGCATGCCGCCATGGCGCTGGGGGCCGACAAGCTGATCCTGCTGGGCGAAGCGGCCGGGCTCTATGACGAGAACGGCGCGCTGCAGCGCCAGCTGACCCCGGCCGAGGCGGAAACCCTGCTGGCCCGCGCCACGCTCGGTGAAGAGCAGGCACGGCACCTGGCGGCGGCCTGCGAGGCGGCACGCCACGGCGTGGCGCGTACGCACCTGCTGTCGTGGCACGATCACGATGCGCTGCTTGCCGAGCTTTTCACCCGCGATGGTGTAGGCACCATGATCACCCAGCACCGCTATGAACAGCTGCGCCCCGCCGAACTCGGCGACATCGGCGGCCTGCTGGAGCTGCTGGAGCCGCTGGAGCGGCGCGGCATGCTGGTGCCGCGATCTCGCGAGCGGCTGGAACACGAGATCGATGACTATCTCGTCATCGAGCGCGACGGCATGGTGATCGGCTGTGCCGCGCTGCACTGCTTCGGCGATGCGGACATGGGCGAGCTCGCCTGCCTGGCGATTCACACCGAGTATCGGGGCGGCGCCCGCGGCGCGCTCCTCCTGTCGGGCATCGAGCGTCGGGCGCGGCGGCTGGGAATCGCCTCGCTGTTCGTCCTGACCACCCACACCGCCCACTGGTTCGTCGAACACGGTTTCCGCCCGGCGGAAATCGACGTGCTCCCCCCGCTCAAGCGCGATACCTACAACCACGCCCGCAAGTCCAAGATCCTGGTAAAACCCCTCGCCTGATCCTTCCAGGCACGCCTGCGTGCTGTCGAGCCTGGCTCGGCAGCGCTGGTGTCGCCGTGCGGCAACGTGGCCTGTCGCCTTGTCTCAATGAAGCAACATCGCAACCTTTTGATAAAAAATGGTTTTATTTTTATGACGTGAAAGCTGTCGCCAAACGCTGACAAAAAAGGGGGGCGAGAGCGGGCGTTTTGGCTGGAATCTGCCGGTCGCGCTTGATTTCATGATTTGTTGTATTTACAAGTCATTGTTTAAAAACGCTTAACAGGAAAATTGGCACGCCTGTCGCAATAGTCTAGGTGAGCGGCGAAGAGGTGATTCACACGGCTCGAATCACCAGGTTGTCGAGAAGCTCGGGGACCACCCCCATGCCCTGTGCACCCGGGCATCGAGACGCCAGCGCTTGCTCCGCGATGTGTATCTAGGTTGCGATGAGACGGGTACCGCCGCCAGGCATGGAAGAGTACCTGAAGGGCAAGGATGCCCCGGCAAGGATGCCTCATCCCCTACGGGGGATCGAATATCGGGCCAGCGCTGACGGTTGCCGTAGCGGTGGCGCCAAGGAACGAAGCCAGGCGGGCGTACCGCTTGTCTGCCTCGACCAGCTCCTGGTAGCTCATGGGCGATGGCAGGGCTTCGCGGCCTTCGGGCCACGGAAAGTATGTGACATGGCTCGGCCAGGCGATCGATGTCGATATTTTCCACCCCCTTTAGTTCCCTGCGTACTTGGGCCGGCACTGCCGGCCTTTTTTTTTACAAAGCGGCAGCATTTCTGCGGCCAGTGCACCGGACGGGTGCGGAACTCTGTTATCCTCTAGGCAAGGCTATGGTGGTCCCCACTTTTCTCCCGAGCAGACTACTGGTCATGACCAAACGGGTCTCGCGCCGTTGGCGTCCGCGCTCATTGCCGCAACTGGTTTTGATGGCGTTCCTGGTGGTGATGTTGCCGCTGGGTATCTTGATGTATCAGGCCGGTCAGGCGCTCGCCGAGCTTTCCCAACTGGCTGATGTGAGTGCGCGCCAGGCCGTCGAGCAGTCGCGCCGCGCACGCCAGCTCAGCAACCTGGCGGTCGAGATGGAGCGCAGCGCTCGCCAGTACGCGGTGCTCGAGCAGGAGAGCCTGCTCGATATCTACAGCGAGAAGCACGCCGAGTTCACCTCCCTGCTGGCCCAGCAGCGTCGGCTGCTGGCCAATGATGCCGACCTGCGGGCGCTCGAAGAGCAACTCTTGCTGCTGTCGCAGCTGCCGGAGCTGGAACCCGAGGCGCTGGAGCTCTGGCTCGCCCTGTTCGGTCCCTTCGCGGAGCACACCGAGGCGATTCGCCGAGCCACCAACCAGCAGATCGATGACCGCATCGAACTGATCCGCGCGCGCGCGGAGGCGGTGCAGACCCGGCTCTGGTCGCAGACCGCCGCGCTGGTATCGGCCAGCCTGATGCTGATGCTGCTGTTCAGCTGGCTCATCGTGCGCCCCGTGCGCCAGCTCGAGCGCCGTATCCTGAGCATCGGCAGCGGGCAGGAGCACATTCACCTCGAGAATATCCAGGGGCCGGCCGAGCTGGTCAGGCTTGGCGATAGGCTCGACTGGCTGTCGACGCGGCTCAGTGACCTCGAGGCGCAGAAGCAGCAGTTCCTGCGCCACATGTCGCATGAACTCAAGACGCCGCTGGCGAGTGTCCGCGAGGGCTCGGCGCTGCTTGCCGACGGCGTGGCGGGCGAGCTGACGCCCCGCCAGCGCGAGATCCTCTCGTTGATCGATGCCAGCGGCAGTGAGCTGCAGCGGCTGATCGAACAGCTGCTGGACTACAACCTGCTGCAGCACAGCAAGGGGATCAGCCTGGAGAACGTCGACCTGGCCGGCCTGGTCCAGGCTACGCTGGCCAAGCATCGCCTGGCGCTGGAAAAGAAAGACATGCAGGTAACCGTCTTCCCCGGCCCCCTCGAGTGGGTCGTGGATCGCATGGCCATGGGGCGGATCCTCGACAACCTGATCTCCAACGCCATCGCCTATGGCGAAGACGGCGGTATCCTGCTGGTCCGGGCTCACCCGGGGCGGGACCACCTGTTCCTCGAGGTGGCCAATAGCGGCCAAGCCATCGCCGAGACGGACAAGCCCCGCCTGTTTGAACCCTTCTACCAGGGCCGCTCGCGGCGCAAGGGGCCGTTGAAGGGTTCCGGCATCGGCCTGTCAGTGGCCGCGGACTGTGCTCGCCTTCACCAGGGCGCCTTGGCGCTGGTGGACGACCCGGAACTTGCCGTCTGTTTCCGCCTGACGCTGCCGCGTCGGGCGGCTCCCTTGACCCAGCACGGACGCAAGAGAGAGCCCAGGGAAAGGGGTATCAGCGCACGGAGCGAGAGAGTATGAGCCATACGGCGTTCACTTCCGGCGTGGTGGTCGTGGCCCTCTTCCTGGGCGGCTGCCAGTACCTGCCGGACTATGCCATGTTGCAGGCCGAAGAGAACGAAGCCGAGGCCGATGTCGTCTGTGGGGAAGAGCCCTCCTTTGTCGTGGATGCCTGCCTGCTGCCCGACTGGGTCGCCTTCGGGCTTGCCTCCCAGCGTGGCGACCACCACTGGCGCCGCGACAAGCTGCAGGAGCTCGAAGGTAACCAGAGCGCCAGCGTGAGCGAGCGCGAGCTGGCTCGCGCGGTTGCCCTGGCCTGGGGCACCGAGCGGCAGTGGGCGCAGGCCTCCGAGCTCTATCGCCGGCATATCGACCAGGCGCCGGCCGACCTGCAGCCGCTGCTGCGCTACTGGCTCAACGAGCTGGAGGGGCGGCGTTCCGTGGCCAACCAGGCCGAGCGCTCCCGCAGCCAGCTGTCGGCGCTGCAGCAGGAAAAGGCCGAGCTTGCCGAGAAGCTCGAGGCGCTCACTACCATCGAGCAGAATATCAACCTGAGACAGCAGTCGCCCTGAGCGGCGAGGGAGTAGATGACGTTATGGAAGCGGCTCGACTCGCTGATCACTCCAGAACCGAGGCACGCAGGAGCGCTGGCCGCGAGGCGCAGGCCAGCGGTGCCCATATCCTGCTGGTGGACGACGACGTCAGCCTGCTGAGGCTGCTGGGCATGCGCCTGGAGAGCCGCGGCTTTCGTGTCACCACCGTGGAGAGCGGCCCCGAGGCGCTGCGCTGCCTGGCGGAAGAGCGCCCCGACATCGTGCTGTCGGACCTGCGCATGGACGAGATGGACGGCCTCACGCTGTTCCAGGCAATCCAGCGCCAGGTGCCCGGCTTGCCGGTGATCATCCTTACCGCCCACGGCTCGATTCCCGATGCGGTGAATGCCACCCAGCAGGGCGTGTTCAGCTTCCTGACCAAGCCCGTCGACCGCGACGAGCTGTTCCGGGCCATCGATGAAGCCCTGGCCCAGGCGCCGCCGGTCGGCAGCGAGGGCGATGATACCTGGCGCGCCGCCATCCTCACCCGCAGCCCCGAAATGGAGCGCGTGCTGGAGCAGGCCCACATGGTGGCGGCCTCCGATGTCAGCGTGCTGATCACCGGCCCCTCGGGCTCGGGCAAGGAGCTGCTGGCACGGGCCATCCACGATGCCAGCCCGCGTGCCAGCAAGCCCTTCGTGGCCATCAACTGCGGGGCGCTGCCCGAGCAGCTGCTGGAAAGCGAGCTGTTCGGCCATGCCAAGGGCGCCTTCACCGGGGCGGTGAGCGAGCACAAGGGCCTGTTCCAGGCGGCGGACGGCGGCACGCTGTTTCTCGACGAGATCGGCGACATGCCACTGCCGCTGCAGGTGAAGCTGCTGCGCGCGCTGCAGGAGCGCCAGATCCGCCCGCTCGGCTCGACCCAGTCGATCCCGGTCAACGTGCGCATCCTGTCGGCGACCCATCGCGACCTCAGCCAGGCCATGCACCAGGGCGAGTTCCGCGAGGACTTCTTCTACCGCCTCAATGTGGTCAACCTGAAGCTGCCGGCGTTGAAGGATCGCGCCGAGGACGTGCCGCTGCTGGCACGGCACCTGGTGGCCCAGGCGGCGGCACGGCACAAGCCGTTCGTGAAGGGGTTCTCGCCGGAGGCGCTCAACCTGTTGGCCACCAGCGCCTGGCCCGGCAACGTGCGGCAGCTGGTCAACGTGGTGGAGCAGTGCGTGGCGCTGACCCGCTCGCCGATGATCCCCGAGGCGCTGGTGGCGCAGGCGCTGGCGGCCGAAGACAGCGCGCTGCCCACCTTCAACGATGCACGCGCCAGCTTCGAACGCAGCTACCTGATCAAGGTGCTCAAGATCACCGAAGGCAATGTGACCCAGGCGGCACGCATCGCCGGGCGCAATCGCACCGACTTCTACAAGCTGCTGGCCCGGCACGAGCTGGAGCCGAGCACCTTCAAGCCGGAGTGATGCCGGCCGGGCCTCGCCTCGTCACTTGAGGCGGCGCTTCACCTCCACCTTCAACCTTCCCTCTCCCAGCCGGGCGGTCAGCGACTGGCCGGGCTGGGTGTCGGCTGCCCGCCGCACCACTTGGCCCGATTCGTCCTGCAGGAGGGTGTAGCCGCGCCCCAGTACCGCCAGCGGGCTCACCGCCTGCAGCTGGCGGGCCAGGCCGGCCAGGCGTTCCCGGGGTTGCGCCAGGGCACGCTGCATGGCCTGCGCCAGCCGTGCCCGGGCGCGAGCGAGCCGGATTTCGGCTTGCTCGGCCTCGCGCCGCGGGTGGCAGGCGCCGAGCCGCCGCATGAGGTGGCGCAGCTGTTCGCGCTCGCCGGCGAGCCGGGCATGCAGCGCGCGCGCCAGGCGGGCTTCACGCTCGTTCAGGATCTGGCGCTGGCGTGCCAGGACCTCGCCGGGGTGACGCAGCCGGGCGCGGGCATGGTCGAGCCGCTGGCTCTCGCGCGCCAGCCGGGCCTGGATGCCGCGCCTAAGCCGCTGCTCCTGTTCTTGCAGCTGGCGCGAGATTGCGTGGCGATCAGGCACCAGCATCTCGGCGGCGGCGGAGGGGGTGGGGGCGCGCAAGTCGGCGGCCAGGTCCGCCAGGGTGGTGTCGATCTCGTGTCCGACGGCCGACACGACCGGCAGGCGAGAGTGGAAGATCGCCCGGGCCAGGTGCTCGTCGTTGAATGCCCAAAGATCCTCCAGGCTGCCGCCGCCGCGAGTGATCAGCACCGCGTCGTGGGCCGGGTCCAGCACCTGCTGGCGATTGAGCAGCCCCAAGGCGGCGACCAGCGCCGGTGCCGCTTCGCGGCCCTGCACCGGCACGCCGATCAGTGTCACTTGGGTCAGCGGCCAGCGGGCGCCAAGCACGGCCAGCACATCGCGAATGGCGGCACCGCTGGGCGACGTCAGTACCAGCAGGTGACGCGGCGGGTGGGGCAGAGGCCTTGCGTTGGCGAAGACTCCTTCATCGGCCAGGCGCTGGCGGAGCCGTGCCAGCGCCAGCAGCAGCTCGCCTTCCCCGGCCAGGCGCACGGCCTCGACGATCATCTGGTAGTCGCCACGCGGCTCGAACAGCGAGACCTGGCCGCGCACGCGCACGCGGTCGCCGTCGCGCATGGGGGCGGCGACAAAGCGGGCGCGTTGGCGAAACAGGGCACAGCGCAGCTGGGCCGAGCTGTCCTTCAGCGTGAAGTAGAGATGCCCGGAGGCGGGCCGCGACACCCCGGAAAGCTCCCCTTCGACCCACACTTCGCCGATGCCTCGCTCGAGCAGCTGGCGGGCGCGGCGGTTCAGGTCGCTGACGGAGAGGGGGGTATCGGCGTCGGGGATATCGACTGAGGGCATGATGACGATTCCTGCGGGCAGTCGTGCCACTGTAGCATGGCTGTCCCACAACGAAGACGGCCCCGCAGCGAAGACGGCCCCGTAACGAAGACGCCGGGCCATGGGCCCGGCGTTGCTTGCATCAGGGGAGGTGGCGCAGGCTCAATCGAAATCGTCCACCACGTCCTCGTCGGTGTACTCGGCATCGTCGCGGTCGGTGCGCTCGCGGTTGGCGCCGTCGGTGGCGCCCACGGTGTCACCGTCGGCTTCGCCGTCGCGGAAGGCGGTGCCGCCGCCGTCACCCCGGGTGCCGGTGCCCGCAGTACCGGTGGTCTGCCAGACGCCTTCGCGATCGCCACGCTCTTCGGTGCGACGGTTGCGCTCGTCGTTGAACCACTGCTCGTCGTAGGACGGGAAGTTCTCGAGCTCGTCTTCGGTGGCATCGACCAGGATACGGTGGGTCACGTCGTTCTGGCCGAAGATGCCGCCGTCGTCACGCTCGGTTTCCATGCTGAAATGCTCGATGCCAACGACAACGTCGTCGCCACCCATGCCCCACAGGCCGCCGGCGCTGACGATCAGGGCCGTCACCTGGCCGTCATCGTCGATCAGGATGTTCTCGACGGTGCCGACTTCTTCGTCGGTGTCATTGGCGTGATAGACATCGGCGCCGATGATGTCGTTGGCGGAGTAGAGGCCCTGGGCCATCCGCTGGTCAGTCTGGTCCTGCTGTGCCACCGCTTGCGTGCCGAAGGCGAGGCTGCCGGCAATGGCAGCGACTGCGATAGTAAGAGCGTGCTTCTGCATGGTCACTTCTCCTTAGACCTGTCCGTAGACCTTGGATCGTGGCTTCGTGATGCGGGAGCGGTTAGAGGCCGCGTGCCCAATCATCGACCTGGCGTTCCGCTTCCTCGCGCTCCAGGCCATAGCGTTTCTGGATCTTGCCGACCAGCTCGTCTTTCTTGCCGCCGACTTGGTCCAGCTCGTCATCCGTCAGCTCGCCCCAGCTGGCGCGGGCCTTGCCCTTCATTTCCTTCCAGGTGCCTTCGATCTGGTCCCAGTTCATTTCCGTCACTCCTGTCCGTGAGTGGACCCGTTGTGCACTTCTCAAGCTAGTTCAGCTTCCTGCCGCTGTAAGTCAGCGTCGGTGTTTATCTGTTTCAGCATGTAGCCGAGCGGTGTGTCGATGGGAGCCTGGCCCGGGGCGGCGGCGCATTGCCCGTGTCTTGGAGCGAGCGTTATAATGGTCGATTCACTTTTTCCCCCTCCCCACCAGCACTGGGTGTTGCCGACTATGTTACGTATGGCCCAAGAAGCTCTTACGTTCGACGACGTATTACTCGTACCCGGCTACTCCGAGGTCCTGCCCAAGGACGTCAGCCTGCGAACCCGCCTGACCCGCGACCTCTACCTCAACATCCCCCTCGTCTCCGCCGCCATGGATACCGTGACCGAAGCCCGCCTGGCCATCGCCATGGCCCAGGAAGGCGGCATCGGCATCATCCACAAGAACATGACCATCGCGCATCAAGCCTCCGAGGTGCGCAAGGTCAAGAAGCACGAGAGCGTGATCGTCAAGGACCCGGTAACCGTGGGCGCCAAGGCCAAGCTGGCCGACCTCCTGGCCATGGCCGAGGAGTACGGCTTCTCGGGCTTCCCGGTGGTGGAAGGGGAGAGCCTGGTGGGCCTGGTCACCGAACGCGACATGCGCTTCCAGCCCAACCAGGGCGACAGCGTTTCCGACATCATGACGCCGCGTGACAGGCTGGTGACGGTGCCCGAGGGCACCGGGCTCGACGTGATCAAGGCCAAGATGCAGGAGCACCGGGTCGAGAAGATGCTGGTGGTGGACGGCGACTTCCACCTGCGCGGCCTGGTCACCTTCAAGGACATCGAGAAGGCGCGCACCTTCCCCAATGCCGCCAAGGATGCCGACGGCCGCCTGCTGGTCGGCGCCGCGGTGGGCACCGGCCCGGAAACGCCGGATCGCGTGGCCGCACTGGCGGAAGCCGGGGTGGACGTGATCATCGTCGATACCGCCCACGGCCACTCCCGCGGCGTCATCGACCGCGTGGCCTGGGTCAAGGAGCACTTCCCGCAGATCCAGGTGATCGGCGGCAACATCGCCACCGCCGCCGCCGCTCGGGCGCTGGCCGAAGCCGGCGCCGACGGCGTGAAGGTGGGTATCGGCCCCGGTTCCATCTGCACCACGCGCATCGTGGCCGGCGTGGGCGTGCCGCAGATCACCGCCGTTTCCAACGTGGCCGAGGCGCTCAAGGCGTATGACATCCCGCTGATCGCCGACGGCGGCGTGCGCTACTCCGGCGACCTGGCCAAGGCCATCGCCGCCGGCGCCAGCGCGGTGATGGTAGGCGGCCTGCTGGCCGGCACCGAGGAAGCGCCGGGCGAGGTCGAGCTGTTCCAGGGCCGTACCTACAAGGCCTACCGCGGCATGGGCTCCATGGGCGCCATGGCCCAGAGCCAGGGCAGCGCCGACCGCTACTTCCAGGACAAGGACAGTGGCGCCGAGAAGCTGGTACCGGAAGGCATCGAAGGCCGCGTGCCCTACAAAGGCGTGATGAGCGCCATCGTGCACCAGCTGATGGGTGGCCTGCGCGCCTCCATGGGCTACACCGGCTGCACCGACATCCAGGAGATGCGCACCAAGCCGGAATTCGTGCAGATCACCGGCGCCGGCTTCGCCGAGTCGCATGTTCACGACGTGCAGATCACGAAAGAAGCGCCAAATTATAGAGCTGGCTAAACGCCAGCTCGAAAGAGACAAACGCGGCGGGTATCATCCCGCCGCACGCTTTTGCATCCGGCCCGCCGCCATACGTTGCTTAGAGACGCCCAGATGACCGATATCCACGCCCACAAGATCCTCATCCTCGACTTCGGCTCCCAGTACACCCAGCTGATCGCCCGCCGCGTGCGCGAGATCGGCGTGTACTCCGAAGTGCGCGCCTTCGATATCACCGAGGAGGAGATCCGCGAATACGCGCCCAACGGCATCATCCTCTCCGGCGGCCCGGAGTCCACCGTGGCCTCCGGCTCGCCCCGTGCGCCTGAATGCGTGTTCGAGATGGGCCTGCCGGTGCTGGGCATCTGCTACGGCATGCAGACCATGGCGGTGCAGCTCGGCGGTGCCGTGGAAGGCTCCGACAAGCAGGAGTTCGGCTACGCCCAGGTCAAGGTCGACAGCGACGACGACCTGTTCCGCGACATCAAGGACCACGTGGACCACGACGGCAAGGCGCTGCTCGACGTGTGGATGAGCCATGGCGACAAGGTGGCACGCGCGCCGGAATCCTTCACCGTGACTGCCTCTACTCCCAGCTGCCCCGTGGCCGCCATGACCTGGCCGGAGAAGCGCTTCTACGCCGTGCAGTTCCACCCCGAGGTGACCCACACCCTGCAGGGTCAGCGCATCCTCGAGCACTTCGTGGTCGGCGTATGTGGCTCGGAAAAACTGTGGACCCCGGCACGCATCATCGAAGACCAGATCGCCCGCGTGCGCGACCAGGTGGGCGACCGCCACGTGCTGCTCGGCCTCTCCGGCGGCGTGGACTCCTCGGTAGTAGCGGCACTGCTGCACAAGGCCATCGGCGACCAACTCACCTGTGTGTTCGTCGACAACGGCCTGCTGCGCAAGAACGAAGGCGACCAGGTGATGGAAACCTTCGCCCGCCACATGGGTGTGAAGGTGATCCGCGTGGACGCCGAGGAGCTGTTCCTCTCCAAGCTCAAAGGGGAGAACGACCCGGAAGCCAAGCGCAAGATCATCGGCAACACCTTCATCGACGTGTTCGATGAAGAGGCCAGCAAGATCGAAGGCGTCGACTTCCTCGCCCAGGGCACCATCTACCCCGACGTGATCGAATCCGCCGCCAGCAAGACCGGCAAGGCGCACGTGATCAAGTCGCACCACAACGTCGGCGGCCTGCCCGAAACCATGAAGCTGCAGCTGGTCGAGCCGCTGCGCGAACTGTTCAAGGACGAAGTGCGCAAGCTCGGCCTGGAACTCGGCCTGCCCTACGACATGGTGTACCGCCACCCCTTCCCGGGGCCGGGCCTGGGCGTGCGCATCCTCGGCGAAGTGAAGAAGGAGTATGCCGACATCCTGCGCGAAGCCGACGCCATCTTCATCGAGGAACTGCACAACGCCGACTGGTACCACAAGACCAGCCAGGCCTTCGCCGTCTTCCTGCCGGTCAAATCCGTCGGCGTGGTCGGCGACGGTCGCCGCTACGAGTGGGTCATCGCCCTGCGCGCCGTGGAAACCATCGACTTCATGACCGCCCGCTGGGCCCACCTGCCGTATGAACTGCTGGAGAAAGTCTCCAACCGCATCATCAACGAGATCCGCGGCGTCTCCCGCGTGACCTACGACGTCAGCAGCAAGCCGCCGGCGACGATCGAGTGGGAGTGAGGCACGCCTAGGCTGAACGCCTGACGCGGTTAAGCTGACCAAGATCAAGGGCCTACCAAAGGGTAGGCCCTTTTTCTTTGCAATTCGTTACAGGCTTGGGTTAACTCGGCTTGAAGGTGGTGGAAAATTCACGGCTGTTTTTCCTTAATTTATTTTTATGCGGGGGTCAATGTCATGGCAACAGAAATTGATATTTTGAAATATACGTCTGATGAGCTAACGACTGACAAGCTAAGAGAGTTGGTTGGTGAAAAACGCTCGTTCCAGGTTGTAGCAGTCAAGGATATTTCGTTTGTTGTAAATAAAGTAGAAGGCGAAATTGAAAAACAAGATCTTCGCTGCCGCGTCTATACTGAGTATCGTAGCGCGGCCATTGCTGGAGTAGCAGTTCCGACTGGTGTCACACAGTTGGCCGGCATCGCAACGGCTTTTGGTATCGGTGTGCACAATCTAGCTACCTTTAATCCAGACTACGAAATCGCGAAGAACCAACTTAAGGGTACCGTCACGGTCACTTACCAAAAAGAGTGACCCCCGGCTTCCTGGCTGAAATTCCGAGGATGCTGCTTTCGGATATACAGTGATCGTATTTTTCAATAAAGCGGGCGCCTATAGGGCGCCCGCTTTCGTCATTGCCTCAAACTCAGAACCGATCGACCCGGAACGGCGCCATATCCACCGCGGGTTCCTCTCCATCCATCATCTGGGCGAGCAGTTCGCCGGTGGCCGGGCCCAGGGTGAAGCCCTGGTGGCCGTGGCCGAAGGCGAGCCACATGCCTTCCTTGCCGGGGGCGGGGCCGATCACCGGTTTCATGTCCGGCATGCAGGGTCGCGCGCCTTTCCAGGGCTGGCCGTCGCGGCGCTTGCCCAGCGGGAAAAGCTTGCGCGCCACCTTCTCGGCGGCGGCCAGCTGCTTGTACTGGGGCGGCGAATCCAGGTCGGCCAGCTCGGCGCCGGTGGTCAGGCGAATGCCGGCGCGCATGGGTTCGAGCAGGAAGCCCTTCTCGGCGTCCATCACCCAGTGGTTGAGCTTGGCGCCCTCTTCGGCGGAGTAGTGCATGTGGTAGCCGCGCTTCACGAACAGCGGCACTTTCATGCCGAGCCTTGCCAGCATTTCACCGCTCCAGGGGCCCATGGCCACCACCACCTCATCTGCCTCCAGGGTTCCCTCGCTGCTCTTCACCTGCCAGCCGCCCTCACCCTGGAGCACGTCTTCCACGCTGGCCTGTATCACCTTGCCGCCCTGTTCGGCAAAGCTGCGGGCGTAGGCCTGCACCAGGCCGCCCGGGTCCGAAACCATCCAGGGCTGCGTCCAGTGGATCGCCCCGATCAGCCCCTTGCCCAGGTGCGGCTCCTTGGCGTAGAGCGCCTCGGCGTCCAGCACTTCGTATTCCACTCCAAACCGCTCATGGTTCTCCTGGGCCACTTGCTGGCGCTCCTCGAACTCCTTCTGGGTGCGGTAGAGCTCCAGCCAGCCGCCCTTTCGCACCAGTGCCTCGGCGCCAGCGGCCTCGATCATCGGGGCGTGGGCATCCTGGCAGCGCACGATCAGCGAGGCCCACTCGCGCACGATGCGCTCGTAGCGGTCACCGCTCGAATTCAACCAGTAGTTCAGCAGCGGGCCCGCCGCGCTCATCATGCCGGTGGGGCGGTAGCGGATGTCCACCTCGCGATTGGGCAGCACCCGCAGCAGGGTGCCGATGTCGCGGGGGAAGGCGTAGGGGCGCACTGCCTCGCGCTGGATGATGCCGGCATTGCCGAAGGAGGTCTCGAGCCCCGGCTCGCGGCGGTCCACCAGGGTGACGTCATGGCCGCGACGCACCAGATGCCAGGCCACGGATACGCCGACCATGCCGGCACCAAGAACGATGATATTGCGGGCCATGAAGGTCTCCCTGCCGATCGATACGGAAGGCTCCGCTGCGGCAGAGCCTGTCATGGGCGGAGTGTATCAGCACTTATCAGATAACCGGTCACCTACCAATAATTAAGATTAAGCCACTGTATTTAGACGAAAAAAAAGAATATTGTTCTGAAAGAAGGGGGTTTTGTAGAGTTTCTATTCGTTTCGGTTCGCGGGGCTGCATGCACCCTTACCGGATAGTGTAGGCGCTGCACCCAAGGCCGCCATGGTCCACTCAAACGCCCCCGGCTGCCCACCGCTCCGGCAGCTTGCGGCAGTTGCTCAACAGGCGTTGCTGCAGCCGTTCCAGCAGCGTTTGCTCGGTGCCTTGCTGGGCCTCGGCGCTCAGGGTGGCGAGGGTGGCGTCGATAGTAGCCGGTAGGCGTTCGGCGAGTTCGAGGCCTTGCTTGACGAAATAGCGCGGCTGGAATCGCATCGAGCGTGCCAAGCCTTCGAGGTGCGAGCGTTCGAGGCTGCCGGGGCGATCCTCGCCATTGATGCGAAATGCGAAGCGGCGTGCGAGGCCGCTATAGAGCGTGGTGCTCATCAGGTCATAGAACGGCGCCAGCCGGGGGCCTTCCTCGGTGTAGAGGATGGCGAGGTTCTTGGCATGGCTATCGTTGTTGCCGATCAGCAGGTTGAAGAAGAACCAGGCGATCATGCGCTGCAGGTCCTTGGCCGGTGTGCCCACCTGCTGCATGAGCTCACGACAGCGCGCCAGGCCGGGGCCGCCGTCGCTTTCGTACTTGATCAGCGAGGGTGTGTCGGCGAGCTGGCAGAAGTCGAGCTGATGCAGACGCCGCAGCCCGCCCTGTTCGTCTGGCGCCCGGTCGTATCGGCGCACGAGGCAGGCGTGGGTGTCGGGCTGGTAGCTGGCCTCGGCGACTTCAAGCCCGAGGCCAGCGGCCAGCTGCATGCAGAAGGTCTCGTTGATGGCGGTGGCCCATACGCCTCTCAGGCCCTGGATGTCCGGCTTGAGGATATGGCTGGAAGGGGCCGACCCTTCCGGGATGGCGGGGCTTCCGTCGGCCTGCACCATCAGCAGCAATTTGTCCTGGGCACCGGCCAGCGAGATCCGCGCCTCTTCGCCCTGTTGTGAGAGCAGTGGCCCCCGCTCGCTATGTCGCAGGTGTTCCGCCAGCACTTCCCAACGGATGGGGCGATAGTGCGGTGGAGTGGGTCCCTCCCCCGGTGGCAGCAGGGTGAAGCCACTGGCCGTGTCGCCACCGATGGCTTTCAGCAACCCGAATACGGTTGTGGTGTGGTGGCGAAGCTCAAGGTGATGACGCAGGTCGCCTTCCGGCACCAGGTTCTCGAAGTAGGCCAGCACCGCATCGCCCACATGCACCTGCTGCGCGAGGGGCAGGGAGGGTGAGAGACTCACTGCCTCAGGGTACTCCAGCCAAGCAGTGACGTACTCGAAGCGCAGCGGTTGGGCGTCATGCAGCCGGCCGACATGCCTGTCGCCGTGGTAAAGCTCCAGAGCATCGTCACTTGCCATGGTGGTTGCCACTCTTGCCGTCCTTGCGCCGTACCAACACCTCGAGCCCCATCAGGTCGAGTACGTCCAACACTTTCTGCAGCTGAAGGGTCGGCTTGCCGCGCTCCAGGTCGACGATGAAGCGATTGCCGGTGCCGGCAAGGCCGGCCAGGTCGATCTGTAATAGCCCCTGCTCGGTACGCAGCTGGCGCACCAGCTTGCCGAGCTCTTCGCTGTGGCGAATGGTGGCTGCCTGGCAGGGCGGGGAGTCGTTGGTCGGCATGGGAACCTGCGCGTGATTACCGTTCGGTAATTCTAGGTAGGATTTCGGCGTCTCGCAATGCAATAGTTACCGCTCGGTAATTATCAAGGTTACCGAAGCGCGATTTGCCGTTTAAATTACCGATCGGTAACTTCGCGGGGTCGCTCTAGCACGGAAGCGATGGGGCTCGTGCGACGATGCTGCCGACGTTGTCGATCAAGTCGACGTACTCGATGGTCTGCGCCTCGTGGGAAACTCGAGCCAGCCTGCCCTTGCCGTCGTGGTGCCGGCTATTTTGGCCAGGGTTTTTCCATTGGAACCGTTCTAGCAAATCATGCCATGTGGCAATAAGAAAAGGTTGCAGTGTGTCGATATCAAAGGCGTGATGATGCAGGCGGGCGTCATGCTTGTTTGTTAGGCGTTTAAACACGACAAGGCCCGCCGAGGCGGGCCTTGTGTTCGAGCCCTAGGGCTCGACAGATCGTTTAACCGTTAGGTTAAGCGATCTGCTTGATGTTCGAAGCCTGAAGGCCTTTCTTGCCCTGGGTCACGTCAAACGAGACGCTTTGACCTTCCTGCAGGGTCTTGAAGCCATCGGACTGAATTTCTGAGAAGTGCGCAAACACGTCATCGCTGCCATCGGCAGGTGAAATGAAGCCAAAACCCTTGGAGTCGTTGAACCACTTGACTGTTCCAGTCGTCATAATCGAATTCCTTTCGCGCTATCGCGCCT
This sequence comes from uncultured Halomonas sp., assembly GCA_964652855.1. Lineage (GTDB taxonomy): Bacteria > Pseudomonadota > Gammaproteobacteria > Pseudomonadales > Halomonadaceae > Halomonas. Next base: position 224,879 of record CAZZCJ010000003.1, read on the forward strand.
TGCAATTGTCCTGGTGTTACCCAGATGAGTAGCGGGTAAAACAAGGAAAATAACAGGGGCTGCCGAATGAATCCGAACGCTACTGAAACCATGCCGCTTGCTTACCAACTGCAGCTACGGTGTCACGTTGGCTCACTCAGGTCAAAGGGTTTCACCTTTATTTTTGATTGATGTCCCGAGAAGCATGTTTTCGTTGAAGTTAATAAAAAATTTAATTCCTGGTTCTGGCTGCCTTGTCGGTTTTGCAGTCTTGGGGGCAAATAGCTACCTGTTCTCGGCGAGGAGCGCGGCTGCACAAGAGCGCAATGATGGGACGCCGATGCGGGCGCAATGAGCGCGAGAGGGTGCGCCGGGCTGGACGAAGCGATAGCCGTTGGCTGTACTGGAAGCAACCTTGAATTTGGCTGGCCTGTGCCAAGACGTCATTGGCCAGCCCCGATCCACGCCGGCTGAGGGAAGCGCCGGCGTTCTGCCTCGTATCAGGATGAGCTGTATGACGGGAAACGGCACATGGCGGCGAGTGGCAGTGTGGGCCGTCTTGCTGATGGCGGCCCTCATTGCGGTGCCAGGCTTCGCGCAAATGCCCGAAGGGGCCGGTGGCGATCAGCCTGAAAACGGAGTTGAAGACGAGGGCGAAGAGAAGGAGTGGTTTCCCCTCGACTCGTTGAATACCGGGCTCGGCGAGGTTCCCGAAGGTGTCCTGCGCACAACCCCGCGTGATTCGATCCGCAGCTTTCAACAGCTAACCGCGCAGGATCGGTTTGGCGCCGCGGCACACGTGCTCAACCTCTCCGATATAGACCCCGAGGAGCAGCGCCAGCTAGGGGCGGAGCTGGCGAGGCAGCTGGCCGAGGTTTTTCAGCGCGGCGAGGGGCTGGATGCCTCCGAGCTTTCCGGGCGGCAGGATGCCGCCATCGAGGATCCTTCGGGCCAGCATCCCCAGGCGGGCGAGCCGCGCAGGGACCTCGAACTGGCGTCGCTGGAGGCTGACGGCGAAACCTATGACATCCGCCTGGCCCGCTACCGTGTGGAAGACGAGGACCCGGTCTGGCTGATCACCCCGAACAGCATCTCCTCCATCCCCGTGCTCTACGAGGCCTTCGGGCCTTCGCTGCTCGAGCGCTATATCCCGGAGCGATTCAAGACCCCGCTCGGCCGGCTCCAGCTATGGGAGTGGATCGCCATTCCGCTCTTCCTGGTGATGATCGGCCTGGTGGGTTGGGGGGTCTACCGTTTCGTCGGCCTGCTGGCCTACTGGTTTCCCAGCGGTGTGGTGAGCATCTTCACCGGCAGGATCCAGGGGCCCGTGGCGCTGCTGGTCATGGCGTTCGTGGCCCAGGCGCTACTCGAATACGTGGTGTCGTTCACGGCGATGGCCACCACCTTCATCAGCGTTGTGCTCATGGCGCTGATCGCCTGGGGAGTCGCCACGATAGCGTTGCGCCTGGTGGATACCTTCCTGCTCAAGGTGACGCGGCGCTTCGTGGGGGAAATCGACGATACCAAGCCCAAGGACGAGCGCCGGCTGCTGACCTCGCTCTATGCGCTGCGCCGGGTCATCATCCTCATCACGGTCGTTGCCGTTGCCGTCTATGTGCTGAGCCAGATCCAGCTCTTCGAGACGCTAGGCATGTCGCTGCTGGCGTCGGCCAGCGTGGTGGCCGTGCTGGTGGGTATCGCCGGTCAGGCGGTATTGAGCAATATCCTCTCTTCCTTCCAGCTTTCGCTGGCCAAGCCCATTCGCATCGGTGACCTGGTGATGTTCGAAGGGCAGTGGTGCTATGTGGAAGGCATTTTCTACACCTACATACGACTGCGGGTCTGGGATGAACGGCGGGTCATCGTGCCGGTGACCTACTTTGCCTCCAAGCCCTTCGAGAACTTCTCGGTGATCAACCCCAAGATGTACCGCAGCCTGGAGCTGATCCTGCATCTCAGCGCCGATATCGAGGTGATACGCGAGAAGTTCCTGGCCTTGGCAGAAGAGGAGGAGAACGTCATCGAGCACCACAAGCTCTGCTGCTACGTGACCGGCCAGACTGAAAGGGCGCAGACCGTTACCTGCTATCTGATGGGCTCCGACCCCTTCGCCGGCTGGGTGGCGGAAATGCAGATCCGCGAGAAGCTGATGGCCTTCATTCGTGATGAGCACCCGGAGTGGTGGCCGCGCGAGGTGGTGGTGTTGAGCCAACGCGATATCGCACGCGGCGACAGGCCCGAAGCATAGCGGCAGGGCAGGCGGTGCCCTCGAAACCCGACCCTTAACAGGCTATCTTTTGCTTACTCGTCGCGTTCGCGGTTCGGCAGCGGGCGCGGCTGTTTCGCTAGCTGCTGGGGAAATGCCATGGATTCTGACAATGCGTACGTGCCGCCGAAAGTATGGAAATGGGAGAAGGAGAGCGGCGGCCAGTTCGCCAGCATCAACCGGCCGATCGCTGGCCCGACCCACGACCAGGCGCTGCCGCAGGGCGAGCACCCGTTCCAGCTCTATTCGCTGGCCACGCCCAACGGGGTGAAGGTCACGGTGATGTTCGAAGAGCTGCTGGCGCTGGGCCACAAGGAGGCTGAATACGACGCCTGGCTGATTCGCATCGCCGAAGGAGAGCAGTTTTCCAGCGGGTTCGTGGCGGTAAACCCCAACTCCAAGATCCCGGCGTTGATGGATCACAGCACGTCGCCGCCCACCCGGGTATTCGAATCGGGCGCCATCCTGCTCTACCTGGCGGAAAAGTTCGGTGAGCTGCTGCCCCGCGACCCGGCTGGGCGAACGGAGGCGTTGAACTGGCTGTTCTGGCAAATGGGCAGCGCGCCCTATCTCGGCGGCGGCTTCGGCCACTTCTACGCCTATGCGCCCACCAAGATCGAATATGCCATCGACCGCTTCGCCATGGAGGCCAAGCGCCAGCTCGACGTGCTGGATCGTCGCCTGGCCGAGAGCCGCTACCTGGGTGGCGATGCCTACACCATTGCCGATATCGCCAACTGGCCCTGGTACGGGCAGTTGGTGCTGGGGCGGCTCTACGAGGCGGGCGAGTTCCTGCAGGTCGAGACGTACCAGCATGTTCAGCGCTGGGCCAGGGAGATCGATGCCCGCCCGGCAGTGGTGCGAGGCCGTATGGTCAACCGCACCTTCGGCGAGCCGGAGGGGCAGCTGCATGAGCGCCATGCCGCCAGCGATTTCGAAACCGCCACCCAGGACAAGCGCGTACCACCACGCTGAGGCCTGCCAGGGCGATACGCCCGCGTAGCGCGCAAAGGCTCGGCTGATAAGCTGAGGCTATTGGTACGATAGCCTGATTCTCTCGAACCTTCCCTGAAGGCCCGGGCTCAAACGTCATACGCGGAAGTATGAACGATACAAGCCATCCACCACAGGGAAGGAGCTGACACATGATGACGCGACTTGGTTGTGTTCTGTATTTGATCGGAATCGGGGTGGCCATCGTGATGGTGTTCCCGCTCATCTCGGCGCTGGCGTACTCGGCGCTGACGGGCTTCGAGCAGATTCGCTGGGGTCTTTTCTTCTCCGGCAGCCTGTTTTTCCTCGCCATCGCCGCCCTGGCCTTCCTGCTGGGCAAAGGTGCCAACCACGCCCTCACAAACGCGAGTTGATGCGGTGGGCAATCCTGCTTGAAACCGTGACCACAGCAAGCCGGCAGCGCGGAAGCGATGCCGGTTTTTCGTAAGCTGGTTGCCAGGCGTGGCTGAGGAGCCGCTGCCGCAACGCGGCGGTGTCGATGAAAAAACAGCGCAAAGACGAATTTACCCAGGGTAAAGAAGTCTTTGCGCTGTTTTTTGTCGTGCCTGAGGGCTAGTTGATCGCGGTGACCTGAACGGGAACGGTGCCGCGCCTCAGCATGCCTAGCTCTCGTGCCGCCTGCTTCGAGAGATCGATGATCCGGCCTTCGACAAAGGGGCCGCGATCATTGATCAGTACTTTCACCTCCTGGCCAGTGTCCGCTCGGGTGACCAATACCTTGGTGCCGAGAGGAAGGCTGGGGTGGGCGGCCGTCAGGGCCTGCTGATCGAAGGGTTCGCCACTGGCGGTGGTGGCGCCTTGGAAGCGATCGCTGTAGTAGGACGCGATGCCTTCTTCGATGGTGTCGGTTTCGCTGGTGTCGGCGTGAGTGCCGGCAGCGCTTAGCGTCAGGAGTAGGCCTGCAAGTAAGCAGGCGATACGCGATCGGGGTAGTGCTCCCATAGGGTTACCTCAGGTTAATCGTGTCGCGGTTATCGCTTACATCGATGAGGTGCTGGCGAGCTGTCTGGATAGTAACCGTCCAGTCTGGTCGCGGCAACCCCGGGGATTCCTGAAATTCATAACGGTTTGGTACTAATGCCGGCAATATGGGCGCCGATGTGCGCATTATGCTGAGTGCCATTTTGCGCTGCCGGTTGCCTCAGGCTTGCCCAGCCAGCCTGGGAGCGCTGTCCGTTCCGCTGCTGATCAGGCGCAGACGCGGCACGCTGCCAGTTCGGTTGCGCCCCTTCGCCTTGGCAAGATAGAGCCCCTCATCGGCTTGCTTGATCAAGGTATGACGATCGATGCCATGCTGGGGCAGGGTCGATGCGACACCGATGCTGACGGTGAGGTGGTCGGCCACCGGCGACTCGGGGAAGGCGAGCGCACGCTCGGCCAGCAGGTTGTGCACGCGCTGAGCCATGCGCGTGGCGCCTTCCAGGCAGGTGCACGGCATGATGATTACCATCTCTTCGCCACCATAGCGTGCCACCAGGTCGCCGGGGCGAGCCGCCGCCGCCTGCAGCACGTCGGCGACCTGGCGCAGGCATTCATCGCCCTCCAGGTGGCCGTACGTGTCGTTGTAGAGCTTGAAGTGATCGACATCGATCAGCAGCAGGCTGATGGGCTGCTGCTCACGCGCGGCGCGGCGCCACTCCAACTGGAAGACACGCTCGAACTCGCGTCGATTGGCCATGGCGAGCAAGCCGTCGCTGGCGGCCTGCTTGTGCAGCGCTTCGTTGCGTGCCTTGAGCGCCTGGTGTTCGGCCTGTAGCCTGGCTTCGCGCGCCTGCTGCCATTTCCAGGCCGGGATGAGCAGGAAAGCCACGCTGGCCAGGATGCCGGCCACGAAGGAGGCGAGCATCGGGTTGCCTAGCAGGGGCTGGGGAACCAGCAGTTGCACGAAGCTGGCGGTGGCGGGGAACAGCGCCAGCTCTTCGGGCACCAGCTTGCCCAGGGCGAGCGCTGCGTCCAACAGCAGAATGGCGCCGAGTGCTGCACCGGCATGAGCTGAGCTTAGGTGGGACGGAAACTTGACCTTCATGTGCAAACGCCTCTTCCTGAGTCTTTCCGCAATCCGGCGTGATGACGTCTTCTTTCTTGGTTCAGCTGTCCTGCTGTTGACCCTGGGCGATAAAAAAAGAAGGCCGCGGAGCGGCCCAAGTACGCAGGGAACTAACGGTCATTGCCGGCTGACCGCAAACTGCCGGGAACGATCAGCAATGAAACTTGGGCCAAGCTTGCCGGGACTCCTGTCCCGTTGGCCTGTCCATGGCGAAGCAGGGGCTCCTGGCCTGGGGCGGCACGAGGTTTTGCCAGCGTGCCTTCCTGTCTCGCCCGTCACTGGAACCAATGTAAGCGATAAACATGCCAGTTGTTAAAATTTTTGTTATCTAACAGTTTCTTAGTGTTACAGAAAAAAGGACGTCGGAGTCGAAGGTGGGCTTTGGCTTGCTCCAAGGGGCCTCAACTGTCGCCATATGCTGACGCTTACGGAGTGGTTTGGAGATCATCAAGCAAAATCAATGGTTTAAGTGTCACCAAATGGCGACAATCCAAGTGTGCCGTTTCGATCAGCGCGCCTTCTATTGCGTTGTGTGCCCAGTTGGGGTCTATTCGCTTCAATGCAAGGAACCTGATGAGGAGGCGTGAAATGGCAACGGTGTTTACCCGTATCTTGCAAGGCGAGCTGCCGGGCCACTTCGTGTGGGACGACGAGCACTGCGTGGCGATCATGACCCTTAACCCGATGAAGCCCGGCCATCTGCTGGTGATACCGCGCCAGGAGATCGACCATTGGGACGACCTGCCGGCCGAGCTTAGCGCTCACCTGATGACGGTTTCCCGCACGCTGGCCAAGGCGCTCAAAAAGGCCTACCCCTGCGAGAGGGTCGGGCTGATGCTGGTGGGGCTCGAGGTGCCTCATGTGCATGTTCACCTGGTGCCGCTCGATGCCATGGAAGACATACAGGTCGTGGGCTTGCCCCAGGCCACGCCCGATGCCCTGGCGGCGGCCGCTCAGCGTGTTCGCGATGCACTTGGATGAAGTAAGCAGGAGGCGAGATGCCTCCTGATGGATGGTAACCCTAGTGGGTTTTCCGCAAGGGCTCGCCGCTTCCATGCGCGGGCCGGTTGGCTGCGTTCAGGCTCAGGTAGCCTGCGAAGGCGTCGAAGGCATCGCGCTGCTGTCGGGCTTGCTGTGCCCAGTGGAGCATCACTTCTGCGTCGAACGGCGTGGTTTGCACATTTGATGAAGTCATCGGGGGTCCTCCTTGTGGGACGACACCCTCAGGGTAGCGCGGATTGCTGCGCTGCAGCATTATGTTTTGTAACGCACCTTGACATCCTGTGCGCCGAACTACGCGCGGGCTCTCTGCCGTAGGGAGCCAAGGCGCCCCATGGCGCGGCATGGGGCTGGTGCGGCATGGGAGTGGAAGTCGTTACTGACGGCTCTGCTGGTAGAGTTCGGCCTTGGCGTCGCGCATGACATCCTCGCAAGCGGCCTGGTGGGCCAGCTGGGTGAGCAGGCTCTGGGTGACTTCAAAGCCCTTGCCAAGGCAGTTGTCGATCTCCTGCCGGCTGACCAGGGGATAGATGGTGTATTGCACTTTCAACGTTCTTCCGCCACCGTCCAGCTTGTCCGCGAATTCTCTGATGCGCCAGGCGATGCGCTCCTTCCAGCTTGCGCGCTCTTCCGCCCCGTCATTGACACTGAACGTGCACTGCCATTCAGGCTTGTAGACTTTCATGAGAACCTCCTGTGCAAGCATGGAATGATCGAACGTGGCTTCTTCTCCGTAGTAACAGGACTGCGTGGTCAGCTTAACAACTTTACCGAAATGATGACATCCGCCACACCGGCGCGGATGCAACTTCACCCTTCCTTCACAAAAGGGCATGACGTCGCCAGGCCATAGCCCATGGCTTGCCTGGGCGGAGGCGAGGCAAGCCAACTGGCTCGCTGGTTCCGACTTGCTGGTTCCGAATTGCTGGCAGTGGGCGGAGCGGCCGTTGGCACGGCGGGTCTCCCGCTGAAGGTCTGGCTGCGTTTCTCGGCGGGCCTGGCTTGGTCAACGACCGAAGTGTAGCCGCAAGGGGACGAAGGCTCAGCGCTGCTGCTGCTCCTCGAAGAGCTCGGCCTTGGCATCGCGCATCACATCTTCGCAGGCGGCCTGCTGGGCGAGCTGGTTCAACAGGTTATGCGTCACTTCAAAGCCCTTCACCAGGCAGGTATCGACTTCCTGGCGGCTCAACTCGGGTGTCATGCTGCACTCGATCTTGACGGTTCTGCCGCTGCCGTCGAGCCTGTCTGCCAGTTGCCGCAGGTACCAGGCAACACGCTCCTTCCAGTTCGCTTTTCCTTGCGCGCCTTCGTTCACGGTGAACGTGCACTGCCACTCAGGTTTGTAGACCTTCATGTGAACCTCCTGTTCCGACCGGTAGGTATCGGGGTGGGATCGTACTCCTTGCAGGGTCCTGATACTCAGCATAGAAGCTTTACCGCCATTGGGCAGCGTTCGGCCTGTACTCCTTGGTAAGGCTCCGTCACGCTTCGTGTGTTGGCACGGACGGCTGCCGCCGCCTCGCCTGGGCTGAGATGCCGCTTCGCTTGGACGCAGGCGCCATCCCTGTCCATGGTTAGACAAGGCGTGGCAGACAGGGATGACATCGTGGGCAAGCGAGCCAGAATCGTCACAATCGTGCTGGGCATGCTGGTCGGGCTGGTGGCGGCCGTGGTCCTGTTCCTCGACTCCGCCTGGATGCGGGGTTGGCTCGAGGACCAGGCCAGCGAGCAGCTCGGGCGCAGGGTGCAGATCGCCGATCACGGCATACGCTGGGGCTTGCCGCTGACCCTGGAGCTCGATGAGGTGCGCGTGGCCAATCCGGAGTGGGCCGAGACGCCTGACCTGGCCCGGATCGACCAGCTCGCCGTCACCCTGGACGTGGGGCGACTGCTGCGCGGCGAGATCGAGCTCGAGCGCGTGGCTGTGCAGCGCCCCGAGCTGCTGATCCTGCGCCGCGACGACGGCAGCACCAACCTGGACGACCTGGTGGATGATGAGCCCACGCAAGAGCAGGAGGTCCCGCTCTGGCCCGAGGTCTTCGTCATCGAGCAGGGCAGGCTGCACTTCCGCGATGAGGGGCAGGCGATCGCGCTCGAGGTCGCCTTCGAGACGCCCGGCGAGAGCACCGGGGCGCTGAGCCTGGAGCTGAATGGCGAAGGCGAAGTGCAGCAGGATGAGGTGCGGTTCCAGGCCGACGCCAGGTTTGACATCGAGGAGCGACGCGGCGCGGTCGAGGATTTCGTCGGCCAGATCGGCGACAGCCGGCTGGAGGGGGCGCTGGCGTTCGATCTCGGCGGCGAGGCGCCTCGGCTGGCCTTGAGGCTGCACGGCGATTCCCTCGACCTGGATCGTCTCGGGCTCATGCCGGCCGCCGACGACGAGGATGACGCCGCGCAGCCGGACGACCCCGAGGCGGGCGAGTGGGATCGCGGCCTGGCGCAGGCGCTGGCGGAGCTCGAGGCAATCGAGGCGGAGCTAGACCTGGCGCTGGAGCGCCTGCACTACGGCGGCCAGACGTTGCACGACCTGGAGGCACAGGCCGCCGTATCGCAAGGGCGGCTGACGATCGAGCGGCTGCAGGCGTACCAGGGAACACAAGAGGAGGGGGCCCCCTCGTTTTGGGCGCAGGGCTGGCTGGAGTCCCAGGACGGCAGGCTGGCGGCCGACCTGTCGGCGCGCTTCGAGCGTATCGACCTGACGGCGGCGCTGGCCCCGTTCGGCGTCGGTGAAATAGGCACGCTGGACGGCGAGCTCAACCTGCAGCGGGTCGAGGAGGGGCTGGTCTTCGTCGACACCCGCCTGGACTACGATGCCCCGCAGTGGGATCTGTCGCTTTCGTTCCGTGCCGACAGCGTCGAGCGGCAGGGCGAGCCGCGCGTGCATCTGGTCGGCGATGGCCGCTACCGCCAGGAACCCTTCGCCTTCGACCTGCACGTGGGGCCGCTGCTCGATCTCACCGACGATGAGACCCCCTACCCGGTCGCCGGGGAGCTGAGCGCCGGCGACACGCATCTCAGCCTGGACGGCAGTGCAGTGCAGCCCTTTGCCCTGGGGTCGGTGGAGGGTCACCTCACCCTGGAAGGGCCGAGCCCGGCGCAGCTGACCGACCTCACCGGGATCAACTTGCCAGAGCTTCCGCCCTACCGGGTGAGCGGCTACCTGAGCTACGACGACGACCTGCTCACGCTCGACGGCCTCGAAGGCACCTTCGGCGACAGCGATGTGGCCGGCGATGTACGCCTGCGACTGGGCGACCCACCGCAGCTGTGGGCGACGTTGGTATCGCAGCGGCTGGAAGCCGACGACCTGCTGCCGATGCTGGGCGTCTCCCCGGACACAGGCCCCGGAGAGACGGCCTCTGCCGAACAGCAGCGTTGGGAGGCGGAGGAGGAGAGCCGCGAGATGCTGTTCCCCGACCGCCCCTGGGACCTGGCGGCGCTGCGCGGCACCGATATCGTGCTGGACTACCAGGCGTTGGATGTCCAGGCGGAGCATGTGCCCTTCACCGACCTGGCGCTCGCGCTGGAGCTGGCGGGAGGCGTGATGACCGTCGAGCCGCTGCAGGTGGGGCTCGGCGGTGGGCAAGTGAGTGCCTCCTGGGTGATGGATGCGCGGCAAGAGGCCCTGGAAGGCAACCTCCAGCTCGCCATCGAGCAGGTCAACCTGCAGGCGCTGCTGGACGAGGCGGGCCTGCCCGAGGTTGCCCAGGACACCCTGGGTATCATCGGCGGGCGCGGCGACTTCCAGTATCGCGGGCGTTCGTTGCATCAGGTCATGGCCGGGCTCGATGGCGAGCTTGAACTGGCGATGGCGCAGGGCTGGCTGGATATCATCGCCGCCGAGCTCCTGCCGCTGAACGTGGCCAATGCGCTATTGGCCGCGCTCACCGACGAGGAGCAGGTGCAGCTTGAATGCACCTACGTGCAATTTGTCGTCGAGCGGGGCGTGGCCGACCTTGCGCAGTTCTTCATGGCCACGGAGATCGCGCACTTCACTGGTGCCGGGGCGATCAACCTGGAGACGGAGCGGCTCGACATGGCCTTCGAAGGTCACAACATCGATCCGACCCTGTTCACCGGCAATTCGCCCGTGCAGCTGCAAGGGCCGCTGCGCGAGCCGGACGTCAACGTGGTCACGCCTGAACTGCTGGCACGCGGCGTGCTATCGGTACTGGGTGCGATCGTGGCCCCGCCGCTGGCGATCCTGCCCTGGGTGGACCCGGGCGGCGGCGAGCAGGTCGGCATGGGCTGCGAACAGGCGCTGCAGGAGTATCAGCGCTGAGCCGCGCCGGCTCAGCGTGGCATCAGTCGGCTTCGTGCCAGTCGCGGTGGCCGCAGCTCAGGCAGTGGAAGCGGGCCTCGTGGCCGGTATCGGTGTCGGCGCGGCGCAGGGTGCCGGGCTCGAAGGTGAAGGTGCGCAGCGAACAGCGTGGGCAGCGCAGCACCTCGTGGCGGGGCTTCGACGGCGTGGCCAGCCCGGAGGCGTTGGCGGCAGGGGCGGCAGCGGGAAAGGCCTGGTCAAGCTCGGCTTGCAGGGCGTCGGCCAGGTGCCGGGCCTCTGCCTCGTGCGCGCTGTCGGCCAACTGCGCGAGGCGGGTAATGCCGGCACGGAGCGCCGCCAGGTGGGGGGTGGTGTCGGCCATTGGCTATTGTCTCCAGCGCATCGCCCGTGGGCGGCAGGGTTCCAGCTTAACGTGCGCGCTAGCGCAGGGAAAAGGGCTGGCCGCGGCAAGCGCTTGATGGGGTCAATCTCCCGGGCCGTACTCGAGGCAGCGGGCGGTGATCGCCGGGCCATGTTCCAGCTTGGCACTTAGATCACGCAGTGCGCTGCGCAGGGCCTCTTCCAGTACTGGGTGGTAGAAGGGCATTTCGAGCAGGCGGCTGACGCAGGCCCGCTCCTCCACCGCCCAGGCCAGCAGGTGCGCCATGTGTTCCACCTGCGGCCCGAACAGCTCGGCCCCCAGCAACAGCCCGGTGCCATGTTCGGCATACAGGTGGAGGCGACCGCGCTCCTGGCGAATCACCACGGCGCGCCCCTGGCCCTCGAAAGTGGCTTCGCCGGTCGCCACGTGGCGGCAGCCCAGCCGCGCCTCGTGTGCTTCGCGGCTGAGCCCGACCGTGGCGATCTGCGGGTCGGTGAAGACAATCGACAGCGGCGTGGTGCGACGACCGGCGCGCCGTTCCGGATAGCGGCCGGCATTGTCGCCGGCGATGCGCCCCTGCAGGCTGGCTTCGTGCAGCAAGGGCTGTTCGTGATTGGCGTCGCCGGCAATGAAGATCGAGCTGGGGCCGCCGTCGGCGGCGTGGCACTGCAGGGTGAAGCGGTCGAAGCGGGGCACGCCGTGCTCGTCCAGGTCCAGCTCCGCCTGCTCCAGCGCCAGCTGGTCGAGGTTGGGACGCCGCCCGGTGGCGGCCAGCAGGTAGTCGAAGCGTTCGGTGAGGCGGCGACCGCTGTGCCGTTCCTGGAAGGTGACGACGACCTGGTCGCCCTCCCGCGCGATGTCCTCGACCTTGGCTTGCGGGTCGACATAGAAGCTTTCGTTGAAGGTGCTGTCGGCATACTCGCGCAGCTTGGCATCCTGGAAGGGGCCGAGGGAGCCGCTCTTGCCGAAGATACGCAGGCGCACCCCCAGGCGGTGCAGGGCCTGGCCCAGCTCCAGGCCGATGATGCCGGGGCCGAAAACCGCCACGGACTCGGGCAGCGCCTGCCAGCGGAAGATGTCGTCGTTGAATACCAGCCGGTCGCCGGCGGCACTCAAGGCATCGGGCCAATGGTTGCGCGAGCCCGTGGCGATGACGATGGCGCGTGCCTTCACGCGCAGGTCGTCGCCGATGCGCAGCACCTGGGGCGATTCGAAGCGGGCCATGCCGGCCAGGCGCTGCTCGGCGGGGATGCGCTCCATGGAGTCGAGCACCTGGCCGACGAAGCGGTCGCGCTCCTGGTGCAGGCGCGCCATGACGGCGCGTCCGTCGACCTCGACCGCCTCCGTCCGAACGCCGAAGCCTTCGGCGTCGCGGGCGCGCTGGGCCGCCTCGGCGGCGGCGAGCAGCAGCTTGGAGGGCATGCAGCCCACGCGTGCGCAGGTGGTGCCGGCTTCCCCGCCTTCGACCAGCACGACGCTGTCGCCATGCTGGCGGGCGGCCTGCCAGGCGCTGAGCCCGGCGGTGCCGGCCCCGATGATGGCGACATCGACCTCTCGATACTGCATCCGCTCCTCCCTCGGCCAGCCATCTCCCGCCTGCTCGAGGCCGGTCGGCTACGCCATGCAACGTCTTGCCACGCTTGGTCACAGCGTAGTCGAGATGCGTGAAACAGGGCGAACCCCCTCAGGACTTGCGGTCGTGCCGGGGCTTGTCCTTCTGGCTGGTGGAGGCCATCTTCTCCAGCTCCTTCTCGTCCATCGATTCATACATCTGCTTAGCGGCGCCTTCCAGTTCACTGACCTTCTTTTCGCCGCGCTTGGCCGAAAGCGCGGCGCCGGCGGCCATCTGCTGGGCCTGGGACTTGGCGGGCATGGTTTTCTCCTTCCTCATGGGAGGCATGGGGGTGTTCGTCCAGCCTAGCCAGCCTGCCCGGGGCCCGCCACCGCCGCGCCGGCGCGGGGTTGCGGTGAAGGGGCTTTCGCCGGACGATAGTGGCTTCGCAGCAAGGAGACGGACATGCCCATCGTGACGATTCAGCAGTTTCCCCGGGAGCTGGAACAGCGGCGTGAACTCGCCCGGCGCATCACCGAGGCCTTCGTGGCGGTGTACGGCAGCACGCCGGAGAGCGTGCAGGTGTTCTTCAGCGAAGTCGATACAGCGCACTGGGCCAAGGGGGGTGTCATGGGCTGCGATGCCGCTGCGCCGGCCCCCGCCCAGGACGGACAATGACAGGCCGGCTCCGGCAAGCCGGTGCACGCAAGCCGGCTGCTGCCGGCAGGCTCCACCCAGCGAGGAAGACACGATGAGGCTGCAGCATGCTACCTGGCAGGAGGTCGAGGCCTACCTGCAACACTCCACCGGCATCATCCTGCCCATCGGCTCCACCGAGCAGCACGGCCCCAACGGTCTGGTGGGCACCGATGCCATCTGCCCCGAAGCCATTGCCTGGGAGATCGGCGAGCGCGAGGGGGTGCTGGTGGGGCCGACGCTGAGCCTTGGCATGGCGCAGCATCACCTGGCCTTCCCGGGCAGCATCAGCCTGCGGCCGAGCACCCTGATCGCGCTGGTGCGCGATACCGTGGTGTCGCTTGGCCGCCATGGCTTCACGCATGTGTTCTTCCTCAATGGCCATGGCGGCAACATCGCCACCCTGAGTGCGGCGTATGCCGAAATCTATGCGGAGCAGAGCATGGGTTACGCCGCGCCGCTCGCCTCGCTGAACCTCACCACCCACAACTGGTTCGCTGGCCCCCGCGTACGTGAGCTGGCGCAAGACCTTTACGGCAACGCCGAAGGCTCCCACGCCACCGCCTCGGAGGTGTCGCTGTCGTGGTACGCCTGCCCGCAGGCGGTGAAGCAGGTGGCCATGTCGCCGACCGTGGCCCCGGTCGGCAGCGCCCAGTGCCATGCCGAAGAGTTTCGCCGCCGCTTCCCCGACGGCCGCATGGGCTCCAACCCCGCGCTGGCCAGCGTCGAGCATGGGCGTCGCTTCCTCGAGGCAGGCGTGGACGATGCCTGGGAGGCGTACCTGGCGTTTTCCCGGCAGGCCTGAAGGCCGCTTTCCCGGGCCCGGGCGAGTGCTTGCCGGTTTGCCGGCATTCGGCCAATCCGCGACTCGGTGCCCAGGGCGCGCATTTCCATGTCGCCGCCAGCGTGGCCTGCGCGGGTGACGGGCCGCGCGGTCGTTCCCTCCTTCATGCAGCTGATCCCATCCCCTTCGGGTGTCCGAAAGTTGCGATTCATTGCGCAATGTTGTGGCGAAAAGTGCCGTTATTGCTGGTTTGGCGGCTTGTATTGACAGGGAGGTGTCGGCAGCTATTTTTCGAATGATAGCGAAGGAAAGGCGTAGCCTTATCCCTTGCTCGAAAGGCGCCGGTGAAACATTGCTGAACATGGAGGTAGCAAATGAGAGAGACCGATAGCCGCACGAACCAGGGCTACTCCGAACACGCTTCCGAGCTGGGCGACGAGCTCAAGCGTGAAGCCTCGCAAGCCAAGGAGGAGGTGCGCGATGCTGCCCGTGAGCAGGCGCAAGGGCTGCTTGATCGTCAAAAGGCGGCCGCCGCGGAGCAGGCAGAGAAGGTGTCGACCGTGCTGCACAAGATGGCCGACGAATTCGAAGAGCAGCATCAACCCTATTTTTCCGATTGTCTCCACGAGCTGGCCCACCGCTCCGACCAGGTGTCACGTACCTTGCGTGAACGCGACCTGCAGAGCCTGGTGGAACAGACCCGCGACTACGGTCGCCGCCATCCCGCGCTGTTTCTCGGCGGTGCCGTTGCGGCAGGCTTCATGCTGTCGCGCTTCCTGCGCAGCTCTGCCGAGCATGGCCCCCATCAGTCCGGCCGGTCGAGCCAGGCGTCACCCATGGCGTCGACGAATGGGCCCCATTGAGCGAGGGGAAGTGCACTTCGCCTGTACCTCATTGCCCACGTGATACTGCGCTGGTGAGGCGGGCCCGTCTTGCCGGTGAACCAAGGAGGCTTTTTCTCATGGAGCCAGAAAGCAGAGTCAGAACCGGAGGGAGCGGCGCGGGAGAGAGCACCATCGGCGCGCTCTTTTCCAGCTTGACCCGTGAAGTCAGTGCCCTGGTGCGCAAGGAGTCCGAGCTGGCCAGGGTCGAGATGTCGGAAAAGGCTGGCCAGGCCATGGGTGGGGTCGCGGCCATCGCCGTCGCCGGCGGGGTGCTGCTGTGCGGCTTCCTCGTGCTGCTGGCGGCGGCTGTCTTCGGGCTCAACACGGTGTTGCCACCCGAGACCACGCCGTGGCTGTCGGCCCTGATCGTCGGGGTGGTGGTCGTGGTCATCGGCCTGATCATGCTTCAGGCAGGACGCAAGAAGCTTGATCGCGAGGCGCTGATGCCGACGCGCACCATGGCCAGTCTCCGCCGTGACAAGGAGCTTGCTCAGCAGCATGAGGATGTGGTCAAGGAGGAGCTGAGATGAGCGACAGTAGGCGGCGCAAGCCGGAAGAGATCGAGGACGAGATCTATCAGGCACGGGCACGCCTGGACGAAACCCTTCATGAGATCGAGGAGCGCTTCTCGCCCCAGCAGCTCATGAACGCCACCTACGACTATCTGCGCCACGGCGGGGCACATGAGATTGCCGACAGCCTGGGCAGAACCGTACGAGAGAATCCGCTGCCGGTGGTTCTCACCGGCGTCGGGCTTGGCTGGCTGATGCTTAGCCAGCGCGGCCAGCGGCACGCTCACCATCAAGACGATCACCATCAGGGCGAAACGGAACATCGACCCGGCGGGTACAGGCGTCAGGCAGGCTATCCTGGCGCCACCCTGCCCACTCATTCGCGTATGCCGAACGGAGGCGACATGGCAGACGATACCCATTCCCAGAGCAAGACCCCTTCCGGTGCCGGCACTACCACCATGGGGCATGACCCGGCGGCACTGGGCGCCACCCAGCAACATGCGTCCGGCGCTGGCTCGCAGCCGCAGGAGCACGGTGGCGGCATGTCCGAAAAGGCGCATCAGATGACCGACAAGGCCCAGCAGATGATGGGCAAGATGAAGGACCAGGCCCACAACGTGGGCAGCCAGCTGCGCAGCGGGGCGTCCCACGTTCAAGAGCGACAGCATGCGGCCATGGACGCGGTGAGCCACAGGGCCAGGGATACCGGCCAAGGGGTTACCCGGTTCGTGCAGGACCACCCACTGATCGCCGGTGCGCTGGGCCTTGCGGTGGGTGCGGCCCTGGGCAGCCTGTTCGCTCCGACCCGCGTCGAGAATCGCCATCTCGGTGAGGTTCGCGACCGGGCCATGCATCGGGCGTCCGAGTACGGCCACGAGCAGATGGATCACGCCAAGGAAAAGATCCACGAAACCGCCGACAAGGTGCGTTCCGAAGTGCGCAGCCATGCATCGGAAGGGGAGGAGTCCCACGGCTCGTCGCGCGGCTACGTCGAGAACCCTTCCAGCGAGGAGCGCTATGCCAAGGCCGGCTCCGTCGGCAAGAACGAAGCTGGCGGAAAGAGCGAGCAGGCCGGCAAGAGTGGCGCCGGCGCCTTGCGTGGCGACGGAGCGAACAAGGGCGGCAGCGGCCGCGTCTGAGCGCTGCGTTTACCCATCGACTCCCGCACCGGCCTTGGCCGGTGCGGTTTTTTTCATGGCAGGCGTCGCCGGGTGGCGTCAGCCGGCGATTTCGGCGTTGTGGTAGACGTTCTGTACGTCATCCAGGTCATTCAAGGTGTCGATCAGCTTCTCGAACAGCGCCACGTCGTCACCCTCCACCGTGGTGGTGGTCTGGGGCACGAACTGGATCTCGCTGACCTCGAAGTCGATGTCGCCGAAGGCGTCGACCAGCGCTTGCCTGGCCTTGGCATATTCGGTGTGCGGTGCGAAGACGGTGATGCGGCCTTCCTCGTTCTCGATGTCGGTGACATCGACATCGGCCTCCATCAACGCCTCGAGCGTGGCTTCCTCGTCGCTGCCGGCGAAGGCGAGAATCGCGCAGTGATCGAACATGTGGCTGACGCTGCCCGGCGTGCCGAGCTTGCTCTTGGCCTTGTTGAAACAGGCGCGCACGTCGCCGAAGGTGCGGTTGGGGTTGTCGGTGAGGCAGTCGACGATGACCATGCAGTTGCCCGGGCCGAAGCCTTCGTATCGGGCCGGTGAGTAGTCCTCGCCGCCCACGCCGCTGGCCTTGTCGAGCGCCTTCTCGATCACGTGGCTCGGCACCTGGTCTTTCTTGGCGCGATCCATCAGCCCGCGCAGCGTCAGGTTGCCGTTGGGGTCGGTGCCGCCCTGCTTGGCGCAGACATAAATCTCGCGCCCGTACTTGCTGTACACCTTGGTCTTGGCGGCGGCCGTCTTGGCCATGGATTCCTTGCGGTTCTGAAAGGCCCTGCCCATAGCGTTGTCCTGTGGCATCGAATACGAGGCTGGATTCTACGAAACCGGCCTGCCCTGTAACAGCCCTATTTCGCCTCGCCTGCCGCTGGCATGATGCCGGTCATGGCGTATCTGCAGGCAGGCACACAAACGCGGGACTCGGCGGCTAGCGGCGGGCTCCGGCCAGTGGCGCCAAGGTGCCGTGGCCGCTGGCTGTTCGTGCAGTCGGCAAAGCCGCGCGGCCTCGCTCGTCAGCGCATGGCGCTTTCTGCTATTCTGCCTGACTGGCTTTATCCTCGGCTTGTGCCTTGCCGCATCCCGCCTTTGCTTGCCGCCCCGGCAACCGCTCAATCTCTGCAGGTTCTTTCTGTGTTCGATACCCCCCATGATGAGGCGTTTGCCTCGCTGCCCCTGGCCCCGGAATTGCTGGCCAATCTCGATTCGCTCGGCTACCGCAGCATGACGCCGATTCAGGCCCAGAGCCTGCCGCCTGTGCTGGCGGGCCGCGACGTGATCGCCCAGGCCAGGACCGGCTCGGGCAAGACGGCGGCGTTCGGCCTTGGGCTGCTCACTCGCCTCGTCGTTGCGCGTTTTTGCGTGCAGGCGCTGGTGCTCTGCCCGACCCGCGAGCTGGCCGACCAGGTGGCTGGCGAGATCCGCCGGCTGGCGCGCACGCTACCCAACGTCAAGGTGCTGAGCCTGTGCGGCGGGGCGCCTTTCGGCCCGCAGCTGGCCTCGCTGGCCCATGGCGCCCATGTGGTGGTGGGAACCCCCGGCAGGATTGAGGAGCACCTGCGCAAGGGTTCGCTCGATCTCGCCGATCTCGAGATCCTGGTGCTGGACGAGGCCGACCGCATGCTCGACATGGGCTTCCAGGCCACCATGGAGGCGATCATCGCCGCGACGCCGGCCAGCCGCCAGACCCTGCTGTTCAGCGCCACCTTCAGCGACGAGATTCGCGCCATCGCCGAAGGGCTGATGCGTGATCACGCCGAGGTGGCAGCGGCCGAAAGCCACGACGAGAGCACCATTCACCAGCGTGTCTACCGGGTGGCGGATGAGACGCAGCGCTTTTCGGCGCTGCGCGGACTGCTGCTGCAGTATCGGCCACGCTCCAGCGTGGTGTTCTGCAATACCCGGCGCGAGACCCAGGAGGTCGCCGACGCCCTTTGCGAGGCGGGCTTCAGTGCCCTGGCGCTGCACGGCGATCTGGAGCAGCGCGATCGCGAGCGCATTCTGGTGTTGTTCGCCAATGGCAGCATCTCCATCCTGGTGGCCACCGACGTGGCGGCACGCGGGCTGGATATCGAAGCCCTGGATGCGGTATTCAACTACCAGATCGCTCGTGATCTCGAGGTGCACGTGCATCGTGTCGGGCGTACCGGCCGTGCCGGCAGTTCCGGCATTGGCTGCACGCTGATCACGGAGCGAGAAGCCTATCGCCTCGAAAAGCTGGGCGAGTTCCTGGGTGAGCCGCTCGAGGAGGCGCCGCTGCCATCGCGCAGCGTGCTGGCGCGGGAGCCCTTCCTGCCCGACATGGCCACGCTGCAGCTCGATGGCGGCAAGAAGCAGAAGGTGCGCCCCGGTGACATTCTCGGCGCCCTGACCGGCGAGGGCGGCATCGAGGGTGCCCAGGTGGGCAAGATCAAGGTGCTGGAGCGCAGCGCCTATGTGGCCGTGCAGCGCGAGGTCGCCAAGGCGGCGCTTGCCCAGCTCGGCACGGGCAAGCTCAAGGGGCGTTCGTTTCGTGCCCGGCGTGTCAGCCGTTGAATAGAGACGCTGAGAGAAGGGGGAGCATGAAAGTACCCAAGCGATTGCAGCCGCTGATCGACGATGGCCTGATCGATGGGGTCGAGAGCCAGCTGATGAGTGGCAAGGAGGCCCAGGTCTATGTGGTGCGGTCCCACGGCGAGCGGCGCTGCGCCAAGGTCTTCAAGGAGGCGAAGCAGCGCAGCTTCAAGCAGGCGGTGCAGTACCAGGAAGGGCGCCGCGAGCGCAGCACGCGCCGCTCGCGGGCCATGGCCAAGAAGACCCGCTACGGCCAGAAGGAGCAGGAGCAGGCCTGGCTCAACGCCGAGGTCGATGCCCTCTACCGGCTGGCGGCGGCGGACGTGCGGGTGCCGCAGCCCTACGGCTTCATCGACGGCGTGCTGCTGATGGAGATGATCAGCGATGCCGAGGGCCTGACCGCCCCGCGCCTGGACGACGTGACCCTGAGCCAGGAGCAGGCCCGCGCCTACTACGCCAAGATCTTGCGCGACGTGGTCAAGATGCTGTGCGCCGGCCTGGTGCACGGCGATCTCTCCGAATTCAACGTGCTGCTGGCGCCCGACGGCCCGGTAATCATCGACCTGCCCCAGGCAGTGGACGCCGCCGGCAACAACAGCGCCGAATGGATGTTCGAGCGCGACGTGGACAACATGCGCCGCTACTTCGGCCGCTTCGCCCCGGAGCTGTTGGCCACCGACTACGCCAAGGAGATCTGGGCACTCTATGAATCAGGGGAACTGCATCCCGAAAGCCGGCTGACGGGCTGTTTCGAGCACGACACCAGTACCGTGGACGTCGACGAGCTGATGACCGTGATCGACGATGTGCGCGAGGAGCAGGCCTACCGCCAGGGGGCCCGTAATCGCGGCGATGAACCCGGCGTGGAGGAGGCCGCCGAGGAGTGGCAGGAATCCCAGCGAGAGCGTTGAGCCCGGCAGCTAGGGCTGCCGGGCTTCCCTTCATGCCAGGGTAGGTGTCGTCAGCGCCACGGGACGTGCCATTCCGGGCAGTCTTTCGGCGGCGCCCTGCAATTGGAACTCACCAATGGCTGAGCTGAGCGAGCCGGCCACATCGGTAAGCTGCTCGGCCAGCGCGTGTGCTTCGCCCAAGGCGTGCGCCGATTGATGCAGCGACGACTGCATTTCGCTCACGCTGGCTTCCAGATCCTCTATTCCCTGGTGTTGCTGTGCCGTGGCGCTGTCGATGTCGGCCAGGCGGGAGGCCACGTCACGAAGCGTGGTCAGCATCTGCTGCATGGTGCCGTCCACATCCTCGGTCTGCTGCACACCCTGGCGCACGCTGTCGCCGGTTTGCTGCACCCGTTCACGAATGCGACCGGCCGTCTCGCTGGTGCGGCTCGCCAAGGTGCGCACTTCGCTGGCTACTACCGCGAAGCCGCGCCCGTGCTCGCCGGCCCGTGCCGCCTCGACCGAAGCATTGAGCGCCAGCAGGTTGGTCTGGAAGGTGATGTCGTCGATCTCACCCAGCAGCGCGGCAATCTTCTGGGAGTGCGTTTCCAGTACCCGCATCGCTTCACGCAGGGCGGCGGCTTTCTCGCTGCCTTGCCGAGCGGCGCCCTCGGCCTTGCCTGCCAGCTGCCTGACGTGGGAAGCCTGTTCCACGCTTTCGCGCGTGGTAGCCGCCATCTCGGTGGCTGCCGCCGAGACGCGCTCCACCTGGGCACTGTTGTGGCTGGCCTGGCTGCGAACGTTGTCGTGGGCGCTGGCCAGCCCTTCGCTCAGCACGTCCACTTGGGTGGCGGCGGCGCTCGCCTTGTGCAGGGTGTCGGCAAGCTTCTGCTGCATGTGTGCCATCGCCGCGATAGCCGGGCGATCGAGCTGAGCCTGGGTGAAGACCGTGTCGAGCCGGCCATTGCCGGCACGTTCGGCGAAATCACACACGTTGTGGCTATCGTCCACCATGCGTCGCAGTTCCCTGGCCAGGTAGCCGAGCACCACCACCTGTGCCACGACGGCTCCGGCATGCATCAGCAGGCACTGGAGGAGCGTCGAGGCTTCGCCGTGACTGCCGAGGCTCTGATAGAGCTGCACAAGCCCTTGGTGCTGCAGCCAGGTGAACATGACGTGGTGCACGGCAATGACCAGGCCACCGAAGGCGATCACCCGCCAGTCGCTGTAGAGGATCAGCACGGCGAGCATGATGAAGATGCTGAAGTGTGCCTCGATCACGCCGCCGCTCTGTTCGATCAAGAGCATTGAAAGCCCCATGAACAGCGCTGCCTTGGCGAAACCGTTGAGAATATGCCCAGGCCATTTCCACTGCAGCACGGCGGCCAGAGGAAAGGCAGTGAGGCCAAAGGCAAGGGCGAGCCACAGTGTTCCTGTGGCTACACCGACAACCAGGCATAGCAATAGGAAGGCAGTGGCCGGATACCACATGATTTGGTCGGTGCGCTGAAAGTGACGCGTCATAGTATTGGCGGGCCGGGACATGGGAACTCCAGAGGCGGGAAGCAAGTCGTTAGCAGTCTTTGTATCTTCTTTTTCTTATGTATAACTCATGTACAAAGATTTGCCGCTCCAGATATCGGCCGACGTTCAGTCAACTTTAATATGCGGATCAGGCTGGGATCGCCAGCGTGTGAGGCAGACTCTCGACCAAGTGGCGGTAGATGCCGAAGCGGCCCGTTGCCGATACCTGCGCCGGGTGGCTCACTCGGGCAGGGCGTAAGCCATCACGCTGTCGCCCAGGCTGGTCTCGGCCTGAAAGGCGCCGCCGGCGGCGATCACCACGTACTGACGCCCCTCGTGCATGTAGGTCATCGGGGTCGCCTGGCCGCCTGCCGGCAAGCGTGCCTCCCACAGCATGTCGCCGGTGGTGCTATTGAAGCCGCGGATATAGTCGTCCATGGTGGCGCCGATGAAGGTGACGCCGCCGGCGGTGGTGATCGGCCCGCCGCTGGTGGGGGCGCCCACCGTCATCTTCAGCCGCGCGGGAATGCCCCAGGGGCCCTGGTCGAAGCTGGTGCCGATCGGCCGGGACCAGACCAATTCGCCGGTGGCGAGGTCGGTGGCGCTGAGAAAGCCCCAGGGCGGCGCAGCGCAGGGCATGTCCAGTGGCGAGAGCCAGGCACCGCGCTGTGCCGCTACCGGGGCGCCGAGCATGGGCTGGGCCTCCTGGTCGATATAGCTGGCATCCTCTTCGCCGATGGGGGCGATGTTGTCCATTTCGTCCGCTTCCTCGCGCGGGTAGAGCACCACCCGTGACGGCATGCGGTTGTTGTTGACGATCATCAGGTCGTTGTCGAGATCGAAGGCGGCACTGCCCCAGTTGATGCCGCCGAGGATTCCCGGGAACTGCAGCATGCCGCCGGGATGATCGAGGGTCGGGGGCGTGAACATGCCCTCGTAGCGCATGCGCTCGTACTGGATGCGGCAGTAGAGATGATCGACAGGGGTGGCGCCCCAGGTGTGGGCACCGCTGAAGTGTTCCACTTCCTGGCCGGGTATCGAGCCGAAGTTGGGCATGCCCGGCGAGAAGCGCTGCACCTCGGCCGTCCAGTCTCCCTCGATGGCGCCCTGGGGCGCCGCTCGCTCCTCGATGGGTAGCAGGGGCTCGCCGGTTTCGCGGTCGAAGACGAACACCTGCCCGTACTTGGTCGCCTGGACCACGGCGGGGCGCGGCCCGTCGTCGGTGGGGAAATCGATCAGTGCCGGCTGGGCGCCAAGGTCATAGTCCCACAGGTCGTGCAGCACCGTGGTGAACTTCCAGCGCACCTCGCCGCTGTCCACCTCCACTGCTACCAGCGTGGAGGTGAACTCATCCTCCTCGGGGCGGCGGTCGCCGCCGTACTGGTCGTTGGTCGGGTTGCCGGTGGGCAGATAGACCAGTCCCAGCGCTTCGTCCGCAGAGATCGCCGTCCACACGTTGGGTGTGCCGCGGGGATAGACCTCGTCTTCCGGCGGCTGCTGGTCCGGGGTGGTCCATACCGAGTCCCATGTCCACTGCCATTCGCCGGTGACGGCGTCATAGGCGCGTACGGCGCCGGAAGGCGCATCGCGACGCTGGTTGTCGGTCACCTGGTGGCCCACTACGACGATACCGTTCACCACGGTTGGCCCCGAGGTGTTGGAGAGCAGCCCTAGCGCCTGCGGCTCCATGCGGTCGTTGAGATCCACCGTGCCGTTGTCGCCGAAGCTGCTGCAGATCGATCCGTCTTCGGCGTCCAGTGCCATCAGGCGACCGTCCAGCGTGCCCAGCAGCAGGCGACGCGGGCACTCTTCCACCGGCTCGGGGGCCTCGAAGTAAGCCACCGAGCGGCAGGTGGTCGAGAAGACATGCTCCTGGGCCTCCACCGCCACTTCCGGGTCGAAGTGCCACTGCTGCTCGCCGGTGCCGGGGTCCAAGGCAAAGACTTGATTGCTCTGGGTGCATACGTAAAGGCTATTGCCGATCTTCAGCGGGGTGTTCTGGAAGGCATAGGGCGCTGCATCGCTGGGCGGTTTATCGCCGGTATTGAACTCCCAGACCACCTCCAGCTGATTGGCGTTGCGCGGCGTGATCTGGTCGGCCGGCGAGAAGCGCTGGGCCAGGTTGGTGCCGCCGTAGGCGACCCAGTCGGTGTCGTCCGGGGCACTCTGCTGGTGGATCTCCTCGGCGGCCGCCGTGGTGGGGGCGTCTGGGCCGGAGTCGACGATGAGCCACAGCACCGCCCCGGCGTAGCCCACGAGGATCAGCACGCCGAGCAGCGGGCCGGCATAGGGCAGGGTGGGTTGGTAATAGCCGCGGCGGTACAGCACCGGCAATAACAGCAGGGCGACAGCCAGCAGGCCGGCCATCAGCCCGGTGCGTGCCATCAGGTCGATGTGCCAGACCGGCATCCACCCCTTCATGGCAATTTCCCACAGCGACCAGAGGAAGGTGCCTGCCACGGTAGCGGCATAGACCCACACCCCCGCTGGCAAACCCAGCTTGAGCATGACGACAGCCACCAGCGTGCCGATGCCGGCCAGGAGAAAATAGAACGTTCCGCCGAGATAGATCAGGTAGGCGCCACCCAGCGACATGGCTAGGCCGAGCAGCAGCAGAACATAGACGAGAATGGTGACGGCCCAGCCGGCCGCTCCTCGTGAGGAATGCGCGTCCATGCCAATTCCTGTTCAGGGGAGAGAAAATCGGATCCGCTTAAGGGACTGGCTTAAAGCTAGGCCACATCTGGGACAGGCGCCATGCTTGGGAGAAGATCTGCCTGATCTTCCGCGCTGAAACGGATAGCCCCCTGAACAGCGATGTTCAGGGGGCTATCCGTTCAG
Source organism: uncultured Halomonas sp. (assembly GCA_964652855.1). Lineage (GTDB taxonomy): Bacteria > Pseudomonadota > Gammaproteobacteria > Pseudomonadales > Halomonadaceae > Halomonas. The sequence goes on from CAZZCJ010000003.1 coordinate 249,220, forward strand.
CAGGCCGCGTTATCTGTGCCGCGGGCGATTCCGCTCAGGGTCGCGCTCAGGCTCCTCGATACGCGCTTCCTTGCGGATGGGACGCCGCTGTTTACCACTCATGGCATGAGCCATGGCCAACAGCGCCACTGCGGCCACGCCCACGGTCAGCGTCTCGATGATTCCCATGTGCATGTCCTCCTGTGGTGGATGGGCGACCCCGGGACTGCTTCTGCCCCGGCGAAAGTCCTGCCTCATGCTCAAGGTGGCAGCTTTCTGGCTGGCCGACAAATGCTTTGACCCAATGAACCTCATTAAGTTTGCCTGCACCCGGGGGCGGGGTTGCCAGGCCGTGCCAGGAGTGCCACGTTTCAAGAGGGATTCATGCACAGGAGAAGGTAATGAAAGCGGTGATCGTACCCAGCCCGGGCGGGCTGGAGCGTCTCGAACTGACGGACCGAGCCGAGCCCGGTTCGCCCGGCCCCGGCGAGATCCGGGTGCGTATCCGGGCCAGCTCGCTCAACTTCCATGACTATGGTGTCGTCTCCGGCATGATTCCGGCGGCGGATGGTCGCATCCCCATGTCCGATGGCGCGGGGGAAGTCGAGGCCGTGGGCGAGGGCGTGGATGAATTCGCGCCGGGCGATGCGGTGGTATCGACCTTCTTCCCCTACTGGCTCGACGGCCCGGCTCGGGTGGGCGACTTCCGCACCACGCCGGGCGATGGCATGGACGGCTACGCCTGCGAATGGGTGGTGCGACCGGCGACCTGGTTCACCCACGCGCCGCGCGGCTACAGCCATGCCGAAGCGGCGACGCTGACCACGGCGGGCCTCACCGCCTGGCGGGCGCTGGTGGTCGATGCCGGGCTCAAGGCGGGGGATACCATCCTCACGCTGGGCACCGGGGGCGTTTCGATCTTCGCCCTGCAGTTCGCCAAGGCGATGGGGGCGAGCGTCATCGCCACCTCCTCGTCCGACGAGAAGATCGCCCGCCTGCAGCAGCTGGGTGCCGACCATACGCTCAACTACAAGGCCGAGCCCGAGTGGGGCCGGCGCGTCAAGGCGCTCACCGATGGGCGCGGCGTCGATCATGTGATCGAGGTCGGCGGGCCCGGCACGCTGCCGCAGTCGATCGAGGCGGTGCGCATCGGCGGCCATATTTCGCTCATCGGCGTGCTGACTGGCCGCGGCGGCGAGATCCCCACGGCCAAGCTGATGGCCAAGCAGGCCCGCCTGCAAGGCTTGATCGTCGGCAGCCGGACCCACCAGCAGGAGATGATTCGCGGCATCGAGGCCAGCGGCCTGCGCCCGATCATCGACAGCACCTTCTCGCTGGAGGAGATCGCCGATGCCTTCCGCCACGAGGAAGCGGGGCGGCACTTCGGCAAGATCTGCCTGAGCTGGTAGCCGGCACCGCCGGGCGCTACTGCCACAGCGGAGGCCATCGGCGCCAACGAGCACTATCCGTCATACCGGGCCCCAAGGGCAGCGGCGTAAGCGCCGCCCTTGGGGCCTCGCTTTTTCCAGGCCTGGCGTAGGGCAGCGGAGTACCTGCGACCTAGGAAGGCCTGGTTTCCTTCCAAAGTGCTATACATGCATTTCATATGCCTCTCTAGTATCAATAGGCAACACCCTGGGTAGAACAATCACAACGCAATGGAGGTGAATCATGCAATGGGTCGAGCCGGCATTCTGTGATCTTCGGCTGGGATTTGAAGTCACTGCCTACGTCTATGTTCGGTAATTGATACCGACCGGGAGCGACCCGTTTCGCTCCCGGATTCACGACAATAACAACAGCGGAGGTGGGTGTGATTCCACAGCAAAAGGTGGCGATGCACGATCGCTATGTCATTAGCCCTACCTTCCTGTTTCGCTGGGAAGAGTCCCAGGAAGCCCATGTGCTTCTCTACCCCGAGGGGGTCGTCAAGCTGAACGATACGGCCGCCAATATCCTCATGCTATGCAATGGCGAAGCCACGGTGGAAGCCCTGGTAGACGGGCTTCAATCACGCTACGCAGCCGAGCGTGACCTCATCGCCAAAGGCGTCATCGACTTTCTGGAGGTGTCCCATGCCAAGGGATGGATCCGCCTTGCGCCTTGATGGCGATGGCAAGCCTATCTGGGTGCTGCTGGAGCTGACCTACCAGTGTCCATTGAAGTGTGTCTTCTGCAGCAATCCGGTCGATTTCGATCACTTCAAAGAGGGTGAGTTGAGCACCGAGGAGTGGAAAAAGGTCATGCGTGACGCTCGCAAGATGGGCGCCATGCAGATCGGCTTCTCCGGGGGCGAACCCACCCTGCGCAAGGATCTCGAGGAACTGGTGGGCGAGGCCAACGGGCTGGGCTACTACACCAACCTGATCACCTCCGGCATCGGGCTGACCACCAAGCGGCTGGAAGCGCTCAAGGCGGCGGGGCTCAAGCACATCCAGTTGGGCTTCCAGTCGAGCGACCCGGCCACGGCGAACCGCCTGGCGGGGGTCGAGTGCTTCGACAGGAAGCTCGCCATCGCCAAGGAGATCAAGGCGCAGGGCTTCCCCATGGTGCTCAACGTGCCGATCACCCGGCACAACATCGCGCAGGTGCCGGAGATCATTGCGCTGGCCAGCGAGCTGGGGGTGGAGTACCTGGAGCTGGCCAACGTGCAGTACTACAACTGGGCGCTGCTCAACCGCGACCAACTGCTGCCGACCCGCGAAGCCCTGGAGCAGGCCGAGCGCGAGGTGAACCTGGCGCGCCAGCGGCTGGGCGACAGCATGACCATCTTCTTCGTGATTCCCGACTACTACGAGGGTCGCCCCAAGGCCTGCATGAACGGCTGGGGCTCGATCCACTTGACCATCGCGCCGGACGGCACGGCCTTGCCGTGCTCCCAGGCGCGCTCCATCCCCGGGCTGCATTTCCCCAACGTGCGTGAACAACCTCTCGATGCCCTCTGGCGAGAGTCCCCGGCCTTCCAGACGTTTCGCGGCGATACCTGGATGAAGGAGCCTTGCCGAAGCTGCAGCGAGAAGGAGAAGGACTTCGGCGGCTGCCGCTGCCAGGCCATGCTGCTGACCGGCGATGCCGCCAATACCGACCCCGCCTGCAGCAAGTCGCCGCATCACCACCTGATCCAGCAGGCGGTACGGCAGGCCACCGGCGTGGAGCGCCAGGTCGGCGAGCTGATCGCACGCCAAGGCGGCCTTGCGCTGGGGCGGGAGCTGTCATGAAGCTGCCCCACGACTCCCTGGGGGGGACCCTGGCCGCCGGGCTGGCCCTCACCGCCGTACTCTTCCTGTTCGTTCGGACCCTGGTCTAGGAGGCTGCGCATGGCACTGCTCGACTTTCTGTTCCGCTGGGCGCACCTGCTGTTCGCGTTGATCTGGATCGGCCATAACTATGCCAACGTGGTGAAGAACCCGACCTTCACGCCCCTGAACGGCGAGTCGAGCGAGACCGAGCGCAGCGCGGCCCTGGAGGCGCGCATGCAGCGCGAGCACGCCATCTTCCGCCATGCCTCGATCGTCGTCTGGCTGTCCGGCATGGGCATGCTGTGGTATCGCGGCTGGCTGGTCGATGCGCTGCTGCTCCAGGGGCCCTATGCCGTCATCGGCATGGGCGCCTGGATCGGCACCCTGATGCTGCTCAACCTGTGGCTGGTGCTGTGGCCCCACCAGAAGAAGGTGCTGGGCTTCGTGCCGGCGCCCATGGAGGAGCGGGTGCGTTGCTCGCGCATCACCTACCTGTCGTCGCGCACCAATACCATCCTGTCGATTCCGCTGCTGTTCTTCATGGCGGCCAGCGGGCATGGCCTGCATCTGTTTTTCTAAACGCCAAGCCCGAGCCCTTCTAGCCTCCAGGCCTGGCCCTTTCCAGCCGTCGTCCCCGAGTCTGCCGACGCCAGGTGCGAGGTAACGCCCATGTCCCGCTCCCTGTACAACTTCGCCGCCGGCCCCGGCATGCTCCCTCGCGAGGTGCTCGAGCAGGCCCGGGACGAGCTGATGGACTGGCAGTACAGCGGCATGTCCGTGCTGGAGATGCCCTTCACCAGCGAGGCGTACCGGGCCATCGAACAGCAGGCGCAGCGCGACCTGGCCGAGCTGCTCGCCCTGCCTGCGCACTACCGCATCCTGTTCCTGCAGGGCGGTGCCTCGGCGCAGTTCGCGCTGCTGCCGCTGAACCTGCTGCCGCCCGGCGGGCGGGCGGACTATATCGACACCGGCCACTGGTCGCGCAAGGCGATCGCCGAGGGGCGCCGTCATGCCCGGGTGCGGGTCGCCGCCAGCGGCGCCGCCCATGAGTACCGCCGGATTCCTCCGTTCGCCGAATGGCGGCTCGATCCGCGGGCCGGCTACTGCCACCTCACCAGTAACGAAACGGCCGACGGCCTGGCGTACGCCTGGCTGCCGGAGACCGGCGACGTGCCGCTGGTGGCCGACATGACCTCCGACTTCCTGTCGCGCCCCGTGGCCGTCGAGCGTTTCGGCGTGATCTATGCCGGGGCGCAGAAGAACATCGGCCCCACGGGGCTGACGATCGTCATCATCCGCGACGACCTGCTGCGCCCGGCACGGCCGCAGACGCCGACGCTCTTCAGCTACCGCGAGCAGGCCCACTGCGAGGGGCGCCTCAATACCCCGTTGACCTATGCCGTCTACCTGGCCGGGCTGACGTTCCAGTGGTTGAAGCGGCAGGGCGGGCTGGACGCCATGGCGGCGCGCAACCGGCGCAAGAGCGACAGGCTCTATGCCGCCATCGACGCCAGCGCGCTCTATGTCTGCCGGCAGCATGCCGCGGATCGCTCCTGCATGAACGTCTGCTTCGAGCTCGCCGACCCCGGCCTGACCGCCGGGTTCCTGGCCCAGGCCACCGCGCAGGGGCTGCTGCACCTGCACGGGCACCCGGCGGTCGGCGGGGTGCGGGCCAGCCTCTACAACGCCATGCCCGAGGCCGGGGTCAAGGCGCTGATCCGGTTCCTGCAGGCGTTCGAATCGCAGCATGCCGGGCACAGGGTGCCGCCGCCGGGGGCCGGGGCATGTCCCGCCGCCTGATGCTGGCGCTGATGCGGCGCTCGCCTGGGCTGGGGCGCCGGCTCGCCTTCGCCAGGGCCCGCCTCAGCGCCAGGCGGCGCGCCGGCGCGGGGCGCGACGGCTCGGCCTGTGCCCAGCCGCGCATGGCGCCGGTTCAGGTCATGGGGCTTGTGTTCCCCAATCCGCTGGGTATTGCGGCCGGTTTCGACAAGCGTGGGCAACTGGGCCGGCAGGTGGGGGCGCTGGGCTTCGGCGCCATCGAGATCGGCACGCTGACGCCGCCCCAGGCGGCCGCCTGGGCCGCCGGCCAGGCCGCTCAGGCCGGCCGCGGCGCGGTGCTTGGCGTCAGCCTCGGCATCGGCTCGGACACCGAGCCCGGCGATGCCGTCGACGACTATCTCGCCGGGATGAGCTCGGCCTGGGCGCATGCGGACTACCTGACCATCAACCTGTGCAGCCCCCAGGCCGGCGCGCTGCTGGCCCCCGCCTGCCGCGAGCGGCTGGAGGCGCTGCTGGTGGCGCTCAAGCAGCAGCAGCGGGACCTGGCCGCGCTGACCGGGCGCTACGTGCCGCTGGCGGTGAAGCTCCGTGTACCGCTGGCGGGGCCGGCCTTGCCCGCGGCGGTGGGCCGCCTGGCGGCGCTGCGCTACGACGCGCTGGTGGCGGCGTTCGACCTTGGTCCGCCCGCCACGCCACGGCGCTATCTCGACTGGCAGGCGGCCGAACGGCAGCGCCAGGCCTGCGTCCAGGTCAGCCGGCTGGCCGCCGCGCTGGCTGGGCGGCTGCCGATCATCTCGGTGGGCGGCATCCGCTCGGCGGCGCAGGTGGTCGCCCGGCTGCAGGCCGGTGCGGCCCTGGTGCAGCTGCACGACGCCCTGGTCTACGAAGGGCCGCACGTGGCCCTGGCCCTTCACCGTTCGCTGGCAGGCTCGGCCTGAGCGCGCAGCCAGGCGATCTCCTCGGCCCAGATCTCGGGCTCGATGGTTTCCAGCACCATGGGAATCTCGTCGATGCGCGGGTCGCGCATCAGCGTGGTGAAGGCCTCGAGCCCGATGTTGCCCTGGCCCAGGCTGTGGTGGCGGTCGACCCGGCTGGCGTACTCGCTCTTGGCGTCGTTGAGGTGCATGCCGCGCAGGTACTCGAAGCCGACCACCTCGCCGAACGCGTCCAGGGTGGCGGTGCAGGCCTCGGGGGTGCGCAGGTCGTAGCCGGCGGCGAAGGCGTGGCAGGTGTCGATGCACACGCCGACCCGCGACTTGTCCTCGACCTGGTCGATGATCTCGGCCAGGTGCTCGAAGCGCCAGCCCAGGTTGGTGCCCTGGCCGGCGGTGTTCTCGATCACCGCGGTGACCCCCCGGGTCTTGTCGAGGGCCAGGTTGACCGACTCGGCGATACGGGCCAGGCATTCGCTTTCGCTGATCTTCTTCAGGTGGCTGCCCGGATGGAAGTTGAGCAGCGTAAGCCCCAGCTGCTCGCAGCGCTGCATCTCGTCGAGGAAGGCCGCGCGGGACTTCTCCAGGCCGGCCGGGTCCGGGTGGCCGAGATTGATCAGATAGCTGTCGTGGGGAAGGATCTGGCCGGGGCCGAAGCCGTGGCGCTCGCAGGCGTTGCGAAAGGCCTTGATCGTGGCGCCGTCGAGCGGCTTGGCGCGCCACTGGCGCTGGTTCTTGGTGAACAGCGCGAAGGCATCGGCGCCGATCTCGACGGCGCGCAGCACGGCCTGGTCCGGGCCGCCGGCCGCACTGACATGAGCCCCGAGGTATTTCATCTTGTGTCTCCAACTGGGAAGGTGAAGGGAATAGTAACGTAGCATGCCGGGGCTGGCCGCCGCCGAGCAGCGCCCTGGCACGGGAAAGGCTAGGCTGAGGAAGAGAGCGCCGTTGCGTTGCCTCGGCGTGGCGATGCGACAAGGACGGTGCCATGGCGAATTTTCACTTCGTCTCCCGCTGGTATCTGGAGGCGCCCATCGAGGAGGTCTACGAAGCGCTGGTGACCCCGAGCCAATGGCCGCAATGGTGGCCAGAGCTGATCGATGTCGAGGAGCGTGCGCGCGGGGATCGGCAGGGCATCGGGCGCACCGAGCGTTTCGTCTGGCGCAGCCCCTTGCGCTATACATTGCGGTTCGACATGCGTATCCGCCGGGTGCGCTCGCCGTGGCTGATCGAGGGTGAGGCGAGCGGTGATGTGGCCGGCCTGGGGCGGTGGGAGCTTTGCGAGCAGGCGGGCCGAACCCGCGTGAAGTACACCTGGCAGGTGCGCACCACGCGGCCCTGGATGGGGTGGCTGGCGCATGCGGCCCGGCCGCTGGTGGTCTGGAGCCATCATGCCGTGATGCGCCATGGCGCCGAAGGGTTGGCGCGCCATCTCGCCCGGCCGCTCGAGGCGGCGGAAGAAGAGCCGTCGCCCTTGCCGGGCAGGCATGGCGGTCGGCGCTAGGCGACGGTATCCTGCTTCTATAATTGCGGATAGTTACTGCTGAAATCATGAAGAAAATGCGGGAACAGGAGGCCATGGCGCCGCCGGCCGGGCACAGCTCCGGCGCGGCGGCCGTCGGCGAACTCGATGCGTTGCGCCATGAGCTCGAGCGCCTTCGCAGCGAGAACGTTCGGCTCAAGCGCACCCTGCATCGTGTCCAGCAGATCGCCCGCCTGGGCTACTGGAAGCTCAGCCTGAAGACCCAGGAGGTGTTCTGGTCGGATGTGGTCTATGACATCTTCGGTGTTGCGCCGGCCTCGTTCACGCCCAGCTTGGAAGCGTTCAAGCAGCGCGTGCACCCGGAAGACCTGCCGATGATCGAGGCCGGCATCGCCAAGGCGCTGGAGCGCGGCAGCTACAATGTGATCCATCGCATCATTCGCCCCAATGGCGAGGTGCGCTGGGTGCATGAGCTGGCCGACTTCGTGCCTGACGAGGACGACCAGATGCTCATCGGCACGCTGCGCGACATCACCGACCAGAAAAGCCTGGAGCAGCGGCTGCGCCAGCTGTCGCGTACCGACGAGCTGACCGGGCTGTTCAACCGGCGCTACTTCATGAAGCGCCTGGTGCAGGAGCTGGCGCGCTTTCGCCGCTACTCGCGGCCGGCCTCGGTGATCCTGTTCGACTTCGACCACTTCAAGCGCATCAACGACACCCATGGCCACCCCGCCGGCGACCAGGTGCTGGTCCAGACCAGCCGCATGCTGCGCGGCAAGCTGCGGATCAACGACATTCCGGCACGCCTGGGGGGCGAGGAGTTTGCGATCCTGCTGCCGGAAACCGAGCTCGATGCCGCCATCGGCGTGGCGGAGAAGCTGCGCCAGCGCGTCAGCGAGCTCTCCTTCGCCACGGAAGAGGGCCACCTCTTCGCCGCCTCGATCACCTGCGGCGTGTCGGCCTTCCGCGACCGGGAGGAGACCATCGAAGCCACCCTGCATCGCGCCGACCGCAACCTCTATCAGGGCAAGCGGGCGGGTCGCAACTGTGTGGTGAGCGACCTCCGGGCGGAGTGAATCGCGCTCGGATGCGGCAGGGCGGTGCGGGCACCCTATCGGTACGAGCGGTACAGGGAGGAGACACTAATGCAACTCTGGCTGGATCGATTGCCGTCCCCGGTGGGCGAACTGCGCCTGGTCGTGGACGACCAGGGCGCGCTGCGTGCGCTGGAATTCGAGGATCATGACGCACGCCTGCACCGCCTGCTGACGCGCCACTACGGGCGCTACGAGATCACGCCGGGCGCGGCGCCCGAGGCCATTCGGCAGGCGCTGACGGCCTACTTCGAGGGCGATGCCTCCCGGCTCGCGGCGCTTCCGGTCGCCACCGGCGGCACGGAATTCCAGCGCCTGGTGTGGCAGGCGCTGCGCGAGATCCCGCCGGGCAGCACGATCAGCTACGGCGAACTGGCCGCACGGATCGGGCGGCCAGGCGCCAGCCGCGCGGTGGGCCTGGCCAACGGCGCCAACCCCGTGGTGATCGTGGTGCCGTGCCATCGAGTCATCGGGGCCAACGGCACGCTCACCGGCTATGGCGGCGGGCTGCCGCGCAAGCACTGGCTGGTGGCACACGAGCGCCGCCTGGTCGTGTCCGGGGCGCCTGCGGTGCCGGCCTAGCCGAGGACTCAGGCGAGCCAGGCTACGGCCAGGCCAGCTACCGCCGAGGCCGCGATCGGACCGACGATGCAGCGGGTCAGGTGTGCGTTGCCCGCGGTGGCGGTCAGCACCACCTTGAACAGGTTGTTCACCGAGGCGGCCAGCAGGATGCCCAGCACGGCGGTGGACACCGCGATGGTTTCCGGTGCCAGGCGGCTGAGCGACAGGGCGATGGCATGCACGTCGGCAATGCCGGAAGTGGCGGCCAGCAGGTAGATGCCGGCTTCGCCGAGCCAGTTTCGCAGCCACTCGCCCAATACCATGACCACCGCCAGCAGGCCGCCGAGCACCAGGGCGGCGCGCAGCTCCAGCGGGTTCTGGGTCATCGGCTGGTGGGTCTTGAGATGGCGGCGGTGGCGCCGCCACAGCCATAGCGCCGGCAGGTAGAGCGCCACCCCCATGGCGGCCAGCGGGGCCAGCAGCCGGGGCAGCAGGGCGGGGCCGACCAGGGCGGCGTAGAGCAGCAGGCGCGGCAGCATGGTGCCGCAGGCCAGCAGGATACCGGCGGCCAGCATCGGTGCCAGCTGCGGTTCGCGCCTGGCCTGGCGGGCGTACTGCAGCGTCAGCGCGGTGGACGAGCTCAGTCCGGCGAATAGCCCGGTGAACAGGATGCCCTTCTCGGTGCCGCCGATCCGTACGGCAAAGTAGCCGATGAACGAGATCGAGGCGATCAGCACGACCAGCCACCAGATCGCATAGGGGTTGAGCACCCCGCCGGGGCCCATGTCCTCGTTGGGCAGCAGCGGCAGCATCACCGCGCTGATCAACAGCAGCTTGAGGCCGGCGGCGAGCTCGTTGGCCTCGAGCTTGTGCAGCAGGCCGTGAATCTCGCGCTTGTTGTCGAGGATCAGCGCGGTGACCACCGCACAGGCCGTGGCCAGGGCGATCTCCACCGCCACCGCCAGGGCGCCGAAGCAGAAGGTCAGCAGCAGCCCGATCAGGCCGGTGATGCTGTAGTCCCGGCTCTTTTCCATGCTGGCCCGGTAGCCGGACAGGGCGATGCCGGCGACCGCCAGGAAGATCAGCGGAAACGCCCAGGGCGTGAGCGTTTCCGACAGCAGCGCCGCGATGCCGCCGAACAGCCCCACCAAGGCGTGAGTGCGCACTCCGGCCACCCGCTCGCCCCACTCGCGCTTGCGTGCGGACCAGCCGCGCTCGATGCCGATCAGCGCACCCAGCAGCAGCGCCACGGCCAGCTCCATGAGGATGGCATTGTCGGCCAGAAACTCGCTGGCGATATCGTCCATGGCGTTTTCCCTTCCCTGGAAAGCTCCTCTCTTCAGCATGGAAGGCGATCGCGCCGCCTTCAAACCCGGCGATGGCGCTGCGCTGCCCGCTCGGGGCTTGCCAAGGGGCGGTATCGCAAGAATACTGTATGAGAATACAGTATACGGAGACCTCCATGCCGCTCGCTTCACTTCCCCTGCTGCGCGTCGTCGGCCGAGCTGCCACGCGGCCCGTGTCGCAGCCCTTGCCGCTGCTGGGCTGCCGGGTACGGGCCGGTTTTCCCAGTCCCGCCGACGATCATCTCGACGTCGACCTGGACCTGCACGATCACGTGGTGAAGCGCCCGGCCTCCACCTATTTCGTGCGCGCCGAAGGCGACTCCATGCAGGGCGACGGCATCCATGACGGCGACCTGCTGGTGGTGGACCGCAGCCTGGAGCCGCTGCCCGGCCGGGTGGTGGTCATCGCCGTGGACGGCGAGCCCACCGTCAAGCGGCTGGTGCGCCAGGGCGGGCGCACCGTGCTGCTGGCCAGCAACCCGCGCTTTGCGCCGATTCCGCTGGACGGCAAGGCGTGCCATGTCTGGGGCGTGGTCACCCATGTGATCCATGCCTTGCCGGGAGCCTGACCATGATCGCGCTGGTGGACGGCGACAGCTTCTACGTGAGCTGCGAACGGGCGTTCAACCCGCGGCTGGAAGGGCTGCCGGTGGGCGTGCTGTCGAACAACGACGGCTGCGTGGTGGCGCGCTCCCGCGAGCTCAAGGCGCTGGGCGTGGCCATGGGCGCTCCCTTGCACCAGCTGCCGCCGGCCATTCGCCGCCAGGCGGTGCTGCTGTCCAGCAACTATGCCCTCTACGGCGACGTGTCGCGCCGGGTCAACCAGGTGCTGGCGGAGTTCTCGCCGGAGGTGGAGCTCTACTCCATCGACGAGAGCTTCGTGCACTTCGACGGCTTCGACCCCGCCGGGCTGGAGGCCCATTGCCACCGGCTGCGCCGGACGGTACGCCGCTGGACCGGCATCCCGGTCGGCGTGGGGGTGGCGCCCACCCGGGTGTTGGCCAAGGTGGCCAACCGCCTGACCAAGCGCGAGCCCGCCTACGAAGGGGTCTGCCTGCTCGATGCCGACGGCGACGTGACGCGCCGGGTGCTGGAGCAGCTGCCGGTCGGCGATCTCTGGGGCGTGGCCCGGCGCACGGCCGAGCGGCTTGCGCTGCTGGATATCACCACCGCCTGGCAGCTGCGGCAGGCCGACCCCAAGCGAATCCGCAGCGCCTTTTCGGTGGTGCTCGAGCGCATCGTCTGGGAACTGCGCGGCCATTCCACCATCCGCCTCGAGGACATGACGCTGCCGCGCCAGCGCATCCTGGTGTCGCGCTCCTTCGGCAGGTTGAGCAGCGACCTGGCCGACCTGCAGGCCGCCACGCGCCAGCATGCCGCACGCGCCGCCGAGAAGCTGCGCCGCCAGGGCAGCCTGGCGCGGGCGGTGCTGGTGTTCGTGCGCACCAATCCGCACCGGCTGGGCGACCCGCAGTACGCCAACAGCCAGGTCGTGGCGCTGCCGGAACCCAGCGCCGACACGCCGACGCTGCTCGCGGCGGCGCGGCGGGCGCTGGAGGCCGTGTTCCTGGAGGGGCATCGCTACCAGAAATGCGGCGTCATGCTGCTGGACCTGGTGGATGGCGAGCGATGCCAGGGCTCGTTGCTCGATGAACCTGCCGACGAGCGCCGGCGCGACCGCAGCCGCCGGTTGATGGCCACCCTCGACCGGCTCAACCGGGAGATGGGGCGCGATACCGTGCGCTTCGGCCTGCCGCACAAGGACAATGCCTGGCGCCTGCGCTGCCAGCGCCGTACCCAGCGCTACACCACCCGCTGGGATGAGCTGATGAAGGTCAAGATAGGCTAAGAAAACGCTTGGACTCGCACGTTTTTTCACCTTGGGCAGGGCCGCCGTTCGCTACACTGGGCGCAACGTTCCGCGGGGTGGCCGGCACGCGCAGGCACGCTTCGGCGGGCGGTCACAGGCAAAGCAAACCTGAGGGGAGCAAGGCTATGCGGATGAAGGACAAGAGCGTCATCGTCACCGGAGGCGCCAGCGGGATTGGCCTGGCCAGCGTGGTGCGTTGCCTGGAAGAGGGGGCCAAGGTGGTGATCGCCGACCTGGCCGCCAGCGACGGCGAGGCGCAGGCCTCGGCGCTGGAGCGCGAGCATGCGGGGCGCTGCCGGTTCATCGCCGTGGACGTGACCGACACGGCCCAGGTGGACGAGCTCTTCGCCCAGACCCAGGCCGCGTTCGGTCGGGTCGACGCGGTATTCAACAACGCGGGCGTTGGCGGTATCGCTCCCTCCGACACCCTGTCCGACGCGGACTTCCTGCGCGTCATCGACATCAACCTCAACGGCGTGTTCCGCGTGGCGCGGGCGGCGCTGCGGGTCATGTACCCGCAGGGCAGCGGCAGCATCGTCAACTGCGCCTCGATCCTGGGGGTGTTCGGCCAGTCGCAGACCGCGGCCTACACGGCGGCCAAGGGGGGCGTGGTCAACATGACCCGCAGCCTCGCCATCGAGGCGGCTCCGAAGGGCGTGCGCGTCAATGCCATCGGCCCGGGCTACATCGACACGCCGCTGCTGGCCGAGCTGGACGACGAACTGCTGCAGGGCTTGATCCGCCTTCACCCGCTGGGGCGACTGGGGCGGCCCGAGGAAGTCGCCAACGCCTTCCTTTTCCTGGCCAGCGACGAGGCCAGCTTCGTCACCGGCGCCCACCTGATGGTCGACGGCGGCTTCACCGCCGGCAAGTCCTGACCCGGCTCCTCTTGCGCCCCGCCGCCATGGCGGGGCGCAGCCATGAGTGCCATGCTGAAGGCATTGCCTGGCTGCTTGCGAGGAGAAGCCCATGTCATTGCCGAGTCGCGGGAATCGTCTGCTGTCGCTGCTGTGTGGCCTCGTGTTGCTGCTGAGTGTGCATGCCGTGGGGGCGCGTGAACTGGCCGCGGACATCGACGACATGGTGGAAGTCGAGGTCGCCACCGTGGGCATCGCCGGATTTGGAGTACCGGTGGTCCTGCTGCGCGAGCCCGGGGCACGCGAGGTCGTGCCGATCTTCGTCGGCTCCAACGAGGCCAGCGCCATCCTGCGTGGCCTGGGCGGTGCACGCGCCCCACGTCCGATGACCCATGAGCTGCTTGGCGATGTGCTGGGAGGCGTCGATGCCACCCTGTCGCGAGTGTTCGTCGACGCCCTGGTCGACCACACCTTCCTCGGCATGCTGGAGCTGAGCGTCGCCGGGCGCGACGAGCCGATCCTCATCGACAGCCGGCCGAGCGATGCCATCGCCCTGGCGCTGCAGGTCGGGGCCAGCATTCACGTGGCGCCCCAGGTGCTGGAGGCCGCGCGCCAGATCGAGTTCGAGGGGCTGGACGACCAGGTGGTGGCCGCCCTCGGCATTACGGTGGCCCCGGTCAGCGACGACCTGCGCGAAGCGCTGGGGCTGCCCGACCGCGAAGGGGTGCTGGTGAACGATACCCGCGGGCCGGCGCTGAACGCCGGCCTGGCGCCCGGGGCGCTGCTGCTCGAGGTGAATGGCCAGACCCCGACCACGCCCATGCGCTTTCTCGAACTGGTGCGGGACACGCCGGTGGGCGAGGAGGCGCAGCTGCGCTACTGGCACGAAGGCGAGGAGCACACGCTGAGCCTGCCCACCGCCGTGCCGCCCCCGGGGCCCGTTCCCCAGCACCGGCTGCAGTCGCCGGGCACCCAGGTGTGAGCCCTGCGCGGGGCTTGGAGGATCAGCGTTCCTCGCGCAGGCGCGTCAGCCCTTCCTGGGCGGTGGAGGCCACCAGTCGCCCGCTGCGATCGTAGATGCTGCCGCGGGTGAAGCCCCGGGCGCCGCCGGCCCAGGGGCTGTCCATGTCGTAGAGCAGCCAGTCGTTGATCTTGACGTCGTGGTGGAACCACAGCGCATGGTCGAGGCTGGCGATCTGCAGCTTGGGGTCGCGGAAGGTGATGCCGTGGGGCACCAGGGCCGTGGTCAGCAGGTTGAAGTCGGAGCTGTAGGTCAGCAGGTAGCGGTGCAGAGCGGGGTCGTCGGGCAGTTCGCCGGTCAGGCGGAACCACAGCCGCTTGCGCGAGGGCTGGCCCGGTTCGGCCTCGTCGCCCAGGTGCAGGAATTCGATGGGGTGGCCGGGAAAGCGCTCCAGGCGCGCATCGGGCTGCTGGGCCAGCGCCTCGGGCGAGGCGAGGTCGGGCATGGCCATCTGGTGGGCCAGGCTCTCTTCGCGGCCGTGGAAGGAGGCGCTGCAGAAGAAGATCGGCCGCCCCTTCTGGATGGCGGTGACGCGCCGGGTGGTGAAGCTGCCGCCGTCGCGCACCGCATCGACCTGATAGACTACCGGGCGGTGCGGATCGCCGGGGCGCAGGAAGTAGCCGTGCAGCGAGTGGGCCTGGCGGCCGGCGTCCACCGTATGGGTGGCGGCCGAGAGCGCCTGGCCGAGCACCTGGCCGCCGAACAGCTGCGGCAGCCCCAGGTCCTGGCTGCGCCCGCGGAACAGGTTTTCTTCGATTTCTTCCAGGCCGAGCAGGTTGACCAGCGCATTCAGGGCATCGGACATGGGGCTTCCTCAGGGCGTCTCATACGGTTGTTTCAGCAAGGATAACGGAGTCGGCGCCGATGCGCAGTGACGAATTCTACATGCATCGGGCGCTGGACCAGGCCCGCGAAGGGCTGGCCGCCGGCGAGGTGCCGGTGGGCGCGGTGGTGGTGGATGCGGCGGGCGAGATCGTCGGTGCGGGCTACAATGCCCCGATCTCGGGGTGCGATCCCAGCGCCCATGCCGAGATCCGCGCGCTGCGCGCCGCGGCCGAGCGGCTCGGCAACTACCGCCTCGATGGCTGTTCGCTCTATGTCACCCTGGAGCCCTGCCTGATGTGCACCGGGGCGATCATCCACGCTCGCATCGCACGGCTGGTCTATGGTGCCGCCGAGCCGCGCACCGGCATGGTGGAGTCGAAGGCCAACCTGTTCGCCCAGCCCTGGCACAACCACCGGGTCGCGGTGGCGGGTGGGGTGCTTGCCCCGCGCGCTGCGCGGCTGCTCAAGACCTTCTTCGAGGCGCGCCGGCAAGCCGAGGCGGCCTCGTCAGGCGCGCTCGGCGAGGGCTAGGGTCGGAGCGGCCTTGACCCGGTTGCGCCCCTCGGCCTTGGCGCGATAGAGCGCCTCGTCGGCCGCCTGCATGAGCGTGGCCACATCCAGCGGCCCCTTCTCCAGCGTGACCACACCGATGCTGATCGTCAGCCTGCTGCCGTCGTGGTGCGCCAGCGCGGCGTCCTGCACGCCCCGGCGCAGCCTCTCGGCGATGGCCAGGGCCTGCCCGCCGCCGGCCAGCGGCAGGCAGGCGACGAATTCCTCCCCGCCGTAGCGGGCGAACAGCCCACCGTGCCGCTCGATCACCTCGCGACCGATGCTGCCTAACTGCTGCAAGTAGCGGTCGCCGATCAGGTGGCCCTGGTGGTCGTTGATCCGCTTGAAGTGGTCGATGTCGCAAATCATCACGCTGAGCGGACGCTGCGTGGCGTAACTCTCCAGGGTTTCCAGGAACAGCCGCCGGTTGGGCAGCCGGGTCAGCTCGTCGTGCCGGGCCAGCCATTCGATCTCCTGCTGCAGCTGGCTGCGCACGCGGATTTCGCGGCGCAGCTCGGTGTTGGCGGCATGCACCCTGTGGTGCTGGTGGGCCAGGCGCGTGTAGCCGTGCAGCACCAGGTAGAGCAGGTAGGCCAGCAGCAGCCCGATGACCAGGCTGATGACCGGGTGGCGGGGCAGCCGCTGCAGCAGGCTGGCATGGTTGGGCTGCACGCTGAGGGTCAGCGGCTCGCCGCCCACGCCGAGCGGCACCTCGTGGCGCCAGGGGCCCAGGCGCCCCTCGGGCACCCGTTCGGCCAGGTGCTGGTCGCCCTGGCGTAGCGCAAGCCCGACATGGCGGCCATCCACCTCCTGGAACAGCGTCTCCGCCAGGATCGGCAGGCTGATGACCATGGCGACGGCGCCCAGCGTGCGCTGCTCATCCAGCGGGATCGGCAGGTAGTGGATGATGCCCGGCACGCCCTGCAGCAGGGGGATGACCCCCGTGCGGCCGATGCGCTGCTCGACAAGGGCGAGGCTGACCGCCTCGCGGCCGGCGGGCTGGGCATCGAAGAGGCGCACGTTGAGCGCCTGGCGATTGATGTCGTCGAGCGGGAAGACGCGGGTGACGCGGCTGTCGGGATCGATGAAGGCGATGTTGAGCAGGAAGCGGAAGTCGCGTGCGTAGGGCGCGGCCTGGCCGGCCCATTGCGCCTGGCTGGGGGGCGTATCGAGCAGGGTCCAGACGTTGGCGAAGCGCTCTACCGCCGCCAGGTGGTCGTATACCTCGCGGGTGAGCCGGCTGCCCAGCTGCTGGGCTTCCGCCTCGACCGTGGCGCGCAGCCCGCGCTCGCTGACGCCCTGCTGCTGGTGCCACAGCAGCAGCGTGACCACGACGAGCGCCAGCGACGGGAATAGGGCGCGGCCGAGCGTGGCGGCGTGGACGCGCCAGCTGGACTGGGCGGCAAGCCCCTGGCCCAGCAGCAGCAGGGCCATCGCCAGCGTGGCCCAGGGGCCCGCGGCCAGGCGGAGCAGTGGCGCCTGGGCGGCGCCGGCGATGATGCCCTGCAGGATCGCCAGCAGCGCGACCATGATCAGGAGCAGCGGGCCGCCCAGCGCGGCCTGGGAGCGCGTGACGATCAGTGCGCCGAGCAGGAGCAGGCTCAGGGTGGCCAGCAGGGCCGGGCGCCAGGCCTCCAGCGACAGGTTGGCGTCCAGGGCACGGCTCATGGCGTCCCAGCTCGATGTCGCCACCCAGTACTCCGGCAGGGCGTAGCTGAGCAGCGCCAGGCCGAGGGGCAGCAGGGCCGCGCTCACCAAGCCCTTGGCCATCGCCCGCGCGCCCGTCAGCATCAGCAACTGGGCCAGGATGAGCATGGCCAACAGGCCCAGCGTGGCCAGCTCGTGCAGCGGCTGGCCGCTGTCGAAGGCTGCCGCCAGTGGCGCGCAGGCCAGGCAGGTGACGATGAGGGCGCGGCGTTGCATGGTCATGCCCTGCTAGAGAAGGGGAGAAATGATGTCGAACAGTGGGGCCTCGTCCGCCTCGCCGTTGGCCATCTCGTTGAGCTGCAGGTACTGCTGCTGGCTGCGGTCCACGTAGGTCAGGATCTCATAGTAACGCCGAATGTTACGTACGTAGATCACCGGTTCGCCGCCGCGGGCGTAGCCGTGGCGGGTCTGGCTGTGCCACTCGCGCTTCTGCAGCAGCGGCAGCGCCTCGCGCACGTCTTCCCAGCGATCGGGGTCGCCGCCCAGCTGTTCGGCGATACGCCGGGCGTCGTAGAGATGCCCGAGGCCGACGTTGTAGGCGGCCATGGCCATGAACAACCGGTCATCCCCCGTTATCGACTCCGGCAGGCGGTCCTTGACATGGCGCAGGTAGCGGGCACCGCCATCGATGCTCTGGGCGGGGTCGAGGCGGTCGCTCACGCCCATCTCGCCGGCGGTGGGCAGGGTCAGCATCATCAGGCCGCGCACGCCGGTGGGCGAGGTGGCCTCCGGGTCCCAGTGCGACTCCTGGTAGCCGAGGGCGGCCAGCAGCTTCCAGTCGAAGCCGGTGTTGCGCGCCGCCTCGCGAAACAGCGCCGTATAGGTGGGTAGCCGCGCATGGACGTGGGCGATGAAGACCCGGGCGCCGACGTATTCGAGGTAGTCGTCGTGGCCGAAGTGGCGATCGACGAGCGCATCGAGCCAGCCGTCCTGCCGCAGCCCTTCGAGGAAGCGGTTGGCCTCCTGCTGCAGCGTGAGGCCGCCGCGGGCGGGAAAGGCCCAGGCCATGGAGAGCGGCTGGCCCAGCGTGAAGCCGCGCTCCACGCCGGGGAAGAAGATGCGGTTGATGCGAAACTGGTGTTCGAAGACCACGGCGGCATCCAGGTAGCCGTTCTCGACCTGGCTGAGCAGCTCCGCCACCTCCACGTCCGACGACTCCCGCCAGCCCAGCGCCGGGTGCTCGGCCTGCAGCTCGCGCAGCACGCGGTCGGCCCCGGAGCCGCGAATGGTGCCGATGGCGAGCCCCGCCAGGCCCTCGATATCGGAAACCGGCGGCAGCCCGCGGCGGTAGACCAGCAGCGGCTGCAGGTCGAGGATCGGGCGGCTGTAGATGAGGCCCGGCTGGGTCAGGTCCAGCGGCAGCGCGGCGGCGGCCAGGTCGCCCTCAAGGCGCACCGCGTCCAGCGCGCTCTGGATGTGGTGGCGGGCATCCAGCGCCAGGCTGACGCCGAGGAAGTCGGCGAAGCGGCGCATCAGCTCATACTCGAAGCCGGTCGGGCCGTGGCGTCCCTCGTAGTAGGTGGTCGGGGTGTTGCGGGTGTGGATGCTGAGGAAATCACGCTCGCGTACCTCGTCCAGCAGGCCGCTGGCGGGCGTGAAGTGGCGGTAGGGAACCAGGCACAGCACGATGCCCAGCAGCAGCAGGGCGGCCAGGCGCAGGCGGCTCAGCAGGACACGACGTACAGGCTCGGGCATTCAGGCGACGGTCGGCGAAGAGAGCTTCACGATAACGGCACGCGGCACGGCTGTCATCCGCTGCATTTCGTCTGCCCGGCGCTTTCCAGTATCATGGCGCCTTCCTATGCCGCCGTGCGGCCCTCCCTCCGCTTGCTTCAGAGGCTTCCAAGACATGCTCGAACTTCGCGGCGCGCCTGCCCTTTCCGCTTTCCGTCACGACAAGCTGCTGGCTGCCCTGCGCGCACGGGTTCCCGAGGTCGAGTCCCTGCACGCTCACTATGTGCATTTCGTCGATCACGACGGTGAGCTTTCCGACGACGCACTGGGCCTGCTCGGCCAGCTGCTCGACTACGGTATTCGCCGCGAGGCCGAGGGCAGCCAAGGCGCGGATGTGGCCGAAGGCCAGCTGTTCCTGGTGGTGCCGCGCATCGGCACCCAGTCGCCGTGGTCGTCCAAGGCCACCGATATCGTGCACAACTGCGGCCTGGCGCGGGTGCGCCGGGTCGAGCGCGGCATCGCCTACCGCGTGGCGCTCAGGGCGCCGATGTCGGAAGCGGCCTTCATCGCCCTCCGCGAGACCCTGCACGACCGCATGACCGAAACCGTGCTGGTCGATGCCTCCGATGCGGCCCGGCTATTCGCCCATCATGAGCCGGCACCGCTGGGCCACGTGGATATCCTCGAGGGGGGGCGCGCCGCGCTGGAACAGGCCAACGTCTCCCTGGGCCTGGCGCTGGCCGAGGACGAGATCGACTACCTGGTCGAGGCGTTCCGCGAGCTTGCGCGCAACCCCACCGACGTCGAACTGATGATGTTCGCCCAGGCCAACTCCGAGCACTGCCGGCACAAGATCTTCAACGCCGACTGGGTCATCGACGGCGAGCCGCAGAGCCACTCGCTGTTCAAGATGATCAAGAACACCTACCAGGCCTCGCCCGAGAACATCCTTTCCGCCTACAGCGACAACGCCGCGGTCATCCAGGGCAGCGAGGCGGGGCGCTTCTTCGCCGCGCCGCTGACCGGCAAGGCCGCCGAGCGCGCCGTCTACGCCGCGCAGCAGGAACCGATCCATATCCTGATGAAGGTGGAGACCCACAACCACCCCACGGCCATCGCGCCCTTCCCCGGCGCGGCCACCGGCGCCGGCGGCGAGATCCGCGACGAAGGCGCCACCGGCATCGGTGCCAAGCCCAAGGCGGGACTGACCGGCTTCACCGTGTCCAACCTGCGCATCCCCGAGTTCGTCCAGCCCTGGGAAGCCTTCGACTACGGCAAGCCCGAGCGCATGCAGTCGGCGCTGGCGATCATGCTCGAAGGGCCCATCGGCGGCGCCTCGTTCAACAACGAGTTCGGCCGCCCCAACCTGGCCGGCTACTTCCGCACCTACGAGCAGGACATCCTGGGCGCCGGCGGCATCGAGCGGCGCGGCTACCACAAGCCGATCATGATCGCCGGCGGCTACGGCAACATTCGCGACGGCCATGTGCAGAAGGGCGAGATCCCGGTGGGCGGCAAGCTGATCGTGATGGGCGGCCCGGCCATGCTGATCGGCCTGGGCGGTGGTGCGGCCTCGTCGATGGCTTCCGGCGTTTCCAGCGCCGACCTCGACTTCGCCTCGGTGCAGCGCGAAAACCCGGAAATGGAACGCCGTGCCCAGGAGGTGATCGACCGCTGCTGGGCGCTGGGCGAGGCCAACCCCATTCGCTTCATCCATGACGTCGGCGCCGGCGGGCTCTCCAACGCCCTGCCGGAGCTGGTCAAGGACGGCGAGCGCGGCGGCCTGTTCGACCTGCGCGCCATTCCCAACGCCGAGCCCGGCATGAGCCCGCTGGAGATCTGGTGCAACGAAGCCCAGGAGCGCTACGTGCTGGCGGTGGCGCCGGAGGATCTCGCCACCTTCGATGCGCTGTGCCAGCGCGAGCGCTGCCCCTACGCGGTGGTCGGCGAGGCGACCGAGGCGCATCACCTGGAGGTGCGTGACGGCCACTTCGAGGCCAGGTCGACCCAGGACAGGCCGGTCGACCTGCCGATGGGCGTGCTGTTCGGCAAGCCGCCGAAGATGCAGCGCGAGTTCCGGCGCGAGTCCCTGGAGCTGCCCGGCGTGATGCTCGACAACCTCGACCTGCGCGAGGCGATGGAGCGCGTGCTGCGCCTGCCCACGGTGGCCTCGAAGGGCTTCTTGATCACCATCGGCGACCGTTCCATCAGCGGGATGGTGGCGCGCGACCAGATGGTCGGGCCCTGGCAGGTGCCGGTGGCCGACGTGGCGGTGACCACGGCGAGCTACGACACGCATGCCGGCGAGGCGATGGCCATGGGCGAGCGCCCGCCAGTGGCGCTGATCGACCCGGCGGCGAGCGCCCGCCTGGCGGTGGCGGAAACCATCACCAACCTGGCCGCCGCGCCGATCGCCAGGCTTTCCGACATCAAGCTTTCCGCCAACTGGATGAGTGCTGCCGACCATGTCGGCGAGAACCAGGCGCTGTACGACGCCGTTCACGCCGTGGGCATGGAGCTGTGCCCCCAGCTCGGCATCGCCATTCCGGTGGGCAAGGACTCCATGTCGATGCGCACCGCCTGGCAGGTGGGCGAGGGCGACGAGGCCGAGGAGAAGAGTGTCACCGCGCCGCTTACGCTTGCGGTCACCGGCTTCGCCCCGGTCACCGACGCGCTCAAGACCCTGACGCCGCAGATCAACCTCGAACAGGACGAGTCCGACCTGATCCTGATCGATCTGGGCGGCGGCAAGAACCGCCTGGGCGGCTCGGCGCTGGCGCAGGTCTACGGCCAGCTCGGCAACGAGTGCCCCGACCTCGACGACCCCGAGGATCTCAAGGCGTTCTTCGCCGTGATCCAGGGGCTCAACGCCGACGGCAAGCTGCTGGCCTACCACGACCGCAGCGACGGCGGCCTGCTGGTCACCCTGCTGGAGATGGCCTTCGCCGCCCATGCCGGCCTCGAGATCAAGCTCGACTGGCTGATCGACGAGCCGACCCAGGCGGTGGACGCGCTGTTCGCCGAGGAGCTGGGTGCGGTGATCCAGATCAACCGCCGGCACACCGAGGAAGTGCTGGCCCAGTTCGCCGCCGCCGGCATCGAGACCTGCGGCGTCATCGCCCGGCCGCGCTACGACGACCAGGTGCGCGTGACGCTGTTCGAGGAGCCGCTGCTCGAGACCACCCGGCTGCTGACCCAGCGCATCTGGGCCGAGACCAGCTACCGCATGCAGGCGCTGCGCGACAATCCCGACTGCGCCAAGAGCGAGTTCGACGGCCTGCTCGACGGCCGCGACCCGGGCCTCTCGGCGACCCCCACCTTCGACGTGGACGACGACATCGCGGCACCCTTCGTCAACACCACGCGCCCGGCGGTGGCGATCCTGCGCGAGCAGGGCGTCAACGGCCAGCTGGAGATGGCCTGGGCCTTCCACCATGCCGGCTTCGAGGCGGTGGACGTGCACATGAGCGATATCCTGGAAGGCCGGGTCGCCTTGAAGGAGTTCAAGGGGCTGGTGGCTTGCGGCGGATTCTCCTACGGCGACGTGCTGGGGGCCGGTGGCGGCTGGGCCAAGTCGGTGCTGTTCAATCCGCGTGCCCGGGAGCAGTTTGCGGCCTTCTTCGAGCGCGACGACAGCTTCGGCCTTGGCGTGTGCAACGGCTGCCAGATGTTCTCCCAGTTGAAGGAGCTGATCCCCGGCGCCGAGAACTGGCCGCGCTTCGTGCGCAACGAGTCCGAGCAGTTCGAGGCCCGGGTGGCGATGGTGCAGGTGGAGCAGAGCCCCTCGATCCTGCTGGCCGGCATGGAAGGCTCGCGGCTGCCGATCGCCGTGGCCCACGGCGAAGGGCGCGCCGAGTTCCGCGACAGCGCCCATCTGCGCAGCATGCAGGGTAGCGCCCAGGTCGCGCTGCGCTACGTCGATCACTACGGCCAGGTGACCACCCACTATCCGGCCAACCCCAACGGCTCGCCCTCCGGCATCACCGGCCTGACGACGCCTGATGGCCGCGTCACCATCATGATGCCGCACCCGGAGCGGGTCACCCGTGCAGTCACCAACTCCTGGCGTCCCGCAGAGTGGACCCGCGATGGCGCCTGGATGCGGCTGTTCCGCAACGCCCGCGTCTGGCTGGGCTGACGGCCTGCGTAGAACGTCACGAGGCGACCTGCGGGTCGCCTCGTCTTTTTCTACCGTCTCTACCGCCGGCTTCGCCCCGGCTGCTGGTCAGGCGCGCTGTGCCATCGGCCCCAGCTCGCTGCGAGAAGCAAGGAACTCTTCCAGCACCGCATGCTCGGTGCGCTTCTGCTTGAGGATCGCCGTCAGCGGCGGGTAGAGCGCCGTGAGGCTGCTGGTGTCGCGCAGGTGCTTGTAGAACCTCAGCGAATATTCGGCGTCGACGACGCTCTGCATCAGGGCCTCCAGCGCCATGGCCGGGCTGGCCATGAACAGCAGCGGCGAGGCGCCGGTCCGCGTGGCGTGGTCACGAAGGTCGGTGGGCGGGAGCCCCAGTTGCCGGACCAGGCGCCGCAGCTCCTCCAGGCATGCTTCGCACTGGATGCCCAGCGACGCCATCAGGTGGCTGACCGCGGTGTCGTAAGGCAGGAAACTGAACGCGAGGCGGCGATAGCGAGTCAGCTCGGCCCGTTCGTGGGCCTCCGCCAGGCTCAGCTGTTCGGTGGGTGCCAACACAAGCCGAGTTGTCTTTGTTTGAATTTCTGGCATGGCAGTGTCCTCAATGCGGGCTTCACAGACGCTACCCGAGCATCCTGCGAAAGCGCTTGTCCTTTTTACATGATCTTCGTCAAGTCAAGCGGGGTTCTTGTTTGATAGATCAGTGATTCCATTCTAGAAGCATGACGAATCCCATTCCCGCCACCCCCTGGCCCGTGAACGGGTAAGGTATTCGTCTGACACGGCTCTGAAGCTTCAAATATAGCCAAAGCGGCGGGGAACACATCGAAAGAAATGAAACGCATGTTTGACAATTGTCGTGCCGGCGCCAGACTGCCTGGAACCACTTGATCGAGGTTTCCCATGGCACAACAAGCTTTCCATGAACGCGTGACACTTTCCTTTCACCGGCATGTGGCCGAGATCACCCTGGCACGGCCCCGCGAACACAACGGCCTCGACTGGGCAATGATCGACGCCCTGCTGGCCGCCCAGCGCCATCTGTGCGAGCTCGTGGACCTGCGTGCGGTGGTGCTCAAGGGGGAGGGCGAGAGCTTCTGCGCCGGGCTCGACATGGCGGCGATCATGTCCCGCCCCGAGCGCCTGCCCTCGCTGCTGGCGCCCGACGAGCAGGGCATCAACCCGGTGCAGCGCCTGGCGCTGGGCTGGCGCGACGCCGGCGTGCCGGTGATTGCCGCCCTGCACGGGCACGTCTACGGCGGCGGGCTGCAGATCGCCCTGGGTGCCGACATTCGCGTGGTGCATCCCGAGGCCCGGCTGGCGCTGCTCGAGATCGTCTGGGGCATCATTCCCGACATGGGCATCAGCGTGACGGCTGCGGATATCCGCGGTGACGTGCTGCGCGAGCTGACCTGGACCGGGCGCAAGGTGGACGGGCGCGAGGCGGTGACCCTGGGGCTCGCCACGCGCCTGGCCGACGACCCGCTGGCCGTCGCCCGCGACATCGGCATGGCAGTGGCGGCGCGTTCGCCCAAGGCGGTGGCCGCGGCGCGTGAGCTGTACACCCGTTCACCGGGCCTGTCCGAGCGCGAGCGGCTGGCGCTGGAGGCCAGCCTGCAGCGCGGCCTGCTGGGTGGCGAGCAGCAGCAGGAGGCGGTGGCGGCACGCATGGCCGGGCGCGAGCCGCGCTTCACCTGACGCTGCCCGCCGGGACGGGTAAGATGGCCGGCCGCCCCCTGTCGCCTGAACGCTCATGAGAACCGCCCCCGCCTCCGATGCTCGGCCCGTCGCGCCAACGCTGCGCCCCTACCAGCAGGAGGCGGTGCGTCGCGTGGTGACGCACTTCCGTGGCTCCGACGAGCCGGCGGTAGTGGTATTGCCCACCGGCAGCGGCAAGTCCCTGGTGATCGCCGAGCTGGCGCGCCTGGCCCGCGGGCGGGTGCTGGTGCTGGCCCACGTGCGCGAGCTGGTGGAGCAGAACCACGCCAAGTACCTGGCCTACGGGCTCGAGGCGGACATCTTCAGCGCCGGCCTGGGGCGCAAGGAGAGCGCGCGGCAGGTGGTGTTCGGCTCGGTGCAGTCGGTGGTGCGCAACCTGGCGCGCTTCGACGCATCGGCACAGGCGCAGGGCCAGTTCACCCTGCTGGTGATCGACGAGTGCCACCGGGTCGCGCCGGACAAGGATGCCAGCCACCGCCGCGTGATCGAGGCGCTGAGGCGGGCCAATCCCCGGCTCAAGGTGCTGGGGCTGACCGCCACCCCCTATCGCCTGGGGCAGGGTTTCATCTACCACCGCCATTACCACGGCATGGTGCGCGGTGGCGACGACTGCTTCTTTCGCGACTGCGTGTTCGAGCAGCCGCTGCGGCTGATGGTCAAGCAGGGCTACCTCGCGCCGCCGGCCCGTATCGACGCGGCGGTCGAACGCTACGACTTCTCGCAGCTGGCGCCGGGGGCGAGCGGCCTGTTCCGGGAAGAGGAGCTCAACAGGGTGGCGGCGGGCAATCGCGCCACGCCGGGCATCGTCGCCGAGATCGTCGAGCGTGCCCGAAGCCGCCGGGGGGTGATGCTGTTCGCCGCCACGGTGGCTCATGCCGAGGAAATCCTCGGCTACCTGCCGTCCGCCGAGGCGGCGCTGATCACCGGTGAGACGAAGTCCCATGAGCGCGAGCGCCTGATCGCCGCCTTCAAGGCCCGCGAGCTCAAGTACCTGGTCAATGTGGCGGTGCTCACCACCGGCTTCGACGCCCCGCATGTCGACCTGATCGCCATCCTGCGACCCACCGAGTCGGTGAGCCTCTACCAGCAGATCGTCGGCCGCGGCCTGCGCCTCGCCCCGGGCAAGGCCGATTGCCTGGTCCTCGACTACGCGGGCAACCCCTGGGATCTCTACGCGCCGGAAGTGGGCAGTCCGCGCCCGGCCTCGGATACCGAGCCGGTGCAGGTCGAATGCCCCGCCTGCGGCCATGCCAACCTGTTCTGGGGGCGCAAGGAGGGGGAGCTCGTCATCGAGCACTTCGGCAGGCGCTGCCAAGGGCTTGTCGAAAGCGCCCGAAGCCGCGCGAAGAACGTAAGGTCAACATCGCTAACGCCTGCGATGGAGCAGTGCTCGTTCCGCTACCGCTTCAAGGTGTGTGGCGAGTGCGGTGCTGAAAACGACATCGCCGCGCGGCGCTGCCATGGCTGCCAGGTGCTGCTGGTGGATGCCGACGACAAGCTCAAGGCGGCGCTGCGCCTCAAGGACGCTCGGGTGCTGCGGGTGGCCGGCATGCAGCTCGAGGCCACCGTCAACGGCCGCGGGCTGCCGCGGCTCAAGGTCACCTACCACGACGAGGACGGCGCGAGCCTCAGCGAGTGGTTCGCCCTGGAGACCCCGGCCCAGCGTGCCGCCTTCGGGGCGGTGTTCCTGCGTGACCACCTGCGTGCCCCGGGCGCGCGCTGGCAGCCGACGAGCGCGGAGGAGGTGATCGCCCAGCGCCGGCGCCTGCGCCATCCCGACTTCGTGGTGGGGCGCAAGGTCGGGCGCCACTGGCAGGTGCGCGAGAAGCTGTTCGACTACACCGGGCGCTACCGCAAGGCCGAGGCGGCGGAGTAGGCGTTGTCGCGGACCCGTCCTGGGCGAGGTGGCGCATGGACGGGAGCGCTGTCTCTCGCCCTGCCATCTTGCTAGACTGCCCCGTTGATCGTGTTTCCCCCGAGAGGCCAGCCCTGCGTGAGCGAGACGCCCCCTACGGCTGTAGCCGAGCAGCCGGCCGCGAGCGACGTCGAGATCCAGTCGGCGGTGCTGGCGCGGCTGTTCGACGAGCCGATCACCGAGCTGCCCGAGGATCTCTACATCCCGCCGGAGGCGCTGCGCATCTTCCTCGAGGCCTTCGAGGGGCCGCTCGACCTGCTGCTCTACCTGATCCGCCGCCAGAACCTCGATATCCTGGCCATCGACGTGGCCGCCATCACGCGACAGTACATCGAATACGTCGAGCTGATGAAGGCGATGGAGATCGAGCTGGCCGGGGAATACCTGCTGATGGCCGCCATGCTCGCCGAGATCAAGTCGCGCACGCTGCTGCCGCGTCCGCCCCGTGACGCGGGCGACGACGATGAGGCCGACCCGCGCGCCGAGCTGATTCGGCGCCTGCAGGAGTACGAACAGCTCAAGAGCGCCGCCGAAGCCCTGGCCGAACTGCCGCGGCTGGGGCGCGACTGGTTCCCGGCACGGGCGGCGCTGCCGCCGCTGCAGGCGCGGGTGATCCACCCCGACGTGGAGCTGGGCGAGCTGCTGGGTGCGCTGGCCGGCATCCTGCGCCGGGCCGAGCTCAACCAGGCCCACCAGATCGGGCGTGAGGTGCTCTCGACCCGCGAGCGCATGCTGGCGATCATGGAGCGGCTGAGCCACGAACACTATACCCCGTTCGAAGCGTTGTTCACCCTTGAGGAGGGGCGCGCCGGGGTGATCGTCACCTTCATGGCCATCCTCGAGCTGGCCAAGGAGGCGATGATCGAGATCGTGCAGAATGCGCCGCTTTCACCGATTCACGTACGCGCCCGGGCGCCGCGGGAACCCGCCGAGGAGACGCCCTTCGATGACGAGGGTGGCGAGGGCGAGAGCCCGTTCGCCGGGCAGGGTGGGCTGCCTGGGGAGGACAACGGCACATGACGGCCATGGAGCTGCCCGACAGCCTCGACGAGATACTCGAGGCGGCGCTGCTGGCGGCCGCCGAACCGCTCTCGCTGGAGCGGCTGGAGAGTCTCTTCGACGACCATGAGCGGCCCCGGCGGCGCAGCCTGCGCGAGGCGCTGGAGCGCCTCGCGGGGCGCCATGACCGCGGCGCGCTGGAGCTGATCGAGACCGCATCGGGCTACCAGCTGCGCATTCGCCCGCGCCTTTCGCCTTGGGTGTCGCGGCTGTGGGACGAGCGTCCGCAGCGCTACTCCCGGGCGCTGCTCGAGACCCTGGCGCTGATCGCCTACCGCCAGCCGGTGACCCGCGGCGACATCGAGGAGGTGCGCGGCGTGGCGGTGAGCAGCTCGATCATGCGCACCCTGGCCGAACGCGGCTGGATTCGCGTGGTCGGGCAGCGCGACGTGCCGGGGCGTCCTGCCGTCTACGCCACCACGCGCCAGTTCCTCGACGACTTTGGGCTCAAGACGCTGGACGAACTGCCGCCGATGCACGAGCTTAGAGGCATGGCGGAGCCGGTGTTCGAGGACGAGGCCGTGCCGCCGCCGAGCGAGCTGCTGGCCCAGGCCGGTGGCCAGGATGGCGCAGAAGATGGCGATACGGAGGATACGGGCGAGCGGGTCGATAGCGAGCGGGTCGATAGCGAGCGGGTCGATAGCGAGAGTATCGAAAGCGAAGAGACGCTTGCCGAAACGACGGCCGGGACGGCCGACGCAGCACACGCCGGGAAGGCGTCCGACCGGCCAGGGCTGAGCTTTGCTGATCTGGAAGCGCGCCTGGCCGAACGTGCCCGCACCAGCGTCGACGATGACGGCGGAGCGGGGGCGGAATTCACCGACGACGAGAAGTCAGAATGACGAGTACTACCGAAAAATTGCAGAAGGTCCTGGCCCGTGCCGGGCTGGGCTCGCGCCGCGAGATGGAGGCTGCCATCGAGGCCGGCCGCATCAAGGTCAACGGCAAGGTGGCCACCCTGGGCGATCGCATCGAGATGCGCGACAGGGTCACCTTCGACGATCGCCCGGTCACCCTGCGCGGCGCCGAGGAGACGCCGCGCCGAGTGATCATGTACAACAAGCCGGAAGGCGAGCTGTGCACGCGCAAGGACCCGGAAGGGCGGCGTACCGTGTTCGAACGCCTGCCGCGCCTGAAGGGCGAGCGCTGGATCGCCATCGGGCGCCTGGATATCAATACCAGTGGCCTGCTGCTGTTCACCACCGACGGTGAATTGGCCAACCGGCTGATGCACCCCTCCACCCAGATCGAGCGCGAATACGCCGTGCGGGTGATGGGGGAGGTGCGCAAGGAGCACGTCAAGGCCATGGTCGAGGGCGTGATGCTCGAGGACGGCCCGGCGCGCTTCACCGACGTGCAGGAGTTCGGCGGCGAGGGGATCAACACCTGGTTCCACGTGGTGATCATGGAAGGGCGCAACCGCGAGGTGCGTCGGCTGTGGGAGTCCCAGGGACTTACGGTCAGCCGTCTCAAGCGGGTGCGCTACGGCAACATCTTCCTCGACAAGCGGGCCAAGGCAGGCGAGTGGGTCGAGCTTTCCCAGGATGAGATCGATGACCTGGCGCTGGCGGCCGGCCTGGCGCCGCGCAAGGTGCCCGAGCTCACCCCGGACGAGAAGAACCGCTGGAGCCGCGACAAGCACAAGCGCCGTCCGGTGCACGCGATGCGCAAGCCCGGCAGCGGCAAGGGCCGCTAAGCCTCGCCAGGGGCGGTTCGGCCTGGCCGTACGCCGAAAGGCGAAAAAAGTCCTTGCCAGAGAAGGGGTCGGCCAGTAACATCTGCACCCGTTCGGAAGGGTCGTTAGCTCAGTTGGTAGAGCAGTTGGCTTTTAACCAATTGGTCGTAGGTTCGAATCCTACACGACCCACCATCCGGACCTGCAGGCTTGTTCGCAAGCGCTGGGTCGTTAGCTCAGTTGGTAGAGCAGTTGGCTTTTAACCAATTGGTCGTAGGTTCGAATCCTACACGACCCACCAGATCCAGCACCCCGCCTCGTAGAGGCGGGGTGTTTTTGGTTTGGCCTGGGAAAAGGACGTGCGCCGATCTAGGCGGGTGGATGGGCAAAGCACCGAGGGGTAGTCAAGCTCCCGCCGTTGTGGTTTACAATAGGGTGATGGGTCGAGGCGAGAGACGCCGGTGGCCCGCAGGCGTATCGCCCGTGCGGAGTGCACGACACGCGATGCACCCGGCAAACGCAGGGGGAGCCCCTGCCAGTCACAGTGGTAGACACGATGACGATCATGACTTCCCGAATCGAGGTGCGCGAACACCTTGCCCGGGCCTACTGTCCGACCCGCATTCCGGCCGAGGACGAGGCTCGTATCGACGAGATCAAGCGCCTGCTCGTTCAGCACAATGCGGTGCTGGTTGCGCACTACTATACCGATGACGCCATTCAGCAGCTGGCCGAGGAAACCGGCGGCTGTGTCGCCGACTCGCTCGAGATGGCCCGCTTCGGCGCGCGTCATTCGGCCGACACCCTGGTGGTGGCCGGGGTGCGCTTCATGGGCGAGACGGCCAAGATCCTGTCGCCCGAGAAGCGCGTGCTGATGCCCACCCTGGAGGCGACCTGTTCGCTCGACGTGGGCTGTCCTGCCGATGCCTTCAGCGCCTTCTGCGACCAGCATCCCGATCGCACCGTGGTGGTCTACGCCAATACCTCGGCGGCGGTGAAGGCGCGTGCCGACTGGGTGGTGACCTCTTCCATCGCGGTCGATGTGATCGAGCACCTGCAGGCGCGCGGCGAAAAGATTCTGTGGGCCCCGGACAAGCACCTGGGCGGCTACATCCAGCAGAAGACCGGTGCCGACATGCTGCTGTGGGACGGTGCCTGCATCGTCCATGAGGAGTTCAAGGCCAAGGGCATCGAAGATCTCAAGACGCTCTACCCCGAGGCTGCCGTGCTGGTGCATCCGGAGTCGCCGGCCTCGGTGGTGGCGCTGGCCGACGTGGCCGGCTCGACCTCGCAGCTGATCAAGGCGGCAACCGAGCTGCCCAATGACAAGCTGATCGTCGCCACCGACCGCGGCATCTTCTTCAAGATGCAGCAGATGGTGCCGAACAAGACCCTGTTCGAGGCCCCCACCGCCGGCAACGGCGCGACCTGCCGAAGCTGTGCGCACTGCCCG
Source organism: uncultured Halomonas sp. (assembly GCA_964652855.1). Lineage (GTDB taxonomy): Bacteria > Pseudomonadota > Gammaproteobacteria > Pseudomonadales > Halomonadaceae > Halomonas. The sequence goes on from CAZZCJ010000003.1 coordinate 280,089, forward strand.
TGGATGGCAATGAATGCGCTCGACAACCTCGCCGGCGCCCTGCGCGAAGGCAGCGGCGAGATCTTCGTCGACGCCGAGCTGCGCCAGAAGGCGCTCAAGCCGCTCGAGCGCATGCTCAACTTCCAGAAGTGAAAGGGGCGGTCATGCCGCTTGCCTAACGAACCTCAAGGCCCGCGCACCAGTGCGGGCCTTGGCTTTATCTAAACTTTTCCATCGTCTCGCGATAGCCCACGAAGGCTTCGCGGCGCTGTTCGATGCGCGCCGCCGCATTGGCGTCGCCGCTCTGCTCGGCGACCTGGCGCGCCACGTCGAGCTGGCGAATGGCACGCGTGATGTCGCCGGTGAGCTGCATGTGCTCGGCGCGCGCCAGGTGCCCCCAGGCTTCGCGTCCGCTGCGCCCCGCGGCTTCGGCCAGCAGGTTGAAGACCTGCGGGTCTTCCGGTCGCTGGTCCGCAAGCTCGCGCAGAATCCGATAGGCTTCGTTGGGGTCGCGCTGCAGCAACGCTTCGCCAAGGGTGCGGGTCGCCGGCATGTACCCGGGCATCACCCTCAGCAGGCGGCGGCTGCGTTCGATGGCGTCGTCGTAGCGTCCGGCGGCGAAGGCCACCTTGGCGGCGCTGACCCGCAGCAGGGCCAGGTCTGGCATTTCCTGGGCCAGGGCGTCGAGTTCGCGCAGGGCCGCGTCGGTCTGCCCGCGCTGGGCTGTGATCAGGGCATCCAGATAGCGCCGGGCCGAGGCGGGGGCCGCGTCCTGCTCCATGCGCGTGGCGGCCTGCTGCGGGTCGCGCTGATGCGTCGTCAACAGGGCGCGGGCGCGAATCATGTGATAGATGGGGCCGTCATGGCGCGAGGCGACCGGCTCGAGCTGGCTGGCGCGGTCCTCGGCGTCGCTGATACGCGATTCGGTCAGCGGGTGGGTGAGCAGGAATTCCGGCGGGTTGCCCCCCTGCAGGCTGGCCTGGCGCTGCATGGCGCGGAACATGCGGACCATCGCCTGGGGATCGAAGCCAGCCTGTGCCATGGTCTGCAGGCCGAGGCGGTCGGCCTCCTGTTCGAAGCGGCGCGAATAGGCCAGCTGATCCTGGATGAAGGCGGCCTGGGAGCCCATGGCGGCGGCGATGCCGGCCTCGCCGCCGCCGCTGGCGGCGATCAGCATCCCGGCCAGCATGGCGGCCATGGCCGGCAACTGGGTCTGCTCGGCGCGTGCCTGGCCGCGGGCGTAATGGCGCTGGGCAAGGTGGCCGAGCTCATGGGCCAGCACCGAGACGACGGCATCTTCCTCATCGGCAAAGGCGAACAGGCCGGCATTGACGCCGATCACCCCGCCCGGCACCGCAAAGGCGTTGAGGGTGCGGCTGTCCACCAGTGCCACCACGGTGCGGGCGTCGTTGATGCCGCTGTGAGGCGCAAGGCGTGACAGCAGGGTCTCGACGTACTCCTGGGCAATGGCGTCGTGCCAGATGGGTGCGCGAGCGCGGAACTGTCTGAGCCAGGCGCGGCCCAAACGATACTCCTCGCCGCTCAAGGCCTGGCTGCTGCCCATCAGGCTGGGCAGGCCATAGTCATCCACGGCGGCTGCCGGCGTTGGCGACAGGGCGGAGAAGGAGAGGGCCAGCGCCAGGACGGCAGCGGTGCTCAGGTGGGTCAGGGGCTTGCGCAGCATGTGCCTGTCTCGCTCGAAGAGGCGTTGGAGTTACCATCCGACATTGATTCGACCTGCAAAGTGCCTTTAAATCTCGAGGGTTTCGTCGTTGTCTGCAAGAGCGCTTCCACGCGGCAAACCCCTCACGCATTCTCCCGGGAGACAACATGGCTGTGCAACCAGATGACGTACTTGATGCCTGCGGCTTGCCCTGCCCCCTGCCGCTGCTCAAGGCGAAGCAGGCGCTGGCCCGGCTCAGTGCCGGCCAACTGCTCGAGATCATGGCGACCGATGCCGGCTCCTGGCGCGACTTCGAGACCTTTGCCGATCACAGCATTCACGAGCTGGTCGGGCGTGAGGCGCGGGGCGAGGTCTACCATTACTGGCTTCGCAAGGGCGAGGAACCCGCTACATGACCCTGCGGCAGGTATTCAAAGGCTGGGTGGATCACTACTTTTCCGATGAGGAGGCGGTGATCCTGCTGGTCGTGCTGATCCTGGGCTTTGCCGCGGTGATCCTGTTCGGTCGCATGCTGGCCCCGTTTCTCACGGCGCTGGTCCTGGCCTTCCTGCTGCAGGGGGCGGTCAATGCGCTGACGCGCCGCGGGGTGCCGCACCTGATCGCCGTCACGCTCGTGTTCCTCGGTTTTCTCGGCGCGCTGCTGGCCATGGCCTTCATCCTGGTGCCGTTGATATGGAACCAGCTGGTGGGCCTGGTGCAGGAGACGCCGCGCATGTTCGCCAGCGGCCAGCGCTGGCTCGACGACATGCAGGCGCGCTATCCCAACCTGGTCACGCCGGATCAGGTCCAGGAGTGGATCGGCGTGGCCGGGCGCGAAATGACCCAGTTCGGCCAGCGTGCGTTGACCCTGTCGCTGGCGTCGCTGGGCAACGTGCTCTCGCTGATCATCTACCTGGTGCTGGTACCGATCCTTGTGTTCTTCCTGCTCAAGGACCGCGAGCAGCTGGTGAATTTCACGCTGTCTCTGCTGCCCCAGCAGCGGACCCTGATGACGCGGATCTGGAAGGAGATGGACGCCCAGATCGCCAACTACGTGCGCGGAAAGTTCATCGAGATCATCATCGTCGGTACGGTGTCGTTCTTCACCTTCGCCTTCTTCGGCCTGCCCTATTCGGCGCTGCTGGCCGTGCTGGTCGGTTTCTCGGTGCTGGTGCCCTACATCGGCGCAGCCGTGGCCACCCTGCCGGTGGCCGCCGTGGCAGGCTTCCATTTCGGCATGAGCGAGCAGTTTCTCTACGTGGTCGTCGCCTACGGCGTGATCCAGGCGCTGGACGGCAACGTGCTGGTGCCGATCCTGTTTTCCGAGGCGGTGAACCTGCACCCGGTATCGATCATCGTGGCGGTGCTGTTCTTCGGCGGAATCTGGGGCTTCTGGGGCATCTTCTTCGCCATTCCGCTGGCAACGCTGCTCAAGGCGCTGGTCTATGCCTGGCCAAGGGGCATGAAGCAGCACCAGGCCGAAGAGGCGCGGGTCGCGGAGCCGGCGGGCAAGTGAAGCCGTGCCGGCCGAGCCTTGCGGCTCGGCCGGCAGGCTGCTCAGCTCTCGGCATGCAGGGCCTGGGCGGCTTCCAGCACCTCCTGGGCATGCCCGTTGACCTTGACCCCGCGCCATTCACGGGCAAGCCGACCTTCGGCATCGATCAGGAAGGTGCTGCGTTCGATGCCGAGGTGTTCCTTGCCGTACAGCTTCTTCAGCTTGATGACATCGAACAGCCTGCAGACGGCCTCGTCCTTGTCGGAGACCAGCTCGAAGTTGAAGCCTTGCTTGGTCTTGAAGTTCTCCTGGGCACGCAGGCCGTCGCGGGAAACGCCGAGAACCACCGTATTGGCCTCATCGAACGCTTCCTTGCGGTCGCGGAAATCGCCGCCCTCGGTGGTGCAGCCGGGGGTGCTGGCCTTGGGGTAGAAGTAGATCACCACCTGGCGGCCCTTGAGCGCTGACAAGGAAACCGTGGTGTCGCCGGTGGCGGGGGCGGTGAAGTCCGGAACGGACTGGCCGATGGCAAGCGTCATGCAACACTCCTTGGCGGATGGAAGCCCTTCATTACACGCAGCGCGGCACCCGCTGTCAAAGAGCGCGTCGGCCGTGCTGTACAGGCCTGTGCGGCCTGAGTACCATTTACCCTTTGCTCGTGGCTGCGTTCGTCGGACGACGCCCGGGTACGGCATGAGCAGTCAATGCGTAGAGGAACGAGAGGATGATCACTGGCAGTATCGTCGCCCTGGCGACGCCGATGAAGCCCAATGGCGATATCGACTGGGAGGCGCTGCGCCGCTTGGTGAACTTCCACTTGGAAAACGGCACTGACGGCATCGTGGCGGCCGGCACCACCGGTGAGCCCACCACCATGTCGTTCGCCGAACACTTCGACGTGATCCGCGCCGTGGTGGAAGAGGTCAACGGTCGTATTCCGGTGATCGCCGGCACCGGTGCCAACGCCACCTCCGAGGCCGTCGAACTGGCCCGTTACGCCAGCGAAGTGGGCGCCGACTACTGTCTTTCCGTGTGCCCTTACTACAACAAGCCCACCCAGGAAGGCCTCTATCGCCACTTCAAGGCCGTGGCCGAGGGCAGCCGCCTGCCGGTGATCCTCTACAATGTACCCGGCCGCACCTGCTCCGATCTCTACAACGAGACCGTGATGCGCCTGGCCGAGGTCGACGGCATCGTCGGGCTCAAGGATGCCACGGGCAACCTGGAGCGCGCCGAGGACCTCATCGCGCGCCTCAAGGGCAGCGACTTCATGCTCTACTCCGGCGACGACGGTACCGCCTGTGAGTTCATGCTGATGGGGGGCAATGGCGACATCTCGGTGACGGCCAATGTCGCACCCAAGGCCATGCATGAGCTGTGCGTGGCGGCCGTGGCGGGTGACGCCGATCGCGCGCACCAGATCAACACGCGTCTCATGCCCCTGCATACCAACCTCGGCATCGAGTCCAACCCGATCCCGGTCAAGTGGGCGCTGCACCGCATGGGCATGATCGACAAGGGCATTCGCCTGCCGCTGACCTGGCTGTCCGAGAAGTACCATGCGACGGTGGACGAGGCGCTGCAACTGGCCGGCGTGATCGAAGATTGACCGAGAGCGAGCCCCGCTGCCCGATAACCTGACTGCAAGGTGGATGCATGAAGTGTGCGCTGAAATGGATGCCTCTGGTGGCAATCGCTGCCATGGCCACCGCCGGATGTGCCCGGGACGGCTTCTACGATGACCGCAATACCGACTATCGAGAGGCCCGGCTCAGCACTCCCCTGGCTTTGCCCGAAGGCCGCGACATGCAGCGCTACCGCGACATCATGCCGGTGCCGGAGGCCAGCGGTACGCTGCGCGAGCAGGATGGCCGCTTCCGTGCCCCGAGCCCCGAGCGCATGGTGGCGGGTGGTGCGAGCGAGCGCGACTACGTCGAGCGGCGCGAGATCGGCAGCGACCGCTGGCTGGTGGTCGGCGCCGACCCCGGCATGGTCTGGCCGCAGCTGCAGGACTTCGCCCGGGCCCGCGGGCTGCAGGTGCAGGCCAGCGACGACGCCCGCGGCGTGCTGGACACGGCCCAGGGGCGCCTGAGCGTGCGCCAGGGGCTGCGTGCCGGTGACAGCGAGGTGCGCTGCGACCAGAACGGTCGCCCGGTGGCCGCCTGTCTCGATGCGCTGGAGCAGCACTTCAGCGCCCGCAGTGCCACCGCCAGCGCTGCGTCGCTGGCGGGCCAGCGGATGACCAGCGAAGACCGCCTGCGCTTCGAGCAGCTTGCCGACGGCGAGTGGGTCGTGCGCATACCGCTCGACATCGATCGCGTCTGGGCCGAGCTGAGCCACCAACTGGAAGCCGATTTCGCCGTGGAGGGCCGCCGCGAGCTGCTCGAGCAGAACCCGCAGCAGCATGACTTCCTCGTCAACTACATGACCGTGTCGGAGCGCGGGCGCGGCTTCCTGCAGATCGCCCTCAGTCCCGACGTACGCCAGATGCCCCAGGAAATCCGCCTGGTGCTCGAGGCCGACGGCAACGGGCGCACCACGCTGCGGGCGGTCAACGAGAGCGAGCGCCGCTTCGAGGCCGAGGATGCACGCGAGCTGCTCGAACGGGTGGCGGGCCTGCTGCGCTGATGCAACCACAGCAGCCGGGCAAGGCGCCGCCCAGCGGGCTGGCGCGACTGCGCTTTGCCTCGCTGGGCAGCGGCAGCAAGGGCAATGCCACCCTGGTCAGCGACGGCGAGACCCAGGTGCTGGTCGACTGTGGCTTCGGCCTGCGCGAGGCCGAGCGGCGCCTGGCACGCCTCGGCGTGCACCCGCGCCAGCTCGATGCCGTGCTGGTCACCCACGAGCACGGTGACCACCTGCGCGGCGTGGGCCCGCTGGCGCGGCGCTACAACCTCCCGGTCTACCTGACTCCCGGAACCTGGCTCTCGGGTCGGCTGGGCGAGGTGACGCAGCGCCACTGGATCACGCCGCAGTCGCGCTTCGCCGTGAAAAGCCTCACCGTCGATCCGGTCACGGTGCCGCACGATGCCCGCGAGCCGGTGCAGTTCCGCTTCCGCGCCGGCGACCGCCACCTGGGGGTGCTGACGGACCTGGGGCATGTCACCGAGCATGTGGTCGAGGCGTTTCGAGGCTGCGATGCGCTGATTCTGGAATGCAACCATGATCGCCACCTGCTCGAGGTCGGACCCTATCCGCCGCGGCTCAAGCGCCGCGTAGGCGGCAACTGGGGGCACCTGGCCAATGCGCAGGCGGCAACCCTGCTGCGCCGGCTCGGGCTCGACCGCCTGCAACAGATCGTCTGCTCGCATCTGTCCGAACACAACAACCGCCCCGAGCTCGCCCTCGAGGCCCTGACGCCGCTGCTCGACGGCGATGCGTCGCGCCTGACCGTGGCCGCCCAGGACGATGGGCTGCACTGGCAGGCGGTGAATTGAGTTGCCACCTTCAGGTCACGCGAATCCCCCTCTGGAGACTCCCATGGAAAAGCGCCAAGAACTCTACGCCGGCAAGGCCAAATCGGTGTATGCCACCGATGATCCCGATCTGCTCGTCCTGAACTTCCGTGACGACACCAGCGCCTTCGACGGCCTGCGCATGGAGTCGCTGGATCGCAAGGGCATGGTCAACAACTGCTTCAATGCCTTCATCATGGAGAAGCTCGCCGCGGCGGGTATCCCCACCCATTTCGAGAAGCGCCTCTCCGCCACCGAGAGCCTGGTCAAGAAGCTCGAGATGATTCCGGTGGAGTGCGTGGTGCGCAACATCGCCGCCGGCGGCCTGGTCAAGCGCCTGGGCGTGGAGGAAGGGCGCGAGCTGACGCCGCCGACCTTCGAGCTGTTCCTCAAGAACGATGCCCTGCACGACCCGATGATCAACGAGTCCCTGGCCGAGACCTTCGGCTGGGCCACCCCCGAGCAGCTGGCCGAGATGAAGGCGCTGACCTTCAAGGTCAACGAGGTGCTCAAGCAGCTGTTCGCCGATGGCGACCTGCTGCTGGTGGACTACAAACTGGAGTTCGGCCTGTTCAAGGGCCAGGTCGTGCTCGGCGACGAGTTCTCGCCGGACGGCTGTCGCCTGTGGGATGCCAAGACTCGCGACAAGATGGACAAGGATCGTTTCCGCCAGGGGCTGGGCGGCGTGATCGAGGCCTACGAGGAAGTGGGTCGTCGCATCGGCGTCACCTTCGCCTGATCGAGCTGCCCCTGTCGAATCCTGAAGGGCCCTGCGGGGCCCTTCGTCGTGCTCGGCGTCAGGCCGGCACGATGTCAATCACTTCCAGTACGGCGGCCTGCGTGTCCTCGCCGGCGCGAAAGCGCACGTCGACATCGCGCAGGCGCACCCCGTAGATCCGCTCTTCGGCGCCCTTGCGGTAGGCCGGGCGCGGGTCCTGGGCCAGCACCTGGCGAATCAGTTCGCGCAGCGAATCGCCGTCGTCCTGCTCGTTCAGCGCCTCCTCGGCCCTGTCCGAGAAGCGCACCGCGAGCAACGGTGGCGCCTCTGGCGCGTAGCCGGCTCGAGCATCGGGGCGTGCCTCCACCCAGGGCAGGTAGGGCTTGACGTCGAGCACCGGCGTGCCGCTGACCAGGTCGCAGCCGCCGAGCAGCAGGCGTACGCCAGCGCGGGTATCGATCCCGAGCAGTTCCACCAGAGACTGTCCTAGCCGATTGGGCCGGTGAGTGCTGCGGCTGGCGAACACCCCGACCTTGGCGTTGCCGCCGAGCCGCGGTGGGCGTACCAGCGGCGACCAGCGCTCCGGGCTATGGTGGAAGACGAAGGTCAGCCACAGGTGGCTGAAGGCCTCGAGGCCGCGCACCGCCAGCGGGTCGTCGTAAGGGGGGGCAAGCACCAGGGTGGCGCGTGCCGCCGGAGCCAGGCCGGGCTGGCGCGGCACACCGAACTTGTCGGGAAAGTCACTCTCGACGTGGCCGATGGGCTGCATCGCATAATGGCTGGGCGAAGGCGGGGAAGTAGGCATGGCGGCGATTATGCCTGCCATTGGCCCAGGCGGCGAGCTTGTGTAATCTGCAGGCGGCTATTCCACTCGAGGCACAGGCAAGCGATGAATGCGAAGACGAGGGAAGGGGTGTCGTCGACGCCAACCAGCCCGCGGATCATCTACCGGCAGGCGAGGGCGCGGGACGGCGCCGACCAGGCCGAGGTCTATCATCACGCCGTGATGCAGGGCGCGGCCGCGCACTACAGCGTGGAAGAGCGTGAGGCGTGGGCCGCGACGATGCCGCGCGAGGCCAGCGTCTGGGTGGCGCGCCAGGCGCTCTATACCACGTTGGCGGCCACCTGCGACGGGCGCTGCGTGGGGTTTCTCGAGCTCGATGTCCCCGGCGGGCGCATCCATACGCTCTACGTCTGGCCCTCGCTTGCGCGGCGTGGCATCGGTTCGACCCTGCTGGTGCACGCCGAGCGGATGTTGCTGGAACACGGTCACGGCTGTGCCACGATCAATGCGAGCCGCATGCTGGCCGAAAGCCTGCTGCGCCGTGGCTGGCGCGACCAGGGCGTCGAATGGGTGACGCGCGACGGGGTCAAGCTCGAGCGCAGGCGCCTGGAGAAGCGCCTCTCCGCCATCGAGACATAGCGGGCGCTCCTTGCGTCCCTCGGCCCGCGCGGTGGCCGGTGGCTCAGACTTCGCGCAGTTCGACGATACGCATCGACAGATCGATCGCCTTGACATCCTTGGTCAGGGCGCCGCTTGAGATGCAGTCGACGCCGGTCTCGGCGATCCGTCGCAGGGTGGTCTCGTCGACGTTGCCGGAGGCCTCGAGCGTCGCCCGCCCCGCACTGCGCTTCACCGCCTCGCGCATGTCGTCCAGCGTGAAGTTGTCGAGCATGATGATGTCGGCACCCGCCGCCAACGCCTGGTCGAGCTCCTCGAAGGTTTCCACCTCCACTTCCACCGGCAGGTCGCGGGCGATGCTACGTGCCTCCTTGACCGCGGCGGCGATGCTGCCACAGGCCGCGATGTGGTTTTCCTTGATCAGGAAGGCATCGTAGAGGCCGATGCGATGGTTGTGACCGCCGCCGCAGGTGACCGCGTACTTCTGTGCCAGGCGCAGGCCGGGCAGGGTCTTGCGGGTATCGAGCAGGCGTACGCCGGTGCCTTCGAGCAGGTCCACGTAGCGGTGGGTGCGGGTGGCCGTCGCGGAAAGCGTCTGCAGCAGATTGAGCGCGGCGCGCTCCCCGGTCAGCAGGCTGCGGGCGGGGCCTTCGAGCTCGAGAAAACACTGGCCGGCGTCGAGGCGGTCGCCATCGGCGGCGCTCCAGCGCAGGGTCACGCTGATATCCAGCCGGCGGAAGATCTCCTCCACCCAGGCCACGCCGCACAGGATGGCAGGCTCGCGGGTAATGACCCGGGCCGTGCCCCACTGGTTCGCGGGAATCAGCTGAGCGGTGATGTCGCCGGGGCCGACGTCCTCGGCCAGCAGGTGGGCGGCGGCTTCGCGGATCGCTTCGACAAGGGCGTCCTGATAATGCATGCGGCGGGCCTTTTCATGTTCATGGGGCGTCGGGAGCGTCATTATAGGGAATCCATGTCCGGCACGTCAGGGGAGCGAGATGAGAATCGAGGATGGCTGGCTTGAGGGGGCCCGGCGCGTGCCGTCGCCCAACCAGGACGCGCGCCCCGACGGCGAGGTGTCGGCGGTGGTGCTGCACTCGATCAGCCTGCCGCCCGGTGAGTTCGGCGGCGCATACATCGAGCAACTCTTCACCAATTCGCTGGAGCCTGCGGCACATCCCTACTTCGCCGATATCGCTCACCTGCGGGTGTCGGCCCATCTCCTCATTCGCCGCGACGGCGAGTGCGTACAGTTCGTGCCCTTCGACCGGCGTGCCTGGCATGCGGGCCGGTCATGCTGGATCGACCGAGGGCGGCCCCGGCGTGCGCTGAACGACTTCACCGTGGGCATCGAGCTGGAAGGCGACGAGATCCATGCCTACCGCGACGTGCAGTACCGTGCCCTTGCCCTGGCTACCCAGGCGCTGATGGTGAGCTACGCTGAAATGAAGCCCGCGCGTATCACCAGCCATGCCAGGGTGGCGCCGCTGCGCAAGAGCGATCCGGGCTCCGCGTTTGACTGGGCCTATTTCATGCAGTGTTGCGATCGCCTGGGGCCGAGAAGCGAGTGATTTCGAAACGTTGCGGTTAATCATACGGTAGTTTTATTACATACCAGGCATTTTCGGCTGAAACTATCGGAAACACCCGTAACACTCTGTGTTGCAATGCAATAATAGAGTTTTGGAAAAAAATTCCATTCTATTCCGATTGGCAGAAGAGGCGCTTTACGGTATGTTCTACGCCATTCGTTGTATACGCTTCTGTAAAATGACTACAACAGCCGCGTCGCGGCCTGACATTCCCCTGATCGTCAGCAGTGCGACCCGCCCCGGCATCCATCGCCGGGGCTAGCCTGACATCACATTGTCACTCGGAGAGACGTCTATGAGTCTGGAGGCAAGAGAAGATTTCGATCCGGTCGAAACCACGGAATGGCTGGATTCCCTGGAGTCGGTCCTGGATCGTGAGGGCGAGGAACGCGCCCGGTTCCTGCTGTCACGCCTGGCCGACCGGCTGCGCCGTGACGGCATGCAGGCACCCTTCTCGGTGACCACGCCGCATCGCAACACCATTCCGGTGCATCGCGAAGCGCCGATGCCGGGCGACCTGTTCATGGAGCGTCGTATCCGCTCGCTGATTCGCTACAACGCGATTGCCCAGGTCATTCGCAACAACCGCGCCAACCCCGGGCTTGGCGGTCACATTGCGAGCTTCATGTCCGCCGCCACGCTCTACGACGTCGGCTTCAACCACTTCTTCCGCGCGCCCAACGGCGACTTCGGCGGCGACCTGGTCTACATCCAGGGCCACGTGGCGCCGGGGGTCTATGCCCGGGCCTACCTGGAGGGGCGTCTCACCGAGGCGCAGATGGACAAGTACCGCCAGGAAGTCGATGGCGACGGCCTGTCCTCCTACCCCCACCCGTGGCTGATGCCGGACTTCTGGCAGTTCCCCACCGTCTCCATGGGCCTGGGGCCGATCCAGGCGATCTACCAGGCCCACGTGATGAAGTACCTCGATTCCCGCGAGCTGCGCGACATGCAGGACCGCAAGATCTGGTGCTTCATGGGCGACGGCGAGTGCGACGAGCCGGAATCGCTGGGTGCCATCCACCTGGCCAGCCGCGAGAAGCTCGACAACCTGATCTTCGTCATCAACTGCAACCTGCAGCGCCTCGACGGCCCGGTGCGCGGCAACGGGCGCATCATCGACGAACTCGAGGGCGTCTTCCGCGGCGCCGGCTGGAACGTGCTCAAGGTGGTCTGGGGCCGGCTGTGGGACCCGCTGTTCGAGAAGGACAAGAAGGGCATCCTGCAGAAGCGCATGGACGAAGCGGTCGACGGCGAGTACCAGAACTACAAGGCCATCGACGGCGGCTACACTCGCGAGCACTTCTTCGGCAAGTACCCGGAAACCGCCGAGATGGTCAAGGACATGTCCGACGAGGACATCTGGCGCCTCAACCGCGGCGGCCATGACCCGTTCAAGGTCTATGCGGCCTACCACGAGGCGGTGAACAACGCCAATGGCCGTCCCACCGTGATCCTGGCGCACACCGTCAAGGGATACGGCATGGGCAGCGGCGAGGGCGAGGCTTCCATGGAAGCCCACCAGGTCAAGACCATGGAGTACGAGGCGCTGCGCAAGTTCCGCGACCGCTTCGGCATCCCGCTGACCGACGAACAGCTCAAGGAAGTGCCGTACTACAAGCCGGAGGACGACTCCCCCGAGCTGAGGTACATGCACCTGCAGCGCGAGCGCCTGGGCGGCTACCTGCCGCAGCGGCGCAATGACTTCGAGGCGCTGACGATCCCGTCGCTCGAGGACAAGACCTTTGCCACCCAGTTGGCGGGCTCCAAGGGGCGCGAAGTCTCCACCACCATGTCGTTCGTGCGGATCCTCAACGGCCTGGTGAAGGACAAGAAGATCGGCCAGCAGGTGGTGCCGATCGTGCCCGACGAGGCGCGGACCTTCGGCATGGAGGGGATGTTCCGCCAGCTCGGCATCTACACCTCCGAAGGCCAGAAGTACGAGCCCGTCGACAAGGGCCAGATCATGTTCTACCGCGAGGACAAGAAGGGCCAGATCCTCGAGGAGGGCATCACCGAGGCGGGCGCCATGTCGGCGTGGATCGCTGCGGCCACCTCGTACAGCAACCACAACCTGCCGCTGCTGCCGTTCTACATCTACTACTCGATGTTCGGCTTCCAGCGCATCGGCGACCTGGCCTGGGCGGCGGGCGACCTGCAGGCGCGCGGCTTCCTGGTCGGCGGTACCGCCGGTCGCACCACGCTCAACGGCGAGGGCCTGCAGCACCAGGACGGCCACAGCCACCTGCAGGCGGCGACGATTCCCAACTGCCGCAGCTACGACCCCACCTATGGCCACGAGGTCGCGGTCATCGTCCAGGATGGCCTGAAGCGCATGTTCGCCGACAAGGAGAACTGCTTCTACTACCTGACGGTGATGAACGAGAACTACGAGCATCCCGAGCTCGAGAACGTGCCCGTCGACGACATCATCAAGGGCATGTACCTGCTGCGCGAGCACCCGGGCGACAAGGGCCACGTGCAGCTGCTCGGCTCCGGCACCATCCTGCGCGAAGTGGAAGAGGCGGCGCGCATGCTGGCCGAGGAGTGGGGCGTGGGCTCGGACGTATGGAGCGTGACCAGCTTCAACGAGCTGCGCCGCGAGGCGCTGCTGCTCGAGCGCGAGGCGTTCCTGAATGCCGCCGACGAGCCGGTCAAGCCGCACGTCACCCGCTGCCTGGAAGGTCGCAAGGGGCCGGTCATCGCCTCCACCGACTACATGCGCCTGTTCGCCGACCAGGTCCGTGCCTGGGTGCCGACCGACTACCTTGTGCTGGGCACCGACGGCTACGGCCGCTCCGATACCCGCGAGAAGCTGCGCCACTTCTTCGAGGTCGATCGCTACTTCGTCACCGTCGCCTCGCTCAAGGCGCTGGCCGATCGTGGCGAGCTGGATCGCAAGGTGGTCGCCGAGGCGATCAAGAAGTACGGCATCGATCCCAACAAGCCCAATCCGCTGACGAGCTGATCCGGCGGCCAGGCGGGCTTCGGCCCGCCTGTTCCAGGCACGATTTGGAAGGAGCGCGACCTTGAGTAGCGAAATCATCAAAGTTCCCGATATCGGCGGCAGCGAAGACGTCGAGATCATCGAAATCGCCGTATCCGAAGGGGATGTCATCCAGCCCGAGGACACCCTGATCACGCTGGAGTCGGACAAGGCCAGCATGGACGTGCCGTCGCCCAAGGGCGGCAAGGTGGTCCGCGTGCTGGTGAAGGAGGGCGACACCGTCTCCGAGGGCGACGACATCGTCGAGATCGAAGTGGAGGGCGGTGGCAGCGGAGACGCCGGCGGCGAGGAGAAGAAGGACGCCAAGTCCGAGGCCAAGCGCGACGAGGCACCGCAGAAGGCGCCCGAGCCTGCCGCAGAGAAACCGGCGGCGAAGAAGGCCTCCGGCGGCGGCAAGCGCACCGTCGAGATCAAGGTGCCCGACCTGGGCGGCTCCGAGAACGTCGAGATCATCGAAGTGGCGGTCGCCGAGGGTGACGAGGTAGCCGAAGAGGACACCTTGATCACGCTGGAGTCGGACAAGGCCTCCATGGACGTGCCGAGCCCCCATGGCGGCAAGCTGGTCACGCTCACCGTCAAGGAGGGCGACACCGTCTCCGAGGGCGACGTGATCGGCACCATGGAAATCGCCGGCGAAGGCGATGACTCGGGCGAGCCCGAGTCCGACGAAACCGCCGCGGAACCTGCCGAGCAGGCCGAAGCGCCTGCCGAGGAAGAAGCCGCGAGCGGCGAGCCCGAGCGCAAGGAGATCCGCGTGCCGGACCTCTCCGGCTCAAGCGACGTGCCGATCATCGAGATCGCCGTCAGCGCCGGCGACGAGATCGACGAGGAAGACCCGTTGATCACCCTGGAGTCGGACAAGGCCTCCATGGACGTGCCGAGCCCCTACAAGGGCAAGCTGA
>CAZZCJ010000003.1:294401-340228 GCA_964652855.1 uncultured Halomonas sp.
CTGGAGTCGGACAAGGCCTCCATGGACGTGCCGAGCCCCTACAAGGGCAAGCTGATCGAGCTCACCGTGAAGGAAGGGGACACCGTCTCCGAGGGCGACTTGATCGGCTATATCGAGGTGGCGGGCAGCAAGCCGGCGCCGAAGAAGGCCGACAAGCCCGCCGAGAAACCGGCTGAACAGAAAGCGTCGGCGCCATCGTCCAAGGCCGGCAAGCCGGCCCCGACCCCGGCCGGCACACCGAGCCCCGAGGCGCAGATGGCGGCCCACAAGCCGCGTGACGGCAAGCTGGTGCACGCCGGCCCCGCGGTGCGCATGCTGGCCCGCGAGCTGGGCGTCGACCTGGGCCTGGTCAGGCCCAGCGGGCCCAAGGATCGCGTGCTCAAGGAGGACGTGCACGCCTACGTCAAGCAGGTGATGTCCGGCAAGTCCCAGGCGCCTGCCGCGGCACCGGCGGCCTCCGGTGGCGCCGGCATCCCGCCGGTACCGGACCAGGACTACAGCCAGTTCGGCGAGGTGGAAGAGAAGCCGATGGGACGCCTGCTCAAGATGGGCGCCACCAACCTGCATCGCAGCTGGCTCAACGTGCCTCACGTCACCCAGTTCGACGAGGCCGACATCACCGAGCTCGAGGCCTTCCGCAAGTCGATGAAGGCCGAGGCCGAGGCCCAGGGCGCCAAGCTCACGCCGCTGCCGTTCCTGGTCAAGGCGTGCGCCTTCGCCCTGCGCAAGTACCCGCAGTTCAACGTCAGCCTGAAGAGCGACGGCGAGACCATCGTGTGGAAGAAGTACGTCCACATCGGCATCGCCGTAGATACGCCCGATGGCCTGATGGTGCCGGTGATCCGCGACGCCGACAAGAAATCGCTGGTCGAGCTGGCCAAGGAGAGCGTCGAGCTGGCCGGCAAGGCGCAGTCGAAGAAGCTCAAGCGCGAGGAGATGACGGGGGGCTGCTTCACCATCTCCAGCCTCGGCTCCATCGGCGGCACCGCCTTCACGCCGATCGTCAACGCGCCGGAGGTTGCCATCCTCGGCGTCTCCAAGGCGCAGATGAAGCCGGTATGGAACGGCGCCGACTTCGAGCCGCGGCTGATGATGCCGCTGTGCCTCTCCTACGATCACCGTGCGGTCAATGGTGCCGATGCCGCGCGCTTCACCGCCTTCCTGGCGGCGGCGCTGAGTGACATTCGGCGCATGCTGTTGTGATGCCAGCGTAGCGACAACGGCGGCGCCTCACGAGGCGCCGCCGTTGTTTTGATGCCACCGCCAGGTAGGAATACCAAAGTGCAACTCGGAAGGTAACCTTCTGAAATGCTTGCGGCTTCAGCAACTATTGGCGAGGCGGTCGGCGCAGCCGCGGTTGTCTGGCTGCGGTGGCACGGTTATCGTTCACGACAGTTCATTTCTCGGTAAAGATTTTCCACTTCTTGAAGGAGCAGCCAGATGCGTTTGATCCTGTTGGGCGCCCCGGGGGCCGGCAAGGGCACCCAGGCCCAGTTCATCTGCGAACGGTTCAATATCCCGCAGATTTCCACCGGCGACATGCTGCGTGCTGCGGTCAAGGAAGGCAGCGAACTGGGGCTCAAGGTCAAGGAGATCATGACCAGCGGCGGCCTGGTCTCCGATGACCTGATCATTGCCCTGGTCAAGGAGCGCATCAGCCAGCCCGACTGCGCCAACGGCTTCCTGTTCGACGGCTTCCCGCGCACCATCCCCCAGGCCGACGCCATGAAGGAAGCCGGGGTCAAGATCGACCATGTGCTGGAGATCGCCGTGGCCGACGAGGAGATCGTCAAGCGCCTGGCGGGCCGCCGGGTACACCCGAGCTCCGGCCGGGTCTACCACGTCGAGTACAATCCGCCGAAGGAAGAGGGCAAGGACGACGTCACCGGCGAGGCGTTGATCCAGCGCGACGACGACCGGGAATCCACCGTGCGCAACCGCCTGGCGGTGTACCACGAGCAGACCGCGCCGCTGGTCGACTACTACCAGCAGTGGGCCGAGGAAGACCCGCAGGCGGCGCCGGCCTACCACCGCGTGGAAGGGGTCGGCAGCGTCGACCAGATCACCGCCCAGGTGATCGAGGCGCTGGAAGGCTGACGCCGGGCTGACTGGCTGTGCCCGAGTGAACGACGATGGCCCGCTTCGGCGGGCCATCGTCGTTTCCGCCATCGTCCCGCGCCCGGCGGCAACGTATAATGGTGGCCCCACTCTTTCCCGAGCGATATCCCGCTATGCCAATTCTGCTGGCGCTCGACGCCTCCTCCAGTGCCTGCTCCGCCGCCTTGCTGCTCCAGCGCGAGGGTCACGAGGCCACCTTGGTCTCGCGCTTCGCGCTCACGCCGCGGGAACACACGCGCAAGCTGTTGCCCATGGTCGACGAGGTGCTTGCCGAAGCGGGCATCGCGCCGTCGGCGCTGGACGCCGTGGCCTATGGCCGTGGCCCCGGCTCGTTCACCGGGCTGCGTATCGCGGCAGGCACGGCGCAGGGGCTGGCCTACGGCCTGGAGCGGCCCCTGCTGGGCGTCTCGACCCTCGAAGCCCTGGCGCTGGCCGCCCATCGGCGCGATGGCATCGAATATGCGGTGACGGCGCTGGATGCCCGCATGGGCGAGATCTACGTGGCGGCCTGGCGCTGCCATGAGGGCGCCACCGAGGCGTTGATGGACGAAGCGGTGCTGCCGCCGCAGCGGCTTGTGCTGCCGGCGATGGAGCAGGCGGTCGACTGGTACGGCATCGGTTCCGGCTGGGCGCTGCGCGAAGCGATGCCGGCCGCCGTGCAGGCCGCGGTGGCGCGCTTCGATAGCGCCGCGGAGCCCGCCGCCGAAGCGATGGTACGGCTGGCCGCCCGCGACTACGCGCTGGGCGTGCGACCGGCTCCCCACGAGAGCCAGCCAATCTACCTGCGCGACCAGGTGGCGTGGCAGAAGGGCGGATGAGCCGCGGCGACCCGAGGGAGGTTGCGTGGCCTGCCGGTGAGCTGGTCCTGCGCCATGAAGAGGGCGCCCTGGTGCTCGCCGGCGACCCGGCTCGCTATGGCAAGCCGCTGCGGGTCGATTTCGCCGAGGGGCGCGCGGCCCACCGGCGCCGCTTCGGCGGCGGCCGCGGCCAGCTGATCGCGCGTGCCTGCGGCCTGGCCGCCGGGGTCACGCCGAGCGTGATCGACGCCACCGCCGGCCTTGGGCGCGATGCCTTCGTGCTGGCGAGCCTGGGGGCCGAGGTGCTGCTCGTCGAGCGCGTGGCACACATCCATGCGCTGCTGGAAGACGGCCTGGCGCGCGCCGCTCGCGACGCCGACACGGCGGCCATCGTCGCACGCATGCACCTGGCCCGTGGCGACGCCACGCGGGAGCTTGCGGCGCTGGTGGCTGCCAGCGGCGTGGCTCCCCAGGTGGTGCACCTCGACCCCATGTTTCCCCACCGCGAGAAGTCGGCGCTGGTGAAAAAGGAGATGCGCCTGTTTCGCGAGCTTGCCGGCGACGATGACGACGCCCCGCGGCTGCTGCAGGCGGCGCTCGACGTCGCCACCCATCGCGTGGTGGTCAAGCGCCCGCGCAAGGCGCCGCCCATCGCGGGTACGGCGCCACAGCACGTCATCGAAGGCAAGACCAGCCGCTACGACCTCTATGTCCACCGTTCGCTCAAGGCTTGAAAGAGCGCTGCCCGAGCCGCGGGCCGGCCGCCCCTAGCCGTGGCTGACGAGCTGGAGACGATGCCGCAGCGCCGGGTCGTACAGCTCGCCGGTACGCTGCGCGGCGCTGCGCAGCCGTTCGTCGTAGCACAGCGCACCCGCTTCCTCGCGGATCCACCCCTCGGCCTCCAGGCTCTCGATCAGGCTGGCAAACAGCTTGCGGTCGAAGTATTCCGGCGCGTCGCGCCCGGAAAGCAGGGCCAGCCGCTGGGTCAGCTGCTGGCTGCGCTCGGCGAGCGCCTCACGATCTAGCGTGCCGGAAGGCGTGCCGAGCAGGAGGCTCAGCAGCAGGTAGCCGCGCTCGAGCGATGGCTGCATCAGCCGCCCGAGCAGGCGCAGCTGCTCGCCCGCCTCGAGCGACCGGGAGCGCTGCCAGCCGCCCTCGCAGGGTACCAGCAGCCCTTCGGCGCACAGTGCCTCCAGCATGCGGGGAAGCCCTTGGTGCAAGGCATCCGGCCCCAGGAAAAGTTCGCGTGCCAGGATTGGCCAGGGTGGGGCCAGCCGGGCCAGCAGGCTTTCCAGATCCTGTGCCGGGGTGTGGCGGAACGCGAAGGCGCTCAGGCTGGCGAGGGCGAAGAGGTGCAGCACGTTGTTGCGATACCACACCAGCAGGTTGGCCTGGTCGGGGGTGGCCACCAGGATGTCGCCCAGCGCATGCGGGCGTCGCGAGATCAGGCCCAGCGAGACCACCTGGTCGACCCAGTCGTCGGGTTCGCCGTGGGGCAGGCTGAGGTGGCCGCCGCCGGGGCAGCGGAGCTGCAGGGCCCTCAGCAGTGCAAGCTGGCGCGACATCAGGCTGGCTTCGATGGCGTGGTGGGGCGTGGCCAGCAGTACCAGTGCCACCAGGTTGACCGGGTTGAGCGCAGCCGCCGCATTGATGCGCCGAGCCAGCTCGTCACCGAGGCGGGGCACCGCCCGGCTGAGCCAGGCAGGCTTCGGTGACCGATCGTCCCGCCAACCGGGCGTGCCCTCGTCGAGCCAGGGGCCGAGTGCCAGCGGCTCGCCGACGTTGACCGTCACCTTGCCGAACGGCTGGCGCAGCTGGCCGAGCACGCGCAGCAGCCCCCAGGGTGTTTCCTTGGGCTTCTTGCCGCCGCGCAGCTCGCGCTGATAGCTACCGCTTTCGATGATCTTCTCGTAGCCGATGTAGACCGGAATGAAGGCGAACCGCGCTGAACTGCTGCAGCGGGCAAACGAGCGCAGGGTCATGGCCAGCATGCCGGGGCGAGGGGCGAGCATTCTTCCGCTACGCGAGCGGCCGCCCTCGATGAAGTACTCCAGCGGGTGGCCATGGGCCAGCAACCGGTGCAGGTATTCATGAAAGACGGCGGCATAGAGCGGCTTGTCGCGAAAGCTACGGCGCATGAAGAAGGCGCCGCCGCGGCGCAGCAGCGGGCCGATCACAGGCATGTTCAGGTTGCGCCCCGCTGCCACGTGAGGGGGCATCAGGCCGTCGCGGTAGAGTACGTAGGAGAGCAGCAGATAGTCGATGTGGCTGCGATGGCAGGGCACGTAGACCAGGGTGTGGTCGCCGGCCAGCGCCTTGGCCCGGTCGAGCCCGTGCACCTCGACGCCATCGTAGAGCCGGTTCCACAGGCGCCGCAGCAGGCCGTCCATGAAGCGCAGCACCGGGTAGGACATGCTGGAGGCGATCTCGTGGCCGTAGCGCAGGGCGCGCCGCTGCAGTCGGGCGGGGGAGCGCTTCTCGGCCAGCGCCAGTGCATCGATGACCTCGCGTACCTCGGGGCTTGCGGCCACGCCCTCGATCAGCGTGCGACGATGCGAGAGATCGGGGCCCAGCACCCGCGTGCGCATGCGGCGAAAGTGGACCCGCAGCAGCCGCGCGCACTTGCGGTTGGCCAGCGCGGCACCGCGCGTGTCGATCAGGTCGCCGAGGCGCAGCGGCGCGCCGAACTGCACCTCCACGCTCTTGCCGTGCAGCAGGATAGAGAGCGCCCGGCGCAACCTGCCGGTGAGCTGCCAGCTGTCGGCCGCCAGCAGGTGCCATACGCCGAAACGCTTGCCGGGCGCGCGGCCCCAGAAGATGCTGACGGGCACCAGCTGCAGGTCCGTGCCGGGGCGCTGCGCCACCTGTTCAAGCGCCTCCTGGAAAGGCGCCTGCAGGCCGCTGCCGCGTCGCCACAGCCGGCGCTGCGGCGCCGGCAGCGCCAGGCAGGCGGGCAGGGCGACCTCGCCGACCTGCTGGCGGCCGCGGGCGGGGGGCAGGCCATGGCGTTCGCAGAGGGTCTCCAGCAGCAGCGTATCGGAGAGCGCGACATGGGGCAGGACGTAGACGACGGGCAGCGAAGGGTCCAGCGGCAGCGCCTCCGGTGCCGGTTCGATGTGCCGGGCCTCGACCCAGGCCTTGATCAGACGTCGCAACGGGGTGCGAAGGAAAGTGCCAGCTACCATTCCACGGCCTCGGCTTGGGGCGAAAGGCCAGTATAGACGTCACGCCGGGGCCGGGTCAGGTGCTTTCCCTCGGCGCGCAAACGTGCGTCAATCACGGCTGGGATGACAGGGGGCAGGCCATGCATGGCGTGTGGCGGGATGGTAATCGGTTTGAACTCTTGGCGGAGTCGGCGCGTTTCCTGCCGGCGATGTTTGCCGCCATCGAGCGTGCGCAGCACACGATCCTGATCGAGCTCTACCTGATGGAGTCCGGTCGCCTGGCCTCGGCGCTGATCGATTCGCTCACCCATGCCGCCGGGCGCGGCGTGAAGGTGGCGCTGATGCTGGATGGCTACGGCGCCATGGGGCTGGCGGGCGAGGATCGCCGCCGGCTGGAAGAGGCGGGGGTGGCGCTGAGGTTTTTCAATCCGCTGGGCTTTCACTCGCTGGCGCTCAACCTGACCCGAGATCATCGCAAGCTGATGGTGATCGACGGCCAGGTGGCGTTCACCGGCGGCTTCGGGGCGGTCGACGAGTTCCTCGACGCCTGGTACGAGGTGGCGGTGCGCATCGAGGGGCCGGTAGTGGCCGACTGGGTGCGCCTGTTCTCGCGGCTATGGGATTCTCCGCTGACGCGCGGCTGCGGCGACCCCGGCCTGGTGCGCGAACTGGGCCTGGCGTATACCCTGCGCGAGGATTACCGCAGCATGCGGGGTCGAGTGGTGTGGGGGCAGGGCTATCGCTACCAGGCCATTCGCCACTCGCTGTATGGCCGCGTGTCGTCGGCCCAGCGCCGCATCTGGCTGTGCACGCCCTACTTCGTGCCCACCTTCAGCCTGCGCCTGCGCCTGGCGCGCGCCGCGCGGCGTGGCATAGACGTGCGGCTGCTGCTGCCCGGCGTCGACCACGACCACCCCTGGGTGCGCTATGCCGGCCAGCGCTTCTATCGCCGCATGCTGCGTGCCGGGGTGCGCATCTACGAGTTCCAGCCCACCTTCATCCACGCCAAGTTCTCGCTCGTCGACCAGTGGTCGAGCGTCGGCTCGTGCAACTTCGACCACTGGAGCCTGCACTGGAATCTGGAGGCCAACCAGGAAGTGGAGGACGCCCGCTTTGCCGGCGAGGTGGCGGCGCTGTTCGAGCGCAACTTCGCCGCCAGTCGCGAGATCACCTATCAGATCTGGCTGCAGCGGCCACGCTGGCAGCGCTTCAAGGAGTGGATCTTCGGTACCTTCGACGCCTGGCTGACGCGGCTGCGTTGACCGGCTAGCGTTTGCCGCCGGGCTTGCCCTTGCCAGAGCCTTTGCTTGAACCCTTGGCGGGGCCGCGGCCTGCCGGCTTCTTCTTGCGCGGCATGGGCTTGGGCGTTTCCGGCGGAACGCGGTAGTGCAGGTAGAGGTCCAGCACCAGGTCCGGCAGCTGGGGCACCAGCGACTCAAGGCGGGCGCCATCCGCCACCATCTCGGCCATGTCGGGCTCGTCGTCGAACAGCCCCGACAGCGCCATGAACGGCAGCAGCAGCGTCGCCACCGTCTCCTCGTCCTCGGCGAACCACGCGGCCTCATCGAGGAACACGCCCTCCATGAAACCCGCGCACCAGTCGCCGACGGGGGTCTCCTCCGCGGGCAGGCCTTCCAGGGTCAGGTCGAAGGGGAGCTCGGGCAGCCCGCCCTGCTCCAGGGTGTCGATGGCGTTGGCCCGCAGCTTTTCCAGCAGGCCGAGAATCTCGCCGCGCTCGGCGTCGTCGGCGAAGGTAGGCTCGCCGTGGAACAGCTCGGCCACCCAGGTGGCGGCGTCGAGCTCCCGCGGGGCCACGGCCAGGGCCACGAGGAAGCCGTGGGCCGCGACCAGGTCGAGGGCGTCGGGATCGACGCTCTCCGAGTCGAGGAATTCATCGAGGCGTTCGAGCTCTTCGTCCTCGAGCAGGGGCTGGGGCAGGGGCGTGTCGGACATCGGGCCTCTCGCGTGGCTTCGTGAAGCGGGCGGCGGCCAGCCTGGGCTGGACGTCGCCGGGGCGGGGCGTCATTCTAGCACCCCATGAGCAAACCCGCGCTTCCCGATCCTAGCCCCGAATGGCTCGCTTGCCTCGACGACGCGGCGCTTCACCAGGCCCTGCAGGACCGCGTGGAGGCCGCCTGGCAGCTGTGCCGCCGCTACCACCCCGAGCTGCCGCGGCCAAGAGTCTGGTGCGACCTGCGCGGCAAGTGCGCTGGCCAGGCCCACTACGGCCGCGGCGGGCTGCGGTTCAATCCGGTGCTCCTGGGCGAGAACCGCCAGGCCTTCCTGGTCGAGGTGGTGCCCCACGAGATGGCCCATTGGCTGGTGCGTCACCTGAGCGACGGCCGCCAGGCCAGGCCCCACGGGCGAGAGTGGCGTACCGTGATGGCGCGGCTGTTCGGCCTCGAGCCTCGGGTCACCCACTGCTTCGATACCGGGCGCGCGAGCCCGTCGCCCTTCCGCTACCACTGCGGATGCCAGGCCCATTTCTTCACTTCCCGGCGCCATTCGCTGGCCCGCGCCGGGCGGCGCTATCGCTGCCTTAGCTGCGCTCAGACCTTGGTCTATCAGCCCTTTGTCGACTCGAAAGCATCTTCCAACTCGCTGAATTGAAACAGAAATTTCTTGATACCAAGGTCTAAGGGGAAGGCCGCTCCAGGCGGTATATCCTTGCTCATCATCAAGGTGCCGGCGCAGCCAACAATAACGGGCCGGTGAATACACCGAGAGGGTGCATCTCCTGGAAGAGGCTATTCAATGACCGATCAACAGAAACTCTATCCGGTACGCGACGAAGTCGCCGCCAATGCCTGGATCGATCGTGAAAAATATCAGGCCATGTATCGGCAGTCCGTGGACGACCCCGAGGGCTTCTGGGCCGAGCAGGCCAAGCGCGTCGACTGGATCAAGGCACCCACCAAGATCAAGCACACCTCGTTCGACCCGCATAACGTCGACATCCGCTGGTTCGAAGACGGCACCTTGAACGCCAGCGCCAACTGTCTCGACCGTCATCTCGACGCGCGCGGCGACCAGACCGCCATCATCTGGGAAGGCGACGATCCCAAGGATTCCAAGCACGTCACCTATCGCGAACTGCATGCCAAGACCTGCCAGCTCGCCAATGCCCTCAAGGAGCTCGGCATCGGCAAGGGTGACGTGGTCACGCTGTACATGCCGATGATTCCCGAAGCCGCCGTGGCCATGCTGGCCTGTGCCCGCATCGGAGCGGTGCACTCGGTGGTGTTCGGCGGCTTCTCCCCGGATGCCCTCGCGCAGCGTATCGTCGGCGCCGACTCCCGGCTCGTGATCACCGCCGACGAGTCCGTGCGTGGCGGCAAGCACGTTCCGCTCAAGGACAACGTCGACGCCGCCCTGACCCGCCAGGGTACCGAGGTATGCGAGAAGGTGCTGGTGGTCAAGCGCACCGGTGGCGAGATCGAGTGGAAGGAAGGCCGCGACGTCTGGTATGACGAGCTGGTCGACAAGCAGTCCAGCGACTGCGCGGCCGAGGCGATGAACGCCGAGGACCCGCTGTTCATCCTCTACACCTCCGGCTCCACCGGCGCGCCCAAGGGCCTCAAGCACACCACCGGCGGCTACCTGGTCTATGCCAGCCTGACCCACCAGTACATCTTCGACTACCAGGATGGCGAGGTCTACTGGTGTACCGCCGACGTGGGCTGGGTCACCGGCCACAGCTACATCGTCTACGGACCGCTGGCCAACGGCGCTACCACCCTGATGTTCGAGGGCGTGCCGAGCTACCCGACCCACGGCCGCATGGGCGAGATCGTCGATAAGCACAAGGTCAACATCCTCTACACCGCCCCGACCGCCATCCGGGCGCTGATGGCCCACGGCGACGGCGTGATGGATTCCAGCCAGCGCGACACCCTGCGCGTGATGGGCTCGGTCGGCGAGCCGATCAACCCCGAGGCGTGGGAGTGGTACTACCGGGTCATCGGCAACTCCAAGTGTCCCATCGTCGACACCTGGTGGCAGACCGAGACCGGCGGCATCATGATCGCGCCGCTGCCCGGCGCCATGGACCTCAAGCCCGGCTCGGCCACGCTGCCGTTCTTCGGCGTGCAGCCGGCGCTGCTCGACAGCGAGGGCAACGAGCTCCAGGGTTCGGTGGACGGCAACCTGGTGATCGGCGACTCCTGGCCCGGCCAGGCCCGCTCGATCTGGGGCGATCACGACCGCTTCATCCAGACCTACTTCTCGACCTACAAGGGCTACTACTTCACCGGCGACGGCTGTCGTCGTGACGAGGACGGCTATTACTGGATCACCGGCCGCGTCGACGACGTGCTCAACGTCTCCGGCCACCGCATGGGCACCGCCGAGATCGAGTCCTCGCTGGTCGCCCACGAGGCCGTGGCCGAGGCCGCCGTGGTGGGCTTCCCGCACGACATCAAGGGGCAGGGCATCTACATCTACGTGACCCTGAACGACGGCATCGAGCCTAGCGACGAGCTCAAGAAGGAGCTGACCCAGTGGGTGCGCAAGGACATCGGGCCGATTGCCTCGCCCGACGTGATCCAATGGGCGCCGGGCCTGCCCAAGACCCGTTCGGGCAAGATCATGCGCCGCATCCTGCGCAAGATCGCCGCCAACGAGTGCGATGGCCTGGGCGATACCAGCACCCTGGCCGACCCGAGCGTGGTGGACGACCTGATCGAGAATCGCGCCGTACGCTAACCAGGCGGTGCAGGAGCTTCTTCGCCGGCCCATGTGGCCGGCGTTTTCGTTTCAACTGGGCGGGCGGCCTTCGGCCAGGCTCTGCTTGAGTACCTGCATCAGGTCGACCACCTCGCCACCCTGTTCGGGTTCGACCTGGGGCGCGTCTTCCTCGCCCAGCGCGATCACATCCTCGCCGCGCGCGAGCTTCTCGTTGGCCCGTGCGATGATGCGTTGGCTCTGCAGGTCCTGGAGCGCCTCACGCTTGAATTCATCTTCCGCTAACGCCTCGATGGCCTTCTGAATGGCCTTGACCCGCTTGCCGTCGGGCTTGCTGGCTTCGGGAAGGGGGATGTCGTCGGGCGCACGAACCTCGTTGGCGAAGCGCAGCGTCTCGGCGCGCAGGATGCCCTTCTCGGCGATGATCGCCACCAGGTACTCCTTGCCGCGCATGACGAAGGTGGCGATGCCGGCACGCCCGGTGGCCTCCATGCTCGCGGCCAGCAGGCGGTAGGCCTTGGTCACGCCCTTGTCGGGGGTCATGAAGTAGGCGCGTTCGAAGTAAATCGGGTCGATCTCGTCGAGGCCGACGAAGCGCTTGAGGTCGATCTCCTGGGACTTCTCCGGCGCCAGCGATTCGAGCTCCTCGTCCTCCACCACCACGAACGCGTCTTTCTCTACTTCATAGCCGCGGACCAGCTCGTCGTAGTCGAGCACGCGCGCCTCCTTCTCGCAGAAGTAGCGCCTTGCCAGCGGCGTGCCTTCGCTGTCGACCATGCGCAGCGATACCGGCTTGGCCCGGTTGGCCGGGTAGAGGTTGACCGGCAGGCTGACCAGCCCGAAGGTGATGGTGCCCGACCACAAGGGGCGTGGGCCGCTGCCGTGGAAGCGCTTCGTCTCCTCGCCCTGGGTCGATTCGCTCTTGTCTTTCGTCTTGCGCTTCTCCTTGGGCTTGGCTTTCGACCTTGGGCTAGGCACGCTTGCGCTCCTTCTTCAGGCTGGCTTCGAGCGCCTTGGCGAGGTCGTCGGAAGCCTCGCGACGGCGAATCGGCGTGACCTTGACCTTCTTGCCGCGCCGCTTGGCCTCGATCAGCGCCAGTACCCGCTCGCGGTATTCGTCGTGGTACGCCTCGGGTTCGAATTCGGCTTCGAGCATGCCGATGAGCTGGCGCGCCATGTCGAGCTCCTTGGCGTCCAGCGCCTTGCCTTTCGGGGGCTCCAGGGCGTCCACCGGCACCACTTGCTCGGCGTTGCGCAGCGACATCAGCATGGGTACGCCACGATGCAGGCGCAGAGCGCCGAGGTAGCGCTTCTTGCGCATCACCCACTGCGCCAGCCCCTCCTTGCCGCTGTTGCCCAGCGCCTCGGCCAGGGCGAAGTAGAGCGACTCGCTGCCATCGGGGCCGAGGTAATAGGGGCGGTCGTACCAGCGATGGTCGATCGCCTGCGGTGGCATGAAGCGGATCACTTCGATGTCGCGGCCCGAATCCGGCTCCAGCGCCTCGAGCTCCTGCTTGTCGAACACCACCAGGCTGCCCTCGTCGGTGCGATAGGCGCGGCGGGTCTCGGCGTAGGGCACGACCTCGTCGGTCTCGGGGTTGACCATGGCCTGCTTGACCGGCGAGCGGTCCTTCTCGTGCAGCAGGCGGAAGTGCACGCTGCGGTCCTGCACCGCGGAGTAGAGCTTCACCGGCACCTCGACCGCGCCGAAGCGGATCACGCCCTTCCACATCGCCCGGGCGGCCATCAGCGCTCCTCCTGCCGGGCGGCGTCTTCACTGCGGCCTGCCTCTTCATGACATTCGGGGCACAGCGTGTCGCGGTTCTCGAAGCGCGCCGCCACGCAGGAGGGGCAGATGGGCCGGTCGCAGTAGATGCAGTGATGGCCCGCCTCGTAGTGGAAGGTGCACAGGCAGAACTGGCAGGTTTCGGGGCCGGATTCCAACCACCAGGGGGCTTCGCTCATGTTGTCTTCCTCGTTGCGTCCTGCTGTCTATTGCACGCCGACCTGTTTGAGCAGGCCGGCATCCAGCGGCCGTGCCGCTTCGCTGAAGTCCGCCCAGGGGTCCTCGCGCAGGGCCGAGAGCCGGCGGCGCAGGTTCTGCACGTTGTAGCGGTCGGCGCGCAGGGCGGCGTTGAGTTCGTCCCAGCGAATCGGTACCGCGACCGGGGCGTTGTTGCGGGCACGTACCGTGTAGGAAGCCACCGCGGTGGCACCGCGCCCGTTGCGCAGGTAATCGATGAAGATGCGGCCCTCGCGCTTGGCCTTGGCCATGTGGGTGGTCAGCCGCTTGGGGTCGTCACTGGCATGGGCCTCGGCGACGCCCTTGGCGAAGGCCTTGGCCTGGTCCCACTCGGCAGAGGGAACGATCGGCACCACCAGGTGCAGGCCCTTGCCGCCGGTGGTGCGCAGGAACGGTGTCAGCCCCAGCGATTCTAGGCGCTCGCGCAGGGTGCGGGCGACGCGCAGGATCTCCTTCCAGGGCATGCCTTCGTCCGGATCGAGGTCGAATACCAGGCTATCGGGCTGTTCGAGATGGTCGATGCGGCTCCCCCATGGGTGGATCTCCAGTGCGCCGGCCTGCACCAGGCCGACCAGGTCGGCGGCACTCTCGACGTAGACATACTCGGCGCTGCCCTTCTTCTCGGGTACGTCGATGCGCGGCACGTCGGCGGGAATGGCCCTGCGCGGGTGCTTCTGGAAGAAGCATTCCTCGTTGCGACCCTGTGGGCAGCGCACCAGCGACAGCGGCCGCCGCGCCAGCCGGGGTAGCACCCATGCCTGTATCTGCTCGTAGAAGCGCGCGAGGTCGAGCTTGGTCAGCCCCTGTTCGGGGAACAGCACGCGGTCGGGGCTGGTGAGGCGCACGCCGAGCAACGAGGTTTCGTCCTTGCGCCTGCGCGTGGCCGGCTTGGCCGGTGGCGGGGCTTGCTCTGGTGCGTCTTCGGCGGCCATCTGCTTGGTTGGGGTCATGCGGATCTCCTCCGGGTTGCGATCCTCGCGCAGGCCGCGGAAGGACGGGTGGCGCAGGCGGCCATCGCGGGTACGCTCGGTGAACTCCACCTCGATCACCAGCTCGGGGCGCACCCAGTGCACCGAGCGGCTGTCCGGCACGTTGCCATGAAAAGGAGAACGCTTGACTTCGAGCGCCTGCAGGGTGGCGCTGAGCTGGTCCAGCAGGCGGTTGCTGAAGCCGGTGCCCACGCGCCCGGCATAGACAAGCCCCTGCTTGCCGTAGGCGCCCATCAGCAGCGAGCCGAAGCCGCTGCGCGAGCCGCCCGGCTCGGTGTAGCCGCCGACCACGAACTCCTCGTGACTGACGCACTTGACCTTGAGCCAGTCGCGGCTGCGCTTCTGCTGGTAGCGGCTGTCGGCGCGCTTGCAGATGATCCCCTCCAAGCCCATCTGGCAGGCGCGCTCGTGGAACGCCTCGCCCTGGGTGTCGAGATGATCGGAGTAGCGCAGGGTACCCGCTGGTATGCCTGCCGCCTCGAGCAGCGCCTGGAGCGTGCGCTTGCGCTCCAGCAGTGCCACCTGCCGGAGGTCATGGCCCTGGAGATAGGGCAGGTCGAAGAGCTGGTAGACAAGCGAGGGCGTGCGGCCGCTGGAGAGGGCCTCCTGCAGCTCGCCGAAGCGGCTGACGCCATCCTGGCCCAAGGCCACCACCTCGCCGTCGAGCAGCGCCGAGTCCACCGGCAGCGGTTCGAGCGCCCGGGCGATCTCGGGAAAGCGGTGGGTCCAGTCCTTGCCGTTGCGGGTGATCAGCCTGATGTCGCCTTGCTCGATGCGCGCAAGCAGGCGATAGCCGTCGAGCTTGATCTCGTAAAGCCAGTCACCCGTGCTGGGGACTTCACGAGCCAGGGTGGCCAGCTGTGGCTTCACCTCGTGCGGAAGCTTGGCCTTACGGGCGCCGTCGAGGCGGCCGGGATCCGGGAGGGTGGATGCGCCTGCCGCAGAGGCGCCCCAGGTGTCGTCGCGATCCTCGGCGATCTCGGCCATGCTGCGGCCGCTGGCGATGCTGGCGTCCAGCTCCGCGGAGAGTGAGGCGTCCATGCGCGGGCGCTCGTCGTGGCGTTTGATCATCAGCCAGTTGCGGCCGTGCTTGTCCTGGCGCTTGCCGCTCATGCGGGTCAAGGTCCAGCTGCCCTTGAGTCGCTCGCCGTCGAGTACGAGGTCGATCCGGTCCTGCCTGGGCTTGCCCTTGAGCTGCCAGGTGCCCCGGTCCCACAGCATCACGGTGCCGCCGCCGTAGGCCTTTGCGGGGATCACGCCCTCGAACTCGCCATACTCCAGCGGGTGGTCCTCCACTTCGACGGCCAGGCGCTTCTCGCCTGGCGTAAGGCTCGGCCCCTTGGGCAGGGCCCAGCTCCGGAGCACGCCGTCCTGCTCCAGGCGCAGGTCGAAATGATCGTGGCTGGCCGCATGCTTGTGCATCACGTAGAGGTCACCCGAGCCTGCGCGGTCGCCAACCCCGCCGGCGGGTTCCCGGGTGTGCGTGAAGTCGCGCTTGCGACGGTAGGCCTCGAGTCGTTCCATCGGCTCCATCCTTGGCCGCTGTCCGGGGCCGCTGAATCCGAGTCTGCGAGTCCGCTGCCCAAGACTCGCTCTCTTCAGCCTAGTCGTGCCGCGCCGCGGCGCCAAACGCAGCGGGCCCGGCTGCTGCCGGGCCCGCCAGGTTGGCGCATGGAATCCGGCCCAGGCTAGGCGGCCATCAGCTCCTTCTTGCGCGCCTGCATCTTCTCGCCGAGCTCCTCGAGCTGGCGCTGTGACATGGTCTTGCGCGCCTGGGGGAACATCTCTTCTTCTTCCTCCTCGGCGTGGTGTTCGATCAGCTCCTTGAGCACCTTGGCCCGGCCGGAGAACTGGGTGCTGGCAGGGTCGGCCTTCTTGAGATCGGGCAGCACCAGGTCTTCGACGGCGCGATGCTCCTCGTGTGCCTCGTAGTACATCTTGTCGTTGGCCTTGCCGCTGGCCTCCTTGAAGGCGGGATAGAAGATCTCTTCTTCGATCTGGGTGTGGACCTTCATCTCTTTTTCGATTTTCGCCAGCAGCTCGGGCCGTTTCTTTTCGGCCCGCTCCGTGGTGTTGACCAACTGTTCCAGCAGGTCGCGCACCTTATCGTGGTCTTCCTTGAGCAGATCAAGCGCATTCATGACATTACCTCCTGTCGTCATATGGCCGGTGCCAGGTGCCGGTCCTCGGCATTACCCGATTCAACTTAGCCGGCCTTGCCGCCATGTCAAACCGCGTCAGGAAGTGCGGTACGGTTTGTTTCCTCTGGTTCAGAATGCGTAAAGAATCGTCTTGTCCATGGAACCTTAGGCGGGCCCCGCATATCTTGAGTGAGGCATAGGGATGAGCAGGGGGCGCGTGCGCTCCCTATTGATACTGTCAAGGAGAAAGACGGATGAAGCGCAATATCTTTGTCGTGGCGCTTGAGGAACAGCAGCGGGAAGAGCTGAAGACCCTGCGCCACTCCGAGGAATTCGAGGTTCACAGCCTGTTGTCGGTCAAGTCTGCCGTCGAAGCCCCCAGCTTTTCTTTCGAAGCGCTGCTCGATGAAGCTCGCCAGAAACTGGACGCCTTCGACGGCAGCGTCGACGCCATCGTGGCGCAATGGGACTTTCCCACCAGCGTGATGGTCCCCATCCTGTGCCAGGAACGAGGTATTCCAGCCCCTTCGGTTGAAAGCGTGCTCAAGTGCGAACACAAGTACTGGAGTCGCCTGGAGCAGCAGAAGGTCATCCCGGAAGTGGTGCCACAATTCTGTGCCGTCGACCCCTTTGCCGAGGACCCGCTTTCCCAGGTGACGCTGGACTACCCGTTCTGGATCAAGCCGGTCAAGGCGTTCTCTTCCCACCTGGGTTTCAAGATCGAAAACGAAGCGCAATTCACCGATGCCATCAGGGAGATCCGCGAAGGTATCCGCCAATTGGGCGACCCCTTCAACGAAGCACTTCGGCATGTCGAGTTGCCGCCGGAAATCCGCCACATGGACGGCAACTCCTGCATTGCAGAGCAAATTGTCTCTGGCGCGCAGGGGGCGCCGGAGGGGACGGTCTTCCATGGCGAATTCAACGTGCACGGCATCATTGCCCAGCCCAATTCGGTCAGCAAGGATATTCCCTACGACCGCCTGGAGTACCCGAGCAATCTGCCCGAGCGCGTGCACCGCAAGATGATCGATGTATCGCGGCGCTTCCTCGAGCATATCGGCTATGACAACGGTTGCTTCAACGCCGAATTCATGTGGGATGAGCCGACCGACAAGCTCTGGCTGATCGAGTTCAACACCCGGATCTCCCAGTCCCACAGCGAGATCTTCATCATGGTCGATGGCATGTCGAACCATGAAGTGGCGGTCGACATCGCCTTCGGCGAGCGGCCTTCGATGGCCAATCGACAGGGCATCGCGGCCGTGGCGGCCAAGTGCTACATCCCGTACCAGCACCGCGACGGGGTCGTCAGGCGGGTGCCGAGCGAGGCGGAGATCCAGGCAATCTGCGAGCGCTATCCGGGCACCAAGGTGCGGCTCGACGTGGAACCCGGCATGCGCCTGGGCGACCTCATGCACCAGGACAGCTTCAGCTATCGCCTGGGAACGCTCTATGTGGCAGGCGAGGATCACGAGCAGATCGAACAGCGCTACAAGGCATGCCTGGAGGCGCTACAGTTCGAGATTGAACCCATCGAATGAACCCAGGAGGAGGAAGCGTGAGCGTCATGGATTCGTTTCCCTACAAGGTTCGCGAGATAGAAAACGTCTTCATCCCGATGCGCGACGGGGCGCGGCTGGCAGCCAGGATCTGGCTGCCGGAAGAGGCTGAGCGCGCCCCGATGCCGGCGATCCTGGAATACATTCCCTATCGCAAGCGGGACATCACCCGTGCGCGTGACAACGCCAACCACGCCTATCTTGCCGGGCATGGCTATGTCTGCGTGCGCGTGGACATGCGCGGCAGCGGCGACTCCGACGGCGTACTCACCGACGAGTACACGCAGCAGGAACAGGAGGACGGGGTGGATGCCATTGCCTGGCTTGCCGAGCAGGACTGGTGCGATGGCAAGGTGGGCATGTTCGGCATCTCCTGGGGCGGCTTCAACAGCCTGCAGGTGGCGGCCAAGCAGCCGCCCGCCTTGAAGGCGATCATCAGCCTGTGCTCGAGCGATGACCTGTACGCGGACAACATGCACTACATGGGCGGCTGCCTGCTGGGCGACAACCTGTCCGAGGCCACCGTCATGTTCGCCTTCAATACCCTGCCGCCCGACCCGCAGATCGTCGGCAACCGCTGGCGCGACATGTGGTTCGACCGCATGGAAAACAGCGGCCTGTGGCTCGAACCGTGGC
Organism: uncultured Halomonas sp.; assembly: GCA_964652855.1. Taxonomy (GTDB): domain Bacteria; phylum Pseudomonadota; class Gammaproteobacteria; order Pseudomonadales; family Halomonadaceae; genus Halomonas. Next base: position 312,515 of record CAZZCJ010000003.1, read on the forward strand.
TGGAGAACCAGCGGCGCAACGCTTATTGGTCCGCCAGTTCGGTGTGCGAGTACTACTCGGCGGTCCAGTGCCCCGTCTACGCCATTGGCGGCTGGGCCGATGGCTTCACCAATACCGTGCTGCGGCTGATGGAGCACCTGGAAGTGCCGCGCAAGGGATTGGTCGGCCCCTGGGGGCACAAATATCCCCACCAGGGCCTGCCGGGGCCGGCCATCGGCTTCCTGCAGGAGTCGTTGCGCTGGTGGGACTACTGGCTGAAGGGCAAGGAGACCGGCATCATGGACGAGCCGATGCTGCGGGCCTGGCAGCAGGACAGCGTGCCGCCCGATACCTCCTACGAAGAACGCCCGGGGCGCTGGATCGGCGAGTCCCGCTGGCCTTCGCCGAATATCTCCGTGCGTCGCCATGCGCTTGGCCCTTACACCATCGCCCTGGGGGAAGGGCATGGCGGCGCCCACCAGCGCCAGGGCCAGGAGAGCATGCTGGCGCTGCAGTCGCCGCTCAGCGTCGGCCTGGCCGCGGGCAAGTGGTGCTCCTATGCCGCCACGCCGGACCTGCCCGGCGACCAGCGCGAGGAGGACGGGGGGTCGCTGATCTTCAGCAGCCGAGAGCTGGTGGAGCCGCTCGATATCTTCGGCATGCCGGAGCTGGAGCTGGAGATCTCCAGTCACAAGCCGCAGGCGATGCTGGCCGTTCGCTTGTCGGATGTTGCGCCGGACGGCAAGTCGACCCGCGTGACCTATGGTCTGTTGAACCTCTCCCATCGCAACAGTGATGCCAATCCCGAACCGCTGGTACCCCACCAGCGCTACCGGGTGCGCATCCCGATGAACGGTATCGCCCAGCGCTTCCCCGTGGGGCACCAGCTGCGTGTCTCGGTCTCCACCTCCTACTGGCCGCTGGCCTGGCTGCCGCCAGAGCCGGCCCAGGTGGACATCTATCCCGACAAAAGCGCGCTGATCCTGCCCGTGCGCACAGCGGGTGACGAGGATGCCCGCCTGCCCGAGTTCGAGGAGCCGCAGGAAGCGCCGCCGCTCAAGGTGACCACCTTCGAAGCGAGCGAGCACAACTGGCTGCTTCACCGCAACCTGGCGACCAAGGCGTCGACCCTGGAAGTGATCAACGACCAGGGCCATTTTCGCATCGAGGATATCGGCACCGAGGTACGGCGCAGCACGCGAGAGTGGTACAGCACCGCGAACGACGACTTCACCTCGGCGCGCGGCGAGACCTACACCGAGCGCTCCTTCAAGCGAGACGACTGGAACGTGGAGATCTACACGCGCACCGTGCTCAGCTGCACCGAGACCAACTTCCATATCCATGCCCAGTTGGACGCCTACGAAGACGACTATCGCGTCTTTTCCAAGAACTGGGAGAAGGTGATCCCACGCGACCATATGTAGCGTGAACGCGCCAGGCCTTGGGAAGGCCGCAGGTTCCCTTGGGCCTGCGGCCTTTTATCGTGCAGCGACAGGCTGCTGCAGGCGCATGCGGGCAAGGCATCTGTTGGCGAGCGGTTGGGCGGCGATCAGCCAGGCGGGACAGGGGGGATCAAGGTAGGGAGGACCCTGCCGGCAAATGAAAAGGCCCGGGTGTGATCCCGGGCAAGGAGGGCATGGATAACAGCGAAAGAATTGGCTCAGGTCTTGGCGCGGAGGTCGTCATCCTCGGAGCGGGCCAGGAACTGCCGCGTGGTGTCGTCGAGGTGGTCAAAGAGCCATTGCGCCATGGCTTCCTCTTCCTTGAGGATCTCTTGGCAGAGGCTTGCGATTTCAGGTTTGCCGACCGTTTCCGCCGCCTGGATAAGCGCCTTGTAGCTGGCGATTTCAAAGTGTTCGAAGGCGTAGCTGGCCATGTTGCCCTTGACCACCTCGTCGCTAGCCATCATGCCGCTCATGCCTTGACCGAAAGCGGCTAGCTTGCCGCCTATGTCCTTCACGGCCGAGGTGTCGGTACCCAGCAGCGAAAGGCATTGCTCGAGCTTCTCGAGTTGGCCGCGGGTTTCGGTAATATGCTGCTCGATGCGGGCCTTGAGCTGGGGATAATGCTCCAGCCGGCCGGCCTGGGTCTCGAGCATTTTTTCCGCCTGTTTTTCCATGGCATGTGCATCGCGCAGCCAATCTTCCAGATGCTTGGGTGCCTGCGGTTCGGTGCCCATAGGTTATCTCCTTGCGTGATTTCCATTGATCCCGCCAGGGTTCACTTCGGCGGGTTGACCTGCTCTTCCTGGGCCCCGGAGTGGGGCTTGGCCGGTCCCAGCTTGGGCTCCTGGCCTTCCGGGGCCGGCTGGTTCCTGACCGAGAACTCGCCGCGCCCATCCAACGACGGGCCCTGGCCCCAGCGGCCCTGCGGTGCTTCCTTGTCCAGCAGGGTATTGAGGTAGTAGTAGGAGTGCTCGGTCGCTTCATGGGCTTCGGGCGTGGAATTGGGCACCGGAAGCTGGGCTTCCAGGCCGCCCATCTCCTCGATCACGGCCAGCCACTGCTGCTGATGCATGGTGTCGCGAGCGATCAGGAAGGCGAGGAAGTCCTTCATGCCGTGGTCGTCGGTCCAGTTGTAGAGCCGCGTTGCCAGTACGCGGCCGCCGGCCTCGGCGGTCACGTTGGCCAACATGTCGGCCACCACATTGCCGGTGGCGTAGATGTGGCTCATGTCGAAGGGCACGCCATTGGCATTGACCGGCATGGCCGACAGGCCCGATGAGAGCAGATGGCGCGGGTTGGCGCCGCCGAGGATGGCGTGGACCACCGGGTCCTTGGCCGACTCCTCCTGATACGAGACCGGTGCACCTTCCAGGTTGAGCGCCACGGCGTGGCCCAGCATCTCTATGTGCGAGAGTTCCTCGGTGGCCGTCGACATCAGCAGGTCGCGAATACGATCGTCGCCGCGTGCGCCCATGGCCTGGAAAAAGTACTGCATGGCGACGCGGATTTCGCCTTCCACACCGCCGATGGCCTGCTGCAGCAGCATGGCGAATTGCGGATCGGGTTTATCGACCTTGACCGGATACTGCAGTTTGGATGAATGATGAAACATCGGTGACTCCTTGGCTCTTTACACCACGACACTCCTGTCATGGCGGACCGCATCGGGTAAATAAGGAGCAGGTTGAAAAGCAGGGTGAGGCCCATCGGAACATGGAAAAAAAGCGGGCCTCACAAATAAAGGCTGCCGGAGAGGCCCAGCAGCCTTGTTGTCAATGGTTCTGGCTTTTGCCACCCTTGCGTCCGGCCTCGGCGGCTTTCTGGCGGTCATTGGCGAAGTTTCCGCCACTGTTCTGGCCGCCTTTCTGGCCCGCCGACGACGCCTTCTGCGTGTCGTTGGCGAAGTTGCCGCCGCTGTTCTTGCCGCCCTTGCGACCTGCCTCGGAGGCTTTCTCCGGGTCATTGGCGAAGTTGCCACCGCTGTTCTGGCCGCCCTTGCGTCCCGCTTCAGCCGCTTTCTTGGGGTCGTTGGCAAAATTACCGGGATTCTGATTGCGCTGTGCCATGACTGACTCCTTCAGGTTGATGACGCAAACGGAACATGGCGTTCCATTGCAATCCGTACATCCTTTTATCGGCATTCCGGCGCGACTGGCTTTCGCCGTTCACTTCAAGGTAGGTAATGAGAAGAAATTGCAGCAAGAACTAAGCTGTTTCCAAGTGAAAAGAAAAGTGTCGCTATACCGAGGCAGTGGAAAAGCAGGAATAGCAGATAGGGCCAAAGGGGAAGTTCAAGCTACGCTTGGCAGCAACCGCGGAGTCTTCAGGCGGTTGCCTGGTCCGGATGCGATTTCTGACCCAGGTCAGTAAGAGAGAACTGGCCCCATCAGATTGTCGACAACGGTGGGGATAGGCTTGGGAAAGCCTTCCTGCATGGGGTAACATGCGGTATCACAAGATCAGCCCAGTGTGGCGGCTCAAGCCCGCTGCGAGGAACCGGAGGAGAATCCATGGCCTTTGCCCAGAAATTCATCGTTGCCGATGATCATCCGCTGTTCCGTGCAGCCTTGACCCAGGCGCTGCGCCAACTGGCGCCCCAGGCCGACATCGTGGAAGCCGATACCATGGCGGCGACCAGCGAGGTGGTCACGCGCCATCCCGATGCGGACCTGATCCTGCTGGACCTGCACATGCCGGGGGCACACGGCTTTTCCGGGCTGATCCAACTGCGCGGGCAGACGCCCGATATACCGGTGGCCGTTGTCTCCGGCAGCGACGAGCCGCACGTGGTGCGGCGTGCCATCGACTACGGGGCCTCGGGCTTCATCCCCAAGTCCTCTTCGCTGGCGCTGATCGCCGAAGCCGTGGGCGAGATACTGGACGGCGAGGTGTGGCTGCCCAAGGAGCTCGCCGACGTCATGGGCGATTCCAACGAAGAGGAGACGCGCTTTGCCGAGGCGATCGCCTCGCTCACGCCCCAGCAGTTCCGCGTGCTCAACATGCTGACCGAGGGGCTGCTCAACAAGCAGATCGCCTACGAGCTCAACGTCTCGGAAGCCACCATCAAGGCCCATGTCACGGCGATCCTGCGCAAGCTCGGTGTGCACTCCCGTACCCAGGCCGTGATTGCCGCCCAGAAGCTCGAGGTGGAACCGCCCAAGGTCGATTCCTGATCCTGCCTGTTCAGCCCGTCACTGCATCGGCCCGTCACTGCATCGGCCCGGCACTAGCCGGGCCGATGCGTTAGCGGCTTCACTCTTCCTGGCGGTTGGCCCGGCTCGCCTGCAGGGAACGCGTCAACAGGGCGCGCAGGGCAGCGGGGCGCACCGGCTTCTGCAGGAGATGGTAGCCGCTGCGACGAATCTCCTCGGCGACTTCCTCGGTACGATCCGCGGTGATCACGATGCCCGGCACGGCGCCCTGCAGCCGTTCGCTGATTGCCTCCAGCGCCATCAGGCCGGTGATCTCGTTGTCGAGGTGGTAGTCGGCCAGTATCGCGTCGGGCTCGCCATCGAGATTGCGCAGGATCGACTTGGCGCCGCCGATGGTGGTGGCCGTGAACACGGCGCAGCCCCAGCCCGACAGCATCGCCTTCATGCCTTCCAGAATGAGGGTTTCATTGTCGATGCACAGGATGCGGGTGCCGGCGAGCTTGTTGCCGGCCCGTCGCGGCGCCTGATCCGGCACCTCCTCATGGGGACGAGCGGCCACGATGGGTACCGAGACCGAGAACACCGTGCCAATCCCCTCCCAGGAGCGCACCCGAATGGGGTGATCGAGCACGCGGCTCATGCGGTCGGCGATCGACAGCCCCAGCCCCAGCCCTTTCTCGCTCTCCTTGTGCCGCGAGGCCTGGTCGAGGCGGCGGAACTCCTGGAAGATCTCGGCTTGCTTGGATTCGGGGATCCCCGGGCCGCTGTCCCAGACTTCGATCGACAGGCGCTGTCCATGGCGGCGGCAGCCCAACAGCACCCGCCCTTCCTGCGTATAGCGGATGGCGTTGGAAAGGAAGTTCTGGATGATGCGGCGCAGCATCTGAGGATCGCTGTCGACCCATTGGCGAGTGGGTACCATGGCGAGGTCAAGGCCGCGGTCATCGGCCATGACGGCGAACTCGGCATACAGCGGCTTGAGGATGTCGGTCAGCGGGAAGTGGCTGCGCCGCGGTGTCAGCGCCCCGGCATCGAGCTTGGAGATATCGAGCAGGGTGCCCAGCAGTTCCTCGGCGGCCTGCAGTGAGTTGTCGATATGGCCGATGGTGCGCTTCATGGTGTCGTCGGTCACATCCTGGGACAGCGCGGAGGTGAACAGGCGGGCGGCATTGAGCGGTTGCAGCAGGTCGTGGCTGGCTGCCGCCAGGAAGCGAGTCTTGGAGGCGTTGGCATCCTCGGCCAGCTGCTTGGCCTGGCGCAGGGCCTGTTCGGCTTCCGCGCGCACGCGGTTCTCCTGACGCAGCGCGGCGTTCGCCTCGGAAAGGGCCTGGGTGCGCTCGCGCACACGCTCTTCCAGGGTCTCGTTGGTTTCCTTTAGCGCGATTTCCGCCAGGCGTCGCTCGGTGATGTCCTGGTATAGCGAGAAGAAGCCCAGGATGGCGCCGCTGTCCCCGAAGTGGGGGGTGTAGGTCACCAGCATGTAGCGCAGCCCCTCCTCGCCGTGCATCGAGACCTCGAAGCTGACTCGCTCGCCGGCCAGGGCGCGGCGTATCCAGGGCTCGCGTTCCTGTGCCAGCGCTTCACCGATGACCGAGTTGACATGCTTGCCGATCACTTCGTTGCGGTCGATGCCGAAGGCCTGCTCGTAGGCACGGTTGGTAAAGAGGTAGCGGCACTCCTTGTCGAAGTAGGCGATCAGCGCCGGCACGTTGTCGGTGTAGATGCGGATGTTGTTTTCGGAGCGGATCAGCGCTTCCTCGATGCGCTTCTGCTGGGTGATGTCCTGGTACGTGTAGACGAAGCCGCCACCCGGCATGGGGTTGCCCTGCACCTCGAGCACGCTGCCGTCCTGGCGATAGCGCACGTAGCGGTGCGGCTGGCCGTCGCGGATGTTGTCGATCAGCAGCTGCACGTGCTCCTCGGGGTCGCCGGGGCCGTATTCGCCGTTGTGGGCGTTGTAGCGGAAGATCTTGTCGATGGGCGCCCCGACCCGGATCAGGTGGTCGGGAAAGCGGAACAGTTCGAGGTAGCGCTGGTTCCACACCACCAGGCGCATGTTCTGGTCGACCACGCTGATGCCCTGGTTGATGTTCTCGATGGTGGCCTGCAGCAGCGCGCGGTTGAACTCCAGCACCTGGGAGGCCTCGTCGACGATGGAGATCACGTCGGAGATGCCGATGCCGCGCCCCTGCAGCGCCGAGTTGACCACGATGCGGGCCGAAGAGGCGCCGAGCACCGAGGCGAGGAAGCGTTCGGTGAACTGGATCACGTCGATGGAGGCGCGGTTGCCGTCCTCCAGCGGCTTGCTGGTGCGGCGAGCATAGTCGTCGAAGGCCCGCTGGACCTGGTTGGCCCCGAGGAAGCGTTCGCACAGCACCTTGAGGTCGCCCACGGTGGTGGCGCCCGTCCAGGGACGGTTGATCGAGGTCTGCCGGGTCTCGACGCTGTCGACGAACAGCGAGGCCTGGATCCTCTCGACGACGCGCTGGGAAGTGACCTGGGAGATGAAGATGTAGCAGAACAGGTTGACCCCGAGCGAGAGCATCACGCCATGGGTGAAGGAGTCGCCGAAGTTGAGCCCGAACAGCGACGTGGGGGTCAGCCAGGCAATGCCGAAGGGGCCGCCGACCAGCCAGTGGGCAGGCAGCACCCCGCCCTGGATCATCGCCGGCATCAGCAGGCTGTAGGCCCAGATCAGGAAGCCCGCATTCATGCCGACGATCACCCCCAGGCGATTGCCGCGCTTCCAGTAGAGCCCGCCCAGCAGGGCGGGCGCGAACTGTGCGGCGGCGGCGAAGGAGAGCATGCCGATTGCCGCCAGCGAACTGAACTCGCCGATCAGGTGATAGAAGCCGTAGGCCAGCGCCAGGATGAACACGATGGTGATGCGCCGTGCCTGCAGCACGAGCCGACCATAGTCGCGCGGCCTGGTGTCCAGCCAGCGCAGGCGGAACAGCAGCGGGATGACGATCTCGTTGGAGATCATGATCGACACCGCTACCGTCGCCACGATGACCATGCCGGTGGCGGCCGAGAAGCCGCCGATATAGGTCAGCAGCGTCAGCCAGTCGTTGCCAGCCGCCATGGGCAGCGCCAGCACGAAGGTATCGGGCTCTACCGAACCGTCGGGGAACATCGCCAGGCCGGCCGCGGCGATGGGCAGGATGAAGAAGGCGAAGGCGACCAGGTAGAGCGGGAACAACCAGCGCGCCTTCGCTGCATCGTCCGGGTGGGTGTTCTCCACTACGGCGACATGAAACTGGCGCGGCAGGCAGAACACCGCCAGCATGGCCAGCAGGGTCTGGGCCCAGAAGCTCTGGCCGAAATTCTGGTCGGCCAACTGGCGCTGCAGTTCAAGCTGGGTATCGGCCCGACTCATCAGATCGCCCAGGCCGTCGAACATTCCCCAGGTGACGTAGGCGCCGAGGAGCAGGAAGGCAAGCAGCTTGACCAGCGACTCGAAGGCGACCGCGTGGATGAGTCCTTCATGGTGCTCCGTCGCATCCGTATGCCGGGTGCCGAACAGGATGGCGAAGGCCGCCATCACCAGGGCCACGTAGAAGGCCGTGTCGGCGAAGAGCGGCGTATGGGTGATGTCCGTGGCGTCGGTGAGCACCGCAAAGGAGGTGGCGACCGCCTTCAGCTGCAGCGCGATGTAGGGCAGGGTGCCGATCAGGGCGACCAGGCTGGCGAAGGCGGCAAGCGACTGGGTCTTGCCGTAGCGCGAGGCGATGAAATCGGCGATGGACGTGATGTTCTGGCGCTTCGCCACCCGGATCATCTTGGCCAGGACCGGCCAGAACAGCAGGAAGGTCAGGATCGGACCCACATAGATGCTGGCGAAGGACCAGCCGGCCGTGGCGGCCTGGCCGACCGCCCCGTAGAAGCTCCACGACGTGCAATAGATGGCCAGTGCCAGGATATAGATGATCGGGCGCCGGCGGCTGGCCCCATGCTTGCGTGCATGCCGATCCCCGCGCCAGGCGATCGCGAAGAGCACGGCAATGTAGAGCAGCGAGACGGTAACCAGCAGCCAACCGGAATACATGCGCAACCCCCTGGGCGTCGCGTTTCATTCTATGGGATTGCGGCGTCAGGAACAGCCGCGCCGAGCGCATGGCCGGCATGGCAAATGCCGGCCCGCCAGGGTCAGGCGTGGCAGACCGCCTGATAGAGCCGAGACTGCCTGTCGATGGTACGCAGCTGTGAAACGCGCGGCTGGCGAGGCTCGCCGGCCAGGGGGGCCATTTCTGCCGAAGTGCAGTTCAGCAGATACGCCTGGTGCGAGAGCCTGTCGACATAGTCCTTCTCGAAGCGATAGAGAATGAACTCGACCAGCTGGTGCTCATCGCTCTGGTAGACCGCCATGCTGGCTTCGTCGACCACGGTGAAGGCGATGGTCATGGGGAAGAAGAAGGTCCAGGGGCGCCAGTACGCCTGGCCCTGTTCGGTCTCGACCACCTGCGAGGTGGGCGGCAGTAGGCTCTGCTTGTGCTCGATCCAGGTGTATTCATAGTGAATCTGATAGCCCAGCATGCCGAGGCCGCCAAATACCGGAATGATCCACCGCGGCAGGCGCTTGCCGCTGGCAAAGCGCAAGAGTAAGCCAATGCCCGCGGCGCCCAGGCCAGCGAAGGCGGCTGCAACCAGATGCCAAATCATATGCCTTTTTCCTGAAAGAAATCGGGCTTCCCGAGGGAAGCCCGATCCAGATTGAGTCCCGGCCGGCATGGGCCGGGCCGGGATGCCATTATGGCTTAGTGGTCGATGGCAGCGCCAGCGCCTTTCGGATAGCGCACGCTTTCCACCAGGTCCTGAATCTCCTGCGGCGGCTCCGCGGTGACGCTGGAGATGGCGTAGGCGACAGCGAAGTTGATCAGCGCGCCGATGGCCCCGAAGGAGAGCGGCGAGATGCCCATGATCCAGTTCGGCTCCGTGTTGGGCAGCATGTTGGTGCCCGGAATGAAGAACCAGCCCAGGTAGGTGAAGATGTAGAGCAGCGTCGAGAGCAGGCCGGCCAGCATGCCGACGATGGCGCCCGTGCTGTTCACCCGCTTGGAGAAGATACCCATCATGATGGCGGGGAAGAGTGAAGCGCCGGCGATACCGAAGGCCAGGGCAACCACCTGTGCGGCAAAGCCCGGCGGGTTCAGGCCCAGGTAGGTGGCCAGCAGGATGGCGCCAGCCATGGCGATCCGCGCGGCAAGCATTTCCCCTTTCTCGGAGATGTTGGGGTTGATGGTCTTCTTGATCAGGTCATGGCTGATGGCGGAGGAGATCGCCAGCAGCAGGCCCGCTGCGGTGGAGAGTGCGGCCGCAATACCACCGGCTGCGATCAGGCCCACGACCCACGGCGGAAGATTGGCGATTTCCGGGTTGGCAAGTACCAGGATGTCGTTGTTGACCACCAGCTCGTTGCCGGCCCAGCCGCGCTCTTCCGCGGTTCCCGCGAACGCCGGGTTGGCATCGTTGTAGAGCTGGATGCGGCCGTCGTTGTTGCGATCCGTGAAGGTGATCAGGCCCGTGTCTTCCCAGGTGCGGAACCAGTCCGGACGCTCCTCGTAAAGGATCGGCTCGGCCATCGCGTCTTCGTAGTTGGCTACCTGGCCGGCTGCCTCGGGATAGACCGTGGTCAGCAGGTTGAGGCGTGCCATGGAGGCGACTGCCGGTGCGGTCAGGTAGAGCAGGGCGATGAACACCAGCGCCCAGCCGGCGGACCAGCGAGCATCGGCCACCTTCGGCACGGTGAAGAAGCGGATGATGACGTGGGGCAGACCTGCGGTACCTACCATCAGCGACAGGGTGAACAGCGTCATGTTCAGCTTGTTGTCCACGTCCGCGGCGTAGTCGCGGAAGCCCAGTTCGACCAGCACTTCACTCAGCTTGGCCAGCAGCGGCATGCCGGATTCGTTGTGCGTGCTGAACATCCCGAACATCGGGATCGGGTTGCCGGTCAGCTGCAGGGCGATGAATACCGCGGGGATGGTATAGGCGATGATCAGGACGACGTACTGCGCCACCTGGGTGTAGGTGATGCCCTTCATGCCGCCGAATACGGCATAGAAGAACACGATGATCGCCGCGATCCAGATGCCCGTGTCGTTGCTCACCTCGAGGAAGCGAGAGAATGCCACGCCGGCACCGGTCATCTGGCCGATAACGTAGGTGACGGAAGCGATGATCAGACACACCACCGCAACGGTACGTGCGGTGGTGCTGTAGAAACGATCGCCGATGAAGTCGGGCACGGTGAACTTGCCGAACTTGCGCAGGTAAGGTGCCAGCAGCATGGCCAGGATGACGTAGCCACCTGTCCAGCCCATCAGGAACGAGGAGTTGGCGTAGCCGCCGGAGGCGAGCAGGCCGGCCATGGAGATGAACGAGGCCGCGGACATCCAGTCGGCCGCTGTTGCCATGCCGTTGGTCACGGGATGCACGCCGCCACCGGCGACGTAGAAATCTTTGGTGGAACCGGCGCGCGCCCAGATGGCGATGCCGATGTAGATGGCAAAGGAGCCGCCTACGAATAGCAGGTTGATGGCAAACTGACTCATTCTGGCTTACTCCCCAAGGCCGAACTTCTGGTCCAGCTTGTTCATCTTCCAGGCATAGAAGAAGATCAGGCCGATAAAGGTCAGAATGGATCCCTGCTGGGCGAACCAGAAGCCGAGGTCCGTTCCCCCGATGGGTATGCCTGACAGCAGGGGGCGCAGGAGAATGGCAAAGCCATACGAAACCAGAGCCCAGACGATCAGACAACCTGTGATCAGGCGTAGATTCGCCGACCAGTACGCAGCAGCATTGGATTTATCATCTGCCATAGTGTTGCTCTCCACTTGTTTTTGAGGTTGGGGAATTGCTCGGAGCGTTACCATGCCTCATCAGGGTCACCTACGAAGTCAAAGGACAGGTAGCTTCTTTGTCAGCGCTTACTGGCGCCATTTATTGTCTTCCTTCCTTGGTCTCATGTCGCTGACAGCGACGCCAATAATCCTGGTGGCGTGCGCGATTGTGATGTGCGTATGCCCTGTGTGACTCCCGCTCAATACTGGTCAATAACCCTCAAAAATAAATCCCAGACTTTGGTATCATGAGTAAAATGTAATCGAATCATGATTATTTTTTTCCATACATTTCAATAGCTTGATGATTGATTTGATGGGAGTGCCTCGCACTGGGCGCACAGGGGTTGGACGATGGTCTAGCGCCTTATTGTCTTGGACTTTTGTCTATAAGGTTGGGGCTTGCACCTTTGTCTAGTGTTGGTGATGGCGGCGTTGGGAGCGAACGGTACGCTAGGACGATGGTCTAGCTTATGTCGTAAAAGATGAAGTTGTTATTCTGCCCGTATCGCAGCTGGTTGCCTGAGCTGGCACGACTTTGCGCATCCCGCCAGGACGTACGCGCTGCCGGGGCGGGTTGGCAGCTTGGTTGGACAGGTTTTTTGGATCTTTTCTGGCACAGGTCTTTGGACAGCTTGCTTGCCGCGGGAATGGGCAACAGCGTGGGGAGCAGGTAGCTCCGGGCGTGTCCAGGCAAAGAATGGAATCCGGCCGAGGCCGAACTACGAGGCAGCAGCACATGGTCGATGTGGATCTCTCCCAGCCGCCGTTTTCCTTCCTGGATGAAGCAGGGCGTGAGCGCGTGCGTACCGGCGTCGACCTGGCCTTCTTCGACCGCGACGAGATCATCCTTGAAACCGGGCAGCCGGGCGAGTTCGTCTTCCTCATCCACAAGGGCGAGGTCGCAGAGCTCGACACCACCCTGCCCGGCGCTCGGGAGCGCATTGGCCACTACACGGCGGGCGACCTGTTCGGTGCCATCAGCATCCTGAACGGCAAGAGCCGCTACCGCTTCCGTGCCGAACAGGAAAGCCTCTGCTATCTGCTGCCCAAGGCGCTGTTCCTCCAGCTGTGCGAAGACTGCCCCCCCTTCGCTGAATTTTTCCGCCAGACCCTGGCCCACAAGGCGCGCCTGTTGACCGAGCAGCGCGCAGAGGGCGGGGTGACCATGGCGGGCTTCATGCTGGCGAAGGTCAGCGAATGCATGCGTGCGCCTCTCTGCGTGGGGCCCCAGGCAACCATCGCCGAGGCGGTCACCACCCTGCATGACAGTCATGCCGACAGCCTGCTCGTCCAGGATGACCAGGGTGCGGGGATGGTCACCAAGACCGACCTGCTCAACGCGCTGGTGCTCGAGGGGCGCGCGCTCGACAGCCTGATCCGTGACGTGGCGCATTTCGAACTGGTGACGGTTCGCCCGGACCAGTACCTGTTCGAGGTGCTGGTGACCATGACCCGGTTCAAGGTCGAGCGGGTCGTGGTCATGGAGGCGGCGGCGCCCATCGGGGTGGTCGAGTTGACCGATGTGCTCAGCTACTTTTCCAGCCGCAGCTATGTGGTCAGTCTTCAGGTCGAACAGGCCGAGAGCCTGGATGCGCTGTTCCGGGCCAGCCATCGCACGCCGGAGCTGGTCAAGGCGCTGATGGCGCAGGGCGTCAAGCTGCGCTTTGCCATGGGGCTGCTGGCGGCGCTGAACGGCCGGATCATGTCCAAGGCCTGGGGCTTTCTCATCGACGAGCGCTACCACCGCGACAGCTGCCTGATGGTGATGGGCAGCGAAGGGCGTGGCGAGCAGATACTCAAGACCGACCAGGATAACGGCTTGATCCTCGCCGACGGACTCGAATGGCCCGACGTGCACGAGCAGATGCAGCGGCTCACCGAGACCCTGATCGAGCTGGGCTACCCGCCGTGCCCCGGCAATATCATGGTTTGCAACCCGGAGTGGGTCGGCAGCGTGGCGAAGTGGCGCGAGCGGATCGCGCGCTGGGCGCGGGCCCGCGACGGCGACAGCTTGATGAAGCTTGCCATCTTGCTCGATTCCCATGCGGTGGCGGGCAATCCTGCGCTGCTGGACAGGGTGCGCGAGGCCATGTTCGAGCACTGCTCCCGCGATGACATCCTGCTTTCCTATTTCGCCCGCGCGGCGCTGCGTTTCTCCACGCCGCTGACGCTGTTCGGCTCGCTGAAAAAACCGCAGCACGGCATCGATATCAAGAAGGGCGGGATCTTCCCCATCGTGCATGGGGTGAGGACCATGGCGCTTGAGCGGCGCATCAAGCCCACCTCGACGCTGGAGCGGCTCGAGGCGCTTGCGGCCGACGGCCGCCTGGAGGAGCGCGTCGCCGAGGATCTCGCCGAGGCGCTGTCGCTGTTCACCGAGCTCAGGCTCAAGCAGCAGCTGGCGCGCCTGGACGGCAAGGCGGAAAGCAAGAGCCCCGACCGCGTGGTGGTACAGCAGCTGTCGTCGCTTGAACGCGACCTGCTGCGTGAAGCCCTGCATATCGTCAAGGAATTCAAGCAGCACCTCTCACAACGCTACCACCTGGAGTATTCCTGATCCGCGAGGGTCGGAAGCCAGGCCTAGGACAACAACAGGAGGTCCTGAATGTTACGTGCACTGCGCCGGGTCAATGATCGGCGTCGACACGCCAATGGGGAGTATGCCTGGCTGTTCCACCCCTATACCGGCGACGAGCTGGTGGCCATCGACTGCGAAACGACAGGTACCGATCCGCGTAAGGCAGAGCCTGTCTCCATCGCTGCGGTCAAGGTGCGGGGCGACCGGGTGCTGACCAGCGAGTCCCTGGTCCTGCACCTGCAGCGCCCGGCCACGCTGACCGGCGAGTCCATTCGCATCCACGGTCTGCGCGGCGTCGACCTGGCCGATGGCGAGAACCTGGATCAGGCCTTGGACAAGCTGCTCGACTTCATCGGCAATCGCCCGCTGCTGGGTTGGCGGCTGGAGTTCGATCTGGCGATCCTCAACCGCCAGCTGCGGCCGCGCTTCGGCTTCGACCTGCCCAATAGCGGGATCGACGTCGCCCAGCACTACTACCGCCAGCAGCGGCGAGGCGCCATGGAACCCGAGCCCGCCGGGGTTCGTTTCGAGGCGGCGGCGGAAAGCCTTGGCGTGCCGGTGATGGGGCGCCATACGGCCCTGGGCGATGCGGTTACCACGGCGCTGATCTACCTTCGCCTCGAGCGGGGTGCGCAGTCGCTGTGCCAGGAAGCGTGACGGCTGCCCGGCATCGCCTGGGGGCAAGGGTAATGGTAGGATGAGCGCCCGTTCCCAACCCTGTTCTCATGGCAGCACCGACCATGCTCAACCCGATGACCTTCGATCCGCGTCACGTCGATGTGCCCAGCGACGCCGTTGTCCCCGACTCATCCGGCAGCGTGAGGAATGACCCGCTCGCCGACCTCGATGCGAAGCAGAAGCGTGAGTTCAACAAGCTGCAGAAACGCCTGCGGCGCCAGGTCGGGCACGCGATCATCGACTACGGCATGATCCATGAGGGGGATCGCGTCATGGTATGCCTGTCCGGTGGCAAGGACAGCTACACCCTGCTGGAAATCCTGCGCAACCTGCAGCGCAATGCGCCGGTGAATTTTTCCCTGGTCGCGGTCAACCTGGACCAGAAGCAGCCTGGCTTCCCAGAGCACGTGCTGCCGGCCTACCTCGACTCGATCGGCATCGAATACTACATCCTGGAGCGTGACACCTATTCGGTCGTCAAGGAGAAGACGCCGGAGGGCAAGACCACCTGTGCGCTCTGTTCCCGGCTTCGTCGCGGCTCCCTGTACGGTTTTGCCGAAGAGATCGGCGCCACCAAGGTGGCACTCGGGCATCATCGGGAAGATATCCTGGAGACGCTGTTCCTGAACATGTTCTACGGGGGCAGCCTCAAGGCCATGCCGCCCAAGCTGCTGTCCGACGATGGCAAGAATATCCTGATTCGCCCGCTTGCCTATTGCCGTGAGGCGGACATCGCTGAGTTCGCACGGCTGATGGATTTTCCGATCATTCCCTGCAACCTGTGCGGCTCGCAGCCCAATATGCAGCGCCAGATCGTCAAGGAGATGCTGGCCGACTGGGAGGCCAGGCATCCGGGGCGTCTGGAAACCATGTTCAAGGCGGTAACCAACGTGGCGCCCTCGCAGCTGGCCGATCGTGACCTGTTCGACTTCGCGGGCCTGGAGGAAGCGCGCTCCCGGCGGCGTGCCGATCGCATCGATATCCTGGACCTGGGGCGCCACGCCTGAGTCGTCACACCTGAGTCGGCCCGGGCGGCCATCGCCGTAGGCGGCACACCATGCAAAACGCCCTGCAAGCTAGTCTTGCAGGGCGTTGGGTGCTTTGTACGGGGGTTGCCGCTCTGGCGAAGCCTGTCAGCTGTCGTCCTGGGCCTGGGCGATCAGCGCCTCGAGGTTGAGGATGTTCACCTCGCGCCCTGAGACCTCGACCAGCCCTTGCTGCTGGAAGCGCCCGAGAATGCGGCTTACGGTTTCCACGGCCAGCCCCAGGTAGTTGCCGATGTCGGCACGCGACATCGAGAGCCGGAAGCTGTACGGCGAGTAGCCGCGGCGGCGGAAGCGGTCCGACAGGCTGGAGAAGAAGCTCGCCAGGCGCTGGTCGGCGGTCTTGCGTGAAAGCAGTCGCATCATGCGGCGATCGTCGCGCAGTTCCTTGCTCATGCTGCGATAGAGCTGGCCGCGCAGCTCTGGGAGCTGCTCGGAGAGCGAGTCGAGGCGGTCGAAGGGGATCTCGCAGACCGTGGTCGTCTCCAGTGCGATCACGCTACCGGGGTAGACTTCCTCATCGATGCCGTCGAGGCCGACCAGCTCGCTCGGCAGGTAGAAGTTGGTGACCTGGTCGTCGCCCGAGCCTTCGGTGGTGATCTGCTTGAGGCTGCCGGAGCGCACCGCAAAGACGCTGTTGAAGGTGTTGCCCTGCCGAAACAGCGACTCACCCTTCTTGAGCGGGGCACGCCGCCGAATGATGGCGTCGAATTGCTCCATGTCCTCCAGCTCGAGCGCGAGTGGAAGACAGAGTGAACTCAGGCTGCAATTCTGGCAGCGGGTCTCATGCAGTAGCGAGCGCCGCTTGCCGACCGCATTGGCCGCATCGACAGCCATGGCCGCCTCCTTGATGGGGATCATGGAGGCATTATGGAACATTCTGGCTTCGGGGAAAATGCCCACCGCGACGAATAGTGCATCATTTCCCTGACAGTGTGTCGCGGTGGCGCCCCGGGGCTAGAGGATTCGCGAGTAGCGGGCGCCGGCGTGTGGCGACATCCGGCCGTCGAAGGCCATGGCGAGGTGACGGACCAGCAGCCGTCCCATGGGGGTGGCGACGAGGTGCTGCCCGTCGAATTCGACCAGCCCATCCTGCCGGGCGATCTCCAGCCGGGCCAGGGCATCGGCGAAATAGCGCGAGGCATCGATGCCGAAGCGCTCGCCCAGGTGGCCAAGATCCAGTTGCATGTCGCACATCAGCCGCTCGATGGCATAGCGCCTGACGCGATCGTCGAAGCTCAGTCGGATGCCGCGGGCGATAGGCAGGTGGCTGGCGTCCAGCGCCGCCTCGTAGTCGTCCAGGTTGGTGGCATTCTGCGCGTAGACATCGTCAATGCAGGAGATCGCCGACATGCCAAGGCCCACCAGGTCGGTCTGGGCATGGCTCGAATAGCCCTGGAAATTGCGCTGCAGCGTACCGTGGCGCTGGGCGATGGCCAGGCTGTCGCCGGGCCTGGCGAAGTGGTCCATGCCGATATGCACATAGCCCGCGTCCGTCAGCATGGCGATGGTGGTGCGCAGGATGGCCAGTTTCTCTTCCGCGCCTGGCAAGTCCTCCTGGCGGATGCGCCGCTGGGGCGCGAAGCGTTCCGGCATGTGGGCGTAGTTGAAGATCGACAGCCTGGCCGGGGCCATGGCGATCACCTGTTCCAGCGTGGCGGCGAAGCTGTCGCGGGTCTGGAAGGGTAGGCCGTAGATCAGGTCCAGGTTCAAGGAGCGAAAGCCCAGGCGGTCGGCTTCGTCGAGCAGCGCCTCGGTCAGGATCCGCGGCTGCACGCGGTTGACGGCCCGCTGAACGCGGGGATCGAGGTCCTGTACCCCGAGGCTCAGGCGGTTGAAGCCCAGCGCCTGGATGTGGCGAAGCGTGAAGACGTCGGCCTCGCGGGGATCGATCTCGATGGCGTAGTCGCGGTTGCGGTCGGTGGAGAGGCCGAAGCGGGCATCGAGGCGGTCGATCAGGTCGCTCATCTGGTCGAGGCTGAAGTAAGTGGGCGTGCCGCCGCCCCAGTGCAACTGGGCGACCTCGCGGCGGGTGTCGAGATGCGACCTGACCAGCACCATCTCCCGATCCAGGCGCGAGATGTACGGCTCGACCACCCGCGTCGCCTTGCTGACGATCTTGTGGCAGGCGCAGTAGAAGCAGGTCCTGCGGCAGAACGGGATGTGCACATAGAGCGAAAGGGGCCTGCCGCTGGCATTGCTGCGGGCCAGCGCCGACTGATAGTCCGCCTCGTTGAAGCGCTCGTCGAAGGAGAGCACGGTCGGGTACGAGGCATACCGCGGGCCGCTGGTGTCATAGCGACGCAGCAGCGCCTCGTCCCAGACGAAAGGGTCGGACATCACTCGAGGCTCTGACATCGCGGGGACTGACATGAGGGCACTCCGCAGTGCATAGGGTGCTCACATGCTAGCGGCAGGCGGCATCAGGCGGATTGAGCTGAGTCAAGCGAAGTGAAATGTGCCGTCAAAGTCGCGTCAATGGCCGTGCGGCAAGGCGGAGAAAAGTTGCCAGACGGCGAACAGGATGATGAGCAGGGCAGCCAGGGTGCGCGTGGCGCGGTGGCGTATCAGGGCGCCCAGCTGACGTGCGGCCAGGCCGGTGGCCAGGAGTGCGGGAAGGGTGCCCAGGCCAAAGGCACCCATCAGCATGGCCCCTTGTGCAGGGTCGGCGATGGCGAGACTCCAGGCCAGCATGGAATAGACCAGTCCGCATGGCAGCCAGCCCCAGATCGCGCCCAGGGCCATGGCCTGGGGCACCTTGACCACGGGCATCAGGCGCCTGCTGAAGGGCTCGAGGTGGCGCCACAGGCGCTTGCCCACCGCCTCCACCTTGAGGAGTCCCTTCCACCAGTCGGCGATGTAGAGCGCCATCAGGATCAGCATGATCGCAGCGAAGACCTGCAGTACCAGGCGGGTAGCCGGAGCGAGGGCGATCACGGTGCCTAGCGCGGCGACCAGGGCGCCGGCGGCCATGTAGCTCAGGATGCGACCCAGGTTATAGCCGAGCAGCAGCCCGCTCAGGCGGGCTGGGTTGCGCATGCTGGGCGGCACGGCGAAGGTCAGCGCGCTCATGATGCCGCCGCACATGCCGATGCAGTGGGCGCCGCCCAGCAGGCCGAAGACGAAGGCCGCCAGCAGCGGCGGCAGGCCGAGTCCGGTCGGGTCCATCAGCGCTCGTTCGACCCGGCGTCCTTCGAGCTCGCCCTGCGCGCCCGTTCGGCCTGCTGGCGACGTGCCCGCTCCTCGGGAGAGAGGTCATTCTCGTCCTCGTCGAAGAGGATGCGGTGGGCCGGCCCTTCGAGATCCTCGAACTGGTCGTTCTTGACCGCCCAGAAGAAGGCCCAGACCGCCAGGCCGAGCAGGATCAGCGAGAGCGGGATGAGCAGGTAGAGAATCGTCATGCATTCACCAATCGGGCTTCGGGGGGCGGTGCCGCAGCCGCGCGCAGCCGGAAGCGGTTGAGCCGCAGGGCATTGCCCACCACCACCAGCGAGCTGCCCGACATCCCCAGCGCCGCCACCCAGGGCGGCACGATGCCGATGGCGGCAAGCGGCAGCGCCGAGAAGTTGTAGCACACCGACCAGATCATGTTCTGGCGCATGATGCGTCGTGTGGCGCGGGCAATCTCTATCGCCTCGACGATACGCATCAGGCGAGGGCTGAGCAACACGGCATCGGCGCTGGTGCGAGCGAGGTCGGTGGCGCCGTTCATGGCGATCGACACGTCAGCGCCGGCTAGCACCGGTACGTCATTGATGCCGTCGCCGATCATGGCCACCTTCTCTCCGGCCGCCTGGCAGTCGCGGATCCGTTCGAGCTTCTGTTCCGGGCTGGCGCCGGCCTGCCAGGTGTCGATGCCCAGCTGCTCGGCCATGGCCTGCACGGCCTGTGCGGTATCGCCGGAGAGCAGCTCGACTTGCATGCCACGCGCCTTGAGCTCGGCGACCGTCTCGACGGCATCCTCGCGCAGCCGGTCGCGCAGGGCGAACCAGGCGCGCGGTTCGCCCGCCTCGCTGAGCAGCAGCCACTGGCCGCTGCCGGGGGAGGAGAGGCTATGGGCTGGAGCGGCATAGTCGGCACGCCCCAGCCGCCAGCGCTTGCCTTCGATGATGCCTTCGACGCCCTGACCGGTGCGGCTGGAGCGCTCGCTGGCGTCCAGCGTGGCCTGGCGCCAGGGGCGGAAGGCGCGCGCAATGGGATGCTCGGAGTGCGCCTCCAGCGCCGCTGCGATCACCCGGGCCCGCTCCGGGTCCTGGGTGCCGAGCGGACGCGTCTCGATCAACTGCATCTCGCCGCAGGTCAAGGTGCCGGTCTTGTCGAAGATCACCCGGTCGATTTGGGACAGGGATTCGATGGCGTCGGCGCGCGTGATCAGGATGCCGCGACGGCGCAGCTGGCCGTGGCCGGCGGTCAGTGCGGTGGGGGTGGCCAGCGCCAGGGCGCAGGGGCAGGTCACCACCAGTACCGAGAGCATCACCCACAGCATGCGGCTCGGATCGATGAACCACCAGGCGGTGGTCACGCAAACGGTCACCACCAGTAGCCGTAGTACGAACAGGTGGGACATGCGCGCGGCCAACTGGGCCAGGCGCGGCCGGCTGGCGAAGGCGCGGTCGGTCAGGTCGACGATGCTCGCCACCCGCGCGTCCTTGCCGGCATGGGTCACGCGCACCACCAGCGGGCTTTCGATGTTCTGGCTGCCTCCGGTGACGCTGTCGCCGACGCGGCGGGTTACCGGCAGGTACTCGCCGGTGAGCATCGATTCGTCGAGGCTCGACTCGCCCTCCTCGATCACGCCGTCGGCGGGCACGCCGTGGCCGGGCTTGATCAACACGCGATCACCGGCGGCAAGCTCGCTGGCCGGCAGGATGCGCTCCTCGCCGTCGGGCGCGAGGCGCACGGCGGAAAGCGGCAGGGCGCCGGCCATGGCGTTGCCGCTGTGGCCGCTGCGGCGGCGTGCGCGTGCCTCGACGTAGCGGCCGAAGAGCAGGAAGAAAGTGAACATCGCGACCGAGTCGAAGTAGACCTCGCCGGTGTCGGCGATCACGGCGTAGCCGCTGGCGAGATAGGCGCCGCCGATGGCGATGGAGACCGGTACGTCCATGCCCAGCACGCGAGTGCGCAGGTCGCGTACCGCATTACGGAAGAAGGGCATGGCCGAGAAGAACACCACCGGCGTGGCCAAGGCGAACGACAGCCAGTGGAACAGGGCGTAGAAGTCCTCGCTGATCTCGCCGGGGCCGGACATATAGATGGGAATCGAGAACATCATGACCTGGGCCATGCCTACCGCCGCCACGATCAAGCGCCGGATGTTCATGCGTTCCTCGAACTGCAGCCGCTGCTGGGCGGCGTCCGGCTCATAGGGTTGGGCGCTGTAGCCGATGGCGGCCATCTCGGCGAGGATGCGAGAGAGCTTGAGCCGTGCGGGATCCCAGGCGACGCGTACGCGATGATGGCTCAGGTTGACGGCGCTCGATGTCACGCCTTCCAGGGCGTTGAGGCGGTGCTCGATCAGCCAGGCGCAGGCGGCGCAGGTGATGCCATCCACTGCCAGAGTGGCGTATACCTCCCCATCGTCCCCTTCCGCATGCACGAACTGGCGCTGCAGGCCCGGGTCGTCGAACACCGCCCAGGTCTCGGCCTTGACGGCCTGGCGCTCGTCGGGGCGCTCGGGCAGTTCGGTGCGAAAGCGGTAGTAGCTGCCGAGGCCGCCGTCGACGATGGCATGGGCCACCGCCTCGCAGCCGGGGCAGCATAGCGGATGCGCCCCGTCGTCGAGGACGATAGTCCAGGGCGCACCCGGCGGCACGCTGCTGCCGCAGTGGTAGCAGCCGGTATCGGCCGGCCCCGTCTGGTCGGCGGACTGGGTCATGGTGGGGAGGCTCAAGGCGTGGCTCGGCTCAGGTGCGTGCCGGTACGCCCGGCGTCAGGTTGAAGCTGGTTTCGCTGGGAAAGCTGGCTTCGCCGACCAGGCGCCACTCGGGCTGCTGCTCGCTCGGATGCAGCTGCAGGTACCAGCGGTAGCGCAGGTTGTCGGGTGCCTGGCCAAGATAGCGGCCATCGCGCACATGTTCGAGCACCAGGTCCTGGTCGCGGTTGTCCTGGGTAGGGAAGATCAGTCGCAGGTAGAGCCGCTCGGGGCGGTCGTCGCCATCGAGCTGGACGATGATGTCGCTGGTCAGCGGATCGATGCGCAGGTCGGCCGCGAGATTGAGCTCGTGGGCACGCTGCTGCTTGGCCAGCACCATGTTGATGGCACGGCCGTGTTCATAGTAGTCCTCCTGGACCATGCCGTCGGCCGAGCGCACGGCCAGCACGGCGAAGGTGGTGCTGACACTGATCGACAACATCAGCAGGCCGAGCAGGAACCAGGGCCAGAACTGCTTGTACCAGGGCGAGGGGGTCGTCATGGGGGTCATCTCCGGGTGTCGCCGATGAAGCGGGTGTCGCGATCGATACGGATCTGCGCGTTCTGCTGCGATGCCAGGTGCAGCTGAATCGGATGGCTGGGAAGCTCCAGCACCGAGGGGTCAGCCGTGACCTGC
The DNA here is from genome assembly GCA_964652855.1 of uncultured Halomonas sp. GTDB lineage: Bacteria > Pseudomonadota > Gammaproteobacteria > Pseudomonadales > Halomonadaceae > Halomonas. The sequence continues at coordinate 334,786 of CAZZCJ010000003.1, forward strand.
ACGGCGAAAAGGCGCGAGCCTCCGGCGGGAACGCTGAGCGTGGCGGTGTCGAGCTCGAGCCCCGGCAGGCCGCTGGCGCCCAGGTCGTACACATGATCGCTGTCGTCGAGGTTGCGCACGGTGAGGGTGTAGACGTTGCTGATGCGGCCGTCGCGGGTCATCTGGTAGAGCTGGCCGCGTTCGCGCTCCACCTCGAAGCTCAGCGGCATGCGGTCGCCAAGCGCCCAGGCGAACAGGCCCACCATCACCACGAGGGCGGCGAAATAGCCCAGCAGGCGCGGCCGCAGGATATGGGACCGCTTTCCTTCAAGAGCGTTCTCGGTGGTATAGCGAATCAGCCCGCGCGGGTAGTTCATGCGGTCCATCACGCTGTCGCAGGCGTCGATGCAGGCCGCGCAGGTGATGCACTCGTACTGCAGTCCCTTGCGAATGTCGATGCCGGTGGGGCAGACCTGCACGCAAAGATCGCAGTCGATGCAGTCGCCGTGACCGGCGGCACGCGCCTGCTCGTGCGTCAGGCTCTTCTTGCGCGACCCCCTGGGTTCGCCGCGAGAGGCATCGTAGGAGACGATCAGGGTGTCGGCATCGAACATCACCGACTGGAAGCGGGCATAGGGACACATGTAGATGCATACCTGCTCGCGCAGCCAGCCGGCGTTGAGGTAGGTGAAGACCAAGAAGAACCCGACCCAGAAGTAGGACCAGCCGTGGGCCTGCAGGGTGGGGAGCTCGACCACGAGCTCGCGGATCGGCGTGAAGTAGCCGACGAAGGTCACCCCGGTGGCCAGCGCGATGGCCAGCCAGACGGCATGCTTGGCGCTCTTGCGCCAGGCCTTGTCAACGCTCATCGGCTCGCGGTCGAGCTTGATGCGGCGATTGCGCGAGCCTTCCAGGCGGTGCTCCACCCAGATGTAGAGATAGGTCCATACGCTCTGCGGGCAGGTGTAGCCGCACCATACGCGGCCGGCAAAGACCGTGATGAAGAACAGCCCGAAGGCGCAGATGATCAGCAGCCAGGAGAGCAGCATGAACTCCTGGGGGTAGAAGGTGGCGGCGAAGATGTGGAATTCGCGCCCAGGCAGGTCGAACCAGATCAGCGGTCGATCCCCCCAGTTGAGCCAGGGCAGGCCGAAGAAGGCCAGCATCAGGGCCCAGTTCGCAATACGACGCACTCGCTGGAACAGTCCCTTGATCTCGCGCACGTAGATGTGTTGCCGCTTGGCATACATCTCCTGCTGGACGGTGCCAGGCGTCGCTTGCTGGACCGCCGGTTCAGGGGTCACGTCTTGCGTTGGGATTTTCTGGCTCATGTCGGACTCGCGGCGGGGCTGGGGCCCGCAGAAGGGGGGCAATGAAGAGGCTTCATTGTACCGAGCGCCCTGACTCGAACGGCTGACCTGCGACACGAGGTCGCAGGTCAGTCATGCCTGGCGTCGATTAATCGCGGAAACGCAGACTGTAGACGTAGGCGGCGACCAGGTGGACGCGCTCTTCACCAATATAGGCTGCCTGAGCCGGCATATGACCGTTACGGCCGTTGCGCAGCGTCTGGCGCACCGAGTCGGCCACGCTCTGCCCGGGTGCCTGGTAGAGCCAGATATCGTTGGTCAGGTTGGGCGCACCCAGCGCCTGGTTGCCGGTGCCGCTCGGGCCGTGGCAGGCCGCGCACACCGAGGCGTACACCGCGGCACCCTGCTCGGCGCGCTCGGCGTCGTGCTCGAGGCCCGACAGCGAAAGCACATGCTGGGTGACGTTCTCAATGTTGTTCTCGCCCAGCGACTGGAACGACGGCATCAGGCCGTTGCGGCCGCGCACCAGCGAGGTCAGGATCTGCTCGGGCTCGCCGCCATAAAGCCAGTCGTCGTTCGTCAGGTTGGGGAAGCCGTAGCCGCCCTGGGCGTTGGCACCGTGGCAGACCGCGCAGTTGTTCTGGTAGATCCGCTCGGCCACCTGCATGGCTTCGGCGTCGCGCGCCAGCTCGGGAATGGGAATCTCCTGGAAGCGGGCGAAGATCGGCGTGAAGCGTTCCTCGGCGCGCGCGACCTCGCGCTCCCACTGGCCTTCCTGGCTCCAGCCGAGCAGGCCGGTGAAGTTGCCCAGGCCCGGGTAGAGCAGCAGGTAGCCCAGCGAGAACACCACGGTAGCCACGTAGAGCTGGAACCACCAGCGCGGCAGCGGGTTGTCGTACTCTTCGATCTCGTCGGCCGCGTGCCCGGTGGTTTCCACGTTGCCATCGGCATCCGGCACCTTGTCGGTCTTGCGGTTGGCGTAGAGGATCCAGAAGGCGAAGGCGATGGAGCCCAGCGTCAGAATGATGATCCAGGCACTCCAGAACCCGGAAAGGGAGTCATCCCAGAAGTTGCTCATGTGTTTTTGTCTCCCCTGTCTTTTCGGGAATCTGCGTCGCCTTCTCGACCACTCTGCGAGTGCGGCTGCGAGGCGCTGCTGTCACGGTTGAGTTGCTCATCGTCTTCGGCGAAGGGCAGCTGGGCCGCCTCTTCGAAATCCGGCTTGCGCCGCCGGGAGTAGGCCCACCAGGTGATGCCCAGGAAGGCCACGATCAGCAAGAAGGTAATGATGCCGCGAAACGTCCCGGTATCCATGTCAGCGCGTGCCCTCGAGCACGGTGCCCAGCTGCTGGAGGTAGGCGACGAGAGCGGTGATCTCCTGCTGCCCACGCACGTCGCGCGTGGCGTTGGCGATGTCCTCGTCGGTGTAGGGAACGCCGAGCATGCGCAGGGCCTCCATCTTGCGCGGCGTGTCGCGACCGTCGAGGGTGCGCTCGAAGAGCCATGGGTAGGAAGGCATGATCGAGCCCGGCACCACGTCGCGCGGGTTGTACATGTGGGCACGGTGCCAGTCGTCGCTGTAGCGGCCGCCGACGCGCGCCAGGTCCGGGCCGGTGCGCTTGGAGCCCCACAGGAAGTTGTGCTCGTAGATGAACTCCCCGGCCACGCTGTAGTGGCCGTAGCGCTCGGTCTCGGCGCGGAAGGGGCGGATCATCTGCGAGTGGCAGCCCACGCAGCCTTCGCGACGATAGATGTCACGGCCTTCCAGCTCCAGGGCGGAGAGCGGGCGAAGCCCGTCCACCGGCTCCGTGGTCTGCTTCTGGAAGAACAGCGGCACGATCTCGGCCAGGCCGCCGAAGCTGATCACCACCAGAATCAACACGGCAAGCAGGCCAATATTCTTTTCGACAATCTCGTGTTTCATTGGTGTCGGTATCCCCGGTTGCTCAGGCGGTCTGCGGAATCGGATGTTGTACGGCTTCGCTGCGCTGGATGGTCTTGAAGACGTTGTAGGCCATGATCAGCATGCCAACGATCCAGAACAGACCGCCGATCAGGCGCACGATGTAGCCCGGGCCGCTGGCCTCGACGGATTCCATGAAGGTGTACATCAGGGTGCCGTCGGGGTTGATCGCACGCCACATCAGGCCCTGCAGGATGCCGTTGACCCACATGGAGGCGATGTAGAGCACGGTGCCGATGGTGGCCAGCCAGAAGTGCACGGCGATGAGCCCGACCGAATGCATCTCGGTACGGCCGAACAGGCGCGGAATCAGGTGGTACATCGAGCCGATGGTGATCATCGCCACCCAGCCCAGGGCGCCGGCGTGGACGTGGCCGATGGTCCAGTCGGTGTAGTGAGACAGCGCGTTGACGGTCTTCACCGCCATCATCGGCCCTTCGAAGGTCGACATGCCGTAGAAGGAGAGGGCGACGACGAGGAAGCGCAGGGTCGGGTCGGTGCGCAGCTTATGCCAGGCGCCGGAGAGGGTCATCATGCCGTTGATCATGCCGCCCCAGGAGGGTGCCAGCAGGATGATCGACATCACCATGCCCAGGGACTGTGCCCAGTCGGGCAGGGCGGTGTAGTGCAGGTGGTGCGGGCCGGCCCACATGTAGATCATGATCAGGGCCCAGAAGTGCACGATCGACAGGCGATAGGAGTAGATCGGGCGCTCGGCCTGCTTGGGCACGAAGTAGTACATCATGCCGAGGAAGCCCGCGGTCAGGAAGAAGCCTACCGCGTTGTGGCCGTACCACCACTGCACCATGGCATCGATGGTGCCGGCGTAGATGGAGGTCGAGTACATGAAGGTGACCGGGATCGCCGCGTTGTTGACGATGTGCAGCACGGCCACGGTGAGGATGAAGGCGGCGAAGAACCAGTTGGCCACGTAGATGTGGGAGGTCCTGCGCTGCTTGATGGTCATCAGGAAGACGATGGCATAGCTGACCCACACCACGGCGATCAGGATGTTGATCGGCCACTCCAGCTCGGCGTACTCCTTGGTGGTGGTGTAGCCCAGCGGCAGGGTGATGACTGCCGACAGGATGACGGCTTGCCAGCCCCAGAAGGTGAAGGCGGCCAGCTTGTCGGAGAACAGCCGGGTCTGGCAGGTGCGCTGCACCACGTAATAGGAAGTCGCCATCAAGGCGGAGCCGCCGAAGGCAAAGATGACGGCATTGGTGTGCAGAGGCCGCAGGCGGCCGAAGCTCGTCCAGGGCAGATCGAGGTTGAGTTGCGGCCAAACCAGCTGTGCGGCAAGGATGACACCGAGGAGCATGCCCACGATGCCCCACACCACTGTCATGATCGCAAACTGCCGAACTACTTTGTAATTGTAGGTCGGGTGCTCTAATGCTGTGCTCATGTCAGGTTCCCATCGAACGCGTAACGAGAGCCAGCATGGCGGGCTGCCATGGCTGACGCTCCCGGTTGGGTGATGCAGGTCGGAAAATCAGGGGGATTCTATCGCAGCCGCAGCAAAGACTGAAACACGCCCAATGGCGAAACTCGTATAGGAATTTGACGATTGTCGAACTTTGCACGAGTTGATCCAGGCGCGGGGAGGCTCGGGTGGCTTGGCGATCGAGTGGTCGCGGGGCTCTGGCGACAGGCCGCGCGCGGCAGCATGGTAGAAGAATTTTGCCGTGGGTGCGACATTCTGCCACACCTGGACGGAGGTACCTCGTCGCGTCGGGCGCTGGCGGGTGCGCGAACGAGGCCTGGCGGCGGAGCTGCCGGGCGGGGCGAATCGCCATCGGCGGGGGCGAATCCTGTGGCGTCGAGTGACATGGCGTGCTTGACGGGCAGCTGCCGGCGGTGCGGTGCGAGCCGGTGACTGGTGCGGTTCGTGGCCTGTGCCGCCGGCCTTGCTTTGAGGTGCGGGTTTCGCAGGGGTTGGCTTCGAAGGGCATTGACAACGTTCCGAATCTCTGTAGAATTCAGCGCCACGTGACTAGGGGTGGTTAGCTCAGCTGGGAGAGCACCAGCCTTACAAGCTGGGGGTCACAGGTTCGAACCCTGTACCACCCACCATCGCCTTCGGCGATCCCGTTACGTAGAAAGCATGCAGCGGACCGGTAGTTCAGTCGGTTAGAATGCCGGCCTGTCACGCCGGAGGTCGCGGGTTCGAGTCCCGTCCGGTCCGCCA
>CAZZCJ010000003.1:340328-409643 GCA_964652855.1 uncultured Halomonas sp.
GAATGCCGGCCTGTCACGCCGGAGGTCGCGGGTTCGAGTCCCGTCCGGTCCGCCAATGTTTTCGCCGCCAGTGTCATCGATTGTGGACCGGTAGTTCAGTCGGTTAGAATGCCGGCCTGTCACGCCGGAGGTCGCGGGTTCGAGTCCCGTCCGGTCCGCCATGATGTCGCGCCTGGCAGTTCACTTGGGCACTTAAAGTAGATGTGGCAAGTGACGTAGATGCTGTTGAAGTAGCCTTGACGGCAGTCGTTGCGTTATCCGTGGGTGATTAGCTCAGTTGGTTAGAGCACCAGCCTCACATGCTGGGGGTCACTGGTTCGAATCCGGTATCACCCACCACGCGGACCGGTAGTTCAGTCGGTTAGAATGCCGGCCTGTCACGCCGGAGGTCGCGGGTTCGAGTCCCGTCCGGTCCGCCATCGAATACCCAGACCCTGAGCCAGTGCTCGGGGTCTTTTCGTTTTGTCTATACTCCTCCCTCTGCCGGTTCAGTAGCCAGGCATGCCCGAGGCGCTTTCCTCGAAGGCGAATCGAGCCATCGCCACCCGGCGATATGCGCCTTCGCCAGATCTCGCTTTTCCTTTGCGCCTGCCGCCTGGCTATCATACAGTTGTTTGAAATAATCGTGACTCGACCCAAGAAGGAGTTCGGCGTGCGCTATCCTCATCTCTTCCGTCCGCTCGAGTTGGGCCACCTGACGCTGCCCAATCGTGTACTGATGGGCTCCATGCATACCAATCTCGAGGAGACGCGGGGCGGCTTTGCGCGGCTGGCGGCCTTCTACGCCGAGCGTGCGAGAGCCGGCGTCGGCCTGATCGTGACCGGTGGCATCGCGCCCAACCCGGAAGGGGCAGTCTTCCAGGGCGCCGCTACCCTGCAGCGTGCCGAGCAGGTGGAAAACCACCGCCAGGTGGTCGAGGCGGTGCACGCCGAGGGCGGGCGCATTTGCATGCAGATCCTCCACGCCGGGCGCTATGCCTATTCGCCCGAGCTGGTCGCACCTTCGCCGATCCAGGCCCCGATCAATCCCTTTGCGCCGCGAGAGCTCAGCGACGAGGAGGTCGAGGGGCAGATCGACGACTACGTACGCTGCGCCTCACTGGCACGCGAGGCCGGCTACGACGGCGTCGAGGTGATGGGCTCCGAAGGCTACCTGATCAACCAGTTCCTGTGTCGCCGCACCAATCAGCGCGAGGATCGCTGGGGCGGCCCCTTCGAACAGCGCATGCGCTTCGCCGTCGAGATCGTATCGGGCATTCGCCAGGCGGTGGGCGACGACTTCCTGATCATCTTCCGCCTCTCGATGATCGATCTGGTGGATGAGGGCAGCACCTGGGAGGAGGTGGTGACGCTGGGGCGTGCCGTCGAGGCGGCCGGGGCGAGCCTGATCAACACGGGCATCGGCTGGCACGAGGCGCGCGTGCCCACCATCGTCACCAGCGTGCCTCGGGCGGCGTTCACCGAGGTGACCCGGCGCATGAAGGCCGAGCTTTCGATTCCGCTGATCACCACCAACCGCATCAACATGCCGGAAGTGGCCGAGCGGGTGCTCGCCGAGGGGCATGCCGACATGGTCTCCATGGCACGCCCCTTCTTGGCCGATCCGGCATGGGTCGCCAAGGCGGCCGAAGGGCGTGATGACGAGATCAACACCTGCATCGCCTGCAACCAGGCGTGCCTGGACCATACCTTCCAGGGCAAGCTTACCTCCTGCCTGGTCAATCCCCAGGCGTGCCACGAGACCGAGCTGGTCATCGAGCCGGCCGAGACGCCGCGCGATATCGCCGTGGTGGGCGGGGGGCCGGCGGGATTGGCCGCCGCGCTCACCGCGGCACGGCGCGGCCACCGCGTGGTACTGTTCGAACGCACGGCAGAACTGGGCGGGCAGTTCAATCTCGCCCGCAAGATCCCCGGCAAGGAGGAGTTCGACGAGACGCTGCGCTACTTCAAGGTGATGCTCGACAAGCACGGCGTCTTGATCCGGCTGCGGACCGAGCCCGACGTGCAGCGGCTGCTCGAGTTCGATGCGGTCATCCTGGCCTCGGGGGTGCGCCCGCGGCGGCTGGAGCTGCCGGGCATCGACCATCCCAAGGTCATGAGCTATCCGGCGGCCATCCTCCACCCCGAGCGCGTGGGGCGTCGGGTGGCCGTGATCGGCGCCGGCGGCATCGGCTACGACGTGGCGGAGCTTCTGACGCATATCGGCCATCCGGCCCTGGATACGGCCGCCTGGTGTGCCGAGTGGGGGGTCGACCTCAGCGTATCCGGGCGCGGTGGCCTGGCGCCTCCCCGCACGCCTGAAACGCCGCGGGAGGTGGTGCTGCTGCAGCGCAAGCACTCCAAGCCCGGCAAGGGGTTGGGCAAGACCACGGGCTGGGTGCACCGGGCATCGTTGAAGCACCGTGGCGTGGAGACCCTGGCCGGCTGCGAGTATCTTGCGGTCGACGATGAGGGGTTGCATATCCGCCACCAGGAGCAACAGCGCCTGCTCGAGGTGGATACCGTGGTGGTCTGTGCCGGGCAGGAGCCGGTGCGTGAACTGCTCGAACCGCTGCAGGGGGCCGGCGTGGCCGTGCATTTGATCGGTGGTGCCGATGAGGCCTCGGAGCTGGACGCCAAGCGTGCCATCGAGCAGGGTACGCGCGTGGCGGCGGGGCTCTAGCGCCGTACGTTGACAACGGCCTGTGCCGTATCGGCTACGCTGACACTGATTCCTCCGAGATTTCCTTCTCGCCATGAAGCGCAGACCGCGACCCGCCTTGACGGCGGGTCGTTGGCTTTTACGCCCCGCACCATGCGGACCCTTGTGACCATTCCCTGCTTCCCGGGCTGCCGCAGCGGGATGCTTTCCTCTACGTCCTTTCAGCGTTAAAACCGCAAGCGCGGCCAGGCGAACCCTTCTTGCGGCCGGCACTCTCAAGAGATGAGCACCCCTCAGCGTTGAGAATTTGTCCCCATGGAGTCCGGAAGCTGTCTAGTCTGATGGGTAACTCATGGCGACTAACCTGCTAACGGATCGTCGTCAGGGTGGGCAAACAGGAGGTTTCGATGAGCATCTTTGATCATGTGCAGAACCGCTTTACTCAAGTCCAGCAGGAAGAGATGAGCCTGCAGGAGTACCTGGAGCTGTGTCGTGAGGACCCCATGGCATATGCCAGTGCCGCCGAGCGCATGCTCAAGGCCATCGGGGAGCCCGAGGTGATCGACACCGCCAAGGATTCGCGGCTCTCCAGGATCTTCTCCAACAAGGTGATCCGCCGCTATCCGGCATTTTCCGAGTTCTACGGCATGGAAGAGGCGATCGAGCAGATCGTGGCCTACTTCCGCCATGCCGCACAGGGCCTGGAAGAGCGCAAGCAGATCCTGTACCTGCTGGGGCCGGTGGGGGGCGGCAAGTCCTCGTTGGCCGAGCGGCTCAAGCTGCTGATGGAGCGGATTCCCTTCTATGCCATCAAGGGTTCGCCGGTCTACGAGTCGCCGCTGGGGCTGTTCTCGCCGGAAGAGGACGGCGAGCTGCTGGAGAAGGAGTACGGCATTCCACGCCGCTATGTGAAGAGCATCATGTCGCCCTGGGCGGCCAAGCGGCTCAAGGAGTACGGCGGCGATATCTCGCAGTTCAGGGTGGTCCGGCTGTATCCCTCGCGGCTCAACCAGGTGGCGATTTCCAAGACCGAGCCGGGCGACGAGAACAACCAGGACATCTCCTCGCTGGTGGGCAAGGTCGACATTCGCCAGCTCGAGCTCTATTCCCAGGACGACCCGGATGCCTACAGCTTCTCCGGCGGGCTGTGCAAGGCCAACCAGGGCCTGATGGAATTCATCGAGATGTTCAAGGCGCCGATCAAGGTGCTGCACCCCCTGCTCACCGCCACCCAGGAGGGCAACTACAATCCCACCGAGGGCATGGGGGCGATTCCCTTCGACGGCGTCGTGCTGGCCCACTCCAACGAGAGCGAATGGCAGGCGTTTCGCAACAACCGCAACAACGAAGCCTTCCTCGACCGCGTCTACATCGTCAAGGTGCCGTACTGCCTGCGTGTGACCGAAGAGATCAAGATCTACCAAAAGCTGCTCGAGCACTCGTCGCTCGACCAGGCGCCCTGTGCCCCCGATACCCTGCGCATGCTGGCGCAGTTCTCTGTGCTCTCGCGGCTCAAGGAGACCGAGAACTCCAGCATCTATTCCAAGATGCGGGTCTACGACGGCGAGAACCTCAAGGACACCGACCCCAAGGCCAAGTCGATCCAGGAGTACCGTGACGCCGCGGGGGTCGACGAGGGGATGGACGGGCTCTCCACCCGCTTCGCCTTCAAGATCCTCTCCAAGGTGTTCAACTTCGACAACCACGAGATCGCCGCCAACCCGGTACACCTGCTTTATGTGCTCGAGCAGCGCCTGGAGCAGGAGCAGCTGCCCAAGGAGACCTTCGACCGCTACCTGCGCTTCATCAAGGAGTTCCTGGCGCCGCGCTACGTCGACTTCATCGGCAAGGAGATCCAGACCGCGTACCTCGAATCCTATTCCGAGTACGGCCAGAACATCTTCGACCGCTACGTCACCTACGCCGATTTCTGGATCCAGGACCAGGAGTACCGCGACCCCGAGACGGGCGAGCTGTTCAACCGCCAGTCGCTCAACGAGGAGCTGGAGAAGATCGAGAAGCCGGCCGGCATCTCCAACCCCAAGGACTTCCGTCACGAGGTGGTCAACTTCGTGCTGCGGGCGCGGGCGCAGAACAACGGCATGAACCCGAGCTGGCAGTCCTACGAGAAGCTGCGCGGCGTGATCGAGCACAAGATGTTCGCCAACACCGAGGAGCTGCTGCCGGTCATCTCCTTCAACGCCAAGGCCTCGGCCGCCGATCAGAAGAAGCATGAGGACTTCGTGGCCAGGATGAAGGATCGGGGCTACACCGAGAAGCAGGTGCGGCTGCTCTCCGAATGGTACCTGCGGGTGCGCAAGTCGCAGTAACCGGCGTGGCTTCAGGAGGTCAGCATGACCTATTTCATCGATAGACGCGCCAATGCCAAGCGCAAGAGCGCCGTGAACCGCCAGCGCTTCCTCGATCGCTACCGGACGCACATCAAGCGTTCGGTGGAGGAGGCGGTCAACCGGCGCTCGATCACCGACATGGAGCGTGGCGAGAAGGTCTCGATTCCCAGCCGCGACATCTCCGAGCCGGTGTTCCAGCACGGGCCGGGCGGCAAGCGCACCATCGTCAGCCCCGGCAACAAGGAGTTCGTGCAGGGAGATCGCATCCGCCGCCCCGGAGGGGGCGGCGGCGGTGGCGGGTCTGGCGAGGGCAACGCTTCCGACCAGGGCGAAGGCATGGACGAATTCGCCTTCTCCCTCTCCCGCGACGAGTTCCTCGACTTCGTCTTCGACGGGCTGGAGCTGCCTCACCTCGAACGCAAGGCGCTGAAGGATCTCGAGGAAGTGAAGCCGGTGCGCGCCGGCGTCACCCGCGACGGCGTGCCGTCGCGAATCAACATTGTGCGCTCCATGCGCGAGGCGCAGGCGCGGCGCATCGCCATGCGCGCACCCATCCGCCGTGCGCTGCGCGACGCGCAGGCGGCGCTGGACGAGGAGGAGCGCAAGGATCCGGTGCTGCGCAACCCGGCGCGGATCGCCGAGCTCAAGGCGGAGATCGAGCGGCTGGAGAAACGGCTCGACGCGGTGCCGTTCATCGACACCTACGACCTGCGCTACAACAACCTCGTCAACCAGCCGCAGCCTTCGAGCAAGGCGGTGATGTTCTGCGTGATGGACGTCTCCGGCTCCATGACCCAGGCCCACAAGGACATCGCCAAGCGCTTCTTCCTGCTGCTCTACCTCTTCCTCGAGCGCAACTACGAGAAGGTCGAGCTGGTCTTCGTGCGCCACCACACGGCGGCCAAGGAGGTCGACGAAGAGGAGTTCTTCTACTCGCGCGAGACCGGCGGCACCATCGTCTCCAGCGCCTTGGCGCTGGTCGACGAGATCATCACCCGCCGCTATCCGCCGAACCAGTGGAACCTGTACGTGGCCCAGGCGTCGGACGGCGACAACTGGGACGACGACTCGGTGACCTGCCGGGAGCTGCTGATGAAGAAGCTCATGCAGCGGCTGCAGTACTACACCTACGTGGAAATCACGCCCCATGCCCACCAGGCGCTGTGGGAGGAGTACGAGACGGTGGCGGCCGAGTTTCCCCAGCGCTTCGCCATGCGCCAGATCGTCGAGGCGGGGGACATCTATCCCGTCTTCCGCGAGCTGTTCCGGCGTCGAGCCGTCAACTAGGGCGTACGAGGAGGCACCATGACCCGACGCAAGCCGATCGCCACTGGCTCCGACTGGAACTTCGAGATTCTGGAAACCTTCGAACAGGAGCTGGCGCGCCTGGCCGACGAGTATCGGCTGGACACCTACCCCAACCAGATCGAGATCATCACCACCGAACAGATGATGGACGCCTATGCCAGCGTGGGCATGCCGGTGGGCTATCACCATTGGTCGTTCGGCAAGCAGTTCCTGGCGGTGGAGCAGGCCTACCGCCGCGGCCAGATGGGACTCGCCTACGAGCTGGTGATCAACTCCGACCCCTGCATCGCCTACCTGATGGAAGAGAACACCCTGATGATGCAGGTGCTGGTGATGGCACACGCCTGCTACGGCCACAACTCCTTCTTCAAGGGCAACTATCTGTTTCGCGCCTGGACCGATGCCAGCTCGATCATCGATTACCTGGTATTTGCCCGCAAGTACGTGGCCCAGTGCGAGGAGCGCCACGGCGTCGCGGCGGTAGAGCAGCTGCTCGACGCCTGTCACGCGCTGCAGAACTACGGCGTCGATCGCTACAAGCGGCCTTCGCCGATCTCGGCCGAAGAGGAGGTGCGCCGCCAGGCGGAACGCGAGGAGTACCTACAGGCCCAGGTCAACACGCTGTGGCGCACCATTCCGGGGCGTCCCTCGGCGGATAGCCTGCCCGGCTCGCTGAACAGCGAGGAGGACCCGCTCGGGCTGCGCGAAGGCGGGCGCTACCCGCCCGAACCCCAGGAGAACCTGCTCTATTTCATCGAGAAGAACGCACCGCTGCTGGCGCCCTGGCAGCGCGAGGTCGTACGCATCGTGCGCAAGCTGGCGCAGTACTTCTACCCGCAGCGCCAGACCCAGGTGATGAACGAGGGCTGGGCCTCGTTCTGGCACTACACGCTGATGAACCGTCTCTACGACGAGGGGTTGGTCGACGAGGGGCTGATCCTCGAATTCCTGCAGTCGCACACCGCGGTGGTCAACCAGCCCGACTTCGACAGCCCCTACTATGGCGGCATCAATCCCTACGCGCTGGGGTTTGCCATGTTCAGCGACATCAAGCGCATGTGCGAGGACCCCACCGAGGAGGATCGCGCCTGGTTCCCCGACACGGCGGGTAGCGACTGGCTGGAAGCCGTGCATTTCGCGATGCGCAACTTCAAGGATGAGTCCTTCATCCAGCAGTACCTCTCGCCCAAGGTGATTCGCGACCTCAAGCTCTTCACCGTGGTGGACGACGACCAGGAGGAGATGCTCGAGGTCACGGCGATCCACGACGAGCGCGGCTACCGCCGGGTGCGTGAGGCGCTGGCGACTCAGTACGCGCTATCGCTGCGGGAGCCCAATATCCAGGTCTACTCGGCCAACGTGCGCGGTGATCGCTCGCTCACCCTGCATCACGTGCAGGACAGCCGCCGCCCCTTGGCGCGCAGCGTCTACCCGGTGATTCGTCACCTGCATCAGCTATGGGGCTTCCCGGTCCAGCTGGAATCGATCGGCGGGGAGGGGGCGGTGGCGCGTCGCTATCAGTGGCCGCTGCCCGACGAGGAAGCGCGAGGCGCCTGACGCGACACGAGCGGGCATCGCCCGCTCGTGTTCGAAGGGCCCGTGGGCTTCATTGCGCCGACACCCAGGACTGGCACCACCCCTGGGGTTCTACGCTGTGCTGCGGGAAGAGCTGGCAGCCTTCGGTCGCGGGGTCGAAGAACATGCAGTTGCGACAGGCCTCGCCCGGCGCGTAGGCGGGATGATCGCTGGCCTGCTCGGCTCGCGTCACGTAGTTCAGGGCCTGGGCCTGCTCGTCGGCCGGGTTGAGCCGCGGCAGCGTCTGGGCAAAGGCCTGGCGTGAAACGATGCCGATGCCCAGGGGCAGTGCGGCGGCACCGAGAAGGGTAGTGCGCAGGAAGTCGCGCCGACTCTTAATGGCCATGGGGTCTCCTTGGGGCACGGAACCGGAGAGGCGAGCATACCCTGTTTTCCCGGCGCTGCCGCTGTGGTTCGTGTGTGGGCGCAGGCAATCGCTGGCTCATCTGCTCGGACCCGTGCGCTAGCCGGAAGTTCGCACCGGGCGGCGCGTCACCCACCCTGCCAGCGCAAGCGAAGCCTGGCGCTTGCCCCCCACATTGGCTAGGGTGGGTGGACACTGCAACTGCAAGGATGCTGCCATGCCGTGGATCAAAGTTCTTCATATCGCCACGCTGCTGTGCTGGTGTGGCGTTCTGCTCTATCTCCCGGCACTGCTCATCACCAGCGCCAGGCCGCAAGTGGCATCGTCCCTCGACGTGCCGGCGCCGGTCGTCCTGCGGTATCTCTTCACCCGAGTGGCCACCCCCTTTGCGCTGCTGGCCATCGCCAGCGGCACCCTGCTGTTCATCGTCGGGCAGTTGATCGGCGGCTGGCTGGCGCTGAAGCTTGGCGCCGTGACAGGCATGGTGCTATGCCACGTGCTGTGTGGCGCCCTGATCGTGCGCCTGGAGCAGGGCAAGCGCTGGGGGCTGGTGCCGATCAGCGCGGCCATCGCCACGCTGTCGGCCATGTTGATGCTGGCGGTGCTGGTGCTGGTGCTGAGCAAGCCCTTCGATTGAGGCCGGACAAGGAGAGTCAAGATGCGCGATTCACCAGGGAGCGAGTGGCCAGCGCTACTTGTCGTCGATTTCCACCCCCACCGCCTCGTCATAGACGAGCATGCCGCCGAGAATGCCGGCCAGCATGATCAGGCCCGCCGTGACCAGGGTCAGTCCGATGGCCCAGGGCAGCAGGTCGACGACATCCTGATAGCGCCACAGCCAGTTGAGCGAGGCGAGCGACAGCATCATCACCGCCAGGATGGCGTGGCACCAGCCGAGGATCATGTGCCGGATGCGGCGTACGGTCACCAGGTCGATAAGCCCGGCGACGCTGGCGACCCAGCCGCCCAGCGCCCCGATCCCCGCCAGCCACAGGCTGACACGCGCCCAGAACAGGTCCTCGGTATAGAGAAAGGCGCCGTCACTGAGCACCAGCAGCAGCAGGCAGGCGATGGGGAAGTGGATCATCACCGGGTGAAGCGGGTGGCCGGCGATGGCGGCACGACTCTTGATCGAACGGGGTTGTGTCTCGGCCATGTTCGCGTCCTTTGCGATCGGAGGGGTTCGTTATCTGGCATTCAACGCGCCTGGTGCCGGTGGGTCAACCGCTTGCGCCGGCCGTTCATGCTGGCCTTGGCGCTCGCCATGCTGCTGGCGGGCTGCGGCGGGGAGATGTCGATCCTCGACCCGTCGGGCCCGGCGGCACGCTCCCAGTTCTGGATATGGTGGGCCATGCTGATCGTAAGCCTAGTGGTCTCCGTCGTACTTTTCTCGCTTTGGCTCTACACGTTTTGGCGTAAATCACCTCCTCCGGAACGGACGCCCCAGCAGGAGCGTCGCATCATGCTGCGTTGGGTGCTGGGGGGCGGCCTGGCGCTGCCCATCACCAGCATCGCGCTGCTGCTGGTGTTCGCCGCCCCTACCGGGCGCAGCATGATCCCGCTGCCGTTGCCTGATGGGGGGAGCGCCGAGGTCATCGAGGTGACCGGCCACCAGTGGTGGTGGGAGATCCGCTACCCCGGCGACGAAGATGGAGAGGGCGAGGTGGTGACGGCCAACCGGCTGGTGATGCCGGCCGGTGAGCCCGTCGACTTTCGCATCACCAGCGCGGACGTGATCCATGCGTTCTGGATCCCCCGCCTGGGCGGCAAGCGCGACATGGTCCCGGGGCGCCACACGACCATCCGTCTCGAGGCCGATGCGCCCGGCGTGTTCGGTGCCCAGTGCGCCGAGTTCTGCGGCGCCCAGCACACCAACATGCTGCTGCATGTGGAGGCGGTGGAGCGCGAGGAGTACGACGCCTGGCTGGCGGCGCGGCGCACGCCACCCGCGCAGCAGGCCGGCCATGACGAAGCGCGCGAGGCCTTCGGCGAACACTGCGCCGCCTGTCATCGCGTCGCCGGCTTCCCCGCCGAGCTGATCCAGGATGACCTGGCCCACGACATCCTCGGGCCCGATCTCAGCGACATCGGTTCGCGGCCCACCCTGGGAAGCGGGGTCATGGCCAGGGAGGAGGGAGCCATCGCCTACTGGCTGGAGTTCCACCAGACCCTGAAGCCGGGCAATCGCATGCCTCCCCACAATCACCTCGATGACGAGACGCTGCAGGACATCGGCGACTGGCTGGAGACATTGCAACCATGAGCGATACCACGAACGCTTCCCTGCCTCCCGAGACGCGGCGACTGCACGAGGGCCTGGATCGGGTGTGGGGCAACCCCAAGGGCCTGCGCGCACTGACCGTGGTGAACCACACCACCATCGGCCTGCGCTTCATGGTCACCGGGGCGATCTTCTTCCTGATCGGTGGCCTGCTGGCGATGCTGATCCGCACCCAGCTCGCCTTCCCCGACAACGCCTTCATGTCCCACGAGACCTATAACCAGGTCTTCACCATGCACGGCACGGTGATGATGTTCCTGTTCGCCATTCCCATCCTCGAGGGGCTGGCGATCTACATGATCCCCAAGATGATCGGGGCGCGGGACCTGGTCTGCCCGCGCCTGACCGCCTTCGGCTACTACTGCTACCTGTTCGGCGGCATCATCCTGGCCTCCAGCATGGTGCTCGAGATGGCGCCGGAAAGCGGCTGGTTCATGTACACCCCGCTCAGCAGCGGCGACTATTCGCCCGGGCGGGGCTCGGACTTCTGGCTGCTGGGCATCACCTTCGTCGAGATCTCGGCGCTCTCCGCCGGCGTGGAGCTGGTGGTGTCGATCCTGCGCACTCGCACCCAGGGCATGGCGCTGCACAAGATGCCGCTGTTCGCCTGGTACATCCTGGCCATGGCGCTGATGATCGTGGTCGGCTTCCCGCCGCTGATTCTCGGCAGCATCCTGCTCGAGCTCGAGCGCGCCGCGGGCATGCCGTTCTTCGAAGTGGCCGGGGGCGGCGATCCGGTGCTCTGGGCTCACCTGTTCTGGCTCTTCGGCCACCCGGAGGTCTACATCATCTTCCTGCCCGGCGCGGGCATCGTCTCGACGCTGATCCCGGTGTTCGCCGGCCGTCCGATCGTGGGCTACGCCTGGGTGGTGGCGGCGATCATCATCATGGGCTTCGTCAGCTTCGGCCTGTGGGTGCACCACATGTTCACCCTCGGGATCCCGCAGCTTGCCCTGGCCTTCTTCTCGGCGGCCAGCATGCTGGTGGCGATTCCCACCGGCATCCAGGTCTTCGTCTGGCTCTCCACCCTGTGGCTCGGCAGGCCGAGGATGACGCTGCCGATGCTGTGGATCGTCGGCTTCCTGGTGATCTTCGTGCTGGGGGGGCTGACCGGGGTGATGCTGGCCCTGGTGCCGTTCAACTGGCAGGTCCACGACACCCACTTCGTGGTGGCCCACATGCACTACGTGCTGGTGGGGGGCATGCTGTTCCCGCTGCTGGCCGGGCTCTACTACTGGCTGCCGCAGGTGTCGGGACGCCTGCCGTCGGAGCGGCTGGGCAAATGGAGCTTCTGGCTGATCTTCCTCGGCTTCAACATCACTTTCCTGGTCATGCACTGGACGGGGCTGCTCGGCATGCGCCGGCGCGTCTTCACCTACGACACCGCCATGGGCTGGGACCTCTACAACCTGATTTCCTCCGTGGGTGGCTTCATGATGTCGGCCGGGGTGGCGCTGCTGATCATGGACGTGGCGCTGCACTTCCGCTTCGGCAAGAAGGCGCCGCAGAACCCCTGGAATGCCGACGGCCTGGAGTGGGCCATGCCCAAGCCGCCCACGGCCTACAATTTCGTCAGCCTGCCGAAGGTCGAGACACGCCATCCGCTCTGGGAGCAGCCCGAGCTCTCGCGCACCATCTACGAAGGCCAGCATGGCCTCAATACCATCGAGCATGGCCGGCGCGAGACCTGGGGCAGCGATGCCCTGACCGGCAAGCTGCGCGAGACCATCCACCTGCCCACCAACTCCTGGTGGCCGCTGTTCTCCTCGCTGGCGCTGGCGGTGGTCTGCATCAGCCTGCTGGTGCGGGTCTACTGGCTGTCGGCGGCGGCGGCGCTGGTGGCGGTCGTCCTGCTGCTGCGCTGGTCGTGGGAAAACGGTGCGCACCCCGGCGTGGCGCCCGGGGCCAGCCGGGAACCCACCGAGCCGCCGCTGCACTACCGCACCATGAATGGCCCGGGGGTTTGGTGCATGTCGGTCTCCCACCTGGCCAACGGCTCGCTCTACCTGTCGCTGCTGTTCGGCTGGTTCTACTTGTGGACGGTGGCACCGGAGTGGCGGATGCCGGACAGCTCGCCGCTCTCCATGCCGCTGCTGGTCGCGGCAGGGGTGGCGCAGACGCTGGGCACGCTGCTGCTGGCGAGGCTGGTGGGCAGGCTGCGCCGCCGCGAAGGGGCCGGGCTCGGCGTGCTGATGTACAGCGCGGGGGCGCTGGGCTCACTCGGGGCGGGGCTGATCGTGGCGGTCATGTGGCTGGCCGGCCTGGCCCCCACCGACAACGCCCACGACGCCACCCTGTTCGTGGCACTGAGCTATGTGCTGATCCTGGCGTCCCTGGGCGCCGTGCTGTGCCTGCTGCAGGGACTGCGCGTGGGGTTTGGCTATGTCGGCGTAGAGGCGCCCATGGAGCCGGTGGTGGTGCAGCGGCTGTGGTACTACAACCTGGTGGTCTACTGGACCCTGTTCGTGGCCATCTGGGTCATGCCGACCCTGCTGGGAGGAGGCTCATGAGACAGCTGCTGCGGCTGACCCACCCGATCCACCTGGTAGGTGGCCTGACCCTGTGGGGGATCTGGTTCGTGGCGATCTATGCGGGTCTCTCGGTGGCCTGCTCGGTCGCGCCGCCGGACCCCGCACGCGACATGCTGACCGGCATCAACCTTGGCGTAGGTCTGGCCACCCTGGCGACCACCCTGGTGCTGCTGTGGCTGACCTGGGCCGGCGTCAAGGCGGCGCGCCGGGCGGAAGTGCGCCGTGACTGTTACTTCGCCTTCACCTCGGCCGGCATCTATCTCTTCTCGGCAGGAGCGACCCTGTTCGTCGGCTATCCGGTGGTGTTCCTGCCGCCCTGCCTGTAGGGCTTGCCGGCGTGACGCGACAGGCAGGGCCATTCAGCCGCCGCGGCTCGCCTGTTATACTCGCGCCAGGCCGCGGCGGCCTCATGCCGGCCGCGGCAACGCCAAACGGGGGGAGAGTCGATGCAGAATGCCGTGATCCTGATCAACACCGAAAAGGGGCAGGTGAAGGCGGTGGCCGAGCGGCTCGCCGACGTCGAAGGAATCAGCGAGGTCTATTCCACCTGCGGTCGCTACGACCTGGTGGCAATCGCCCGTACCCGCGACTTCGAGAGCCTGGCCGAGCTGGTCACCGAGCGCCTCAATGCCGTCGAGGGAATTCGTGACACCGAGACGCTGAATGCCATGCAGGTTCACTCCCGGCACGATCTCGAGACCATGTTCTCGCTGGGCTGGTAGCCCGGCGAGCCTTCTCCCTACCTTGAACTCGGCCTGCCGGCCGCCAAGCGTGCCGGCAGCGGCTTCCCTCGGATCGAGACATGGCCCTAGCACGTTCCCGCGGCAGACGGCGTCGCTCTCCGCTGTCCACCTGGCGCTCCCGCGCCCGCCAGTTCGGCATCACGCTCGTTTTCGTGCTGGTGGGCAGCGGCCTGTGGTATGTCCAGGAGCAGGAGTACCGCGACCAGCTGAGCTGGATGGGCGTGCCCACCTGGGACACCCTCACCCCCCTGACTGTGCACCGGGTGCTGCGCAACGACGGCTTCCTGGTGGGCTGGTCGGACGTGAGGGTCAATCCGCTGTGGGTCAGCTACCTGCTGCACGAAGTGGAGGAGCCGCGTGCTGGCCCGCGCCCCGATTTCCGCCGCGACTGGCGCACGCTGTGGCCGATTGCCACCGACAGCTACTTCGGCAGCGGCTACGACCGCGGGCACCTGGCGCCCAACTACGCCATCGCCGTGGTGCACGGGCGCCAGGCCCAGGAGCAGTCCTTCCTGATGAGCAACATCTCGCCCCAGCGCCCCGACCTCAACCGGCGGCTGTGGCAGCGCCTGGAGGAGGTGGTGATCGATCACTTCGTGCCGCGCTTCGGCGTGGTCCAGGTGATCACCGGCCCGGTCTTTCCCGAACGCTTCGTGGACAACGTGACCAACCGGGTGGGGCTGGTCGAGATTCCCGAAGCCTTCTACAAGATCATCGTGGTGCCGGCGGAAGCGCCCATGGCGCTGGCTTTCATCATGCCCCAGGAGGTGCGTGGCAACGAGCCGCTGGACGCCTACCTGGTGAGCATCGACGAAGTGGAGGCGCGCACCGGGCTCAACTTCTTCCCGCGGCTGCCCGAGGAGGTTGCCGAGGTGCTGGAGGGCGAGGTGGTGGCCGAAGGCTGGGCGCTCGAGCAGGTGGCGCGCCTACCGGCCAGGTTCTGAGTCGCCTGGGGTAGGGGCGAGCCGCTGGCACAAGGTAACAGGCACAAAAAAACCGCGATCGGTCGCGGTTTCTTGGGTCGCTGCTTCACTCGCAGCCAAGTCTCACTCTTATGTCCGGTATATCCGGCTTGCATGACGCGATTCGCTCGAAGAGCGGTGGTGCCCAGGAGAGGACTTGAACCTCCACATCCGTAAGGATACTAGCACCTGAAGCTAGCGCGTCTACCAATTCCGCCACCTGGGCGCATCATGCAGTTGTCGATTCGGTATCGTGTTCGCGTGCCTGGGATGGTGCCCAGGAGAGGACTTGAACCTCCACATCCGTAAGGATACTAGCACCTGAAGCTAGCGCGTCTACCAATTCCGCCACCTGGGCGCATCATGCAGTTGTCGATTCGGTATCGTGTTCGCGTGCCTGGGATGGTGCCCAGGAGAGGACTTGAACCTCCACATCCGTAAGGATACTAGCACCTGAAGCTAGCGCGTCTACCAATTCCGCCACCTGGGCGAACACGAGCGAGTCGAGCTGACAAAGAGCGTGGGTGCCTGCCCGGCCAAGGCCCTCGGAGAGAGCGATGGTGCCCAGAAGAGGACTTGAACCTCCACGTCCGTAAGGACACTAGCACCTGAAGCTAGCGCGTCTACCAATTCCGCCATCTGGGCAAGCGACGCGTATCTTACCCAATTCATGGCCCAATGCAAGCGTGTCGCTGTGCAAGATGAGAAATTTCGCCCGGGATCGACTTCGCCACGGTTGGGCGGAGCCCGCACCGGCGCTATACTGCCGCCATGACAAACGACTTCATTAGCAACACCCTACGCACGCGGCCCTCTGCCCGCGCCTTTCCCGTGACGCTGCTCCCGTTTCCAAGGATGCCTTACGCATGACTCACTGGACGCTCAGCGACGACCCCCATGCCAGCCGTGAGGCCCACAAGTACGACAATCCGGCGCCAAGCCGAGAGTACCTGCTGGCGCGCCTGGAAGAGTACGGCAAGCCGATTACCCATGAGAAGATGAGCCGCATGCTGGGCCTCGACGACGAGGAGCTGCAGGAGGCCGTGCGCCGCCGCCTGGCGGCCATGGAGCGTGACGGCCAGGTACTGCGCAACCGCGCCGGCGCCTATGCGCTGATCGACAAGCTCGACCTGATCAAGGGCAAGGTGCTGGGCCACCGCGACGGCTTCGGCTTCGTGCTGCGCGACGACGGCAAGAAGCCCGACCTGGTGCTGCCGCCGCGGCAGATGCGCCGGGTCTTCCACGGCGACTACGTGCTGGTCCGCATCAGCGGGCGCGACCGCCGCGGCCGCGACGAGGCCACCATCGCCGAGGTGCTCTCGCGCAACACCCAGACCATCGTCGGCGTATTCCGCGAGAACACCTCTGAGTTCGGCGTGCTGATTCCCGAGAATCCGCGCATCACCCAGGAGGTGATCATCCCGCACAGCGCCTGCGGCGGCGCCCGCGACGGCCAGGTGGTCTCGGCCAGGATCGTGCAGCAGCCCGACACCCGCGTGCAGCCGGTGGGCGAGGTGGTCGAGGTGCTCGGCGAGCGCATGGATCCGGGGATGGAGATCGACATCGCCATCCGCAGCTACGAGATCCCCGCCGAGTTCCCGCCGGAAGTGCACGACCAGATCGCCGAGATGTCCGCCGAGGTAGCCGAGCAGGACAAGCAGCATCGCGTCGACCTGCGCGATATTCCGCTCGTCACCATCGACGGCGAGGACGCCAAGGATTTCGACGACGCGGTAAGCGCCTGGAAGACCAAGTCCGGCAGCTGGAAGCTTCTCGTCGCCATCGCCGACGTCTCGCACTACGTGCGCCCCGGCAGCGCACTGGACGAGGAGGCGATTCGGCGCGGCAACTCGGTCTATTTCCCCGGGCAGGTGGTGCCGATGCTGCCCGAGCTGCTCTCCAACGGCCTGTGTTCGCTCAACCCCCACGTCGACCGCCTGGCCATGGTCTGCGAGATGAACATCTCGAAGCAGGGGGTGATCAGCCGCTACCGCTTCTACGAAGCGGTGTTTCGCTCGCATGCCCGGCTCACCTACAACAAGGTGGCGGCGATCCTGGAAGGCGACGATGCCGAGGCGGATGCGCTGCGCGAAGAGTACCGCGACCTGGTCAAGCCGCTGCAGGGGCTGCACGAGCTGTATCGGGTGCTGCGCCAGGCCCGCGAGGAGCGCGGCGCCATCGACTTCGAGACCACCGAGACGGCGATCCTCTTCAACGAGGAGCGCAAGATCGAGAAGATCGTGCCGCGCACGCGCAATGACGCCCACAAGATCATCGAAGAGTGCATGCTGGCGGCCAACGTGGCCACCGCCCGCTTCCTCGACAAGCACGACCTGCCGGCGCTCTACCGTATCCATGAGCGCCCCTCGCCGGAGCGCCTCGACAAGCTGCGCCTGTTCCTCAACGAACTGGGCCTCTCGGTGGGCGGCGGCGACGAACCCACGCCGCAGGACTACCAGACCCTGGCCGAGGCGATTCGCGGCCGGCCGGATGCCGACGTGATCCAGACGGTGATGCTGCGCTCGATGAGCCAGGCGGTCTACTCGCCGCAGAACGAGGGTCACTTCGGCCTGGCCTATCCGGCCTACGCCCACTTCACCTCGCCGATACGCCGCTACCCCGACCTGCTGGTGCATCGCGCCATACGCTCGGTGATCCGCGGGCCGCGCCAGACCAATACCGTGCTGCGCGTCGAAGGGGCACCGGTGGAGCCGCCCAGCAAGTGGTGTCCCTATACCTTCGAGCAGATGCTCGAGCTCGGCGAGCACTGCTCGATGACCGAACGGCGCGCCGATGACGCCACCCGAGACGTCGAGGACTGGCTCAAGTGCGAGTTCATGTCCGACAAGCTCGGCGAAGTCTACGAGGGCACCATCGCCTCGGTCACCCAGTTCGGCATCTTCGTGCGGCTCGACGAGGTCTATGTCGAGGGCCTGGTGCACGTCACCTCGCTGCCCTCCGACTACTACCACTACGAGCCTGAAAAGCACCGCCTCAAGGGCGAGCGCACCGGCATGAGCTATCGCCTTGGCGACGGCGTCACGGTCCAGGTGGCGCGTGTGGATCTGAACGATCGCAAGATCGACTTTGCCCTGGATGACGACAAGCCGCGGCCCAAGCGCCAGCCCCGCAAGCGCCAAGCCGAGGGTGAGGCGACCTTTGCGCCCAGGGTGGGTGCCGGCAAGGGCAAGGAGGGCGCCAAGGAGGATGAGGGCGAGCGCGGCAAGGGCAAGGGCGGCAAGCGCCGTCGCGGCCCGCGCAAGCCGAGGGCGCGTAGCTGATGGCCGCAGGACGCAAGGAGAGGCCGCGAGCGCAAGGCAGGGGCGCGGCGCGGCGCAAGCCGGAATTGTCCGGTGTCCCGGGCGGCCTCGATGCCGTGTTTGGCGTGCATGCGGTGCGTGCCCTGCTCGACCGCGGGAAAGCGGTCAGGGTGCTGTGGGTGCAGGAGGGCGAGGCGCAGCAGCGCCTTGCCGAACTCGTCGAGGCGGCGAGTTCCGGCGGCGCGCGCGTGGAGCAGCGCCCGCGCGACGACCTCGATCGCCTGGCGCAGGAGGCCTCGCACCAGGGCGTCATCGCCTTCGCCGCACCGCTTGCCTGCGAAAGCGAAGCGGCGCTGTGGTTCAAGCTCGAAGCCTGGCCCCATGTCGCGCCGCCGCTGCTGCTGGTGCTCGACGGGGTTACCGACGTGCACAACTTCGGCGCCTGCCTGCGTAGCGCCGATGCCGCCGGCGTGCATGGCGTGATCGTGCCCAAGGACAAGGCGGCGCCGCTCAACGCCACGGTGCGCAAGGTGGCCTGCGGCGCCGCCGAGAGCGTGCCTGTCTACCAGGTGACCAACCTTGCCCGCGCCCTGGCCCGGCTCAAGGAGTACGGCGTGTGGATCACCGGCACCGCCGGCGAAGCCGAATCCCTGCTCTATGCCGCCGATTTCAGCGGCCCTGCCGCGCTGGTGATGGGCGCCGAAGGCAAGGGCATGCGGCGCCTGACCCGGGAAGCCTGCGACGGCCTGGTCAAGCTGCCCATGGCCGGTAGCGTTTCCAGCCTCAATGTCTCGGTGGCCACCGGCATCTGCCTGTTCGAGGCGGTGCGCCAGCGCGGCGGCGCCCGCTGAGCCGTCGCTCCGGTTGCGCCTTGCAAGTGGCGGCCTGGCTCACTAGAATGCATGCGCCCGTTCCTGTGTGAGCGGGCGTTGCCATTTCGACTATCACCTCCTTGCTTCCCCGGGGTGCCAAGACCTCACGCGGAAGCTGCCAACCCGAAAGGAGATCCCATGCGTCATTACGAAATCGTGTTCATGGTCCACCCGGACCAGAGCGAGCAAGTGCCGTCCATGGTCGAGCGTTACTCCAGCATCGTCACCGAAAGCGGTGGCACCGTGCATCGCCTGGAGGACTGGGGCCGCCGTCACCTGGCCTACCCGATCAACAAGATCCACAAGGCTCACTACGTGCTGATGAACGTCGAGTGCAGCGGCGAGGTTCTCGATGAAATCGAGAACATCTTCCGCTTCAACGACGCCATCATTCGCAGCCTGGTGGTGCGCTGCAAGGAAGCCATCACCGAAGCTTCACCGATGATGAAGCCGGCAGACGACAAGCGTGCGCGTCGCGAAGAGCGTCCGCGCGCTGAAGAAGAAACTGCCGAAGCCCACTGATCGCACGTACCGAGGAGTCTCACATGGCACGCTTTTTCCGTCGCCGCAAGTTCTGCCGTTTCACCGCTGAAGGCGTGAAGCAGATCGACTACAAGGATCTGGACACGCTCAAGGCCTACATCACCGAGACCGGCAAGATCGTACCCAGCCGCATCACCGGTACCAAGGCTCGCTACCAGCGTCAGCTGGCGACTGCCATCAAGCGCGCGCGCTACCTGGCCCTGCTGCCCTACACCGACAGCCACCAGTAAGCCGCCGACTCGATGTTGCCGATTGCTCGATGGTTGATGCGCGGCACGCCCTACGCCGTCGGCGGGGCGGCGCTGGCCGCTGTCATTCCCTGGCTGTTCTGGCTCAGTGGCGCCATCGTGGCACTGGTCACGCTGCGCCGCGGCCTGTCGCCGGCGCTGCCGGTGCTGGTGGCCGCGGCGGTCCCGGCTGGCTGGTGGTGGACCCAGGGCGACGCCATTCCGCTGGCCAGCGTGCTGCTGGTGACGCTGATGGCAGTGGTGCTGCGCTCGCGCACGCGCTGGAGCGAGGCGCTGGTCGTCGGCACCCTGGCCGCGGCGGCCATGATCCAGCTTGGCGTCTTCGTGCCGCCGGGCGGCACCGGGCCCCTGCTGGAACAGCTGCGCCAGGGCTCGGCCGAAATCGACCGCATGCTGACCGAGCTCAGTCGCCAGGGCTTCGACACCGAAGAGTTGGCAACGCTGCTGATCGGCGGTGTCACCGGGCTGATCGTGCTGCTGGCCGCCGTAGGTTGCCTGGCGCTGGCACGTAGCTGGCAAGCCGGGCTCTACAACCCCGGTGGCTTTCGCGAAGAGTTCCATGCGCTGCGCCTGGTACCGCGAGAGCTTGGCCTGCTGGTGCTGCTCGGCGTGGTAGGCATGGTGCTGGGGCTGCCGTCGCTCTCCATGCTGGCCTGGGTGCCGCTGCTGGTCGCCGGTATCGCCCTGGTGCATGGCTTCATCGGGTTAAAGGGTATGAACGGGCTGTGGCTGATCGTGTTCTACGTACTGCTGATCACCACCTGGCCCATGATTCTGATCGTGCTGCTGGCGGCCTTTATCGACGTGTTCGTGGATTTCCGCGGCCGTCTGGCCCCTCGCAGCGACTGACACGAGGTTAACGAGATGGAAGTCATTCTGCTCGACAACATTGGCAAGCTGGGCGGCCTGGGCGACAAGGTTGCCGTCAAGCCTGGCTACGGCCGTAACTATCTGGTGCCCTACGGCCTGGCCGTGCCGGCCACCAAGGACAACCTGGAAGCCTTCGAGGCCCAGCGCGCCGAGCTCGAGGCCCAGGCGTCCGAGCGCAAGGCGATCGCCGAATCGCGTGCCGCTCAGCTGGCCGAGATCGAGCTGTCGCTGGTCGCCAAGGCCGGTGACGAAGGCAAGCTGTTCGGCTCCATCGGTCCGCGTGACCTGGCCGAAGCGCTGGGCCAGGCCGGCATCGAAGTCGCCAAGAGCGAAGTTCGCATGCCCGAAGGTCCGATTCGCCAGACCGGCGAGTACGACATCGACCTGCACCTGCATGCCGAAGTCGACGCCACCGTTCGCGTGGTCGTGGTAGCCGAGTAATTCGCTGCCGTACGCTGCGAGGGCGCGGGGGAGACCCCGCGCCCTTTCTGTGTCTGTACTACCCGTTTCCCCGCGGCCTTGCTGTTCCTTGCCTTGCCGTCGCGCGAGGGCGAGCAGGGCCACCCCCATGCGCAGGCATGAGGGTAAGCTCAGCCATCGGTTAGAATGGCTACGCACGTTTCATCGAGGTTGCCCGCCATGAACGATACCTTCGAGCTCGACCAGGAAACCGCCGCCTTGAAGGTGCCGCCCCACTCGCTGGAGGCGGAGCAGTCGGTGCTGGGCGGCCTGATGCTCGACAACCAGGCCTGGGACACGGTGTCCGAGCGCCTGGTGGCCGACGACTTCTATCGCTACGAGAACCGCCTGATCTTCAATGCCATGCTCGGGCTGGCCGAAGCCGGACAGCCGCTGGATGTGGTCACGCTCTCCGAGGCGCTGGAGCGGCGTGACCAGCTCGGCACGGTCGGCGGGCTTGCCTACCTGGCCGAGCTGGCGCGCAATACGCCCTCGGCGAGCAACATCCGCGCCTACGCCGACATCGTTCGCGAGCGGGCCACCCTGCGCAAGCTGATCCGCGCGGCCAACCAGATCGCCGACGGTGCCTTCAGCCCCCAGGGGCGGCCTGCGGACGAACTGCTCGACGAGGCCGAACGGCTGGTGTTCCAGATCAGCGAGGAGCGCCCCAAGTCGGGCGGGCCGATCGGCATGAGCGAGCTGCTGGCCAAGGCCGTGGACCGCATCGATGAGCTGTTCAACATGAAGGGCGAGATGACCGGGCTCTCCACCGGCTTTCGCGACCTCGACGAGATGACCTCGGGGCTGCAGCCGTCCGACCTGGTGATCATCGCGGGGCGCCCCTCCATGGGCAAGA
The DNA here is from genome assembly GCA_964652855.1 of uncultured Halomonas sp. GTDB lineage: Bacteria > Pseudomonadota > Gammaproteobacteria > Pseudomonadales > Halomonadaceae > Halomonas. The sequence goes on from CAZZCJ010000003.1 coordinate 362,193, forward strand.
CCACCTTCGCCATGAACCTGGTGGAGCACGCGGTCATCGCCAGCGACCGCCCGGTCATGGTGTTCTCCATGGAGATGCCCGCCGAATCGCTGATGCTGCGCATGCTTTCGTCCCTCGGCCGCATCGACCAGACGCGGGTGCGTACCGGCCAGCTGGAGGACGAGGACTGGCCGCGGCTGACCTCGGCGGTCAACCTGCTGAAGGACAAGCAGCTGTTCATCGACGATACGGCGGCGCTGTCGCCCAACGAGATGCGCTCGCGCATCCGCCGCGTGGTGCGCGAGCACGGCAACATGGCGCTGATCATGATCGACTACCTGCAGCTGATGCAGATTCCCGGCTTTTCCGAGAACCGTACCGGCGAGATCTCGGAGATCTCGCGCTCGCTCAAGGGCATGGCGAAGGAGTTCGGCTGCCCGGTGGTGGCGCTCTCGCAGCTCAACCGCTCGCTGGAACAGCGCCCCAACAAGCGCCCGGTCATGTCCGACCTGCGCGAGTCGGGTGCCATCGAGCAGGATGCCGACCTGATCGCCTTCGTCTACCGCGATGAGGTCTACAATCCGGATAACCCCGACAATCAGGGGCTGGCCGAGCTGATCATCGGCAAGCAGCGTAACGGACCCATCGGCACGGTGCACATGGCGTTCATCGGCCGATACACGCGCTTCGAGGACCTGGCGCCTGACAGCTACGGCGAGGCCTTTGGAGAGTGACGGCGGGGTTGAGCCCTGCGCGCGGCACCGTATAATGCCGGGCCCCGGAAGGTAGATTGCAAGGAGACAACATGGCGGGCGGATTTCGGCGCGGCAAGCGCCAACGTACACCCAAGCTCGAAGCGCGCGGCGTGCTGCAGTCGCTGGAGCGGGAAGGGCCCTTCAAGGAGTGGCTGGGCATGCCGGACCTCTATCGCTTCCGGCTGGTGGTCGAGGGCGAAACCTACAGCTACCAGACCGAGGACGCCGAGCTCACCGTTGGGGTAGGCGACCGTGTGGTGTTTCGCTACAAGGAAACGAAGGCCGGCAAGTGGGTCGACCGTAACTCCCTGGCCAAGGCCATCGACCCATCCAGCTATACCTAGCCGTCAGGCCACGCCTTTTCCTGGCTTGCAGGAACCTCTCCTGCGAAGCGACGGTCACAGCAGTGTTATGCTACTGTCATCAGGCTGATATCGGGCACAGAGATACTGTGCCCGACTTGTATCGGTTTACCGTCATGGAGGGAGCCATGGAATTCAAAGATCTCAAGGCGTTTGTCGGCCGACACGACAATTTCGAGGTTCGCGTCATCACCCATGCCGGCAGCCACTGCTACCAGGTGGAGCTCGAGGATATGGAAGGGAAGCGCCACATGCTGACGCGGCGCGGCAAGCCGGCGGTGTTCCGCTCGCTGGAGGATGTCTACCTCGAGCTGCAGCGCGTCGGCATCCATCGTGCCTATCTGGTGCAGCACGTGCCGCATGAAGAGGTGATCGGGCGCGACGCGCACTATCACGACCCGCTGACGTCACGCATGCCGCTGGTGTTTTGATCCACGCTGCGTAACGGGCCCCTGGCCAGGCGGCAGCTATCCCGGCTTTTGCCGTTGCCCGGCTCTTGCCGTCATCCAGCGCCCCAGGCGCACGCGGCGGCGAGCAAACCACAGGTAGCCGGCATCCATCAATGGGGCCAGGCCGGGAAGCAGGCTCAGCCTGATCAGGCGCCGATAGCCCATCACCGCGTAAAGGGCGCGGCTGGCGTCCATTCCGATATACCAGCGCCCATCGGCATCTCGGGCATGCAGCCTGCCCATCATCTCGCTAAACGTCGTGCCAAGCGGTGCGGCATCGAAGCCTTCCGCCCGTATATCGACCAAGACCACCCTGTCGCGATGGCGATGCGTGGCCAGCCAGTCGACCTCCTTGCGGCACAGCGGGCATAGGCCGTCGTAGAACAGCGTAATCGGTGCCCGTGCCCGTAACGTCTCACTTCGATTCATGATCTCTCCCGGCGGGAACATCCTTGTCATTAGCTGTACAAGTCCATGCGATAGTACAACCTTATTCCCGCCTGCGCGACGAGCCTGATAGACTACCGGGCATGGCGACATCGACCCTCAAGGAGCTCATGAATGACCACGCCTTCCCGGGGCCCAGCCTCCGTTACGCCGGACTCGGCAAGCCAGTATTGCCCGGTTCATGCGCCGTCGGACCACCCACCCGTGGTACGCCCTCGGGTCGGCGTGCTGCTGGCCAACCTGGGGACGCCTGACGCCACCGACTACTGGTCGATGCGCCGCTATCTGAACGAGTTCCTCTCCGACAAGCGGGTCGTGGACTACCCGAGCTGGAAGTGGCAGCCGCTGCTGCAGCTGATCATCCTAACCCGCCGACCCTTCAAGTCGGGGGAGGCCTACCGCGGCATCTGGAATCAGGAGCGCGACGAAAGCCCGCTATTGACCATCACCCGTGAACAGACCGACAAGGTCGCGGAGTCGCTCAAGGAGATTTATGGCGACATGGTGATGGTCGATTTCTGCATGCGCTACGGCAACCCCTCGACCGAGAGCGTGCTGCGGCGCATGCAGGCCGCAGGCTGCGAGCGCATCCTCTTCTTCCCGCTCTACCCGCAATACGCTTCGCCTACCACGGCCACTGCCAACGACCAGGCCTTCCGCACCCTGATGAAGCTGAAGTGGCAGCCTGCCATTCGCACCGTGCCGGCCTATTTCGACGAACCGACCTACCTCGATGCGCTGGCCTCATCCGTGCGTGAGGCCTACGAGGCAGCCGAATCCCGCCCCGAAGTCCTGGTGGCCTCCTACCATGGCGTGCCCAAGCGCTTCCTGATGGAGGGCGACCCCTACCACTGCCAGTGCCAGAAGACCACGCGACTGCTGCGCGAACGGCTCGGCTGGGGGGAGGGCGAGGTGCAAACGGCCTTCCAGTCCCAGTTCGGGCCGGAGGAGTGGGTCGGGCCGCAGACGGTGGACCACGTGGCCGAGCTGGCGCGCCAGGGCAAGAAGCATATCGCGGTGGTGTCGCCCGCCTTCTCGTCCGACTGTGTCGAGACGCTTGAGGAGATCAACGAGGAGATCAAGGAGAGCTTCTTGCACGCCGGCGGCGAGCGCTTTACCTACGTGCCCTGCCTCAATGCGCGAGAAGACCATATCGCGGCATTGACCACCATCATTCGCCGTGAGCTGTCAGGCTGGTGCTGAGAGGCTGAAAACGAGTCGGCCCGCAGCTGTGCTGCGGGCCGCATCGTTTTCGGAAGCGTGGCGGCAAGGTCAGCGCTGCAGCCGCGAGCGCTTGGCCTTGCGGTACTTCCACGGGTGCTTGGCGCTGGCCGGGCGGGCGACCCGGCTCTGGCCCACGTCCTCGTCACGGAACTCCGGCACCGAACCGCGGGTGCCGGTGATGAAGCGCAGGTGCATGTGCAGGCCGGTCTTGGCCAGCATGTGGCCGGTGACCGGCGCGGTGATGAACAGGAACAGCGTGATCAGCAGTTCCTGCACATGCAGCTCGCGCTGGGTAATGGAGAAATAGAGCATCGAGGCGATCAGCACGCAGCCGATGCCCAGGGTGGTGCCCTTGGTCGGGCCATGCAGCCGCATGAAGAAATCCTTGAACTGCAGCATGCCCAGCGAGCCGGTGAAGGCAAAGATGCCGCCGGCCACCAGCAGCAGGGCGATCACGGCTTCGGCGATGACGTAAAGGGTCATGGCGCGGTCTCCTTATTCGATGATGTCGCCACGCAGCAGGTAGCGACAGATGGCCATGGTGCCGACGAAGCCCAGCATGGCGATCAGCATCGCCGCCTCGAAGTAGGTCTTGGTGTTCAGCCACAGCCCCAGCAGCACGATCAGGGCGATGGAGTTGACGTACAGGGTGTCGAGCGCCAGCAGGCGGTCGGGCACGTCGGGCCCGATGGCCAGGCGATAGACGTTCATCGCCATGGCCATCACGATCAGGGCCAGGCTGATGAGCAGCGCGGTATCTAGCATTCGAAGATCTCCTTGAGCGGCCGCTCGTAGCGCTCGCGAATCTCGCTGATCAGCGCCTGTTCGTCGGTCATGTCCAGCACGTGGATCAGCAGTGAGGAGCCATCCAGGCGGATATTGGTGGAGACGGTGCCCGGCGTCATGGTGATGGTGTTGGCCAGCAGCGTGATGGTCAGGCGATCGGTGACCTCCAGCGGATACTCGACGAAACCGGGGTGCGGCTCGCGCTTGGGCAGCAGGATCAGCAGGCTCACGTGGATGTTGGCCTTGACGATGTCGTACAGCACCACCAGCACGAACCAGGCCAGCTTGACGGGGTGCTTGACCTTCGGCAGCGGGTCCCAGAAGTTCTGCGTCAGCAGCGGGATGACCACGGCGAGAAAGGCGCCCAGCAGCAGCTGCCCCGGGGCGATGCTGCGCACCATCAGCAGCCAGACCACGAACAGCACCAGCGACAGGGTGGGCGTGGGCAGGTAGCGACCCATGGCTCTCATAGTGCCTCTCCTTCTTGACCTGCCATCGACACGGGCGGAACGGGGGCGTGGGCCAGCTGATCGCCGAGCAGCTGCCGGATCGGCTCCTGGGGAGCGGCCAGCTGGGCGGCGGTGGCCTGGGTGTAGTTGCTGACCGGGCCGCCGAAGATGACCAGCAGCGGGGCGGCGGCCAGCAGCCACAGCACGCCGGCGAGCTGGGCGCGACTGACCTTGCCGGAGGCCACTTCACCCTTGTAGCTGGCCCAGAAGAACACCGAGCCGGCGCGCGACATGGCGATCAAGGCGCACAGGCTGGCCAGCAGCAGCAGCGGCCAGAGCCACAGGCGGGACGAACCTTCCACCGCCTGCATCAGCAGCAGCTTGCCGAGCGCGCCCGCCAGGGGCGGCAGGCCCACCACACCGATGGCAGCCACCAGGAACAGCCCCCCGAGCAGGAAGCGCTGGTGCAGACGCCGGCCGCGAACCAGGCGTGTGCCCGCCTTGCCGCGCTGCTGGCCGATCAGCTCGGCGATCAGGAACAGCGCGCCGCAGATCAGCGTGGTATGCGGCAGGTAGTAGAGCAGCGCGGTGTTGGCTTCCGGCGTGCCCACCGCGGTACCGGCCAGCAGGGTGCCGACCGAGACCAGCACCAGGTAGGCCACCAGCGGGCGCAGGTCGCGTGCGGCGAGCACGCCGATGCCGGCCAGCACGATGGTGGCAAGGCCCGACCACCATAGCCAGGCGGTGATCGCCGGCGCGGCGTCGCTGTCGATGAAGATCAGGCTCTGCACACGCAGGATCGCGTAGAGCCCGACCTTGGTCATGATGGCGAACAGGGCCGCCACCGGTGCCGGCGCGGAGGCGTAGGTGCGAGGCAGCCAGAAATAAAGCGGCAGCAGGGCCGCCTTGAGGCTGAATACCACGATCAGTAGCAGCGCCCCGGCGGTGGCCAGTGCCGCCTGGTCGCCGGAAAGCTCGGCGACCCGACGTGCCATGTCGGCCATGTTGAGCGTGCCGGTGGCGCCGTACAGCACGCCGAGTGCGATCAGGAACAGCGCCGAGCCGGCTACGTTCAAGATCACATAGTGCAAGCCGGCGCCTACCCGCGCCTTGCCCCCGCCGTGCAGCAGCAGTGCATAGGAGGCAAGCAGCAGAATCTCGAAGAAAACAAACAGGTTGAAGAGATCACCGGTCAGGAAGGCGCCGTTGAGGCCCATGAGCTGGAGGTGGAAGATGCCATGGAAGTTGCTGCCCTGGATATCGTCGCCGGCGCAGGCGAACAGCACGCAGCCCAGCGCCAGGAAGGCCGTCAGGGTCAGCATCAGGGCCGCCAGGCGGTCGAGCATCAGCACGATGCCGAAGGGGGCCTGCCAGTTGCCCAGCGCATAGAAGGTCAGGTCACCGCCCGCCGCCCGGCTCAGCAGCAGCAGGTTGATCACCACCAGCAGGGCGGTCAGCCCCACGCTCATGCGGCGGTGCGTGGTATGGCTGGCCTTGCCGGTCAGCAGCAGGGCAATGGCGCCGATCATGGGCACGAGGATGGGGAGGGCGATCAGGTGTTGCATCAGCGTACGTCTCCATCTTCGCCTTGCTGGCCGTCCACGTGGTCGGAGCCGAGCTCACCGCGGGCGCGAATCGCCAGGATCACCACGAAGGCGGTCATGGCGAAGCCGATCACGATGGCGGTGAGTACCAGGGCCTGGGGCAGCGGGTCGGTCGGGGTGATCGATTCGCCGATCACCGCGGCGGCGTGGGTGTTGAGCCCGCCGGTCGAGAACAGGAACATGTTCACGGCATAGCCGAGCAGCGCCAGGCCCACGATCACGGGAAAGGTGCGCCCGCGCAGCAGCAGGTAGATGCCGCTGGCGGTCAGGACACCCACCACGAGCGAGTAGATAGCTTCCATCAGCGTTCCTCCAGTCGCGGGCGGTCTTCGGTGGTGACACTGCCCAGGTTGACCAGGATCATCAGGGTGGCGCCGACCACCGCCAGGTAGACCCCGATGTCGAAGAGCATGGCCGAGGCCAGCTCGAACTCACCGATCAACGGGAGGTGGAAATGTCCGAAGGCGGAGGTGAGGAAGGGGTAGCCGAACAGCCAGCTCGCCAGGCCGGTGGCCGTGGCCACGGCCAGGCCGGAGACGGCCACCGCGGAGTAGGAGACCGGCAGCCGCTCGCGGGTCCACTCGTGGCCGCGGGCCATGTACTGCAGGATCAGCGCCACGGCGGTGATCAGGCCGGCGATGAAGCCGCCGCCGGGCTGGTTGTGGCCGCGCAGGAAGATGTATACCGACACCAGCAGCGCCAGGGGCAGCAGAATCTGGGCCACCACGGCAAGGATCAGCGGATAGCGGTGGCGCGACCAGCGAATGCCCTCCAGGTTGCCCGAGGGCTTGAACAGGCGCAGGCGATTGAGCAGCTTGAAGGTGGCAAGCCCGGCCAGGGTCAGCACGGTGATCTCGCCGAAGGTGTCGAAGCCGCGGAAGTCGACGAGGATGACGTTGACCACGTTGGTGCCGCCGCCGCCGGGTACCGATTCGCGCAGGAAGTAGTCGGCGATGGTCAGGGTCTCGCGGGTCAGCAGGGCGTAGTTGAGCATCGCTACCGCCAGGCCCAGCGAGGCCGCCAGGAACAGGTCGCGCAGGATGCGCCGGCTCGACACCAGCAGCGGCGGGCGCTGCGGCAGGAAGAACAGCGCCAGGATCATCAGGATCATCGAGACCACTTCCACCGACAGCTGGGTGAGCGCCAGGTCCGGTGCCGAGAAGCGCACGAAGGTCAGCGATACCGTCAGCCCCACGACGGAGAGCATGAGCAGCGAGACCAGGCGCCAGCGGTGGCTGAGTGCGCTGCCGATGGCGCCGAAGACCATCAGCGCCGCGCCCAGCACCAGCATGCCGTCGATCGGCTGCAGGCCGCGTTCGCCGGTCAGGCTGCCGAGCTGGGAGAGGCCGATGCCGGCCATCACCAGGGCGCACAGGATCAGCAGCGCCTGATAGCGCTGCAGCGAGCCGTTCTCCAGGCGCAGGGTCAGCCACAGGGTGGCCTTGATCAGCCGCAGGATGATGGCCTCGAACAGCAGGCTGGCGTTGCGGGCCGGGAACAGTGCGGCGATCCGGGCGAAGCGGCGGTGCTGGCTGAGCACGGCCACGCCCCCGCCCACCGCGGCCAGGCTCATGATCAGCGGCAGGTTGATGCCGTGCCACAGGGCCAGCGTGAACAGCGGGGTGGTGTCGCCCTGGACGGCCAGGCTGGCGGCATGCACCAGCGGGGCGGCGAGGGTCATCGGGAACAGGCCCACCAGCAGGCTCATGGCGGCGAGGAACAGGCCGGGCAGCAGCATGCCGCGCGCCGGGTCGTGGACCTTCATCGGCGGCTGCGCCTTCTGCTCGCGGGTGAGCTTGGGGGCGGCAAAGAACAAGCTGTAGACCAGGCGCAGCGAGTAGGCCACCGAGAGCGTGGCCCCCACCATGACCAGCAGCGGGATCAGGGTGCTGAGCGCGCCGAACACGTCGTTGACCAGGCTCTGCTCGAACAGCATCTCCTTGGACAGGAAGCCGTTGAACGGCGGGAAGCCGGCCATGGCGGCGCCGGCCAGCAGGGTCATGGTGCCGGTCAGCGGCATCATCGACCACAGGGCGCCGAGACGATCGATGTCGCGGGTGCCGGTCTCGTGGTCGATGATGCCCACGCTCATGAACAGCGCCGCCTTGAAGGTGGCGTGGTTGAGGATATGGAAGACCGCGGCGACGATGGCCAGCGGGCTGCCGAGTCCCAGCAGCAGGGTGATCAGGCCCAGGTGGCTGACCGTGGAAAACGCCAGGATGCCCTTCAGGTCGCGTTCGAGCAGGGCGAACCAGGCGGCGTACATCAGCGTGGCCAGGCCCACCAGGGAAAGCGTGATGGCCCACAGCGGCGTGTCGCCCAGCGCCGGGTTGAGGCGGGCCAGCAGGAACACGCCGGCCTTGACCATGGTGGCGGAGTGCAGGAACGCCGAGACCGGCGTGGGCGCCGCCATGGCGTGGGGCAGCCAGAAGTGGAACGGGAACTGCGCCGACTTGGTGAAGGCGCCGAACAGCACCAGCGCCACGATCAGCGGATAGTTTGCCGAGGCGCGAATGGTGTCGCCGGCGGCCAGCACGTCGCCCAGCGCATAGCTGCCGGCGGCCTGGCCCAGCAGCAGCAGGCCGGCCAGCAGGGCCAGGCCGCCGGCGCCGGTCACGGTAAGCGCCATCCTGGCGCCGCGGCGGGCATCGCTGCGATGCCCCCAGAAGCCGATCAGCAGGAACGAGGAGATGCTGGTCAGCTCCCAGAACAGCCACAGCAGGATCAGGTTGTCGGCCATCACGATGCCGATCATGGCGGTCATGAACAGCATCATGTAGGAGAGGAAGCGCCCGTCGTCCTCGTCCTTGGAGAGATAATGGCCGGCGTAGAACAGGATCAGGCTGCCGATGCCGAGGATGAGCAGGGTGAACAGCAGGGTCAGCCCGTCGATGCGCAGGGCGAGGTCGAGGCCCAGCAGCGGCATCCAGGAAATTCGCATGCTGACGACGTTGCCACCGATCACCTCGGGTGCATGCAGCATGGCGATGCCCAGGGCCAGCAGCGGGGCGATCAGCGTGGCCGCGACGCATTTCTTGCGGCCATGGCGGGACGTCATCACCGGCACCAGCGTGCCGATGATGGTGAGTAAGGGTATCCACAGCAGCGACATGGGTGAGTCGTCCATTCTGGTGGCGAGTCGGCGTCAAATGGCCACATCACCGGGCGGGGGCGTGGCGTTGCTGCGCCTGTGACCACTAGGCTTATTTGGAGCGATCGCAAGATCGACAGCGGGCCGTTGGAGGCGACGATGGAGAGACGGCAGAAAATCGTTATACTACAAGCCGTTTCGCTCAGGCTTCGGGGCTTGCCATTGCCAGCTGCGGCGCCGAGTTTAAAACTTTTGCGATGCAATAAACAGCCTGGCGAGGCGCTTGGGACTCATACCTTGGGCGTATCTTCCGCTAAAGAAGTGGGAGTTGATCCAGGGCAAAAACCGCCCCGCTCGCGCGTGGAGAAACGACGCTGCCCGGGGGCGGTCAACCGATCTTGACGAGCTCGAAGCCCCTTGGCGGCAGCGCCGACGGCGGCTCGGCACAGGAAAAGTGAATAGGGAGCTGCAGATGCAACTAGCCGTGCTGTCGGGTTTCGTGCTGGCCGCCTTCGCGCCCCTGCTGCATCGCTGGTTCGGCGAACGAACCAGCTTCGTGCTGGCGGCCTTCCCGGCGCTGCTGGCGCTGGTGTTCATGGGCCAGCTGCCGGCGGTGATGGCGGGCGATACGCTGCACTTCGCGCTGGACTGGGTGCCCTCGCTTGGCATGAGCCTGACCTTCGTGCTCGATGGCCTGTCGCTGCTGTTCGCCCTGCTGATCACGGTGATCGGCACCTTCGTGCTGATCTACGCGGGGGGCTACCTGCGCGGCCATCCCGACCTGGTGCGCTTCCACATCGTCATCCTGGCCTTCATGGTGTCGATGCTGGGGCTGGTGCTGGCCGATGGCCTGCTGACGCTGTTCGTGTTCTGGGAGCTGACCAGCATCACCTCCTACCTGCTGATCGGCTTCAGCCATGCCGATATCGAGGCGCGCAAGTCGGCGCGCCAGGGCCTGTTCGTGACCTTTGCCGGCGGCCTGGCGCTGATGGCCGGGCTGGCCATGCTGGGCGTCGCCGGCGGCAGCTGGTCGCTCAGCGAACTCAACGGCATGGGCGACGTGCTGCGCGAGCACGACCTCTACCTGCCGCTGCTGCTCTGCCTGCTGCTGGGGGCGTTCACCAAGTCGGCGCAGTTCCCGTTCCACTTCTGGTTGCCCAACGCCATGGCCGCGCCCACGCCGGTCTCGGCGTTCCTGCACTCGGCCACCATGGTGAAGGCCGGCATCTATCTGATGGCCCGGCTGCAGCCGAGCCTGGGGGGAACCGAGGCCTGGGTCGGCATCCTCACGGTGGTGGGGGCGCTGACGATGTTCACCGGCGCTTTCCTGGCTATCCGCCACACCAATATCAAGAAGCTGCTGGCGTATTCCACCATCATGGCGCTGGGCACCCTGACCATGCTGCTGGGCATCGGCACCGAAGGGGCGCTGATCGCCTTCGTCACCTTCCTGCTCGCGCACTCGCTCTACAAGGGGGCGCTGTTCATGGTGGCGGGGATCCTCGACCACGAGACCGGCACCAAGGACGTCACGGCCATGGGGGGGCTGCGCCCGCTGATGCCGGTCACCGCCATCGTGGCGCTGATCGCCGCGCTGTCGCTGGCCGGGGCGCCGCCGCTGTTCGGCTTCATTGCCAAGGAGCTGATGTTCGAGGCGGCGCTGGAAGCGGAGGTCTATGGCCTGCTGGTGCTGCTGCTGGCCTTCCTGTCGGCGTTCCTCACCATCGCCGTGGCGGCCATCGTCTCGCTGCGGCCGTTCTTCGGCGAGCGGCGGGCCACGCCCAAGGTGGCCCACGAGGCGCCGCTGTCGATGCTGCTGGGGCCGAGCGTGCTGGCGGTGCTGTCGCTGCTGCTGGGGCTGCTGCCGGTGATGGCCGGCATGGGCGTGCTGACCGCCGCCGCCTCGGCGGTGATGGGCGAGCCGGTCACCGTCTACCTGTCGCTGTGGCATGGCATCAACCTGCCGCTGGTCATGTCGCTGCTCAGCCTCGGGCTCGGCTTCTTGCTGTTCAAGCGCTGGGATCGCGTGCGTGGGCACCTGGCCAGGCTCGATCCGCTCATGGCCCGCGGCCCGGAGGCCGGCTACGAAGCCTTCATGCACGGGGTCACGGTGGTGTCGGACTGGCAGACCCGCATCCTGCAGAACGGCTACATGCGCAACTACATCATGGTCATGGTGCTGGTAGTGATCGCCCTGGTGGGCAACTCGCTGCTGCTGCGCCATCCGCTGCAGATCGCCTTCGAGCTCGACGTGCGCTTCCACGAGGTGGTGGTGGTGAGCATGATGGTGATGGGGGCGCTGTTCGCCGCCATCGCGAGGTCGCGGCTGGGTGCCGTGGTGTCGGTGGGCATCATGGGCTTCTCCATCGCGCTGACCTTCATCCTGTTCAGCGCGCCTGACCTGGGCATCACCCAGCTGCTGGTGGAGACGCTGACGGTGATCCTGCTGGTGCTGGTGCTGTTCCGCCTGCCGCGCTTCGCCAGCCTGTCCACCCCCGTCGAGCGGGTGCGCGACATACTGGTGGCGGGCACCGTGGGGGTGCTGGTCACGCTGCTGATCCTGACGGCCTGGGGCGTGGACCAGTTCGTTCCGATCTCCGAATACATGATCGAGCAGAGCGTGCCGCTCGCCCATGGGCGCAATATCGTCAACGTGATCCTGGTGGACTATCGGGCGCTGGACACCCTGGGCGAGATCTTCGTGCTGGCACTGGCCGCCATCGGCGTGATCGCCATGCTCAAGCTGCGGGCGCCGGTGAAGCCGGCCAGGGCGAACCCGGAAAAGGAGACGAAGGATGGTTAAGTCCGGCACCCTGATCCTGCACACCGCGGCACGCATCCTGATGCCGCTGCAGCTGCTGTTTTCCGTGTTCCTGCTGCTGCGCGGCCACGATGAGCCGGGCGGCGGCTTCATCGCAGGGCTGGTGGCGGCGGGCGCCTTCACGCTCTACCTGTTCGCCTTCGGCGTCTCGGCCACGCGCGAGGTGCTGCGCATGGTCGACCCGCGCGACCTGATCGGCATGGGGCTGCTGCTGGGCATGATCTCGGTGTTCCCCGCCTGGTTCGTCGGCCAGCCGTTTCTCACCGCACAGTGGTGGACCCTGCCCGGCGTCGATTTCTATGCCTCGACGCCGCTGATCTTCGATATCGGCGTCTACCTGGCCGTGCTGGGGTCGGTGCTGGCCATGGTCATGACGCTGATGGAGGTGGACAAGGATGAGCCATGAACGCCACGGCGCCCGCCGCGCCGTTTCCCCAATCCGCCCGGGAGGTTCGCCATGGAGCCGGTAATGGCCGTGTCCATCGGCCTGATGTATGCGGCCGCCATCTTCCTCATGCTGCGCCGCTCGATCGTCAAGCTGGTGATCGGGCTGATGCTGCTGTCGAATGCCGCCAACCTGCTGATCTTCACCTCGGCCGGCATGACCCGCGGTGCGCCGCCGCTGATCCCCGAGGGGCTCGCGGCCCCGCTGGGGGCGGTCGCCGACCCGCTGCCCCAGGCCGTGGTACTGACGGCCATTGTGATCGCCTTCGGCGTGCTGGCCTTCGCCGTGGTGCTGATTCGCCGCGCCTACGAGATCGTCAAGGCCGATGACCTGGACAAGATGAAGGATACCGACACGTGAGGCCCGAAGTTGCTCTGCCCGTTCTTCTGCCGCTGCTGTCGGGTGCCATCTCGCTGCTGTTCTGGCGCTCGCGTCCCATGCAGCGCTTCGTGGCGGTGGCCGGCAACGCGGCGCTGCTCGGTGTGGCGCTGTGGTTGCTGGCGTCCGTCAGCCAGGACGGCTACGTGGTCATCCAGATGGGCGGATGGCAGGCGCCGATCGGCATCACCCTGATCGCCGACACGCTGAGCGCGGTCATGGTGGTGCTGACCGGCATCATCGGCCTGGCCCTGGCCATCTACGCGCTGGCCTCGACCGGCCCCGGCCACGAGCGCTTCGGCTACTACCCGCTGATGCACCTGCTGCTGGCCGGCGTGGCCGGCGCCTTCCTGACCGGCGACATCTTCAACCTCTACGTGTGGTTCGAAGTGATGCTGGTGGCCTCCTTTGCGCTGCTCATCCTCGGCGGCGAGAAGGCGCAGATGGAAGGCGCGATCAAGTATGTCACGCTCAACCTGCTGGCCTCGGTCATCTTCCTTACCGCCATCGGCCTGACCTACGGCATGGTCGGCACGCTCAACATGGCCGACATCGCCCAGCGCCTGGCGGTGGCCGAGCACCAGGGCATGGTCGAGGTGCTGGCGGTGATGTACATGATCGCCTTCGGCATCAAGGCGGCGGCGTTTCCGCTGTTCTTCTGGCTGCCCGCTTCCTATCACACCCCGCCGGTGGCGGTCTCCGCGCTGTTCGCCGGCCTGCTCACCAAGGTCGGGGTCTATGCGCTGTTCCGCGTGTTCACGCTGATGTTCGACCAGACCATGGGCTACACGCAGGACCTGCTGCTGTGGGGCGCGGCGCTCACCATGGTCACCGGCGTGCTGGGGGCGGCGGCGCAGTTCGAATTCCGGCGCATCCTGTCGTTCCACATCGTCAGCCAGATCGGCTACATGATCCTGGGGCTCGCCCTCTACACGCCGCTGGCCATCGCCGGCGGGGTATTCGCGGTGATGCACAACATCATCGTCAAGACCAACCTGTTTTTGATCAGCGGCATCACCCGGCGCCTGCAGGGCACCTATGAGTTGAAGAAGATGGGCGGGCTCTACCGGGAGCGGCCCTGGCTGTCCGTGGCGTTCTTCCTGTCCGCCTTCTCGCTGGCCGGCATACCGCCGCTGTCCGGCTTCTTCGCCAAGTTCGTCATCGTGCGTGCGGGTATCGAGGCCGAAGCCTACGTGGTCACCGCGGTGGCGCTCGCGGTCGGCCTGCTGACCCTCTACTCGATGGTGAAGATCTGGAACGAGGTGTTCTGGAAGACCCTGCCGGAGGACAATCTGGTGCCGGCCGAGGAGACCGTGGTCGGCGACGACAGCCGCATGGTGCCGCCGAGCCTGTGGCTGATGTACCTGCCGGTGGCGGTGCTGGCGCTGTTCGCGCTGCTGATCGGCGTGTTCGCCGAGCCACTCATGGGCATGATGAACCGGATCGGCGATCAATTGATGAACCCGCAGGGCTATATCGAGGCGGTACTCGGCAGCGAGGGCGGGGTGGAAGACGCGCTCATCGCGCCCCTGGAACAGGAGGAGTGGCCATGACGGGTGCTATCTGGAACCTGCTGCTGGCCCTGGCCTGGGTCATCCTGTCCGGCGATTTCTCGGGCCTGAACCTGGTGGTCGGGCTGGTGTTCGGCTATATCACCCTGGTGCTGATCGAACCCCAGGTCGAGGCGCTGGCGGGCTACCCGGCCCGGATCCCGAGGATCCTCGGCTTCATCGGTTTCTTCATCAAGGAGCTGGTCCAGGCCAACCTGCGCGTCGGCTTCGACATCCTGACTCCGCCCTGGCACATGAAGCCCGGCGTGATCGCCATGCCGCTGGAGGCGCGCACCGAGCTTGAGATCACCATGGTGGCCAACCTGATCTCGCTGACGCCGGGCACGCTGAGCCTGGACGTGTCCGATGACCGCCGCGTGCTCTACATCCATGCCATGTTCCTCGACGACGAAGAGGAGCTCAGGCGCAACCTCAAGGAGATGGAGTCCCGTGCCCTTGCGCTGTTCCGCTGAGCTTGCCGATGAAGAGAGGGTGTTATGGATACTGTGATCCTGATCAGCCAAGTGCTGATGAGCCTGGCCCTGGTGCTGGCATTCGTTCGTGTGGTGCGGGGCCCGAGCCTGCCCGACCGCGTGGTGGCGCTGGAGCTGTTCGCCAGCATCGTGGTGGGCCTGGTGGGGGTCTATGCGATCAAGGTGGATGTCTCCAGTTTCCTGGATGCCGCCATCGTCATCGCGCTGATGGGGTTTCTCGCCGCCATCGGCTTTGCCCGTTTCCTGGAGCGTGGAGGCCCGCGCGATGATTGAAGTGATCAAGGGGTTCCTGGTACTGACCGGCGCCGTCTTCATGCTGCTGGCCGCACTTGGCATCCTGCGCCTGCCGGACCTGCTGACGCGCATGCACGCCACCACCAAGGCGGCGGCGCTGGGGGTGATCCTGATCATGCTGGCGGTGGCCCTGCACTTCGCCGAGGTGGCGGTCATGGCGCGGGCCTTCGCCATCATCGTGTTCGTGCTGATGACGGCGCCGGTGGCGGCCCACGTGATCGGCCGGGCGGGCTACTTCGTCGGTTCGAAGCTGTGGGCCGGCACCGTCAAGGACGAGCTGCGCCCAAACTACGACCCCCTGACCCATGAATTGAAGAGCGGACTCGAGACCGAAGCCAATGCGGTTCACCAGTCCCGCGACGACGACCCGCGCTGAACGCGGCCGTTACATAAAAGCCACGTTCCGAGGGGTTTGGATACTGGCCTGCCTTGCGCTTCTGAGCCATTATCGGTGCCAAACCGGCTTAGGAACGTCATCATCATGATTCGCCAGTCATTACCCGCCTCCCTGCTGCTCGTGCTGCTGGCCGGCTGCCAGAGCCCTTCGCTCCAGGAGGCCGCGGCCAGCGGTCCCGAGCCCTCCGCGACGGCCCCTCAAGGGCAGGAGGCGTCGGCAGCGCCTCAGGCCGAGCCGGCGCCACCGGCCGATTTCCAGGCGTGGCTGGCGGCATTTCGGCGCGATGCCCGTGCCCAGGGCGTCAGCGAGGCGACCCTTGAGCGGGCCCTGACAGGCGTGCGCTACCGGCCGCGTGTGATCGAGCTAGATCGTTCGCAGCCCGAGTTCGTCCGCCCGATCTGGCAATACCTCGACTCCGCCGTGTCCGCCGCCCGGGTTAGCCAGGGGCGCGCCAAGCTCGACGAGCATCGCGCCACGGCGCAGCGCATGGCGCAGCACTACGGCGTGCCGGCCGAAGTGATCGTGGCGATCTGGGGGATCGAGAGCAACTACGGGGGCAACTTCGGCGACTTCTCCACCCTGGAGGCGCTGGCCACCCTGGCCTTCGATGGCCGGCGGCGGGACTTCGCCCGCGGCGAGCTGATGGCCGCGCTGCGGATCATCGACAGCGGCGATATCGCGCCCGAGCGCATGGTCGGTTCCTGGGCCGGCGCCATGGGGCATACGCAGTTCATACCTTCGAGCTTCGAGGCCTACGCCGTTGATGGCGACGGCGACGGGCGTCGCGATATCTGGGGCAGCATCCCGGATGTGATGGCCTCCACCGCCAACTACCTGGCGCGCGCCGGCTGGCAGCCCGGCGAGCCCTGGGGCGTTGAAGTGCAGCTGCCGGCGCAGTTCGACTATGCCCAGACCGAGCTGAGCACCCGCCGCTCGAGCCGCGAGTGGGCCGGGCAGGGCGTACGCAGCGTCAGCGGCGCCACGCTGCCGGCCTTCGACCAGGCGTCGGTCATCGCACCCGCGGGTGCGCAGGGGCCCGCCTTCCTGGTCGGGCCCAACTTCCGCGCCATCCTGCGCTACAACAATGCCACCAGCTATGCGCTGGCCGTAGGCACCCTGGCAGAGCGTATCGCCGGGCGCAGCGGCATCCAGTCCGATTGGCCGCGCGACGAGCAGCCGCTGAGCCGCAGCCAGGTTCGCGAGCTTCAGCAGGCGCTCAATGCGCGCGGCTTCGACGTGGGCACCCCGGACGGCATCATGGGGCCCAATACCCGCAGCGGGCTGCGCCAGTACCAGCAATCCATCGGGATGACGCCGGATGGCTTTGCCACGGTCAGCCTGCTGCAGCGGCTACAGCGCTAGCTCGACCGGCCACGGCTGGAACGCCGGGGCCGGGCAAGGCGGTGCTGGAATCAGTTGGTGGACCAGCGGTCGAAGGTTTCGCTGATGGTGCGGCCGGCTCGCTCGGCGCCCTCCTGGGTGCGCTGCCAGGCGTCGTCGGCGGAGTCGCCCACGCGATGTGCGCCGCGCCGGGTCTGGTGCCAGGCGCTTTCCGCCCCTTCGCCGGCGGTGTGCCACACCTCGCGCGTGCGCTCCCGGGCCATGTCCCACCACTGCGCGTCATAGCGCGGCATCTCGTCCAGTGCGTCGCCATCGATGTGCACGATGATGTCGTGGACGGTCTCGTCGTCTTCCTCGTGGTTGACGAGTCGGAAGTGCGCATTGGTGAGCACCAGGCGGTCGCCGTTCTGGCCCACCTCGTCGTGGGTGTCGATGACCAGCGCGTGGACTCGCTTGTCATCGCCCATGAGCATGTCGAAGACACTGCTGGGGGGGCTGTCGGGGGCCGACTCGAAGTGCACGTCGGCGTTGAAGATCGCGCGTGCCGAGTAGAGGCCCTGGGGATCAAACTGGGCGTGGGCAGCGAGGGCCAGCCCTCCCATCACCAGGCCGGCAGAGACGGCGAAGGTCGTCTTGGTCAGGCGTTGCATCCGCATGGTGTTGCCTCCTTGTGGAACATTGCACCATTTCAGTGTAGACGACGGCCTTTTCGAAGCGCCGAATACTGCCAGGCGACTGGCGACCATCCTTGGCCGGCATGCCGCGATGCGGCTGAGTCCAGGTCAGAATCCAACAGGGAGTGGGTATGAAGCATCGTTTCGCGTCAATGAGTTCGTTTGCCGGGCGTCGGCTGGTTGCGGTCGGCGGCCTGCTGCTGGCCGCCTGGGCCGGTTCGCTGGCGGCGGAGGAGCGGCCGGTGTTCGGCTGGGTCGAGAAGAGTACCCTGGAACCCTGGGGCGTCGAGGTCAAGGCCAAGCTCGACAGCGGGGCGCTCACCTCGTCGCTGGATGCACGCGATATCGAGACCTTCGAACGTGACGACGAGGAGTGGGTGCGCTTCCGCCTGGAGCTGACCGACGAAGCGAGCGGTGACGCGTTCGAGGAGCAGTTGGAACTGCCGCTCTATCGCGATATTCGCGTGCGCGGCGCGGGCGGGCGCGACGAGCGCCCCGTGGTGCTGATGAAGATCTGCATGGGCGATACCGTCTACGAGGAGCAGTTCAGCCTGCGCGACCGCGAGGAGATGATCTATCCGGTGCTGTTGGGGCGGCGCACCATCGGCCACCTCGGGCTGCTCGATGTGACCCGCACCTTCCTGCAAGCCCCGGAGTGCAACGCGGATTCCGACGTGATGCGCTACGAGGATGAGAGCGACGAAGAACTCGAGGACGACGAAGAGGGCGAGGACGACGAGGCGTAACTCGCCGCCGGGTCAGAACAGCCGGGCAAGCAGGGCGGTGACCGCCGTTTCCACGCGCAGGATGCGGGGGCCGAGGTGAATGCCTTCGCACCCGGCATCGAGCAGCCGCTCCACCTCGTGGGGAATGAACCCTCCTTCCGGGCCCACCAGCAGCAAGGTAGGCTCGTCGATTCCGCGAGGACATGCCTGCGGCATGCCAGGGTGGGCGAGCAGGCCGCGGCGCCCGTCCAGCAGCCCCGGCAGCAGGTCGTCGACGAAGGGGCGGAAGCCCTTGGCCAGCCGCACCTCTGGCAGGATCGTGTCGCGTGCCTGCTCCAGCCCGAGGACAAGGTGCTGGCGAATCTTCTCGGCTTCCAGCTCCGGCGACTGCCAGTAGCTTTTCTCCACCCGGCGGGTGTGCAGCAGGGTGATGTGCTTCACGCCCAGCGCCGTGACGTGCTCGAGGCTGCGGGCGAGCATGCGCGGCCTGGGCAGCGCCAGTGCCAGGTGGACCGGCAGGGCGGCGGGCGGCGGCTGGTCCAGGCCTTCCAGGGTGAAACGTGCCTCGTCATCGGCCAGCAGGGTCAGCGTGCCCCGCCCGATGCCTCCGCCCTCCACGCCGAGGGTGAAGCGGTCGCCGGGGCGGGCGCGATGAACCTCGCGCAGGTGCTGCAGGCGGCGCGGGTCGCGCACGCAGGCCAGGTGCGGCTGGGGGACATCCTCGGCGGCCAGCAGAATCAGGTTCATCGCATCTCGTTGAGTCAGTTGGTTTCGCAAGGGCGGTGGCGCGGTGCACAATACGCTTAGGGCAAGCCAGCCTACCGACAAGGAGTGCCACTGTGCGCGTAATTCGCAAGTATGCCAATCGTAGGCTCTATGATACCCAACAGAGCCGCTATGTGACCCTTGAGGATCTGCGCCGCCTGATTCTCGACGAGGAACCGTTCCGGGTCGAGGACGCCAAGAGCGGCGAGGACCTGACCCGCACCATCCTGCTGTCGATCATCATCGAGCAGGAGCAGGCGGACGGCGAGGCGGAGGTCTTCTCCAACGACCTGCTGGCCCAGTTCATTCGGGTCTACGACATGGCCCAGCCGCTGCCACTGGCACGCTACCTGGAGCAAGGCACGCGCCTGATGCTCGAGCAGCAGAAGCGCATGCAGGACCAGTGGCAGCAGGCCATGCGCCACTCGCCCATGGAGCTGATGCGTGAAATGGCCGAGGAGAACATGAAGTTCTGGCAGCAGGCCATCGGCCAGGGCCAGGGCCAGGCGGACAAGAAGGCGCCCGGCGCACCGGACGACAAGAAGCAGGACGACAGCTCCTCCTGATGGCGCGGTGGCGGCGGCTTTCTGCCATAATGCCGCGACGTTTTCCCCGGGCAGGCGCCGTGGCGGGCCGCCAGGCCATCGCCAAGGCCCTGGCCGTTCATGAGGCTCGGCACGCCGCGCCGATTTCACAGCCCGACAGCATCGGTATAGGTAGAGCAGCGGATGAAGGTTCTGATCATCGGCGGCGGTGGCCGCGAACACGCCCTGGCCTGGAAGGTCAGCCAGTCTCCCCGGGTCGAAGGGGTTTACGTGGCCCCCGGCAATGCCGGCACGGCGCGCGAGCCGGGCCTGACCAACGTGGCCATCGAGGTGCACGAGCTCGAGAGGCTGGTGGCGTTCGCCCGCGACGAAGAGATCGCGCTGACCATCGTCGGCCCCGAGGCACCGCTGGTCGAGGGCGTGGTGGATCGTTTCCGCGAGGCGGGGCTGGCCATCTTCGGCCCCACCCAGGGCGCCGCCCAGCTCGAGGGCTCCAAGTCCTTCACCAAGGATTTCCTGGCGCGACATGCCATTCCTACCGCGGCCTACCGCACCTTCACCGAAGTGGCGCCGGCGCTGGCCTACCTGGCCGAGCAGGGCGCGCCGATCGTGATCAAGGCCGACGGCCTGGCGGCGGGCAAGGGCGTGATCGTCGCCATGACCCTGGCCGAGGCCGAGGCCGCGGTGCGCGACATGCTCGAGGCCAACGCCTTCGGCGACGCCGGCGCGCGGGTAGTGATCGAGGAGTTCCTCGAAGGCGAGGAGGCGAGCTTCATCGTCATGGTGGACGGCACCACGGTGCTGCCCATGGCCACCAGCCAGGACCACAAGCGCGCCCTCGACGGCGACCAGGGGCCCAACACCGGTGGCATGGGCGCCTACTCCCCAGCCCCGGTGGTGACCGACAGCGTGCACGAACGGATCATGCAGCAAGTCATCATGCCCACGGTGCATGGCATGGCGGCAGAGGGGCACCCCTATACCGGCTTCCTCTATGCCGGGCTGATGATCGACGCCGAGGGCAACCCCAGGGTGATCGAATACAACTGCCGCTTCGGCGACCCCGAGACCCAGCCGATCATGCTGCGGCTGCGTTCCGACCTGGCCGAGCTTTGCCTGGCCGGGGCCCGCGGTGAGCTGGCCGGACAGACCTGCGACTGGGACCCGCGCGCCGCGATCGGCGTGGTGATGGCCGCAGCCGGCTATCCCGGCAGCTACCCCAAGGGCGATGCCATCACCGGCCTCGAAGCGGCGGCCGCCACCGGCTGCGTGGTGTTCCACGCCGGCACCGCGGAGGACGACCAGGGCCAGGTGGTGACCAGCGGCGGCCGCGTGCTGTGCGTGACGGCGCTGGGCGAGGGGGTGTCCCGCGCGCGAGACCTGGCCTATGCCGGGGTTGCCAAGATTCACTGGAACGGGGCGCAATTCCGCCGCGATATCGCCTACCGCGCCATCGCCCGGGAAGCGCAGGTCGATTGACAGTGCGCCGCCACCAAGAGCTGCAGGGAGCGAGAATGGAACGCATCAAGCTGGATTTTCCGGAAACCGCCATCCTGCACCGTCATCCGCTGACGGTGCGCATCACCGACATGAACTACGGCAGGCACCTGGGCCATGACACCCTGGTATCGCTGCTGCACGAGGCGCGCATCCAGGCGTTCGGCGCCCTGGGCCTGACCGAGTGGGACATGGGAGGCTTCCCCAGCGTGGTGGCCGATCTCGCCGTGCAGTACCAGTCCGAGGCACGCTGGCCGGATGCGCTGGTGATCGAGACGGCCATTCCCGAACCGGCCGGCAAGGCGATCACCGTCTACCAGCGCATTCGCCATGCCGAAGGCGGCAAGCCGGTCGCCACCGCACGCCTCAACGTGATGCTGGTCGACACCGCCCAGGGGCGCAGCGTGGCCATTCCCGACGGGGTGCGCCAGGCCATCGCCGGGGCGGAGCGCGCCTGATGTCGCGCGAATACCCGATCATCGCGGTGACCGGCTCCTCGGGGGCCGGCACCACGACCGTCAGGCGCACCTTCGAGCGCATGTTCGCGCGGGAAGACGTGCATGCCGCCTTCGTGGATGGGGACGCCTTCCATCGCTATACCCGCGACGAGCTGGCACGCATCTTCCGCGAGGAGCCGGAGCGCAAGGACCGGCTCTCTCACTTCGCCGTGGAAGCCAACCTGCTCGACCGCCTCGAGGCGCTGTTCCATGAGTACGGCGAAGAGGGCACCGGCACCTACCGGCACTACATCCATGCCGAAGACAAGCAGATGATCGAGGCCGGCCAGCGGGTCGGCACCTTCACCGAGTGGCAGCCGCTGCCCTGCGGCACCGACCTGCTGTTCTACGAAGGGCTGCACGGGGGGCTGGTGACGGCGGAGCACGACATCGCCCGCCACGTGGACCTGCTCGTGGGGGTGGCGCCGACCATGAACCTCGAGTGGATCCAGAAGATCGACCGCGACATCAAGCTGCGCGGCTACTCCCAGGAGGCGGTGATCGACACCATCCTGGGGCGCATGAACGACTACGTGCGCTACATCCAGCCGCAGTTCTCGCGCACCCATATCAACTTCCAGCGCGTGCCCACGGTGGACACCTCCAATCCCTTCGAGGTGCAGGACATTCCCAACGACGCCGAGTCGTTCGTGGTGATCCGCTTCCGCGATCCTTCGACGGTGGACTTCCCCTGGCTGCTGGCGATGATCCAGGATGCCTTCATGAGCCGCCCGCACACCCTGGTGGTGCCCGGCGCGCGCATGTCGCTGGCCATCGAGCTGATCCTGGCACCACTGGTGCGCCACCTGCTGGCACAGCGGCGCTTTCGCTGAAGCTCGCGCCAAGTGCCGTGATGCCGAAACAGGGCGGTCGTGGAGCCTCGATGCGGTTACCGTGAAGGAGTTCCTGTCAATCCCAGCCAGGTCGATCCCAAGGAGTGCCAGCCGATGCAAGACTGCCTGTTCTGCAAGATCATCAAGCGCGACATACCCGCCGACATCGTCTTTGAAGACGAGCATGTCCTGGCCTTCCGCGACATCAACCCCCAGGCGCCGACCCATCTTCTGATCATCCCCAGGCAGCATATCGCGACCCTCAACGATATCGAGGAAACCGACCTGGCACTGGTCGGCCGCCTGCAGTACACGGCGGCCAGGCTGGCGCGTGAGCTCGGCTTTGCCGACGCCGGGTACCGGGTGGTGATGAACTGCAATGACCAGGGTGGGCAGACGGTCTATCATATCCATATGCACCTGATGGGCGGTCGACGCTTCACATGGCCGGCTGGCTAGCCGGCGCTCTGCGGATCCTTCCGCGCGCGTCGCGGCGTGCGACGCATCAGGTGCACCTGTTCTGACGGCACCGCCGCGCTTAGCCGCCCGAGGGAGAGGCAGCGATGCCTGCCGATGCCGTGCCAAGATCGTCAAGAGGGTGAGATGAACCGCCACTATTCCCGCGCCGACAACCTGATCCACCAGTTCGATACCGTGATGCGTACCCTGATACCGGGCACCGCCCGCTCGTCGCGGCCGTCGCCGGTCACTGCCGACATCCAGGACGAGCCGATGACGGCGGAGGAGCGTCGCCACGCGGCCGGGCTCATGCGCGTGAACCATACCGGCGAAGTGTGCGCTCAGGCGCTCTACCAGGGCCAGGGATTCACCGCACGGCTGCCCGAAGTGCGCGAGCAGATGGAGCACTCCGCCCAGGAGGAGATCGATCACCTGGCCTGGTGCGACGAGCGACTGAAGGAGCTAGACAGCCACCCCAGCGTGCTCAATCCGCTGTTCTATGCCGCCTCGTTCGGCATGGGGGCGGTGGCGGGGGCGATCGGCGACCGCATCAGCCTGGGTTTCGTCGCCGCCACCGAGGAGCAGGTCGGAAGGCACCTGGAGGATCACCTGGTCAAGCTGCCGCCCGGTGACCGCCGCTCCCGGGCGGTGCTGCGCCAGATGGCCATCGATGAGGCGCACCATGCCCAGCTCGCGCTGGAGGCGGGCGGGGTGCGCTTCCCGGCCCCGGTGAAGTTCGGCATGTCGCTGATGTCCAAGGTGATGACCAAGAGCGTATACCGCTGCTAGGCGCCATGCCTTTCCAGCCGCACAGGGCCCGCCATTGGCGGGCCCTGGCGTTCCAGCAGGTGGGTGTTTCAGGCTTCCACGATGGAGAACGAGTGGCTGAGCTCCACCCCGCCCTTGGCCAGCATGATCGAGGCGCTGCAGTACTTTTCGGCGGACAGCTCCACGGCACGCTTGACCTGGCTCTCCTTGAGGCTGCGTCCGGTGACGGTGAAGTGTACGTGGATCTTGGTGAAGACCGCCGGGACGGCATCGGCACGCTCCGCCTCGACCTGGGCGATGCAGTCGGTTACCGCGGCGCGCGACTTCTCGAGGATCTCCAGCACGTCGAAGGAGGCGCAGGCGCCCATGCCCATCAGCAGCAGCTCCATGGGGCGGGGGCCGGTGTTGCGACCGCCGTGGTCCGGCGGGCCGTCGATGACCACGCTGTGGCCGCTGCCGGACTCGGCCACGAACTGGCGGCCGTCGGTCCACTTGACGCTGGCTTTCATGGGGTACGTTTCCTTGCAGGTAGTGAACGAGTGATGGCGCAGCATAGCACCCCGCGGCGTGGTGCTCAGCCCTGGCCGGTGCGCAGCGCCTGATCGAGCCTGGCCAGCCGTTCCGGCGTCCCGACATCGACCCAGCCGCCGCGATGGCGGGAGCCGCCGACCCGCCCCGTCGCCATGGCCTCGCGCAGCAGCGGGGCCAGGGGGAAGGCGCCCGGCGCCTGGGCGGCCACCAGTGCCGGATCGAGCAGGCTGATGCCGGCGAAGGTGAGCCTCGGCTCGCCGCTCGCCTGCACGCGGCCAGCCCCGGTCAGGTGGAAGTCGCCGTCGGGATGGTGGGCCGGGTTGTCGACCAGCACCAGATGCGCAAGATCGCGGCCAAGGGCCGGCAGCCTGCGCGAGTCGAGGTCGCACCAGACGTCGCCATTGACCAGCAGGAACGGGGCCTGGCCCAGCAGCGGTAGCGCCTGGCGAATGCCGCCGCCGGTCTCCAGCGGCTCGGTTTCCCGGCTCCAGGCGATCGACACGCCGAAGGCAGCGCCGTCGCCCAGCGCCTGGATGATCTGCTCGCCGCGGTAGCTGACGTTGATGACCACCTCCTCGATGCCGGCCGCCGCCAGGCGCTCCAGGTGGTGGACGATCAGCGGCTTGCCGGCGACCGGCAGCAGCGGCTTGGGGCAGTGGTCGGTCAGCGGGCGCATGCGCGTGCCGAGCCCGGCCGCCAGGATCATCGCCTTCATGGTGCCTGCTCCGCGGCGGCGAGGGCCAGCCGGTGCGCCATGGCGGGCTGGAAGCTGTCGACGAGCCACTGCCGGAAGGCGGCGTGCTCGGGCAGGTCGGCGAGGCTGTCCTGCAGGTGGCCGAGGAAGTGCGGCAGGCGCTCGAGGTAGCCGGTGCGTGCGTCGCGCAGGGTCAGGCGGCAGAAGATACCGAGCACCTTCAGTGCGCGCTGGGCGGCCATGGCCTGGACCTGGCGGTGGAAGGTGGCCTCGTCCAGGTGGCTGCTCAGCCGGCCTTCGGCGACCGCCCGGCGGCGGAAGGCGGCGGTCCAGGCGGCGAAGCGGTCGGCCGGAAAGCGGCAGTAGCGCCCGCGCAGCAGCGAGATCAGGTCGTAGCTGATGGGCCCGGCCACGGCGTCCTGGAAGTCGATCACGAACAGCCGATCGTCGCGCACCATCAGGTTCATGGCATCGTAGTCGCGATGCACCGTGACCACCGGCTGGGCCAGTGCGGCTTCGACCAGCGCCCTGCGCAGGGCGGGCCAGCTCGGCGGGGGCGGCAGCGCCAGCCAGCGCTCGAGGCACCAGTCGGTGAACAGGTCGAGCTCGCGGCCCAGCAGCTCGGCATCATAGGCGGGAAGGGCGCTCGGGTTCGCGCGGTTCTGCAGCTCATGGATCAATGCCATGGCGCGCTCGTGCCATTCCAGCGTGTCCGGGTCGGCCTCGCCGGCCAGGCGTACCTGCAGCGGCGTATCGCCGAGATCCTCCAGCTCGAGGAAGCCCAGTCCAAGGTCGACGGCGTGCAGGGCCGGTACCGGCAGCCCCGCGGCGTGCCAGCGCCGGGCGATCTCGACGAAGGCGCGGCTATCCTCCTTGTCCGGCGGGGCGTCCATCAGCATGCGCGTGGCGCCGGCTGGCAGGGTCAGGCGGAAATAGCGGCGAAAGCTGGCGTCCCCCGCGGCCAGGCGCAGGTCGAGCGCGGTGAGGGGGAGTCCATGCCGCTCGGCGGCCCAGCGGCGCAGGGCATCGAGTCGCGGCGATGTGTCGGCCTGGGGCATGCGGGTTCCTCGGTAGTCTCGGGCGGTGGCGGTTGACGCCCGCTGGGCACCGCCGCATGCTGACCCGCTCAAGGAGCATACGACAGGCTGGATGCGGCCTGTATAATACCGATTCTCTTCGCCAAGGACATCGAGGGACATGGGCAAGCGACACGCAGGTGGCACGTGGGTTGGGCTGATCGCTTCCGCACTGGCGCTGGGAACGTCGCAGGCGGCGGCGCTCGAGCCGCTGCCGGCCGCCGAGCTGGACTGGCGCCCCTGGGGCGAGGACCGCCCGGCCGGCGCGCTGTGCCGCGGCACCTACGTGATGCCGGCCTATCGGCTTCCCGCCGCCGATGTG
Source organism: uncultured Halomonas sp. (assembly GCA_964652855.1). Taxonomy (GTDB): domain Bacteria; phylum Pseudomonadota; class Gammaproteobacteria; order Pseudomonadales; family Halomonadaceae; genus Halomonas. The sequence goes on from CAZZCJ010000003.1 coordinate 388,445, forward strand.
CCAGGTTTGGTGCAGACCGAGTCCGACTCGGCCCATCACGGCGAGCAGGGCGAGGTGAGCCTGGCCGGCGAGGTGGTGCTGCGTCGTGACGACAGCCAGCTTGAAGCGCCGCGGGTGAGCGTACCGGCCAGCCGCGAAACCGCCCATGCCGAAGGGCCCCTGGCGCTGCGCGACGTCAACCTGCTGGTGCGCGGCGATGAAGCGGAAATCTCGCTGGTCAGCGACGAGGCCCGCATCGCGTCGGCGCACTACGTGCTCCACGACGAGTTCCTGCGCGGCAGCGCTCTGCAGCTCTCGCGGCTCGAGGATGGCCGCTTCCGGCTCTCGTCGGCCAATTTCACCACCTGCGAGCCCGGCAGCGAACTGTGGCGATTGGCCACCAGCGACCTGGTGCTGGATCGCGAGAGTGGCTTTGGCACCGCGCGCCATGCGCGCCTCGAGCTGGGCCGGGTGCCGGTCTTCTACTGGCCCTGGGTGCGCTTTCCCATCGACGACCGCCGCCATACCGGCTTCCTGTGGCCCGAATTCGGCGTCTCCAGCGGTGGCTACGACCTCTCCGTACCGTTCTACTGGAACATCGCGCCCAACCAGGATGCCACCCTGACGCCGCGCTGGATCAGCGACCGCGGCCTGCTGCTGGGCGGTGAGTATCGCTACCTCTTTCCCACCGATGCCGGGCAGCTGGAAGGGGCCTACCTGGCCAGCGACGGCGGCGGTACGGATGAGCCGGGTACGCCGTCGCGGCGCTACGAAGGCGAGGAGCGCTGGTACCTCGACTATCGCCACAGCGGCTATTTCGATGCGCGCACCCGCTACAACCTGCGCTACGGTGCCGCCAGCGACGGGCGCTATTTCAACGATTTCGGCAGCGTGTTCGGGGATGACCCCGACAACCTGCACCGCCTGGCCCAGATCGGCTACCAGGGCGAGCAGTGGCGGCTGGATGCCCGGGCCGAGGGCTTCCAGCGTCTGGACGACCCGCTCAACGACAGCGACAAGCCGTTCTACCGCCTGCCGAGCCTGACCGCCAGCTCGCGCTGGGCCCTGCCGACGGGGGCCTACCAGGAGTGGCGTTCCAACCTGACTTACTTCTGGCGCGACGTGGACCCCAACCGCGTACCGCTGCGCGAGGCGGCGACAGGTACCCGCCTGCACCTTTCGCCGGCCACCGGCTGGCGCTTCGACGAGAGCTGGGGCCATCTCGAGCCGCGGGTGGAGTGGCTCTATACCGCCTACGACCTCGACTACGGGGCCCGCGACACCGATCGCGACACCGCACCCCAGCGGGCGGTGGCGGTCTCCTCCCTCGATGGCGGGCTGGTGTTCGAGCGCGAGCTGGACCTGGGCGGGCGCGACTACCGCCAGACGCTGGAGCCGCGGCTCAACTACGCCTATGTGCCGGCCCGCGACCAGAGCGAGTTTCCAAGCTTCGATGCCAGCGAGCGTGCCTTCTCGTGGAACCAGCTGTGGTCGCCCTACCGCTTCTCCGGCGCCGACCGGGTGGGCGATCTCAACCGGGTTTCGGTGGGCCTCGATTCGCGCCTGATCGAGGATGCCCGCGGCCGCGAGCGGCTGGCCGTCGGCGTGGGGCAGGCGTTCTACTTCGACGATCGCTACATCGACATGAACGGTGACCCCGATACGCTGCCGCGTGCGCCGGAGGCGGGCGGGGATTTCTTGACCTACTACAACGCCACCCGCGACCGCTCGCCGCTGGTGGCACGGCTCGACTGGCGCATGACCGACGCCTGGCGCAGCCGCTGGGAGTGGCTCTACGACGATCACCTGCAGCGCACCGAAAGCACTTCGCTCAGCCTGCATTATCGCAGCCTGGCCGGCCACGTAGTGAACCTCGGCTACCGTTGGGAGCTCCAAGGCTTCGATCCCTCGCTGCAGCCCGGCGATGACGACTTTCGAAACTACGACCGCGAGGAGTACGACCTGTCGTTCGCCTGGAAGGCGTCGCACCGGGTGGACCTGATCGGGCGGGCGGTCTACGACCACTCCAACCGCCGCTTCCTCGAGCAGCTCGGCGGCGTGCAGTGGAACGACTGCTGCTACGGCGTGCAGCTCGTGTGGCGCGAGTGGGTCGAGAACAACGATTCGGCACGCATCGACAACGACACCACCGAACGCGGCCTGTTCCTGCGCTTCGTCCTCAAGGGGCTGGGCGGGGTGGGCGGCGACGCCGGCAACTACTTCGAACGGGCCATACCCGGCTACCGGGCCACGGCCTTCTAGCATCGTGACACTATGACACGCATCACCATGAGAGGAATGAACGACATGCGCACACCGCGAAATGCCGCCCTGGGGGCGCTCCTGGCCGCGGCGATCTGGCTGGGCGGCGTGCCGCTGGCGGCCCAGGCCCAGGACTTCCAGCCGGTGCAGCGGCAGTCGCTGGATCGCATCGTGGCGGTGGTCAACCAGCAGGCGATCATGCACAGCCAGCTGGCCGAGCGGCTGGCCCAGGCGCGCAGCCAGATCGCCGCCCAGGGCCAGGGCCTGCCCCCCGATGCCGTGCTGCGCGAGCATGTGCTCGAGCAGATCATCCTCGAGGAGATCCAGCTGCAGCTGGCCGAAAACGCCGGCCTGCGTGTGGACGATACCGAGCTGAACCGCCAGATGCGTGCCATCGCTGAAAGCAACGGCATGACGCTGGACCAGTTTGCCGACGCCCTGGAAGCCGACGGGCTGACCATGGCGGCGGTGCGTGAAGAGGTGCGCCGCGAAATGCTGCTGCACGAACTGCACCAGCGCCAGGTGGGCAGCCGCGTCAATGTCAGCGAGCGTGAGGTCGAGCGCTTCATCGAGCAGCAGGGCGGGGCGGTTAGCCGCGAGCAGGCTCGCCAGCTGGTGTTCCAGCGCAAGGCCAACGAAGCGCTGGACGCCTGGATCCAGGAGGTACGCGCCGAGGCGTTCGTCGACAACCGGTTGAACAGCGGGCGTTGATGGTGCGCTTGCCGCCTTCCTCACCGTCTCCCGTGCTGGCCGTCACCACCGGTGAGCCAGCCGGCATCGGCCCGGAGCTGACCCTGCAGCTGGCCGCCGCCGAGGCGCTGCCGGCCGGACTCGTGGCGGTGGGCGACCCGCAGCTGCTGGCCGAGCGCGCCGACCTGCTGGGCCTCGATGTCTCGCTGCCGGTGCTGGCGCCGGGCATGGCGGTACCGGCCCACCGGCCGGGCGTGCTGCCGGTGTGGCCGGTGGCGCTGCGCGAGCCGAGTCGGCCGGGCCAGCTGGCCACGGGCAACGCGGCCTACGTGCTCGAGACCCTCGACGTGGCCATTGCGGCCTGCCGCAGCGGGCGGGCCGACGGCATGGTGACCGCGCCGCTGCACAAGGGCGTGATACTCGATGCCGGCCACGCCGGCTTTCGCGGCCACACCGAGTACCTGCGCGACGCCTGCGGCGTCGACGAGGTCGTGATGATGCTGGCCACCGACAGCGCGCTGCATGCGCGGCAGCCGGAGTGGGCGCAGGGCAAGGCGCTGCGGGTGGCATTGGCCACCACGCATCTGCCGCTGCGCGAGGTGGCCGAGGCGATCAGCGGGCCGGGGCTTGCACGCATCCTGCGTATCCTGCACGACGACCTGCGGCGCTGGTTCGGCATCGAGGCGCCGCGCATCGCCGTCTGCGGGCTCAACCCCCACGCCGGCGAAGGGGGGCACCTGGGCCGCGAGGAGCTCGACATCATCGCGCCGTGCCTCGAGCAGCTGCGTCGGGAGGGCCTGCATCTGGAAGGGCCGTTGCCGGCCGACACCCTGTTCACGCCGCGCCACCTGGCGGGGGCGGATGCCGTGCTGGCGATGTATCATGACCAAGGCCTGCCGGTGCTCAAGTATGCCGGCTTTGGCCGCGCCGCCAACATCACCCTGGGGCTGCCCCTGGTGCGGACCTCGGTCGATCACGGTACGGCGCTGGACCTGGCCGGGCGAGGCCTGGCCGACCCCGGCAGCCTGCGCGTGGCCGTGGCGCTGGCCGCCGACATGGCGCGGCGCGGCGCGATCGCCCCCTGAAGAATCTCAAGACAAGGACACTTTCATGGCTGTGCGCCCGCCCGTCCATCGCGCCCGCAAGCGCTTCGGTCAGAACTTCCTGCGCGACCCCGGCATCATCTCGCGCATCGTGCGGGCCATCCAGCCGCGCCCGGGCGATCGCCTGGTGGAGATCGGCCCCGGCCAGGGGGCGCTGACCGAGCCGCTGCTCCTGGCCGCCGAAGGCCACCTCGAGGTGATCGAGCTGGACCGCGACCTGGTGCCGGGACTGCGAGTGCAGTTCTTCGACCAGCCGGGATTCGTGGTGCACGAAGGCGACGCGCTGAAGTTCGACTTTCGTGCGCTGCGCGGCGAGGGGGCGGCGCTGCGCGTGGTAGGCAATCTTCCCTACAACATCTCCACACCGCTGATCGCGCACCTGCTCGATGCCGGCGACGCCATCGCCGACATGCACTTCATGCTGCAGAAGGAGGTGGTCGACCGGCTGGCCGCCGAGCCGGGCGGCCCCGACTGGGGCCGCCTGTCGGTCATGGCGCAGTACCGCTGCCGCGTGGACTCGCTGTTCCTGGTGCCGCCCGAGGCGTTCGTGCCGCGCCCCAAGGTCGACTCGGCCATCGTCAGGCTGACCCCCCATGCGACGCTGCCGCATCCCGCCACGGACGAGGCGCTGCTGTTCCAACTGGTGCGCCAGGCCTTCGCCCAGCGCCGCAAGACGCTGCGCAACAACCTCAAGGGGCTGGTCGAGGCCGAGGCGCTCGAGGCGCTGGGCATCGATCCGGCGCGCCGGCCGCAGACGCTCGGCGTCGAGGAGTACGTGCGCATCGCCAACCACCTGGCCGACGCGGAGGTGACGCCATGACCCAGCCGACCGGCACGGCCCCCGCCGATGAGATCTTCGTCGACGTGGAGCCCACCTTCCGCGAGGAGGAGTCCTGCGCCAGCGAGTCGCGCTATGTCTTCAGCTACACCGTGACGATTCACAACCGTTCGTCGCACAGTATCCAACTGCTGGCACGCCATTGGAAAATCACCCAGGGGAGCGGCAAGGTGCAGGAGGTGCGCGGCAAGGGGGTGGTGGGCCAGCAGCCGCTGATCGGCCCCGGCCAGACCTTTCGCTACACCAGCCGCGCCATCCTCGACGGCCCGGTAGGGGTGATGGAGGGCGCCTATACCTGCGTCGAGACGGCCAGCCAGCGCCCCTTCGAGGTGGCCATCGAGCCGTTTCGCCTGGCCAATCCCAGCCAGGTTCACTGAGCGCCGCCCAGGGATTCGCGCGGCGCAGAGCAGAGGAAATAAGGGAGAGCCATGACCACCTACGCCGTTGGAGATCTGCAGGGCTGCCACGCGGAGTTCGTCGAACTGCTCGAGCGCATCGAATTCGAACCGCGGCGTGACCGCCTCTGGGTCGCGGGGGACCTGGTCAATCGCGGCCCGGCCTCGCTCGACTGCCTGCGCGAAGTGCAGCGCCTGGGCGATGCCGCCCGGACGGTGCTGGGCAACCACGACCTGCACCTGCTGGCGGTGGCCCGCGGCGGTGCGCGGCTCAATCGCAAGGACACCCTCGAGGCCATTCTCGAGGCGAGCGATCGCGAGGCGCTGCTCGACTGGCTGCAGGCGCAGCCACTGCTGGTGCGCGCAGCCGAGGCCGGCCAGGGCGCCACCGTGATGACCCATGCCGGGCTGCTGCCGCAGTGGTCGCTCGACGAAGCCGAGGCGCTCGCCGGCGAGGTGACGCAGGCCTTGCGCGGGGAGCGCAGCGGCGACTTCCTCGAGCGCATGTACGGCAACGAGCCGGCCTGCTGGCACCCCGAGCTGGATGGCATCGATCGGCTGCGCGCCATCGTCAACGTGCTGACGCGCATGCGCTTCATCGACGCGGCAGGCTGCCTCGACTTCCAGGCCAAGGAAGGGCTCGACAGCGCCCCCGAGGGCTTCGCCCCCTGGTTCTGCTATCCGCGCCATGACGACGCCCGCCTGGTGTTCGGGCACTGGGCGGCCTTGGAAGGGCAGGCCCCGGGAGCCAGGGTGCGGGCCGAAGCCCTGGATACCGGCTGCGTGTGGGGCGGCAGCCTGACCGCGCTGAACCTGACCACGGGCGAGCGTATCCAGGTTCCCAGCCACCAGCGCCGCTGAGCAACGGCACGCAAGGAGACCCCCATGGCATACCACCACCTCGACATCGCTACGCTCGAGGCCTGGCTCGACACGCAAGAACCGCTGACGCTGGTCGATATCCGTGACCCGGCGAGCTTCGGTGCGGGCCATATCCCCGGCAGCGCCCACCTCGACAACGACAGCGTGGCGGCGCTGCTCGCGTCCGCCCCGCGCGACCAGGCGCTGGTGGTGGTCTGCTACCACGGCCACTCCAGCCAGCAGGCGGCGGCCTGGCTGGCGGGGCAGGGCTTCAGCACGGTCTATAGCCTCGACGGCGGCTTCACCGAGTGGGCGCACCGGCACCCGCAGCGGATCGATCGTGAGCCTGCCTGACACCGCGCGCGACCGTCGCCTGCAGGGGCTCACGGTCTACCGCGTCGGCGGCGCGGTGCGAGATGCTCGGCTGGGATGGCCCGTCGCCGACACCGACTGGGTCGTGGTGGGAGCGACGCCTGCCGAGCTGCAGCGGCGTGGCTTCAAGCCGGTGGGCCGCGATTTCCCCGTCTTCCTGCACCCCGTGACCCACGAGGAGTACGCCCTGGCGCGCACCGAGCGCAAGTCGGGCCACGGCTATACCGGCTTCGAGGTGCATGCCAGCCCCGAGGTCACGCTGGAGGAGGATCTCGCCCGGCGCGATCTCACCATCAATGCCATGGCCGAGACGCCGGAGGGCGAGCTGGTCGACCCCTACGGCGGCCTGGCGGACCTGGAGGCGCGCGTGTTGCGGCATGTCTCGCCGGCCTTCGTCGAGGACCCGCTGCGCGTGCTGCGTACGGCGCGCTTCCTGGCCCGCTATGCCTCGCTCGGCTTCATCATCGCCGAGGAGACTTGGCAGCTGATGCAGGCGCTGGTGCAGAGCGGCGAAATCGGCCATCTGGTGGCCGAGCGGGTCTGGACCGAGACCGAAAAGGCACTGGGCGAGCCTGCCCCGGCCGTCTACTTCCGCACCCTGTACGACTGCGGGGCGCTTGACGTGCTGATGCCCGAGCTGAGCCGCGATGCGGCGGCGCTGCGCCATGCACTGGCGCGGATGGAGAGGCTGCCGCCCGAGCTTGGAGACGAGGCAGGGCCGCACTGGCGCTGGGCGCGGCTGGTCGAGTACCTCGACGATGCTGCCCGCGACGCGCTCGCCGAACGGCTGCGCCTGCCGCGGGCCTACCGTGACCTGGGGCGGCAAGCGGCGCTGACGCGGCGGCTGCGCGAGCTGGCCTCGCCGGATGCCGATGCGGTGCAGGCCTGGCTCGGTGCTGTCGACGCCTGGCGGCGCGGCGAGCGGGTGCCGCCGCTGCTTGCCGTGATGGCGCTGGACGCCCCCGGGCTGGCCCGGCGGCTCGCGCGCGCCTGGGGGAAGGCCGCGCAGCTGCAGGCCAAGGCGCTGGTGGCGGAGGGCTTTCGCGGCGGGGCGCTGGGAGAGGAGCTGGCCCGGCGGCGCCGGGCCATCATCGCGGCCGAGCTGGAGGCGCCCTAGGCGCCCGAAGGCTCAGCCGTCGGCGTTGATGCGGGCGATGATCTCGCCCAGCCGGGCTTCGGCCTGGTCGTTGCCGATCTGGCAGGTGCCGGCATTCAAGTGCCCGCCGCCGCCGTACTCCAGGCACAGCTGTCCGACGTTGGTGCGGCTGCTGCGATCGAGGATCGACTTGCCGATGGCGAAGACGGTGTTCTGCTGCTTGAGTCCCCACATGACGTGGATGGAAATATTGCACCCGGGGTAGAGCGCATAGATGACGAAGCGATTGGTGGCGTAGATCGTCGCTTCGTTGCGCAGGTCGAGAACCACCAGGTTGCCATGCACCTGCGCGCAGCGCTCGATCTGCTGCCGCGCCAGCTTGTCGTGCTCGCGGTAGAGGTCGATGCGCTCGCGCACGTCGGGCAGGTCGAGGATCTGCTCGATCGAGTGCTCGCGGCAGTAGTCGATCAGCTTCATCATCAGCTGGTAGTTGGAGATGCGGAAGTCGCGGAAGCGGCCGAGCCCGGTGCGGGCGTCCATGATGAAGTTGAGCAGCACCCACCCCTGCGGGTCGAGCACCTCCTCGCGGTTGAACTGGGCCGAATCGCCCTTGTCCACGGCCTCCATCATGTCGTCCCAGCGCTGGGGAAACGCCTCGTGGCCGCCATAGTGCCGCCACACCACCCGGGCCGCCGAGGGCGCGTCGGGGTCGATCACATGGTTGTTGGCTCGATCGGCGTTGCGCAGCGTTTCGCTCAGGTGATGGTCGAAGGCGAGGTGGCAGCCGGCCACGTAGGGGAGGTTGGTGGTGATGTCGCGTTCGCCGATGTCGATCTTGCCATCCTGCATGTCCTTGGGATGGACGAAGAGAATGTCATCGATCAGGTCGAGATGCTTGAGCAGGGCTCCACAGACCAGACCGTCGAAATCGCTGCGAGTGACCAGGCGAAACTTGGCGGACATTGCCGACTCCTTCTTGTTGTCGGTTTCTCGAGTGCACTGCGCCTGAGTCTATCGCAATAGTTAGCCATTGCTAACAAATGTAACGGGCCACAGGCGCTGGTCGTCGGCCTTGAAGTCGGTCCACAGCTCGGCGTAGCTGCGCCCGACCACCGGGTGGAGGGTATCCGGCAGCAGTTCGGAAAGCGGCAGCAACACGAAGGCGTGGTGGAGTATCTCGTCGCGCGGCAGCAGGACGCCGTCATGCTCGCCGACCCGTTCGCCGACCGTCAGCAGGTCGATGTCCAGTGTCCTCGGGCTGAACTTGGGCGTGCCGTCCAGGCGGCCATGCTCGCGCTCGATGCGCTTGCACCAGGCCTGCAGTTCGCCCACCGTCCAGTCGCTGTCGAAGGCCACCACCAGGTTGTAGAAATTGCGCCCGTCCTCGAAGCCTACCGGCTCGCTTTCGAACACGCGCGACACCGCCAGGCGGCCGAAGGTATCGGCAAGCGCCGCCAGGCAGGCCCGGACATGGTGCTCGCGATCGATGTTGCTGCCGATGCTGACGCAGACCAGGGCCATCAGGGGGCCTCCGGCCGCTTGCCGCGCTCGATTCGCACGCCGACGGCTGAAGCTGCGGATACCGCACCGGGCTTGCGCAGGGTCAGGCGCAGCCAGGGTACGGAGAACTCCTCCATCAGCAGCGCGGCCAGGCGCTCGGCGAAGGTTTCCACCAGCGCGAAGTCGTGGGCTTCGGCGAAGCGGGCGATCCGCTCGCTGATGGCGGCATAGTCCAGGGTCTGCGCCAGGTCGTCCGCCGCCGCCGCGGGGCGAATGTCGGTGGCCAGTTCCAGGTCGAGCACCAGGCGCTGGCGTATGCTGCGCTCCCAGTCGTAGACGCCGATGACCGTCTCGATCTCGAGCGCTTCGATCAGTACGCAATCCATGGGCGGCTTCCGTGTCGGCTTGAGGGGGTCCGATTGTACGTGAGCGCTTTCGGCGGGAACAGCGCACGGCGCTGTTCCCGTGGCGGCAGGGCTGGCAGAATCGGGGCATCAACAGGGAGGCGTGGGTGGCGTGACGTTCGAGGCAGGGCTGCTGCTGAGTTTGATGCTGCTGGGTTACCTGTGCGGCTCCTGGCTGGGGGCGCTGTGGGTATGTCGGCTGGCTGGCGTGGGTGACCCGCGCCGGGCGGGCTCCGGCAACCCCGGCTTTTCCAATGTGCTGCGCCTGCATGGGCGCGGGCTGGCCGCCCTGACCCTGCTGCTGGATGCCGCCAAGGGCATGCCGGTGCTGTGGCTGGCCATGGGGCTGGGGCTGGCGCCCTGGGCGCAGGGCATGGTCGGGCTGTCGGTGCTGCTGGGCCACAGCTTCCCGCTCTGGCATCGCTTTCGCGGGGGCAAGGCCGTGGCCAGCGCCTTCGGCGTCATGCTGGTGCTGACGCCCTGGGTGGCGCTGTGCTGCGCCATGCTCTGGACGCTGTTGGCGTGGAAGGTACGCACCGCGGCGATCGCTTCGCTGGCCAGCGCGGCGGTCGCCCCGCTGGCCAGCCTGTGGCTGGCCCCGGCCTACGTGGGTGTGGTGTTGGTCTTCACCGCCTTGGTGCTGCTGCGCCACCTGCTCAACATCCGCCGCCTGGGCCGAGGCGACGAACCCAGCCTGCACTGAGCTTAGGGCTTGGCAGGCGGCTGCAGGGTTTCCATGGGCCAGCGCGGCACGGCCTCCATCTGGCCCAGATCGTCGCGCTCTCCGGCCAGCAGCCGCTGGGCGCCGGTGTAGGCGATCATCGCGCCGTTATCGGTGCAGAAGCGCCCGCGCGGGTAGTAGACCTGTGCGCCGCGCTGGCCCGCCTCGTACGCCAGCCGCTCGCGCAGCCGGGCGTTGGCGCTCACGCCACCCGCCATTACCAGCCGCTTCAGGCCGGTGTCGTCCAGTGCGCGCCGACACTTGATCACCAGCGTATCCACCACCGCTTCCTCGAAGGCCCGCGCCACGTCGGCCTTGGCCTGGTCGTCCAGCTCACCGGCCTGTTCGAGCTGGCGCAGGGTAGTCAGGGTGTGGGTCTTGAGCCCGGAAAAGCTGAAGTCGAGGCCGGGACGGTCGGTCATGGGCCGCGGGAAGCGGAAGCGCGCCGGATCGCCGGCTTCGGCCAGGCGAGCCACCTGCGGGCCGCCGGGATAGGCCAGGCCCAGCATCTTGGCGGCCTTGTCGAAGGCTTCGCCCGCGGCGTCGTCCACCGATTCGCCCAGCAGCCGATAGCGGCCCAGGCCCTGGACCTCCACCAACTGGGTGTGCCCGCCGGAGACGAGCAAGGCAACGAAGGGAAAGGCGGGCGCGGCCTCCTCGAGCATGGGGGCCATGAGGTGGCCCTCCATGTGGTGGACCCCAAGCACCGGAATGCCGAGGGCGCGCGCCATGCCGTGGGCGGTGCTGGCCCCGACCATGAGTGCGCCGACCAGGCCCGGCCCGGCGGTATAGGCGATGGCATCCAGCTCGTGGCGGCTGATGCCCGCAGCGTCGAGCACCTGCTGGACCAGCGGCAGCAGGCGGCGGGTATGGTCGCGAGAGGCGAGTTCGGGCACGACGCCGCCAAACTCTGCATGCATGGCCACTTGGCTGTAGAGCGCGTCGGCCGTGAGGCCGCGCTCGGTATCGTAGATCGCGACGCCGGTTTCGTCGCAGGAGGTTTCGATGCCAAGGACTCGCATGGTTCAGGCTCATGAAGAAGGTGGGAGGCGGATATTCTAGCAAACTCATCGAGGCCACGGCGGGTGATAGTGGCGGGGTGGGAAAAGCAAGCCGTGAGTTTGGTCGCCATTCAACGCCTGGCCTTCGGTCGGCATCGTGTTGATGGATAAAAGTTGATCCAAATCAAGAGGATAATCTGGCGTTGGCCTAGGCTGCTGAACTGGGAACAACAATAACAAGCTCGGCAGGTCGCTGCCGGGGAGTCTCAGGGGATCGTCATGCACCTGTTTCGTCATATTTCCATCGGCCACAAGATACTGCTGGCCTTGATGCTTCCGTTGCTGGCCATGGGAGGCTTTGCCGGCCTGCAAGTACTGGAGCGCCAGCAGCTCGCCAGCAGCATGGGCCAGTTGCACCGTCTGACCGAGCTGGCCCTGACCGCCGGGGATCTGGTCCATGAGCTACAGCGTGAACGGGGCGGTACCGCCATCTTTCTCGGCACCCAGGGGCGGCAGTACGGCGCCGAGCTGCAGGCGCAGCGAGTGAAGACCGACCGCTGGATCGAGCACTTCCAAACACGGCTGCAGGCTCTGCGGAAGGGCGACGGCAGTGATCATGCCCGGCAGTCAATGGGGGTCGTCAGCGAGCAACTGGCTGGCCTTGCCGTGCTGCGCCAGCGGGTGGATGCACGCGCGGCCTCGGCCGCCGATGCGACGGGCCGCTATACCGAGCTCAATGCCGAGCTGATCGGCATTGTAGGGGAGCTGACCCATGTCACCGACGAGGCACAGACGACTCGCAGCCTGGCGGCCTACTACAGCCTGCTGCGCGCCAAGGAGTTGGCCGGCATCGAACGGGCGCTGCTCTCGGGCGCCTTCGGTGCGGATCGCATCGATGGTCAGGCGTACCAGCGCTTCGTCTCGCTGATCGGTGCCCAGGAAGCGCAGCTCAGCACCTTCCAGATTCTCTCCTCCCAGTCACAGCGTGCGCTGCTTGACGCACAGCTGGCCGGCCCGGAAGTCGAGCGCCTGGAAGAACTTCGGGGAACGGTGCTGCTCAGCGCCGCACGCAGCGGTTTCGGCGTCGACCCCGAGCGCTGGTTCGAGTGGCAGTCGATCAAGATAGACCGTCTCAAGGCCGTCGAGGATACCATTGCCGAGAGCGTGCTGGCGCTGGTGGCCGGGCTGCGCGATGGTGCCCGGCACGACCTGGTGCGAAACGGCACGATTGCGGCTGCGATCGCCGGCTTGGTGGTGCTGGTGGCGGTGTCGATCGGGCGCAGCACCGTGCTGCGGCTGCGACAGACGGCGCAGGCCATGCGCGAGATTGCCGAAGGCGACGGTGACTTGACGCGCCGCCTGGAGGTTACCCATCAGGATGAGATCGGCAGCCTGGCAACCCAGTTCAACGCCTTCGCCGCGCGCATGCAGGGGCTGCTGCTGGACGTCAAGGAGTGCGCCCAGCGGGTCTATCTCAGCGCCGAGGAGATCGCCCAGGGAAGCGAGACCCTGGCGGCTCGTGCCGAGCAGGAGGCTTCGAGCCTGCAGGAGACCTCGGCCTCCATGGAGCAGATTACCGCTACGGTCAACCATAGCGCCGATTCGGCCCAGCAGGCGGATGCCCTGGCGCAGTCCACCGCCGAGGTGGCGCGCAGGGGCAAGGCCGCCATGCAGGAAGTGGGCGGCACCATGGAGGACATCAGCACTTCCGCGGGGCGTATCGGCGAGATCATCACGCTAATCGACAGCATTGCCTTCCAGACCAACATCCTGGCACTCAACGCCTCGGTTGAGGCGGCCCGCGCCGGCGAGCACGGACGAGGCTTCGCGGTGGTAGCACATGAGGTGCGCACCCTGGCCAGCCGCAGCGGCAATGCTGCCCATGAAATTCGCCAGCTGATCGATGCTTCGGTGGTGAACACCCAGCGTGGGGCGCAGATCGTGCAGCATGCCGGCACTACCATGGAGGAGATCGTCAGTAGCGTAGAGCGGGTCAGTGCGGTAATCGCCGAGATCAGTGCCGGCGCTCGCGAGCAGAGCGCCGGCATCGTCCAGGTCAATCAGGCCGTCGGCGAGCTTGATGGAAACACCCAGCGCAACGTCGCCCTCGTGGAGCAGACCTCCAATGCCGCCGGCGACATGCGGGAGCAAGCGGAGCACCTCAATGAACTGATGAGCGCCTTTGTCCTGGGGCAGCGCGGTCGGCTCGAGCCCGATCACGGTGTCTCGCTGCCGGCACCTTCGGAGGAGCCGCTGGCGGCGCTGGCCTGACGCCAGGGTAGGGGGGCGAAGCAAAGCGTTGAGGTGCTGGTGTCGAGGTGCCCGCCTCAGGAGATCGCGGCCGGCGGGGCCTGGGTGAAGGCGGCCTCCACCTGGGCGACCAGTACCTCCGCCTGGCTGCCCTGTTCGATCCAGCTGTGGAGTAGGCCATTGGCGATGGCGGCGCTGACCATGGGGGCATCCTTCGCAGCGGCAAGGGCGAGGCAGGCGATCTCGGGGTAGAGCGCCCTCACGCGGCGGTGGAACTCGAGCCCAGGCATTTCAGGTAGGTGCAGGCTGCCGATTGCCATGCCAACGCCGTTCATGGCCAGCAGATCGAACGCCTCGTCGCTGCGAGTGGCCGACAGGGGGCGATAGCCGGCTGCCTGCAGAGCATGGCACAGTGCGGCGACGGCTGCTGGGTCGGGGTCCAGCACCAGCAGCGAGCGCTCCCCTGCAGACGTATCGATCGTCGGCAGCGATAGCCGTCGCCGCGATTTCAGCAGGTCTGTCATCTGCGCGCTCGGCAGTGGGCGGCTGAACAGGTAACCCTGCAGTTGGTCGCAGTGACGCCGGTTCAGGTAGGCAGCCTGAGCCAGGGTTTCCACGCCCTCGGCCACTACCTGCAGGCGCAGCCCGTGCCCCATGGCGATGATGGTCTGCGCAATGGAGGCTTCGTCGGGCGAGGTGGTGACGTTGGTGATGAAGCTGCGGTCGATCTTCAGCGTATCGAAGGGGAAGCGGCGCAGGTAGGCCAGGCTGGAATAGCCGGTGCCAAAGTCGTCGATGGCCAGGCGCACGCCGCGGGCCTTCAGCTCATTGAGCACTGCGATGGTTTCTTCGGGCCGCTCCATCACCGCGCTTTCGGTCAGCTCCAGCTCGAGCCTTTCAGGAGGAAAGCCGGTGTCGGCCAGGACCCTGCCCACCGAGGCGGCCAGGTCGGACTGCTGCAGCTGCCGCGCCGAGAGATTGACCGCGAGATTCAGCGGGCCAAACCCCTGGTCCAGCCATTCCCGACCCTGCCGGCAGGCCTCGCGCAGGGCCCATTCACCCAGCGGCTGGATCAGTCCGGTCTCCTCGGCCACCGGGATGAAGTGCATGGGTGAGATAGGGCCTTTGCTGGGATGGTCCCAGCGCGCCAGGGCCTCCAGGCCCACCACCTCGCCGCTGGCAAAGTCCACCTTGGGCTGGTAGTGCAGCTCCAGGGCGCCCTGTTCCAGTGCGCGGCGAAGATCCTGCTCAAGGGAGAGCCGCTTCATGGCCGCGGTATTGAGGTCCTCGGTAAAGAAGCGGAATACCCGCTGCCCCTCCCGGGCGGAGATATGCTGGGCGGTGGTTGCGTTGCTGAGCAGGGTCTCCAGGTCCTGGCCATCCTGAGGCAGTACGCTGATCCCCGCATGCATGTCGATGTGCAGCTCATGGCCGTCAATGGATAGCGGGCGGTAAACGGCATCGATCATGCGCTGGGCCACCGCGGCAATGCCTTCATAGTGGGGAACATCGGAGAGGAGCACCACGAACTCGTCGCCGGCATAGCGGGCCACCGTATCCTGGCCGCGGGCACAGTCGGCAAGTCGCTGGCCGACTCGCTGCAGGACCTTGTCACCGGCGCGGTGGCCCAGGCTGTCGTTGATCAGGTGGAAGCGGCTGATGTCCAGCGAAAGCACGGCGACCTGCTGGCCCCGCTGCAGGGCCCGTTCGGCGAGCTTGTCGAAGCGCTTGGCCAGCAGGGTGCGGTTGGGCAGGTTGGTCAGGTCGTCATAGTAGGCGAGCTGGTTGATCTGCTCCTCCATCTGCTTGCGCTCGCTGATATCGTACTGGATGCCGACGAAGTGTGTGACGACGCCGTGCTGGTTGCGTACCGGGCTGATGGAGGTCAGCTCCCAATAGGGCTCGCCATTCTTGCGGTGGTTGAGGATCTCGCCCTCCCAGACCTTGCCCTGCTGCAAGGTGCGGCGCAGGTTCTGGTACTGGCTGCGGGGCAGGCGGCCCGGTTCCAGCAGGGGGATGCGTCGTCCCTTGATCTCTTCGGGACGGTAGCCCGTGGTGCGCGTGAACTGGGGATTGACGTACTCGGTGATGCCGCTGGCGTCGGTGATGACGATCGAGCTGACGCTTTGGTCGATAGCCTGGTTGAGTTTCTTGAGTTCCTGCTCCGTGCGCATTCGCTCGGTCACATCGCGGCCGTTGGCGACATAGTGAGTGATGGCGCCTGTGTCATCGTACAGCGGCGAGACGGCTATCTCCTCGTAGTAGAGTTCGCCTTGGGCGCCGAGGTTGATAAGGATGGTGCGGAAGGTCTCGCCCTTCTCCAGCGCCTCGCGAAAGCCCTGGTAGACCTCCGGCGAGTTGCGTTCATGGCTTCTGAGCAGGCGGGCGTTCATGCCGATGATGTCCTCGCGGCGGTAGCCGCGTTGCTGCTCGAAGGCGCTATTGACGTATTCGATGTTGCGATGATGATCGGTGATGATGACCGAGTCGGCGCTCTGTTCCACGGCGTGGGAGAGCTTGCGCAGCTCGGCTTCGCTGGCTTCGCGCCGGGCAATATCCTCGATCAGGCTGGTGCGCAGCTGCTCGAAGGCGAGCGCCACGGTGCCGATTTCGTCCTTGCTGAAAGGCGGCAGGGGGCGGTCGAGCTGGCCCTGGGTCACATGGTTCATCGAGGTTTCGAGCCGCCGCAAGGGATGCAGGATGCGGCGGCGTATGGACCACACGGCAAACAGGAAGACGCTGACGGCGGTGAAGATCGATACGGCTACCATCCCCAGCGAGAGTCGGGCGTGGTTGTGCAGCCGCTCCAGGTGGGCTTCGAAGTGCTCGCTGACCGACTCGGAGAGCGCCAGCAGCGTGCCGATGCCGCTGGTCGAACGCCGGTACCATTCGCTGGCGCTGACCGGATAAGGGCGGCCGGCTCGGCTGGCTGCATAGACCTCCTGGCGCAGGGCCTGGTAATCCCCCAGGAAGCCATTCTCCAGCGCTTTTCTGGCCGCGACCAGTCCGGCAACATCGGGAAGCTGCTCGATCAAGGCGTGAGCGCGCTCCATCGAAGCGTCGACGGTATCGCGATAGCGCTGCAGCTGCGCCAGCTCGGCTCCGCTCAGCGAGCGTCCTTGTGCAATGGCGGCACCGACGATGGCCCGCTCCCGACCGGCGTGCTCGCTGGCATTGAACAACACTTCCTTGATCACCGGGTTGGAAGTGTGGGAATAGAGATTGCCGGGCTTCGGCTGGTTGGTGGCGTCGCGCAGGTTCGAAAGCGCCTCGATATGGCGTGTTGCCAAGAGAATCCACTGTTGCTCGTCCAGAGTAGACGGGTCGCCGGCAATCAGTTGGTCCACCTGCCGGCGAGCGTTGACCAGTTCTTCTCGATGGCTGGCCAGCTGGGCCAGGCTACGCGATAGAGGAAGGTCCGCGTCGGCCAGTTCCGAGGCCAGCGTCACGAGGGAGCGGTAGAGCTCATCGCCGCTGCGGCGCTGCTGGGCCATTTCGTAGAGCATCTCCGGGTTTCCCCGGTCGGAAAGCGACAGGATGGCGAGGGTAATGCCCCGTTCCATCGCCATGACGCCGCTGGCGCGCAGGGAAATGTCGGCCACCCGGTTGTTCTGGTGCACCCACTGGGCGGCGCCCTGCTTGGCCCGAAGCTCACGGATTTCCCAGCTTGAGCCCACCAGAATCAACAGTCCCATCACGGTCAGCAGTGTGATCAACAGGTTGCGGATGGTCATCGGCGAAGCCACCTCTCGGCCCTGTTCACGCTTGATCGTGGTGGCGGGCACATGGTCGAAGCCTTTAGGGAAAATTCACCATTTGCTAATGCAATTGGTTGCACGCTATCTCGCCGGACAGGGGGCTGGCAATCCCACCTTTGTCAACGGATCCGGCCATGCCAAAGGGAGGGGCTCGGCTCTCGGGCGTTTGCAAAGCATCGAGTCGACGACTAAACTACCGTGCGCTGTACAACTGGGTCGTGCATCCAGTGGCGTTTCACTTGCCGTCCCGGTGGCTTTTGCCCGAGGCGACGAGGCGCCGAAGAGGGTGTGCGTACAAACCGAACTCATGATCCTAAGGTAGGTGAGTGCTTAATGCCTTCTGTTAAAGTACGTGACAACGAGCCGTTTGACGTCGCACTGCGTCGCTTCAAGCGTTCCTGCGAAAAAGCCGGCATTCTCTCTGAAGTTCGCCGTCGCGAGCACTATGAGAAGCCGACTTCCGAGCGCAAGCGCAAGGCAGCCGCTGCGGTCAAGCGTCATGCCAAGAAGCTGCAGCGCGAGCGCAAGCGTTTCGAACGGCTCTATTGATCCGTACAGAAGGAAGCGGCGAGGCGACAGCCTCGGCCTTCCGGGAAGGATGAGCAAGCGGCCGCCGTTGGGTGGCCGCTTGTTTTTCACGCCGTAGCTCCTTTCTTCTTTCATCTGCCTGCCAGGAGGTGGTACCGCTTGCATGGCCGGTCAGATACCCCAACGCTTCATTGACGACCTGCTGGCTCGCGTCGATGTGACCGAGATCGTCGGCGAGCGGGTGACGTTGAAAAAGGCGGGCCGCAACTACTCCGGCCTGTGCCCTTTCCATCAGGAAAAGACGCCGTCCTTCACCGTCAGTGCCGACAAGCAGTTCTACCACTGTTTCGGCTGCGGGGCGCACGGCAATGCGCTGCGCTTCCTGATGGAGTACGACAAGCTGCGCTTCCCGGAGGCGGTGGAGCAGCTGGCTTCGCGGCTGGGGATCGAAGTGCCGCGAGAGGGCGCCGAAGATCCGCGTGCCCAGGCGCGGGAGCGCAAGCGCCAGGAGGGGGTCAACCTGCTGGAGCTGGCGGCGAGCTTCTTTCGTGAGCGTCTGAAGATGCCCGAAGGGCGGCATGCCCGCGACTACCTGGCACAGCGCGGCCTGTCCCGGGAGGTGCAGCAAGCGTTCGGGATTGGCTATGCGCCGGAGGGCTGGGAGGCGCTCAAGCGCCACCTGGGCGAGCGGGGCATTTCCGAGGCGGTGCAGGTGGAGTACGGCCTGCTGGTGCATCGCGAAGAGAGCGGGCGCACCTATGACCGCTTCCGCGATCGGGTGATCTTCCCGATCCGCGACGTGCGGGGGCGCACCATCGCCTTTGGTGGCCGGGTGCTCGGCGATGCCAAGCCCAAGTACCTCAACTCGCCGGAGACGCCGGTCTTCCACAAGGGGCGCGAGCTGTACGGTCTGTACGAGGCCAGGCAGGCCGAGCCGCGGCTGGAGCGACTGCTGATCGTGGAAGGCTACATGGACGTGGTGGCGCTGGCGCAGTTCGGCATTCGCAATGCCGTGGCCACGCTGGGCACGTCGACCAGCGAAGAGCACCTCGTGCGGCTCTATCGCCTGGTCAGCGAGGTGGTGTTCTGCTTCGACGGTGACCGGGCCGGTCGGCAGGCCGCCGCCCGGGCGCTGGAGACCGTGCTGCCACTGATGATCGATGGGCGGCAGGCTCGCTTCCTCTTCCTGCCGGAGGGGGATGACCCGGATACGCTGATCCGGCGCGAGGGGGCCGAGGCCTTTGCCGATCGCATCACCTGTGCCAGTCCGCTGTCGGAGTTCTTGTTCGACCAGGCGGCGCAGGGCCGTGACCTGGCCCGCATCGAGGACCGCGAGCGCTATGCCAGCCAGGTGCTGGGTGCCCTGGGCAAGCTGCCGGAAGGCGTGCTCAAGTCGTTGATGCTCAGCGAGCTGGCCCGCCGGACCGGGGTCGATCCGGCGCGCTTCGAGGCCCTGCTGGAAGCGGCACGCCCGGCGCCCGAGGTCGGCGGGGATCCGGCTGCGCCAGCTCCGGCCCCCATCCCCCAGGCGATGGGGCGGAGCGAACCGGAGCCGCCGGCGGCGGTGGGGCGGAGCACGCCGCTGGGCGTGATCTCGCGACTGGTCCAGCTGCTGGTGCACGAGCCGACGCTGGTCGAGCAGCTGCCGGAGGGGAGCGACTGGATCGAGGCGTCGCAGCAGGACGCCGAGCTGTGTCACGAGCTGGTGCTGCTGCTGCGTGCCGGCCGCTACCGCAGCCCGCATGTGCTGCTGGCGCATTTTCACGGCAGCCAGCATGGCCAGCGGCTGCAGGCGCTGGCGCAGCGGGAGCTGCTGATTCCCCGCGAAGCCAGGGCGCGCGAGCTGGAAGGGCTGGTGGAGTGCCTGAGCCGCGAACAGCGGCGTCAGTCGCCGCAGCAGGAGCTCGAATCGCTGCTGGCGCGTGACCGTGGCGGTGAGCGTCTATCCTTGGAGGCAAGGCAGCGGCTGATGGAATTGTTGCGGGAACTGAAGGGATAGGTGCGGCAACGGGGCGGGTTGAAAGCGCGCCGTTCATCACCATATAGCCGGCATGGCAAGTTCCGGCAGCGGGATAACCGACTAAACTAACACACCTGAGTCGACGTGCAATAGGGCCGGACTGGCGGGCAGCAGGGTTGACCCGCTATAATATCGGGCTTCGCAACTTTCTCCACTCCACCGCTCAGGTGCTTCATTCTTCTTCGTCGAGATAGGGTTTCTATGGCTGGAAATGCGCAGCAGCAGTCACGTCTGAAGGAGTTGATCGCGCGAGGCAAGGAACAGGGCTACCTGACCTATGCCGAGGTCAACGACCACCTCCCCGAGGATATTGCCGATCCCGACCAGGTGGAAGACATTATCGGCATGATCAACGACATGGGGATCAGCGTCGTAGAGGAAGCTCCCGACGAAGATACCCTGATGATGTCGGATCACTCTGCCGACGAGTCGGCTGCCGAAGAGGCGGTGGCTGCGCTGGCTGCGGTGGAGAGCGATGTCGGTCGCACCACCGACCCGGTGCGCATGTACATGCGCGAGATGGGTACCGTGGAGCTGCTGACCCGCGAAGGCGAGATCGAGATCGCCAAGCGCATCGAAGAGGGTACGCGCGAAGTGATGTCGGCCCTGGCCTGGTTGCCCGGCGCCGTGGAGTCCATTCTCGACGCCTACGATACCACGCAGGATGAAGAGGTCCCGGGGCGCCTTTCCGATCTCTTTTCCGGCTTCATCGACCCTGACGAAGGCATTCCCGGCGTGGCCGAGGCGGAGGAGCCTGAAGTCATCCTCGACGAAGACGGCGTCTCCGATAGTGACAGCGACGACGACGATGACGACGACTCCTCCGCCGAGGAAGAGAGTTCCGGCGGGCCGGATCCCGAGGAGGCCAGGGCACGCTTCGAGCAGATCCGTGAGCAGAACGCGCTGGTGAGAACCACCATCGAGGCGCATGGGCGCAACAGCCAGCAGGCCCGGGTCGAGCTCGAGCGCCTGGCCGAGCTGTTCTCGCCGATCAAGCTGGTGCCCAAGCACTTCGAGCGCCTGGTGGGCCAGGTGCGCATCAGCGTCGAGCAGATCCGCACCCAGGAAAAGGCGGTGATGCAGCTCTTCACCAAGATGGCCAAGGTGCCGCGCAAGACCTTCATCAAGGCGTTCCCGGGCAACGAGTCGCGTCAGGCGTGGCTCGACGAGTTCATGGCCGAGCATGGCAAGTACGCCGATCGCCTGGAGCCGCTGCGGGCCGATATCCAGCGCGCCCAGCGTCGCATCGGCTTCGAGGAGGACATGGTGCAGCTGCCCGTGCCCGAGCTCAAGGAGATCAACCGCAAGCTCTCCATCGGCGAGGCCAAGGCGCGCCGGGCCAAGAAGGAGATGGTCGAGGCCAACCTGCGCCTGGTGATCTCCATCGCCAAGAAGTACACCAACCGCGGCCTGCAGTTCCT
>CAZZCJ010000004.1:0-131510 GCA_964652855.1 uncultured Halomonas sp.
ACTCCCGACCCTCGCCTTGGCAAGGCGATGCTCTACCACTGAGCTATTCCCGCACAATCGACAGTCTAAGCCATCGTAACTACAACCGGAAGTGTGGCGTCCCATAGGGGGTTCGAACCCCTGTTCCCGCCGTGAAAGGGCGGTGTCCTGGACCACTAGACGAATGGGACGCATGGCGCACCTGCCGAAGCAGGATTTGGAGCGGGAAAGGAGATTCGAACTCCCGACCCTCGCCTTGGCAAGGCGATGCTCTACCACTGAGCTATTCCCGCACTACCACTAAGCTATTCCCGCACTCCGGTACCTGTTGAAACCTGCTGCAAACGAGTGGCGTCCCATAGGGGGTTCGAACCCCTGTTCCCGCCGTGAAAGGGCGGTGTCCTGGACCACTAGACGAATGGGACGCAGCCGTCTCGCTCTCGCCTCAACGAGGTGGCGCGAATCTTACTCAAGCCCCTGGGGGCTGTCAACTGTCGGCCCGGGGCTGGCCGAAAAGCGGGAAAAGGACCACGCTTTCAGTGTCTAATGAAGAGACGTCGCCACAGCAGGAGAGAGGCCATGCGCAAGAAGATCGTCAAGAGCGATGCCGAGTGGCAAGCCCAGCTCACGCCGGAGCAGTTTCGCGTGACGCGCCAGCAAGGCACCGAGCGTCCATTCAGCGGTGATTACCACGTATCGGACGAGCACGGCATCTATCACTGCGTCTGCTGCAACGCCCCGCTATTCGAGAACGAGCACAAGTTCGAAGCCGGCTGCGGCTGGCCCAGCTTCGACCGCCCCCTGGGCCAGTCCGCCGTCGAGGAGCGCTTCGACGACTCCCACGGCATGCGCCGCACCGAGGTGGTCTGCGCCCACTGCGATGCCCACCTGGGCCACGTCTTTCCCGACGGCCCAGCCCAGACCACCGGGCTGCGCTACTGCATCAATTCAGTGGCCATCGCCTTCCATCCCGGCGAATAGCCCCGTACCACTCTGCCGAGGCCGCCCTTCTGCTATGATGGGCGGCCTCGTACGGTTTGCAGGAGTGGCACATGCTCGGCTGGTATCCGGGACACATGAACAAGGCGCGCCGCCAGATCCAGGAGGCGCTGCCGGAAATCGACGTGGCGATCGAGGTGCTCGACGCCCGCCTGCCCTACTCCAGCGCCAACCCCATGCTCGCCGGGCTGACCCGCCACAAGCCGGTGCTCAAGATCCTCTCGCGGGCCGACCTGGCCGACCCGGAGCGCACCCGGGAATGGGTGGCATATTTCGATTCGCTGCCCGCTACCCGCGCCCTTGCCGTGACCACCACCAATGCCCGCGAGCTCAAGCGCATTCCCAAGCTGTGCCACGAGCTGGCCGGCCAGGTGCGCGCCGACCGCGATGTGCGGGTGATGGTCATGGGCATCCCCAACGTGGGCAAGTCGACGCTGATCAACGGCCTGGCCGGCAAGGCGATCGCCAAGACCGGCAACGAGCCGGCGGTGACCAAGCGCCAGCAGAAGGTGCGCATCGACGGCCGCGTGGCGCTGATCGACACCCCGGGCGTGCTGTGGCCGAAGATAGAGGATCAGGCCAGCGCCTACCGCCTGGCGGCCAGCGGCGCCATCCGCGATACCGCCATCGACTACGTCGACGTCGCGGTGATGACTGCCGCCGAGCTGGCGCGACGTTACCCCGACGCGCTCAAGGCCCGCTACAAGCTGACCGAGCTGCCGCCCTACGCGCCCAACCCGCAGGCCGAGCAGGTCGAGGCCGATGGCCCCCGGCGCATCGACCTGCTGGCGCTGGCCGGCTTCGACGGCCACGCGATACTCGCCGAGATCGCCCGCCGCCGCGGCGGCCTGCGCCCGGGCGGCGAGGTCGACCTGCATCGCGGCGCCGAGGTGCTGCTGCACGAGCTGCGCGACGGCAAGCTGGGCCGCCTGACACTGGAAACGCCCGCCGACATTCCGGTGCCAGAAGCCGCCGACGAGGGCGCCGGAGATCATGCCGAAGAGCAGGCCGACGAAGCGGCGAACAACGATAGCGACGCTGGCGATACTTCCGCATAATCACCGAGTTCCGGCAGCACGGCTGACCGGAGCCACCGGACACCACAGGAATCTCGGACACCCATGGACACGCCCTCCCTGTTCAGGAAATCGCACAAGCTCGACAACGTCTGCTACGACATCCGCGGCCCTGTGCTAGAGCACGCCAAGCGGCTGGAAGACGAAGGCCAGCGCATCCTCAAGCTCAACATCGGCAATCCCGCGCCTTTCGGCTTCGAGGCCCCGGAGGAAATCCTCCAGGACGTGATGCGCAACCTGCCCACCGCCCAGGGCTACTGCGATTCCAAGGGACTTTACTCGGCGCGCAAGGCGATCATGCAGGAGTGCCAGCGCAAGGAAATTCCCGGTGTCGGCATCGAGGACATCTACATCGGCAACGGCGTTTCCGAGCTGATCGTGATGGCCCTGCAGGCGCTGCTCAACGACGGCGACGAGGTGCTGATTCCCGCGCCCGACTACCCGCTGTGGACCGCCGCCGCCAATCTCTCCGGTGGCCATGCCGTTCACTACCGCTGCGACGAGCAGGCCGACTGGGCGCCGGACATGGACGACGTGCGTGCCAAGGTCACCAGCCATACCCGCGCCATCGTGATCATCAACCCCAACAACCCCACCGGCGCGGTCTATCCTCCCGCCGTGGTGAGTGAACTGCTGGCCATCGCCCGCGAGCACGACCTGGTGGTGTTCTCCGACGAGATCTACGACAAGATCCTCTACGACGGTACCGAGCATGTCTCCACCGGCGCCCTGGCCGACGAGGACCAGCTGGTGGTGACGCTCAACGGGCTGTCCAAGAGCTACCGCTGCGCCGGCTTTCGCTCGGGCTGGATGATCCTCTCCGGCAGCGTCGCCATGCAGCGCGCGCAGGACTACATCCAGGGCATCAACATGCTGGCCTCGATGCGGCTGTGTGCCAACGTGCCGGCCCAGCACGCCATCCAGACGGCCCTGGGCGGCTATCAGTCGATCAACGACCTGATCCTGCCCGGCGGGCGGCTGCTCGCCCAGCGCGACATCACATACGAGAAGCTCAACGCCATTCCCGGCGTGAGCTGCACCAAGGCCAAGGGCGCGCTCTATGCCTTCCCGCGGCTAGACCCCAAGGTCTATCCCATCCACGACGACCAGAAGCTGGTGCTCGACCTGCTGCTGCAGGAGAAGATCCTGCTGGTGCAAGGTACCGCCTTCAACTGGCCCGAGCCGGACCACGTGCGCATCGTCACCCTGCCCTGGGCCGACCAGCTAGGCGACGCCCTGGATCGCTTCGCCCGCTTCCTGTCGCGCTATCGCCAATAGCTGCGGATACCCGGCTGGTTTTTCGCTTCGAGCTTGAAACCTCCGTTAACCAGCCGTATCTAATCAACAGATTTTTCAGGGCCGCCCCCTGCGGCCCCCACTTCCTTGATATGACCGGAGATTCCGAACGATGATGCGAATTCTGCTCTTCCTGGGCACCAACCTGGCGGTGATCCTCGTCGCCAGCATCACGCTGCGACTGCTGGGGGTGGAAGGCTACCTGCGCGGCCAGGGCTTCAACTTCAATGCCCTGCTGATCTTCTGCTTCATCGTCGGCATGGCCGGCTCGATGATCTCGCTGTTCCTGTCGAAGTGGATGGCCAAGCGCGGCACCGGCACGGTAATCATTACCCAGCCGAGCAACAGCACCGAGAAGTGGCTGCTCGATACCGTCGAGGAACTGTCTCGCGAGGCCGGCATCAAGACGCCGGAAGTCGGCATCTTCCCCGCCCAGCAGTCCAACGCCTTCGCCACCGGCTGGAACAAGAACGACGCCCTGGTGGCGGTTTCCGCCGGGCTGCTCAACCGCATGCGCCCCGAAGAGGTGCGCGCGGTGCTGGCCCACGAGATCGGCCACGTGGCCAACGGCGACATGGTCACCCTGGCGCTGATCCAAGGCGTGGTGAATACCTTCGTGATGTTCTTCGCCCGCGCCGTGGCTCACCTGGTGGACAATTTCCTGCGCTCGCGCAGCGACGGTGCCGGGCTTGGCTTCATGGGCTACTTCGCGGTGGTGATCGTCGCCGAGATCGTGTTCGGCCTGATCGCCTCGGCCATCGTCGCCTGGTTCTCGCGCTTCCGCGAGTACCGCGCCGATGCGGCAGGCGCCCAGCTGGCCGGCACCGGCGCCATGATCAACGCCCTGGCCCGGCTCAAGGCAGAGAGCGAAATGCCCAACCAGATGCCGGACACCCTGACCGCCTTCGGCATCAACGCCGGCCAGACCCGCAAGATCATGGAGCGCCTGTTCGCCAGCCACCCGCCGCTGGACGACCGCATTCGTGCGTTGAAGGAAGCCGCCTACCGCTAGCCGCGCGGGACCCGCGCAACGCAACCCTGTTCGCCTAAGGCGCCCGCCCCTGAGCGGGCGCCTTCTGCTTGAGCCACTCAGGCGGCGGCAGGGGTTTGCCGAGAAGGTGCCCCTGAACCAGGGTGATGCCGATCTGGCGCAGGCAAGCCAGCTCCTCGTCCCTTTCGACCCCCTCGGCCACCAGCGTGATGCGCGTTTCCGAGGCAAATGCCACCAGCGCGGCCGTCAGCGCCCGACTCTCGGCACGCAGGTGGATCTTGCGCGTGAGCGACTGATCCAGCTTGATGACATCCGGCATGAGCTTGAGGATATGGCGAAAGCTGGCATAGCCGGCACCGGCGTCATCGATGGCCAGGCGCAACCCATCTCGCCTCAGCGGCGCCAATGCCTCGGCCAGTGCCTGGTAATCCTCCACCACGCGGTGCTCCGTCACCTCCAGCATCAGCCGGTCAAGCGGATGCTGTCGCAACAAGGGCTCCAGGGCCTCCGAGAGAATGGTGTCGGGGGACACGTTCAGCGAGAGATAAGCGCCTTCCGGCAAGTCATCGAGCCAGACTAGCGCTGTGCGAATCGCCTGGAGCTCCAGCATTGCCTGCAGTTCCAGCTTGCCTGCCTCGGCAAACCAATCGCTCTTCTCCGCAACTGGCGTGCTGGCAAAGCGTGTCAGGGCTTCATAGCCCACCACTTCCTGCGTGCGTAGATCATGTATCGGCTGAAGCACGGTACGCAGCCCATCCGTCTCGAGCAGGTGGCGAATCCTGCGGCACAGCGTTTGCTCGGCCTGGCGAACCGTCTCGTCTCGTTCCAGTTGACGCGCCACGAAGTCGGCAAATACCTGCATCATGGCAAGGTCACGCTCGTTGAGCGTGGCGTCGCCGCGCCGGTCGAAGGCGCAGAGCGTGCCGAAGACACGCCCGTCCTGGAAGCGAATCGGCACGCTGATATGCGCCCCTATCGGCATCGTTCTGGTGGCAGCCAGCTCCAGCGCCGCCGGTTCGCGCTGGGCGTCGCGTATGAGCTGCGGCAACCGGCCCTCGACGATTCGCTGGCAATAGCTCGACACCAGCGGCGAAGCGTCGCCTACGTGGATCAATGGCGCCGCTTCATCGGTGTCCACCACGCGGAAAACACGCTGGCCGTCCTTGAACTCGGAAAGGAAGGCAACCTCCATGCCGAGATATAGCCGTATGGCCTGCACCACTTCCTGGAACAGCCGGTCGGTCGACTCGCTTACGCACTCGCCACGTTCCTCGGCCTGCCCTAAGAGACGCAGGGCGCCAGGTAGGGTTGCTGCTGAGCTGGTCTGGGGCATACCGCTCCTAACGTACAATTCTTGTTAATTTCATTAACTTCCTGTGCATCCATGCGCCATGTCAAGAAAGCATAGTGACAGCATAGAGAAGCAAGCAGGAAAAATCGCCTACCAGAAGCACCAGCGACATCACACTTTGGCCTGGGGTAATGCCGCCAGATCAACGATACCGCGCAGAACACGAAGCCGGGAATCCAGGGGATATCGTTGCAGCACTGCGATCACGGATTTGTAAAAAATCGTTACATGACTGTTATCAACCTAGCCTGTGCGGTTCCATAGGGCGAGAATTGCTTTTTTTGGTGATCCATGGCGCCAAACGCTGACCCGCAAGCCTCCTTCCTGCGCATTGCCCAACGTGACCAACTGGCCCTCGACGCTGCGGGCCTTGGGGTCTGGCAGCTCGATATCGACCGCGGCACCACCGAGTGGAACGACAGGATGTTCCAGCTCTACGGGCTGCCCAAGGGCGCATCCCCCAGCCTGGAAACGTGGCTTTCCCATGTGCACCCCGAGGACCAGCTTCAGCTGCAGAAACGCTACGAGAAGTTGCTCCAAGGCGGCGCTACCCCGCCCGTCGAGTTCCGTATCCTTACCGGTACGGGAGAAGTGCGGCACCTCAAATCGCGCGCACGCGGCGTAGCCGATCACCAAGGCAGAATTCGTCGGCTGGTGGGCATTCATGAAGACGTGACTCGCCAGGCGGCCTACCGCGAGCATGCCAACACCCTCACCCAGGAGCTGCAGACATTCTTCGACGTTTCGCTGAGCCTGATGTGCATCACGACGCTCGAGGGCCGCTTCCTGACGGTCAATCGCGCCTGGCAGCGTGTGCTGGGGCATGAAGAGGACACGCTGGTCGGTGCGAGCTTCCTGAACCTGGTACACCCGGACGACCTCCAGGCCACTCGAGAAACCATGGCCAAGCTTGCCCAGGGCGGCAGCGTGACCGACTTCGTCAACCGCTACCGCCATCACGAAGGCCACTATTGCTACCTGGAATGGCGCTCGACCGCTCGCCAAGGGCATATCTATGCGTCTGCCCACGACGTCACGGCACGCATGGCCCTTGAGCAGCAGTTGGCCGAAGAAAAAGCCTTCCTGCAGCTGATCATCGACAGCCTGCCCAGCCCGGTATTCGCCAAGGATTGGCAGGGTCGTCATACGCTGGCCAACGAAAGCGTCGCAAGGCTGTTCGGCGTCACCAAGGCGGCGCTCATGGGTCGTACCGACCATGAAATGCCGCCCACCGAAGAGGAGGTGGATGGCTTCATACGGGACGATCGCGAGGTCATGTCGAGCGGCAAGGCAAAGTTCATTCCCGAGGAGCGGCTGACCGATGCCCAGGGCAGGCAGCGCTGGTTCCAGACCACCAAGGTCCCGCTCCTGCTCGATCGCCCCCTGGAAGAGCGCCAAGTGGTGGGTATCGCCACCGATATCACCGAACGCAAGGAGGCAGAGCTTCGCCTTCAGCAACAAGAGCGCCTATACCGCAGCCTGGTGGAGTCGCAGCACGACCTGATCGTGCGGGTCGATCGCAACAACCGCTTCATTTTCGTCAACGACGCCTATTGCCGCACCTTCGGCCTGTCCCGGGAGGACCTGCTCGGCCAAACCTTCACGCCGCTGGTCCACGAAGACGATATCGCCGACACCCTGGCAGCCATCGCCTCGCTCAAGCACCCGCCTCATCGCGCCTACATGGAGCAGCGGGCCATGACGCGCAACGGCTGGCGCTGGCTCGCCTGGGAAGATAGCGCCATTCTCGACGACGCCGGCAACATTGTCGAAATCCAAGGCGTGGGGCGCGACATCACGCAGCTGAAGGACGCACAGCATCGCGCCGAGCAATCCAGTCGCTTCAAGGGGGAGTTCCTGGCCAACATGAGCCATGAAATTCGCACCCCGCTCAACGCCGTGCTGGGCTTCGGCGAACTGCTTTCGCGCACTCCCCTCGATGCGGACCAGCGCGACTACTTGAAGCACATTCGTTCATCGTCACAGCTTCTGCTCGGTGTCATCAATGACATCCTCGACTACTCCAAGCTGGAGGCCGGCAAGGTTGAGCTCGAGGCGCTTCCCTTCAGTATCGACGAGGTGATGGCACAACAGCATGCCCTGTTCACCCTCGCTGCCCAAGACAAGGGGTTGGCACTCTCCTGTGTTGCGGATGCCGCCTTGCCCCCGCTGCTGGTGGGCGATGCGCTGCGGCTGAACCAGGTGCTGGCCAACCTGATGAGCAATGCCGTCAAGTTCACGGAGCACGGCGAGGTGCGCCTGGTCGCGCGGCTCGACACCCTCGAAGCATCGCTCTGTCGCGTGACCTTCGATGTCGTCGATACGGGCATCGGCTTGAGCGCTGAGCAGCAACAGCGCCTCTTCGACGCTTTCAGCCAAGCCGATAGCTCCACCACGCGACGCTACGGGGGGACCGGCCTGGGGCTGGTGATCTGCCGACGCTTGATCGCCTTGATGGGCGGCGAGCTGACCCTGGAGTCGTCGCCGGGCAAGGGCTCCCGCTTCACCTTTGTCGTCTCGCTGCCGGTGGCAAAGGCAGCGCACCACGAGGGCGACGACGCCCAAGCGCCTCCACCCCCGCTGCGCCTGGAGGGCGCTCGCATCCTGCTTGCGGAAGACAACGCCATCAACCAGCAACTGGTCCAGCGGCTGCTGGAAGGCATGGGCGCCACAGTGACCGTGGTGGAGCACGGCGGCAAGGCCATCGAGGTCGTGGAACGCCAAGCAGTGGACCTGGTCCTCATGGACCTGCAGATGCCGGTCATGGATGGCTTCGAAGCCTCACGGCGCATCCGTCAACGCTTTCCCGGCATGCCCATCATCGCCCTGTCCGCTGCCGTACTCGAAAATGAGCGACAGCAGGCGCTCGCGGCCGGCATGAACGACCACCTGGCCAAGCCCATCGACGCACCCAGGCTGGCAACCAGCCTGGCATACTGGCTAGAACGCTCGGGCAGCCTCCCCGCTTCTGCCGCCGCCTCCACGCTGGAAGCCAAGGACGTGGCTCACGCCTGGCTCGACCAGCTGCGCGGCTTCGATGTTCAGCAAGGCCTGATGGCCGCGGGCGGCGATCACGAGCTGTATCGCCGAGTGCTGGTCATGTTTCGCCAGCAGTTGGAAGCCTTCCGCAGCGCGCCCCTGTCGCACTCGCCCTGCCAGAGGCAAGACTTCGCGCAACGCCTGCATACGCTCAAGGGCACCGCCGGCTCGCTTGGCGCCACTCGCCTGGCACAGGCGGCGGAGCGCCTCGAAGCCCTCTCGATGCAGCACGAGCCGCTGCCGCCCGCCCATGTCGAGCCCTTCGAGTCAGCCCTGCATGAGACGTGGCAGGCGCTTCTGGCCCTTCCAGAAGCCGCCACGTAGCGGCAGCGCACCAGGGCGCCCCGCCCTCACCCGCCTAAGCCAGTGTGATTCGCCACCTCTTCCAGCGGCAGGAACTCGAGCGGCCCAGGCCGGCCGAACAGGTAGCCCTGGAAGATGGTGCAGCCATGGCTTGCCAGCCAGGCTTTTTGCGCTTCGGTTTCCACCCCCTCCGCCACCACCTCCAGATGCAGGCTGTGGGAAAGCGCGATGGTACTCTCGACGATGGCTGCACTCGCCTTGTCGTGCATGAGGTGGCGCACGAAGGACTGGTCGATCTTCAGTTGATCCAGCGGCAAGCGATTGAGATAGGAGAGCGAGGAATAGCCGGTGCCGAAATCGTCCAGGGCAAAGGTGACCCCCTGCGCCTTGAGCGCCAGCATGGTGTCACGCGCCTCCTCCTGGCGCTCGAGAAAGATCCCTTCGGTGATCTCGAGCTTGAGCCGGTGCGGCGGCGCCCCGGAGCGATCGAGCAACGCCATGACGCGGTCGACAAAGCCGGGCTCATGGAACTGCTGGGCGCTGATGTTGACCGACAGCACCAGGTGATGGGTCTTGGGATGCTTGGCCCATGCGGCCAGAACGTGACACGCCTCTTCCAGGACCCATTCGTCGATGGCGATGATCAGCTGGCTCTCTTCCGCCAGGGGGATGAACTCGGCCGGCGACACCATGCCCAGCACGGGATGCTGCCAGCGCAACAGCGCCTCGGCCCCTATCATGCGCCCTTCGACATTGAACTGCGGCTGATAATGGAGCCGCAGCTGGCCGGCCGGAAGGGCAAGGCGCAAGTCCGCCTCGAGCCGGCTGCGATGACTGAGCCGCTTCTGCATGTCAATGTTGAAGAACACGTGCCGATTGCGCCCCGTCTGCTTGGCCTGGCGCAGCGCCAGGTCGGCCTGCTGCAGCAGTTGCTGCACCTCGCCTTGCTGGCGACGAAACAAGGTGATGCCGATGCTCGCGGTGACCAGCAGCGCATAGGCATCGTTGGGCACCGTCACTTGCAGTGCGCATTGCAACTTCTGGGCAATGCACTCCGTAATGTAGACCGCGTGGTCCAGGTCAGGCCCCAGGCCCTCGAGCAACACGGCGAATTCATCGCCGCTGAGTCGCGCCAGGGTATCGTTTTCCCGCAGCAGCGCTTTCAGCTCGGCGCTGATCCGTTGCAGCAACTCGTCCCCGACATGGTGGCCCAGCAGATCGTTGACCTGCTTGAAGTGATCCAGGTCCAGCAGCATGAGGGCTTCGTAATGGTTTGCCTTGCCCCTGCTTCGCCTCACATCGTTGAGCCGGTCTATCAGGCGGCGTCGATTGGGCAGGCCTGTGAGCGGGTCGAAGGAAGCGAGCTGGCGCGCTTCGTCCTCCGCCGCCTTCTGGCGCGAGATGTCGCTGAAGGCGGCGACGAAGTGGGTCACCGCCCCCCTCACATCGCGTACGGCGTTGATGGTCAAGCGCTGCGGATAGACCTCGCCATTGCGGCGGCGATTCCAGATGTCTCCCTCCCAGGTGCCGAACTGGACCAGCGAATGCCACATGTGACGATAGAAGGCGGGATCATGATGGCCGGAAGCCCACAGGCTCGGATTTTTCCCCACCACCTCCGGCTCCGCATAGCCAGTTGTACGCGTAAACGCGGAATTGACCTTGAGAATGCGACCGCCGGCATCCGTGATGAACATGCCCTGCTGGCTGTCGAATGCCGTCGCTGCAATGCGCGCTTCCCGCTCGAGGGAGAGTCCCCGCTGGTAGTGGCGCAACAGGGCGCTGGCCAGCAGCGCCAGGATCAGCCAGACCCCCACGCGCAGCCAGAGCTCCTCCCACCATTGGGCCAGCAGTATCTCGACCGATTCACCCACTGCCACGACGAACGGGCGTCCTTCCACGCGCTGAAAGACGAAGAGCCGATCGACCCCATCCACGGGAGACACCAGGCGGGCCTGGCCTCGCGGCACATCCTGGGCAAGAAAGTCCACCAACCACGGGACATCGAGAAGCATACCGATACAGCTCCCCGGGGGATCGCATGGCTGACGCGCCACCAGCCGCATGCTGGAGTCTAACAGGCTCAGGCTTTCCCCCGGCAGCAAGGCCAGCCTTTCCAGCGCTTCCTCGAAAATCTGCGGCCGCAGGCGCAACACGGCCAGGCCACCTTCCAGCGTGCCGCCCTGCAAGCGTCGCGCATGCATGATGTGATAGCCCGAGGTGAAGGCAGACCAGTAGAGCGGTGAAATCCACTCTCGGGGGGGCGACTCGACCTGGAAAGCCTGGAAGTGAGGCAGGCCCTGAAGGTTGTAACCCACCGGGAAAACGGGCGAAGAGGTCACCACGACATTGCCGTCATGGTCGAACAGGCCAAGCTCATCGAGAAATCCCAGGGCCTGGCTGCGCTGCTGTAGCAGCGTCTCCAGCTGTTCGTAGCCGGAATCCACCGTATCACCGAGGGTCTCGAGCCAGGGCGCTTCCACGAGCTCCACCAGCCCCGCGAGCGCCATGTCACTGCCCATGAAGGCCATGCCCGCCCACTCCGCCGCCAGGTCGGCACGCGTCAAGGCACGCTCCCACCCTGCCTGGATCTGGCGATCGTAATCACGCCACTGGAAACCGGCCAGGATAACCGAAACGCAGAGCAGCACAGCCAGGTAGATGCCGAGCGCTCGGCGGCGGTAACGCTTGAGCGACGCGTCGAGGACAGAGAGCATCGAAACAGCGACTCCAGAAGTCGTCTAATTACGTTCGATACATTAACATGCTGCCGGGACAGGGCTCGCCCGAGTGCGCCGCAAAAAAGGTGAACGAAGGTTAACTCTCCGACAGGCTGGAGCCTTGCCAGGCGGCATCCGCGGCGCGCTGGTGGGACTCAAGGCGATAACCCTTCTGGTAGATGCTGCGCAACCGCCAGCCGTGGCGTCCGTCCAGCTCCAGCTTGCGCCGCAAGCGGCTGATGTGGGTGTCCACGGTGCGAGTACAGAGATCGCCGCGTACGCCCCAGATCATTTCCAGCAGCTGGCGGCGCGAGAACAGCTCGCCGACATGCCTCAGGAAGAGGCTGGCCAGCGCGTATTCCCGATCGGTCAGGGCGACATCCTCGCCTGCCATGCTGACGCCTCGGGTTCGCGTATCGAGATGGTAGGGCGCAAGCGTGACAAGATCGTCGGCCGGCTGGCGCTCGAAGCGCCTGGCCAGCGCCTTCACCCTTGCCCGCAGCTCATCCGGGCGCAGCGGCTTGGCGAGGAAGTCGTCCGCGCCTGTGCGAAGCGCCTCGATGACATCCTGGTCGGACCGCGCCGCGGTAATCATCAGCACCGGCACTTCCCAGCCCAACTGGCACCGCAGCTGCTGTATGAAGGTCAACCCGCTGACCTCGGGCAGTCGCCAGTCGATGATGAAAAGGTCGAAACGCTGGGTTTGCAGCTCGCGCTGCAGCTCAGCGACGCTGCCGTACCCGCAGAGCTGGGAGGCGAGAGGCCTGAGGCAGGAGACAAGGAAGCTCCGCTGGTCAGGATCGTCTTCGAGTATGGCAATTCTCATCCACCGCCCCATCACTACGTGCTAGTACGCCACTATAACGGATACCCATTATTCGCGAAACTTTACAATCTTTGACACTTGCGCAACGTGTCCGCCGTATACTGCCTAGCCGTGCATTCGCCCAATGTAGAGGACCCCTCAATGCGTTCTATCCATATCGCAACGGCTGTGGCGCTGTTGATGGCTGCCAGTTCGGTCCAGGCCCTGCCGCCTGCGCAAGGGCGGGTACTCCTGACCATCAGCGGCGCCATCACCACAACCAACGCCAGCGACGAGGCACACTTCGACCTTGAGATGCTGCAAGCGCTGCCCCAGCATGAGACCGTCACCGCCACGCCGTGGCATGACCATGTCGTCCGCTTCAACGGACCGCTGGGGCGTGAACTGCTGGCCGCCGTGGGTGCCGAGGGCCAGCAGCTCAGGGTCACCGCGCTCAACGACTACTCCGCCATCGTGCCTATCGATGACCTCCAGGGCTATGACGTGATCTTTGCCACCCACATGGACGGCGAACTCCTGAGAGTTCGTGACCACGGCCCACTGTTCCTCATCTACCCCTTCGACCAGCATCCGCACCTGCTGAACGAGGAAATCCTGACCCGCTCGGTGTGGCAGATCCACCACATCGAAGTCCTGCAGGACTAGACGCCCTTTATGGCAAGCTCCAGCATGCAACGCTATCGTGTCGCCACGATTGCCGCCCTGCTCCTGTTCGTCTGCGCGCTGATCACCGGCGGAGCGATCTACCAGCGTCAGCAGCAGGTCGATCAGAAGATGCTGGAGAACCTCAACTGGGCCGCCTATCAGTTCGACCGGGAAGTGCGCGAACTGAGGGTGGAGTTGCGCATGGCCACCGTCGGCTCGACCGACAAGGCACTGCTGCGCTACGAGATTCTCCTGAGCCGCACCGCACTGCTGAGGCAAGGCGATATCGCCCGCGTGCTGCAGGAATCCCCCATGTTCAACGGCATGGAGCAGGCGCTTGCCGCGGT
Organism: uncultured Halomonas sp.; assembly: GCA_964652855.1. Taxonomy (GTDB): domain Bacteria; phylum Pseudomonadota; class Gammaproteobacteria; order Pseudomonadales; family Halomonadaceae; genus Halomonas. The sequence continues at coordinate 13,573 of CAZZCJ010000004.1, forward strand.
GCTTGCGCTGGAGCCGCTGTTCGGGGAAATCGAGCGGCGCGAACGCCTGCTGGACCGCGACACGCGCCAGCACCTCGACCGGCAGCTACGTGATCTGCAGGACCAAGCCTCGGCGCTGCTGATCGGCATCAATGCCCATGTCGCCTCCATGCGCACCCGCGAGCGAGAAGACCTGCTGCGCCTGTATGGTGTGGTGCTGGGTTTGATCGTGCTGCTGATGCTATCCGGCAGCGTCTTGGTCTACTCGCTGATTCGCGAGGGGCGGGACCATGCCAGCAAGTCTCGCCTGCTGGAAGAGCAGGCCCTGGCGCTGGATGAAGCGGCCCGAAAGGCCGAGCAGGCCAGCCAGGCCAAGTCGGAATTCATGGCGGTGATGAGCCATGAGATACGCACGCCGCTCAACGGCGTGATGGGCGTGGCCGACCTGCTTGCCGATGAACCGCTGACGGCCAATGGCCACGAGCTGCTGGCGTCCCTGAATGACAGCGTGCTGGGCCTGCAGTCCGTGATCAATGATGTCATCGACTACACCAAGTATGAAACAGGCAGCCTGGACCTGGACCCCCAGCCCTTCGAGCTGGAGGGTTTCATCCATCAGCTGGCGCGAGGTTACCAGCTCCAGGCCCAGCAGCGCGGCCTGGAATTCCATCTTCGCATCGAGGAGTCCCTGCCCACCTATCTACTGGGCGACACGGACCGCCTGCGCCAGGTACTGATGAACCTGCTCAACAACGCCTTCAAGTTTACGGCAGAAGGAGCGATCAGCCTGAAGGTGGAGGCGGCGGAACACAGTGGGCTGCGCTTCCTGGTGCGCGACACGGGGTGTGGCATCCCCAGTGATCGGCGGGAACTGCTGTTCAAGCCCTTTTCGCAGATCGACAGTTCCATTACCCGCCGCTATGGTGGCTCCGGGCTGGGTCTTGCCATCTGCGAACGCCTCGTCACCGCCATGGGCGGGCGCATCGACATGGAAAGCCACGAAGGCTTGGGCAGCCTGTTCTGGTTCGAACTCCCCCTGCCCGAGGTGCCAGTGCAGGAAGCCAAGCACCATCTCACGCCGCTGGCCCCCACTGATCTCAACGACGCCTTGCCTCGCCATCGGATCCTTGTCGTGGAAGACCACCCGACCAACCGTGAACTGGTATCCACCATGCTCGACCGCATGGGCCAGTCGGTGAGCCTGGCCGAGAATGGCGAAGAAGCCCTGGCGCTGCTCGAAAAGGAGACATTCGACGTCGTTTTGATGGACATGCAGATGCCGGTTCTCGACGGCCCCGAGACCACACGGCGATGGCGCATGCGTGAGCAGACAGCGGGTCGGCGGCTGCCGATCATTGCCATGACCGCCAACGCCATGCCGGAAGACCGACAATACTGCATCGATTCAGGCATGGATGACGTACTGTGCAAGCCCTTCACGCGCCACGATCTCTACCGATTGCTGCAGTCGCCGCTAGTGAGCACAGTACCACCAGCCGCGCACGCCCATGTTCTGGCCGCGGCCCCGCCCTCACCGCCGGCCCCGGAGCCCGGCAGCCTGGTCGACATGGCAACGCTGGCATTGCTAGAGGAATCCCTGGACCGCAACACGGTGAAGGAGCTCACCAGCCGATTCCTCGAACGCCTGGAGGAGCGCCACCAGCGCATGCTGGCAAGCCTTGAAACCGAGGATCGGACCGAGCTGGCCGAAGCCGCCCATGCCCTCAAGGGTGCCGCCGCTTCCATGGGCTGCAGCGGGCTGGCAAGCGTGGCGGCCAGGCTGGAGAAGGATGCCAGCGACGCCAGCCTGGGGGAGCTCGGCTCGGCCGTGGAGGAAATCGTCCGCCTGAGCCACTCCACGCGTGACGTCATGCAAGGCCTTGGCCTCGTCGAGCGGGCTCAGGCGGTGGAAGTCATCTCCTCGAGGCGATAGCCGTATTGATATACGCTTCGCAGGCGCAGGCCATGCAGTCCATCAAGCCCGAGCTTGCGTCGCAAGCGGCTGACATGGGTATCCAGGGTTCGCGTCGGCACGTCGCCATTTAGTCCCCAGATCAATTCCAGCAAGAGGTTGCGCGACACCAACTGGCCGGGATGCGAGAAGAAGAGATTGGTCAGCTGGTACTCCTTGTCGGTCAGGTGAATCTGCCTGCCATTCACGGTCACCTCATGCCGTGCACGGCTGAGATGATAAACCCCCAGCGTCAGCGCTTCCGAATCGAACGGCGACGACAAGCGCTTGCCCAGTGCCTTGACCCTGGCGCGCAATTCCGCCGGATCCAGCGGTTTCGCCAGGAAATCATCTGCGCCGCTTTCCAAGGCTTTCACTACGGTTCCGGCCTGGCGGTGCGCCGTGATGAAAAGAATGGGTTGCTGCCATGCCTGCCCTTGGCGCAGGTGCTCCATCACTTCCAGGCCGCTGGCATCGGGCAAATACCAGTCGAGGACCAACAGGTCGAAAGGACTCGTCTGCAGGTGCCGGAAAAGCTCGGCCGCTCGGCTCATCAAGGTGACGTCATGATGATCCACAACAAGACAGGAAGCGATGAAATCCTGCTGGTCTGGGTCGTCCTCGAGCACGGCTATTCGCATTCATCTTTCCCTGTAAAAATGTGTCATAACGTTATAGTAAGGCAACTTACTTATTGGCAACCACGCCTCGTAACATTGATTAACAATAAGCATGACCTGGGTCTTCGTAGCACTCAATTGGGGCGGGGCGATCCGGCTGGAACAACAAAAAATGCCCGCCAAATGCGGGCAAAACAGGGAAACATCAAATTTTAATTGCTGCAGTTCCAATAGGGCTCAATTGATCATGGCTTTTGGAGCGCGCGCCAGCTCGACATAGTCAGCAATAGCGACTTGAAGTTGCTCGAGCTCATGCATGATCGCAGGGGAAATCGCGACTACCCGGGTGCCACAGGAGGCCTTCGCCACTGTCCCGCAAACCTCTCGCTGGTCAGCCGCCAGCATATTCGCCAGCCGCTCTGCCTGGAGGTACAGCGAATCGAGGCCGGCCTTGCTGGCCTGCTCCATCATTCGCAGGAGATGCGGTCGCACAGCCTCGTTATTGGCCTGCTGTAGATCGAGCAGCATGAGCTGCGATCTTGCCATCAGGCCCACCAGGTGCGTGGCACGAAACCAGAGGGGCCGAAATGCTTCTTCAACCACCGGCGGCTTGTATTTGGACGTTGTCTCGCCAGTCATGATGGGCATTCGCCTGCCTCCCCGTTGCCTGTTGCCACTATGCGTGCACTGGTGCGCTACCACATACCGCTATCGCCATGTGGTCGTACTATAAACGCAGTCGGGAAGCGGATCAGGCCCCGGCGGGCAATGTTGACAAAGTTTTGCAAAGTCACCGCCGCCCCTCATGTTGGCTCATGCCTGCCCTACCTGCTGGAAGCCGGCCCCGAGCAGCCAACCGGCAAGCTCGGCATCGCTGGCTGGGCAGCCCACCTTGAGCGAGGAGAATTCACGCCGCAAGGGATAATCGGCGCGACAGGCATCGAAGCCCTTGGCCATGCCGAGCCGGCGGCTTTCGCGCAGCAGGCTGTCGTGATCGCGTCGAACATCATGCACCCCGCGCACGCACAGCCGCAGCGCCTCTTCGTGGCCCAGCCCTTGCCCCAGCGTCAGCTGGCGCAGCGGAGGGGGCGGCAACAACGTATGCAAGTCCAGGTCGACCGGCCGCTGCAGGTGGTTCGCCAGGGCGCGATAGATCTGGTGGGTACCGCGCAGCTTGCCATCCAGGCTATGCCCGGCAATGTGCGGCGTGGCGATATCTACCAGCGCATGCAGGGTACTGTCGATGCCAGGCTCGTGTTCCCAGACATCGAGGATGGCGCTGATATCGCCCCTCTCGGCCAGGCGGCGTTGGAGCGCAGCGGAATCGACACAGTCGCCGCGCCCGGCATTGAGCAGTACGGTCCCGGATGACAGGCGCTCGATGCGACCGGCATCCAGCAGATGGTGCGTGGCATACCGCCCTTCGCGCACCAGCGGGGTGTGCAGGCAGAGCACGTCGCACGCCTCGATCAGCTCATCCAGGGCCTGGAATCCTTGCGCGCCCTCCGCCTCGGCGCGGGGAGGGTCACAGGCGAACGTGGTCACGCCCATGGCCGACAGTCGCCGATGAATCCGGCGGCCCACGTTGCCCACCCCGACGACACCGATACGCCGCTCGGCCAGGCGCCAGCCCTGGCGTTCCGCCAGGCAGAGCAGGCTGCCCAGCACGTAGTCGGCCACCGCTTCGGCGTTGCACCCCGGCGCACTGGCAAAGGCGATACCATGGCGCGCCAGGGCCGCCTGGTCGACGTGATCGGTCCCGATGGTGCAGGTGCCGACGAAGCGCAGCGGTGAACCCTGCCTCTTGGCGGCGTCGATGGTAGCCGCATCGAGCCGTGTGATGGAGCGAATCACCAGCACGTCGATGTCGTGCAGGGCCGCGGCATCGATCGAGCGACCCGGCATTCTCGCCAGCTGGCCCAGCGGCCCGAAGCAGGCCTCGGCGCCGGGTACCTGGGCGTCCACCAGAAGTTTCACAGCGTCTCTCCTTGCCTAGCCTGTCTTGAACTTGCGAATGCGTAGCGAAGCGGCGCGCGCCTTGCTCCCCTGGCGCGAGGCCTTACAATACCGCCTTGCCAATCTTCTTGCCGCCCAAGCCGCGGCGACTCGACGCCGGGGAGCCACTGTGATCGTTCGCTGGGAAAGTGACCACGACTATGTGCTGGTCCATATCCACCAGGACATGTTCGGCGACTGGATCTTCAGCCGCGCCTGGGGCCAGATCGGCACCCAGTTCGGGGGGCTCAAGCACATGCTGGCCGAGGATCATGACCAAGCGCTGATGTGGCTCTCCGACGAAGCCACCATCCTCTCGTCGCGCGGCCTGCGCAAGGTGCTGGAAGTGGCAGCGGAAAGCGCCGAAGGCCAGGCGGCCGTTCGGCAGCTCTCGCTGCTGGACAATGCTTGATCAGCCCAGGTAGCGCCGTCCTGCGGGGCGCCTGGATGCCTCGGGTGCGGCCCGAGCCTTCGCCGGGCCAGATGCTTTATCTTGCCCAAGACGCTGCCAGGCCGCCTCGTCCAGCCAGCCACGTTGCGCCAGCCAGGCCGCCAGCTGCGGCGCTTCGAAGCCCATGTCGAGCTCGTCTCCCGCCTCGTCCACCAGCACCGGGATGCGCACGCCATAGCGTGCCATCAAGGTCTCGCTCTCGCTGATTTCGACCTTTTCCAGCCGGTAGTCACCGGCATGCAGCGTGCCCAGCAGCGCTTCCAGCTGCTCGCACAAATGACAACCCAGGGTGGTATAGAGGGTCAGGCGTGTCATCGCACCGCTCCTTGTTCAATTTGTCCGACACGCTGGCTGTCGGTTCGGCGTGACCGAGCTGCAGGCAAGACGTGGGAGGTCATGCTCCCTCCCGGTGACGAATCAGGAACACATGATGCAGGTCGGGCCGGCGCTCGAAGTCGGGGTCGAAGGTGCGTGCCGAGATCTCCTTCACCACGAAACGCTCGAGCAGCGACTCGTCGAGCTGGAAGCGACGCTGGTTGTTCGAGAACACCAGGGTGCCGCCCGGCGCCAGGCGCGCCATGGCCAGCTCGATCAGTCGCCCATGGTCGCGCTGCACGTCCAGCGTACCCTCCATCTTCTTTGAATTGGAAAAGGTCGGCGGATCGAGGAAGATCAGGTCGAACTCGGCCTTGGCGGTTTCCAGCCAGCGCAGGCAGTCGTCGCGCACCACCCGGTGCCGCGCCGGGTCGAGACCGTTGAGGGCGAAGTTGTCGCGCGCCCACTCCAGGTAGGTATTGGAGAGATCCACGCTGACACTGTCGCAGGCCCCCCCTTCCGCCTCGGTGCCAAGCGCAGCCTGCACCGTGGCGGCCGCCGTGTAGCAGAATAGGTTGAGAAAGCGCTTGCCGGCGGCCATCTCGGCCAGCATGCGGCGCACCGGGCGGTGGTCGAGGAAAAGTCCCGTATCGAGGTAATCGCGCAAGTTGACCCACAGCCGCGCACGCCCCTCGCGCACCTGGAAACGCTCCCCGGTACTGGCCTGCTTGCGGTACTGGGCCTTGCCGCTCTGCTTCTCGCGGCGCTTGATCACCACCTGGGCGGGATCGACGCCCAGCACTTCGGGAATCACCTGCAGCGCATCGAACAGCCGCTTCTGCGCCTGGGCCGGGTTGATCGAGCGCGGCGGTGCGTATTCCTGCACATGGACCCGGCCGTCATAGACATCCACCGCCAGGGCGTACTCGGGCATGTCGGCGTCATACAGGCGGTAGCAGGTTTCACCCGACTGCTTGAGCCATTTCTTCAACCGCTTGCGGTTCTTCTCCAGCCGGTTGGCGAACATCTGCGCGCCTTCGCTGCGTGGCGTCGGGCGGCTTTCCGCTTGGCCCTCGCCGCTCTCGGCGGGCACCTCCATCAGCAGCAGCCGAGCCTCGAGCGGGCCGTTCCTCAGCGAATACTGCTTGTCGGCGCGAAGCCCGGTGCGGTGGCCGAGGTCGGGGTTGGCGGTGAACACGGCGAGCCGCCAGCCCGGGAAGGTGCGACGCACCCCTTCGCCCAGCTCCCGGTAGAGCGTGACCAGTTCGGGCAGCTCACCGAGCCGCTCGCCGTAGGGCGGGTTGGCGATCACCAAGCCCCGCTCTCCCTCGCCAAGCTCCGCCGGGCGCTGCAGCTGGCCGAGCGCCTCGCCGTGAAACTGGATCAGCGCCGGAATGCCTGCCCGCATGGCGTTGGCCTTGGCGGCCGCCAGCGCCGGAGGACTCTCGTCGAAGCCGTACAACCGGTTGCGACAGCGCTTGCGGCCGATGCTGGCACGCGCCTCGGCCTCGCGCTTGAGCTCGGCCCACAGCGCCTCGTCGTGCTGCGCCCAGCCATGGAAGCCGAAGCGCACGCGAGGGAGATTAGGCGCCATGTCGGCGGCCATCAGGGCCGCCTCGATCAACAGCGTGCCGGCGCCGCACAGCGGATCGACCAGCGCCTCGCCGTCGCGCAGGCGCTGTGGCCACCCTGCGCGAATCAGCAGGGCCGCAGCCAGGTTCTCCTTGAGCGGCGCATGGCCCACGTCGCGGCGATAGCCGCGCCGATGCAGGCTGTCGCCGGAAAGATCCACCCCCAGGGTCAGCCGCCCGCGGTGCAGGTGGGCGTAGAGGCGCAGGTCCGGCCGCTGCAGGTCGACCCCCGGGCGTTCACGTCCCTGCGCCTGCAGGGCGTCGACCACGCCATCCTTGACGGTCTGGGCGCCAAAGCGCGTGTGGCGGATCTGCTCGCTGCGGCCATGGAAGTCCACCGCCAGGGTGGCGCCCGGGCGCAGGTGTTGCCTCCAGTCGACCGCCCCCACCGCCCGATGCAGCGCGTCGGGGCGCTCGATGCCCTCCTCGCGCAGCAGGCACAGCACGATGCGGTTGGCCAGCCGCGACCACAGGCAGGCGCGGTAGGCGGTCGCAAGGTCGGCCTGGAAGTGCACGCCGGCCACCGTCGTCTTGTGCGGCTCGGCTCCCAGCGCGCGCAGTTCGTCGGACAGCAGTTCTTCCAACCCCCGGGGGCAGGTGGCCAGGTAGGCGGATGTTTCGCGTTGCGGTGACTCACTCATGCTGGGTGCCCGCCCCCTTCGGCCGGGTATATTACTTTCGTTACCATTTCATCTCGATCTTATGACGAAACATAGGTCGACAATGCCCCCCATGATGGGCTAAAGGTAGTCATGGTAGCTACTGGAAAGACACATGTGTTCTCCCGGGGCCCCGTCAGGCTCCGAATGACCTCGCTCTGCCGTCGTTAAAGGAATGATGCGGCTGGCGAACAACGGTGGAACGCCGGGGTGTGCATGTCGTGCGCCCCAAATTGGTACCTTTACAAGAGGTCATCCGATGAAAAGACAGAAACGTGATCGCTTCCAGCGCGCCTATCTTCACGGCTACAAGGCCGGCATATCCGGGCGCTCCCGCGACGACTGTCCCAGTCAGGATGTCAATATACGTGAATACTGGATGAGTGGTTGGCGTGAAGGCCGAGGAGACCAGTGGGCCGGCATGACCGGTGTCTCCGGGATTCACAAGAACCCGATGGTCTTGTAACACGTTTTTCCCGACCACTGTCATTGCCGGGTGATCGACCCGGCAATATCCATGAGCTAAGCCCGTGATAACCTCACGGGCTTTCTTGTCTCTCGCCGGCCGCCTTGAGCGCCCGGGCGCACTCGCCGACCAGGGCCGGGCCGCGATAGATGAATCCCGTATAGAGCTGCACCAGGTCGGCACCGGCCGCCACCTTGGCCACCGCCGCCTTGCCGCTGTCGATGCCGCCCACGCCGATGATGGGCAGCTCGGGCAGGTGGCGGCGCAGCGCTCTCACCACACGGTTGGAGGCCTCGAACACCGGCCGCCCCGAAAGGCCGCCCTGTTCGTCGGCATGGGGCAACCCGGCCACGGCATCACGGGCAACGGTGGTGTTGGCGGCGATCACCGCGTCGATACCGCTGCGGGCAATGCTCTGGGCCACCAGCCCCACCTCCTCTTCGCTCATGTCCGGCGCGATCTTCACCGCCAGCGGCACCCGGCGGCCGGCCGACTGGTCCAGCCGAGCGCCCGCTTCGCGCAGGGTGCCCAGCAGGGCGTCCAGATGCTCGCCGAACTGCAGGTTGCGCAGCCCCGGCGTGTTGGGCGACGAAATGTTCACCGTCACGTAGTGCGCGTGGGCGTGGACCTTCTCCAGGCAGATCAGGTAGTCATCCACCGCCCGCTCGACCGGCGTGGTGAGGTTCTTGCCGATGTTGATGCCGATCACGCCATCGAAGCGCGAGGCCTTCACCCGCTCGATCAGGTGGTCGACCCCGGCATTGTTGAAGCCCATGCGATTGATGATGGCACCGCATTCGGGCAGGCGGAAAAGGCGCGGCCTGGGGTTGCCTTCCTGTGCCCTGGGCGTGACGGTGCCCACCTCGACGAAGCCGAAGCCCAACGCCCCCAGGGCGTCGAGATGGTCGGCGTTCTTGTCCAGTCCCGCGGCCAGCCCCACCCGGTTGGGAAAACGCAGCCCCATCAGCGTCACCGGGTCGTCCACGCGCCGCCCACCGAGGCAGCCGCCGAGTTTCAGCCGGTGAGCCAGATCCAGTGCACCGAGCGCACGGCCATGGGCGGTTTCCGCATCTAGGCGAAACAGGATCGAGCGGGCAAGCGCGTACATGGCATCTCCGGGCGGTCGGGAAGGAAGCGGGCGGATTATAGCAGCGCCGCCCGAAACGACGAACCCCGCCTGGGCGGGGTTCGTCAAGGCTCACTGTGCGCTTAAGGTCAGCCTTCGCCGTTGCTCTCGGCCAGGTCGACCAGCTCACGCACGGCCACCGCGAAAAGCGGGAAGCTCGCCTGGTTGCCGCCGCGCACCTCGGCGATCAGGCGGCACCAGCGCTCGTGCAGCGAGGCGTGGGCCGCCAGCCAGGTGTCGACGCGCTCATCCGGCTCGCGGCCCTGCTCGCTCTTGAGCACGCTGACGGTGAGCGCCAGCTGCTGGCGGTCGATATCGTCGCGGAAGGTTTCACGGGCCTGCGCCTGCCAGCCGTCGCGCACCTCCAGGTTGCTGACCTGCTGGATCATCCACGGCAGCTCGAGGCGGTTGCCGATCTCGAAGAACACCTCGGCCACCCGCTGCGGCTTCTCGTCGGCCTGGCGCGCCGACTGGATAATGCCGAGTGCGCCGTACAGGCTGCTCGAGGCCGCCACCGTGGCCGCCAGCTCCTCGGGCACGCCCTCCGCCAGCAGCTCGTCGCGCTTGAGCTCCCAGCGGCTGCGTTCCTCGCCGCGCAGGAGCTGGCCGATGTCTTCCTGCAGCTGCGCGACCCGTGGCGCGAAGTATTCGATGGCATCACGGGTGGAGAGCCCCAGGCGCTGGCGCAGGAACCAGCGGGTGGTACGCCGAATGAGCCGCATCAGGTCGAGCATCATGCCGTACTGCACCTGGCTCGGCACCTGGTTGTCCAGCGCCTCGATCCGCTCCCACAGGGTCGAGAGCTGGAAGCTGTCGCGGGCCACGATATAGGCGCGCGCGATATCGGCCGGGCTCGCGCCGGTCGAGTCGATCAGGCGGCGCACGAAGACGATGCCCATGTGATCGACCAGGTCGTTGGCCACCTGGGTGGTGACGATCTCGCGCTTGAGGCGGTGCTGGTACATCTCGTCGTGGAAGTGCTCGGCCAGCGCCCGCGGAAAGACGCGCTCGACGTATTGCTGGATGTAGGGATCATCGGGCACGTCGGAAGCGAGGACATGCCCCTTGAGCACGCTCTTGGCGTAGGAGATGAGTACCGACAGTTCCGGGTGCGTCATGCCCTGGTCGCCTCCCGCCCTCTCCTGCAGCTCCTCGTCGGAGGGCAGGAACTCCAGCTCGCGGTCGAGCTGCCCGGCTGCCTCCAGCTCGCTGATGAAGCGGCGGTAGGGGTCGATGCCGTAGCGCGACAGGATCTGCGAGAGATCCAGCGCCTGGGTCTGGCGGTAGTTGTCGAGGATGACCAGGCTTGCCACCTCCTCGGTCATGTCGGCCAGCAGCTGGTTGCGCTGCTTGTCGGTCATGTCGCCGCGCTTGACCACCTCGTCGATGAGGATCTTGATGTTGACCTCGTGGTCGGAGCAGTTGACGCCGCCGGCATTGTCGATGAAATCGGTATTGACCAGCACGCCCTTGGCGGCGGCCTCCCGGCGGCCGCGCTGGGTCAGGCCCAGGTTGCCGCCCTCGCCGACCACGCGGCAGTTGAGCTCGCTGCCGTTGATCCGCAGCGCATCGTTGGCCTTGTCGCCGACCATGGCATCGGTCTCGCCGCTGCCCTTCACATAGGTGCCGATCCCACCGTTCCACAGCAGGTCGACCTGCGACTGCAGCATGGCGCGGATGAGGTCGTTGGGCGACAGGCGGTCCTCCTCGATGCCGAACACCTGCTTCATCTGCGGCGTGATGACGAGCGACTTGGCGCTGCGCTTGAACACGCCGCCGCCTTCGGAGATCAGCGTGGCGTCGAAGTCCTCCCAGCTCGAGCGCGGCAGCTTGAACAGCCGCTCACGCTCGGCGAAGGTGGCCGCCGCGTCGGGGGTCGGGTCGACGAAGATGTGCAGGTGGTTGAAGGCGCCCACCAGCTGGATCTTGTCGGAGAGCAGCATGCCGTTGCCGAATACGTCGCCGGCCATGTCGCCGATGCCGACCACGGTGAACGGCTCTTCCTGGGTGTTCAGCCCCAGGTTGCGGAAGTGGCGCTTGACCGACTCCCAGGCGCCCCGCGCGGTGATGCCCATCTTCTTGTGGTCGTAGCCATTGGCCCCACCGGAGGCGAAGGCATCGCCGAGCCAGTGGCCGTACTCGGCGGAGATCTCGTTGGCGATATCGGAGAAGGTCGCCGTCCCCTTGTCGGCCGCCACCACCAGGTAGGCGTCGTCGTCGTCATGGCGCACCACGCCTTGCGGCGGGACCACCTCGCCGCCGACCAGGTTGTCGGTGATATCCAGCAGGGCGCGGATGAAAATCTTGTAGCAGGCGATGCCTTCCTGCTGGATGGCGTCGCGGTCGCCGCCCTCGGGCAGGCGCTTGCAGACGAAGCCACCCTTGGCCCCCACCGGCACGATCACCGCGTTCTTGACCTGCTGCGCCTTGACCAGCCCCAGCACCTCGGTGCGGAAGTCCTCGTGCCGGTCCGACCAGCGCAGCCCCCCGCGGGCAACCTTGCCGCCGCGCAGGTGCACGCCCTCGACCCGCGGCGAGCAGACGAAGATCTCGTAGGCCGGGCGCGGCTTGGGCATGCCGGTGATCTTCCTCGGCTCCAGCTTGTACGCGATGTAGTCCTTGAACTGGCCGTCGGCGCTGCGCTGGTAGTAGTTGGTACGCAGCGTGGCCAGGATCAGCTCCATGAATCGGCGCAGCAACTGGTCGTCGTTGAGGCTGGCGACCCCCTCGAGATGACGCTGGATGCGCTCCTGGCACGTCGCCACTTGTGCCTCGTCCGGGCGCTGGTCGGGGTCGAAGCGCAGCTTGAACAGGGTCACCAGCTCACGGGTGATCTCGGGATAGTTGGTCAGCGCGGCGGCGATGTAGTCCTGGGACATGCCGAAGCGAATCTGCTTCAGGTAGCGCGCGTAGGCACGCAGCATGGCCACTTCGCGCCAGTCCAGGTTGGCGGCGATCACCAGGCGGTTGAAGCCGTCGTTCTCGGCCTCGCCCACCCAGATGCGCTTGAACGCCTCGATGAAAGGCTCGCGCATCTGCTGCAGGCTAACCTCGGTGGAGGTGTGGTGCTCCAGGTCGAAGTCGTGCAGCCAGTAGCGGGTCTCGGGCGTGTCGATCTCGTAGGGGCGCTCGCCGATCACGCGCAGCCCCAGGTTCTCCATCACCGGCAGCACGTCGGAGAGCGGGATGGTACGGTCGCGCTGGAACAGCTTGAGGTTGACCCCGCTGCTCTCCTCCTCGACCAGCCGATAGAGGGTCAGCGCCAGCGGGGCACCCTCGTCGAGCTCGGCCAGGTACTGCAGGTCGAAGACCGCGGTACGCGAGCCGAAGTCATCGCGGTAGCTGGCGGGGAAGGCGTCGCGGAAACGGTCCATCAGCCGGTTGGCCTGCTCCTCGCCATAGCCTTCCACCAGCGCCTCGTGCAGCTCGTCGCGCCAGCTGCGCGCCAGCTGGGCCACCTTGGCCTCGAGCCGCTTGCGGTCGACCTCTCGCGGCGCTTCGCCGTTGAAGCGCAGGATGAACTGGATGCGAGCCAGGATCGACTCGGAGAGATAGGTGTTGAAGTCGCCGAAGTTGGCGTCGAGCTCCTCGCACAGCAGGTTCTGGATGCGCATGCGCAGGTCGGTGGAGAAGACATCGCGCGGCACGAACACCAGGCAGGAGTGGAAGCGCCCGGAGCGGTCGGTGCGGATGAACAGCCTGACCCGGCGGCGCTCGCGGATGTCGAGGATCCCCAGCGCCGTACGCGCAAGCTCCTGGGTATCGATCTGGAACAGGTCGTCGCGCGGATAGACCTCGAGGATCTGCATCAGCTGCTTGCCGTTGTGCCCCTTGGGGTTGAAGCCGGCGATTTCCATCACCGCCTTGAGCTTGCGTCGCAGCAGCGGGATGTTGCGCGGTGACTCGTTGTAGACGCTGGAGGTGAACAGCCCGAGGAAACGGTGCTCGCCGATGACGCGACCCTGTTCGTCATAGCGATCCACCGAGATGTAGTCGGGATAGGTGGGTCGATGCACCCGGGCATGATGGGCGCTCTTGGCGAACGACAGCAGCTGCGGCACCAGCACGAAGCGGTTGCCCTCGACGCCCAGTTCGGTGCGGATACGCTCCTGGTAGCGCGGCAGGTCCAGGCGGAACACGCCCAGCTCGCTGCCTTCGACCTTCACCAGCTCATCGCCGGCATCACCCGAATCAATGGTGTAGGCGTCGTAGCCCAGGAAGGTGAAGTTGTCGTGCAGCAGCCATTCGAGGAAGGCGATGGCCTCGTCGTGATCCTGTTCGTCCACCTGCGCCGGGCGGCGCACGCGCAGCTCGTGCAGGGCCTCGGTGATCCTGTCGCACATGGCCTGGTAGTCACCCACGGCAATGCGCACATCGCCCAGGACATCGTGCAGGGCCTGTTCGATGTCGGCCAGCATCGCCTTGCTTGAATGACGATCGATCTCGATGGCGATCAGCGACTCGCGCTGGCTCGGCGCGTTCGCGTCACGCGGCGAGGTGACGCGCTGCAGCTCGTGGTTGGCGCCACGTTCCACCGCCAGTACCGCGTTGTGGATGGCATGCACGGTGAGGCCGCGTCGGTTGAGCTCGATCCGCACCGAGTCGACGAGAAACGGCATGTCTTCATGCAGCACCGCGACGAAGGAGTGGGACGACAGCCAGCCGTGCTCCTCGAAGTCGGGGTTGAAGACCCGGACCTTGGGCGAGCCGGCATCGAAATGCTGGATGAAGTGCCATACCGACAGCGTGGCCCCATACAGATCGTCCAGCCGCCGGTCGGCCAGGTCTTCCAGGGGCACCGTGGCGTAGAAGTTGCGAGCGAAGGCTTCCACCTCGTCGGCCCGCTCCTTCTGCAGCCGGCTGTCCAGGCGTTCCCTCAACTGCTTGAGAATGTCCTGCCTGCCTGCATCGATCGTCTCGTCTTGCATTCCTCACCTCGGCTGCCTGGGGCCGTGGGCCGGCCCTGGGTTGGATTCAGCGTGGCTTGCCAGCCACTTGCGGCAAGCTTACTGCAGCGCCGAGCCCCACCCCATCGACTTGCCAGCCTTCTCATGGAGCATGTCGGTTGTGCATCGACAGGCAGCGTATTGACGCTTGCAAAAGGACGACGAACGTGGGCGATCAGTCGCACCTCTTCTCCAGCAGTACCCCGCATTCGCAGTGGTGCGTCCAGGGAAACTGGTCAAACAAGGCAAAGCGAGCGATGCGATGGGTGCGGCACAGCGTCTCCAGGTTGCGCTCCAGCGTATCGGGATTGCATGAAATATAGACGATGCGCGGATAGTCGCCGAGCTGGGCGCAGCTGGCATCGTCCAGCCCGGCCCGGGGCGGGTCCACCAGCACGGTGGTGAAGGCGTAGGCATCGAGTGCCATCTCGTCGACCCGCCTGCCGCCCTTGTCGCCCTTGAGCGCCTCGGCGAACTCCTCGGCCGACATGCGCCCCACCGCGGCGTTGTCGATTCCGTTGGCGGCGAGGTTTTCACGCGCACTGGCCACCGAGGTGCGCGAGATCTCGGTGGCCAGCACGCGGCGGAAGTTCTCGGCCAAGGCGACGGTGAAGTTGCCGTTGCCGCAGTAGAGCTCCACCAGGTCGCCGGCCTGGCTGCCCCGGGTCACGTCCCGTGCCCATCCCAGCATGGCGCGGCTGATCTCGGCGTTGGGCTGCGTGAAGCTGTTCTCCACCTGCTGGTAGCGAAAGGTGCGCCCTTCCACCTCCAGCCGCTCCCACACATGGTCGCGCTCGAGGACCAGGCGCTGCTTGCGCGAGCGCCCGATGATGAACACATCGAGCTGCGCCTGCAGCGCTCGCGCCGCCGCTTCCCAGGCGTCATCGAGCGGACGGTGGTAGATTAGCGTGACCAGCGCTTCCCCGGAGAGCGTGGTCAGGAACTCGACCTGGAACAGGCGGCGGCGCAGGGTGTCGTTCTCAAGCAGCGCCTGGCGCAGCCTCGGCATCAGTTCGTTGATGCGACGGCTGGCGACGGGGTAGTCGTCGAGCCGGATCACGCGCTTCTGCTTGGGGTCGTCGGGGCTCACCTCGAACATGGCGTAGTAGAGATCGTCGCCTTCGTGCCATACGCGGAACTCGCAGCGCTGGCGGTAATGGCTCGGCGGAGAGGCGAAGACCTCCAGCTTCGGCGGCGCGAAGCGCTCGAACTGCCGGGTGATGCGCTCGCGCTTGGCCTCGAGCTGCTGGTCGTAGCGGGCAGGGTCGACAACGGGAAGGGACACGGCAGCTCCTGTCGCGTGCTGGAAAAGGAAAGTGTGACGTCAGCCGACGACGAGAGGGCGCGGTTCCTCGAAGGCGAAGCGCGTCAAGGCCCGCACGAGGCGGGCGTCGGGGGCCGTGGCCAGGCTCTGGTCGCACCCCCGGCCAAGCGATAGCCCCCGGCTGATGTCCTGGGTGCGCCTGGCAATGGCATCACTGGAATCGACCAGTTGAATGGGGCGCGGCGCGGCGGCCGCGATCCACTGGCCGAGCAGCGGAAAGTGGGTGCAGCCCAGCACCACGGTATCCAGGTCCTCGGCCATCCACAGCGGTGCCGTCACGGCCTCCACCACGGCGGGATCCGGCGCTTCGCCGGCCAGCAGGCGTTCGGCCAGGGTAACCAGCGGATCGCCGGCGACCCGAGTGACCCGGCAATCGGCAGCGAAGGCTTCGATGAGCCGGTCGGTATAGGGGCGCGAAACCGTCGCACTGGTGGCCAGCAGGCCGATGTGGCGGCTGCGGCTGAGCGCGGCGGCGGGCTTGATGGCCGGCACCGTGCCCACCACTGGCACCGCCAGCCGTGAGCGCAGGACGTCCAGGGCCAGGGTGCTGGCGGTATTGCAGGCCACCACCAGCACGCTGGCGCCGCTGGCGATCACGGCCGCCTCGCACACGGCCAGGATACGCTCCACCAGCCAGGCGCTGGGCCGCGTGCCGTACGGCAGCATGGCATTGTCGCAGGCGTAGGTCAGCGCCACGCCGGGCAGGCGCCGACGCAGCGACGGCACGACCGAGAGGCCGCCGACGCCGGAGTCGAAGATCAGGATCGGGCCGGGCATGACGCAACGTCGCTCATTCGAACTCGCTCGACTGCTGAAAGGCCCACATTCTAAACAGCCTGTCGTGGCGCCGAAAGGGCCTGCCCGGCCCGTGCGTTCAAGTAGCCGGTTCCGGCGCCTCCTTCAGCTCGGCATAAAGCTCGGGATAGGACTGCTGCAGGCGCTCCAGCCTGGCGGCGGCACCTTCGGGCAGCGCCTCGGCCAGCCGCTCCATGTCGCGGTCGTCGAAGTGCTCGCGGAGCATCGGGAACAGCAGCTCACGCTCGTCGCGCAGGTACTGGCGATGCGCGTCGAGATAGGCTTTCAGGTCGGCGGCGAAGCGGTCCATGGGAACCACGGCATCCATCAGGATCATGTCGATGTCGTCGGAGAGCCGCATGAGGCGCTGGCGCAGGGCCAGGTAGTCGCTGGAGAGCCGCTCGGTCACGTCCTTGCAGGCCGGGCTGATCGCCTGGAGCCGCTCGGCGCAGACCCGCTCCAGCGGTACGGTGAAGCCTTCCATGTACTCCAGGATGTAATCGACCACTTCCCGAACCTGCTTGAAGTTCGGGCGGTTGCCATCCGCCAGGGATTTCTGCTTCAGCTGAAGAACGTGCAACATGCGCGCCATATTGGCATGATCCTGACGCAATTGGGTCAGCATGGGCATGTCGAGGCCTCCTCTACTTCCGATGGGCGGGGTGTCTCACATTGGAGTCACGGGACTGGCGCCGGTTCATTGAACGAACCGTCAACGGAACCGGTCCGTTCAGGCAAGATATCGTTTCACCCTAGCCCGTTTGACTCGCTTCTGCACACCAGCCATGGTCGTAAGGCAGCCTCTGGCTGCCATGCGCAAGACCGGACCAGGGCACCCAAGGAGAGAAGCATGGATCTATTCGGCCAGGCCAATGACGCCGACGCCCCTCTGGCCTATCGCATGCGCCCCCGCCGTCTGCAAGAGTACGTGGGCCAGCAGGCCCTGGTGGGGCCGGACAAGCCGCTGCGGCGAATGGCCGAAAGCGGCACCGTGCGCTCGATGATCCTGTGGGGTCCGCCCGGCACCGGCAAGACCACCCTGGCCGAGATACTCGCCGAACACTCCGGCGCCCACCTGGAGCGGCTGTCGGCCGTGATGGCGGGCGTCAAGGAGATTCGCGCCGCGGTGGAACGCGCCCGCGCCATGCAGGCCCAGGGCCGCACCACCCTGCTCTTTCTCGATGAGATCCACCGCCTCAACAAGAGCCAGCAGGACGCCCTGCTGCCCCACGTAGAATCGGGCCTGCTGACGCTGATCGGCGCCACCACCGAGAATCCCTCCTTCGAGGTCAACTCCGCCCTGCTCTCGCGCGCCCGAGTCTACGTACTGCAGATGCTGGACGAGACCGAACTGGTCACGGTGATGCGGCACGCCCTTGACGATGAAGCACGCGGGCTGG
The DNA here is from genome assembly GCA_964652855.1 of uncultured Halomonas sp. Classification (GTDB taxonomy): domain Bacteria; phylum Pseudomonadota; class Gammaproteobacteria; order Pseudomonadales; family Halomonadaceae; genus Halomonas. Next base: position 31,231 of record CAZZCJ010000004.1, read on the forward strand.
GCAAACGCCGGATCGTCGCCGATGACGGCGTGCTGGACATCCTGGCCCGCGCCGCCGCCGGCGATGCCCGCCGTGCGCTGGGGCTGCTGGAGGTGGCTTGCGATTTCACCGTGCCCACCGGCGAAGGCGAGCGACTGCCCCGCGAAGCCTTGGCGGCTGTGATCGGCCACCAGGCCAGCGCCTTCGACAAGCAGGGCGACTACTACTACGACCTGCTCTCTGCGATTCACAAATCGGTTCGCTCATCGCGCCAGGACGCGGCGCTGCTCTACATCGCCCGCTTCATCCAGGGCGGCGGCGACCCGCTCGACGTGATCCGCCGCCTGGCGGCCATCGCCTCGGAGGATGTCGGCAACGCCGACCCGCGCGCCCTGCCGCTGGTGATGGCAGCCTGGGATGCCTACCTGCGCCTGGGCGACCACGAAGGCCAGCGCGCCATCGCCCACGTCGCCATCCACCTCTCCATCGCGCCCAAGAGCAACGCCATCGACCAGGCCTGGAAGCGCGCCAAGGCGTTCGCGGCGGCCCAGCCGCGCCTGGAAGTCCCTACCTACCTGCGCAATGCCCCCACGAAGTTGATGGAATCCCTCGGCCACGGCCAGGGCTACCGCTATGCCCACCACGAGCCGGACGGCTACCCGGCGGGTAGCGCCCACGACTGCTGGCCCCCCGACCTGCCGTACGAGTCCTTCTACCGGCCCAGCGAGCACGGCCAGGAGAAGCGCTACGCGCAGCTGATGGCGTGGCGCGCCGAGCTGGATGCGCGGGCCGATGGCGGCGGAAGCGACTAGCAACGAAAGCGCCGCCTCGAGGGCGGCGCTGAAGCAAGGGTTGAGCCTGGAACTCAGTGACAGAGCTGGAGCTCAGTGACAGGGCCTGGAACTCAGTGGGTATCGCGAATCACATCGGTACCCGCCGGAATATCGAAGGTGAAGATGCCGTCGTCGATGGCGTGGTTCGCCTGGACGTCCAGGAACTCGATCGCGGTGCGCTGCCCGGTGCTGTCGGTCATCTGAAGACCGCGCAGTTGCTCGCCCCGGAACGTCATCTCGAGCTCCTCGAACAGGGTGTCGGCGGTCTTCGGCACCAGGCGGAACGTTTCGGCACTGCCCTGCTGGCTGCGGCTGACATCGTAGTTCGCGGTCAGCTCGCTGGCACTGCCGGACAGCAGCAGCGCGGGCGTGTGGGTGACCCGCTGGTCCAGGGCCTGCACCGTGACCTGCTCGAGGTCCGGGTCGTAGAGATAGACCTCGCTACCGTCGGACACCACCTCCTGCTGATAGGGGGCGGCCACCTCCCAACGGAACTTGCCGGGGCGCGACAGCCACATGTGGCCGTTGGCCTGCTGCAGGCGCTGGCCGCTGGCATCGAGGATCTGCTGCTCGAAGCGGGCCTCGTAGGTCTGCAGCGGTTCTAGCATCCGCGCCAGGCGGTCGGCGCCTTCACTGGCCATGGCCGCAACCGGCATGGCAAGGGTCAGTGCCAGTACGGTCAAGGTCTTCTTTACGCTCATTCGTCTCTCTCCTGGGCGGGTCCGGATGGATCCTGTCTCTCCGACCCGCGGCGTGACGGCGGGTTGCATCCCCGCCTGCGCTTTCATGATTGCTGCATAAGTTGTCGCCGGACAACGACATCAATGACCTACCGGCGGCGGCGCCAGCACTTCACGACCGCCGTTGGAGCCCATCGAGGAGACCACGCCGGCCGCCTCCATGGCCTCCACCAGCCGGGCAGCCCGGTTGTAGCCGATCTTGAAGCGACGCTGTACGGCCGAGATGGAAGCGCGCCGGCTGTCGGTGACGAACTGCACCGCTTCGTCGTAGAGCGCGTCCTGCTCGGCATCGCCGCCTCCTTCACCGGCATCGGCCTCTAGCCCGGTCAGGGCATCGGCCGAGACGCCGCCGGAGAGTATCTCGTCGACATACTCCGGCTCGCCGCGGCGCTTCCAGTCCTCGACCACCCGGTGTACCTCGTCGTCATCGACGAAGGCGCCATGCACGCGGGTCGGCAGCCCCGAACCGGCGGGCAGATAGAGCATGTCGCCGTGGCCCAGCAGGTTCTCGGCGCCGCCCTGGTCGAGGATGGTGCGCGAATCGACCTTGGACGACACCTGGAAGGCCATGCGGGTGGGGATGTTGGCCTTGATCAGGCCGGTCACCACATCCACCGAGGGCCGCTGGGTGGCCAGGATCAGGTGGATGCCGGCCGCCCGCGCCTTCTGCGCCAGGCGGGCGATCAGCTCCTCGACCTTCTTGCCGACGATCATGAACATGTCGGCGAACTCGTCGATCACGACCACGATGTAGGGCAGCTTTTCCAGCACGGGCGGTGGCTCGTGCATCTCCCAGGGCTGCGGCTCCCACAGCGGGTCGGCCACTTGGGCGCCGGCACGCTCGGCCTCGTCGAGCTTGCCATTGAAGCCGGCGATGTTACGTACGCCCATCGCCGCCATCAGCTTGTAGCGCCGCTCCATTTCCGCCACGCACCAGCGCAGCGCATTGGCGGCTTCCTTCATGTCGGTGACCACCGGCGCCAGCAGGTGCGGGATACCGTCGTAGACGGAAAGCTCCAGCATCTTGGGATCGACCATGATCAGGCGCAGGTCGTCGGGCGTGGCCTTGAGCAGCATCGAGATCAGCATGGCGTTGACCCCCACCGACTTGCCCGAGCCGGTGGTGCCGGCCACCAGCAGGTGGGGCATCTTGCCCAGGTTGGCCACCACCGGGCCGCCGCCGATATCCTGCCCCAGCGCCAGGGTCAGCGCCGAGCCCTCCTGCTGGTAGCGGTCGGAGTCGACCACTTCGCGCAGGCGGATCATGGCGCGGTGCGGGTTGGGTATCTCGATACCCACCGTGGGCCGCCCGGGAATCACCTCCACCACGCGCACGCTCTTGACCATCAGCGAGCGCGCCAGGTCCTTGGCCAGGTTGCTGATCTTCGACACCTTAACGCCGGCCGCCGGCTTGATCTCGAAGCGCGTAATCACCGGGCCCGGCCAGGTGCTGACCACCTCGGCCTTGACGCCGTATTCCCGCAGGCGAGTCTCCAGCAGTTCGGCCATGTCGGCCAGCTGCTGTTCGGTGTAGTTCTGCTGGTGCGGCTCGGGCGGCGTGAGCAGGCGAAGGCTCGGCAGCTCGCCGTCGGGCTCCGGCATGTCGTCGAGCACCGGGCGCTGGCTCTGCAGGTGCTCCACCGTCCACAGCGTCGGACCTTCGGGCTCCGCCGCCGCCGCACGCGCCTGTTCGGCGGTGGCGATCGACGGCGGGAGCGGGGGCTCGGCCATGGCGGCGGACACCGGGGGCGCCAGGCTCGGGCCGGATTCTGGTTCTGGCTGCGGCTGTGGCTGCGGATCTGGCTCCCGCTCGGGCGAGGCCTCCGGTTGGTGCGGGGTGGCCAGTGGATCGGACGACGGCTGCCCGGGAGTCTCCCTCCAGGCCCGCAGCCCCGAGGCCTGGTCGCCGGCCAGGGGCGCCGTCGGCGCCTCTTCGCCAGGCGCTTCCACGATTTGGGGTTCAGGTGTCGGTGAAGACGGGGAGGCTGGCTCGGTCGACGCACTTTCGTCCGCTGCAGCGCCCACATCCTTCCAGCTCAGGCGCGGCTCGTGACTGTCTTCAGGCTCAGCGGGCTGCCAGGCGCTCAGCTCCGGCTCACGACGCGCCGGCGTGACCTTGCCGCCTGCGGCTTGCGTGCCCGACGGGCCGCGTGGAGGCTGTTCCGCGGCAGCTGGCGCGGCTAGCGGCGGCTCGCGCATCTCGGGCGGCCGTGGAGCCTCGCTCGCAGGCCCGGGGTTGGCGGTCGCAGCCGGTGCTTCATCGTCAGGGGTGGCACGCAGCGGCATGGCGACGGCAGGCGTCGGTTCTTCGTGACGGCTAGCCTTGAGACTGCCCGAGGCAGCACCTGCCGCCGCGATGGTCGCCGCTGCGGCTGCGCCTTCCGCGGCGGAGGGCGGCACGGCAGGCGTTGCCACGGAGCCCCGTGGTGGTGTTGCAGCGCCGCCCGGAGCATTGGGCGCTGCGGTATAGGCGGCTTCCGGCTGCTTCGCCGAAGGCGTCTGTTCCACCACGTCCCAGGGAATCCGTGTATCGTCATCGGCCCCGAGCGCGGAGGACATGCCGGGTTCGCGCGGCACGTGGGCCAGGGCCGGCTCCACCGCCCTGCGGCGCCAGAATGCCCAGCGCCGTGGGCGACGCGACACCGGCTCGCCATAGGCGTCCTCCTCCTCTTGCCCCTCCTGGCCCTCCTGCGTGCCGGAGGCGTCGCCCAGCCCCGGCTCGTGCTCCTCGTGGCGCGCTTCATAGCGCTCGCGTACCAGCCCGAAGGGCGTGGCCGCCCAGCGCCAGAGCCTGAGCATGCGATGACCCAGCTCGTCCATCACCGTGAACCAGGAAAAGCCGGTGAACAGCGGGAAGCCACACAGCATGGCGGCCAGGGCCAGCAGCCCGGTGCCGCCGGAATCGACCAGGGGCACCAGGGCGCCGACCAGCCCTTCCCCCAGGATGCCCCCCGACGAGTAGGGCAGCACGCTCTGCGGCGAATAGAAGTGCAGCGCCCCCAGGGTGGTGGTGCCCAGCAGCAAGAGGACCAGGCCGCCCAGGCGCACGGCAGCCGCCGTGGCGTCCCAGTCGATGCTGGCCCGGCGCGTGCGGATCATCCACCAGCTGGCATAGCCCAGCATGCCAGGCCACCACAGCGCGCTGGCGCCGAACAGGGAATAGAGGACATCGGCCAGCCAGGCGCCGATGGGCCCCATCCAGTTGTCGACGTCGGTTTCCGGGCCGCGATGGGACCAGCCGGGGTCCGCCGGGGTATAGCTGAACAGGGCCAGCAGCAGGAACACACAGCCGGCCAGCAGAATGATCGTCGCCCCCTCCCGGGCGGCGCCGTGCAGGTGGAGCCCCATGCGCCGCGTCGTCTGCCGGGAATTCTCCTCCGTCACGCGCCGAGGCGCGCTTTTCTCCTTTGCACTCAACTCGCCAACCCCCTCGCGCCATCTCCGACAGCGCTGTTTCCAACAGTCAGGTACCAGATTCAGCCGCCATCATACCGGGAGTCAAAGTTTCGGCACAGGGCACGGCTTGAGCTGCAGCGATCAGAGCGTCAGACTAGTCGCTTCCGTGGCGTTGGAGCTCTCTGGCATGCTGTCCTGGTTACCCCGGCGACCGGTGCGTTTCCCCCCCGTATCGCGCGCCCTGCGCGACCCCGACGGCCTGCTGGCAGCCGGTGGCGAACTCTCCTCCGACTGGCTCCTGGCCGCGTATCGCCACGGCATCTTTCCCTGGTACAGCGACGACCAGCCGATCCTGTGGTGGAGCCCCGACCCACGCATGGTGCTCTTTCCCGACGAGCTGCATATCCGCCGCAGCCTGGCCAAGCGCCTGCGCAGCGGCACCTTCACCGTCACCTTCAACCGCGATTTCGACGCTGTGATCCGCGCCTGCGCGGCACCACGCTCCGGCCAGCCCGGCACCTGGATCACCGAGGAGATGGCGAATGCCTACCGTCAGCTTCACCGCCTGGGCTACGCCCGGTCCGTTGAAGTGTGGCAGGCAGGGCGGCTGGCGGGCGGGCTGTACGGCGTGGCCATGGGCCCGGTGTTTTTCGGCGAATCGATGTTCACCCGCGCTACCGATGCCTCGAAGGTGGCTCTGGTGGCCCTGGTGCAGGCCATGCGGGCCGGCGGCGGCCGGTTGATCGACTGCCAGATGCATACCCGACACCTCGCCACCCTCGGCGCCCGCGGTATCGCCCGCACCGTGTTCATCGACTATCTTGAGAGGTGCCTGTCCACCGGGGACGCAACGGATGGCAACTACCCGCTGCCCTGCTGGCCCCTGCCGGACGCTGCCACCTGCAACCTGTTACTACCGCTTGAGCAAAGGAGGCGACCGACGTGAGCAGCAATGCGCCTCGCCATCCCGTGCGTGACCTTCGCTTCTTCCTGACGGTTCCCCACGCCTGCAGCTACCTGGAGGCACGCGAGGCCACGACGCTTTTCCTCGATCCCCAGGAGTCCCATAGCCAGGGGGTCTACGACGCCCTGGCGCTGCTGGGCTTTCGCCGCAGCGGGCGCCACCTCTATCGCCCCCACTGCGAGGGCTGCAGCGCCTGCGTGTCCGTGCGCATCCCGGTGGCGGACTTTCGTTCCAGCCGCAGCCAGCGCCGGGTGGCCAAGCGCAACGAGGACCTGCGCCTGGTCGAGCGGCCGGCGCTGTTCGACGAAGAGCACTATGCGCTGTACGACCGCTACATTCGGGTTCGCCATGCGGACGGCGACATGTTCCCACCGAGCCATGAGCAGTACCGCACCTTCCTGACCCTCGACGAACCCTATTCGCGCCTGCTGGAATTTCGCCACGGCGACCGCCTGGTGGCGGTATCGGCCTTCGACCGCCTGGAACACGGCCTGTCGGCGATCTATACCTTCTATGATCCGGCCCCCGAGTGGGATCGCCGCTCCCTGGGCACCTTCGCCGTCCTCAGCCTGATCGAGAAGGCCCGCCGCCAGGGTCTGCCCCACGTCTACCTGGGCTACTGGATCCGGGAATGCCGCAAGATGGCCTACAAGGAAGCCTATCGCCCGCTGGAAGTGCTGGACGGACGCCACTGGCGCCGCCTGCTGACGCTGGCGGAAGCCCCCTCACCCTAAGGCCCGCTTTGCCTTGACGCCCCGCTTGCGGCACAATACCGCGCTATCCGTAGGACTGGGCGTTTTGCGCCTGCTGCTACGTTGCACAACTTGCTCAGCGAGGAACCGCCTATATGGCACGTGAAGACCATATCGAAATGGAAGGCGTCGTCGTCGACACCCTTCCCAATACCACCTTTCGCGTCGAGCTGGAGAACGGCCACGTCGTGACCGCGCATATTTCCGGCAAGATGCGCAAGAACTACATCCGCATCCTCACCGGCGACAAGGTCAAGGTCGAACTGACTCCCTACGACCTGACCAAGGGCCGTATCGTCTACCGCTCACGCTGAGCGTCGACGCAGCACCGCGGCGGCGATCCGAACGCCCTTACGACAACGCCCCGTCCGAAGACAGGGCGCTGTACGAGTTGAGGCAAGCCTGAAGGTCAGGGTGCGTCGGCCATCTCCGACTCCGTGGAGAGATGCAGCTCGCCCTCCTCCACCGTGACGTGAACCACCCCGCCGTGCTCGGAGAGTTCTCCGAACAGGATCAGCTCCGCCAGCGGCTTCTTGAGCTTCTCCTGGATCAGCCTCGCCATGGGCCTTGCGCCCATGCTGGGGTCGTAGCCCTTCTCTGCCAGCCAGTCCCGTGCCTCCAGGTCCACATCGAGCTGGACCCGCTTCTCGTCGAGCTGCGCCTGCAGCTCCACCAGGAACTTGTCCACCACATTGCGCACCACCGCGGTGGGAAGCGCATGGAACTGGATGATGCCATCCAGGCGGTTGCGGAACTCCGGCGAGAAGGTCTTGCGAATGACTTCCATGGCATCCGTCGAATGATCCTGATGCTGGAAGCCGATGGAACGACGCGCCTGCTGCTCCGCCCCGGCATTCGAGGTCATGATCAGGATCACATGGCGGAAGTCCGCTTCGCGACCGTTGTTGTCGGTCAGGCGGCCGTGGTCCATCACCTGCAGCAGCAGGTTGAAGACCTCCGGATGCGCCTTCTCGATTTCATCGAGCAGCAGCACGCAGTGCGGCTGCTTGGTGATCGCCTCGGTCAGCAGGCCGCCCTGGTCGTAGCCGACGTAGCCCGGAGGTGCGCCGATCAGCCGCGACACGGTGTGCCGCTCCATGTACTCCGACATGTCGAAGCGCACCAGCTCGATGCCCATGTTGCGCGCCAGCTGGCGGGCCACCTCGGTCTTGCCCACCCCGGTGGGGCCGGCGAAGAGGAAGCTGCCCACCGGCTTGTCGGGCGACTTGAGCCCGGCCCGGGAGAGCTTGATCGCCGCGGACAGGCTGTCGATGGCTTCGTCCTGGCCGAACACCAGCATCTTCAGGTCGCGATCGAGGTTCGCGAGCAGCTTGCGGTCGGAGCTGGAGACGCTCTTCGGCGGAATCCGCGCAATGGACGCCACCACCGCCTCGACCTGGTCGACGTCGATGGTCTCGACCCGCACCTCGGGCGGCAGCAGCCGCTGGTGGGCCCCGGCCTCGTCGATCACGTCGATCGCCTTGTCGGGCAGGTGGCGGTCGTTGATGTAGCGGTCCGACAGCCGAGCCGCGCTCTCCAGCGCCGCATCGGTGTACTTGAGGTGATGGTGCTCCTCGAAGCGCGAGCGCAGGCCCTTGAGGATGCGGATGGTGTCGTCCACCGAAGGTGCCATGACATCGACCTTCTGGAAGCGGCGCGCCAGCGCCCGGTCCTTCTCGAAGATGCCGCGGAACTCCTGGAAGGTGGTGGAGCCGATGCAGCGCAGCTCGCCGGAGGAGAGCAGCGGCTTGAGCAGGTTGGAAGCGTCCATCACGCCGCCCGAGGCCGCCCCGGCGCCGATCACGGTATGGATCTCGTCGATGAACAGAATGGCGTTGGGCTGCTTGCGCAGCTCGCCCAGCAGGCTCTTCAGGCGCTTCTCGAAGTCGCCGCGGTACTTGGTGCCTGCCAGCAGCGCGCCCATGTCGAGGGAGTAGACCACGGCGTCGCCGATCACCTCGGGGACGTCTTCCTCGACGATGCGCTTGGCCAGGCCTTCGGCGATGGCGGTCTTGCCGACACCGGCCTCGCCCACCAGCAGCGGGTTGTTCTTGCGCCGCCGAGCCAGGATCTGGATGACGCGCTCGAGCTCCTGCTCACGCCCGATCAGCGGATCGATCTTGCCCAGGCGCGCCTGCTCGTTGAGGTTGGTGGCGTAGCCGGTCAGCGGGTTGGTGCCGCTCTCGCCGCCGCTCTCCTCGGCCTCCTCGGCATCGTTGGGCGACGACGAAGGGCTCTGCCCATGGCCGGCCACCTTTGAAATGCCGTGGGCGATGTAGTTCACCGCATCGACCCGGGCCACGTTCTGCTGCTTCAGGAAATAGACCGCCTGGCTCTCCTGCTCGGAGAAGATGGCGACCAGCACGTTGGCTCCGGTCACTTCGCTCTTGCCGGAAGACTGCACGTGGAACACGGCGCGCTGCAGCACGCGCTGGAAGCCCAGCGTCGGCTGTGTCTCGCGGTCGCTCTGATCCTCGGGGATCAGGGGCGTGGTGGAGTTGATGAAATCCTGCAGGTCGGACCGCAGCTTGTCGAGGTTGGCCCCGCAGGCTCTCAGCACGTCTGCGGCTGACGCGTTGTCCAGCAATGCCAGCAGCAGGTGCTCGACGGTCATGAACTCATGGCGCTTGGAGCGCGCCACGGTAAATGCCGTGTTCAGGGTCAGTTCAAGTTCTTTGCTCAGCATGGCAGTCCCCTTATCGCCGCATAGGGCTTGCATCGGATCTTTCGTGGTCCGGCATATTCAACATCGGGCACAAACGCTGCCGTTGCAAGTCTCTTCCTCAACGACTGCCATTCCCGCCCCGTGCCGCGCATACCTCTGGGTCAGTCCGCCGCCTCGATATCTGCCAGCAGCGGATGCTGTCGCTCTCTTGCATATTGATTGACCTGGTGGCTTTTGGTTTCCGCGATATCACGGGTAAAGATACCGCAGGTGGCCTTGCCCTGGGTGTGCACCGCCAGCATCACCTGCACCGCCTTTTCGCTATCCATATGAAAGAAGCTCTGCAGCACTTCGACCACGAACTCCATGGGAGTGTAGTCGTCGTTATGCAGTACGACCTTGTACAGCGGGGGCCGCGCCACTTCCGGGTCGGCCGGCCTCACCGCCAGGTCTCCGTCGTCTTCCGGATCGGACTGGGGCGGCTGCGTCATGCCGGCCATGGCAGCCACCGCCTTCCATTCGCTCGTGTCATCCATTTTCCACATAAGAGCCACACACCATCTCGACATGCCGCCCCGTCCAGGCGTCTACGCATCGGTTAGACGCGGCACGGGCGGCAGGGTTCAGGGTTTCCACGCAAAAGGCCCCCGTCCGCCGAGCGGACGGGGGCCCGAGAGGCTCGGGGCCGCTTACATGTTGTCAGCGACGGCCTGGCCGAACTCGGAGCACTTCAGCAGCTTGGCATTGTCCATCAGGCGATGGAAGTCATAGGTGACCTCGCCCTTGGCGATGGCCTTCTCCATGCCCTTGAGTACCAGGTCGGCCGCTTCGACCCAGCCCATGTGGCGCAGCATCATCTCGGCGGAAAGAATGACCGAACCGGGGTTGACCTTGTCCTGGCCGGCATACTTCGGCGCGGTGCCATGGGTGGCTTCGAACATGGCAACGTTGTCGGACAGGTTGGCGCCCGGCGCGATGCCGATACCGCCCACTTCGGCCGCCAGCGCGTCGGAGAGGTAGTCACCGTTGAGGTTCAGGGTGGCGATGACGTCGTATTCGGCCGGACGCAGCAGGATCTGCTGCAGCATGGCGTCGGCGATGACGTCCTTGACCACGATGGTCTTGCCGGTCTTGGGGTTCTTGAACTGCATCCACGGGCCGCCGTCGAGCAGCTCGGCACCGAACTCCTCCTTGGCGATCTCATAGCCCCAATCCTTGAAGGCACCTTCGGTGAACTTCATGATGTTGCCCTTATGCACCAGGGTCAGCGACTCGCGGTCGTTGTCCACGGTGTACTGCAGGGCCTGGCGCACCAGGCGCTTGGTGCCTTCCACGGAAACCGGCTTGACGCCGATGCCGCAGTTCTCGGGGAAGCGGATGTTGGTGACACCCATCTCCTCGCGCAGGAACTTGATCACCTTGTCGGCTTCCGGGGTTCCGGCCTTCCACTCGATGCCGGCATAGATGTCTTCGGAGTTCTCGCGGAAGATCACCATGTCGACGTCGGCGGGCTTCTTCACCGGGCTCGGCACGCCCTCGAACCAGCGCACCGGGCGCAGACAGACGTAGAGGTCGAGCTTCTGGCGCAGCGCCACGTTCAGGGAACGAATACCACCGCCCACAGGAGTCGTCAGCGGGCCCTTGATGGACACCACGAAGTCCTTGACGGCTTCCAGGGTTTCCTCGGGCAGCCAGGTGTCGGCGTCGTAGACCTGGGTCGCCTTTTCACCGGCGTAGACTTCCATCCAGTGAATCTTGCGCTCGCCGTTGTAGGCTTTCTGAACGGCGGCATCGATGGCGATCTTCATCGCCGGCGTCACGTCGACACCGATTCCGTCACCCTCGATGAACGGGATGATCGGATTGTTCGGCACGTTCAGGGTGTTGTCGGCGTTGACGGTAATCTTCTCGCCGCCTTCCGGGACGACAATTTTCTGGAACCCCATTGAGAACTCCCCTGTCTGGTCTGTTCAGTGGAGCGCGGAGTATAGCATTTTACGCCCAACCGGCCCATATGACCTAAGGACCCCCGCCCGCCAAGCGGCGAACGGGGGTCCTGGGCGAACCGGAAGGTCCTACCCTGACATCAGCCGTTGGCGACCATCGCCAGGGCCTCGTTCAAGGTCTTGCTCGGACGCATGACCGCCCGGGCCAGCGCTGGGTCGGCATGGTAGTAGCCGCCGATGTCGACCGGCTGGCCCTGTACGCCATTGAGCTCCTCGAGGATGGTCGCCTCCTGGGTCACCAGGGTCTCGGCCAGGCGGGCGAACAGCGCCTTGAGCTTGGCGTCCTTGTCCTGGGCGGCCAGCTCCTGGGCCCAGTACAGGGCCAGGTAGAAGTGGCTGCCCCGGTTATCCAGCTCCCCCACCTTGCGCGAGGGCGACTTGTTGTTCTCGAGGAACTGGCCGATGGCCTTGTCCAGCGCCTCCGCCAGCAGCGCGGCACGCTCGTTGCCGAAGTGCTTGGCAAGATGCTCCAGGGAGGCGGTCAGCGCGAGGAACTCGCCGAGGCTGTCCCAGCGCAGGTGGTTCTCCTCCAGCAGCTGCTGCACGTGCTTGGGCGCCGAGCCACCGGCCCCGGTCTCGAACATGCCGCCACCGGCCATCAGCGGGACGATGGAGAGCATCTTGGCGCTGGTGCCCAGTTCCATGATCGGGAACAGGTCGGTGAGGTAGTCGCGCAGGATGTTGCCGGTCACCGAGATGGTGTCGAGGCCACGGATCACGCGCTCGAGGGTATAGCGCATGGCCCGGACCTGGGACATGATCTGGATGTTGAGCCCCTCGGTGTCGTGCTCCTCCAGGTAGGTCTTGACCTTCTTGATCAGCTCGTTCTCATGCGGGCGGTAGGGGTCGAGCCAGAACACCGCCGGCATGCCGGAATCGCGGCAGCGCTCCACGGCCAGCTTGACCCAGTCGCGGATCGGCGCGTCCTTGACCTGGCACATGCGCCAGATATCGCCCCGCTCCACGTTCTGCGACAGCAGCACTTCGCCGGTCTCGAGGTCGGTGATGTTGGCGACACCGTCCTCCGGCACCTCGAAGGTCTTGTCGTGGGAGCCGTACTCCTCCGCCTTCTGCGCCATCAGGCCGACGTTGGGCACGGTGCCCATGGTGGCCGGGTCGAAGGCACCATGCCATTTGCAGAAGTTGATCATCTCCTGGTAGATGCGCGCGAAGGTGGACTCCGGGATCACCGCCTTGACGTCCTTGAGGCGGCCATCGGCCCCGTACATCTGGCCGCCGGCGCGGATCATGGCCGGCATGGAGGCGTCGACGATCACGTCGCTGGGCGAGTGGAAATTGGTAATGCCGCGCGCCGAGTCCACCATGGCCAGCTCCGGGCGCTGGTCATGGCAGGCGTGCAGGTCGCGGATGATCTCCTCGCGCTGCGACTCGGGCAGGGTGGCGATCTTGTCGTAGAGATTCACCATGCCGTTGTTGACGTCGACGCCAAGCTCGTCGAACAGCGCCCCATGCTTCTCGAAGGCTTCCTTGTAGAAGATCTTGACGCAGTGGCCGAAGACGATCGGGTGCGAGACCTTCATCATCGTCGCCTTGACGTGCAGCGAGAACATCACGCCGGTCTTGCGCGCGTCCTCGATCTCACGCTCGTAGAATTCGCACAGCGCCTTCTTGCTCATGAACATGCTGTCGATGATCTCGCCTTCGAGCAGCGAGACCTTGGGCTTGAGCACCCGCGCCTCGCCGCTCTTGGTAATCAGCTCCATCTTCACGTTGCGGGCGCGATCCAGCGTCATCGACTTCTCGCCGTGGTAGAAGTCGCCGCCGTGCATGTGGGATACGTGGGTGCGCGAAGCCTGGCTCCATTCACCCATGGAGTGGGGGTACTTGCGCGCATACTCCTTGACGGCCTTGGGGGCACGGCGGTCCGAGTTACCCTCGCGCAGCACGGGGTTGACGGCACTGCCCTTGGTCTTGTCGTAGCGCGCCTTGATCTCTAGCTCTTCGTCGTTCTTGGGCTCGTCCGGGTAGTCCGGCAGTTTGTAGCCCTGGTCCTGCAGCTCCTTGATCGCCGCCCTGAGCTGCGGCACGGAGGCACTGATGTTGGGCAGCTTGATGATGTTGGCTTCCGGCGTCTTGGCCAGCGCACCCAGCTCGGCGAGGTGATCCTCGACGCGCTGCTCGGCGGTAAGGTAGTCGGGGAACTGGGAGAGAATCCGGGCAGCCAGGGAAATGTCCCGGGTCTCGACCTCGACGCCGGCGGCATCGGTGAAGGCATCGATGATCGGCAGCAGCGAATGGGTCGCCAGCGCAGGCGCTTCGTCGGTGAACGTGTAGATAATCTTCGGCGTTTTTGACATGGTGGCGTTGATCTCTCTGGTCGCTTGCGGTGGCAGTAACTGGAACGGTTGCGCGCACTCACGCTGCCCGAAACAGGGACCCCGGCGTGCTCCACCTACGGTTCTCGATAGGGCGGGGATGCGCTTGGCATCTCCCCGGTGGCGGAGTCACGGCAGGCCCCGTAACGACGAGGGCGCTCCCGGCGAGCGAGCGCATTATATCAACCGCCCCGCTTCTGCGTATGGTCAATAAGACTGACACGCCGCCCTCTCCCATCCCGCTCCGCTTGCCGGTAAGCTTGCCCCCATGAGCACCATCTACCTTCTGCACAAGCCCTACCGCATGCTGTCCCAGTTCACCGACCGTGGCCACGGCGGTGAAGTGCCGCGTGCCACCCTGGCAGACGTCATCGACGAGCCGGGGGTCTACGCTGCCGGGCGCCTGGATTACGATTCCGAGGGCCTGCTGCTGCTGACCGACGACGGTGCGCTGATCCAGCGCATCAGCGACCCGCGCCACAAGCAGCCCAAGACTTACCGGGTGCAGGTCGAGGGCGAGCCCGACGACGCGGCGCTGGACGCCTTGCGCCACGGCGTGGCGCTCAGCGACGGCATGACCCGCCCGGCCAAGGTGCGGCGCCTGGCCGAGGGCGGCCTGGCGGAGCGCACGCCGCCGCTCGACCCGAGGCGCCACCCGGTCACGACCTGGCTCGAACTTACCCTGAGCGAAGGTCGTAACCGACAGGTGCGGCGCATGACCGCCCATGTCGGTTACCCTACGCTGCGCCTGGTCCGCGTCGCCATCGGGCCCTGGCGCCTGGAAGGGCTGGCGCCCGGCGAGTGGCGCCGCGAAACCCTGCACGCCCCGCGCAACCCATCACGGCGCCCGCCGCGCCGCCAAGGAGATCGTCGATGAGCCGCTGGCAACCGCATGTCACCGTGGCCACTGTCGTGGAGCGTGCCGGTCGTTTCCTGATGGTGGAGGAAGCCCCGCGAGGCAGCCCGACCACCCTCTTCAACCAGCCTGCCGGCCATCTGGAGCCCGGCGAGCGGATCAAGGAAGCGGCGCTGCGCGAACTGCGCGAGGAAACCGCCTGGCAGGTCGGCATCACCCATTACCTCGGCATGTACGTCTATTCGTCGGCGGACGGGAAGACCTTTCATAGCCATGGCTTCCTGGGCATGGCGCTTGCGCACCAGGGCACGCCGCTCGACCCTGCCATCCTCGGCGTGCACTGGCTGACCCTCGACGAGATCGAGGCGCTCGACCGCGAGGGGCGATTGCGCAGCCCGCTGGTGCTGCGCCGGCTGCGTGACGCCCTGGCCGAGCGCTTCTACCCCATGGAGGTCATCCACGAACGGTAGCGCAGGGCTCGCAGGCCGAATCGCCAGCAGGGGCATGGCCAGGCCCGCCACCACAGCGTCGAGCCGCCCTGGCACGGCGGCCTCGACGGGCTCGGCGCCTCGCACCCAGATCGGGTATAATCGCGCCCCATTTGTGATCCAACGATTCCGAGAGCGCCCATGACCGCCACCTCAGGCAAGGTGATCGTCGGCATGTCCGGCGGCGTCGACTCCTCCGTTTCCGCCCTGCTGCTGCTGGAGCAGGGGTATCAGGTCGAAGGCCTGTTCATGAAGAACTGGGACGAGGACGACGGCACCGAGTACTGCACCGCCAAGGCCGACCTGGCGGACGCCCAGGCCGTGTGCGAGAAGCTCGGCATTCGGCTGCACAGCGCCAATTTCGCGGCCGAGTACTGGGACAACGTGTTCGAGCACTTCCTGGCCGAGTACAAGGCCGGGCGGACCCCGAACCCGGACATCCTGTGCAACCGCGAAATCAAGTTCAAGGTGTTCCTCGAATACGCCGAGATGCTCGGTGCCGAGAAGATCGCCACCGGCCACTATGTGCGCGGCGGCGTTCGGGAGGGCCGTCCGCGGCTGCTCAAGGGCATCGATCCCAACAAGGACCAGAGCTATTTCCTGCACGCCGTGCCGGAAGCCGCCATCGCCCGCACGCTGTTCCCGGTGGGCGAGCTGGAAAAACCGGAGGTTCGCGCCATCGCCGAGCGCCACGGCCTGGCCACGGCGCGCAAGAAGGACTCCACCGGCATCTGCTTCATCGGCGAGCGCCGCTTCCGCGACTTCCTGCAGCAGTACCTGCCGGCGCAGCCTGGCGCGATCGAGACACCCGAGGGCGAGGTCATCGGCGAGCACATGGGGTTGATGTACTACACCCTGGGCCAGCGCCAGGGGCTCGGCATCGGCGGCCTGGCCAATCACCCCGAGGCGCCCTGGTACGTGGCGGGGAAGGATCTCAAGCGCAACGTGCTGATCGCCGTGCAGGGCAAGCACCACCCGCTGCTCTACACCGATTCACTCGCCACCGAAGCGATGGACTGGGTGGCCGGCGAGCCCCCTGCTGCCGAAGGCCGTTTCACCGCCAAGACCCGCTATCGCCAGGGCGACGTACCTTGCCGCATGCGCACGCTGCCCGACGGCGGCGTCGAGGTGCGCTTCATTGATCCCCAGCGTGCCGTCACGCCGGGGCAGTCGCTGGTGCTCTACGACGGCGAGATCTGCCTCGGCGGCGGCGTCATCCGCGCCACCTGGAACGCCACGGAGCCTCCCGCATGAACACCATTCCGATTCATCGCGCGCCGGACTCGCCCGCCGCGCGCCAGGCCCTGGCGCTGGCCGGGGTGTTCCAGGCCGCCAGCCTGGTCGACGAACTGGCCCGCACCGGCCAGGTCGATACCCGCGCCTGGGAGACGCTGATCCGCGCCACGCTGGACACCAACCCCGAGAGCTTCGAGGCGATCTACGGCGGCCACCCCAACAACCTGCGCCGCGGGCTCGACGCGCTCGAAGCGGTGGTCGGGCGCCAGCAGGCCAACCCGGTGGTGCTGCGCTACGGCTTCTCGCTGCTGCTGTTGATGAGCAAGCTGCGCCAGGACGATGCCATGATGGCCACCCTCGGCCAGCACCTGACCCGCATCCAGGGCCAGGCCGAGCACTTTGGCGCCACCCACGAGAACGTCATCTCAAGCCTCGGCGAGGCCTACCAGGAGACGCTCTCGACCCTGAAGACCCGCATCGTGGTCCAAGGCGACCCTTCGCTTCTGCAGAGTCGCATGATGCCCGAACGGGTACGCGCCATCCTGCTTGCCGGCATTCGTTTCGCCCTGCTCTGGCACCAGCAGGGCGGCCGCCGCTGGAAGCTGGTGTTCCAGCGCGGCGCCCTGAAGAAAGCCCTGGACCAGTTGGGCTGACCCCTTTCCCCTACGCACCGGACACAGACCATGCAAGCCGCTTCCCTGCCCCTTACCGCTCTTACCGCCCTCTCTCCCGTCGATGGCCGCTACGGCAGCAAGGCCGAGGCCCTGCGCGAGCACTTCAGCGAGTTCGGCCTGATCCGCGCCCGGGTGATCGTCGAGATCCGCTGGCTGCAGCGCCTGGCCGAGCAGGGCGGCATCGTCGAGGTACCGCCGCTCTCCGCCGAAGCCACGGCCTTCCTCGAGGCCATGATCCGCGAGTTCTCGGTGGCCGACGCCGAGCGCATCAAGGAGATCGAGCGCACCACCAACCACGACGTCAAGGCGGTGGAGTACTTCATCAAGGAGAAGATCGCCGCGCAGCCGGAGCTGCATGCGGTCACCGAGTTCGTGCACTTCGCCTGCACCAGCGAGGACATCAACAACCTCTCCTACGGCGTGATGCTGGCCGACGGGCTCAAGGCCCTGCTGCCGGTCATGCACCGGGTCGCCGACGAGATCGCCAGGCTGGCCCATGAGCACGCCGCCCTGCCGATGCTGTCGCGTACCCACGGCCAGACCGCAAGCCCCACCACCCTGGGCAAGGAGATGGCCAACGTCGCCTACCGCCTGCGCCGCCAGCTCGCGCAGATCGAGCGCGTCGAGATACTGGGCAAGATCAACGGTGCGGTGGGCAACTACAACGCCCACCTGGCCACCTACCCGGAAGTGGATTGGGAAGCCAACGCGCGCACCTTCGTCGAGGGTCTGGGGTTGACCTTCAACCCCTACACCACCCAGATCGAACCCCACGACTACATCGCCGAGCTGTTCGATGCCATCTGCCGCTTCAACACCGTGCTGATCGACTTCGACCGCGACGTCTGGGGCTACATCTCGCTGGGCTACTTCAAGCAGAAGACCATCGAGGGCGAGATCGGCTCCTCGACCATGCCGCACAAGGTCAACCCCATCGACTTCGAGAACTCAGAAGGCAACCTGGGTCTGGCCAATGCCGTGCTGGGCCACCTTTCCCAGAAGCTGCCGATCTCGCGCTGGCAGCGCGACCTCACGGATTCCACGGTGCTGCGCAACCTCGGCGTCGGCCTGGCCTACGGTCTGATCGCCTACCACGCCGCCCTCAAGGGCATCTCCAAGCTCGAAGCCAACCCGGCGCGCCTGGCCGAGGACCTTGGCGCCAGCTGGGAAGTGCTCGCCGAGCCGATCCAGACGGTGATGCGTCGCTACGGCATCGAGAAGCCCTACGAGAAGCTCAAGGAGCTGACCCGCGGCAAGCGCATCGACCAGGCCGGCTTCGCCGCCTTCATCGACACGCTGGCACTGCCAGACGACGTCAAGAGCGAACTCAAGGCGCTGACGCCGGCCACCTACATCGGTAACGCCGAGGCCCAGGCGCGCCGGCTCTGAGCCCGGCGCCGACCCAACGGAGGCAGCATGGTCAAGCTCACCAAGATCTACACCCGCACCGGCGACAAGGGCGACACCGGCCTCGGTGACGGCAGCCGCGTGGCCAAGCACGACCTGCGGGTGGAAGCCTTCGGCACGGTGGACGAGGCCAACGCCACCCTCGGCCTGGCCCAGCTGCATGCCGAGGGGGAGCTGCACGCCCTCCTGGCCCGGCTGCAGAACGACCTGTTCGACGTCGGCGCCGACCTGTGCACGCCGGAGCAGGAAGCGCCCGAATATCCGCCTCTGCGCGTCACTGCGGCCCAGGTCGAGTACCTCGAGCAGCGCATCGATACCATGAACGCCGTGCTGGGCACGCTGCGCTCGTTCATCCTGCCCGGCGGCACCGCGCTGGCCGCCCACCTGCACCTGGCTCGCACCGTGACCCGCCGTGCCGAGCGCCTGGTCACGGCGCTGATGGCCGAACAGGCGGTCAATCCCGAGGTGCTGCGCTACCTGAACCGCCTCTCGGACCTGCTGTTCGTCGCCGCACGCTGCGCCAATGGCAACGGTGAGCGCGACGTGCTGTGGGTGCCCGGCGCCAACCGATGAGCCTTCCCCAGGAGAACACCATGCCGACCGACAGCCCCCTCACCCTGCTGGGCGGCCTCAGCGCCGCCGAATTCTTGCGCGACCACTGGCAGCGCAAGCCGCTGCTGATCCGCGGCGCCTTCCCCGACTTCGAGAGCCCGCTCGATCCCGATGAACTGGCCGGGCTCGCCTGCGAGGAAGGCGTCGAGGCCCGGCTGGTGGAAGAGCATGGGCCGGAAGGCCCCTGGCAGGTCAGCCATGGCCCCTTCGACGAGGCCGTGTTCGGCGAACTGCCCGAGCGCGACTGGACCCTGCTGGTGCAGGCCGTGGACCACTACGTGCCCGAGGTGGCCGAGCTGCTGGAGCACTTCGACTTCCTGCCGCGCTGGCGGCTCGACGACATCATGATCAGCTACGCCCCGCCGGGCGGCAGCGTCGGCCCCCACGTCGACCAGTACGATGTCTTCCTGATCCAGGGCCTGGGCAAGCGCCGCTGGCAGCTCGGCGGCAAGGTGGCGGACGACGCCCCTATCCTCGCCGGAATCGACCTGCGCATCCTCGAGCGCTTCGAGGTCGAGCCCAGCGAAGACTGGGTGCTGGAACCCGGCGACATGCTCTACCTGCCCCCGGGCTGGGCGCATCATGGTGTCAGCCAGTCCGACGACTGCATGACCTACTCGGTGGGCTTTCGCGCCCCCTCGGCGGATGAAGCGATCACTTCGTTTGCCGACTACCTCGGCGAACAGCTGCCGGCCTCGCTGCGCTACAGCGATGCCGGCATGACACCGCCCGCCGACCCCGCGGAACTCGACGACGCCTCGCTCGAACGCATGCGCCGCCTGATCCTGGCCACCCTCGACGATCCGGCCCAGTTGGCACAGTGGTTCGGCCGAGTGATGACCCAGCCCAAGTACCCCGACCAGCTGGTGCCGAGCGAACGCCCGACCGACGCCGCTGAGCTTGTCGCGTTACTACAAGACGGCGAGGAACTGCTGCGCAGCCCCGGCTCGCGCTTCGCCTGGCGTGCCCTCGATGGCGAGCGCGCCACCCTTTTCGTCGATGGCGACGGTATCGAATGCTCGCTGCCCTTGGCCCGTGCGCTGGCTGACGATACCCCCCTCGACGCCGAGCTGCTGTCGCTCGAAGGCGCCGCCGAACTGCTTGCCAGGCTGCTCGATGCCGGCAGCCTCGGCTGGTATGACGAAGAGGAGTGACAAGGTGTCGGAGTCGATCGTCATCCAAGAGGGCAGTTGGGCGGAACTTGGCGAGCTGGCCAGCGAAATCCGCCGCGTGGTGTTCATCGACGAGCAGTGCGTGCCGCTTGCCGAGGAGTGGGACGGGCGTGACGACGCCTGCCGCCATTTCCTCGCCTTGCGCGGCGCAACGGCGCTGGGCACCGCCCGGCTGCTGCCCGACGGCCATGTCGGCCGGGTGGCCGTGCTGCGTGAAGCGCGCGGGCTGGGCATCGGCATAGCACTGATGCAGGCCGCGATCGCAGCGGCGCGGCGTCTGGGGCATGGCAAGGTCGAGCTGGCCGCCCAGACCCATGCCCTGGCGTTCTACGAGCAGCTGGGCTTCGCCGCCTTCGGCGAGGTCTTCATGGATGCCGGCATTCCGCATCGCAACATGCGTTTTGTGCTCGACGGAAGCTAGGCGAGTCCGCGCGCTTCAAACGAAAAACCACTACAGCAGGAGGGCCTTCCAGCGCCCTCTTGTAGTCATACTACAACCCTGCCTTCCCCTAAGTGCCCATTGTGGGGCCCACGCCACATGCGCCATAGTGCATCACAGGGCGAGCGACGAAACGACTGTTCGATCACCTCCCTGTAGTCTTGTTCATACAGTCGTTTCAAATTCGCCAAGGTACGACCAAGGCAGCACAGACAAGCCGCTTCCGAAGGCCGAACCTGTTTCCATTTCGCGGGTGCAGCATTACGCATGCCCTGCTCGACCGCACCAGACCCGAGGAGGATGGTTCCATGTCCTACAAAGACGACATCAAGGCACTGGCTCAACTGCGTGAAGCCCAGCAAGGCAAGTGGGCCAGCATCAGCCCCGAGAGCGCTGCCCGCATGCGCGCCCAGAACCGCTTCAAGACCGGCCTGGACATTGCCAAGTACACCGCCAAGATCATGCGCGAGGACATGGCCGCCTATGACGCCGACACCGCCCAGTACACCCAGTCCCTGGGCTGCTGGCACGGCTTCATCGGCCAGCAGAAGCTCATCTCCATCAAGAAGCACTTCGGCACCACCAAGCGTCGCTACCTCTACCTCTCCGGCTGGATGGTGGCCGCGCTGCGCTCCGAGTTCGGCCCGCTGCCCGACCAGTCCATGCACGAGAAGACCACCGTCGCAGGCCTGATCGAAGAGCTGTACACCTTCCTGCGCCAGGCCGACGCATGGGAACTGAACCACCTGTTCCGTGACCTGGAAGAGGCCCAGAAGGCCGGCGACACGGCCAAGGCCGAGGAACTGATCGCCAAGATCGACAACCACGAGACCCACGTGGTGCCGATCATCGCCGACATCGACGCCGGTTTCGGCAACGCCGAGGCGACCTACCTGCTGGCCAAGAAGATGATCGAAGCGGGTGCCTGCTGCATCCAGATCGAGAACCAGGTCTCCGACGAGAAGCAGTGCGGCCACCAGGACGGCAAGGTCACCGTGCCCCACGAGGACTTCCTGGCCAAGATCAACGCCGTGCGCTACGCCTTCCTCGAACTGGGCGTCGATGACGGGGTCATCGTGGCCCGCACCGACTCCCTGGGCGCCGGCCTGACCCAGAAGATCGCCGTGACCAAGGAGCCGGGTGACCTGGGCGACCAGTACAACAGCTTCCTCGACGGCGACGAGATCGAAAGCGCCTCCGACATCGACAACGGCGACGTCGTGATCAAGCAGAACGGCAAGCTGGTCAAGGTCAAGCGCCTGGCTTCCGGCCTCTACCAGTTCAAGCCGGGCACCGGCGAAGACCGCGTGGTGCTGGACTGCATCACCAGCCTGCAGAACGGCGCCGACCTGCTGTGGATCGAGACCGAGAAGCCCCACGTCGGCCAGATCGCCAGCATGGTCAACCGCATCCGCGAAGTGGTGCCGGACGCCAAGCTGGTCTACAACAACTCACCGTCCTTCAACTGGACGCTGAACTTCCGCCAGCAGGTGTTCGACGCCTGGGAGAAGGAAGGCAAGGACGTCTCCGCCTACGAGCGCAGCAAGCTGATGAGCGCGGAGTACGACAATACCGACCTGGGCAAGCTGGCCGACGAGTGGACCCGCAACTTCCAGCGCGACGCTGCGCGTGAGGCCGGCATCTTCCACCACCTGATCACGCTGCCGACCTACCACACTGCCGCGCTGTCCACCGACAACCTGGCCAAGGGCTACTTCGGCGACGAAGGCATGCTGGCCTACGTGGCAGGCGTTCAGCGTCGCGAGATCCGCGAAGGCATCGCCACCGTCAAGCACCAGGACATGGCCGGTTCCAACATCGGCGACGACCACAAGGAATTCTTCCACGGCGAAGCGGCACTGAAGGCCGGTGGCAAGGACAACACCATGAACCAGTTCGGCTGACATGGCGTGAAGTAGACGACTGGAACCCTTGGGAGGCCTTGTGCCTCCCTTTTTTTCGTGCTTCCCTTGCCCAGCGCCCACGGCGGGCGCAAAACATACCGGCATCGAACCGGTCGCCCACAGGCCAGCCCGCAGGGCATTTTTTCATTGCCCTGGGCACTCACCGGTGCCGTACTGGTCAAATGGGCCACGACTGGTTAAGCTAGTTAGCAAACAGTGTTTCGTATAATCTTGGCAACGACGATGCTCCTACGAGAACGGAATCGACCTTGCCCTCAGGAGGTGTCCATGAAGCGTCTTCTTCCCCTGCTGGCCATTGGCGCGCTGAGCCTGGCTGGCTGTGCCAACACCTCGACCATGGGCGGCGACGTCTACCGCGGTAGCCAGGCCCAGACGGCCCAGACCGTCACCTTCGGTACCATCACCGCACTGCGCCAGGTGCAGATTCAGGCCGACAGCCGCATGGGCGGCGTTGTAGGAACCGGCGGCGGCGCCGTGGTCGGCGGCCTGCTCGGCCGTCAGGTGGGTGGCGGCTCCGGCCGTCAGCTGGCAACCGCGGCGGGTGTCATCGGCGGCGCCGTGGCCGGCAGCGCCATCGAAGAATCCACCAATCGCGTTCGCGCCTGGGAGATGGAGATCCGCCGCGACGACGGCCAGAACGTAGTCATCGTGCAGCGCGCCGACCGCCCCTTCCAGGTGGGGCAGCGCGTGCGCATCATCGGCAGCGGCGCAAACGCGAGCGTGGCGCCCTACTGAGCGCCTCGGCAAGACCCAGCAGCAAGCAAGAAGGCCCGTGGCATCGCCACGGGCCTTCTCGTATCGGGGAGCTAAACGGGCGTCAGGCCGGTAGCCACCGGCCATCCTCCTTAGTGGAAGGTCGCCTTGTTCATGCCCCAGCTCACCGCCTTGCGCACGATCAGGGCCAGCACCGCGACCAGGATCAGCGTCAGCAGCATGTCGACAGGACGCACCAGCGCGGTGGCACCCAGGACGGCCAGCGCCAGGCTCCAGACCCAGCGGTTATCGTCGTTGCTCTTGATCACACGCGGAACAACCTTGCTCACTCCAGCGCTGACAGTCGTCTCCCACTGCTTGATGCAGAAGAACAGGATGAGGGCAAAGGCGATCAGCCAGAGCACGATCTCGGTCATGGGTAGGCTCCATGGTAGGTTACAGGGACAGGACAAAAATAATCCCGCTAGGGTAGCCTCGCGGCCCGGGCCGCGCAACTAGGCCAATAGGCGTGAATGAGGCTCAGGCCATTGGCGAGCAACCTGAAAATGTCTCTCCTCCCCTGACAGCCCTGGAATGGCGCGTTACCATATTGGCTACATGCACCCAAAGAAAGGCTAATCATGCAGATTGCGCAGAATTCCGTCGTCGCATTCCACTACACCCTGACCAACGATGCGGGCGATGTACTCGACAGCTCCGAGGGCCGCCAGCCGCTGACCTACCTGCACGGTGCCGGCAACATCATTCCCGGGCTCGAGCGTCAGCTCGAGGGTCGTGCCGCCGGTGACAAGCTGAACGTGTCCGTGTCGCCGGAGGAAGGCTACGGCGAGGTGCAGCCGCAGCTTGTGCAGGAAGTGCCGCGCGATGCCTTCCAGGGGGTGGAAGCCGTGGAGCCGGGCATGCAGTTCCAGGCCCAGACGCAGGGCGGCCCGATGATGGTCACCGTCACCAAGGTGGAAGGCGATACCGTCACCGTCGACGGCAACCATCCGCTGGCCGGCCAGAAGCTCAACTTCGACGTCGAGATCGCCAACGTGCGTGAAGCCAGCCAGGAAGAGATCGAGCACGGCCACGTCCACGGCGAAGGTGGCGTCGAGCACTGAGCCGACGCGCGCTTCGACGCAAGACGACTAAGGGGCAGCCAAACGGCTGCCCCTTAGTGTTCAGCGGCCCTGTGTATTCAGCGGCCGAATGTTTCGGCGACCGAGCGTTCCAGCCGTCGACGTCGATGCGAGCAGCGGCATCTCATCCATGGAATGACGAACCGTCAGCCTAGCGTGCCAAGGCGACACGGGCACGGCCACGCTCCACCTGCCATAGCCACAGCGCAATGGTAAGCGTCAACCCGAGCAGCAGCCAGGAGCCAAGGGCGACCCCGAACCAGCCGCCCCGCTGCCAGAACGGCTCGAGCCACAGGCTGCCCAGGCTTGCGCCCAGGTAGTAGAACACCAGGTAGAGGGCCGAGGCGCTGCCACGCGCCTTCTGGGCCTGGCGGCTGACCCAGCTCGACGCCATCGAGTGGGCGAGGAAGAACCCCACCGCGTTGATCGTCAGCCCGGTAATGATCCAGGCCAGAGAAGAGGACAGCGTGACGAAGGTGCCTGCCATCAGGATCGCGATGCCAAGGGTCATGCAGGCCGGCTGGCTGAGATGCCGGGTCAGCCGGCCGGAGAGCGCCGAGCTCAGCGTACCACCAAGGTAGGTGAGGAAGATCATCCCCAGCCAGCGGGCGCTGAGGCCAAACGGCTCCTCGGCCAGGCGAAAGGTGATGTAGCTGTACTGGTTGATGAAGATGAGGAAGTTGATGCCGCCGAGCAGGTAGGCCGCCAGCAGCAGCGGGTGGCGCAGGTGCCCGCCGAGGTCGGCCAGGGCGGCGCGCAGCTCGAAGCGCCGCGGCTTGAACTGGCGAGGCGGCGGCAGCAGCTTCCAGAACAGCGCCACGCCGGCCAGCGTGACCAGCCCGACGGTGAGGAAGCCGGCACCGGCGCCGCCC
The DNA here is from genome assembly GCA_964652855.1 of uncultured Halomonas sp. Lineage (GTDB taxonomy): Bacteria > Pseudomonadota > Gammaproteobacteria > Pseudomonadales > Halomonadaceae > Halomonas. The sequence continues at coordinate 56,418 of CAZZCJ010000004.1, forward strand.
AGCTCGCCGACGCCGCCACCGATCAGGCGACCGCCGATTCCCCCCAGCGTGTTGGCGCCTATATAGAGCCCCACCGCCGCCATCAGCGCTGGGCGATCGAACTCGTCCCCCATCCAGGCGATGGCCACCGCCGGCAGTCCCCCGAGGACGAAACCCTGCACCAGGCGCAGCGCCAGCAGCGTCTCGAAGTTAGGCGCAAAGGCCAGCCCCAGCGAACACAACCCGGTCAGCAGCAGCGTGATACGCATGATCCCACCGCGCCCGATGGCATCCGACAGCGGGCCGAAGACCAGCAGCGACGCCGCCAGGGCCAGCGTGGCGACCGACATGATCAGGCTGACCGCCAGGGTCGACACCCCGTACAGCTGGCGCAGGTCGGGCAGCAGCGGCTGCGGCGCATAGAGATTGAAGAAGACCAGGATGGAACCAAGGCAGAGGGCCAGGGTGGCGCGCCACCAGGCGCGAGAGTGCGCAGCGATCATGCGAGAGGCCTGTGCGATTACCGGTGCCACATGATCGGTCATGCCTCATAATAAGCCAAACAGAAGAAAACGATGGCAACCATCTCTTTTGCTTATCTTGGTGCGACATGACCCTGCCCTTCGACCTGCGTGCCCTGCGCGTCTTCGTCACGGTAGCCGACCATGCCGGTTTCAGCGCGGCGGCCCGCGAGCTGCACGTGGCCCAATCGGCCGTCAGCCAGACGATCGCCAACCTCGAGCGCCAGCTGGAGCTGCTGCTCTTTCACCGGCACGAGCGGCGCATTGCCCTGACGCCGGAGGGCGAGGCGCTCTATGCCCATGCCCGCGAGCTGCTCGAACGCGCCGAGGCAGCGCACCTGGCCATGCGGGAACTGCACGGGCTGGTCAAGGGCGAGGTTCGCATCGGCATTCCGTCGATGCTGGGCTCCTACTATTTCCCGCCGCTGCTGATGGGATTCAAGGCACGCCATCCCGGCATTCGCCTGACCGTGGTCGAAGCGGGCGCGCGCCGCCTGCAGGGCATGATTGCCGCGGGCGAGCTGGATCTTGGGGTGGTGATAGACGACGAGCAGAGCCGCTGCATGGAGCGGCGGCGGCTGGTGCGGGAAGAAATGGTGGTCTGCGTGCCCCGCGCCCACCCTTTTGCGCAGCGACGCAGCGTGAGCGCGGCCGAATTCTTTCAGGAGCCGCTGGTGCTGTTCCAGGACGGCTACTTCCATCGCGAGTTCGTCGACGCCCTGTCGCGCCAGACCGGGCTTGCGGCCAACATCGCCTTTCAGTCGAACCTGATCCCGCTGACCAAGGCGATCGTGCGGCAGGGTTTCGGCATCACCACCTTCCTGCGCCGGGTGGTGGATGAGCCTGGCCTCGCCGCGGTCTCCTTCGACCGCCCGGCCTGGCTCAACCTGTCGCTGGCCTGGGCCAAGGGGGGCTACCTGTCACGTGCCGAGAGCGCCTTCGTGGAATTCGTCACCGAACACCACGAGGCGCTCTAGCCGGCGCGTGCCGCTCAGCCTTCGCCGAGGTCGGCGACACGCTGCGCCAGGGTCGTCGGCTCCAGCGTACGGCGTGCCTGCCAGAAGTGGCGCTTCCAGTAGGTGTTGTCGAGCTCCGAAAGGATCACGCCCTGCGAGGTGGAGGCGTGCAGGAAGAAACCTTCGCCGACATAGATGCCGACATGGTCGTAGGCGCCGGGCGGGCGGAAGAAGACCAGGTCGCCGACCTGCAGCTCATCGAGCCCGACCGGGGTGCCCTGCTGCACCTGTTCCCCGGTGGAACGGGGCAGGTCGAGGCGGAAGGTTTCGCTGAAGACATTGCGCACCAGCGCCGAGCAGTCGATGCCCCGCTCGGTGGTGCCGCCCAACCGGTAGGGGGTGCCCGCCCAGCGGCGATGCTGTGCCAGCAGCGCCTCGCGAACCACGGCCTGGTTGGGCCCGTGAAGGCTGTCGGCACGCAGCAGTGGATTGTCCACCGGCGACATCATGGGGTTCCAGGAGGCCGGCATGCCGGGCAGCTGGAGGGCGAAGTAATCCTCCACGCCCTGGGACTGCTTCGCTGAACCGGCACAGCCTGTCAATAACCCGAGGGAGATGCAAAGCAACACGATACGCGTCGATCCCGTTGCAACCATCCTGCGAATTCCTCATTCCCTGAGCCGCACGCGTCCCGATGAGCCAAGGATGGCTCAGCGCTGCTTAACCTCAGGACATTCGCTGTGGTAGTGGTGCCTGGCAACCTGCCCGTACCACTGCCAGAGCGGCCTTTGGCGGCTCGCGATATTTTTTTTAAGGCCCCTAGGACGTGGGGCCGTTCCCAAGACGTGATGACTATAACCACACTTTGGCACTAGGGCGAGCCCTAATGTAGCGTGCGTGTATCTCCCGGCAAGGTGTCGATGTGCTGGGGTGCCCAGTGGCATGGCCTGGCACCCGGGAAATCCAGGCTTGCCCAGGCCCCGGCCAGCGGCGGCGCCCCGGACAGCCAGGCCACCAGGGCCTGGCGGAAACCCTCCAGGAAGCTCTCCCGTTCGGGGGTGTCGCCCATGAAAAACGAGAAGCCGGCATGCAGGCCAGTGGCGTAAGCCCGCCAGCTGCCGTAGTGAGCGGCTGCCAGGCCATGGGCCCGCTCCAGCACATTGGCGAAGGCGGACTCATCCAGCCACCCCAGCTGGCGTCCGGCAATCGCCAGGTCCACCGCCTGGGCGATATCCCAGGCGGTCATGTCCAGCTCATTGCAGCCGTCGGTGTTGTCGCGCACCCGCTGCAGGCGCAGCAGGTGGTTGCGATCCTCCTCGCTGAGGTCGCCGGATTCGAGCATGGCGATCTCGGACGCCAGGCGCTGGGCGTTCAGGGTATAGGGGGCGTAGTTGATCTGGTAATCCTGGCGATCCCCCGCTTCGAGCAGGAAATCGAGGAACTCGCCAAGTTCGGCCTGCCCGTGCAAGCCGTAGTGGCTGTCGATCCACTCATGGATCGAGGCCGCCTCGCGCTCGCTCTCCCGGTGAGGTTCGCTCCAGGCCGCACTGTTGAGCGGCCCGACCAGCGCCATGGCGGTGAAGCGCGACAGCGTGGGACGCGGCCCCGGTTCCTGCCATTGGGTACTGCGCCAGTCGAGCCAGTGGAAAGGGCTACCCGGATCGTCGAGGTGCCAGCGAATCTCGTTGACCAGCGGCGGATGCTCACCCTCGGGCAGCAGTGCCTCCCATTGGGCCCAGGCTTCGAGCAGGCGCCTGGCATCGGGGTAGAAGCGGCTCAGGGTGCCGCGAAGCGATTCGGCAAGGGCCTCCAGTGCCGTCGGGTCGAAGGCTTCGCTGTCCATTGCCATCTGCAGGTAGAAGGCGTACTTCTCGGCCATGTGGATGGTGGCCGCATGCCGGCTGCCCTGCTTCAGTGCGGCAAGGCTGCCGAGATCGGCCAGCGCCGGCCGCCCGAACGGCGTGTCGCTGGACGGCAGGGCGCCATGGGCGGCGTCCGCTGCCAGCTGGTTGAGGTGATGCGCCTGGGCCGGCAGCCAGTAGCGGGCCAGGGCCTCGATGCCCTCATCAGGGTAGAGGCCCAGGGTCTCCTGCAAATACTGCAGCGCATCGTCACGGCGCGCCTGGGGCAGCGGCTGCAGCGGGCCCTGGCGCATGGCGAGCTCGGGTTCACGCACCGACGCAAGCGCCAACACCCAGTGCCGGGCGGAGCGCCGCCACTCGGCAACCGCCTGGCGCGACGCCTGCTTCTCTCCTTCGTCGAGCAACGCTTGCAGCGGGACTCGCCAGGGGCTGACCGGGGAACCCAGCAGCAGCTCCCAGTCGCGCCCCATGTCCGCCAGGCAGTTGCTGCCTTCGAACAGGCTGCGTCCACGCTGGTAGGCGCGCGCCATCGCCGACCAGTCGCTGTAGCGCCGCTGCAGCAGGTCGGCCGCATGCACGGCGAAGGCATGGGCCTCGTCGAGCTCGAGCCAGCCCGCGCAGGCCCCGACCCAGGCCAGGTCGACCATCCGCAGCCAGTCCCAGGCGGCCCACTCCAGCGGCTCGCCCTTGTCGATGAAGTCGAGCATGACCTGGCCATAAGCCTGCTCGGCTTCGCCCAGGCTCTCGCGCCACTGTCCCCGGGTGTCGCCCTGCGCCTGCAGCAGGCGGGTCGCATCGAGATCCCAGCCGTGGCGCTGTCCCTGGCCTGCCATCCACAGCAGGCTCTGGATCAGCGCGGTGCGGTCTTCGAGCTGCCAGTCGTGGTTGAGCCAACGCCGCGCCTCGTCGCCCTCGGGGCCGTCGGGACGCGGCCGCGGCAATCCCGGCAACGGCGCGAAGGCGGCACGCAGCCGCCAGACGCCCTCCCCCGGACCATCGGGCCACAGCGACAGCGGTTTGCGCCGGTGGTGGGCCACCCATTCGGCGATCAGCTCCCAGGTGATGCCTTCACCCTGTCGCTCCAGGGCGGCCAGGGCCTCGCAGGCCTCCCAGAAGACATCGTCGCCACGCACCCAGCCTTCGGCGCTCTTGGCATGGCGCAGTGCCTCGTGCCAGGCATCCAGGCTGGCGAAGTGGCCGGTGATCTCGTCGGTCAGGCGCAGCGCCCAGTCGCGGGCCCGCGCCTCGGACAGCCAGGCGGCGGCCCCCGCCAGCGCCACCAGCTCGAGCCCCGCCAGCAGCCGAGCAGGGTCGGGGCTGCCCGGACGCAGCGCCTCGATCAGGCGCCAGCCGAGCTCGCCGCTTTCCATGACGCCGAGTTCGGCTAGCCTGGCCGTTGCGGCATCGGTCTCGATCATGATGGGTTCAGGCTCGAAAGCCCACTCGCACAGCACCAGTTGCTGGGCCCACCAGGCGTAAAGGGGATCGACCAAGTCTCACCTCGGAGTTTGCCTTCAAGGGAACGGCACGGTTCACCGCACCAGAACGAATCGGCGCCTAGTGTAGCCGAAAGCACCTCTTTCGCCGATGGGGAACAGCCAGACATTGCCGCACTTGCCCGGTCGTTTTGCGCGCCGACCCAAAGACCCGGCCGCAGCGAAAAAAGGTGGCCTGCCGGGCGAAGGGCATCTTGGCGATGCGTTTTAAATAATGCACACTCCACAGACAAGATAATCAACACACATGGAGCCCCCATGTCTCTCCCTGCGGAACTACTGATCGACAAGGCCTATATTGCCGGAGAGTGGCGCGATGCCGCGAACCGCTTCGCCGTCACCAACCCCGCCACCGGCGAGGTGCTGGCGGAAGTCCCCGACCTCACCGCTGCCGATGCCCGTGATGCCGTGGCCGCCGCCGAGGCCGCCTGGCCGGCCTGGCGTCGCCAGACCGCCAAGCAGCGCGCCACCCTGCTGCGCGCCTGGTTCGATGCCATCATGGCCAATCAGGAAGCGCTGGCCCGCCTGATGACGCTGGAGCAGGGCAAGCCGCTGGCCGAGTCCCGCGGCGAGGTGGCCTACGGCGCGTCGTTCGTGGAATTCTACGCCGAGGAAGCCAAGCGCATGGCCGGCGAGACCCTGCCGAGCCACGGCGTCGACAAGCGCATCCTGGTGTTTCGCGAGCCGATCGGCGTGGTGGCGGCCATCACCCCGTGGAACTTCCCGCTGGCGATGATCACGCGCAAGTGCGCCCCGGCGCTTGCCGCCGGCTGCCCCGTGGTGATCAAGCCGGCCGAGGCCACCCCGTTGACCGCCCTGGCCCTGGCCAAGCTGGCCGAAGAAGCCGGCTTCCCCGCCGGCGTGCTCAACGTGATCACCGCCAGCCGCCCGGCCGAGATCGGCGAGGTGCTGACCACCGACCCGCGGGTACGCAAGGTCTCCTTCACCGGCTCCACGCCGGTGGGCAAGCGCCTGCTGGCCCAGTGCGCCACCACGGTCAAGAAGGCCTCCATGGAGCTCGGCGGCAACGCCCCGTTCATCGTGTTCGACGACGCCGACCTGGATGCCGCGGTGGAGGGCGCCGTGGCGTCGAAGTACCGCAACTCCGGCCAGACCTGCGTCTGCACCAACCGCCTGCTGGTCCAGTCCGGCGTGTATGACGCCTTCGTCGAGAAGCTGGCCGCCCGAGTCGCCCGGCTGCGGGTAGGCAACGGCCTGGACGACGGCGTGGTCCAAGGCCCCCTGATCAACCAGGCGGCGGTGGACAAGGTCCAGTCCCACATCGCCGATGCCCTGGCCAAGGGCGGCCGGCTGGTGTGCGGCGGCGAACCCCACGCCCTTGGGGGCACCTTCTTCCAGCCCACGGTGATTGCAGACGTCACCGACGAGATGCGCGTGGCCCGCGAAGAGACCTTCGGCCCGCTGGCCCCGGTGTTCCGCTTCGACAGCGACGAGCAGGCGATCGCCATGGCCAACGCCACCGAGTTCGGCCTGGCGGCCTATTTCTACGCCCGCGACTACCGCCGTATCTGGCACGTCATGGAAGGCCTCGAGTACGGCATGGTGGCGGTCAACGAAGGCATCCTGTCCACCGAGCTGGCGCCTTTCGGCGGCGTCAAGGAGTCGGGCCTCGGCCGCGAAGGCTCGCATCACGGCCTGGACGAATTCACTGAACTAAAATACGTCTGTGTCGGCGGCCTCTGATCGCCTGCACCGTCTTTCCATGGAGGTACGCTAGATGAACAACGCACAGCTCAACGAACTCAAACAGCGCTACGTGGCCAACGGCTGCGCCAGCCCCGCCACGCAGTTCGCCGAGCGCGGCGAGAATGCCGAGATCTGGGACGCCGACGGCAACCGCCTGATCGATTTCGCCGGCGGCATCGGTGTGCTCAACATCGGGCATCGCCACCCCCGCGTGGTCGAGGCGGTCAAGGCGCAGCTCGACAAGCTGATGCACACCTGCGCCGTGGTCATGCCCTACGCGCCCTATGTGCAGCTGGCCGAGAAGCTGGCCACCCTGACACCGGTCAACGGTGACGCCGCCAAGGTCATGCTGGTCAACTCGGGCGCGGAAGCCCTGGAGAACGCCGTCAAGATCGCACGGGCCGCCACCGGCCGCAGCGGCGTAATCTGCTTCGACGGCGGCTACCACGGCCGCACCTTCATGACCCTGGCCATGACCGGCAAGGTCGTGCCCTACAAGCACGATTTCGGCCCCATGCCGGGCGAGGTGTTCCGCGCGCCCTTCCCGGTGCCCTACCACGGCATCTCCGAAGAGCAGGCGCTGCGCGGCCTCAAGATGCTGTTCAAGACTGATATCCCCGCCCACCGCACCGCCGCCATCGTGATCGAGCCGGTGCTGGGCGAAGGCGGTTTCTACATCGCCCCGCCCAGCTTCCTCAAGGCGCTGCGCGAGATCTGCGACGAACACGGCATCATGCTGATCGTCGATGAAGTGCAGTCCGGCTTCGGCCGTACCGGCAAGCTGTTCGCCTGCGAGCACAGCGGGGTCAAGCCCGACCTGCTGACCACCGCCAAGAGCCTGGCGGACGGCATGCCGATCTCCGCCGTGGTCGGACGCGCCGACGTGATGGACAGCTCCGGCCCCAACTCGCTGGGCGGCACCTACAGCGGCAACCCGCTCTCCTGCGCCGCGGCCCTGGCCGTGATCGAGGTGATGGAGGAAGAGAACATCCTGGCGCGTAGCCACGCCCTGGGCGAGACGCTGGCCAAGCGCTTCCAGGCCTGGCAGCAGGCCTACGAGTGCGTCGACAACGTACGCCACCTGGGCGCCATGGCCGCCTTCGAGCTGGTCACCGACAAGGGCAGCCGCACGCCCGACGCCGACCTGGCCGCCGCGTTGTGCAAGAAGGCCAGGGAAAAGGGGCTGATCCTGCTCTCCTGCGGCATGTACGGCAATACCATCCGCTTCCTGATGCCGGTGACCATCGAGGACGAGGTGCTCGAAGAGGGGCTGGGCATCATCGAAGCCTCCCTCAAGGAGCTGGTGGGCAGCCCGGCCACCGCCTGATCCTCCTTCGCAGCAAAAGACGCCCGCCGGCAGCTACCGGCGGGCGTCGTCGTTCAGGCGGGATGGCCGAATGCGACGGGCCGATACGCGCCGTCAGGCCGGCATGTCGTTGGCCTTGGCATCGCGCGCCCACACCCGGTGCTGGGCCATGGCGTCGCGCAGGGCCGTGAAGACGTCATCCAGTGAATCACCGGTCAGCACGCCCTCTTCGTTCGTCGGCACGTCGGCGGCATCGAGCAGAAGCTTGCCGTCGCCCACGGCGGCGATCGCCTTGAGATGCTTGTACGCCTCCTGCACGTAGTAGCGCCCCAGCCCCGACCTTGCCAGGGCCTCTACGCTGTCGCCCCCGCCGGGCACGATCACCGCATCCACCGCCACCGACGGCATGCCGTTGAGCATGGCATCGGGCGTCACGCTCTTGCCGTTGGCGGCCTTCAGCGGCGCCATGCTGGGCGCGATCACCTTGCCCTCGGCGCCTTCGGCTTCGAGCTTCTTCTTGATCGCCTCGACCTGGCCGGCATCGACCCCGTCGGCGGCCAGGATCGCCACCTTGCGAAACTGGATATTGCCCGGCAGCCGCGCCATCAGGCTCAAGGTCGGCGATTCGAGCTGGGAACTCTTGCCCAGCTGCTCCGGCGACGCCGGCTTCTTGTCCGGCGCCTCGATGCCATGGTTCTCGCCCACCCGGCGCGCCAGCTCCAGATCGATGTTGGGCAGGATCTCCTGGATCACTCGCTCGCGAATCCAGGGGCGCTGCACCTTGGAGAGCTCGAAGGTGTAGGCGGCGATGATGTGCTCCTTCTCCACGTCCGTCTGGCTGTTCCAGAACAGCGTGGCCTGGGAGTAGTGATCGCCGAACGAGGGGCTGCGGGCGCGCACCTTGTGCGCATCGATGCGCTCGTAGTACGACTCGAAGCCGCCGTTCTCCGGCCCCGCCGGGGTCTCGCTGGGCCAGCCGCCATCGATGGAGTTGGGCTCGTAGCTGGCCTGGCCCTTGTCGATGGTCTGGCGGTGCATCGAGTCGCGCTGGTTGTTGTGGAACGGGCACACCGGCTGGTTGATGGGCAACTCGTTGAAGTTGGGCCCACCCAGGCGCAGCATCTGGGTATCCAGGTAGGAGAACAGCCGGCCCTGCAGCAGCGGGTCGTTGCTGAAATCGATCCCCGGCACGATATGGGCGGGGTTGAACGCGACCTGCTCGGTCTCGGCGAAGTAGTTGTCCGGGTTGCGGTTGAGCACCATCTTGCCGATGGGAACGACCGGCACCAGCTCCTCGGGGATCAGCTTGGTCGGGTCGAGCAGATCGAAGTCGAAGTTGTGCTCGTCCTCCTCCTCGACCACCTGGATGCCGAACTCGAACTCGAGGAAGTCGCCATTCTCGATGTCCTCCCACATCATGCGCCGGTTGAAGTCGGGGTCGCGGCCCCACAGCTTCTGCGCCTCGTCCCAGATCAGCGAGCAGGTGCCGGCCAAGGGTTTCCAGTGGAACTTGACGAAGCGCGCCTTGCCCTGCCTGTCGATCAGGCGGAAGGTATGCACGCCGAAGCCTTCCATGTTGCGGTAGTGGCGCGGGAAGGCGCGGTCCGACATGGTCCACAGCACCATGTGGGTGGATTCGGGCATCAGCGAGACGAAGTCCCAGAAGGTGTCGTGGGCCGACTGCCCCTGGGGAATCTCGTTGTGCGGCTCGGGTTTCACCGCGTGCACGAAGTCCGGGAACTTGATCGCATCCTGAATGAAGAACACCGGCATGTTGTTGGCCACCAGGTCCCAGTTGCCCTCGTCGGTGTAGAACTTGGTGGCGAACCCGCGCACGTCGCGCACGGTGTCGTTGGAGCCCCGCGCGCCCTGCACGGTGGAGAAGCGCACGAACACCGGCGTCTTCTTGCCCGGGTCCTGGAACAGGCCTGCCTTGGAGTACTGGGCGGCGTTGTCGTAGGGCTGGAAATAGCCGTGGGCCGCCGCGCCGCGGGCATGCACGATGCGCTCGGGGATGCGCTCGTTGTCGAAGTGGTTGAGCTTCTCGCGGAAGATGAAGTCCTCGAGCAGCGTGGGCCCCCGGTCGCCCGCCTTCAGCGAATTGTGGTTGTCGGCAATACGCGCCCCGTGGTTGGTTCGCAGGTCGTGCCCCGTGGCATCGCGCCGATAGGTCTCGAGCTGCGCCGACTTGCTGTGTTCGTCGGTAGTGAAGTCGGTGTCGTTGGGCGCGCTACTGTTGGGCGTGGTGTGGGGATTGTTTGCCATGGGACAAGCTCCTTTTGGGCAATTCAGTCCTTCGTTAACCGCCGGTGAGCGTACGCGACGGGTGGGCCTTGGCGGCGCCGTTCCGAGGTGTCGAGTGAAAGGTAGACGCGCCCCGTGCGGCCGGCAATTAGTTCAAGCTATAAGAACAATAGAATTGATTGATTTATCTAAAGCTTCTCTGCAACGTGCCGATAACGCCATAGGTGCTGGTCTGGCGACCGATGCCGAAATCGCAATGGACACAGGGAAATGCAATGAAACGACTGACACACGCCGCTGTGGCGGCCCTACTGCTCACGCTTGGAACCGCTCAAGCACAAGCGTTCGACAACAAGGTCACCATCGGCGCCGTGGCCGGCACGACTGGCGTAGGTGCGGATGTCGCATGGCGCTTCCATGATCGGCTGGGGGTCTCGGCGCGCTATACCGGCGGGCTCGATTGGAACGGTGATTTCGATAGCGACGACATTGCCTACACGGGCGATGTGAGCCTTGCTGCAGGCAAATTGGGGTTGGATTTTTACCCCTTTGCAGGCCGCTTTTTCCTCACCGCTGGCATCATGCTGCCGGACATGGAAGCCAACGTGGTCGGCCGTGCCAGGGATAGCCAAACCTTCGAGTTTAACGGCAATATCTACAACACTGATGATCTCGGCAACCTGCAGGGCAAGCTGACGATTGCCGACGGCGTGCAGCCCTATGCCGGGCTGGGCTGGCGCAGCTCACACCGCAGCGGCTTCGGCTTCTTTTCCGAGGTGGGCGTGATGGCAACCAGTATTGATGTTTCCCTGAGCAGCTCGAAGAATTACGAAGCGCAGAGCAGCCAACTGCGCGAGGATATTCGCAAGGAGGAGCAACGCCTGAAGGACGAGGCCGACAAGCTGCCCTTCTACCCGGTGGCCGTGATCGGCATCAGCTATACCTTCTAATGCCTGCAACAATGCTGTCATGCAAGCGGCCCGAGCAGAGCCCGGGCCGCTTCGTCTCAGGCGTGCGTGGCTAGGTCTTGCGGACCTTCGAGATGATCCACAGCAAGAGCACCGCCCCGACGGTCGCCGTGACCAGCGAACCGATCATGCCTTCGGCCCCCAGCCCCAGGAGGCGGAACAGGAAACCGCCGATTACCGCCCCCACGATGCCCACGCCGATGTTGGGCAAGATACCGAAGCCGCCACCCCGCATGATGTTGCCGGCAATCCAGCCGGCCAGACCGCCGATGATCAACCAGGCGATAAGTCCCATGTCGTCTCTCCTTTCCTTTTGATCGATTCGGTCCCTGGAAGGGACCTTTAGGGTGCCGAAGCGCAGCTTCCCTGCCAAGGGTAGTTCAGAATGACGAGCCGGGCTGTTCGAGAAAGGCCAGCTCCTCTTCGCTCGACTCGCGGCCGAGGATGGCATTGCGATGCGGATAGCGGCCGAAGCGCAGCAGGATGTCACGGTGGCGATGCTCGAAGCGCAGGTTGTCCTCCAGCCCCGGCTGGTCGAACAGGCACAGCGCCTCGTCATGCACCTTGAGCGATTCGCTGTGCATGTAGGGCATATAGAGGAAGCTTCTTTCCACCACGGGCAGCGCGAGGTCGAGCCGCTGCGCCACGGCTTCCTGCGCCAGCACCAGCGCCATGGCGTCCTGGGCGAAGGCCCGCGGGTCGTCGCGATACAGGTTGCGCGAAAACTGGTCGAGCACCAGGACCTCCGCCAGCCGCCCCCGGGGCGTGTCGCGCCACGACCACAGCTCGCCGGCGGCAGCCGCGGCGTGCAGCGGGCCGAAACGGGCGCGAATCACCTGGTCGAGCGTCGCGTCCTTGCGAAACCACTGGGCGGGTTCCAGCGTCTCGAACCAGAAGTGCAGCACCGCAGCGCGGTCGGGAAGCCTGGCATCCATAGCGTATCCTCGTGGCGTGTCGTCTTGGTCAGTGCTCCTGATATCATGGACTTGGCTTGCCATGTTTTCATCTTTCCGAGTCTTTACCCAACAGCAGCCAGGGAGTACCCATGACCCCCATGCTCGGCATGTTCACCTTCGTCTTCAATCTCGTCGGCCTGGTGATCTGCCTGGTCGGCCTGACCCTCGCCCAGCGCATGAGCCGGCGCTGGCCCGGCTATGCCCTGGCGGTGGCAGGCTTCCTGATCGCCGCCCTGCCGCTCTGGATGCGTCTGTTCACCGGCCAGTGATGCCGCCCCGCCGCCCCGGCTCGCCTTGCCAGACGCGACCAAGGGCCTCACATTAGCCGCTGGATTGTTGAGAAGGGATGCCTCGCCCATGCGCCACTCGTTGACCCGAGAACTGAGCAACCTGATCGAGCGCGGTCGCGACCGCCAGCTGCGCCTGGCGGTAACCGGCCTGTCGCGCGCGGGCAAGACGGCCTTTCTCACCTCGCTGGTCAACCAGCTGCGCCACGCCGGCCTGGAAGCGCGGCTGGACCTCATGCCGGCGGCCCGCGAAGGCCGCCTGCTCGGCGCCCGGCGAGTCAGCCAGCCCGACCTCGGCGTGCCTCGCTTTCCCTACGACCAAGCCATGGCGGCCCTGGACGCGACGCCGCCCCACTGGCCCGAGCCCACGCGCGGCATCAGCGAGCTGCGCCTGTCGATTCGCTATCGCCCGGCGCGCCGGGCGCTGCTTGGCGGCGAGGCCGCCGAACTGAGCCTCGACCTATTCGACTATCCGGGCGAGTGGCTGCTCGACCTGCCGCTGATGGGCCACGACTTCCCCGGCTGGAGCCGCGCCATGCTCACCGATACCGGCGAACAGCGGCGCGCCCTGCTGGCCGAATGGGAGCAGGCCGCCGCCGCGCTCGACCCCGCCGCCGAAGCCAACGAGGCCGAGCTTGCCGAGATCGCCGCACTCTATGCCCGCAGCCTGCAGGCCGCCCGCGAGGCCGGCTTCGCCAACCTGCAGCCGGGGCGCTTCCTGCTGCCGGGCGACCTCGACGGCGCCCCGGTGCTGCAGTTCTTTCCCCTGCCCGCACTTCTGCAGCGCGACGAGGCCGAGCTTGCCAAGCTGCCGCCGGAGAGCAACTACGCCACCCTGGCGGCGCGCTTCCGCCACTACCAGCAGCACATCGTGCGGCCCTTCTACCGCGACCATTTTCGCCGCTTCGACCGCCAGATCGTGCTGGTCGACGTGCTCGGCGCCCTCAACGCCGGCCCGGAGCGCTTCGAGGATCTCTCGCGGGCGCTGGCCACGCTGATGCAGAGCTTCGACTACGGCAAGCGCAGCCTGCTGTCGCGGATGTTCTCCCCGCGCATCGACCGCCTGGCCATCGCCGCCACCAAGGCCGACCACGTCACCCCGGAGCAGCACCCCAACCTCACCGCCCTGCTCGAAGCCCTGCTGGCCGAGCCGCTGCAGGACCTGCGCTACGCCGCCGTGCCGGTCAAGGCGCTGTCGCTGGCATCGATCCGCGCCACCGAAGTGCACGAGGTGGTCCATCAGGGCCAGCGAACCCCAGCCCTGCGCGGCACGACCCTCGACGGCGAATCGGTGCTGGTGTTTCCCGGCGAAGTGCCGTCGCGCCTGCCCGAGGCCGACTTCTGGCGCCGCCAGGGGTTCGATTTCCCCGCCTTCCAGCCCGCCCCGCGTGAAGGCGGCGCCGTGCCCCACATACGCCTCGACGCCGCCCTGGACTGGCTGATCGGAGACAAGCTGAGATGAGTGATTCACGCCGCAGCGATACATCCTCCGGCGACCCCCGTCCGGCGCGCCGCTTCACGCTGGACGAACCGGAACCCGGCAGTGCACCGCAGGCCGAGCCGCCCCGGCCGCGTCATGCCTTTGCCCCCGACCTGCCCAGCCGCGCCCTGCCCGCCACGCAGGAAGCACCCGCCGAACTGGCGCTGGAGGCCAGCCTGGGCCGGCCGCGCAAGCGCCGCTGGGGGCTGCTGGCCCTGCTAGGCGGCGGCCTGGTCCTGGGTACGGTGGAACTCGCCCTGAGCCTGCCCGCAGCGATGCTGGGCGGCGACTGGCTGAGCGGCGCCTGGAGCCTGCTGGGCCTGGGAGCGCTCGGCCTTGGCGCGATGGCCCTGGTGCGTGAGGCCTGGCGCCTGCGTCGGCTGCGCCGGCACGATCGGCTGCGTGCCAGGCTCGGTCGCTTGCCCGAAGCCGGCACCGAGGAGGCGCACGCCCTGGCCCTGACGCTCAAGCAGCAGCTGCGCCTCGACGACGACCACCCCCATTGGCAGGCCTATCTCGCCGCCCGCCAGCCCCATCACGTTGGCGCCGACATCCACGCCTTGCTGGCCCACCACCTGCTGGCACCGCGGGACCGCGAGGTGCGCCGCCTGATCTCGCGCATGTCCGGCGAAACCGCGGTAATGGTCGCGGTAAGCCCGCTCACCCTGGTCGACATGGCGCTGGTAGCCTGGCGCAACCTGGCGATGATCGATCGCATCAGCCGCCTCTACGGGCTCGAACTCGGCTACGCCAGCCGCCTGCGCCTGCTGCGCACCGTGCTCTACAACATGGCCTTCGCCGGCGCCACGGAAATGGCCAGCGAAGCGGGCATGGAGCTGATCTCGCTGAACCTGGCCGGGCGCCTCTCGGCGCGCGCCGGCCAGGGCATGGGGGTGGGCCTGCTCAGTGCACGGCTGGGGCTGAGGGCCCAGCGCCTGACCCGGCCGCTGGCCTTCACTGCCCAGGAAGCGCCGCGCATGGCCGACCTGCGCAGCGAACTGTGGCAGCAGCTACGCCGCCTGGAAAAGCCGGAATAAGCCGGCGCCAGCCCGGTGTCTTGACCGGGGTCATGACAACATCGGCGCAAACCGCTAGGCTCGAAGTGAGTATGCTCGGGCTCAAACCAGAAAAAAGGAAACGTCATGTACGACTCCATCCTCGTTCCCGTCGACGGCTCGGAAGGCGCGAAGAAAGCCTTGGCCGTCGCCTGCCAGCTCGCCAGCCAGACCGACACCACCCTGCACCTGCTGCACATTCCGGAAGAGCTCTCCCACGAGACCACGCTGGTGTGGGGTATCGGCGCCATCGCCATCGAGGCATCGCGCCAGGAGCGCGAGGACATCGGCCGCCAGGTGGTTGAGAAGGCCGCCGCCGAGGCGCGTGCCCAGGGCATCGCCAAGGTCGAGACGGTCATCGGCCAGGGTGATCCGGCCCGCACCATTCTCAGCGAGGCGCGCCGGCGCGGCATTTCCGCCATTGTCATGGGCAGCCGCGGCCTCAGCGACTTCAAGGGACTGATGGTCGGCAGCGTGTCGCACAAGGTCAGCCATACCGCCGACTGCACGGTCATCACCGTTCGCTGACCCCGGGCCCGGCCGGCCATCGGGCCAGGCCGGGCTTTCGCCATCACGTCGCTGGCGCATCGGAGCGCTTCGCACCCGCTACCGCCGGCGTCGGCAAGCCGCTGATTCAGCGTATCCCCCACCGCCACGTTTGGCGCCGGCCGCGGGAATCCGTATAGTGGCCCTCCTATCCCGCCACACGTCCGTGACCATGCTGCAGAACAACCCGCTGCTCGCCCAGCTCAAGCAACAGATCCGTGAGACCACGCCGCGCGCCGAGGGCGTCATCAAGGCCACCGAGAAGGGCTTCGGCTTCCTTGAAACCGACGATGGTCAATCCTATTTCGTGCCGCCGCCGGCCATGAAGCTGGTGCTGCACGGCGACCGCGTCCAGGCCGTGATTCACGAGAACGGCGACAAGACCTCCGTGGAGCCCGACGCCCTGCTCGAAGCGGGGCTCAGCCGCTTCATCGCCCGGGTGCAGAAGCGTGAGGGTCGCCTGGCGGTGGTGCCCGATCACCCGCTGATCAAGAGCGCGCTCAAGGCAAGGATCAAGAACAGCCTTGACGAGGCCAGCATCGGCGACGGCGACTGGGTCGTGGCGAGGCTGGTACGCCATCCGCTCAAGCCCGACGACCGCGCCTTCTTCACCCAGATCGACGAACTGGTGGCCAAGGTCGACGATCCCGCCGTGCCGTGGCGCGTGACCCTGGCCCGCCATGCGCTCGAGCAGGAGTGCCCGCATGCGGGTGACGACTGGCCGCTGCGCGACGAAGGCCTCGCGCGCGAGGACCTCACCGCCGAGCCGTTCTTCACCATCGACGGCGAGAAGACCCGCGACATGGACGATGCGCTGCGCATCGAACCCCGGGAGGCAGGCGGCTGGCGCCTGACGGTGGCCATCGCCGACCCCACTGCCTATGTCGAGGAGGGCCATGCCGCCGACCTGGAGGCCCGCACCCGCGCCTTCACGGTCTACCTGCCGGGCCAGAACGTCACCATGCTGCCGGAGCTTCTGGCCGACGATCTCTGCTCATTGCGCGAGGGCGAGGAGCGCCCGGTGCTGGCCTGCACCCTCGAGGTGGAGGCCGACGGCAGCCTGGGCGACTACCGCTTTTTCGCCGCCACGATGCGCTCCCGCGCCAAGCTGGTCTACGACCGGATCTCCGACTGGCTCGAAGGCCAGGGCGAGTGGACGCCGACCGAGGAGATCGCCGACCAGCTGCGCGCCCTGCGCGACATGACCGAGGCGCGTGCCGCCTGGCGTACCGAGCATGCGCTAGTGTTCAGGGATCGCCCCGACTACGTGTTCGACCTCGACCCGGCGGGCAACGTGCTCGACGTGCGCATCGAGGAGCGCCGCATCGCCAACCGCATGATCGAGGAGTCGATGATCGCGGCCAACGCCTGCTGTGCGCACTATCTGGCCGAGCACGTGGGCCACGGCATCTTCAACGTGCATCGCGCCTTCGACCCGGAAAAGGCCGAGGCCGCCCACGAGTTCCTCACCGCCCAGCAGATCGAGGTGGAGCTCGAAGCGCTCTCCGAGCTGCCGCGCTACAAGGAGCTCAAGCGCGCCCTCGAGAGCCGCGACGACGCCTGGCTGGACGCGCGCCTGCGCCGCTTCCAGGGCTTCACCAGCATGTCGGCCCGCCCCGGCCCGCACTTCGGCCTGGGCCTGGCTGCCTATGCCACCTGGACCTCGCCGATCCGCAAGTACGGCGACATGGTCAACCACCGCCTGATCAAGCGCGTGCTGAAGGGCGAACAGGCCCCGGCGGAAGCCACCCTGGCGCTGACCGAGCAGCTCACCGAGCGCCGCCGCCTCAACCGCATGGCCGAGCGCGACGTCAAGGACTGGCTCTACGTGCGCTACCTGACGCCGGCGGCCAAGGCGCAGGACGCCTTCGAGGCCGAGATCTTCGGCATCAGCCGCGGCGGCATGCGCGTGCGCCTCACCGCCAACGGCGCCACCGCCTTCGTGCCCGCGCCGATGATCCACAGTGATCGCGACAAGGTAGTCATCGACGACAAGGAAGGCCGTATCCAGGTGGAAGGCGAAGAGCGCTACAAGCTCGGCGACGTGATTCGCGTGGCGCTGGTCGAGGCCCGCGAGGAGACCCGCTCGCTGGTGGCGCGCCCCGCCGAGTGAACCCGGCCCAGGCGGGAACAAGAAAACGCCTCTACCCAAGGTCGAGGCGTTTTTTCTTGCTGGCGGCACGCCCATGGCTGCCACCCCTGGGCGTGCCGGTGCCTCAGGGATTCACGGCCTTGGCATGCAAGTGAAAGAATCGAAGCATCTCCCTGCTCGCATCGGGTCCTCTGGGGTCCGTGTGTGAGCCGCGCGCATCGCCACCCGACCATGCATGGCCGGCACCGTGGATAACCCACTGCTCGAGGCAGGCCTGCCCATCCACAGCATGGTGGCGGGTGCGCGTATAGGCGTAGCCATCGGGAACCTGCCCCCGCTCCACCGACTTCCCGGCACTGCCCTCGCCGCCGGCAGCCTTGCTCGCCCGCCCCGCCGCGTACTGGGCGGCGACGCGGTCGGCATTGCTGGGGTGCACCGTCGTGTCACGGTCGCCATGGAAGATGATCGCCGGTACCTGCGACGTCCATGCGCTCCCTTGCCTCGAATCACCGCCGCCAAGGGGTCCCGTGCCGCCCTGCATCGCGCCCAGGGCATCGGGAAGACTCCGGGCCACGCCGTGGGGCAGCCCCGAGTGCACTCCCACCGCGGCAAAGAGATCCGGGTAGGTCATCGCCAACGTCGTTGCCATGGCCCCACCGGCCGATAGCCCAGCGACATAGACGCGGCTCGCATCCAGCGCGTACGTATCGAGGACCTGGCGGGTCATGCCGGCAAGGATTGCCGGCTCCCCGCTCTCGCGCTGCTGGTCTTCGGCCTTGAACCAGTTCCAGCACTTCGAGCTGTTGGCGGTCATCGGCTGGGCCGGATAGAGCACGCAACACTGCTGCTCTTCGGCCAGCCGGTTCATGCTGGTTCCGACGGCGAAGTCATCGGGATTCTGCGTGCAGCCGTGCAGCATGACCACCAGCGGCAGGGCCTGGCCGCGGTAGCCGGTGGGCAGGTACAGCTTGTAGTCGCGCGTGCCGGCATGATTGGTAAAGCTACCGGCGGTGAAGGCGCCCGGAGCCGCGGGTTCGCTGGGGCCGCGCGCCTGCTCGGGCTGTGCCATCGACCCACGCCACTCGCGCCACTTGTCGCGCCAGGCGGAAGCCAGCCCGGCATCACCACTCGGGATCGTCCCGCCGGCCGCCTTGCGAGCGTGACCGAACGCCGAGGAGCGGGCCGCTTCCGCCGTGCGCTCAAAAGGCCGATGCGAGGCGGATTCAGCGGACGCCGGCCTTGAAGGCGACACCTCGCCTTCGATCACCTCGCAAGTCCCTTCGAAGGTATTTCCCTCGCGATGGACATTATCCTTCGCTTCCTCGTCTCTCGTCTTGGCCTTCCCGGCAGGCATGGCTCCCTGGAGGATGGCCATGGCCTCGTGCAGCTTTCCCGCACGGGTCAACCGCGTCGCTTCTTCCATTCGTTGCGTCATGGTGGCGTCGATCATCGTCAATATCCCTATTCCGTGATGCATTAATTCAGTGAATTCGACCCGCCAGGGCGGCCTTGACCGCCGGACTGGCATGCAGGGCGCCCAATACGACCACCGATTCGATGGTGGCAAGGGCAAGCTCCGGGGTGACGTCGTCGGCAATGCTGGCCATTCCCAGCACCTGGATCTGCAACGTCTCTCCCGCCGACTGCAGCGCTTCCAGATCCGTGCGGCTGTAGTGTTCAAGCCCCAGCACGAAGGCCTTGCGCGTCACGGTTTCCCTGACCACCTCGGCATGGGTGGCCAGCTGATTGCGGATGGCGGTGCGGATCAGGTCGGTCCGATTGGAATAGAAGCCTTCCTGCACCAGCAGGTCGATCTGTCCCAGATCGATCACCCCAAGGTTGATGGTAATCTTCTCGCTCGAGTCGCCGGACTTGCGGCGCAGTTCATGCACGCTCATGGGTTTTGCCTCGTTGCCTTGATCGTCGCACACCCTCTGCGGTGCACACGCCAATGGTCGGGAGCCCCAGGCCTGTTCATAGCGCTCTCAGGCAGCCAGACCAACGCTAGGAGGCTAGTCTACCATCCATTTAAACTCCACACACCATCCATATGGATGGTAATTAAGAAACTCGAGCCGCATCGTCCTCCTGCCGGGATAACGGCCAGCCCGGGGAGGCCACGTCCTCCGCGGTGGCAGGGCTTGTTGAGCCAGGAGAAAGCTTACAAATATTTACCTTGCTCTCGCTTTGCCCTTCGCCTTATGGCATTTTCTTGCTGATAAAAATCAAACCACAAGCGTGGGCTTTCTAAGCCTCACGCAGCAGGGAACACACATCATGGCCGCACGATGGGGACTGCGTGGCAAGTCGGTCGCGACGCTGCTACTCGCCTGCCTGCTTTCCTTGATACCGGCACTGTTGCTGGGCTGGAAGGCCGTCGACGACATTCGTCGTCATTTCGCGCACGCCTACGCGGAAAACTACACCCTGCTGCATATGCAGCGAATCCTGTCGCCGGTATCGCGCGAATTGGCACTGGCCCAGCGCTTCGCCGCCAACCTCTCCTTGCAGGAATGGCTTTCCAATGAAGAGGATGGATCGCGTCGAGAGCGATTCCTGGCAGAAGCGGAGGGCTTTCGGCATGCCTTTGCCGACCGTTCCTATTTCGTGATCGCCGATGCCAGCGGCAACTACTACTATGCCAGCGCCGACGAACCCAGCGCCGAGACGCCCCGCTATCGCCTCGACGCCGGCCAACCGAACGACGCCTGGTATTTCCAGCTGCGCCGCGCCGACAGGCCATACAATCTCAACGTCAATATCGATCGGGAACTCGACGTGACCAAGGTCTGGCTCAATGTCCCGGTACGGGACGGCGACAGGCTGCTGGGCATGGCGGGCACGGGCTTCGAGCTCGGCGATTTTCTCAATGCCTTCATTCGCGACGAAGCCGAGGGGCTGACCCCGATGATCGTCGATCGGCACGGCGCCCTGCAGGCGCACCCGTCCCGCGAGCACATCGCGTTCGGCTCCGGCGCAGGTGAGCACGACGGGGCACACACCATCCACGCCCTGCTCGGCAGCGATGACCAGCGCGCCGAGCTCACGCGCGCCATGCAGGCCGCCACGCTGGCTCCCGAAACCACCCAAACCCTGTGGGCCACGCTGGAAACGCAGGAGCGCCTGCTCTCGGTGGGCTACATTCCCGAGCTCGACTGGTACCTCATCACCGCACTGGACATGAGCGTGGCGCAGATCCTCGATCGCCGTTGGCTCTGGCCGCTGCTGATAGCCGCCGCCCTCGTCCTGGTCATTTTCTTCTTCGTCTTCGCTCTGGCCATCGAGCGCCTGATCCTCGCGCCCCTCGCCCGGTTCAAGCAATCGGCCCAGGCCATAGCCGCCGGCAACTTCGATTCGCCCTTGCCCACCTCTCGCCGGGATGAGATCGGCCAGCTCTCCCAAGCTTTCTCGCACATGGCCGACCAGGTACAGCGCCATACCCGCGAGCTCGAAGCCAAGGTGCGCGAACGCACCCAGGCACTTGAGCAAACCAATGCCGAAATGGCCGCCACGCAGAAGAAGCTGGGCGACTCGATCGACTATGCCAGCTTCATCCAGCGCGCCATCCTCCCCGACCGCCAGCTCGAGCTTCATCTGGAGCACCATCATGGCGTGCTGTGGAAACCTCGTGACACGGTCGGCGGCGATTTCTATCTCTTTCGCCCGGCGGCCGGTGGCTATCTGTTCGGGGTGGTGGACTGTGCCGGCCATGGGGTGCCCGGCTCGCTGATGACCATGCTGGCCCGTGCCACCCTCGACCACGCCATTCTCAAGGTGGGCTGCCAGGATCCTGCGGCCATCCTCAACGAGACCGATGGGCAGAGCCGCGAACTGCTCGGTGCCGAGCAGCTACCGGCATCGGTCGCCACGCATATGGATGTCGGCCTGGCCTGGGTCGATCTCGCCACGCGGCAAATCACCTTTGCCGGGGCCAAGATCGGCCTGTATGCCACCGACGGCACGGCGCTGGTTCGCCTCACCGGAGACAAGCGCCCCCTTGGCCACAAGCGCAGGATCGCCTACCGCAACCAGTCCCTCGAGCTGAAGCCAGGCTGGACCTATTCGCTGTGCACCGACGGGTTTTTCGACCAGGCCGGTGGCGACGACGGCTTCGGCTTTGGCAACTCACGCTTCGAGGCGTTGCTCAAGGCCCAGGCGCCCTACCCGCTTGCGGCGCAGATGGATGCCTTCGAGCAAGCCCTGCGCTCCTACCAGGGAACGCTTCCCCAGCGCGACGACATCACCCTGTTGAGCTTCCGCTTCACCGAACAGGATTGCTCTACCAGTAGCGACCGCACCCCGCTGTCTACCGAGGCCGTCATCCCCTTACAGGAGAATGCGTGATGAACCTGTTGAGCATGCGAGACAACTATCTCGAGCAGCGCATCATGCTGTGCTTCAATGGCCCGATTTCGCGCAGCCTGATCGAGGAGATCGGCAATGCCCTGCGCAACTACCTCAGCTCCCAGCAGGCCACGCCCTCGGCTGCCATGGACGTCTTCGCCGCTTATATCGAGATGACCCAGAATATTCGCCACTACGCCACGCGCCAGGGGTATGACGAGGAAACGGCCTCGGCTACCGTAGCGGTCGCCAAGAACGAGCAGGGGCTCTACCTCGTCTCGGCCGGCAACATCGTCGAGCTCGCCGATGGCGAGCGCCTGCTGGATACCATCGGCGCCCTCGCGTTGCTGGATGCGCAGGCCTTGAAAAAGGCCTACAAGCAGCAGCTGCGCATGCCGCGCAACGATCCGCAATCCGGCTCAGGTGCCGGCCTTGGCCTGCTCGACATTGCCCGCAAGTCGAGCGAACCGATGCAGGCTTCCCTGCAGCCCCTGGCCGACGGACGGGGCTTCTTCTGCCTCACCGCCGTGATCTGATCAATCGAGTCTTTGCCATGACAAATGACCTCAACATTCCCGGCAGCCAGTCGACGCCAACCATCGTCAGCGATTGGCAGGCCGGCATGCTTTCCATGCAGGGGGACTCCTATCCGGAGAACTCCTTCGAGCTCTTCGACAGCGTCATCGACTGGGTCCAGCGCTTTCTCGCCGAGGAGTCCCGGCCGCTGGAGCTGAAGCTGGCCCTCATCTACCTCAACACCAGCTCGGTCAAGGCGATGATGGATATCTTCGACCTGCTCGAGGAGGCGCACCAAGGCGGCCGCGGCATCCAGGTCACCTGGCACTACGATCCGCGCAACGAGCGGATTGCGGAGCTGGCCGAGGAATTCCGTGAAGACTGCACTTTCCCGTTCGCCATCACGCCCGCACCGGTTTGCGCATGATGCGAGAAGAGTCTGCACTCCTGGCCCGAGTCGAAGCCCTGCTCAGTGACGCCACCCATGCGGAGCATCCGCTGCAGGATGCGCTTGCCCAACTGTACGCGTTTCATTGTGCCGAGAAGAAGCGCCTCGAACGCCTGGTGACGATTGCCGACAACTATCAGCGCTACCTTCGCGAGGACGAGATCGTTGCCCGTCGACGCTACCAGAACACCTTGCGCCGCCAGGAAAAACTGTCACGCATATCCGACGGGTACCAACAGCTCATGCGTGAGCACAACCAGGACCTCCAGCAAGCCTCGACCCACGATGCCCTCACCGGCCTGCCCAACCGACGCATGATCGACGAGCGCCTGTCCAAGCTGACCCGTCGCTACACGCTGGTGATGCTCGACATCGATCACTTCAAGCAGATCAACGACCTGCACGGTCACGAGGCGGGCGACAAGGTGCTGGTCGCGATCGCCCAGGAAATTCGTGCGGCGCTGCGCGACTGCGATCTCTGTGCACGCTGGGGGGGCGAGGAGTTTCTGCTCATGCTGGCCAATGTCGGCATCGACGAAGCGAGGGTCATAGTGGACCGCCTGCGCCAGCGGCTGACCGCCCTGTCGGTCACGGTGAACCAGACCCAGCTCTCGATCACCGCAAGCGCCGGACTGAGCGAGTTTCGCGAGGGAGAGGACCTGCTCGACCATACGCTGCAGCGTGCCGACCAGGCGTTGCTGGAAGCCAAGCGCAGTGGGCGCAACCGCTGCTGCATCGCCGCCTGAGACGGCAGGGTGGCGCTACGCAGCATGGCTGCGCATGAACAGCGAACATTAAAAAAGGGCACGCAAGGTGCCCTTTTCTACTCGCGCCCGGCGTCTTACCAGCCGGTCACGTCCTTCAGCGCGTCGCCGATTTCGGCCAGTGAACGCACGGTGCGGACACCGGCGTCTTCCAGCGCAGCGAACTTCTCGTCAGCGGTGCCCTTGCCGCCGGAGATGATCGCACCGGCGTGACCCATGCGCTTGCCCGGAGGCGCGGTGACACCGGCGATGTAGGAGACCACCGGCTTGGTCACGTTGGCCTTGATGTAGGCCGCAGCCTCTTCCTCGGCGGTGCCGCCGATCTCGCCGATCATGACGATCGCCTCGGTCTTCGGGTCCTTCTCGAACATCGCGAGGATGTCGATGAAGTTGGAGCCAGGGATCGGGTCGCCGCCGATGCCCACGCAGGTGGACTGGCCGAAGCCGTGGTCGGTGGTCTGCTTGACCGCTTCGTAGGTCAGGGTGCCGGAGCGCGACACGATGCCGACCTTGCCCGGCTTGTGGATGTGGCCCGGCATGATGCCGATCTTGCACTCGCCCGGCGTGATCACGCCCGGGCAGTTCGGACCGATCAGGCGCACGCCCAGCTCGTCGCACTTCACCTTGACGTCGAGCATGTCCAGCGTCGGGATGCCCTCGGTGATGCACACGATCAGCTTGATACCGGCATAGGCGGCTTCAAGGATGGAATCCTTGCAGAAGGCGGCGGGCACGTAGATCACGCTGGCTTCGGCGCCAGTCGCCTCGACGGCTTCCTTGACGGTGTTGAACACCGGCAGGCCCAGGTGCTCCTGGCCACCCTTGCCCGGCGTCACGCCGCCGACCATCTTGGTGCCGTAGGCAAGCGCCTGCTCGGAATGGAAGGTCCCCTGGCCGCCGGTGAAGCCCTGGCAGATGACCTTGGTGTTCTTGTCGATCAGGATACTCATTACTTGCCCTCCGCTGCCTTGACAACCTGCTGAGCCGCATCGGTCAGGCTCGTGGCAGCGATGATGTTCAGACCGCTGGAGGCCAGTTTTTCGGCGCCCAGCTCGGCGTTGTTACCTTCCAGGCGCACCACCACCGGCACGTTGACGCCGACCTGCTCGACGGCACCGATGATGCCCTCGGCGATCATGTCGCAGCGCACGATGCCGCCGAAGATGTTGACCAGCACCGCCTTCACTGAATCATCGGAGAGGATCAGCTTGAAGGCTTCCGCCACGCGCTCCTTGGTGGCGCCGCCGCCCACGTCGAGGAAGTTCGCCGGCTGGCCGCCGTGAAGCTTGATGATGTCCATGGTGCCCATGGCCAGGCCGGCACCGTTCACCATGCAGCCGATGTTGCCTTCCAGCGCCACGTAGTTCAGTTCCCAGGCGGCGGCTTCGGCCTCACGCTCGTCTTCCTGGGACGGATCGCGCATGGCCTGCAGGTCCGGATGACGGTACAGGGCGTTGCTGTCCAGGTTGATCTTGGCGTCCAGGCAGTGCAGGTTGCCTTCGTCGGTGATCACCAGCGGGTTGATCTCGAGCAGCGCCAGGTCCTTGTCGTGGAACAGGCGGGAGAGGCCCAGGAAGATCTTGGTGAACTGCTTGACCTGGTCACCCTTGAGGCCCAGGGCAAAGGCCAGCTCGCGCGCCTGGTACGGCTGGGCGCCGACCAGCGGATCGATCTCCGCCTTGAGGATCTTCTCGGGGGTTTCCTCGGCGACCTTCTCGATCTCGACGCCACCTTCGGTGGAAGCCATGAAGACGACGCGACGCGTGGTGCGGTCCACCACGGCGCCCAGGTAGAGCTCGTTGGCGATATCGGTGCAGTTCTCGACCAGGATCTTGGCGACCGGCTGACCCTTTTCATCCGTCTGGTAGGTCACCAGGTTTTTGCCCAGCCAGTGCTCGGCGAAGGCCTTGGCCTCTTCCGGGCTCTTGATCAGCTTGACGCCGCCGGCCTTGCCACGGCCACCAGCGTGCACCTGGGCCTTGACGACCCACATGTCGCCACCGATCTTCTTGCAGGCTTCAGCGGCTTCCTCAGGGGTGTCGACGGCGAAGCCCTTGGAGACCGGCAGACCATAATCGGCAAACAGCTGTTTGCCCTGATACTCGTGAAGGTTCATCGATTCATGCCATTGGTTGCATGTGACTCGAATGGTGGCCACTGAGTGGGCCACCCCCGTTCGCGCCTGATGCATGGTCGGGCGCGACGCGCCACCCGCAGGTGGCGCTTGTTGTTACGGCTACTTTTTACGGCTACAGCGTGAACTGGCTTACTTGCGCTTCTTGCGGTTGGCCATGTGGATGGCATGGCCATCCACGGCCAGGGCCGCTTCATGAATCGCTTCCGCCGTGCTCGGGTGGGCGTAGCAGGTCAGGGCCAGGTCCTCGGCGCTGGAACCGAACTCCAGCGCGATCACGCCCTGGGCGATCAGCTCACCGGCATGCTGGCTGACGATGTGCATGCCCAGGATGCGGTCGGTCTCGGCATCGGCGATGATCTTGACCATGCCTTCCGGTGCGTTGTTGGCCAGCGCCCGGCCGTTGGCCGAGAACGGGAAGGTACCGACATTGATCTCGATGCCCTTGGCCTTGGCTTCCTGCTCGTTCAAGCCGACCCAGGCTACCTCGGGCGAGGTGTAGATCACGCTGGGAATGGCGTCGTAGTTCATCTCGGCCTTGTGACCGGCGATGATGTCCGCCACCATCACGCCCTCTTCCGAGGCCTTGTGGGCCAGCATCGGGCCGCGCACGCAGTCGCCGATGGCGTAGATGCCCGGCACGCTGGTGCGGCACTGGTCGTCGACATGAATGAAGCCGCGCTCGTCCAGGCCCACGCCGACGTTCTCGTCGACCACTCCCTGGGTGTAGGGGCGACGACCGACGCAGACGATCAGCTTGTCGAAGGTCAGCTCCTGGTCGCCGTCGCTGTCGCTGTACTTGACCAGCACTTCGTTGCCCTTGACCTCGGAGCCGGTGACGCGAGCACCCAGCTTGATGTCCAGGCCCTGCTTCTTGAGCAGCTTCTGGGTCTCCTTGGCAATGGCGGTATCCACCATCGGCAGGAAGGTGTCCATGGCCTCGAGCACGGTCACCTCGGCGCCCAGGCGGCTCCAGACGCTGCCCAGTTCCAGGCCGATGACGCCGGCGCCGATCACGCCGAGGCGCTTGGGCACTTCGGTGAACTCCAGCGCGCCGGTGGAGGTGACGACGATGTCCTCGTGCAGCGGGGTCGGCGGGATCTCCACCGGCACCGAGCCTGCCGCGATCACGATGTTGTCGGCCTCGTAGGTGGTCTTGCCGCCCTCATGGTCGGTGACCTCCACCTGCTTGGCGGCGACGACCTTGCCGGTGCCGTCGATCGCGGTGACGCCGTTGGCCTTGAACAGGGCGCTGATGCCGCCCACGTTCTTGGCGATGACGGAGTTCTTGAACTCCAGCATCTTGGCCACGTTGGGCTTGGGCGGCTCCAGGTCGATGCCGATCTCGGCGAAGTGATCGCGTGCCTCGACGAACTTGTGGGATGTCTCGAGCAGCGCCTTGGACGGAATGCAGCCCACGTTGAGGCAGGTGCCGCCGTGCACGGTCTTGCCTTCCTTGTTGACCCATTTCTCGACGCAGGCGGTCTTCAGCCCCATCTGGGCGGCGCGGATGGCGGCCACGTAGCCCCCGGGGCCCGCGCCGATGACGATCACATCAAATTTGTCGGCCATGTCGTTTTCCTGTTGATCGGTTCGCGTTTGAGTCCGTTACGGCAGCGCCTCAGATATCCAGCAGCAGGCGAGCCGGATCCTCGAGCAGCTCCTTGATGGTGACCAGGAACTGCACTGCATCCTTGCCGTCGATCATACGGTGGTCGTATGACAGGGCCAGGTACATCATCGGGCGGATCTCGACCTTGCCCTTGACGGCCATCGGGCGCTCCTGGATCTTGTGCATGCCCAGGATGGCGGTCTGCGGCGGATTCAGGATCGGCGTGGACATCAGCGAGCCGAAGATGCCGCCGTTGGTGATGGTGAAGGTTCCACCCTGCATCTCCTCGATGCCGAGCTTGCCGTCACGCGCACGCTTGCCGAAATCGACGATGCCCTTCTCGACGTCGGCGATCTTCATGCTGTCGGTGTCGCGCAGCACCGGGACCACCAGGCCACGCTCTGTGGAGACCGCAACGCCGATGTCCTGGTAGCCGTGGTAGACGATATCGGTACCGTCGATGGAGGCGTTGACATCCGGGAAGCGCTTGAGCGCCTCGGAGGCCGCCTTGACGAAGAAGCCCATGAAGCCGAGCTTGACGTCGTGGCTCTTCTGGAAGGCGTCCTTGTACTGCGCACGCAGGTCCATCACCGCGCCCATGTCCACCTCGTTGTAGGTGGTGAGCATGGCGGCGGTCTGCTGGGCCTGGACCAGACGCTTGGCGATGGTCTGGCGCAGGCGGCTCATCGGCACGCGCTTCTCGGGACGCTCGCCCTCGAAGGCCGGCGCCGCGGCAGCGGCCTGCTTGGGTGCGGCGGCAGGCGCCGCGCTCTTCTTGGCCGAACCGGCCTGAACGGCACGCTGCACGTCCTCCTTGAGGATGCGACCGCCCTTGCCGGTGCCGTCGATCTTGTTGACGTCGAGATCGTGCTCGGCGACCAGCTTGCGCGCGGCCGGCGCCAGGATCTTGTCGCCGATCTTCTCGTCGGCGTCGCCGCCGGCATTGGCTTCGTCCTCGTCCCCGCGAGACTCGGCGGAAGCGCCTTCGCCGCCGGCGCCTTCGGTGAAGATCGCCAGCACCGCCTCGGAGGCGACCTGGCTACCCTCTTCCGCCTTGATCTCGGCAATGGCGCCATCGGCGGGCGCAACCACCTCCAGCACGACCTTGTCGGTCTCGATGTCGGCCAGCACCTCGTCGCGCTTGACCG
Organism: uncultured Halomonas sp.; assembly: GCA_964652855.1. Taxonomy (GTDB): domain Bacteria; phylum Pseudomonadota; class Gammaproteobacteria; order Pseudomonadales; family Halomonadaceae; genus Halomonas. The sequence goes on from CAZZCJ010000004.1 coordinate 84,839, forward strand.
CCTCGCCCACCTTCTTGTGCCAGGTGGCCACGGTACCTTCCTGGATCGATTCGGGGAAGGTCGGCGCCTTCACCTCGTGGGACTTGCCGCCAGCCGCCGGGGCAGCCTTCGGCTCAGCCTTGGCATCGGCCTTGGCGCCCTTCTTCTCGCCGCCCGCCCCGATCTTGCCCAGCACCTGCTCGGACTGAACGGTGTCGCCTTCCTCGGCCATCACCTCGGTCAGCGTGCCGGCTTCCGGCGCCAGCACCTCGAGCACCACCTTGTCGGTCTCGATCTCGACGATCAGCTCATCGCGCTCTACGCTGTCACCCGGCTTCTTGTGCCAGGCTGCCACGCTGCCTTCGGCAACGGATTCCGGAAAGGTGGGCGCTTTGATCTCGGTAGCCATGTTGTTTCCCTTGTATGTTCTCTCTCGTCCCGGTGGGTCGCCTTAGAGGGTAAAGGCGTCTTCCACCAGCTGGCGCTGCTGTTCGGTGTGAACGGACATGTAGCCCGCCGCGGGTGCCGCCGATGCCGGACGACCGGCAAACTTCAGGCTGCCACCCAGGCCGCTCTTGAGCATGTCGGCCACGGCACGCATGTGGTGCTGGCTGGGATACCAGGCCCCCTGGTTGAGCGGCTCTTCCTGGCACCACACCACGGTCTCGAGGTTGGCGTAGTCCTTGAGCGCCTCGAAGAGCTCTTCCTTCGGGAAGGGATAAAGCTGCTCGATACGCACGATGGCGGTATCGTCGCAGGCGTTCTCTTCGCGCCATGCGGCCAGGTCATAGTAGACCTTGCCGGCACACATGATGACCCGCTTGACCCGCTGGGCGTCGAGGTTGCCCTGGTCCGGAAGCACCATATGGAAATGGCCGTTCGCCAGGTCGTCGAGGCTGGAGATCGCCTCCTTGTGGCGCAGCAGGCTCTTGGGCGTCATCACCACCAGCGGCTTGCGCAGCGGGCGGATCACCTGGCGGCGCAGCAGATGGAAGATCTGCGCCGGGGTGGTCGGCACGCAGACCTGCATGTTGTGCTCGGCGCACAGCTGCAGGAAGCGCTCCAGGCGCGCGGAGGAGTGCTCCGGCCCCTGCCCTTCGTAGCCGTGGGGCAGCAGCATGGTCAGGCCGCACAGTCGTCCCCACTTGGTCTCGCCGGAGGAGATGAACTGGTCGACCACCACCTGGGCGCCGTTGAAGAAGTCGCCGAACTGCGCCTCCCAGATCACCAGGTCGTTGGGCGCCGTGGTGGCGTAGCCGTACTCGAACGCCAGGACCGCTTCCTCGGAGAGGAAGGAGTCATGGATGGTGAAGCGCGGCTGGCCATCGGCCATGTGCTGCAGCGGCACATAGGTGCTGCCGTCCTTCTGGTTGTGCACCACGGCATGGCGGTGCGAGAAGGTGCCACGTCCCACGTCCTGGCCGGTGATGCGTACCGGATGCCCCTCGTCGATCAGCGTGGCGTAGGCCAGCGTCTCGGCGAAGCCCCAGTTGAGCGCCAGCCCACCGGCCTGCATCTTGCGGCGATCCTCGTAGATCTTGGCGACCTGACGCTGCACCTCGACCCCGTCGGGGATATCGCACATCTTGGCGGCCAGCCGCTGCAGGCGCTTCATCTCGACACCGGTGTCGGCATGGCCGCTCCACTCGTGGCCGAGGTAGGGCTTCCAGTCGACGAACAGCGAGGTGTTGGGCTCCTGCACCAGGGCGTTGGCCACGTGGTTGCCGGCCATGAGGTCCTCGCGATAGGTCTCGATCATCGCCTGGGTCTCCTCCTCGCTAACCACGCCCTGTTCGACCAGGCGCTGGGCGTAGAGGGAGCGTGAAGAAGGATGATCCTTGATCTTCTGGTACATCATCGGCTGGGTGCCGGAGGGCTCGTCGGCCTCGTTGTGGCCGCGACGACGATAGCAGACCAGGTCGATGACCACGTCCTTGCGGAACTGCTGGCGGAAGTCCAGCGCCACCTGGGTGGCGTGCAGCACCGCATCCGGGTCGTCACCGTTGACGTGGAAGATCGGCGCCTGGACCATCTTGGCGATATCCGTGCAGTACTCGGTGGAGCGCGTGTCCTGCGGATTCGAGGTGGTGAAACCGACCTGGTTGTTGATCACCACATGGATCGTGCCGCCGGTCTTGTAGGCGCGGGTCTGGGACATCTGGAATGTCTCCATGACCACGCCCTGTCCGGCGAAGGCGGCATCGCCGTGGATGTTGATCGGCAGTACCTTGGTGCCTTCGAAGTCGTCGCGGCGGTCCTGGCGAGCACGCACCGAGCCCTCGACCACCGGGGAAACGATCTCCAGGTGCGAGGGGTTGAAGGCCAGCGCCAGGTGGACCTCGCCGCCGGGCGTCATCACGTTGGAGCTGAAGCCCTGGTGGTACTTGACGTCGCCGGAGCCGCGCTCGATCAGCTTCTTGCCGTCGAACTCGTCGATCAGCTCGGAGGGGTTCTTGCCGAGGATATTGACCAGCAAGTTGAGACGACCACGGTGGGCCATGCCGATGACCACCTCCTTGACCCCGTAGCCGCCGGCGCGCTGGATGATCTCGTCCATCATCGGAATGAACGATTCACCGCCCTCGAGGCCGAAGCGCTTGGTGCCGGGATACTTCGAGGCCAGGTAGTTCTCCAGGCCTTCCGCCGCGGTCAGGCGCTCCAGCAGGTGCTTGCGCACCTCGTCGCTGAACTTGGGTGCCGAGCGCACCGACTCGAAGCGCTGCTGCAGCCAGCGTTTCTCCTCGGTGTCGACGATATGCATGATCTCGCAGCCGATGGAGCGACAGTAGGTCTGCTCCAGCGCGTCGACGATCTCGCGCAGCGGCGCCTTGTCCATTCCCAGAAAGAAAGAGCCGGTCTGGAACTCGGTGTCCAGATCGGCCTTGGAAAGCTGGTGGAATGAAAGGTCGAGGTCAGGCACCGAGGCCTGGCTGCGCAGCTTGAGCGGATCGATATCGGCCTTCTGATGACCCCGGAAGCGATAGGCGTTGATCAGCTGCAACACCTTGACTTGCTTGCGGTTTTCATCACTGTCGGCGGAGGCGGCCGTGGCAGTCCGACGTGCGCGGGCCAGTTGCTGGAACTGCTCACGGACAGGACTGAGGGGGACATCGTGGGCGGCACCTCCTTCGACGCCGGGCAGCTGGTCGAAGTAGGTTCGCCACTCGTCGGGCACGGAACTTGGGTCGTCGAGGTACTGCTCGTAGAGCGCTTCTACATAGTGAACGTTGCTGCCGCTCACATGAGAGCTGTTCCACATCAACTCCATTATGCCTTGTTGCATCTCTCGGTCACCCTACACTGATGGGGTGTTGTCGGCGCCGTCACGGGCCAGCCGCGGCGGCTTGGCTGATGCCCTGCCGGGAGGGGGCGTCTTCATTACCCGGCAAATCCGACCGTCGGCCAGAAACCTGGAAATCCATGGTCGAGAGCCGGCGCCCAGGGCACCGGCTCTCTTTGTGCGTGACGCCTCCGACCGCGACAGAGCGTCGCGGCCGAAAGCCGGCTGCCATGATAGCAAGCCCCGCGCCACGATTTAAGTGGCATTGGCCAGCAGCATGTCACGGATCTTGCCGATGGCCCGCGTCGGGTTGAGCCCCTTGGGGCAGACCGCGACGCAGTTCATGATGCCGCGGCAGCGGAACACGCTGAACGGATCCTCCAGCTCGGCCAGGCGCTCGCGGGTCGCGGTGTCGCGCGAATCGGCCAGGAAGCGGTAGGACTGCAGCAGGCCGGCCGGACCGACGAACTTGTCCGGGTTCCACCAGAACGACGGGCACGAGGTCGAGCAGCAGGCGCACAGGATGCACTCGTAGAGGCCGTCGAGCTTGTCGCGGTCCTCCGGCGACTGCAGGCGCTCGATGGCCGGCGCCGGGGTGTCGTTCTGCAAGTACGGCTGGATGCGCTCGTACTGCTTGTAGAACAGCCCCATGTCGACCGCCAGGTCGCGCACCACCGGCAGGCCCGGCAGCGGGCGCAACACCAGCTTGTTGTCCTTGACCACGTCGGACAGCGAGGTGATGCAGGCCAGGCCGTTCTTGCCGTTCATGTTCATGCCGTCGGAGCCGCACACACCCTCGCGGCAGCTGCGGCGGAAGGCCAGGGTCGTGTCCTGGGCCTTGAGCATCTCCAGCACGTTCAGCACCATCAGGTCGCGACCCTGGGTGTCGAGCTGGTACTCCTGCATGTAGGGTGCGGAGTCGGTTTCCGGGTTGTAGCGGTAAATGGATACCTGAAGCATCTCGTGACTCCCCTCAGTAGGTACGGACTTTCGGCTCGAAGGTGGCAACGGTCTTCGGCTTGAAGTTGACGTCGCGCTTGCCAACCCGCTTCTCGGCCGGGAAGTACATGGAGTGCTTCAGCCAATTGGCGTCGTCGCGATCCGGATAGTCGTAGCGCGAGTGGGCGCCACGGCTTTCCTTGCGCTCGAGTGCCGCGATGGCGGTAGCTTCGGCCACTTCCATCAGGTTGTCGAGCTCGAGTGCCTCGACGCGGGCGGTATTGAAGGCGCCGGACTTGTCGACCAGGTGCGCTTCGCCGATGCGACCGCGCAGGTCGGCCAGCTGCTTGACACCTTCCTGCATGTGCTCTTCCTGGCGGAACACGCCGAAGGAGTTCTGCATGATGCTCTGCAGCTCGGTCTTGAGTGCCGCCACCGATTCACCGCCGCTGGACTCGTTCCAGCGCGTCATGCGCTTCATCGCCGCCTCGACGTCGGACTCCGAGGCCGCGAGATAGTCGATCCCCTCGTTGAGCGCGCTCTCGATGAACATGCCCGAGGCACGACCGAACACCACCAGGTCGAGCAGCGAGTTGCCGCCCAGGCGGTTGGCACCGTGCACCGATACGCAGGCCGCTTCGCCGCAGGCGAACAGACCGTTGACGATGCGATCGTTGCCATCGGCATCCTGCATGATGGCCTGGCCATGCACGTTGGTCGGGATCCCGCCCATCATGTAGTGGCAGGTCGGCACCACCGGGATCGGCGCCTTGACCGGGTCGGCATGGGCGAAGATCTTGGACAGCTCGCTGATGCCGGGCAGGCGCTTGTTGAGCACCTCCTCGCCGAGGTGGTCGAGCTTGAGGTAAACGTGATCGCCCTTCTCGCCGCAGCCACGTCCCTCGAGGATCTCCATGACCATGGAGCGGGCCACCACGTCGCGGCCTGCCAGGTCCTTGGCGTTGGGCGCATAGCGCTCCATGAAGCGCTCGCCGTCCTTGTTGACCAGGTAGCCACCCTCTCCACGGCAACCCTCGGTCACCAAAACGCCGGCGCCGTAGATGCCGGTCGGGTGGAACTGCCACATCTCCATGTCCTGCATCGGGAAGCCGGCCCGCAGCGCCATGCCGATGCCGTCGCCGGTGTTGATCAGGGCGTTGGTGGTAGAGGCATAGATACGGCCGGCGCCGCCGGTGGCGAGCACCGTGGCCTTGGACTGGACGTGTACCACCTCACCGGTCTCGATGCACATGGCGATGCAGCCGACGACGTCGCCGTTGGCGTTCTTGACCAGGTCCACCGCGAACCACTCGTTGAGGAACACGGTGTTGTTCTTCAGGTTGTTCTGGTACAGGGTGTGCAGCAGGGCGTGGCCGGTACGGTCGGCCGCCGCACAGGTACGTGCAGCCTGGCCGCCTTCGCCGAAGTTCTTCGACTGGCCGCCGAACGGGCGCTGGTAGATACGGCCGTTATCGAAACGAGAGAACGGCAGCCCCATGTGTTCCAGCTCGAACACGGCCTTGGGGCCCTCGGAACACATGTACTCGGCGGCGTCCTGGTCGGTGATGTAGTCACCGCCCTTGACCGTGTCGTACATGTGCCAGCGCCAGTCGTCGTTGGGGTCGGCCGAGGCGATGGCACAGGTGATGCCGCCCTGGGCGGACACGGTGTGTGAGCGAGTCGGGAAGACCTTGGAGAGCACGGCGGTCTTCTTGCCGGACTTGGCCAGCTCGAGCGCGGCCCGCAGACCGGAGCCGCCACCGCCGATGATGATGGCGTCGTAGGACAAGGTACGCATGGTAGGCATGAATCAGGCTCCCCAAAGAACAATGATGCCCCAAACCAGGAACACGAAGATGGCCAGGATGATGATGACCTGGGCGCCGATACGCTGGCCGGTCGACTTGAGGTAGTCGGTGGTCACGGTCCACAGGCCCACCCAGGCATGGGCGACGAGGGAGATAATTGCCAGCAGCGAGAAGATGCGCATCCAGGTCTGGGCAAACAGGTTGCTCCAGGTGACGTAATCGAGGCCCGGATTGAAGAGCAGGTACGCGACGATGAAGACCGTATAGAGCGCGAGAATGACCGCCGTTACGCGCTGGATCAGCCAGTCGGAGAGGCCGCTGCGACCCAGATTGGTGATGTTGGTTACCATACCCAGACTCCCGCCAGAATGATCAGAACGGCACTCGCCACCACGGTGATCTGCGCCTTCTTGGTGCCCCCTTCCAGGGTCACGCCATAACCGGCGTCCATCAGCATGTGGGTGACGCCGGCCACGAAGTGAAACGCCAGAGAGGACAGCAGACCCCAGGCGATCAGCTTGGCCAGGAGATTGTTGGCCAGCGTATCGCGGACGGAGATGAAGCCTTCCGGTGACGACAGCGACTTGTCGAGGGCCCAGAAGGCGAAGATGAGGCCCACGAAAAGAATGACGCCGCTGATACGGTGAGCGATCGACGTAAGTGCGGGTAACGGGAACTGTATCGTGGTGAGGTCTAGGTTGACGGGTCGTTTGCTATTCACGGCTCTATACACACTCTCTTGGCTCGCTCTTGCAGTGGGACCAGGCTCAAGCGGGCGGTGGTTTGAGGTAGGGGGCTCGCCGCTGCCGGGACGGGCATGACAACGAGTACCTGCCAGTCGCGCGGAGTGGATTATAGGGATATGAACCCCCAGTGACAAATACACTCCGGCGGAACTCGACCATGGTTCAAGCTGCCGCCGCCCTTGCGGATTGCCCGCCGGAAACGGCCACCTTGGCGCATCCCGCCGCTTTCGGACGGGGGGTGATGCAAAGCATCATAATCTATACAAGGATTATATATCCGACACAACCCCGCATAACAATGCAGCCACTTATGCCTAATTGACAATCCCGGGAACGCTTCTATAGTGGGCGGACCTTTTTCGCTGACCAAACCGTCCAACAGCGTTTGCGAAAGAACAGGTTAACGATCAATTCGACTTCGAGAGGAGGCCAGAATGGCTGACAGGAAAGCGACACTGACGGTAGACGGCCTGGATAAAACCATCGAATTGCCAGTCTACTCAGGCACCCTCGGGCCTGACGTGGTCGATGTGCGCGGCCTTGGCGCCGAAGGCCTGTTCACCTATGACCCGGGCTTCATGGCCACCTCCTCCTGCCAGTCGGCGATCACCTATATCGACGGCGCCAAGGGGGTGCTGCTGCACCGCGGCTACCCGATCGACCAGTTGGCCAAGGAATCCAACTTCGTCGAACTGTGCTACACGCTGCTGTTCGGCGAGCTGCCCAACGACGAGCAGTACGCCGACTTCGAGTCGCGGGTTCGCAACCACACCATGGTGCACGACCAGATCAACAACTTCTTCAAGGGTTTCCGTCGCGACGCCCACCCGATGTCGATCCTGTGCGGCGTGGTCGGTGGCCTGGCGGCCTTCTATCACGACCATATGGACATCACGGTCGAGGAGGATCGCGTCATCAGCGCGATTCGGCTGGTCGCCAAGATGCCGACCATTGCGGCCATGTCGTACAAGTACAACGTGGGCCAACCATTCAACTATCCACGCAACGACCTGAACTATGCAGAGAACTTCCTCTACATGATGTTCAGCACCCCGTGTGATGAATACAAGGTCAACCCGGTCTACGCCAAGGCCATGGATCGCATCTTCATGCTGCATGCCGACCATGAGCAGAACGCCTCGACCTCCACGGTACGCCTGGCGGGCTCCACCGGCGCCAACCCCTTTGCCTGCATCAGCGCCGGCATCGCCGCGCTGTGGGGCCCGGCCCACGGCGGCGCCAACGAAGCGGTCCTGAAGATGCTCGACGAGATCGGCGACGACTCCGAAGAGAACATCCAGCGCTTCATCGACAAGGCCAAGGACAAGGACGACCCGTTCAAGCTGATGGGCTTCGGCCATCGCGTGTATCGCAACTTCGATCCGCGCGCCAAGGTGATGAAGGAGACCTGCGACGAAGTGCTGGCAGAGCTCGGCATCGACGACCCGCAGCTGAAGATCGCCAAGCGCCTGGAGCAGATCGCACTGGAGGATGAGTACTTCATCGAGCGCAAGCTGTACCCGAACGTCGACTTCTACTCGGGCATCATCCTCAAGGCCATGGGCATTCCGACCAACATGTTCACGGTGATCTTCGCCGTCTCACGCACCATCGGCTGGATCTCCCACTGGCACGAGATGCTGTCCAACGACTACAAGATCGGTCGCCCGCGCCAGCTCTACACCGGCCATCCGCAGCGCGACTATCCTGCCAAGTAAGCGGGCACCGGCGACCCTCGCGGGCGCCTGTCATGAAGCCGCCTTCGGGCGGCTTCATGCGTCCTGGCCCGGCGCACCGCACCCGACTCTCCCGCAGGCATCAACGACAAGAGGAATCAGCGAATGAGCAATGCAGTGACCACCGTGGCCTTTGTCGGCCTTGGCGTCATGGGCTACCCCATGGCTGGCCACCTGGCCCGCGCAGGACTCAACGTACGCGTCTACAACCGCACCGAGGCCAAGGCCGAGTCCTGGGTCGCGGAGCATGGCGGAAGCCACCACGCCACGCCCAGGGAGGCTGCCGAAGGCGCCGACCTGGTGCTGGTCTGCGTCGGCAACGACGATGACGTGCGCCACGTCACCACGGGAAGCGAAGGAGTGTTGCCCGGCATGCACGAGGGCAGCCTGCTTGTCGACCACACCACGGCCTCCTGCGACCTGGCCGAGGAACTGGCCACGGCCTGCCGCGAGCGCGGCATCGGCTTCGTCGACGCCCCTGTCTCCGGCGGGCAGCAGGGGGCGGAAAACGGCGCCCTGACGATCATGTGCGGAGGCACCGATGACGATTTCGAAAGGGCCGAGGCCACGCTTCGCCACTATGCCAAGGCGGTCACGCTGATGGGACCGGCCGGCAGCGGTCAACTGACCAAGATGGTCAACCAGATCTGCATCGCCGGGCTGGTGCAGGGCCTGGCCGAAGGGCTGCATTTCGCCGAACAGGCCGGGCTCGACCAGCAGCGGGTCATCGACGTGATCTCGAAAGGCGCCGCCGGCTCCTGGCAAATGGAAAATCGCCACAAGACCATGATCGCCGACGACTATGCACACGGATTCGCCGTCGACTGGATGCGCAAGGATCTCGGCATCTGCCTGGAGCAGGCCCGGCGGCTACAAGCCAGGCTTCCGGTTACCGCGCTGGTCGATCAGTTCTACGGCGACGTTCAGGCCTTGGGCGGCGGCCGCTGGGACACTTCGTCCCTGCTCAAGCGGCTGCGCGCGCTCGGCTGACCACGCTGACGGGCGCTGCACGACGCGCCGCGCCCGTTACGTAAAGCATCAAAAAACTCACCCCCTTCACTTGACAGAAGCCATTTTACACGTTGGAACGACTGTCTCTCGGGCGGCTCCACGTTTTCCACACATTCTGTGGATAAGCCTGTTGAAAAGCCACAGATAACCGCATCGAATCGGCATGATCAGGGGCCTGGCGTTAGATTGGTTATTTTTTGACCAATTATAAGACGATGATTGTTAAGGATTTTTTCTTCATGCGGCCGCAATAGCCGCTAGCAAGGGGATTACCCACAGCCACGGGAGGCAAGCACTGTACAAGTGGACAAGTCAACCTCAAACCACTGAAAAATCCAGCGCTTTTGCGGGCATCAGACAACGGAAGGCGTTCCGCACGGAATAACCGGGCAGAGGAGCAGGTCGACGAGTATTAGAAGAGGTAGAACAGAAAGAAGTGGCGTCCCATAGGGGGTTCGAACCCCTGTTCCCGCCGTGAAAGGGCGGTGTCCTGGACCACTAGACGAATGGGACGCAAGTCTCTTGAAGAGATTGGTGGAGCCTAGCGGGATCGAACCGCTGACCTCGACACTGCCAGTGTCGCGCTCTCCCAGCTGAGCTAAGGCCCCACATGTCGCGAAGACGAGGCGTATAGTACTGATTCACCTCGTCTCCGTCAACCGTTAAAACCGCTTCAGCGCGTAAGGACTGGCGTGCTACGCCAGTTCCCGGAACTCCTTCTCGAAGCGCTTGGCCTGCTTCTTCGAGACACCACCGAGCACTTCAATGGCATGGCGCAATCGGGCACGGGTCACATCGGAGCCCAGTATGGCCATGGCATCCATGACGGAGGTGCTGGACGACGAACCCGTGATCGCGATGAACACCGGCGCAAGGAAGTCCTTCATCTTCAGCTCGAAGTGAGCGGCAAGCATCTTCACCTCTTCCAGCAACAGCGCCTTGTCCCAGGCAGGCACGGTCTCGAAGCGCCAGACCAGAAACTGCAGCAGCCTGACGAGCTCCTCGCGGCCCAGCTTGACCCCGTCGAAGTCCTCATCCTTGAGCGCCGGCAGGCCGGAGAAGAAGTGGCCTGCCAGGGGCGCCACCTGAGAGAGCGTCTCCACCCGGATCCTCACCTGCGGCAGGATCTCGCGGAGGTACTCCTCGTTGAAGGCCCACGCCATGAGGGCCCTGAGGAACGCCTGGTCGTCCAGGTCCTCACGGATATAGAGCCCGTTGAGCCAGGTCAGCTTCTCGAGATCGAACACCGGCCCCCCCAGCGACACCCGCTGGATGTCGAAGTGGGTCATCATCTCGTCGAGGCTGAACTTCTCGCGCTCGTCCGGCATCGACCACCCCATGCGGCCCAGGTAGTTGATCACCGCCTGGGGCAGGAAACCCATGCGCCGGTAGTAATTGATGGAAGTCGGGTTCTTGCGCTTGGAAAGCTTCGACTTGTCGGGGTTGCGCAGCAGCGGCATGTGACATAGCACCGGCATCTGCCAGCCGAAGTAGTCATATAGCAGCTGGTGCTTGGGCGCCGAATTGATCCACTCCTCGCCGCGCAGCACGTGCGTAATGCCCATGAGGTGATCATCGACCACGTTCGCCAGGTGATAGGTGGGCATGCCATCCGACTTGAGCAGGATCTGGGCGTCCACCTGCGCCCAATCCACCTCGATGGGGCCGCGCAGCATGTCGTCGATGACGCAGGTCCCGACGCTCGGCACCTTCATCCGCACGACATAGGGCCAACCCTCCCGCTCGCGGCGGGCTAGTTCATCCTCCGGCAAGGCCAGGTCGGCAGGCTTGAGTGCCAGGTGCATGCCGGCCGCCTTGCGTGCCTCGCGAAGCTCCTCGAGTTCCTCGCTGGTGCGGTAGCACTTGAAGGCATGCCCTGCCTCGATCAGCCTGCGAGCATGCTCGGCATAGATATCGCCGCGCTCGCTCTGCCGGTAAGGCCCGTGTGGACCGCCCACGTCGGGCCCCTCGTCCCACTCGAGACCCAGCCAGCGCAGCGAATCGAGGATCATCCGCTCGGATTCCGACGTTGAACGAACCCGGTCGGTGTCTTCGATGCGAAGAATGAACTGCCCGCCATGCTGTCGTGCGAAGCATAGATTGAACAGCGCGATATAAGCCGTGCCGACGTGGGGATCGCCGGTCGGCGATGGCGCGATACGGGTACGTACGGTCATGTCGTCCTTATCCGTTGTGGATGGCATGGCGGCATTATACGCACCTGCCGAGTGTCCGACAGCCGCACTCGGCAGATGCCCGGCCAACCCCATATGCTCTGCGGGGAACATCCGGGCGGGCGGAAACGTCTACAGAAAGGATTTTTATCGTTGATTGCCGAATTTGCACAGACGGTAAAGTTACATGACCATTCTCTTTCTCACCTCGTCCGGCAGGCTGAACGATGGAATCCCTGGGTAATCGAATCAAGCGGCTCCGCTTGCAGGCCAAGCTGAACAAGGCCGCGCTGGCCAGACAGGTCGGCGTTTCGGATGTCACCGTCTCCTACTGGGAGTCGGGCGCGATCAAGCAGATCGGGCACGAGCGCCTCTTGGCACTGGCCGGCGCACTGGGCTGCACCTTGCAGGCGCTGCTCGACGACAGCCCCCAGGCACCAACCGGCATTCTCGTTCTGGGGAGCACCCCGCCCGCGCCCTGGCTGAACCCGGGTGCGCATCCTGCCAACCTGGCTCAAGCCTTGCCGCCCGGGACCCGTTGGCAGGGCGAATGGTATTTGGTCACACCCGCCCCTGGGGTGCATGTCGACTATCTCGACAGCGGCGATCTGGCCGCCTTTGGCGCTACCGAAGCGTTCGATGCGCCTGGGCACTATCTGATCGAAGACGACACCCTGTTCATCGGCAGGCTCGAGCAGAGCATCAGCGGCAAACTGCTGTGCCAACGCTCCGGCCAGTTGGGCGAAGGCCCGCAGCCGCTTGGCAACGAGGCCAGGGTGGTGGGAAAGATGCTGGCCAGGTGGCGTTCTACCCTTGCCTGAACGGAACCCTTGCCTGAACGCGATCCTTGCCTGACACGGGCGCCTTCATTCGACTTGCAGCACCTCGACACGATCGCTGGCACGGCGCGGCTCGCTGCCGATCAGGAAGCGGCGGGAATAGGTGATGGTCTGGCCGAGACCATGCCGCGAGGTCTGCACCAAGGGGCCCGCCAGATGCTGACCCTGTTCACCGATACGCTCGCGAACGCCGGCCGGCTGCAGATTGGCCTCGGTCAGCAGTACATTGATGATGTAACCGCCATCGGGCAGCCCGCTGCCGGGACCGAAAGGCCCTGCTTCGAAAGCGCCCTGCTGCACGCTGGTGCGGGACTGCCAGCGAACCCCGCTAAGCTCACGCTCGACGACGATGCGCAGCAGCGCGCCATCCGGCAAGTTGGCCTCTCCTTGCACCACCAGCCTTCGGTCGGGGCGCAGCGTGGCCGAGGCCTCGACCTCGACCTCGAGCGGGTCGACGGGCGCCACCTCGGCGGCTGGCGGCACGGGCTCGTCCGGAGGCAGCGCCTCGACACCTTGCGGTTCCTGCACCGTTCCATTCGCCGCCTCTTCCCCATTGCCATCCCCGCCACAGCCCGCCAGCAGCAGCATGATACTTCCCGCATAGACCAGTCGACGGCGTGTCTTCATGCGCTTCCTCCAGACGATTCGTGCCTTTCTAGACTATCATCGCGGCGGTCAGTTCGTCCTGCTGGCCAACGGAAAAGGGCTTGCCGGCAGCCTTGGTCTCGGGTAACGGGGCGATTCCGGCTAACTGCGCCGGGCAAAGATGAAAGGATAATGCCAGTCTTCATAGGGCACGCAGGCCGATACCTGGACGTCCTGGAAGGCCAAGCGAGACGTGATCTCGCCACACTCCTTGAGGGTGAAAAAAGGCCCGACCTCCTTGGCCTCACCCCGCTCCATGAAGGTGAAGCGATACAGCGTCGGCGGCAGCCCCTCATGCCGGGCCATGCGCGTCGCATAGGTCTCCACCATCTCCATCGCCGCGCTGAACACATGGCATAAGCTGGCGTAACGGCTGACCATTTCGGCAGAAACAGGCATGGAGTCGGAGCTCTGCTTCAGGTATTCACCCATGAGGCAATAGAGCTTCTGGTTCTCCAGGATCCCCTGGGACAAATCGAAAAGATATTCATGGTTGAGCAGGAGGTCGGCCACGCCTTCCGTATAGGCGAGCCGGGCTTCCCGATATTGCGCATGCCTCGGCTCCTGCCCCTGCCCTTCTGCAACCTGAATGGCGGAATGCAGTGGCCATAGTGCGTTTCCCAGCGCAAACGTCATGAAGAGCAGCAAAGCGAAGAGCGGGGCCTTGCGCTCTAGCATCCCCACCCCTTTTTTCCAATTCATCCTGAACATATCCCCTTCTCCTGCGTTGGCTATTCTTGGTTTTCGAACCCGACTCCTCAATGAAGACCATCGCCAAATCTGTGCGTATCCAGCGGACGCAACGAACTGAGCGATTCAGCAGCAACACGCCACTGTATGGCCAAGCCATGCCGGCACATCATGAGCGCAGCGCTACTCCTGGCGATTGCGCCCCAGCGGGATGGCTTGAAGGTAAAGGCAATGCACCCGTCACGGCGACAAGTGGGCGTACCGGCTCGCGGTGAATGCCGGGGCATTGAAAGACGACCCGAGGGGCATGAAAGGCGTCAGTGCAGTGCATCGGGTCATGAGAAAGCCCGACGCTTGTCGGGCTTCGATCCCAAGTCCTTTTGCCTGCCATGAACCTCCTGTTCATGCCTCCCTGGGTTGGGCTGGTCGTCCTGACCCGCTTCCTTGCAAGAGCGTCCATGCTCCCCGCCGACTAAGGTGACATTTCGCTACACTCGATGAATTAACATGTGTTAACAAAATTGTAGGAAATTGACTGAAACTTTGTAGGATATGGCTTACAAAAGAGCGCTCGAAAGCTTCGACACAGGGAGGCGGCGCTGCGCCAAGCAGGGTCTGCCAACCTGACACAGCCATCGGCAGGCTGGTAAAATGAGCGGTCATCCCCCAACCCGTGATCCCGATGCGTCAGCTCGACCGTACCTTTTCCGTGGCGCCCATGATGGATTGGACGACCCGCGATTACCGGGCCTTCGCCCGTACCCTGACCCGCCAGGCGCTGCTCTATACCGAGATGGTGACCACCGGCGCCATCCTGCACGGCAGCCCGCGGGAGCGTTTCCTCGGTTACGACGAGGTCGAGCATCCCATCGCACTGCAGCTTGGCGGCAGCGATCCGGGCGAACTGGCCGAGTGCGCGGCGATTGCCGAGGCGTGGGGCTATGACGAGGTGAACCTCAACGTCGGCTGTCCCAGCGACCGGGTGCAGAACAACCTGATCGGCGCCTGCCTGATGGGCCACCCGGAAAAGGTCGCCGCGGCAGTGCGCGCCATGCGCGAAGCCGTCGCCATCCCGGTCACCGTGAAGTGTCGCATCGGCATCGACGACCAGGACGAGGACGCCGACCTGGAGCGCTTCATCGCCCAGGTGGCGGACGCCGGCTGCGAGACCTTCATCGTGCATGCCCGCAAGGCGTGGCTTAAGGGGCTCTCGCCCAAGGAGAATCGCGATATCCCGCCGCTCAACTATCCGCGGGTGCATCGCTTGAAGGCCAGCCGGCCGGAGCTGCACATCGGCATCAACGGCGGCATCAAGACGCTGGAAGAGTGCCGCGAGCAACTGAATCACGTCGACAGCGTGATGGTGGGCCGCGAAGCCTACCAGAACCCCTGGCTGCTGGCCGGAGTGGACCGGGCGCTGTACGGCATCGAGGGACCAGCCAGGAGCCGCCACGCCGCAGCCCGCGCCTTTCGCCCCTACATCGCCCAGCGGCTGGAAGAGGGCGCCAAGCTCAACCACGTGACCCGCCACCTGCTGGGCCTGTTCCAGGGCCAGCCGGGAGGGCGCCGTTTCCGCCGTCATCTCTCCGAGAACGGGCACCTGGACGGCGCCTGCCTGCGGGTGTACGACGACGCCCTGAGCCTGGTGCCGGAGCGGGAGCCCGCCGAAACGGCCTGAGCCGCCTCAATAAAGCGGATCGGGGAGCGGCTCGAGGCTGGAATGAAAGGTCTCGATGGCGCTCTCGGCCTCCTCGATGGCATCGAAGCGGGCGATGTGGAACAGCGCCTCGCCCTCGTTGGCCAGCGGCAGCCGGCTCATGCCGATCACGATGCCGTCGGCCATGGCTCGGACGCTGGCCTCCGCATTGCCGAAGGGGTCCGCGACCTTGCCCAGCACGTCGCCCTTGGCCACCCGCGCGCCGAGCCGCACCTTGGGACGCAGGATGCCGTCGATCGGTGCGCGTGCCCAGCTCGACCCGTTGGCCAGCTCGGCCAGCGGCGGCGGGCGACGTCGGTGCTCGCCTGTCAGCATGCCGAGTCGGCGCATCACCCGCATCACCCCGCGCACGCCAGGGGCGATGGCCCACTCGTCGAAGCGCAGTGCTTCGCCCGCCTCATAGGTCAGGACCGGGATGCCACGGGTCTGGGCATAGTGACGCAGGCTGCCTTCGCGCAGCTCGGCGTTCAGGATCACGGGCGCGCCGAAGGCATTGGCCATGCGCTCGGTCTCGCTGCCGGGACTGAGCTGGGCGCGTATCTGCGGCAGGTTGGTGCGGTGAATGGCGCCGGTATGCAGATCGATGATGTGCGTGGCGTGATCGACGATCTGCTCGCGAAAGAGTGCCGCCACCCGCGCCCCCAGCGAACCCGTCTCGCTACCGGGAAAGCAACGGTTGAGGTCGCGCCGGTCGGGCAGGTAGCGGCTGTGCTGCATGAAGCCGAACACGTTGACGATGGGCACTGCGATCAGGGTGCCGTGCAAGCCCTGGATCTGGCGGCGCATCAGCCGGCGCACGATCTCCACGCTGTTGATCTCGTCGCCGTGAATGCCGCCGCAAACCAGCAGCACCGGACCGTCCAGGCGGCCATGCACGACTTCCACGGGGATGTGCAGGGGGGCGTGGGTGTAGAGTCGCGCTACCGGCACGTCGATCTGCAGCCGACTGCCTGGCTTGACCCGGGTACCGGCGAGTTCGAAGGAGGGTCGAGCCATGGGCAACTCCGTGACAGGAAACGACGTTTCCTTTATACCGCAGTGCGTTAGGCTTGACGAGGCAGGGCCAACCAACCATACATAGCTGTATGTAAAAACCCTCAATTGGGTTAGAATAGCCCTATCGCTGGTCTGCACGAAGAGAGTCGTCCCCATCATGGCCCGACGTACCAAAGCGGAAGCCGCCGCCACCCGAGAAATGCTGCTCGACGCTGCAGAAGCCATCTTCCTCGAGCACGGCGTCGCACGCACCTCGCTGGAGCAGATCGCCCGTCACGCCGGCATGACGCGCGGCGCCGTCTACTGGCATTTCCGCAACAAGGCCGACCTGTTTCGCGCCATGCTGGACCGGGTGCGCATGCCATTTCGCGAACTGGTCGAGGAGATCGACGAACCTTCGCTGGCCAATGCGCCTCTCGAAGCCGTTCGGCTGGCATGCCGCCAAGGCTTCGTCAGGCTGGAGCAGCCTCGCTACCGCCGCGTCTACGCGATCCTGATCCATCATTGCGAGGTCTTCGGCGAGATTGATCCCCTGGCCATGCAGAACGAGATTGCCCAGGAGTCATGCGGCGCCCTCATCGAGTACTTCGGTGTCGCCGCCCAGCAGCAGCGACTGCGCGAGGATATCTCGCCCGAGCAGGCTGCCCGTCTCCTGCAGGCATCGCTGGGCGGGCTGTTCCACGACTGGCTGCGCAACCACGAGCCATATTCACTGGTAGAGCGCGGCATGGAGCTGGTGGATACTCTGCTGCGTCTGGTCGCCCGCGAGCCGGGCGCCAGCGCCGAACGTTGAGCACCTGCACAGTAGTACAAGAGCCAGCATTCCGTTTTCTGAAAGCGTGCAACTTGACGCCCTAGCAGCTAGATTGCGTCATCGTCGATCAAGGCAGGGAGGCCCACCATGAAACGCGCCATCGCGTGGCTTTTGCTCATTGCGCTGGGCCTGTCAGGCTGTGACGACACGGAAGAGCACACCGAGCCCACCACGCGGGTGGTGAAGCTTTACCAGGCCGGGCAGCAGGAGATCGCGCCCAGCCGGCGCTTCGTCGGCCGTGTCGCGGCGCTGCAGAGCGTCGATCTCTCCTTTCGCGTCAGCGGTCGGCTGCAGGAATTTCCAGCCGTCCAGGGCACGCTAATTCCTCGCGGCGAGCTGATCGCCCGCCTCGACCCCACCGACTACGAGCTCGCCGTGCGCCGCGCCGAGGCGGAGCAGGAGCTGGCCAGGCGCCAGATGGAGCGCCAGCGCAGCCTGTTGCAGCAGAACGCCGTCGCCCAGGCCAGCTTCGATGCGGCCCGCACCGAGTACGAGCTCGCCGACGTTCAGCTGGATAGCGCCAGGCGCGACCTCGAGCACACCACCCTGGAAGCCCCCTTCGATGCCCTGGTGACACGGCGCCTGGTCGACAACCACAGCAACGTGCCGGCCAATGCCGAGATCGTGCGCGTGCAGGATGTATCCGAACTGCGCATACGCATCAACGTGCCCGAATCGCTGGTGCGTCATCTCGAAGACCCTACGCGCTTCCGGGTGCGGGCGGAGCTCGCTTCGATACCGGGCCGGCAATTTTCCCTGGTCTTTCGCGAACTCGTCACCGAACCCGACCCGGTTGCCCAGACCTACGAAGTCGAATTCGCGCTGGACGACGACCACCCCCTGCTTGCGTTGCCCGGCATGACCGCCAGCGTCTTCGTTGAGCTGCGCGAGGCGGTCATGCCGCCCATCGTGATGGTGCCGGCCAGCGCGCTGGCCAAGGACGAGGCCGGCCGGTTCCATGTCTGGCGCTATGACGAGGACAGCCAGACCGTCTCGGCCCAGCCGGTAACCGTCGGCGAAATCAGCGGCGACCATGTCGCCGTGATCGCAGGACTACCTCACGGCGAGACGATCGTCGCCGCCGGCGTGCACCTGCTGCGCGAGGGCATGTCGGTCACACCGCTGCGAGATTCACTGTAAGGAGCCGCGCATGGATATCGCACGACGCTCCATCGAGCGCCCGCTCAATACCTGGCTGATCGTGGTGGTGTGCTTCTTCGGAGGACTGTGGGGTTTCAACACCTTGGGCAAGCTGGAAGACCCCGCCTTCACCATTCCCAACGCCATCATCAACACCCCCTACCCCGGCGCCACCGCCAGTGAAGTCGAGGAGGAGGTCACCGAACGGCTGGAGCGTGCCATCCAGGAGCTGCAGCAGATCGACGTGATCTCCTCCACCTCGCTGCCCGGGCGCTCCGAGATCGAGGTAGAAGTCCACTCCGACTATCGCAGCCACGAGCTGCCCCAGATCTGGGACGAGTTGCGACGCAAGATCAACGACACCCAAGGGGCACTTCCCGCCGGCGCCCAGCCGTCGCAGGTCAACGACGACTTCGGCGAGGTCTATGGTCTGTTCTACGCGGTCACGGCCGAAGGCTTTTCGGCGCAGGAGATCCGCGACATCTCCACCTTCCTGCAGCGGGAGCTGCTGACCGTGCCCGGCGTGGCCAGGGTCACCACGGCGGGCGAGCGCGAGGAGACGATCTACGTCGAGATCCCCAACGAGCGCCTGACCACGCTCGGCATCCCCGTGGAGCAAGTGGTCAACACCATCCAGACGGAGAACACGGTGGAGGACGCCGGGGCACTGCGCGTGGGCGACAGCCATGTGCGCATCGTCGCCCGTACCGCGGTCGACAGCGTGACCGCGATCGAGGCAATACGCATCGGGCGGCCCGGCACCACCGAGCAGATCTCGCTGGTCGATATCGCCAACGTCTATCGCCAGCCGAGCGAGATTCCCGGCCACCTCGTTCGTCACAACGGTACCGATGCCTTCACCCTCGCGGTGGCCGGCATCGAGACGGAAAACATCATCGAGGTGGGCGACGCGGTCGAGGCGCACCTGCAAAGCCTGCAGGGTCGCATTCCGCTGGGAGTCGAGCTGCACCCCATCTACGAGCAGCACCGCGTCGTCGATGACGCCATCAATGACTTCCTGCTCAACCTGGCCATGTCGGTCTCCATCGTGATCGGCGTCCTCTGCCTGTTCATGGGCTGGCGCATCGGCCTGGTGGTCGGCGCCACCCTGCTGCTCACGGTGCTCGGCACCCTGCTGTTCATGGCGCTGCTGAACATCGAGATGGAGCGCATCTCGCTGGGAGCGCTGATCATTGCGATGGGCATGCTGGTGGACAACGCCATCGTGGTGGCGGAAGGCATGGTCATCAACATGAAGCGCGGGCAGAACGCCACCGAAGCCGCCAGTGCCGCCGCTCGACGCACCCAGATCCCGCTGCTCGGGGCCACCGTCATCGGCATCATGGCCTTCGCCGGGATCGGGCTGTCCGACGACGTGACCGGGGAGTTCCTGTTCTCCCTGTTCATGGTCATCCTGATCTCGCTGATGCTCAGCTGGCTGCTGGCCATCACGGTCACGCCGCTGTTCGGCTACTACCTGCTGCGCCAGTCCGGCGACGGCGACGAGGACCCGTACAAGGGCCTGCTCTACTGCCTCTACCGGCGCATGCTGGGCCTGGCCCTCAAGCTGCGGGCTCTGACCGTCGGGCTCCTGGTCACCATCACGGCGCTGTGCTTCTGGGCCTTCGGCTTCATCCCGCAGTCGTTCTTTCCCGACTCCAACACGCCGATCTTCTACGTCAACTTCGTGCTGCCCCAGGGCAGCGACATCCGCGCCACGGCGCGCGATGCCCGCGAGATCGACCGCTACCTGCTCGAGCAGCCGGGCGTGGTGGCGGTATCCAGCTTCATCGGCCAGGGGGCCACGCGCTTCATGCTCACCTACGCACCCGAGCAGCCCAACCCCGGCTATGCCCAGTTCATCATCCGCACCGGGAGCCTGGACGACATTCCGGAACTCGACAGGCGCATCTACCGCGAATTGAGCGAGGCCTATCCGAACGCGGAAGTACGCACCCGCCGGCTGCAGTTCGGCCCCGGCGACGGCGCAAGGATCGAGGCGCGCTTCAGCGGCAACGATCCGAGCGTACTGCGCGAGCTGGGCAACGAGGCCCAGCTCAGGATGGCGCAGCAGCCTGCGCTGATCGATATTCGCCAGAACTGGCGCCAGCAGGAGCTGGTGGTGGTGCCAAGGATCAACGAGGAGCGGGCACGCATGGCCGGCGTCGGGCGTGACGAGATCGCCCAGACCCTGCAGTTCGCTTCCTCGGGGGTCCAGGCCGGCACCTACAGGGAACACGACACGCTGCTGCCCATCGTGGCTCGCCCCCCGGAGTCGGAACGCAACGACGTGGCGCTGCTCGCCGACAGGCTGATCTGGAGCGCCGCCGAGCAGACCTTCATTCCCATCACCCAGGTGGTGGACGCCTTCGAGACCCACAGCGAGGAAGCGCTGATCGTGCGTCGCAACAGGGTGCGCACCCTGACGGTCGAGGCGGATCCCGCCGACGGCTACACCGCCAACCAGGCCTTCACGACGATACGCGAGGAGATCGAGGCCATGGCGTTGCCGCCCGGCTATCGCCTGGCGTGGGGCGGCGAGCATGAGGATTCGGCGGAGGCGCAGGCCGCCCTGGCCCGACAGCTGCCGATCAGTGCGCTGGTGATGCTGCTGACCTCCATCCTGCTGTTCGGCAAGCTGCGTCAGCCGCTGATCATCTGGCTGGTGGTCCCGATGTCGGTGTGCGGAGTGGTGATCGGCCTGCTGGTCACCGGGCTGCCCTTCTCCTTCACCGCCCTGCTCGGCATGCTGAGCCTGTCGGGCATGCTGATGAAGAACGCCATCGTGCTGGTGGATGAGATCGACGCACAGATCGACACCGGCAAGGCGCGCCTGGACGGACTGATCGACGCCAGCGTCAGCCGCCTGCGCCCGGTCCTGCTGGCCGCCGGCACCACCATCCTCGGCATGCTCCCGCTGCTGGCCGACGCCTTCTTCAACAGCATGGCGGTGACCATCATGGGCGGGCTGGCCTTCGCCTCCCTGCTGACGCTGATCGCAGTGCCGGTGCTCTACGCGCTGTTCTTCGGCATCCGGCCCGAGCGGCAGCGCCGCGAGGCTTGACCGTCGCCCGCCAGCCGCTTCCTGGCGGCTGGCGGGCAGCGAATCAGCCCCTGGCTTCCGGCTGCGCCGCCTGGCGAGACGCCTTGCGCTCGCGCCGCCAGGTGGTCAAGTCATCAAGCAGCTTGTAGGCCAGCGGCACGAAGATCAGCGCCAGCGAGCTGGCCAGGATCATGCCGCCCACCACCACGGTACCGATCTCCTGCCGGCTGTTGGCGCCGGCGCCGGTCGCGAACACCAGCGGCAGGGTGCCGATGATGAAGGTCAGCGCCGTCATCAGGATGGCGCGGAAACGCTGCTGGGCCGCGGCCAGGGCCGCCTCGGTGGAGCTGTGCCCCTCGCGGCGGTTCTGGGCGGC
This sequence comes from uncultured Halomonas sp., assembly GCA_964652855.1. GTDB lineage: Bacteria > Pseudomonadota > Gammaproteobacteria > Pseudomonadales > Halomonadaceae > Halomonas. The sequence continues at coordinate 106,772 of CAZZCJ010000004.1, forward strand.
GAACTCCACGATCAGGATGGCGTTCTTGGCCGCCAGGCCGATCAGCACCAGCAGGCCCACCTGGAAGTAGATGTCGTTGGGGAAGCCGCGCAGCATGGCGGCAAGCGCCGCCCCCAGCACCCCGAAGGGCACCGCCGTGGCCACCGCCAGCGGCAGCGTCCAGCGCTCGTACTGCGCCGCCAGGATAAGGAACACCATCAGCAGTCCCAGGCCGAAGGCCAGGCCGCCGGCGCCGGCGGCCGCGTCGAGCTGGTAGGCCTCGCCGGTCCAGCCCAGCTGGACATCGCCGCTCTGCAGCACCTCGGCGGCGACCTCCTCCATCACCGTCTTGGCCTGCCCGGTGGTGTAGCCGGGCGCCGCATCGGCCAGGAACTTGGCGGCCGCATAGACATTGTAGCGATTGAGGATGTCCGCCCCGGCCTCCCGGGTCAGGGTCACCAGGGAGCTCAGCGGGATCATCTCGCCGCTCTGGGAGCGCACGAAGACCTTGTTGAGATCCTCCGGGCGACTGCGGAACTCCCCTTCGGATTGCAGGTTCACCTGCCAGTTGCGTCCGGCCAGGGTGAAGTCGTTCACGTACATGGCGCCGAAGGTGCTCTGCATGCTGGCAAAGACGTCGTTGATCGGCACGCCCATGGCGCGGGCCTTTTCGCGGTCCACTTCGGCCCGATAGCGCGGAATCGAGGTGTCCAGGGTGGTGCGGGCGTTGGTCAGCTCCGGGCGCGCATTGGCCGCGGCGGCCAGTCGGCCGGCCAGCTCGGCGATCTCCTCGGTGGTGGCATCGCCGCGCACCTGCACATAGCCCTCCACCCCGCCGGTGAGCGATAGCCCCATGATCGGCGGCGGCGTGAAGGCGATCACGAAGGCTTCGGGCATGCCGCCGCCCATGACCATGATCCGGCCGGTCAGCGACTGGGCGTCCTGGCCGGGGCCTTCGCGATCGCTCCAGTCGGCCAGGTTGGCGAAGCCCACGCCGACGTTACTGCGCAGGGCGCCGGCAATGATGTCGAAGCCGGCGAAGGAGGTGAACTCATCCACCTCGTCCATCTCCAGCAGCATCGCCGAGACCTGATCGCGCACCGCCTCGGTGCGTGGCAGCGCCGACACCTGCGGCAGCTGGTACATCACCAGCGCCACGCCCTGGTCCTCCTGGGGCACCAGCCCCGGCGGCAGGCGCGACATGGAGAACAGCGTGGCGGCAATCACACCGGCAAACAGCACCATGCCGATCAGCGCATGGCGCAGCAGCTTGCCGACCAGCCAGGTAAAGCCGCGGGTCAGGCGATCGAAGCCGGCGTTGAACCACTGGAACGGCTTGGCCACCTTGTGCGACTGGCCGTCGAGGAGCAGCGCGCACATGGCCGGTGTCAGCGTCAGGGCCACCACGCCGGAGACCACTACGGAGACGGCGATGGTCACCGCGAACTGGCGATAGAGCTCGCCGGTCAGGCCGCCCAGGAAGGTCACCGGGGCGAACACCGCCACCAGCACCAGGGTCGAGGCCACCACCGCCCCGGCCACCTGCTTCATGGTCTCGATGGAGGCCTCGCGGGCCTTCATGCCCTGCTCCTTGATCAGGCGGTCGACGTTCTCCAGCACGATGATGGCGTTGTCCACCACGATGCCGATGGCCAGCACCAGCCCGAACAGCGTGAGCAGGTTGACCGAGAAGCCGAAGGCGAGCATGCCGGCGAAGGTGCCGATCAGCGATACCGGAATCGCCGCCACCGGAATCAGGGTGGCGCGCCAGTGCTGCAGGAACAGGAAGGTCACCACCACCACCAGCGCCACGGCGATCAGCAGGGTGATGAACACCTCGCGAATGGAGATCTCGACGAACTCGGTGGTGTCGTAGGGCACCGTGTAGGTCAGGCCTTCCGGGAAGCGTGACGACATCTCCTCCAGCGCCTCGTGGACGGCGGTGGCGGTATCCAGGGCATTGGCCCCCGGCTGCAGGTAGACCCCCATGGGCACGGCGTTCTGGCCGTTGTAGGTGGCCGAGAAGGAGTAGTTCTGCGCGCCCAGCTCGGCGCGGGCCACGTCGCCCAGGCGCAGGGTGCTGCCATCCTGCTCGGCGCGCAGGATGATGGCCTCGAACTCCTCGGCCTCGGAGAGCTGGCCGCGGGTGGTCACCGAGAAGGTGAAGGCCTGGCCCTGTGGCGAGGGCTCGGCGCCCAGGCTGCCGGCGGCGAACTGGGCATTCTGCTCGCGAATCGCCGCGGCCACGTCGGTGGGCGTCAGGTCGAACTGGGCCAGCTTGTCAGGGCTGAGCCAGATGCGCATGGAGTAGTCCTGGGCGCCGAACAGCGAGGCGTCCCCCACCCCGGGGATCCGCACCAGCTCGTCGAGCACGTTGAGCAGCGCATAGTTGGACATGAACAGCACGTCGCGGCTGCCGTCGGGCGAAAACAGCACCGGCACCATCAGGATGTTGTTGGAACGCGCCTCGACCCGTACCCCCAGGGTCTGCACCTGCTGGGGCAGCCGCGAGAGCGCCGCCTGCACGCGGTTGTTGACGTTGATCGCCGCCTGGTCGGGGTCGGTGCCCATGGCAAAGGAGATGGTGATCTGCAGGCTGCCGGCGTCGGTCGAGGTCGACTCCATGTAGAGCATGTTGTCGACGCCGTTGATCTCCTGCTCCAGCGGCGCGGCCACCGCCTCGGCGATCACCGTGGAGCTGGCGCCGGGATACGCGGCCTGGACCACCACCTGGGGCGGCACCACGTCGGGGTACTGTTCCACCGGCAGGGCCCGCAGCGCCGCCAGGCCGACCAGCACGATGATGATGGAAATGACCGAGGCAAAGATCGGCCGATCGATGAAGAACCTGAGCATCACGCCTCCTCGTCGTCGACGTCGGCTGCCTCGAGCGACACCTCGGCGGCCGTCTCGTCGCCTTCGATCTCCTCGGCCGACTCGGCCTCGCGGGCCTGCACCGGCATGCCATCCTGCAGCATCACCAGGCCGCTGACGATGATGCGGTCCCCCGCTTCGAGGCCGCTCAGCACCACCTGACGATTGTCGACGATGGGGCCCAGCTCCACATCACGGGCATGCGCACGGTCCTCGGCGACCACGAAGATACGCGGGCCGACGGGGCCCTGGCCCACCGCCTCCTGCGGCACCAGGAACACACCGTCGAGCTCCTGTACCAGCACGCGCACGCGTACGAACTGACCCGGCACCACCAGGCCCTCGGGGTTGGGGAAAACCGCACGCGCCGACACGCTGCCGGTGCGCGGGTCGATGGTGCTGTCGGTGAAATCGATCAGGCCGCGCTCGGCGTACTCGCTGCCGTCGGGCAGGGTCAGCCACGCCTCCCGCGGCGCCTCGGTCTGGGCATCGCTCATCGCCCGGCGCGCGGCGCGCTGCAGGGCGGCATCGCGCTCGGGCAGCGAGAAGCGCACATGGATCGGATCCTGCTGGGTCACGCTGGTCAGCAGGGTGCCGCGCTCGATCAGGCTGCCTTCGGGGAAGCTCTCGAGGCCGGTCAGGCCGCCCAGCGGCGCCTGCACCTCGGTGTAGCTGAGGTTGAGCTCGGCGTTGGCCACGCCGGTCTCGGCCAGCGCATGGCGCGCCTCGGCCAGTTCCCGGGCGGAGAGCGCACTGTCGCGCTCACGCTCGCTGACGGCATTCTGGTTGAACAGGGTCGAGATGCGCCGCCACTCGCGATTGGCCTGGTTCAGCTCGGCCTGGGCGTTGGCGCGCTCGGCCTCGGCGCGCTTGAGGGCGATCTCGTAGGGCTCGCGGTCGATGCGAAACAGCGCGTCGCCCTCGTTGACCAGCTGTCCCTCTGTATAGAGCCGCTCCTCGAGGATGCCTTCGACCCGTGCGCGCACCTGCACCTCCCGGGAACCCCGGGCGCGTGCCGCATACTCCTCGATCACCTCTACGCTGCGCGGCTCGACGCCGACCACCACCACCGGAGGGGGAGGACGCTCGCCGCCACCCCCCATGGGCGCACCGCCGCCGCCCTCATCGCTGTCACAACCGACCAGCAGCACGGCGAGCATCCCCAGTGGCAGGATCCATTTCACGGGGAATCCCCCTCGTGGCGACAAGTTCATTTGCGGTCTCCGCTGCAAGAAGGATGATTCTTCGGGGAGAGCCCGGGCGGCGCCCGCTCTCGCTCAGGGATGGAATCAGGTCGGCGATTATAGTTACATACATGCATGTATGCCAGTCTTGTATCAGCCTGGAAGCTGTGTACGAAGTGCTGCGCCCCTAGCCGGCAAGGCGGCTGGAGCGCTGAAGGCTGCGCGACGCGACGCTATAGCCGATAGGAAAGCGACAGCGCACCATGCACGTCGGCGCTCTGCTGCCCGCGGAACTCCTTGCTGCGCCAGACATGCGCCAGGCTCAGCTGCCAGCGTTCCCAGCCCAGCGCCAGCCCCAGGATGCCGTCGGCGACCAGGTCATGGCGCTCGACGGAATGGCTGTCGCGAATCGTGTTGCCATCCAGCAGCAGGTTATGCGCCACATAGCGCCCCTCCACGCCGGCGAAGAGCTGCCAGCCAAAGCCGGGCTGGGGCTGCACGGGCAGCAGGCCCAAGCGCTCCGGGCCCGCCGATGGCACGACGTGGCGATTGACCATGCCGCGGCCGATGCGTAGCCCGTAGCCGAGCCCGGCCTGGGTGATCAGGTTGCCCACCGCGCCTACCGCCGCGGGGCCGTGCAGCCACTCGAGCCCGGCAACCGAGTGGGAGCGCCACCAACTGCGCCGGTAGGCCAGGTTGAGCAGCGGCTCATTGCCTAGCTGGTGCCGCCAGCCACGCGGGCGGTCGCTGTCGGTGAAGCGATGCACCTCGCGCTGAAGGCTGTCGGTCCCGGTGGCCGGGCCCACCAGGCCGAAGTCGAACTGCAGGACATTGAGCCGTTCCCAGGCGCCCAGCCGACGGGTTTCATGCAGCGAGAATCCCGCCAGCACCAGCCCGGCGTAGGGCCGGTCGTCGGCAATCAGGCTGCGCCGCTCCACGTCCACCGGCGTATACATGCGATGGCTGACACGATAGGCCACGCTATCGACCTGGCCCCACCAGGCCTCCGGAAGGCCCGCCGCCAGCGCCTGGGACCAGTGGTCGGTCGTGACCTGCCGAGCCCAGCCGAGCTCGACGCCGGAGGTGTAGTGGTCGTCGTCGCTGCCTACCATGCCGTCGTTGTCGACCTGCAGCGTAAGCACGTCCGCCAGGACCGGCGCCGCCAACGACAGGAGCAGCGCGACGAGCAGGCAACCGATGCGTCGAAACATGTGGGCCTCTTCCTTGAGCAAGCTAACAAACATACTGGAGTGTATGTAGCCAGGCGCAAGGCAGGCAAGCCCAATCAAACGACCTTTTGAAACCTGAACCACCGCCCGTTCGTTCCGCGCAAGGCTCCGCTCGCCTGCCTTCGGCCTCCACCGTCGAGCGACACGAAAAAGCCACCCCTTGGGGTGGCTACGAGGAGGCAGCAAGGAACGGCTGTCTCATTCGGGCAGCAGCACGCTGTCGATGACATGGATGACGCCGTTGCTGGCCTCGATATCGGCCTGGATCACGGTGGCGTCGTTGACCATCACGTTGCCGTACGAGGTGGTAATGGTGAGGTCCTGGCCCTGTACCGTGGTGGCGCTGTCCAGGTCCATGGCCTGCTCGGCCATCACCTTGCCCGCCACCACGTGGTAGGTCAGCACGGCCTGGAGCTGTTCACGGTTCTCCGGCTCGAGCAGGGACTCCACCGTGCCTTCCGGCAGCGCGGCGAAGGCGTCGTCGGTGGGCGCAAAGACGGTGAACGGGCCCTCGCCCTTCAGCGTCTCCACTAGCCCGGCGGCTTCCAGTGCGGCTGCCAGGGTCTCGAACTGCCCCGCCGCCACGGCGGTATCGACGATGTCCTGCTTGTCACCATGATGGTCCGCCTGGACGGCACCCACCGTCATCAGGCCCAGCAGGCCTGCGCTCATCCACTTCATGGCTACCACTTGGAGCGTTTTCATCAGTGTATTTACCTCGCAGGGAAGGGTTCAGGGATGGCGACGGCTGCGCATCCCTATACGGAATGTATTATCTGTATAGGGATTGGACAAGTTTTTTCGTCCTTGAGCCTGAACGCTCTTCTCATGACCTGGCCTTGCGAGACCGCTACGCTAGGCAAAAAGGGGAAGCGGGGGGCGCAGTAGTCCTGCGGCCCGCTTCCATACGCGGCCAGACAGCCACCAATGGCAAGGAGACCACCATGTACAAGCTGGCGTTTTTCGTCCCGCTGGAGGATGCCGAAGCCGTCAAGGACGCCGTGTTCGCCACCGGCGCCGGACGCATCGGCGACTACGAGGCATGCTGTTTCCAGACCCGCGGCACGGGGCAGTTCCGACCGCTGCAGGGCGCCAGCCCCCACATCGGCGAAGTCGGCACTCTCGAAGAGGTCGAGGAGCTGAAGGTGGAGCTCGTCTGCGAGGACCACCTGATCCATGACGCCATCGACGCCCTGAGGGCGGCGCATCCCTACGAGGAGCCGGCCTTTGACGTGTGGCGGCTGGAAGCCTTCTGAGCCCCGCCCCTCGTCCGGCTCGCCCCCTGGGTCATGCCGGGTGAGCAGAGCACCGCTCAGGCGGAGCCGAAGTAGCGCTCGCGGTCCTCGGCGGTGATGTCGCTGATATGCAGCGGAAAGTGGCCGCTGTCGCGGTCGGCGTAGAAGTGGCGCAGGGTGCGCTCGATGGTGGGAAAGGCCAGCTCGTCCCAGGGGATCTCGTGCTCCTCGAACAGCGCCACCTCGAGGCTCTCCGGCCCGGCGCAGAAGGCGCCGGTCAGCTCGGCCCGGAAGATCATGTAGACCTGGTTGATGTGCGGCAGGTTGATCAGGGTGTAGAGCCCATGGATGTCGACCTCGGCGCAGGCTTCCTCCCAGGTCTCGCGGGCCGCCGCCTGGACGGTCGTCTCGGCGTTCTCCATGAAGCCCGCCGGCAGGGTCCAGAAGCCCTTGCGCGGGGCGATGGCGCGGCGGCACAGCAGGATGCGCGAGCCGATCACCGGCAGGGTACCGGCGACGATACGCGGGTTCTGGTAGTGGATCGAACCGCAGGCGTCGCACAGGTAGCGGGGGCGGTCGTCTCCTGCCGGGATCGCGAAGCGCACGGTATGGCCACAGTGGCTGCAGAAGTTCATGGGTCTCCCTGGCAGGCTTGACGTCGGCGAAGGCCCCCGGGTAGAAGGAACCAAACCCGACGGAAACTCCATGTTAGAGAAACTTCGCCAGCGCCTGCAAGCGCACGCTCCCCGCCGCCTGCGCCTCGACATGCCCCAGGCCGCGGTGCTGCTGCCCATCGTCGACCGCCCGGAGCCGACGCTGCTGTTCACGCGCCGGGCGGGACACCTGAACACCCATGGCGGCCAGGTGGCGTTTCCCGGCGGCAAGCGCGAGGAGGCCGACCCCGACCTCCTGACCACGGCACTGCGCGAATCCCACGAGGAGATCGCCCTGCCGCCGGAGCGGGTCGAGCTGCTCGGTCGCCTGTCGGACGTGATTTCGCTGCACGGCATCCTGGTCACGCCCTATGTGGGCCTGATCCCCCCGGACCTGCCGCTGGCGCCGGACCCCGGCGAGCTCGACGCCATCTTCGAGGTGCCACTGGCACTGTTCCTTGAAGACCGCCGCCACCACACCGACGTGATCCCGGTGAACGGCCGCGCCCACTACGTGCCCAGCTACCACGCCCAGGGCCAGGTGATCTGGGGGCTGTCGGCGATGATGCTGGTGGAGCTGCTGGCCGAAGGCTTCGCGCTGCCCATCAGCCTGTTCGATGAGCCGCCCGGTGGACGGCTATGCTATTTTCCCGAGCGGCTGCTGCGCAGCACCAGCACCGAGACTCGCCTTTCCTGACGCCAAGCCCGGGCGCTGTCGCCAACGTGGAGGTTCCACCCCGCCTATGTCACTTCTTGCTCGCCCAGCCTTCGCGGCCAGCGCCCTCCCCCACCTGGTCGATGCCCTGGTGGAACAAGGCTGGTACATCGGCGAAGGCTTTCTCGATATCGAGCTGTGTCATGACCTGCACCGGGAGCTGACGGAAATGGCAGCGCACGACGCCCTGGCCGCCGCCGGCATCGGCCGCGGCGACGAGCACCAGCTGCGCCGCGATATTCGCGGCGACGCCATCCGCTGGCTCGACCGCGAAAGCCTGGCCCAGCGCCGCTACCTCGAGGCCATGGGCGAGCTGCAGCGGGAGCTGAACCAGGCACTGTTCCTCGGGCTGTTCGAATACGAGGCGCACTTCGCCCACTACCCGCCCGGCGCCTTCTACCAGAAGCACCTGGACAGCTTTCGCGGTCGCGCCAACCGGGTCGTTTCCACGGTCGGCTACCTCAACCCCGACTGGCCGGCGGACGCCGGCGGCGAGTTGGCGATCTTCGCCGCCGACGACCCCGGGCGGGAAATTGCACGGGTACGCCCCGAGGCCGGCAACTTCGCCTGCTTTCTTTCCGAGCAGGTGCCCCACGAGGTGTTGCCGACGCGCCTGCCGCGGGCCAGCATCGCCGGCTGGTTCCGGCGCAACGCCTCGCTGGGCGGCCGGGTGGACCCGGCGCGCTGATGGCAAGCGAACTCGAGGCACTGCGCGCGCGCCTGGCCGAACTCGCAGCGCACAATGCCGAGCTCGAGGAGGAAAAACGCCACTACCAGTGGCTGGCGGAGAGCACCACCGACCTGATCTCGCGCCACGCCCGCGATGGCACCTTCCTGTACGCCTCGCAGGCCGCCCGCGAGCTGCTCGGCTACGAACCCGAGGAGCTGATCGGGGTCTCCGCCTACGACCTGTTCCACCCCGCCGACCTGGCCGACCTGCTCAACAAGTCGCCGCGGGTCTACTACCACGACGGCTTCTACCAGCAGACCTATCGCTTTCGCGCCAAGGACGGGCACTACGTCTGGTTCGAGACCACCAGCCGCACCCGCCGCGACCCGGCCACCGGCGAGCTGGTCGACGTGCTCTGCGTCTCCCGCGACGTAGGGCGGCGCATCCGCGCCGAGGCCAACCGCGAGCGCCTGGCCAGGGTGGTCGAATCGACCACCGACTACGTGCTGTTCTGCGACGGCGAGGAGCGGCTGTTCTACTCCAACGAGGCCGCAAGAAGGCTGCTGGGCCTGCCGCGCGAGGGGCTGGTCGCCCGGCTCGAACGCGCCTATACCCCGAGCTCGCTTGCCATCCTGCGCGAGATCGTGCTACCCGCTGTGGCCCGCTACGGCTCCTGGAGCGGCGAGCTGGAGATGCCGGGCCCCAAGGGCCCGGTGCCGGTGCTCAGCGTGGTGCTCGCGCACCGCGGGCCCGGTGCGGAACCCGACCACCTCTCGCTGCTCAACCGAGACATCGGTCTGCGCAAGGCCGCCGAGGCCCAGGCGCGGCGCCACCACGAGCAGATCGCGCACGCCAACCGGCTGGCCACCACCGGCGAGCTGGCCTCCAACATCGCCCATGAGCTCAACCAGCCGCTGGGCGCCATCGCCAACTACGCCAGCGGTGCGCTGCTGCAGCTGCGCGCCGACCCCAGCCGCCCCGCCGGCGACCTCTCGCTGCCCCTCGAACGCATCGACGAGCAGGTGCAGCGGCTGGCCGAGCGGCTGCGCCACATCCGCACCTTCGTGCGCAAGGGACAGACCCGCCCGCGCCCGGTCGAACTGTTCGACGTGGTGGATGCGGCCTGCTCGCTGTGCGAATGGCAGTACCAGCAGGCAGGCGTGGCCCTGGCCCACGACCTGCCGGAAGCGCTGCCACGGGTCATGGCCGACCCCGTCGCCCTCGAACAGGTGCTGGTCAACCTGCTGCTCAATGCCTTGGAGGCGAGCCGCGAGCGACCCGATGCCATGCGGGTCGACATCCGCGCGCGGCGCAGTGGCCAGCGCGAAGTGACCTTCAGCGTCAGCGACCGGGGGCCAGGCGTCGCCGCCGGCGAGGCACAGGCGATCTTCACGCCGTTCCACTCCAGCCGCCCCGAAGGGCTGGGCATGGGGCTTGCCATCAGCCGCTCGTTGATGGAAGCCATGGGGGGCAGCCTGGGCCTTGCCGACAGTTCCGAGGGCGCCACCTTTACCGGTACACTGCTGGCCGAGCCGAACCCCATTCACCGCAGCAAGCCGCCCCGGAGCCAGCCGTGACCGAGCCCACCGCCGCCGCCCCCTGTATCGCCGTGGTCGACGACGACGAGGCGCTGCGCGACTCGCTGGCCTGGCTGCTCGACTCCGTGGGCCTGGCCACCCGCGCCTTCGCCGATGGCGAGGCGTTTCTCGCCGCCGCCCCCGAGGGCTTCGATGCCGTGCTGCTCGACGTGCGCATGCCCGGCCTCTCCGGCCTGCAGGTGCAGCAGCGCCTCAACGAGCGTGGCGACAGCACGCCGGTGATCTTCATGACCGGGCACGGCGACGTGCCCATGGCGGTGGCCGCCCTCAAGGCCGGCGCCTTCGACTTCATCGAGAAGCCCTTCAACCAGCAACAGCTGATCGATGCCGTACAGCAGGCGCTCTCCGAGCACCAGCGCCTGCGGGCCGTAAGCGAGCGCATCGACACCCTGCGCGCCCGCTACGACGCCCTGCGCCCCAAGGAGCGCCGCATATTGGCACTGGTGGCCGAGGGCCTGACCAGCCGCGAGATCGCCGAGCGCCTCGACGTCAGCGTCAAGACGGTGGAGGTCTATCGCCTGCGGGGCATGAAGGCGCTCGGCGCCGGCAACCTGGCCGAGCTGGTGCGCATCTGCGTGGCGCTGGGGCTGGTCGAGACGCTGCCGGGCTAGCGCAAAGCGCCGCTCTCGATGAGAGCGGCGCTGCAACCAAGCGAGGCATCAAGGCTCAGTCGATGCGTTCGAGCTCGATGATCTCGTAGTCGGTCTCGCCGGTCTGGCGCAGCACGAAGGTGACGCGATCATCGGGGCTGACACGGTCGGCCAGCGCCGGGTCCGCCAGGGCCAGCTCCATGGTCATGGCCGGCCAGCGCAGCGCAGCGATCGGCTCATGGGCCAGCACCACGCTGCCGGCGTCAGCGGCCACCGACTGGACGGTGCCCACCCCCTCCGCCGTACGCATTTCCTGGTGCCCGTGCGCGGCGCCATGATCCGCATGCTTGCCGTGTCCATGATCACTGCCGGCCACGGCCGGCCCGACCAGCAGTACGCTCGCCACAACGGCCATCTGAAGCGCAATCGATTTCATCTTGGTGTTTTCCTTGAGAGTGAAGGTCATTGTGAGTGAAGGTCATTAAGGTTGGGAGCCATGGGTCGCCGCTTCCGGAGCGACGGACTCGGGAAGGAATCGCCGTTGCCAGAGCCAGTAGAGCACCGGGATCAGCAGCAGCGACACCAGGGGCGCGGAGATCATTCCGCCGACGACGGGCGTCGCGATGCGCTGCATGGCCTCGGAGCCGGGCCCCGAATCCAGCAGCAGCGGGCTCAGGCCCAGCACCACGGTGAGGGAAGTCATCGCCTTGGGGCGCACGCGCATCACGGCGCCTTCGATGATGGCCTCGCGCAGTTCGGCCCGGGTGCGCGGCTGGCGCTGCTCCACCGCCCCCTTGACGTACATCAGCATGACCACGGCGAACTCCGCCGCCAGGCCGATCAGCAGGATGAAGCCCGCCGCCACGGCCACCGAGACGTCATAGGCCAGCCAGTAGAGCAGCCAGACGCCACCCACCGCGGCAAACGGCAGCGAGCCCATCAGCATGAAGGTCTCGGCGGCGTTGCGGAAACACAGGTAGAGCAGCAGGAAGATCAGCACGATGGTCACCGGCACGACCCACTGCAGCCGCTCCTTGGCCCGCTCCATGTACTCGTACTGGCCCGACCAGGTGACGGAATAGCCGGCCGGCAACGCCACCTGCTCCAGCACCCGCTCCCGCGCCTCGGCCACGTAGGAGCCGATGTCGCGTCCGCGGATGTCGACCACCACCCAGCCGTTGAGGCGGGCATTCTCGGTGCGGATCATGGCCGGCCCGTCGGCAATATCCACCTGTGCCAGGGCCTGCAAGGGCAGGAAGGCGCCGGTGGCGGTGATGACCGGCAGGTCGCGCAGGCTTTCCAGCGAGTCGCGCCAGTCCTGGGGGTAGCGCAGGTTGATCGGATAGCGCTCGAGGCCTTCTACCGTCTCGCTGACGTTCATGCCGCCCACGGCGGTCTGGATCACGGCCTGGAGGTCGCTGACGCTGACCCCGTGGCGCGCCGCGGCACGCCGGTCGATGTCGACCTCGATGTAGCGCCCGGCCGCGGTACGGTCGGCATAGGCCGAGGCGGTGCCCGGCACATCCTGCAGCACGCGCTCGATCTCGCGTCCGATGCGCTCGATCTCCACCAGGTCGGCGCCGGCCACCTTGATGCCCACCGGGGAGCGAATGCCGGTCGAGAGCATGTCGATGCGCGTCTTGATCGGCGGCACCCAGACATTCGCCACCCCCGGGAAGCTGACCGCCTCGTCGAGCTCGCGGATGATGTCGGCCTTGGTCATGCCCTCGCGCCACTGGTCGCGAGGCTTGAAGCGAATGACGGTCTCGAGCATGCCGATCGGCGCCGGGTCGGTGGCGGTATCGGCACGCCCCGCCTTGCCGAACACCTGCTCCACCTCCGGCACGGACAGGATCAGCCGGTTGGTCTGCTGCATGAACTCGCGCACCTTGCCGATGGAGACGCCGGGTTCCAGCGACGGCATGTACATGAGGTCGCCTTCGTCCAGCTGGGGCATGAACTCGCTGCCCAGCTTGCCGGCCGGGTAGAGCACGCTGGCGGCCAGCAGCAGCGCCGCCGCAATGGTGGCCCAGGGGTAGCGCAGCAGCGCATCGAGGCTGGGGCGATAGATGGCGATCAGCATGCGGCTCAGCGGGTGGGCGGCCTCGGGGCGTATCCGCCCGCGCACCAGGTAGCCCATCAGCACCGGCACCAGGGTGATGCCCAGCCCGGCCGCCGCCGCCATGGCATAGGTGCCGGTGAACGCGAGCGGTGAAAACATCCGCCCTTCCTGGCCCTGCAGGGTGAACAGCGGCAGGAAGCTGGCCACGATGATCAGCAAGGCAAAGAAGATCGGCCGGCCGGTCTCCTTGGCCGCTTCGGCCACGGTATGCCAACGGTCCTCTCCCGGCGGCGCTTTTTCCAACCGCTTGTGCAGGTTCTCCACCATGACGATGGCGGCATCCACCATGGCCCCGATGGTCACGGCGATGCCGCCCAGCGACATGATGTTGGCGTTGATGCCCTTGGCCTGCATGATCATCAGCGCCGCCAGAATGCCGATCGGCAGCGCGATGATGGCCACCAGCGCCGAGCGGAAGTGGAGCAGGAAGACCACGCACACCAGCGCGATGATGACGAATTCCTGCAGCAGCTTGACGGTCAGGTTGTCCACCGACTCCTGGATCAGCAGCGAGCGATCGTAGGTTTCCACGAGCTCGACGCCCGGCGGCAGGCTCGGGCGCAGCTCGTCGAGCCGCGCCTTGACGCGGTCGATGGTCGCCAGCGCGTTCTCGCCATGGCGCATCACCACCAGGGCACCCACGGTCTCGCCTTCGCCGTCAAGCTCGGCGATGCCGCGCCGCGCCGCGGGGCCGATGCGGATCTCGGCCACGTCCTCGAGCAGCACCGGCGTGCCGTCGCTGCCCAGGCCCACGGGCACCAGGCGCAGGTCCTCGATGCCGGTGAGGTAGCCGCGCGAGCGCACCATGTATTCCGCTTCACTCATCTCGATGACGGAGCCGCCCGCCTCGCGGTTGGCGTCCGAGATCGCCGAGCGAATGCCCGACAGGCTCAGCCCATAGGCACGCGCGCGGTTCGGGTCGAGCACCACCTGGTACTGCTTGACCATGCCGCCCAGCGTGGCCACCTCGGAAACCCCCGGCACGGACTGCAGCTCGAACTTCAGGAACCAGTCCTGCAGCGAGCGCAGGTCGGCCAGGTCGAGCTCACCGCTGCGGTCCACCAGGGCGTACTGGTAGACCCAGCCCACGCCCGTGGCGTCCGGCCCCAGCGCCGGCGTCGCGCCGTCCGGCAGGCGCGGCGCCACCTGGCTCAGGTACTCGAGCACCCGGGAGCGAGCCCAGTAGGGGTCGGTGCCATCCTCGAACAGCACGTAGACGTAGGAGTCGCCGAACATGGAGAACCCCCGCACGTCGCGCGCCTTGGGCACGGCCAGCATGGCCGTTGACAGCGGATAGGTGACCTGGTCCTCCACTACCTGGGGCGCCTGGCCCGGGTAGCTGGTATGAATGATCACCTGGACATCGGACAGGTCGGGGATGGCATCCAGCGGCATCTGGCGGCCAGTGAACACTCCCCATACCACGAAGATTGCGGTCGCCAAGAGAACCAGAAGGCGATTTTCCAACGACCACGTAATGATCCTTTCGATCATGCACCCTCTCCTCAGTGGTCGTGGCCCAGCGGCTCGATGGCGGTGATTTCGTAGACGAACGCCTCACGCTCGCGCATGCGGAAACGCATCGCCATGTCCTCGTGGAGACCTTCGAGCGCCAGGTCGTCGGCCACCGCAAAGTCCATGACCATGGCGGGCCAGCCCAGCTGCGGAATCGGCTCGTGGTGGACATTCACCACCCGCGCCTCAGGGTCGATGGCAAGCAAGCGACCGTCGGCCCAGACCTCGTCGCCAACCTCCTCGTCCACGGCCTCGAGCATGCGGCCGAGCTCCGCACTGGCGGCCGCCTCGGAGTCGAGCAGGAAGTGGCCGGAAAGCACGACACGCTCGCCCTCCTTCACGCCGTCGAGGATTTCCAGGTCGCCGTTGGCTCGCCGCCCGACCTGCACTTCACGGGCCTGGAAGCGGCCTTCGCCCAGCGCCAGGATGACCCGGTCCTGCCGGCCGGTACGGATCACGGCCTCGGCGGGGAGATGCAGCACGCGCTGCAAGGGGCGCGCCGCCAGCTGCACGTCGGCGTACATGCCCGGCTTGAGCCGCTCGCCGGGGTTGTCGAACGCCAGGCGCACCCGCACGGTACGGGTCGGGCTGTTGAGGCTCGGGTAGACGTAGTCGACCCGGCCCTCCAGGCGCTCGCCCGGGCGGAAGGGCAGCGTGACATGGGCGGCATCGCCGCGCGCCACGGCATCCACCTGATGCTCGAACAGGTCGGCGATCACCCACACCCGGGACAGGTCGGCAATGGTCATCACCTCGGTTCCCGGCGTGACGTACATGCCTTCGCGCACGTTCAGCGACTCCACCACCCCACCCTGGCGTGCCCGCACCGACACCAGCCGGCGGGGCTCGCCCGCCCTTTCGATCTCGGCGATCTCGGCGGTGCTGACGCCCAGCGCCCGCAGCCGCTCGCGAGCCGGCGCGGCAGCACCGCCCCGGCGGACCACGTGCAGCAGCTCCTCCTGGGCATTGACCAGCTCCGGCGAATAGAGGCGGAACAGCAGCTGCCCCTCCTCCACGCGCTCGCCGGTGGTCCGCACGCTGAGCTCCTCGATCCAGCCCTGGGTCCGCAGGTGGACGTGGCTCAGGCTCGACTCGTCGTAGTCGACGAAGCCCACCGTCTCGACGTGGCGCGCCAGGTCGCCGCGGGCCACGGCACCGATGCGAACATTCATGTTCTGCTGCACCACGGAGCTGATGCTCACGGTACCCGGCGTGGCATCGCCGCCCCCGGCGTAGATGGGAATGAAGTCCATGCCCATCTCATCCTTGCGCGGCTCGGGCGAGGTCACGGAAGGGTTGTGCGGGTGGCGGTAGTAGAGCACCTCGCGCTCACCGCCGGTCACGGCCGCTGACGTCATGGCGTGACCATGCTCCTGCGGCCAGTAGGTCATGGCGGCGACCCCCATGGCCGCACCCGCGCCCAGCAGCACGATCGCTCCCAGCACTCTCATTCGTTCTCTCCCAGCAGGTAGAGCAGGTCCACCTGCTCGAGGCGGCGCTGCGTGCCGATGCGCACGGCATCGAGGCGCGTGTCCAGCTCGGTCAGGCGAGCACGCACGTAGGCATTGAAATCGATGGTGCGGTTGCGATAGCCGTGCTCGGCGGCCTCGGCATTTTCCCTGGCCTGAGGAATGAGGCGCTCGTCGAAGCGACGCTCCCGCTCGCTCAGCTGCAGCCAGCGGGCCTGGGTCTCCTCCAGCTGGCGCTGCATCTCCCGCACCTGCGCATGCCAGGCGTACTGGTCGGCCTCGCGCCGGTGCACGCTGGCCGACAGGTCGCGATCCTGGCGCTGGCGGGTGAACAACGGCATGTCGACCATGACCATGGCCGACATGCGATCGGGCATGCCCATGCCTCTTTCGGTCGGCGTGCCGTAGGTGAGCTCGACCGTCCACTGCGGCTTGTAGCCTTGCCGTGCCAGTTCGATGCCATGGCCGGCGGCGTCGACGACCGCCTGCTCGGCGGCCAGCAGGGGGTGGGCAAGCAGCGCGCCGGCCGGCTCGGCAAACTCGGGAAGCTGGTCCGGCAAGGGGCGCGACGCGGCATCGGGGCCGACCCAGCGCGCCAGCTGGGCCCTTGCCGCGGCCTCCTGGGCGCGTACATCCAGCAGCCGGTCGTGCAGCCGGTCGAGCTCCAGCTCGGCCCGCAACAGGTCCTGCTGATCGGCGAAGCCGGAGGCGAATTCACGCTCGGTGATCTGTTTCAAATCCTCGAACAGGGGCTGGCTGCGTTCGAGGATCTCAAGAATCTCGCGCTGCTCGTACAGCGACAGGTAGGCGCGACGCACGGCACGCACGGCAGCAAGCTCCGCATTGCTGCCGCGAGCCTCTTCGGCCAGCGCCATGGCGCCTTCGCGCTCGCTCGCCAGTCGACGGCTGTCGCCTCGGGGGAAGCTCTGGCGCACGCCGAAGCGCAGCTGCGTCATGCTGTCGTCTTCGATGGAAAAGCCGTCGCGGGCCACATCCATGACTTCCACGATCAGCATGGGGTCGGGAAGCTGCATGGCCGAAACGGCGGCGTCGCGACGCGCCTCCGCCAAGGCTTGATAGCGCAAGGTGGCGGGATCGTCGCTGCGGGCAAGCCGCTCGGCTTCCTCGATCGACAGCGCTGTCGAAGCCGCGGCCATGGCCGGAAACGACAAGGCAATACCGACCGCCGCCCACCTCAGTCGTTGTGGTAAACAAGAGGAAATGATCATGCTTATATCCCTGCGGAGCGCTTGAAATCACGAGTTTATAAATACAAATAAAGCCTTTTATCACCCCGATTTATTGCGCCAAATCAGCAGGTTGGAAAAAAAGCAAAATGCCTTTCCCAAACTCTCTTGATATGGAAATGCTAAAAACAAGGTGATAGGATAGAGTCGTCTTCATTACGCTTAAAATGTTATTTCAATTCTCAAGGATATTAACTTGCCACAGCGGTCAGGAAGCTGACCTCAACATGACAATTTTGTCATTTTCGCCCAGGGGGAGCGGAGGCCTCGTGAAGATACTGATCGTGGAGGATGAGCCCAAGACGGGCGACTACCTGGCCCAGGGGCTTGGCGAAGCCGGCTTCGTCGTCGACCTGGCGCGTGACGGGCTCGACGGCCTGCACCTGGCGCAGAACGAGACCTACGACCTGCTGCTGCTGGACGTGATGCTTCCGGGGATGGACGGCTGGGGCATCCTGCAGATGGTTCGCCGTGCCGGGCTGGACGTTCCCGTACTGTTCCTTACCGCTCGCGATGCGGTGGACGACCGGGTCAGAGGGCTGGAGCTCGGGGCGGACGACTATCTCGTCAAGCCTTTTGCCTTCTCCGAGCTGCTGGCACGGATACGCTCCCTCCTGCGTCGCGGCAAGGTCCGCGAGTCCGAGGTGCTGCGCGCCGCCGACCTCGAGCTCGACCTGCTGAAGCGGCGCGTCATGCGCGCCGGTGAACGCATCGACCTCACGCCCAAGGAGTTCGCCCTGCTCGAACTGCTCTTGCGTCGCCAGGGGGAGGTTCTACCGCGCTCGCTGATCGCTTCGCAGGTCTGGGACATGAACTTCGACAGCGATACCAACGTGATCGACGTGGCCGTCAGGCGTCTGCGCGCCAAGGTCGATGGCCCCTACCTCCACAAGTTGATACGGACCGTGCGTGGCATGGGTTACGTACTGGAAGCCGTGGACACCCCATGAAGCCGCATGCCCTGTCCCTGACCTCTCGCCTGGCCGCGCTGTTCTCGCTGCTGGTGGCCAGCCTGCTGCTGCTGCTGGGGCTATGGCTAGAGCACTTGATCCGGGGGCATTTCGACGAGATCGATCACATGGAGCTGAGCGCCAAGCTGACCATGATCGAAAACCTGCTGGGCCGCGTCGACAGCCCAGCCTCGCTGCAGGCCCTGCCAGGGCAACTCGACGACATACTGGCCAGCCATGCGACGATCTCGGTGTCCATCCGCAATGCGCGGGGCGACGTGCTGTATGCCTACCGCCCCGAATTCCTCGAGCCGGTGAAGCATGGCGACGTGGCATCCCCTCGCGTCCGGTGGCGCGTGGAGAAACGCGAATTCATCGGCAACGACGCCATGCAGCGCCTGCCCTTGCCGGAACCCTTGACCGTACAGGTGCTGCTGGGCCTCGACATCAGCCATCATGCCCATTTCCTCGAAGACATACGGCGACACCTATGGACAGGCATTGCCCTGGCGGCTCTGCTGACGGCCCTGCTGGGCGGGCTGCTGGCACGCCAGGGGCTGTCGCCGCTGAAGCGCATCACGGCAACGGCACGGCGACTTTCCGCCGAGCGCCTGGGCGAGCGGCTCACCGACCAGGACACTCCCCCCGAGATGCGCGAGCTGGTGCATGCGTTCAACGGCATGCTCAATCGGCTCGAGGCGGATTTCCAGCGGCTCAGCGAATTTTCGGCCGACATTGCCCATGAGCTGCGCACCCCTGTCTCGAATCTGCTCACCGAAACCCAGGTGGCGCTGTCACGGCCGCGCCGCTCGGAGGAGTACCAGGATGCGCTGCATTCCAACCTGGAAGAGCTGGAACGCCTGGCGCGCATGATCGCCGACATGCTGTTCCTGGCCAAGGCCGACCATGGCCTGCTGCCGCGCCCTGCCGAGCCGGTACATCTCGAGCAGGAAGTGGCCGCGCTGCTGGATTTCTACGATGCCCTTGCCGAAGAGAAACAGGTCACGCTGCAGCTCAGTGGGGCCGCCACCGTGACCGGCGACCACCTGATGCTTCGCCGTGCGATTGCCAACCTGGTGTCGAACGCCGTGCGGCACACCTCCCCTGGCGGCACGATCGAGATCGCGGTTTCCCAATCTCGGCAAATGGCGCGACTGAGTGTCAGCAACCCTGGCGCGACCCTCCCCGCCGATCAGCTACCCAAGCTGTTCGAACGCTTCCACCGCGCCGACAACGTTCGCAGCCACCATGGCGAAGGCGCAGGACTGGGACTCGCCATCACCCGCTCCATCGTCAAGGCCCACGGCGGAGACGTCGCGGTCCGGTCCCAGGACGGCATCACCACCTTCTATCTCTCCCTGCCGCTCGCCGGAAGGCGAAATACCTCATCGGAGGAAGGATGAAATGACTCCCAATCCCAATCACCCGGATCGCTCCGCCCGCTCCGCCCGTCTTGTCGCCCTGGCCTTGGGACTTCCCTTCTTCCTGGTGCTGGCCGTGCTGATGGCCATGCCGTTCATGGCGGGGGATGAAACGACACTCCGGGTTGACGGGCAGATGTCCAGCCAGCCGGGAGCGGAACTCGGCGGGGTACACTTCTCCGGCACCGTGCACCAGTGGAGCGTGGCGGGCACGCTCGCGGTCGATGCTGAACGCCACGCTCGATTGACCTTCCAGCTGCGCGGGCCGGATGGAAATCCACCCCGCCAGGCCATGCGCGTGCCAGTCACCTTCGTCATGCCCGGCCATGACATGTCGATCAACCTGACGGCAGAGCAGACGGGGCGCGACAGCTTTGCCGTCACGACCCCGCTTCCCATGCCCGGCAGCTGGCAGATGCGCATGACATTCTCGGAGGTGACCGGCGTACTGGCGTTTGACGTCGGAGGGTGATGCGCCTTCGGGGCGTTTGTCACACCTCCAGCTCCTCCCACAGCAGGCCCTGCCTCGCCTCCGGCACCTCGTCTGGCTCCGGTGTCTCGGGCAGGGTCAACGCCACTACCATGCCTGTGGGGTTTTCGAGCAGCTCGCGCAGCAGCTCGTAGTTGAGCGGCACCGCGGGCTTATCCTCGCCGCGCTCTAGCATCGCCAGCGTCTCCATCAGCGCCGCCATGCCGTACTCCTGGGTTTCCAGGGGCTCGTAGACCTGCACGTAGGGCGTGTCGCCATCCCAGCCCGCCTTGATCGGCTGATGGATGATATTCACCTGGGTGCCTACCGGTACACGATCGAAGATCGATTCGATGTCCTCGGGGAACATGCGAATGCAGCCTCGGCTGGCGCGCATGCCGATGCCGTCGGGCTGGTTGGTGCCATGAATGAGATAGCCCGGAATGTCGAGCAGGATGGCATGCCGGCCCAGCGGATTGTCCGGCCCCGGCGGCACCACGGCGGGCGCTGGCTCACCCCGCTCGGCCGCCTCCTGGCGCATCGAGCGCGGGGGATACCAGGCCGGATCCTTCAGCCGCATGGTGGTCTTGGTCTTGCCTAGCGGCGTGTCATAGCCTTCGCGGCCGATGCCGATCGGGTAGGTTTCCACCCGTGGCGTTTCGCCAGCGCGCGCCGGCGGGTAGTAGTAGAGCCTCAGCTCCGCGATGTTGATCACGATGCCCTCGCGCGCCACCGGCGGCAGGATGAAACGCCCCGGGATCACCACTTCGGTGCCCTCCCCCGGCAGCCAGACGCTCACCTCGGGGTTGGCGCGACGAATCTCCTCGTAGCCCACGTTATGCTCGCGAGCGATGTCGAGCAGGGTCTGTTCGGCTTGCGCCTCGACGATGTAGTCCTCGCCGACGACATCGCCACGCTCGGGCAGCGGGTAGTGGCCCTTCGGCCACGCCTCGGCCGTCTCGGCCGCGTTGCGCGGCGCCTGTTCCTCGGCCCAGGCCCCAGTGGACCCCATGGCGAGAAGCAGCAGGCTCATGCCGATGGCCAGCCAGGCCCGATGCCGCCAAGGCCCAAGGTAGCCACCGCTTGTCGTGTGATACTTCATAGCAATTGCCTCGATTCTAGATCGTCGGGGAAGCCAGGCGTCATGGCGCCAGCCTTTTGTAACCGTTGTGCATTCGACAGCAACCGTCGGCCGGGTTCCGATCCGCCGCGGTTACAGTACCGGGGCAAACAGGTAGGCGCCGCGAGCGGCCACCCGATGCCACAGCGGCCGGTCGTCGATATCCTCCCGGGTCATCTGGCGCGACCTGGCGAAATCCCGCTCGAACATTGCCTCCACATCGCGGGCGAAGTCGCGATCCACGATCAGCGCCGTCACTTCGAAGTTGAGGCGAAAGGAGCGATTGTCGAGATTCACCGTGCCCACCGCCGCCCCCACGTCATCGACCAGAAACGCCTTGCCGTGCAGGAAACCCTCCTGGTAGCGATGGATCTCGACGCCGGCGTCCAGCAACGGGCCGAGGAAGGCATAGGCCGCATAGTTGGTGAGCAGGTTATCCGGTCGCTCGGGAATCAGGATGCGCACATCGACACCGTTCAAGGCCGCCAGCTTGAGCTTCGACTGCACCGCTTCGTCGGGTACGAAGTAGGGGCTCGAGATCCAGATGCGCTCATGGGCGGCATGGATGGCCTGCTGCATCATCAGGCTGGCGGTCTCGAAGCGGTCCGCAGGCCCCGAGGGCAGCACCAGCGTCGCCACCCCATTCGAGGTCGGCTCGGCCGGCTCCCACGGCAGGTCGGGCACCTCCTCGGTGGCCCAGTGCCAGTCCTCGATGAAGACCAGCTGAAGCGCCAGCGCCGCCGGCCCCTCCAGCTTCAGGTGGGTATCGCGCCAGGGGCCGAGGCTCTCGTGGCCTTGCAGGTACTCGTCGCCGATATTGAAGCCTCCGACCCACGCCTGCGCCCCGTCGGCCACCATGATCTTGCGGTGATTGCGGAAATTGAGCTGGAAGCGATTGCCCGGCCCGCGCGTCGAATGGAAGCGATGCACGTTCACCCCCGCCTCGCGCAGGCGCCTCAGGTAGGCGCTCGGCAGCTTGTAGCTGCCGATCTCGTCGTACAGGAAATAGACGTCGACGCCCTCCCTGGCCTTGTCGATCAGCCGCTGCTGGAACGCCTGGCCGATGTCGTCGTCACGCACGATGTAGAACTGCACCAGCAGGTAGCGCTTGGCGGAATCGATTCCCTCGAACAAGCTGGCGAAGGTCTCCTCTCCATCCACCAGCAGCGTGGCCTCGTTGCCTCCCAGATAGGGCAGCTTGGCCAGCTGTTCCACGCCGGCCAGCTGGCGGTCCGCGTCGGACCACTCCACCCGATGCGCACGCAGCTCGCCGAGCTTCTCGGCAAGCGCCCGGGTCAGCTCGGAGTCCTCGTCCCGGCGCGAGAGCACGTAGCCCTCGAACTTGTTGCGGCCGAACACCCAATAGGTCGGCACCGCCACGTAGGGGATGGTGTTGAGCGAGACGATCCAGGCGATCGCTCCCTGGGAGGTGCGACTCGACATCAGCGCCTCCACCGACGACACCAGGCCCACCACATGCGCCAGCGTCACGAAGATGGCCAGCTTGCCCCAAGAGCGGCGGCGCCGTGTGGCGGGCTTGCGCGCAAACCAGCCGATCATCAGCCGGCCCCTGGCGCTGGCGCCGCGACCCCAGCCGGTTCATCCCGTTCCTGGCGGCGCGACCATGCAATGAGCGCCACGCCACCGCCGATCATCGGCAGCGTCAGCAGCATGCCCATGGTCACCCAGCCGAAGGCAATGAAGCCGATGTGCGCATCGGGCATGCGCACGAACTCCACCGCGAAGCGGAAGAGGCCGTAGAGCAGCAGGAACAACCCCGAGACGAGGCCACGCCGCCGCGGGCGGCTCGATACCCACCACAGCACCACGAACAGCACGACGCCCTCGAGGGCGAACTCGTAGAGAGCCGAGGGGTGGCGGGGCTCCGGGCCCATGTGCGGAAACGGCATGCCCCAGGGCAGGTCGGTGACACGCCCGGGCAGCTCATGGTTGATGAAGTTGCCGATTCGCCCCGCCCCCAGGCCGATCGGCACCAGCGGGGCAATGAAGTCAGTCAGCTGGAAAAAGGCCAGGCGCTTCTTGCGGGCAAAGAGCAGCGCCGCCACAAGCACGCCGATCAAGCCGCCATGGAAGCTCATGCCGCCGTCCCAGAGGCGGAAC
This sequence comes from uncultured Halomonas sp., assembly GCA_964652855.1. Lineage (GTDB taxonomy): Bacteria > Pseudomonadota > Gammaproteobacteria > Pseudomonadales > Halomonadaceae > Halomonas. Next base: position 129,933 of record CAZZCJ010000004.1, read on the forward strand.
AGCCACAGCGGGTTGGCCATGAACTGATCCAAGCCATAGAACAGCGCATATCCCAGGCGGCCACCGGCCACCACGCCGATAGCGGCGTAGAACAGCAGGTCGCCGATGTCGTCATGGGTGAGCCCCAGCCGATGGGCACGATGGCGACCCAGCAGCCAGGCCGCCACGAAGCCCACCACGTACATCAAGCCATACCAGTGGATCTGCAACGGGCCGATGGCAATGGCCACCGGGTCGATATCGGGGTAGTTCATCTTGATTGTCCTCCTTGCAGGCGCATGGCAGGGACCAGCACGCCTGTGTCAAATATGGCGAAATTCCGTCGCGGTTCGGCGTTCCGATTCCAACCGTGCACAGCGACACCGCCGGGCAGGCTAGCTTCGACCGAAAAGGTGAAGGGGCCTAGGCCCGAGGAGGACGTTCCGGCCGTGCGCGCGGTGCGCGAAGCAGCGCCGTGTCGATGCACCGGCGAGGCTCGAGCGAGCGGGGGGCTAACGAGGGAAGCGCGAGAGAAGCACCAGAGCAAACGGGTGTCGCAACGGTACAGGCAGCCTGCTCGACCGTGTGCGCCTGGCCGCTATCGGCCTCGAGCACAATGGATGCGCCCAAAACCGCGGTGGAGCCGACCTGGCACTCCTCACCTTCATGGCTCCAGGCGCCCATGGCAACCGGCGGCAGCGTAAGCACGCTACCGAGCAGCAGGCAGAGCAACCAGGCGAAAGGACGAAAACGCATCGAAATGGATCAGCCGAGTGTTTGTCAGGGTCGCACCTAGTCTTCCATGGTCGCAGGCAAGCCGCAAGCACCCCCTGTCCACCCGGCGGAATGAATCAAGAAAACAACAACCTATGTGCAGCACCCCGGTCGAGCGAAAAGAACGGGATTGACGTAAGTCAAAGGAACATCCAGCAGGGTCGTCTATCCTGAAGATGCCTATCCTGTCGGAGCGCAACGTCATGCCGCAGCGTGCACTCGCAGCACCGCCACCTCGCACTCCCCGCAACGGAGGGTGTCGCGGCTGGCTGTTCAGCCTGCTGCTGCTGTCGATGGCCGTGGTGTTCGGCGTTCAGGCAATGGCGCATCCAGCGCCGGCATCTCCACACTCCGTGGTCGAAAGCCTTGCGCAAGCAAACCCGCCAGCACCTGCGCCACACTGCGAGCACGGCCACGGCGGGGAACATGCCGCAGAGCTCCTGCTGCGCGCGGAGCGCCTGGACGTCGATGGCGCTCCTTGCCATCGCCCTGTTCCCGCGGTGACACCGCCGCCCGTCGCCGTCACCATCGGCTTGCCCAGTGCCGCTCCCACGCTTGCCAACCCACCGCTCTATCTGTTGACGCAGCGCCTGCGTCCCTGACTCCTCTGCAACACCCCACCTGTCTTGCGGCAATTCCCGGTGACGTCCCACTGGACGCTCGCCAATTCCGGCAGCAAACCCCGAGCGTTCACGCTCGCAGGAGAACGACATGAAACTGCGCAAGCTCGCAATTGCCACGGGCCTCGCCCTGGCTATCGGTACTACCGCCTCCAGCCTGACTCTTGCCCAGGGGATGGGGCCAGGAGGCGGCATGATGGGCGGC
>CAZZCJ010000004.1:131610-324166 GCA_964652855.1 uncultured Halomonas sp.
GGCATGGGCCCCGGCATGATGGGCGGCGGCATGGGCCCCGGCATGATGGGCGGCGGCATGGGCCCCGGCATGATGGGCGGCGACATGATGCCCTGCCCGATGATGGATGGCGGCAAAGGCATGATGCAGATGCTCGAGCCCGAACAGCGCAGCGAACTGCGCGAACTCATGCGTGAGCATCGCCCCGCCCAGTTCGAGCGCATGGGGCAGCTGTTGAACCTGCGCGACGACCTGATGGCTGCCATGCATGCCGAGCGACCCGATCCCGAAGAGGTGCAGGCCATTCATGCTCAGATGGCGGAACTCCACGGCGAGATGATGGCGGAGATGGTGCGCATGCGTAACGCCATGCACGACCTGCTCACCGACGAGCAGCGCGAGCAATGGCAACAGCAGGCCACACCGCAAGCCGACGAGTCGGATGACCACGCGGCCCACCACTGATCGTCGATAGTCGCCTGGTATCGGGCGGCCGGCCACGGCCGCCCGGGAACACGGCGCGAGGGAGCATGCGATGACCACAGCGACAAAACGGATCACCCTGACAGTGCCCGGCATGGGCAGCGACCACTGTGCCGGTATCGTACGCACGACGCTCCAGCGTCTCGATGGCGTCGGCGAAATCCAGACCAATATCGCCAGCCACCGAGTCAGCGTCGGCGTCGCGCAGGGCGGCCCCGACGCCGATGCCTTGAAGCAGGCGGTGGAAGGGGCCGGCTATGACGTCGCGGCGGTAAGCGGCGAAGCTGAGGCGGATGGCGAGGCAGATGCCGTCATCGAGGAAGGCTACCTGCGTCAGGCCCGCAAGCGGCTGTGGATCGCCGGCGTGCCCACCACGCTGATCATGATCCTGATGATGCCGCACATGTTCTGGCAGCCGATTCCCGGCTACCTGGCCATTGTCGCCCTGCTCGCCTTCCCGGTGGTGTTCCTGTATGGCGGTGCGGCCACCCATCGCTCGAGCTGGCGCTCGCTGAAGAACGGCACCTTCAACATGGATGTGCTGATCTCCATGGGCAGCCTGCCGCCCTACCTGATCGGCCTGATCGGCTTCGTCTACCCGATGACCTCCTTCATCGAGATGGCGGCCACCATCATGACCTTTCATCTGCTGGGTCGTTATCTCGAGGCACTGGCCAAGGGGCGCGCTTCACAAGCCATTCGTCGCCTGCTGACGCTGGGCGCCAAGACCGCCCGAGTAGAACGCGGTGGCGAAGAGGTCGAGGTGCCGGTCAAGGAGCTCGAGCCCGGCGACATCATGGTCGTGCGCCCCGGCGACAAGATCCCCACCGACGGCGAGGTGATCGAGGGCGAGAGCCACCTCGACGAATCCATCGCCACCGGCGAATCGATCCCCGTCTACAAGAGCGTCGGCGACAGCGTGATCGGCGCCACCATCAACAAGGAGGGGCGGCTGCGAGTGAGGGCCACCAAGGTCGGTGGCGATACCTTCCTCTCCCAGGTGGTACGTCTGATCGACCAGGCCCAGGGCTCGCGGGTGCCGATCCAGGAGTTCGCCGACCGCATGACCGGCCGCTTCGTGCCGGCGGTGCTGCTGATCTCGCTGGCCAGCCTGGTCGCCTGGCTGCTGCTTCCCGACGTCTTGCGCCCGATCCTCGACTGGGGCGCGAACTTCCTGCCCTGGGTGAACCCGGAAGCCAGTACACCGGTGCTGGCACTCATCGCCGCCATCGCCGTGCTGGTCATCGCCTGTCCCTGCGCGCTGGGTCTGGCCACGCCGACGGCCCTGATGGTCGGCTCCGGCATCGGCGCCGAGCGCGGCATCCTGATCCGTTCCGGCGAGGCGATCCAGACCTTCAAGGACATCAAGGTCATGGTGCTCGACAAGACCGGCACCATCACCCGCGGCGAGCCGAAGCTCACTGAGGTGGTCACGGCGGAAGGAGTCGAAGAGAAAGAGCTGCTGAGACTGGCGGCAAGCGTCGAGAACGCCTCGGAGCACCCCATCGCTCGCGCCATCGTGGACGGCTCCATCGAGCGCGGCATCAAGCCCAGCGAGGTCAGCGAGTTTCGCTCCACCGGCGCCCGCGGCGTCTCCGGCAGAGTCGAAGACAAGCAGGTGTTGATCGGCAACCGCCGGCTGCTCGAGGAAGAGGGCATCGCCGGCCTGGAAGCGCTGGACGACGCCCTGCAGGAGCTGGAGGGCAAGGGGCGCACCGCCGTGATCATCGCCGCCGAGGGGCACGCCCAAGGCATCGTGGCAGTGGCCGACACCCTCAAGAAGGAATCGATCGAAGCCATCCGCGGCATGCATGAGCTCGGCCTGCACGTGGTGATGATCACCGGCGACAACGAGCGCGCCGCCCGTGCCGTGGCCGACGAGGTCGGCATCGATGAAGTCCAGGCCGGCGTACTGCCCGAGGGCAAGGTCGATGCGATTCGCAAGCTGCAGGAAAGGTACGGCAACCACGTGGCCATGGTGGGCGATGGCATCAACGACGCCGCGGCGCTGAAGCAGGCCAACGTGGGCATCGCCATCGGTGCCGGGGCCGACGTGGCCATCGAGGCCGCCGACGTGACCCTGGTGCGCGGCGAACTCACCGGTGTGGTGGACGCCATGCAACTCTCTCGCGCTACCTTCAGCAAGATCGTGCAGAACCTGATCTGGGCCAGCGGTTACAACGTGGCCGCCATTCCCATGGCCGCCGCCGGCCTGCTGCACCCCATGATCGGCGTCATCGCGATGACGGCCAGCTCACTGTCGGTCATCGGCAATTCGCTGCTGCTCAAGCGCCGCTACGCGCGCATCCAGCCCCGAGGAGAAGACTCATGAACCCGTCGCGTTCCAATCCCGAACTTCACAAGGCTCCTGGCGAGGCGGGCCACGAAGCCCCGCAGCCGACAACAGGCAAGCGCCCGGGGCTGCATCACTGGATGATGACGCTCTGCCTGGTCCTGATGGGTGGCGCCTTCGCGTTCGTGCTGTGGCGTGGCCAGACGGGCGGCAGCCTGTTGCTGCTGTTGCCCATGCTGCTTTGCCTGGGCATGCATTTCCTGATGCATCGCCACGGCCATCGGCATCGTGACGACTGATACCCCCTTGCGCTGGATCAATGCAGCACAGAACTCACCACTTTAGTATGGTGACAAGTATCGGGAGGCAGCACCATGACGCGATTCGCCACACGACACCAGCACTACCGCCGAGCCGTTCGCTTGGTGGCGCTGCTGCTGGCGTTGCTGATGGCGGTGAGCAGCCTCACGGTACACGCGGCCATGGAAGCCGATGCGGCAGACTGCGCCACCCTGGCCCAGATGCAGCATCACGTCAGCGAGGGGAGCGATGACGCTGGCACGGCCATCGCCGACGTGCATCACTGCAGCGTGTGCGCGGCCGTGACGCCACGCTTCCAACTGGCCCTGAGCGGACCGGTCGCGCAGTCGACCCTGCCCGCCGCGGTCGCCATGACCGTATCTCTACACCCCCCACAGCGCCCTCCAAGAGCCTGATTGCACGTCAGCGGCCGGTGCCGCTTGCCAGTACCGAATGTACTCGCTTCACGTCAATCAGGAGTTTAATCATGACCCTTTTTCACCAAGGCGCCCTTGCTCGCCGTCCCGTCACCCATGCCATTTCACGCGCCAACCCGGCGACGCGCAGGAACACCGCCTTCGGCTGGCTGCTCGCCGCCGGCCTGGCGTTGGGTAGCACTGCCAGCCTGGCCGGACAGCTGCCCCAGGGCCAGGTGGTCACCGCCAACGAACAGGGCGCCTCGCTGACGCACATCCAGCTTGCCGAAGGCACCGCCACCACCCATGACATCGCCATTGCCCCCCACAACGTGCAGATGAGTGCGGACGGCCGCTTCCTGCTGGCGGTCGGCGAGCCAGCCGGGCACGCGCATGGCGGCGATGGTCACGCTCACACCCATGGCGACGAGCCCGGCCAGCTGAAGGTGTTCGATGCCCGGAACTTCGACGGCACGCCGCTTGCCGTCATCCCGGTGGGCAGCCATCCGGCCCACGTGGTGAGTGACCTGACAGGCCAGTTCGCCTTCGTGACCAACGCCGGCGACAGCAGCGTTTCGGTGGTCGACCTGGAATCCCGCGAGCGGGTGGCCACGATTGCCACCGGCGACTACCCCCACGGCCTGCGCCTGAGCCCCGACGGCAGCGAGCTCTACGTGGCCAACGTGCTAGACGGCAGCGTTTCGGTGATCGACGTGTCAGCACGCCAGGAAGTGGCGCGCATCCCCGTGGGCGACGCCCCGGTACAGGTGGGCTTCACCGCCGACGGTGCCCAGGCCTATGTCTCGCTGCGAGACGAGAACCGCGTGGCCGCCATCGATACCGCGACAAGAGAAATCACGGCCTTCGTGGAGGTCAACCGACTACCGATCCAGGTCTACGGCACGCCGGATAGCCGGCTGATGCTGGTCGCCAACGAAGGCACCCGAGACGCGCCCGACGATCGCGTTTCGGTCATCGACACCGCCTCCCAGCAGGTCGTCGCCACCTACGAGGTCGGTGCCGGCGCACACGGCGTGAGCATCGATGACGCGGGGCGCTTCGCCTTCGTCACCAGCCTGTTCGCCGACACCCTGTCGATCATCGACCTGGATAGCGGAGAGATCGTCGCTACCCACGCCACCGGGCAAGGCCCCAACGGCGTGACCTGGATGAACCACTGAGAAGGAGTGTCGACATGATCAACGAATGCACCATGATGAGCGGCATCCTCGGTAGCGTGATGCCGATTGCCCTGATGCTGCTGCTGGTGATGAGCATCGCCGCCCTCGGCAAGTACCTCTTCTCCTCGACCAAGCCCACCACGGGAGCGAACTCATGAACCGTCGCACATCGTCCCTGCTGCTTTCCGCCAGCCTGCTGCTGGGCGCCACCGCCACTGCGCACGCCGCACTGCCCAGCGAAGCCACGCTGTACATGAACCCCGGCTGCGGCTGCTGCCACGAATATGCCCGCCAGCTCGAAGAAAAAGGCGTCGAGGTCACGGTTGTCGATGACGTGGAGGTCGGCAAGATCAAGCAGGACGCCGGCCTGCCCTTCGGCCACGGCTCCTGCCATACCATCCTGATGGGCGGCTATGCCATCGAAGGCCACGTGCCCTTCGAGGCCGTGGAGCGCCTGTTCAAGGAGCGCCCCCGGATCGGCGGCATAGGGCTTGCCGGCATGCCCATCGGCACCCCCGGCATGCCGGGGCCGAAGCAGGAGGACTGGAACGTCTACCAGTTCACCAACCAGCAGCCCATGCCGTTCATGACCTTGTGAAGCCAAGCTGCGTGCCGGGCCCGCTTGGCACGCGGCTACGTTTCTGCTTCGGCCGGGTCGACCAGAAGCCGGTAACCGATACCAGCCTCGGTCTGCAGCAGGTGGGGAGATTGCGGATCATCGCCCAGCTTGTGGCGCAGCTTGCTGACGACGATACGCAGGTAATGGGTATCCTCGACATGGCTCGGCCCCCAGATTTCGCGCAATAACTGAGTCTGGGTCACTACCCGGCCTGCATGGCAACATAGCCGCTCGAGTACGGCGTACTCCTTGGGGGTGAGGTGTACTTCTTGGTGCTCCAGCAGCACGCGCCTCGCTGACAGGTCCACCTCGAGCCCGGCACGCCGAAAATGGAGCATGCCTTGAGCCATCTCGGTGGAATGCTGGCGCCTCAGTAGCGAGCGTATCCGCGCCAGTAGCTCCTGGATGCCGAAGGGCTTGGTAACGTAATCGTTGGCGCCCGAATCCAGTGCACGCACCTTCTCCGCCTCCTGCTCACGGACCGAGACCACGATCACCGGTACCTGGCTCAACGCACGCACTTCATCGAGCACATTCAGCCCGTCCATATCCGGCAAGCCCAGGTCCAGCAGCACAAGATCGGGCCATTGGGAAGCGACGAGCTCGATCCCGTGCCTACCGCTGGCGGCCTCGCTTACGTCAAACCCTTGCGACAGCAGACTGATACGCAGGAAACGACGAATCTGCGGCTCGTCGTCGACGATCAGCACCCGTTTTCGCTCAGTCGCGCTCAAGCTCTCGCTCCTCCGGTCTCGCCAAGGGTAGACGCATGACGATCGTGGTACCCTGCCCGCCTGGGCCGGGCTCCGCTTCGACGCTACCTCCATGGGCACCAAGCATGCCGCGACAGATGGCCAGGCCCAGGCCGCTTCCATGACGTCCACGATCGCCTTCGCCACCGGTGAAAAACATGTCGAATACAGCCTCGCGCTGTCCCGGCGGAATGCCAGGTCCTTGGTCGATGACACGAATCTCCAAGCGCTCACCGGACGCATCGAGTTTGGCTTGTATGCCCACCCGGCCGGAAGGGGGCGAAAATCGCACGGCGTTGTCGAGCACGTTCACCAACGCCTGTTCAATCAGCGCCGGATGTACGTAGAGCAGCGGCAACCCCTCTGCACCCTCGCGCTCGACTTGCACCAACTCCAGCGAGGAGCCGAGACGCTTCAGGGCCGCGGTGATCAGGTCGTCCAGCGAGACCCAGTCGCGTTCAATCTTGAGGTCTCCGTGACCAAGCCGTGTCATGTCGAGCAGGTTCTGGATATAGCGATTGAGTCGTTCGCTCTCGGCCAGGATCCCGTCGAGGAGTTCATGCCGGTCAGCCAGGCTGAGCTGCGGCTCGAGATCCTTCAGGGAACTGGCCGAGCCGATGATCGAGGCAAGCGGCGTGCGCAGGTCGTGCGACACCGACGACAGCAGCGCAGAGCGCAGCCGTTCGTTCTCTTCCGATATCCGCACGGCGCCCAGCTCGTTTACCAGCCGCGTGCGCTCCAACGCCATGGCGAGCTGACGGCACAGGGTGGTGACCAGCGTTTCCTGATCAGGATCGAGCGGCCGGTCGCGCACGGCAAGCTCCAGCCCGACTACACCCAGCATGCGCTGCTGCTCGATCAGCGGTATGAAACGCCAGCGCAGCGAAGCCTGTGTCGGCGTGCCGGCACCGCTCGGCTTGCGGTGGTGCCAGCTCCATGCCGCAGCGGCCTCATCCTTGACGTCAAGCCTGGCATTCGCCGGTCTTACACTGCACATCGTCAAGCCGCCGCCCTCTACGCCTTCGTCGAGAAAGACGGTCGGCACGCCCAACCAACGCTCCAGTGTGGCAAGGCCCACATCACGCACCTGTTCCCGATCGGTAGCCACCGAGAGCGCGCGGGAGAATGTCAGCAGCCGATGGGTCTGCTCACGGTTGCTGCGTAGCGCCACCAAGCGTTGCCGACCGCTGCCGGCAAGCTGCCCCACGACCACGGCCACCAACAGGAAGAAGATGACGGTCAGCAGCTGCTCTCGCTCGACCATTGCCAATGAAAAGCGCGGCCGGGTAAAGAAGAAATTGAAGGCAAGAAAGCCAAGTGCAGCGGTGATCATGGCGGCACGCGTACCCGCCAGAGTGGCGCTTACCATGACCGCGGCGAGGAAAACCAGCGAAAGGTTGGCCAGTTCCAGCCAGAACTCAAGCCCCCAGGCAACGCCCAGGGCTACGCCAAAGCAGGCCGACACGACCCCGGCCTCACGCCATTCCAGCGGTTGGCGCTGCCGGCTCGGACGAAACCTGGTCCGCTGACGCGCCTCGGCGACCACCACCAGGTCATAGGCTCCGCCATAGCCCAGCAGCCGCTCCGCCAACGGGCGCCGCCACAAGCGCCAGCCCGAGGGGCGTGTACGCCCCACCATCAGGGTGGCGACCCGCTGCTCGGTGGCGTACTCATGAAGCTCACGCGCTCTTCCCGCCCCTTGGAGAACACGCACTTCGCCCCCTAGCCGCCCCACCAGGGCAAAGACCTGATCCAGCGCCAGTCGTCGCTTGGGCCCGTCACCTCCTGTGTCGATATGCACCGCACGCCATCGCAACCCCTCGCGCTGGGCAAGCCGGTGTGCCGCCCGCACCAGGGCGGTATCTTCCTCGCTGCGCCCAGCCAGGGCGACCAGCAGCTGAGGCCGAGAGGCGAGCGAGACGCTGGCAGCCGTATTCTGTTGAATCAACGAGTCCGTCATCGGCACTCCCTCAGCATCACTTGCGCCAGAACATCGGTGTCAGCAACACCAGCACCGTCAGGATCTCGAGTCGACCTAACAGCATGCCTAAGCACAGCAGCCACTTGGCGGCATCCGGCAGTGAAATGAAATTGCCAGCAGGTCCGATGGTATCGCCAAGCCCAGGGCCCACGTTGGCCACCGCCGTGGCAGCCCCCGAGAGCGACGTGGTGAAATCCAGCCCCATCAGCGCAAGGCACAGCGCCAATCCGGCGATGGTCAGGAAGAAGAAGAACGAGAACGCCACCACGCCACGGGTGATGTCGTCGGTTAGCGGCTGGTCGTTGTAGCGCGAGGCAAAGACGCCATGCGAGTGAACCAGAAAACGCAGCTGGTTTCGCAACAGGATGGTGGCTACCTGGAAGCGGAATATCTTCATGCCGCCACTGGTTGAACCACTGCAGCCGCCAACGAAGGTCAGATAGAAGAACGCCACATAGGCCAGCGGCCCCCAAAGGCTGTAGTCATCCGAGGCATAGCCGGTGGTGGTCACCACGGAGATGACGTTGAAGGCAACATGGGTCAGCGCCTCGAACGGCGCCGTGCCATGCCAGACCCGCCACACCGTCAGCCCAAGGATAACCAGCGCGAGCAGGAACAGTAGGCCCTGCACCTGCTGGTCGCGCCACAAGGCCATGCCCCCGCCGCGCAGCATCCTGATATACAGGACGAACGGCAGCGCCCCAAGCAGCATGAACAGCGATCCCATCCACAGCAGATGAGGCTGGTCGGCATAGGCACCAAAAGAGGCGTCAGAATTGGCAAACCCACCGGTCGCAAGCGAGGTCATCGCATGCACCACGGCATCCAGCAGCGTCATGCCACCCAGCCAGTAGGCCAGCATCGCAATCAGGGTGAAGCCACCGTAGATGCCGAGGGTCGCCTTGGCGATGCCGCCCGTACGTGGCATGACCTTGTCGGACCAATCCGAGGATTCGGTATGGAACAGGCGCATGCCGCCGACTTTGAGGAAAGGCAAGATCGCGATACCCATGACGATGATGCCGATGCCCCCCAGCCACTGCATGATGCCCCGCCACAGCTTCAGTCCATCGGATAGGTTCTCGATACCTGCCAGCACGGTAGAGCCGGTGGTGGTGATGGCCGATACCGATTCGAACACGGCATTGGTGAAGGTCAGCTGGGGGGCACCGAGTACCAGCGGCAGACTGGCAAAGCCGCTGACGCTGACCCAGCTGAAGGTGGTCAGCACGAACATCTGCCAAGGCTTGAGTTCGATCCGGGTGCGCAATGTAGAGAGCCACACCAGTCCGACGGCAGCCAGGACGATGAGCATCGACAGGCCGAAGGCACGCGCATCGGGGTCACGTTCGATGACCAGGACAATCCATGGAACGGCCATGAAAATGGCTAGCACCATCCACAAGACGGAGATCACTCTCAGCACCGGCTTCCAGTTGCGCCAGTGATGCTTGAGTCGCAGACCTAATCCATACTCGCCCTGGGCGGCACTACGCATTGCCTGATCCGAACCCTGCTACCGAACGTCACGGTATGAAAGCACAGCCCAGTCTAAAAAAGCCGTAAAGAATCCCGGCAGTCGCCCTCTACTCCCAAACCGCTCCCGGCAAGGCATCGAGCGGTATTTTCAGGTAGCGACGGCCATTGGCTTCAGGCTCGGGCAGGCTACCCCCCAGGATATTGACCTGCAGAGACTGCAGGATCAGCTTCGGCATGGGCAGCTGGGCATCGCGCTCGTTACGCAGCGAGATGAACCGCTCCTCGGTCTGCCCCTCGGCCACATGCGTGTTGGATGCCTTCTGCTCACGTACCGTGCTTTCCCATTGCGGCTCACGGCCATCCGGCATGTAGTCGTGCCCCGTGAACAGGCGCGTGGCATCCGGCAGCGCGAGTATGTCCTGGATCGATTGCCAGAGCTTTCGAGCATTGCCGCCCGGGAAGTCGGCCCTGGCAGTGCCCGAGTCCGGCTGGAAGAGCGTGTCGTGCACGAAGGCGGCATCGCCGATCACGTAGGTGATCGAGGCCAGGGTATGGCCCGGCGAGAACATCACGCGCCCTTCCAGTTCGCCGATGCGAAAGGTATCGCCTTGCGCAAAGAGGCGGTCCCACTGGCGCCCGTCGGCGGGAAAGTCCGGCCAGTGATAGAGCTCGCTCCATAGCGCCTGCACCTCCGTGACATAGGTCCCGATGGCGGTGGGTGCGCCGGTCTTGGCCTTGAGGTACTGCGCCGCCGAAAAGTGGTCGGCGTGGGGGTGGGTATCGAGGATCCACTCCACCTTAAGCCCCTGCTCCTCGACATAGCGCAGCAGCGCATCGGCATTGTCGGTCGCGGTCGCGCCCGACTTCTCCTCGAAGTCGAGCACCGGATCGATGATGGCACAGCGGCGCGTCGCCGGATCGCTCACCACGTATTGCACGCTGAAGGTACGCGGGTCGAAGAAGCCCGCCACGGTCGGCTTCCCCACGGATTCACGAAAGGTCTGCATGCTTCCTCCTGAACGATCGAAGATTTGGTTATTACCATAGTTCATTTAGTGAGGTTTTCGGGCCGCAGACAACAATTCAAACAATGGGTGACATTGGGCTACGCCGAGGTGGCGCTCAAGGCATCCCCGACGCGAATGGCCTGCCCCGCACCGGCCAGCAGCGTGGCGTTCTGGCCGAAGTAGGCACCGGGCAGCGGCAGGGTCTTCATCTCGATCAGCGTCTGCAGCGGCTCACCCGGCACCTCGATGACCCCACTCGCCTGGTCCACGGTGGTGATCTTGCAGCGCTGGCATGGCTTGCGCAGCCCGAAGCGATAGCCCCCCGCCTGCAGGGCCACCTCGTACCAGCCATCCTCGGCAAAGGCGGGCGCCCCCTCGATCACGATATTGGGGCGAAACCGGTTCATCGGCAGCGCCGCGAGCCCCTTGTCGGTCAAGCGCCGATTCAGGGCATCGAGGGAAGCCAGCGAGGCCATCAGGAAAGGGTAGCCGTCGGCAAAGGCCGTATGGGCCTGCTCACCCCGCTGGTAGCGTGCTTCGACGGGGCGCTGCCGGGTGTCGTCGAAGCGCACCAGTCGCAGCCGGCTGCCACGCAGGTCGCCAAGCACCTGGGTCAGCCACTCGGCGGCCGGCTCCCCTTCGTCCAGCGCCTGGCAGGCGTCGTCCCAGACATAGGCGGTCAGCCGCGGCTGGTCGCGGCGTGCCAGCGCAATGGCCAGCGGCGGCGCTGCGGGGTGCTCAAGCACCAGCCGGTCGCTCTCGAGGCGAACCGCCACCCGTGCCATGCCCGGCAGCTGCCGCTGGGTGACGAAGCGGCCAACCTGGTCGACCACCATCCAGTTTCGGTCGTAGGCCAGGCCGCGCACGTCCAACGTGGCGGCTTCCAGGCGAATGCCGCCTAGCGACTTGACCGGATAGAGATTGAGCTGCGAGATCTTCATGGGGGTGTCCCTCGGCGTTGTACAATTCTTAACTCGCGCTCGCGAATCGCTCTTATTATTCTTCCATGGCAAATCTCAGTGGACCAAGGAGAGGAACCATGCTGAAACGCTTTGCCCTGCTGACCTCCGCCCTGCTTCTCACCTTCGCAGGGGCGGCCAATGCCGACGATATCGAAGGCAAGATCGAGTCGCTGGACCGGGAAGCACGCACCCTGACCGTTCAGGGCATCGTCTTTCATGCCGACGATGATACCGATTACGACGACGGCCTGAGCAGCTTCGACGACCTCGAAGAGGGCCAAAAGGTCGAAATCGATTTCGAGTACGACGGTGAACGCCACCTCGCCAGGGAGATCGAGCTCGAGGAGTGATCTCGACGCCTGTCGCAGCGCTGACAAGCGGGCCGGCATTGGCGACAATGTCGGCCCGCTTCCAGTTTCAAGGTATCGACATGTCCCAGGGATGGCAGCAATATCGTAGCGCACCCGCGCCGGGAACGCGTCTCGTCCGGCTGGAGGAGCTGCCCTCCAGCACGACCCGCAGCCTGACGCTGCGGAGCGAACAGGGCAGCTTCCCGCTGCTGCTGGTGCGCCTGGGCAACGGTACGCCGCTCGGCTACGTCAACGCCTGTCCTCACCAGTACCTGCCGCTTGACCAGCGGGGCCCGCGGGTTCTCAGCCAGGATGGCGAGCAGCTGCGCTGCACCAACCACGACGCCACCTTCTCGGCCCGCACCGGGGAAGGCACCGGCGGACTCGGCGTCGGCTGCGCGCTCGACCCGGTGCCACTGGGGGTGGATGCCGAAGGCTGGCTTGTGGTCGGCCAGCCCGGCTGAGGGCCGCGGCCCGTTCTGGCCGCGGCCCAGCGCCACGGCAAAACCACCGCCTTACCCTCCACCACCTGCCTAGGATCTCGCATGACCCCGGCCGACTCCCTGCGCCTGCTCCTGCTCTCCTCGCTGTGGGGCATGTCCTTCATCTTCATGCGGGTGGCCGTGCCGGAGTTCGGCCCGGTGCCGCTGATCCTCGTGCGCATGGGCATCGGGGCCCTGCTGCTGCTGCCGCTTCTGCTCAGCCTGCGCTATCTCAAGCTGGTGTGGGAGAACAAGGGCGCCTTGCTGCTGCTGGGGCTGATCAACCACGTGCTGCCCTTCATCCTTCTGGCCCTTGCCACCGTGCGCCTGGAAGCCGGCTTCACGTCGCTGATCAATGCCACCACACCGCTCTTCACCGCCCTGCTCGGCGCGTTGTTCTTCAGGACGCCGGTACAGCGCCAGCAGTACCTGGGCCTGGCGCTGGCCTTCGGCGGCGTCTACGTGCTGTCGGCCAACCGCCTCGACTTCGCCCTGGGCGGCGACGGCTGGTTCATCCTCTCGGCCCTCGGCGCCACCTTCTGCTATGGCGTGGCCAGCAACTACTCCAAGACCCACCTGTCCCACCTGCCGGTGCGCGTGCTGGCGGCGGGCAGTTCGGCCATGTCGGCGCTGCTCCTGCTGATTCCCGGCCTGTGGCTGTGGCCCGCCGAACCGATCGGCGGCCTGGCCTGGGCCAACGCCCTGGGGCTGGCCATCTTCAGTACCACGGTGGCCTTCCTGCTCTACTTCGGACTGATCTCCAGCGCCGGCGCCACCGCCACTTCCACGGTCACCTTCCTGGTGCCGGTCAGCGCCCTGCTGTGGGGCTACCTGCTGCTGGGCGAGCGCCTGAGCCTGCAGGTCGTGGTGGGCATGGCCATTACCCTGGCGGGCACCGCCATCGCCACCGGCCTGCTGCGGCTGCATCGGCGCACGATCGCCTGAGGCGCCCTGCCTGGCATGAAAAAGGCGGCAGCGTGAGCCACGCTGCCGCCTTGCATTGTCGCCAGGCCGAACGAATCAGAAGTTCGGCTTGCGCTTCTCGACGAAGGCGCTCATGCCCTCTTTCTGCTCGTCGCCCGCGAAGCAGACGGCGAACAGCGCGGTTTCCAGCGCCAGGGCGCTGTCGAGGTCCTGGTCCATGCCGTCATGAACCGCCTGCTTGGAGGCACGCACCGCCTGGGGTCCATTGCCGGCCAGCTGCCTGGTCAGCTCTTCGGCGTAGGCGTCGAGCTCGGCCTGGGGCATCACGCGGTTGACGAGGCCGATGCGCAGGGCCTCCTGGGCATCGATCTTGCGCCCGGTGGTGACCAGGTCGATCGCCATGGCCGGACCCACCCGGCGCGGCAGGCGCTGGGTGCCGCCGAAGCCTGGAATCACGCCCAGCAGCACCTCGGGCTGGCCGAAGATCGCATTGTCGCTGGCTACGGCCCAGTCGCAGGCCAGCGCCAGTTCGCAGCCACCGCCAAGACAAAACCCGTTCACCAGGGCGACCACCGGCACCGGCAGCGTCTCGAGTCGCTTGATGGTCCGCAGCGCCTGGCTGGCGAAGGCGCGTGCCTCTTCGGGGGTCTTGTCGCGCATCTCGGTAATGTCGGCACCGGCCACGAAGGATTTCTCCCCCGCCCCGGTGATCAGCACCGCACGCAGGTCGCCGCGCCCTTCCAGCTCGGTGAGCACCGCTTCCAGCTCGGTGAGCACGGCGCTATTGAGGGCGTTCAGCGCCTTCGGGCGATTGATGGTAAGCCGCACGACCCCGGCGTTGTCCACTACGTCGATCAGCTTTTCGCTCATGAGGGCTCCTTGCTTGTTGTCAGGACGATACCGACCAACCCTAGCGAACGCTTGGTTGGTCGGCAATCCTTTCTTTTGTCGAGCGCCGTCTTGAATCGTCGTCTACTGGTAGACGTGGAAACCGCGTCCCGTCTTGCGCCCCAGATAGCCGGCGGCCACCATGCGCCTGAGCAGCGGGCAGGGGCGATACTTGGGGTCGCCGAAGCCCTCCTGCAATACCTCCATGATCGCCAGGCACACGTCCAGGCCGATCAGGTCGGCCAGCGCCAGCGGGCCCATCGGGTGGGCGGCGCCGAGCTTCATCGACTGGTCGATGTCCTCGGCGCTGGCGGCCCCTTCCTGCAGCAGGAAGGCCGCCTCGTTGATCATCGGCACCAGCAGGCGGTTGACGGCAAACCCGGGCGAATCGGCGATGGCCACCGAGGTCTTGCCCAGCGCCTTGGCCAACGCCTCGATGCGCGAAACGGTGGCGTCGGAGGTCTGCTCGGCGCGGATCACCTCGACGAGCTTCAATACCGGCACCGGGTTGAAGAAGTGCATGCCCACCACCCGCTCGGGGCGTTCGCACACCGCGGCGAGCCGGGTCAGCGACAGCGACGAGGTGTTGGAGGCCAGGATCGCCTCGTGGCTCAGCCGGCTCAGGTCGCGGAAGAGCTTCTCCTTCAGCGCCGGCTGCTCGGGAGCGGCCTCGATGATCACCTCGCAGCCACGCAGGGCCTCGAGCGAAGTGGTCGTCTCCAGCCGCGCCATGGCCTCGTCCTTTTCCGCCTCGCCAAGCTTCTCCTTGGCGACCAGCTTGCCGAGCCCCTTGTCGATGGCGGCCTGCGCACGGCCGAGCTGCTCGTCGGCCACGTCGTAGAGCTGGACGGGGAAACCACTGGTGACCAGCACCTGGGCGATGCCCTGCCCCATGGTGCCGGCGCCGACCACACCGATTGCTTGTTGGCTCATCGTGTCTCTCCCGTTCACTGCTTGCGCGCTTCTTCGCGCAGGACGAATTTCTGGATCTTGCCGGTGGAGGTCTTGGGCAGCTCGGTGAAGATCACCGTCTTGGGCACCTTGAAGCGCGCCAGGTGCTCGCGGCAGTGCTCGATGATGTCGGCCTCGGTGACCTCGCCGTAGCCCACCTTGAGCTTGACGAAGGCGCAGGGGGTCTCGCCCCACTTCTCGTCGGGCTTGGCCACCACCGCGGCCTCTTCCACCGCCGGATGCGAGTAGATGGCATCTTCCACTTCGATGGTGGAGATGTTCTCGCCGCCGGAGATGATGATGTCCTTGGAGCGGTCCTTGATCTCGATGTAGCCGTCCGGGTGCCACACGGCGAGATCGCCGGTGTGGTACCAGCCGCCCTCCAGCGCCTGCTCGGTGGCGGCCTCATTCTTGAGATACCCCTTCATGACGTTGTTGCCGCGCATGAGGATCTCGCCGATGGTCTCGCCATCCTTGGGCACCGGCTCCAGGCTGTTGGGGTCGGCCACGCAGAGCGCTTCCAGCATGTGGTAACGCACGCCCTGGCGCGCCTTGATCTTGGCCCGCTGCTCGAGCGACAGCTCGTCCCACGCCTCGCGCCAGGCGCATACCGTCACCGGCCCGTAGACTTCGGTAAGGCCGTAGACGTGGGTCACCTCGATGCCGAGCGTCTCGACCCCGGCGATCACCGAGGCGGGCGGCGCGGCGCCGGCGGTGGTGACCTTCACCGCGTGGCTGAATTCGCGCTTCTGCTCCGCCGGCAGGTTGACCAGGCCGTTGAGCACGATCGGTGCGCCGCTGAAGTGGGTGACCTTCTCGTCGGCGATCAGGTCGGTGATCTTCTTGGGATCGACCCGGCGCAGGCACACGCTGGTACCGGCGTTGGCGGCGATGGTCCAGGGGAAGCACCAGCCGTTGCAGTGGAACATCGGCAGCGTCCACAGGTAGACCGGATGGTGCGGCATGGCCCACTCGAGGATGTTGCTCACCGCGTTGAGGTAGGCGCCGCGGTGGTGGTAGACCACCCCCTTGGGCTTGCCGGTGGTGCCGGAGGTGTAGTTGAGCGAGATCGCATCCCACTCGTCCTCGGGCAGGCGGTAGGCGTAGTCGGGGTCGCCTTCGGCCAGCAGCGCCTCGTACTCCAGCTCGCCGATACGGCGCGCCTCGCCCTCGAACAGGGCGTCGTCGACATCGATCACCAGCGGCTTGATCGCCAGCCGCGAAACGGCGTCCTCGATCACCCCGGCGAACTCGGGATCGACCAGCACCGCCTGGGCCTCGCCATGCTCCAGCATGTAGGCGATGGCCTCGGCATCGAGGCGGATGTTCAGCGTATTGAGCACGCAGCCGGCCAGCGGCACGCCGAAGTGTGCCTCGAACATGGCCGGCACGTTGGGCAGCATGGCGGCCACCGTCTCGCCGGGCTTGATGCCGCGCTTCGCCAGCGCCGAGGCGAGCCGACGGCAACGCGTCCAGGTCTCGCCCCAGCTGCGGCGAATGTCGCCGTGCACCACCGCGGGGTAGTCGGGGTAGATGGCGGCGCTGCGCTCGATGAAGGTCAGCGGCGACAGAGGCACGTGGTTGGCCTGGGTCTTGGGCAGGCCCTGTTCGAAGATGCTGTGATTCATGGTGGGCTCCGAATCCGAAGAGAGTCGTTATTGTGAAACCGCGGGCGCCGCCGATGCGGGTATCGGCGGCGCGTTGCTGTCAGTGATGGCCGACGCCTAGTTCGGCCAGGCAGCTCATGCCGGCCTCGATCACGGCGCGGTTGGCGCGGCCGACCGGCAGCCACTGGCGCAGCGCCCAGTCGGCGCCGTGCAGCTTGGCCTGGTAGAACGGTTCGTCGCGGCCGTCGGCCTGGGCGGCGCTGGCCTTGAGCGCGGCGCGCCCCATCTGCCAGGCGCACAGCACATGGCCGGCCAGGCTCAGGAACGGCGTGGCATAGGCCTGGATGGCGTCTGCCCCCGTTTGCGGGTCGCGGCTCGCTTCGAGCACGAGCGCCATGGACGCCCGCAGGTCGGCGGCCCCTGCCGCCAGGCTATCGCCCAGGGCGGCGAGGCCGGCATTGCCACGCAGCTCGCCGGCGGTGGCCTCGACCTCGTCGATCAGCCCGGCCAGCGCCGCGCCGCCGTCGCGGGAGAGCTTGCGCCCGGCCAGGTCGAGGGCCTGGATGCCGTTGGTGCCCTCGTAGATCGGCGCGATGCGGGCGTCGCGCAACAGCTGCGCGGCGCCGGTTTCCTCGATGAAGCCCATGCCGCCGTGGACCTGCACCCCCATGGAGGCGATGTCGACGGCCTGGTCGGTGGAGAACGCCTTGACCACGGGGATCAGCACGTCGGCGCGGGCCTGGGCGGCTTCACGCTCGGCGGCGTCGGCCGCGTGGCGGGCCTGGTCGAGCTGGGCAGCGCAGTAGAGCGCCAGCGCCCGCAGCGCATCGGTGCGGGCGCGCATGGAGAGCAGCATGCGGCGCACGTCGAGGTGCGCGCTGATGGTGGCCTCGCTGCCCCGCGCCTTGCCCTGCACGCGGTCCAGCGCATAGCCGAAGGCGTGCTGGCAGGCACGCTCGGCCACGCCGATGCCCTGGATGCCGACCTTGTGGCGCGCCTCGTTCATCATGGTGAACATGTGGTTCAGGCCGCGTCCCTCCTCGCCCACCAGGTAGCCGATGGCGCCGTCGTTCTCGCCGAAGCTCAGGGTGCAGGTGGGCGAGCCGTGGATGCCCAGCTTGTGCTCGATGGAGGCGCAGGTGACGTCGTTACGCTCACCGAGGGAGCCATCTTCATTGACCAGGAACTTGGGCACCAGGAACAGCGAGATGCCCTTGTTGCCCTCCGGGGCGTCGGGCTTGCGCGCCAGCACCAGGTGGATGATGTTCTCGCTGGCGTCGTGCTCGCCCCAGGTGATGAAGATCTTCTGGCCGAACAGGCGGTAGTGATCCGCTTCAGGCACCGCGCGGGTACGCACCTTGGAAAGATCGGAACCGGCCTGGGGCTCGGTGAGGTTCATGGTGCCGGTCCAGCTGCCCTCGACCAGCCTGGGCAGGTAGGTTTCCTTGAGCGCCTCGCTGCCGTGGTGGGCCAGCGCCTCGATGGCCCCGGCGGTCAGCATCGGGCACAGCCCCAGCGCCATGTTGGCGCCGTGGAGCATCTCCTGCACGCTGCTGGCGACCACCTCGGGCAGCCCCTGTCCGCCCAGCGCCTGGGACACGCCGATGCCGTTCCAGCCGCCCTCCACGTAGGCCTGGTAGGCCTCGGCGAAGCCGTCCGGCAGGGTCACGCCGCCGTCTTCGCGACGCACGCAGCCCTGGCGGTCGCCGCTGGCATTCAGCGGTGCCCACACTTCACCGGCGAGCCTGGCGGCTTCTTCCAGCACCGCCTCGACCAGGTCGGGGCTGGCCTCCTCGAAGCCGGGCAGGTCGAGCGAGCGATGCTCGAGCAGCTCCTCGAGCACGAAGCGAAGGTCACGGACGGGTGCGGCGAAGGGGAACATGGCGATACCTCGGGAAAATGATAACGGCGATAGTAGATTCACTATTTTTCGTTGGCCATTATCCCTAGGTCGCAGCGGCTTGCCCAGCCACGTGAACGCACTGCGCCCGATGCAAGGGCATCGGGCGCAGTCCATCGGCGTGGCTCAGGCAGGATCAGCGTCGGTCGTCGGCAAGCGTCGCCGGCGGCTCCTGCGCAGCCGCGCCCTCATCCCCGGTATAGAACTGGATGTGCGGCTCGTCGGGCGGCGGCGGGCCGACCACCGGCTCGGCAACCTCCACCTCGGGCACCGCGTTGGAAAGGTCTTCGACGTGCTCGTGCTCGATGGCGCCCTGCACCAGCTCTTCGGTCACGGTGAGCTCGGCGCCCAGCGTCGTCATCGGCGTATTCGGCGAGAACCGCGCCACCGGCACCGGCGCCGGACGCACGCTGCGCCGCCAGCCGAAGAAGGCCAGCAGGAATACCCCCAGGCCACCGAAGGCCCAGAACAGGCCGGCATCGCCGACGGTGGCCATCACCGGCGAGATCAGCGGCGGGCTCAGGGTCGAGCCGATGGCGTTGATCAGCAGCAGGCCCTGGCTCATGCGCACCAGCGCCCCGGCCGGGGCGCGGTCGGCGGCGTGGCTTACCGCCACCGGATAGAGGGCGAAGACCCCGCCGCCTAGCAGGAACAGCAGCGCCGCCAGCAGCCAGGTGTTGAGAGGCAGCAGCAGCATGCCGGCCGAGATCAGGGTGCAGAAGCCACCGATCATGATCAACACGATCTGGCGGTCGTGGCGATCGGACCAGCGCCCGATGGGGTACTGCAGCAGCATGGCACCCAGTATCACCACCGCCATCATCTGGCCAACCCCGGCCACAGAAAGCCCGATCCGCTGCAGGTAGAGCGGCAGCAGGGAATAGACTGCCGCCACCGCCAGGCCGGAGCCGAAGCTGCCCATCACGCCGGTGGGGGTCAGCGTGATCAGGCGCATCGGCGAGAGCGGCTCGGCATGCTCGATCAGCGGCGACACCCGCGGAATCATCGCCATGGGCAGCACGGACAGCGACGCCAGCATGCCGATGACCAGGAACGGCGCGGTCTCGCCCATGGCATCGGTCACGCCCAGCAGCAGCTGGCCGATCACCCCCGCCGCGTAAAGCGAGATCATATAGAGCGCCAGCAGCCGGCCGCGCACCTTCTGGTCGCCCGAGGTGAGCAGCCAGCTCTCGATGACCAGGTAGACCCCCACGGTGGCCCAGCCGCCGACCAGGCGCAGGGCGAACCAGGCCCAGGGGTCGAACACCAGCGCCTGCATCAGCACGGTAACCGCCACCAGCGAGGCAAAGCTGCCGTAGGCGCGAATATGGCCGATGCGCAGCAGCAGCCGGTCATTGAACACCGCCCCCAGCGCCAGGCCGATGAAGTAGGCCGACGACACCCAGCCGATCACCACGGGGGATTCGCCGGCCGCATCCAGCCGCAGGGTGATCAGGGTAGCCAGGAAGCCATTGCCGATGCCCAGAATGAAAAGCCCCAGCAGGGGAGCCAGGGCCATGGCCAGCAGTTGCCGCGACATGAGCGCGCCTCTCGACAGCAGTGGAAACAACGACAGAAGATGGCAGAAAACGCCGTGGAATGCTGCCCCAGGCCGGTTGCCACAGCGGGAACCGGCGCAAGCGCAGCGACAGGGAGCGCGAATCATACGCCCGCCTAGCCGCATGTCAATCGCTTGATACCCTTTAGCAACTAAGACCAGAAATTCATGCTTTCAAAAGAAAAATAAAAAGCAGATCTTACTTTTTTTGCAGTATCGCCACGTCCGCGGCGGGGAACTCGACCGTCATCGCCAGGTGCCGGGCCAGCCAGGCGAAGGTCGCCTCGCTGAAGAAGACCACATGGGTCGGGTCGAGGATGTAGTGCCAGCTGGCGAAGGCCTCGTCATCGATGACCCGCTTGGTCATCAGCCCGAGCCAGCCCCCGGCGGGCAGCATGGCCGCGAGGCGCGCCAGCTCGCGTCCCGGCTCGAAGAGGTGCTCCACCACCTCGGTGGCAGTGATGAAGTCGTAGCGGCATTCGAGCACGGCGGGGTCGGGCGCGTAGAAGGGGTCGTAGATCTCCATCGGGTGCCCCGCCTCTTCGAACATCAGCGACAGGGTCGGGCCGGGGCCTGCGCCGAAGTCCAGCCCGCGGGCACCCGGCGCCAGTCGCCGCGCCAACGGCTCGAACAGCCGCGCCAGGAAGCGCCGGTAGCCCGGGTCGTTCGGATCGTTCCGGTGCTGGTCATAGACCGCCTTTTCCCGGTCGGGCGCAAGATGCTGCCGGGGAGGCACGAACACCAGCCGGCAGGCGTCGCAGCGGTAGTAGTCGCGCCGTGCATCACGATGAAAATGACGGTTACGGGTGCAAGCGCATAGCGGGCAGAACAGCATCGTCGTATCCTTTTGGCCCTGGCACGCCAGAGTTTACTGGAACACATCACAACAAGGAGGCCGGCAATGCTGTCAGGTCTGGACCACCTGGTCATTACCGTGACCGACATATCCCGCGCCGTGGACTTCTACTCCCGGGTACTCGGGCTCGAGGTGCGCTACCGCGATCGCGAGCGCGTCGACCTGCTGCTCGGCGACATCGCCCTGCGCCTGCATTGGACCGCCACCGACATCGAGCCGCGCGCCGCCACCCCCACCCCGGGCAGCCTCGACCTGTGCCTGCGCAGCCTGCTGCCGCTGGACGAGGTCCGGCGCCACCTGGAGGCGCTCGACGTCGAGGTCGAGCTCGGGCCGGTCACGCGGCAGGGCGCCACCGGGCCCATCGAATCGCTCTACCTTCGCGACCCGGACGGCAACCTGCTGGAGATCAGCCGGGCGCTCAAGCCGGCCGTGGAGTGACGCCCCTGGCAATGCCGATAGCGGGCGGTATCATGGACGACGACCACTCACCACGTGGATGACCGATGAACGACAACCTGACCCCCAACGACCCCCAGTCGCGCCGCTCCGTGACCGAGCCGGGCGGCTCCCCCGATACCACGCTGCCGATCATCGTCTATGCCCTGTTCCTGGCGGGCATCGTCAGCGGCGGCATCACTACCGTGATCGGCGCCGTGATCGCCTATGTCTATCGCGGCAAGGGCCCCCACTGGTTCGACGAGCACTACCGCTACCAGATCCGCACCTTCTGGATCTCCCTGCTCTATTTCACCCTGTCCGGGGTGCTGACCCTGGTGATGATCGGCTTCGTGACCTGGCTGCTGGCGGTGGTGTGGCTGGTGGTTCGCTGCGTCAAGGGACTGCGTGCCCTGCAGGAGAAGCGCGCGCCCGACAACCTGGACAGCTGGCTGTTCTGAGCCATGACCCAGCCGCCCTCCCGCACCGCTTCCCTGCAGGCGCGCCTGATTGCGGCGCTGTGGCGTACGCTCGCCGGGCGCCGCCCCGCCACGCTGTGGCGCCTGGCCCGCTTCGCCGGCCCCGTGGTGCATCGCTTCAGCCGCCGCGAGCGTGGCGTCACCGAGATCAATCTCACCGAGGTCTATCCCGACCAGGAACCCGCCATGCGCCGCCGGCTGGCGCGGCAGAGCCTGACCCACTCCACCGCCACCATGCTCGAACTGGGCTTCGCCTGGATGGCCGAGCCGAAGCGGGTCGAGGCGGCGATCCTCGCGGTCCATGGGCGTGAACTGCTCGACGAGGCACGCGCAGAGGGACGCGGCGTGATCGTGCTGGCCCCGCACTTCGGCAACTGGGAGGTGCTCAACTTCTGGCTCTCCAGCCACTTCCCCTTCACCGCCATGTACGAGCCGCCCAAGATCGCCGAACTCGACCCGGTGATTCGCCAGGGTCGCGAGCGCATGGGCGCCAGCCTGGTGCCGACCAACCCGCGCGGCGTCGCCGCCCTGCTCAAGGCGCTCAAGCGCAGCGAGGCGGTGGGCATCCTGCCCGACCAGGAGCCCGCCTGGGGCAGCGGCGTCTTCGCACCCTTCTACCACCGCTTGGCCTATACCGCGACGCTTTTGCCCAAGCTTGTCGCTCGTACCGATGCCCGGGTCGTCACCGGCGTGGCCCGGCGAGTGCCGGGCCGCGGATTCGAGATCCAT
Source organism: uncultured Halomonas sp. (assembly GCA_964652855.1). GTDB lineage: Bacteria > Pseudomonadota > Gammaproteobacteria > Pseudomonadales > Halomonadaceae > Halomonas. The sequence goes on from CAZZCJ010000004.1 coordinate 154,222, forward strand.
TTCCTGCCCGCCGACGAGCGCGTCTACACCACCGACGAGGTCGAGTCGGCCACCGGGGTGAATGCCTGCGTGGAGGCGGCCATCGCGCTGGACCCGGCCCAGTACCAGTGGGAGTACAAGCGCTACCGCAAGGTGATCGAGGAGCAGCAGGGCGTGCCGAACCACCAAGCGTTTCGCCTCTACTGAGCGCTGCCGCCCAGGCGCGTCGCAAGGAGAGCCCATGCCGCAAGCACCACCATGCGCCTGATGCCCCGGCCCACGCCGCTCAGGGTGCTGGGGTGGCTCGTGCTGGCCCTGGCGCTGCTTTATGGGTTCTATCTCGCCACCACCAACGCCCTGCTCAACAGCGCCTGGGGACGCGCCCAGCTCGAACGTTCACCGCGGCTCACGCTGGAGTGGGAGCGCGCCTGGACGCTGTTCCCCGGTCACCTCGAGGTCATCCAGCCACGCCTGGTCGCGCGCGCCGCCGAGCGACGCGTCACGCTGGAAGCCGACCACGCCACCCTGCGCGTCGCACTCCTGCCCCTGCTCGAACGCAAGGTGGAGGTTCGCTCCCTGGAGGCCGAGGGCATTCGCCAGGTCGGCCTCGATGCCTACCGGCTGCGCGGAAGCGGCACGCTGCGCCTGGCCGGCGCCCGCTGGCATGCCGGTGAGCTGGCCGCCGAGCGCATCGCGCTGCAGTTGGACGATGCCATCGTGCTGCATGGCGATACCCCGCTGGTGGATGGCGTGGCGCTCAGCGCCGACCTGAACCTGACACCGATGAGGCTGGCCGAGCACCGCGGCGCCGCGGCAGCGCGCTTCGTCTCCGGCACCCTCACCCTGGCCGGGCGCAGCGACGCTTACGATGTCTTCAATCCCTACCTCGCCGCACTGGGGTGGCTGGCGATCGACGGGCGCGGCGACCTCACCGCCGAGATTGCCCTCGATGGCGGCGAGGTGCAGCCGGGCAGCCGCCTGCGCCTGGACTCCCCGCGCCTGAGCGTGCGACTGGACGAGCGCCACTGGCTCGCAGAGGGTGCGCTCTACGAGGTACAGGGCGCCGGCGCGGTGGACGTCGAGGTGCAGGCGAATACCCGCCTCAGCGTGCGCCTCGACGACATCTCGATGAGCGAAGCCGCGCCCACCTCCTCGCCTCGCCCGCTGCTCGTCGGCGAAGGGTTTCGCCTCGCGCTGGTCACGTCCGCCCTGAGCCTGCACTCGCCACCGGAGGCGCTGCAAGGCGCCGAGCTGCGCTGGCAGAACGCCGAGGCCGCCGACATCTCCGCCTTCGGCCGCTACCTGCCGCCACCCGTACCGCTGACGCTGGAAGGCGGCTCGGCCCGCCTGCAGGGCGGGCTGCGCTACGACGCGCAGCGCCTCTCAGGCGGTTTCGACCTCGCCGGCGAGGCCATTGCGGTGCGCCTCGCGGAGCAGTCCCTGGTCGGCCGGCTCGACCTGCATCTGCCCATTGCCGAACTGGACATGATGCAAGGCACCTTGGATGTTTCCGGCGCGCGCTTCGATCTGGCGGCCGCCGCCCCGGGCGAGACGCAGCCGCTCAGCACCTCCCTGGAACTGCCCAGCGCTCGCTTCCGCTCGCCGCCGACCAGGCGTGAACCGGACGACGTCGCCCAGCGCGATCGCGAAGCCCCATGGCAGGCGGAGCTGACGCTGCGCGGCCAGGTCGCCAATCTCGGCGTGCTCGACCCCTTCCTCGCCGGGCTGTTCGATGGCCGCGGCCTTGCCCTGCAGGGCGGCGGCCGGCTCGAGGGCGAGCTCCAGATACGCGACGGCCAGCCGCTGCCGGGGAGCCGGCTCGACGTACGCTCCGAGGCGCTGGGTGCGCGCCTGCTCGGCTTCCACGCTCGCGGCGACGGACGTGCGCATCTCCTGCTCGGCCCCGGCGTGCCCCACCCCGCCGCCCACCTTGAACTCGACCTGGGCGAGGTGGCGCTGACCCGCGAGTCGGACCAGCGCCGCCTGTTCGAGGCCGAACGGCTGGCGCTCGTCGCCACGGCGGATGCGTCGGACCAGGCCACGCGCCCCAGCGAGGCCCGGGTCGAGTGGCAGGGCGCGCGCATCCCCGACGTCGCGGTGCTCGACGCCTACCTGCCGGACGCGGCACCGCTCAGCCTGCACGCCGGCCAGGCCCGCAGCGAAGGGCAGCTCGCCTGGGCCGACGGTCGCGGTCAGGGGCGCATTACCCTGGCGGGCGAGGCCATCACCGGGCGCCTGCTGGACGAAGCGTTTCATGGCGAGCTGGCCGCCACGCTGGCGCTGCGCACTATCGACCCCGAGCGCCAGCATCTCGACCTCTCCGGCAGCCGTCTCGACCTGAGCGCGTCGAGCAACGGTGGCGAGCCGCTGCGCACCCTGCTGGTGGTGCGCCAGGCGCACCTTCAGGGCGGCTTCGACTGGCCCGGCGACGCGCCCAGGCAGCCGCTCTCCGGCACACTGCGGCTGGACGGCCTGCTCGATCGGCTCGGCTTCCTCAACGCCTTCCTGCCCGACGAGCACGGCCTGGCGATAGCGGGCGGCGGGCGGGTGAGCGCCGAGCTGCACTTCGCCGAGGGCGAGGCCGCGCCCGGCAGCCGGCTGGACATCCGCTCCGAGCGGCTCACCGCGCGTTTTCTGCACTACGAGGCCTTCGGCGACGGCTCGCTGACGCTCGAGGTGGCCGACCCCGGCGCCACCCTTGAACTCTCGCTGCCGCGCTTCGGCCTGCGCCGCCAGGCCAGCGCCGCTACGCTGGTCGAGGGGCGGCTGCTGGAGATTCACAGCCGGGCACGCCAGTTCGCCTTGCCCGACGGCCTGCGCACCCTGAGCACGCGCATCGACATGCCGCACGTGACGGTGCCGAGCCTCGCCGCGCTCAACGACTACCTGCCGGAGGGGGGCGGCCTGACCCTGCTCGACGGACGGGCGGAGCTCGCCGCCCGGCTGCGCCTCGACGGCATGGCAGCCGAGGGCACCCTGTCGCTGCATGCCCCCCAGGCCCGCCTCGCCTTCGATGAACAGACCCTCGGCGGCGGACTCAGCCTCGAGGCCCGCCTCACGGAGGGCGACCTGGCCACGCGCCGCTTCAACGTCTCCGGCTCGCGGCTGAGCCTGAGCGACGTGCGCCTGGCCGATTCAGGCGGCAGCCTCGCCCATGGCTGGTGGGCACGCCTCGCCCTGCCCCAAGGCCAGGTCCACTGGGAAGCGCCGCTCAGGCTCGACGCCCGTCTCGACCTGGCGATGCGAGACAGCGGCCTGTTGGTCAACCTGTTCGTCGATGCCGCCCGCGAGCGTCGCTGGCTGCGCGACCGGCTGACGCTGGGCGAAGTGCACGGCGAGGCACGGCTGCTGCTGGAAGACAACGCCATACGCCTGGAGAATCTTGCCGTCCATGCCGGCGACCGCCTGGAGCTGCTGGCCAACCTCGCCCTGCGCGACTCCTACCGGCAGGGCCGCGCCTTCGCCCGCTACGGCCCCCTGCAGATCGGCATCGAGCTGGACGGCGAACAGCGCCGCTGGCAGCTGCGCAACGCCCGCGAATGGTACGCCGGCGGCCTGCCGGCCAGCGAGCTGACGCTGCCCGAGGCCGGCGCATGGTTCGAACGGCTCGACACCGAGCCGAGATGAGGCCGCGGCCGCCACCTGCGGCTGGCAACTCGCGGCCGACCTGTTAGACTCTGGCGAAACGCTTGACGGGGTGCCGGTGAATCCGGCTGAGATGGCGCAGGCTTGCACGGCAGGCAAGCGCTGGTCCCGTTGAACCTGATCTGGTTAATTCCTTCGGGAGGGTACCAGCGTAGGGATCAAGCGGCATCGGAGCATCCATGAAAACCGCATGTGACGCGCCTCTCTGCCCTCCTTCGCCACGCCTCCCTTGATCTTCATCGTGTTGGCCCGCCAACAAAAAAAGGGAGAGATGCTCATGGCCAAGACCGCCCACTTCCTCGCCGAGACCGCCAAGGTCGACGCGGCCGCCATCAAGCCGCTGCCCGGCTCGCGCAAGATCTACCTGGAAGGTTCGCGCCCCGACATCCGCGTGCCCTTCCGCGAAATCTCGCTGTCGCCGACCAGGACCTCCGGCGCCGATGAAGAGAACCCGCCGCTGCTGGTCTACGATACCTCCGGCCCCTACACCGACCCGGCCGCCGAGATCGACCTGCGCCGCGGCCTGCCTGAACTGCGCCGCGCCTGGATCGAGGAACGCGGCGACACGGAACCGCTCGACGGCCCCACCAGCGATTACGGCCAGCGCCGCGCCAACGACCCGCGGCTCGCGCAGCTGCGCTTCGACCTGACCCGCACGCCGCGCCGCGCCAAGGCCGGCAAGAACGTCACCCAGCTGCACTACGCCCGCCAGGGCATCGTCACGCCGGAAATGGAGTTCATCGCCATACGCGAGAACCAGCGCAGGCAAGCCCTGGGCGCCGCCGAGGTGGAGCGCATCCTCGGCCACCAGCACCCGGGCCAGAGCTTCGGCGCCCGCATTCCCGAGGAGATCACGCCGGAGTTCGTGCGCGCCGAGGTGGCCGCCGGCCGCGCCATCATCCCCTGCAACATCAACCACCCGGAATCGGAGCCGATGATCATCGGCCGCAATTTCCTGGTGAAGATCAACGGCAACCTGGGCAACTCGGCGGTGACGTCCTCGATCGAGGAGGAGGTCGACAAGATGACCTGGGGCATCCGCTGGGGCGCGGATACCATCATGGATCTCTCCACCGGCCAGAACATCCACGAGACCCGCGAGTGGATCCTGCGCAACTCGCCGGTGCCGATCGGCACGGTACCCATCTACCAGGCGCTGGAGAAGGTCAACGGCGTGGCCGAGAACCTCACCTGGGAGGTGTTCCGCGACACCCTGATCGAGCAGGCCGAGCAGGGCGTCGACTACTTCACCATCCACGCCGGGGTGCTGCTGCGCTACGTGCCGCTGACCGCCAAGCGGGTTACCGGCATCGTCTCCCGCGGCGGCTCGATCATGGCCAAGTGGTGCCTCTACCATCACCAGGAGAGCTTCCTCTACACCCACTTCGAGGAGATCTGCGAGATCTGCAAGCAGTACGACGTCGCCTTCTCCCTGGGCGACGGCCTGCGCCCGGGCTCCATCGCCGACGCCAACGACGAGGCGCAGATGGCCGAGCTCAAGACCCTGGGCGAGCTGACCAGGATCGCCTGGAAGCACGACGTCCAGGTGATGATCGAAGGCCCCGGCCACGTGCCCATGCATCTCGTGAAAGAGAACATGGACAAGCAGCTGGAGTACTGCGACGAGGCGCCCTTCTATACGCTCGGGCCGCTGGTCACCGACATCGCCCCGGGCTACGACCACATCACCTCCGGCATCGGTGCGGCCATGATCGGCTGGTTCGGCTGCGCCATGCTGTGCTACGTCACGCCCAAGGAGCACCTGGGCCTGCCCAACAAGGACGACGTCAAGACCGGCATCATCACCTACAAGATCGCCGCCCATGCCGCCGACCTGGCCAAGGGGCACCCGGCCGCGCAACGGCGTGACAACGCCCTGTCCAAGGCGCGCTTCGAGTTCCGCTGGGAGGACCAGTTCAACCTCGGCCTCGACCCGGATACCGCGCGGGAGTACCACGACGAGACCCTGCCCAAGGACTCGGCCAAGGTCGCCCACTTCTGCTCCATGTGCGGGCCCAAGTTCTGCTCCATGAAGATCACCCAGGAGGTCCGCGACTACGCCGCCGAGCACGGCCTTACCGGCGATGCCGACGCGGTGATGAAGGGCATGGAGGAGCAGGCGGAGAAGTTTCGCGAGTCGGGGGCGGCGCTCTACAAGAAGGTGTGAAAACCTGCCCCGCAGCACAGCACGCCGGCCCAGGCCGGCGTGTTTTGTTACCGGCAGAGGCGACAGTACGCCCCACGCGGATTAGCCTGTAGGCATCAGCCAGGATTCCGCGTTGGGGAGCGAGCCTATGCCACACCTGCACATCGCGCTGGTCACCGAGCGCCCTGAAACCAGCCTGATTCCCATTCTCCAGCTACGCCCCCGGCGGATCGTGCTGGTGCCGTGCCAGTCGTCTCCCCAGGCCGCCGAGCGGCTGGCGATCCTGCTGCGCCATGAGCTGCCGGCCAGCAGCGAGGTGGCGCTGCACCAGGCCCTGCCCTGCGGCGACCCCGTGCGCCTCGCCCAGCATATCGGCCCGCTGGTGGACGCACTGCAGCGCGAGCAGTTCGACACGCCCGACCTTGCCCTCACCTATGAGCTGGGCCACTGCGACACCTTCACCGCCCTGCTGTTCCAGCAGGCCATGCGCCGCCTGGCGGCGGACTGGCTCTACGTGGACCGCGAGGCCGGGGTGCTCTATCGCCTGGCGCACGATGCCCCGGACGACGTTCCCGAGGCGACCGCCATCGAGCCCGTGCTCGACGTCGATCGCTACCTGCAGGCCAGCGGGCGCAAGCGCGTGCGTACGCTTTCCGAGCGGGACGAATGGCGCAGCCGAAGCCAGCGGCGGCGTGCCGCGACCCTCTACCTGGCCCAGCACGCCGATCGCCTGGGCGAGCTGCTCGGCGTCCTGGCGGCCCGGCCACCAGGCGACGCCAAGGAAGTGGGAGAAGGCAGAGGGGTGGGCGAAGGCCAGGGCAAGCCGCACTGCGACTCAGGCACCTCGGCCCCCCCTATCGCCCTCGCGGGGCCGGGTGCCGCCGGGCTTACGCTGCCGCAGCCACCGCCCTTTCCCGCCACCGAGGCGCTCGCGCGGCTGGCGGAGCACGGCCTGCTGCAGTGGTCCAGCGAGGCGCCGCAGCGGGTGGGCTTCGCCTCGGCCGACGCGGCCGACTACCTCGGCGGCGGCTGGCTCGCCGAATTCGCCTGGCACAGCGCCTGCGACGCCGGCCTGACGCAGGTCTGCGGCGGCACCCATATCCTCGACCTGGACGTCGACCGCAACGCCCTGCCCGTGGTGTCCGACTGCCTGGCCATCGAGCACAACCGCCTGCTGTTCATCGAAAGCCTGGTGGCCGGGTCGGGGCCGGACGAGTGCCTCGCGCAGGGCCTCGAGCGGCTGCAGGCGATGCTCGAGCATACCGCCGGGCTCGACGCCACCCGCGTACTGCTGGCCTGCGGTGACTTCGGCCCGGCGCGCCGCCAGCTGGCCGACCTGCAGCGCCGCCAGGGCCGGCGGGTCGAGGTGCTGGAAGGCGCCGAGCTGCGCCACCTGCCCGCCCTGCTGCGCCACTGGAAGGAGCACGGCCGCTGGCCCGGCAGTTGACCGGCACGGCACAGCGCCCCCGGCCGCAGCCGAGGGCGCCGGAGGGACGCCGCTCGCGGGGGAAGTGGCTAGAAGCGGAACGTCAGCCCCACGCTGGCCGCATCGAAGGTATGGTCGGACTTGTCCAGGTAGCGCATGTAGTCGGCGCCCACCGCCAGGTTGGGCGCCACGTCGAACTCGGCCCCCACCCCGTAGGAGAAGCCGTTTTCCCGATCGACGTCGTAGTCGACCTCGGTGACGCCGACCAGGCCGTGCAGACGGAACTCCTGCGAAAGCGGCAGGATGCCCTTGGCGTAGGCGCCGACGAGGTAGTCGAGCTCCACCGGGCCATCCGAGCCGCCGATGCCAAGGTGGGCCTCGGCGGCGAAGAAGTCATTGAACTGGGCGCCGCCGCGCAGGCGCAGGCCCACGCTGTTCGCATCTTCCCCATGGTCGCGGTCGAGATCCCAGAACATGGCATCGCCGGCGAAATAGCCCTGGGGGTACATGGGCATCTGGTACTGCTGGGCCTGGGCGGTGCTGGCAAAGGCACCGGCCAGGATCAGAGCCGCGGGAATGGCTAGCAGTTTCATGGCTCACCTCCGTTAAGAAACAGCGTTTCCTTTCACCGTTCCAAGTCTGGTACAGCCTTCGTGATTGCGCAAGGCCGCGTGCAGGACGCCACTAGGGCAGACGGATGCGAAGGAAACCCAACCGAACCTTCGGTAACCATGGGCAACATGACGTGACGCAGTGTCCGGCGGCGCGGGCATGATAGACTAAGGTCTTATGTCTATGCTGCCTCTACATCCATGCGAGCGGAGACTCGATGAACGCTACGGTACTGGTCATCAACTGCGGTTCCTCTTCGATCAAGTACGCGCTGGTGCCCGGCGATCCCAGTGAGCCACGGCTGGCCGGGCTGGCCGAACGCCTCGGCAGCGGCGATGCCCGGCTCAAGGGCAGCGACAGCCGCGGCGAACGCTTCGAACAGGCGCTGCCCGGCGCCGATCACGCCCGAGCCCTGGAGGCGATTCTCGAGCGGCTGGAGGGCCGCCTGCCGGAGGCGGTCGGCCACCGCATCGTGCACGGCGGCGAGCACTTCACCCGGGCCGCGCTGATCGACGACACGGTGATCGCCGCCATCGAGCAGACGTCCGCCCTGGCCCCGTTGCACAACCCGGCCAACCTGGCGGGCGTGGCCGCCACCCGGCGCCTGTTTCCCGACCTGCCCCAGGTGGCCGTGTTCGACACCGCCTTTCACCAGACGCTGCCCGCCCAGGCGTATCGCTATGCCCTGCCCGAGGCGCTCTACCGCGAGCACGGCATCCGCCGCTACGGCTTCCACGGTACCAGCCACGCCTATGTCAGCCGTCGCGCCGACGACCTGGGCGGCCTGGCGGGCGGCGGCTGGCTCACCGCGCATCTCGGCAACGGCTGTTCGACCTGTGCGGTGTGGCAGGGCCAGAGCCTGGATACCAGCATGGGGCTGACGCCGCTGGAAGGGCTGGTGATGGGCACCCGCAGCGGCGACGTCGACCCGGGCCTGCACGCCCACCTGTCGCGCCAGCTGGGCTGGACGCTGGAGCGCATCGACACGCTGCTGAACCGCGAGAGCGGCCTGCTGGGCCTCTCCGGCCTGAGCAACGACATGCGTGAACTGGAAGCCGCCGACGCCGAAGGCCACGCCGGCGCCGCCCTGGCCGTCGAGGTGTTCTGCTATCGCATCGCCAAGTCGCTGGCCGCGCTCTCCTGCGCCCTGCCCCGCCTCGACGGCCTGGTGTTCACCGGCGGCATCGGCGAGAACTCGCCGCGGGTGCGCGAACGGGTCATCGACCTGCTGCCGCACTTCGGCCTGCAGCTCAACCGCACCGTCAACGGCGAGACGGTGCGCGGGCGCGAGGGCCGCATCGACGCCGGCGGCCGCCAGCTGTGGGTGATCCCCACCGACGAAGAGGGCCAGATCGCCACCGAAACCTGTCAACGACTGAAAGAGACCACCGCATGACGCCCCGCGACGTACGCCCCCAGACCCAGGTTCTGCTGATGGTCCCGACCGGCGTCGGGGTTGGCCTCACCTCCGCCAGCCTCGGGCTGATGCAGGCGCTCGACACCATCGGCCTCAAGAGCGGCTTTCTCAAGCCGTTCCGCCAGGACGAGCTGAACGGCCCAGGCCCCGACCGCTCCACCGCCCTGGTCAGCAGCACCCTGGGGCTGCATCCGCCCGCCCCCATCGCCCAGGCCAACATGGAGCGCCTGCTGCGCCAGGATCGCCTCGACGTGCTGATGGAGCAGGTCATCGAGCTCTATGACGACGCCCTCGACCAGGAGGCCGCCCCGCCCGACCTGGTGGTGGTGGAAGGGCTGGTGCCCACCGCCCACGGCACCTACGCCACCCAGCTCAACGCCCAGCTGGCCCACGCGCTCAATGCCCGCATCATCCTGGTCGGCAGCGGCGATGCCGCCGACCCGGAGGCGCTGGTCGAGCAGCTCGACATGCACGCCCAGGCCTTCGGCGGCGTGGGCTCCACGCGCACCCTGGGCTGTATCCTGATGCGCATGCAGAACCTGCCGGGGGTCGAGGAAAACCCGGCGCTCGCCGACGGCAACGGCCATGCCCTGCTCGACGACGCCTTTCTCGGCGAGCTGCGCCGCTACTCGCCGGCGCTGGCCACCGATCGCTTCCACCTGATCGGCGTGGTGCCCTACAACCCGGCGCTGGTGGCGCCGCGCGTCGTCGACGTGGCTCGTGCACTGAACGCGCGCTTCCTCAACGAGGGCGAGGCCGCCACCCGGCGGGTGCTCTCCACCAGCCTGTGCGCACGCAGCGCCGCCAACGCCCTGCACGTGTTCCGCCCCGGCAGCCTGATCGTCACCTCGGGCGATCGCGACGACATCGTGCTGGCCTCGGCGCTGGCCACCATGAACGGCGTGCCCATGGCCGGCGTGCTGCTGACCAACGGCTACATGCCCAACGACAACATGATCGAGATGTGCCGCCCGGCGCTGAAGACCGGCATGCCGGTACTGGCGGTGGACACCGACAGCTTCACCACGGCCAAGAACCTCGGGCGGATGGGCAACGACATTCCCATGGACGACCTCGAGCGCGCCGAGCAGGTAATGCGCTACGTGGCCGGCAACCTCGACCTGCAGTGGCTCAAGGACCACCTCAGCCGCGGCTTCGCCCGCCGCCTGTCGCCCTCGGCGTTTCGCCACCAGCTGGTCAAGCTGGCCCAGCGCGCCAACCGGCGTATCGTGCTTCCCGAGGGCAACGAGCCGCGCACGGTCGAGGCCGCGGCGATCTGCCAGCATCGCGGCATCGCCAACTGCGTGCTGCTGGCCCGGCGCGAGGAAGTGGAGGAGGTGGCCCGCAACCGCGGCATCGAACTGCCGGAAGGGCTCGAGATCATCGACCCCGAGCAGATCCGCGGGCGCTACGTGGCGCCCATGGTGGAGCGCCGGCGCGGCAAGGTGAACGAGCTTACCGCCGAGGACCAGCTGCAGGACAACGTGGTGCTCGGCACCATGATGCTGCAGCTCGACGAGGTCGATGGCCTGGTGTCGGGGGCGGAACACACCACCGCCAACACCGTGCGCCCCGCCTTCCAGCTGATCAAGACCTCACCGGACTATCGGCAGGTCTCGTCGATCTTCTTCATGCTGCTGCCGGAGCAGGTGGTGGTCTACGGCGACTGCGCGGTGAACCCGGACCCCGACGCCGAGGCACTGGCCGAGATCGCCATCCAGAGCGCGCGCTCGGCCCAGGCCTTCGGCATCGAGCCGCGGGTGGCCATGATCAGCTACTCCACCGGGGAGTCGGGCAGCGGGGTCGACGTGGAGAAGGTGCGCCTGGCCACGCGGCTGGCGCGCGAGCAGGCCCCCGACCTGCTGATCGACGGCCCGCTGCAGTACGACGCCGCCGCCATCGAGAGCGTGGGGCGCCAGAAGGCGCCGGATTCACCGGTGGCGGGCCGCGCCACGGTGTTCGTGTTCCCCGACCTCAACACCGGCAACACCACCTACAAGGCGGTGCAGCGCAGCGCCCGGGTGGTCAGCGTGGGGCCGATGCTGCAGGGGCTCAACAAGCCGGTCAACGACCTCTCCCGCGGCGCCCTGGTGGACGACATCGTCTACACCATCGCATTGACCGCCATCCAGGCCGCCCAGCGCGGCTGAGCGATGTGCTCCGGCCGGCGCAACGTTGCGCCGGCCGGTGGCTCAGGCCGTGCCCTTCAGCCGTTCGCTGCGCCGCCGCAGCAGCTCCATGGTCAGCAGCAGCAGCGTCGAGATCAGGATCAGGATGGTCGCCATGGCGGCGATGGCCGGGCTGATGTTCTCGCGGATGCCCGAGAACATCTGGATCGGCAGCGTACGCTCGGTGGGGCTGGCGATGAACAGCGCCACCACCACTTCATCGAACGAGGTCGCGAAGGCGAACAGCCCGCCCGATACCACGCCCGGCACGATCTGCGGCAGCACCACGGTGAAGAACACCCGCAGCGGGTTGGCACCCAGGCTGGCCCCGGCGCGCACCTGGTTGAAGTCGAAGCCCTGCAGCGTGGCGTTCACCGTGATCACCACGAAGGGCACCCCCAGCACCGTATGCGCCAGCACCAGGCCGGTGAAGGAGTTGAGCAGGCCCACCTGGGCGAAGAAGAAGTACATGCCCACCGCCACGATGACCAGCGGCACCACCATCGGCGAGATCAGCAGCGCGATGATCAGCCCCTTGCCGGGGAAGTCGGCGCGATTGAGCCCCACCGCGGCCAGGGTGCCGAACACCATGGCCAGCAGCGTGGCCAGCGGCGCCACGATCATGCTGTTCTTCAGCGCCCCCATCCAGGCCGACGAGGTGAAGATCGCCTCGTACCAGCGCAGCGAGAAGCCCGGCAGCGGGTAGGTGAGGAAGGAGCTACTGCTGAACGACAGCGGGATGATCACCAGCACCGGCGCGATCAGGAACAGCAGCACCAGGCCGCAGAAGAGGCGGAACGTCCAGAACCAGACCCTTTCCAGGGGTGACGCATAGGGAGGCAGTGCCATGGTTCATCTCCTGATCAGCTGTTTGCGGTTCACCAGGCGGTGGTAGACCAGGTAGAGCAGCAGCGTGATGAGCAGCAGCAGGCTGCCCAGGGCGGCGGCCATGCCCCAGTTGTTGGTGGTGTTGGTGTAGTAGGCCACGTAGTAGCTCACCATCTGGTCGGCCGGGCCGCCCACCAGGGCCGGGGTGATGTAGTAGCCCAACGCCATGATGAAGACCAGGATGGTGCCAGCCGCCACGCCCGAGATCGTCTGCGGTGCGTACACCTGCCAGAAGGCGGCGAACGGATGCGCCCCGAGCGACACCGCGGCACGCTGGTAGCTGGGCGAGATGCCCTTCATCACGCTGTAGAGCGGCAGCACCATGAACGGCAGCAGGATGTGCACCATGGCGAAGAACACGCCGACGCGGTTGAACACCAGCTGCAGCGGCGCGTCGATCAGCCCCGTGGCCTGCAGCGACTTGTTCACCAGGCCGTTGGACTGCAGCAGGATGATCCACGCCGCGGTGCGCACCAGCAGCGAGGTCCAGAACGGCAGCAGCACCAGGATCATCAGCAGGTTGCTGGTGCGTGCCGGCAGCGTCGCCAGCAGGTAGGCCAGCGGAAAGCCCAGCGCCAGGCAGATCAGGGTCACCCCGCCGGCGATCACCAGGGTGCGCTGGAACACCGCCTGGTAGATGCGCTCATGCTCCGGGATACGCTGCAGCCTGCCGTCCTCGCCGCGCTCGAAGTCCAGCGACGCCAGCATGTAGCGGTCGGTCGTGGTGGGGGCGGCGCGCTGGATGCCGCGCCAGGTCGCGGTCTCGCCCCAGGCCGGGTCGATGGCGATCAGCGTCTCGCTCCAGGAGGTGTCGGGCGTGACGCTTTCCGCCGCCGGCAGGTCGCGCAGGGTGCGCATCAGCAGCCCGCGGTACTGCGGGTCCTCGTAGTTCAGGCGCCGTCCGATGCGGCCAAGCCCGCCGCCCTGGCGCGATTCGCGCAGCTCGGCGGCAAAGGCCGCCAGGGTCGCCTCATGGGGCAGCCCCGTGCCGTCCCAGTCGCGCAGCCCCGCCGCGGTCAGCGGCATCACCGAGTCGAGCTCGGTGTTGTCGACGCTGCGCCACAGCATGCTGCCGATGGGCACCACGAAGATCACCAGGAGAAACAGGGCCAGGGGAGCGACCAGGCCGATCGCCTTGAGCTTGCGCAGCCGTTCGGCCCGGCGCAGCTGCGCCTTGAGGCGACGACCATCGAGCGGCTGGGCCGTCGCCGTCGCTGCCGTTGCAAATTGGGTCATTGCCTTCCCCATGCTGAAGCCTGGCACGCCCGGCCTGGCCGAGCGCACCCTCGGAAGAAGCGGCAGCGGCCCCCGGGCCGCTGCCGGTCAGGAGGTGTCAGCGCGCCGCCCAGGCGTTGAAGCGCTGCTCCAGTTCCTCGCCGTGGTCGACCCAGAACGAGGTGTCGATGGCCAGGGCGCCTTCCATGTTGGCGGCATAGGTGGGCATGCGCCGCGCCTGCTCGTCGTCCAGTTGGGCGATGGCGTCGGGGTGCACGGGGCCGTAGGGAATCTGCGAGGAGTAGACCGCCTGGGTCTCGGGCTGGCTGGCGAACTTGATGAACTCGTAGGCTTCATCGACGTGCGCGCTGCCGGCCACGATGGCCCAGTAGTCGAGGTCATACAGGCTGCCGTTCCAGACGATGTCGAGGTTGCTGCCCTCTTCCTGGGCGGCGGCGATGCGGCCGTTGTAGGACGAGGTCATCACCACGTCGCCGGCCACCAGCCACTGCGGCGGCTGGGCGCCGGCCTCCCACCACTGGATGTGCGGCTTCAGCTCGTCGAGCTTGGCAAAGGCCCGGTCGACGCCCTCCGGCGTGGCCAGCACCGCGTAGACGTCCTCGACGGGTACGCCGTCGGCCATCAGCGCGAATTCCAGGGTGTACTTGGCGCCACGGCGCAGCCCGCGGGTACCGGGGAACTGCTCCACGTCCCAGAAATCGACCCAGGAAGTCGGCGGCGTCTCCAGCGCATCGGCATCGAAGGCCAGCACGGTGGACCACACGAAGGTGCCCACGCCGCACTCGTCGAAGGCCGCGTCGATCAGCTCACCGCCGAGCCCCAGGCGCGCCCAGTCGATCGGTTCGAACAGCCCCTCGAAGCAGCCGCGCACCAGCTCCGGCGACTCCATCTCCACCAGGTCCCAGCTGACGTTGCCGGTTTCGACCATGGCGCGAATGCGCGCCAGCTCGCCGTTGTAGTCGCCCGGGGTCAGGTTGATGCCGGTCTTTTCGACGAAGGGGCCGTAGTAGGCCTGCTGCATGGCGTCGCCGGACGCGCCGCCGAACGAGATCACCGTCAGCGCCTGGGCGCCGGCGGACAGGACCAGCCCGGCCGTGAAGAGGCTGCCGAGGGCGACGCCACGGCTGAGGCGGGACAGTGGGAAGCGGTGGTGGGTCATCGTGTTGTCTCCCGGCCGAAAGGCCTTGTTGTTGGTATGACGGAAGAGATGGCAGCCGCGCGGGTGCCAGGTGGTGATTCGGTTCGCTTGCCGGCGTTCAACCTTCGCCCAGGGCGCGCACGTCCTCGTCGCGCCAGCCCAGTTCGATCACGTCGCCCGGCTTCATTTGGCTGCACACCTCATCGACGGGCACGCGGGCCATGAACTCGCTGTTGCCGGCCAGCTCGCAGCGCACGCGCAGGTGGTCGCCCAGGTAGATGAACTCCTGCACCCGCGCCTGGAGGCGGTTGGGCAGCTGCCGCGCCGAGCCGTTGAGCTTGACGCGCTCGGGGCGGATCGACAGGCAGGCGCTATCGCCGGAAGCGAGGTTCGGGCCGAGCAGCGCACCGGTGGTGTAGCCGCCGCCGAAGCTGACGCGGCACTGCCCGCCGGCCACCGACTCGATGCGCCCGGGCAGGGTATTGTTCTCGCCGATGAACTGGGCGACAAAGGCATTGGCGGGGTGCTCGTAGAGCGCGCTGGGGGAGTCGATCTGCTGGATTACGCCGTCGTTGAACACGGCGACGCGATCCGACATGGTCAGCGCCTCGCTCTGGTCGTGGGTCACGAAGACCACGGTAAGGCCCAACTGTTCATGCAGGTGCTTGATCTCCAGCTGCATCTGTTCGCGCAGCTGCTTGTCCAGCGCGCCCAGCGGCTCGTCCATGAGCACCAACTGCGGCTCGAACACCAGGGCCCGAGCCAGCGCCACGCGCTGCTGCTGGCCGCCGGAGAGCTGGGTGGGGCGGCGCTTGGCGAACTGCCGCAGCTGGATCTTGTCGAGCACGTCGGCCACCTTGCGATCGGCCTCGGCGGCCGGCAGCTTGCGGGTCTTCAGCGGGTAGCGAATGTTCTCTTCCACCGTCATGTGCGGAAACAGGGCATAGTTCTGGAACACCATGCCGAAGTTGCGCTTGTGGGGAGGCACGCTGTTGAGGCGCTGCTCGCGCAGGAAGATATCGCCGCTGGTGGGGACTTCGAAGCCCGCCAGCATCATCAGGCAGGTGGTCTTGCCGGAGCCGGAAGGGCCCAGCAGGGTCACGAACTCGCCCTGCTGGATGGTCAGGTTGAGATCCTTCACGACCAGGTGTTCGCCATCGTAGGTCTTCTGTACGCCGACGAAGCGGATCAGGCTGTTGGCCAGTGGGGCTTTCGGTTCGCTGGACTTGTTGTCGGACATCGGATCACCCGCGCACTTGTTTGGGAGGGGTGAAGCGGCGTCAACAATATAAGACGTTCACCCGGAATTTCCACGTTCGAAGCTAAAGGCGGACAGATTCGTCGTCAAGTATATTACACACTATCCTTTAGCCGCGCTTTCAACGATACGTCGTGCGCGCCCATCGCCGCCTGTGCCAGCGCGAGTGCGAATGCAACTCAGCCTTTCATGCCAGCGATGCCTGACCTAGAGTGGAGGCATGTACGCATACAGGAGGAGGAATGCCATGGCGGTGCAAGATCGGACCTCGATCACAGCCGGCCCGGAGCGACGTGCCCAGCTTACGCTTTTCGCGCGCAACTTTTTCAAGCACCCGCGGATGCTGGGGTCGATCATTCCCAGCTCCTCGTTCCTGATACGCCGCCTGCTGGAACCGGTCGACTGGGAACGTGCGCGGGTCATCGTCGAGTACGGCCCCGGCGTCGGGACCATCACCCGCGAGATCCTCAACCGCCTGCATCCTGAAGCCACCCTGGTGGTCATCGAGACAAACGACGACTTCGTCGATTTCCTCAATCGCTCCATGTCCGATCCGCGCCTGAAGGTGATCGCGGGCTCGGCCGAGACGATCGAAGCCGAGCTGGAGCGCCTGGGGCTGCCCGCCGCCGACTACGTGGTGGCAGGACTGCCGTTCAGCACCATGCCCGCCAAGATCCGCGAGCGCATCCTGCAGGGCAGCCACGAGGCGCTTGCGCCCGAGGGATCGATGCTGATCTACCAGTTCTCGCCCAAGGTCTCCTCCGACCTGCGCCAGACCTTCAACCGCGTGGAAAGCACCTTCGAGCCGATCAACATTCCGCCGGCCAGGGTCTATTTCTGCCACAAGTAGGCCTGCCCCGACCGAGTCGCAGGCCCGGCCGGCCTGCGACTCGCCGAGCGCTTCCTTGACCCGACCCCGTTGACAGCCCGCTTTCGCGATGCCGACGCCACGAACCCACTCCTGCCTCGCGGGAACGCCGCTGGCCCGGTGCCACGAATCGGCATATCCTCATCGTTTTCAGACTCATCCGTTACGTACCGCAAGGGAGAACCGCATGCCCGGCCTGCTGCCCGACGTCGACCCCGATGGCCTGCTCGAATATTCCGTGGTCTACACCGACCGCTCGCTCAACCACATGTCCCAGCGCTTCCAGGGCGTGATGCGCGATGTGTCGGCCACGCTCAAGCAGGTCTACCAGGCGCACAGCGTCGCCATCGTGCCCGGCAGCGGCACCTTCGGCATGGAGGCGGTGGCCCGGCAGTTCGCCACCGGCCAGCACTGCCTGATCGTGCGCAACGGGCAGTTCAGCTACCGCTGGTCGCAGATCCTCGAGATGGGCGCCATCCCCGCCTCGACCACCGTGCTCAAGGCGCGGCGGCTGGAGCCGGATGACCCGCAGTCGCCCTTTGCCCCGGCGCCCATCGAAGAGGTCGAGCAGGCCATTCGCGACGAACGCCCCGCCCTCGTCTTCGCCCCCCATGTGGAGACGTCGGCCGGCCTGCTGCTGCCGGACGACTACCTGCGGCGGCTGGCCGCCGCCGTGCACGAGGTCGGTGGAATGCTGGTGCTCGACTGCATCGCCTCCGGCACGCTGTGGGTGGACATGCGCGAGCTCGGCGTCGACGTGCTCGTCAGCGCCCCGCAGAAAGGCTGGAGCGGCCTGCCCTGCTGCGGCATGGTGATGCTCTCGGAGCGCGCTCGCCAGCGTATCGAGGAGACGGTCAGCACCAGCTTCGCCTGCGACCTGCGCAAGTGGCTGTGGATCATGGAGACCTACGAGAACGGCGGCCATGCCTACTACGCCACCCTGCCCACCGACGGCCTGGCACGGCTGCGCGACATCATGGCCGAGACGCAGGCGTATGGCTTCGAGCGGGTTCGCGAGGAGCAGTGGGCGCTGGGCCGCGACGTGCGCGACCTGCTGGCTCGCCACGGCTACCGCAGCGTGGCCGCCCCCGGCTTCGAGGCGCCCGGCGTGGTGGTCTGCCATACCGATGATGCGGGCATCGTGGGCAAGTTTGCCGCGGCCGGTATCCAGGTCGCGGGGGGCGTACCGCTGATGTGCGACGAAGGCGAGGGCTACCAGGCCTTCCGCATCGGCCTGTTCGGCCTCGACAAGCTCCACGCGCGCGAGCGCAGCCTGGCCAACCTGGAAGCCGCCCTGAAGCAGGTCGGCTAACTGCCGCGGGGCGGCAATTGCCGCCCCGCCCATTCCCGTGCCGTCAACCGCCTGGCTCAGTAGCCCCCGACGCCCCTCGGCAGGAAGCCCAGGTTGTTCTCCACCGACGTCACGCCGGGGGTGTTCTCCGCCGCCACCTGCACGGCCAGCCGCTCCTCCTGGCTCTCCACCAGCCCCCACAGCTGCACGGCACCCGCGGTCACGATCACGTTGATACGGTCGACCCATACCCCCGTGTTCTGGTCCACCTCCTTGAGGATGGCCTCGCGGATGTCGCGGTCGTCGGCGCTCACCGGCGTCGCCGCGTCCGGCGCCGTGGCGGAGAAGCCGCGCAGCAGGTTGGCGCGGCTGACGATGCCGACCAGCCTGCCCTCGCGCACCACCGGCACGCGCTTGATGTGGTGCTTCTCCAGCAGCTTGGCCACGCGCGCCAGCGGCATGTCCTCGGGAATGGTGATGGGGTCGCGGGTCATGATCTCGCTGGCGCGGCGCGCATGGGACTTGATGTAGTCGTTGGCATTGTTGGCGGCGGAGAAGATCGACTTCAGCCACCAGGACTTGCGCTCGGTGCCGTTCTCGACCCGCCGCATCAGGTCGCCTTCGCTGACGATGCCCAGCACCTTGTCGCCATCGTCCACCACCGGCACGGCGCTGATGTTGTTTTCGAGCAGCAGGCGGGCGATCTCCCTGACGTCGGTGTCAGGCGAGACGGTCACCACCTTGGGCGTCATGACATCCACTGCTTGCATGGTAGTTTCTCCGAAGTTGCGAAGGGGAAGCGGTCGACGCAGGGCGGGCGCAGCGTTGCGGGGGCCGCTGCCTTCACGTTAGCAGACCCGCCGCAGACAAGGTTTGACACATGACAACCGTGGAATACAAGCCCTTGGTGCGCGCCGACGTCCCCCGCCCCGCGCCCGCACCACCGGCCTGTGTGTTCAGGCTTCCTCCCCTTCTTGGTGGACCTTTTCCACGTCGACGATGCGCGAGCGGCTCATGACGATCTTCCAGCGCTGCAGCACCGGCTCGGCCTGCCCGCCCTGCTCGCGGATCACCAGGTTGAACAGGTGGCGCTTTTCCACCGATTCCCGCGAGACCTGGCCGTCCTTGAGCCGATAGACGTGGTGGGTGCCCTTGTCCATCAGCCGGGTCAGCGGCGTCAGGTCCAGGGTCAGGGTCTCGCGGGTCTTCTCGTAGCCGCTGAGGAAGCGCGTGGGCGACATCCGCGAGCTGGAACGGTAGTGCAGCACGACCTCTTCGCGCTGCGCCACGTTGCGCTTGCGCACGCGGCGTATCGGCTCGTCGAGCTTGTCGAAGCGCTTGTAGTCGAACCACTCGAGCTGGCGTCCCACCAGTTCGTTGCTGGTGGCATCGAAGTACTGGCGCCGCCACTTGGGACGCCCCTTGCGCAGCCAGCGCCACAGGGTATTGCGCAGGTCGTCCTTGAACACTTCGCGCATGGCATAGAGCAGCGCCATGGCCAGCACGAACAGCGCGGTGATGTTGCCCAGGATGTCGCGCAGGTGCAGCAGGCCCAGCGACACGAAGATCATCACCACCCCGGTGGCGAGCCCTTTCACCGCCTTCTGCTCACCCTCGCCCAGCTCCTGGCTCTTCTGCTTCAGGGTGACGGGATATTCGATCAGGCGCCGCAGCAGGCGCATCTTGTTGGACATGCGGGTGGGGTCTTCGGTCACCCGCCGCGAGTTGTACTCCGCCTGCTCGCGGTGGCCGCCTTCCAGGTCGCAGATATCCAGCAGGCGCGCGCGAATGGCGCGAAAGCCGCGCCCGCGCGGCATGTGCGCCACCAGGGCCAGCAGCCGCTGCTCGGTGAACCAGGAGAGATAGTTGTCGATATTGGCGTAGTACTTGTAGAGCTCTTCGCCGTTCGGCTTGTTGCGCCGCAGCCGGCGCAGGATGCCCTGGGCCAGCTCGCACAGCTCCTCGAGCCGCTCCTGCAGGCGCGCCGCCGGCGTATCGGGCGCTTCCTCCTCCTCGTCGGCCCCGCCGCCGTCGACGCCGGCCGGGTCCGGCTCGCCCTCGCCGCTCTCCGGTTCGTCGCTGCGCCCGCTGCGCTGCTCGGACTCCTTCACCTCGCGCGCGGCGTCGAGCAGGCTCTGGGTGGCACGCTCCAGCGCCACCACATACTGGTAGGCGTACAGGCTCAGGCTCAGGCGGTACTGCTCCGAGCTGAGCTTGCCACGGCTGGCCAGGCGGCTGAGCACCAGCGGCAGGTGGTGCTTGTCGCTGAAGTAGGTGCGCTTGACGTGGATCGCCCCGTGGTAGAACTCGTCCTCGGACAGCACATGCGTGTTCAGGCCGAGCTCGCCGGGCACGAACAGGAAGAGGTCGAGCCGATGCGAGGTCTCCTCCCTCAGCACGCGGGAGACCTTGAGGTGAAAGCTGTCCTTGCGCTCGACGGTGATCACGTCGTCGCTGCTCCTTGTCATGGATCGGGGGCCGACCGTTGCCGGGCCTTCGCCGCGGCTGGCCGGGCTGCCACCCCTCCATAGTACGAGCAAGCTCCGGCCGCATGCCATCGCGGCGCGGCACATCGCGCTTCAGGACGAGTCCGGCGAGGCGCGCTGGGGGTTGAGGCTGCCTTCCGGGTCGGCAATCCCGGCCTCGCCCGCCGCCCGCCCCTTGGCATCGCGCAGCGGCTCCGGCCCTTCGCGGCCACGGTCGGCGAGGGTGTCGCCGGGCATCCCCTCCATGCTGACGCTGAGCCGCGGCAGGCCCAGGTCGAGCCCCTGCGCCTCCATGCGCTGCTTGAGCAGAAGGTTGAAGGCTCGCGCCACGTCCCACTGCATCACCGGCGCGGTGCGAAAGCGCATGCGCAGCACCGCGGCCCCCTCGTCGAAGCGGTCGACGCCCTGCATCTCCAGCGGCGACCAGATGTGGTGGCGCATCACCGGGTCCTGGCGCAGCTCCTGGGCGGTCTCCTGCATCAGCGTGATCGCATCGTCGATCTTCATGGTGTGGGGGATGCGTATGCGCATCAGCGCGATGCCAAAATGGCGCGACATGTTGTGGATCGACTGGATGGCGCTGAAGGTGATGATGTGCAGGATGCCGTCGAGGTCGCGCAGGCGCACCGTGCGCAGGGTCAGTCCCTCCACCGTGCCCATGTGGCCGTTGATCTCGACGAAGTCATCCACCGCCAGGGAGTCCTCGACGATGATGAAGATGCCGGTGATGAGGTCCTGCACCAGCGTCTGGGCACCGAAGCCCACGGCCAGGCCGATCACGCCGGCGCCCGCCAGCAGCGGCGTGACGTTGACCCCGAGGTTGGCCAGCCCGACGATGCCGGCGATGATCACGATGGTGGCGAAGATCACGTTGCGGATCATCGGCGTGATCGTCTGGGCCCGCGCCTGGTTGACGCGCCGCCCGCGCGAACGCGCGGAGGACATCAGCGCACGCTGGATGGCGGTGTCGGCGAAGATCCAGGCCAGCCAGGCCACCAGCACGGTGAAGCCCAGCGCCAACAGGGCCTGGCCGATTCCCACGCCGGCCATGCCCTGCTGGCCCAGGCCGAACAGCGAGCCGCCCCACACCTGCATCGACAGCTCGGCAAACACCACCCAGGTCAGCATGTGCGACAGCGCATAGCCGACCCGCTCCAGCCGGCGGCGATACTCGCTGATACGGCGCCGCTTGGCGCGCCGCTCGCTGTGGCGCTGCATCAGCCCGGTGACCACCAGGGTCAGGATCAGCAGCGCGGCGGATATCACCGAGCGCGCCAGCGCCGTGCCGACATCGCCCACGGTAATGAAGATCGCCAGCAGCGAGCCCACCACCAGCAGCAATGCAGGGATATGCCACAGCTTGCCGACGATGCGCGTCAGCTCCACCAATGAACCGCCTTCCCGCCGCACGCGCCAGGCGCGATTGCGAATCAGGTGCTTGACCGGCCGTTTGAATTTCGTGATGAAGCGGATGGTGAGCAGGGCCGCCAGCATGTTGGCCAGCGACGAGCCCAAGGTGGCCAACTCCTCACCGACGATCCACGACAACCGCGCCGCATTGAGCGCATCCCCCAGGGCGATCAGCGCCCCGATCAGGAACAGCATGCGTAAGCCCTGCTGCTGCAGGATCTGCACCGCCACGAAGCGGTGGCCGCGGGTGAAGACCGAGACCACGCATTCGACGATGACCGACAGCGTGCGCCCGCACAGCGCCAGGTAGCCCACGATCAGTGCCAGGGTGCGCCCCGGGCTTGGCGGCAGCACCTGGTCCAGGCCCAGGATGAACAGGAAGGCGATCGCCCAGGGCGCCATGCGGCGCAGGAAGTGCAGCGCCAGCAGCCAGCCCCGGGGGTCGCGCGGCAGGTCGAGCGGCAGCTGCCGGCGCACGAACAACATCCGGCCCAGCGCGATCAGGATCACCAGCAGGCCGGCCCAGATGCCGAGCATCACGGCGCTCTCGACCAGGAAGCGCAGCATCTGCGGCGTGCCGGTTTCCACCACCAGTTCGCTGAGATCCCCCCAGCCCTGCTCCAGCTGCCGCTGCCAGTCGTCGAGCGGCGACTCGCCGGCTTCCGCCTGATCGCCGAGATCGCTGAGCGTCTCGGCCAGCGCACCCAGCAGCCCCTGGCGCTGCACTTGGCTCGTGTCGGCCGTGCCCTCGGCCGCGACCTGCATTTCGCGCAGCTCGTAGAGCAGCGCACCGCGCCGCTGCTCGTCTTCCAGGGTGGCGATGACCTCGTCCAGTGACTGCAGGAACGAGGCGCTGTCGTAGGTGGCATCAGGGTCTCGCTCCCCTTCCGCCCCCAGCCCGCCAAGGGTGAGCGTCTGGGCGCTCAGCGGGCTGCCGAGCAGCAGCGCCAGCACCACGCCACCCAGCAGGCGCCACCACCACCGTCCT
The DNA here is from genome assembly GCA_964652855.1 of uncultured Halomonas sp. Classification (GTDB taxonomy): domain Bacteria; phylum Pseudomonadota; class Gammaproteobacteria; order Pseudomonadales; family Halomonadaceae; genus Halomonas. The sequence continues at coordinate 177,178 of CAZZCJ010000004.1, forward strand.
GCCTGCACCCCTGAACGACACTTCGCGATACGAGGAAAACCGCCTGGCATTACTGCTGCACTCCTTGTCGGTTTGTCTCCTGTGGATTCGGGAGCACCCGGGCTCCTGCCGGTTCACCTTCGCACTATGCTAGGCTGGCGTCGAGAATCGCTCGAGTTGCACAGGACGCCCCATGCTCCCGCAAACACCGCCCGAGCCGTTGAATCCACAGGGCAAGCCGCGCCGGGTCGGCGTAGAGATCGAGTTTGCCGGGCTGCCCCCCGTGCAGACCGCGGAGCTGGTCCGCCGCCTCTTCGGCGGCACGCTCAGCCCCCTCAGCCCGCACCGGTTCAAGGTCGAAGCGACGCGCTGGGGCGACTTCATCATCGAGCTCGATACCCAATATGCCCACCCCGACGCCCGGGTGATGGCCAAGGTGCCGAGGCGCGACACCGAGTGGGAACGCCATCGCCACCAGATGCGCCTGGACTTCCACAACAAGACCCGCGAGCTGATCGGCGACGTGGTGACCGGCCTGGTGCCCACCGAGATCGTCTGCCCCCCGGTGCCTTGGCACGAGCTGGGCGAGCTCGACGCCCTGCTCACCGCCCTGCATGCGCATGGCGCCAAGGGCACCGACGCCAGCCTGCTGTACGGCTTCGGGCTGCATCTCAATCCGGAAGTGGCCGATCACCGCGTGGAGGCCATCCTGGCCCAGTTCCGCGCCTTCCTGCTCAGCGCCGCCTGGCTGCGCAAGGAGATCAACGTCGACATCACCCGCGAGGTGCTGCCGCACGCCAACCCCTTCCCCAGGCCCTATGTGCTGAAGGTGCTGGATGCCGGCTACGCCCCGGACCTCGACGGCCTGATCGCCGACTACATCGAGTTCAACCCCACCCGCAACCGCGAGCTCGACCTCTACCCGCTGTTTGCCTACCTGCGACCCGACTACCCCGACGCGCTGTTCCACAGCAGCCTGGTCAAGCCCCGGCCCACCTTCCATTATCGCCTGCCCAACGCCCAGCTCTCCCAGCCCGGCTGGGGGGCGGTGGTAGAGTGGAACCGCTGGGTGGAGGTCGAACGGCTCGCCGCCAACCGCAAGCTGCTGGCCGAACGCGCGGCCGCCTTCGTGCGCTTCCATACGCAGTCCAGGCTGTCGCGCTGGCTGGGCAAGCTGCGCTTCTGGCTCAAGGAGGAGCGCCCCAGTCCATGACCCGTCCCCTCATCGGCATCACCACCTCCGACTACAAGAGCCGCATCGCCTGGTGGTTCGACTGGTTCGCCGTGTGGCGACACGGCGGCAGGCCGCTGCGCCTGTCGCCCTCGCGCCCGCTGCCGGAGGCGCTCGACGGGTTGATCATCGGCGGCGGCGACGACATCCAGGCTCACCTCTACGGCGGCGAGGTGCAGCTCGACGTGCGCCTCGACCCCCAGCGCGACGAGCTCGAACTCGAACTGATGGAGCGCTTCATCCCCCAGGGCAAGCCGGTGCTGGGCATCTGTCGCGGCGCCCAGATGCTCAACGTCCACCTGGGCGGCACCCTGGACCCCGACATCTACACCACCCATGAAGGGCTCAAGCGGCGACGCACCGTGCTGCCGCGCAAGACCGTGGACATCGTTCCGGGCAGCCGGCTGCATCGCCTGCTCAAGGTGAGCTGGTGCCGCATCAACAGCCTGCATCACCAGGCGGTACAGGAGGCGGGCCGCGGCATCGAGATCGTCGCCCGCGACCGCGACGGCCTGGTACAGGGCATCGAGTCACGCGACCACGACTTCCTGATCGGCGTGCAGTGGCACCCGGAGTGGCTGATCTTCAACCGCCCCCAGCAGCGCCTGGTCCGCGCCCTGGTCGAGGCGGCGCGCCGCACCCTGCCCCCAACGTAACGCGGCCACCCGCAGGCGGCCGCATCGCGAAGGCGGTTCGGCTACGATTCCAGCTGGGCGTCGAGCGTGATCTCGGCCTTGAACAGCTTGGACACGGGGCACCCTTCCTTGGCCTTGTTCGCGGCGTCCTGGAACGCCTGCTCGTCGGCGCCGGGGCTGCGTACCCGGGTGGTGAGGTGGATCCTGGGAATGCTGAAGCCGCCGGCATCCTGCTCCAGGGTCACCGCGGCCTCGGTGGCGATGCGCTCCGGGGTCAGGCCCGCATCGGCCATGATCATCGACAGCGCCATGGAATAGCAGCTGGCGTGTGCCGCGCCGATCAGCTCTTCCGGGTTGGAGCCGGCCTCGCCTTCGAAGCGCTTGCCGAAACTGTAGGAAATGTCCTTGAGAGCCCCGCTCTCGGTCGAGATCTGACCCTTGCCTTCTTTCAGGCTTCCTTCCCAGACGGCGCTAGCGGTTTTCTTGATGCTCATGGGGTCGACTCCTCGCGGTATTGACTGGCATGGGGCTGCAAGGCGGCGCAACACGCCGCGTCTCCCTCACCATAGCGCAAGGCGCCGGCTTCGCCATCGCCATGGTCCGCCCGTTACCTGGCCGAGGATCCGGCGTCGCGCAGCGCTGCCAGCTCGGCGGCCAAGCGCTTGCTGCCAAGGGTGCGCAGGTACTCGATGTTGCGCTCGGGGATCGCCTCCGGGTCGGCATAGTTCGCCAGGGCGTGCTCCAGTCCCGCCTCGCGCAGCAGGTGCAGCATCGGCCAGGGCGAGCGGTTGGAGTAGTTGGCCGGATCATCCACTGCGGCGCCTTCGAAGCAGTAGTCGGGGTGGAAGCTGGCAAGCTGGTAGGTCCCCTCGTAGCCCTGCTCGGCCAGCAGCGCCTCGGCCACGGCCAGGAAGTCGAGATAGTCGTCGAACACCTCGAGACCGGGGCGCAGCACCAGCAGGGTGGTCTCGATGCCAGGGGTGCCGTCGAGCCGGCGACACTCGTCGAGGAGCGCCTCGAGCGCGGGCGCCCACTCCCCGGCCGCCACCTCGACGAAGCGGATTGTCTCGCCCACCAGCTCGCGGCGGGCGAAGGGGCAGACGTTGTGGGCCACGACGAAGCGCTCCACCCAGGCTCGGGTGGCGGCGCAGGCAGGCGTCAGCATATCGGACATGATCGGGCTCGGCGGCGAATGGCTAGGCAGTATACCCGAGCCATGGCGCTCCCGCCGTCAGTCGGCCGGCTGCGGCATCGGGCCGCGCCGCGAGGCGAGGCGGTCAGCTAGCCGCGTCGGCTCCGGCAGCTTGGTGCGCCCCAGGCACTGCGTCACCCAGTCGAGCGAGGTCGCAAGCGAGATGCGGTGGCCCAGCGAGACGAACACCGGCTTGACGCCAACCCGGGTGCGCAGCACCGCGCCGACCGTCTCGCCGCGATGGCGCAGCGGCGTCCACTCGCCGCGCACGTCGGGCACCTCGTCGTGCACGCCGCACAGGCGCGACTTGGCCACGCCGATGGTCGGCAGGTCGAGCCACAGCCCCAGGTGCGAAGCCACCCCCAGGCGCCGCGGGTGGGCGATGCCCTGGCCGTCGACCATCACCAGCTCGGGGCGAACGCTGAGCCTGTCGAAGGCCGCCAGCGCCGCCGGAATCTCGCGGAAGGAGAGCAGCCCGGGAATGTAGGGCATGCGGGTCGGCTCGCGGTGCACCACCTGCTCCACCAGCTCGAGCCCCGCCCGGGGGTCGCCGGGCCAGGCCAACACCACCACGGCCGCCCGGGTGATCTCGCCGTTCTGCTCGAAGCCGATATCGACCCCGGCGATATGACGCACCGGGGCCAGGCGGTCCTCGCGTTCGATGCGTGGTGCCAGCTCGCGCTGCAGGGCAATGGCCTTGTCGGGGGTCGGCGTCCATTCGTGAAGCGTCTCGGTGGGCATCCCTGGCCTCCTGTTTCGTCGTCGGGTCTGGCGTAGACTATCGCCTCTGGATCGCCGGAAGCCACTGCCGCAAGGGATACGATGAAACTCCTCCACACCGCCGACTGGCACCTTGGCCAGACCTTCCACGGCCAGGAGCGCCATGCCGAGCATCGCGCCTTCCTCGGCTGGCTGCTCGACACCCTCGTCAACCGCGAGATCGACGCCCTGCTGGTTGCCGGTGACATCTTCGACGTGGTCAACCCCTCGCTGCGCGCCCAGGAGCTGCTCTACGACTTCATCGTCGGCGCCCACGAGCGCCTGCCGACACTCGACATCGTGCTGATCGCCGGCAACCACGACAGCGGCAACCGCATCGAGCTGCCGGCCCCGCTGATGCGTCGCCTGCGCACCCATGCCCTGGGGCGGGTGAGCTGGCTCGACGACGGCGCCCTCGACGCCGAGCGCCTGCTGGTGCCGCTGACCGACGCCAGCGGCGAAACGCGCGCCTGGTGCCTGGCGCTACCCTTCCTGCGCCCCGCCGAGGTCACCGGCCATGCCCGCCCCGGCAGCGAACAGGACGCCGCCAGCCCCGCCGGCGCTCGCAATGACTATGTGGCCGGCATCTCCCGGGTGCATGAACAGCTGATCGAGGCCGCCCGCCGCAGGCGCCGGCCCGGCCAGGCGCTGGTGGCCATGAGCCACGCCCACCTGCATGGCGCCGCCGTCTCCACGGCCAGCGAAAGGCCCATCGTGATCGGCGGCGAGGAGGCAATCTCCGCCGGGCTCTTTCCCTCCGACATCGCCTACGTGGCGCTGGGCCACCTGCACCGCGCCCAGCAGGTCGGCGAGGCGCGCATCCGCTACAGCGGCAGCCCCCTGCCGCTGGATTTCAGCGAGGTGAGTTACCGCCACCAGGTGGTCGAAGCGGTGCTGGCGGGCGATACCCTGGCCGCCGTAGAGGCGATCCCGGTGCCGCGCCCGGTAGCCATGCACCGCGTCGGCCCCGGCGAGCTGGAGGCGGTGCTGGCCGAGCTCGAGGCGCTGCCCCACGACCCGGAGCAGTCCCGCGAGCGCTGGCCCTGGCTGGAAGTGCGCGTAACCCTCACCGCCCCGGTGCCCGACCTGCGCGCCCGGGTGGAGGCCGTGCTGGCGGGCAAGGCGCTGCGCCTGTTGCGCCTGGAGCGCCGCCTGCCCCAGCTCGATGCCGAAGGTGAAAAGGCGCGGGTCGACCTGGAGCAGCTCGGGCCGCGCCGGCTGTTCGCGCACACCTGGCAAGGTCGCTGGGGCGAGCCGCCGGGCGAAGACGTGCTGGCCGACTTCGACCGCCTGCTGCAGGACGTGCTCGATGGCGAGACGGACAATGCCGGCGTGGAGGATCGCCCATGAAGATCCTCGCCCTGCGCCTGGCCAACCTGGCTTCCCTGCCCGGCCCGCTGGAGCTCGACTTCACCGCGTCGCCGCTGGCGGACGCCGGCCTGTTCGCCATCACTGGCCCCACCGGCGCCGGCAAGAGCACCCTGCTCGACGCCCTGTGCCTGGCGCTCTACGGCAGCACGCCGCGGCTGCGCCATGCGCCCGGCCAGAACGCCCCGCTGCCCGACGTCGAGGGCGAGACGGTCGGCACGTCCGACCCGCGCACCCTGCTGCGCCGAGGCACCGCCAGCGGCTACGCCGAGGTCGATTTCCTCGGCTGCGACGGGCGCCGCTACCGCGCCCGCTGGGCGGTGCGCCGGGCGCGGGAAAAGGCCGGCGGCCGCCTGCAGGCGGTGGAGCAGTCGCTGCGCGACCTCGACGACGACCGCCTGCTCACCGCCCAGAAGCGCGAGTTTGCCGACTTGCTGCCGCAACGCCTGGGCCTCACCTTCGACCAGTTCACCCGCGCCGTGCTGCTGGCCCAGAGCGAGTTCGCCGCCTTCCTCAAGGCCGACGACAACGAACGCAGCGACTTGCTGGAGCGCCTCACCGGCACCGCCGAGTACTCACGCATCTCCATGGCCGCCTACCGGCGCGCCAGCGAGGCCAGGAAGCGCGCCGAAACGCTGCAGGCCCGGCTCGCCGACGACCTGCCCGCCGAGCCCGAGGCGCGCGCAGCCCTGGAAGACGCCGCCGGCATCGCGGAGCGCGAACTGGGCGCGCTGCTGCAGCAACAGAAGGTGCTGGAGGCGTGTGAACAGTGGCACGCCGCCGATGAGCGGCTGCGTCACGCCTACGAGGCGGGGCGCCGGCAGCTGGACGCGGCGGTAGCGCGCTGGCAAGCGCTCGCACACCTGCGCGCCGACCGGGAGTGCCGCCGGCTGCTTGCCCCGCAGCGACACCGCCTGCTGCGCCAGGCGGCACTGCCCGACGAGATCGCCGCGCTGCAGCAGGCCCACGGCCGAATCCGGCATGAGCTCAAACAGGCTGGTGCCAGCCAGCAAGCCGCCGAAACGTCACGCGAGCAAGCCGCCCAGGCGCTAAACGAAGTCAACCAGGCCCGCCAGCGGGCCGAGCCCGACCTGCACCAGGCGCGCGAGCTCGCCCAGGCGCTCGCCGCGACGACGCAACAGCTGGCGGAGCTCGAAGCACGCCATGGCGACTGCCGCCTCCAGCACCAGGCTCTCGCCGAGCAGATTCGCCAGGCCAAGTCCGACCAGGCCGAGCTTCGGCAGCAGCGTGAGGGCTGGCAGGCTACCCAGCGCCAGCTCATGGGCAGCCACCCGCGGCTCGACGCCGCGCGCCAGGCTATCCAGCAGCAGCACGACCGCAGCGCACGGCGCTGCCTGGCGCTGAGCGAGCTGGCGACCGCCTGGCAGGAGGCCAGCCGCGCCGAGCAGGCCTACCGGCTGCTGGCTGAGCGGTTGAGCGCCGACGAAGCGCGCCAGGCCGAGCTGACCGAACAGGGCAAGGCCGCCCGCGAGCGGCTCGACGACCGTGAGCGCCATTACCGCACCCTTCACGATTTCATCGAGCGCAGCCGTGCCGCCCGCAGCGACAGCGTGCTGAGCCTGCGCGAGGCCCTGCGCGAGGGCGAGCCCTGCCCGGTATGCGGCGGGCTCGACCACCCCCTGCGCCACCAGCCTCCCGCCACCCTGGAAGCGGCCCAGCTCGCCGCCCAGGAGCAGCAGGAAGCGCAGCAGCTGGGCAAGGCCAGGCAGGCATGGGAGCAGGCCCAGCTAGCGCGCAGCGAACTCGAGGGCGAATACCGCACCCTCGCCGCGAACATCACGCGCTGCCGACAGGAGCAGCAGGAGGCCGGATCACGCCTCGCCCAGGCCCGGCAAGCGCTGGAATCACAGCCGCTGCAGGCGGAATTCGCCCGTATCGACGCCGCCGAGCGCGACGCCTGGCTGAGGCATCAGCGCCAGCTCAGCGATGCCGAGCGTGAGCGGCTGGCCGCCGCCCTGAAGGCACTGGGCGAGGCCGAGGCGGCCATCGCCCCGCTGGACCTGGCCCTGCACCAGGGCCAGGTCGAACTGGCCAAGCTGGAGACCCGCCTGGCCGCGCTCGACGAAGCGCTCGCCGGGCTCGACCAGCGCCTGCCGCCGCTGCGGCAGGCGCGGGAAGGCCTGGCCACCCAACTGCAGGGCCTGCTTGGCGAGCACCCCTCGCCCGAGGCCTGGCAACGGCAGCTGGAGGCACGCCAGGAGCAGGCCCGCCGCGTGCACGACCAGGCCATCGAGCGTTGCCACTCGGCCGAACGCGAGCAGGCACGGCTTGCACAGCAGCTTCAGCACGAGGCGCAACGCATCGAACAGCTGCAGCAGGAGCACAGCGCACTGGCAGATTCGCTGGCCGAGTGGCGCCAGGCCCACCCCCAGTTGGACGACGCCACCCTCTCTCGGCTGCTGGCCCAGCCCGAGGACGAGGCCGCTCGCCAGGAGCGCGAGCTGAGCGAGGCCGACGAGGCTCGCCAGCGCGCCGAGGCGAGCCTGGCCGAGCGGCGCCGTGCGTTGATCGAGCACCGCCAGGCCGCGGCACTGGCCGACAGCGACGAGGCGCTGCTGGGCGAAGCCGTCGACGCCGAGCTCCTTCGCCGGCGAGAAGTTTCCGCCGTCGAACGGGACAGCCTGGCGCCCCGGCTGGCATCGGCGCAGCAGGCCCGTGACGAGGCTGTCCACGCCCTGCGCGACGACGACCGCAGGCGCCTGCGCCAGCAGCAAGGCCAGGCCGAGCTTCACGCCGCCCGCGCCGAGCAGGTGCGCTGGGGGCGCATCAGCGAGCTGATCGGCTCCGCCGACGGCAAGGCGTTTCGTCGCATCGCCCAGGCCTACAACCTGGAGCAGCTGCTGGAGCACGCCAACGGCCACCTCGCCAACCTCAGCCGGCGCTACCGACTGGCCCGCGGCGGCAGCGAGCTGGGCCTGCTGGTGATCGACTGCGACATGGGCGACGAACGCCGCTCGGTGCATTCGCTCTCCGGCGGCGAGACCTTCCTCGTCTCGCTGGCGCTAGCCCTGGGGCTGGCCTCCATGGCCTCGGGCGAACTCGTCATCGAGTCGCTGTTCATCGACGAAGGGTTCGGCAGTCTCGATCCGCAGTCGCTGGCGCTGGCCATGGACGCCCTCGACGGCCTGCAGGCGCTGGGCCGCCGTGTCGGGGTGATCTCCCACGTGCAGGAGATGCACGAGCGCATCCCGGTGCAGATCCAGGTGGAACCGCTGGGCAACGGCACCAGCCGGGCGCGTTTGATGAGCGTTTAGCCAGGCGTAGGCACGCCGAAACTCCGGGCCTGCCTCGTCTATGCTGCAGGAACCACGACACCACCGAAGGAGAGCATCATGAGGGGAGTTGCGATGCACGGCGTGCGCTGCCTCGGCCTGGTACTGCTTTGGGCGCTGGCCGGCCAGGCGCTGGCAGCCGAGGTCAACTGGCCCCGCATGACCGAATCGTCGGACGGCGTGCCGATTGCCTACGAGGTGCAGGGCAACGGCGAGCCGACGCTCGTGTTCATTCACGGCTGGAGCTGCGACGCGCGCTACTGGCGCGGCCAGCTGCCCTATTTCTCAGCGACCCATCGCGTGGTGACGGTCGATCTTGCGGGGCACGGCCATTCGGGCCTTGGGCGCGACGCCTACACCCTGCCCGCCTTTGGGGAGGACGTGAAGGCGGTGCTGGACGAGCTGGAGGTGGAACAGGCGATCCTCATTGGGCACTCCATGGGCGGACCGGTGTCCGTGGAAGCGGCCCGCCTGATGCCGGAGCGCGTGATCGGCATCGTGGGTGTCGATACCTTCCATGACATGACCGCCGAGATCGGCCAGGAGCAGCGCGACGGGATGCTGGAACCGCTCCAGCAGGACTTTGCACCGGCTGTGCGCCAGTTCGTGGCGTCGATGTTCATCGAGGCGACCGACCCCAAGCTGCGCCACTGGGTCATGCAGGACATGGCGGCCGCACCGCCAGAGGTGGCCATCAGCGCCATGCAGGACATGCTGGAGCGGCATGCCGAGGGGGAAGCGGCACGCCATTTCGAGGCGCTGACGATACCGGTGGTCGCCATCAACGCCGACCTGTGGCCGACCGACGTCGAGGCCAACCGGCAGCTGCTGCCCGAGTTCGACGCCGTGATCATGGAGGGCACCGACCACTTCCTGCACATGGCCAACCCGGACGCCTTCAACCGCGAGCTGGAACGAATGATCGGCACGCCGCCGTGACGGTCCTCACTCCTTGGCTCACCGGCAACCTTTCACTACCGATGAAGGCCATGGGCTACAGTCTTCACGCCCAAGGCGTAGAAGATGCCGGCGGGCAGCAGCTCCAGGCCCGAGCGGCTGGTCAGCTGCTGCCAGCGGGCCCACTCCGGCAGGGCGTGGGCATTGAGCAGCCCGGCCTGGGTGTTCTCGTATTCCATCTAGATGAACAGCAGCAGCACCAGTTCGGTGGCTTAGTCGGAGTCGTGGATGCCGTCGTCACGCAACACGTCGCAGAGGTTCCACAGCTCCTGGACGATGTCGTTCTGGGTCATGAAGGGTCCTGATTGAGAATGTCGATATAGGCATGATAGGCGTAGATTCGATTACGCTTCTGCCCGGTGATCTCGTTGACGATTCGGAGTTCTTTTTCCAGGCCGGTGAGCAGCTTGCCGACCGTTGCGGGGGTCAGGCCCGTACGCTGGCATAAATGACTGATGTTGGCGATGGGCTGCTGGAATAGCGCATCCAGCACAAGACCTGCCGAGCCGGCTTGGCGGCCAAGCTCAGCCAGGCGGGCCCTGTCCTGTTCACGCAGCTGGTTGAGCTGCTGGGCGGTAGTCACTGCCCGCGTTGCCGTGTCGGCAACGGCGTCCACGAAGAAAAGCAGCCAGGCCTCCCAGTCGCCGGTCATCCTGACCTGCTGTAGCCGCTCGTAGTAGGTCTGTCGATGCTGCTTGAAGAACACCGAGAGATAGAGCAATGGCTCTTGGAGAACTCCCGCCTCGACCAGGATCAATGGAATCAACAGGCGGCCGAGACGCCCGTTGCCATCCATGAAGGGGTGGATGGTCTCGAACTGCACATGGGTCAGGGCAGCCTTGATCAACGGGTCCGTCGTCTCGGGAATGTCGTTGATGAAGCGCTCGAGCGCTGCCCAGCATTCGGCGAGTTGATGAGGTGGCGGCGGTACGAAAACCGCCTCGTCGGGACGATGGCCTCCCAGCCAGCCCTGATGGCTGCGAAACACTCCCGGCCCCCGGTGGATACCACGCCCCGAGGTCATGAGAGCGGTGTGCATCTCCATGACCAATCGATGGCTGATGGGAAAGCCTTCGCGTATGCGCTGCACGCCTAGCGTCAGTGCATTCACGTAGCAGGAAACTTCCTGAACATCGTCCATGGGCACGCCGGGCATGCCCTCCATCTCGTAGAGCATCAGGTCGCTGAGAGAGGACTGGGTGCCCTCGATCTGTGACGACATGACCGCTTCTTTGCGCACATAGCTGTAGAGAAACAGCGAGGCTTCGGGCAGCAGTGTACTGATCGCATCAAGCCGCCCCAGGGAGAGCATGGCGTGATTGATACGCTGCTGGAGCTTGCCATCCAGAACCAGGGGCGGCCGAGGCGGCAACGGATCGGGCAGGAACGCCTGGCAGCGCACCCCGCCGGCAATGCTGTCTACATAGTGGCCTGTCAGCCCGCGTTCCATGGTTCACCTGGGGCTCGATTAAAATAAGGATGACGCTTATTTTAATTTGCGGATGAAAATAAAATAAGACCCCTGCGCTATTTTACTTTCGCCCCCTCCTCAGCTGCCTACATGTCGATGCTATCGACATATCCGCGAAACGTGTCGACAAAATCACGTTTCGTGAACATGTCACGCCGATTGGTTGACGCCATGGACATGTCAGCTCGCTCTCCATAGCGAGTCGTTGAACGCACCGAGAACTTCATCGCGGTGGTTGCCGAGCACGGCATCGAGCCGCTTAAGGCCGCCATGGTCGGCAAAGCGCTGGTTGATGAAGCCCCGATCGAGCACCACTTTATGGGCAAGCTGCCTGGCCCGCTCGCCAGGCAGCTCGTGACCGATCAGCCAGTCGTCCACCACCGCCCCGTTGCCGGGGCGCTTCCGTCACGTCTTGCTCTGTCGCTGGCTCACGCCAGGTCGAAGCGATCTGCGTTCATCACCTTGTTCCAGGCGGCGACGAAGTCGTTGACGAACTTCTCCTTGGCATCGTCCTGGGCGTAGACCTCGGCGATGGCACGCAGCTGCGAGTTGGAGCCGAACACCAGGTCGACGCGGGTGCCGGTCCACTTCAGCTCGCCGGTCGCGCGGTCGCGCCCCTCGAACACATCGGCATCCACCGAGGCGGGCTGCCACTGCGTGCCCATGTCGACCAGGTTGACGAAGAAGTCGTTGGTCAGGGTGCCGGGTCGGTCGGTGAACACACCGTGGCGTGCGTTGCCGTAGTTGGCCTCGAGCACCCGCAGGCCGCCCACCAGCACGGTCATCTCGGGGGCGGACAGCCCCAGCAGTTGGGCCTTGTCGAGCAGCATCTCCTCATCGGTGACGGTGAAGCGCGTGCGGCGATAGTTGCGGAAGCCGTCGGCCTCGGGGCGCAGCCACTCGAAGGAGTCGGCGTCGGTCTGCTCGGCGCTGGCGTCGGTACGGCCCGGAGCAAAAGGCACCTCGATGGCATGGCCGGCATCCTTGGCCGCCTTCTCGATGGCAGCGGCGCCACCCAGCACGATCAGGTCAGCCAGCGAGACCCGCTTGCGGCCCCCCTGGGTCGCGTTGAAATCGCTCTGGATGCTCTCCAGCGTCTTGAGCACCTTGGCCAGCTGCTCGGGCTGGTTGGCTTCCCAGTCCTTCTGCGGCGCCAGGCGGATACGGGCACCGTTGGCCCCGCCGCGCATGTCGGAGCCGCGGAAGGTGGAAGCCGACGACCAGGCGGTGTAGACCAGCTCGGCCACCGTCAGGCCCGAGGCGAGGATCTTGCCCTTGAGAGCCGCGATGTCCTCGGCATCGACCAGCTCATGGTCGACCGCCGGCACCGGGTCCTGCCAGATCAAGTCCTCGGCCGGCACCTCAGGGCCGAGGTAGCGCGCCTTGGGGCCCATGTCGCGGTGCGTCAGCTTGAACCAGGCGCGGGCGAAGGCGTCGGCAAACTCCTCGGGATTCTTGTGGAAGTGCTCGGAGATCCTGCGGTACTCCGGGTCCTCGCGCATGGCCATGTCGGCGGTGGACATCATGATCCCCACGCGCTTGGCCGGGTCCTCGGCGTCCGGCGCCATGTCCTTCTCGGCGAGCCCCTTCGGTGCCCACTGCTTGGCACCGGCCGGGCTGGTGGTCAGCTCCCACTCGTAGCCGAACAGCACGTCGAAGTAGCTCATGTCCCACTGCGTCGGCGTCGGCGTCCAGGCGCCCTCGAGGCCGCTGGTGATGGTGTCGCGTCCCTTGCCGGTCTTGTAGCCACTCTTCCAGCCGAAGCCCATCTCCTCCATGGGCGCGGCTTCCGGCTCGGGGCCGACGTTGACCGGGTCGCCGGCGCCGTGGGCCTTGCCGAAGGTGTGACCGCCTGCCGTCAGCGCCACCGTCTCGTAGTCGTTCATCGCCATGCGGGCGAAGGTCTCGCGAATGTCCCTGGCCGAGGCGAGCGGATCCGGGTTGCCGTCCGGGCCCTCCGGGTTCACGTAGATCAGGCCCATCTGCACCGCCGCCAGGGGATTTTCAAGCTCACGCTCGCCGGTGTATCGGCTCTTGGCGTGCTCGCTGTTGGCCAGCCATTCGTCCTCGGCGCCCCAGTAGATGTCCTCTTCCGGCTGGTAGACGTCCTCGCGCCCGCCGGCAAAGCCGAAGGTCTTGAAGCCCATGGACTCCAGCGCGACGTTGCCCGCCAGGATATAGAGATCGGCCCAGGAGAGCTTGTTGCCGTACTTGCGCTTGATCGGCCACAGCAGGCGGCGTGCCTTGTCGAGGTTGCCGTTGTCGGGCCAGCTGTTGAGCGGCGCGAAGCGCTGGGTGCCGGTGCCGGCGCCGCCGCGGCCATCTCCCACACGGTAGCTGCCGGCGCTGTGCCACGCCATGCGAATGAAGAGCGGGCCGTAGTGACCGTAGTCGGCCGGCCACCACGCCTGGGAATCCGTCATCAGTGCTTGGAGGTCCTGCTTCACGGCAGGCAGGTCGAGCGACTTGAAAGCCTCGGCGTAGTCGAAGTCCTCGCCCAGCGGATTGGACCTGGGCGCATGCTGATGCAGGATGTTGAGGTTCAGCTGGTTGGGCCACCAATCGAAGACGGAATTCCCGGCGTCGCCGTGCTTGGTGCGCGACCCGTGCATGACAGGACACTTGCCTGCCGAGTTGTCGAGTTTCTGGTCCATGACGCTCTCCCATACTTTCTTTTCAGAATCCCAGGCGCTTGTTGCCAACGCCTTTCCCCCACTCTGGTCGGCCGCGGGCGAGCGCCGCGGAAGACTAGATTCACCGCACTAAGTTAAAGGCACGTATCGCCGTTTTTCCATTCTGAATCGATTTGTTATTCCCAACGGGGCGATAGCGGCACCCAATCAGGCAGCCTTTTTTCGGCAATCCTGCCGAGCCAACATATTAGAATACGCTTGTTTCACCTTTTTTTCCGAGACCTCGGGCGCTTGCTTGACCTGGGGCATGAAAACATTATTTCGAAAAGTAAAACTATGTTACAAGATGTTACATTCCTTCATCCAAGTCGGTTATCCTCTCTGTTACTCGACGTTAAGGCATGGAAGCCCTGCATTGAAGGACCAGGCGGAGCGTTGAAATACCAATAAATAAAACCGAGCACCGGAAGGAAACAGAAGGGGACGAGATGCCTCAGCACACGCAGAAATCCAAAGCGGATATCCTTTTCACACTCGCGGAAAATCTTGGCGATGTGTTCTGGTGTGTCAATGAGAGCGACCTGTCTCTGGCGTACCTCAACCCTACCACCGCCGAAGTGCTTGGCCATCCGCCCGAGGCCTTCTACACGAACCCGCGGCTTTGGTTCGAGATCATCCATCCACAGGATCGCAAGAGCATTGACCAGAGCCATGAAATATTGCTCGAGCTTGGGTCAGTCAGTCGACGCTATAGAATCGTGCACCCCGGCGGACGCATCATCTGGATGCAGGAGAGCGCCTGGCTGATCTGCGACAGCGACAACGGCCAGCGCTACTTGTGCGGTATCGCGCATGAAGTCTCGCGCAAGACCAGCGAAAATATCACCGCCAACGAACACTTGGTGCTGCAACGCAGCGATTGCGAATACCGCCGCCTGACCAAGCTCAGCGAACAGCTTCCCGGCTTCATCTACCAGTATCAGCTGAGCCCGGGGGGCCACAGCAGCTTTCCCTATGCCAGCAGCAAGAGCTGGGAGATCTACGGCGTGGGCCCCGAATCGCTGGCGGTGAGCGACTGCGCCGCCGTGGCCGCGGTCCATCCGGATGACCGGGCCCGCGTGGTGGAATCCATCCAATACTCCGCCATTTCGCTGGAACCCTGGCAGTGCGAGTACCGAATCCAGCATCCGCTGGGCCATGAGCTGTGGGCCTTCGGGCGAGCCACGCCGGAACGGCTCGAGGACGGCACCGTGCTGTGGCATGGGTACATTTCCAACATCACCCAGCGCAAGGAAACCCAGTTCGAGCTCGAGTCCAGCGAGGCACGCTACCGGCAGATCGCCGAGCACTTCAGCGACCTCGTGTGCATGCACGACGCCTCGCCCGAGGCGCGCTATCGCTTCGTCAGCCCCTCGGCGCTGGCGCTGCTGGGCTACCGCCCCGAAGAGATGCTCGACCGCAGCGCCTACGAATTCATTCATCCCGACGATCGGCAGCGCATCCGCGAGATGTCGCACCGGCACGTGCTGAACGGCATACCCGACCCCGGGATCGAGCACCGCATGCCCCACCGGCAAGGTCATTACCTATGGGTCGAAAGCAAGGCCATGCCGCTGCTCTCCGCCGGCGGCAAGGTGATCGGCATGCAGACGATATCGCGCGACATCACCCAACGGCGGGAAGCGCAGGAGGCCTTCAAGGCGCTGGCCCAGCGCCAGGAGCGCATCCTCGAGGCCGCCGGCGAAGGGATCTTCGGTGTCGATCACCAGGGGCTCGTCAACTTCGTCAACCCGGCCGCCGCCCGCATGCTGGGCTGGGAGCGAGACGCGATCGTCGGCCAGGACTCCCACCGGCTCTTCCACCACACCCGCCAGGACGGAAGCCACTTTCCTGCCGAGGAGTGCCTCGTACTGCAGGCCCTGCGCACCGGCGAGGAGCAGCGTTCCAGCGACGAATGGTTCTGGCGCCGCGACGGCAGCGGCTTCGCCGTGGAGCTGGTCGCCTCGCCCCTGCTGGAAGGAAGCACGGCCACCGGCTGCGTGGTCGTGTTCCAGGACATCACCGAGCGCAAGCGCTCCGAGCGGCTGCTGCAGGAGATCTCCTCCACCGATGCGCTTACCGGGGTCGCCAATCGCCGCCATTTCCTGCAGCAGCTGGAACAGGAGCTGTCTCGCCTCTCCCGGCACGGGGGCGCGGCCAGCCTGGTGATGTTCGACGCCGACCGCTTCAAGAAGATCAACGACACCTGGGGCCATGCGGCCGGCGACGAGGTGTTGCTGGGGCTTTCCGCCGCCTGCCTCAAGCGGCTTCGCGGCAGCGACATGCTGGGGCGGCTGGGGGGCGAGGAGTTCGCCGTGCTGCTACCGGAAACGGACGGCCGCGGTGGCCTGCTGTTTGCCGAGCGGCTGCGCCAGGCGGTCGAGGCGCTTGAGATACCCTATCGTGGCAACACCCTGCGCCTCACCGTGAGCCTGGGCGTGACCGACATCCACCCGGGCGAGAGCCCCGAATGCATCCTCGAGCGTGCCGACAGGGCGATGTACCGCGCCAAGCGGGACGGGCGCAATTGCACCTGCAGCGAATTCCGCGGCGCGGACCACCTGGCAAGCCACTAGCCGCCGACCGCCTGGGATCACGCCACGCCAGTCGGCCTGTTCGCCCGGCGCCGGCATGGTAGGCTTGAAGCAAACCGTTCAAGGAGTGACGCATGACAGCCGCCGAGATGCTCGAGCGCCTGGTGGGTTTCGCCACCGTTTCGCGCGATTCCAACCTCGATCTTATCGCCTTCGTCGAACGCTATCTCGACGAGCACGGCGTGGAACACTGGCGGGTGGAGAACGACGACGGCAGCAAGGCCAACCTGCTGGCCCGCATCGGGCCTGACGTGGCGGGCGGCGTGGTGCTCTCGGGCCACACCGACGTGGTACCGGTGGACGGCCAGCCGTGGTCGAGCGATCCGTTCACGCTGGTCGACAAGGGCGACGGCAGGCTCTACGGGCGCGGCACCTGCGACATGAAGGGCTTCATCGCCTGCGCCCTGGCCGAGGTGCCGGCCTGGACCCGGCTCGACCTGCAGGCGCCGATCACCCTGGCGCTCTCCTACGACGAGGAAATCGGCTGCATCGGCGCACCGCGCATGATCGAACGGCTGGTCGCCGACCACCCCCGCCCCGCCGCGGTGATCGTCGGCGAGCCGACCCTGATGCAGCCGGTGGTGGCGCACAAGGGCGCCACCAACCTGCGCACCACCGTGACCGGCCGCGCCTCCCATTCGAGCCAGATCGACCAGGGCGTTTCCGCCATCCACGTGGCGGCGCGGCTAGTGACTCGCATCGAGGACGTGATGGCCGAGCTGCGCGCCGAAGGGCGCATCGACGAAGCCTTCAACGTTGCTCACTCCAGCCTGCACGTGGGCAAGATCGCCGGAGGCACGGCGATCAACATCATGGCCCGGGAGTGCACCTTCGAGTGGGAGATTCGCCACCTGCCCGGCGACCGCTTCGACGACCTGCTCGGCCGCGTCAACGCCTACGCCGCCGAGCTCGAAGCCGAGATGCAGCGCCGCGCACCGGAGGCCGGCATCGTCACCGAAGCGCTGAACGCCACCGTGCCGGCCCTGGCCGACGACAACAATGCCGAGGTGCTCGGCCTGTGCCGCGAACTGCTCGGCGAGCAGCCCCACGGCGCGGTGGCCTACGCCACCGAAGCCGGGCAGTTCCAGCGCGTGGGCCTGCCCACGGTGATCTGCGGCCCAGGCAGCATTCGCCAGGCACACCAGCCCGACGAATACATCGAGCTCGAACAGCTCGCCGCCGGCACCCGCTTCATGCAGGCACTGGGGCGGCGGCTGCAGCAGCCGGCCTCGGCTTAACCGCATCCCCGCAGGTTTGCAGCCGTAACTCTTGCCTACACAGGAAGCCCGGCGCTCAGGCCGGGCTTCTTGCCGCTGGGATCACCGCAAGCGAGGCGATTTTTTGGAGCAGGCAGGCATTGGCCTCATGCGGGCATGCCAACCAGCAAAAAGCCCCGACACCTTACGGTGTCGAGGCTTTTTCAGGCGGTGCCGGGCGTCAGGCCCGGCGATCCTCAGGCGCTGGTGCGGCGACGCACCGGTGCCTCGCCATCCTCGCGGCGGCGGCGCGGAGCGCGCTCGGGGGCACCGGAATCCTCGCTGATCTCCAGCGCACGACCGGCAACGCGGGCGCGGGCCATCTTGGCCAGGATGCTCGGCGGCAGCGAGCTCGGCAGCTCGACCACGGAGAAGGCGTTGCGGATATCGATGCGGCCGATCCGCGAGCCTTCGATCCCACCCTCATTGGCCAGGGCGCCGACAAGTTGGCCCGGCTTGACGCCGTCCTTGTGGCCCACGGCCACGCGATAGCGGGTCATGCCCTCGCTCGGGCCGCGGCCGTCACGCTCGGCGCGACGCGGGGCACGCTCACCGCGCTCACTGCGCTCGCCGCGGTCGGTGCGCTCCTTGCGGGGCGCCTGCAGGCGACCGATGGGCGCCTCGTCGGCGCGGGCCAGGGCGGCAAAGGCACAGGCCAGCTCGACCGGATCATGGCCTTCCGCCACCAGCCGCTCGACCAGGGCACGCTGCTCGTCGGCGCCAGAGGTGAGAGAGCCGATGATGCGCTGGTGGAACACCTCGTCACGATGGGCGCGGATAGCGGCCTCATCGGGCACTTCCATCTCGCTGAGCTTCTGGCCGGTGGCCTGCTCGATCCAGCCCACCTTGCGGCCTTCACGGAAGCCGACGAAAGTGATCGAGATGCCGGTACGCCCGGCCCGGCCGGTACGGCCGATGCGGTGGGTGTAGGCCTCGGCGTCCTGGGGCAGGTCATAGTTGAAGACGTGGGTGATGCGCGGCACGTCGAGGCCGCGGGCCGCCACGTCGGTGGCGATCAGCACGTCGACCTTGCCGCGCTTGAGGCGCTGGATGGTGCGCTCGCGCAGGCTCTGGTCCAGGTCGCCGGACAGGCTCGCCACGTTCACGCCGCGGGCGGAAAGCTGCTCCATCAGCGTGGTGCAGGCGGCCCGGGTGCGCACGAAGACGATGGCGGCATCCACCGGCTCGACCTCGAGGATGCGCGACAACGCTTCCAGCTTGGCACCGCCATCGACGCGCACCAGGCGCTGCTCGATGCACTCGGCCGTGGTGGTACGTGACTCGATCGCCACCTTCACCGGGTCGACCAGGTAGCGGTTGACGATACGCTCGATCTCGGCCGGCAGCGTGGCGGAGAAGAACACCCGCTGGGCTTCCTTCGGGGTATCGGCGACCACGCGCTTGACGTCGTCGATGAAGCCCATGCGCAGCATCTCGTCGGCTTCATCCAGCACCAGGGCGGAAAGGCCGTCGAGCTTGAGGCTGCCGCGGTCGAGGTGGTCGATCACCCGGCCCGGCGTGCCTACCACCACCTGGGCGCCACGCTTCAGCGCACCGAGCTGTTCGCGATATTCCTGGCCACCGCACAGGGTCGCCACTTCCAGGCCCTGCAGGTTCTGGCCGTACTTGGTAAAGGAGACGGCCACCTGCTGGGCCAGCTCACGGGTCGGTGCCAGCACCAGCACCTGGGTCTCGCGGCGGGTCAGTTCCAGCCGCGAAAGCAACGGCAGCGCGAACGCCGCGGTCTTGCCGGTGCCGGTCTGGGCCTGGCCCAGCATGTCGCGCCCTTCCAGCAGTGCCGGAATGGTCTGTGTCTGAATCGGGGAGGGAATTTCGTAACCCAGTGTTTCTACAGCGGCGAGAACGGCAGGCAGCAGAGCAAGATCGCCGAAGCTCGGCGAGGCGACAGAAGTCGAGGTCATCAATCACACCTTGGTAGGCCGGCACTCGCCGGCAAAAACAGTGAGGCATCCCCGACGCAGCACTAGGCAGGTCGGTGGCCCTGTCGTCTTCGGCCAAACTGGCCTGAACAGAGCGGATCACGGGGTACGTGGGACGCCGGTCGCACCTGGCATCCGGTTCGCGCCAACGGGCAGCGAACCGCGTGGCGACCTTTCTGCGCCGATGTCGCCCGGTTGGCGGCATCTTGTTTGGCGCTCCATCTTCACATCTCGGACGCAGCGATAGCTGTCGGTCTCGGTGATTGCCTCTCACACGCGGGGCGTATGGAGCGAATCGTCATGATGGCGGGGTCAGCACATGCGAGGAGGGCGCATGCTACCATCGGGGCTGGGCCAAAACCAGTACTTTCAACGCTGCGTTCACCTACTACCGTAAATAATCTTGAGGAGCCGCCTGAATGCCCACGCTCTGGGTCGATGCCGACGCCTGCCCCCGGGTGGCGCGCGACATCATCGTTCGCGCCGCCGAACGCACCACCACACCGGCCTGGTTCGTCGCCAACCACGCGATTCCCCTGCCGCCCTCGAAGTGGGTCAAGGCGCTGTCGGTGAGCCACGGCTTCGATGCCGCCGACAACGAGATCGTGGCGCGCCTCGAGGCCGGCGACCTGTTGATCAGCTCCGACCTGCCGCTGGCCCTGGACGCCATCGACAAGGGCGCGGCGGTGATGACCACCCGCGGCGAGATCCTCGACAAGAACAACATTCGCGCCCGGGTGCAGATGCGCGACTTCATGGAAACCCTGCGCTCCAGCGGCGAACACACCGGCGGGCCAAAGGGCTATTCGGACACTGACCGCCGCGAGTTCGCCAACGCGCTGGACCGGTGGCTGGCGAAGCAGCGTTAGCCCTTTTCGCGGCTACCCCGTTCGCGAATGCCCTGCCCCGCCAGCCGCTCGCGGTCATGCGGGCGCTCGAAATCCAGCAGCGGGCCCTTGGGCACGATGCGGGTCGGGTTGATGGTGTCGTGGCTGTAATAGTAGTGCTGCTTGATGTGGTCGAGGCTCACCGTCTCGGCCACGCCCGGCCATTGGTAGAGCTCGCGCAGGTAGTGCGAGAGGTTGGGGTAGTCCTCGATACGGCGGAAATTGCACTTGAAGTGGCCGTAGTAGACGGCGTCGAAGCGCACCAGAGTAGTGAACAGGCGGATGTCGGCCTCGGTGAACCACTCGCCGGCGAGGTAGCGGTGCTCGCCCAGCCGCGCTTCGATGCGGTCGAGCGAGTCGAACAGCGCGGTGACGTGTTTTTCGTACACCCGCTGCTCGGTGGCAAAGCCCGACTTGTAGACACCGTTGTTGATGTGCTCGTACACCTCGGCGTTGACCGCGTCGATGGTGTCGCGCAGGTCCTCAGGGTAGAAGTCGAGCCGGTTGCCGGTGAGGCCGTTGAAGGCGCCGTTGAGGATGCGCAGCAGCTCGGCGGACTCGTTGTTGACGATGCGCCCTTCCTGCTTGTCCCACAGCACCGGCACGGTGACGCGGCCGGTGTAGTGCGGGTCGGTCAGAGTGTAGAGCTCGCGGTGATAGGCCACGCCGTTGACCGGATCGCCGCTGGCGCCCTCCTCTTCGTGGTAGCTCCAGCCCTGGTCGAGCATCAGCGGGCTGACCCAGGAGACGCCGATCAGCGATTCCAGCCCCTTGAGCTTGCGCATGACCAGGGTACGGTGCGCCCAGGGGCAGGCCAGCGAGACATACAGGTGGAAGCGCCCCGCCTCGGCCGGCACGGCGCGCTGGCCGTCGGGGCCGGGGGCGCCGTCGGCGGTGACCCAGTCGCGCAGCTGGGCGGATTCACGCACGAACTCGCCGCCGTGCTTCTTGGTGTCGTACCACTGGTCGTGCCAGGTGCCGTCGATCAACAGGCCCATCTTGCTCTCCTCGGAATGGCTTTAGTTCAGGGTAAGCCGATCGCCTCGAGGCTCAAGCGGAGAAATTGCGCCCAATCGTTGTAAAAATGCGAAAGCTCACGCTGGACACTGCTCGCCCACCGCCGCCTTCAACGCCTCGGCCATGGCGTGGGTCGCAGGGCCGGCGCGGTCGCGGTCGCGGTAGATCATCTGCATCGAGACCTCGCGTATGCCACCGGCGGCGAGCGGCAGCGGCACCAGCACGCCGCGCTCCAGCTCGGCCTGGATTCGGGTTTCCGGCAGCCAGGCAAAGGCGAGCCCCCGGCGCACCATGTCGATCGAGGTCTCCAGGTGGCTCACCGTCCAGCGCTGCTCCGCCTTGAGCCAGCCGGCATCCATCGACTGGCGCTGGGCCGAGTCGCGCACCACCATCTGCCGGTGGCGCAGCAGGTCGCGCAGGTCCAGCTCGCGGCCTAGCGCGTGCAGCGCATGGTCGGGGTGGGCCACGGCGATGAAGCGCACCTGCACCAGCGGGTCGCCGAGAAAGCCCTGGGCCGCGAGCCCGGTCAGCGTCAGGTCGGCGCGGCCGTCGTAGAGCATTTCGATGCCGCCGTTGAGCACCGTCTCGTGCAGCTGCACGCGCACGTAAGGGAAGGCGGCCGAGAAGCGGTTCAGCGCCTGCGCCAGTGCGTTGCTGGGAAAGATCTGGTCCACCGCCAGCACCACCTCCGCCTCCAGCCCGGCGGCCAGGCGCCCGGCGACATCCTCCAGCGCCTCGGCGCTTTCGAGCAGCTGGCGCGCCCGGCGCAGCAGCATCTCGCCCGCCTCGGTCAGCCGCACCTGGCGGCCCACGGGTTCCAGCACCTGCACGCCCAGCTGCTCCTCCAGCTTGTGAACCGCATGGTTGAGCGTCGACGGGCTCTTGTGGATCGCTTCGGCTGCACGGGCGAAGCCGCCATGCTCGACGACCGCCGCCAGCATTCGCCATTGGGCCAGGGTGACACGAGACATTTCGAATTCCTCGAATTGTTGAAGCAAAACTATGCGATTAATTTTCGAAAAAAACGGCATAAAATACCAGCATCACCTGCCCTGGAGGGTTTACCCATGGCCGCATCCCCGCAGCTTCGCCACGTGATCGACATCATTCGCAGCCACCCGAGCCAGGACGGCGACGGGGTGAAGATCAAGCGCATCCACCGCTTCGAGGGCACGCTGGACCCCTTCCTGATGCTCGACGAGCTGGGTTCCGACAGCCCCGATGACTACATCGGCGGCTTCCCGCCCCACCCCCACCGCGGGATCCAGACCCTGACCTACGTGATCCACGGCGGGCTGACCCATGAAGACCACCTCGGCCATGCCAGCAGCATCCGCGCCGGCGACGCCCAGTGGATGCATACCGGCCGCGGCATCGTGCACTCCGAGATGCCGCTGACCGACAGCCATGGCCTGCACGCCTTCCAGCTCTGGCTCAACCTGGCGGCCAAGGACAAGCTGAGCCCGGCCACCTACCGCGACGTGCGCAGCCACGAGATGCCGCACCTGGCCGGCAAGGAAGCCGAGCTGGTCGCGCTCGGCGGGCACTGGCGCAGCGACGACGGCCCCGGCGTGGAGGGACCGCTCGACGCCCTGGCCGGCGACGGTGCGGTGGCCCACGCGCGATTGAAGGAGGGCGGCGAGCTGGCGCTCGCGCTGACGGCGGAAACGGTGGCGCTTTACGTGTTCGAAGGGACGCTGCAGGTCGGCGACACCGCCATCGAGGCGGGGCAGCTGGCACGCCTCGGCCCCGGCGACTGCCTGGCCCTGGCCAGTGCCACGGGCGCTCAGGCCCTGCTGCTCGCCGGCACGCCGCATGGCGAGCCGATTGCCCACTACGGGCCCTTCGTGATGAATCACATGAGCGAAATCGAGCAGGCGCTGC
Source organism: uncultured Halomonas sp. (assembly GCA_964652855.1). Taxonomy (GTDB): domain Bacteria; phylum Pseudomonadota; class Gammaproteobacteria; order Pseudomonadales; family Halomonadaceae; genus Halomonas. The sequence continues at coordinate 200,313 of CAZZCJ010000004.1, forward strand.
GAGATTATCGTAACGGAACGTTTACGTCCTTGTAGCCCAACGTACCGGAGCGCTCAGTCGCTCCGGTCGGAAAGGTGACATTTCCTCACACTTTTTGCCGTAACCGGGCTTGTCAAGCCGCGCTGCGTTCACGTTCAATGCGCAATAGTGTTGTTGAACGCCGTTCGGCAACATGACGATACGCTTCGAAGGAGTCGGCTCCCTTTGGAGAAAGCCTGTCTGTATGCTTGTACAGACTAGGCAGGCCATATGTCATGGGGTAAGGTTCCCATGCCTTTTTTATCGTTATGTCACCTTTTTTTATGGCCCTTGCTCATGTTGCGAATTCTTCATTCGCTGCCCCGCACGCATAAGTTGTTGCTGCTACCGGTCGCCACCATGGTGACGGTGCTGGGCGCGCAAAAGATCGTCACCCTGGTGGAAACCACCCAGCGACAGGGACAGGTTCCCGCCACCGTGCTCTTCCCGCTGTCGCCCGAAGCCCAACCCGGCCTTCCCTCCCTGAACAGCGAACGCTACTCCGTCGCCGATGCCATCGAAATCGCCGCCCAGGCCCTGGATGCCACCCGCGGGCACATTCCGCTATCGCAGCTGAAACCCAGCGAGATCATCGACCTGAGCGGCATGGCCAACGCCAGGGCGGAAGCCGAGTGGGTCGCCGTGCAACAGCAGCCGGTTGCCGATGCACCAATGGATAGCGCTACTGACCTCGGCCCGGTGCTGGATTCCGGCGCCGTGCACATGGCGCTGGTCATTGGTACCTTGGCCAGCGGCATGCTGGACGACACCTTCACCGATGACGAAGCGCTGGCGGCCGACGCCACCTCCTACGAAGATTATCCGGACGACGAGCTGGAGCTGTTCGAGGATGGCCCGCTGCTGTTCGAGCGCGAGATCGCGGCCACCGAGCCGTTCGTGCCGCAGTGGCGCACCTACACCGTGAGCCAGGGCGACACCTTCGCCGTGCTGGCCCAGAACGAGCTGGGGCTCGGCTACAGCGAAGCCATGCGCCTGCTCGAAAGCCTGCCCAACAAGCGCTCGCTGACGCACTGGCGGGTCGGCAATACCTTCGAGTACCAGCTGGACGAGCACGACCGGCTGCTGGCCATGCGCCTGATGCACAATCCTCGCGAGGGCTTCCTGCTCGAGCGCAGCGACGACGGCTTCGAGGTCGCCACCATCGAACGCGCCGGGGAAGCCACCCAGCGCCTGTTCGCCGGCAGCGTGAGCGGCAGCTTCGCGCGCTCGGCGCAGGCCACCGGCCTGTCGAGCACGGAAGTGGCCCAGGTATCGCGCCTGCTGGAGAAGAAGCTCGATTTCCGCCGCGACTCGCGCCGCGGCGACACCTTCCAGGTGCTGATCGAATCCGACATCATCGACGGCAACAGCTTCGACCCGCGCGTACTGGCCATCCAGTACCAGGGCGATCGCATGGACCTGACCCTGGTGCGCAACAGCGCCGACAACAACTTCTACACCCCGGACGGCCAGAGCCTGGACCCGGCCTTCAGCCGCTACCCCTTCGAGGGCAGCTACCGCATGAGCTCCGGCTTCAACCCGCGCCGCACCCACCCGGTCACCGGGCGGGTCAGCCCGCACCGCGGTACCGACTGGGCCATGCCCATCGGCACGCCCATCATGGCGCCGGCGGATGGCCGCGTCGAGAAGATCGGCAACCACCCGGTGGCGGGCCGCTACGTGGTCATCCGCCATGACAACGGCTATCGCACCCGCTACCTGCACCTGTCGCGGGCGCTGGTCAATCGCGGCGACCGCGTCACCATGGGCGAACGCATCGCGCTGTCCGGCAATACGGGCCGCAGCACGGGGCCTCACCTGCACTACGAGGTGATCGTCAACAACAGCGCGGTGGATGCCATGAAGGTCGACTTGCCGGAAAGCAAGAGCCTGCAGGGCCAGCAGCTGCTGGCATTCCAGCGCGAGGCCGAGCCCCTGCTGGCCACGCTGCGCTCCGGCCAGACCGGACCGGTGGTGGCACAGGCCAGCAGCGCCGGCGACGACAGCGACGGCTGATCCGCCGCCCGGCTCCCTCTCCCCGACGCCCCACACTGCTGGGGCGTCGGTGCGTTGGCCCATCGCCGCCGCCGCGGCTCGCCTCAACGGAGACCATGCGTGTCCTCGCCCCACATGCAACGCGCCATTCCCACCCCGCCTCCGGAAGCCAATCGCCTGGCCGCCTTCTTCGGCGTGTTCCGCTACAGCCGGCGCGCGCTGGCGCTGGTGTGGCAGACCTCACGCGGGCTGACGGTGGGGCTGGCGATCTGCACGCTGATCGCCGGCGTGCTGCCCGCCGTGGCCGCCTGGCTCGGCCAGCTGATCGTCGATGCCGTGGTCGAGGCCATGGCCTACCACCGCGAGACCGGCGCCGCCCTGAGCCTGGAGTCGACCTGGCCGGTAATGCGCTACGTGCTCGCGGAAGCGGGCGTGATCGCCGCCATCGCCCTGGCCCAGCGCGGCCTGTCGGCGCAGCAGTCGCTGCTGCGGGCACTGCTGGGGCAGAAGGTCAACGTGATGATCCTGGAGAAGGCCGGCACCCTGACGCTGGCCCAGTTCGAGGACTCGGAGTTCTACGACAAGCTCACCCGCGCCCGCCGCGAGGCCTCGATCCGCCCGCTGGGGCTGGTCAACAAGACCTTCGGGCTGCTGCAGAACGCCATCTCGCTGGCCAGCTTCGGCGTGCTGCTGGTGCAGTTCTCGCCCTGGGCGCTGCTGGTGCTGCTGATCGGCGCCCTGCCGGTGTTCATCTCCGAGGCCAAGTTCTCCGGCGACGCCTTCCGCCTGTTCCGCTGGCGCTCGCCCCAGACCCGCATGCAGATGTACCTGGAAACCGTGCTGGCCCGCGAGGACAGCATCAAGGAGGTCAAGCTGTTCGGGCTCGAGCCGCTGCTGCTCGAACGCTACCGCCGCATCTTCGATACCCTCTACGGCGAGGACCGCCGCCTGACGATTCGCCGCGAGAGCTGGGGCTTTTTGCTCGGGCTGCTCGGCACGCTGGCCTTCTACGGCGCCTATGCCTGGGTGGTGGTGGAAACGGTCTCAGGCGCGCTGACACTTGGCGAGATGACCATGTACCTGCTGGTGTTCAAGCAGGGCCAGGCGGCGCTCTCGGCCAGCCTCACCTCGATCAGCGGCATGTACGAGGACAACCTCTACCTGTCGAACCTCTACGAGTACCTGGAGCAGCCGGTGGCCCCCGAGCGGGGCACCCTCACCGAAGGGGCGCAGCCGGGCGACGGCATTCGCTTCGAGAACGTGAGCTTCACCTACCCCGGCGCCGAGCGCCCGGCGCTGCGCCAGGTATCGCTGCACCTGGCGCCGGGGCGGAGCCTGGCCCTGGTGGGCGCCAACGGCTCGGGCAAGACCACCCTGATCAAGCTGCTCACGCGGCTCTACGCGCCGAGCGAAGGGCGCATCCTGCTCGACGGCAGCGACCTGCGCGAGTGGGACGTGGCCACGCTGCGCCGGCGCATCGGGGTGATCTTCCAGGACTTCGTGCGCTACCAGCTCAAGGTGGGCGAGAACCTCGGCGCCGGCGACGTAGAGTCGTTCGAGGACGAACAGCGCTGGCAGCAGGCCGCCGAGCGCGGCATGGCCGACGACTTCATCCGCAACATGCCGGGCGGCTACCATACCCAGCTCGGGCGCTGGTTCAAGGGCGGCCAGGAGCTGTCCGGTGGGCAGTGGCAGAAGATCGCCTTGGCCCGCGCCCACATGCGCGAGCAGGCCGACATACTGGTACTCGACGAACCCACCGCGGCCATGGACGCGGCGGCCGAGGCGGCGGTGTTCGCCGACTTCCGCCGCCACAGCCAGGACAAGATGACCATCCTGATCTCGCACCGCTTCTCCACGGTGCGCGCCGCCGACCAGATCCTGGTGATCGACGGCGGCGAGGTCATCGAGCGCGGCGACCACGCCAGCCTGATGGCGCAGAACGGGCGCTATGCGCGGCTGTTCCGCCTGCAGGCCGAGGGCTACCGCTGAGCCCTCAGGCCGACGCTCACAGCGCCAGCGGGCGGTTCAGCTCGCGCAGCAGCACATCGTCGCGCTGGTAGATGTCGGGCCGAAACGCCAGCTCGCCATCCTCGGCCGGGTGCACGGTCCAGTAGTGGAGGATCACCGGCATCCTCTGCGCCAGCGGCACGTTGCCGGTCCTGCCGGCATCGACCAGGCGCCGCACCTCATGGCCACTGCCGGTATCATCGGAGAGCAGCTGCGCGAACTGCTGGATGTTCTCGACCCGGATGCAGCCGGAACTGAACGCCCGCTGCTCACGGGCGAACAGGCCCTGGGCCGGCGTATCGTGCAGGTAGACCAGGTGGTCGTTGGGGAAGCGCACCACCAGCTGGCCGAGCGCATTCTGCGGCCCCGCCCCCTGGCGCAGCACCACGTTGCCCGGGTTGTCCCAGTCGATCTCCCGCGGGTCGAGCGGTTCGCCGGCGGCGCTCAGCACGCTGATGTTCTCCCGGATCAGGTAGCCGAGGTCCTCGCGCACCCGCGGCAGCACGTCCTCGCGGCGGATGGTCGGCGGGATCGTCCAGGTCGGGTTCACCGTCATGTGGGTGATCTCCGAGCGCAGCGAAGGCGTGCGCCGATAGGGCCTGCCGACCACGATGCGCGAGCGCCACACTTCGCCGTTGGGGCGAAAGTAGCTCAGTCGATAGCCGGCGATATCCACCAGCACGAACGCCTCCGGCAGGCCGTGCAGGAGCCAGCGGGCGCGCTCCATGTTGAGCCGGATCTCGTCGATGCGCCGCTCCACCGGCACGTTGAGCGCCGCCCGGGTCTGGCGTCCGACGATGCCGTCGGCCTCGAGCAAGTGGCGCTGCTGGAAGCGCCGTACCGCCGCGGCCAGGCGGTCGTCGTAGCGCCGCGGGTCGGGCGCCTCGAGCTCGGCGCCGGGGAAGGCGGTGGTGTCGGCGGCCATCACCTCCAGCTCGCCCACCACGGCGAGGCGCTCGCGCAAAAGCGCCACGTCGTCGTCGATGTCGCCCGGGCGCAGGGCGCGCTCGCGCTCCGGCAACTGCGGCCAGCCGCCCAATCGTTCGATGTTGCGATAGCGGGCGAGCCCCGAGCGCAGGCGCTCGTAGGGGGCGAAGGGCGGGCGCGCCGCGGCCAGCACCTGCTCGAAGCGCTGGGCATCCAGCGCGCGCGAGACCAGCGCCAGGTCCAGGTCGGGTTCCTCGACAGGCACTTCCCAGCCCGTGCCGAGCGAATGCGGGTCGACCTTGCCGCGCTGAAGGTGCTTGAGGGCCATAAGCAGCACCCGGCTGGCATCGACATCGAACTGGGCCTGGAGCGCCTCGTTGCCCTGCTCGCCGTAGGCGTGGCGATGCCCCGCCTTGACGGCTTCGGGGCGGTAGTCCTGGGGCGAAAGCCCATCGCTGTCGAGGGTATGCAGGGCCGAGGCGAAAGCCGCCACGGTTTCACCGTCATGCCAGGCCGGGCGATAGCCGCGCTGGGCATACCAGTCCTGCATCAGGGCACTCTCCGACGCCACCAGCCTCGCCAACTGGGCGGCCAGTGGCGGTTCCCCGGGCGCGGTGCCCTGCTCGGCCCATGCCGCACCGGCCGAGCCTAGCAGCCACAGCAGCATGCCCATCCAAGCAATTGCACGCATCGTTGACTCCTGCTCCGTTGATTTCGCGTCTGGCGTTCCTGGCCGTCGTCTTCATAATAGTGACGGTTCCCCGGGACGCTTGGTAGCGGCCCGGGCATTTTGCCCAAGCCGCCCACGGCTTTCCGCAGCCGGCGGCACGACGACGCTTCAGGTGCCCGACGATGCGAACCCTGCCCCGCTCCCGCTTGACCCGTGCCCTCTCGACCCGCTCCCGCGTGGCCCGCCCTGCCCTGGCCCTGGCCCTGCTGTTCGCACCGTTCGCGGCCCAGGCCGGCAGCTTCCTGGCCCAGGCCGCGCTGGACGGCTCTCCTCAGGTGCGGCTGGCCACCACCCTGGCACAGCTGGCCCCCGGCGCCGACCCCCAGGTGCTCTCCCTTGCCGCCAATGCCATGGCCTGCGCCGATCCCCAGGCCGAGCGACTGGCGGTCATCGACTTCTCGCGGCCTTCCGTGGAGCCGCGCCTATGGGTGTTCGACCTCGCCGAAGAGCGCCTGCTGTTCGAGGAATTGGTTTCCCACGGGCGCGGCTCCGGCGATGCCGAAGCCACCCTCTTTTCCAACACGCCGGAGAGCTACCAGTCGAGCCTGGGGCTGTTTCGCACCCTGAACAGCTACTACGGGCGCAACGGCTACTCGCTTCGCCTGGAAGGGCTGGAGGTGGGCGTCAACGACCTGGCCTACCAGCGCGCCATCGTGATCCACGGCGCCGACTACGTCAGCGAGGACTTCATTCGCCAGACCGGGCGGCTCGGGCGCAGCCACGGCTGCCCGGCGGTTCGCCAGGAGGTGACCTACCCGCTGATCGACAGCATCAAGGAGGAGCACTACCTGTTCGCCTACTATCCCGACCAGGCCTGGCTGGAGGGCTCGGCCTTCCTCAGCTGCGAGCGTGCCGATAGGCAACTGGCGATGAACTGATTCCAGCCCGCCCACAGGCGCCCTGGCACCAGCACGGGGCGCCGGCGTGCGGCGCCGCACCATGGCTGTGCCCTCGCTGCCTGAAGCAGGCCCCGGTTTTCATCCAGGGCTTTCGCAACTCCATGTTAATCCTTGCCTATCGGTGAGATGGCAAATGACTTGCTTGATTCACGTCAACCACCGGTAGGCGTGGACCAGGCTCCGCCGCAGGAGTACGAGTGCGCATACCTGACCTTCAACGGAGAAGGACGAACCTACTCATCCGTATGAGGGTCTGCCCATGGAACTGCGTAACAAAGCCAATCGAATCCGCCTGTTGAGCTTCCGCACGCCGCAGATGCGTGCCTTCCACTTCTCTTGGTTCGCCTTCCATATCTGCTTCTTCGGCTGGTTCGGCATCGCCCCGCTGATGGCGGTGGTGCGCGAGGACCTGGCGCTGACCCAGACCCAGATCGGCAACACCATCATCGCCTCGGTGCTGATCACGGTGGTGGTGCGCATGGCCATCGGCGTGCTGTGCGACCGCATCGGACCGCGCAAGACCTATACCGGCCTGCTGCTGCTCGGTTCGATTCCAGTGATGAGCATCGGCTTCGCCAACAGCTTCGAGACCTTCCTGCTGGCTAGGCTGGCCATCGGCGCCATCGGGGCCGCCTTCGTCATCACCCAGTACCACACCACCATGATGTTCGCGCCCAACGTGGTCGGCACCGCCAACGCCACCAGCGCGGGCTGGGGGAACCTCGGCGGCGGCACCACCCAGATCGTGATGCCGCTGATCTTCTCGGGGCTGCTGATGCTCGGGGTGAGCGAGACACTTGGCTGGCGGCTGGCCATGGTGGTGCCGGGCGTGGTGATGTTCGTCACCGGCATCGGCTACTGGCTGTTCACCCAGGACGCACCCAACGGCAACTTCAGTGAGCTACGCGAGCGCGGCGAGCTGCCGCCGGCCAGCGGCGAGCACGGCGCCGGCAAGAGCTTCATGGCCGCGGCCAAGGACATCCGCGTGTGGGCGCTGTTCGTGGTCTACGCCATCTGCTTCGGCGTCGAGCTGACCATCAACAACATCGCCGCCATCTACTTCTTCGACCACTTCGACCTGACGCTGGCCACCGCCGGCATGATCGCCGGCCTGTTCGGCCTGATGAACGTCTTTGCCCGCACCCTGGGCGGCGTCTTCTCCGACCTGTTCGCCCGCAACGGCGGGCTCAAGGGCCGCGTACGCTGGCTGTTCATCGCGCTGATCTGCGAAGGTATCGCCCTGGTCGCCTTCTCGCAGATGCACGTGCTGTCTTACGCCATCGGCATCATGCTGGTGTTCAGCCTGTTCGTGCAGATGGCCGAGGGCGCCACCTACGGCGTGGTGCCGTTCATCAACAAGAAGGCCCTGGGCGCCGTGGCGGGCATCGTCGGGGCCGGCGGCAACGTCGGGGCCGTGGGCGCCGCCTTCCTGTTCCGCTCCGAGGCGATCACCTATCAGCAGGGCCTGTTCTATCTCGGCCTGGTGGTGCTGGTGCTGGCCTCCTGCACGCTGCTGGTGCGCTTCAGTGACGAGGTGGAAGCCGAGGAAGCCAAGGCCTACCGCGAGGCCATGGGCGAGGACGCCGGCGCCGGCGCGCTCTCGCTGCGCTGAGCGACGGCCGGGAGGCACCCCTTCAATGCGACCGCCCCCGGCAGGGGGCGGTCGCCGACTCACGGCGTGAAGGTCTTTGGTGCTGCCGTGGCCGATGCCATTGGCTGTCCCTCATACATCTCCATTGCACCAGTGACAAAAAGGCGGCCTGCTTCGCCTGCGCGGTGACGAGCCATCACGAGGCCCGATTATCCCGGCAGCGCGGGTAGAGCGACTATGCTGGGTACAGGATAATCCGACCCTGGTTTCAGGAGCCGCATGTGGCAGAGCCAAATAGCGTCATCGCGTTCTATGACGAGCGAGTTCTCACCCACCAGCCCGACTCCGAGGCGCCTTTCCTTCCCGGCCGCATGGACCGACGGGTGCGCGAGCTTCTCTCTGCGCTCAAGGTCCCCTGGGTCTACCCGGAACACGCGGGGCGGCTGACCGCCATACACCAATTGCTGCAGCTCGAACCGGTGCCGGGTGTAGCGTTTGAAACAGGCAAGGCAGCCACCCGCGAGCAGCTGGGCAGGGTCCATACCAGCTCCTACCTGGATCATGTCTTCGACCTGCGGGGCAAGAACGCCTGGCTGGATGTGGACACCACCGCCGTCTCTCCCGGCAGCGTGGATGCGGCGGAGGTGGCCTCCGGCACGACCATCGCCGCGGTGGAGGCCGTCATGCAGGGGCGATGCCAGAGCGCCTTCGCCTTGATTCGCCCGCCGGGCCATCACGCCGAACCCGTGCGCGCCCGCGGCTTCTGCCTGTTCAACAACGTGGCGGTGGCCGCGGCGCATGCCCGGGCCGAGCTTGGCTGCGAGCGCGTTTTGATCGTCGACTGGGACGCCCACCACGCCAACGGCACCCAGGACATCTTCTGGGCCGACCCCGACGTGATGCTCTTCGACATCCATCGTGGCTCGCCCTTCTACCCCGGCACTGGCAATCTCGAGGATGTGGGCGTGGGCCTCGGCGAAGGCACCACCATCAACGTGCCCATGCCGGCAGGCGCCGGAGACCGGGCCTACCTCCAGGCCTTCGACGATATCCTCGTTCCCGCGGCGGACTGGTTCCAACCGGACCTGATCCTGGTCTCGGCCGGCTTCGACCCCCACCCGTTCGACCTGGCGCTCAACGTCTCCTACGAGGGCTTTGCCGCCATGACGCACAGGCTCATGAGGCTGGCGCAACAACACTGCGACGGTCGGCTCGTCTTCGTACTCGAGGGTGGCTATCACTTGTTTTCACTGTCCCGCGGGGTGAGGACGGTGCTGGCGGTACTGGCAGGCGGGGAGGCTTCCGAACCCGGCCTCATCGGCGTGGCCGAAGCCAAGGCAGCCGCGGACTTCCATCGCCGCGCCTTCATCGCCGATGACCCCGACATCGTCGATGACCCCGACGCTCAATAGTGCGCCCCGGCGATCATGCTCACCCAGCCGGCCAGGCGCTTGTGCCAGGGCCGCTCCTCCCAACGCTCCAGGGTATAGGGGATCGCCTCGTCCAGGTCCTCTTCGACCAGGCCGCGAACGTAGCGGGCGAAGTCTTCATCGTAGATGTTGACGTTGCCCTCCTTGTTGATGCGAAACGAGCGATTGTCGATGTTGGTGGAGCCGATGCTGGCCCAGCGGTCGTCGATACTGATCAACTTGGCGTGGTACATCGATGGCTGGTACTCGTGGATCTCCACGCCTGCTTCGAGCATGGGCCGCCAGCGGTTGATCGAGGCCTGCCTGACGAAGCCGTAATCGATGCTCTCGCCGGGCAGCAGGATGCGCACCTCGACGCCTCGCTCGGCTGCTTCGGTCAGCGCATCGAGGAAGCTCGGGTCGGGGTAAAAGTAAGCGGAAGAGATCGTGATACGCTCCTGGGCAGCAGCGACGGCGTACTTGAACATCATGCGGATGCGGTGCATGCCTTCGCGGGGCTTGCTGCTGACCATCTGCATGGCGAGCTCGCCCTGGGGCTCGAGCTCGGGAAAGTAGGCATCGCCATGCAGTAGCTCGCCGCTCGCCTCGAGCCAGACCTCGGCGAAGGCGCCCTGCATGTTGCCCACCACGGGGCCGGTTATGCGGAAGTGATGATCGCGGTAGCCCGGCTCGTCGTCATCCGGCAGCCAGCTGTCGGTCACGTTGGCGCCTCCGGTAAAGCCCAGCTCGCCATCGACGACCAGCAGCTTGCGGTGGGTACGGTGATTGAACTGCGGCAGTTGGTACCAGGACGGCTCGCGCCAGCGAACCACCTCGACGCCGGCCCTCTCCATGCGCTCCAGGTGCTCCTCCTCGGCCGGCATGGAGCCGACGTAATCCAGCAGCGCGTGCACGGTCACCCCTCGCTCTGCCGCCGCGGACAACGCATCGGCGAAGGCGGCTGCCGCCTTGTCACCGAAGAACTCAAAAACCTCGAAGGAGATCGTGCGCTCTGCCGCCGCGATGGCATCGAGCTTTGCCGCATAGATGGCCTCGCCGCCCTCGATGTGCTCGATGCGATTCCCCTCGAGGATGGGATGGGGAAGGATGTGCTGCAGCGACCTGGCGAAGCGGGCGTCTTCGACCCCGTAGTCGACTACCACGGGCTCGACCAGGCGCTTGGGCTTGGGGGTCGCATTGGAAAGGATGACGCCGCCGATCGCAAACAGGATGGCCACCGCCAGCGCAGTCGCGCCAATCAACCTGATCTTGGTTCGTCGCTTCAAAGCGGCACCTCGTCTCACCTTTTACACACACCCTAGCAAACTTGGCCGTCTGCCGATTTTTCTGGCGCAACCGAACCGCTTGGCGGGCCAGTGGGAAAAGCGAACGAGTGGCGTCGCGCCGATGTGTCTAGACTGCGAAAGTCGATGGACGCTTTGCCTTGGCCAGCAGGAGAGAACCATGAAGGACGGAATGAGTGCCCGCGGCAGCTGCCTGTGCGGCGCCGTGAGCGTGGCGGTAGCCACACGCAAGCAGAATGTCGGTGCCTGCCACTGCCGCATGTGCCGCACCTGGGGCGGCGGCCCGCTGCTGGCGCTGGAGTCGGTCAGCGAGGTTCGCATAGAAGGCGAGGAGCACGTGGCGGTCTATGCCTCGTCGGACTGGGCGGAGCGCGGCTTCTGCCAGCGCTGCGGCACCCACCTCTTCTACCGGCTCAAGACGGGCGACCACTACGCCATTCCGGTGGGCCTGGTCGATGGCGGCGAAGCCTGGAAATTCGATACCCAGATCTTCATCGACCAGAAACCGCCCTATTACCACTTCGCCAACGAGACCCACGACATGACCGGCCAGGAGGTCTTCGACGCTTATCCGGGCACGTGATCGTTGGCAAGCCACGGGACGCTTTGTCCGGATGACTTGGCTACAGTGAGTGACATTCATCAATCGCAAGAGGAGCTGTCAATGCCCATTTCCGTAGGCGACAAGATCCCCGATGTCCGGATCAAGACCTGTGGCCCCGAAGGGCCCGCGGATATCTCCACCGGCGAGCTGTTCGCCGGCAAGCGCGTGGTGCTGTTCGGCGTGCCCGGGGCCTTTACGCCCGGCTGCTCGAACACCCACATGCCGGGATTCGTCGTGAAGGCCGACAAGGTACTGGAAAAGGCCGACCTTTTGGCCTGCATGTCGGTCAACGACGCCTTCGTGATGCGCGCCTGGCAGCAGGACCAGAACGCCCAGGCCGTCCTCATGCTGGCCGACGGCAACGCCGAATTCACCCGTGCACTCGGCATGGACAAGGATGCCAGCGCAGCTGGCATGGGGATTCGCAGCCTGCGCTTCGCGCTGATCGCCGATGACGGCATGGTGACCTATGTCGGCATCGACACCGAGCGCGGCGTGGTGGACAAGAGCAGCGTCGACACCGTGATGGCCCAGCTCTAGGCCGCCCCTGGCCGCAACGCTCACCGGGCCTGCCAGGGCCCGGTGGTTTCCCTGCACACCTACTCCGCTTTCTTTTCGCCCAGCACTTCGATGTCGTCGCCCAGCACATCGTTGATGTAGAGCGCCTGCAGCGTCACCACCGCGACCACGGCCAGCGGGGTCGACAGGATCACCCCGCCCACACCCGCCACCGCCGCCCCGGCCAGCTGTACCACCACGGTATAGGCAGGCGGCAGGCGCACCATGCCCTTGGCCGCCAGCGGCATCACCAGGTTGGACTCCAGTGTCTCGACCACGGAATAGAGCACTATGGCATAGAGCGCCAGCTGGGGGGCTTCCAGAAAAGCGATCATCACGGTGGGGATGGCCCCGATGATCGGGCCCAGATAGGGAATGAAGGTGAACAGCCCAGCGATCAGGCCCAGGGCACCGGCCATGGGAATGCCGAGAAAGGCCAGCCCGAGCGCCACCGAGACCCCGACGAACACCATCGAGACCAGGCGGCTCAGCAGCCACAGGCGCAGCGCGCGACCCTGCATGCACATCACCTGCTCCAGCCGCGGGCGATGAGCGGGCGGGCACAGTTGCACCATGTTGCCGATGTACTTCGACGGGCTGAGCACCAGGTAGAAACCGATCAGCACGATCAGCAGGAAGCTGGCGATGGCACCGAAGGTGGTGGAGAAGAAGCCGGTGAAGCGGTCGATGACGGGCTGGCCGATCAGTTGGGCCGGCTCGTCGACCTCGCGCATCAGCGCATCGAAGCCGGGCAGCTCGCGAACCATCTCGAGCAGGCGGCTAAACGCCTGGGGCAGCTGTTCGACCAGCTGCGGCAGCTGCGACGAAATGCGCGGGCCGATCAGTGCGCCCAGGCCGACCATCAGCAGGGTGATCGCCAGCAGCGCCACCACCAGCGCCCACTGCCGGCCAAGCCGCAGATAGCGCTGGCAAAGCCGCACCGCGCCGTCGATGGCTACCGCCACCAGCACCCCGGCGAAGACCAGCAGCATCACGTCGATGAGCTGGCCGGCGAAATAGATCAGCACCGCCACCAGGCTGGCCAGCCCGATGACGATCAGCACCCGCCGCGTGAACCCCGTGATGGATTGTACGCCGTCCTCCATGTCTGCTCCCTGCCGTACCTGCCGATGGGCATCCTGCCCGCTGACGAGCGCCCTGGCGCTCGCGAGACGGTCGTCAATCAGACTAGACGCTGCGCGCCGTCAGCGTCCATGTTCCGGCCACGTGTGCACTCAAGGGGCGGCGCGGCCAGCGTGTCCGGCAGGCGATGCCGCGTGGCGTGACGCGGGGCTGTCGGCCACCATGCGCACCACGCTGCCGACCACGATCAGGCACGGCGAGGGCAGCGGCGAGGCGGCAAGCCTTTCTGACATGTCGGCCAGGGTGCCCACCAGCGAAGCCTGCTCGGGCAGGCTGGCGTTGGCCACCAGCATGATCGGCCAGTCGTCGGGCAGCCCCGCCTGGCGCAGCCCGGTGCAGATGGCCTCCACCTTGGTCAGCCCCATGTAGAAGATCAGCGTCTCGTCGCGGCGCGCCAAGGTGGCCCAGTCGGGCTCGCCATCCTTGCGGCACAGCTGGGCGGTGATGAAGCGCAGCTGCTGGGCGTGGCCGCGGTCGGTGAGCGGAATGCCCATGCCGGCGGCGGCGGCCGAGGCAGCGGTGATACCCGGCACGATTTCGGCCGCCACGCCGGCCTCGGCAAGCGCGGCCAGCTCCTCCCCCATCCGGCCGAAGATGCCGGGGTCGCCGCCCTTGAGCCGCACCACCGACTTGCCCTGCCCCGCCAGCTTGACCAGCAGCGCGCCGATCTCCTCCTGGGGCACGCTGTGGTGGCCGCGCTCCTTGCCCACGTAGTAGCGCTCGCGGCCGGCGGGAATCAGCGCCAGCACGTCATCGCCCACCAGGCGGTCGTAGACCACCGCGTCGGCCTGCTGCAGCAGCCTGGCGGCCTTGAGCGTGAGCAGCTCCACGTCGCCGCTGCCCGCGCCCACCAGGTAGACCCGGCCGGCGTGGCACTCGCCGTCCAGGGTCAGCCTGGGCGCGAGGTCGTCGCGGGTGCCGCCGAACGGCGAGCGTACGACATGACCCACGCTTTGCAGCAGCGACCAGGCCGCCCGACCCAGCACGCTGGGCGGCGGCCGCCGGTGGAAAGGCTCAAACGACAGCAGGGACTTCAGTTGGCTCAGCGCGCGCATGGCCCTTCTCCTCTTCGATAAGCGATTTCAGCTCGGGGATACAGCTGCCGCACTGGGTGCCGCAGGCCAGCCGGGCGCCCAGCGCCTCGACGCTGTCGTCGCCTTCACGGATGGCTCCCAGAATAGCGCGTTGGCCCACCTGGTGGCAGCTGCACACCACCGGACCCTGGTTGGCGGCGCCGTCGTCGCAGCCGGCCAGCAGGCGTCGGCGATGCGCCGACGACAGGGCCTGCCCCGCTGTCGCCTCGGTGAAGCGGGCGGCCAGCCAGGCCAGGTTGGGCAGCTCGATCGGCGGCCCCGACATGAACCACCAGCGCAGGCGCCCCTTTTCATCGACGCCCGCGGCGCGCAGCCGCCCGCTGGCCGGGTCGGTGCACCACAGGGTTGGCGCCACCGGCAGCGTCGCCTCGAGCCAGGCGAGCCAGTCACGCCGGGGGAGGGTTTTCTCACCCCCGCAGGCGCTCTCAACCCCGCCGCAGGCGCTCTCAACCCCGCCGCAGGGGCTCTCAACCCCGCCGCAGGCGCTCTGGCTATCACCGGCAAGCTGCCAGCGCTGGGCGGCGCCCAGCGGTATGCGTGCCCAGTAGCGGCTGTCATCGCACCAGCTCGATTCCGCCACGCCCAGGTCGTCGGCCACCAGCAGGGTGGCTTCCCACGCCACCGGCAGCGGCGCCAGCGCCACCGCGCCGTGCTTGGTTTCCGGCTGGCCGGAAACGGGATCGACATGGGCCTCGAGCAGCGCCCCGGCAGAAGCCGCGCCGCTGAAGTGGCCGCTCCAGTGCATCGGCACGAACACTTCGCCGCGGCGCTGCCCCCGCGACAGCCGCACCCGGCCGACATAGTCGCCGCCCGCTCCTTCCAGGCGCGCCAGGGCGTGCTCTTCCACCCCCAGCGCGGCGGCATCCTCCGGGGCGATCTCGATGAACGGTTCGGCGCGGTGGTTCATCAGCCGCGGTGCCCGGGCGGTGCGGGTCATGGTGTGCCACTGGTCGCGTACCCGCCCGGTGTTGAGCCGCAGCGGCCGCGCCGCATCCAGCGCCTGGACCGGCGGGCGCGGGCGCACCGGCAGCAGCCGCGCCCGCCCGTCGGGCGTGGCGAAGCGGCCGTCGGTAAACAGCCGTGCGGTGCCGTGGGGAGCACCGGCATTGACCGGCCACTGGATCGGCGGCAGGGCATCGTAGGCGGCGCGGTCGAGCCCGGCCAGGCCGGAGATATCGAACAGCCGGCGGCCCTCGCCCGGCCCCTCGCCGTTCTCGAACCCCGAGAGCCGGGCGTGCTCGGCGAAGATCTCGCACGGATGGGTATAGGCAAACGCTTCGCCGAAGCCCAGCCGCCGCGCCACTTCGCAGATGATCCACCAGTCGTGCCGGGCCTCGCCCGGCGGCGGCAGCAGGCCCCGCTGGCGCGAGATGCGCCGCTCGGAGTTGGTCACGGTGCCGTCCTTCTCCGACCAGCTCGACGCCGGCAGCACGATGTCGGCATAGGGCAGCAGGTCGGCGTTGGCCATGCACTCGGAGACGATCACCAGCGGGCACTTTGCCAGCGCCGCCCGCACCCGGTCGGCTCGCGGCAGGCTCACGCCGGGATTGGTGGCCATGATCCACAGCGCCTGCACCTCGCCGCGCTCGATCGCCTCGAACAGTGCCACCGCCTTGTGCCCTGGGCCCTCGGGCAGGCACGGCACCAGCCGCTCGGTGGTCCAGAAGCGCGTCACACGGTCCCGCGCGCCTGGGGTGTCGTAGTCCATGTGGGCGGCCAACTGGTTGGCCAGCCCGCCCACCTCGCGCCCGCCCATGGCGTTGGGCTGGCCGGTGATCGAGAACGGCCCCGCCCCCGGCAGGCCGATCTTGCCGCCCGCCAGGTGGCAGTTGATGATGGCGTTACCCTTGTCGGTGCCGCTGCTCGACTGGTTCACCCCCTGGGAGAACAGCGTGACCACGTGCAGGTGGCTGGCGAACCAGTAGAAGAAGGTTTCCAGGCGCTCGGCATCGACATCGCAGTCGGCGGCGATGGCCTCCACGCCGGCCTCCTGCTCACGCGCCGCGGCCAGCACCTCCTCGAAGCCCTGGGTATGGGCCTCCAGGTAGACTCGGTCGAGCTTGTCACGCTCGGCCATCCACGCCAGCAGCCCGGTGAACAGGCGGGCATCGCTGCCGGGAGCTAGCCCCAGGTAGAGGTCGGCGATCTCGCAGGTGTCGGTCACCCGCGGGTCGATCACCACCACCCGCAGCAGCGGATTGCGCTGCTTGGCCACTTTCAAGCGCTGGTAGAGCACCGGGTGGTTCCAGGCCAGGTTGGAGCCCACCAGCACCACCAGCTCGGCCTCCTCCAGGTCCTCGTAGCTGCACGGCACGCCGTCGGCGCCGAAGGCGCGCTTGTGGGCCGCCACCGCCGAGGCCATGCACAGGCGCGAATTGGTATCCAGGTGCGGCGTACCAAGGAAGCCCTTGAACAGCTTGTTGGCGACGTAATAGTCCTCGGTGAGCAGCTGCCCGGAGAGGTAGGCGGCCAGCGCCTGCGGCCCCTGCGCGGCGCGAATGGCCGCCAGCCGCTCGGCCACCGTGCCAAGCGCCGTGTCCCAGTCGACCGCCTCGCCGTCCACCATCGGCTGCGTCAGGCGGCCATGGTGGCCCAGCGTCTCGTGCAGCGCCGAGCCCTTCACGCACAGGCGGCCGAAGTTGGCGGGATGCTCCGGGTCTCCCTGCACGTCGACGATCTCGCCGTTCTCGACGCTGGCCAGCACGCCACAGCCGACGCCGCAATAGGGGCAGGTGGTTCGGGCCTCGCGCATGTCGCTCTCCTGTCATTGCTTTCAAACGGCGACGCCCGCCAACGCGCCGGCCTCGAAGGGCGGCGGTTGGCGGGCGTCGTTGCCATGGGAAGCGCGGCACTGCACTCCCCTGTCGCAGG
The DNA here is from genome assembly GCA_964652855.1 of uncultured Halomonas sp. Taxonomy (GTDB): domain Bacteria; phylum Pseudomonadota; class Gammaproteobacteria; order Pseudomonadales; family Halomonadaceae; genus Halomonas. The sequence continues at coordinate 217,466 of CAZZCJ010000004.1, forward strand.
GGTAAACCTGACGTATGTCATGCTTTAAGCAGAAAACATGCCATCAACCCGCTTTACCTGACCGTTTCAGTCAGATAAGGCCGATCCTGCGGGAGGCCGCCACGGCCCGCGCCGCACCGCGAAGGGGCCGAGGCGCACCACCGGTCGGCAACGGCGGCTGCCAATGCACCCGCATGGTGCATCCGCTGCGGACTTTGTGCCGCACCGTCCCCATCCCGCCCCTTCTCCAGCTCTCATCCCGCCCCCCGCCCAGCCCTTACCCCAGCCCCGCCCAGCCTCTTGGGCATCGGTTACGACAGCCGCCGCCTGGCCTTCTGGCCCTACACCGGCCCGGCAGCACGCAGGCGAAACGCCGTGCCCGCCAAGGCCGGGCCGGATAATCCCGCCATTGGAATATTTCTTGCTAGGGTAGGTATGCCGCCTTTTTGCCTTCAGTCCGATACGAGCGACTCACTATGCCTTCTCCCCTGAACATCCTGCTGGTCGACGACGAGATGGTGCGGGCCGCCATGGTCGAGGAGGCGCTGATGGCCGAAGGACACCGGGTCATCTGCCGGCTGGCAAGCCCCGCCAGCCTCAACGAGATGGTCGAGCGATACCAGCCCGACGTGGTGATCATCGACATGGAGAGCCCCGACCGCGACACCCTGGAGAGCATGGCCCTGCTCAACCGCGAGAACCCGCGGCCGGTGGTGTTCTTCGCCGACCAGCACGACTCCGACATGCTCAAGGCAGCGCTCAAGGCCGGGGTCAGCGCCTACGTGGTCGACGGCCTGGTGCCGGAACGCGTGGAAGCCATCGTCGAGGTGGCCATCGCCCGCTTCGACGCCTTTCACAGCATGCGCAAGGAGCTGGACAAGGCGCGCAACCAACTGGCCGAGCGCAAGCGCATCGAGCGCGCCAAGGGCCTGCTGATGAAGCACCAGGACTGCGATGAAGAGCAGGCCTACCGCATGCTGCGCAAGCTCGCCATGGACCGCGGCCAGCGCATCGCCGACGTTGCCGAAAGCGTCGTCGATGTGCTCAGCCGCCTGAATACGCCATCGCCCCCGGGGCGATCCGCCGACAAACGGGGACCCCGCTCATGAGCCCGAAGCACTCTTTCGTCAACACGCAGGCCGCCACGCCGGAACGCGCCCGCCTGACCCTCGGCTTCGTGCCCCTGCTCGATGCCGCCCTGCTGGTGGTGGCCCGCGAGCGGGGCTGCTTCGCCGAACAGGGGCTGGAGGTGAGCCTCTCACGCGAGAACGCCTGGAGCACCCTGCGCGACAAGGTCGCCGCCGGCCTGCTCGACGGCGCCCAGATGCTCGCCCCCATGCCGCTGGCCATGAGCCTGGGGCTTGGCCGTGCGCCCTGCGACACCCTGGCCCCCCTGCTGCTCAGCCGCAACGGCAATACCGTGACGCTCTCCTCGCGGCTGTGCGAAGCCAGCGGCGCCGACCTGGCCGACGACCCCACCACCAGCGCCCTGGCGCTGGGCAACTGGCTGCGCGGGCCGGGTAGCGGCAAGCGCCCGCGCCTGGCCATGGTCTACCCCTACGCCTGCCAGCACTACCAGCTGCGCGACTGGCTCGCCCTGGGCGACATCGCGCCCGAGCGCGACGTGGAACTGGTCGCCATGCCGCCGCCGCGCATGGTGGACGCCCTGCGCGACGGCCAGATCGACGGCTTCTGCGTCGGCGAGCCCTGGGGCACCCTGGCGCGCCACTGCGACATTGGCCGGCTGGTGGCCACCGGCGCCCAGCTGTGGCCCGACCACCCCGAGAAGGTGCTCGGCGTGACCCGCTCCTGGGCCGAACGCTACCCGGCCACCCTGGCCGCCCTGCTGCGCGCCCTGGCGGCGGCCAGCGTGTGGCTGGCCGACTCGCCCGACCACCGCCGCCAGGCCCTGGCCTGGCTCGCCCTGCCGCCCTACCTCGACCGCTCGGTGCGCCACCTGGAAACGCTCGACCTCGATACCGCGCCGATTCACCAGCGCTTCTACGGCGCCGGCATGCTGCGCCCGACCCCGCAGGACGCCCAGCGCTTCGCCAGCCCCATGGCCCGCCAGCTCGAAGCCGCCGGTGAAACCTTCGACCCCGCGAGCCTCGCGGCATGCTACAGCCCTGTGCATTTCGATGCTGCCATGCACCAGTGATGTGCAGCCCCGGCCGAAGGGGGCTTTCCGACCCATCCGGGTACAAAAGTCAAGGCACTGAGTAATCAGGAATAAATCCGCTTTTTGCGGACCCTGGCCAGGTTCTTGAAACCCACTGGGCATACCGCGATCAATGGCGATCGCTCGCACGACTGGACAACGACGTCTCTGCGCCCCCGGCTCGATCCTCGCATCGACAGGGCAAGCGCCGAGGCGTCGTTGCGTTTTGTCCCCGTCATCACGACGCGCAGCGAAAGGAGGTGTTCGCATGCCCCAGCGACATCCCGGCAGTTTGGCCCTTGAGCAGCCGGCCATTGAGCACCTGGTCATCGTCGGCAACGGCATGGCCGGCCACCGCCTGGTGGAAGCGCTGCTCACCCGGCCCGAGCGGCCCGCACGCATCACCGTGATCGGCGCCGAAGCCGCGCCGGCCTACAACCGCATCCTGCTCTCCCCGCTGCTGGCCGGCGAAATGGACAAGCACGACCTCACCCTGCGCAGCGCCGACTGGTACGCCGATCAAGGCATCGAGCTGGTGCTGGGCGAGCGGGTGGAAAGCATCGACCGCAGCGCACGGCGGCTGACCACCGACGCCGGACGCACGCTCGCCTACGACCGACTGGTGCTGGCCACCGGCTCGAACCCGGCCCGCCCGCCGGTGCCGGGGCTCGAACTGCCCGGGGTGCACCTGTTCCGCGACCTGGACGACGCCGACGCCCTGGCGCGCGCCGCCGAGCGCGGCGGCAGCGCCGTGGTGATCGGCGGCGGCCTGCTCGGCCTGGAAGCGGCGGAAGGACTGCGTAAACGAGGCAAAGGCATGCAGGTCAGCCTGCTGCAGCGCGACGACCGCCTGATGAACCGCCAGCTCGACCTCACCGCCGCGCGGCTGCTGGAGAAAGAGCTGCGCAGCCGCGGGCTCGATATCCACACCGATGCCCAGCTCGAACGCCTGGAGGCCAACGCCGAAGGCAATGTAGGCGTCGCCCTGCTGGCCGACGGCACCCGGCTGGCCACCGACTGCGTGGTGGTGGCCATCGGCATCGTGCCCAACGCCGACCTGGGCCGCGTGGCCGGGCTGAATGTCAACCGCGGCATCGTTGTCGACGCGTGGCTGACCACCAGCGACCCGGCCATCCATGCCTTCGGCGAGTGCTGCGAGTTCGAAGGCCACACCTTCGGCCTGGTCGAGCCGATCTGGCGCCAGGTCGAGGTGCTGGCCGAGCGGCTTTGCGGCAGGCAGGCCGAGGGCTTCAGCGAGCAGCCCACCGCCACCAAGCTCAAGGTCAGCGGCGTTTCGCTCTACGCCTTCGGCCCCACCGAGGCCGAGCCCGAGCACGACGTGCTCAGCTACCGCGACCCCCAGCAGGGCGACTACCGCCGCCTGCTGCTGCGCAACGGCCGCCTGGAGGGCGCCGTGCTCTACGGCGACACCGCCTCGGGCCCCTGGTATTTCGCCCAGGCCCTGGCCGGGCGCAACCTCAGCGCCTGTCGCCCGGCCCTGCTGCTCGGCGCCGCCGACGCCCAGGCCCTGCTCGACGAATCTGCCGAACACGCCCACGAAAAACCGCAACGCCCCGCGAAGGAGGCCGCATGAACACGCCCAAGCAGAACCTGATCATCATCGGCAACGGCATGGTCGGCCACCACCTGGTCGAGCAGCTGGTCGAACAGGGCGCCACCGAACGCTATGACGTCATCGTGTTCGGCGAGGAGCGCCACCTGGCCTACGACCGGGTGCACCTCTCCGAATATTTCAGCGGCCGTGACGCCGATTCGCTCGCGCTCTCCACCCGTGGCTACTACGCCGAGCACGGCATCGCGCTGCGCCTGCACGAGGCCGTTACCGCCATCGACCGCGACGCCAGCGAAGTGATCACGCCGCAAGGTCGCTACCGCTACGACCGCCTGGTGCTGGCCACCGGCTCCTACCCCTTCGTGCCGCCGATTCCCGGCAACGAACGCGACGGCTGCCTGGTCTACCGCACCCTGGAAGACCTCGACGCCATCCGCGAAGCCGCTGCAAGCGCCTCTACCGGCGTGGTGGTGGGCGGCGGCCTGCTCGGCCTGGAAGCGGCCAACGCCCTGCGCGGGCTCAACCTCGACACCGCCGTGGTGGAGTTCGCCCCGCGCCTGATGCCGATGCAGGTCGACAGCGAGGGCGGCGAGCTGCTGCGCGAGAAGATCGAGTCGCTCGGCGTGCAGGTGCTCACCGGCCGTGCCACCCAGGAGATCGTCGACGGCGAGGCCAGCCGCCACCGCATGGTGTTCCAGGACGGCAAGGTGCTGGAAACCGACCTGATCGTCTTCTCCGCCGGCATTCGCCCCCGCGACGAACTGGCCCGCGACTGCCGCCTGGAGCTGGGCGAACGTGGCGGCGTGGTGATCGACGACCGCTGCCTGACCAGCGACCCGGCCATCCTGGCCGTGGGCGAAGTGGCGCTGTGGAACAACAGCATCTTCGGCCTGGTCGCCCCCGGCTACCAGATGGCCAAGGTGGCCTGCGCCACCCTGCTGGCCGGCGAGGGCAAGGCCAGCGACACCTTCAAGGGCGCCGACATGAGCACCAAGCTCAAGCTGATGGGGGTCGACGTGGGCTCCATCGGCGACGCCCACGGCGACCGCACCCCCGGCGCGCGCATGTTCCGCTTCCTCGACCCGCTCAAGCAGCAGTACCGCAAGCTGGTGGTCTCCAGCGACGGCAAGCGGCTGGTCGGCGCCATGCTGGTAGGCGACAACAGCGTCTACGACACCCTGCTGCAGTACTACGCCAACCGCATCGAACTGCCCGAAGACCCGGCCTCGCTGATCCTGCCCGCCGGCAGCGGCGCCGCCCCCGCGCTGGGGCCCGACGCCCTGCCCGACACGGCCATGATCTGCTCGTGCCACAACGTCACCAAGGCGGATGTGTGCGCTTCCATCGACGGCGGCGCGGTGGACCTGGGCGCGGTGAAGGGCGACACCCGCGCCAGCACCGGCTGCGGCGGCTGTGCCGCCCTGCTCAAGACCCTGGTCGACCACGAGCTCGAAAGCCGCGGTGTGGAGGTCGACAAGTCGATCTGCGAGCACTTCGCCCACACCCGCCAGGAGCTTTACGACATCGTACGCGTCGAGGGCATCAAGACCTTCAGCGAGCTGATGCAGAAGCACGGCGCCAAGGTCGGTCATGGTCTCGGCTCTTCATCCGCCCCGAGGCTCGGCTGTGATATCTGCAAGCCGGCGGTGGCCTCGATCCTCGCCTCCTGCTTCAACGAGCCGATCACCGACGCGGCGCACATCCCGCTGCAAGACACCAACGACACCTTCATGGCCAACATGCAGAAGAACGGCACCTACTCGGTGGTGCCGCGCATCGCCGGCGGGGAGATCACCCCCGACAAGCTGGTGGTGCTGGGCCAGGTGGCGCAGAAGTATTCGCTATACACCAAGATCACCGGCGGCCAGCGCATCGACCTGTTCGGCGCCCGCCTGGAAGACCTGCCGGCCATATGGGGCGAGCTGATCGAGGCCGGCTTCGAAACCGGCCATGCCTACGGCAAGTCGCTGCGCACGGTGAAGTCCTGCGTGGGCAGCACCTGGTGCCGCTACGGCGTACAGGACAGCGTAGGCATGGCGATTCGTCTGGAGCACCGCTACAAGGGCCTGCGCGCCCCGCACAAGATCAAGTTCGGGGTTTCCGGCTGCACCCGCGAGTGCGCCGAAGCCCAGAGCAAGGACATCGGCGTGATCGCCACCGAAAACGGCTGGAACCTGTACGTCTCGGGCAACGGCGGCATGCGCCCGCGCCACGCCGAACTGTTCGCCACCGACCTCAGCGACGAGGAACTGTTCCGCACCATCGACCGCTTCCTGATGTTCTACATCCGCACCGCCGACCGCCTGCAGCGCACCTCGGTGTGGCGCGAGAACCTGGAAGGCGGGCTGGACTACCTCAAGGAAGTGATCCTCGAGGACAGCCTCGGCATCGGCGAAGAGCTGGAGCGGCAGATGCAGGCCGTGGTCGACACCTACGCGTGCGAATGGGCCAACGCCATCAGCGACCCGGAGAAGCTCAAGCGCTTCCGCAGCTTCGTCAACGACGCCCGGCCGGATCCGGACATCATCTACACCACCGAGCGCGGCCAGCTCCGCCCGGCTTGAAGACATGGCGGCGCCTGGCGCGCCGCCCGCTTCAACACGCGCGCCTGTGACAGATAAGAAACGGGAGACACCCAGAATGAGCTCAGCAACTGCGGCCAAGACCATGACCCAGACCTGGCAGATCCTCTGCACCCGCGCCGACCTGGTGCCCTACTCCGGCATCGCCGCCTGGGTGGAAACCCCCGAAGGCCCGGCCCAGGTCGCCATCTTTTACATTCCAAGCGACCCGAACACGTCGCGGCTCCCCGGCCAAGCGCAGGAACTCTACGCCATCGACCACCACGACCCCTTCTCCGGCGCCAACGTCATCGCCCGCGGCATCGTCGGCGACCTCAAGGGCCAGCCCGTCGTCGCCTCGCCCATCTACAAGCAGCACTTCCGCCTGGAAGACGGCCAGTGCCTGGAAGACGACAGCGTGCGGCTTCGCACCTGGAAGGTGAGCTTCAAGGGGGAGGAAGTGTGGATCGAGGCGTGAAGTTTGACCTTGGAAAAGAAAAAGCCGCCGACGCTGGGAAGCGTCGGCGGCTTTGGGTAATTGAGTAAGCCCGCTCTCATCTCAACTGCGAAAGGCGGCCTCGATCTTGGCGATGTCGATTTTCCGCATCGTCATCATGGCATCGAACGCCCGCTTGGCGGCTGCCCGGTCAGGGCTGGTAAAGGCTTTCGTCAGCGCGATGGGGGTGATCTGCCACGAGATGCCCCACTTATCCTTGCACCACCCGCATTGGCTCTCCTCACTGCCATTGCCGACGATGGCGTTCCAATAGCAATCTGTCTCTTCCTGGTCTTAGGTGGCAACTTGGAACGAGAACGCCTCGCTGTGCTTGAAGGCAGGCCCGCCGTTGATACCGAGGCACGCAACGCCCAGTACGGTGAACTCGACCGTCAGTACATTCCCCTCCTTCTCCGAGGGATGATCCCCTGGTGCGCGGTGCACCGCGTCGAGCGATGAGTCAGGGATGTTTCGGCATAAAAATTGCGCGGCTTCCTCATCGGCGGCGTCGGACCAAAGGCAGATCGTGTTCTTTACCATTTGCTTCATGATCGGCTCCGTTCTGTGGGTGATTGCCGGGGGTGGCAATCCAATGTCGAACGGAGCTGGCTGAATTCGACAGCGACGATGGGGTCTAACGCTTGAGTTCAGCGGCGGGTGAAAAGCGCAGCTTTTTGCCAGTCCGCTGGAACGACTTGTTAGGGCAAATTTGTAGCAGCAATTACTCAAAAATGGTCATAGCGCGCCACCCTGTCTTACCTTGCTTATTGGTGCGTCTGATAGCCCAGCAAGTCAACTGATGCTGTTGCCCTAGAGGGAATAGACTTGCTAACGCCGGAGGTACGAAAACATCCCCCTTGGCTGTTCGGATAAACGCAAAATCTTTACCCTCCTGCCGCTCCAACGTGCCAGTAAATGTTTCGTACAGGCCCGGAAGAGAATTGGCTTCAGAAAGCCGCCAATCCAAAGGAGGCCCTTCAGAGTCAGCACGACCAATTTCCACCAGCGTGCCAGGGGAAAGTTTCGCCATCTCGGGAAATTTACGATGTGTCAGTGCCACACCTGTGTTTGTACTGGTTGCTACATAGCTGAGCGCTTTTTCATTGTTGATGTGATCAACCACGCCCGTAACGTAACTTAGATTTTGGCGATCTAATTCTTGAAGCAAGGCTCGCGCAGTAGATTCTACTTTCGGCAATGCTTGCAGGCTATTCTCGGTCAGCGCTTGCTGATACCAATCGCTGGACAGCAACTGCTGTAGCTCATTAGGAATCCTGTAAGCATTTTTTTCTCGGTATTGCAACGCAAGATGTGCTTGCTGTGCAGCCTCATCGAATCGCCCCACAAGAGACAGGTGATGCGCTAGGCGAATGCGAACCTTGGCAACCTCTTGCTCTTCTCGGGCCAGTTGGACTGCATAGGCGAAACAGATCAACGCTGCATCCGGGCGCGTAGATTCAAGGATTTCACCCAGCAACGCCCAAGGCCAAGCCGCACGGGACTGACGACGCAGAACTGGTGCTAATCGACTGACGGCAAAATCATCCTCGCCATTGGCCAAATGCAATTTGCTCTGATAGTAGTTGAGCCACTGGTCATTGGGTTCTTGCTCCAGTGCGTCTTGCAAAACACTACATCCCCAGTCGCGCAGAGCATTGTCCAATTGTGAGTCATTCGCCCTAGTCGCAACTTCTCGGCAAATGGCTCGTATAAAACGTTTTTGTAGGCTATCTATCGTTTTGCCGGATTTATTGACGAAAGGCTTCTTATCTTCTTCAGAAAAATCATGAACCCCTGCCCAGCGAGAAAAACCGAGAAACTCGCTCCAGTCCTTAGATGCCTTTCCCGCAAGGCGAAGCATTTGCGAGAAAGTGGTATCGCCACGCAGCGCGTCGGCCATTCGGGCAAACTCGCGCATATACGGAGAAAGTTGGCCACTCAAAGCGCTTGGAGAAATCTGTTTTTCCTCATAGGCATCAACCAGTTTCTTCGCATGGTCATACAGTGCCCACCCGTAAGCACGCAGGAGCCACAGATCATTTGCATTGGCGGGATACTCGGCCCTAGCCATCTCTAGCGCTTGGGCGGCTTGCCCCTTCTTGCGCAGCGCAAATATTTCTTTCGAACTCACAACTATCGCTCTCCTTGCTTGCTCATAAGACGCTGTATTTCCTCATGAAGGCCATGACTACTTCCAGCACCGCCGACCTCCTGAGCAGCAGTCCATCTTTTTTTACCGTCATAGGTAAAATCAATCTGACCTTGGCGGTGCGCGTCGGCAAAACTCACTCGCAATCGATAGGGCATATACTTATAGCCAGTATTACGGATTTCCGTACCAACAATAGCTGCATTCAAACCATCAATAAAATCTTGTATGAACTGATCAGCCTGCTCCACCTCTGATGTGCTATTTAGCGCCTGTATTGATGCCACAGCGTCGTCTGCCAATTGCTGGTCTGACAAAGCATTGGGAACAAGCCCGGAACGGCCTATCTGGAACTTACCGTTGTAGTAGTACTGCACTACGGCACGCTGGCCGTTACGCACTAACGTGTAACGCTCGCAATACTGCAAATGCTGCAACTGCACGATTTCGATGCCCTGTGCTTGCCACACGAGCCGCAATTTTTTATGGATATTCATCAAAGGAGCAATAGAAATATTAAAAGATAACCGCTGCCAGTCTGGATCAGCCGCGAGCTCTGGAAGATTCGATTGAACAGCGGGTATTGACTGGGTTGAAGATACTCCCCAATTTATGCCACTAACGGCAGTAAAGTCAGGCGGATTAACTACGATTAGTTTTTCTGCTGCACGAGTGATGGCTGTATACGCCCAACGGAAGAAAGACGCGTTACGCACCCCTGCATTGGATTCGAAACCCACGATGACCGATTGCCACTCACCGCCTTGAGCCTTATGACAGGTCATGGCATAGCCAAATTTAACTTGCAGGGCGTTGAAATAGGGATCACAGCGTATAGTGCGGCGAAACTCCGCCGACTTAGAAGACAAATCGGGGTGTCGCTTTCGAAAGTCCACCAAAAGCGCCCGTTGCTCAAGCGGGGATAATTCGCGATGAGGTGAATCAAGCAGATTTTCCAGCACTAGGCAGGGTATCTGAACAATCCTTCCGTCTGCCTCACGGAATGCAACCGTAACTGCGCGGAACCACAGCTCGACATGATGCCCTCCTCGCAGATTCACCGGCACACGCTGTGCATCCGCTGTAACCTCCACAACTTTCACAAGATCTCCATTGCTGAGTGAATGTGTCGTTGAGTTTTTGTTAATCAACAAGGTCTCACCCACTTGGACAGGAATATCCGCATCACCCCAAAGTCGTTCACGAATATTCCGATTGTATTCCAGTGCGGCGGCATTGGAGTGGACAACGGCAACATTGGATTCCTTGGACTGCAAGCCTTGGACAATTCGTTCAACCGCTCCACTTGCGTCGGTCAGTTCAATATCCTGGCCGTCAGGATTTAGTGAAAAGACATTAAATCTCCCTGCTAATAAAGCATCCCGAATCTCGGTTGCACGATCAAGAATCGTACTTCCCTTGGCTTGACGCATGACTTCTTTAAGATCGAATGAATCAACCTTTAGTTTGAATTGCTCCCTAAGATAAGCATCCGATAACGCTGGGGAGGCATTGTCGCCAACCGGCGGTAGCTGCGCAGAGTCACCAACGAAGAGCAGCTTGGTCAGATGGTCGGAAGTGCGTCCTGGCCTGTTCATTCGTGCATAACTGATGATATCTTTAAGCAGTCGGCCAGAACCAAACTGCATAAAGTCTCCATGACTTTCCTTGTCTCCAACCATTGAGGATTCATCGATCACAAACAAGGACACGCCGGGTTCCTCTTCCTTCAGTGGAAAAACCATTCGTATTCCTGGATCGTTAGCTGTTTCGGCTCCCTCATTCACTTCCAAATCGGTTAACGTGTAAATCGCACGATGAATGGTTGAGCCTTCGTACCCATGCCTTCCAGTTATTTGCTGTATTTTATTTCCGAGAATACGAGCTGCACGGCCTGTCGGGGCTAGCAGTTGACAGGAAAGGTTCATCTCCTCCAAGACGTCAATTAATTTGGCAATCAGCGTGGTTTTGCCCGTGCCTGCACTACCGCGCAATATGAAGGCATCCAGAGAGTCATTCAGCAAAAACGAACGAATAGCACTGAGCGCGTCGGACTGTTCTTGATTTAAGACTATTTCCATAAAAATCTCATGTGCAACCACTCAATTATCTGTGCCCATACGGCGTTAAAAATCGGCTCAAAGTACTCAATTACACCCCGCAAACTCCGTCTTTTCGCCGATTTTTGCCTTGTCTGTCCTTCGCTCGCCGACTTTTCAGACTAAGCCTTGGGTGAGATCGGTGAATTCTCACGTGCCAAGCGCCCACGCCGGTTGCCAGTGGTGCTATCCCATGAGGAAGTGGAAGGTTGTACTGGGCAAGGGCTTTGCCGGCTTGCGCAGCCCGCTGGGGTAGAAGCACGCCAGGCGTTCAGGCACGCTACCGCCAGGGAATGCCGTTTCTCGGCCTCCCTAGCCTGGCGGTTACTGGCCGCCGGTATTGCACTTCATCGGACGATGTTCAGATCCGGTTCGCAGCAATGTTGTAGATTAGACTTGCCAAATAAACCATCGGCGCGTTCAGTAGCAACTTGAGGCTGATACCCAGCCCTACGCCACATCCTGAACCTCCCGGCACTTGGGATAGGCCGAGCATCCCCAGAAGCGGTTGCCGGCGTTCGCTCCACGCTTCGTCGTGCGCAACACCATGGCGCTCCCGCATTTTGGGCAGGTTCTGTCGGAGCTGGATTCGAAGCGTGCCTTGAGCTGTTTCACATGCTGGCGGTGGGTTTCCCGGTTGGGCGTCATTCGACCGGTGGTGATGCTTTCCAGCACTTGCGCTACCTGGGCTTCCGTCAGCACCGGCTCACGGAACGATTTGATGTAGCGCACATAGCCGCCGCCGATGGTGACGTTGGCGGGCATGCTGGTCTTGAACACGGCGCTGCCGGAGAAGACCACTACCGAGTGGATGGCATCCAGGGGAACGTCGAGCAGGGCTTCCAGCGCTTTTACGTGCTTGTAGTTCTGGCGCAGCGGGTTCTGGAACTTGAAGCTCTTGCGGTAGAGCTTCTGGGTCCACTGGGCCTGTTTTTCGCTGCCGAAGATCCAGCCCGCCATGTGCTTGGTTTCAATGACGAAGATGCCGTAGCGGGAAACCAGCACGTGGTCGATCTGGGTGGTGCCGTCGGGCGTAGGCAGCGTGACGTTGTGAATTCCCCGGTATTCCTCCGCCGGCAGGCGAAACTTGGCGATCAGCTTGACGAAGGCTTCGCCGAACATGCCCTTGAACCAGCGCGACTTGAGGATAGCGAGGAGCATCAGGAGGGGCAGCACCCACCACAGCGGCCTGGCGGCTTCAAGGAAGATGGTGTAATCCAAGATCACGGCTCGCTGTGGGGTTTGGGTATGAGGCCTGTGTTTCAGCCTGCTTAGCCGAACGCTAACCCCTTCTTTCTTGTAAGTCCACGTAACAAGCCTGAATTTTGATCTTGGTCTTAGTCGTGTGGTGAACGGCTTACTTGAAGTAAGCAATGTCGCACAAGAGGCGAATCGCTCCCCTCTTTCGACGCCAGTTGGCGAACTCTCCTACTCCATTGCTGCTGGGCAGTACTGGTCGCGCTTTCTTCATCCCACCGCCGCGCAGCCGAATGTTCGGCATCTGTACCGGCTGGCGTCAGCGGTTATTGTCTGTTCGCAGCGCATAGCCCAATGAACCCATCAGGCTGTCTCTACGCTTGTACCAGTCGGTGTTGTCTTTCGCCTCCCTGAACGATGAAAGCTCGCTGGCCAACCTGTCCTGGGGGAGCTCACTGCGGTCGAGCCGGCTCAGTATCTTCGAATAGAGCGCATTTTCGCGCTCCACCAGGGGCAACGAGTCTCCCGGCCAAGGCAGCTGGTTCTGCATCGCATTTTGATACCGCGCCTTGACCTCGTAATTTAGCCGCGTCCACTCGCCGATCAACTCAGCGGTGTCTTGATTTGCGCCTGGCCGTGCGGGCGCGGGTTCTTGCCGAGGCTGCGATTTCATGGCGTCGACCTGCTGTCGAAGGGCATCATTCTGTTGCTTCAAGGTTTCTTGCTGCGCCTTGAGCAGCTCGATTCGATGCCTGAACAGGAAGTGAAGGATCAACCACACTATTGGCGTTACCACCACGACCGTGGCCACGATCGTGGCCCAATGCTCACCGATGAAGGCTGTGAGTTCCCCGAAGTTCATTCGATGGACTCCCGATGCGTTCTTCTTGTAAACGGACATCCAACCACGAGCCCGACATTCCGTGAGCATAGGCCAGGGGGTTTCACCCGGCCAAAAGCGGCTTCGCCACGTTTTGTATCCGCCGCAGAAAAAGGGCCGGGCGTTGATTCAGCTGTGCTAATGGACTGCTGCGAATCGCCATGCGATATGACAAGCTGGCCCGCAGTTTTCACGCCATGGCAGGCCCGGCTTGCTGTCTGCCGTCGCCCGCTGTCGGCGTTTCGTAAAGCACTGCGAATGAGCGAGTAGGCACTCAACGCGACGCCACGTGCGCCTCCTGGGCGCCAATGCCATGGCGCGCCTTCACGAGCAACGCCTCAGCGTGACAAGGACTCCGAGCATGCATCCTTACCAAGCGGATCAAGAACATCGGCGGGCGGTGCTGCAGGCCATGCTGTTGGTCACCATTGTCAGCGCCCTGGGTTTTGCCGGCCTCAACTTTCCCGACGGCATGATCCTGGTCGCCTGGATCGAGGTGGCGCTGGCCGTCTTCGCCGCCTGCCTGCTGGTCGTGGTCCGCCGTACGCAGCGCGTCCAGGCATGGTGCCTGCGCTTCATGCTGGTGCTGCTATCAGCAACGATCGTGCTGCTAGGCCGCCCGGAAGTCTCGCCGTTCGCCTTCATCTGGCTGCTGGTCATCCCGCTTGTCACGCATCTGCTGCTTGGTTCCAGGCTGGGGCTGCTGCTCTCGCTGGGCTATATGGGCGCTGGCGCGCTCATCTTCTTGTACCGCTTTGGCGGCAGCCCAGAACTCGTTCGGGTCGAGGTACTGGCCAATGCCGTCATCGCCGCCCTGACCACCCTGGGCATGTCGCACTTCTACGAACGCACCCGCGAACGCTCCGAGCTGAAGCTGACGCGCCTGGCGACGGTCGATCCGCTGACGGGGCTAGCCAACCGCACGCGGCTCGACGAGGTCTTCCGGTGGGAGCAGGCACAGGCGCGGCGCAATGGGACCCCGCTGTCGGTGCTGATGCTGGACCTGGATCACTTCAAGCGAATCAACGATGCGCACGGTCACGAAGCCGGCGACACGGTGTTGGTCGCCTTCGCCCGTATGCTGGAGGCGCGCCTGCGCGAGACCGACCTGATTTCGCGCTGTGGTGGCGAGGAATTCGTGGTGCTGTTGAACAACACCGATGGCAAACGGGCCATCGCCGTGGCGGAAACGCTACGACGGAGCCTGGAGCAGCTGGATATCGAGCATCAGGGCAAGATCCTGAACCTCACCGTCAGCATCGGCGTCGCCCAATACGGGCTCGATGGGATGGATCTGGACACGCTGAGTCGAATCGCCGATGAACGGCTTTACCAGGCCAAGGAGAGGGGACGCAACTGCGTCTGCGGGCCCGCCACGGTGGGCAGCGCCAGGCCGGTGTCCACCCTCGACATATCGCTGGGATAGCCCATCCCCCCTGGCCGATCTTGCGCGTTCGAGGGGCGCGGTACAGGCTGGCTTCGTTACTGCAAGCGTTGACGCTATCCTGATCAGCATTCCCCATCGACAACCGGAGCCCGCCATGACCCGTGCTATCGAAATTCCCAGTGCCGACGGCACCCTCGATGCCCATATCTTCACACCCGCAAACGCCGACGGTCCGCTTCCGGCAGTGGTGCTATTCACCGATATCGGCGGCCTGCGCCCCTGCTACCACGAAAAAGCCCAGCAGGTGGCAGACAACGGCTACGCCGTGCTGATGCCCAACGTCTACTACCGCAACGCGCGCGGCCCCGTGGTGCCGGCAGGCAAGTCCTTCCGCGACCCCGACGTGCGCCAGGTGCTATTCGGCTATGCCGCCAAGCTAACGCCCGAGGCACAGTCACTCGATTTCGCCGCCCTTTTGGACTGCATCGATAGCGAAGCGGAATTCGCAAACGGCAAGATAGGCGTAATCGGCTACTGCATGACCGGTGCCTTCGCGTTGCGCATGGCAGCCGAGCACCCCCTGCGCGTTGCCGCCGCAGCGGGATTTCATTCCGCCAATCTGGCGGTAGCCGGCGACGCGAACAGCGTCGTGCAGGTAGTGGACCGCATCGCCGGGCGGGTCTACCTCGGCCACGCCGACAAGGACGACCTGCTGCCCCCCGAGCAGATCGCCCGCATGGACGAAGCGCTGGCCGCAGCCGGCGTGCACTTCACCACCGAACTCTACCAGGGCGCCGCCCACGGCTTCACCGCCAAGGACGCCCCCTCTTACGATGCCACCGCCGATGCCCTGCACCACAAGCGAATCGCCACGCTGCTGGAGGAGACGCTGTAGCTGACGCGGGTTCGAAAGGTGGTGCACTCGCCATGCTTCAGCATGGGCTTGATGCAGTTAAATGAATGTCAAAACAAACCATCCAGCCACACCAGCGTAGAGCACTGTAACCACTACACAGAGTGACTCCAAAGGCTCTGGATTTTTGCGTAAACCCTTGCAAGAAGCTCCCAGCACAATGCGATAGTGCGCAAGAATTGATGGTATATAACCGGCAACACATATTGACGAGGCGACAGAGGCAGCTGCCGAGAGTTTCAAAGCGTAGCCTGCCGCAATGGGCACAAGAACCAACAAAATACTCAACATTGTTGCACTCAACAGCAGCCAGTCAGCCACAGGCAACCATACTCGCTCTCCCTTTATGCGCATTTCATTCTCGCGCTGGATACGAAACAAGAGTACGGTCGTTCCGAATGCCGCAGTGATGCTGGCTATGCTGGCCAAGGTTGCGCCGTCTGGATTCATGGCGCCTCCAGATAGCAGGCCACAATCTGTACTTAAATAAAACCCCTGCCCTGCAAAACCCATACACAACTCGAGCACCCCAATCTCCTAAAAATATGTCCACCAGGCGGCATGATAATGCTCATCAATAATTACAATAATGCAAATGAACAGTTTCTTTCGCTTGCCCTGTTCATGAGCCAAACATCCTGCCCGGTTTGGCCCACACGCAATCAGAGGCGATCACGTCTAGTCCATGTCTGGCTTCCACTGATACATGATGAAGTCGCTCGGCCCATTCGTGTAGCGGTCGTAGAAGGCACGGCCACGCTCATTGTAGTGCTGGGTAATCCAGCGAATGGTCGGCCAGCTACGCGCTTCGGCCAGTGCCTTCAGGGCTGCGAACAACGCATCGGCGGCTCCGCTGCCTCGTGCGTCGGGAGCGATGAACATGTCATCGAGAAAGCCGACGTCGCAACCACCCAATGGCCGGGGGCAGGCGCGTACATGAACGAATCCGATCGCCTTGCCGGCCTCGTCCCTGGCCAGCAGGCCTTCGAGTACATGGCTGGGATCGAGCAGCCAGCCCCAGACGGTATCGGCGATGGCATCGTCCATCGGCACGCCGTAGAACTCGGCATAGCCTTCGAAAAGCTGGCGCCATTCCGGTTTGTCGCTGTCGGTCACGACGCCTGTCTTGAAAGCCGTCATTGCCACTCCTGTCTTGTCGTTCTGGAATGAGTGGTTGAAACCCAGTGTTCAGGAGTCGTCCTCTTCATAGGAATTGAGTCCCCCTTGAATATTGACCACGTGGGTGTAACCCATTCTCTGCAGGGTATCAGCGGCCAGCGCCCCGCGGTTGCCGCCTCCACAGAGGCAGACGATGGGCGTCTGCTTGTCGGGTGCTACTTCATCAATCCGCATTTCGAGGGTGCCACGGCTAACGTTCACCGCCCCTGGAATATGCCCCGCCTCGAACTCTTCTTTGTCGCGCACATCGAGCAACAGCGCGCCTTCGGTGATTCGCTGGCGGGCCTGAGCCGGCGAAACCTCGGTGACGCGCTGACGGGCATCGTCGGCAAGTTGCAAAAAGGCACTGGAATGCTTGGCCATCGGACCATCTCCTGAAAAAACGCCGTGGGCTCCGCGTTGTGTCATGTGACTCGGCCTGCTTGAACGCAGCCCGTTATCGAGTCTCGTAATGGATCACAGGGGTGTCAATGTCATGGAGCCATAGGACCCGCTCAACGATGGGTATGGGGCATCGCCTTTCGGCGGGCCTGGACGCACCCTTCGGGCTGCGTCACAGCCCCATCAGTCGCCACGCCAGCGGCAGGAATAGCGCTGTGAAAACCCCGGTCAGGCTCATGCCGAGCGAGGCGAAGGCACCAGCGGTGGGGCCGAGTTCGAAGGCGCGCACGATGCCGATGGCGTGGCCGTTCACGCCCAGGGCGAAGCCGAGGATGCGCGGGTCGGTGACCTTGAGCGGACGGGCCAGCAGCGAGACGAAGATGGTCGACATCACCCCGGTGATCAGCAGGCCGCCGAGCATCAGCGAGAGCGAGCCACCGATATGCTCCAGAATGCCCATGGCGATGGGCGCGGTGACCGACTTGGGCGCCAGCGAGGCGAGCACCGCGGGCGGCGCGCCGAGCAGCCAGGCGATCAGCACGGCGTAGAGCGCGGCCAGGGCGGCGGCCAGCGGCAGGCAGCACAGGATGGGCTTCCACAGGGCAAAGATATGCTGGCGCTGCTGGTAGAGCGGCACGGCCAGCGCCACGGTGGCCGGGCCCAGCAGCAGGGTCAGCCAGGCCACGTTGCGCTGGTAGTCGGCGAATTCGTAGCCGAGCAACCACAGGCCGGCGGCGGTGAACAGCGCGCCGAGCAGCACCGCGGGGCACCAGCTCGGCCGGCCGAGTCGTTCGAACAGGGCCACACCGCCGAGGTAGGCGGCCAGGGTCAGCGCCACGGCCATGATGGGGGTATCGAGCAGCGAGGCGTGCAGCGCGTTCATGCCTGGCCCTGCCTCTCTTCAGCCGGCTCGCCGGGGATGAAGCGGCGCATCAGCCACAGGGTGGTCAGCACGCTGAGGAAGGTGCCCAGCACCAGCGCCACCATCACGGCGGTCCAGTGGCCGGCAAATTCGTCGATGACGAAGAACACCCCCACCACGCCCGGCATCACCAGCATGGCGAGCAGCGGTATCAGCGCCTGGCTGGCCGTGGCCACGGGCTCGTTCAGCCGCCGCCTGGCCAGCAGCCAGGCCAGCAGCAGCAGAAGCCCCGCCATGGCATGGGAAATGGGAAGCGCCAGCGATTCGACGAGCAATTGGCCGAGCAGCTGAAAGCCGAGCAGCCAGAGAAACCCTTGCAGTAGTTTCATGTGCCTCCAGACACGTTGCTTGATGGGCCAAGGCGGTAGCGGGGGCTGGGCCAGGCAGCGCGTGCAATATTAACATGCTAACAATTACTGCAGCGAAGCCGAACCTGCCACTGCCGTTCTCTCCGCAATGCCCGCCCCCCCCGGCTCACCAAACTTTTCCATGGCTAACATGCTCCAACATCAGGCAAAAAGATCTTACGCAGCCTGAAGGGGAATCCCATGGAAGAGACTCGCAAAGAAGACCCCAAGCGCTTGATGAATCATCGCCTCTATCATGACGAGCTTCCGCAGGAGCACGAAGATCCGTTGATCCGCCAGCTGCATCGGATCATTCGCCTAGCCGTGAAGGTCCTCTCGATCCTCATGGTGGTAGTGATCATCTGGGGCGTGATCGACGTGGTCTACATGCTCTATACCCGGTTGATGACGCCGCCGTTCATGCTGTTCGAGGTGAGCGATATCTTCGCCATCTTCAGCGCCTTCATGGTGGTGCTGATCGCCATCGAGATCTTCATCAACATCCGCCTCTACCTCGGCACCAACATGCTGCCGATCCAACTGGTCATCGCGACCGCGCTGATGGCGATTGCACGCAAGGTCATCATCATGGATACCGACTACGTCACCGCCATGGAGATCATGGCCATCGCCGCCGTGGTGCTGGCCCTGGGCATCACCCACTGGCTGGTGACCCGAAGGCCCTGAGTACCACGCGGAGGCCAGGGCGGGGCTATCGAATCCCTCGAACCGCTGCCGTAGCCCCGTTCGCGGCGGGCCTCAGCCGGCCCGCCGCCTCAGCCGCTCGAACTCATCCTGGCCGACCTCGTTGCGGTCGGCGTCGAGGATCTTGCCACCGATGGCGGCAATGGCCTGGGTCAGGTCGATCAGGGTATCGGGCTGGCGCGCCACGCTGCGCTTGTTGATGAAGTGGATCAGGATGGAGACGCCCTTGACCACCGGCTGGTCGTCGCCCTCGAAGAGCGGCGGCAAGTGGCCGGGCGGCGTGGAGCCGGCCACGGTGAGCTTGTAGCCGGCGCGGGCGTCACGGATCACGAAGACCCCGAGCCTGGCATCGTAGTGCGCCTGGTACTGGCGCAGCAGCTTGGTCAGGCGGCGGTTGGTGTCCAGCCCCGGCCAGTCGAGCACCACGAACAGGCACTGCTGGATATCGCTGCCCGAAACCACCTGGAAGCGGTGCGTGGGCGCCTCGGGCTCGGGCGCGGCCGGCGCGGCGGCGGCCGGCCGTTCCTGCGGCTCGCTGGCGGTCTTCAGGGCCGGGCTCGCAGGGGCTACCGGAGGCGCCTCGCCACGGGGCTTGCGGCTGCGTACATACACCATCATGCAGAGGACCGCCGCAAGCAGCATCACCCCTGCCACGGCCAACATCCCGATCACCGGGTTCATCCTGCGCTCTCCTTGTTGTTATCGTCGAAAGGCTCGGGTGCGCCTCGCTCCCGGGCAGTGTGGCGTTAGGAAATGTGACGTTCCGGCAAGATTATGGCGAGCGCTGGCGCGCTGCACCCCACCCCCTTCAACGCTTGGGCCGCCGGGCGTTGAAGCGAAACGATGGCGCAGGTCGCCGCTAGGCACCATGCTAGAACTATCCACAGCCGACCCAAGGAGGAAGCGCAGTCTGCAGGGACACTGGCCTCCAGTGCTTCGAACTGTCACGCAATGGAATGATTCGCAGGCCAGTGTCATGGGTGCCGTCTACTAGGAGTGTTGCCCGATGGTACGACTCGACAAGAAAGCCAAGCGGCTCTACGTGCTGGACACCAACGTCCTGCTTCACGACCCCGCTGCCCTCTACCAGTTCGAGGAGCACGAGGTGGTCATCCCGATGACCGTCCTCGAGGAACTCGACAAGCTCAAGAACGGCCTGCGCGAAATCGCCCGCACCGCCCGCCAGGTCAGCCGTACCCTTTCCGACCTCACCAGCCAGGTCACCTTCGACGAGATACAGCGAGGCATACCGATTCCCCGCGCCGGCGGCCAAACCCTGGGCCACCTGCGCTTTCTCTGCTATCCCGAACTGAAACCGCTGGAACATCTGGAGGAGAGCCCCGACAACCGAATCCTGGCCGAAACCTTCCGCCTGCGCGACGAACGCCCCGACGCTTCGGTGGTGCTCGTCACCAAGGACATCAACCTGAGGGTCAAGGCGGCCGCCCTGCGCGTGCCGGTGGAGGACTACCTGACCGACCGCGCCTTCAGCGACAGCGATGTGATGCTCGAAGGCGTGCGCATCTTCCCCGGCGCCGAGACCGGCGGCAGCGGCCCCTGGGGCCAGCTCGACGTGGAGGTGTCGGTGGAGCGGGTCGACCGCCACACCTTCTATCGGCTGGAAGGGCGCATGCCCAGCGACTGGCACCTCGGCATGCTGGTGTCCGACAGCGAGAACGGCGCCAGCTTCGAGGCCATCGTGCGCGAGCTGAGCCCCGGCCACGCACGGCTGCAGCTGCTGACCAACTACCGCCACAAGGAGGGCGTATGGGGGGTTCACGCCCATGACAGCCGGCAGAACTTCGCCCTGAACCTGCTGATGGACGACGAGATCGACCTGGTCACCATTGCCGGCAGCGCCGGTACCGGCAAGACCTTCATGACCCTGGCCGCGGCCTTCCAGCAGACCCTGGACGCCAAGCGCTTCGAGCGCATCGTCTTCACCCGCGCGCCGATCTCCATGAGCGAGGACATCGGTTTCCTGCCCGGCACCGAAGAGGAGAAGATGTCGCCCTGGATGGGCGCCTTTCACGACAACATGGACAACCTGCTGCGCGACGAGGGCGACGGCAGCACCAGTTGGAGCCAGGACGCCACGCGCAGCCTGATCGGCTCACGCGTGCAGATCCGCGCCCCCGGCTTCATGCGCGGGCGCACCCTGAACGACACCTTCCTGATCATCGACGAGGCCCAGAACTTCACCCCCAAGCAGCTCAAGACCCTGCTCACCCGCGCCGGGCGCAACACCAAGATCGTCTGCCTGGGCAATGTCGGGCAGATCGACACGCCCTACCTCACCGCCAACACCTGCGGCATGGCGGCGGTGGTACAGCGCTTCAGCCACTGGCCCCATGCCGGGCATGTCACCCTGCGCAGCGTCGAACGCTCGCGCCTGGCGCTGGCCGGCGAGGAGCTGATGTAACGGGGCCCGCCCCGGCTTAACCGTCACCGGCTGGGCGCCCTGGACACCGGGTCAGCCCAGCCATAGCCCCAGCAGCAGGGCCACGGCCACCGCCACCATCAGCGGCACCGCCAGGCGGCGGAAGGTGCGCTCGTAGGCCACCAGCCCGGTGGCGAAGTGCACCGCACGCTGCTCCCACCCCGACAGGTAGCCACGCATGCGTGCCCCGCGCCGCTCGCCGGCATCGTTGATGCGGCGCAGCCAGGCGGCCAGCCCCCGGGCCAGGCGGGCATACAGCCACCACAGGTCACCCGGCGGCAGGCGCGACAGGGCACGCCACGCATGCCGCGAGCGCGACAGGACGGCCGGCACCACTCCCGCCAGCACCAAGCCCAGCAGCAGCGGCCACAGCAGGCCCGGCCATTCGGCGAGCGGCGGCCAATGCAGCTCACCACCGGCCAGGGGGACCCACAGCGGCACGCTCAGCGCGGCGGCCACGCTGCCCAGCCAGGCCAGCGACATGGGGGCGTACCAGGGCACGGAGTCGTCGCTGCGCTCGTCCCACTGGCGCCACAGGGTCCGCGCCATCAGCAGCGTGGTGCCGACCGCCGCCACGCTCAGCCAGGTCACCAGCGCGCCGTAGCCACCGTCGTAGAGCACCTCCTTGAAGGTGCCCTTGGTGACCAGGCCCGAGGTCATGGCGCCGGCCAGCGACAGCGCCGGCAGCACCAGCAGCAGCCAGACGAGCCAGGCCGGCAGCCGCGGGGGATGCTGGCTGATCCCCACCCCGAGGAACAGCGCCCCCTTGGTCATGGCATGGTGGGTAGCGAACAGCGCCACCGCGACCAGCAGCGTCGGCCACAGCCCGGGCGCCATCATGCCCACCCCCACCAGCGTGGCCATCATGCCCAGCTGGCTGACGCTGGAATAGGCCAGCACGGCCTTGGGGTGGCGCTGGGTTACCCCGTAGAGCGCCGCCGCCAGCGCCCCCAGCAGCCCCAGCACCATCACCACCCGGCCCAGCAGTTCGAGCCCGGCCTCGGGATTGCCCAGCGGCAGGGTGCTGAGCCAGCCCACCAGCCCGGCCTTGACCATCACCCCGGACAGCACCGCACTGGCCGGGGTGGGCGCCACCGGGTGGGCCAGTGGCAGCCAGGCATGCAGCCCCAGCACGCCGGCCTTCACGCCGAACCCGAGCCAGAGGATGGCGGCCATCCAGTGGCCCTGTTCGGCCGAGGCAATCGCTACCCGCAGCTCACCCAGGGTCAGCACCTGGGCCGAGCCGGCCGACCACAGCAGGCCGCCGAGGATCATGCCCTCGCCGAGAACCGCCATCACCAGGTAGGCACGTCCGCCCAGGTGGGCGTCGCGGTGGCCGGCATGCACCACAAGCCCGTAGGCGGCAAAGGTCATCAGGGCAAAGCCCAGGTAGAAGCTCGGGATATCCTCGGCCAGCAGCAGCAGCAGGTTGCCGGCCAGGGTGAGCTGCCAGAGCAGCGCGAAGCCCAGCAGGCGGCGGAAGGCATCGGCATCGCCCTGCTCGGCCGCCTGCTGCTCCGGCTGCAGGTAGCCGCGTGCATAGAGGCCTGCCAGCGCCCACAGCAGCGCACTGAACAGCAGCCAAGGGCGCCGCGTGCCATCGAGCTGCCAGTCGCCGCCCAGCAGCCAGCCGTTCAGTACCAGCCAGGCATCGCCCGGCCACAGCGCCAGCAGCAGCGCCGGTACCGGCGCGGAGACCCACCAGGCGTCCAGCAGCAGCGGGCGCTTGCCGGGCCGGGCCAGCGCCCCGTGCTCCAGCGCCAGCCGCAGCGGGTTGCGCAGCGCCAGCAGCAGCGGCCAGAGCAGGGCCAGCAGCAACAGCAGCGTTCCCGTCATGGCAGGTACTCCTCGGCGGCAACGAAGGAGGCCAGGTCGAGCGGGCTGAACGGCAGGCCCGCGAACAGCCCCGCCATCAGGCTGAACACGGCGGTGGCCACGGTGGGCCAGAGCAGCCAGCCGCTGGTCTCGAAGCGCCCCCGGCGGCGCTCGGCCGGCCACTCGCCCTGCCCATGCGCCGGCCCGTGGCAGAACCACAGGCGGTAAAGAATCGGCAGGAAGTAGGCGGAATTGAGCAGGCTGCTGGCCACCAGCACGCCGATTACCCACGGCATGTTCGCCTCCACCGCGCCCATGCCCAGGTACCACTTGCTGATGAAGCCGGCCACCGGCGGCAGGCCGATCATGCCCAGCGCCCCCACAGTGAAGGCCAGGCTGGTCAGCGGCATGCGCCGCCCGGCGCCGTCGAGTTCATCGATGCGATGGATGCCGAGCTCCTCGGCATAGTTGCCAGCGCAGTAGAACAGCGTGACCTTCATCAGGCCCTGGTGCATCAGGTGCATCAGCCCGGCGATGGTGCCGAAGGGGCCGAACAGGCTGATGCCGAGCACGATGTACGAGACCTGGCTGATGGTGGAAAACGCCAGTCGCGGCTTGAGCTCGTGCTGGGCCAGCGCCCGCAGCGAGGCATAGAGGATGGTGACGGTGGCGATCACGCTGAGCAGGGTGAGCAGGCCCAGCTCGTAGGTCAGCGTGATGCCGTAGACGTCGTAGACCAGCCGCACGATGCCGAAGGCCCCCGCCTTCACCACCGCCACCGCGTGCAGCAGGGCGCTCACCGGCGCCGGCGCCACCATCGCGCGCGGCAGCCAGCCATGCAGCGGCACCAGCGCGGCCTTCACCCCCAGCCCCACCAGCATCATCACGAACAGCACGGTCAGCATGAGGCGGGCATCCGGCCCCAGCTCCGCCAGCCGCTCGCGCTCGCCGAAGGCGACATCGCCCACCAGGGCATGCAGGGCCACCACGCCGAGCAGCAACAGCAGCCCGCCGGTCAGCGTGTAGCGCAGGTAGACCGTGCCCGCGGCCAGCGCCTTGGGATGGCCGCGGTGCACCACCAGCGGATAGGTCGATAGCGTGAGCAGTTCGTAGAACAGCAGGAACGTGAACAGGTTGCCCGCCAGGGCAATACCGATGGTGCTGGCCACGCACAGGCTGAAGAAGCCGAAGAAGCGCTTGCGATTGGGCGAGTCCTCCAGGTAGCCGATGGCGTAGATGGTGGTCGCCAGCCACAGCAGCGACGACAGGCCGGCGAACATGAGGCCCAGCGCATCGACCCGGAGCAGGAAGGTGACCCCTTGCACCACGGTGAAGCTGACACGGTACTCCTCCCCCTGGTAGACCCCCAGCACCATCAGAGCCACCAGGCCCAGCTTGAGCAGCGCCGCCGACAGGTTGAGCACGGTGCGCAGGCGCCAGGCCCGCTCGGGCAGCGCGAAGATCAGCGGCACGATCAATAGCGAGGTGGCCAGCGTGGCCAGCGGCAGCCAGGCTTGGTTCATGGCGCGCCTCCTGCG
Source organism: uncultured Halomonas sp. (assembly GCA_964652855.1). Lineage (GTDB taxonomy): Bacteria > Pseudomonadota > Gammaproteobacteria > Pseudomonadales > Halomonadaceae > Halomonas. The sequence goes on from CAZZCJ010000004.1 coordinate 242,185, forward strand.
GTCCGCAGCAGCGACAGCGGCCACTCCGCCACCAGGCCCAGCAGCAGCGAAGCCAGGGCCAGCAGCAGGGCCAGGAGCTCCATGCTCCACGGCACCCGGCGAAACTCGTGCAGCTCCGCTCCTTCGACAAAGGAGTAGCGCAGGATGCGAAACACATAGGCTGCGCCCAGCAGCGTACCCACCGCCAGGGCCGCCAGCCACAGCCAGTAACCGCCCGCCAGGGCCGCGTGCAGCAGCAGCCACTTGGCGGTGAAGCCGGCGCTGGGGGGCAATCCGATCAGGCTGATCGAGGCGATGCCGAAGCTGAGCAGCGACAGCGGCATGCGCCGGCTCGCACCGGCCAGCCCCCGCACGCTGGACTGTCCGGTGGAGAAGACCAGGTTGCCGGCGGCGAAGAACAAGCCCGCCTTGGCCAGGCTGTGAGCCGCCAGCTGCAGCCAGGTGCCCTCCCAGGCGATGGCCGACACCGACGGCGACGTGCCGACCATCAGCGCCAGGCCCAGCATGAGATAGCCGAGCTGCGACACCGTGGACCAGGCCACCACGTCCTTCAGCTTGGCCGCCCGCCACGCCAGCACCCCGCCCCACACTACGGCGGCGCTGCCCATGGCGCCCAGCAGCCAGCCGGCCACGCTGGCGCCCGGCACCAGCACCAGGATCAGCTGCAGGGCGATGAAGAAGGAGCCCTTCACCACCAGCGCCGCGTGCAGCGCGCTGACCGGGGTCCAGGCCGCGGCGTGCACCGGCGCCAGCCAGGCATGCAGCGGGAAGATCGCCGCCTTGAGCAGCAGCCCGGCGCTGAGCAGCGCCACCGCGACCCACAGCAGCGGGCCGGGCTCGGCCGCCAGCGCCAGCCCGGCCAGGTCCAGGCGCTGCCAGGCACCGAGCAGCAGCGCCACCCCGAGCAGGAACGCCAGCGAACCGACCAGCGCCAGCAGCAGGTAGCGCATGCCGGCGGCCAGCGCTTCCACGCGCCCGGGCAGCAGCATCAGCCCGACCGCCGCCAGCCCCATCAGCTCCAGGCCGATATAGAGCGTCAGCAGGTCGCCCGCCAGCCAGATCAGCGACAGGCTGCTGGCCAGCGCACCCTGCAGCGGCCACAGCCAGGCCTGGCCGACCCGGGTGCCGACTTCCACGCTCAGGTAGGCCGGTGCGTAGGCGGCGCTGGCAAGGGTGAGCAGTTGGGTCAGCAGCAACAGTAGCAGCGTCAGGACGTTGGCGCGCAGATGCAGCTCCAGCGGCCCCAGTGCGATCAGCCAGGCCTGGGCCCCGTCATCGAGCACCTGGCGGGAAAGCAGCGCCAGCGCCACCAGCGGCAGCAGGCACACCAGGATCACCGGCCAGCTGCGCACCGGGCGCGTCAGCGCACCCAGCACGCCCATCAGCAGCGGCAGGCCGAGCACCAGCAGCACCCAGGAGAGCTGCGTGGAGGTTGCGTGGGGAAGAACATGCAGGCCCAGGCGTTCGATCATTCGGCGCCCCGCCCTGGCGGGTGGAAGGCAGCGGCGCTGAACGCCTCGAGCCCGTTGATCCTGCGGATCAGCAACGACCCCAGCGCAGTGCCCAGCAGCGCGATCACAAGCCCGGTGATGACCAGGCCATGGCCCTCAGCCGGGGTGGTGTCACGCACCAGGGACATCAGCAACAGGAAGATGCCGGTGCCGATCACGTTGAAGGCCAGCAGCCGGCGCAGCAGGTGGCGGTGCAGCGCGAAGGCCCACAGGCCCAGACCGACCAGCCCCAGCCCGCCGAGACGCAGCGGCTCGGTGCCGCTTTCGTTGGGGTGCGCCGCCAGCGCCACGCCCAGCATGCCCATGACCAGCAGCGCGGGCATCAGGCGCAGCAGGCCGCGCCGCCAGGTCAGCGGTACCGGGTCGCGCCAGCGCGTGAGACGCCCCCTTGGCGTGATCTCGCCGCGCCGCATCCCCAGTGAATGGAACAGGAACAGGCTGGTCAGCGCGGCGCCCAGCAGCAGCTCCAGCAGCGCCAGCCAGATGAAACCGGAGAGCCACCAGGTCAGCGCCACGCTCAGCGCAAAGAACACAAACCAGGCGCATGCCCTGACTATATGCCGGTCCAGCAGCGTCAAGGCTGCCAATACCGTCATGGCCAGGGCCGATAGCACCTCCAGAAATAGCGGCATGCACCGTGCCTCAGTGATGGCGGCGGTTCACGACCTCTTCGATCAACGCCTCGGACTCATCCTTGGGCACTTTTTCGAGCATGTCGACGGCTTCGTGGTAGTCGCACAGATAGCGCTTGCAGGACGCGCAGTGGACCTGATCGGTGGGGTTGCGTACCTGGTTGACGCGGTAGAGGTGGCTGCCGCATGAGGGACAGGCCACCGGCAGGCGGATATCCTCGGAAGTATTAGGCATCATCACAGTCTCCTTGTGGTGAATGTCCAGCATCGAGCGAACGGATTGGACGTTCTCGTCCAATACCTTGGGACTCATTCTGCCCGACTCAACCGTGGAAGGCCAATTTCGGGCAGGCGTCCCCTACTAGCCTGTCAGAGTCCGAGCTTTTGCGCCACGTAGTCGGCATCCTTGTCGCCGCGGCCGGAAAGGTTGATCAGGATATGGTGGTCCTGCGGCAGGCTGGGCGCCACCCGCATGGCCCAGGCCACGGCATGGGCGCTCTCCAGCGCCGGGATGATGCCTTCTACCCGCGACAGGGCCAGGAAGGCGTCGAGGCACTCGGCGTCGGTGGCGGTCTCGTAGTCGACGCGGCCCTGCTCCTTGAGGTAGCTGTGCTGCGGCCCCACGCCCGGGTAGTCGAGCCCCGAGGCAATGGAGTACACCGGCAGCGGGTTGCCCTGGCCGTCTTCCAGCACATAGCACGCCATGCCGTGGATCTCGCCGGGCTTGCCGAGCGTGAGGGTGGCGGAGTGGCGCGGCGTGTCGAGCCCTTCGCCCGCGGGCTCCACGCCTACCAGGCGGACTGCATCGTCATCGAGGAAGGCGGTGAACATGCCGATGGCGTTGGAGCCGCCGCCGACGCAGGCGGTGACGTGGTCGGGCAGCCGGCCGTGGCGCGCCAGGAACTGCTCGCGCGCCTCGCGGCCGATGATCGACTGGAAGTCGCGCACCATCTTGGGGAAAGGGTGCGGCCCCACCACCGAACCGATGGCATAGATGAAGTTCTGCGGGTCCTTCAGGTACTCCTCGAAGGCGCTGTCCACCGCGTCCTTGAGCGTGGCCGTGCCGCGCGTGACCGGCACCAGCTTGCAGCCGAGGATCTTCATCTTGGTGACGTTGGGGTGCTCCTTCTCGATATCCACCTGGCCCATGTGGATCTCGCAGGGAATGCCCACCAGGGCGCAGGCGGTGGCCAGCGCCACGCCGTGCTGGCCGGCGCCGGTCTCGGCGATCACCTTGGTCTTGCCCATGAACTTGGCCAGCAGCGCCTCGCCCAGGCAGTGGTTGATCTTGTGCGCGCCGGTGTGGTTGAGGTCCTCGCGCTTGAGATGCAGCTGGGCACCGCCAAGCTTCTGGGAAAGGCGCCGCGCGTGGAAGATCGGGCTGGGACGGCCGACGTAGTCGGCGAACAGCTCGGCCAGCTCCTGCTGGAAGTCGTCGCGTACGCGAATCTCTTCGTAGGCGGCGTGGATCTCGTCCATCACCGTCTTGAGCTCGGGCGGGATGAACTGCCCACCAAAGCGGCCGAAGAAACCTTGAGCGTCGGGAAGGTTGGCGTACGGGGAAGTGCTCATCGAGGGGTCCTGGGGGTAGCGGAAACGGATGCTGCCATCTTGCCCAGCAGGCACGGCCATGTCGATACAGCCAAGGGCGCAAACGCCGTTCAGGCCGCCGCAATGAGCCCCAGGTTGAGCAGCGTCAAGCTTGCCAGCAGCACGGCCACGTTGCGCCCCATCAGCGGCAGCAGCGGCGCCACTTCGCCCCGCTCCACCTCGGGCGGCAGCCGCAACAGGCCGTGCACCAGCCAGGCCAGCGGCGGCAGCGCCAGCCACATCAGCCAGGCCCCTGCGGGCAGGGCGTCGGCCAGCCAGGCCAGCGGCACCACGGCAAAGGCCGCGACCATCAGCAGCGCCACCAGCCGCGCCGCCCGCCTTGGCCCCAGGCGAATCGCCAGGTGGTCGCGCCCTACCCGGCGATCGGCCTCGATGTCGGGCAGCTGGTTGAGCAGCAGCAGCGCGCTGACCATGGCCGTGGGCACCAGCGCGACCGCCACCGCCGTGCCGCTCAGCGTGCCGGTCAGCGCCTGGTACCCTCCCGCCACCATCAGCAGGCCGAAGCCCACCCCGGGCGCCAGCAGGCAGAGCCAGGGGCGGCGGGTCAGCCAGCCGGTATAGGCCACCACCAGCGCCACCCCGGCCAGGCCGTAGAGCAGCAGGGCGGGCCCCGTGCGCCACAGGAACCAGGCGCCGATGCCGACGACGCCGGCCAGGCAGGCCTGCGCGGCGGCCAGCACCGCCCGGGCGGCCTCGGGCCGCGCCAGCAGCGCCCCGCTGCCCCCGGAGAACGGCGTGCGCTCGGTCAGCGCATCGAGCCCGGAGCGGTAGTCATGGTGCTCGTTGAACAGGTTGACGGCGGCATGGGCCAGCAGCGCGCCGAGCAGCACCAGCAGCGCATCGAGCCCGTGCGGCCGAAGGCCGTCGGCCCAGGCGGCCGTCAGCGCGAGCCCGGCGCACAGCGGCGCCAGCAGCAGGAAGTTCGGCCGGCTGCTGTGCAGGCAGGTACGCAGCCAGCTCGCGGCTGCGGCGGTCTCGCTCATGGCTGCTCAGCCCAACCGGGCGCTCAGCCACTTGCCGATGTCGCCCACCTGCTGTGGGCAGACCGCATGCGCCATCGGATAGCTCTTGTAGTCCACCGCGTAGCCCAGCCCCTGCAGGCGCTGGCTGGCGGCCTTGCCGAGCATTTCGGGCACCACCGGGTCGAAGCTGCCGTGGTGGATGGCAATCGGCAGCTCGCGGTTGGCTTCGGCCAGTTCGATGGTCTCGGCCGTGGCGAAGTAGGTGGACAGCGCCAGCAGGCCGCCCAGCGGGGCATGGAAGGAAAGCGCCGCCTGGTAGGCCACCGCGCCGCCCTGGGAGAAGCCGACGAGAATGATGCGCCGGCTGCCGATGCCGTTGTCGATCTGCTCCTGCACCAGCTCCTGGATGCGCTCGGCGGAGGCGACAAGCTGGGCGGTGTCGACGCGGCGGTCCAGGCTCATTTCGAGGATGTCGTACCACGCCGGCATCACCATGCCGCCGTTGATGGTGACGGGCAACCGCGGCGCATGGGGCAGGATGAAGCGCACGCTGGCCTCGGCGGGCAGCGGAAGAGCCGGCACAATCGGCTCGAAATCGTGGCCGTCGGCACCCAGGCCATGCAGGATGAAGACACAGGCGTCGGCCGGACGGCCGCTCCTGGGCTCGATGATCAGTTCGCCGGGGTGGCTCATGGCTGGCTTCCTTCGTCGCAATCGGTCGAAAGCCGACACCCTACCGCAAAGCCTTGTTCGCGGCGAGCGCCGGGCAATTCAGAACGGCCACACCAGGGGAATCAGCACCAGGGCCACCACGGCGGTCAGCAGGTTGAGCAGGCCGCCCACGCGCAGGAAGTCACCGAAGCGGTAGCCGCCGGGGCCGTGCACCATCAGGTTGGTCTGGTAGCCGATGGGCGTGAGGAAGCTGGCCGAGGCGGCGAACATCACCGCCACCACGAAGGGCATGGGGTTGACGCCGAGGCTCTCGGCCGCGGCCACGACCACCGGAAAGGTGATGACTGCGGCGGCGTTGTTGGTCACCAGCTCGGTCAGCAGCGCCACCAGCAGGTAGCTGCCGATCAAGAGCAGCCAGGGGTTGCCGTCGGCCAGGCCCAGCGCCAGCCCCGCCAGGGTGGCCGCCGCGCCCGAGCCTTCCAGCGCCGCCCCCAGGCCGAAGGCGGCGGCGATGGTCAGCAGCACCTGGGTATCCAGGCCGCGCTTGGCCGCGCCCACCGAGCAGCAGCCGGTGACGAGCACCAGCACAGCCCCCAGCATGGCGGCGTTCATCATGCTCATCACGCCGAAGGTGGCCAGCGCCACCACGCCCGCCAGGATGCTCCAGGCCAGCCAGGCCTTCTCGTGCTTGGGCCGGGCCGCGCCGTTGAGCTGGCTGATCAGCAGGAAATCGCGCGACTGGCGGTGGCGCTCGATGAAGGGTGGGCGCGCCTCCAGCAGCAGCACGTCGGCGGGCTGCAGGCGCACCTGGCCGAGGTTGCCCGCCACCCGCTCCCCGCCCCGGCACACCGCCAGCACGGCGGCGCCATACAGGGTGCGGAAGTGGCCGTCGCGAATCCGCTTGCCGACGAACTGGCACTGGTCGGACACCACCGCCTCGACCAGGCGCCGCTCCTTGAAGTCCTTCTCCAGGCTCGACTCGCCGTGACGCGACGGCATGAGGCCGCGAATCTGCTGCAGCTCCACGGCGCCGTCGGAGGTGCCGGCAAACACCAGCCGGTCGCCGCCCTTGAGACGCTCGCCCGGCCCGACCACGCTGACCACGTTGCCCTCGCGCTCGATCTCCACCAGGAACAGCTCGCGCAGATGGCGCAGGCCGGCCTCTTCCACGCTGCGGTCGACCAGGGGTCCCGCCGGGTCGACTTCCATTTCGATGGTGAATTCGCGTGGATTCTCGAACGCCGAGGCCATTCCACGGCGGGCGGGCAGCAGGCGCGGGGCGACGAAGATCAGGTAGATCACCCCGATCACCGCCACGGGCACCCCCACCCAGGCAAGGTCGAACAGCCCCATCGCCAGCCCCGGATAGCGCTCCACCAGCAGGCCATGCACCACGAGGTTGGTGCTGGTGCCGATCAGCGTGACGGTGCCGCCCAGGATGGAGGCGAAGCTGAGCGGCATCAGCAGGCGATGCGCGGGCAGCTGCATGCGACGGCTCCAGCTCAGTACGGCGGGAATGTAGGTGGCAACGACCGGCGTGTTGTTGAGAAAGCCGCTGAGGGCGGCAACCGGTACGACCAGGCGGGCCAGGGCGTGTCCCTCACGCCGCGGCCGACCCAGCACGTGGCGAATGATCAGGTCGATGCCACCGGTTTCGCGAATGCTGGCCACCAGCACGTACATGAAGGCCACGGTGAACAGGCCGGTGCTGGAGAAGCCACCCAGCGCCTGGCCCGGGTCGATCACACCCAGGGTCAGCAGGAGAATCACCGCCCCCAGCAGGATGATGTCGGGGCCGAGGCGCGAGAAGGCCATCAGGGGGAAGACGGCCATCACCACGGCCAAAGAGATCCAGGCATCCAGCGGCATGTTCGAGGGTTCCGGTCACAAGGTGCCAGGCCATTGTGACGGCAGCCACATATTCTAAAAAGTTATTTTTGGAAATCCATCAAGATCAAAATTGAATATATGAACCGAACCAGCAACCACGCAAAAAGGCCCGCTTTCGCGGGCCTTTTTCGCCACCGAGGTGGCACATCAGTTCATGGAAAGCCGAAGCTTAGCCGATGACCTTGATGTTGGAAGCCTGGAGGCCTTTCTTGCCCTGAGTGACGTCGAAGGAAACCTTCTGGCCGTCCTGCAGAGTCTTGAAGCCGTCAGCCTGGATCTCGGAGAAGTGAGCGAACAGGTCGTCACCGTTGTCGTCCGGAGAAATGAAGCCGAAGCCCTTGGTGTCGTTGAACCACTTGACAGTACCAGTAGCCATTATCGAATTCCTCTAATAGCTTTTTGATTTACCGGGAAATACCCGAGTTGCAGTGGGTAAAACAAGAAACTTTTCACCGGGAAATCAAACCGCCATGAGCGTTTCGATGACCACTTGCGATGTTCGACTTGCTAACCAACTGCACGCATCTTGCGCTCTTCGTACCCACACGTCAAATACTATTTTGCGTGGGTGACGGAAATATTACCGCGATTCGAGAATCCAGGCAGCTGCCTTCTCGGCGATCATCAGCGTCGGCGAATTGGTGTTGCCACTGGTGATGGTGGGCATGATGCTGGCATCCACCACTCGCAGTCCTTCGACACCATGCACGCGCAGGCGGGCGTCCACCACCGCCAAGGGGTCATCGCCCCGCCCCATCTTGGCCGTGCCCACCGGATGGAAGATGGTGGTGCCGATGTCGCCCGCCAGCCGCGCCAGGTCCTCGTCGCTCTGGTACTCCACGCCCGGCTTGACCTCCTCCGGCCGGTACCTGGCGAACGCCGGCTGCTCGGCGATGCGCCGGGTGACCCGCAGCGAATCCGCCGCCACCTTGCGATCCTCGGCGGTACTCAGGTAATTGGGTGCAATGGCCGGGGCCTGGCGCGGGTCGCGGCTCTTGATGCGCACGCTGCCGCGGCTGGTGGGGTTGAGGTTGCACACGCTGGCGGTGATCGCCGGGTAGTCGTGCAGCGGCTGGCCGAAGGCCTCGAGGCTCAGCGGCTGGACGTGGTACTCGATATTGGGGTGCGTGTATTCGTCGCTGCTGCGGGTGAAGATGCACAGCTGCGAGGGGGCCATGCTCATCGGCCCGGTGCGGCGCAGCAGGTACTCCATGCCGATCTTCGCCTTGCCCAGCCAGGAGGCGGCCAAGGTGTTGAGCGTCTTGGCCCCGGTGACCTTGTAGACCGAGCGGATCTGCAGGTGGTCCTGCAGGTTCTCCCCAACGCCGGGCAGCTCGTGAACGAGGGGAATGCCGTGCTCGGCGAGCAGCCCCGCCGGGCCGATGCCGGAAAGCTGCAGCAGCTGCGGCGAGCCAATGGCGCCGGCGGCAAGTATCACCTCGCGCCGGGCGCTCACCCGGCTGACGGTGCCGTTGCGCTCCAGCTCGACGCCGGTGGCGCGGGGCTTGCCGCCTTCGCCCTGCTCGAACAGCAGGCGATGCACCTGGGTGGAGTGCCACAGGGTGAAGTTGTCGCGCTTCGCGCACGCCGGGCGCAGGAAGGCCTTGGCGGCGTTCCAGCGCCAGCCGTCGCGCTGGTTGACCTCGAAATAGTCGACGCCCTCGTTGTCACCGCGGTTGAAGTCGTCGGTACGCGGGATGCCCGCCTGCACCGCCGCCTCGGCGAAGTCGTCGAGCACCTCCCACTTGAGCCGCTGCTTCTCGACCCGCCATTCGCCGCCGTGGCCGTGGAAGTCGCGGTGCGCGGCATCGGCCTCGCTGCCCTCGTCCAGCCGATAGTGGCTTTCGTGCTTCATGAAATCGGGCAGGCAGTTCTCCCAACGCCAGGCGGCGTCGTCCACTTGCTCGGCCCAGCCGTCGTAGTCGCGGGCCTGGCCGCGCAGGTAGAGCATGCCGTTGATGCTGGAGCAGCCGCCCAGGGTCTTGCCGCGCGGGTAGATCAGCGAGCGGCCGTTGAGCCCCGGATCGGGCTCGGTCTTGAAGCACCAGTCGGTGCGCGGGTTGTTGATGCAATAGAGGTAGCCCACCGGGATGTGCACCCAGTGGTAGTTGTCGCGCCCGCCCGCCTCGATCAGCAGAACCCGGTTGGCCGGGTCGGCGCTCAGGCGGTTGGCCAGCAGGCAGCCGGCGGTGCCGGCGCCCACCACGATGTAATCGAATTCCTGCTCTGCCATGGCGTGCTCCCTCCGGACAACCGACTTGCGGCAGCCAGATCTCTTTTATCTTCCCTTGGCGGTATCACTCGAGGCTATCCCGGCGACAGGTTTACGAGGGGGCGCTGTGAACCCATCCCTGGGCGCTACCGATGCCTTCCCTGGCATCGGACCCCCTCTTCAACCTGTCCCCGGCGCCTCTCGCTGGAGGCAATGGCGCTCGTCCTAGTCTCACCAAGATTACTTATGCGTCGGCATGGCGAACTCGGCGCCCGCATTGATGGAGTCTGACCAGCGCTGCATGATCGACTTCTGCTTGGTGTAGAAGCGCACGCCCTCTTCGCCATAGGCGTGGGTGTCGCCGAACAGCGAGCGCTTCCAGCCGCCGAAGCCGTGCCACGCCATGGGCACCGGGATCGGCACGTTGATACCCACCATGCCGACCTGGATGCGGCGACCGAACTCGCGCGCCACGCTGCCGCTTTCTGTGAAGCAGCTCACGCCGTTGCCGAACTCGTGGTCGTTGATCAACTGAATGGCGGTGGCGATGTCGGGCACCCGCACGCAGGCCAGCACCGGGCCGAAGATCTCTTCCTTATAGATGGTCATCTCAGGCGTGACGTGGTCAAACAGCGAACCGCCCATCCAGAAGCCTTCACCGCAGCCGTCACCCGTCGTAGCAGCGTCGAATTCACGGCCGTCGACCACCAGCTCGGCGCCTTCGGCCACACCCTTCTCGATGTAGCCGGTGATGCGCTGGTGTGCCTGACCGGTGACGATGGGGCCCATCTCGGCGTCGAGTTCGAGGCCGTTCTTGACCTTCAGCGCGCGGGCACGCTCGGCCAGGCGCGGCACGATCTTGTCGGCCACGTCGCCCACCAGCACCGCCACGCTGATCGCCATGCAGCGCTCGCCGGCGGAACCGTAGGCGGCGCCGATCAGGGCATCGACGGCCTTGTCGAGATCGGCGTCGGGCATCACCACCATGTGGTTCTTGGCGCCGCCGAGTGCCTGCACGCGCTTGCCGTGGCGCGCGCCGTTCTCGTAGATCAGGTTGGCAATCGGGGTGGAGCCGACGAAGGAGAGCGCCTGCACGTCGGGGTGCTCGATCAGCGCCTCGACGGAGTCCTTGTCGCCCTGAACCACGTTGAACACGCCGTCGGGCAGCCCGGCCTGCTTGAGCAGGTCGGCCATCAGCAGCGAGGCGCTGGGGTCGGTGGGACTCGGCTTGAGGATGAAGGTGTTGCCGGCGGCGATGGCCACGGGGAACATCCACATCGGCACCATGACAGGGAAGTTGAACGGCGTGATGCCGGCGACCACGCCCAGCGGCTGGCGCATCGTCCAGTTGTCGATGCCGGTGCTCACCTGCTCGGTGTAGTCGCCCTTGAGCAGCTGCGGGATGCCGCAGGCGAACTCGACGATGTCGATACCGCGGGCCACTTCGCCCTGGGCGTCGGTGAACACCTTGCCGTGCTCCAGGGTAATGGCGCGGGCCAGCTCATCCTTGTGGGCGTTGAGCAGTTCGAGGAACTTGAACAGCACCCGCGCGCGACGGATCGGCGGCGTATCGGCCCAGGCCGGGAAGGCGGCCTTGGCGGCGGCAACGGCGGCATCGACGTCGACGCGAGTGGCCAGCGCCACCTGGCCAGAGACCTGCCCCGTCGCCGGGTTGAAGACATCCTGGGAGCGGCCCGACTCGCCGGCCGTCATTTGCCCACCGATATAATGTCCGATCGTGTTCTGCGTCATGAGGTCTCCGTCTTGTCGTTTGGCTATCTATGGTCGAGTGCCGCGTCATTCGTCGCTTCCAGCGAACAGGCACATGACGTTGACCGACTAGCCTACGCTGCCTGCGGCAAGGATCAATTGAGTAATTCGAAAGCCAGATATAAGTTGTTCTTATATCTCTGACGGATGACCCGCATGCATGACCTCCCCACCCTGCGTGCCTTCGTGACCGTGGCCCGCGAAGGCAGCGTCTCACGCGCCGCCGAACGCCTTCACCTGACCCAACCCGCCGTCAGCCTCAAGCTCAAGCACCTGCAGGAAGGGCTGGGGCTGACGCTGTTCCAGCGCCGCCCCCAGGGGCTTTCGCTGACCGCCGACGGCCAGGCCCTGCTACCCGCGGCGGAGCGGGCTCTGGCTGCCATTGCCGATTTCGAGCAGAGCGCCCGTAGCCTGCACAGCACGCTGCGCGGCAGGCTGCACATCGGCACCATCGTCGACCCCGAGTTCATCCGCCTGGGCGCCTTCCTGCATCGCCTGGTGGAACGCGCGCCACAGCTCGAGACCGAGCTGCAGCACGGGATGAGCGGCAGCGTGCTGGAGTGGATTCGCCGCGACGAACTCGACGTGGGGTTCTTTCTCGCCCCGCCCGGCGAGGGCCCGGGGCCGGAGGCTCCGGACATCGCCCATCGCGAGCTGACCCACTTTGATTACCACGTGGTGGCTCCACCCGGCTGGGCCAGCCGGGTGGAGCGCAGCGACTGGGCGAGCCTGGCCGCCCTGCCATGGATCGTCACCCCCACGCGTTCGGCCCACCACCGGCTGCTGCATGGCGTGCTCGACCCCTTGGGCGTGTCGCCCCACGGCGTGGCCCAGGTGGATCAGGAAGCGTGCATGCTGGACCTGGTGCGCGCCGGCGTGGGGCTGAGCCTGGCCCGCGACGCCCTGGCCATGGCCGAGCGCCAGGAGCGCGGGCTGGTGGTGGTCGAGGGGGTGCGCCTACCCTGCGCGCTGTGCTTCGCATGGCGGCGCGAGCGCGGCGAGGAGCCCGCCATCGCGGCGGCGCTGGAGGTGCTGGAGAACGTATGGGGAAAGCGCTGAAGCGCTCACGCGCCCTTTTCCAAGGCTGGCGGCTGGACGGCGGCGCCCGCTCTCGCCGGCCAGGGCGGAAATCACCACGCTCGGCTCCGAGGATTCATCGCAAGGAGCAGGCCGCCGCAAGGCTAGCCAGCCGCACCCTCCTAATGCTTTCTGCGCGTAGCGGTGTGGCCGTGCCAGGCGTACCCTTGGGCCTGTCGCGCAGCGCCACGATTACCAACAATCCAACACAAGCAAGCGATTACCACAGACAGGGAGCCGTGATGAGCCACAAGATCCGCGTCGATGCCCCTCTCGTCATCCTGCATGGCGACGAGATGGCCCAGGTCGCCTTCGCGAGGATTCTCGAGACCTTCGTGACCTCACGGCTGGAGATTCCCCTGGTGGAGATCGATCTCTCCGCGGAGAACCGCCTGGTCTCCAATGGGCAGGTGGTGATCGACGCCATCGAGGCGCTGCGCAAGCACGGCGTGGGGATCAAGAACGCCGGCATGACGGTCAACCGCAGCCAGCTCGGCGAGCTGCTCGCCAAGCACCCTGAGATCGACGGCACCAAGCTGCACCCGCTGGCCACCAAGTCCCCCAACGGGGCCATCCGCAAGGGCATTGGTGGCAACATCACCCGCGAGGACATCCAGTTCCGCAACCTCAAGGTGAAGCGTCCCGAATGGATCGGCCGCGACATCGTGGTCGACACCATGGAGGTCGGCGGCATCAAGGACAGCTACAACGAGCTCTCCCGGGCTACCGGGGTGGTCAAGCTGATGTTCGTGGGGGCCAGCGGCGACCCGGTGGAGCTGCACCGCCGCGAGGTCAACAAGGGCGACCCCTGGCTTCTGGCCACCAACAACCTGGAGGACGTGAAGGCCTGGGCCCACCGCTTCTTCCAGCGGGCCATCGGCGAGAAGCGCGACATCTACCTGGGGCTCAAGGACACCGTGATCGCCGGCTACGACGGCGTGATGCGCGCCGCCATCGAGAACGTGTACGAGGCGAACTACCGGGAGCAGGTCGAGGCCCTGGGGCTCAAGTACTTCTACGAACTGATCGACGCACAGGCGGCGCGCCTGGTGGCCAACCCGCCGCAGCGGGCACTGTGGGGAGTGCCGGACAACACCACCGGCCGCAAGCTCTACAAGCTGGTGGAGCAGCTCAAGCGCTATGGCATTCCCGACCGCAAGGCCCAGGTCTCCATCTCACGCATGAGCGCCGGCGGTGGCGACCAGTACGGCAGCTTCAACGCTCCCGCCGAGGAGGACGGCATCCTCAAGGTGATCATCGACGGCGAGGAGAAGCACGCACGCCGGGTCAGCAAGGGCGACCCCATCCTGCTGATGTCCAACGACCATGCGGCGATCAAGGACTGGGTGCTGCAGGTGTTCCGCGACGCCTCGCGCAAGGACAAGGAGGTCTACTTCGGCCTCAAGCGCGAGTACATGGAGTACGACGAGGTGTTCAGCACCGTGATCACCGACGTGCGCCGGGTGCTGGCCGAGGGCGGCACCCCGCCGCCCTCCTTCATGATCATGCGGCCCTCCAGCCAGCTCATCAAGATGATCACCGACCCGCCCCGCAATGCCCTTTACCCGGCCCAGAACCTCGACGGCGACATCTTCTCGGACATCTCCGCGGCGCTGGGCGGCAGCCTCGCCACCGCCAGCTCCATCATCGAGAGCAAGGACGGCACCATGCTCTTCGAGGCGCCCCACGGCACCGCCCACGACCTCTACCTGAAATACCTGGAAACCGATGGCAAGGAGGCGCACTTCAACTCATCGGCCCTGCTTTTCGCCGTGGCCAACGCCCTGGAGACCCTGGGCGAGCGCGAGGGGAACGACGCCCTGGTCGACTATGCCCACCGCCTCAAGGCGGCGCTGATCGACACCGTTGACGCCGGCATCATTACCGGCGACCTCAAGGGCAAGACCCACGACCCGCAGAACGAGACCCTGGTCGACATGAACGGCTTCCTCGACGCCGTCGCCAGCCGCCTGTAGCGCATGGCGTGATTCATGCTGCGTTCATGTCGGAACCGGCATCATGCCACGGCGATATGGCGCCAACTTGAACGGCACCCTCTGGGAAGAAGCCCCTCTTCCGCAATCCTGGCCGGTCCGCGGCTGCGGCGCCTGGGACGGTTCGACGAGCCGCTGGAGGGCGCCGCCACGGTGCGAGACTGCCCGCCCGCACTCAACTTGCCTGTATGGCGACCTTCAGGACGCCGTCACGCTGATGCGAGAAAAGGTCATAGGCCGCGACGATGTCTTCCAGCGCGTAGCGGTGCGTCACCATGGGGCCAAGGTCGATGCGCCCGGTTTCGATCACCTGCATCAGGCGGCGCATGCGTTCCTTGCCGCCCGGGCACAGCGAGGTAATGATCTTGTGGTCGCCCAGGCCGGCGCAGAAGGCACCGAGGGGAATGGAAAGGTCGCTGGAGTAGACGCCCAGGCTCGACAGGGTACCGCCCGGCTTGACGACCCGCAGCGCCGCCTCGAAGGTGGACTGCAGCCCCAGCGCTTCGATGGAGGCGTCGACGCCCCGTCCGCCGGTGAGGCGCAGGATCTCCTCGACCACGTCGACCTTGCGGAAATCGAGGGTGACGTCGGCCCCCATCTGGCGTGCCATGGCCAGGCGCTCGTCGACGCCGTCCACGGCGATGATCAGCCCGGCGCCACGCAGCCTGGCACCGGCCGTGGCGCACAGGCCGATCGGGCCCTGGGCGAACACCGCCACGCTGTCGCCGATCTTGATGCCCGCGGACTCGGCGCCGGCAAAGCCGGTCGACATGATGTCGGGGCACATCAGCACCTGCTCGTCGGTCAGGCCATCGGGCACCGGCGCCAGGTTGGCCTGGGCATCGGGTACCAGCAGGTATTCGGCCTGGGCACCGTCGATGGTGTTGCCGAAGCGCCAGCCGCCCATGGGCTTGTAGCCGTGCGCATAGTGCCCGCCATCCTGGGCGCTGCAGCCATCCTGGCAGGCGTAGGAGGTGAAGCTGGGGCAGATGGCGCCGGCGATCACCCGCTGCCCTTCCCGGTACCCCTGCACGTTGGCCCCCAGCTTCTCGATCACGCCGACCGGTTCATGACCGATGGTGAGCCCCCGCTCGACCGGGTACTCCCCCTTGAGGATATGGACGTCGGTGCCGCAGATAGTCGTAGTGGTAACGCGTACCAGGGCATCGTTGGGGCCGATGTCGGGAATGGGCTTGTCGTCGATCTCGATGCGGCCGGGCTCGACAAAGATCGCGGCTTTCATCATGGCAGGCATGGTCGTCCCTCGGGGTCGTGGAGCCGGTAACCGGCGGCCATCCTAGCTTTGACCATGCGCAGCCATGCTGCCTTGATATGAATCAACGCCCTTCTCACCGGAGCGGCAGGCTCTCGTTACATTACCGGCACGCCGGTGATCCACACGTGCAGATGGAAGGCGAAGAGATAGTAGGCGATCAGCCCGCCGACGACGGCAATGGCGGTGCCGGCCGGGCGCGGAGAGACCGGCGGGGTGGGCTGGCGGCGGCGGGCAGAGCGGAAATCGAGCACCGCCCAGACCAGAAAGGCACCGAAGAAGATGATATCGCCCAGCCTGCCATTGGCCAGCAGGTGCCCGAATGCCCACAGCTTGACGGCCAGCACCATGGGGTGGCCCAGCTTGGCCTTGATGTGGTTGTTGGGCACATAGGCGGCCACCAGCAGGATGAACGCGGGGATCATCAGCAGCGCCACGGCGTGACGCAGCCCCACCGGCGGGAACCATACCCAGGTGGGGTCGAGCCGCATGCGCCCATAGCCCCAGATGGCCACCGCCAGGCCCAACAGGGATACCAGGGAAAACAGGAGTTTCCAGCGCTGCTCTCCCAAGCGCTGGACCTGCGCGGTGCGCCAGTCTTCGGCAAAGATGCGTACGGAGTGCGAGCCTAGAAAAATCACGAGGCCAAGGATCATCACGAGCATGGGTGGCTTCCTGTGCAGTGCAGATGGATACGGCGGCTTTGCGGCGACCGGCAACGAAACAGTGTGCAGCTTAACCACACTGGTGGGTTACACCAACCTTCGTTCGCCGTGCGCGGCGCCGTCGACATGGTCGCCCGCTTGCAGCGTGACTCGGCTGGCCTACGTTTGAGAGACGTCATCACGTGCAAGGATGCCCATGCCGACTTCCCTGACCCCACCGCCCGAGGGGGCGGACGATCGCCGCTCGCTATGGTCCGCCGCCCTGGCCGGCGCCGGCATCATGGCCGGAATCGACGAGATCGTCTTCCACCAACTGCTGCAGTGGCACCACTTCTTCGACCACGCCACGCCGACCGTCGGCATCGTCTCGGATGGCCTGCTGCATGCAGCAGAGCTGCTCGCCATCGTGATCGGCGCCTTCTTGCTGATCGACCTGGCACAGCGGCGCAGGCTGGCGACGCATTGGGCCTGGGCAGGCTTTTTCCTCGGCATGGGCGGATTTCAGCTCTTCGACGGTATCGTCAGCCATAAGCTGCTGCGCATCCACCAGATACGCTACGGGGTCGACCTGTTCGCCTATGACCTCGCCTGGAACCTCTCCGCCCTGGCGCTGCTGCTGGTAGGCACATGGCTCTATCGCCGTGCCAAGCGGCTGGATCGCTGACCATGCAGGCCGACGAGACATCGCTGCTGGCCTGGCTGCCTCTTGCCCTCGCCGGCCTGGTCACCGTGGCCTACCTGCTGGCCGCCCGGCGACAACGGCGGCTAGGCAATCACTGGAGCCCCTGGCGCAGCGTCTTCTTCGTCCTGGGCAGCCTGCTGCTTGGCGTTGCCCTGGCGCCCCCCATGGTGACCTGGGCACACCACGACCTGACCGGCCACATGGCCCTGCACCTGGCGATGGGCATGCTGGCGCCGCTGGCCTGGGTGCTGGCCGCCCCCGTGACGATGCTGCTGCGCTCGCTGCCGCAGCCGGCTGCGCGCCGAGTCGCCGCCTGGCTCAAAAGCATGCCGGTTCGCGTCGTATCACATCCGCTGAGCGCCCTGCTGCTCAACATCGGCGGCATGTACCTGCTCTACCTCACTCCGCTGTATGCCCTCTCGCTGCACAACGCTTTCCTGCACCACTGGGTCCACCTGCACTTCCTGGTGGCGGGCTATCTGTTCTGCTGGGCGATCCTGGCGGGCCCCGATGCCTCGCCCCACCGGCTCAGCCTGCGCTTTCGCCTGGGGGTGCTGTTCCTCTCCATGGCCGCTCACGCCCTGCTGGGCAAGCTGATGTACGGCTACCTCTGGCCACGCGGCACCGGACACAGCGTGACGGAGATCCAGGCCGCCGCCCAGTGGATGTACTACGGCGGCGACCTGGCCGAGCTCTTGCTTGCCTTGGCATTGCTGGCGTTCTGGTTGCGCACCCCGCCCGGGCGCCGTCAGGGGCTGTTCACCGACTGAGGATGGCGGCGGCCGGGCTGTCGATCAGCCTTGCCGATCGCCGGTGCCGTACTTGCGCTCCAGCGCATGGAAGGCGGGCCCCTCCAGCACTTCCCCGTCGGTATCGAAGCGGCTGCCATGGCAGGGGCAGTCCCAGGTCGTTTCGGCGCCGTTCCAATGCACGATGCACTTCATATGCGGGCAGACCGCCGACAGCACCTTGAGCTCGCCGGCACTGTTGCGGTGGATGGCCAGCTTCTCGCCGTCCACCGTGGCCACCCGCCCTTCGCCGGCCACCACATCATCGAAATCCTCAAGCTTGGCCGTGCCCAGGTAGTCCTTGACCATGTGCTTGGTGACCGTGGCGTTCTCCTTGGCGTACTGCAGCGCCGACTTGCCAGGCGTGATGCGGCGGGCGCCGAAGCGCGCTGCCCAGGGGTTGTCGCTGCCCATCACCTGGTCGGCGATGATCTGGCCGGCCAGCGTCCCCCACACCAGGCCGTCGGCGGCAAAGCCGGTGGCCATGTAAAGATGGTCGTGCCCATGCACGCGGCCGATGTAGGGCAGCCCATCGGGCGAGCTGTACTGCTGGGCGGACCATTGGTGGGTAAAGGCTGCGATATCGAAATGCGCCGAAAGATAGTCGCGCAGCCGCTGGTAGTGGTCCGCGTGATGCTCCCCCGTCTTGTGCTTCTCGCCGATCACGATCAGGTAGTGCTCTCCCTCGTGCTGGTAGCTGCGCAGCGAGTGGAAGGGGTCCAGCACCCAATAGATGCCTTCCGGGTAGTCGCCGCTGCGCAGGCGAGCGGTCACCGCGTATTCCCGCGACACCAGCATGCCCGCCTGCAGCAGGTTGATGCCCTTGGGCGTGTGCGTGGCGAAGACGATTTCCCGTGCCGACACCTGCCCACGGTCGGTCGTCACGATACCCTGCCTGGCGTCCACCGCCCGCACCGGGGTATGCGGGTACACCTCCACGCCCTCTCGGATCGCGGCATTGGCCAGCCCCTGCACATAGTGAAGGGGGTTGAACTGCGCCTGGTGGGAGATGCGGATTCCCCAGCTGTCGAACGGCAGCGCCGTGGCATCGACCCGCTCGGCATCGAGCCCCGCGCTGATCAACGCATCCAGCTCGTCGTTGAGGTCATGCTGGGTTCTCTGGCGGTCGTCGTTGAGCAAGCGAAAGGCGGGCTGGCGCTTGAACTGGCACTCGATGCCCAGCCGAGCCACCGTCGATTCGATGCGGTCCACCGCCTCGGCGCGGGCCTTCACCACCTCGCGGGCCACCTCATCGCCCCACTTGCGGCGTAGCGGCGCCTGCCCGGAGGCTAAGGTGGCGTAGAGATTTCCGGTGGATCCTCCCGTGACACCCGCCCCCACCGACAGCGCCTCCAGCACCATTACATGCTGCCCGGCCTCGGCCAGGGCCATGGCCGTGGTCAGGCCGGTGATGCCGGCCCCGATCACCACGACATCGACCGACATGTCCCGATCCAGCGGGGCGAACTGCGCCACGCCCCTGCTGCCCAGTTTCCAGATGGCGTCCATTCGTGTCTCCCGTCGATACCTGCGAGCGTCCTGTGCTGACACAACTTATAGAAGCAAGCGCCGGGTGATGCGAACCGGAACCGGCGGCGGCACGGTCACCGGGGGGCCTCATGCATTGCAGTTCCCTACATATCTACGCCAAACGGCAAAGATTCTTGCGCGATACCCCTGCTACGTTAGGGAAACCGTGAAGGAAGACGGTTGGACTAGACGAGAGGAGTCACACCATGGTCATCAAGAACGCTCAGGAACTGTTTATCCGCCTGTTGTCCGAGGCCAACAGCGCCGAGAAGCAAATGACGCGCGCGCTGCCCAAGATGGCCCGGGCCGCCGACGACCAGAAGCTGGTGGAAGCCTTCAAGGAGCACCTTGAGGAGACCCAGGGCCAGCTGGAGCGCATCGAGCAGGCCGCCGATTCGATTCCCGAGGTGCGCGTGAAGCGCCTCAAGTGCCATGCCATGGAGAGCTTGATCCAAGAGGCCGAGGACCTGGTCGACGCCACCGAGAAGGGGCCGGTCCGCGATGCCGGGCTGATCGCTTCCGCCCAGAAGGTCGAGCATTTCGAGATCGCCGCCTACGGCACGCTCTGCGAGCTGGCCGAGCAGCTGGGCCATGTGCAAGCCAAGCAACTACTGGCCGAAACGCTCAAGGAAGAGAAGGCGGCGGATGACAAGCTGAGCAAGCTGGCCAAGATGGACATCAACAAGAAGGCGGGCTGAACATGTGCTTGAGCGTGCTTGAGATAGCGCACGCAGCCTTCATCTCGTGACATGCTCTTGCCCGGCCGATCCGAGACCATGATGTCATCGGCGTGACGCCGGGCAAGTCGCAGGCCAGCAGCACGCCGGCGGGTCACGGCGACGTCATTCTGCTACCATGAACGGCTTCGCAACCTGGCTGGAAGAGAGAGTCGAGCATGCCGTTACTGGATAGTTTTACCGTCGACCACACGATCATGAACGCCCCTGCCGTCCGAGTCGCCAAGACCATGACATCGCCCTCCGGCGATACCATCACGGTGTTCGACCTGCGCTTCAACAAGCCAAACGAAGACATGATGGGCGAAAAAGGCATCCACACCCTGGAGCACTTGTTCGCCGGCTTCATGCGCAACCACCTCAACGGCAGCGACGTGGAGATCATCGATATCTCGCCCATGGGCTGTCGCACAGGCTTCTACATGAGCCTGCTGGGCAGTCCCGGCGAGGAGCGTGTCGGCGACGCCTGGCTGGCCGCCATGCAGGATGTGCTGGACGTCAAGCGGATGGAAGACATCCCGGAGCTCAACGAGTACCAGTGCGGCACCTTCGTGATGCACTCCCTCGAGGAAGCCCAGCAGATCGCCAGGGGCATCATCGAGCGTGGTATCGGCGTCAACCGGAACGAGGAGCTCGCGCTGAGCGCCGAACAGCTGCAGGCCCTTGGCAACAAGCCCAGCTGACCGACACCTTACAACGGCCCAAGGGGGCGGAACGCCCCCTCTCGAGCGAGCGCCGGGACATGCCCCCAACCGACACTCCCCAGTCCCGCACCAACGGCAAGCGCCAACCCCTCGCCGTGGCTAGCCTGGCATGGCTGCTGGCACTGTTACTGGCAATGCTGCTGACGAGCGCACCGGCATCGGCCAGCTGTCCCGAACCATCCAGTGCCGACCTGGCCGATGTCAAGGGCTTCGGAGGGCGCCCGGCCCTGCCCACCGGCCGCGAGGTGATCGTCGATGGTGTCGTCACCGGCGCGTTCCTCGGGCGCGAGCGGCTCAACGGCTTCTACCTGCAACAGGCGACGGAGCACGGCCCCGTCGGCCTGTTCGTCTACCTGCCGACGCCATCGGCAAGCGCGACCAGGCTCATCGCCCCCGGCCGCCACCTGCAGCTCCACGCCCGAACCGGCGAGTACCGCGGCCAGGTCCAGCTTGAGCGGGTCGAACGCATCGAGTCCTGCGCGCACGACCAGCTGCCCGAGCCGCTTTCGGTTGACTGGCCGCTCAGCGAGGAGCAGCTGTCACGCAAGGAGGGGCTGCTTCTAACGTTTCCGCAGACGCTGACCGTCACCGGCAACTACGAGCTTGGCCGCTACGGCACCCTGGCACTAGCCGCCACTCGGCTGTTCCGGCCGACCAACATGCCCGACGTGACGCAAGAGCGGGCCGTCCTGCTGCTCGACGACGGCAGCTACCGCGCCTCTCCCAGCCCCATTCCCTACGTGGATGAAAACGGCAGCCGCCGAACAGGAAGCCACATCGAGGGGCTGACCGGAGTGCTCGCCCGGGCCTTCGACGCCTACCGCCTGCACCCGACGAGCGAGCCGTACTTCGTGGATGCCAACCCGCGCCCGGCGCCCTTGCCGGAACCAGGCGCGCACCTGCGCGTGGCGACCTTCAACGTCGAGAATTATTTCATCACGCTTGGCCAGCGCGGCGCCGGGAGCGCCGAAGCGCTGGAGCGCCAGCGGGCCAAGCTCGCCGCCGCGGTCGCCGGCCTGCAGGCCGACATCCTGGCCTTGGTCGAAGTGGAGAACGACCCCCGCGCACTCGCCGACCTGATCGAGCAACTGAGCGAGCGAACCGGGGTCCGCTATCGCGCGGTAGGCGGGGATGCCGACCGCGGCAGCGATGCGATCAAGCTTGCGCTGATCTACCGGCCCGACCGGGTGGAGGCCGTGAGCGAGCTCCATGCCGACAACAGCGCGGCCCACCACCGCCCGCCGCTGGCGGCCTTCTTCCGCAGCGTGGGCGGCGGCCCCGCCTTCGGCGTTGTAACCGCCCACTTCAAGTCCAAGACCGGCTGCCCGAGCCGGGGCGATGTCGACCGAGGCCAGGGCTGCTGGAACCAGCGCCGGGTGGAGCAGGCGCAGGCCATGAACGGTTTCCTCGACCGCCTCGCTGCCGCCGAGGGGCACGAGCGCCTGCTGCTGATGGGCGATCTCAACGCCTACGGCGCCGAGGACCCGATCCGCACCCTGACCGGTGCGGGCCTGGTCGACCTGATGGCCGCAAGGCTACCGCCACATCGCCGCTACAGCTATGTGTTCCGCGGTGAGTCGGGCTATCTGGATCATGCCCTGGCCAGCCCCGAGCTGGCCGCGGCGGTGGCGGAGGTTCGGCCGTGGCCGATCAACGCCGACGAGCCCCCGTTCCTCGGCTACGACATGCCGGACAACGCGGCGGCCTTCTTCCGCCCCGACCCCTTCCGCTCCTCCGACCACGACCCGATCGCGGTGGACCTGCGCTGGCCTTGAGTGCCGCCGATTTGCCCCTGCCTCTGCCACGAACGCAACGGCCGCTCCCCATGGGGCGGCCGCTGCGTTTGTGAGCGTGCTGCAGGCGGAGGAAGCGCTTGCCAGGGTCGAACAGGAAACGAAAAAAGAATTTTAGTATACAATTTTATAGGCTACGGTAGTCATTTGAAGCTCACCAAGTAATACAATTCCAAGAACAGATCGGAAATCCTATGCCCAAGCAAGTCAACGCATCCATCTTTGACTTTCACGGCAGGCCGTCCCTTGGCAAGGCCCTGCCCCTCTCGCTTCAGCATGTGCTGGCCATGATCGCCGGGGTCATCACGCCGCCCATCATCGTGGCGGGCGTGATAGGCGCCAGCGTGGAGGAGCGACTCCTGCTGATCCAGGTCGCCGTCCTGGCGTCAGGCGTCAGCACGCTGTTTCAGCTCTACGGCTTCTGGAAATTCGGCGCCCGCCTGCCGGCCATCTTCGGCGTGGGCTTCGCCTATGTGCCCACGCTGATCGCCGTGGGCAGCCAGTTCGGCATCGCCGGCATCCTCGGCGCCCAGCTCATCGGCGGCATCAGCATGCTCGTGGTGGGCTACTTCATCCAGTACATCCGCCACCTGTTCCCACCGGTCGTCGCCGGCACTGTGGTACTGGTGATCGGCCTGTCGCTCTACGACATCGCGATTCGCTACATGGCGGGAAGCGGCAACGTGCAAGCGCCCGGCTTCGCCGAGCCGATCAACTGGTTCGTAGCCCTGGTCACCCTGACCACGGTGCTGGTCGCCTCGCAGTTCGGCAAGGGCGTGGTGAAGCTCTCGGCCATCATCGTCGGCATCGTGGTGGGCTACCTCCTGTCGCTGCTGCTCGGCATGGTCAGCTTCGAGTCAGTGGCCGAGGCCGGCTGGGTGGCCGTGCCGCAGTTCATGCCCTTCGGGCTGGAGTTCCACAGCTCGGCGATCATCGCCATGGTGATCATCTGCGTGATCAACTCCGTGCAGACCATCGGCGATCTTTCGGCCACCACCGTGGGCGGCATGAACCGCGAGCTGAAGACGCGAGAACTCACCGGCGGCCTGCTGGGCAACGGCTTGACCACCGCGCTGAGTGCCTTCTTCGGCGCCCTGCCCACCGCCACCTTCAGCCAGAACGTCGGCATCGTGGCGATGACCCGCGTGATCAGCCGCTTCGTCCTGGCGCTCGCCGGTGGCTTCATGCTGCTGGCCGGGTTAAGCCCCAAGTTCAGCGCCCTGGTAACGACCATTCCCTATCCCGTGCTCGGCGGTGCAACGGTCATCGTCTTCGGCATGATCACCATGACCGGCATCAAGCTGCTGATCAAGGACGAGCTTTCGGCCCGCAACATGACCATCGTCGGCCTGTCCCTGGCCCTGAGCCTGGGCATTGCCCAGGTGCCCGAAGCGATAGCGCAGCTACCCACCTGGATACAAAGCGTGATCGGCGGCTCACCCATCGTGGTTGCGGCCATTACCGCCTTCAGCCTGAACCTTCTGCTGCCCAGGGTCACCTTGGCCGACGAAGAGCGCGAACGCGAGCAACTGGCAAGCGCCGAAGAGGCAGGCTGTACCGATACCAAGGCCCAAGGAAGCGGTACTCCCACCCAGCGCCAGGAGAACCCGGCCGGCAGAGCCGGCACCCGCTGAGATCGACAAATCTGATGAATGTACCCCTGCTGTACCGCCCAGTTGCCCTTGTCACGATAGCCTGCCAGCCGCTTATGGACAGCCTTTCACCTGTGTAGTAACATACCTACATGAGTGACTCGTGTAGGAGGTGCCATCATGACCATCACAACCCTATCCAGTCGAGAACTTAACCAGGACGTTACCCGCGCAAAGAAGGCGGCCAAGAGTGGTCCCGTGTTCATCACGGATCGCGGCAAGCCTGCTCATGTGCTGTTGAGCATCGAGGAATACCAGCGGCTTACAAGGCAACGTCGCAGCATTGCTGATGCCTTGGCTATGCCGGACGTTGCGGATATCGAGTTTGAACCGCCGCGTGTGACCATTGGCACCCAGCCCGCTGATTTCTCATGATGTTCGTTCTCGACACCAACGTAGTGTCCGAACTGCGAAAGGTTCGGGTTGGCAAAGCTGATCCGAACCTTGCGGCATGGGCTGAAACCGTCGATGCTGCCGAGCTTTTCGTGTCTGCCATCACCATCATGGAGCTGGAGCTGGGCGTGTTGTCGATCGAGCGCAAGGATGCCACCCAGGGAGCCTTGCTGCGCTCGTGGCTGGAGCAACATGTATTGCCGGAGTTCTCGGGGCGAACATTGCCAGTCGATACAGCCGTGGCGCAACGCTGCGCCCGGCTGCACGTCCCCGACAAGCGCGGCGAGCGTGACGCGCTCATCGCGGCATCGGCCCTTGTGCATGGCATGACGGTAGTCACTCGCAATGTGGCCGATTTCGAGCCTACAGGAGTGACCATCCTCAATCCGTGGGAGGCGATGCAATGAAAGATCGAAGACATGAAGATGCTATCCTCCAGCCGGTCGAGTACATCAAGCTTGGTCGGGCAAGTTCCTTCCGTCGGTTGATAACCCGACCAAAGTATCGACGGCGATGTGCGCAACTGTCTTCGAAGAGCTGGATTCCGCCTTGGCGCTCATGCACTCGGTGCGCGGTGATTTCAACCCATTACAGCGCCAATTGATTGGTCGCCTCATCACAGCATGCAAGCGTCATGCGCTCTGAAGCGCTGCGTTGGATATAGAGGCCGCGCACCATCTCGTCTTCGGTGCGGCGTGCCCAGTCTTGCGGATGACGGCTTTCCAGCTACCAGAGGCGGTCTTGACCATGAAAATCGCCAGGGGGCTGAAGGATCGGCAATATACCGAAACTGTACCCTTGGACTCACCAGCAAGAATTGCTAACTAGCTGATTTCATTGGTGGGCCCAGCAGGACTTGAACCTGCGACCAAGGGATTATGAGTTTGCACGCAACGCTGCAAGCCCAGCAAAATCAGGGGTAATCTACCGTAAGCCAGAAAAGCTAAAAGTATTTGCGTGACAGTAGGTTAGCGTAATTTTGCGAAGATGGCCAGAACGGGTGAGTGTACTGCTACTGTACCGATTTAACCTGTTTTTCAGTACAGTCAGCCCCGCTTCGCTGGTGGCCATTTGAGTAGTCAAGGATTCCTTGACTACTGCCCTCGGGATGCTCAGATCCAACTGACAAGGATTCCTTGACAGTTGGGTACGTGGTTGGCTCTCAATCTACTGCATCGAAGAGCCGGTATTCTGGCTCAGGCTGGTGGTGCCTGCCGTGCGCACATGGTTTGGCGGCTCAAACTCGTAGCCTGCGGCGATAAGCTCTGCTTCAACGTCTTCGGTGATGAAGAACGGCTCAGGTTGACCGTTCTCTTGGGTCGGTACATTTTCATCCTCACCGGCACTCATGTCGTCAGCTCCTTTCGTGAGTTCATTGGGCCTGAGCCCAGTCTTAGTCTTCTGTCCGCAAGCCGACCACCTGGCTGCCAGGGCCTCGGGCGTGGAGCGTGAGGTGCGGGCTTTGTGACGCCAGGTAGCCCAGGGGTTGATCGAGAACGAATGGATAAAGCACGGCCAGGGACGACAGGGCCGGCACGGACACTGATTTGCCGCCGTAGCGCAAGGCAGCCTCGATCAGCCAGGCGACCGTCTCGGCATCACTGAGCAACTGGGGTTTCAGGCGGACCAAGCGCTTGCCTTTCTCCACGCGCTCGATGGCGCCCCAGCTGGCTTGCGACTGCAGGACCATGTTGGTCATGCGGTAGGTGCCTTCCCGTTCACCATAGACTTCGCTCATGCGGCGATGGACTTCTGTCGAGGCGCAGTCTCCCTGGAGTGCGGACAAGCGGCCCACCAGTTCAGCGACCTTGCCGAAGAATGGGTAACTGGCGATGGCCATTCCCCAGGTCAAGGCAGCGGTTGGAACGCCAGGGTTGGCCTTGTAGAGGGCGATACCGCGTTCAGCGAAGCTGGCCAGTTCCGGTCGTGGTTCGAGCCATAAGCGATTCAGTACGGTGCGCGTCTTTTTGCGCGCCGCCACGCCGAGTCCGGCCTCATCCAGCAGGGCATTCAAGTCATCGGGTTCAGCCAGGCCGGCACGCACCCGTAAAGCTGCTGACGCCCACTCCAGCGCTATGTAGCGGTCGAAGCCGATTTTTGGGGCAGGCGGATTGGTCGTTTTCAATTGACGTAACTCACTTTCACAAAGGGCACGATAAGTTCTTCCAGGGACATGCCACCGTGGACCACTACCTGGTCACCCTTTGGAACAAAGGCTCCGCGCTCTCCTGCAAACAGCGGCATAAAGTTGGCCGGCAGGCCAGCGATATCGAGACGAAAGCTGTCCGGTATCGCAGTTTCTGTCTCGGCAATCATGGTTTCACTGCGATGGGTGCGCACCCGTTCGCCGCGCAGCTCCGAAGCGACCCCCTGGTTTGGGCGGCCAATGCCCACGGCTTCCGCATTGCCGTGGTCGGCCGTCAGATAGATGTGGAAGCCCTGGTCGAGCAGCATCGCAAACAGCCGATCAACAAACCCCGACTCACACCAGCTGTTGATTTGCGCAGCCACGCCGCGTTTGCCGAGCACAGCGCCGTGGATGATTTCATCCACGGTATCCACCACCAGGCCGGCGACTTTCAGGGCAGGATTCGAGAGCAGCTCCTGCAACTCCGGCAGCTCATCAGTGCGCTTGATCGCCTTTCGATAGAGAATCTCATTGGCACGCAAACCCTGGTCCTGCCAGAACCGGGTCCAATGCTGAGGTTCTCTTGAGGTTGTTTCGATGTGCTCAGCGAACTCGCGTGGGCGCAGGCCGGAGAATAACGCCTGCCTGGAAATGGACGTCAGCGTGGGCAGCCAGGCAAAGCAGGCGTTTTCATCAAACATCAGACGTGGCGCATGCTGGATGAGGTTTTCGCGAATCTGTGTCCACTGATCGACAGCCAACCCGTCGAAAACGACCAGCGCAATTTTTTCCTCACCGTTAGCTCGGCGCATCGCCAGGTAGCGCGGCACTTGATGCACCATCACCGGCCCCTTGGCAGCGGGCAGGGAAGGCAGGTCAGCGTAGTGCGCCTGAACCCAGGCTTGCAGCTCACTGTCGGCGCGAGCCACCAGATCCTTCATGTCCGCCTTCAGGCCTTCTGCGCGCACGGCATCCAGGCTGTGGAAACGCGAGATCACTTCGCCGAGGCGCCGGGCAAAGTGGGTCCAATCCCTGTGAGATGATGGGGCGCCAGGCAGCTCTTCACTGAGGCTCTTGATGCCCTCCAGCACCAGATTGCGCATCGCTGCGGGGTCTTGCACCACCCCGGCTTTTGCCCACTCCGGCAAGCTGACCGGTACGCCCTGAATGGCCAGCGGGTGCAGCGTGCCGTCCAGGAACATCGAATCAACGATTGCGCGGATGTCGTGATGCTCGAAGGGAATATCGAGCTGCGGTATATAGTCCGGCGCTACCGGCTCCGCCGTGCGTCTGCCGATCAGCCCCAGTTTGTTCAGATAGCGGTACCAGGCGTCCTGCACCACACGCAGCGCAAAACTTCTGTTGGCGAACAGCTCGGCGATCGGGCTGCTGGCGAACACCGGCCGGTCGGCCAACACCTGGTGAATGTGCTCGGCCAAGGTCTGAGGTAGCAGCGTCTCGCGGTAGTGCAGCCGCAGCAGCTCACGCCACAAATCCTCTGGCCGGGTAATCAGGTGGGGGCTTACCCGGTAGATGTGCGTCAGCACAAATTCTTTGGTGGCGGCTTCGCCCATCGCCTGGGTCGCATGGCGGGCCTGCACCTCGAACAGCGACGGCAGGATCTCGCTACCCAGCTGCCTCAGCACCGTATAGCTGAGTTTTGGAAACAGCTCTGCGAGCGAGAGACTAACCTTGCGCGCCTGGCGTAAGTAATCCCAGGGCAGCTCCGCAGTGCTGGAATCGCGCACCTGGATAACCAGAGCGCTTGGTGCATTGGGCTCCCCTGCCTCCCAGGCGGCGCGGTAGCGGTCTTCGTACTCGGCTCGAAAGGCGATGCTGTCCTCGAACAGCAGCACATCAAAGCCGCGTTCACGCAGTCCGGCCAGTACCTGCTCGTCCAGCAGCACGTTGTCCGGGTCCGCCACAATCCACAGCCGGGCCAGGTCGGACGGGAACTCCTTCAGAATGCGATCAGCCAGCAGCGTGCTGCGATGGGCGACATTGTCCCTGGATAAATACGTCATGCTGCGGCCCCTCCCGCCGAGCCGATGCGCAGTATCAGCACGGCATTCAGCTCCGGCGTGCAGGCTTCTGCTTCCGCCAGATCCGCCATACGAGCCTGATGTTCGGTTTCGAGGCGCTTACGCCGGTGTTCGCGGACGGCAGGCAGGCCGATTCGGCCAATGGCCTGAAAGCGCGACTCGAAGGCATAGCGGGCGCGCTCGCGCTCCTCAGTGAGCCAGGTTCGGTGCTCTTCCAGCAGTTCGGAGAACAGCCGCTCACCCTGACCTTTGGCTGCCGTCAGCGATTGCTCAAAGAGTGCGGCTGCATGCTCACTGTCCGGGTCCGCCGTCAGGCGCACCTCTTCGGTCAGCAACAGATCCCAGATCCGCTTGGCGGTGGGAACAAAGCTGCGGCCATCATCGGTAACAAAGACCGGCAGGAAACGACGCCGGGTGAAGTTGGCCGAGCTGTTGGAAGCCGCCAGGCTCACGCTCCACAGCGACCAGGTACCCTGCACGGTGCCAGGCAGTCCAGTTACCTGTACGACAGGCAGCGGCTGGCCGGCCACGCAGCGCGGCAGATCGCCGATCAGCGCACGGGCTCGGGGATCTTCCAGCGTGATCCACTCCATCTCCGGGTTCTGCTCAGCGGTTCGCGCATCGAAGCAGACCGGGAAAGATTCACTGCCATCGGTCCAGGTTAAACGCCAGGTATGGTCCGACTGCTCCGCTGCGCCGCCACGGGTGGGCAAGCCGGTTGTTACCGCACGCTCCAGCCAGTACTGCGCCGGGTGGTCCCGCCACTTCTGGGACTCAACCGCTTCCAGCGGGTGATCATCGGTCAGCAAATCCGTATCAGCGCGGCTCGCGGCCACTTTCTCGCGTATCTGGTTGATGACAGCGTCGCACTCCTTGTCGATGGATTCCGGGTCTTGCAAGCCATACACAAACAGCTCATCAAACAGCGGCTCGACTTCCACGGAGTCCATCACGTCGGCGGCTTTATCGACACCGAACTCCTGGGCAATGATCTCCAACTTCTGCTCCAGCACTTCGCGGACACGGTGTTCCACGGTGTCTTCCAGCACGAAGTTGATGGCACGCACCACATGGGGCTGGCCAATGCGGTCGACGCGGCCGATTCGCTGCTCCAGGCGCATCGGATTCCAGGGCATATCGAAGTTGACGATCACATGGCAGAACTGCAGGTTCAGGCCCTCACCGCCGGCGTCGGTGGAGATCAGCACCCGTACATCGCGGGAAAATGCCTGCTGGGCGCGGGTGCGCGCCTCCAGATCCATGCCGCCGTTAAGCAGGACAATGGAAAAACCGCGGCTTTCCAGAAACTCGGCCAGCATGGCTTGGGTGGGCACAAACTCGGTGAACACCAGCACCTTCAATTCTGGGTCGTTCTCTTCCTGTTGCAGCTTGTAGATCAGTTCCAGCAGCGCTTCGGCTTTGGCATCGGTGCCTTGCCGCTCGGTTTCACGAGCCAGATCAAGCAGCATCTCGACTTCGGCTTTCTCCTGCTCCCAGTTGCTGGCCTGCAGCGCCACGTCGAGTTGTGACTGCCCGTCGAGCTCAGCCCACTCGTCCAGGTCCACGCTATCGAACAGGTTGGCTTGGGGTTGTGGCGCATCCAGCAAGGCCTGGCGTCTCTCCAGCGTGGCACGGATGGCTGCGGTGCTGGAGGTCACCAGCCGTTGCATCAGGATCATCAGAAACCCGATGTGGCGCTGCTTGGCGGCCATGGCCTGGTTGTAGCCGTGGCGCACATAGTCGGTTACAGCGTCATACAGCTGCTTCTGCGCCGTGTGCCGTGCCTGCCAGGCAACCGCCTGCAACCGCGTGGAGCGCGGCTTGAACAATGGCTGGCCATCGGCATTGATGGCGGACCGCTTTTCGGTGCGGATGACAAAAGGCTGTACCCGGTCACGGTGGATGCTGCCTTCATCAACAAAGGCTTCGCGATCGAGCAACTGCATCAGGCGCAAGAACTGGTCAGTCTTGCCCTGGTGTGGGGTAGCAGACAGCAGCAACAGGTAGGGCGCTGCTTCGGCCAGAGCGGCGCCCAGCTTGTAGCGGGCGACCTGGTCGGTACTGCCGCCCATGCGGTGGGACTCGTCAATGATCACCAAATCCCAGCCGGCGGAAACCAGGTCTTCGAAACGCTCGCGGTTGTAGCTGTTGAGTTGTTCCAGGCTCCAGCCACGGCGGCCTTCAATGGGTTTGACCGAGTCCAGCGACACAATCACCTGGTCGTGCATGGCCCAGAGGTTGTCGTCGTTCTGCGTACCCTCAGCGCGCCAGGCGCGAAAGGCTGCCAGCTCGGTGGCTTCGATAAAGCGCAGGTGCTCGCCGAAATGCAAACGCATCTCCGCCTGCCATTGCCGGATCAGGCCTTTGGGGGCCACCACCAGCACCCGTCGCACCATGCCGCGCAGTTTCAGCTCGCGCAGGATCAGGCCGGCCTCAATGGTCTTGCCCAGGCCCACCTCGTCCGCCAGCAGGTAGCGAATGCGGTCGCGGCTCATGGCCCGGTTCAGCGCGTACAGCTGGTGGGGCAGCGGCACCACACTGGACTGGATAGGGGCCAGCAGCAGGTTGTCTTCCAGGGCATCCAGCAGCTTTGCGGATGCCGCCGTATGCAGGATCTGTTCAACCGCCGGGCGCACCGCTGCCAGATCATCGAGATCCTGGGCGCGGGCACGTACCACTGTGTTCTTGGCCGGTAGCCACACGCGATAGGCCACTTCGCCCCACACGTCCTGGCGTTCAACGACGCGGCAAGGGGTTGCCTGCCGGACGAACCAGCACCAATCGCCAATGGTGTAATCGCCTGGTCGCCGTGTCATTCGCCGTCACCATTTCGCAGCGCTTTGCCTTGCTCTGTGAGTCGATAGCGCTGTTTGCTGGAGCGGGGCTTGTCCGGCTGGGTCATTTCGACTGCACCCAACGCCAGAGCCGGAAGCAGGTAGGCCTCACGGAAGTGGTCTTCATGCTTCAGGCCCAGTGCCTCTTGAATTTCTCGGCGCCGCATCTCACCAGATATGACGGCCAGCAGTCGGCGAACTTCCCCGGTGACCTCCCCGGTAACTTCCCCGGTAACTTCCCCGGTAACTTCCCCAGCGACCCGACCTGGTCCCGACTTGGTCCCGACTTGGTCCGCGGCCGGAGCTTCTGCCTCACGAGCAAAACGCTGACGGATTTCCTCCCGCACCTGGTATTGGGTATCACTGAGCTTGTCGAGCAGCTGCTGCAGTACCAGATGGTCGGCCACTGCCCGGGCTTGCTGAGTAGTGCTGATGCCCAGGCTGCGGATTGCGGTAAGGGTTAAGGGCTCGTCTTGCGGCAATGTCAGTGCCAGGGCCAGCGCGTCGGCTTGCTCCGGCGTCAGGGTGGCGCCCAAGGCTTCACGAAAACGCTGCATGGCCTCGGTGACCAGCGGCTGGTTGATCAGCTCCAGTTCGAACTCCTTGCGTGCCTTGTCGTTGTTCAGCCGTGGCGGCGTGCGCCCCAGCTCGTGCCAGTTGCGGAAGATGGCGCGAATCCCGGTACCAGCCTGGTCTGATAAACCAATACGGCGGAACGCTTTGACGATAGCCGGGTTGCGCACTTCCTTCTCGGTCGGGTCTAGCAGCTCCGCTTCGGTGGCAAAGGCATCGCCGGGGTTCCAGAACACCGTGCGGTCGGTAAAGAGCTTGATGGATGCCTTGCGGCCGTGATCGCCATAATCCTGGTGGATCAGCAGGTTGATGGCCGCTTCGCGAAATGCCACATAGTCCGGCGGATCGTCGTTGCGGCGCAGTGTCGCCGGGTCGAGCGAAAAGGGGTGCTCGGCGATGCGCATGTAGCGGGCAACCAACCCTTGCCAGGTCTGAAAGATGTTTTCTTCAAACACATAGCGGTCATGCCAGCGCTGATCGGCCGACCAGTTGTCGAAGCTGGTATCGATACGCTGATAGTCGAGCACAGGGCGGGGCAGAATCTGGCGAACATAGCGGCCAGTACCAAACAGCAGTACGCCAGCACGGGTTGGCAATGTCTTGCCACCTTGTTCAACCACAAAATTCCAGTTCAGCAGAAAGGCAATCGGATCAGTGATCTCCACATGCTCGGGATTACGCCGGGCAAACTGCTCCTGGTACCAACGCACTGTGGTTTCATCAAAGCACTGGTCAACCGGGATATCAGCCAGTACCACACCATCGTATCTGTCCTGCGCGGCATCACGCAGAAAGCGCTCCAGCTCACTTTGGGTAACCTGCTCATCACCCGCCGCACGGCGAATGTAGCTCTGCCTGGGGTCGCCCTTGAGGTAGACAGGTTTTTCTGACCGGGATAGCTCTGGCACATGGAAGGCAAATACATGCTTGCCGTCGATCTCGAAACGATGGGCATCGACCGCAATCACCCGATTCAGCTTTTGCCCACCGCGCAGCACCGCCAGAAAATCATTCTGGACCTTATCCGGCTCCGCGACGCCGGTCACCTCCAACTGACCGTTGGCCTCACTGACACCGAACACCAACCAGCCGCCCGCCGTATTGGCGAAGGCGGACACTGTCTTGTAGGCATCTTCCGGCACACCACGTTGGGCTCGCTTGCACTCGAAATCATTCCATTCGATACCGTTAAGACGTGCCAGCAAATCGTCCTGGTTCATACTTAACCAGCCTCCACGGCCAGACGGCGCAGCCCATCACGAAGTTTGCCAAAGCTTGGTGATATATTTTGGTCGGGTTCGAGTAATGGGCCGATTTTTTCCGCCCATTCATGCTTCACTTGACCCGGCAAAGGCCACCCGGCTTTCTTTATGGCGGCTGATCCACCCGGGTAGATGGCGTCAGCAAGTCGCTCCCAGGTTTCGCAAACCCTGTCTTGCTGATAACGGTCCAGCACATCAGCCTTGGCTCTCGGGTAAGCTGTTAGCAAAGCCTGTCGGTCGCCAAAATACCAGGCTTCCATCTCCTCGACCGCAATGCGAAAGAGTGTGTTTGGCGCAGGATTGCACCCTGCCGCCAAAGCTTTCAGCTCGGCCAAAAAGTCCACGCAATCACGTCGATCTGAATCAAGCACAACTACTACAGCGTCAATACCCGGTGTTCGTCCGTAACCCCGAAGTAGTTTCGGCAATTGATCCAACAAAATCCGTTTGGCTGGGTCTCCTCCTGCATTAAGGTTTTTAGGAATACGACCAATACCTTTGTAGAAGTGAATACGCCAGGTGTGGGGATCGCCTTGCGCCCCTAAGATCTTCGGAACTAATGTTTCCAGCAACGTTTGGCCTGAACTATCTTCCACCAATATCTCGATATGCATGCTTACCTCTCATCGAGATAGTCGCTGTACCACAAACCGCCCAGCGGCAGACCTTCAGCCACTAGACTCCTGACAACCTCCAGGTCGGAAGCCCGGCGAATGGTGGAGAAGCCGTCGTCATCCTTTTCGAGAATCCACACTTCTTCTGGTGTCAAGGCATCTACAAAATAGGGCTGGTGGGTGGTTGTGAATATTTGAGGCGCATTTTTCTTGCCGGTAGCATGTGCACGAAACTCTTGAGCCAGCGCTTCCAGCAATTTGTGGTATAGCCCGTTTTCCGGCTCCTCAATACAAATGAAGGGATGCGGGTCGGGGTCTTCAAGCAATAGCAGATAGGCAAACATTTTCAGCGTGCCATCAGACATTTGCTGGGCAAAAAAGGGATCGCCAAATGCGCCATCATCGAACCGCAACAGCACCCGCTTATCGTCGGTCACTTTGGTATCGATGTTGGTGATCCCCGGGATTTTGCTGGCGATACGATCCAGAATATTCTTGAAGCGATCCTTGTGCTCGCGCTCCATAAACTGCACTACGTTGCCAATGTTATCGCCATGCACGTTTAGATGCCTCTGGGGCCCTGCCGTTGGCAAG
Organism: uncultured Halomonas sp.; assembly: GCA_964652855.1. Classification (GTDB taxonomy): domain Bacteria; phylum Pseudomonadota; class Gammaproteobacteria; order Pseudomonadales; family Halomonadaceae; genus Halomonas. The sequence continues at coordinate 276,780 of CAZZCJ010000004.1, forward strand.
CTGCGAGCAGCATCAGGATAGAAATAGGAGAGATACCAACCTCTAAGGAAATCCCGGAACTTACGGATGCGGGGGTGCTCCTTGAGTGTGCCCAGGGTTGAAATGCCTAACTCTCGGGGATCTGTCAGCTCTACCGTATTGCTGGCATTGTCTTCCTCTTGACCCTCGATTTCGACGGCCTCTTCACCTGCCCAAACCGTTCCCTTGCCATTAGCCAATCGTAAAAAGGGAAAGGGCCGGCCGTATTTTTGGTTCTTTCTCCTCTGCTTGAGCACTTCGCTCAAAACAAATGGACGACCGTTTTCGTCCATATCAATCGCAAGTTCGTAACTGATCGGGCGTTCATTCTGAGCTTCGCGATAGTAAATCTCGAAGCGAATCGGTTCCGTTACTCCCTTTGACCGGAGGCGCTCAAATCCGCCGCGTTGCTTCATGTCACATGCAGTTTCTACATCCGTTGCCAGACAATCAGCGACGAAGCCGAACGCGTCGAACAATGTGCTTTTGCCGGCACCGTTCTTGCCGATCACCACCGTGAAGGGCGTCAGTGGATCGCCTGTTTTTTCGCCTGACAGCTTGCCAAGGGTCACATCACGCAGGGCACGAAAATTCTGTACGCGGAATCCTTCGATTATGGCCATTTAACCTTCCTCCGTTCGAGTCATCGCCTGGTCGTACCAGAGCAGCAGTTTTTCATCTTCTTGCAGCGCCTCGTCGGGGATCTTCTTGGCCACGGCGATGATGGTCTGGTAGTCCTTCTTGCCCCAGGCCTCCTTGAAGCCAGCGCGCAGCACTTCCAGACGAAACTCCTTGAGGCGTCGGCCGGTGAAGGCTTGGTACACCTGAAACTCCTTGAGCAGTGCCTTTTCGCGTTTCTTCTCTAGATCCTGTGCCTTGTTTGGGTCGGGCACGTACCAGCGGTCCTTGGCCTTGGCGATCAGGCGCGGGTCGGTCTTCTCCAAGCCACGCAGGTCCTTGTGATTGGTGGAGAGGTAGCTGTGGATCTGGCTTGGCACTTCGCCCGTGCCGTCGTATTTCAGAAAGTTGTTTTCCAGCAGTGCCATCAGCTCTGGTTTGGCTTCGTGTTTCTTCCAGCCAGCGCCAAGTTGAGCAGTGAGTTCAGGATGAACCTCTTGATAGGTCGAGGGGCGGCGCTTCAAGAAGTCGGTCAACCAGTCGATGGCGCTGCGCTCGTCAGAAACAAACAGATCCATCTGAGGCGCCTGGGCGACTTGGGCACGCTTCTTGTCATACTCGGCCACTTGGTCAGGCAGAAAAACCATGCCATCGCGGTCGGGGAAGCGACTACGCAGGCCGTCCTGAAACTCCTGACTGGAAAACGGCACGGGCGCGCTATGCCTCACGAACCACGCCACCATTCGGTCAAACAGGATGCGCGGATCACGCTCGGCGACAAATTCCAGCTCGCCATTTCTCATCTTCACCACGGGTAGTTGCTTCAGGTGGGTCTGAACAAAATCCCATGCCGATTCCGGTGTCGCCCCGCGTTGTGCGAAACGTTGCTCCAAGCCACCGTTGGGTTTGTAGGCGGAGATGACCAGATCTTGTTTGACGGCGACCGCCGTGGTCACGGCTTTGAAGCTGCCTTGCTTTTTATCCAGTGCTGAAACGTTGGCAACCACAAACCCTGCTTGCTGCATGGCGGTTTGCAGTCCATTCCATACCGCTGCTTGCGTATTGGAAAAAACCACAGTCATCCAGCGGCCGGGTTTTAGCACACGGAAATATTCGCTGAAGCAATCGGCCATCAGCTTCCGGTAGTCTTCAACCGACTTCTGTGCTGAGCGGTTTTCCTTGGCACGGTCGACAATGGCATCCAGCTTTGCCTGAGTGGTCACACCGTGCCAGGCCTCGACAATGAAGTTCAACTCGGCATAGGGAAGGTTTTCGCCAAAGGGTGGATCGGTAAAAATATAATCTATGGAAGCATCAGGTAAAGGTAAACACGCCGCCGTACCGGTAGTTATAGCTGTACTTCCTGCACTGACTTTGAAGCCACTAAATGCTTTCACAAGTCGGTCGAATTTGCCGGCTAAGTTGTACCAAGGGGTGCATTCGGACTGCTGGGCACCAACGTAATAAACGCCTGTCAACTGCCTATTAACTTGTGATCCACCCGGACGCCCTTGCTGGATGGGTTGATAGCGATTAAGTACAGACAAGCCGGGGATGGCTTGTTCGACCATAAAAATCAAAAAACTACGTATTCGTGCATCTGGGTACGCTTGCGCTTTTTCCCACAGATGCCCCATTGCCTGAGCGGCTCTGGGTAAGAACATGTGATGGGTGTGGGTGATTCCCTTGTCGCGCATGCGCGGTGCTTCCCACATTTCAGAGTAAGGGAAAGCAATGAAGGGCACCCTTGATGGCAAGGGCATTACTTCAATACTTTTCAGCAAAGCCAGATCATCGGCATCAGGCTTCTTCTCATGGCGAATTCTCCCCACACGGTAGGAAATAAGGCTAGGCACACGCTTGGGGGTTGAGAGGGTGCTGCCCGTGACACTATCCAACTTGTTGATGTAGAGCCGTTCGAGCTTTTTCTTTGTCAGACCTACATTGCAGTGCGGGCATGGGAAGCTTTCACGTACGCGCTTGCTCTCCGTATCCAGTGCCTCATCGAGAAAGTTCACTTCTCCGGCACATTCAGGGCAGCTGAACACTTCACTCCACACGGTATATTCGATCCGTCCCTTGGTCTTGCCGTCACTGTGCAATGTCTCATACATCCAGCCGATTTCCTGCTCGACTTCCTTTAGCAACTGCTTGCCTGCTTTCGCAAAGGCATCAACATCGAAAGGGATGTTGTAATTGGCGCCAATGAAGGTTGCCGCCGGGGACAGGTCGTTCAATACAACTCGCCGTGCGCCCCACTGGGGAGCCTTACGGCCTTCCTGCTTCCAGGCCATCTCAATCTCGTGCCGGTAGCTCGCTGGGGCGGTTCCACACCACTGGGCGGCAACACCGGTCATGCCGGAGCCAGCAAAGCCGTCCAATACGATGTCGCCAGGCTGGGTGTAGTGCAGGATCGACGGCACAATGGCCAAGTGCGGCACTTTGGTGTGGTAGGAATGTGCCCGATAGATGGCATCGGTTTTGCCGACCGAAACATCAATCGCAAGCGGTTCTCGGCTATAAGTCTGCTGCGGATCGTAAGGCTTCCCGTAGTGCTCGACGAACTCGGCAAGCCAGGGGTTAGGGCAGGCGGTGTAATAAGGCGGATCGGACATGGCCAGGATCGCCTCATCGGTGCCCTGCGGAAAACCTTCCTGCTTGCGGAATTCCGGATATTCCAGCTTTTCAGCCAGCAGCTTCAGGTAATGCTCACGGCGAGCCTGGTCGCTGGGGAAGGTTTGGCCAAGACATTCTACCGGGCCGGATTTTTCGACGGTCGTATTAAATAAATCAGTCATGCTTGTCTCCAGCAGATCGGGCGTTTATTACGGCAGTCGCCGACTGCTTCACGGTGCTTGTCAGCTTGTCGATGGACTTTTTGACCTTGTCCAGCTCTTCCACGATCGGGTGCTGTGGCACGCTGGTGCCCATATACGGGCGAAGATCAACGTGGGTCTGTTCGCTGTACTTGGTTTTTGCATGCTGGTACTCCGCCGTCACGGTAAAGGTATGCGGGCAGATTTTCGGGTCAGCATTACTTTTGAATATCTCGAAGCCCATGCCAAGATCAAAGAGCAACTCCGCCATTGGTGGGAGGCAGTCGATGGGTTTTGAAAAAGCGGACTGTTTAGCGAGGTTGCGGCCTTCGTCCTGTTCACCAAACTGGAAAAAGTCCCGGTCAAGGCGCAGCGTTACATTCTGTGCAGGCGAACGGCCAACATTCTTAACCAGCAACTGGAGAACAGGTGTACCCACCCGTACCTGCACGGTCGCGGTGATGAATGGGCGATTCTGATCTGCCATCTGCTCGCGCATCGCGGAAACTGTCGCCCTGTTTGCGCGCAGAATGAAAAAGGTTAGCCCAGCGAAAACGGCTGTCAGAAATACATTGGTCAGCGTTAGCCATTCAGAAAGGTTCATTCCTGCTGTCCCCCTCGCATTTGGCCTGTCGCAGCATTGATCTTCTCCCTCAGGGCTGGATAGGCGTAATAAGCATCTTCCTTGCCTGCACGCGCTGTCATTTCATTGACAAAGTTCCACCAGGAATCATAGGTCGATGGCAGAAGGGCATTGGTCTGGCTGAAAACGGTGACCAGAATGTCAGGCGTTCCACCTGCGTTCGAAACCTGGTCATTTGCCATTACTGTTGCCAACAGCTTGCGTATGTCCTCGGCTTTGAAATAAGTAGCCAGCCGAACAATTAAACCCCTGCCAAGCTCTTCGGCTGCTCTAAAACCGCGTGCAGTGCCGTAGATCTCTAGCGCCTTGGCCACAAACTCTTGTCTTGGGTGCTCGGAAATAATGCTGATCTGTGTGCGCTGATTGAAGTCATCAAATCGGGAGAGCAGGATCTCGGCTAATTCAGGAATAGCGAATGCATCAAAGGCCGAATGCTGTTTAAGGGTGTCGGCATCTGCAGTTTGCAGCAGTTGTGTATATCGAATGCGTGTCGGTTCCGACATCCACTCCCACACCCGGGTGTCGCCTTCTACAAAGGCGCTGATGCTTAACAGCAGTTCATCAGGGATGGCTTCAAACTTGCGAGCAACATGATCCCTGGCCGTAGCGTCGTAGATTGCCGTCTTTGCCTTGGCGATCTCTCTCAAGATGCGGGCGAGTTGATGGCGCCGTCCGATATATTGGTTCGACTCGCCTCCAAAGGGAGCAACGAGCAATGATTTGATCAGGTTGACGACCATCACATCCTTGGCACGGTCGAGATACTTGGCGCGAATGAAGGTACCGATGCCGTTTTCATCTACAGGAAACGAGGGGCTCAGCAGATCGGTATGGAAACGCTCAATCGCACTCTTGCCTTGCAATGGGGCATTGATCAGTAGGTGCTTCAGCGCATGGGTTATATGTGTGCGTACCAGTTCCGGAGTCGGCTGAAACAGCACATCATCCGTGGCAAATGCCGGGTGTGCGCATAGATTGCGATCCCTTTGCAGACGCTCTAAATCTTCACTCTCGTGTGTGGCGAAGAGCTGCAGTGTGCTTTTTGCCGTCGTCATTAAATTGGACTCGACGGTTTGCATCTTCCTGACATCCTGGTCCTGCACTGCTTGGTCTATTTCCTGTACGAACCTGGCTGCAGCGGAGTCGCCGTGTGACGCTAGCTCCTTCGCCTTGGCGATGATGTCGTAACTTACCGCGATCCAGGTGGCAACAATGGCAGAGCGCAAAGCTCCGCCGCGATAGGCCGAGATGGCTTCGTGGATAAGTCGCTTCGACTCAGGGTCTCGAACGGCTAGAGCCAATGAGTCGATGTCGGTTAAACCTTGATGGCCTATCTGCATGCGTGACGTCACTCCACCACAAACCGCAGTTTGCTCGCGTCCTTGCCCTTGCAGCGCTCGGTCATAAATGACTCGAAGCGGCGGCGCAGGTCTTCAGGTGTGGCGGGAGAGCCGCCGGCCAGCAGCGCCTGTTTGATGTCGTCGCCGGTGACCAGGATCTTCTCCAGGCCGGACAGCGCCTCCTGGATGGTGGCCACAAACTCGGGCGTGACCGGGTCGGGCAGTGCTTTGGACGCCAGAAAGGCGGTAATCAGCTCGCGCTGGCTGGCCTTCAGCAGCTCGAAGTTGGCCTGGATGATGGGGTCGTCGAGGTTGTCCAGTAGGGTTTGCTGCCAGCCTTCGAGCAGGCGGTCCAGCTCTTCATCCAGGGCCTTGAGTACGTTGGCGGCCGGCAGCAGGTCGGCTTGCTCGTTGGCAGGCCGGAAACCGCAGTGCGGGCACACCGGGCTGGTGGTCAGCTCGGCTTCGACCAGCGAGGCGCAGCTTTTGAGCTTGTCGAGCTTGTCTTCGAAGCTGGTGAGCTGCCCGGTAGGCATCAGCGAGATGCCCGCCAGGGCGCGCAACGTGGTGATGCGCGAATCGCGGCGCAGTGCGGTCTTGGTCTTGTCCTCGGCTACGCCGAGGCGTGCCTTGCTGTGCTGGGCCACATAGGCGTTGATGTAGTCCTTCTTGAGCGCAGCCAGTTGTTGGCGGTAGGTGGCGGCCTGGGCTGCGCTCTTGTCCTGGGCGAGCTTGTCGAGAATGTCCTTGCGGGCCGCTTGCGCCTGCTGCACCCAGGGGTGGTCACTCGGCAGGACCATTTCCGCCTGGGACAGGTAGCCAGCCACGCTACCCAGCTCGGCGACCAGATCACGCAGTTTCTCAACGGCGGAGAGCACGTCCAGGTTCTTTTGCTGCGCCTCAATGTCAGCCTGGGTGATGCGCAGGTTCTTCAGCTTGCCCACGGTGTTGTAGGGGGACAGGCTTTCCAGGAAGCTCTTGAGGGCCTCCAGGCGGCTGCGCCAATCACGCAGCTCTTCCTCACGCAGCAGTGACTGACCCCAGAAGCTCAGACGGGTTTGCAGGTCGGTACCCACGGTGAGCACGCGGTTGACCAGCTTGGCAACGGCTTCCAGCAGCTCCTTGACCGGCTCTTCCTTGCCCTGGGTGGCCATTTGCGCGAAACCGCTTGGCAGGCCCAGCAGCTCGAACAATGAGCGAAGAACGGCGACGTTGATCTCCTTGGGGGCTTCAACGTGTTTGAAGGTCTTCAGATCATCCAGGGCGCGCTCGACCAGCAGGGAGAGTTTGCCGGAGTCGATCTTGTCGCCGGTGATGGCGAGCACGATGTCGCCGGAGTACACCAGGCCACCCAGCACGGCCATCAGCAGATCGGGCTCCAGGCGGAAGCGTACTGGTGCAAAGAACTCGACATCGGTAGCACCACTGATCAGCTCGGCGCGGTTGAGAACCTGGCCGTGACCCTTGGCGGTGAGGCGGCTGAGGACTTCCTGGGCATAACGGGAGCGGGTCGGCTCGATGCGGTCGCCATCGAGCATTTCCAGGGCATCGAGGATGACGATGGCGTCCTTCGTGCGGGTGCCGCCGGCCAGTGCCTTCAGCGCATTGCCAATGAGCTGCTTGCGGTTGGCTTCGGTAATCAGGGCGGAGAACGTCGGGTATTCCGGTGCCAGATCGGCAAAGTGGGTGCCAAGGGCCAGGCCTGAGGTCACGTTGACGATGTCACGGAAGTTGGCGCGCTCATCCGGCCCCAGGCGCAGCTTGTCACGCATGGAGACGCCCTTGGCCCACTCCTGCAGGGTTTTGGTCTTGCCCTGGTAGGTGACTTCAAAGGCCGTCATCTGCTTGTCCTGCAGCCACTTGCTCATGTCGCGCAGGGCTTCTTTCGCCTTGTCCAGATACACCGACTTGGCGCCACCACTGGCCGATGACGCCAGCTCCTGGGCAGCGGCATAGCAGGCCAAATAGCGCTTGATGGCATCGTCCAGGCCTTTCAGGCGGAAGAACACCTCATCCGTGCGGCTGTCGTCGCGAAAGCGTGGTGGCTCGAACGGCTGGATGAAGTAGATGTAGAAGTCGCGCTCCGGCTGGGCTGTCGGGCGGTCGTTGGGGGCGCCAAGGAACAGGTAGCCGTTGCGTTCGACACGCCGCTCCTGCCATTCCACCTGGTGTTGCCAGATCCGGTAGCCGGTGACGTAGGTGTCTTCCTCGGTACGCTCCATCAACTGCATCAGGGCGCCGTAGTAGGCACGATCCAGAGCGTCGTCGGACAGGGCTTCGGCGCGCTTCTCGATTTGTGCGTCGTAGTCGACGTCTTTCTTCAGGTCGAGGTAGTACTGCTCGGTGTCGGGCGCCTTGGAGATGAACTGGCCGTTTACCGTTTTGACAATCTCGCGCAGGGTGGTTTGCACGGCAGTCAGCAGGTCATCGGCCGGCTCGCCACCCATGTCCTCGATGCCGGGCTGGTACAGGCAGAGGGTGTCGCGCAGCTCTTCTGCGGTCGGCCCCACGGGCACGTAGATATCGCCGCCGGTGGTCAGGCGGTGGACGGACAGGCCTTTGATGACGCGAATGGCCATGGCCTTGTAGGCGGGGCGAGAAAACGCTTTTTGCACACGCTCGCCCAGCACTTCAGCGACATTGAGTACCGGGCCGATATTCGGGTCCGAGCGCAGTACCGAGTTGGATGTGACCGTTTCCCAGAATTTGTCGAAGCCGATCAGGCCTGGGCGGTCGGTGGGTACTTCATCGTCCAGGATGGCCTGGATCTGGTCGCGCAGGGTGACCAATGCGCCGCGTTTTTCGGTAAAGATCAGACGCTCGAAGGTGCCGATGTAATCCGGGTGCACCGGAAACAGCCGCACGTATTCATCCATCCGCTCGTTCATGTTGTGGTAGAACTTGGCGAAGGGTGTGAGGTAGGTGCGGATCTTGTGCTGCTGGTCAGCGGATTTTTTCAGCAAACGCTCGGCGACCACGAAGCTGACATCCTGACGGGCCAGCAGTACCTGGGCGAAACGCTCGTTTACGCGGCGCAGACTATCGGCAACATGTTGGAAGCGGCTGTTGTCGAAAATGGCTTCCTGTACGCCGGCCACGAAACGGAAACGCAGGTGCTTGGTGACTTCGCCGATCTCGCGCAGGAAGGACAGATCCAGCACCAGGTCGTGGTCCTTGCGCGAGCGCAGGAACTCAAGGAACTCGTCGACCACCAGCAGCACGCCCTTGCCAGGGTGTACTTCGTCAAAGGCGGCCATCATTTCCTCGAACGCCGCCTTGTTATTGACGACTTTGTCGGCCGGCGGGAATGCGTAGCTGACACCCTGCTTCTCCAGGAAGATCTCCAGCTCCTGGGTGATGATGTCGCGCAGGGACATCTGGCTGGAGATTTCGATGCGGTGCACCTTGAACTTGCCGGCGATGCTGCCGGCCGCCTCGGCGACTTTGGGGTGTTGAACCATAGGCACATAGGCGGCGTCTTCGGCGATCAGCGATAGCACCGACATCAAGTGCGATTTACCGGTGCCGTAGTTGCCGACCACCAGCACACCCTTATGGTCAACCGACTCATCGAAGGAGAGCTGCGGGATCATCTGCTTGGCAATGCGCTCGGCCATGTCATCGGAAATGACATAGGTGGCGACGAGCTTCTTGGCCTCGTTGGGCCGATTGGCGTCGAGCAGCTGAATGACCGACTCAATCGGCTCGAACTGAATAAGATCCCCGTAGCGCATGTGCTTCCCCTTTACCCCAACGATTCAATTTCAAATGGAACCAGGCCATCCAGGCCGTAGTCCTGATATTCCGGATGCCCCATCTCGGCATAGACGAGCCGGCCTTCGCGCAGCTCACCCGGCCACACCGCGACTACGCGGCGGCCATGGGCGTGGCGCTTGAGCAGGTCCAGCGGGTCCAGCTTGAGCGAGCGGTCGAACAGCAGCTCGAGATTGTCGAGCAACAGCAGGTCGCCCTCGGCATGTTCATCAGCCAGATCCCGCAGAACCACATTTGCCTGCAGTGCTCGCTGCCGCTGAGACATCGCGGCCAACTGGCGGCCCAGGGCGGCACCGACGTTCATCACGCGGATGCCGTGCTGCTTTGCTAATGCACCGATCAAGGCACTCTTGCCGCTACCGGGGCGGCCAATCAGCAGGACCAGCTTGGTTTGCAAGGCGCCTACTTCGTTAATTCGTTGTTCGAGCTGCTCCAGCATGGCGGCCTCAGTCCAGTTCGGCCGCTTGCTGCTGCTCTGACGAGCAGTAGCCGGGTGCGAGCAAAGCGCTCTTGACGCCATAAATGGCCAGGTGGTCTTTCAACCACAGGCGATACTCAGGCCCCCGCAGGCTGTGATCCGGGGAACAATCGACGCTCCATTTGCGCAGAATGTAGCCCGCCGTGGCAGCCCGCAGTTTCATGCGTAGGCTGCCGTCATCCATGCCGTAATCCATTTTGGTGATCTCAGGGCGCGGCTGTGCTGGATGCGGAACCAGTTCCAGCTCCACGATGCGGGTCCACTGGATATCCTGGTCACTGCGCTCGTGGGCTTGCACGCTGGCATCGCGTGGGGCCGCGGGGCGCTTTATCCGTGTGATCACGAAATCCCTGAATTCCTGGGTTTTGCGATCCAAGGCGCGGACGTGCCAGCGCAGCCCGTTGTCGATCAGGGCAAAGGGCACGATTTCGCGCTGGGTGCGGCCGCTGGAAATGGAGTGATATTCAATGGCCAGGGGCCGCTCCTGGTGAATGGCCCGGGTGACAGCGGCCAGTACGTCCAGGTCTGGATGCGTGAGTCTGGATGGAATCTCACTGGCTACCCAGGCTCTCAGCCGGGATGGTTCGCCATCGCCAAACCCCTGGGTCAACCAGGCCAGGACCCGCTCGGGCTGGAAGTCAAAAACGGGTTTGAAGTGCTCGCCGAGCACGTAGTACTTGGCCTTGGTGTCGTAGTCGATATTGCCTGGCGCCAGTTCCTTGTAAACCGCCAGATCCCGCGTGGCAGCGGCCGACTGGATGCCGAAGCGCGATACCAGATCCTGGCGGCGGATATCCCCAATGAAGCGCACCCGCAGCTCTACAAAGGCAAGGCGGTCGCGCTGCGGCTGGGTAAGGTCGTCAAGCTGTTCGTTGGACATTCCTGAGACTCATGCTGGAATCGGGGCCATGATGGTTTCAGGAAGTATATGGCACGCCCCAGCATGCGTCCATTACACACATGCCAATTCAGTGTGGCGATCATGGTGATCAGGACTATGCCGGGGCGATCTTGGTGGATGGTGGGTTAGGACTCACTCTTGTTGTGGCCGGTATGCTCGGATGTGCCAGCCAGGCTGTTACCTTCGAACGATGGGCTGCTCGCACGAAGTGATGACGCCAGACGACCGCCTGCTGTATCCGCAACGCGGTCTTTGAACTTCTCAGCGGCCACAGCGCCGATGCCCTTGGCCAGATTGCCCGCCGTGCCGGCCGCGAGGCTAACGGCCCGCTTTGCGCCGCTTTCTGAGCTGCCACCAAACCCGGCTGCCTGGGCGAACGGGCTGCTGCCGGCATTGCCGTCACCGCCGGCGTTGGTACTAGTGCCGCCAGCACTACTGTTCGACATTCTTCCCATGCTGGGCATGTCGCTCCCGCTCGACATCGAGGCTTGTGCCTTGTCGAACGCCGCCTTGATGGCTGAACCGCCACCCGCCAGATTTGCCGCACCACCCATGACGGCAGAACCTGCCATGCTTGCCGCACCCGCTGCCATTCCAGCGGCCCCCATAACGGCACCTACCGCTGCTCCGGTACCGAAGTTGCCGATGCCGCCGGCAGATCCGATGCCGGAACCTGTGATGATCCCGCCTACCATTGGCGGCACCCGGTTAACCAGCAACAGCAACGCCATGCAGAACACCAGCATGACGCCCAGCTCTTCGAAGTTGAGCACATTCTGGTTCATCCTGGCGTAGAACGTAGACAGCATGTCGTTACCAATGCCGACCAGCAGCACCATGGTCATGATCTGCACGGCCACACCAAGAACGGTTTTGTAGTAGTTGATCGCCATGTCCGAGGTCCAACGCGATCCGCCGAAGCCCAGGAAGAAGATGCCGGCATAGGCCATCAGCCAGGCCGCGATCAGCATCAGCAGCATGTTGATGGCGACCAGGGCCAGAAGCAGCATGATTGCGGCACTCAAGACGGCACCCACCAGACTATCGACGGGCGACCAGGCCGACAGGTTATTGATGGCCTGCTTCCAGATAATGAAGCCCACATCGACGATGCCGGACGGCGTGACAGAGGACACGCCGGCCGCCTGCTCACCTATTCTGGCCAATGACTGGATGATCGAGTTAGCAAACGCCGGCCCATTGACCAACAGCCACCAGAAGAAGCCAGTGAAAATGATGAAACGGACCAGCTCGGCGAAGAACTCGCCAATGTCGGCTTTGCGCAGGGCCATCATCCCGAACGTCCAGACCATCGAGATCACCACCAGCGTCCAGAACAGCCACGATGCAGCATCGATAATGACGTGCTGCCAACTGGCTGCTCGGGTGGAGAAGCCAGTTACTACCTGATCGAGCATTCCCTGGTTGGTCAGGTCGGCTTTGGCTAGGCCAGAATGTAGCAACAGGACGGTGCCGCCCAAGACAGTTTTGGTTAGCGTTTTCATCAGTTGCTCTCCTGTTCTTGCGGCGCGGTCAACTCCAGCCAATTAAGCGGCTGTTCTGTGGGGGCAATGCCGCCTGCTGGCCGGCGCGAGCACAACCCGGCAAACGTCTCCCGAGTTGCCTTGTCTTCGATCCTCATGATTTCTGCCATCTGGCAGTTGGCATCGTTGACCTCCGGCATGGTCGGGGCGGGTGGGGGGTTGTCGCAGGCTGCGATGGCAAGGGTGAGGCCTACCAACGTCCAAATAGTGAATCTGTTCATGGCTCATCTCCTTGTCAGCGGGCCAGTTCGAGCCAGTTCTTGGGGCTGTTGGTAGGCGCTATCCGCGATTCGGTGGAAGCGGCATGGGCAGCCTGTTGCTTCGCATCGAGGTCGGCCTCGGCTTGCATCCGTGTCGCGATGACCTGGTGCTGCGCGAGCAACATGGCGCGCATCTGCAAGAGCTGATTGGCCTGCTGGCTGGCAAGCTGGTTGGCATAGCCGAGGGCCTGCATTTGCCCGTCCGCACCCTGGGCACTGTGCTGGAGTCGTTCCAGTGTGCGGGCATCTGCTTGCAGCGCATCCTGCTGCTGTTTCAGGGTATGGAACAGGTCATCATTGGCGCGCTTCTGGCTTTCGCTCGCCAGGCGGCGGTTTTCGTTCATGGCCGTCCATTCGGCCTCTGTGCAACCACCGGTGGCGTTGAAGCACGGCGAGCTACGGTAGTAGGCCACGTCCTGGAACTTGCCGAGATACGCATCCAGGCTGCCGAGCTGGGTCTGGTAGTAATCCAGGGTGTTCATTGCCGAACGCAAGTTGTCCATCGTGCGGGTAGCCTGGTCCCAGATATACGCGGCCGGGGCCATGGTGTTCTGTAGCTGGTTTTCGTACTGCTGGAGCTGGGTTTGATACTGCTCGATCTGCTTGAGCGTTTGCGCCACCGACTCGATGGCAGTCATGACGTTTTGCGTCAGATTGCCCCCGTCAATGACTGGAATCCCGGCCTGAGCCGGTAGCGAGCCGCCGCCGATGGCGAGCGAGATCAGGAGCGCGGTTTTAGCCGCTAAAATTTTGCGAGTTCTCATGGTCGATAACCTTTGCTGAAAGTGGCTAGCGTCATCGAGTAGCCGCGCCACGGAGCTATTCGGTAATTGACCAGAGCGACACCGAAGCCCGGCCGTTTTTGTTTGAATCACGGTGTCAATTTTTAGCGGCTAAAATCACTGATCAGCCTGAGGCCGAACAATGGTCCTCATTACCAGGGTCATCTGGTCCTGGGTGGCCTCGATCCTTGCCAGGAGGCGGTGGAGCGTTTCCGGACCGAAAGCTGCGGTTCTCACATCGTCGGTTAGCCATAGCTTGAGCAGCCCTCCCAGACGTCCGAGGTCACCATTTATGCGGGCAAGCTCTCGCACCCGCTGGTAATCCGTGACGCCCTTGATTTGGTAGCCCTGACCAACCTCCCGCAAATAACGGGCAACACTCATTCCGGCCTGCTTGGCCTGCTGTTCGATATGGATTTTCTCTTCAGGCAGTACCGGAACCCGAAGATGGTGTCGGCGTTTGCGGCTCGTCTGTTTCATCATTGCCTGTCTCTCTTTAACCCTTTCGGCGGCAGCCGATGCCTCGCAGAGCAGGATGAGCGTTGAGCACCCTTGGGTGTGAATAAGATCCGGTGAAGATAGATAACCGGCTTGACGGTTAGCTAACTTCACACATCCTGCCCTGTGCTCAGCATCCAATCTTTCACATACACGCCAGGCAATTCATCGCTATTTCATTGCGGCTGGATCGCAACTCCAGTTGCCTCATGCAAATAAGCGATAAAACAGCGGTGTAGTTGCGTTTAACAGCACTGCAACAGCGATTCGACAGCGAGGTAACAGCGATCTTGCAGCGATCTTTATTTTCTGTTGATTTTGAGATGCGTCGTATGCGCGCAATCGTTGGTTTAGTTTCAACTCCAGGTGAGTGCGACATATCGAAGGGTGTTTCATTTCGAAGCAGGTAAAGCGATCCTGGTTTATCTTCATCACGTGTTTCGAATGCAGGGTCATCATTTCTCCTGGCGTTCACGTCACGGCGCAAGCCGTTTTATTAATCTGAGTCTTTACTAACATCAGTTATTTTTACCCTTAGTATTTATTAGCGCCGGGTTTTCCGAATGCGGATTATCCGTAGTTGGATTTACCGTAGTTGGAAAATCCGACCGTGGTGAATCATGATCCCGGTACTCGGGCTGGTCTGACACGAGCCAGGTCGTGTGGCTGAACTTGCCTCGTTCTCCACGCTCTCGCTTGATTCGCAGATAGCCTGCTTGTTGCAGCTCCTGGAGCCCTGTTCGCGTCGCGTCTCGCCCCGACTTTTTCTGCTTGGACAGGTGGGACAGGCGAAGTCGGAAGTTGTCCGGCAGTGACAGCACGAACACCAGGATTCCCAGCGCTTTCCAGGACAGATTGGGGTCCCGGATAAGTTCATTGAGTAGAGTGGTAAAATTCGACCGGACTTTGCGACGAACAATGACGGTATCATCCACATCATCGCCCTCATGCCTCGTCGATGAGTTCGGCAACATCACTTGCACGGAAATAAACGCGCCGGCCTACTTTGCGTTTCGCAGCGTTCCATTTTTGCGCAAACTCAGTTTGACTTCGCAAAGCTATGCGGAGACCATCTGGACTACGCTTAAGTAACTCTGAAAGTTCTGTCAGTGACAGCAGCGGCCCATAACGGTCAAGAAGTTGTTCTTCGGTGGTCATCGTTTGGCTCCTTGTTAATACGCCCAACAAGTTCAATGTTCGCAGGGCTTCGGTAACCACCATTAGAAGGAAGGCATGATCATGAATACAGGCGCGGAAATGCCGAATATCACGCAAAAGAAAGAAAAGTCGAATCGCTCCCGTGGAAGGCCAGCCAGGCATGAAAGTGAACGCATGAAAACGATCGCCTGGTATCACTTCTTGGCAGGGGAAAGAGCGCCCGCTGAAATGTGTGACTGGATGCCTTTTGATGATATTGATCAGGCAACCATATATCGCTATCGACGGGGAGATATTTCTCCGAGAGCGGATATACTCTGCGCAAATTGTGAGGTTTTTCAGGCTGCCCGCACGGTATTCGAAGTCGGCCCGATGAACGTGCCCTTGTGGGATGCCTTGTGGGGAAGCATAACGCCCGACGATTTCCGGATGGCTGATCGTTTGATGCCAGGGGGCGACTGGCCCGAAGGTGGATTGAGTCAGTTTTTCTTCGAGGATGTGATCTTGGCCAGGGTTTTTACGTTTCAGACCCTATGCCTCTACGGCAGGCCAGGCTCAGTCGTTTCGGAGTTGGAGTGTTTTGTCACTGCAATTCGGGTGGTTCGTGCCTGGGATGTACTTGGAAAGATCAAATCAACTGCTTTGCGGGTCTTGCTTGAAAGCCTCATGTCGATGCCAGGCGTCCGGGAAATACTTTCTCGTTGCGGGTTGGTCGCGCCGCTCAAGGATTGGATTTGTACCTATTTTGGCAGCGGATCGGCAGCGCCTGCGGGCACGGTTTATTGGGCACCCTGGATGACGGACGAAAATGAATTGCTGAAGCAGCAGTTGCGTGCTGAACAGCAACGCATGGTGGTGGCGAAGAGCTTACGCGCACAGCTATTTCAAAGTGGTGCCGCAGAACCCGACGATTTTCCGGTAGACGGTGCAGGTGACGATCGCACCTGGCACTGATATCCGTGGGGCGGTTGGATTTTAGCGGCTAAATTCGAGGGCATCGGCCAGGGTCATGTATGTAGTATGTTGTACGCTACTACAACATACTACATACATAGCGCAGCACTCTGCGCTTAGCTGGCTGTAATGACGACCCGTCAGTTTGGCTTTTTGGCGTCCTATTGCTTGCCGGCTCTGCGCGTCGAGATGGCATCCAGCTCATTTACTAAGTCCTCCGCTCGCAGGTGGGTGTATCGCCGCAGCATCTGCATTGACTTGTGACCACTGATCGCAGCGACCTCTTGGTCAGACAGCCCCGCCTCCACCAGCCGGCTGACGGCCTCGTGGCGTAGATCATGGAAGCGGAAGTCATTGAGCCCTGCCTTCTTCTTCGCCAGGTTCCAGAGCTTGGTGTAGGCATATGGGCCGCGCTTGCCGTCCCTGCCAGGCTCACCGAAGAACACCAAGTCACAGTCAAGCGGCCGCACCGGGTTGTTCAACGCCTGCTTGAACACCTCGGTAGCCGCCTGGGTCAGCGGTACCAAGCGCGCTTCGTTGTTCTTAGTGTCTGTGAGGCGCACCACACGGCGTTTCACGTCGACCTGGGAGCGAGTAAGGGTCAGGACCTCGGATGAGCGCATGCCCGTCTCCAGGGCGATTCTGGCGATCCAGGCCAACATGGGGTTGCTGTGCTGTCGCAGCACGGCGAACAGCCGCTTTTCCTCGTTGGCACTTAGGCGGCGGTTGCGCCCCTCTCCTGGACTGGTTTGCGGATATTTTGAACCGGGTTGTATGCTAGGCCCAGCCCCCACTCCTGGATGGCCACTGTGTAGAGATGGCCAAGCAGGGCCAGCTCCAGGCGCACAGTATTAGGGCTGATAGGCTGCCCCCGTCGCCCCAGGGTATTGAGCCGCGTGTCGCGGTAGTTGGCGATCAGCTCCGGCGTGAGGGCTGCGAGGGAGTATTTGCCTAGATGCTCGATCAGCGTGTTGGCCTTCTGGCGTTCACTTTTCTGAGTGCTGGGCTTCTTAGTGGGGGTGACATCAGCAAGGTAGCGCTTGAGGGCGGCCTCGAGCGTCATGCGCTCCGAGGCGCTGCGCTGGATATAGACACCGCGCACCATTTCGTCTTCGGTGCGGCGTGCCCAGTCCTGGGCATCACGCTTCGTGCGGAAAGTCTTGGCAGTAGTCGGCCAGCCTGTCTTGCGGATGACGGCTTTCCAGCTACCAGAAGGGGTCTTAACAATGGTGGCCATGAAAATCTCCAGGGGGCTGAAGTATCGGCACTGTACCGAAACTGTACCCTTGGACCATGGGACTCACCAGCAAGAATTGCTAACTAGCTGATTTTAATGGTGGGCCCAGCTGGACTCGAACCAGCGACCAAGGGATTATGAGTCCCCTGCTCTAACCAACTGAGCTATAGGCCCTGCATTGCGCCGGCGTATGATAGCGAAAGCCGGTGGGCGTGGCCAGAGCCTGGGCGGCGGCAAATTCACCCCGCAGCGCCGGGCACTTCCCGACGTTTGACGTGTCTTCTGGGGTGAGCCTTTCGCTCCAGGAGATGCGCTGCCCATGAAACGCTTATTGCCCTCTTTTTCCATGCTGGCCCTGGGCGCTTCCGCCCTGCTGTTTGCCCTGCCGCTGGCGGCCTGGGAGCTGGCCCCGGAGCGCTCACGGGTATCCGCTACCGTCATGCAGATCACCCCCGACGGCCCGGTGCCACGCCAGCACGAGGTGCGTCGTCTGTCCGGCAGCGCGGACGCCAGCGGTACCCTGGAGTTGCCGCTCAGGCTCAACCAGAGCGACGTGGTGGAACGGCTGGGGCCGCTGCCGCCATGGCTTTCCGGCCTGACCGAACGCCCCATGGCCACGCTGACCACCCAGTTCCCGCCGGAACGGTTGGAGCGACTGCCTGTGGGCGATTCACTGGTGGAAACCCTGACCATGCGGGTCCAGTCGGGCAACGCCGTGCGCGAGGAGTCGCTGCCGGTGCGCTTCACCAAGACCAGCAGCGGCCAGGTCCAGGTCACCAACGCCGAGCGGGTCTCCCTCGATGGCCGGGCCCTGATGGCCGACCCCTCCCTGCGCACGGTGATGCTGCTGCTCGGCTATGAGCAGATCGGCGATGATGTGCCTGTCAGCCTGGATGCCGTGCTGGTCAGGCGCTGAGGAGCAGGCTGCTGGCCTTGAGTTCTCGCCATACGCTTGGGCATATCACGCATCCGTGGCTTGGACTGCGGAAGGACTCGCCGCCAGCGCCCCGGTCTGCACCTGCCACTGGGCGGCATAGCGGCCGCCCTTGTGGAGCAATTCGACGTGAGTGCCCTGCTCCACGACACGGCCTGCATCGATCACCACGATCTCGTCGGCATGCACGATGGTGGAAAGCCGGTGGGCGATCATGATCACCGTACGGCCGTGGCCGATCTTGGCCAGCGAGCGCTGAATGGCGGCCTCGGTCTCGTTGTCCACCGCGCTGGTGGCCTCGTCGAGCACCAGGATCGGCGGGTCCTTGAGCAGCGCCCGGGCCAGGGAAAGCCGCTGGCGCTGGCCGCCGGAGAGACGCACGCCACGCTCGCCCACGGGGGTGTCGAGCCCCTGGGGCAGCGCCTGGATAAACGACCAAGCCTCGGCCGTCCGTGCGGCTTCCACTATCGCTTCCTCGTCGGCCTCCGGTCGCCCGTAGGCGATGTTGTCGCGGATCGAACCCTCGAAAAGGTAGACGTCCTGGCTCACCAGGCCGATGGCCTGACGCAGGGATTCGAGGCTGACCTCGGCGATCGGCTGGCCGTCGATACGCACCTCGCCGGCAGCAGGATCGTAGAAGCGCAGCAGCAGCTTCATCAGGGTCGACTTGCCCGAGCCGGTGGCACCCACCAGCGCCAGGGTGTTGCCGGCGGGTACCTGCAGGCTGACGCCATCGACACCCACGCCGCTGGCGGCGTAGCGGAAGCTGACATCCACGAAGCTCACCTCGCCGCGTACCGGCTCGGCCAGCGGCTTGCCCTCGTTGTCCTTCACCGTGATCGGTACCGCCAGCAGGTCGAGGATGCGCCGCGTGCTGGCCATGGCGCGTTCGAACAGGTCGATCACCTCGGCGAGCCCCGTCAGCGGCCACAGCAGGCGCTGGGTGAGGAACACCAGCACGCCGTAGGCGCCCACGTTGAGGTCGCCGCGCAGCGCCAGCATGCCGCCCACGGTGAAGGTGGCCAGGAAGCCGGCCAGGATCGCCATGCGGATCACCGGGATGAAGGCGGAGCTGACCCGGATGGCGCGGCGGTTGGCCTCCACGTAGGCCTCGCTCACCGCACGCAGCCGTTCGGCCTCGCGCGCCTCGCTGGTGAAACTCTTGATGGTGGCGATGCCGGCCAGATTGTTGGAGAGCCGGCTGGCGAGATCGCCCACCTTCTCGCGCACGTCGGCGTAGAGCGGGCCGGCCTTGCGCTGGAAGAAGAACGCGCCCCAGATGATCAGCGGGATCGGCGTGAAGGCGAGCAGCGCGATCAACGGCGAGATGACGAAGAACACCGCGCCCACCGCCACCACGGTGACGCCGACCTGGATCAGCGAGTTGGCGCCGCCGTCGAGGAAGCGCTCGAGCTGGTTGACGTCGTCGTTCATGGTCGCCACCAGCTGGCCCGAGCTCTTCGACTCGAAGTAGGCCATGTCGAGCCGCTGGGCGTGCTCGTAGGTGTCCAGGCGCATGTCGGCCTGCAGCCGCTGGGCCAGGTTGCGCCACAGGATCTTGTAGAGGTATTCGAAGATCGACTCGCCGGCCCAGATGAAGAAGGTCAGCACCGCCAGCATCAGGATCTGTTCCTGGGGCGTGGTGAAGCCGAGCCGCGCCACGAAGCTGCGCTCCTGGTTGACCACCACGTCGATGGCCACGCCGATGAGGATCTCGGGAGCGATATCGAAGATCTTATTGATGACCGAGCAGGTGGTGGCGGCGATGATGCGGCGGCGATAGCCGCGCGCGTAGCGCAGCAGGCGCACCAGGGCCTGGAAGCTGTTGGGGGAGGCGGAGGTCGTCATGCGCGTTTCCTTGTCGTTAGCCAGCGAAGCTTACCCGAGAGCCGCCTCCCCCACCATGGCGTTACTGCCAGCCGAACCGTTCGAGCAACGCAACGGCCGCCGGATAGTGGCGGCCCAGCTCGGGCATCAGGATGGCATCCATGCGCGCTTCCCCCCACTGGCGCTCGGCTTCGACTTCACGCCTGCCGCCGAGAGGGCACTTGCATCGGCCAGGCATGATTCACGACAATGCTTCGCCTGCTTACATTCGAGGATGCCCATGCTCGCCAATCTCTTCGCCGTGATGGCGCCCGTTCTCGCAGGCGCCGGGCTCGGCTTTACCTGGGTCCGCCTGGGGCATCCCTATCCCGTCGAATT
The DNA here is from genome assembly GCA_964652855.1 of uncultured Halomonas sp. Lineage (GTDB taxonomy): Bacteria > Pseudomonadota > Gammaproteobacteria > Pseudomonadales > Halomonadaceae > Halomonas. Next base: position 296,940 of record CAZZCJ010000004.1, read on the forward strand.
CGTCACCCGGCTGGTATTCAATATCGGCACCCCGGCGCTGGTGCTGGCCTCTCTCGCCGGGGCCGAGATCGATGCCGGCAGCTTCGGGCGCACCATGCTGTCCACCGCCCTGGTGATGATCAGCATGGGGGGAGCCACCTTTGTCGTGGCCAGGCTGCTGCAGCGAGACTGGCGCGTCCTGCTGGCGCCGATGATGTACCCCAACACGGGCAACATGGGCCTGCCGGTGGTGCTGTACGCCTTCGGCAGCGCCGGGTTCGCCTTCGCCATCACCGTGATGGTGACGGTATCGCTGTTTCAGTTCACCCTGGGCGCGGTGCTGTCGAGCGAGGGCAACCCGCTGAAGACCCTCGCTCGCACGCCTACTGTCTATGCCATCCTGCTCGCCCTGACGCTGCTGCTGACCGACACCGAACTGCCGCGCTGGCTCTACAACAGCGTGGAGCTGATCTCGGGCTTCACCGTGCCGCTGATGCTGATCACGCTGGGGGTATCGCTGGCCAGCATCCAGGTGAAGAGCCTGTCGTCCGGCGTGGGCTTCAGCCTGCTGCGCCTGCCCCTGGCCGCCTTGCTGGCCTGGGGCATCGGCAGCCTGCTCCAGCTGCCGCCGCTGGCGCTGAGCATCCTGGTGCTGCAGATGTGCATGCCGGTGGCGGTCTTCAACTACCTGTTCGCTCAGCGTGCCGGTCGCGAGCCGGAATACGTGGCCAGCCTGGTCTTCTGTTCCACGCTGCTCTCGCTGCTCTATCTGCCGATATTGCTGGCGCTATTGCTGTAGCATGCAGGACATGGCGCGCCGCCAGGCAGCGCCAGGGTGATCGGAACACCCGAGCCGCCGGGGAGTCACTATCCTGATAGCGGAACACCAACAAAGGGAGAAAGACGGGATGCATGCGTCATGCAAATGGCTACTGGCCCCGCTGATGGCAGGAGCCGCCACCGCTCACGCCGCCGAGCTCATCGAAGCGCCGATTTCCACCGACCACCATGACCTGCGCCTGGAGCGAATCGCCACCGGCTTCGAGCACCCCTGGGCGCTGGCGTTCCTTCCGGATGGGCGCTATCTGGTCAGCGAGCGTGCCGGGCGCCTGGCGCTGGTCGAGCCCGACGGCGAAATCACCCACCTTGGCGGCGTTCCCGAGGTGCATGCCCACGGCCAGGGCGGGCTACTCGACCTGGCCCTGCACCCGAACTATGGCGACGGCGAAAACGACTGGATCTACTTCACCTGGAGCAAGCCCGACAACGGCCGCACCGCCACCGCGCTGAGCCGCGCTCGGCTTGCCGAGGCGAGCCTTGCCGACGTCGAGACCCTGTTCGAGCAGGAGCGCTACTCCGGCCCCGGTCGCCACTATGGCTCCCGCCTTGCCTGGCTGCCCGACGGAACCCTACTGATGAGCATCGGCGATCGGGGCCAGTCGCCAGAGCGTGCGCAGGCAAGCGACGATCATGCCGGCAGCGTGCTACGCCTGACCGCCACCGGGCAGCCCCCCGCCGACAACCCCTTCATCGACGACGACGCCCTCGATGAGCTCTTCACGCTTGGCAACCGCAACATCCAGGGCATGATCGTCGACGCCCGGGGCAAAGCCTGGGCCACCGAACACGGCCCGCTGGGCGGCGATGAGCTCAATCACCTGGTGGCCGGCGAAAACTATGGCTGGCCCGAGGTCAGCCAGGGCGTGGACTACGCCACGCGCGCCCCCATCGGCGAGCGCTCGCTGCCGGGCATGCGCGAGCCCGTGCACGTGTTCGAAGGCCGCTTCGCGCCTTCCGGCCTGGCCCAGGTTACCGGAGACACCTTCCCCGCATGGGAGTACCACCTGCTGGCCGGCGGCCTGCGCAGCGAGCAACTGCAGCGCCTGGTGATCGAGGACGGCCAGGTCGCCTCGAGCGAAATCGTGCTGAATGGCCAGATCGGGCGCATCCGCGACGTTCGCCAGGGGCCGGACGGTGCCATCTACCTGCTCGACGATGCTTCGCAGGGCAGCCTTTACCGCCTGGTGCCGGCCGAATGACCCACGTGGCGCCGTCCCGGCGGGCGGCGCTACCTTCCCTGACTTTCCGGCGAGCCAACATGCGCCTACGCAACCTCATCATCCTTACGGTCATCGCACCGCTGTTCCTGGTGCTGCTGATCTTCAGCCTGGTGGCCATCAAGTCGCTCGAGGACAACGTTCGCTCGCGCCTGGAGCGTGAAGTCCAGGTCATCACCAACGTGATCGGCACGACATTAAGCCATTCACTGAGCCGTGACGCCGCCGAACCCCTGGAGGAGTCGCTCTATTCGGCGTTCTCGTTCCACCGCATCTATGGGGCCTACGTGTTCGACACCAACGGCCAGGAGATCTACGGGCTGGGGCTGGGCCAGGCCCTGTTCAGCCCCCAGGTCATACGCGATGTCGCCGAGCGCCGCGAGATGCGGGCGGCCTACCGCGAGCATGAAGGCTGGCACTACTATTCGGTGCTGAAGCCGCTCACCTCCCCCACCGGTGACGTCCATGGCGTGCTTCAGGTCAACCGCCTCAACACCGGGATCGAGAACTACACCGGCGTGCTCAGTCAGCTTGCCCTGCTGGCCTTCATCATCGGCGCCAGCGGCATCGTGTTCGGCATCTGGTGGGGCTTTCGCCGCCACATCGAACGGCCGCTCGAGCGGCTGCTGGCGGTCATGCAGCGCGTCGAAGCGGGCGACCGTGGCCAGCGCGCCGTGGCCGAGGGGCCGCAGGAGTATGTGCGGCTTGCCACGGCGCTCAACGGCATGCTGGATGCCATGGCCGAGAAGGATGCCGACATCGAGGCCCGCCGACGCAAGGAGATCGAGCTCGAGAAGCGCCTGCGCAAGTCGAAGAAGCTGGCCGAGCTGGGCGTGCTGGCCGCGGGGGTAGCGCATGAGATCGGCGCCCCGCTCACCGTGATCAACGGCCAGGCCCAGCGCCTCTCGCGCCGCGAGCGCATCGGCGACGACGAGCGCGCCCGGCTCGGCCGGATCCGCGGCGAAGTGGAGCGTATCGTCGAGATCGTGCGCCAGCTCATGGAGCTGGGCCGCCGCCACAACGTCGAGAAGGCGCCACTGTCGCTGAGCGAGCTGGTCAACACCAGCTGCAGCCTGGTCGAGGAAGACTTCGAGCAGAATGCCATCCGCCTGGAGCTGGACCTGCCTTCTCCCACCCCGGAGCTGCTGGCCAACGCCCAGCAGCTGGTGCAAGTACTCACCAACCTGCTGCGCAACGCGGCCCAGGCCAAGGGCGTCAGCCGCGTCAGGATCAAGGGCCGGCATGACGACGGCTGGCTGACCCTATGGGTAGAAGACGACGGACCGGGCATCGCGGCGGAAAACCAGTCCCGGGTATTCGATCCTTTCTTTACCACCAAGCCCGTCGGCCAGGGAAGCGGCCTCGGGCTCTCCATGGTGCACCGCATCATCAATGACCACGGCGGTACGGTTGGCGTCTTCGACAGCGAGCTGGGCGGCGCAGGCTTCGAAGTCGGGCTGCCGTTGAACGATACCGCCTTAGGAGGAGTCGCCAAGTGAACGGAAACCACAACCCACCTGAACTGCCGATTCTCATCGTCGAGGACGACGCGGCCATCCTCGAGCTGCTCGAGGAAGAGCTGCAGGAAGCCGGCTATCAGACCCTGGGCACAAGCAGTGCAGAGGACGCCTTGGCCACCCTGAGCCACAGCCAGGTGGCACTGGTCATCAGCGACGTACGCCTGCCGGGCATGAGCGGCATGCAGCTGCTCGAACAGCTGCGCAGCGAAGGCAGCCGGCTGGGCTTCATCGTGATCACCGCCTTCGGCACCATCGACCAGGCCGTCGAGGCGCTGAAGATCGGCGCGGACGATTTCCTGACCAAGCCGCTGGACCTGGAAAGCGTCGGCGAGGCCGTCTATCGCGTGCTCGAGAACCACCACCTGGCCGAACGCTTTCACCAGGAGCGGCCGCCCGGCCACTTCCACGGTATCGTCGGCGAGAGCGAGCCGATGCAGACCCTGTTCCATGACGCCGCCCGCCTGGCCAAGAGCGATGCACCCATCTTGGTTCTCGGCGAGAGCGGCACGGGCAAGGAGCTGCTGGCACGCGCCATTCATTCCGAAAGCGATCGCAACAAGGGCCCGTTCGTGGCCATCAACTGCGCCAGCATCCCTTCGGAGCTGATGGAAAGCGAGTTCTTCGGCCATGTAAAGGGTGCCTTTACCGGCGCCAGCGATACCCGCCAAGGCCTGTTCCAGGCGGCCAACGGCGGCAGCCTGTTTCTCGACGAGATCGGGGAAATGTCGCCGGGCCTGCAGGCCAAGCTGCTGCGGGCGCTGCAGGAGAAGACCATCAAGGCCGTGGGTTCCGAGAAGGAGGAGGCGGTGGACGTACGCATCATCGCCGCCACCCACCGCGATCTGGAACGTGAAATCGAGGAGGGCAATTTTCGCAGCGACCTCTTCTATCGCCTGGAAACCTTCTCGCTGCGTATCCCGCCCCTGCGCGAGCGCAACGGCGACATCGAGCGGCTGATCTCGGCGCTGATCGAGAAGCACGCCACCAGCCAGGGCAAGTCCATCGAACAAGTCGAGCCGGAGGCACTGCGCGCCCTGCTGGAATACCCCTACCCCGGCAACGTGCGCGAACTGGAAAACGCCATCATGCGTGCCGTGACGCTGGCCGAGGAAGGGGTGCTCAGCCATACCGACCTGCCCGAACGCATCCGCCAGTACGAGCAGGAGCATCGCCAGGTCATTCGTCAGGTCGAGCCGCAGGGCGGCGCCCTGGTGGCCATGCAGCAGCAGCGCTGGCCAAGCCTGGAGGAGGTCGAGCGGCGCTATATCCAGAAGGTGCTGGAAGCCACCGGGGGCAACAAGCGCCGGACCGCCGATATTCTCGGCATCGCCCGTCGCACCCTCTATCGCCGCCTGGAAGATGAATAGTCGGCAAAAGCCGGCAAGAGCGCGGCACGAAAAAAATCGCGGCATAAAAAAACCCCCGTGGGAGTTCGGGGGCGAAGTGCGCCATGCAATCCTGCCGACGGCTCAAAGGGGAGGGGGGCAGCCGGCGGAAGGATCACCCGCAGATAGGGTCAGGCTCAGGCATCCGTGCGTTCGCTTCCTTGCGCGAAATGATCCCTTGTGGCCGCATCCTTGCAGCCAGGTTGCCTCCTTGCTTCACCGCATCCTTGCGTCGTGGGCTTCCTGCCCGGCAAGCCTGACCGGCTCCGGCATCCTGCCGGAGCCGCAAGCCTCAATCAGTAGCGATCCTTATCCTTATCGCGGTCCTTGTCCTCATCCTCGATAGGATATTCCTCTTCCTCTTCCTCTTCTTCGAAGTCCTGGGGGGCGTTCGGATCATAGCCATCGTTGCCCGGCATGGTCTGGGTGCCCTGGCCGAAGCCGGACTGACCGGCACTGCCCTGCTGGGTGCCCTGGTCGTCAAAGGCATCGGTGCCACCCTGCTGGCCCTGCTGGCCCTGCTGGCCCTGCCCATCGAAGCCCGGCGCTACGCCGTTGTCCATGGCGCTCGGGTCGGCTCCAGGTCCCATTCGCGGTGCGGCATCAGTACCGGGGGTCGGCTCGGCACCCGGCGCACCCTGCACGGCTTCCGGCATGCTTTCGGCCGAACCCGGCTGTTGTTGCTGCTGCTGGGTAGCGCCCGCACCAGCGCCGGCACCCGTGCCAGTTCCTACACCAGCGCCAGTACCAGCACCCTGCTGGGTGCCCATCTCAGCCTGGCCCGGCGCCACGCCGCCTTCCATGCGATCCGGGTCTGCACCCGGGCCGGTACCCGCAGCGGCATCAGTCCCCGGGGTGGGCTCGGCACCCGGTGCACCCTGCACCGCTTCCGGCATGCTGTCGGCACGCGAGTCCTGTTGCGTGCCCTGCTGGGCCATTGCGAAGGGGCTAGCTGTCAAGCCGACGGTTACACCCAATACGCCGAGTTTCTTGAGAAATTCCTTGGACATCATAGTTCCTCTCCTCCTACTAGCGTCGTATTCACGACTGGTTGTGGGAGGGCTTCTCACCCTCGGCTGTCGCCAAATGTTGCCTCAGGCAACAGCTTGAGATCGATGCGCGGCGGGTTTACATACCGCCCTGCTCGTCCTCATCCTGCAACAACGGGTCTTGGCCGCCATCGTCCGGATTCATCGTATTCTGCTGGCCCTGCGGCACGGGTTCCTGCTCGGCCTGCGGTGTCGTTTCCTCCTGCGGGAACTGATCATCCTCAGGCTGCTGGATGCTGCCGACAGGTTCTTCGCTTCCATCGCCACCGGCTGTATTGGTCTGGTCGAGACCAGGATCCGCCGTGGTGTCTTGCATCGGTGAGCCCTGCTCTTCGATGGTGGGACGCTCTTCATTGACCGGCGGCAGGTCATCATCGTCGTTGCCACAGCCAGCCAGAGACACCGTACCTAGCGTCAGTGCGATCGCCGAGGCCAAGGCTGTCAAACGTCCCTTTGACATAAACCCTGATTGCTTGTCGTGGCTCATACGGATGGTCTCCCTTGGTTGATCCGTCTTCACCCAACATGCAGCACGAGTTGTGCCAACGCTGCAATAAACCGATAATAAAATTTATAAAACAATAGGTTATTTGATTTTCAGGGCGCCCCCTCCAGGGCCCAAACCTCGCCAGGCGGGTGGCGCAAAGTGGCACATGGGCCGTCTTGCCACAGAGATCCGGCTTCGGCGGTTCGGAAGCCACCCCCTGTTTGGGTATAATAGCTATTCTCGATAGATGGCCGGCATCAAGACCGGTCGCACTAGGCGGCGGCATGGCCGGCAGATCTCTGACCAGGCACGTCCTGCCCCGCTCCCAATGGCATGGCGTGCACCGCTGCTCGGCCTCGTCTCGCGACGCAAGCTTCACCTGCCTTACCGCCCGGCGACACCGGCGGGCGCAGCCGGACCCGCCATGTCGCATCCAACGACCTGCAGGGGGACATGAGGTGAGCGAGTCTTCACACGACAACCGCGCCGAAGAGACACCTTCGGAAGGCGTGCCGGCGCCAGAGGGCCCGGCCAACCTGATCGACACCGACTACGTCATCGGCCAGGACAACCTGGCGACGGACAAGCTGGGGTTCAGCATCGACCTGCACGGCAAGGTCTTCGCCATCTCCGCCCTGGTCACCGTTTTCTTCGTGGTGCTCACCCTGGCGCTGCAGACCGAGGTGGAGCCGCTCTTCAGTGCGGTACGCAATTGGCTGACCAGCCACATGGCGTGGTTCTTCCTGCTGGCCGGCAACCTCTTCGTGCTGCTCTGCCTGGGCCTGATCGTCTCCCCGCTGGGCAGGGTGAGGATCGGCGGCATGCATGCCAAGCCGGACTTCAGCTACACCGGCTGGTTCGCCATGCTGTTCGCTGCCGGCATGGGCATCGGGCTGATGTTCTACGGCGTGTCCGAGCCGATGTCCCATTTCAACGCCGCCCTGGGTGGTACCAGCGTGGAAGACGGGGTACGCACCGACTGGGCGCCCCTGGGGGCGGCCGCAGGCGATGCTGCGGAGGCTTCACGGCTGGGCATGGCCGCCACCATCTTTCACTGGGGGCTGCATCCGTGGGCAATCTACGCCGTGGTCGCCCTGGCGCTGGCCATCTTCTCCTTCAACAAGGGCCTGCCGCTGACCATGCGTTCGATCTTCTATCCGCTGCTGGGCGAGCGGGTGTGGGGCTGGCCCGGCCACGTGATCGATATCCTGGCGGTGTTCGCCACCCTGTTCGGCCTGGCCACCTCGCTGGGGCTGGGCGCCTCCCAGGCCACAGCCGGCCTCAGCCAGCTGTTCGGCATACCGGCTACCAATACCACCATGGTCCTGCTGATCATGGGCATCACCGCCGTGGCCATCCTGTCGATCGTGGCAGGCGTCGACAAGGGGGTCCGGCGGCTCTCCGAGATCAACATGGGGCTCGCCGTGCTGCTGTTGCTGTTCGTCGTGCTGGTCGGCCCCACGCTGGCGATCCTGACGGGTTTCTTCGAGAACCTGGGCGGCTATCTGGTCAACCTGCCGGCACTGGCGAATCCCTTCGGTCGCGAGGACGCCAACTTCACCCAGGGCTGGACCGCCTTCTACTGGGCGTGGTGGATCTCCTGGTCGCCCTTCGTCGGCATGTTCATCGCACGGGTCAGCCGTGGTCGCACGGTGCGCGAGTTCCTGGTCGCCGTGCTACTGGTACCCTCGCTGGTCTCCGTGCTGTGGATGACCGCCTTCGGCGGCACCGCGATCGACCAGCTGGTGAACGATGGCGTCGAAGGCGTGCGTGACGCGGCACTCGAACTGCAGCTGTTCGTGATGCTCAACGAACTGCCGCTCAGCGCCATTACCTCCTTCATCGGCATCATGCTGGTCGTGGTGTTCTTCATCACCTCCTCGGACTCCGGCTCCCTGGTGATCGACACCATCACCGCCGGCGGCAAGGTCGATGCACCCAAGCCGCAGCGCGTGTTCTGGGCCATCATCGAAGGGGTCATCGCCATCGCCCTGCTGCTCGGCGGCGGCCTGGTCGCCCTGCAGGCCATGGCCGTCTCCACCGGGCTTCCGTTCACGCTGGTACTGCTGGTGGGCTGCTACGCCATTCTCAAGGGGCTGATGAGCGAACCCCGTGCCTAACCCACCCGCGGGCGGCCTGCGGGCCGCCTGTCGTTCCAGCGGCCCCCGCGCCGCAGGGAGCGCAACTGACAGCCCGGACAAGCGCAGCAACATAAGCCTACTAGCATCGCGATGCTGGTTCGTGCATATTTCAGTCACCCGATAATGATGCCAAGGAGCCGCTGTCGCCCATGATGGCCCCCGAAGACGCGTTTCGTCTGCTCGCTGATGGCTTGGGCAAAGCCGGTACTCCTCAAGCGTTCGACCACCTGGTGGAGCGGCTTGCGACAATTCTCGACGGCGACCACGTCGTCATCGGCAAGATCCAGGCCGACAGCCCCACGATTCGCACCATTGCCTTCTGGTCCCGCGGCGCGCTGCAGCCGGCGGCCGTCTATGCCTTGGCAGGAACCCCCTGCGAGCATGTGCTCAGCGACCGGCTCTGCACGTTTCCCGATCGCCTGGCCCAGCGCTTCCCCGCCGACGAACTGCTGCACGTGCTGGGCGCCCAGAGCTATGTCGGGCTGCCGCTACGCTCACCCGAGGGCGACCTCGTGGGGTTGCTGGCGGTCATGCGCAACCGCCCCCTGACGCTGCCCGACTATGCCCAGGAGGTGCTGCGGATCGCCGCCGCCCAGGCAGGCGTGGAGATGGCCCGGCGAGCAGCGGAGGAGAAGCGGCGCAACAGCGACTACCGCCTCCAGCAGCTGATCCACTGGGACAGCGTGACGGGGCTGCCGAACCGACGCTGCTTCATGGATCGCCTGGCCGAAGCCTGCGACCAGGCCAGGCTGCAGGGCAGTCATATCGGCCTGCTCTACCTCGACCTGCAGCGCTTCCGCCAGATCAACGACACCCAGGGGCATGAATTCGGTGACCAGGTGCTGGCGGAAATCGCCGGGCGCTTCGGCGCCCTGGCCGAACTTGGCGAGTTCGTCGCCCGCCTGGGCGGGGATGAGTTCATGGTGCTGCTGAGCGACACCCGGCCTGCCGCCATGGCCCATGCCATCGAGCGCTATCGCCACTGCCTGGCCGAGCCCCTGCAGATCGCCGGGCGCTGCTTCTCGGTGTCGGCCAGCGTCGGGGCGGCCCTGTTTCCCCGCGATGCCAACAGCGCCCAGTCGCTGTTCCAGCACGCCAGCATCGCCCTCAACCACGCCAAGCGTGACAACAACCGCACGCGCTTCTTCAACGCCACCATGGCCGACGAGCTGCAGCAGCGGGAGCTCCTGCAGGCGCGCTTCGCGCATGCCCTGAACCAAGGCGAACTCACCTTGCACTTCCAGCCGCAGTTCAGCCTCTCCAGCGGCAAGCTGGTCGGGGCCGAGGCGCTGTGCCGGTGGCACGACGAGATACTGGGCCAGGTCAGTCCCGCCACCTTCATCCCGCTGGCCGAAGAGCAGGGGCTGATGCTCCAGCTCGGCGAGTGGGTGCTGGACACCGCCTGCCAGCAGCTGCAGGAGTGGGATGCCCAGCACACGCCGTTTCCCGGGCGGCTGTGCGTCAACGTCTCGGCCCAGCAGATGGACGACCCGTGCCTGGCCGAGCACGTGCAGCGCATCGCCACGCGCATCAGCCCCGGGCGGCTCGGGCTGGAGCTCACCGAGAGCGGCCTGATGCGCAACCCCGAGCAGACCGTGCGCATCACCCGCACCCTGTGCGATGCGGGCATCGGCCTGGCCATCGACGATTTCGGCACCGGCTACTCCTCGCTCTCCTACCTCAAGCGCTTCGCCGCCGATACGCTCAAGATCGACATGTCCTTCGTGCGCGACATGCTCAAGAGCAGCCACGACCACGCCATCGTGGAAACCATCATCGCCATGGCCCAGACCCTCGGCATGCTGACCGTGGCCGAAGGCGTCGAGGACCTCGAGCAGGCCGAGGCACTGCGCTCGCTGGGCTGTACCAGCGTGCAGGGCTTCCACTATGGCCGCCCGGTCGACGGCGCCACCTTCGCCAAGCTCTGGCTGTAGCGGCGGCGCTCAGCTCCACAATTCCTCCACCCGCGTCTCGGCGCGATAGTGCGTGGCGATCTGCGCCTGCAACAGCTCGGCCGTCGCCAGCGCATCGACCATGGCGTGGTGCCCCAGGTAGTCGGGCAGCCCGTAGCGGCGGCGGCTGTCGCCCAGCCGGATCGACACCGGCGGCCGTCGCAGCCAGCGGCGCAGCCGCGACCACGGCGACAGCCGGTGGCGCCGCGCCTCGAGCGACATGGTGTCGATCATCGGGAAGCGCAGCCCCTCGCCCAGGCAGCGCTGGGCCGCCGCGTCGAGGAAGGGCCGCTCGATATGACGAAAGTGGACGACGGCCAGCCGACCTGCCAATGCCTCGAGCACCTCCGGCAGGACCGACTCGAGCGCGGGCGCCTCGGCCACCTCCGCATGGGTGATGCGGTGCAGCACCACCGATTCGCTCGATAGCGCACCGCCTGGCCGGACGACCCAGTAGCGCCGCTGCGACAGGCGAATCCGCGCCAGCGTGAACGGCACCAGCCCGATGCTGACGATGGCATGCCGGCGGGCATCGAGCCCGGTGGTTTCCAGGTCGAGGGCCACCAGCGGCGCCTCGCCGATCGGCGTGTCGGGCGCCGGGCAGCCCGCGGCCAGGAAGCGCTTGAGCACCGGGTGGCTGGCCGCCTGGGCGCGCTGGGCCAGGTAGGCCGGCCAGCCCTGGGCCTGGCGCGACGGCAGCCGATGCGACAGCATCTCAGCGCCCCGGCCCGCTGCGCGCCGGGATCGGGTAGCGGTACTTGAGGAATTTCTGCGCGTTGCTCAGCACCTGGAAGGCATCCTTGAGATGGTGGCGCTCGCTACCGTCGACATTCTCCGGCTCGATCGTATTGTCGGGCGGCTCGTTGCGCTCGAGGTCGATCACCTGGTGGCGAATCCGCACCATGGAGAGGTACTCCATGGCATAGCGCAGCTTCTCGCCGGCACCCGGCGCCAGCAGCTGCGTCCTGGCGATGTCGTCGAGCCGTTCGAAGCTGTTCTGGGCCCGCGAACCGCACGCCAGGGCGTGCACCCGGATCAGGTCGACCATCGGCGCCGTACCGCGCCGCTTGAGGTTGATCGTATTGTTGTGCTTGCCGTCCTGTTCCATCACGAAGGTGCGAAAGACCCCCAGCGGCGGCTTGCGCTGCAGCGCATTGCGTGCCATCGCCGCCAGGAACAGGGGATGCTGCGGCGCCTTCTCGGCGATCAGGTCCTGCAGCTGCTCGACGAAGGCCTCGTCGCCGTAGGCCGCATCCAGGTCGAAGAAGATCGAGCAATGCAACAGCCGTTCCGGCGTGGGCTGCTCGATCCACTCGCCGAAGTAGCGCTTCCATACCGCCAGCGGCTGGCGCCACCTGGCGTTGGTGGCCATCACGTCGCCTTTGCAGTAACGGTAGCCGCAGGCGGCCAAGCCATCGCAGACGGCCTGGGCCAAGGCCTTGAAGTAGGCGTCGTGGCGGTGCGGGTCGTAGTCATCGGCCAGCACCAGGGCGTTGTCCTGGTCGGTGACGATGGTTTGCTCGTTGCGCGCCATGGAACCGTTGACCATGAAGCAGTAGGCCACCGGCGGCGGCCCCAGCGCCTGTTCGGCCAGCTCCAGCAGCCGACGGATGAAGCTGCGCCCGATGGTCGACATGGCGCTGCCCACCATCTGCGAAGTGCCCCCCTCTTCCACCATGCGCATGAAGGCCGCGCGCACGTCCCCCGCCAGCCGCGCCAGCCCTTCAGCGCTGGGCTGGTGGAAGATATTGCTGACCAGGTAGAGGCTGCTCTGGGTTTCGTAGCGGATGATGTCGGAGAGGTGCACGATGCCCACCGGCAGCCGCCGCTGCAGCACCGGAAGGTGATGGATGTTGTTGCGCAGCATGCACAGCATCGCCTCATGCACGGATTCGTCGGACTGGACGGTGATCAGCCGCTCGCCCACCAGCTCGCCGATCGGCGTCTGCGCGGGCAGGCCCCGGGCAACCACGCGGGTGCGGAAGTCGCTGTTGGTCAGGATGCCGCGCAGCCGCCAGCCGCGACCGCGGGCGTCGGTGAAGGTGTGGCGCGGGTCCGCGTCGGACTCGTCGAGCACCAGCGCCGCCGAGGCCTGCGCTTCGCTCATCTGCTGCGCCGCGGCCTGCACCGTGGTGGTGGCTTCGAGCATGACCGGCGGGCGCGACAGCAGCTTGCGTATCCGCGTGACCGTCATGTCGTTGGCCTTGCTCAGCTCCGCGACGGCGGACTCCAGCCGCGGCCGTTCCAGCTCGACGAAGTCTGCGAAGTCGTCGTCGCTGTCGCACAGCCGCTGGAAGACGCTGGCCGGGATGAAGTAGATCAGGGTGTCTTCCAGGGCGCGGGCGGGAAAGCGGACCCGCTGGCTGCGCAGCAGGCTGAAGTGGCCGAAGATGTCGCCCTCGCCCAGGCGATTGTAGAGCGCGCCGTTGCGGCGAAAGACCTCCACCGCCCCGCTGCGGATGTAGCACAGCTCGGTGATGGGCTGGTCCAGCACCAGGATATCGGTGCCGGCCCTGAAGTAGCCGACCTCGACCTCGCCGGCCACGTCGTCGAGCAGCGCATCGGACAGCCCGTCGAAGGGGGGGAAACGGCCCATGTGCTGTCGGATTTCCAGCAGTTCCATGCGTCACGCTCGCCGGCTCAGGATGCGCCCAGTGTGTGCATAGGGGCCGGCCCTGTAAAGCCCGCCTGAAACCAGGAAGGCCGCCCCGAGGGGCGGCCTTCCGTCGCTGTCCGTGCGGCGAGCGTCAGGACTGCTCGGCCATCTGCTGCACGCGCTGCATCAGCTCGGGATCCTGCTGGATCGCATGGCCGATGGCGTTGAAGGTGTCGACGTCGAGCCCGCTGTCCTCGACGACTTCCACCATCCGGTCGTTGGCTTCCATGCGGACTTCCTGCTGGGTCTGCTCATCCTCGGCGGCGTGCAGGCGCTCGGTGTACTCCTGGGAGATCACCGCGATGTCCTGGGAGGCATCGGCGAACTGCTGCAGTTGCTCATCGGAAAATTCCTGAGCGGGCGCAGCGGCCTGCGGCTGGGCTCCCGGATCCTGGGCGGGATCCTGCTGCGCCTGGGCCTGGGCAGTCATCATGCCTGCCGCCAGTAGAGCGGCCGAGAACAGTGCAGTCATCCTTTGCATCTTGAAACCTCCAAGGGTATTGCGGTGAATGTAGAAGGTCTGACGTAGCTGAACCGGCAGGGTTCAGATTTTATTGTAACGAAATGCAGTGCCGCAAGATCGACACGGGCGGACCCCGCCCGATGACGCCCGCGCCGTCCGCCCATCGCATGCCCTCGCCGCCGCGCACGAGGCCGGCTGGATTGTCCGGGCGATAATGCTTACTCTGCTATCTTTCGCTGCCCAGGACACCCTCCCGATGCCGCCCTCGCCCTCTTCCCGCTTCGAGCCTCTGCTGCTGGCCGCCATGCCGGTTCTCTTCGTGGCCCTGTGGAGCACAGGCTTCATCGGTGCCAAGTTTGGGCTGCCGCATGCCGAGCCCTTCACCTTCCTGGTGGTGCGCTTCGTGCTCACCCTGGCACTGCTGGTGCCGCTCGTCCGCCTGCTCGACAGCGGCTGGCCGAGCGGCGCACGGCTTTGGGCGCATGTCGGTGTCTCGGGCATGCTGGTGCATGGCGCCTACCTGGGCGGGGTCTTCTACGGCATCTACCTGGGCATGCCGGCCGGGCTGACCGCCCTGCTGGTAGGCCTGCAGCCGCTGCTCACGGCCACCCTGGCGGGGCCGCTGCTCGGCGAGCGCATTGCGTCGGTGCAGTGGCTGGGGCTCGCGGTCGGCCTGGGCGGCATCGTGCTGGTGCTGGGCAGCAAGCTCGACCCCGGCGCCGCGCTGTTCCAGGGGTTCGGGCTCGGCGCCCTGGCCTGCGTGCTGGTCGCCCTGGGCGGCATCACCTTCGGCACGCTCTACCAGAAGCGCTTCTGTACCGGCATGCCGCTGCTGTCCGGCACCGTGGTGCAGTACCTGGCCGCGGGCGCACTGCTGGGCCTGGGGGCGCTGCTGTTCGAAGAGCGGCAAATCGAATGGACCACTACCTTCGTGCTGACCCTGGCGTGGCTGGTGCTGGTGCTGTCGATAGCGGCCATCCTGCTGCTGATGGCGCTGATCCGGCGTGGCGAGGCGTCACGCGTGGCCAGCCTGTTCTACCTGGTGCCGCCGGTGACGGCGCTGCAGGCCTGGTGGCTGTTCGACGAGCGGCTGCCGCCGGCGGGACTGCTGGGCATGCTGATCACCATCGTGGGGGTGGTGATGGCCGTGCGCGGCAAGGCGGCACGCTAGCCAGGCGGCGGTCAGGAGGCGTCGAGTCGCTCCAGGTAGCGCGGCCCGCCGAGATTGCGCATCTGCTGGCGAATCCACTGGCTGCGCCGCTCGACGTGCGGCCCCGGCCGCGCCGCATCCCAGGCGCGTGGGTTGGGCAGGATCGCCGCCAACCGGCTGGCCTGCACCTCGGTCAGGCGATCGGCCGGCACGCCGAAGTAGTGCTGCGCGGCGGCTTCGAGGCCGAACACGCCGTGATCCCATTCGACGATATTGAGATAGACCTCGAGGATTCGCTGCTTCGGCCACAGCGCCTCGATCAGCACGGTAAACCACGCCTCGAGCCCCTTGCGCAGCCAGCTGCGCCCGGTCCAGAGAAAGAGGTTCTTGGCTGTCTGCTGGCTGATGGTGCTCGCCCCACGCAGCCTGGCCCCGTTGCGGCTGGCCTCCCAGGCCCGGCGCATCTCGGCCACATCGAAGCCGCGGTGCTCGGGGAAGCGCTGGTCTTCCGCCGCGATCACCGCCAGCTTGGCGTTGACGGAGAGTTCTTCCCACGGCCGCCACTGGTGCTGAATGGCCAGGGATTCGCCTGCCAGCGTCGCCTGCAGCTTGCGCTCCAGCATCACCATCGAACCCACTGCGGGCACATGCCGCAGCAACATCACGAGCAGCACCGACAGTACGACGAAGGCGGCCATGAGAATGGCCGCCCAGCGTACAACCCTGACCAGCAGGACGCGCATCAGGGCGCGCCCCAGGTCCGCTCATGGCTTGAAGAGATGCTCCGCATGGTAGCGCAGGTGATCCTCGATGAAGCTGGCGATGAAGAAGTAGCTGTGATCATACCCTGGCTGGCGCCGCAGCGTCAGGGGGTGATCATGCTCGGCGCACACCGCCTCCAGCCGCTCCGGCTTCAGCTGTTCCTCGAGGAAGTCGTCCGCCTCGCCCTGGTCGATGAACAGCGGCTGGCGCGAGGCGCCCTTGGCCACCAGCTCGCAGGCGTCGTACTGCGTCCAGTTGCCGGGATCGTCGCCCAGGTAGGTCTGGAACGCCCTGCGCCCCCAGGGGCATTGGGAGGGATTGACGATGGGGGAAAACGCCGAGACCGAGCGGTAGTGGCCGGGCCGGCGCAGCGCCAGCATCAACGCCCCATGGCCGCCCATGGAGTGCCCGCTGATCGCCTCGCGCCCGTTGACCGGAAAGTGCTGGCGCACCACCGACGGCAGCTCCTCGGACACATAGTCGTACATGCGATAGTGCGACTTCCAGGGCTCCCGCGTGGCGTTGACGTAGAAGCCGGCCCCCGAACCCAGGTCGTAGCTATCATGCTCGCCCGGCAGGTCGGTCCCTCGGGGGCTGGTGTCGGGGCAGAGGATCGCCACGCCGAGCTCGGCCGCGATGCGCTGCGCTCCCGCCTTCTGCATGAAGTTCTCGTCGGTGCAGGTCAGCCCCGACAGCCACCACAGCAACGGCACGCGCTCCGTCTCCGCCTGGGGCGGCAGGTAGATAGCGAATATCATTTCGCAGTCCAGCGCCCGCGAGCGGTGGCGATAGCGCTTGTGCCAGCCCCTGAAGCTCTTGTTGGCCGATACCAGCTCGAGATGTTCGGTCATGGTCATGCTGCGTCTCCTTTCGCCTGTTCGTTGTGGCTTCGCTGCCGGTTCGCCCGCCTAGCGGCGTCAGGCGTACCTGTGCGGCGCGTCATGCGGCTTCGAGCGCAGCTGAAAAGCGGCGCCTATGCCGGGCGCGGCCCGGGCGCCAATTAGAAGTGCAGCACCGTGCGAATGCTCTTGCCGGCATGCAGCAGCTCGAACGCCTCGTTGATCTGCTCGAACGGCATGTCGTGGGTGATGAACTCGTCGATCTTGATCTCGCCGTCCATGTAGCGCTGCACGTAGCCGGGCAGCTCGCTGCGCCCCTTCACGCCGCCGAACGCCGAGCCGCGCCACACTCGCCCCGTCACCAGCTGGAACGGCCGCGTGGAGATCTCCTCGCCGGCGCCGGCCACGCCGATGATCACCGACTCGCCCCAGCCCTTGTGGCAGCACTCCAGCGCCTGGCGCATCACGTTGACGTTGCCGATGCACTCGAAGGAGTAGTCGACCCCGCCGTCGGTCATGTCGACGATCACCTGCTGGATCGGGTCGCTGTGCTCCTTGGGATTGACGAAGTCGGTGGCGCCGAACTGGCGCGCCAGCTCGAACTTGTCCGGGTTGACGTCGATGGCGATGATGCGACTCGCCTTGGCCATCTGCGCGCCCTGGATCACCGCCAGGCCGATGGCGCCGAGGCCGAACACCGCGACGGTGGAACCCGGCTCCACCTTGGCGGTATTGAGCACCGCGCCGATGCCGGTGGTCACGCCGCAGCCGAGCAGGCAGATCTTGTCCAGCGGCGCCTCCTTGGAGACCACCGCCAGGGAGACCTCGGGCAGCACGGTGTACTCGCTGAAGGTGGAGCAGCCCATGTAGTGGTGCAGCATCTTGCCGTCGAGCGAGAAGCGCGAGGTGCCATCGGGCATCAGGCCCTGGCCCTGGGTGGCTCGCACCGCCTGGCACAGGTTGGTCTTGCCGGAGAGGCAGAACTTGCACTTGCCGCACTCGGCGGTATACAGCGGAATGACATGGTCGCCGGGCCTGACGCTGGTAACGCCCTCGCCCACCGCCTCGACGATCCCCGCCCCCTCATGGCCCAGCACCGAAGGAAACAGCCCCTCCGGGTCGGCGCCGGAAAGGGTGTAGGCATCGGTATGGCAGACGCTGGTGGCCTTGATCCGCACCAGCACCTCGCCGGCCTTGGGCCCTTCCACATCGATCTCCAGCAGCTCCAGGGGCTTGCCTGCTTCCAGGGCAACGGCGGCACGCGACTTCATGATGCAACTCCCGAGATAGGTTGATGGCTACCAGTCTAGGCGGGCGCGCCGCTAAGATGATACCGAAACAACGGCACAACATTATTTCCGCTCAGCAACAATCTCAGGACCGGGGGAACGCATGGCGCACTGGGACGGTATCGAAGCCTTCGTCGAAGTGGTACGTCTCGGTACCTTCGCGGCGGCCGCACGCCGGCTGCAGGTATCCAATTCGCACATCAGCCGCCAGGTGGCCCAGCTCGAGCAGCAGCTCGGCCTGCCGCTGCTCTACCGCACGACGCGACAGATCCACCTCACCGATGCCGGCGAGCGCTACTACAGGCGCTGCCGAGAACTGCTCGACGGCTTCCGCGACGCCGAGACGGCCCTGCAGCGCCTGCAGGAGCAGCCGCAGGGGGTACTGCACCTGAGCTGCGCCACCACCTTCGGCGAGCGCTTCATCGCCCCCTTGGTCAACGACTTCCTGCGCCTGCATCCGCAGCTGGAACTGCGCCTGCACCTGACCAATCGCCAGGTCGACGTGATCGACGAGGGCTACGACGTGGTCATTCGCATGGGTACGCTGCAGGACTCGTCGCTGGTGGCGCGCAGGCTCAGCGGGCGGCGCGAGTTCGTCGTCGGCTCACCCGCCTATTTCCTCGGCGTTTCCCAGCCGCACTCCGTGGCGGAGCTGAGCCGCCATCGCTGCCTGATCGGCACCCGCGACCTGTGGCGCTTCGACATCGAGGGCATGCATCGCGAAGTACGCGTGCAAGGCCCCTGGCAGGCCAATTCGGGACCGGCGCTGCTGGATGCCGCCCTCAAGGGGCTCGGCCTGGCCCAGCTGCCCGACTACTACGTGGCCCCCTATCTCGCCAGCGGCGAACTCATTTCGGTGCTCGACGCCTTCCAGTGCTGCGATGCCGGGGTATGGGCCGTGATGCCCAGGCACCGTCAGCACGCCGCCAAGGTTCGTCACTTCGTCGACTACCTGGTCACCCAGCTGCCGCAGCGGCTGCAGCAGGCGACCCAGCGCTGAAATACGCATGAAAAAGGCGCCCCGAAGGGCGCCAGGAAAGGACTTGCGGTCACGCTCACTTGAAGTTCTTGCGATACATCTTCATCACTTCGCCGACGATGCCGCTGCGGAAGCTGAGCACGCAGATGACGAAGATCACGCCGAGGATCGGCCCCACCCAGTTGCCCAGCGCCGACTGCGCCAGCATGTGCTGCAGGCTGACCACGATACCGGCCCCCACCACCGGGCCGAACAGCGTGCCCACCCCGCCCAGCAGGGTCATCAGGATCACCTCGCCGGACATGTGCCAGTGGGCATCGGTCAGCGAGGCGAGCTGGAACACCACCGTCTTGGTGGAACCGGCCAGGCCGGCCAGGCCGGCCGAGAGGATGAAGGCCACCAGCTTGTAGGCATCGACGTTGTAGCCAAGCGACACCGCGCGCGGCTCGTTCTCGCGGATCGCCTTGAGCACCTGTCCGAACGGGGAGTGCACGGTGCGCTGGATCAATGCGAAGCCGAACAGGAACACGGCGAACACGAAATAGTACATCGCCAGGTTGCTGCGCAGGTTGATCACGCCGAACAGGTGGCCACGCGGCACCCCGTGCAGGCCGTCCTCGCCGCCGGTGAACGGCGCCTGGATATAGAAGAAGAACACCAGCTGGGCCAGCGCCAGGGTCACCATGGCGAAGTAGATGCCCTGGCGGCGGATCGACAGCGCCCCGAAGACCCCGCCCAGCACCACCGCCGCAGCGGTGCCGGCGAGGATACCGAGTTCGGGCGTGATGCCCGGGTAGCTCGACAGCAGGTAGCCGGTGACGTAGCCGCCGGTGGCCAGGAAGGCCGCATGGCCGAACGAGAGCAGTCCGGCGTAGCCCAGCAGCAGGTTGAAGGCGCAGGCGAACAGCGCGAAGCACAGCACCTTCATCAGGAAGACCGGGTAGGCGACGAAGGGCGCGACCAGGCCGATGGCGATCATCGCCAGGTAGAAGGCATTGCGGCGCATGTTGGCGCGCCGCTGGCGCTTCATGGAAGGCGTCATCGTTTGCGAGATGGCCATGACGTCATGCCTCCTTGCCGAACAGGCCGGCGGGTCTGAGCAGCAGCACCAGGATCATTACCAGGAAGATCACGGTATTGGCTGCTTCGGGGTAGTACACCTTGGTCAGGCCCTCGATCAGGCCCATGGCGAGCCCGGTGACGATGGCGCCCAGGATGGAGCCCATGCCGCCGATCACGACCACGGCGAACACCACGATCAACAGGTTGGAGCCCATGGTCGGCGACACCGGGTAGAGCGGTGCGGCCAGCACCCCGGCGAAGGCGGCCAGGCCCACGCCGAAGCCGTAGGTCAGGGTGACCAGCAGCGGCACGTTGACGCCGAAGGCCTGCATCAGCGCCGGGTTCTCGGTGCCGGCCCGCAGGTAGGCGCCAAGCCGTGTGCGCTCGATGATGTACCAGGTCACCAGGCAGACGGCGATGGCCGCCACCAGCACCCAGGCACGGTACTTGGGCAGGAACATGAAGCCGGTCTGGAAGCCGCCCTGCAGCGCCTCGGGCGTCGGATAGCGCGCCCCGGACACGCCGAAGAAGTTGACCAGGGTGCCTTCGAAGATCAGTGCCAGGCCGAAGGTCAGCAGCAGGCCGTAGAGGTGGTCCAGGTGGCCGATCCGACGCAGCAGCAGCCGCTCGATCAGCATGCCGAACAGGCCGACGAACAGCGGCGCCAGCAGCAGGGCCGTCCAGTAATTGATGCCCAGGTAGCGCATTCCCAGCAGGGTGGCGAACGCCCCCAGCATGTACATGGCCCCATGGGCGAAGTTGACGATCTTCAGCAGACCGAAGATCACCGCCAGCCCAAGGCTCAGCAGGGCGTAGAAGGCACCGTTGATCAGGCCCAGCAGCAGTTGGCCCATGAACACCGCCAACGGCACCCCGAATATCATCGTCATGTTAGGTTCTCCTCGCCGTCAGAGGGGCGGCGGCCGAAGCCGCCGCCGGTCTTGCGTGCTTCAGTTCTGCACCAGCTTGCACTGGCTTTCAGAGAGCGGGCGATACGCCTCTTCGGCAGGAATGGTGGCGAGGATCTCGTAGAGGTCCCACTCGTGCTCGGACTCGGCCGGCGTTTTCACCTGGGCCAGGTACATGTCGTGCACCATGCGGCCATCCTCGCGCAGGCGGCCGTTGCGAGCGAAGAAGTCATTGATCTCCTGGCTCATCATGTGCTCGCGCACCGTCTGGGTGTCGTCGGTACCGGTGGCCTCGACGGCCTTCAGATAGTGCATGGTGCTGGAGTAGACACCGGCCTGCACCATGGTCGGCATGCGGCCGACGCGGTCATAGTAGCGCTGGGACCACTCGCGCGCCTCGTCATCCATGTCCCAGTACCAGCCGGTGGTCAGCAGCAGGCCCTGGGTGGCGTCGAGGCCCATGGCGTGAACGTCGTTGAGGAACACCAGCAGGCCGGCGAGCTGCTGGCCGGCCTCCACCACGCCGAACTGGCTGGCCGTGTTGATGGCGTTGACGGTGTCCGCGCCGGCGTTGGCCAGGCCGATGATCTTGGCCCCGGAGCCCTGCGCCTGCAGGATGTAGGACGAGAAGTCGTCGGTGGGGAACGGGTGGCGGATCTTGCCCACGATGGTGCCGCCATTCTCGGTCACCACGCGCTCCACGTCGCCTTCCAGCGCATGGCCGAAGGCATAGTCGGCGGTCAGCATGAACCAGGTGTCGCCACCCTGCTCGACGACCGCCTTGGCGGTACCGTTGGCCAGCGGGTAGGTGTCGTAGACCCAGTGGATGTGGTTCGGTGAGCAGTGCTCGTTGGTGATGCTCGAGGCCGCGGAGCCGGAGATGATCCCCAGCTTGTCGTTGGCCTGGAGCACATTGGTCACGGCGATGGTGACCGACGACGCCACCATGCCGGCGACGAGGTCGACGTTGCGCTGGTCGACCCACTCGCGCACGGTGTTGGCGCCAACGTCGGCGCTGTTGCGGTCGTCGGCGCTGAAGACTTCGATCGGCGCGCCGTTCACGCTACCGCCGAAGTCCTCCACTGCCATGCGCAGCGCTTCCAGGCCACCGGGACCGGCCAGGTCACGGTAGGTGCCCGACATGTCGGCCAGGTAGCCGATGCGTACTGCACCATCGCTGATCTGCGCCTGGGCGGCGGTGGCCATGGCAGCGGTGGCGGCAATGGCGATGCTGCTGGCGAGAGTCTTCTTGATGAAGGTCATTTTCGTCTCCGTAGCCCATCCGGGCGGCTTGTTGTTGTGGCGACGCTGCTCGGCAGGTCGCTGTTCTGCTGTGGTTACGAAAGTTGCTGTTGTGGTTCTTCTTGGCGCGCCGGCGGCGCAGTGTATCGACCGGGCCGCGCTCGACGCCGCCCAGGTGGCAATCTGTCGGGTTGGCTCAGACTCCCAATAGGGTGTGAAGGTGGTCGCGCCGCGAAGGCAGCTCGGCGGCGGAAATCTCTTCGATGATACGGCCGTGCTCCATCACGTAGTGGCGATCGGCCAAGGGGGCTGCAAAGCGGAAGTTCTGCTCCACCAGCACGATGGTCATGCCCCGGTCGCGCAGCTTCACCAGCACCTCGCCCAGCTTCTGCACGATGACCGGCGCCAGGCCTTCGGTGATCTCGTCGAGCAGCAGCATGCGCGCTCCGGTGCGCAGGATGCGCGCCATGGCCAGCATCTGCTGTTCCCCGCCCGATAGCCGCGTGCCCTGGCTGCGGCGGCGCTCGTAGAGGTTGGGGAACATGGCGTAGATTTCGTCGATCGACATGCCGCCGGAGCGCACCGTGGGCGGCAGCAGCAGGTTCTCCTCGACGTCGAGGCTGGCGAAGATGCCCCGCTCTTCCGGGCAGTAGCCGATGCCCAGCCGCGGGATACGGTGGGCCTTCATGCCCAGCGTCTCGCTACCGTTGATCATGATCGAGCCGGTGCGCCGGCCTACCATGTTCATGATCGCTTTCAGCGTGGTGCTGCGGCCGGCGCCGTTGCGGCCCAGCAGGGTCACCAGCTCACCGCGGCGCACCTCGAAATCCACCCCGTGAAGGATGTGCGATTCGCCGTAGAAGGCATGCAGATCGCGTACGCGCAGCATCTCGGCGCCGTCATGGTCGCGATATTCCAGCGCCGTCGGCTGTTCCACTACCTGGTTCATGCGCCGACCTCCTCTTCTGCTTCGCTGCCCATGTAGGCTTCCTTGACGCGCGGATCGGCGGAAACCGTGGCGTAGTCGCCCTCGGCCAGCACGGCGCCGCGCGCCAGCACGGTGATGCGATCACACAGGCGGCTCACCACGCTGAGGTTGTGCTCCACCATCAGCACGGTACGACCCTTGGCGACCCGGCGGATCAGCTCGACGATGCGGTCGACGTCCTCGGCGCCCATGCCCTGGGTCGGCTCGTCGAGCAGCATCAGGGTCGGCTCCATCGCCAGGGTGGTCGCCACTTCCAGGGCGCGCTTGCGCCCGTAGGGCATCTCCACGGTGAGCACGTCGGCATAGTCGGCAAGCCCGACCTGATGCAGCAGTTCCATGGCGCGCTCGTTGAGCGGCTCCAGGCTGCGTTCGGACTTCCAGAAATGGAACGAGGTGCCCATGGGACGCTGCAGCGCCACGCGCACGTTCTCCAGCGCGGTCATATGGGCGAATACCGCCGAGATCTGGAAGGAGCGCACCAGGCCGAGCCGGGCAATCTCGTTGGCCTTCATCCCGGTGATCGGCTTGCCGCGATAAAGGATCTCGCCCTGGGTGGGCGGCAGGAACTTGGTGAGAAGGTTGAAGACGGTTGTCTTGCCGGCCCCATTGGGGCCGATCAAGGCATGGATATGCCCTTCCCGGACCTGCAGGTTGACATCGTCCACGGCGGTGAAGCCGCGGAACTGCTTCGTCAACCCGCGAGTTTCCAGTATGAACTCCTGGGTCATGTGACGTCCTCTCCGGACCGCTGGCGGCGATCCTTGTGCTTTGTTGTCGTTGTTGCGTCGTCAAGGCTGCCGTTGTTGTTGGGTCGCCTGAGCCTTTCTGACCTTTACGTTAACGTAAGCTAGAGGAGACCCACTCGCTGGGCAACACTTGAATCGTTGAACTCGACCAATGGTGTAGTTCTGGTGTCGTTCCGAAGGCGCACATGACCAAGTGATGCCTTGGCGGCATCGCTGCAGAGAACGGAAGAGGCTCGACTAAGCCAATGAGTTGAAAAGGCTTTTCAAGGGGTCAACATTCGATGGCGTTGACGGCCAAGCCGCCGCGGGAGGTTTCCTTGTACTTGTCCTGCATATCGCGGCCGGTGTCCCGCATGGTGCGAATCGCCTTGTCCAGCGAGATGAAATGCTCGCCGTCGCCACGCAGCGCCATCTGCGCGGCGTTGATCGCCTTGACCGAGGCGATGGCGTTGCGTTCGATGCAGGGCACCTGCACCAGCCCGCCCACCGGGTCGCAGGTCAGCCCCAGGTTGTGCTCCAGGCCGATCTCGGCGGCGTTCTCCACCTGCTCCACGCTGCCCCCCATCACTTCGGCGAGCCCGGCCGCGGCCATGGCGCAGGCCGAACCCACCTCCCCCTGGCAGCCCACCTCGGCCCCGGAGATGGAAGCGTTCTTCTTGCACAGGATGCCCACCGCGCCGGCGGCAAGCAGGAAATTCACCACGTCGCGCTCGCTCGCCCCCGGCTGGAACTTCATATAGTAGTGCAGCACCGCCGGGATGATGCCCGCCGCACCATTGGTTGGCGCGGTCACCATGCGCCCGCCGGCGGCGTTCTCCTCGTTCACCGCCAGGGCGAAGACGTTGACCCAGTCCATGGCGCCGAAGGTCGATGCGATCAGGCTCTGGTCGTCGCGCGTCGCCAGCAGGCGGCGATGCAGCGAGGCGGCACGCCGCCTCACGTTGAGGCCGCCAGGCAGCACGCCCTCTTGCTGCAGGCCGGCATCGACGCAGGCCTGCATGGCCTGCCAGATCAACCGCAGACTGGCATAGATCTCGGCTTCGCTGCGCCAGGCCTTCTCGTTCTCCAGCATCAACTCGCTGATGCTCAGGTTGTGCATGCGACACAGCGCCATCAGCTCGGCCGCCGAGTTGAAGTCATAGGGCAGCGAGGTGGTGTCCTGGTCGAGCTCACCCCGCTCGGCCTGCGCCTCTTCGATGACGAAACCACCCCCGACGGAATAGAAGGTATTGCGCCACAGCTCATCGCTGTGCCCATGCGCCACCAGGGTCAGCGCATTGGGATGGAAGGGCAGGCTACGCTCTTGCCACTGCATGTCACGCGACCACAGGAAGGGAATCGACAGGCGTCCGTCGAGCTGAAGCGTATGCGATTCCAGCAATTCCTCCAGGCAGGGCTCCACCATGGCCGGGTCGATCCGGTCGGGACGCTCGCCCATCAGCCCCATGATCACTGCGCGGTCGGTGCCGTGCCCCTTGCCCGTGGCGCTCAACGAGCCGAACAGATGCACTTCCACTCGCGCGGTTCGCTCCAGCAACTCCGCCTGCCTGAGCTGCTGGACGAAGTCGTAGGCGGCCCGCATCGGCCCCACGGTATGCGAGCTGGAAGGGCCGATGCCGATCTTGAACAGGTCGAACACGCTGATTGCCATACCCTCTCCCATCGACACAATAAATGAGCCATGCTAAACAGTATTGCGCAAAGCCCTTTCTTGAACTTATGGTGGAGGCTGACTTGGCGCTGAGCAAACGATTAAAACTCGCCTTCAGTATAGTAAAGCTAAACGAAAAAGCAGGACATGAGCCGCCTACTGCACGCCCAGACCCACGCCTGGCTGAAGGTCTTCGCCATCAGCGCCCGGCACCTCTCCTTCACCCGGGCCGCCGAGGAGCTGCACGTCACCACCGGCGCGGTCAGCCAGCAGATCAAGCAGCTCGAGGAGCGACTCGGGTTCAAGCTGTTTCGCCGCCTGCCGCGCCGCCTGGAGCTGACCGAGGAGGGCAAGCGCCTGGCGGCGGTGGTGGAGGAGGCCTACCAGGCGGTCAGCCTGGAAGTGAAGCGATTGCGCAGCGGCGTGATGAGCGGGGTGATTCGCCTGCGCAGCGTACCGGCTTTTCTCAGCAAGTGGCTGATGCCGCGCCTGCCACGCCTGCAGGCCCGTTTTCCCGATATCGAACTCCAGGTGATCGCCGAAGACAGCAGCCTGTCGCTGCGTGAAGGCGAGTTCGACCTGGCCATCGACCTGAACGATGGCCACTATCCCGGCCTTTCGATCACCCCGCTGATGGAAGAGGTGATCTTTCCCGTCTGCGCGCCCGCCCTGCTTCGCCGGCGCCCACCCCTGTCCCGCCCCGAAGACCTGGCCTGGTACCCCTTGCTGCACGACGTCACGGCCTGGCGGGGTGGGCATACCTATGCCGAGTGGGAGCACTACCTGCAGGCGCTGGGCGTCACGGCGCTGAATCCCCGGCGGGGCTACACCTTCAATCGCCACCGCCTCGCACTGGAAGCCGCCATGGCCGGCATGGGCGTCGCCATCGCCCGCCAGGCGCTGCTGGCCGACGAGCTCACCACGGGCGTGTTGATCGCCCCCTTCCCTCAACGCATCGCCACCGGCAAGCGCTACGGCATCGTCTACACCAGCGGCGCCCTCGACGACCGCCGGGTGGCCGCGGTGCATGACTGGATCGTGGAGGAGGCGCAGCGCCATGCCGCCCCACCGGTTCACGACTGACGACGCCTTCCATCGGCTCGCCGGCACCGTATCGTGACAAAACACGAGCCGTGACAACAACGGCTGCGACAAAAAAACCGCGACCCCAGGGGTCGCGGTTCTTCTCGCTTCATTCACCAAGCCGCCAGGCTCGGCCAGCGCACAGGCTCAGTCGTCGAGAAACGAGCGCAGCGGCTCCGAGCGACTGGGGTGGCGCAGCTTGCGCAGCGCCTTGGCTTCGATCTGGCGAATCCGCTCGCGGGTGACATCGAACTGCTTGCCGACCTCCTCCAGGGTGTGGTCGGTGTTCATGTCGATGCCGAAGCGCATGCGCAGCACCTTGGCCTCGCGGGCGGTGAGCCCACCCAGCACATTGCGAGTGGCCTCGATCAGCCCCTCGCCGGTGGCCAGGTCGACGGGCAGCTGCATGGTGCTGTCCTCGATGAAGTCGCCCAGGTGCGAATCGTCGTCGTCACCGATGGGCGTCTCCATGGAGATCGGCTCCTTGGCGATCTTGAGCACCTTGCGCACCTTGTCCTCGGGCATCTCGAGGCGCTCGCCGAGCTCCTCGGGCGTGGGCTCACGGCCCATCTCCTGGAGCATCTGGCGCGACACCCGGTTGAGCTTGTTGATCGTCTCGATCATGTGCACCGGGATGCGAATGGTGCGTGCCTGGTCGGCGATCGAACGCGTGATCGCCTGGCGGATCCACCAGGTGGCATAGGTGGAGAACTTGTAGCCGCGACGATATTCGAACTTGTCGACCGCCTTCATCAGGCCGATGTTGCCCTCCTGGATCAGATCGAGGAACTGCAGGCCGCGGTTGGTGTACTTCTTGGCGATGGAGATCACCAGGCGCA
>CAZZCJ010000005.1:0-203362 GCA_964652855.1 uncultured Halomonas sp.
CCATCTCGACCAGCAGCTGGTTGAGGGTCTGCTCGCGCTCGTCGTTGCCGCCGCCCATGCCGGCGCCGCGCGAACGACCCACGGCGTCGATCTCGTCGATGAAGATGATGCAGGGCGCCTGCTTCTTGGCCTGCTCGAACATGTCGCGCACGCGGGACGCACCCACGCCGACGAACATCTCGACGAAGTCGGAGCCGGAGATCGAGAAGAAGGGCACCTTGGCCTCGCCGGCGATGGACTTCGCCAGCAGCGTCTTGCCGGTACCCGGCGGCCCCACCATCAGCACGCCGCGGGGAATGGTGCCGCCCAGGCGCTGGAACTTGGAGGGATCGCGCAGGAAGTCGACCAGCTCCTCGACTTCCTC
Source organism: uncultured Halomonas sp. (assembly GCA_964652855.1). Taxonomy (GTDB): domain Bacteria; phylum Pseudomonadota; class Gammaproteobacteria; order Pseudomonadales; family Halomonadaceae; genus Halomonas. Next base: position 365 of record CAZZCJ010000005.1, read on the forward strand.
CTTGGCCTCGTCGCAGCCGGCGACATCGGCGAAGGTGGTCTTGATCTGGTCCTGGGAGAGCAGCTTGGCCTTGGACTTGCCGAAGCTCATCGGCCCGCCCTTGCCGCCCGCGCCCCCCTGCATCTGGCGCATGAAGAACATGAAGATGGCGAGGATCAGCAGGATCGGGAAGCTGGCGATCAGCAGCCGCGTCCACAGGCTCTGTTCCTGCGGCTCCCTGCCCACCACGGTGACATTGTTGGTGAGCAGGTCGTCGATCAGCTTGGGATCTTCCGCCGCCGGTCGGATGGTCTGGAACTGGGAGCCGTCGGCGCGCTCGCCGGTAATGCGGAAGCCGTCGATGGTCACGCTGCGGATCTGCTGGTTCTGCACCTGCTGGACGAACTGGGAGTAGTTCATCGTCTGCGGCGTCGTGTCGACGGTGAAGTTGTTGAACACCGTCAGCAGCACCGCCGCGATGACCAACCACAGGATCAAATTCTTCGCCATATCATTCAAGGGACTACCCTCACTGCAAGCTACTCAGGGCCAACGATGCCTGGGTGTAAGACCATGGGTGGGCAGGCCACGTTCCCTTCGGCTCACCACGCCCCTGGCACCCTACTGTGGCACAGTTGGGCGGCCGTGTCTGGCCATCGCGCTATTAGTCTTACGCTATCGGTACCATCGGCGGGCCGGGCGCGTCGCGCTGGCCGGCCCGCCCCAGACCGAGCCTCGCGGCTCAGCCGCGGAATCCTTCCGCCAGCAGGTAGACCTCGCGCGAGCGAGCGCGAGACGCCTCCGGCTTGCGGGTCACCACCCGGGCGAAGCTTTCACGCAGCGCCTTGAGGTAGTCATCGAAGCCTTCGCCCTGGAACACCTTGGCCAGGAAGCGGCCTTCGGGCCGCAGGGTCTGGCGGGCCAGGTCGAGTGCCAGCTCCACCAGGTACATGGCCTGGGGCTGGTCGATGGCGCTCATGCCGCTCATGTTGGGCGCCATGTCGGACATCACCAGGTCCACCGGCCGCTCACCTAAGGCCGCGAGAATCGCCTCGAGCACGGCCTCTTCGGTGAAATCACCCTGGATGAACTCGACCCCGGCCAGGGCGTCCATCTCGAGAATGTCCGAAGCGATGACCAGCCCCTCCGGGCCGACTTTATCCGCCGCCACCTGGCTCCAGCCCCCGGGGGCCGCCCCCAGGTCGATCACGGCCATGCCCGGGCGGAACAGGCGGTCCTTCTCGTCCAGCGCCAGGAGCTTGTAGCTGGCCCGGCTGCGGTAGCCGTCTTGCCAGCTCTGCTGAACGAAGCGATCGTCGAAGTGCTCCTTCAGCCAGCCCTTGCTGGTCTTGCTGGCAGCGTGCTTGGTGGCGCGCTGCCGATCCGAGGCGCCTGAAGCGCCGCCACGCGAAGAGGAGGTGGAACGAGCCACGGCATCACCTTGATGACGAACTAGAGACAGCTGGCAGGCCTGGGCCTGTATCGGCAAGATGCGGCGAAACACGCGCTTTCGCCGCAGCGCGATTCACCGTACCATGGTGCGCTAAGCGCAACCGAGAAGACGCAACATACCATGAGCTTGTCACAGGCACAAAAGAAAGCATTTCGCAGCATCGGCCACCACCTGAACCCGGTGGTGACGGTGTCGGAGAACGGTATCTCCGAGGGCGTGCTGGCCGAACTCAACCGGGCACTGACCGATCACGAACTGATCAAGATCAAGCTGGCCCTGCCGGAGCGCGACGACCGCGCCGCCATGCTCGAGGAGCTGCTGGCCGCCAGCGGCGCCGAGCGCGTGCAGACCATCGGCAAGATGGCCCTGCTCTATCGCCGGAACCCCCAGGCCAATCCTAAGCTGTCCAACGTCAAGCGTTTCGAGAACCACCACGGCAGGCATTGAGCCAGCCCGGATTCTCCACCCGGCCCACGCCGGGCCCTGGCATGCAAAAAGCCCGCGATGCGGGCTTTTTGCTGGGTGCTGCGCGTATTCAGCGGTGCTCGACGCTGCCGATCTCGTACTCGACCTCGCCGCCCGGCGTGCTGACCACTACCACGTCGCCCTCCTCCTTGCCGATCAGGGCACGGGCGATGGGAGAGGTCACGGAGATCTTGCCGCTCTTGATGTCGGCTTCGTCCTCGCCGACGATCTGGTAGCTGACTTCCTCGTCGTTGCCGAGGTTGATCAGCCCGACGGTGACGCCGAAGATCACCTTGCCGGTCTGCGGCAGCTTGGCCACGTCGATCACCTGGGCATTGGAGAGCTTGCTCTCGATCTCCTGGATGCGGCCTTCGATGAAGCCCTGCTGCTCGCGGGCCGCATGGTACTCGGCGTTCTCCTTGAGATCACCGTGCTCGCGCGCCTCGGCGATGGCGGCGATCACCCGGGGGCGCGCCTCGCTCTTGAGCTCCTCGAGTTCCTTGCGCAGGCGTGCCTCGCCGGCAACGGTCATCGGGACCTTGTTCATTGCGTTGCTCCTGCATGCAGTTCCTGAAGCCGCCGAACCGTAATCTCGTTGCCGTATTCCAGCGCCATGCAAACGGCGCTCGCCCCTGCCAGGGTGGTGGCATAGGGCACCTTACGGGCCAACGCGGTACGACGGATCACCGAGGAATCGTTGATCGCCTGGCGACCCTCGGTGGTATTGACGATATAGGCGATGTCGTCGTTCTTGAGCAGATCGACGATATGCGGACGACCTTCATAGACCTTGTTGACGACCTCCACCTCGAGGCCGGCGGCTTCGAGGGCGGCAGCGGTGCCTCGGGTCGCGCACAGGGTGAACCCCAATCCTAGCAGAGAACGGCCGATCTCGATAACGCCCGCCTTGTCAGGCTCGCGCACCGAGAGGAACGCCTTGCGCTCGCCCGTAATCGCGGGAATCGCCTCGCCGGCACCCAACTGCGCCTTGTAGAAGGCCTCGGCGAAGGTCTCGCCGGAGCCCATCACCTCGCCGGTGGACTTCATCTCCGGCGACAGGATCGGGTCGACCCCGGGGAACTTGTTGAACGGGAACACCGCCTCCTTGACGCTGTAGAAATGCGGCACGATCTCGCGGGTGAAGCCCTGCTCGGCCAGGCTGGTACCGGCCATGCAGCGGGCGGCGATCTGCGCCAGCGAGGTACCGATGCACTTGGAGACGAAGGGCGCGGTGCGCGAGGCGCGCGGGTTGACCTCGATGACGTAGATCTCGCCGTCCTGCCAGGCCAGCTGCACGTTCATCAGGCCCACCACGCCGAGTTCCACGGCCATCTTCTTGACCTGCTCGCGCATCTCGTCCTGCACGTCGGCGGGCAGCGAGTAGGGCGGCAGCGCGCAGGCCGAGTCGCCGGAGTGAACGCCGGCCTGCTCGATGTGCTGCATGATGCCGCCGATCACCACCTCGTGGCCGTCGGAGACGGCGTCGATGTCGATCTCGATGGCGGCATTGAGGAAGTGGTCGAGCAGCACCGGCGAATCATTGGAGACCTTGACCGCATGGGTCATGTAGTTCTCCAGCTCATCGGCGGAGTAGACGATCTCCATGGCGCGCCCGCCCAGCACGTAGCTGGGACGCACGACCAGCGGGTAGCCGATCGCCTCGGCCTTGGCGAAGGCCTCGTCGAAGCTGCGCGCGGTGGCGTTGGGCGGCTGCTTGAGGCCCAGCTTGTCGATCATCTGCTGGAAGCGCTCGCGGTCTTCGGCGCGGTCGATGGCGTCCGGGGTGGTGCCGATGATCGGCACTCCCGCGGCCTCGAGCTCGCGGGCGAGCTTCAGCGGGGTCTGGCCGCCGAACTGCACGATCACGCCGACCGGCTTCTCCTTGTCGGCGATCTCCAGCACGTCCTCCAGGGTGACCGGCTCGAAGTAGAGGCGGTCGGAGGTGTCGTAGTCGGTGGAGACGGTCTCCGGGTTGCAATTGACCATGATGGTTTCAAAGCCGTCGTCGCGCATGGCGAAGGCGGCGTGCACGCAGCAGTAGTCGAACTCGATGCCCTGGCCGATTCGGTTGGGCCCGCCGCCCAGCACCATGATTTTCTTGCGGTCGCTGACCTCGGCCTCGCACTCCTCCTCATAGGTGGAGTACATGTAGGCGGTGTCCGAGGCGAACTCGGCAGCACAGGTATCGACGCGCTTGTAGACCGGGCGAATGCCGGCATTCTGGCGCGCGCGGCGGAACTCCTTCTCGGAAACGCCGAGCAGCTTGGCCAGGCGCGCATCGGAGAAACCCTTGCGCTTGAGGCGGAACAGCGCCTGCGGCGTCAGCTCGGAAAGCGAGCGCTGGGCCACGTCCTGCTCGATCTGCACCAGCTCCTCGAGCTGGACCAGGAACCAGGGGTCGACCTTGGTGAGGGTGAAGATCTCCTCCACGCTCATGCCGGCCCGCATGGCGTCGGCGATGTAGAAGATGCGATCGGCGCCGGCCGCCCGCAGCTCGCCCTTGATGTGGGCCATGGCGTCGTCGCTGAATTCCCCCGGCTTGAACTCGGGGAACTTGGGATCGAGGCCGTCGTTGCCGGTCTCGAGCCCGCGCAGCGCCTTCTGCAGCGACTCCTGGAAGGTGCGCCCGATGGCCATCACCTCGCCCACCGACTTCATCTGGGTGGTCAGGCGGTCGTTGGCCTGGGGGAACTTCTCGAAGGTGAAGCGCGGGATCTTGGTGACCACGTAGTCGATCGACGGCTCGAACGACGCCGGGGTGTGCCCGCCGGTGATGTCGTTGGAGAGCTCATCCAGGGTGTAGCCCACCGCCAGCTTGGCGGCGATCTTGGCGATGGGGAAGCCGGTGGCCTTGGAGGCCAGCGCCGAGGAGCGCGACACCCGCGGGTTCATCTCGATGACCACCATGCGCCCGGTCTCGGGATCGACGCCGAACTGCACGTTGGAGCCGCCGGTCTCGACGCCGATCTCGCGCAGCACCGCAAGCGATGCGTCGCGCATGATCTGGTACTCCTTGTCGGTCAGCGTCTGCGCCGGGGCGACGGTGATGGAATCGCCGGTGTGCACGCCCATGGGGTCGAAGTTCTCGATCGCGCAGACGATGATGCAGTTGTCGTTCTTGTCGCGAACGACCTCCATCTCGTACTCCTTCCAGCCCAGCAGCGACTCGTCGATGAGCAGCTCCTTGGTGGGCGAAAGGTCGAAGCCGCGCTCGCAGATCTCCTCGAACTCCTCCTTGTTGTACGCCACGCCGCCGCCGGAGCCGCCCATGGTGAAGGAGGGGCGGATGATCACCGGGAAGCCGAGCTCGGCCTGGATCTCCCAGGCCTCGTCCATGGAGTGGGCCACCTTGGCCTTGGGGCACTCCAGGCCGATGTTCTTCATCGCCTTGTCGAAGCGGTCGCGGTCCTCGGCCTTGTCGATGGTGTCGGCGTTGGCGCCGATCATTTCCACGCCGTATTTCGCGAGCACGCCATGCTTGTCCAGCGCCAGCGCGCAGTTGAGTGCGGTCTGGCCACCCATGGTGGGCAGGATGGCGTCGGGGCGCTCGGCCTCGATGATCTTCTCCACCGCCTGCCAGGTGATCGGCTCGATGTAGGTGGCGTCGGCCATGGCCGGGTCGGTCATGATGGTGGCCGGGTTGGAGTTGACCAGGATGACCCGGAAGCCCTCCTCGCGCAGCGCCTTGCAGGCCTGGGCGCCGGAGTAGTCGAATTCGCACGCCTGGCCGATGACGATGGGGCCGGCGCCAATGATCAGGATGCTCTTTATGTCGGTACGCTTGGGCATGGTGCTCCCCGCAAAATAAGGTGACGAATGGCGACGTTTTCGGGGCTCGGCCTAGCGGCTGGCCTTCATCATCTCGACGAATCTGTCGAACAGCGGCGACACGTCGCGCGGACCGGGGCTCGCTTCCGGGTGGCCCTGGAAGCTGAAGGCCGGGCGGTCGGTCAACTCGATGCCTTGCAGCGTGCCGTCGAACAGCGAGCGGTGGATGGCGCGCACATTGCCCGGCAGGCTCGACTCGTCGACCGCGAAGCCGTGGTTCTGGCTGGTGATCATCACCTTGCCGCTGTCGAGGTCCTGCACCGGGTGGTTGGCGCCGTGGTGGCCATGGTTCATCTTCACCGTCTTGGCGCCAGCGGCCAGCGCCAGCAGCTGGTGGCCCAGGCAGATGCCGAACACCGGAATGTTCGTCTCGAGGATCTCCTGGATCGCCGCGATGGCGTAGTCGCAGGGCGCGGGGTCGCCGGGGCCGTTGGCCAGCAGGATGCCGTCCGGGCTGTGCGCCAGCACCTCGCCGGCCGGGGTCTGCGCCGGCACCACGGTGAGCCGGCAGCCGCGCGAGGCGAGCATGCGCAGGATGTTGTACTTCACGCCGTAGTCGTAGACCACCACGTGGAAGGGACGCTCGCTGCCTGTGGCATCGATATTGCCCCGGCCCAGCGCCCATTCCGCCTCGTTCCATTCGTAGGCCTGCTTGCAGCTGACTTCCTTGGCCAGGTCCATGCCCTTGAGGCCGGGGAAGTCGCGGGCCGCCGCCAGCGCACGCGCGACGGCGTCGTCACCCTCGGCCTCGGCACCGGCGAGGATCGCGCCGTTCTGGGCACCCTTGTCGCGCAGGATGCGGGTCAGGCGGCGGGTGTCGATGTCGGCGATGCCGAGTACGTTGCGACTCCTGAGGTAGTCGGAAAGCGACTGCTCGGAGCGGAAGTTGCTGGCGATCAGCGGCAGGTCGCGGATCACCAGGCCGGCAGCGGCGATGCCGTCGGACTCGACGTCCTCGCTGTTGACGCCGGTATTGCCGATGTGGGGGTAGGTCAGGGTCACGATCTGTCGGGTATAGGAGAGGTCGGTGAGGATCTCCTGATAGCCGGTCATGGCTGTATTGAACACCACCTCGCCGCTGGTTTGACCATCGGCGCCGATGGCCGTGCCGTGAAACACGCTGCCGTCTTCCAAGGCCAATATCGCGGGTCTGCTCAAAGCGGGGCTGTTCAAGACAAGGTCCTCCCATGCTGGTGCGAGCCTGAGGGGCGCAGGCTCGGCGGCTATTGTCATCGCGACAGATTCGGCTCGTAAAAAAGCGGGACGAAGCCGATTAAAAACCGGTTTCATCCCGCTTGTTGTCTGTTTGCTCGGGGGCTGGCCACGCAACAAGCGCGCAGTGGAACTGCAATTTTCAGGCGCCCGGCCAAAATTTTGGAGATGTTACAGGAATCGGCCTGGCGTGGCTAGCTTCTGCACTCACAAACCCAGGACATCCTGCATGCCGTACCGCCCATGGCCCTGCTCGGCCACCCAGCGCGCCGCCCGCACCGCGCCCTTGGCGAACGTCATGCGGCTGGATGCCTTGTGGGTGATCTCGATGCGCTCGCCCTCGGTGGCGAACATCACCGTGTGCTCGCCGACGATGTCGCCGGCGCGCACCGTGGCGAAGCCGATCTCCTTGGGGTCCCGCGGCCCGCACTGGCCGACGCGTTCGAACACACCGTGCTCCTTGAGCGTCCGCCCCAGCGCCTCGGCCACCACCTCGCCCATCCTCAGCGCGGTGCCGGAGGGCGAATCGACCTTGTGGCGGTGGTGGGCCTCGATCACCTCGATATCGTAGCCCTCGTCGCCCAGCGCCCTGGCTGCGGTCTCGAGCAGCTTCAGGGTGAGGTTCACGCCCACGCTCATGTTGGGGGCGAAGACGAAGGGCAGCCGGTCGCGGTAGCCGTCGAGCTCGGCCAGCTCGTCGTCGGAGAGCCCCGTGGTGCCGATCACCATGCGCTTGCCGTGCTCGGCGCAGAAGGCCAGGTTGGAAAGCGTCACCTGGGGCGCGGTGAAGTCGATAAGCACGTCGAAGTCGTCGACGATGGCCTCGAGAGAATCCACCGCCGCGACCCCCAGCTTGCCGAGACCCGCCAGCTCGCCGATATCGGCACCGACCAGCGAGCTGCCTGGCTCCACGATACCGCCGGCCAGGGTGGCGCCGGCATCCTCCTGCACGGCGTTGACCAGGGTGCGGCCCATGCGGCCGGCGACACCGACGATGGCGATACGGGTCATGCGGACTCCTGCGAAATCTGGCGAGTGGGAAGCGAGGCAGTATACCAGAGAGCCGCCCGCGGGGCCGGCCGCTTGGGCAAGAGAGACTCTTTTGCCCACACTGGGCATGAGGCTGCGTCAAAGGGAACCTCATGCCCAGTCCGATATCGCCTGACAGCACCAACAAAGCCGCCCTGCTCGAACTGCTGGCGCGCCACTCTTGCGTGCTGCTGACCGGCCCGCCCGGCAGCGGCAAGACGACGATTGCCCGGTCCACTGCGGCCGTACTGGCCGAACGGGGGGTAACGTGCCGCTGCCTTAGCGCCGACCCCGGCCTGCCCGGCCTGGGCCCGCCCGGTGCCGTATGCCTGGGCCGCTGGGACGCCCAGCGAGGGGGCTGGCATCTCGAAGTCATCGAGGCGCTGGCCGCGCTGGACGCCAACCGCTTTCGTCTGCCGCTGGTCGAGGCGGTGCGCCGCCTGGCCGAATACACCGAGGGCGGCCCCCTCATTATTGATGCACCGGGCGTGGAGCGCGGCATCGGCGGCGCCGAGCTGCTCACGGCACTCGCCAGTGCCGGGCGTGTCGGCGCCGTGGCGCGGTTATCCCCCGATAGCGAACCCGACCCCTATGCCAACGAGCGCGCTGCGCTGGGCCTGGAATCGCTGACACTGCCCGCCCACCCGCTGGCACGATACCCAGGCAAGCAGCAACGCCGCCAACGGCGCAGCGAGGCATGGAATCTCTACCTGACCGATGCCGTGGAGCAGGAACTTGAGCTCGCCCACCTGGCCATCACCGGCACGCCGCCCCCACTTGGCGCACTGTCTGCCTGGCCAGGACGACAGGTCGGCCTGCTCGATGCCCGCGGAGAGACGCTGACCATGGGCGAAGTCTTGGTTCTAGAGGGCGACCGGCTCACCGTCCGCGCTCCGCCCATGGCGGACACGCCGCGCACCTTGGTGATACGCGACGCCATGCGAGACCCCGAGGGCCTGCTCGCCACGGCGCGCCCCTCCGCTCTCCCTCGCGACAAGGCAACCCCTGCATCCACATGGATGCTGCCGCTCCAAGAGGCCATTGACGGCCCACGCCCGACGCTGCGCCTCAACGGTCTTCGTGCCACCCTGGTCAACGGCGTGTTCGGCGACCCGCTGCTGCACCTGCGCTTGCGCCACCGCAAGCGCAGCCTGCTGTTCGACCTGGGCGACCCCGGCCGGCTGCCGGCGCGACTGGCCCACCAGGTCAGCGACGTCTTCATCAGCCACGCCCACGCCGACCATATCGGTGGCTTCCTGTGGCTGCTGCGCTCGCGCATCGGCGACTATCCGGCCTGCCGGGTCTACGGGCCGCCGGGGCTCGCCGGCCACTTGGACGGTTTTCTGCGCGGTATTCTGTGGGATCGGGTCGAGGAAAAGGCGCCCCACTTCGAGGTCTTCGAGCTGCACGGCGAGCGCCTGGGGCACTACCGCCTGGTAGCAGGCCAGGCCATGAAGGTGCTGTCGCCGAGGGACATCGAGGCAGGCGTAATTCACACCGAGCCCGGCTTTCGCGTGCGCGCCAGCACACTGGATCACGGCACGCCGGTGCTGGCTTTCGCCTATGAGTCAGCAACGCAGCTCAAGGTGCGCAAGGAGTGTCTTGAAGCCCGCGGCTGGGCACCCGGCCCCTGGCTCGGCGAGCTCAAGCAGCGCGCACTGGAAGGCAGCGACGCAGGCGAGATCGTGCTGCCCGGTGGCAGCCGCTTCCCCGTTGCCGAGCTGGCCGAACAGCTACTGTTCTCGCAGCCAGGCCAGCGCCTGGTCTATGCCACCGACTTCGGCGACACACCGGAGAACCGCGAGCGCCTGCTTCAGCTGGCCCACGGCGCCGACGTACTGTTCTGTGAAGCCTCGTTTCGCGTCGACCAGATCGACCAGGCCCGGCGAACCGGTCACCTCACCGCCCGCGCCTGCGGTGAAATCGCCGCCGCGGCCAAGGTCGGCCAACTGGTGCCGTTCCACTTCTCGCGCCGTCACGTCGAGGACGCGGGCGAGCTCTACGCCGAAATTCGACGCCACTTTCCGCGGCTGGCCACCACGCCAGGCAGCGAACCGAGCACCGAGGAGCTGGATTAGGCTTCAGGCACAGCCTAACGCTCCCGGGCCTGCCTGCCATCCTGCCGCAGCAGCAGCCCAATGGCGGCAAGCACCAGCGCGCTGCCCGGCAGCCACTGCCAGCCGACTTGCTCCGGCGCGGTGACGAACAGCAGCAGCATGGAGACGAAGGGCACCATGTAGCCATAGGCAGTAACGGCCCCCGGCGTGAGCACCGCGGTGGCACGCTGCAGCAGCCAGAAGGTGAGCGCGCTGGAGAAGAGCCCCAGGTAGACCACCAGCGCGACATCCTGCCAGCGCATGGCCGCAAGTCGAGTAACGGGCTCGATGACCAGCCCCAGCAGCCCGATGGCGATCCCGCCCAGCCCCAGGCTCCAGAAGGTACGCACCGCCGCCGAATCCGGCAGCCACTCCCGCGCCAGCCCCCACTTGCTCAGCACCGGATAGAGCGCCGACGACACGCAGCCGAGGAAGAACACCGCCTCGCCGGCTCCCAGCCGCATGCTCTCCCCGTGACTTAGTGCCTCGGCAAAGGCCAGCGCCAGTGCGCCACACGCCCCCAGCGCGAGGATCGCCGGCAGCTGCCAGCCCAATCGCTCGACGCGAAACCCCAGCCCCAGCAGGTAGGCCAGCAGCGGCACGGTGACGTAGAGGGTAGCCATGGAGAGCGCGGTGGCGTGGTGGGCCGCCCAGAACATGGCGCCGAAGAAGCCGGCCAGGCATAGCCCCATCAGCATATAGAGCGGCAGCAGGCGCCAAGGCGGCAAAAAGCCATCGGCGCGACGCGCCAGCCACCACAGCCCGGCACAGGCGATGGCAAAGCGTAGCGCGGTAAGCGACAGCGGCGGCAGCTCGCTCATCAGCCCCACGGCGGGAAATGACAGCCCCACCAGCAGCGCCCACAGCAGCATGCCGAGGTGGGCGCGTCGGAGCGATGCCGGCGCGCTCAATTTTCCCAGACGATGGCCAGCGCTTCATCGCCCACCATGCGCCGCAGGTGAGCATCGACCACCCCTTCCAGGCGATCCAGGGTCTCTTCGTCCAGCGCCTCGACAGCCACAATCAGCTTGCCCGGCTCGACGCGCAACACGCAGGAACCCTCCTCGAACGCCACCCGGCTCTCCTCCTCGCCCTGCTCCACCTCCAGCTTGTGAGCCCAATGCTTGCACAGCCGGTTCATCACCCTCGCCCCGGACTCGGTGGCAATCTCGGCACGCGACATCGGCATAGCAACGATCTCCCTTCGCATTGAAGCTAACAGACTAAGACGGTGGGGCAGGGGCGCGCCAGTCTCAAATGACGCCTACCTTCGAGACGTCGTATTCCCTTAAGCGGACCCAGTGTCATCAACGTGGTAACGTAATGTAAAAATCAACAAGGAAACCGACCACATGTCTGATCCGCTCGAGTGTCTGAAACGCCTAAGAGTAGATCGCAGCCAAGGGGAAGCCGCACCCCACCAGCCCTGTTTACTTTTAACCCTTATTTGTGAAATCCAGACGGGCCATATCAAGACTAATCTGGTCCAGCTCACCCCGCGTCTTTATGCCCGGTATTACGATATTTTTGAAATTTTCACCGGCGACCGTCTGCGAGCTCGTCCATGGATGCCTCTTTGGGCATTGAAAAATCGCGATGGACCAAGTGGGAAGCTATGGAGTCCTCAATATGAACCATCCATACGTGACGTCGCGAGCCAAATGGGACAACCCAAGTCTCTCTCCCAACTTGAGAGCCGCTTTCAGTCGGCTGCACTCGACTCGGAGCTATTCTCTGCCCTCGCCTCGCCAAGCGGAGCCATTGACGCCTCTGAGATTCTCATCTCAAGGTATTTGTCGAGCAACGAAGAAGCGTGCGAAACCCTTAGAACCTATTTGCGCAGAGTTTGGCAAAGCGGTGAATATGAGAAACATCCTTCCCAACTCGCCGGGAAGGTTACAGAAGAGAGCCAGCGTTACGCCCGTTCAGCCGCCTTCCGCTCCCTAGTGCTGGAAGCCTACGATTACAGGTGTGCTGCGAGTCGGCTACGCTATATCACGCCAGACTATCGATATCTGGTGGAGGCAGCACACTTGATACCATTCGCTGTCAGCCAAGATGATCGGCCCACTAATGGCCTGGCACTCACACCCAACTTGCACTGGGCCATGGACAACCATCTTATTGCCCCTGGACCGGATCATAACTGGCACGTCAGCCCCACTGTGGATGCCTTGGTGCCGGACAATCGCTGGCTGCGTGAGCTCGACGGCTACCCGTTGATCCTGCCTCGTGACAGCCAATGGCACCCCAGCAGAGACGCCTTAGCCTGGCGCCTGGATAAGTTGCTACGCTGAGCGTACTGAAAAAACAGGCCCCGGCATCGCAAGATGCCGGGGCCTGGCACAACCTGTTTCAGCAGCCTTACGGCTTCATATCCTCGAAGAACTTCTTCACACCGTCGAAGAAGCTGGTCTTCTTGGGCGAATGGCTGTGGCTGTTGCTGCCGTCGAGGCTCTCCTGCAGCTGGCGCAGCAGCGCCTTCTGCTCTTCGCTGAGGTTGACCGGGGTCTCCAGCACCACCTTGCATAGCAGGTCGCCGGGGGGGCCGCCGCGCACCGGCTTGACGCCCTTGCCGCGCAGGCGGAAGAGCTTGCCGGTCTGCGTCTCGGCGGGGATCTTGAGCTTGACCCGGCCGTCGAGGGTGGGCACTTCCAGCTCGCCGCCCAGCGCGGCGTCGATGAAGTTGATCGGCACCTCGCACTGCAGGTGCTTGCCGTCGCGCTGGAAGATATGGTGCGGCTTGATCGCCACCTGCACGTAGAGATCGCCGGGCGGGCCGCCGTTGACGCCGGACTCGCCCTCGCCGTTCAGGCGAATGCGGTCGCCGGTATCCACCCCGGCCGGGATCTTCACCGACAGGGTGCGGGTCTCGCGCACGCGCCCTTCGCCATGGCACTTGTGGCACGGCACCTTGATGTGCACGCCGCTGCCGTGGCAGGTGGGGCAGGTCTGCTGCACGGCGAAGAAGCCCTGCTGCATGCGCACCTGGCCATGGCCGTTACAGGTGGGGCAGGTTTCCTTGGTGGAACCCGGCTCGGCGCCCTGACCATCGCAGCGGTCGCACTCCACGTGGCGCGGCACGCGGATGTCCACGGTGGTGCCGGCCACGGCGCTTTCGAGGTCGAGCTCGAGGTTGTAGCGCAGGTCGCTGCCGCGCTGCGGCGCATGCGGGCTGCGCCGGCCGCCGCCGCCACCGAAGATGTCGCCGAACACGTCGCCGAAGATGTCGCTGAAGCCTCCGGGCCCGGCGCCGCCAAAGCCGCCGCCACCGAAGCCGCCGGCCTGGCCGTCGACACCGGCGTGGCCGAACTGGTCGTAGGCGGCACGTTTCTCGCCGTCGGAGAGGACTTCGTAGGCCTCGGAGACCTCGCGGAATTTCTCGGCGGCCTTGTCGTCATCCGGATTGCGATCGGGATGGTATTTCTGCGCCAGCCGCCGGTAGGCCTTCTTTATGTCTTTGGTGTCGGCCCCGCGTTCGACGCCGAGCACCTCGTAATAATCGCGTTTGGACATGGGTCCATGCGCCTCCTGGTCTAGGCAGTTCCGCCCGTTCCGCGGAAACGGCAACGCGGGAGTCGTCCCCCCGCGCTACCGTCGTCCGTGGTATCGCCTTGGCGATTACTGCTTCTTCTGGTCGTCGTTGACTTCTTCGTACTCAGCGTCGACCACGTCGTCATCCTGCTTGGCGCCGGCATCGGCCTGCTCGCCACCGGCCTGCTGGGCGGCCTCGGCCTGGGCGGCGTACATCTTCTGCGCCAGGTTGCCGGAGGCTTCGGTCAGCTTGTCCAGCTTGGCCTGGATGGCGTCCTTGTCATCACCCTTGAGCGCTTCCTCGAGCTCGGCAATGGCGGTCTCGATCGCCTGCTTCTCTTCGTCGCTGGCCTTGTCGCCCGCTTCGCTGAGGGTCTTGCGCGAGGCGTGGATCATGCCGTCGGCCTGGTTGCGCAGGGCCACCAGCTCCTCGAACTTCTTGTCCTCGTCGGCATGGGCCTCGGCGTCGCGCACCATCTGCTCGATCTCTTCATCGGAGAGGCCGCTGGAGGCCTTGATGATGATCGACTGCTCCTTGCCGGTGGCCTTGTCCTTGGCGGAGACGTTGAGGATGCCATTGGCGTCGAGGTCGAACGCCACCTCGATCTGCGGCACGCCGCGCGGCGCCGGCGGAATGTCGGCCAGGTCGAAGCGACCCAGCGACTTGTTCTGGCCGGCCTGCTTGCGCTCGCCCTGCAGCACGTGGATGGTCACGGCGGTCTGGTTGTCGTCCGCGGTCGAGAAGGTCTGGGTCTTCTTGGTCGGGATGGTGGTGTTCTTCTCGATCAGCGGGGTCATCACGCCGCCCAGGGTCTCGATACCCAGGGTCAGCGGAGTGACGTCGAGCAGCAGCACGTCCTTGACGTCGCCGCCCAGCACGCCGCCCTGGATCGCCGCGCCCACGGCCACGGCCTCGTCCGGGTTGACGTCCTTGCGCGCTTCCTTGCCGAAGAAGTCGGCGACCTTCTTCTGCACCAGCGGCATGCGGGTCTGGCCACCGACCAGGATCACGTCATCGATCTCGGAGGCGGACAGGCCGGCATCGGAGAGCGCGGTCTTGCACGGCCCGAGCGAGCGCTGCACCAGCTCTTCCACCAGCGACTCCAGCTTGGCCCGGCTCACCTTCACGTTGAGGTGCTTGGGCCCGGTGTTGTCGGCGGTGATGTAGGGCAGGTTGACGTCGGTCTGCTGAGCGCTGGAAAGCTCGATCTTGGCCTTTTCGGCGGCTTCCTTCAGGCGCTGCATGGCCAGGTTGTCGCCGGACAGGTTGATGCCGCTGTCGGCCTTGAACTGATCGACCAGGTAGTTGATCAGCGCCATGTCGAAGTCTTCGCCACCCAGGAAGGTGTCGCCGTTGGTGGCCAGCACCTCGAACTGGGTCTCGCCGTCGACATCGGCCACTTCGATGATCGAGATGTCGAAGGTACCGCCGCCCAGGTCGTACACGGCGATGGTCTTGTCGCCGCGCGACTTGTCCATGCCGTAGGCCAGCGCCGCCGCGGTCGGCTCGTTGATGATGCGCTTGACCTCGAGCCCGGCGATGCGGCCGGCGTCCTTGGTCGCCTGGCGCTGGCTGTCGTTGAAGTAGGCCGGCACGGTGATCACCGCCTCGGTGACCGGCTCGCCCAGGTAGTCCTCGGCGGTCTTCTTCATCTTCTTCAGCACTTCGGCGCTGACCTGCGGCGGCGCCAGCTTCTTGCCCTTCACCTCGACCCAGGCGTCGCCGTTGTCTGCCTCGGCGATGGTGTAGGGCACCATCTTGATGTCCTTCTGCACCACGTCGTCCTTGAAGCGACGGCCGATCAGGCGCTTGATGGCGTACAGGGTGTTCTGCGGGTTGGTGACCGCCTGGCGCTTGGCCGACTGCCCCACCAGCGTCTCGCCATCATCGGTGTAGGCGATGATGGAGGGCGTGGTGCGGGCGCCTTCGGCGTTCTCGATCACCTTGGCGCTGTCGCCGTCGAGCACGGCCACGCAGGAGTTGGTGGTCCCCAGGTCAATACCGATGATGCGTCCCATAGGAAATCCTCGAAAAATTCGTTTGCCTTGAATTCGTGCTGCGGCTGCAGCCGCGGTTGACGTCTATCTGGGGGCAGCCAATGGCTTTTCAAGCCCCTCCCTGCCTTTCGTTCGCCCCGCCTCAGCCGGCGGCCTGGCTGACCACTACCATCGCCGGGCGCACGAGGCGGCCGTTGAGCAGGTAGCCTTTCTGGATCACGTCCATCACGCTGTTGGGCTCGAGCTCGGGGTTGGGCACCATGGCCATCGCCTCGTGGTACTGCGGATCGAAGGGCTCGCCGGCCGGGTCGACCGTCTCCACACCGAACTTGGCCAGCACGTCGTGCTGCATCTTCAGGGTCATGGCCACCCCCTCGCGGTGCACGTCGCTGGCGCTCTCGCCCATGGCCTCGAGCGCCTTCTCCAGGCTGTCGACCACCGGCAGCAGCTCCTTGACGAAGCGCTCCAGGGCGAACTTGCGGGCCTTCTCCGCTTCCTGCTCGGCCCGGCGGCGCACGTTCTGCGCTTCCGCGGCGGCGCGCAGCGCCTGGTCCTTGGCCTCGGCCAGGCGCTGTTCGAGCTCCTCGACCTGGGCCGCCAGCATGTCGGCCTCGGGGTTGTCGCTGAACTCGGCCGGCTCGGCCGGGGCGGGCGTCTCGTCGAGTTGGCCTTCCAGGGGCGCCGGCTGCGGCTCGGCGTCCTCCTCGCGGCGTGCCAGCTCGTCATCAAGCGGGGTCTGGGATTCTTTAGCCATGCGCATCTCCTGAAGCGTGATCCGGCCGCGCGGGCCGTACAGGTGTCGGTTCGGTAACCCTTGGCAGTCTGCGGCCTATATGGGGGCCATCGGCCTAAACTCAAGTGCCTTCGTCCAGGACTGCGGAGTGCGTTGAGCCCGCCCATGGACTACTGTATAAAAGCTCAATTAACATGTATGCCTATCCAGCACTTTGCCAAGCCTCGCACCAGGAGGAGACATGCTGACCCAGCTTGCCATTCGCGATTATGCCATCGTCGACACGCTCGACCTGGAGCTTGCCGGCGGCATGACCGCCATCACCGGCGAGACCGGGGCCGGCAAGTCGATCCTGCTGGGCGCCCTGGGGCTGTGCCTGGGCGAACGCGCCGATGCCGGCAGCGTACGCCACGGGGCCGAGCGCGCCGACCTCTCGACTCGCTTCGACATCGCCGCCCTGCCAGCGGCCCGGGCGTGGCTGGCGGAGCGCGAGCTGCCCACCGATGACTGCCTGCTACGCCGCGTGGTGACCGCCGGCGGACGCTCGAAGGCGTGGATCAACGGCCAGCCGGCCACCGTGGCCGACCTCAAGATGCTGGGCGAACGCCTGGTCGAGATCCATGGCCAGCATGCGCACCAGGCGCTGCTGCAGGAAGAGACCCACCTGCGCCTGCTCGACGATTTCGCCGGTCACCGCGGCGCGGTAGCGGAGCTCACCGACACTTTTCGCCGCTGGCAGGCAACGCGCAGGCGGCTCAAGCAGCTGACCGAAAACGGCGACGAAGTGCAGGCGCGCCGCCAGCTGCTGCGCTATCAGGTCGAGGAGCTCGACCTACTGGCGCTGGGCAACGAGGAGCTTGCCACCTTGGAGCACGAGCAGGAGCAGCTCGCCCACGCCGAGGAGACGCTGCGCGAGGCCCAGCACGCGGCCGAATGCTGCGACAACGATGACGGCGGCGTGCTGGCGCTGCTCAACCAGGCGACCCATCGGCTCGATCCGCTGCCGGGGAGCGATCGCGGGGCGCTGGCCGAGGTCATCGCCATGCTGGGCGAGGCACGCATCCAGGTCGAGGAGGCCGTGCGCGAGCTGCACCGCTTCGCCGACGCCACGGAGCTGGACCCGGAGCGCTTGGCCTGGGTCGAGTCACGCCTGGGCGAGGTGCACCGCATCGCCCGCAAGCACCATGTCATGCCCGACGAACTGCCTGCGCTGCATCGCCGGCTGCAACAGGAGCTGGAAGGGTTGGAAGGCGGCGACCACGACCTCGAGGCGCTGCGCAGCGAGGTCGAGGCCCTGCGCGACCGCTGGCGCGAACAGGCACGCAGCGTGGGCGAGGCACGCCGTGAGGCAGCGAGCCGGTTCGGTAAGGCGGTGCAGGAGCAGCTCGCCTTCCTGGCCATGGGCAAGGCGCACTTCGAGGTGGAGGTGGCGACGCGTCAAAGTCCTCAGGCAGAAGGCATGGAAGGGGTGCGGTTCCTGATCAGCGCCAACCCCGGCCAGCCGCCTCGGCCGCTGAGCAAGGTGGCCTCGGGGGGCGAGCTATCACGCATCAGCCTGGCGATTCAGGTGGTGGCCGCCCGCCACTCGACCATCCCCAGCCTGGTGTTCGACGAGGTCGACGTGGGCATTTCCGGTGCCACCGCCGAGATTGTCGGTCAACTGCTGCGGCGGCTGGGCGAGAACGGCCAGGTGATGACGGTGACCCACCTGCCCCAGGTGGCGGCGCAGGCACACCACCACCTGCATATCGAAAAGCAGGCCAGGCGCGACACCACCCTGACCCGCATGGCGCTGCTCGACGAGGCGGGGCGGGTCAGCGAGCTGGCGCGCATGCTCGGTGGGGTGCACCTCTCCGACCGCACCCTGGCCCATGCGCGTGAAATGCTCGATGCCAGCCAGCAGGGTGCATCTCACTAGAAAGCCAACCCGCGCACGGCAAAAGGCCCCGTGATGACGGAGCCTTGCTTGAACATTGCAGGTGTGGCCCAGCGAGCCGAAGGCTTACTGCTTGGTCGTGCTGGAGCCGCGCGGGCGCACGTACAGCACCAGGGCATGGTCGACGAGCTCGAAGCCGTGCTCCTCGGCGATCTCCTTCTGGCGACGCTCGATGGTGTCATCGAAAAACTCGATGATCTCGCCGGTATCCAGGCATACCATGTGGTCGTGATGCTCCTCCTGGGAAATCTCGAAGACCGCATGGCCGCCATCGAAATTGTGGCGAATCACCAGGCCTGCCGACTCGAACTGAGTCAACACGCGATAGACCGTCGCCAGCCCCACATCTTCGCCGGCTTCCAGCAGCGTCTTGTAGACGTCTTCCGCGCTCAGGTGGTGCTGTCCCGTGGCATTCTCGAGAATCTGGAGGATTTTCACGCGGGGCAAGGTGACCTTGAGGCCCGCCTTGCGCAGTTCATGGTTCTGGTCCGCCATGTTCGCTCTTCGCAGTATCAGGTAGGGTCGGGTATGATCGACCGAATCCACGATAGTGAAGAACGGACTCAAATGCAAAAGCTGATCAAAACCGTCACCCTTTTCCTTGCCCTGGCAGTGGCCAGCGGCTGCGTCTACAAGCGCGACCTGCCGCAGGGCAACTACATCACCGAAGGCATGGTCCAGCAGCTGCAACCCGGCATGAGCCGTGCCCAGGTGGTCGGCGTGATGGGGCGTCCGCTGCTGGAGGCCCCCTTCGATGCCAACCAGTGGGACTACGTGTTCCGCCTCGACGAGGCGCACGGCGGTGTACAGCAGCGCCGCGTCACGCTGACCTTTGCCGGCGACCAGCTGGTCGACGTGCAGCGAGACGGCAACTTCGACCGCGACATTCCGCTGCGCGCCCAGGACAGCATCGGCCCGGCCGCTGAAGGCGCCACACCGCTGGGCACCCTGCCTGCGAGCCAGCCGGAAGCGGCACCGCAGTCCGCGCCGGATGCCGGTGGCACCCTGCCCCAGGGCGGCGAGCCCGCAACGGGCCAGCCGCTGGAGCTGTGATCGACGCCTATCCTTGGCCCCGCCCGGCTCGCCGGGCGCGGGCCGCCTTGGGGTCGATCAGCAGCGGCCGATAGATTTCTACGCGATCGCCGTCGCGCAGCCTTTGCGCCTCGGGGTCGCGCAGCAGCTTGCCGAACAGGCCGAGATCGGCCGAAGCGAAGGTCCCGGCCGGCACCTCGGGAAAGCGGGCCGGCAGACCCGCGCGGTGCACGGCCTGCCGCGCCGTGGTATCCGCTGGCACCTCGAGCGCGACGACCTCCTGCCGATCCGGCAGGGCAAAGGCGACCTCCACGCGAATCGTCCCCACCTCAGCGGCCATAGAGCTCGTCGGCGCGATGGGTAAAGGCATCGACCAGCTGGCCGGCCACCTGCTGGAACAGCTTGCCGAAGGCCATGCCCAGCAGGCGGTTGGCGAACTCGAACTCCAGCTCCAGGCAGACCTTGCAGGCGTTGTCGCCCATCGGCAGGAACAGCCAGCGCCCGCGCAAGCGCTTGAAGGGGCCGCTGACCAATGACATTTCGATGCGCTCGGGCTCGATCAGATCGTTGCGCGTGGTGAAACTCTGCTCGATGCCCGCGCGTCCCAGCGTCATCTCACCGATCAGGTGCGACTCGTCGCGCTCCAGCAGGCGCGCACGCCGGCAGCCGGGCAGGAATTCCGGATAGCGCTCGAAGTCATTGACCAGTTTGAACATCTCCTCGGGGGTGTGCCGCACCAGGGCGGACCGGTTTACCGTTGGCATTGAGCTCTCCGCTGACTTCACAGTGCCCAGGGCGTATCATGAGCGGTTATTTCACGCCTTGAATGGTATCACGCTTCCCCCCACATCGAAGGGCAGGCGCCACAGGCAGAACATGACACGAGGTTCCATGGCCAACAAGAAAGGCAAGGGCAAGGGTCCCGGCAGCAACGTCATCGCCCAGAACAAGAAGGCTCGCTTCGAGTATCACATCGACGAAGTCTTCGAGGCCGGCCTGGTGCTGGCCGGCTGGGAGGTCAAGAGCCTGCGCGCCGGCAAGGCCCAGCTCACCGATACCTACATCCTGATCAAGGACGGTGAGGCCTGGCTGCTGGGCAGCCACATCACGCCGCTCAACACCGCCAGTACACACGAGATCGCCGACCCGTCACGCACCCGCAAGCTGCTGCTGCACCGCAAGGAGATCGCCAGGATCTTTTCGCGCTCCCAGGAGAAGGGCCACACCTGCGTGCCGCTCAAGCTCTACTGGAAAGGCAACAAGGTGAAGTGCGAGCTGGCCCTGGTGACGGGCAAGAAGCTTCACGACAAGCGCGCCACCGAGAAGGATCGCGACTGGCAGCGCCAGAAGGGACGCATCATGCGCGAACACACCAAGGCCTGAGCGGCTTGGTGCTGGACACGGCCAGGCAGGCGGCACCGAATCACCACCCGTTGCGAAATACGGGAACCCGGGCCAACGGCAGGTGTCATAGACGTACCCATGCTGGTAAGATGGGTCTGCTACGGGGGCGACATGGCTTCGACGCCGGTGACAACCTCCTAGGTGCATGCCGAGAGCGTGATGTATCTCGTAAATCCAACATCACGACTAAATAGTCGCAAACGACGACAACTACGCTCAGGGCGCGCTGGCAGCTTAAACGCTGTTAGCTTCTAGTCCGGCCCCAAAGCGATGTGCCCATTCATCGCGGAGGGGATATGAGCTAAAGATGATGGGATCGCGGTTGGCGACGTCCTCTCGCCAAGCGCTAAACCTTAGAGGAATCGCGTAGCTGGATCCTGCCCGTTGGAGCCAGATGCGTTAAACCAAAAAACGGACCTAAGCATGTAGAGCCGAAGAGCGAGTACCGGCGGACGCGGGTTCGATCCCCGCCGCCTCCACCAATCAAGCAAGTGAATCAAGCACCTACGGGTGCTTGATTTGTTTCAGGGGTGCCTTGGCCTGTTTCGTTGAGGCACCTCAGGCTAGCTCAGCGCATGCAGCCGATGATGCAGAAAGCGCTTCTTGAGCCCGAAGACCACGGCGCTCAAGACGGTGACGAGCAGGGCATCCACCAGCCAGCGAATGAAGCCACGGCCGGCCAGCTCGAGATCGCCCGTCGCCAGCCCCATGCCCACGATGCCCATGCTGGGAATGAGCGCCAGCGTGATCATGACCCCCACCGTCATGACCGAGCGCTGGGCGCTGACGATGACCGGCCCGGCGATTGCCCCGAAGGCCGAGATCAGCACGCCGGCGAAGCTGAGCGACGACCAGTACCCCACCCATTGCTGCTCGGCGAGCACCGGCGTGGCGCCGGGTTCCCAGAGCTTCAGTATGGTGGTGGCGAACACCGCTCCCAGAGCGAGGGCAAGATAGCCTGACGCCGTGGATACCAGGCCGCTCGGAATGAGCTCCTTGGCACGCGTGATCAGGCCCAGGGGCAGCCGCAGGAGCGGCTCGAAGGCCGGCGCTATGATCATCGAACCGATGATCAGATGCAGCGTATCGGACCACAGGCCCGCCGCCGTGATGGCCCCCGCCAGTGCCATCAGCGTCAGGTAGTTGAACGACACATTGGTGTCCCTGCGCAGCAGGAAGGCCATGTCGTCCCAGATCGTCTCGTTCGACTCCTTGTCGATCAGCTTCTGGTAATCGACCGAGAGCAGGCTGGTCGGCTCGCTCAGGCTGACCGTCCCCACCCTCGGCACGTCGAGGTCGGTCAGGATGCCGAGCAGCGCCCGGGTGGCCTCGTCGGTGGCGTGTACGGTGAGCACGTCGCCCGGCGGCGTCAGCGATGCGCCCTTTTGGCGCGAAAGGCTGACGACCCCGCTCACCGCTCGCGCCTTCTCGATAATACGGTCGATTATGTCAGCCCCGGCGCTGACCTCGATGGAACGTGGCATCCCTGCCTCCAGCTCTGTGCGTGTCGCTAGAGTATGGTGGCTGAGCGCGACACCGCCAGGCAGTCCCAACCTTATTGCACCGCCAACAATTGCTTACAGGTCAAGGAAGGCCGAGGGAAGGGTTTCTTCGAGGTAGGTGTGGTTGAACTCGGCCAGGTCGGCCAGGGCCTGGCGATCCGGCAGCCAGACCTGGTGTCGGTCGCGCAGCACCAGCCCCTCCTCGCGCAGCATGGCGAAGGTACGGCTCACATGCACCGCGCTCAGGCCCAGCGCGTCGCCGAGCTGCTCCTGGGACAGCGGCATGATGAAGCTGTCCTCCTGCACGCAGCCGATCCGCTCGAGGCGCAGGTAGAGCTCGTAGAGGAAGTGGGCCAGGCGCTGCTGCGCCGTGTGCCGACCCAGGTAGACCAGGCGCTCGGTGAGCATGGCCTGCTGCCGTACGGCAATGGTGACGAAGCTGGCCGACAGCGCCGCCGAGTGGCCGAACAGCTCGAAGAGCTGGTGGTGGGAAAAGGGACAGACGATGCCGTCGTTGATCATCGCCACGCCCGCCAGGCGCTTGGAGAAGCCGAAGTCGCGCATGCCGAGGATGTCGCCGGGCAGGTAGAGCTTGAGGATCTGCATCGAACCGTTGCCGAGATGGCGGAACGAATAGGCCCACCCCTCCCTCAGCACGCCGAACATGTCGACATCCGACCGCTCCTGCCAGAGCACCTCACCGGCCGAGATCCTGCGCGGATGCAGCTCCAGCCCCAGCAGCAGGGTCTGCGCTTGCTCCGACAAGGTGCCGCGCCCGATCAATTCCTTGATCGGCATACTGTTGTGTAGCATCACCCCGTCACCCCGCCCGAATATTTTTTAGTCGGTCATACTACAACATTGCCTTATATAGCGTTTCATAACGCAGGTTATGATTAGCAGGCTTTATTTACATCCACCGGCATGCGCCTACGGCCGTGCGGCGCAAGCGTTTGCATCATGCTTTGGTAGCATGTCACTCACGAAAATCACTTGATACCGGGGGCGCGGGGCGCCATCATCAGCGCGCAACGCAAGACCGGGGTGGCATCGTGCGCGGGCATGACGAGATGGCCGAAAATCCGATAAGCCCCTACCCTTTCATTGACATTCCCGATCTGGATTCGAGAGGCCCATGAGCAAAGTCCTGATTATCGGCGCCGGTGGCGTCGGAGGCGTCGTCACTCACAAGTGTGCCCAGCACCCGGAAATCTTCAGCGAGATCTGCCTGGCCAGCCGTAATGAAGAGAAATGCAAGGCCATCGCCGCCCAGCTGGACCGCCCGATCCAGACGGCCCAGGTCGACGCCGACAGCGTCGAAGCGCTGGTGGCATTGATCGAGTCGTTCAAGCCGGACGTGCTGATCCACGTGGCGCTGCCCTATCAGGACCTGACCATCATGGAGGCGTGCCTGCAGACCGGCGTGCCCTACCTCGACACGGCCAACTACGAGCACCCGGACGAGGCCAAGTTCGAGTACAAGGAGCAGTGGGCGTTCCACGACCGCTACGTCAAGGCGGGCAACATGGCCACCCTGGGCTGCGGCTTCGACCCGGGCATGACCAACATCTACTGTGCCTACGCCCAGAAGAACCTGTTCGACGAGATTCACCGCATCGACATCCTCGATGCCAACGGTGGCGACCACGGCTACCCCTTCGCCACCAACTTCAACCCGGAGATCAACATTCGCGAAATCACCGCGAACGGTCGCTACTGGGAGAAGGGCGAGTGGGTGGAGACACCGCCGCTGGCCGAGAAGCGCAAGTTCGACTTCGACGGCATCGGCGAGAAGGACATCTACCTGCTCTATCACGAGGAGCTCGAGTCGCTCAGCCAGAACATCAAGGGGCTGGAGCGCATTCGCTTCTGGATGACGTTCTCGGAGAAGTACATCACCCACCTCAAGGTGCTCGAGAACGTCGGCATGACCCGCATCGAGCCGATCGAATTCGAGGGCAAGCAGATCGCCCCGCTGCAGTTCCTCAAGGCGGTGCTGCCCGACCCGGCTTCGCTCGGCCCGCGCACCAAGGGCAAGACCAACATCGGCATCATTGCCGACGGCATCAAGGACGGCAAGCGGCGCAAGGTGTACATCTACAACATCTGCGACCATGAGGCGTGCTACCGCGAGGTGCAGTCACAGGCGATCTCCTACACCACCGGCGTGCCGGCGGTGACCGGCGCCATGCTGATGCTGGAAGGCATCTGGAAGGGTGAGGGCGTGTTCAACGTCGAGCAGCTCGACCCGGACCCCTTCATGGCTCGCATCGGCGAGATGGGCCTGCCCTGGCAGATGGTCGAGCTCGACCCGGAGCACGACCCGCTGGCATGACGCATCCCGACTTCGACATCCACGCCTGTCCGTCGCCGGCCTACGTGGTCGACGACGCCCTCTTGCGCCGCAACCTGGAACTGCTGGGGCGGGTGCAGGCACAGAGCGGTGCGCGCATCCTGCTGGCGCTGAAGGGCTTCGCCATGTGGGATACCTTCCCGCTGGTCAGCCAGTACTTGGTGGGCACCACCGCCAGCGGCCAGGACGAGGCACGCCTCGGCGCCGAGCACTTCGGCGGCGAGGTGCACGTCTACTCGCCGGCCTTCACCCCCGAGGAGATGGCCGTGGTGCTGCAGTACGCGGACCACATCAGCTTCAACTCCCCGGGCCAGTGGCGCCGTTTCCGCGACACCGTCGCGGCGGCGCCACGCCAGGTCTCCTGCGGCCTGCGGGTCAATCCGGAGCACTCTACCGGCGCCGTGCCGCTGTACGACCCCTGCGCACCTGGCTCACGGCTCGGCACGCGGGTATCGGACCTCGCCGAGGGCGACCTCGAAGGCCTCGAGGGGCTGCATTTCCACACCCTGTGCGAGCAGAACAGCGACGCCTTGGAGGAGACCCTGGCGGCGTTCGAGGGGAAGTTTGGCCGCCACCTGGCCGAGCTGAGCTGGGTCAATTTCGGCGGCGGCCATCACATCACCCGCGCCGACTATGACATCGAGCGGCTGGTACGGGTGATACGCGGCTTCCGCGAGCGCCACCCGCACCTCACCGTCTACCTGGAACCCGGCGAGGCGATCGCGCTGAATACCGGCTACCTGGTCTGCTCGGTACTGGATATCGTCGAGAACGACGGCCCCAACGCCATCCTCGACACCTCGGCCACGGCGCATATGCCCGACGTGCTTGAGATGCCCTACCGCCCACAGATCATCGGTGCCGGCGAACCGGGAGCAAAAGCCTTTACCTATCGTCTGGGCGGCACAACGTGCCTGGCCGGCGACGTGATTGGCAGCTACTCGTTCGACGCGCCGCTCGCCATCGGCGACCGGCTGGTGTTCACCGACATGGCCCACTACACCATGGTCAAGACCACCACCTTCAACGGCATTCGTTTGCCGGCGATCTGCCGGGTCGACGAGGTGAGCCGCGAGGTGCGTACGGTGAAGACCTTCGGCTACGAGGCCTACAAGGAGCGTCTCAGCTGAGACGCTGCTGCACCAGAAGCCCCTGCGGGGGCTTTTTTCGTTTCTGCACCCTCATTTCCTTCACCAGCCGGGGGCGCTTTTCCTGAGGGCGATTTTGACCCATGGTGAAGGGCACCCACCCATTGCCAGGGAGAGCCGAGAATGACGACCGTGTTCAAGTTCGGCGGCGCCTCGATCAAGGATGCCGACGCGATACGCCACCTGACCCCGTTGATCGAACGGCACGGCGATCGCCCGCTGGTCGTGGTGGTCTCCGCCATGGGCAAGACCACCAACAAGCTCGAGGCACTGCTCACCGCCGCCCGAGGCGAAGGCAGCGCCGACGAGTACCGCCAATGCTTCGACGCGCTGCAGGCCGACCACCGCGAAGTGCTGGAGGCGCTGTTCGGCGATTCGCCGGACGCACCGAACGAGCGCGTCGACGCCCTGTTCGAGGAGCTCGACGCCCAGCACCGCAAGCACCGCCAAAGTGCTTACGCCAAGCACTACGACCAGACCGTTTGCTACGGCGAGCTGATCTCCACCACCATCGTGGCGGCCTGGCTCAACCAGCAGGGCATCGCCACCGACTGGCACGACGCCCGAGCGCTGGTACGCACCGACGCCTGCCACCAGGCCGCCAACCTCGACTGGCCCGCCACCGCCGAGGCCATTCGCGATCGTCTTGGCAGCGACCGAGTGGCGCTGACCCAGGGCTTCATCGGCGGCACCGAACAGGGCGAGGCCACCACCCTGGGCCGCGAAGGCTCGGACTTCAGCGCGGCGATCTTCGCCCACTGCCTGGACGCCAGGGAAATCGTCATCTGGAAGGACGTGCCGGGTTTGTTCAACGCCGACCCGCGGCGCTTCGACAACGCCGTGCAGCTCGAGCGCATCTCCTACGCCGAGGCCACCGAGCTAGCCTGGCACGGGGCCAAGGTGATCCACCCCAAGACCCTAGGGCCGCTGCAGGAGAAGTCGATCCCGCTGACAGTACGCTCCTTCGAAACGCCCGACGCCACCCCCACCGTCATCGACGCCGAGCGGCGCTTCGATGCCGATGTCCCCTCCTGCATCCTGCGGGAAGAGCAGGCCTGGGTAGAGGTGCGCCCGCGTGACTTCTCGTTCATGGACGAGCCGCGCCAGCACGATATCCTCGGCCGCCTGGTGGAGGCCGGCCTGCATGCCAACCTGGTCGACAGCGGCGCCATGCGCTTTGCCCTGTGCCTCGATGATAGGCCCGAGCGGCTCGAACCCCTGGTCGAATCGCTGCAGGGCGACTACGAGGTGAACCGCGAGGATGGCCTGACGCTGCTCACCGTGCGCCACCCCCGGCCGGGCATGATGGAGGCGCTCAGCGAAGGTCGCGAGGCACTGGCCGAACGGCGCAACGCCACTACCGCCCAGCGCCTTTTCCATCGCCGGGAGTGCCCTGAAACCTGGCGCATTCCAGACACGCAAGTCGAGTAGCCGACGGCCACTAGCCACAAGCACAAGAAAGCCGCGCCCGCCTATCGGCGGGCGCGGCGCATGGTATTCGGCGGAAATGCCGTCAGTTGCTGAGGTCGATATCGTCCTCATCGGTTGCGGCCCCTGTGACCGCCCCTGCCCCGGCGCCGATCGCCGCGCCGGTGACCGGGCTGCCGCCCGTGGCCGCACCCGCTGCCGCCCCGGTCGCCGCGCCTACGCCAGCGCCAGAAGCCGCACGCTCTCCGGTGCCGGTACCACAACCCGCCAAGGCCAGCATGAGCGATGCGGCAAGGGCCATCAGGGCGCTACGCAGTCCATAACGTTTCATGAGTTACCTCCCGTTCCGTGGATGTACCCCTCACCCTAGTCAAGGATCGCCCCTTAGGGCAAAGGCACATGCTCCCAGAACCGACACATCGAGCCCAACCGACAGCCCATCCGGCAGGCTGGCGTGAAGGCTCAGGCGGCCTGGCGCTTGGCATTGCCCGCGGCGTGCATGGCCAGCGCCGTGTCGAGCATGCGGTTGGAGAAGCCCCACTCGTTGTCATACCAGGCCATCACCTTCACCAGGCGGCCGTTCACCCGGGTGTGGTTGCTATCGAAGGTGGAGGAGTGCGGGTCGTGGTTGAAGTCGATGGAGACCAGCGGCTGGGCGTTGACGGCCAGCACCGGCGAGGCCTCGGCGGCCTTGGCGACGATCGCATTGATCTCCTCCCGGCTGGTGTCGCGCCCGGCGGTGAACACCAGGTCCACCAGGGAGACGTTGATCACCGGCAC
Organism: uncultured Halomonas sp.; assembly: GCA_964652855.1. GTDB lineage: Bacteria > Pseudomonadota > Gammaproteobacteria > Pseudomonadales > Halomonadaceae > Halomonas. The sequence continues at coordinate 28,275 of CAZZCJ010000005.1, forward strand.
CCGTACCGCCAGCCCGTCGAACTTGCCGGCCAGCTCCGGCAGCACCAGGCCCACGGCGGCGGCGGCACCGGTCTTGGTAGGAATCATCGAGTGGGTGGCGCTGCGCGCCCGGTAGGGGTCGCTGTGGTAGACGTCTGAGAGGTTCTGGTCGTTGGTGTAGGCGTGCACCGTGGTCATCAGGCCGTTCTCGATACCCACCGCATCGTTGAGCGCCTTGGCCACCGGCGCCAGGCAGTTGGTGGTGCAGGAGGCGTTGGAGACCACCTGGTGTTCCGGCCTCAGCACGTGCTCGTTGACGCCGAATACCACGGTGGCGTCGGCGTCCGGGCTCGGCGCCGAGATGAGCACGCGCCTGGCCCCCGCCTCGAGGTGCCTGGCGGCGGCATCGCGCCGTGTGAACAGCCCGGTGCACTCCATCACCAGGTCGACGCCCAGCGTCTTCCACGGCAGGGCGGCCGGATCGCGCTGAGACAGGATGGCGATACGGTCGCCATCGACGCTGAGGCTCGCCTCGTCGTGCTCGACCGTGAAGGGGAAGTGGCCATGCACGGTATCGTGGCGCAGCAAGTGGGCATTCAGCGCCGGATCACCCAGGTCGTTGATGGCCACGACCTGGACCTGGCGGCGATAGCCGTTCTCGTACAGGGCCCGCAGCACGTTGCGGCCGATGCGGCCAAACCCGTTGATGGCGATCTTGAGCGTCATGGTCCTTCCTCCTTGGTGAGTATGGGCGAGAGTGGGATGGGGCGAGCCGCTCGGCGGAGGTATGCGCCTTTCAGGGCGCGGGGCCAGGGCTCATGGCGGTAGGCAAAATGTGGCGCAGGCAGGCGGCGGACTCAAGCATTTTTTAGTAATTTTACAACATATACGAATGCCTCTTTTATGCCTGCTTCCAAAGAAAGGCTCGTTTTCGCTCTAGAGAAACCGAAAATCAGGGATCAGATCCGATTTCATTGAGAAAAGCCTCGCAGGACTTTCTTCCCCCGAAGATCATTTGTAGTAATATTACCCCCATATCTGCACCCTCTCACCACAGGCCACCCCCTGGAGGACCGCCATGCCGACCCACGACCCCATCCGCCGCACCAAGATCGTCGCCACCCTGGGCCCGGCCAGCGACCGCGAGGGCGTGCTCGAGGCGATGATCCGCACCGGCGTCGACGTGGTGCGCCTCAACTTCTCCCACGGCAGCGCGGACGACCACCGCCGCCGCCTCACCGCCGTGCGCGAGATCGCCGAGCGCCTGGGCAAGAGCGTCGCCGCCCTCGGCGACCTGCAGGGACCCAAGATCCGCATCGCCCGCTTTCGCGACGGCGCGGTGACGCTCACCCCGGGCCAGCCCTTCGTGCTCGACATGGCCCTCGACGGCGAGGCCGGCGACGCCGGCCGGGTGGGCTGCGACTACAAGCAGTTGGCCGATGACGTGGTCGCCGGCGACCGCCTGCTGCTCGACGACGGCCGCCTGGTGCTCGACGTCGAGCGCGTCGAGGGCGCGCAGGTGCACACCACCGTGGTCACCGGCGGCAAGCTCTCCAACAACAAGGGCATCAACAAGCAGGGCGGCGGGCTCTCCGCCCCGGCGCTCACCGACAAGGACAAGGCCGACCTCCAGACCGCCATCGACATCGGCGTCGACTATCTGGCCGTCTCCTTCCCGCGCCACGCCGAGGACATGCGCGAGGCCCGTCGCCTGCTCGGCGAGGCGGGCCGCGAGATCGGCCTGGTCGCCAAGCTCGAGCGCGCCGAGGCGGTGCGCGACGACGCCACCCTGGACGGCATCATCGAGGCCAGCGAGGCGGTGATGGTGGCCCGCGGCGACCTCGGCGTGGAGATCGGCGACGAGAAGCTGATCGGCATGCAGAAGCGCATCATCAAGCGCGCCCGCACCCTCAACCGGGCGGTGATCACGGCCACCCAGATGATGGAGTCGATGATCACCTCGCCCTTGCCCACCCGCGCCGAGGTGTTCGACGTCGCCAACGCCGTGCTCGACGGCACCGACGCGGTGATGCTCTCGGCCGAGACCGCCGCCGGCGACTACCCGGTGGAGACGCTGGAGGCGATCCGCCGGGTGTGCCTGGGCGCCGAGCGCGAGCGCATCGCCCAGGAGTCCGGCCACCGCATCCACGAGGGCTTCTCGCGCATCGACGAGACCATCGCGCTCTCCGCCATGTACGCCGCCAACCACCTCAGCGGCGTGGCCGCCATCGCCTGCATGACCTCCACCGGCTACACCCCGCTGATCGCCTCGCGCATCCGCTCGGGGCTGCCCATCGTCGGGCTGGCCCACAGCCCGGTGGCCCAGCGGCGCATGGCGCTCTACCGCGGGGTGGTCTCGCTGCCGTTCGACACCAGCGACATGGCGGCCACGGAGCTCAACGACCGGGCGCTGGCGCTGCTGGTGGCACAGGGGATTGCCGAACCGGGGGATCATGTCATCCTGACCCGGGGCGACCACATGAACGCCCACGGCGGCACCAATACCCTGAAGATCCTCGAGGTAGGCCAACCATGAACGACAGTCGTCCCCGGCGCAGCGTGCGCCGCACCCTGCCGGCACGCAAGCGCATCGCCCTGATCGCCCATGACGGGAAGAAGGCAGAGTTGCTCGAATGGGCCACGCTGTGGCGCGATACCCTCGCCGCCCACGAGCTGGTGGGCACCGGCACCACCGCCGGGCGCCTTTCGGCCAGTCTGGGGCTCGAAGTGGAAGGGCTGATGAGCGGCCCGCTGGGGGGCGACCAGCAGATCGGTGCGCGCATCACCGAGCAGCGCCTGGACCTGCTGATCTTCTTCTGGGACCCCTTCGCGCCCCAGCCTCATGATCCCGACGTCAAGGCGTTGCTGCGCCTGGCGGCGCTGTGGAACGTGCCGGTGGCGTGCAATGCCGCCAGCGCCGATTTCCTGGCCAGCTCGCCCTGGCTCGGCCAGCCTTACGAGATGGCCATACCCGATGCCGAGGCCTGGGTGGCCTCACGCAGCGGCTGAGCCAGCCGGACCACCGCACGGACATCGCCACACAAGACAAGCAACTCGAGAAATAACAACACGAAACGGGTAGAAGCCCGCGCGCCGAGGCCACCATGTTCCAGCTCACTCGCAGCGTCACCTGGCAAGCCCTGAAGCAGCTTCAGCAGGAAACCGCAAACGACCGCATCAAGGAGTACTTCGCCGCCGACCCGGCGCGCTTCGACTCGATGAGCCTGCGCGTCGGCGGCCTGTTCCTCGACTATTCCAAGCAGCCGGTCTCGCCTGCCGTGCTGGCCAAGCTGATCGAGCTGGCCGAACACTCGGCGCTGGTGCAGCGTCGCGCCCAGATGTTCTCCGGCGACATCATCAACGTCACCGAGGACCGCCCGGTGCTGCACACGGCGTTGCGCAACCTGGGCAACAGCCCGGTGATCGTCGACGGCAAGGACGTGATGCCCGAGATCCGCCGCACCCGCGAGCAGATCCAGCGCTTCTCCGAGGCCGTGCGCAGCGGCGCATGGAAGGGCTACAGCGGCAAGCGCATCCGCGACGTGGTCAATATCGGCATCGGCGGCTCCGACCTCGGCCCCAACATGGCCTGCCGGGCGCTGCTCAAATATCGCCACCCGACGCTCAACTTCCACTTCGTCTCCAACGTCGACGGCAACCACATCCAGAAGGTGCTCACGCGCCTCGATCCGGCCACCACGCTGTTCATCGTCTCGACCAAGACCTTCTCCACCCAGGAGACGCTGCTGAACGCCAAGTCGGCGCGCCGCTGGTTTCTGGAGACCGCCGGGGCGGAGGCCGACGTGGGCGCCCATTTCGTGGCCGCCTCCACCAACAAGTCGGCGGCCATGGCCTTCGGTATCCGCGAGGAGAATGTCTTCGAGTTCTGGGCCTGGGTCGGCGGGCGCTACTCGATGTGGTCCTCGATCGGGCTGCCCATCGCCCTCTCCATCGGCTTCGACGGCTTCATGGCCATGCTCGAAGGCGCCTACGAGATGGACCAGCACTTCATCCAGGCGCCCTTCCACGCCAGCATGCCGGTGCTGATGGCGCTGATCGGCATCTGGCACATCAACTTCCAGGGCGCCGAGACCCAGGCCATCGTGCCCTACGACCAGGCGCTGCATCAGCTGCCCGCCTTCCTGCAGCAGCTCGACATGGAGTCCAACGGCAAGTCGGTGGACATCTTCGGCCGCCCGGTGGACTACAAGACCGGCCCCATCGTCTGGGGCCAGACCGGTTCCAACGGCCAGCACGCCTTCTTCCAGCTGCTGCACCAGGGCACGCGCTACGTGCCAATCGACTTCATCGCCTCGCTCAAGCCCGAGCCGGGCTTCGAGGAGCACCACTTCGCCCTGCTCACCAATATGCTGGCCCAGGCCAACGCCTTCATGGAAGGCAGCCTGAAGGGCGACGACGGCAGTCGGCTCGACCCCTACAGCTGCCCGGGCAATCGCCCCTCCAGCGTGCTGCTGCTCGACGAACTGACGCCGAAGAACCTCGGCGCGCTGATCGCGCTCTACGAGCACAAGGTATTCATTCAGGGCGTGATCTGGAACATCAACTCGTTCGACCAGTGGGGTGTTCAACTGGGCAAGCGCATCGCCGGCGAGATCAGCAGCCGGATCGACGAGCACAGCCAGGACTTCGACGCCTCGACGCAAGGTCTGCTGGCCCTGGTACGGGCACACTTCCCGCGCGAGCCGGGCCCGACGGCACCCGATCCCACGCCAGGCCAGCCGAAGGCACAGCGGCGCGGCAGCAAGCGCGACCCGGCAGGCTGAGCCGGATCGGTCAGGCCTGGCGGGTGCGCACCAGGCGGTCGCCCAGCCAGGCGGCGGAGAGCCACAGCGGTACGTTGATCAACATGTACAGCAGGGCCAGGCCAGGGCGCCCACGCTCGACCAGCTGCAGCGTCTCCAGCCCGAACAGCGAGAAGGTGGTGAAGCCACCGCAGAAGCCGGCCACCAGGAAGGGCTGCCAGCCGGCCAGGCGGCCCTGCCGCTGGCATGCCACGTAGGCAGCGAAGAAGGCGATCAGCCAGGAACCCAGCACGTTGACCGCCAGCGTTCCCCAGGGCAGGCCGGGGCCGAACAGCGCCAGCGCGGCGAGCGAGAGCAGGTAGCGAAGGAGACTGCCCAGCGCACTGCCCAGCCCCACGGCCGCATAGGCGCGCCAGCCGCTCACGTTGCGACCCCGGCCAGCCACCAGCCCAGCGCGGCCAGCGCCAGCCCGGCGCCCAGGGTAGCACCCAGGTTGGTCAGCGCGGCGAGGGTACGTCCGCTCTGCCATAGTGCCAGGCTCTGCAGGCTCAGCGATGACACCGTGGTGTAGCCGCCCAGGCCACCCACCACCAGCCCCAGCCAGGCGGGGGCAGGCGCCGGATCCGCGAACGGCATGCCGAGCAGGCCGGCCAGGACACCGGCCACGAAGGCGCCACTGAGGTTGACCACCAGGGTGCCCCAGGGAAAGCCGGTACCGACGCCTCGTGCCGTCAGCTCCGACACGGCGAGCCGCGCCATGCCGCCTAAAGCCCCCCCTGCCGCCACCAGCCACCAAGCTCCCATTGCATCCCCCGCATCCGGTTCCTGGCCGATACTAGCCAAGCCAGGCGGGGAAACAAAGAAAAGCCACCCGGGGAGGGTGACAAAAGGGGATATCGGACTTCGTTCAGGGTGTGCCTAGGGGGGTAGGCACGGTTCAAATATGGCACAACAAAATTTAAATGTACAATACTTGCATAGAATTTTTTCCTCCCGATTCGTGCCGAATCGCCAAAGGCCGTTATCATGGTCGGCGTACATCGCTTCTTGACGACACGCCGAGATGGAGGACACGCGTGATAGCCAAACGACTGCTTTTCCTGCTGCTAGGCTGGCTCGCCCTGAGCCTGCTCGCAGCGGCCCCGGCGCTGGCCCAGCCCGCCGGCGCCCCTCCCGCCCCCGCGGCACTGGCCGACATGCTGGAGGACGACGAAGCGCGCCAGCAGCTGATCGACCACCTGCGCCGGCAGGCCGCCGAGGAGCAGGCGCTGGGCCAGGCCGAACCCGCCGCCCTGACGATATCGTTTCCCAGGCAACTGGCCGAATTGACCAGCCGCGTGGCCAGCGATATCGGCGGCGAAGTGCGCAACCTCGGCGGCATCCTGTCAAGCCTGTTCACCGCAGGCACCGACGCCACCGCCTTCGACATGGCCGCCTTCACCACGGCGGCCATCAACCTGGGCCTGGTGATCATCGCCACCTTCGCCCTGTTCATGCTGTTCCGCCACCTGTCGCGGCCGCTGTTCGGCCGCCTCAGCCTCTGGTCGCGCAAGGACAGCGAACTGAATTCGACCCTGCGGCTGGTGCTGTGCGTGGCGCTCGCGGCCGTGGTCGATCTCATGGTAGTGGCACTGGCCTATGTCGCCGGCAACCTGATCGCTACCTTCGCCATCGGCGAAACCGGCGAGCTTTCCACCCGCGCCTCGCTGTTCCTCAACGCCTTCCTGATCATCGAACTGATCAAGGCCGCCTTGCGCATGCTGTTCTCGTCCCGCTACGAGGGGCTGCGGCTGCTGCCCATCTCGGCCGGCGAAGCCTCCTACTGGAACCGCTGGCTTGCGCGCCTGGTCGGCCTGGTCGGCTACGGCCTGATGGTGGTGGTCCCGCTGACCAGCGTCTACCTGGCCCCCTCGCTGGGCCAGGGCGTCGGTGCGCTGATCATGTTCGGCGCCTTCATCTACGCCGTGACGGTGGTGCTCAAGAACCGCAAGCGGATCCGCGTGGAGCTTGACCAGATGGCGGCGCGCTCGGACCTGACCGCCACACGCGTCTCGCTGCACCTGTTCGCCCGCACCTGGCACCTGTTTGCCCTGGCCTACTTCTTCATGGTGCTGGTCGTCATGCTGACGCGCCCGGCCGATGCCCTGCCCTACGTGCTGTTCGCCACGCTTCAGACCATCGCCGCCGTGGTGGTGGGCATGCTGCTGTCGAGCCTGCTGTCGCAGACCATCGGCCGGCGCATCCGCCTCTCCGACGACCTGCGCCGCAAGCTGCCGCTGCTCGAGCCGCGGCTGAACAGCTACGTGCCCAACGCCCTGCGGGTGCTGCGCACCCTGATCCTGATCACCGTGGTGCTGGTGGTGCTCGACGCCTGGGGCGCCTTCGACCTGGCGGGCTGGTACGCCTCCGAAGCGGGACGCGGGCTGGTCGGGACGCTGGTCAGCGTGGCCGTGATCCTGCTGCTGGCGATCGGCGTATGGCTGGGCCTGGCCAGCCTGATCGAGCACAAGCTCAACCCCGAGACCGGCACCGGCGAACCGGACGCCCGCGCCAAGACGCTGCTCTCGCTGTTTCGCAACGCCCTGGCCATCGCCCTGGTCACCATGACGGCGATGATCGTGCTGGCCGAGATCGGCATCAACATCGGCCCGCTGATCGCCGGTGCCGGTGTGCTCGGCCTGGCGATCGGCTTCGGCGCCCAGAAGCTGGTGCAGGACATCATCACCGGCATCTTCATCCAGGTGGAGAATGCCATGAACACCGGCGACGTGGTCTCGGTGGGCGGCATCACCGGCACCGCCGAGCGGCTCAGCATCCGTTCGGTGGGCATTCGCGACCTCTCCGGCACCTACCACATCGTGCCCTTCTCCAGCGTCGACACGGTGTCCAACTTCATGCGCGAGTTTGGCTATCACGTGGGGGAATACGGTATCGCCTACCGCGAGAGCATCGACGAGGCGATCATCGCGCTGCGCGAGGCCTTCGACGAACTGGCCGCCGACGAGACCCACAAGATGAGCATCGTGGCGCCGCTGGAGGTGGCCGGGGTGGTCGGCCTGGGCGACAGTGCGGTCAACATCCGCGTGCGCATCAAGACCACGCCGGGCACCCAGTGGGGCGTGGGGCGCGCCTACAACCGCCTGGTGAAGCTGCACTTCGACGCCAAGGGCATCGAGATCCCCTTCCCGCACACCACGCTCTACTTCGGCGTGGGCAAGGAGGGCGAGGCACCGCCGGCCAACGTGCGCCTCATGCAGCAGAACTTCGACATCGACGGTCGCCCCGGCGGGCAGCCCCGCTCGGCCCAGAGCAGCCGCGAGGGCGAGGACGACCCCCGCGCCAAGCCCAACCCGACCCTCGGCGAAGACTACGAGGAGAAGGACTAGCCACCTCCCGTCGCAGCGAGGCCCCGGCCCGCTGCGACAGCCACCCTCCAACCCGCGAGAGCCGGCAACACGCCGGCTCTCGTCGTTTCCAGGCCCGAACCTGACCTGGCCCTATCAGCGGGGCCGGACAGCCAGGTACGACAAGGGGGCGCCGAAGCGCCCCCTGAAGTCCGAGCTGTCGTTGAAGCCCGCGAAGCACGAGAGACCCCTCCCCTGCAGCGCGACCCGCCGTCGGCCTGGGCTTACTTGTCGCGCTCCGCGTCCTCCACCGCCGCCGCAGGTTCGGCGGGCTGGGGCAGCGAGGGCAGCGACTTGTCGAGCAGCTCGACGCTCTGGCGATAGTAGAGCTGGCTCTTGTTGTGCTCGCCGAGGTTGGCGAACAGCCTGGCCAGCTCGGCGCACACCACCCCGCTCGGGCGCTGGCGCTGGCTCGCCTCGAAGTACTCCTGCGCCTTGCCCCAGTAGGCGTTGCGTAGCGCCAGGCGTCCCAGGGTGAGCAGCAGGTCCGGGTCGTTGGGGCGCTCCTGCAGCCATTTCTCGGCATGCACCAGCTGGCGCGCCGGGTCGACGTCGAGCAGGCCATAGCGCAGCACCAGGCGGCTGTCCCAGTGCTCCTTGAGCGAGTGGCGCAGCAGCCGCTCGGCGATGCCTTCCTCGTTGCCGCGCACCAGCGCCTCGGTGTAGAGCACCACCAGCTCGATGTTGGTACGCAGCGCGTCGGGCATGTCGGCCCACAGGCTGCGAATCCGCTCGATATTGCTCGGGTCGCGGGCCTCATGCACCAGCAGCTCCTTGTAGGCACGCAGCTCCAGCTGGTTGCGCTCCTGAGGCGAGATCAGCTGGCGTGCCGCCAGGCGCGGCATCAGGCGGCGCAGGCCCTCCCAGTCACTGACGCTGAGATAGGCCTGCTTGAGCTGCTTGAGCACCTGCGGGTGGTTGGGCATCTGGCGATCGAGCCGGGTGAGAATCGCCAGCGCCTCTTCATACTGCTGACGATCCAGCATCAGCTGGACCTGCATCAGCCCCACCGCCGAGTCGGCCCCCTCGGTGGAGAGGTGGGCGCGCTTGAGCAGGGTGTCGGCCTGGTCGTAGCGCCCCTGGTAATGGGCCGCGAGGGCGGCCGAGAGGTAGTTGACCAGCGGGGTGCTGGAATCGTCGGCGGCCTTGACCAGCGACTTCTCCGCCGTCTTCCAGCGGCCTTCGGCCAGCGCCACCAGGCCGCGCACGGTGCGCTTCATGGCGTTGCGATGCCGTGTGCGGCGGTTCCACACCTTGAGCCGGCTGACCGGATAGCTCATGCGCATCAGCACGCGCAGGGCGAAGTGCAGCACGAGGAAGGCCGCCAGCAGCAGCACCAGCCCGAACCAGAACGAGGTCTGCACCGAGGTATCGCCGACCCGCACCAGCCAGTAGCCGGGAATGGAGACCATCAGCTGGCCAAACAGCGCCCCGAGGGCAAGGCCCAGCAGAACGATAAGCAGCAGCTTTCTCATGCGTCATCTCCCCGGCCGCCGCGCGAACCGAAACGCCGCTCGATGAACTCGGCCAGGGCCTGCTGCGAGCCGCTGATATCGGGCAGCTCGGGCTGGATGTTCTCGCGCTTGAGCTCTTCGAGACGCTCGATGGCGGCCTGCACTTCGCTGCGCTCGGTGTCGTAGTAGTGGCGAATGAGCGTCAACGCCTTGTCGAGGCTCGCCTCGTACAGGGCCTGCTCTTCCTGGAGCAGGGCCAGCTGGGCCTGTTCGAGCACCAGCCGCGCGCTCTGCCGCAGGTAGGCTTCCTGCTCGGGCGTCACCAGGGTTTCCAGCGTTTCGTCGTGCTGGCGGATCACCACCAGGTCCCTGAGCTCCTGGCCGAAGCGGCTGAGCTGCTGCTGCCAGGCACCGGTGGGCGCCTCCTGCAGGCCGGAGCGGGCCGGAATCTCCTCGAGCTCACGCGACAGCGGCATGCCGCCCAGGCGCTCCTGCTGGGCATGCAGGGCCAGGTAGAGGCCGGTGCGGTCGACGCGCGGCACACCGTCGAGCACCGACAGCTCCGCGGCGATGGCGCGCCGCACGGAGGTCAGGGCCGGGTTCTGCGCCTCCTCGAGGCGGGCATCGGCGGTGCGCAGCAGCGCTGCCGCGCCTTCCACGTCCCGCTCCAGCTGCAGGCGCTGGTTGGCCAGGCGCAGCAGGTAAGCCGCTTCGGCGTGCAGCCACTCGCGCTCGTCGGTGTCCTGCTCGCGGGAGAGCTCGTCGAGCACCTGGTCCAGGGTGCCGTCGACTTCGCTGCGATAGCTGGCGAATTCGCTGCGAATCGCCTCGATCGCCTGGCTCATCTCGGCGTCACGCTCACGCTCGCCGCTCTGGAGCTGCTCGCGCAGGCCGCTCAGCTCGTCGGCCGAGGCCGCCTCGCCGGCACGCTGCTCGAGTTCGGCCAGGCGCTGCTGCTGTTCGTCGAGGCGCTCCCAGGCGTTCCAGGCGAACAGGCCGGCGCCTATGCCGAGGAACAGCACCAGGATCAGCGCCAGCACGCCGGCGGCGCGCCCGCCCCCCTTGCGCTCGCTGCTGCTGGGCGGAGGCGGAGGCGGGGTGCCAGCGCCGGCGGGCTTGGCCGGCTCGCTCGCCTTGGCCGCGTCAGGCGTGGCGCCGGAGGCAGTATTGGCGGGGGAGCCGGCCGTGGGCTTGTCCGTGGTGGGCTTGGCCGCCGCCGGGGTATCGGTACCGGCGGGCTTGGCTCCCGCGGTCGTATCGGTACCGGCGGGCTTGGCTCCCGCGGTCGTGTCGGTGCCGGCGGGCTTGGCTCCGGCCGGCGTGTCGGTACCGACCGGCTTGGCCTCCGGCTTCGCTTCGCCGGGCTGGGCCTTGCTCGCCGCAGGCGAACTGGCATCCGCCGGCTTGTCGGGCCGGCCGGCCTGGGACGACTTGCCGCCACCCTGAGGGCGCCCCTGGTGCGAGCCACCGCTATTGCCCTTGCTGTCGGCTGCGCGTCGCTTGTCGCCTCGCGCATCACCGGAAGGCGATTTTTGTTCGTCCTGCTCGTTAGTCTGCTTGCTCATCAGTCGCTAGCCCTTTTCGAGATCGTCTTGATCGACATCGGCACCCCCCAGGTCGCGAAGCCCTGCCACAGCGCTGGCCAGAGCCGCCGGCGTAGCACCCGTTGCCACCACGCAAGTGCGAAAGCCCAAATCCTCGGCCAGTGTAGCCAAACGCCGACTGGACACGATTAGCGGTTGGTTCAAGGTGGCGCTGGTGCACCATCTTGCCAGATGTTCGAGTAATTCTCCGCTGCTGACCACCAAGGCGTGAAAATCGCCGCTGGCAAGCCTTGCCTGCAGTGTAGCGGGGGGCGGCTGCAGACAGCGGCGATAGAGCGCGAGCCGCGTGACGCGGCCGCCCCGAGAGGCCAGGGTTTGCGCCAGCACGGGCCGCCCGCCCTCGCCGGCCACAAGCAGGATCCGCTCGCCGTCGAGCCGGCGCAGCGAGGCCAGCCGCAGCAGGGCTTCGCTGGTGTCCTCCCCGGCGTCATGCGGCGGCACGTGCACGCGCACCCCGAGCCGCCGATGCAATACCTGCGCCGTGGCCGCCCCCACCGCGTACCAGGCGGTGCCCAGCGGCAGCTGCGGCCAGTAGCAGTCGAGGGCCTCATGCAGGCATTCGGCGGCGAAGGGGCTGACCACCACCACCTTGTGGAAGTGGTCGAAGTCGAGCCAGGCCTGGCGCATGTCCGGGGTCTCCGGTAGCGCTTCCAACGCCATGATATCGAGATGGGCCACCGGGAAGCCGGTGGCCTCGATGGCTTGCGCCAGCGCCGTCGCCCGTTCGCCCGGGCGGCAGATCAATACCGGCCGCATGACCGGCATCAGCCGCCGTAGACCTCGGCCAGGATCTCGCCGGCGCCCTGGTCGAGCAGGTCCTCGGCCACGCGAATGCCCAGCGCCTCCGGTTCGTGAATGGAGCCCCGGCCCTCGGCGCGCAGCACCTCGGTGCCTTCGGGGTTGCCGACCAGGGCACGCAGCCACAGGGTCTGGCCGTCGTTCTCGAAGGTGGCGTAGCCGCCGATCGGCACCTGGCAGCCGCCCTCCAGACGCGTGTTCATGGCCCGCTCGGCGCGCACTCGGGTCGCGGTGGCCGGATCGTCGAGCGGCGCCAGCAGCGCGATCAGGTCGGGGTCGTTGATGCGACACTCGATGCCGAGCGCGCCCTGGCCGCAGGCCGGCAGGCACACCTCGGGCGGCAACTCCTGGGCGATGCGGTCGCCGAGCCCCAGCCGCCGAAGGCCGGAGGTGGCCAGCAGGATGGCGTCGAACTCGCCGGCATCGAGCTTGGCCAGGCGGGTCTGGACGTTGCCGCGCAGGGACAGTATCTCCACGTCGGGGCGTGCCTCGCGCATCTGCAGGCCGCGGCGCAGGCTCGAGGTGCCGATCCGCGCGCCCTCCGGCAGCTCGTCGAGGGTGCCGTAGTGGTTGGACACCAGGGCATCGGTCGGCTCGGCGCCGGCGAAGATCACCGACAGGCCGAGCCCCTCGGGGAAGTGCATCGGCACGTCCTTCATGGAGTGCACGGCGATATCGGCCCGGCCGTCGAGGATGGCCTCTTCGAGCTCCTTGACGAACAGCCCCTTGCCGCCGATCTTGGCCAGCGGCGTATCGAGGATCTTGTCGCCGCGAGTGGAGAGCGCCACCAGCTCCACCGTGAGGTCGGGGTGGTGAGCCATCAGCAGGTCACGGACATGTTCGGCCTGCCACAGGGCCAGTTGGCTCTTGCGGGTGGCAATGCGCAGCGTAGTGATGGATCTCACGTGGTTCTCCCATGCAGCGGGCCCGGGCGGACCCTGCTCAGCAGTATGATGTGCCGCAGACCGTCCCGATCGCGGCCGAGGATGGTCTTTGCCTCCATGATAAAGCACCTGGCGAGGCAGGAAAAATCGCAGCCTCCCACTCTGCCCCACCGGCTCGGGCCTCGCCACTCCCGTCGACTCTGGTACACTGCGAAACCATGATCTGGAGCCATTGACAGATGGTTCCCCCACGAACGTCACGCATGTACCAGCAGGATGCCCACGCCGATGAGCTCTCGTTCCACACCCCCCGGCACCAACCAGTCCTGGGGCGGCCGCTTCAGCGAACCCACCGACGCCTTCGTCGAGCGCTTCACCGCCTCGGTCGGCTTCGACCAGCGCCTCGCCCTGCAGGACATCCAGGGCTCCATCGCCCATGCCACCATGCTGGCGCGGGTGGGCGTGCTGACCGATGACGAACGCGACGCCATCATCAACGGTCTTGGCGAGATTCGCGGCGAGATCGAGCGCGGCGAGTTCCAGTGGTCGGTGAAGCTCGAGGACGTGCACATGAACATCGAGGCGCGCCTGACCGACCGGATCGGCATCACCGGCAAGAAGCTGCACACCGGCCGCTCGCGCAACGACCAGGTGGCCACCGACATCCGCCTGTTCCTGCGCGACGAGATCGACGTGGTCGAGGCCGAGCTGACCCGCCTGCGCCAGGGCCTGATCGAGCTCGCCGAGCGCGAGGCCGACACCATCATGCCCGGCTTCACCCACCTGCAGACCGCCCAGCCGGTGACCTTCGGCCACCACCTGCTGGCCTGGCACGAGATGCTCGCCCGCGACCACGAGCGCCTGCTCGACTGCCGCAAGCGCGTCAACGTGATGCCGCTGGGCGCCGCCGCGCTGGCCGGCACCACCTACCCCATCGACCGCCACGTCACCGCCGAGCTGCTGGGCTTCGAGCGACCGGCGGAGAACTCGCTCGACGCCGTCAGCGACCGCGACTTCGCCATCGAATTCGCCAGCTTCGCCAGCATCCTGCTGATGCACCTGTCGCGCATGAGCGAGGAGCTGGTGCTGTGGACCAGCGCCCAGTTCCAGTTCATCGACCTGCCCGACCGCTTCTGCACCGGCAGCTCGATCATGCCGCAGAAGAAGAACCCCGACGTGCCCGAGCTGGTGCGCGGCAAGACCGGCCGCGTCTACGGCCACCTGATGGGCCTGCTGACGCTGATGAAGTCGCAGCCGCTGGCCTACAACAAGGACAACCAGGAGGACAAGGAGCCGCTGTTCGACACCCTCGACACGGTGCGCGACTGCCTCAAGGCGTTCGCCGACATGGTGCCGGCCATCGAGTCGCGCAAGGCGAGCATGTACGAGGCCGCCCGCCGCGGCTTCTCCACCGCCACGGATCTCGCCGACTACCTGGTGCGCCGCGGCGTGGCGTTCCGCGACGCCCACGAGATCGTCGGCCAGTCGGTGGCCTACGGCCTGCGCGAGGGCAAGGACCTCTCGGAGATGACGCTCGACGAGCTGCGCCAGTTCTCCGACGTGATCGAGCAGGACGTCTTCGAGGTGCTGACGCTGGAAGGCTCGGTGGCGGCACGCAACCACATCGGCGGCACCGCACCCGACCAGGTGCGCGCCGCGGCAAGCCGCGCCCGCCAGGCCCTCGCCGCCCTGGAGCGCCGCGCATGAAGGTCGCCCTGGCACTCGCCGCCCTGCTGATGCTGGCCGGCTGCGGGCAGAAAGGGCCGCTCTACCTGCCCGACGACGAGCAGGCCGCGCAGCGCTACGGCCATCCGCCATCCGCCAACGACGAGAGCTGACCATGGACCATTTCGAATACCGCGACGGCGTGCTCCACGGCGAGGCGGTCCCGCTGACGCAGCTGGCCGACGAGGTGGGCACGCCCTGCTACGTCTACTCCCGGGCCACCCTGACGCGCCATTTCCGTGCCTATACCGAGGCGCTGGGCGGCCATCCCCACCTGATCTGCTACGCGGTGAAGGCCAACTCCAACCTGGCGGTGCTGGGCCTGCTGGCCAGCCTGGGCGCCGGCTTCGACATCGTCTCGGTGGGCGAGCTCGAGCGCGTGCTGGCCGCCGGCGGCGACCCGGCCAAGGTGGTGTTCTCCGGCGTGGCCAAGCAGGAAGGCGAGATGGCCCGCGCCCTCGAGGTCGGCATCAAGTGCTTCAACGTCGAGTCGCGCCCCGAGCTCGAGCGCCTTTCCGCCGTGGCCGAGCGGCTGGGCAAGGTGGCGCCGGTGTCGCTGCGGGTCAACCCCGACGTCGACGCCGGCACCCACCCCTACATCTCCACCGGGCTCAAGGACAACAAGTTCGGCATCCCGGTGGACGAGGCCCTCGAGGTCTATGAGCTGGCCGCCACCCTGCCGGGCATCGAGATCATCGGCATCGACTGCCATATCGGCTCGCAGCTCACCGAGCTCGCCCCCTTCCTCGACGCCCTGGATCGCCTGCTGGTGCTGCTCGAGCGCCTGCGCGAGCGCGGCATCAGGGTGAAGCACCTCGACCTCGGCGGCGGGCTCGGCGTGCCCTACCGCGGCGAGAATCCGCCCCAGCCGTTCGACTACGCCGCCTCGCTGCTCGAGCGCCTCGCCCAGTGGGAGCACGGCGAGGGCCTGACCCTGCTGTTCGAGCCGGGCCGCTCGATCGCCGCCAATGCCGGCGTGCTGCTGACCCGGGTGGAGTTCCTCAAGCCCGGCGAGACCAAGAACTTCGCCATCGTCGACGCCGGCATGAACGACCTGATCCGCCCGGCGCTCTACCAGGCGTGGCAGGCGATCATCCCGGTCGATACCCGCCTGGCCCGCGAGCGCGCCACCTACGACGTGGTCGGCCCGGTGTGCGAGACCGGCGACTTCCTGGGCAAGGAGCGCGAGCTGGCCATCGCGGCGGGCGACCTGCTGGCGGTACGCTCGGCCGGCGCCTACGGCTTCGTCATGGCCTCGAACTACAACAGCCGCCCGCGTCCCGCCGAGGTGATGGTGGACGGCAACGCCTACCACGTGGTGCGCCAGCGCGAGAGCATGGCATCGCTGTGGGCCGGCGAGTCGCTGCTGCCCGCAGCCACGGCGAATGCGGACGGAGAGTCGCGCTGATGCTGCTGCACTTCACCAAGATGCACGGCCTCGGCAACGACTTCATGGTGATCGACCTGGTCACCCAGCGCGCACGCCTGCGCGAGGACCAGGTCCGCCGCCTGGCCGACCGCCGCTTCGGGGTGGGCTTCGACCAGCTGCTGATCGTCGAGCCGCCGCGCTGCCCCGACATGGACTTCCGCTACCGGATCTTCAACGCCGACGGCAGCGAGGTGGAGAACTGCGGCAACGGCGCGCGCTGCTTCGCCCGCTTCGTGCGCGACCAGCGCCTGACCCACAAGCAAGAGATCCGCGTGGAGACCGCCGGCGGCCCGCTGACCCTGGTGATCGACGACCAGGGCCTGGTCACGGTGGACATGGGTGCGCCGCGCTTCGCGCCCGCCGCGCTGCCGTTCGACGCCGCCGAGGACCGCCCGCTGCACCGCCTCGAGGTCGACGGCGAGACGTACGAGATCGGCGTCGTGTCGATGGGCAACCCCCATGCGGTTTTGCGCGTCGACAGCGTGGACACGGCCCCGGTCGAGCGCCTCGGCCCGCTGATCGAGCGCCATCCGCGCTTCCCGCGGCGGGTCAACGTCGGCTTCATGCAGGTGGTGTCGCCCCACGAGATCCGCCTGCGAGTCTTCGAGCGCGGCAGCGGCGAGACCCTGGCCTGCGGCACCGGCGCCTGCGCGGCGGTGGCCAGCGGCATCCGCCAGGGCCTGCTCGAGAGCCCGGTGACCGTGCACCTGCCGGGCGGCGATCTCAGCATCGACTGGCCCGGCGGCGACGCCCCGCTGCGCATGACCGGCCCTGCCGAACGTGTCTTCGAGGGGCGCATCGCCCTGACCTGATCCCGGGCCCACCGAAAACCGAAGGAGCCTTGCATGACCCGAGCCGCCCCCGAACCGCGCAAGACCCTGGACCCTGACCGGGTCGCCGAATGGCTGGCCCGCCACCCGGACTTCTTCGTCGGCCGCGAGGGGCTGCTGCAGCAGCTCAAAGTGCCTCACCCCGAGGCGCAAGGCACCACCTCCCTGCTCGAACGCCTGGTGCACGACCTGCGCCGGCGCGCCGAGCAGGCCGAGTGGCGCCTGGAACAGCTGCTGGAGTCGGCGCGCCACAACGAGGGCCAGTTCCGCCGCACCCGCGAGCTGGTGCTGGCGCTGCTGGAGGCCGAGGATGCCGACGCCCTGGGCCAGGCGCTGGCCACGCAGATGGCCGAACGCTTCCAGGTGCCCACCCTGGCGCTGTGGTCCCCGGCCTCCCTCACCGACCAGGAGCCGCTGCCGCCCCAGCCACCGCGCCACGTGCTCGACGACCATGCCGGCGCGCGCCTGGCCGCGCTGCTGGACGGCCGCTCCAGCCGCTGCACCCGCCTCACCCCCACCGACTGGGCGCGCCTGCTGCCTCACGCGACCCCGCCGCGGCAGGCCGGCTCCTGCGCCCTGGCACGCCTGAGCATGGGCGAGCCGATGGGCTACCTGCTGCTGGCCAGCCCCGATCCGGATCACTTCCGCGCCAGCATGGACACGCTGTTCACCGAATACCTCGGCGACGTGCTGGCCCGGCTGCTGCTGCGCCACCTTGCCGTGCGCCATGGCTGATACACCGCTGCGCCACCAGCTCGACGCCTGTCTCGACGCGCTGGCGCGCAGTGCCAGCCCGGCCACCGTGGCGGCCTATCGGCACGACCTTGAAGCCCTGGCGACCTTTCTCGAAGCGCGCGGCGTCATGGACGCCGGCGCGCTGGACGCCTCCCTGCTGCGCCGCTTCCTCGGCGCCGAACGCAGCCGCGGCCTGGCGCCGCGCAGCCTGGCCCGGCGCCGCGCTGCGGTAGCGCACCTGGCCGACCACCTGGTGGCCCAAGGGCAGCTGGCGCACAACCCCGCTCGGCTGGTGCCGACGCCACGCCAGCCCGCGCACCTGCCCAAGCCGCTGGACGTCGACCAGCTGGCCCGTCTGCTCGACGCCCGGCATGACGATACCCCGCTGGCGCAGCGCGACCAGGCCATGCTGGAACTATTCTACTCCAGCGGGCTGCGCCTGGCGGAGCTGGCCGGGCTCGACCTCGGCGACCTGGAGAGCCGCCGCGTGCGGGTCGTGGGCAAGGGCGGCAAGCCGCGCCAGGTGCCGGTGGGGCGCCGCGCCCGCCAGGCGCTGGACGCCTGGCTGGCGAGCCGCTCGGCGCTGGCTCGTCCCGACGAAACCGCGCTGTTCGTCGGCCAGCGCGGGGGGCGCCTGGGCCATCGCGCCATCCAGAAGCGGCTCGGCGAAGTGGCCCGCCAGCGCGGGTTGCCCGAGCACCTGCACCCCCACCGCCTGCGCCACTCCTTCGCCAGCCACCTGCTGGAATCGAGCCAGGACCTGCGCGCCGTGCAGGAACTGCTGGGGCATGCCAACCTTTCCACCACCCAGGTCTATACCCAGCTCGACTGGCAGCACCTGGCGGCGAGCTACGATGCCGCCCACCCCCGCGCCCGCCGGCGCCCTGACCCTTCGTCGACACGGGGCGACCCATGACGGTCCCGCTGCTGGCGATCACCTTCGACCTCGACGACACCCTGTGGGACAACCACGGCGTCATGGTCGCCACCGAAACCGGCCACTACGCCTGGCTCGATCGCGAACTGGCCGCCTGGCTGGCGATGCGCGGCCAGCCCGCCACGCCGAGCTTCCAGCAGCGTTTTCCGCTCGAGGCCTTCGAGCAGCGCCGGCGGGCGCTGGCTCACGCCTACCCGCTGCGCCGCGGCGATTTCACCTGGCTGCGCGCCAGGGCCCTACGTGAAATGCTGGGAGAGTACGGGCTCGACCCGGCCGCGGCCGAGACATGGGCAGCCGCGGCCATGGCGCGCTTCATGACGCTGCGCCACCGGGTCGCGCCGCATCCGGAAGTGGAGCCGCTGCTGGCGGCGCTGGCCACACGCTACCGGCTGGCCAGCATCACCAATGGCAACGTGGACGTGCAGCGCCTGGCGCTGGGGCGCTTCTTCCCGGTGGCCATCGCCGCCGGCGAGATGCTCGCCCCCAAGCCCGACCCGCGCCCGTTCCTGGCGGCGCTGGGACGCCTGGGCGCGAATCCCGCCCAGGCGCTGCACGTGGGGGATTCCTGGCGCGAGGACGTGGAGCCGGCCCAGCGCCTGGGCATGCAGGTGGCGTGGATCTCGCCTCATAGAGGGCAGGAGCCGCCCTTGCCGCCGCGGGTGCATCATCTGTCGCACGTGCGCGAGCTGCCCGCGCTGCTCACCCGCCTCACCGGCCGGCCGCACCCGCCCGCAGGCGGCGATGGCGATCTCTAGTCGGCCTCGGCCAGCCAGCCGTCGAGCCGAGCGCAGGCCTCGTCGACGCCTTCACGCTTGAGCGACGAGAACAGCTGTACCGTGACCAGATCCTCCCATTCGCGCAGCCGGCTGCGCACCTGCTGCAGGGCGTTCTTGGCCGCGCCGGACTTCAGCTTGTCGGCCTTGGTCAGCAGGATATGCACGGGCATCTCCTGGTCGTCCGCCCAGCCCAGCAGGGTCTGGTCGAACTCGGTGAGGGGGTGGCGCACGTCCATCACCAGCACCAGGCCGCGCAGGGAGTGCCGGCCGCGCAGGTAATCAGCGAGATGCCGCTGCCATTCGCGCTTCACCGCCTCGGGCACCTTGGCATAGCCGTAGCCGGGCAGGTCGACCAGGCGGCGGGTGGTATCCTCGCCCAGCGTGAAGAAGTTGATCAGCTGCGTGCGCCCCGGCGTGCGCGAGGTACGCGCCAGCGCCTTCTGCCGGGTCAGCGTATTGATGGCGCTGGACTTGCCGGCGTTGGAGCGCCCGGCGAACGCCACCTCGGCGCCCTCGTCCGGCGGGCACTTGGCCAGCGTCGGCGCGCTGGTGAGGAAGCGTGCGTTCTGATAGTTGAGTGATGCCATGGCATCCTTTCCCTCGCAATAGACGAAAGGCCCTGGTCGCCAACCTCTTGACCTGCATTCCCGAAGCGGGCTTGTTTCGTTATAATGCGGTGTCTTTTGTCTGCGACCTGGGCGCGCTAGTGTACCACCGTGCTCTTGCCGGCAGCGACCGACCCACGGCGCTACGGGCAGCAGGGCGACCCGGCCTGGAACCTGCGAGGCCTGGGCGGCACCCAGGATGCGTACCGGTAAACAACATAACGGCATAGTGAAACAGCGATGAGAAAGTTACTGGCAAGCCTGGCATTTACCATGGGCGCCGTCGGCGCCGCCCACGCTGACCTGCAAGCGGACGCAGACGCCGCCGCTGGCCGGGAGAGAGCCCAGAGCTGTGCGGCCTGCCATGGCCAGAACGGCATCAGCTCCATGCCCGCCTTCCCGCACCTGGCCGGACAGCAGATGTCCTACACGGCCAAGCAGATCATGGACATCCGCGATGGCCGCCGGCTGGTGCCGGAAATGGCCGGTCAGGTCGACGACTTCACCGACCAGGACGCCTGGGACGTGGGCGCCTACTATGCCCAGCAGGATGCCAACATCGGCCAGGCCAACCCCGACGAGGAGCTCCTGGCCCGCGGCGAGGAGCTCTACCGTGCCGGCGACATGGCCAAGGGCATTCCCGCCTGCGCGGCATGCCACACCCCCACCGGCCAGGGCATCGACACCGCTATCTATCCGGCGCTTTCCGGCCAGTTCGCCGAATACACCCTCGCCACGCTGCAGGACTTCGCCTCCGGCGAGCGCAGCAACGACCCGAACAACATGATGGGCGACATCGCCTCCAAAATGAGCGATGCCGACATGGCCGCCGTCGCCAACTACATCCACGGCCTGCACTGAGCACCGCCATCGGAGCGCGCGGCTGCGGCCGCCGGCAAGGGCGGCCTTTGGGCCGCCCTTGCCATATCGGCCCGGCGCGCCGGGAACCTGGCCCTGGCAGCGCACTCCAATGGCTCGATGTCGATCTTGTCGCGCCAGCCCAAGCGCCCTTTCTCAAGGAGTCCAGCCGCAATGCTCACCCCCTCCCGCCTGTTCCAATCCGCCCTGTTCGCCGTGGTGGGCCTCGGCCTGTCGGCCCTGGCCAGCGCCAACCTGGTCGAAGGCCAGCACTACGAGGTGTTGGCACAGCCCGTCGAGACCCGCGTCGACGAGGGCCAGATCGAGGTCACCGAGGCGTTCTGGTACGGTTGCCCGCACTGCTACAACCTGCAGGAGAGCGTGACCGCCTGGTACGAGACCCTCGACGATGACGTCAGCGTGGTGCACCTGCCCGCCACCATGGGCGGCGACTGGAACACCCATGCGGTGATGTTCTACGCGGCCGAGTCGCTGGGCATCCTGGAAGAAGCCCATGCCGATATCTTTGCCGCCATCCACGAGGAGGGCCAGCGCCTCAACAGCGCCGACGGCATCGCCCGCTTCCTCAGCCAGTACGGCGTGAGCGAGGAGGAAGCCCGCCAGGCGCTGGACGCCTTCGGCGTCAAGGCCCAGGTCAACCAGGCCCACGCACGCATGCGTGCCATGCGCCTGATGGGCGTACCGGCACTGATCATCGACGGCCGCTACCTGGTGACGCCGAGCAGCGCCGGCAGCCTGGCCAACATGCCGCAGATCGCCGATGCCCTCATCGAACGCGTACGGCAAGAGCGTGAAGACTGACCCCCACCCCGAGCTTTCGCACCTGGCCGACGCCAAGACGCCGCCCCTCGAGGGCGGCCATCTCAAGCTGCTCACCTTCAACATGCAGGTGGGCATCCAGACCTCGGCCTACCACCACTACCTGACCCGCAGCTGGCAGCACCTGCTGCCGCACCCGCAGCGCCAGCGCCGCCTGGACATGGTCAGCGAGGTGCTCAGGCGCTTCGACATCGTCGGGCTGCAGGAGGTGGACGGCGGCAGCTTTCGCTCCAACCACATCAACCAGGTGGAATACCTGGCGATGCGCGGGGGGTTCCCGCACCACTTCCAGCAGCTCAACCGCAACCTGGGCCGCTTCGCCCAGCACAGCAACGGCCTGCTGTCGCGCCTGACCCCGAGCGCCATCGAGGAGCACCGCCTGCCCGGCACCCTGCCCGGGCGAGGCGCCATCCACGCCCGCTACGGCGAAGGCCCGGACGCCCTGCACCTGTTCGTCGCCCACCTGGCGCTGAGCCACCGCGGGCGGGTGCGCCAGCTCGACTACCTCAGCGAGATCATCCAGCCGCTGCGTCACGTGGTGGTGATGGGCGATCTCAACTGCACGCCGGACCAGTTGCACACCCACTCACGCTTCTGCGCCTCGCTGCCGCTGCACCCGGTGCGGCCACTGCTGAGCTACCCCTCGTGGCAGCCGCGCCGGGCGCTGGACCACATCCTGCTGTCCAGCTCGCTGGAGGCGCAGGACGTGCGCGTGCTGGACCATCTCTTCTCCGACCACCTGCCGATCGCCGTGGACGTGGCGCTGCCGCCCGCCTGTCTCGAGGTGCTTGCCGAACTGCGCAAGCAGCAGGCTCGCTGATGGCACTCCTGCCGGCATGGGGATGACGCCCGCCATGGAATCGGCGATGATGCGTTCCCAATTTGCGTCGACACGAGACAGTACCCATGCAAACCGCGAACCGAGACCCGGTCCTGCTCGCATGGCTTGACGGCTTTACCGAGGTCGTGGGCCGCTCCATCGCCTGGCTGGTGATCATCATGATGGTGGTGCAGTTCGCCATCGTGGTGATGCGCTACGTCTTCAGCATCCACAGCATCGTGATGCAGGAATCGGTGATGTACATGCACGCCATGGTGTTCATGCTGGGCGCCGCCTGGACGCTGCGCCACGATGGCCACGTTCGCGTCGACATCTTCTATCGCCGCCTCTCCGCCAAGGGCCGTGCCTGGATCGACCTGCTGGGCACCCTGTTCCTGCTGATCCCGGTGGTACTGTTCATCGCCTGGTCGAGCTACGGCTACGTGAGGAGCAGCTGGGCGATCCTCGAGCGATCGCCGGACGGCGGCATCCCCGGGGTCTACCTGCTCAAGACACTGATCCTGGTAATGATGGCGCTGCTGTTGATCCAGGGCGTGGCGCAGGTGATTCGCCAGGTGCTGATCCTGCGCGGCAAGGCGCCGGGCAATACTATCGATCACGACGAGGTGGTGTGACGTGGAAGCCCTGCTCGAGTTCATGCCGCTTTTCCTGTTCTTCAGCGTCTGCGTGGTGCTGATGCTGGGCTACCCGGTCGCCCTGGCGCTGGCCGGCACGGCGCTGATCTTTGCCGGCCTTGGCCATCTGCTGCTGCAGATGGGCGTGCCGGTGCCCTTCGAGGCGCGCATGATGGGCGCCATGCCCAACCGCCTGTACGGCATCATGACCAACCAGACGCTGCTGGCCGTGCCGCTGTTCGTGTTGATGGGGGTCCTGCTGGAGAAGTCGCGGGTGGCGGAAACGCTGCTCGACGCCATGGCCATGCTGTTCGGCAACCTGCGCGGCGGACTTGGCATCTCGGTGATCCTGGTCGGCATGCTGCTGGCCGCTTCCACCGGGATCGTCGGCGCCACGGTGGTGACCATGGGCCTGCTGTCGCTGCCGACCATGCTCAAGCGCGGCTACTCGCCGGCGCTCGCCACCGGCACCATCTGCGCCACCGGCACGCTGGGTCAGATCATCCCGCCCTCCATCGCCCTGGTGCTGCTGGGCGACGTGCTCTCCAACGCCTACCAGCGTGCGCAGCTGGCCATGGGCGTGTGGAGCCCCAAGACGGTGTCGGTGGGCGACCTCTTCGTCGGCGCGCTGATCCCCGGCCTGCTGCTGGTGGTAGCCTACATCGTCTACGTGGCCGCGGTGGCCTGGCTGAAGCCGGAAAGCGCCCCGGCCGCCAACCGCGAGGAGCTCAAGCAGGAGCTCGGGCACACCGGCAGCCTGTGGCCGCTGCTGATCAAGGGGCTGATTCCCCCGGTGCTGCTGATCGTGGCGGTGCTCGGCTCGATCCTGGGCGGCTTCGCCACCCCCACCGAAGCCTCGGCGGTAGGCGCCACCGGCGCCTTCCTGCTGGCGCTGGCCAACCGCCGCCTCAACCTGGCCATGCTGCGCGAGGTGGTGCACACCACCGCCAAGGTCACCAGCATGGTGTTCCTGATCCTGATCGGGGCCGCGCTGTTCTCACTGGTGTTCCGTGCCTATGGCGGCGAGGAGCTGGTCAAGGCGATGTTCGAGGCCCTGCCCGGCGGTGTAGTGGGCGCCACCCTGGTGGTGATGGTGGTGATCTTCCTGCTCGGCTTCATCCTCGACTTCATCGAGATCACCTTCGTGGTGGTGCCCATCGTCGGCCCGGTGCTGCTGATGATGGGGCTCGACCCGATCTGGCTCGGCATCATGATCGCGGTGAACCTGCAGACCTCGTTCCTGACCCCGCCGTTCGGCTTCGCGCTGTTCTACCTGCGCGGTGTCACCCCCGACTCGGTGCCGACCTCGGCCATCTACCGCGGGGTGACGCCCTTCATCCTGCTGCAGCTCGCCATGCTGGTGGCGCTGGCCCTGTTCCCGGGGCTGGCGACCTGGCTGCCCTCGGTGCTGTAGCGGGCTACTGGCACAGGGGCGCCAGCCACGCCTGGGCAAGCACCAGCACCACGGCGTAGCGCGCCCCCTTGGCGAAGGCGATCAGCAACAGCGCCCGCCACCAGGGCAGGCGGAAGACGCCGGCCAGCACGGTGAGCGGGTCGCCGATCACCGGCGCCCACGACAGCAGCAGGCTCCACTCGCCGAAGCGGTGATACCAGCGCTCGGCGCGGGCCAGCCCCTGGGGCGAGGCGGGAAACCAGCGGCGATCCTGGAAGCGACGCGCATAGCGACCCATCCAGACGTTGACCAGGCTGCCCAGGGTGTTGCCGCTGGTGGCCACCAGCCACAGCATGAAGGCCGGCTCGCCCAGGCACCAGAGCCTGGCCAGCCACACCTCGGAGCCTCCGGGCAGCAGGGTGGCGCTCACCAGCGCCACCACGAACAGGCTCAGCATCCGCGCTTCCTCTACGTATCCATTTGCGAGACGACGACGCCATGACGAACCATCGCCCCATTCCCAACGTGCTCACCATCGCCGGCTCCGACCCCAGCGGTGGCGCCGGCATCCAGGCCGACCTCAAGGCCTTCTCGGCGCTGGGCGCCTATGGTACCAGCGTCGTCACCGCCTTGACCGCGCAGAACACCCGCGGCGTGCGCGGCGTGCACCCGATACCGGTGGAATTCATCCGCCTGCAGCTCGACACCCTGCTCGACGACGTGGGCATCGACGCGGTGAAGATCGGCATGGTCGCCAGCCGCGAGGTGGCCGAGGCGATTCGCGATGCCCTGCTGGCGAGGCGGCCGCGCTGGATCGTGCTGGACCCGGTGATGGTGGCCAAGAGCGGCGACATCCTGGTCGATCACGTCGGCATCGCCGCGGTACGCGAGGTGCTGGTCCCGCTGGCCGACCTGATCACCCCCAACCTGCCGGAAGCCGCCGTGCTGCTCGGCCTGGCGGCGCCCACGTCGCGACAGGCGATGGCGGAACTGGCACCGCGCCTGGCGGCGCTGGGCACCGGCGCCGTGCTGCTCAAGGGCGGGCACCTGGCCGGCCCTTCCTGCCCCGACCTGCTGCTGGCCCAGGGCGGCACCCACTGGCTGGAAGGCAGCCGGATCTCCACGTCCAATCTCCACGGCACCGGCTGCTCGCTCTCCTCGGCCATCGCCGCCCGGCTGGCGCTTGGCGACGCCTTGCCGCAGGCAGTCACGGCCGCCAAGCAGTGGCTGGAGGCGGCGCTGGCCGAGAGCCACCGCCTTGATGTGGGTCAAGGCCATGGACCGGTGCATCACTTCCATCGGTGGTGGTAGCGCCACGCCCCTTGCACCCGGAACAAGCGGCGCCCATGCTGAAGTCTGCCCGTCAGGCCCATCTGCTACGGAGAGAGACTTCATGACCCAGACCCTGCTGTTTGCCAGCGATCTCTCTGCCGA
Organism: uncultured Halomonas sp.; assembly: GCA_964652855.1. Lineage (GTDB taxonomy): Bacteria > Pseudomonadota > Gammaproteobacteria > Pseudomonadales > Halomonadaceae > Halomonas. The sequence continues at coordinate 54,178 of CAZZCJ010000005.1, forward strand.
GAACCGCGCCGCCTTCGCCCGAGCCATTCGCATGGCCAACGAGAGCGGCGCGCGTCTCGACATCCTCCACGTGCTCGACCCCTACCTGCCCCACCGGGTACTGCATGGCCTGGAAGAGGCCGTGGTGACCGACCTGCACAGGACCCTGACGGACATCCGCGAGGACTACGCCCAGCCGGAGCCCCGCACCCTGGTACAGACGGTGGCCGGTGCGCCCTATGCCGAGATCATCCGCGAGGCCCATGACCGCCAGGTCGACATGATCATCCTCGGCGCCCACCGCAAGCGCGGCCAGTCCGACCTGGTGGCCGGCACCACCCTGGCCCGGGTGCTGCGCAGCGCGCCCTGCCCGGTGCTGTCGGTGACCCAGCCGGCCAACCGCGACTGGCAGGAGATCCTGGTGCCGGTGGACTTCTCGCTGGCCAGCCGACACACCCTGCGCGAGGCGCTCAAGCGCTTCCCCGAGGCGCACCTGACCCTGCTGCATGCCTGGGACATTCCCGGCGAGCGCGAGCTGGGCTCCGACAGCGAATACGCGCGCTGGCGCGACCGCGAGGTGGAGCGCCTGCGCTGCCTGCTCGAACGCGAAACCGACCAGCTGATGAGCGAGCTCGACAGCGTGCCGGACGTGGAGCTGGTACTGGAGCGAGGCGATCCGCTGGAAGTGCTGATGACCCGCCTGCGGCGCCAGCCGCCCGACCTGCTGGCGCTGAGCAGCCGCGGCCAGCTGGGGCGCCACAGCCCGATCACCGAGGCGCTGCTTGCCGAGCCGCACTGCGACATCATGCTGTGCCGCGCCTGGTAAGTCCCCGCGTCTCTTCGTGTTTCCTTGCCGCGGCGTGATACCCTCTCGGCCAGTTCACGACAGGAGGAGTCTCGCCGCATGAAGGCCCTGATACAGCGCGTGCGCCGCGCCAGCGTCACCGTGGATGAGCGCAGGGTGGGGGCCATCGAGCATGGCCTGCTGGCGCTGGTGGGGGTGGAAAAAGGCGACGACGAGGCCGCCGCCGACCGGCTGCTGCACAAGCTGCTGCGCTACCGGGTGTTCAGCGACGCGGCGGGCAAGATGAACCTCGACCTCCGGCAGGTCGAAGGCGGGCTGCTGCTGGTGTCGCAGTTCACCCTGGCCGCCGACACCCGCAAGGGACTGCGGCCGAGCTTCTCCAGCGCCGCACCGCCGGCCGACGGCGAGCGGCTGTTCCACTACCTGCTCGACCGCGCCCGGGCGGCCTGGCCCCGGGTCGAGAGCGGCGAGTTCGCCGCCAACATGCAGGTCGAGCTGGTCAACGACGGGCCGGTGACGTTTCTGCTGGAAAGCTGACAGTATTGCCAGCTCATGGACGTAACCGCTGCCGAGGCAAGCGGCGCCGGTGGCAGGCCGGAGAGGAGGTCATTTGTCAGGGATGACAAATGTAGCGCCCAGGGATGGGTTTGCAGCGCCTCCTCGACGGTCCGGCGCCCCGGGGCCTGCCATCGGATCAGCCGCGGTCCATGCTGAGAGCCCAGGGTGTAACCACACGCCTTGAAGTGCTTTATTCCTGCAGCTCCGCTTCCATCGCCTCGAGCGCCTCTTCGGCGGCCAGCCACTCGGCTTCCAGCGTCTCCAGCCGCGACTTGAGCTCGCCCTGGCGGGCCAGCCGCTCGGTGAGCTCGGCCTTGCGCGCCGGGTCGGTGTAGAGCTCGGCCTCGCCCAGCGCCTCTTCCACCGCGGCGAGCTCCGCCTGGGCCTTCTCCATCGCCTGCTCGGCGCGGTCGCGCGTCTTCTTGAGCGGGCGCAGCTTCTCGCGCAGCTCGGCGGCGGCACGGCGGCTCGCCTTGCGGTCCTCCCTGGGCGCAGCACCCTCCGCCTGCCGCTCGGCCTTGTCGACCCGCGCCTCACGCCGCTCGCCCTCAAGCCGCGCCTTGAGCCAGGCGCGGTAGTCCTCCAGGTCGCCGTCGAAGGGCTCGACGCGGTGGTCGGCCACCTTCCAGAACTCGTCGACGGTGGCCCGCAGCAGGTGACGGTCGTGGGAGACCAGGATCACCGTGCCCTCGAAGCTGGCCAGCGCCTCGGTCAGCGCCTCGCGCATCTCCAGGTCGAGGTGGTTGGTGGGCTCGTCGAGCAGCAGCAGGTTGGGCTTGCGCCACGCCACCAGCGCCAGCGCCAGGCGCGCCTTCTCGCCGCCGGAGAAGCGCCCCACTTCGCCGAAGGCGTCGTCGCCCTGGAAGCCGAAGCCGCCGAGGAAGGTGCGGATCGCCTGGTCGCTCGCCGTGGGCGAGAGCCGCTGCACATGCAGGAAGGGGGTGGCGCCCATGTCCAGCCCTTCGAGCTGGTGCTGGGCGAAATAGCCGATGGCCAGGTGCTCGCCGGGGATGCGCTTGCCCGCGAGCAGCGGCAGCTCGCCGGTCAGCGCCTTGATCAGGGTCGACTTGCCCGCGCCGTTGGGCCCCAGCAGGCCGATGCGCTGCCCCGGCAGCAGGGTCAGCTTGACCTCTTCCAACTGGGTTTTTTCCACCCCTCCCTCATCCCGATAGCCGAGCCGGGCCTGGTCCAGCACCAGCAGCGGCCGGGACGTCTTGTCGGCGGCCGGGATGGTGAAGTGGAACGGCGAATCGGCATGGGCCATGGCGATGTCGCCCATGCGCTCGAGCATCTTCATGCGGCTCTGGGCCTGGCGCGCCTTGCTCGCCTTGGCCTTGAAGCGAGCGACGAAGCGCTCGATCTCCTCGCGCCGGGCCTGCTGCTTGGCCGCTTCGGCCTGCTGCAGGGCCAGCTTCTCGGCCCGGGTGCGCTCGAAGGTGGAATAGTTGCCGCGGTAGAGCACCAGCCGGCGCCGGTCGAAGTGCACGATATGGTCGCAGACGGCGTCGAGGAAGTCGCGGTCGTGGGAGATCAGCAGCAGGGTGCCGGGGTAGCGCACAAGCCACTGCTCCAGCCACAGCAGGGCATCGAGGTCGAGGTGGTTGGTCGGCTCGTCGAGCAGCAGCAGGTCCGACGGCATGAACAGGGTTCGCGCCAGGTTGACCCGCATGCGCCAGCCGCCGGAGAAGGCCGACAGCGGCCGCGCCAGGTCGGCCTGGCTGAAGCCCAGGCCGATCAGCAGCTGGGCGGCGCGGGCCGGGGCGCTGTAGCCATCGAGCGCTTCGATGTGGCCGTGCAGCTCGGCCTCGCGGTGAGCGTCGCCGCGCTCGCGGGCCGCTTCCAGGTCGGCCTCGGTCTGGCGCAGTTCACGGTCGCCGTCGAGCACGTAGTCGACGATGGCGCGGTCCAGCGCGTCGACTTCCTGCGCCATGTGGGCGATGCGCTGCCCCCCGCTCATCTCGACCTCGCCGCGGTCCGGGGCGAGCTGGCCCAGCAGCAGGCCGAACAGGCTGGATTTGCCGGCGCCGTTGGGGCCGACGATACCGGCCTTGTGGCCGGCATGCAGGGTCAGCTCGGCATCCTCGAGCAGGGTCTGGGTGCCGCGTTGCAGGGCAACCTGGCGCAGTGCAATCATGCAGGCTCCAACTGGCGATACAGGGTACGGTCGCGCCCCGGTGCTCGCTATCGAGACGGCGGCGGCGACATCCGAAACATGAGCGACGATTCTACCGCAACCATGGCCTCTCTGCGGGCCGGGCTTGCCGCCGACCCGCTGTGGGACTTCGCGCTCGCCTTCTACGCCCGCCCGGGCGTGGAGGGCGCCTGCCTGCGGCTGCAGGACGAAGCGGGCCTCGATGTCTGCGAACTGCTGTGGCACGGCTGGCTCTATCGCCACGGGCTGCGCCTGGTCGATGCGCCCGAGCTGGCCGAGGTTCGCCGCTGGCAGCGCGAGGTCACCCTGCCGCTGCGCGAGCTGCGCCGCCAATTGAAGCGCCAAGCCAGCGCCAGGCCCGGCGTCGCCGAGGTGCGCCGCGAGATCCAGCGGGCCGAGCTGGCCGCCGAACGCGAGGCCCTGATGCGCCTGCAGCAAGCGGCCCTCGAGCCCTCGACCCGGCTGGATTTCCTGCTCCAGGCAGGGTTGGCGACTTTCCTCGCAGATCGCTATCAACTACAGAAAAAATCACAACTTTTGGCGCTCGAAACGCTGGAATGCCAGCTTGACCGCCTGTGAGGCGCGCGCTAGCCTGAAAAAAGACTTACAGTCCAAAGTGGCTGATTAACGCCTGCTGATGGGAGCATTTCACAGGCCAAACCTGTAAGGAGAACATAATAATGAAGGCAACCCAGTTGTTGACCACTGCCAGTATCGGCGCACTGCTGTTTGGCATGTCGGCGGCCGCGCACTCGGCCAACTGGCGCTACGCGCATGAGGAATTCGAAGGGGATGTCCAGGACGTTTTCGCCGTCGCCTTCAAGGAATACATCGAGGAAAACTCCGATAATACCGTTCAGATCTACCGCTTCGGCGAGCTGGGTGAGTCGGACGATATCATGGAGCAGACCCAGGCTGGCATCCTGCAGTTCGTCAACCAGTCCCCCGGCTTCACCGGCGCCCTGATCCCCGAAGCCCAGATCTTCTTCATCCCCTACCTGCTGCCCACCGACGAAGAGACCGTACTGCAGTTCTTCGAAGAGAGCCAGGCGATCAACGAGATGTTCCCCGAGCTCTACGCCGAACAGGGGCTCGAGCTGCTCAAGATGTATCCGGAAGGCGAGATGGTCATCACCGTGGATGAGCCGATTCGCCGCCCCGAAGACCTGCGCGGCAAGAACATCCGCACCATGACCAACCCGCTGCTGGCCGAGACCTATCGCGCCTTCGGCGCCACCCCGACCCCGCTGCCGTGGGGCGAGGTCTACGGCGGCCTGCAGACCGGCATCATCCAGGGCCAGGAGAACCCGATCTTCTGGATCGAGTCGGGCGGCCTGTACGAGGTGTCGCCGCACCTGGTCTTCACCGGCCATGGCTGGTTCACCACTGCGATGATGGCCAACCAGGACTTCTTCGACGGCCTCTCCGAGGAAGAGCAGCAGCTGGTGCGTGACGCCGCCGACGCCGCCTACGAGCACACCATGGAGCACGTCTCAGGCCTGGCCGAGGAGTCGCTGCAGAAGATCCAGGAAGCGTCCGACCGGGTCACCGTCACGCGCCTCGACGAGGACGAGATCCAGGCGTTCCGCGAGCGTGCCCCGCAGGTCGAACAGCGCTTCATCGAGATGACCGGCGATCGCGGACGTGAGCTGCTCGAGCAGTTCAAGGCCGACCTGGAAGCCGTCTCCGGCGACGAATAAGCCCCGAGCGGCTTGACGTCATGAGCATGCAGGGGGGTAGCCGACCGGCTGCCCCCCTGCTGTTTGCACCACCATTCGATGCTGCGGCCATTCAACGTTGAAGCTCGTAGCACGAAAGCCAGCTTCTGTTGCGTAACCTTTCAGCAGGAAACAACCGCTTCCCAACCTTCAGGGCAGCCCCCAGGAGACCGGTCGCATGACGGAAGAAGAATCGGAAAAGAACTACCGCTCCACACTCCCCGGCCCACTCGGTATCGTCGACACCTGGATCAGCAAGACGGAAGCCGCCATCCTGGCTATCGGCGTGATCCTGATGGCCGTGAATACCGTCTCCAACGTGATCAGCCGCTTCGTGTTCGGCGAGAGCCTGCATTTTGCCGAGGAGGTCAACCGCATCCTGATCGTGATGATCACCTTTGCCGGGATCGGCTACGCGGCGCGCCATGGGCGCCATATCCGCATGTCGGCCTTCTACGACGCCCTGCCCACCGGCGGACGGCGCTGGCTGATGATCCTGATCTGTCTGTTCACCGCGCTGGTGATGTTCGTGCTGTGCTATTACTCGATCGGCTATATCCAGACCCTGTATGCCCGCGGGCGCGTGCTGCCCTCGCTGAGCATCCCGGTGTGGATGATCTACCTCTGGGTCCCCATCGGCTTCGCCATCACCGGCGTCCAGTATCTGCTCACTGCCTTCAAGAACCTGACGTCGCGTGACGTCTACCTGTCGACCCATGTGGTCGATGGCTACAAGGATACCGAGACGGAAGTCTGACGCCGGGAAAGGAACAACAACCATGACAGCCATCATCATCACCATCATGATCGTGCTCCTCTTGCTGGGGTTTCCGATGATGATTCCCCTGGCCACGGCGGCATTCGTCGGTTTCTACATGACCTTCGGTGGCCTGGGACAGATGGAAACCCTCATCCAGCAGATGATGGGCGGCATCCGGCCCACGGCACTGATCGCCGTGCCCATGTTCATCCTCGCCGCCGACATCATGACCCGCGGCCAGTCGGCACACCGGCTGATCGACATGGTCATGAGCTTCGTCGGCCATATCAAAGGCGGGCTTGCGGTGAGCACCGCCGCCTCCTGCACCCTGTTCGGCGCCGTATCCGGCTCCACCCAGGCCACGGTGGTGGCGGTGGGTTCGCCGCTGCGCCCGCGCATGCTCAAGGCCGGCTACAAGGACCCCTTCACCCTGGCCTTGATCATCAATTCCAGCGACATCGCCTTCCTGATCCCCCCCAGCATCGGCATGATCATCTACGGGGTCATCTCGGGGACGTCCATCGGCGAGCTGTTCATTGCCGGCATCGGCCCGGGCCTGCTGATCCTGCTGATGTTCTCGGCCTACTGCGTGGCCTACGCCATCATCAAGGACGTACCTACCGAGCCCAAGTCGACCTGGCGCGAGCGCCTGACCGCGGTGCAGAAGGCGCTCTGGCCACTGGGCTTTCCGGTGCTGATCGTGGGCGGCATCTACGGGGGCATCTTCAGCCCCACCGAGGCCGCGGCGGCCTGCGTGCTCTATGCCGTGCTGCTCGAGTTCGTGATCTTCCGCTCGTTGAAGCTGCCGGACATCTACACCATCGCCAAGTCCACCGGCCTGATCACCGCCGTGGTGTTCATCCTGGTGGCGGTGGGCAACGGCTTCTCCTGGATCATCTCCTTCGCGCAGATTCCGCAGATGCTGCTTGAAACCTTCGGCATCAACGAGGCGGGCCCGGTCGGCGTGCTCATCGCCATCTGCGTGGCGTTCTTCATTGCCTGCATGTTCGTCGACCCCATCGTGGTGATCCTGGTGCTCACGCCCATCTTCGCCCCGGCCATCGCCGCCTCCGGCCTCGATCCGGTGCATGTCGGCGTGCTGATCACGCTGCAAGTGGCGATAGGCTCGGCGACGCCACCGTTCGGGTGCGACATCTTCACCGCCATCGCCATCTTCAAGCGACCCTACTGGGAGGTCATTCGCGGCACGCCCCCCTTCGTCTTCATGCTGATCCTTTCGGCCGCACTGATCATCATGTTCCCGCAGATCGCCCTGTTCCTGCGCGACCTGGCCTTCCGCTGATGACGCGCCACACCCGAAGTTGAGGAGGGAGCAAGATGTTCCATCGGATTCTCGTCCCCGTGGACGGTTCGAAAGGCGCCCTGAAGGCGCTGGAAAAGGCGGTGGGGCTGCACCTGCTGACCGGCGCCGAGATCTACATCCTGTGCGTGTTCAAGCACCACAGCCTGCTGGAGGCCTCGCTGTCGATGGTGCGGCCCAACAAGCTCGACATCCCCGACGACGCCCTCAAGGAGTACGCCACCGAGATCGCCGTGCATGCCAAGGGCGAAGCCGTGGCGCTGGGCGCCGACCCGGCGCGGCTGCGCGCCTTCGTCAAGGGCGGGCGGCCGTCGCGTACCATCGTGCGCTTCGCGCTCAAGCGTGAATGCGACCTGATCGTGATCGGCGCCCAGGGCACCAACGGGGAAAAGAGCCTGCTGCTGGGCAGCGTGGCGCAGCGGGTGGCCGGCTCGGCCTACTGCCCCACCCTGGTGGTCTAGCCTGGCGGCCCGCGGCAATCGCGCGGATGCGGAACCCGTTGGGCCCTGATAGAGTCCGAGTACTGCCTGTAAGCTAGCAAGGCCCAACGCCTCACCAATAGGACTCCGCATGAAGACACTGCTGACTTCCGCTTCCCTGGCCGCGCTGATGGCAGCGGCGCCGCTGGTGCTGGCCGCACCGGAAAGCGAGAACGAGCGCCTCAGTTACAGCCTGGGCATCGCCTACGGGCAGAGCATCGTCCAGGAGTACGCCGAGCTGGATGTCGACGCCTTCGCCGCGGCGATTCGCGACATCATCGAAGACAACGAGCTGGCCATGGACACCGATGAGATGGCCGAAACGCTCAGCCGCTTCCAGCAGGCCACGATAGCCGCGCGCCAGGCCGAGATGCAGGAGATGGCCGAGGTCAACCTGGCCGAGGGGCAGGCGTTCCTGGCCGAAAACCACGAGCGCGACGAGGTCACCACCACCGACTCGGGGCTACAGTACGAAGTGCTGGAGAGCGGCGACGGCGAACAGCCAGGACCCTCCTCGCACGTGGCGGTGCACTACGAGGGCACCCTGGTCGATGGTACGGTCTTCGACAGCTCCTTCGACCGCGGCCAGCCGGTCAGCTTTCGCGTGGACCAGGTGATCGAAGGCTGGCAGGAGGCGCTGCAGCTGATGAGCGTGGGCGATACCTGGATGCTCTACATTCCGCCCGAGCTGGGCTACGGCGCCCAGGGCCAGGGACCGATCGGCCCCAACGAGACGCTGGTCTTCCGCGTCGAGCTGCTCGACGTGATGGACTGAGCGCCGGCCATGCACGCTACTGTCGCGCTTGCCGCTGCCCTACTGCTGCCCACCGCCGCCCTGGCCGACGCCACCCTCGAGGACCTGCCGCGCCTGGGCACTTCCGGGGAGGCGATCAGCGTGATCGGCGTCTCCTCCGGCGGCTACATGGCCACCCAGCTGGCGGTGGCCTGGCCCGACCGCTTCGAAGGCCTGGCCGTGCTGGCGGCAGGGCCCTGGAGCTGCGCCCAGGGCGGCCTGGGGCGCGCCCTGGGCCAGTGCATGGGCACTCGGCGCGGCCCCCCGGAGCTCGACAACCTCAACCGGCGCCTGCGCGACTATCAGGCGCGCGGCCTGGTGGGCGATGCCGCCGACCTCGCCGAACTGCGCGCCTTCGTGTGGCATGGCGATGACGACGACGTCGTGGCACCGGCCCTGGGCAGGGCCCTGGCCGAGCAACTCGCCGACTGGCTGGCCGACCCCGCCGAACAGCTCAAGTTCGTGCTGGCGCCCGATGTCGGCCACGGCTGGCCCGTGCGAACCGACGAGCGCATCCCACCGACCTGGCTTGCCCAGTGCCGCATCGGCGGCGGCACCCACCTGCTGGCCTGCGGCCAGGACATCGCCGGCGAGGCGCTGCAGTGGGTGCATGGCGAGATGGCGCCACCCAGCGCGGGCACGACGGGCGACGGCACGCTGCAAGCCTTCGACCAGGCCGATTTCCCGGCCCGGGGGCTCGGGCCGGTCGGCTATGTGTGGATTCCCGAAGCCTGCGAGGAAGGCGGCTGCGATCTCACCGTGGCCCTGCACGGCTGCGGCATGGCCCAGGAGCAGATCGACGAGGCCTTCGTGCGCCACAGCGGGCTCAACGAGTGGGCAAGCGCCAACCGGCGCGTGGTGCTCTATCCCCAGGCCGGCACCAGCCTGGCCAACCCCCAGGGGTGCTGGGACTGGTGGGGCTTTGCCGAAAGCACCTGGCAGCTCGACCCGCTGCACGACACCCGCGAAGGGGTGCAGGTCCGCGCCCTGATGGCCATGATCGAACGCCTGGAGGCACCGGTAGCGCCCTGAGGCGGCTACCGGCGCGCATATCCGCTGGCCCGCGGCTCAACCGCGGGCCAGCTCGCTTTCCAGCGCCGACTGCAAGGGGAAGGGGGTGGGCGAATAGAGCACGCGCTGGCGGATTCGCCCCTGCCGATCGACCAGATAGAGCGAAGAGCTGTGATCGACCGTGTAGGGCATCGCCGATTCCGGCGTCTCCACGCGGCGATACACCACCCCGTAGCGCGCCGCCAGCTCCGCCAGCTGTGCCTCGGAGCCGGTGGCACCGATAAAGTCCTCTCCGAAGAAGCCCACGTACTGCGCCAGCCGCTCCAGGGTATCGCGTTCGGGATCGACCGAGATCATGACCGGCACCACGCGGCGGCGCTGCGCCTCGTCGAGCCCCTGCATGACCTGGCGCATCACCGCCATGCTCATGGGGCACACGTCGGGGCAGTAGGTGTAGCCGAAGAAGAGCACGGCCAGCTGATCCTCGTCGAGCTGCGAGAGCGAGAACGGCCCTGCGGTCGAGGCCAGCTCCACCGGACCGCCACGCGGCCCGTCGGGCTCGCCCGTGAGCTGCTGGTACCAGGCCAGGCCGCCGGCGACCACCAGCAGTACCAAGGCACCGAACACCCAGCCGATCGCTTGTCGCTTCATGGCATGCTCCGTTCCACGAGAAAATCGAACCGCCCCCCCAGGCGCCCCCGCTCGGTATCCACCACGACCTGCGCCTGCCAGGGCATGGTGGTATTCGTGCAGATGGGCACCTGGCCGAGCCCCTGGAAGAAGTCGTCGCCCTGCGCTTCGAGGGGGAAGCGATGCAGCCCCATGCTCATGTCGCGCCCGACGAAGTCGACATGTGCCGCCTCGGCGTCCAGCCCTTCCAGCCGAACCTTCAACGTTAGCGGCTCCAGCGCGGCAATGCCAGCCGCCGCCTCGATGCTGAAATGCAGCCGCGCCCCGTCGCCCAGCTCGGCCATGCACGGCCCTTGCCGCAGGTCGCACGGCGCCGCGGCAGGGGCCCAGCTGACCGCCTGCTCGTCGCGCAGCAGGTGCGAGGCCAGGTACCAGAAGGCAATACCCAGGGCAAGCAGCGTCGCCAGCTTCATCAGGGCCATCCCGGGGAAGCGGGACTCCTGGGGGTCGGAACGGGAAGACGAGCTCATCGACGCGGCGCTGCTCCAGTGCGTGGGGATTAACGGGTAAGCTTACCGCATTTGCCTGGTGCCAACCGTGGAAGGAATGTCGCAGGCATCGCCAGGCATCTTGCCGCCAGACACTCGCTTGAGGAGAAATAATGGAAGGGGTATCCGCCGCGCTGGGGCCGCTGTTCTTGCTGATTCTGCTCGGGGCGGGCCTGGGGCGCCTGCGCGAGCCGGACGCCACGTTCTGGGCCCAGCTCGAGCGGCTGATCTACTTCGTGCTGTTTCCCGCCATGCTGGTTGCCACGCTGGCCACCGCCGACATGGCCGGTGTGCCGGTGGTGCGCCTGGCCGTGGCCCTGCTCGGGAGCCTGGTGGTCTTCGCCGCCCTGCTATGGTCCGTGCAGCGGCGCCTGGGCCTCGAAGCCGCCGCGTTCACCTCGGTGTTCCAGGGCGCGCTGCGCTTCAACACCTACGTCGGCGTGGCCGGCGCCGCCGCCCTGCACGGCACCGCCGGCGCCACCGTGGCCGCCGTGGCGGTGGCGCTGATGGTGCCGGTGGTCAACGTGCTGTGCGTGGCCAGCTTCATCAGCGCCGGCACGCTCGGCCCTTCAAGCCTGGGCAGGAGCCTCGCGGCACTGGTGCGCAACCCCCTGATCCTCGCCTGCCTGATCGGCATCGGCCTGAACCTCGCCGATATCGGCCTGCCCGGCTGGAGCGGTGCGACGGTCGAGCTGCTGGGGCGCGCCGCGCTGCCGCTGGGGCTGGTGGCGGTAGGCGTCGCCCTGCGCCCCCAGGCGCTGCTGCGACTCGATCGCGCGGTGTGGACGGCCAACCTGCTCAAGCTGGTGCTGATGCCCATGCTGGTGGTGGGGATCGCCCTGCTGCTGGGACTCGACCCGGTGAGCCGCGACGTGGCGCTACTGTTCGCCGCCCTGCCCACCGCCACTTCGGCGTATATCCTCGCACGCCAACTGGGTGGCGATGCCGAGCTGATGGCCGCACTGATCACCGGCCAGACCCTGCTGGCCATGGCGACCCTGCCGCTGTGGCTGCATCTCGCCGGCAGCTGAAATAAAAAACGTTCGCATTCGTGTTGACTAGATGAATGAGAATGGCTTACATTTGTGGCGTGGCGTTGATGAGCCGCCACGCCATGCGGGTACGTGCCAGCGTCCCGATGGTTTCTCCCCCTCATTGCTAGTCACGGTCTTGCCTGCGCCCTCCACGAGGGCGCTTTTTTTGGTTTCCGCCTTGTTCCCCTCATTGCTGCCTTTCACAAGGGCAGGGTCTTGCTTGCTCCCTCAACGAGGCGCTTTTTTGTCTACACCGCCCCCCCTCATTGCTGCTTTTCACAAGGGCAGGGTCTTGCCTGCGCTCTCCACGAGGGCGCTTTTTTTGGTTTCCGCCTTGTTCCCCTCATTGCTGCTTTCACAAGGGCAGGGTCTTGCCGGCACCTTCCCACATTACAACGACAGCGGCCCGCCTAGGCGGGCCGCTGCGGTGCGCAAGGGTCAGTCGACTCGCTGGTAGATCAGGTCCCACACGCCATGGCCGAGACGCTCGCCGCGCGCCTCGAACTTGGTCAGCGGACGGAAGTCCGGGCGCGGCATATAGGGCGCCGTCTCGGCCGTGGCCGTGTTGGCATAGCCCGGTGCGGCTTCCATCACCTCGGCCATCCACTCGGCATAGGCCTGCCAGTCGGTGGCCATGTGCAGCGTGCCACCGGGCTTGAGCCGCGTGCGTATCAGCGCGACGAAGGCGGGCTGCACGATGCGCCGCTTGTGGTGCTTCTTCTTCGGCCAGGGGTCGGGGAAGAACAGCTGCAGGGTATCGATGCTGGCCTCCGGCAGGCACTGTTCGAGCACCGCCAGGGCGTCCTCGCGGTAGACGCGGATATTGGTCAGGCCGCGCTTGTCGGCCTCGTCGAGCAGCTTGCCCACGCCCGGGGCGTGCACCTCGATGCCGATGAAGTCGGTGTCGGGGTGGCGCTCGGCCTGCGCGATCAGCGAGGAACCCATGCCAAAACCGATCTCCACCACCCGCGGCGCCCGGCGGCCGAACAGGGCGTCGAGGTCCTGGCGCCCCTCGGCCAGCGTCAGGCCCAGCCGCGGCCAGACCTCTTCCAGGCCACGGGTCTGCGCCTGGGTCATGCGTCCGGCACGCAGTACGTAACTCTTGATGCCACGCCGATGCAGCGGGGCGTCCGGCCCTTCCGGGCCGGTGGTGGGGTCGCGTTGCGGGTCACTCATGAATCTGCTGCTGCTCCGGTGGGTTCAGCCGTTGATGCGGCCGGCGAAGGGCGAGGAGGGGTCGGCACTCTGGCGGCGCGGCATGCGCCCGGCAAGGAACGCCTCGCGTCCGGCCTCGACGGCCTTCTTCATGGCGCTGGCCATCAGCACCGGCTGGCGCGCATGGGCGATGGCCGAGTTCATCAGCACGCCGTCGCAGCCTAGCTCCATGGCCATGGCGGCGTCGGAGGCGGTTCCGATGCCGGCATCCACCAGCACCGGCACGCCGGCCTGCTCGATGATCAGGCGGATGTTGTGCGGGTTCTGGATGCCGTGGCCGGAGCCGATCAGCGACCCCAGCGGCATGATCGCGCAGCAGCCCAGGCGCTCGAGCTCCTTGGCGACGATGGGATCGTCGCTGGTATAGACCATTACGTCGAAGCCGTCGGCGATCAGCTCTTCGGCCGCCTTGAGCGTCTCGACCACGTTGGGGTAGAGGCTTGAGTCGTCGCCCAGCACCTCGAGCTTGACCAGCTTGTGGCCGTCGAGCAGCTCGCGGGCCAGCTTGCAGGTGCGCACGGCGTCCTTCGCCGTGTAGCAGCCGGCGGTGTTGGGCAGCAGGGTGAAGCGCTCCGGCGGCACCACGTCGAGCAGGTTGGGGCCATCTTCCTGGCCCAGGTTGGTGCGGCGCACGGCGAAGGTGACGACCTCGGCACCCGAGGCGACGATGGCGTCGGCGGTCTCGTCGAAGTCCTTGTACTTGCCGGTGCCGACCAGCAGGCGTGAGGTGAAGGCGTGGCCGGCAATCCGCAGCGGCTGATCCTGGAAGAAGTCTGTCATCGCATGGGCCTGTGTCTGTAGCGGGTCTGAGCGGGAAAACCGTCGGCAGGTGGCGCGCTAGCCGCCGCCGATGGCATGAACGATCTCGATGCGATCGCCATCGACCAGGCGCGTGGCATCGTGCTCGCTCTTGGGCACGATCTCCTCGTTGCGTTCGACGGCAATACGCCGACCGGTCAAGCCAAGGTCATCGACCAACTGCGCCACCGTGAGGCCGGGGGCAAGGTCGCGGGCCTCACCGTTGAGCTGGATCTGCATGGCGTCCCTCTCCAGTTGACGAGTGTCGCGGGCCCATATTGTAGCCCCTTAGCGCCCCCCGCGGTACGGTAGGCGGCAATCCCGAACCCCACAGGAGGAGGAAATGCGCGATCGCGGATGGTGGTGCCTGGCGGCGCTGTCGGGTGGCGTGGCGGTCATGGCCGGCGCCTTTGCCGCCCATGCCCTGCAGGGGCAAGTCTCCGAGCGGCTGATCGCCGCCTTCGAGACCGGCGTGCGCTACCAGATGTGGCATACCCTGGCGATGCTCGGCGTACTCGCCTGGCGCGCCTCATGCCCTCGCCGCGGGCTGGGCCTCGTGCTGGGCCTGTGGGCCGCGGGGGTGCTGCTGTTTTCCGGCTCGCTCTACCTCATGGCGCTGAGCGGGCTGCGCGGCCTGGGCATGGTCACCCCGGTCGGCGGGGTATTGATGATCGGCGGCTGGCTGGCGCTGGCCCTCTGCGCGCTGCGCGACAGGCCGGCCTGACGCACCGGGCCGGCTAGTCGGCGTCGGGAATCGCGTAGGTGGCGGTGACATGCGCCACCGGGCGCTCGTCGCCGGAGGAGAAGAGCTGCACTTCGCCCACCGCCAGGCGGCGGCCCAGCTTGATGATGCGCGCATTGGCGATCAGGTCGCGGTCGCCGCGGGCGCGACGCAGGAAGTGGCAGTTGAGGTCGGTGGTCACGGCCATCGGCTCGGGGCCGATCTGCGCCAGGATGGCCACGTAGAGGCAGACGTCGGCCAGGCCCATCATGGTGGGGCCGGAGACGCTGGAGCCGGGCCGCAGGTGCTCGTCCTCGATGGCCAGGCTCATGGTCGCCCGCATGTGATCGACCGCCTCGATGGTGCCTGCACGCTGGGGAAAGACTTCGTCGAGAAACTCCTCGATGGCGGCAGCGGTCATCACGGTCATCGGCGGGCTCCTTGTGGATGCGGGTGGGGGTGCTGGTCAGGGTGGCATCAACATAACCCAAAGCGCCCCGGGCGCATACCCGGGGCGCTTCGAGTCGTTCACGCGAAATGAAGCCATTCAAGGCGGTTCAGCCTTGACTGGGCCTTACTTCGCCTTGTGCACGGCACGCCAGTGGTGCAGCAGCGGCTCGGTGTAGCCGGAGGGCTGCACGCGACCCTTGAAGACCAGGTCGCTGGCCGCCTTGAACGCGGTGGAGGCCTCGAAGTCGGCGCTCATCGCGGTGTAGGTCGGATCACCGGCGTTCTGACCGTCGACCACCTTGGCCATGCGCTCCAGGGTCTTCTGCACGCGCTCGGCATCGACCACGCCGTGGTGCAGCCAGTTGGCGATGTGCTGGCTGGAGATCCGCAGCGTGGCGCGGTCTTCCATCAGGCCCACGTCGTGGATGTCCGGCACCTTGGAGCAGCCCACGCCGTGCTCGACCCAGCGCACCACGTAGCCGAGGATGCCCTGGCAGTTGTTGTCCAGCTCCTGCTGGATCGCCTCGTCGCTCCACTCCACCTTCTCGGCCACCGGCACAGTGAGCAGGTCGTCGAGCAGCGCTTCGAGAAGGGCCGGGTCTCCCTGGGCTTCCATCTCGCGCTGGAGGGCCGCGACGTCGACCTGGTGGTAGTGCAGCGCGTGCAGCGTGGCGGCGGTGGGAGACGGCACCCAGGCAGTGTTGGCGCCGGCCTTGGGGTGGCCGATCTTCTGCTCGAGCATGGCGGCCATCAGGTCCGGCATGGCCCACATGCCCTTGCCGATCTGGGCGCGGCCGCGCAGGCCGCAGGCCAGGCCGACGAGGACGTTGTTGCGCTCGTAGGCGCCGATCCAGGCGGCGTTCTTCATGTCGCCCTTGCGGATCATCGGGCCCGCTTCCATGGCGGTGTGCATCTCGTCGCCGGTGCGGTCGAGGAAGCCGGTGTTGATGAACACCACGCGCGAGGCGGCCTGGGCGATACAGGCCTTGAGGTTGACCGAGGTGCGGCGCTCCTCGTCCATGATGCCCATCTTGAGCGTGTCGCGGGAGAGGCCGAGCAGGTCCTCGATGCGCCCGAACAGCTCGTTGGCGAAGGCGACTTCCTTCGGCCCGTGCATCTTCGGCTTGACGATGTAGACCGAGCCGCTGCGCGAGTTGCGCGGGTCGTTCTCGCCCTTCTTCAGGTCGTGCACGGCCAGCAGGCTGGTGACGATGCCGTCGAGGATGCCTTCGGGCAGTTCGTTGCCGTCGGCATCGAGCACCGCCGGGGTAGTCATCAGGTGGCCGACGTTGCGCACGAACATCAGCGAGCGGCCCGGCAGGGTCAGGCTACCGCCGTCCAGCGTGGTGTAGCTGCGATCGCCGTGCAGGCGGCGGGTGAATGTCTTGCCGCCCTTTTCCACCGCTTCGGCCAGGTCGCCTTTCATCAGGCCCAGCCAGTTGCGATAGACGCCGACCTTGTCCTCGGCATCGACGGCGGCAACGGAGTCCTCGCAGTCCATGATCGCGGTCAGGGCGGCCTCGACCAGCAGGTCCTTGACGCCGGCCGGGTCGGTCTTGCCGATCGGGTGGCTGGGGTCGAGCTGGATTTCGAGGTGCAGGCCGTTGTTGGCGAGCAGGATCGACTCGGGGCTTGCCGCATCGCCGATGAAGCCGACCAGCTGGCCCGGCTCCTTGAGGCCCGCCTCGCTGCCATCCGCAAGGCTCACCGCCAGGCGGCCATCGCGCAGCACATACTTGACGGCATCGCGATGGGAGCCGTTGGCCAGCGGTGCCGCCTGGTCGAGCACGTCGCGGGCATAGGCGATGACCTTCTCGCCGCGCTTGGGGTTGTAGCCCGAACCCTTCTCGGCGCCATCCGCCTCGGAGATGGCATCGGTGCCATAGAGCGCGTCGTAGAGGCTGCCCCAGCGCGCATTGGCGGCATTCAGCGCGTAGCGGGCGTTGCTCACCGGCACCACCAGCTGCGGGCCGGCCTGGATGGCCACCTCGCGGTCGACGTTGGCGGTGGAGACGGTGACCTGGGCCGGCGCCTCGACCAGGTAGCCGATCTCCTTCAGGAAGCCGCGGTAGACGCCCATGTCGCGCACGGGGCCGGGATTCTCGCGGTGCCAGCTGTCCAGCTGCTCCTGCAGGCGGTCACGCTCGGCGAGCAATTCCCGATTCTTTGGTGTCAGATCATGAAAGATCGCGTCGACGCCGGCCCAGAACTGCTCGGCGTCGATGCCGGTGCCGGGCAGGGCCTGGTCGTTGAGGAAGCGGTCCAGCTCGGCGGCCACCTGGAGGCGATGGCGGGTCACGCGTTGGGACATGGGAATTCTCCTGATGCGGGAAGACGGATAGCGGCTATCCATCCACCGCCATTCTCGGGACGAGGGGATGAAACCACTGCGATATGGAGCAATTTTGTGGAAATCTGTTCCATATGTAAACCCAGCACACGCCTCCCCATACTAGACAAAGGGTTTAGATGTTGCCTGCCCCTCAGCCAGGTAAACAGGATCGCTTCGACAAGGAACAGGATACGCATGGCCGCCCGCTATACTGCCTTCACGCTCCGGGTCGCCGGGAGGCGACCACGCCGCTGGAGGATGTCATGACCGACTTCACCGCCCTGCAGGCGCTAGGGCCGATCGCCCCCTTCGGCGCGGCCGAGCCCCCGCTCTCGGACTACCTGCAGCACTACGGCCTGGCGCCGCTGCTCTCCGAGCATGTCGGCCTCTACGTCGGCTACCTGGACACGCCGCGCTACCAGCTCTGGACGCAGGTCTGGAGCCCGGCCCAGGCCATCGGCACCGCCTTCGTGGTGCACGGCTACTATGACCACCTGGGGCTCTACGGCCACCTGCTGCGGCTGCTGCTGGAGCGCGGCTGGCGCGTGGTGCTGTGGGACCTGCCCGGCCATGGCCTGTCCAGCGGCCGCCGGGCCTGCATCGACGATTTCGCCGAATACGGCGAATGCCTGCACGCGCTGCAGCGCCACCTTCTGGCCCACGACCTGGCGCCCCAGCCCTGGCTCGGGATCGGCCAGAGCACCGGGGCGGCCATCCTGGCCACCGATGCGCTGAGCCGCCCCGAGGCAAACCACTGGGCCGGTCTGGCGCTGCTGGCCCCGCTGGTCAGGCCGACCAACTGGCCGCAGTCGAGCCTGCTGCATCTGCTGGTGGAGCCGTTCGTCAGCAGCCTGCCCCGGCGCTTTCGGGCCAACTCCAACGATGCCGACTTCGCTGCCTTCCTGCGCGAGCAGGATCCGCTGCAGCCCGAGCACCTGTCGCTGGGCTGGGTCAGCGCCATGCGCCGCTGGATGCCGCAGCTGCTGGCGCTGCCGCCCTGCGACGTGCCCACCCTGATCCTGCAGGGCGAGCAGGACCTGACGGTGGACTGGGAGTGGAACCTCGGCGTACTGGCGCGCAAGTTTCCCAAGGCGCGCATCCATCGCCACCCGGAGGCCCGCCACCACCTGGTCAACGAGGCCGCGCCGATTCGCGCGGCCCTGTTCACGGCCCTGGACGACTTCATTGCCGAGCTGGAGCTCGGCATTGCCTCCACGACACCGAGCGAACCCTGCCAATGAGGAAGCCCCTTGCCCTGCTGCTGGCGCTGCTGCTGGCCGGCTGTGCCGCCCAGCCGCCGGAACCCGACCCGATTCGCCGCGCCCTGCAGAACCTCAGCCAGCGTGCCGCCGAACATGTGGTGAACGTGGAAGCCCTGCAACCGCCCGACAGCCAGGTGCTGCTGCTGGCGTCCCCGCAGGTGGACCGGACGCTAGAGATCGACAGCGGCCGCTTCCTCGAATCCCTGACGCGCAGCCTGCTGAGCCTGTCGCCAGGCCCCCAGGTGCTCGACTGGCGCCCCGCCATGGCCGGGCAGGGCGGCAGCCACCAGTGGCGGCTGGAAAGCCGGCTGGAGGCCACCGCACCGCGCCTGGTGCTATCCGATCGCGAACTGCTGCCCTACCGCCTGACGCTCGCCCTCCATCGAGCCGACGCGGACGAGGCCGTGTGGCACACCGAGATCGAAGGCGCCTTCGACGCCACCGCACTTTAGCGGCGCAAGCGGGCTCGCGTCTCAGCCTTGGCGCAGCTGGCGATCGAGCTGCCGATAGCCGATCGCCTCCATCAGCTCGCCGCGCTCGGGGCGGGGCTTGGCCCCCAGGTCGGCCAGCGTCAGCGCCACGCGCAGCACGCGATGGTAGGCGCGCGCCGAGAGTCGCAGGCGTTCGAGCACGCCGGCCAGCCAGGCGCGGTCGGCCGCCGACAGGGCACAGGCCGACTCCAGGTCGCGCCCGCCAAGGTGGGCGTTGAGCGCCCCTCGCGCATACTGCCGCTGGCGCGCCGCCAGCACCCGCGCACGCACTTCAGCCGAGCTCTCTCCGCCTTGCTGCGAGGTGAGCTGCTCCGGCGGCAGCGCCGGCACCTCCACCTGCAGGTCGATACGGTCGAGCAGCGGCCCGGAAAGGCGCGACTGGTAGCGCTGGATCTGC
This sequence comes from uncultured Halomonas sp., assembly GCA_964652855.1. Taxonomy (GTDB): domain Bacteria; phylum Pseudomonadota; class Gammaproteobacteria; order Pseudomonadales; family Halomonadaceae; genus Halomonas. The sequence continues at coordinate 73,632 of CAZZCJ010000005.1, forward strand.
GTGCCGGTGCACTGGCAGGCCTGGCGTGGATCGCCCAGGTGCCCGCAGGGGCAGGGGTTCATGGCCGCGACGAGCTGGAAGCGAGCGGGAAAGCGCCGCTCGTGATTGGCGCGCGAGATGAAAATCTGGCCCGATTCCATCGGTTCACGCATGACCTCGAGCACGTGGCGGCTGAACTCGGGCAGCTCGTCGAGGAACAGCACGCCATGGTGGGCCAGGGAGATCTCGCCGGGGCGCGGCCAGGAGCCACCTCCCACCAGCGCCACGGCGCTGGCGGTGTGGTGTGGCGTGCGAAACGGTCGCTGGCCCCACTGCTCGGCCAGCGGCAGCCCGCACACCGAGCGCACGGCGGCGACCTCCAGGGCTTCATCGTCGGTCAAGGGGGGCAGGATGCCGGGCAGGCGGCTCGCCAACATGGTCTTGCCGGTACCGGGCGGCCCGGCGAACAGCAGGTTGTGCGAACCGGCGGCGGCAATTTCCAGCGCGCGCCGCGCCTGGTGCTGGCCGCGCACCTCGGCCAGGTCACCCAGGCACGCGGCAGGCGCCGGCGGCGCCACGAGGCGATGCGCGGCTATCGGCGCCTGGCCCAGCAGGTGGGCGACCACCTCCAGCAGGTGACCCGCCGGCAGCACCTGCAGGTCGCCGGCCAGGGCCGCCTCGTCGGCGTTCTCGCGCGGCACGATCAGCTTGCGCCCGGCCTTGCGCGCCGCCAGCGCCAGCGGCAGCACGCCCGTGACCGGCCGCAGCCGCCCGTCGAGCGCCAGCTCGCCGACGCTTTCGATCCCTTCCAGCGCCTCGGCCGGGACCTGCCCCGAGGCCGTCAGGATGCCCAGGGCAATGGGCAGGTCGAAGCGCCCGCCGACCTTGGGCAGGTCGGCGGGCGCCAGGTTGAGCACGATCCGGCGGGTGTTGGGGAAATCGAAGCCGGCGTTGGACAGGGCGCTGCGCACCCGTTCGCGGCTCTCCTTGACGGCGGCCTCGGGCAGGCCGACCAGGGTCATGCCCGGCAGGCCGTTGGCCAGATGGACCTCGACCTGGACTTCAGGGGCATCGAGCCCCAGGGCGGCCCGAGTGGTGACAATGGCCAGCATCATGCGCTCCCTCGCCGCAGCATGTATTAGGCCTTGATGATATCACCACCCGGGGCGATGCTCTCCACGCTGGCTCAGCGGTTCCGGCCGCCCGCTGCGCCGCCTTGGGCGGGGTCCACCACGCCGCTCGGCTCGCCGCCGCCAAGCGGCGGAGGCGCGACATCGTGGCCCGCCACGGGCGTGGCGTCCTGGCGCGTCGCCAGCGCCGCTTCCAGCGCGGCCACCTGCTGCTCCAGCGCCTCGACCCGGATGCGCGTGCGCTGCAGCACCTCCATCAGGATGTCGAAATCCTCCCGCGACACCAGCTCGAGACGATCGAAGGCGCCGCGAACGATCTGCTGGACTCCCTTCTGGATCTCCTCCGGTGCCTGGGAGGCGCCCTGAAGCCGCTCGCCCAGCTGCTGTGCCAACCGGCTGATAGGGTCTTGACCCGCCATAGTGCACCTCTCCTTATCAAGAACGTGTGCCTACAGGATACGCAAGGCACATCCGAGGCGCATGCACTTCGATTGCCCCGCCCTGGGGCGCCTGCACCACGCCAGAGCACCAAGCTGGTGCACGGCCCGCCAAGGCCGGCACCAAGCCGTCCCGTTCGACCCAGGCAATACCCTGTTGTAAATGCTTTTTTCATGATGATGGCATGCCCTTCGCAAAGCCAGGTCACACCGTACCCAGGCGCCCATTCGCGCCGCACGTTCCGCAGGGAGAAACGCGATGAAGCTCATCACTGCCATTATCAAGCCCTTCAAGCTCGACGACGTTCGTGAGGCACTGGCCGACAACGGCGTGCAGGGCATTACCGTCACCGAGGTAAAAGGCTTCGGACGCCAGAAAGGCCACACCGAGCTCTATCGTGGCGCCGAGTACGTGGTCGACTTCCTGCCCAAGGTGAAGGTGGAGGTGGCCGTGGACGACTCGCGCCTGGAAAGCGTGCTGGATGCGATCTGCAGCGCGGCCAACAGCGGCAAGATCGGCGACGGCAAGGTCTTCGTGACTCCGCTGGAAGATGTGATCCGCATTCGTACCGGCGAGCGCGGCGCCGACGCCGTGTAACAGTTCCCCCAAGAGAAGCGCAATGACAAGAGTGGAGACCTGCCATGAATGAACTTGCCGAGTTGAGCTATGCGCTCGATACCTTCTATTTCCTGATCTGCGGCGTGCTGGTGATGTGGATGGCGGCCGGCTTCTCGATGCTCGAGGCCGGCCTGGTGCGCGCCAAGAACACCGCCGAGATCCTGACCAAGAACATCGCCCTGTTCGCCATCGCCTGCACCATGTACCTGCTGGTGGGCTACTACATCATGTACTCCAGCAGCGAAGGCGGCCTGCTGCCGAGCCTCGGCTTCCTGATCGGCGGCGAGAACAGCGTCGACGCGGTCACGGCCGGCGGCGAGGATGCGCCCTATTACTCCATGCGTGCCGACTACTTCTTCCAGGTGGTCTTCGTGGCCACCGCCATGTCGATCGTGTCCGGTGCCGTGGCCGAGCGCATGAAGCTGTGGGCCTTCCTCGCCTTCGCCGTGGTGATGACCGGCTTCATCTACCCGGTGTCCGGCTACTGGACCTGGGGCGAGGGCTGGCTGGACGCCCTGGGCTTCTCCGACTTCGCCGGCTCCGGCATCGTGCACATGGCCGGCGCGTCGGCCGCCCTCGCCGGGGTGCTGGTACTCGGGGCACGCAAGGGCAAGTACGGCAAGGACGGCAGCATCCACGCCATTCCGGGCGCCAACCTGCCGCTGGCCACCGTTGGCACCTTCATCCTGTGGATGGGCTGGTTCGGCTTCAACGGCGGCTCGGAGCTGAAGGTGTCCGACGTGGCTTCCGCCAACAACGTGGCCCAGGTGCTCGTCAACACCAATGCCGCGGCGGCCGGCGGCGTGATCGCCGCGCTGATCCTGGCCAAGCTGTGGTTCCGCAAGGCCGACCTGACCATGTCGCTGAACGGCGCCCTGGCCGGCCTGGTAGCGATCACCGCCGAACCGCTGGCGCCCTCGGCGCTGGGCGCCACCCTGATCGGTGCCGTGGGCGGTGCCATCGTGGTGGTCTCCATCGTGGCACTGGACAAGCTGAAGATCGACGATCCGGTCGGCGCCATCTCGGTGCACGGCGTCGTGGGGCTCTGGGGCCTGCTGGCCGTGCCGCTCACCAACCCCGAGGCCACCTTCGGCGCCCAGCTCATCGGCGCACTGGCCATCTTCGCCTGGGTCTTCCTGGCCAGCCTGGCGGTGTGGCTGGTCCTCAAGGCGACCATGGGCGTGCGCGTCAGCGAAGAAGAGGAGTACGAAGGGGTCGACCTCGCCGAGTGCGGCATGGAAGCCTATCCCGAGTTCAGCATTTCCAAGGTCTATGGCGGCAGCGGCGGACGCCCGCAGTCCGGCGGCTACGCAGCCGCGGCGCCGATCGGCCAGCCACGCCCCGAATAACCGAAGGCAACATTATCGGGCTCCCTGCGGGGAGCCTTTTTTCTTCCTGCCATGGGCGGTGTATGCTTGAGGCAACCGATACCGAATGACCAGGGTGCCTGCCCCGTACCCGGCTCGACCATAAGGAAGACAAGCCATGAAACTGGTGACCGCCATCATCAAGCCCTTCAAGCTCGACGACGTCCGGGAGTCGCTCTCGGAAATCGGCGTGCAGGGCATCACCGTGACCGAGGTGAAGGGGTTCGGCCGCCAGAAGGGCCATACCGAGCTCTACCGTGGCGCCGAATACGTGGTGGACTTCCTGCCCAAGGTGAAGGTGGAGATCGCCGTCGACGACGACATGGCCGAGCAGGTCATCGACGCCATCACCCAGGTGGCCAATACCGGGAAGATCGGCGACGGCAAGATCTTCATCACCCCGCTGGAGCAGGTCATTCGCATCCGTACCGGCGAAACCGGCAAGGATGCTGTCTGACGCATTCCACAGGCAGTCATGAAAAACCCACGACCGCAAGGCGTGGGTTTTCAATGCCTGGCGGCTCGGCAAGCCGCCGGAACCTCGGTGTGCTGCCTTACTATTTCTCGACGAAGGCGCGCTCGATCACGTAATCGCCCGGCTCGCCCATGCGCGGCGAGATGTTGAAGCCCAGGTCGTCGAGCAGGGCGCTGGTCTCGTCGAGCATCGCCGGGCTGCCGCAGATCATGGCGCGGTCCTGCTTGGGGTCCATCGGCGCCACGCCGGTGTCCTCGAACAGCTTGCCGCTGCGGATGTGATCGGTGAGGCGTCCCATGGTGTGGAAATCCTCGCGGGTCACGGTGGGGTAGTAGACCAGCTTCTCGCGGATCTCGTCGCCCAGGTACTCGTGGGCCGGCAGCTCCTTCTGGATGAACTCGGCATAGGCCAGCTCGCTGACGCTGCGCACGCCGTGTACCAGGATCACCTTCTCGTAGCGCTCATAGACTTCCGGGTCCTGGATCAGGCTCATGAACGGGGCCAGGCCGGTACCGGTGGAGAGGAAGTAGAGGTTGCGCCCCGGCAGCAGGTCGTCGGTGACCAGGGTGCCGGTGGGCTTGCGGCTGACCATGATCTGGTCGCCCACCTTGAGGTGCTGCAGGCGGGAGGTCAGCGGGCCATCGGGCACCTTGATGCTGAAGAATTCGAGATGGTCCTCGTAGTTGGGGCTGGCAATGGAATAGGCCCGCATCAAGGGCTTGCCGTTCACCTCGAGGCCGATCATCACGAACTGGCCGTTCTTGAAGCGCAGGCTGCGCTCACGGGTGGTACGAAAGCTGAAGAGGGTATCGTTCCAGTGGTGGACGCTGAGAACTTCCTCTAATGCAAACTTGCTCATGCCGGCTCCTGTCTATTCCAATTTCGAATAACGCAAAGGGCAAATCGATTTGCTTGCATTATAAGAGCACAGGGTTTATCTGTTAATTGGATTGTATGGATGACCTTTATCCAGTCTACTGATATAGATCAACAACGAGCCGTTTGATGCACTTCACCCTGCGCCAACTCGAGGTTTTCGTCGCGGTCGCCCAGCATGAAAGCGTCTCGCGTGCCGCTCGGGCACTCTCGCTCTCCCAGTCGGCGACCAGCACCGCCCTGGCCGAACTGGAACGCCAGTTCGACTGCCAGCTGCTCGACCGCGTGGGCAAGCGGCTGCGGCTCAACGCGCTGGGCTTTCAGCTGCTGCCGAAGGCCGTGGCGTTGCTCGACCGGGCCGAGGAGATCGAGGAGCTGTTGCACGGCCAGCAGGGCATCGGCTCGCTCGACGTGGGCGCCACCCTGACCATCGGCAACTACCTGGCGACGCTGTTGATCAGCGACTTCATGCAGCGCCACCCCGGCAGCCGGGTACGCCTCTCGGTGCGCAACACGCGGGAGATCGTCGAGCGCGTGCGACACCATGAGCTCGACCTGGGTCTGATCGAAGGGCACTGCGAGGAGGAGGACGTGATCACCCAGCCGTGGGTGGAGGACGAGCTGGCGGTATTCTGCTCGCCGCGCCACCCCCTGGCCGGCCAGGGTCCGGTGGAGCTCGAGCGCCTGCTGCGCGAGGCGTGGATCATGCGCGAACGGGGCTCGGGCACGCGCATGACGCTCGAGCAGGCCGCCCGCCACCGCCGTGGCCGCTTCAACACCCTGCTGGAGCTGGAGCACACCGAGGGCATCAAGCGGGCGGTGGAATCGGGGCTCGGCATCGGCTGCGTGTCGAAGCTGGCGCTGCGCGACGCCTTCCGCCGCGGCAGCCTGGTGCCGATCCCCACCCCGGAGCTCGACCTGAGCCGCCAGTTCGCCTTCATCTGGCACCGTCACAAGTACCTGGCCACCGGCATGCGCGAGTTCCTGCGCCTGTGCCGGCAGATGACCGAAGGGATCAGGCGCAGCGACCAGATCGACCTGCCGCCGGTGCCCTGAACGCCGCCTCGGCCACCTGGGCTCGGCTGCAAGGCAACGCCATGCCAGGCATGGCTAGCGCATGTCGCTGACCGCCTCCTGGATGTCGTCCAGCGATGCCTTGGTCAAGTCCTTGTCCAAGGTATGGATGACCAGCTTGCTCGTGGGGCCGTCGATCTTGTCGCGCAGCACGCCCAGGAAGCGCGGCGGGGCGACCAGGATCAGCTTGTCCATGCGGTTGTCGACCCGGGCCTTGTAGACACGCTCGGTGATCTGCTTGGCGAATATCTCCGCCTCGCGATCCAGGGCGACGCTGTCGCCTCGACTGGCACGCCGCGTGTGCGAAGTCGACTCGTCGACGGCCCCTGTGGCACCGGTGATCAAGTCCCCTTCGTGCAGGCGGCCTTCCGCATGCACCAGATTCTCCTTCTCCTCCAGCTTGAGCGCCTCGCGGGTGAAGATCCGCGCCCGAGCCGCATCGGCCACCACGATATAGGTTGTCATAGCCTCTCCTTGAGTCGCTTTCCTTGGGTCGGTGAAAGGAAAAGCCCGCCATCCCGCTGCAGGCTTTCTTCCTTCAACATGGCAACCAGACACTTCAGGGTCAACCGGCTAGAGCACCTTGCTGCGCAGCAGGCTGGTAAGCGCCTCGCCGATCAGCACCAGCACGACGATGGCGATCAGGATGGTGGCCACGGTGGGCCAGGCGAACGTATCGATCGCGCCCTGCAGGATCACGCCGATGCCACCGGCGCCCACCAGGCCCAGCACCGTCGACTCGCGGATATTGATGTCCCAGCGCAGTATGACGATGGCGAAGAAGGCCGGCATCACTTGTGGCACCACGGCATAGGTGATGACCTTGGCCTTGGAGGCGCCGGTGGCCTCCATGGCCTCCACCGGGCGGCGGTCGATCTCCTCGATCGCCTCGCCCATCAGCTTGCCGATGAAGCCGATGGAACGGAACATGATGGCGAGTATGCCCGCCAGCACGCCGGGGCCGAAGATCGCCACGAACAGCAGCGCCCAGATGATGGTGTTGACCGAACGGCTGGAGACCAGGATGACACGCCCCAGCCACAGGCAGGCGCGGTTGGGCGTGGTGTTCTGCGCGGCGATATAGGAAACCGGCAGGGCGATGAAGATCGTCAGCAGCGTGGCGAGCGTCGCGATATGCACCGTCTCGATCAGCGCATCGACGATCCGCGACAGCCCCGCGGGGTCGGGGGGCCACATGCGCGCACCCAGGCTCGAGATCTGGTTCGGCGCGTCCCACACCCAGGGCCAGAAGATATCGATGTCGCGGACCGCCCAGTACACCACCATCGCGGTGGTCAGCAGCACGGCGTAGCGGATCAGGCGCTGCTTGCGGTCATAGCGCTGCCACACGCGGTCGGCGATCAGGCTGGCTTGGTCTACCATATCTTCTTCCTCACCCAGCCGCTGATGCCTTCGCTGACCAGGATCACCGCGATGATGATCAAGAGTATGGCGAAGGCGAAGTCATAGTCGTAGCGGCCGAAGGCATTCATCAGCGTGCCGCCGATGCCCCCCGCGCCCACGATGCCCACCACCGCCGAGGCGCGCAGGTTGCTGTCGAGCTGATACATCGAGAGCCCCACCTGGCGCGGCAGGATCTGCGGAAAGACGGCGTAGAACAGCGTGGCCAGGTAGCCGGCGCCGGCGGCTCGCATCGCCTCGACCTGGCCCCAGTCGATCTCCTCGATCTCTTCCGCCAGCAGCTTGCCGACGAAGCCGATGGAGTAGACCGTCAGCGTGAGGATGCCGGCCAGCGGGCCGAAGCCCACCGCCGCGACGAACAGGATGGCGACGATCACCGGATGGAAGCTGCGTGAAATGATGATCACCGACCGGCCGAACAGATAGACGGGCTTCGGCACGATGTTCCTCGCCGCCATCACGGCGAAGGGAATCGACAGCGCCACCCCCAGCAGGGTGGCCAGGATCGCGATCTGGAAGCTCTCCTTGAAGCCGGTGAACAGCAACCCCCAGCGCTCGAAGCTTGGCGGGAAGCCGCCGCCGAAGATGCGCGCGGCGCGCGGCAAGCCTTCGGCAATGCGATCCCAGTTGAACGGCAGGGTAGCGAAGGCCCATATCAGGTAGACCACCAGCGCCAGCCACAGGCCGTAGCGCAGCACGGGGTTGGCGATGAAGGGCGGCTTGCGCCAGGTCCGGGGCGCCGGGGCGCTGCCGGTGGCGTCAGGTCGAGTCATGGGCCACCCCGCGCGCTTCGCCCCCCGGCGCCACGCCGATCTCCTCGTCGGCCGCCTCGATACCGCCGTAGATGGCGTCCAGCGCCTCCTTGTCGAATTCCGCCGGCGTCCCGTCGAAGATCATCCGGCCGTGACGCAGCCCGACGATGCGCTCGGTGTAGGTCTTGGCCTGGGCCACGTTGTGGATGTTGATCAGCACCGGCAGCGAGAGCTCGCTGGCCAGGCTCTGCAGCAGCTTCATGATCTGCTCGGAAGTCCGCGGGTCGAGCGACGCCGTCGGTTCGTCGGCGAGCAGGATTTCCGGCTCCTGCATCAGGGCGCGCACCACCCCGACCCGCTGGCGCTCGCCGCCGGAGAGCTCGTCGGCACGCTTGTTGGCATAGTGGGCGATACCCACCCGCTCCATCAGGGAAAAGGCGCGCTCGATGTCCGCCTTGGGATAGCGCCGGGTGATCGCCTGGTACAGGTTGACGTAGCCCAGCCGCCCGGCCAGCACGTTTTCCATCACCGTCAGACGGTCGATCAGGTTGAAGCCCTGGAAGACCATGCCGATCTTGCGCCGGGCGCGGCGCAGCTCGCGCCCGCGCAGCCTGACCAGCTCGTTTCCGTTGAGCTTGATCGAGCCCGAGGTCGGCTCCACCAGGCGGTTGATACAGCGCAGCATGGTGCTCTTGCCGGCCCCCGAGGCGCCGACGATGGAGACCACGCTGCTGCCTTCCACCACCAGGTCCAGCTCCTTGAGGACCGGCTCATCGCGGCCGTAGCGCTTGACCAGCTTCGAGATTTCCAGCATCCATCCACCTCACTCAGCAAGAGACAGGGCGCCCCGGCCACGCCGGGGGCGCCGGCGGATTCGCCAGGTTACTCCTGCTCCAGGTCCTCGCGGGTATAGCGCACGTTGTTGGCGGCCTGGATGGTGCGGATGACTTCCCAGTGTTCCTTGTAGTTGATGGGAATGAACTTCTCGACGCCCTCGAACTCCTCGCCCAGCGCCGTGCCCGCGAAGTCGAAGCTGAAGAACGCCTCCTCGATCTTCTCGACCAGGTCCGGATGGAGGTTGTGGGCATAGTTGTAGGAGGTCGTGGGGAAGCGGTCCGACTCGTAGATCAGGCGCACCTCCTCCTCGTCGTAGAGGCCGCGGGCGGCCATGCGCTCGACCACCTCGGAGGCCACCGGCGCGGCATCGTAGTCGCGCGCCACCACGCCCAGCATCGACTGGTCATGGCTGCCGGAGTAGACCACCTCGTAGTCTTCGTCGGGCACGATGCCAAGCTCCGGGAACAGCGCGCGCGGCGCCAGGTTGCCGGAGTTCGACGTCGGTGAGGTATGGGCGACGCGCTTGCCACGCAGGTCCTCCATCTCCTCGATGTCGGAGTCGACATGGGTGAAGACCTGCAGGGTGTAGCCGAACTGGCCGTCGTCGGAGCCCATCAGCGCGAACGGCACCGCCCCGGCAAGGTTGACGGCAAACGGTGTCGGCCCGGTGGAGAAACCGGCAATGTGCAGCCGCCCGCTGCGCATGGCCTCGACCTGGGCCGAGTTGGACTGCACGGCGAAGAAGCGCACGTTGCGGCCGGTCACCTCTTCGAGGTGGTCGATGAACGGCTGCCAGATATCGGAGTAGATCGCCGGGTCCTCGACCGGTGTGTAGGCGAAGATCAGGGTATTGGGGTTGGCCCATTGGGACTCGTCGGCTGGGCGGTCGGCGACCATGTCGCCGTTCTCGTCGCAGAAGAGCGTATCGAGGTCCCCCCGCGGGCAGTCGGCCTGGGCCAGCGCAGGGAGCACCAGGACCAGCGGCAGCAGCGTGGCGAAGGACAGGGTGGAAAGCGGGCTTCTGCCGCACGGGCGGGAAGCGGAGGAGCAGGTGTGCACGGTCATGGCGTCTCTCACTTGCATTGTTGTTTTATAAGGGTATTACTGGGTCCAGGGCAGGCACCCATCTATCGAGAACGCTGCAGAAACGATCGAATACGAACTCCTTGTCGTATCGATGCTCACAAACGAAACTAAAGTTCACTCTAGGTAGTAGGGCGAGAGCATGTCAAACCCCATTCACGCCGCCCCGGTGTACCACAATCGCTATCTGCTGATGCGGCACGGCCACAGCGAGGCCAATGCCCGGCATCTCATCATCAGCACGCCGGCAAACGGCTTGGCTGGCTTTGGGCTTTCGCCCCTGGGTCATCAGCAGCTCGACGTCCTGCTCGACGACTGGCGCTGGCCCATCCCTACCCGCATCCTCCATTCCGACTTCCTGCGCACCACCGAGACAGCGGCACGCATTGCCGACCACTTTGAGCTGACCCTGCAGCCGGAGCCCAGGCTGCGCGAACGCCACTTCGGCGAGCTGGAGGGCCAGTCCGACGACAGCTATTCACGTGTCTGGGCCCATGACGCCGGCAGCGCCGAACACGGCGCCTATGGCGTGGAGAGCGTCGCCAGCGTGGCGGCCCGCATGCGAGGCGTCATCGCTTCGCTGGAGGGCGCACTGCATGACGAGACCATCCTGCTGGTGAGTCACGGTGACCCGCTGCAGATCCTGCTGACAGCCCTCGAGGGCCGGTTGCTCACTGAGCACCGCGCCCGCGAACCGCTGCTGCCGGCAAGCATCACCGCGCTGTAACCGCCCGCCTCGGCAGGATCGACGCCGAGCGGCCTCGCCGCGACATGCACTGTGCCGCGAACGAAAGTGCGTTACTATTCAGCATGCACGAGAGAAACGCTGCCATGGAGGCAAGCGCATTCCAGCATCCTGCTGTGTTCAGGGAGGATTGACGATGCCACGATTCCTGATTTCCCAGCGTTCACGCAGCGTCCGACGGGCCGTTCACCTGGCCTTGCAGCTCGGCCTGCTGGCTGCCGCCTGGTGGGTGCTTCCCCGCACGCCCTGGCTGAGCGGCAATGACTGGGCGGCGGCCTGGCCAATGATTTCCTTGGCCATGGCCGTGTGGTTGGCGCTGGCCATGTGCCTCTACGCGCTTGCCGAGCTCTGCCTCTCATCCCGAGATCGCCCCGAGCGGCGCACGGGCTTCACCCCCGAAGAGATGATCACGCGCTCCTTCGAACGGCGCCCCGCCGTCCACAGTGAAGAAGACGCCTGGACCAGCGCGGCACGTGAGGTGGAAACGGAGCCCAGCGTGCTGGGCGAGGCGCGCGTCATGCGCCCGGCCAAGCCGCTGCGCCCCCACAACAGTTCGGCTTGAGCCAGCACCGCCCCGGCCTCGTCCCTCGCCTTCTACCCGATGCCCGCTGCTTCGCTCTTGCCGAGGCAGCGGGCGCTGGCGCCGTCGCTCAATGACCGAGGATCTGGCTCAGGAAGAGCTGCGTGCGCTCGGACTGGGGGTTGTTGAAGAAGGGCTCCGGCGCGTTCTCCTCGATGATCTGGCCCTGGTCCATGAAGATCACCCGGTCGGCCACGGTCTTGGCGAAGCCCATCTCGTGGGTCACGCAGAGCATGGTCATCCCTTCGTTGGCCAGCTCGATCATCACGTCGAGCACCTCCTTGATCATCTCGGGGTCGAGCGCCGAGGTCGGCTCGTCGAACAGCATCACCTCGGGGTGCATGCACAGCGAGCGGGCAATGGCCACCCGCTGCTGCTGGCCGCCGGAGAGCTGCCCCGGATACTTGCGCGCCTGCTCGGCGATACGCACCCGCTCTAGATACTTCATGGCCTGCGCCTCGGCCTCGCGACGCGGCTTTTTCTGCACCCACATCGGCGCCAGGCAGCAGTTTTCCAGCACCGTCAGGTGCGGAAAGAGGTTGAAGTGCTGGAACACCATGCCCACGCTGCGGCGGATCTGCTCGATGCGCTTCACGTCCTGGGTCAGCGGGATGCCGCCGACCACGATCTGTCCCTGCTGATGCTCCTCGAGATGGTTGATGCAGCGGATCAGCGTCGACTTGCCCGAGCCCGACGGGCCGCAGATCACGATCCGCTCGCCGCGCCGCACCTCGAGATCGATGTCGCGCAGCACGTGAAACTCGCCGTACCACTTGTTGACGCCGCGCATCTCGACCATCAGGGTCTCGGCGCCGGCCTTGGCTTGGGTTGCCTGGTCATTCATTGTCGTATTCCTCGATTCGGTTGGCGCCGCTGGCTACCGCTTGTGGCCGGTGTTCAGCTTCTTCTCCAGGTACTGGCTATAGCGCGACATGCTGAAGCAGAAGATCCAGAACATGAACGCGGCGAAGACATAGCCTTCCAGGGCGAACCCGAGCCAGCGCGAATCCGACAGCGCGGCCTGCACGATGCCGAGCAGGTCGAACAGTCCGATGATCATCACCAGGGTGGTGTCCTTGAACAGCGAGATGAAGGTGTTGACGATGCCGGGGATCATCATCTTCAGCGCCTGGGGCATCACGATCAGCCCCATGCGCATCCAGTAGTTCATGCCCAGCGCCGCCGCCGCCTCCTCCTGGCCCTTGGGGATCGCCTGGAGGCCGCCACGAATGACCTCGGCCATGTAGGCGCTCTGGAACAGCGTGATGCCGATCAGCGCGCGCACCAGGCGGTCGACGCTCACCCCGGTCGGCAGGAACAGCGGCAGCATGACCGAGGCCATGAACAGGATGGTGATCAGCGGCACGCCGCGCCAGAACTCGATGAACACCACGCAGAAGCTCTTGACGATCGGCATCTGCGAACGCCGCCCCAGGGCCAGCAGGATACCCAGCGGCAGTGCCGCCACCATGCCCACCACGGCGAGGATCAGGGTCAGCATCAGCCCGCCCCAGCGATGGGTCTCCACCACCCGCAGGCCGAAGTAGCCGCCGTAGAGCATGAAGAAGGCAAACACCGGGAATACCAGCAGCGTGGCGATGGCCACCCAGCGCTTGAAGGGCAGCCGCGGGATGGCCAGCCAAGCGATCAGCACCGCGAAGGTGACGAACACGGTGTCGACGCGCCACAGCTCGCTGCGCGGATAGAGGCCGTAGATGAACTGGGTCAAACGGGCGTTGACGAACACCCAGCAGGCCCCCTCGCGGCTGCAGTCGTCGCGGCTGGTGCCGACCCAGTCGGCATTGATGAAGGCCCACTGGATCGTCGGGGTCAGCAGCACATACAGCAGGTAGAGTCCCAGCAGGGTGAAGATCGTGTTGATCGGCCCGCTGAACAGGTTGGCCCGCAGCCAGGCCAGCGGCCCCACCGTGTTCTTCGGTGCCGGGCGCGCCTCGATCATCTTGGGTTGGGTTGTCATGGCGCTTCTCCTAGCGTTCCACCAGCGCCACGCGGGCGTTGAACCAGTTCATGAACATCGACACCAGCAGGCTGATGGTCAGGTAGACCGCCATGGTCATGGCGATCACCTCGATCGCCTGGCCGGTCTGGTTGAGCGTGGTGCCGGCGAATACCGAGACCAGGTCGGGATAGCCGATGGCGGTGGCGAGCGAGGAGTTCTTGATCAGGTTGAGGTACTGGCTGGTCAGCGGCGGGATGATCACGCGCAGCGCCTGGGGAATGACCACCAGGCGCAGCACCAGCCCCTGCGGCAGGCTCAGCGCCTGTGCGGCCTCGGTCTGCCCGTGGGGGATGGCCTGGATGCCCGAGCGCACGATCTCGGCGATGAACGACGCCGTGTAGATCGACAGCGCCAGCCACAGCGCCAGGAATTCGGGAATGACGGTGATCCCGCCACGGAAGTTGAAGCCGCGCAGTTCCGGTACGTCCCAGGTGACCGGTACGCCGGTGGCCAGCAGCACCAGCAGCGGCAGGCCAACGATCAGGCCCAGGGAGATCCAGCCGGCCGGAAGCCGCTTGCCGGTCGCCTCATGGCGGCGGCGGTTCCAGATCACCAGCGCAATGCTTGCCGCCACGGCGACGCCAAGTGCCAGCGGGATCATGCCGAAGCCCGATTCGAACAGCGGCTCGGGCAGGTAGAGCCCCCGCACGTTGAGGAAGATCACCTCGCCCAGCGAGTAGCTGTCCCGCGCCGAGGGCAAGGTGCGCAGCACGGCGAAGTACCAGAAGAAGATCTGCAGCAGCAGCGGTATGTTGCGGAAGATCTCGATATAGCCGCTGGCCAGCCGGGCGATAAGCCAGTTGGGCGAAAGCCGCGCGATGCCTACGGTGAAGCCGATGAGGGTGGCCGCGAGCACGCCCAGAGCCGACACCAGCAGCGTGTTGAGCAGGCCCACCACGAAGGTACGCCCGTAGGTGCTCTGCGACGAGTAGTCGATCAGGCTCTGGACGATGCCGAAGCCCGCGGTATTGCCCAGGAAGCCGAAGCCGGTGGTGATGCCTCGGGCGGCCAGGTTGGCCTGGGTGTTGCCGATGATGTACACCAGGAAGGCGGCCACCGCGAGGATCAGCAATACCTGGAAGATCAGCGCACGTTTGGCACGATCACGCCAGAACGGCGGCTTGGGGCCGATGGAGTGGGCCTTGGGTCGAACGGACATGGACAAGCTCTCCGCCTGGATCCGTCAAGCAGGTGATCAGGCGCCCGGCCCGGGGTTGCCGGGCCGGGGCGCTCAAGGGTCAAGGCGCCGGCGCGGCGCCCTGGCGGTAGGCTCAGCGGATCGGCGGAGCGTACTGAATGCCGCCTTCGGTCCACAGGGCGTTGATGCCGCGCTCGATCTCCAGCGGCGAATCCATGCCGACGTTGCGCTCGAAGCTCTCGCCGTAGTTACCCACCTGGCTGATGATGTTGTAGGCCCAGTCGGCGGAGAGGCCCATGCCCTCGCCGTAGTTGCCGTCGCGGCCCAGCAGGCGGGCGATGTCAGGGTCGTCGGACTCGAGCATCTCGTCGACGTTGTCCTGGGTGATGCCCATCTCCTCGGCGTTGAGCATGGCGAACAGCGACCACTTGACGATGTTGAACCACTGGTCGTCACCCTGGCGGACCACCGGGCCCAACGGCTCCTTGGAGATGATCTCGGGCAGGATCACCGACTGATCCGGGTCGGAAAGCTGGATGCGCAGCGCCGCCAGCTGGGAGGTATCGGAGGTCAGCACGTCGCAACGGCCGGCCTCATAGCCGCCCACCGTCTGCTCGGAGGTATCGAAGACGATGGGGTCGAAGGTCATGCCGTTGGCGCGGAAGTAGTCGGCCACGTTGAGTTCGGTGGTGGTACCGGATTGCACGCAGATCGCCGCGCCGTCGAGCTCCTTGGCGCTGGACACGCCGAGCTCCCGGTTGATCATGAAGCCGATGCCGTCGTAGAAGGTCACGCCGGTGAAGTTCAGGCCCAGGGTGGTGTCGCGCGTGGTGGTCCAGGTGGTGTTGCGCGACAGCACGTCGACTTCGCCGGACTGCAGCGCGGTGAAGCGCTCCACCGCGTTCAGGGAAATGTAGCGCACGGCATCGGCATCGCCGAAGATGGCCGCGGCTACGGCTCGGCAGACATCGACATCCAGCCCCTGCCATTCGCCCTGGTCGTCGGGCGCGGAGAAGCCCGGCAAGCCGTCGCTGACGCCGCACTGCACCGCGCCGCGGTTGCGGGTTTCCTCGAGCGTGGAGGCCTGGGCGGTAGCGGCGGTGCCCAGCAGCAGCGCACCGGCAGCAGCCAGCAGGACAACATTGTTCTTCTTCAGCATCAGGTATTCCCTCGTTGACGAGTGTTTGTTGTGACTTGTGGTCGTGCAGGAGTCCATGCCGCATTTCCTGCGTACGCCCAGACACTAGCAAAGTTCGTTCCACCAGGGCGAGATGGCAGTGCCACACACTTTTTCAACGTAATTCGATGAAAAATCTTGCCGAAACGCGAAGAATCGAGAAAAACGGCTCAGGGTACGCCGGCCCCATGCTCCGCCAGGGTGCAGCCGCGGCCCGCCTTCCCCTGGCATGGTGCAGGTCGTCCCGCGGCCACACACGCCGACGCCCCGGCAGTGGCCTGCCGGGGCGTCGGGTAACCGCCGGGCGGAGCGCCCGGCCGAGGATCAGCTGCGGATGAGGTAGTCGAACGCGCCGAGCGCCGCCTTCGAGCCCTCGCCCATGGCGATGATGATCTGCTTGTAGGGCACGGTGGTGACGTCGCCGGCCGCGAAGATGCCGGGCACCGAGGTCATGCCGCGCTCGTCGGTGACGATCTCGCCGCGCGCCGACAGCTCGATGGAGGAGTCGGTGAGCCACTCGGTGTTGGGCACCAGGCCGATCTGCACGAAGATGCCTTCGAGATCGATCCGCTTTATCTCGCCGCTAGCGCGCTCCTCATAGGTCAGGCCGTTGACCCGCTTGCCGTCGCCGTTCACCTCGGTGGTGCGGGCGCCGAGGATGATGTCGACGTTGGACAGGCTGCGCAGCTTCTTCTGCAGCACGGCGTCGGCGCGCATCTCGTCCATGAACTCGATCAGGGTCACATGGCCGACGATGCCGGCCAGGTCGATGGCCGCCTCGACGCCGGAGTTGCCGCCGCCGATCACCGCCACGCGCTTGCCCTTGAACAGCGGGCCGTCGCAGTGGGGGCAGTAGGCCACGCCCTTGTTGCGGTACTCGGCTTCGCCGGGCACGTTCATCTCGCGCCAGCGGGCGCCGGTGGAAAGGATCAGCGTCTTGCTCTTGAGGCTGGCGCCGGATTCGAACACCACCTCGTGCTCGCCGCCCTGGCTGGCCGCCGGGACCAGCTTCACGGCGCGCTGAAGGTTCATGATGTCAGCTTCATACTCCTTGACGTGCTCTTCCAGCGCCGCGGCCAGCTTGGGGCCTTCGGTGTAGGGCACGGAGATGAAGTTCTCGATCGCCATGGTGTCGAGCACCTGGCCGCCGAAGCGCTCGGCGGCAACGCCGGTGCGGATACCCTTGCGTGCGGCATAGATGGCCGCCGCGGCGCCGGCCGGGCCACCGCCCACCACCAGCACGTCGAACGGGTCCTTCTCGTTGAGCTTGGCCGCCTCGCGCTCGGCCGCACCGGTGTCGACCTTGGCCAGGATTTTTTCCAGGCTCATGCGACCCTGGTCGAACGGCTCGCCGTTGAGGAAGATGCTCGGCACCGACATGATCTGGCGCGCTTCCACCTCGTCCTGGAACAGCGCACCGTCGATGGCGACATGGCGCACGTTCGGGTTGAAGATCGCCATCAGGTTGAGCGCCTGCACCACGTCGGGGCAGTTCTGGCACGACAGCGAGTAGTAGGTCTCGAAGTGCAGCTCGCCCTCGAGCGCCTTGATCTGCGCCAGGGTATCGTCGCCGACCTTGGGCGGATGGCCGCCGACCTGCAGCAGCGCCAGTACCAGCGAGGTGAACTCGTGGCCCATGGGGATGCCGGCGAACACCACGCCGGTATCCTCGCCGGGACGATTCAGCGCGAAGGAGGGCTTGCGCGCATCCTCGCCGTCGAGGCGCAGGCTGATCTTGTCGCATAGGCCTGCGATATCCTTGAGCAGGCCATGCAGTTCCTTGGATTTCGCGCCGTCATCGAGGGATGCGACGATCTCGAACGGCTGCGTGACCTTCTGCAGGTAGGCTTTGAGCTGGTTTTTCAGATTGTCGTCCAACATGACGGCGGGTTCCTTTCATGTCTGGCAAGAACGATGGCAAGCGGCCGCCTCGGCGGGGTATCCGCGCAGGCAGCGCTTGTACATTTCGAAAAAGTGCCCGGGCAGGTGCTGCCCGGGCGGGGACTCGCACGAGGTCAGGGGGTAGCCTCGTGGGTGGCAGGATCGCTTAGATCTTGCCGACCAGGTCCAGGGAAGGAGCGAGGGTCTGTTCGCCTTCCTTCCACTTGGCGGGGCAGACTTCGTTCGGGTTGTTGCGAACGTACTGGGCAGCCTTCAGCTTGCGCAGGGTTTCCGTGACATCGCGGGCGATGGCGTTGTCGTGGATCTCCAGGGTCTTGATCACGCCGTCCGGGTCGATCACGAAGGTACCGCGCAGGGCCAGGCCGGCTTCTTCGATGTGCACACCGAAGGCGCGGGTCAGCTGGTGGGTCGGGTCGCCGACCAGCGGGAACTTGGCCTTGCCGACCGCCGGTGAAGTCTCGTGCCACACCTTGTGCGAGAAGTGGGTGTCGGTGGTCACGATATAGACCTCGGCACCGATCTTCTTGAACTCCTCGTAGTGATCGGCGGCGTCCTCGACCTCGGTCGGGCAGTTGAAGGTGAACGCGGCCGGCATGAAGATCACCACGGACCACTTGCCCTTCAGGTCTTCGTTGGAAACTTCGACGAACTCGCCGTTATGGAAAGCGGTGGCCTTGAACGGCTGGACTTCGGTGTTGATCAGGGACATCCAGTAATGCTCCTTGTCGAATGAGAGTGATCCAGATAACGGTGCCTATCATATCCAGATGGATCGATAGGCGAAAATTGAATGCGGCCATGGTTGTGATAATCCCAGCCTATGACCGCCGAGCTTCTCACTGCATCCTCACTGGAAGGAAACCGCCTCGCCCTCTGGGTCCAGCGCCAGGAAGTTGGTGATGTTGCCCATCTGCAGCGATTCGACCATGCGCTGCAGCTGGCGCTCCGTCTCGTTCTCGTCGGGGACCTGGCCGCCATGCCCCGAGAGCGCCGCCACGAAGACGATATCCCATGCGATGTCGGTGCGGCGAGACTCCTCCACCAGCGCCGCCATGTCGCTGAGTTCCTCGGGCACCTTGTCGACGCACAGTACCGGGGTCAGCACGCCGCCCTCGCCCTGCTCGAAGCGCTTGCGCTGCGCCTCGGTGGGGTTGTCCGGTAGCTCGGCGCGGGTGAAAACGAACAGCAGCCGCTGCGGCTCGGGCTGGCGCCGCGCCTCGTCAAGCAGATCGGCAAAACGGGAAATGGCCAAGACGGTCCTCCAGGAATCGCTGCCCCTGCCTCGGCAGGGCGGGATGGTGCGCTGCCGGCCACGGCCGGCGCTCCGGGTACGATAGCGCATCGTCGCCGCAGCGCCCACCCGCATCAGCGCTCGAATTCGACCCGCAGCCCCGGCTCCACCGGCGACCGGGTGGTGCTCTCCAGCCCCGCCTCCGCGGTCAGCACCACCTGGCTGGCGCCCAGGTGGTGACGCAGCCCCCCGGCCAGCTGCGCGAGGGCATCACGCTCGTCGCCGCTCAGCGCCACGACCGCGCCGCCATGCAGGGCCCAGGCCCTTGCACGGCCCCGCCGGGCGATGGCCGCGGAGGCGTCCGCCAGGCCGTGCGCCTCGAGCCATGCGCCAACGTCCTCGGTCCCGCCGATTACCGCCAGCGGCGACGCCTCCCCACCGCCATTGCCGTGGTGCGCCAACGGGCGGGCGAACGCCTGTTCGGCCAGGGACGCCAGCGAGGCATCCAGCGCCAGCAGGCGGCTGTCGGGGTCGAGCGCCAGCCGGCGCAGGATGGCCGGGGCAGGCGTCAGCGCGCGCAGCACGTCGAAATCCGGGTCCACTTCCAGCGCCAGGGGGGCGGCGTCAAGCGCCAGCTCGAAGGCCACCTCGTCGCCCTCGAGTGCCAGGCTGTGGCGGACCTCGCCGCTCGCCGTGGTGACCACCAGCGGTACCTGCAGGGGCCAGGGCGCCGCGCCGCCGGACTGGCGCAGCGTGCCGGACAGCGTCCAGCCAACGCCTGCCGCGTGCCGTTCAGCCTGAACGGCCAGTGCCGGCCGCCCGGGGCGCTGGATCCAGGCGTCGACGAACGCCTGCAGCGGCTCGTCGGCGGCCTCGCCCAGCGCCGCCGCGAGATCGTGCCAGCCGGCCTGGCGATGCATGTGACGCTCGGCGAAACGGCGCAGGCCCTCATCGAAGGCCTCGTCACCGATGCGCTGGCGCAGCATGTGCAGCAGCATGGCGCCGTGCTGGTAGCCGAGCAGCCGCATCGCCGGGTTGCGCTGGCCGCGAAATTCGACCGGGCGCCGGTCGAAGCCCTCGGGCAGCGCGGCGAGATCGCTCAGCCAGCGCCGGCGGGTATCGCGCGCCTCGCCGCGGTCCTCGTCGAGGGCATAGTCGGCCAGGTAGGTGGTCAGCGCCTCGGACCAGTTGCCGCCGGGCCCTTCATGGCCGGATCCGTCATGGCCGGAATAACCGACCAGCACCCCGGCGCCCCACCAGGCGTGCATGAGTTCGTGGGCGAGCGAGGTGCGCGGGATGAACGGCAGCGGGATGACCTGCTCCCCGAGCAGGGTGAAGCCGGGGAAGGCCAGCCCCACCGGCGCCGGCGAAGCGGCGATGGTGAAGCTCTCGAAGGGATAGGGGCCGACGCGTCGGGCGAAGCGCGGCAGGTAGTCGGCGGCGTGGTCGAGGTAGGTCTCGGCATGGCGCTCGTCGAGCGCGGCGGGAAACAGGGTGCGCAGCTGCACGCCGTCGACCTCGCGACTGCGCTCCTGCCAGGGGCCGGTCGCCACTTCGATCCATTCGGTGCGCGGATGCACGTGGCGCACCACGTAGCCCGTCCCGTCGGCCTGGGGCTCGCCGGTCAGCGAGCCGGTTCCCACCGCCCGCTGCCCCGGCGGCACCAATATCTGCATCCCCAGCGAGAAGGGGCCAAGGTCGTCGAAGCGCGGGTACCAGCCGCCATGGGCCGGCAGCAGGCTGCCTCGCGGGGAGACCATGTGGCCGTCCGGGTCGAGGCGCCCCTGCCAGTGAAGGGTCAGCGACTCCCCTGCGGCCGCCCGGGCCAGGCGATGGCGCCCCTCGCCGGCGGCACGCACCGGCAGCGCCTGGACCCCGGACTTCGCCGTCAGCAGCTCGAGGCCAGGCAGCAGCGAGAAATGGCGCGAGCTCGGCGGCGGGGTAATGGTCATGCGCCCTTCGAGCCGCCCCTCGACGGGGTCGAGGTAGAGCGCCAGCTCGACCTCGGGCAGCGGCGACTCGTCGGCCGCCGCCGCAAGCCCCGGCAGCGCGAGCGCCAGAAGGGCGAGCAGCCCGGCCAGGCGGGTGCAAAGCCACGCGCGCCCCGTCATCTCAGCGGCCCTCGCTGCGCGCGGGGAAGCGCGCGAGGATTTCCCGCTCCGCACCGTTGCGCCTGACCAGCAGCGGCAGCAGGGTGCCCGCCGGCTGGCGCCGCACCAGGGCGGTGAGATCGGCCGGCCTGGCCAGCGCCTCGCCGGCCGCCAGCAGGATCACGTCGCCCGCCACCAGGCCCGCATGCTCGGCCACCGAGCCCTCCAGCACGCCATGAATCTCGACCCCGTCGTCATGGGGAACGACATAGACCCCCAGCTGCATCGGCGGCAGGGCCTGGCCCGGGCTCTCGTCGGCCAGGGCGAACACGGCCAGCGCCAGCCCCGCCGGGGGAGGTGCGCAGCCCTCGCCGTCCGCCGGCCAGGGCAACAGGGTGGCGGACTCGGCCACGCCCAGGTCGGCCAATTGATGCGGCACGCCGTGCTCGAACTGCAGGTGGCCCTGGCCGACCAGGCCCACCACCAGCTCGGCCTCGCTCAACGCCTCGGCAAGCCCGGCGGCCATGGCGCGATCCCACACCAGCTGCGCGGCGATGAAGCGGGCCAGGCTTTCCTCGCGAGCCTCCTCGCTGGCCGAGGGGTGCTGGGCATGCACCGCGGCCAGGCGCTCGCGATAGGCGGGCAGCGCCTCGGCCGGCGCGGTGATACCGAAGCGCTCGCCTTCCGGCACGCCCTCCCAGCCCTCGCCGGCCAGCCGGCCACGCAGCTCGGGGGTGACGTTGATGGCCTTGAGCGGCACCCGGTGCAGGCGGGCGAAATGCAGGATCGGCAGGTAGAGCTGGGGGTCGAAGCCCCAGGCGGTCGCCCACTGGCTGGCCTCGAGAAAGGCCGCTTCATCGAGTTCACCCGCCACCCAGGCATCCAGCGCCGGCTGCGCCTCGCGGGGCAGCATCTCCAGGCCGATCGCCATGTTCGGGTTGCGGGCATGCAGCCCGGCCAGCACGTGGAGCTGCCAGCGGTGGTGGTCCATGCGGTCGTGCTGCTCGCCGAGCAGTACCACCTCGTGCCGGGCCAGGTCGGTGAACAGCGCCGCCGAGTCGAGGCGCTCGCCGCCGGGCTGGAGCCATTGCCCGGGTTCGGGGCAGGTATCGGCTGACGTTGGCAAGGGCAGGGCCACGGCCAGGCAGGCCAGCAGCAATGTGCGGGGCAAGGTGGGCAGGTATCGCATCGGCGTCTCCCTATCAGGCTTGCCTCATCATGGCCCATTCGCCTCGCTCAGGCAGCCCCCGGCTGTGCCGGCGGCGGCGCCTCGTCGAAATGGAACTCCAGCTGGGTCGGCTCCAGGCGCGGGTCGAGTTCGGTGAAGTGCGGCGTCTCCAGGGTCGGCACCGCCACGAACGGCTCCTGCTCGACCTCCTCGACCGGCTCGCCGGCGCGACGGCGCAGGCGCAGCGCCACGAACAGCGCCAGCGCCAGCGAAGCCCCGCCGAGGAACAGCCACAGCCCGTCGGGGCCGATCGCCTGCATCACCAGCGAGGCCGAAAACGGGCCGATGATC
This sequence comes from uncultured Halomonas sp., assembly GCA_964652855.1. Classification (GTDB taxonomy): domain Bacteria; phylum Pseudomonadota; class Gammaproteobacteria; order Pseudomonadales; family Halomonadaceae; genus Halomonas. Next base: position 96,085 of record CAZZCJ010000005.1, read on the forward strand.
GAGCCGATGCCGTACCAGATCATCAGCTTGGCATTGGCCGCAACGATCTCGCCGGGCTCGAGCCAGTCGTTGGTGTGCGCCAGGCTCAAGGCATAGAGGGTGTGCAGCATGGCGGTATGGAAGCAGGCCACCACCACCAGCAGCCAGAAGTCGATGTGCACCAGCATCGACACCAGCGCGCCCGACACGGTCATCACCATGGCCATGCCAAGGATCACCTTGCGCCGGTCGATGTAGTCGGACAACCGCCCCAGCCCCCACTGGGCGAACAGCGCCACCATGGTGGTGATCGCCATGAAGCGCGCCGTCTCGCCGGTGGTGAGGCCGATCTCCTGGCCGTAGAAGGGCGTCATGGCGAAGAAGGACTGCACCATCAGGCCGGCGGTGAAGGCGCCCACCAGCCCTACCGGGGCGCGCTGGAACAGCGTTTTAAGCGGGATTTTCTTGGGCTGGATGTCGTGGGTCTGGCGCGGGCCGTGGATGCGCACGATCGACAGCGGCACCAGCGCCAGGGCGAACAGCATGCCGACGAGGGAGAACAGCGCCGGCCCGGCGGGGTCGGCCAGGTTGAGCATCCACTGCCCGCCGGCCAGCGACAGCGTCGAGATGATCATGTAGATCGCCAGCACGCGGCCGCGATTCTCGTTGGTCGACTCGCCCGAGACCCACGACTCCATCACCATCAGCATGCCCGCCGTGGCCACCCCGCCCAGCAGGCGCCAGGCCAGCCAGGCCCAGGGGTTGACCCACAGCCCATGGAGCATGGCGGTGACGGCCAGGATGCCGGCACAGGCGGCGAAGACGCGAATATGGCCGACGCTGCGAATGCGCTTCTCGAGCATGTAGCTGCCCAGCACGAAGCCGAGCGAGAAGCTCGACATCAGCAGGCCCGCCATGTGCGAGGGGAAGCCCTCGATCGACATGCGCACCCCGAGCAGGGTCATGATCAGGCCGTGGCCGACCAGGAAGCTGATTTCACAGACGAAAAGGATCGGAAGGGTTGCCGGTAGACTGCGCAAGAAGTCACTCCCTTGACGTGGCCGGACGCGAACGGGCGAAGCACCCCGCCTCCCGGGGCGCCTGGGGCAAGTGTAGGAAGGCCGCCAGGCTTCCTGCCAGTCGACCGGCGGGGCGCTGCGCCACGCTGTCGGCTTCGCCCGCCAGGGGCTAGCCTGTAGGGACACCCGTCGCAGCATGCAAGGAGGCCGCCATGGCAGGCAGATTCCCCCGCGTTCTGATCGCCCTTTCGCTGACCCTGGCCTGGGCGGCCCAGGCCCAGGACCAGAGCGCCACCCCCGCCGTACCGGACGAGAGCGCTGCCGGCATGGATCCGGCGGAGATCACCGAGGCGCCGGATGTCACCACCGGCCGGGCCGGCACCACCAGCGGCATCACCGGCGCCGACATGGACGAGCAAGACCAGGGCAGCGGCAGCGGCCAGACCCAGGGCGACGAGCTGTTCCAGACCCCGGCGGCGAGCGCCCACGCCGGCCCCGCCTACGAGGTCGAGGCTCCCGAGCGCGCCGACGAACCCGACGCCCTGCCCGATGACCCGATCGGCGCCGAGGACACCGGGCAGCGCGAGGATGGCGAGCCCCAGGCCAGCACCGACCAATCGCCCTGAGCCGCCGCCGGCCCGCCGTGTTACCGATGGAAACAAAGCCGCGCCGGGCTGGCGGGCAGAAGTCGCTACGCTTAAGGCAGACCATGACAACACCAATGGGTACCGGAACCTGGCAGGAGGCCCCATGACCCTCAGGGTGACACGCAGACAGTTCTTCAAGCTCGGAGCGGCGGGGATGGCCACGTCCAGCCTGGCCATGATGGGCTTCGCTCCCGAGCCCGCCGTCGCCTCGATCCGCCACTTCAAGCTCACCGGCGCCAAGATCACCCGCAGCAACTGCACCTACTGCTCGGTGGGCTGCGGCGTGCTGATCTACAGCCGCGGCGACCAGGCGATCAACAACATCGACGACGTCTATCACGTCGAGGGCGATCCGGATCATCCGGTGAGCCGCGGCTCGCTGTGCCCCAAGGGCGCCGGGCTGCTCGACTACATCCGCAGCGACTCCCGGCTGCGCTACCCCCAGGTGCGCGAGGCCGGCACCAGCGAATGGAAGCGGATCAGCTGGGACGAGGCCTTCACCCGTATCGCCCGGCACATGAAGGACGACCGCGACGCCAATTTCGTCACCCAGGATGGCGAGGGCAACACCGTCAACCACTGGACGACGACCGGCATGCTGGCGGCCTCGGCCTCGACCAACGAGACGGCCTACTGCACCCACAAGATCGCCCGCAGCCTCGGCATGGTGGCGTTCGACAACCAGGCGCGCGTCTGACACGGACCGACGGTGGCAGGTCTTGCCCCAACATTCGGTCGCGGTGCCATGACCAATCACTGGGTCGACATTCGTAACGCCGACCTGATCATCGGCATGGGCGGCAACCCCGCCGAGGCGCACCCCGTAGGCTTCCGCTGGGTGATGGAAGCCCGCGAGCACAACGACGCCCGGCTGGTGGTGGTCGACCCTCGTTTCACCCGCACGGCGGCGGTGGCCGACTACTTCGCCGAGATCCGCACCGGCACCGACATCGCCTTCCTCGGCGGGCTGATCCACTACCTGATCGAGAGCGGGCGCTTCCAGCGCGACTACGTGCTCGCCTACACCGACGCCAGCCTGCTGGTGGATGAAGAGTTCGGCTTCGAGGACGGCCTGTTCAACGGCTACGACGCCGACAACGGCGAGTATGGAATGGAGGGCTGGCAGTACCAGTACGACGACGAGGGCCACGCCCTGCGCGACGAGACGCTCACGCATCCGCGCTGCGTATTCCAGCTGATGCGCCAGCACTACAGCCGCTACACCCTCGATGTGGTCTCGTCGGTATGCGGCACCCCGCGCGAGAAGATCCAGCACGTCTGGGACATGGCCGCCGAGACGGCCGTTCCCGACAGGACCATGACCTTCCTCTACGCGCTGGGCTGGACCCAGCACTCCATCGGCGCGCAGATCATCCGCACCGCCGCCATCGTCCAGCTGCTGCTGGGCAACATGGGCATGCGCGGCGGCGGCGTGAACGCCCTGCGCGGGCACTCCAACATCCAGGGCCTCACCGACCTGGGGCTGCTCTCCGACCAGCTGCCGGGCTACCTGACCCTGCCCGACGACGACGAGCAGGATTACCAGGAGTACATTCGCGATCGCGCCCGCCCGCCGCTGGTGCCCGGCGAGGTCTCCTACTGGCGCCACTACGAGCGCTTCCATGTCAGCCTGATGAAGGCCTGGTACGGCGAAGCCGCCACCGAGGCCAACGACTGGTGCTACGACTGGCTGCCGAAGATGAGCGAGGATCTCTACGACATCCTGCACACCTTCGAGCGCATGCATCACGGCGAGATGACCGGCTACTTCTGCCAGGGCTTCAACCCGCTGGCGGCCTTCCCGCACAAGGCCAAGGTCACCGAGGCGCTGTCACGTCTCAGGTACCTGGTGGTGATCGATCCGCTTGGCACCGAGACGGCAGAGTTCTGGCGCAACCACGGCGAATACCACGACGTCGACCCGACCGCCATCGACACCGAGGTATTCCGCCTGCCCACCACCAGCTTCGCCGAAGAGGACGGCACCATCGTCAACAGCTCGCGCTGGCTGCAGTGGTTCTGGCAGGCCGCCCCGCCGCCGGGCGAGGCCAAGCCCGACACGGCGATCCTGGCCGGTATCTTCCTGCGCCTGCAGCGGCTCTACCGCGAGGAGGGCGGCGCCTTCCCCGATCCCATCCTCAACCTGCACTGGCCCTACCGGCGGCCCGAGGAGCCGAGCCCCGCGGAGCTCGCCCGCGAGTACAACGGCTGGGCGCTGGAGGACGTCGTCGACGAGGAGCGCAACCTGGTGATCCGCGCCGGCCAGCAGCTCGAGGACTTCGGCATGCTGCGCGCCGACGGTTCCACCGCCTGCGGCTGCTGGCTGTTCGCCGGCTGCTGGACCGAGGCCGGCAACCAGATGGCGCGGCGCGACAACTCCGACCCCTACGGCACCGGCCAGACCCTGGGCTGGGCCTGGGCGTGGCCGGCCAACCGACGCATCCTCTACAACCGCGCCAGCGCACGGCCCGACGGCACGCCCTGGGCGGCCAACAAGGCGGTGGTGTGGTGGGACGGCCAGCGCTGGGTCGGCAACGACGTGCCCGACTTCCCCGAGGATTCGGCCCCGGGCATGACCCAGGGCCCCTTCATCATGAACCAGACCGGACGCGGCCAGCTGTTCGCCCGCGACCGCATGAAGGAGGGCCCCTTCCCCGAGCACTACGAGCCGTTCGAGACGCCTATCGCCAGCAACCCGCTGCACCCGGACAGCCCCTTGGCCAAGCACAACCCGGCCGCGCGGATCTTTGCCCAGGACCGGGCCAATCTCGGCACCTTCGAGGAGTTCCCCCATGCCGCCACCAGCTACCGCCTGACCGAACACTTCCACTACTGGACGATGCACAACCGCCTGAACGCCATCGCCCAGCCGGAGAAGTTCGTCGAGATCGGCGAGGCGCTGGCCGAGGAGCTCGGCATCGCCAGGGGCGACCGCGTGCGGGTCAGCTCCAAGCGCGGCCACATCGACGCCGTGGCGGTGGTGACCAAGCGCATCCGCCCGCTGCAGGTGGCCGGCAAGACGGTCCACCAGGTCGGCATTCCGCTGCACTGGGGCTTTCTCGGCGAGACGCGCAAGGCCCACCTGACCAATACCCTGACGCCGTCGGTCGGCGACGCCAACACCCAGACGCCGGAGTACAAGTCGTTCCTGGTGCGCGTCGACAAGCTGTAGGGAAAGGAGGCCAGACATGAGAGGCGAACAGATCAACCTGCAGAACATCATCGCCCGCTCGGCGACCCCGGTGCCTTCGCCCCAGGAGCGCACCGGCGGCGTCGACCGGGTGACCAAGCTGATCGACGTGTCGCGCTGCATCGGCTGCAAGGCGTGCCAGGTCGCCTGCGCCGAATGGAACGACCTGCGCGACGAGGTGGGCAACAACGTGGGGATCTACGACAACCCCCTCGACCTCACCCCCAACACCTGGCAGGTGATGCGCTTCAACGAGTACGAGAACGAGCAGGGCAACCTGGAGTGGCTGATCCGCAAGGACAACTGCATGCACTGCGCCGAACCCGGCTGCCTGGAAGCGTGCCCGGCGCCCGGCGCCATCGTGCAGTACGCCAACGGCATCGTCGACTTCAATTCCGAGCACTGCATCGGCTGCGGCTACTGCGTCACCGGCTGCCCGTTCGACGTGCCGCGCATCTCCGAGGTCGACGGCAAGTCCTACAAGTGCACGCTGTGCTCCGACCGGGTGTTCCACGGCCTGGAGCCGGCCTGCGTCAAGTCGTGCCCCACCGGCTCGATCATGTTCGGCACCCGCGACGACATGCTCGACCTGGCCGAGACGCGCACCGATTTCCTCAAGCGTCGCGGCTACGGCAACGCCGGGGTCTACAACCCCGAGGGGGTCGACGGCACCCACGTGATCTACGTGCTGCAGCACGCCGACAAGCCGCAGATCTACAACGACCTGCCCGAGGACCCGCGCATCAGCCCGATGGTGGATGCCTGGAAGGGGCTGGGCAAGCCGCTGGCCTCGGCGGCGATCGGCCTGGCGGCCCTGACCGGCTTCTTCCACTACGTCACCGCCGGACCCAAGGAGCACGGCGAGGAGGACGAGCAGGCGGTGCGCGACGACGAGGCCCGTGAACGCGAGCAAGAGGAGCGCGAGGAACAGGAGAAGCGCCCATGAGCCTGGCCAAATCCGACCCCCACCTGCGCCGCTACAGCCTGGGCGAGCGGCTCAACCACTGGCTGGTGGCGATCAGCTTCGTGCTGCTGGTGCTCAGCGGGCTGCCGTTCTTCCACCCCTTCTTCTGGTCGCTGACGGGGCTGTTCGGCGGCCCGACCATGACCCGTATCCTGCACCCCTGGATCGGCCTGTTCATGACGCTGATGTTCGCGGTCATGGCGGTGCGCTTCTTCAAGGAGAGCCTGATCCGCCGCCACGACATCCAGTGGCTCAAGCAGATCAACGACGTGCTGGCCAACCGCGACGAGAAGCTGCCGCCGGTGGGCAAGAACAACGCCGGCCAGAAGCTGGTCTACTGGATCATGCTGGGCTGCATACCCCTGCTGCTCGTCACCGGGCTGATGATCTGGCAATCGCTGGTCGGCGAAGCCATGCCCATCACGCTGCGCCGGCTGGCCTCGCTGGCGCATGCCTACATCGCCTTCCTCGCCATCCTCACGCTGATCATCCATATCTACTCGGGCATCTGGGTCAAGGGCTCGTTCCAGGCGATGATCCGCGGCCGGGTGAGCAAGGCCTGGGCCCGCCACCACCACAACCTGTGGTACGAGAAGGAAATGGAGAAGGAGCGCAAGCATCGCGCGATCAGCCGCCGTCATGACAGCAGCGGACAGGAGACGCCGTGAACCACGCTTTCGGTAACGCCCCCACGGGGATCATGCACCCGCCCGAGGTCCGGCTGCCCACCGGCGATCTCTTCGCCCGTCGCGCCCGGCGCCTGGAGACGCTGGCCGAGCGTCACCCACCGCTGGGCGAGTTTCTCGCCTTCATGGCCCGGCTGGCCGCTGCCCAGCAGGCGGCGCTGGAGCGCGGCACGCCGCGCTGGCAGCCCGCCCCGGGCGCCTTCGACCTGGCGCTCGCCCACGGCATGCCGCCGCTCAACGCCCAGGCGCTGCTCGATGACATCGACCTGCCCGGCGAACTCGAGGCCCTGCTCGCGGCGCTGGAGCTGCATGTGGGCGACGCCCAGCGCCCGCTGATCGTCGCCCTGCGCCAGATCACACCCGATGCGCTGCGCCAGTTGGCCGCCCAGGTACTGGCCGGCGAACCCGGCGAGCCTGACATGCGCGGCCTCATGCCGCTGGTGGCCGCCGCCCTGCAGGTAGCCTGGCAGCGCCTTCTGCCCACGCTGCCCCAGGCGCCGGAGCGGCCCCGGGGCGAGCTGCGTGCGCTGTGCCCCTGCTGCGGCTCGCCGCCGGTGGCCAGCCTGGTCGAGAGCGACCCGCAGAGCAGCGGCGTGCGCTACCTGCAGTGCGGGCTGTGTACCACCCAGTGGTACTTCGAGCGCTCCCTGTGCACCCTGTGCGAGCAGAGCGGCAAGCTTGCCTATCTTCGCCTGGCGCCGGACGCGGAAGATGGGGGAGACGCGGGAGACGACAGCACCGCCGACGTGGCCCAGGCCGAGGCCTGCGGCGACTGCGGTAGCTACCTCAAGCTCTTTTCCCGCGCGCTAGATGCCGAGGCCGAGCCGCTGGCCGACGACCTGGCCAGCCTGGCGCTCGACCTGCTGCTGGGCGAGGAGGCGCGCTACCGGCGCAGCGGCTTCAACCCGCTGCTGATCGTGGAGGGCTGAAGCCGCCTGGTTGGACGCTCTCCGCTCGCCATGCTATGCCTAGGGGGCGCTCCCGCACGTATCGGGAGTGCATTCCCGTTATGGACAATCCCGTTATGGAAGAGGGGATGACCGATTCCGGCATGGACATGAACACGACGCGCGACGCGCGACGCCGGCTGCCCGCGGTGGACGCCCTGCTGGCCCACCCCGCCGTGGCCGCGGCTCGCCAGCGCCACGGCCATCGCCTGGCCCGGCGCGCCGTGCGCCAGGTACTCGACGACGCCCGCCGGCGGCTCGCTGCCGAGCCAATTCACCCCGGAGCCGACGACGGCGAGGCACTGGCCGCCGCCGCCCTCGAACGCCTGGACGAACTGGCACGCCCGACCTGCCGCACGGTGTTCAACCTCACCGGCACCGTGATCCACACCAACCTGGGCCGCTCGCCGCTGGCCGAGGCCGCCATCGCGGCCATGGCCGAGGCGGCGCGCCACCCCATGGCGCTGGAGTACGATCTCGAGGATGGCGGCCGCGGCGACCGCGACCGCCTGGTCGAGGGTCTGCTGTGCGAGCTGACCGGCGCCGAGGCGGCCACCGTGGTCAACAACAACGCCGGCGCCGTGCTGCTGGCGCTGGGCGCGCTGGGGGCCGGCCGCGAGGCGCTGATCTCCCGCGGCGAGCTGATCGAGATCGGCGGCGCCTTCCGCATGCCCGACATCATGCAGGCGGCGGGCTGCCACCTGCGCGAAGTGGGCGCCACCAACCGCACCCATCCGCGCGACTTCGAATCCGCCATCGGCGAGCACACCGGGCTGATCGTCAAGGCGCACACCTCCAACTACGCCATTACCGGTTTCACCGCGAGCGTGCCGGACGCCCGGCTGGCCGAGATCGCCCACGCCCACGGCATCCCGTTCCTGGTCGACCTGGGCAGCGGCGCGCTGGCCGACTTCGCCGCCCTGGGCCTGCCCTACGAGGCGCAGCCGAGCGACGCCATCGCCGCCGGCGCCGACGTGGTCACCTTCAGCGGCGACAAGCTGCTCGGCGGCCCCCAGGCCGGCATCCTCGTCGGCCGCCGCGCGGCCATCGCGACCATCAAGCGCCATCCGCTCAAGCGCGCCCTGCGCCTGGACAAGCTCACCCTGGCCGCGCTGGAGGCCACCCTGCGCCTCTACCGCGACGGTGACGCCCCCGCGCGCGACGTCCCCACCCTGGCGCTGCTGACCCGCACCGAGGCGGAGATCACCGCCACCGCCGAGCGCCTGCTGCCCCATGTGAGCGGCTTGCTCGGCGACTTCAACGTCACGCTCGCCCCCTGCGCCAGCCAGCTCGGCAGCGGCTCGCTGCCGGTAGACCGGCTACCCAGCCGGGCGCTGGCGTGGCGCTCGCACGCCGACACGCGACGCCAGCGAGAACGCGAGCTGCGTCGCCTGGAAGCCGCCTTGCGTAAGCTGCCGCGTCCGGTCATCGGTCGGATCAGCGACGGTGCGCTGCGGCTCGACCTGCGCTGCCTGGCCACGGCGGCCGACGAAGCGGCCTTCCTCGGCCAGCTCGCCGAGCTGCCCGGCCGTTACGCCGCCCTTGGCCGAAAGGACGACGGAGGCACGCCGTGATCGTCGGCACCGCCGGCCACGTCGACCACGGCAAGACCGCCCTGATCCAGCAGCTCACCGGCATCGACACCGACCGGCTGAAGGAGGAGAAGGCGCGCGGGCTCACCATCGAGCCCGGCTTCGCCTACCCCGAGGTGGCCGAGGGCATCGAGCTCGGCTTCGTCGACGTGCCCGGTCACGTGCGCTTCCTGCACCACATGGTGGCGGGCAGCGTCGGCGTCGACACGGTGCTGCTGGTGGTGGCCGCCGACGATGGCGTGATGCCGCAAACCATCGAGCACCTGCAGATCCTCACCCTGCTGGGGCTCGACAGCGGCGTGGTCGCGCTGACCAAGGTCGATCGGGTCGACGCCGCGCGCCGCCGCCAGGTACGCGAGCAGATCGCCACGCTGCTGGCCGCCACGCCGCTGGCCGAGGCGCCGCTCCACGAAGTGTCGAGCCATACCGGCGAAGGCATGGGCGCCTTGCGCGACCGGCTCTGGACCCTGGCCGCCCGGCGCCAGGCCGCGCCGGTTCAAGGCCACTTCCGCCTCGCCGTCGACCGGGTCTTCACCAAGCGCGGGGCCGGCCTGGTGGTGACCGGCACGGCCCTTTCCGGCCGCGTGAGCGTCGGCGACCGGGTGCGGCTGGCACCTTCCGGCCTGGCGGCACGGGTGCGCGGCCTGCGCCGCCAGCACCGTGAAAGCGATCAGGCATGCCAGGGCGACCGCGTGGCACTCAACCTGGCCGGGGGCGCCGTCGGCCGCGACGCCATCCACCGCGGCGACTGGGTAGTGGCCGAGGCATTGACGGCACCGCCGGTGCTGCGCTTCGACATCGACCTCAGGCTGCTCGAGGGCGCCCCCCCGCTCAGGCACTGGACCCCGGTGCAGGTACACCTGGGCGTGGGCCGCTACAACGCGCGCGTGTCGCTGCTGGAAAGCCAGCGCCTCGGCCCGGGTGGACGCATGCTGGGACAGCTGGTGCTGGAAGAGCCGGTACACGCCTGCCTGGGCGACCGCTGCGTGATTCGCGACCCCGCGGCGGGCATCACCCTGGGCGGTGGCACGGTGCTGGAAGGCGACCCGCCGCGACGCGGCCAGCGCCGCCCCGAACGGCTGGCCTGGCTTGCCGCCCTTGCCGATTGCGCCGCCACCACGCCGCTCGACCCGACCCCGGCGCTGCGTGAAGGGCTGGAGCTGGGCCAACCGCCTGCCGGCATTGACCTGAATGCCCTGGCAAGCAACGCCAATATCGCGCTGGAAGGGTTGGTCGAATCGGTGGCCGCGCTGGGCGGCGAAACGTTGTCGGCACAGGACCATACCCGCGCCTTCTCGGCAGCGGCCATCGCGGCCCTCGAGGCCCGGCTGCTCGACAGCGTGGCCGCTAACCACGCGCGCGACCCTTCGCTGCTCGGCATCGAGCGCAGCCGGCTGGTACGCCAGGCCACGCCCCAGCTGCCCGAGGCGGCGAGCCGTGCGCTGGTCGAGCGGCTCATCGAGCGCGGTGCGCTGGAGGCCCAGGGCCCCTTCGTCGCCCGCCCCGGCCATCGCGCCAGCCTCGGCGAGGACGACGAAGCGCTGTGGCAGCGGCTCGCGCCGCAGATCGCCGCCGCGCCCTTCCAGCCGCCGCGCGTGCGCGACCTGGCCGCCAGCTCAGGCCTGGGCGAAGGTTCGGGAAAAGACGTTCTCGACGAGGCGCGCATCCGCGAGGTGCTCAGCGCCTGCGCCCGCCTCGGCCGGCTCTACCAGGTGCGCCGCGACCACTTCTACCTCGCGGCGACGGTGGCCGAGATGGCCGCCATCGTGACGGCGCTCGAACGCGAGCACGGCCGAATTCGCGCGGCCGACTTTCGCGACCGCATCGGTACCGGCCGCAAGCTGGCCATACATGTGCTCGAATTCTTTGATAAGGTAGGCTTCACGCGCCGGATCGGCGGCGAGCGCGTGGTACGCAACGCCGAGATGTGGCAGTAGGGCAACGGCCCTGGCACGGAGGCTGCCACAAGACATCGCTCAAGGAAGAGGATCGACCCCCGGTGGGGCGGCCAGACTTCAAATCTGGCAGGGGCTGCCAGCGGTCCCTGGTGGGTTCGACTCCCACGCTCTTCCGCCAGCGCCCCGCCTGTATTCGTCAGCCCTTGATCACCACCCGCGTGCCGATGCGCAGCCAGGGGTCGAGCGCGCGAATCTGCTCGTTGTTAACCGCCACGCAGCCTTCGGTCCAGTCGAACAGCTCGTGCACTTCCGGGTCGCCCCGGCCCAGGCCATGAATCCCGATCAGCCCGCCCAGCGCCGTGGTATGCGGCGCCCGGCCATGGCGCCGCCGATACTCCTCGATATACCAGTACTCCTGCAGGGTGATCTTGCCGATGCGCAGCGCTTCCTCGGCGACCTGGGCATTGGGATAGTCGAAGCCGAAGAACAGCCCGAAGCGCGAGGCGCGATTGATGCGATCGACGCGGAACTCGCCGATCGGCGTCATCGAGCTGCCCTTGGCCCGCAGCGGTGCCGCACCGCCGGCACCATAGGCCAGGTGATCGATACGCTTGATGACATGTTCCCCGCGGAACACCCGCACCAGCCGGTTGCGCAGGTCGATGCTGAGCCACACCTCGTCCGACGTCAGCCCTTCGGGCATGGCAATGGCGTCCAGCGCCTGCCACAGGGTCGGGGTGTCGCCCAGCATGCCGTCGAGGTGGTGCGAGGAGTAAGGAATGTTGGCCTGTGCCGTCGGCCCGAAGGTAAAGAGGCCCGCCATCAGGACGGCGGCCCGTAAGAGTGCCCTGTTCATTCAGCCCTGCCCGCGCGTTTGTCGTGTCGACCTGACCAGGTCGATCATTGTGAGCCTGCATGCCTGGCGGGCATCCGGGTGGCCCGAACGCCCGCCAGGGCTGAGCGAATATAGCATAGGGAAGCGAGGCCGAAAGAGAGGCCGCCGGCATCTTGCGCCAAGGTAACGCCGGCCTACCGCTCCCCTGCCGCGCGGCCCAGGCGCTCGACCGTAGCAAGGGCCAGGGGCGAGAGCTGGCTGCGGCCGATGCTGACGTCAACCTCCGCTGGCGTGGACGACCGGGGCGATCTCGGCGACCGGCTGATGGTAGATGACGTGGCGCCCCGAACGGGCAAAACCGACCAGCAGCAGCCCCGCCTGCCGCGCCTGCTCGATGGCGAGCGAGGTGGGCGCCGACACCGCCACCAGGCAGCCGATACCGGCCGCGGCGCACTTCTGCACCATCTCGTAGCTGGCACGGCTGGAGACCAGGGCGAAGCCGCTCTGTGCGTCCAGGCGCCGCTTCCGCATGGCGCCGATCAGCTTGTCCAGGGCGTTGTGCCGACCGACATCCTCGCGCGCCAGTTGCACCTGGCCGGCCAGGTTGCACCAGGCGGCGCCGTGGGTGGCGCCGGTCTCGCGCTGCAAGGGCTGATGCCAGCGCAAGGCCTCCAGGGCGTACTGGATGGCACCCTCGGCAACCAGCGGCGCTGTCACCGGCGCGATGGGCCGGATCGCCTGCTCCAGCGACTCGGTGCCGCACAGGCCGCAGCCGGTGCGGCCAGCCAGGCTGCGGCGCCGCTGCTTGAGTTCCATGAACCTGAGGGTGGCGATCTCGAGATGGACGCTGATGCCGGCCTGCTCTTCACACACCTCGATGGCGTAGAGCTCGTCCGGTACGTGCAGGATGCCCTCGGTGAGGCTGAAGCCGAGGGCAAAGTCCTCGAGGTCGGCGGGGGTTGCCATCATGACGGCGTGGGAGATGCCGTTGTAGACCAGCGCCACTGGCGTCTCCACGGCGATGCTGTCCTCCAGTCGCTCGGCGCTGCCGCCCCGGCATACCTCAACCGCGGCCAGGCAGCTGGTTGGGTCGTCACTCATGGGCAAGCTCCACGGTGGCCAAAGGGCCACCGGCCAGATAGCGATTCATGGCTCCTCCTTGAGGCACATGCTGCATGGCTTCCGTCTTACCATAGCCGCGAATGCCACCGGGCGCTTCCTGCGCCTTGCTACTTGTGGCCGCCTATGCCCCTCGAAGCAGTGGATGACGGCTCCACCGGCACCACGGGGCCATTCGCCCGAGGCTTCGCTGGAGCCGCCCTGGCACTCCTCCGATTATTGCGTGACTTCCGGCTGATCCAACCGTGCGACAGCCTCCCTGGCGAGAGGCGAGAGCTCGCTGCCGTCCTGCTGGAGATAGGCGACGATCTGGCCTTTCATGCTGCGCGCCCAGAATTTCTTCAAGTGGGTATGGATGCGCTCGGCGGCGTCGGCGTAGTGCGCATTGTTGACGGCGATCTGGTTCGCCATGTGGATCAGGGTCTCGAGCTGGCTGCGGCTCATGGCGACTTCAACCTCCGCTGGCTTGAACGACCGGCACGGCTTCGCGTTCCGGCTGATGATAGATGACGTGGCGCCCCGGACGGGCGAAGCCGACCAGCAGCAGCCCCGCCTGGCGCGCCTGCGAGATGGCAAGCGAGGTGGGCGCCGACACGGCTACGAGACAGCCGATACCGGCCGCGGCGCACTTCTGCACCATCTCGTAGCTGGCGCGGCTGGAGACCAGTGCAAATCCCCGTTGCGGGTCGAACCGCTCTCTCGACAAGGTGCCGACCAGCTTGTCCAGGGCGTTGTGGCGGCCGACATCCTCGCGCGCCAGTTGCACCCGACCGGCCAGATCGCACCAGGCGGCGCCATGGGTGGCGCCGGTCTCGCGCTGCAGGGGCTGATGCCACTTGAGCGCCTTCAGCGCCTGCTGAATGGCGGAATCCGCAACCGTCGGCGCCTCGACCGGGGCGATTGGCCGAATCGCCTGCTCCAGCGACTCGGTGCCGCACAGCCCGCAGCCGGTGCGCCCGGCCAGGCTGCGGCGGCGCTGCTTGAGCTCCATGAAGCGCTGGGTGGCGATTTCCAGGTGCACGGCGACACCGGCAGCCTCTTCCCGCACCTCGATGCCATAGAGTTCATCAGGCGTGTGCAGGATGCCCTCGGTAAGACTGAAGCCGAGGGCGAAGTCCGCGAGATCGGCGGGGGTGGTCATCATCACGGCATGCGAAATGCCGTTGTAGACCAGCGCCACCGCCGTCTCCACGGCGATGCTGTCCACGAGCCGCTCGGCGCTGCCGGCCCGGCGCACGTCCACCGGGGCGCGGCAGCGGCTGTGGTCGTCGCTCATTCACGCGCTCCGCTGAGAGCCTGGTCCGCTTCGTCCTTGTTCCCGCCGCGCAGCAGCTCGAGCTGCAGCCGGTCGAAGGTCTGGAACCGACGCTGCCAGGCGGAGGGCTGGCTGACCTTCTCGACCTGCACGGCGGTCACCTTGTACTCCGGGCAATTGGTGGCCCAGTCGGAGCTGTCGGTGGTGATCACGTTGGCCCCGCTTCCCGGGTGGTGGAAGGTGGTGTAGACCACCCCCGGCGGCATGCGATCGCTGATGCGTGCGCGCAGCACCGTCTGGCCGGCGCGGCTGGTGATCCCCACCCAGTCGCCGTCGCGCACACCGCGCAGCTCGGCGTCGGCGGGGTGCAGTTCGAGCATGTCCTCGTCGTGCCAGGCCTGGTTGTCGGTACGGCGGGTCTGGGCGCCGACGTTGTACTGGGAGAGGATGCGCCCGGTGGTGAGCAGCAGCGGGAAGCGGCGGTTGGCGCGCTCTTCGCTGGCGATATAGTCGGTGATGGCGAACTGGCCGAGGCCGATGGGGAAGTCCTCGACATGCATGGTCGGCATGCCTTCCGGGTGCGCCTCGTTGCACGGCCACTGGATGCTGCCCAGCTCGTCGAGGCGTGCATAGCTCACCCCGGTGAAGCTCGGCGTGAGGCTGGCGATCTCGTCCATGATCTGCGCGGGGTGGTCGTAGTGCATGGGATAGCCCAGCGCGTTGGCCAGGTCCATGGTCACTTCCCAGTCCTGCTTGCCGGCCAGCGGCGGCATCACCTTGCGCACCCGATTGATGCGACGCTCGGCGTTGGTGAAGGTGCCGTCCTTCTCCAGGAACGAGGAGCCCGGCAGCAGCACATGGGCGAACTTGGCCGTCTCGTTGAGGAAGATGTCCTGCACGATCAGGCACTCCAGCGAGCGCAGCGCTTGCTCCACGTGCTGGGTATTGGGGTCGGACTGGGCGATGTCCTCGCCCTGCACGTAGAGCGCCTTGAAGTCGCCGGCCACGGCGGCATCGAACATGTTGGGGATGCGCAGCCCCGGCTCCTCGTCGATGGCCACGCCCCAGGCCGCCTCGAAGCGTTCGCGCACGGCGGGGTCGCCGACGTGCTGGTAGCCCGGCAGCTCGTGGGGGAAGGAGCCCATGTCGCAGGAGCCCTGCACGTTGTTCTGTCCGCGCAGCGGGTTGACGCCCACCCCTTCGCGGCCGATGTTGCCGGTGGCCAGGGCCAGGTTGGCGATGCCCATCACCATGCTCGAGCCCTGGCTGTGCTCGGTGACGCCGAGGCCGTAGTAGATCGCGCCGTTGGGGGCGTTGGCGTAGGTGCGCGCGGCGCGGCGCACCTGCTCGGCGGGCACCCCGGTGATCGCCTCGACGTTCTCCGGCGAGTGGCGCTCGTCGAGGATGAACTCGCGCCAGGCCTGGTAGCCCGCCGCGTCACAGCGCTTGGCGATGAACTCACGATCCTCCAGCCCTTCGCTGACGATCACATGGGCCAGGGCGTTGACCATCGCCACGTTGGTGCCGGGGCGCAGGGCGAGATGCTGGGCGCCGCGGTGATGCGGCGTCTTGAGCAGGTCGATTCGCCGCGGGTCGATGACGATCAGCTCGGCGCCCTGGCGCAGGCGTTTGCGCATCTGCGAGGCGAACACCGGGTGGGCGTCGGTGGGGTTGGCGCCGATGACGACGATGGTGTCGGCTTTCATCACCGAGTCGAAAGTCTGGGTACCGGCGGACTCGCCCAGGGTCGCCTTGAGGCCGAAGCCGGTGGGCGAGTGACACACCCGCGCGCAGGTGTCGGTGTTGTTGTTGCCGAAGGCCGCACGCACCAGCTTCTGCACCAGGTAGGTCTCCTCGTTGGTGCAGCGCGACGAGGTGATGCCGCCGATGCTCTCGCGGCCATACTTGGCCTGAATCGCCTTGAGCCGCTGGGCAGCGAAGGCGATCGCCTCCTCCCAGCTCACCTCGCGCCAAGGCTGCTCGATGGACTCGCGGATCATCGGCGTCTTCAGGCGGTCCGGATGAGTGGCGTAGCCGAAGGCGAAGCGGCCCTTGACGCAGGAGTGGCCGTGGTTGGCGTCGCCGCCCTTGTACGGCACCATGCGCACCACCCGGTCGCCCTGCATCTCGGCCTTGAACGAGCAGCCCACGCCGCAGTAGGCGCAAGTGGTCACCACGCTGTGCTCCGGCTGACCCTGCTCGATCACCGACTTCTCCATCAGCGTCGAGGTCGGGCAGGCCTGCACGCAGGCGCCGCAGGAGACGCACTCGGAATCCATGAACGCCTCGCTCTGCCCGGCGGCCACCTTGGACGCGAAGCCGCGCCCCTCGATGGTCAGGGCGAAGGTGCCCTGCACTTCCTCACAGGCGCGCACGCAGCGCGAACAGACGATGCACTTGCTGGGGTCGAAGCTGAAGTAGGGGTTGGAGTCGTCGGTCTCGGCGTCCAGGTGATTCTCGCCGTCGAAGCCGTAGCGCACCTCGCGCAGCCCCACCGCACCGGCCATGTCCTGCAGTTCGCAGTCGCCGTTGGCCGGGCAGGTCAGGCAGTCCAGCGGGTGGTCGGAGATGTAGAGCTCCATCACGTTGCGCCGCAGCTTGGCCAGCCGCGCATTCTGCGTGGTGACCTTCATCCCGGCCTCGACCGGCGTGGTGCAGGAGGCCGGCAGGCCGCGCCTGCCGTCGATCTGCACCGCGCACAGGCGGCAGGAGCCGAACGCCTCAAGGTTGTCCGAGGCGCACAGCTTGGGGATGTTGATGTCGGCGAGCGCCGCGGCGCGCAGCACCGAGGTGCCCGCGGGCACGCTGATCGCGACACCGTCGATCTCGAGGCTGACCCGCGTCTCGGAGAGCCTGGCCGGGGTGCCGTAGTCGCGCTCCGGCATGAAGTGCTGGGGAACGGACGCCTGCTTGGGATCGTAATAGTTCAACATATCGAGCCTCCTCCCGCTCAACGCGGCTGCGCGTCGCGCTGTAGGTCGTCGGGAAAGTGTTTCATCACGCTCTGCACGGGGAAGGGCGTCATGCCGCCCATGGCGCAGAGAGAACCGTCCACCATGGTTTCGCACAGGTCGCCCAGCAGCACGAGATTGGCCTCGCGGTTGTCGCCAGCGCGGATGCGGTCGATCACCTCGACGCCACGCACCGAGCCGATGCGGCAGGGGGTGCACTTGCCGCATGACTCCACCGTGCAGAACTCCATGGCGAAGCGTGCCTGCTCGGCCATGTCCACCGTGTCGTCGAACATCACCACACCGCCGTGGCCGAGCACCGCGCCGACCTCGGCGAAGGCCTCGTAGTCGAGCGGCAGGTCCCACTGGCTCTCGGGCAGATAGGCGCCCAGCGGGCCGCCCACCTGAACCGCGCGCAGCGGTCGTCCGGTAAAGGTGCCGCCGCCGAAAACCTCCATCAGCTCGCGCAGGGTGGTGCCGAAGGCGAGCTCCACCAGCCCGCCGCGCTGGACGTTGCCGGCCAGCTGCAGCGCCAGGGTGCCCCGCGAGCGGCCCATGCCGCAGTCGGCGTAGGCCGTGGCGCCCTCGGCCAGAATGAAGGGCACCGCCGCCAGCGACAGCACGTTGTTGACCACGGTGGGCTGGCCGAACAGGCCTTCGATGGCCGGCAGCGGCGGCTTGAAGCGCACCATGCCGCGCTTGCCTTCGAGGCTTTCGAGCAGCGAGGTCTCCTCGCCGCAGATGTAGGCGCCGGCACCCAGGCGCACCTCGAGATGGAACGCCTGGCCGCTGCCGAGGATGTCGCCACCGAGATAGCCGGCGGCCTCGGCGCGGGCGATGGCCTCGTTGAAGATCTCGAGGGCCAGCGGATACTCCGAGCGCAGGTAGACGTAGCCCTGGGTGGCGCCCACGGCGAGGCCGGCGATGGTCATGCCTTCGATCAACAGGTAGGGATCGCACTCCATCACCAGGCGGTCGGCGAAGGTGCCGGAGTCGCCCTCGTCGGCGTTGCAGACGATGTACTTCTGCGCGGCGGGGGCGTCGAGCACCGTCTGCCACTTGATGCCGGTGGGAAACGCCGCCCCGCCGCGCCCGCGCAGCCCGGAAGCCTTGACCTCGTCGACGATGGCCTGGGGCGCGAGGCCGAGAGCGCGGCGCAAGCCGCGAAAGCCATCGTGGGCGCAGTAATCCTCCAGCGACAGCGGGTCGGTGACGCCGATGCGTGAGAATGTCAGCCGCTGCTGAGCCTGCAGGTAGGGGATCGCCTCGACCGGCCCTTGGTAGAGGGGTGACTGGGCGCCGTGTGTCTGCAAACCGGCTTCCAGCAGCCCGGCGTCGAACAGGCCGGCCACGTCGCCGGGCTCGACCGGCCCATAGGCGATGCGCCCCGCCGATGTCTCGACCTCCACCAGCGGCTCCAGCCAGAACAGCCCACGGGAGCCGTTACGCACCAGTTCGACCTCGACGCCACGGGCAGCCGCCTCCGCCTCGATGCATGCAACAACTTCGTCGGCACCCAGGGCCAGCGCCGTGGTTTCGCGCGGCACGTAGATCTTCACGCTCATCAGCCCACCTCCAGTACTTGCACGGTCAGCTCGTCGACCAGACGATCGAATTTCTCCGCCGTCATCCGGCCATGGATGCGGTCATCGACGCGCAGCGACGGGCCGCAGGCGCAGTTGCCCAGACAGTAGACCGGCTCCAGGGTGATCTCGCGGTCGGCGGTGGTCTGGTGGTAATCGATGCCGAGGGTCTCACGCACATGCATCTCCAGCCCCCGGGAGCCCCGTGCCTGGCACGCCTCGGCGCGGCAGATCTGCACCACGTGGCGTCCCGGAGGGCTGGTACGAAAGTGGTGATAGAAGCTGATCACGCCGTGCACCTCGGCACGGGTGAGCTGCAGCGATTCGGCGATGATCGGTACCGCCTCGCGTGGCACGTAGCCGCAGCGATCCTGGATCGCATGGAGGATGGGCAGCAGGGCCCCCGGCTTGTGCTTCAGGGCGTCGATCTCGTCCCGAACCAGTTGGGGGGTCCACGGTTGGAAGGTGCTGTTGAGCATGGCCTGGCCTCGAAGCGAACGTAGGGCGCACTGCCTGCGCCGGTACGTCCTAAGCTGCTGGTTACGGTCTAGTTATGTACTACAGTGCATATATTGGATAAGGTGCCCGTAGCATCGTCTAAAGGTGCTTAATTGTGAAAGTAGCAGCATGACTTCCTTAACAAAATATGAAAAACACATCATATGAAACGCATTCGAATCGAACCGGCCTGGTCATTCACCGACGAGGCGGGTAACCGCCTGGATCCACAGCTGTTCGGTCTGCTGCAGGGCATTCATCGCAGCGGCAAGCTGACCGAGGCCGCCGCCGAGGCCGGCATCTCCTACCGCCACGCCTGGAACCTGCTCAACAAGTGGGCGGACTTCTTCGGCGCCGCCCTGGTGGAAATGCAAAAAGGACGCGGCGCACGGCTCTCGCCACTGGGCAACAAGCTGCTGTGGGCGCGCCAGCGGGTGGCTGCCCGGCTCGGCCCGCAGCTCGAGAGCCTGGGCTCGGAGCTCAATCTCGAGCTGCAGCAGCTGTTCGAGGGTGTCGAGCCGGTACTGCGCATGCATGCCAGCCACGGCTATGCCGTGGCGCTGCTGCCCCGCTTCGCCAGCGACTTTCAGCTCGACCTGCAGTACTGCAGCCCCCAGGAGGCGCTGTCGGCGCTCAATCGCGGCGCCTGCGACGTGGCCGGCTACCACATGCCGACCTCGGCGACCCGGGGACCGCTGATGCAGGGCTATCGCCGCCAGCTGCGGCCACGCAGCCATTGCATCATTCGCTTCATCACCCGCAGCCAGGGGCTCATGCTCGCGCCGGGCAACCCCAGGGGCGTTATCGGTCTGGCCGATCTCATGCGCGATGACGTGCGCTTCATCAACCGCCAGCAGGCCTCCGGCACCCGGGCGCTGCTCGACATCCTGCTGCGGGAGGCGGGCCTTTCGGCGCAGCGCATCCACGGCTTCGAACTGGAGGAGTACACCCATTCCGCGGTGGCCGCCTACATTGCCGCCGGCATGGCCGACGTCGGCTTCGGCGTCGAGGCAGCCGCGCGCCAGTTCGGCCTGGATTTCCTGCCGCTGGCCACCGAGCACTATCTGCTGCTGTGTCAGCGCCGGAGTCTGGCCGACCCCAGCGTCGTGCGCTTGCTCGAGATGATCCGTGGCGAGCCATTCCAGACCGCCGTCCGCGACCTGCCCGGCTACTCGCTGGACCGCTGCGGCGAGGTATGTGGCGTCGATGAGCTGTTTGGCGAGGCCCAGCACGGCTGAGCCTCGCCGCGCCGTCGTCAGTAGTCGACTACCACGTTGCCCCGGGGCTTGCTGCAGCAGGAGAGGATGTACCCCTCTTCGATGTCCTCTTCGGTGATGCCGCCGTTGTGCTCCATGTCCACTTCACCGGACTTGAGCCCCACCCGGCAGGTGCCGCAGATGCCCATGCCGCAGGCCTTGGGGATGTGCAAGCCGAGCTTGGCGGCAGCGGAGTGAACCGTCTCGCCCGGCTGAATGCGTACGCTCTTGCCCGAGCCGACGAACTCGACGCTGAGCATGTCGGCATAGTCGACCTCCTCGGCCTCGGCCTCGGCTTGCTCGGCCAGCTCCAGCACCTCCTCACGCACGTCGAGCGGCGTGGCACCGAAGGATTCCTCATGGTAGCGGCTCATGTCGAAGCCGTTATCGCGCAGGATTCGCTTTATGGCGTTCATGTACGGCGTGGGGCCACAACAGAAGATCTCGCGATCGAGGTAGTCGGGCGCCATCAGCTCGAGCATCGGCTGGGTCAAGTACCCGCGATAGCCGGCCCAGGCCTCGCCGATGTCGTCCTTCTTCTCGCAGACGATATGCAGCTTGAACTCGGGAATTCGCGAGAACATGTGCACCAGCTCGCGATGGTAGATGACATCCCGCGGGGCACGCGCGCTGTGGATGAACTCAACGTCCACGTTGGCGTTGGTGTCGAAGAACCAGCGTGTCATCGACATCAGCGGCGTGATACCCACGCCGCCGGAGAGGAACAGCACCTTGTCGGCAGGAAAGTCGATCGAATTGAAATTGCCCACCGGGCCATGCACTGCCAGTTCGTCGCCGACCTTCATGTTGTCGTGCAGCCAGTTCGACACCTTGCCGCCGGGCACCCGCTTGACGGTGATCGAGAAACTGTAGGGGATCGACGGTGAACTGGAAATCGTATAGGAGCGCATGATCGGCTCGCCGTCGATCTCAAGCTCCAGGGTCACGAACTGCCCCGGCTTGAAGAAGAACAGCACCGGCTGCTCGGCCATGAAGCAGAAGGTACGAACGTCCCAGGTCTCCTGGATCACCTTGACGCAGCGCACCAAGTGGCGGCCGTTGGTCCAGGTCTGGGTCGTGACGGGGTTGAGAAAGTTCATGGTCATGTCGAGTCGCCTGGCATTGGTCAGCTGGGAAGGCTCCGACTGCGGAACACCGCCTGCCGTTGATCGAATTCTGCGTCAGCCGGCAAGCCCTCGACTTGCCTGACT
Source organism: uncultured Halomonas sp. (assembly GCA_964652855.1). Classification (GTDB taxonomy): domain Bacteria; phylum Pseudomonadota; class Gammaproteobacteria; order Pseudomonadales; family Halomonadaceae; genus Halomonas. The sequence continues at coordinate 117,715 of CAZZCJ010000005.1, forward strand.
GCGACACGAACGTACCCCTGGCTTCCACTTGGGACGATTTTTCTCTACCCGCTGGTCGCGCCTGAATGCTTTCGAGTCGTCGGCAGACAACTGGACGGCATGCACCTGATCCAAACTCGCCCTATTCGTAACCGGCATCCTGCACTTTCACAGCGCCGGCCCCCGACGATACCAACAACATGACCGATGCCGCAGACGCGGCCAGCAATGAGGAAGCCTGTATGGACACACCCTCCCCGACGCATCTCGACGACCCCATGGATCCGGCACGTCAGGCCACTGCCAGGATGCTTGCCGAGCGCGAGCGCAACTTCTCCCTCCCCCAGCCCTTCTACAACGATGCCCGGCTGTTCGCCCTGGACATGCAGGAGATCTTCGGCAAGGAGTGGCTGTTCGCCGGCATGAGCTGCGAGATACCCGCCAAGGGTAACTACATGACCGTGCAGGTCGGTGACAATCCGGTGATCCTGGTGCGCGGGGAAGGCGGCACCATCCATGCCTTCCACAACGTCTGCCGCCACCGCGGCTCGCGCCTGTGCGTCAGTGACAAGGGCAAGGTCGCCAAGCTTGTCTGCCCGTATCATCAATGGACCTACGAGCTGGATGGCCGGCTGCTGTTCGCCGGCAGCGACATGGGCGAGAACTTCGATCTTTCCGCCTATGGCCTCAAGCCGGTTCACGTCAAGACCGGCGGCGGTTTCATCTTCATCAGCCTGGCCGATCAGCCACCGGCCATCGACGACTTCCTGGTGACGCTGGAGCACTACCTCGAGCCTTACGAGATGGACAACGTCAAGGTCGCCGTGGAGTCGAGCATCGTCGAGCAGGCCAACTGGAAGCTGGTGATCGAGAACAACCGCGAGTGCTACCACTGCAACGGCTCCCACCCGGAGCTGCTCAACTCGCTGCAGGAGTTCGACGACACCGACGACCCCCGCGCCACGCCGACCTACAAGACGCTGGTGGCGAAGAAGCAGTCCGATTGGGACGAACAGCGGGTGCCCTGGCAGCTCAAGCGCTTCGGCAAGCGCAACCGCCTGACCCGCACGCCGCTGCTGGATGGCGTGGTCTCCATGACCATGGACGGCAAGCCGGCCTGCCGCAAGCTGATGGGTCGCCTGACCAGCCCTGACATGGGCTCGCTGCGCATTCTGCATTTGCCCAACTCCTGGAACCACTTCATGGGCGACCATGCCATCGTGTTCCGCGTGCTGCCGCTGGGCCCGCAGGAGACCCTGGTGACCACCAAATGGCTGGTGCACAAGGATGCCGTGGAGGGCGTCGACTACCACCCCGAGGAGATGCGCCGGGTGTGGGACGCCACCAACGCCCAGGACAAGCGCCTGGCCGAGGAGAACCAGCGCGGCATCAACTCCAAGGCCTACCAGCCGGGCCCCTACTCGGAGACCTACGAGTTCGGCGTGATCGACTTCATCGACTGGTACAGCGAACGGATGCAGGAGAACCTGGGCCACAGCGCCCCCCACCTGCAGGTGGTCAGGGGCTAGGCACCGCCCTCGTCTCGTGACCAAAGACTTCGCCCCCGGCCAAGGCCGGGGGCGATTCGTTTCACTCGGGTCGAACGATCCGGCGCCGGGCGACTAGTCTATGACCGGACGCAGATGGTTCACCAGGGCGTCGCGTACCTCGGGCAGCATGACGCCGCCCTGGGCCTCCAGTTCGGCGACCAGCGCCGCCAGGCCAGGCACCCCCGCCTCGGCCTGCCGATGGGCGGCAAGCCGGGCGCTGGTGTCCGGGTCGGCATCGGCAGGCAGCTCGATGCCCAGCGCCACCAGGCGCTGACGGAAATCCTCCGCATCGATCAAGTCGGCGTACATCATCTCTTTCACCTCCCGCTGCCGTCGTTTGCCTCAGATTACCCGTCTGATCGTCAGGCGGCCACGCTGCCATGGGGTCGCTACCGAAATGGCTGGCGGCACCGCTTTCGCGGTGCAGCGTCGGCCAGCTCGGGACCTTTCTTACGCAGCCACGCTGCCGTGGGGGTCGATGACGAATTTCTTGGCGGCACCGCCATCGAAGTCGGCATAGCCTTGCGGCGCCTGGTCCAGGCTGATCATCTGCACGTTGACCGCATCGGCGATCCTGATCTTGTCGAACAGGATCGCCTGCATGAGCGGACGGTGGTACTTCATCACCGGGCACTGGCCGGTGTGGAAGGAGTGGGACTTGGCCCAGCCCAGGCCGAAGCGCATGCTCAGCGCGCCCTGCTTGGCGGCGTCGTCAGCGGCACCCGGGTCTTCGGTCACATAGAGGCCCGGAATGCCGATCTGGCCGCCAGCCCGGGTCATCTGCATGGCCGAGTTGAGCACGGTGGCCGGCGCCTCCTGGCCATGGTTGCAGCCACAGGCGTGGGCCTCGAAGCCGACGCAGTCGACGAAGCAGTCGACCTCGCGCTCGCCGAGGATCGCCTCGAGCCGGTCGGCCATGTCACCGTCCTGGGTCAGGTCGATGGTCTCGCAGCCGAAGCTGCGGGCCTGGGCCAGGCGCTCCTCGATCATGTCGCCGACGATCACGCAGGCCGCTCCCAGCAGCTGGGCCGACGCCGCCGCCGCCAGCCCCACCGGACCTGCCCCGGCAATGTAGACGGTGCTGCCCGGTCCGACGCCGGCCGTGACGCAGCCGTGGAAGCCGGTGGGAAAGATGTCCGAGAGCAGGGTCAGGTCGCGGATCTTCTCCATGGCCTGGTCGGTGTCGGGGAACTTCAGCAGGTTGAAGTCGGCGTAGGGCACCATGACGTATTCGGTCTGGCCGCCGACCCAGCCGCCCATGTCGACGTAGCCGTAGGCGGCGCCGGGGCGCGCCGGGTTGACGTTGAGACAGATGCCGGTACGGCCTTCCTTGCAGTTGCGGCAGCGTCCGCAGGCGATGTTGAAGGGTACCGAGACCAGGTCACCCGGCTGGATGAATTCGACGTCGCGCCCGCATTCGACCACCCGGCCGGTGATCTCGTGGCCCAACACCAGGCCGGCGGGCGCGGTGGTACGGCCGCGCACCATGTGCTGGTCGCTGCCGCAGATATTGGTGGTGACCACCTTCAGGATCACGCCGTGGTCGCACTTGCGATTGCCCAGGGCGAGTTCCGGATAGGGGATGGATTCGACATCGACCCTGCCCGGCCCTTTGTAGACGACTCCACGGTTGGCTTGGCTCATGGCTGGCTCCTTACGTTGTTATGCGGCTGGCCAGGCCTGGACCCGGCACCGAGAGATGGCGAAACGCCACCAAGCCAGCCTACGCACACCCAGCAGGCCCCGTATGCACAAAGGCGACACCGCCATGCGTGATATCGCCATGCGCCGGGTTCCCCAAGACAACCACGGGTCGCTTTCACGACACTGCTCTCTTCCCGTGGGCATAACAATGGGTGGTCCGGGTGCGCGGTTGCACCCGGCACCAAGCACTACACCAATAATAATCACGAGGAATCCCCATGAAGCATGACGATGCACCGATTCTCAAACCGGGGCAGGACAATGCCCAGGTGTTGGGGATGGACTTTCATCACCCCGTTTTCCCTCTCTCGGCGCTGGCCATCCTGGCCTTCATTCTTTATGCCCTAATCTACCCGGATGCCGCCAATAGTCACCTCACCGCGGCCCGCGGCTGGTCGATCGAATACTTCGACTGGCTGTTCATGATTGCCGGCAATTTCTTCGTGCTGCTGTGCCTGGCGCTGATCGCGATGCCGGTGGGAAAGATCCGCCTGGGCGGCAGCCAGGCTCGTCCGGAATATTCGACCACCTCCTGGTTCTCCATGCTGTTTGCCGCCGGCATGGGCATCGGGCTGATGTTCTGGAGCGTGGCCGAGCCGGTGGCCTACTACACCGACTGGTACGGCACCCCGCTCAATGCGGAAGCGCACACTCCGGCCGGGGCCAGCGCGGCCATCGGCGCCACCATGTTCCACTGGGGCCTGCACCCCTGGGCCATCTATGGCGTGGTAGGCCTGTCGCTGGCCTTCTTCGCCTACAACCGCGGCCTGCCGCTGACCCTGCGCTCGGCCTTCACGCCAATCCTCGGCGAACGGGTGCGCGGCTGGTTCGGCCACGTCATCGACATCGTCGCGGTACTGGCCACCATCTTCGGCCTGGCCACCTCGCTGGGCTTCGGTGCCTCCCAGGCGGCGGGCGGCCTCAACTACCTCTTCGGCGTACCCAACACCATCGGAACCCAGCTGGCGATTATCGTGGTGGTCACTGCCCTGGCGCTGTTCTCGGTGTGGCGCGGCATCGACGGCGGCATGAAACTATTCTCCAACATCAACATGGTGATCGCCCTGGCACTGCTCGCCTTCGTGATCGTCACCGGCGGCGTACTGTTGTTCGTCAACAACCTGTGGAATACCACCCTGGCCTATGCCAGCCACATCGTGCCGCTCTCCAACTGGGTCGGCCGCGACGACACCGTCTGGTATCACGGCTGGACGGTGTTCTACTGGGCCTGGTGGATCTCCTGGTCGCCCTTCGTCGGCATGTTCATCGCACGAGTCTCCCGCGGGCGCACGGTAAGAGAGTTCCTGATCGCCGTGCTGCTGGTGCCGACCCTGGTCACCCTGGTATGGATGAGCACCTTCGGCGGTACCGCCCTGGATCAGTCGGCGGCCGGCGTCGGCGCCCTGGCCGAGGGAATCAGCGACGTCTCGCTGGCGATGTTCCAGATGCTCGAGCACCTGCCGCTGACCACCCTGACCTCCAGCCTGGCGATTGTGCTGGTGCTGATCTTCTTCATCACCTCGTCGGACTCCGGCTCGCTGGTGATCGACAACATCACCGCCGGCGGCAAGACCGACGCCCCCCGCGGACAGCGCGTGTTCTGGGCGGTGCTGGAGGGCGTGATCGCCGGTATCCTGCTCTACGGCGGCGGTAGCGCGGCGCTGGGCGCGTTGCAGGCGGGCGCCGTGGCCACCGGACTGCCCTTCACCCTGGTGCTGCTGGGCATGGCCTTCTGCCTGGTCAAGGGCTTGAGGGAAGAGCAGCGCCAACCTGCCAAGGCACCCCATACCGCGTCGCTTCAAGAAATCAGGTAACTGCGAAAGGAAAGGGATGGCCAGTGCCGCGGCATCCCTTTCGTCCGGAGCAAACGAATGCCGCCGACCCCACAAGTGGACTAAGCGGCTTTCTTTTATGCCACTGCCGTCACGCTAAGCCAGCCGCCTGCATGCTTCGCCGGTGATGGGCTAGCAGTCGTCCAGGAACCAATGCAATGCCAATGACCCCCTACCGGCGCGGCCTCGCCATGGTCTCGACCGGCATCGTCTTTCTGAGCTTCGATAGCCTGCTGATACGACTCGCCGGTGCAGAGGGATGGACCATCGTGTTCTGGCGCGGTCTCTTCATGGGCCTGGCGCTCGGGCTGGTCTGCTGTCTTCAGAAGCGATTCTTCACCTGGCGCGCGAATGCCATGGCCTCCCTGGCTTCCGCCGTGCTGCTTGGCCTGATTTCCAGCTTTTTTGTCCTTGCCGTCATGAACGCCAACGTGGCCAACGTCGTCGTCATCTTGAGCTCTGCTCCGCTATTTGCCGCGCTGTTTTCTCGCTGGTTCCTGCACGAGCGGGTGCCTTGCCGGACCCTGCTGGCGATTGGAGCGTGCATGCTCGGCATGCTACTGGTGTTCTTCGGCTCCAAGACGGGCGGCATGCTGAAAGGCAACCTTTATGCCTTGGCCGCCGCCGCCGCCGTTGGGGCCAACCTGACCTTGCTGCGACGCTTTCCCATGGTCGACCGGATCCCGGTCATCGCGGGTGGCGGCCTTCTATCTGCCGCGATTGCACTCCCCATGGCACATTCCCTGGCACTCAGCAGCCAAAGCGTTGGGGTCCTGGCCCTCATGGGATTACTGCAGATGCCGCTCGCGACCGTTCTCATCATCAGCGCAACGCGGTATCTCTCTTCTACCGAAGTGGCGCTGTTCTATCTCGTCGAGACAGTCCTTGGCACCTTGTGGGTGTGGTGGATGCTGGGTGAGTCGCCCACAGCGTCGACCCTGGCGGGAGGGATCATTATCCTCTTGGCGCTGCTGATTCACGCATGGATCGGGCTGCGCAGCGAAAGCGCCCTTCCTCGCTTCGAGAAGGCAACCTGTCAATAAGAAACCCCACCTGAATGAACCGCCTCAACGAGGCCGGTACAGAACAGGTGGGGTTACAATGTCACACACGTCGAATCGGGCCGGTGTGCCGTGATGTCAGCGGCAAGCGCGCCGCTGGGTCAGTGCGGAGCCATCAGCGCAGCACACCCTCCTCCTTCAACAACTTGAAGATCGCCTCGGCGCCCTGCTCCGGGGTCACGTCGGTCAACACCTGGCCACTGCCGCCCTCGGCCTTGGCCGCGGCGGCCTTGAAGCGATCCCGGGCCGAGGCGGCCTTGACGATCTTGAGCCGCTTGGAACGCTTGCGAGCCGGTGCCACGCTCCATTCCGACTGGGCCTCGTCCCATTCCACCGCGGCAGATTCGCTTTCGATCTCACCGCGCCGGGCCGGGCCGAAGGCGCTCTGGCGCGCTGCCGAAGCGGCTGCGTCGACGGTCACGATGGCCGGCAGGCGCACCTGAAGCCGACGACGCTGGCCTCGCGGCAGGGCCTGGAGCAGAGTAGCCACACCGTTCTCGACCTTCTCCACCGCCACCAGGCCGCTGACCAGCGGCCAGCCCAGGCGTTCGGCCAGCAGGTAGGGCAGCATGCCGGAGCCTTCGCCCTGCTCGGCACGCTCTCCGGCGATCACCAGCTGCGGCCGTGCTTCATTCAGCCTCGCGGCCAAGGCGGGCATCACGTCGGCGCCGTCCGGCTGCTCGACCAGGGTCAGGGCCGGCAGGCCCATGCCCAGGTAGCCGCGCAGCGCGCTCTCGCTCTGCTCGTCGAGCGCTCCCGCATGCAGCAGTGTGACTCTTGCCTTGGCAAGCGACTTGGCCAGCTCGACACCGCGGGCGTCCTGGTCGGCACGCCGGGCACGACCGGTCAACGGATGGCGGCCAACGGAGACCAGCACCGCCACATCGAGCACCGCGTCGCCCTGTGCTTGCATTTCATTGATGTCAGGCTGCATCACGCTTCTCCTCTCGCTGCCGCTGCACCATCTCGACCAGTGCCGCGAGTATGCCCGCCGAGTCACCGACCACCGCCAGGTCGGCGCGCTTGATCATGTCGCATCCCGGATCGAGGTTGATGGCCACCACCTTGTCGCAGCTCTGGATGCCCTGCAGGTGCTGGATGGCGCCGCTGATGCCCACCGCCACGTAGACCCGCGCGGTGACCCAGGTCCCGGTGGCGCCCACCTGGCGGTGACGCGGCATGTAGCCGTCGTCCACCGCCACCCGCGAGGCGCCTTCGGTGGCCCCCAGCATCCTGGCAGCGTGATGGAAGCCCTCCCAATCCTTGACGCCGTTGCCGGCGGAGAGGATGAACTCGGCCTCGGAGAGCGCCACCCCGGCCGGATCGACGGCCACCTGGCCAAGATCCTCGATACGCCCCAGTAGGGGCGGAAGCGGCTGCGGCAACGCCAGCGGCTGCGCCGCATGTCGGGTCTCGGTGATCGGTTCGGCACATTCGGCCAGCGCCAGGACAATACGCGGCAGGGCACGCTGGATATCGGTGGTACCGGCGGCACCCCGACCGGTACAGCGCCAACCCAGCGTGCAGCCAGCGTCCTGCTCGATCTGCCAGACGCCGGCGGCGGGCCGTTCGCCCAGGCGCGCCGCCAGGCGCCGCCCCAGGTCGGCGCCGCCCAGCTTGGAGTCGGGCAGCAGCCAGAACGCCGGGGCGTGTTCGTCCACGACGGCGGTAAGCGCCGCCACACGCGCCTCCGGCGCGTAGCCGTCGAACAGTGCATCGTCGAGGTGCAGCAGGCGGTCGACGCCGGCCTCGCCGAACGTCTCTTCCTTATGGTTGCCGAAGACTACCGCCAGTACCGCTCCCGGCCGCTCGCCGTCGGCATCGGCCAGTTGCCGGGCCAGCCCCAGCAGGTCGCGGTCATGGCTCGAGAGGCGCCCGCCGGACATGTCCGGCACCACTGCAACCAGGAAGGCCGGGGTCTCGATGTCGACGTTGCGACGGCTATCCTGGGCCGCCTGGCGGGCACCGCTCGCCAGGCCGCCCTGCTGGGCGCCGCTGCGGTCGATTCGCTTGACGCCGTTGGGGCCGATGAAGCCCACCGCATGGGGGTTCTTGCGGATCACCCCGTTGGGGCCCATCCATTCGCTGGTGCTGCCGCCCCCGGCTCCTCCCAGTGCGGCAAGCACGCTCTGATGCTCGGGATGCAGGCGGTTTCGGGCGATCCACTCCGTGCGTGGATCGCGACGCAGGATGTCGCTCATGGTGTCACCTCCTCGACGGCAGGCTGTCGAACCCTGGCGCTTCCCGAAGCGGTGGGCCGTTCCACCAAGGCATCGGCCACCAGCTCGGCGATGTCGCGCACCTCGGCGCTGGCATCGACCACCCCCTCGAGCATGGCGGTACACTGCGGGCAGCCCACCGCCACCAGCTCGGCGCCGGTCTCCTTGACGTCGTTCATGCGCATGTCGGGAATCCGCTGCTTGCCGGGAATGTCGGTGATCGGCGCACCGCCGCCGCCGCCGCAGCAGCGTGAGCGGAACCCGGAGCGCTCCATCTCCTTGACCTCGATCCCCAGCGCCTTGAGCACGCTGCGCGGGGCTTCGTATTCGCCGTTGTAGCGTCCCAGGTAACAGGGATCGTGATAGGTAACCGAGCCTCCCTTCCAGGGCGCGAAGTGCAGCCGCCCCGCCTCGAACAGTTCGGCGATATAGGTGCTGTGGTGACGCACTTCGTAGGTTCCGCCCAGCTCGCCGTATTCGTTCTTGAGAACATGGAAACTGTGCGGGTCGCAGGTGACGATGCACTGGAAGCGGTACTGCGACAGCGTCGCGATATTGCGCCTGGCCAGCGACTGGAAGGTCGCCTCGTCGCCCAGGCGGCGCGCCACGTCGCCGCTGTCACGCTCCTCGTTGCCGAGCACGGCGAAGTCGACGCCGGCCGCGCGCAGCACCTTCACCAGCGCCCTCAGGGTGCGCTGGTTGCGCATGTCGAAGACTCCATCGCCCAGCCACAGCAGCACGTCGACCTGCCCCAGTTCGCGCATCAGTGGCAGGTTGAGGTCCGCCGCCCAGTGCAGGCGCGAGCCGGGATCGAAGCCGCCGGGGTTGTCGGTGGCGATCAGGTTGTCGAGCACCTCGGCGCCCTTGTTGGGAGTACTGCCCCGCTCCAGCGTCAGGAAACGGCGCATGTCGACGATGGCATCGACGTGCTCGATCATCATCGGGCACTCCTCGACGCAGGCACGACAGGTCGTGCACGACCACAGCGTCTCGGCATCCACCAGGGCGGTGCCGCCCTTCATCGGGTCAGGGGCCACGATAGGGCCGTGTGGGCTGCCGATATGCTCACCCACCGGCTTGCCCGGATAGGGGGAACCGGCGTAGTGGGCGTCGCTGCCGCCGGCCATGCCGACGACCATGTCCTGGATCAGCTTCTTGGGGTTGAGCGGCTGGCCGGCAGCGAAGGCCGGGCAGACCGCTTCACAGCGTCCGCACTGCACGCAGGCATCGAAGCCGAGCAGCTGGTTCCAGGTGAAGTCGCTGGGCGTCTCGACGCCCAGGGGCGCCTTGGCGTCGTCCAGGTTCAGCGCCTTGAGGCCGGTGGAGCGGTTGCCCTCACCCCCTTTCGTGGAAAAGCGCTCGGGACGGCGATGGAAGGCCAGGTGCAGGGCGCCGGCGAAGGCGTGCTTCATCGGCCCGCCCCAGGTCATGCCGAAGAACATCTCACCCAGGCCCCATGCCAGCACCACGGCCAGCACCAGGGCGAGGATCACGCTGCCGGTTCCAGCAGGCAGAATCCCCAACGTCGGCAGGGTGAGCAGGAACACGCTCGCCGAGAACGCCATCAGGCTCTTGGGCAGACGCATCCAGGGCCCCTTGGAGAGCCGTGCCGGCGGGTTGCGCCGCCGCTTGGCGACGAACAGGCTGCCGACGAACATGGCGGCACTGGCGGCCAGCAGCAACCCGCCGAGGATTGGCCCCATGCTTTCTGAAGAGCCGAGCCCCAGGCCATGGACCAGGATCATCAGCACGGCCGCCGCGACAAAACCGCCCGCGGTGGCCACGTGGGTATTGGACATGACCTTGTCGCGCGCCACGACGTGGTGCAGGTCCACCAGATAGCGCCGCGGCATGGCGGCGAGCCCGCGCAGCAGGTCGACCCGGGCGGGCCGCCCCTGGCGCCACAGGCGAATACGCCGCACGGCGCCGATCACGGCCAGCGCCAGGGCGGAGAAGATCAGTATCGGCAGGAGGGTGTCGAGCATGGTGCTCACCTCGTCTCTAGAACTAAAACGGGGCTACCCCGGCGGCAAGCCTCTGCGAGGGCGCTGTGAACCCATCCCTGGGCGCTACATTTGCCATCCATGGCAAATGACCCTCGCTTCGACCTACCCCCGGCGCCCCTCACCGTTGGTGGCTTTCACCCAACTCAGAGGTCTTACTCAGAGGTCTTTACACAGCCGCAGGGCGTCGTAAATGGCCGCATGCGTATTGCGCGGCGCGGTGCAGTCGCCCAGGCGGAACAGCAGGAAACCCTCGCCCGGCTCACTCAAGCAAGGCTGCGCCTTGGCGGCGTAGAGCGCCTCGAGATCCACCTGGCCGCGGTTGCGCGAGCGCTCCTTGAGCGCAAGGTAGAGTGCCTCGTCGGGTCGCACGCCGTTCTCCACCACTACCTGATCGACCACCCGCTCCTCCAGGGCACCGGTGTACTCGTTCTCGAGCACCGCCACCAGCTGGCCGCCTTCGCGGTAGACCTTGTGCAGCATCAGGTCGGAGGTCATGATCACCTCCTTCTCGTAGAGGCTGCGGTAGTAGGTGGGGAAGGTGGTGCCGCCCACCGCCGCACCGGGCTTGATGTCGTCGGTGACGATCTCGACCTTGGCGCCCTTGTCGGCCAGGTAGTCCGCCGCCGAGACGCCCGAAAACTCGCAGATGGCATCAAAGATCAGCACGTTCTTGCCCGGGGCGACCTTTCCGGAGAGCACGTCCCAGGTACTGACCACCAGGCTCTCCTCGGGATTCTCCGAATAGCCCCACTCGGGGTACTGGCTGAGGAAGGGCTGGCCGCCGGTGGCCAGCACCACGACATCCGGGCGCAGGTCCTCGAGGGTCGCCTCGTCGGCGCGGGTGCCCAGGCGCAGGTCCACCTTGAGGCGTGCCAGCTCCAACTGGTACCAGCGGGTGATACCGGCGATCTGGTCACGCTGCGGCGCCTGGGCGGCGATGGTGATCTGCCCGCCGAGGGCCTGGGCGGCCTCGAACAGGGTCACGTCGTGGCCGCGCTCGGCGGCGACACGCGCCGCCTCCATGCCGCCGGGGCCGCCGCCGACCACCACCACCTTGCGCTTCGGCCCCTCGGACTTCTCGATGATATGCGGCAGGCCCATGTACTCCCGCGAGGTCGCGGCGTTCTGGATGCACAGCACGTCGAGGCCCTGGTACTGGCGGTCGATGCAGTAGTTGGCGCCCACACACTGCTTGATCTGGTCGATCTGGCCCATCTTGATCTTGGCGATCAGGTGCGGGTCGGCGATGTGCGCCCGGGTCATGCCGACCAGGTCGACGTAGCCGCCTTCGAGGATACGCTGGGCCTGGTTGGGATCCTTGATGTTTTGGGCGTGGATCACCGGCACGCTGACCACTTCCTTGATGCCCGCCGCCAGGTGCAGGAACGGCTCCGGCGGGAAGGACATGTTGGGAATGACGTTGGCCAGGGTATTGTGGGTGTCGCAGCCGGAGCCGATCACGCCGAAGAAGTCGATCTTGCCGGTGGCGTCGTAGTAGGCGGCGATCTGCTTCATGTCGTCATGGGAGAGGCCGTCCGGATGGAACTCGTCGCCGCAGATACGCATGCCGACGACGAAGTCGTCGCCCACCTCGGCGCGCACCGCCTTGAGCACCTCCATGCCGAAGCGCATGCGGTTCTCGAAGCTGCCGCCCCACTGGTCGGTGCGCTTGTTGACCCGCGGGCTCCAGAACTGGTCGATCAGGTGCTGGTGCACGGCGGAGAGCTCGACGCCGTCGAGCCCGCCTTCCTTGGCCCGGCGTGCGGCCTGGGCGAAGTCGCCGACGATGCGCCAGATCTCCTCCTCCTCGATGGTCTTGCAGGTGGAGCGGTGCACCGGCTCGCGGATCCCCGAGGGCGACACCAGGGTCGGCCAGTCGAAGCCGTCCCAGCGCGAGCGGCGCCCCATGTGGGTGATCTGTATCATGATCTTGCCGCCGTGCTTGTGCACGGCATCGGCCAGATTCTGGAAGTGCGGGATGATGCGGTCGGTGGAGAGGTTGACCGAGCTCCACCAGCCCTGGGGGCTGTCAATGGAGACCACCGAAGAGCCGCCGCAGATGCACAGGCCGCAGCCACCCTTGGCCTTCTCTTCGTAGTACCGCACATAACGTTCGGTAGTCATGCCGCCGTCGGTGGCGTGCACCTCGGCGTGGGCGGTGCTGACCACGCGGTTGCGGATGGTGAGCTTGCCGATCTCTATCGGCTGGAAGATCGCGTCGAATGCCATGATAACCTCCTCAACCCTGGGCGTCGGCCAACGGCTTGACGATAAAGATGCCCACCTCGCAGCCGGGCTCGGCCGCACTCTGGGTCTGTTCGGCGACGGTGCGCAGGGCACTGCCGCGAGCGGCGAGGATCTGGTCCGTGGCACCGGCGAACCAGCCGGTGAACATGTACTCCTCCTTGTGCCCCGTCTTGCCCAGCTGAAGGACGAAGGCGCTGTGCTCGAGGCGCACCCGGGCGGTGCCGGCATCGAGGTCGATGTCTTCGGTCACGAACCTGCCCCAGCCGCGCTGGGACAGGCGCAGCATGTAGTGCTCGAACACCTCGACGCCTGCCAGGCCGTGCAATTCGGCCTCCTTCTCGCACCAGTGCCAGGCGCTCTTGTAGCCGGCGTGGTAGAGAATCTCGGCATACTTATCCACACCCAGCGCCTCGGCGACGGCGGTGTGGTTGTTGATAAAGAAGTGGCGCGGCACATAGAGCATCGGCAGGGCGTCGGTGGTCCACACGCCGGTCTCGCTATCCACTTCGATGGGAAGCTCGGGGGCCATCTTGGTCACGGTTGAATTCCTCGAATCTTGATGATTGTTATGAAGTGGCAAAGCAGCCGTTCTGCAGCGGAGCGGCGCCGGGGATAGGTCGTAGAGGGGGTCTTTTGCCATGGATGGCAAAAGTAGCGTCCAGGGATGGATTCACAGCGCCCCCTCATAGACCTATCGCCGGTAAAGCCGCGTGCAGCTTTACCCTCAGGCGCCCCACACATCCTTCAATACCCGCACCCAGTTCTCGCCCATGATCTTGCGCGTCTGGGTCTCGCTGAAGCCGCGGCGCAGCAGCGCCTCGGTCAGGTTGGGAAACTCGCCGATGGTGCGAATGCCCTCGGGATTGATGATCTTGCCGAAGCTGGTCAGGCGACGGGCGTAGCCCTTGTCGTGGGTCAGCCACTCGAAGAAGTCCTTGCCGTGACCCTGGGTGAAGTCGGTGCCGATGCCGATGGCGTCCTCACCGACGATGTTCATCACGTACTCGATGGCCTCGACATAGTCGTCGACGGTGGCGTCGATGCCGGCGCGCAGGAAGGGGGTGAACATGGTCACGCCGACGAAGCCGCCATGGTCCGCGATGAACTTGAGTTCCTCGTCGGACTTGTTGCGCGGGTGCTCCTTGAGCCCGGAGGGCAGGCAGTGGGAGTAGCAGACCGGCTTCTTCGACTCGAGAATCACCTCCTCGGAGGTCTTGGAACCGACATGGGAGAGGTCGCACATGATGCCGACGCGGTTCATCTCGGCGACGATCTCGCGACCGAAGCCGGAGAGACCGCCGTCGCGCTCGTAGCAGCCGGTGCCCACCAGGTTCTGGGTGTTGTAGCACATCTGCACAATGCCAACGCCGAGCTGCTTGAAGACCTCGACGTAGCCGATCTGGTCCTCGAAGGCGTGGGCGTTCTGAAAACCGTAGATGATGCCGGTCTTGCCCTCTTCCTTGGCTCGGGTGATGTCGGCGGTGGTGCGCACCGGGCGCACCAGGTCGCTGCACTCGGCCATCAGCTGGTTCGACTTGACGATGTTGTCGACGGTGGCCTGGAAGCCCTCCCACACCGAGACGGTGCAGTTGGCGGCAGTGAGTCCGCCGCGACGCATGTCCTCGAACAGTTCGCGGTTCCACTTGGCGATGATCAGGCCGTCGATGACGATGGCGTCGTCGTGCAGGTCTTGGGGCGTCATGAGGGCGTGCTCCGGATGGATTGACTTGAAGGCAGCATAGCGCCGGCAAGGGGTGTCCCGACTTCTGGAAGCGACGGCGATAATTCCAAAAACGTCACCCCTGTCGTGTCTGCGACGTAAGGAACAGCGCAACCCTGTCTGCCGACTTCCTACGACATGGCATAACCCGAACACACTGATCCCTCTCTCGCCGGGCGAGAGAGGGAAGGAATCGACAAGAGGGGGAACGGCCCGCGGCGCCCTGGCCGCGGGCAACAGGGGTCAGTGACCCAGGCGCACGCTGGCGTAGGTGGGTTCGCCGCGGGCGTTGTCGAGGGCCATCAGCGCCGCCGAGATCGGCTGCTCCGGCACGGGCTCGAGGCTGACCGGCTGCAGCAGCAGGCTCTCGGCGGGCTGTTCGGGAATCGCCGATTGGCGCAGCGGGCTCATGCCCAGGCGCTCCTCCCGCGGCGGAAGGCAGAAGAATTCCCGGTAGCACTTGGAGAAGTGGGGCGTGGAGACGAAGCCACAGGCCGAAGCCACCTCGATGATCGGCATCGAGGTCTGCTTGAGCAGCTGACGCGCCCGGGTGAGGCGCAGCTTGAGGTAATAACGCGAAGGGGAGCAGTGCAGGTACTTCTGGAACAGCCGTTCGAGCTGGCGGCGGGAAACGCCGACGTAATCGGCCAGCTCGGCGAGCTCGATGGGTTCCTCCAGGTTGGCCTCCATCAACGCCACGATCTCCAGCAGCTTGGGCTGGGTGGTGCCCAGCACGTGCTTGAGTGGTACACGCTGGTGATCGTTCTCGCCACGCACCCGTTCACAAATGAACATCTCGGAAATCCCCGCCGAGAGTTCGCGCCCGTGTTCGCGTTCGATCAGGGTCAGCATCATGTCGAGCGGCGCGGTGCCGCCGGAGGCGGTGGCCCGGTCACGGTCGATGGTGAACAGCCGGGTGGTCAGCACCGCCCGGGGAAACGACTCGCGCATCGCCGCCAGGCACTCCCAGTGAACGCTGGTCTCGTAGCCATCCAGCAGCCCAGCCTTGGCCAGCGCCCAGCTGCCGGTGCAGATACCACCCAGCCGGCGCGACAGGCGAGCCTGGGACTGCAGCCAGACGACGTGCTCGCGCTGCACGGTGCGGGCCGGCCCCACACCGCCGCAAACGATGACCATGTCCAGCGCCAGCGGCATGGTAATGGCGCCGTCCGGCGTGATCCGCAGCCCATCACTGGCCGAGACCGGGCCGCCATCCACGCTCAACGTGAACCAGCGATACAACTCGCGCCCGGCCAGTTGATTGGCCATGCGCAGCGGCTCGATGGCCGAGGCCAGCGAGAACAGGGTGAAATTATCCAGCAGCAGGAAACCCAGCGTCTGGGGCACCGTTTCCTTGTGCGGGGGCTGGCTGGAAGCGGACGAAGCCATGAATGCTGTATCCATCGTCATACTCCTGTGCCGTGTGTCGTTATGGTTGTCGGCACGTTTACCCGTCAGGGTGCTGTTTAAGGGTCTTGTCGCGAGGCCAGGGGCTATGCCCTGATGCGTCGCGGTCAGGCATGCATGCCTTCAAGGTATTCCTGAATGTCGTTCTTGGGTATGAAAATCGCCCGAAGACGACATTTTTGCCAATCAGAGCGCCTGGCATGTCGCACACTGAACGCCAAGCGTCGCACCCAAGCAAATGGCGACGTCACAAGCCCCGCCAGCAGCGCGCAGGTGCAAGCGTTGCCGCTCGCTGCCCTTCTCGCTGAATTGTCCTGATTCAGGCGCAATGACGCCTCCCTGGGTGATGAACAGTCCCTCCTCCGAAGCCTGAAAAGCAAGATTCTACCCACCGGTTACGACGAAGCAGCAGCGCGGAATTGTTGCAGCATTCCTTAAAGCGACACTCAGGAGCGCAGCGGCGACAACATAACGGAAAGCCAATAGGCGCCACCTTATGGGCATACGGGTAAATCCTAGAAAAGTTTACCGAATTATGACTACTGATTGGTTTTTTTGTGACTTCAACCTCTTATTCCCACTCTATTTTCTTCACCACAGTGGCTTTTTTAGGTGGTTTGACCAACCACCTTGAAGCGGGTAAATAAATTCTTCCAATTACAATCAACCACCGTGAGAAAGTGTCATGTCACCCACGAATTCGAAAGCATTCACCACCATCACCGCCCTGTCTGCCGCACTTTTCCTCGCCGGCACTTCCCTCAACGCTGAAGCCGCCAAGCTGCGCCTGGCCACCGATTCCGGCACCAAGGGCTCTCCGGCCGGCGATGCCCTCGACAACTGGGCGACACTGATCGAGGAGTACTCCGACGGCGAGATCAAGGTCGATGTCTTTTACCAGAACGAGATGGGCGGTCAGCAGGAGGTCTTCGACCTGCTGGTGGCGGGTGATATCGACATGATGCTCAATTGGCCGATGACCTCCTACGACAAGCGCATCGGCGTGATCTACACCCCCTACATGACCCTTTCCTGGGACGAGGCTTTCGAGGCGTACAGCCCCGGCGGCTGGGTGAATGAACTTCTCGGTGACATCTATGCAGACATCGGCCTGAAGTTCTTCGGGCCTTGGCCAGAAGGCTTCAACGGCGTGGCGTCCCGCGGCAAGTATGCTCTGACTATGGAGGAGGCCGCTGATTTAGTGGTGCGCACCATGACGGTGTTCCCGGCGCCGCAGACCATGCAGGCACTAGGCTACCAGACTGCCGCCATCGACTGGGGCGAAGTCTACACCGCGCTGCAGACCGGGGTAGTCGACGGGGAGGCGGGTAATGTCATCTATTGGCCCTACGAGTATTTCCGCGACACCCTCGACTACTACGTGCATACCAAGCACTTCTTCATGACCGGCATCCTGACCATGAACATGGACAGCTTCGAGTCACTCTCCGAGGCGCACCAGCAGGTCGTGCAGCAGGCGGCAGAAGAGATAATGAACCAGCAGTTCGTGGCGGCTCAGGAGCAGGACGAGTACTACATCGCCAAGGCCCAGGAGGACGGCATGCAGTACTTCGAACTCTCCGAGGAGCAGCTCATCGAGTTTGCCAAGCGTGCCCGCGAAGAGGTTTGGCCGCTGATGGAGAAGGAACTCGGCAGCGAGATCGTAGAGACCATTCGCACGAACGCCACCCCGCTCTGAACCGTGCGGTGCCATCAGCAATGAACACCAGTCGACCCGCCCGGTACGGGTCGACTCGCCGCGTGGGAGGGCGAAACCATGCAAACGATATTGACCGCGCTGGACCGGTGGGTAGGGGGGACACTCAATCTCATCGCCTTCGTTGCCAGCCTGCTGGTCGTCGGTCTGATGCTGTTCCTGATCCTGGCACGTTACGTGTTCGGCTGGTCGCTCGTCGGGACACTGGAGCTGGTCATGCTCGCCGGCATGTGGCTCTACATGGTCGGAGCGATGATCGCCAGCCGAAAGAACGAACACCTGGTAGTGGACTTCCTGGAGTTGCAGATCCGCGATGCGCGCGCTCAGGCGCTGCATAAGATTCTGGTCTCGACGATCGTGTCGGTGATCTGTGCCTGCTTTATGTACTGGGCCTACAGCATGCTCGCCTGGGGGCTAGTACGCCCACAACGCACGCCGGAGCTGTCGCTCCCGCTGTGGATCTCGCAGGCCTCGATCATGGTCGCCAGCGTCGGCTGCTTCTGCTACGCGGTGCGCGACGTGCTGGTCGGCGTGCAACGGCTGCGCCGGACGCCGTACGGCACGCAGCTGCCTCTTGAGGGAGAGCGCTGATGGAAGGCTTGTTCGCGATCGTGCTGCTGCTGATCTTGATGGGGCTTGGCGTACCCGTCGCCTGGTCGTTCGCCGGCGTGCTGGCCTATCTGGCCTTCATCTACGACGCCAATTTCAACACTCTGATGTTGCAGGGCTTTCGCTCGGTGGACTCGGTGATCCTGATCGCCCTACCACTGTTCGTGCTGACCGGCTATTTGATGCAGAGCGGCGGTATCGCCTCTCGACTGGTGTCCTTCATCGAAACCATGGTGGGCAAGCGGCGCGGCGGCATGGGGGCCTCGCTGGTGCTGGCCTCTGGCATCTTCGGTGCCATCGCCGGCACGGCCACGGCGGCAGTGGCTTCCATCGGCACCATCATGGTTGGTCCACTGGAACAACGTGGCTACCCGCGAGGCTACTCCTCGGCGCTACTTGGCATCTCCTCGCTGCTGGGCATCCTGATCCCGCCTTCGATCACAATGATTCTGTTTGCCGTGGTGACCCGCCAGTCAGTGGCGGCTCTGTTCGCCGCCACGGTAGGCCCGGCGCTGCTGCTGATGTTTGGCCTGATACTGGTCAACCGCCTGGCCTGCGGGCGGCTCTTTCAGGAGATGGTGGGGCAAGAGGGGCTAAGTGGCCAGGCGGCCCTGTCGCGCTCGCGGGCCGCGCTGCGCGCCTTCCCCGCCCTGTGCCTGCCGGTGATCATACTCGGCGGCATTTACGGCGGCGTTTTCACGCCCACTGAGGCGGCGGCGGTGGCTGTCTTCGCGGCCATCGTCATCGGCTTTCTTATCTACCGTGATCAGACGTTCAAGAGCTTCTACCGCAGCGTCATCGCCGCCTCTGAGACCACCGGCACAATTATCCTGATCCTGCTGTTTTCCTTCATGATCGGGAGGATCTTGGCTGCCGAACGGGTGCCTCAGGAACTCACCGAGATGATCACCTTGCTGATCAGTGACCCGCTGATGATCCTGATCGCGGTGAACGTCTTCTTGATCCTCGCCGGCGCCATCCTCGACGATGTCTCGGTGACGGTGGTCGTTGCGCCGCTGTTCCTACCGCTGATGATAGAAACCGGCGTCAACCCCGTGCACTACGCCTCGATCGTCGCCTGCTCGGTGGTGATCGGTGCCAACAGCCCACCGGTGGCACCCATCCTCTACATGGCCTGCCGCATCGGCCGGGTGTCGATCCACAAGACCTTTTCACCGGCGTTGCTGTTGATCGCCCTGGTAGGCATCCCGGTGATGCTGATCACCACCTTCGTGCCAGAGCTTTCGCTCTTTCTGCCGCGCCAGCTTGGCTTTATCCGCTAGGCAGGTTCTTCGCAGGTCGGCATGAAACGGCAAGGCGTGAGGTGAGCAGAATAGGGCAACAGTGGCTTTGATCCATGCTGTTGCCTGCTAGGCCGCCAGGCGTGGCCAGTCGAGGACTTCAACTGGGCATTGCGGGTGTCGATCGCCGCCGCCAGCTTGGCGCGCGGCTTTCGTGGTGCGTGGTTGTGCTGTTCCTTGGTGGAGGGCTTCGGTTCGCGTGCTACCTACGGCGGCAGACCTGGGGTGATCGGCCGCCGCGGTGGCTCAATAGGGTAATAGGTGCGAATACTCTCGCCGCGATGCATCAACTCGAAGGCCTCGTCGATTCGCTTGCAGGGCATGTCGTGGGTGATGAAATCTTCGATTTCGAGCTTGCTCGTAGCCGATGCTCAGCACTCGATGGCGTTGACCGCCAGCCCTCCCGTCGAGGTCTCCTTGTACTTCGCCTGCATGTCGGCGCCGGTATCGCGCATGGTGCGGATCACCTTGTCCAGGGAGATGAAGTGCTCACCGTCGCCACGCAGCGCCATCTGTGCCGCATTGATCGCCTTCACCGAGGCGATGGCGTTGCGCTCGATGCAGGGCACCTGCACCAGCCCACCCACCGGGTCGCAGGTCAGCCCCAGGTTGTGCTCCAGGCCGATCTCGGCGGCGTTCTCCACCTGAGCCACGCTGCCCCCCATCACCTCGGCAAGGCCGGCGGCGGCCATGGCGCAGGCTGAGCCCACCTCGCCCTGGCAGCCCACCTCGGCGCCGGAGATCGAGGCGTTCTTCTTGCACAGGATGCCCACCGCCCCGGCGGCCAGCAGGAAGTCCACCACGGCACGCTCGCAGGCACCCGGCTGGAACTGCATGTAGTAGTGCAGCACCGCGGGAATGATGCCCGCCGCGCCGTTGGTGGGGGCGGTGACCATGCGTCCGCCGGCGGCATTCTCCTCGTTGACCGCCAGGGCATAGACGTTGACCCAGTCCATGGCCGACATGGTCGAGGCGATCAGGGAGGGGCTCTCCTCGGCCGCCAGCAGTCGCTGGTGCAGCGAACGGGCGCGCCGGCGAACGTTGAGGCCGCCGGGCAGCACCCCTTCGGCCTCCAGCCCCTTGGCCACGCAGGCCTTCATGGCCTGCCAGATTCGGCACAGCTCGGCGCGCACCTCGGCCTCGCTGCGCCATGCCTTCTCGTTCTCCAGCATCAGCTCGCTGATGCGCAGGCCGCTCTCCCGGCACATGCGCATCAGGTCATCGGCGGTCTGGAAGTTGTAGGGCAGCGCGGTGGCGTCGCTGTCGAGCTCGCCCCGCTCGGCCTGGGCCTCGTCGATGACGAAGCCGCCGCCCACCGAGTAGTAGGTGTTCTGGTGGAGTTCGCCGGCGTGGCCGTGAGCGATCAGGCGCATGGCGTTGGGGTGATGCGGCAGGCTGTCGGCGTGCAGCTGCATGTCGTGGGCCCACAGGAAGGGCACGCTGTGGCGCCCGTCCAGGCGCAGGGCGCCACACTCCTGCAGCTCCTCGATGCAGGGGGCGATGATGGCGGGGTCGATGCGGTCGGGCCGCTCGCCCATCAGGCCCATGATCACCGCCCGGTCGGTGGCATGGCCGATGCCGGTAGCCGACAGCGAGCCGAACAGCTGGACCTCGAGGCGACTGACACGTTCGAGCAGCTCGCGCTCCCGGAGCTCACCGACGAAGTCGTGGGCGGCTCGCATGGGCCCCACTGTGTGTGAGCTCGACGGCCCGACGCCGACCTTGAACAGATCGAAGACGCTGATTGGCATGGCTTGTCACTCTTGATGAAAGGTTGTTGTTGTCGGGCCTATCGGTCGAAGACCACGGTGCGGCTGGCATGCAGGAAGACGCGACGCTCCACGTGCAGGGCCACCGCACGGGCCAGGGTGAGGCACTCGATGTCGCGCCCCTTGGCCACGAGGTCTTCGGGATAATCGGTGTGACTGACCGGCTCGACCCCCTGGGTGATGATCGGCCCTTCGTCGAGGTCGTCGTTGATGTAGTGGGCGGTGGCGCCGACCAGTTTCACGCCCTTCTCGTAGGCCTGATGATAAGGGCGCGCACCCTTGAAACCGGGCAGCAGCGAGTGATGTATGTTGATCGCGCGGCCACTGAGCTTCTGGCACATCTCACTCGATAGGACCTGCATGTAACGAGCGAGGATCACCAGCTCGGCACCGGTCTCCTCGACCACGGCCCACACCTGCGCCTCCTGCTGGGGCTTGGTGTCGGCCGTGATCGGGAAGTGGTGATAGGGGATGCCGTGCCACTCTGCCAAGGGCGCCAGGTCCGGGTGATTGGAGACGATGGCGCGAATATCGATCGGCAGCTGGCCGATGCGGTAGCGATAGAGCAGGTCGTTCAGGCAGTGATCGGCCTTTGACACCATGATGACCACCGGCATCCGCGTGCCCGGGGCGGTCAGCTCGAAGCTCATCTCGAACTCGGCGGCGCGTTCGGCGAACCCGGCCTCGAAGGCGGCGGCATCGAAGCCCGCCGCCTCGGGCCGGAACTCGGTGCGGATGAAGAAGCCGCCGCTCTGCCGGTCATCGAAGGAGTGCTGCTCGGTGATGTAGCAGCGGCTCTCCTTGAGGAAGCGGGTCACCACGTCCACGGTGCCGAGTCGGCTTGGACATTGAGCCGCCAGAATCCAGTTGCTTTCCTTGGGCCCCATCATCCTCTCTCCTCTGTTTATCGCGCCGAGCACCTGGCTCGGCGCGACGCTGCTCAGGCAAACACGAAATACTTGCGAACGGTCTCGACGACTTCCCAGGTGCCCTTGAAGCCGGGCTCGACGATAAAGATGTCGCCGGCCTTGAGGTGAATCGGCTCGCCGCCCTCCGGGGTGAGCACGCAGTAGCCTTCGCGAAAATCGCAGTATTCCCACTTGGTATAGTTGACGGCCCACCTACCCGGCGTGCAGATCCAGGTACCCATCGTCTTGGTACCATCTTCGGATGCATAGGCATTGAGGTTGACCGTGTGGGGGTCGCCGGAGAGCTTTTCCCAGGAACTGGCGTCCAGCAGCACGTTTGGCTGAGCGTCACGCAGCAATTTGATCTTGTTGGTCATCATGTTTCCTCTCTCAACGCTCGACGCCGATGTGGTATTCACTTCCGGCATCCAGCAGCCAGCGATAGCAGTAGTCGGCGAAGCTGCGGCGCAGCACCAGCTCCCAACGGGTTTCCGTGGGACGGCGCAGGATCAGGCTGCTCTTGGCGAAGACCGCGCTCACGCCCTTGCCCACCGGGAAGGCCTCGGGGTGCACGTCGCTGGGCGTCGACTTCATCAGCAGCTCACGCGCCTTCTCGCCCGAGAGCTCGAGCAGCGTCTGGCCGCCGCTGACGTTGACGATGGCGTAGTGGGCATCGCCCAGGGCATCGCGCAGCGCGCCCTCCAGCACGAACTCCTCGCCACCGGGTACGATCAGCAGCCACTCGTCGGGCGAGAGCCACTGGATCGAACGCTCGCCATCCCCGCTGTGGGTCAGGGTATTGGGCCGTGCCGGCAGGCCGAAGCCGAGCACCGCGCGTACCGCCTCGTCGAGCACGATGGCACCGCCGCGCAGCACCAGATGACCGAGGAAGGCCCGTTCGCGCAGCACCACGCGGCTCTTGGCAGTGGGGGCCGGAGCCCCCGAACGATGGTAGGAGTAGGCCAGCGGTGTCTCCACCGGGATAGCGGCCTCGGTGCGGGTATCGAAGGTAGCGGCGTTAGACATTCTGGCGCTCTCCCTTGGGGTCGACGAAGATGGGGCTGACGATTTCGGCTTCATAAACCTGGCCGTCGGCCATGGGCAGGTAGACGGTCTCACCCATCTTCTGCTGACCGCCCTTGACCACGGCCAGGGCGAAGCCTGAGTCCAGGGTCGGGCTGTAGTAGCTCGAGGTCACATGGCCCGCCATCGGCATGGGAATGGCGTGCTGCGGATCGAAGACGATCTGCGCGCCCTCCTCCAGCACCACTTTCGGGTCCTTGGGCTTGAGGCCGACCAGCTGCTTGCGGTCCGTGCGGCGGGTGTCGCTGCGCATCAGCGCGCGCTTGCCGATCCACGAGTACGGCTTGTCGTAACCCACCGCCCACTGCATGCCCAGGTCTTCCGGGGTCACCGAGCCGTCGGTGTCCTGGCCGACGATGATGAAGCCCTTCTCCGCACGCAGCACGTGCATGGTCTCGGTGCCGTAGGGCGTCAGGCCGTACTTGTCGCCGTGCTTGAACAGCGTCTTCCACACGTGCATGGCGTAGTTGGCCTGGACGTTGATCTCGTAGGTCAATTCGCCGGTGAAGGAGATGCGGAACACCCGCGCCGGTACCCCGGCCACCTTGCCAGCCCGCCAGTCCATGAACTTGAAGGCATCGCGGTCGAGATCGATGTCGGTGATCTCGGACAGCAGGTTGCGCGCCTCGGGCCCGGTGATCGTCATGGTCGCCCAGTGGTCGGTCACCGAGGTGAAGGTCACGTTGAGCTCGGGCCATTCGGTCTGGTGCCACAGCTCCAGCCACTCCAGCACCGCGGCGGCACCGCCGGTGGTGGTGGTCATCAGGAAGTGGTTGTCGGCCAGGCAGCTGGTCACACCGTCATCGGTGACCATGCCATCGTCCTTGCACATCAGCCCGTAGCGGCACTTGCCGACGGCCAGCTTTTCCCACTTGTTGGTGTAGACGCGACCCAGGAACTCACGGGCGTCGGGGCCCTGGATGTCGATCTTGCCCAGGGTCGAAGCGTCGAGGATGCCGACCTTCTCGCGCACCGCCCGGCACTCGCGGGCCACTGCCTCCGCCATGCTCTCGCGCTCGCCATTGGCCGATCCCTGGCGTACTTGTGGAAAGTACCAGGGACGCTTCCACTGGCCGACATCCTCGAACTCGGCGCCGTTCTCCACGTGCCACTGGTGCAGGGCGGTGTAGCGCTCGGGGTCGAACAGGTCGCGGCAGTGGCGACCGGCGATGGCGCCGAAGGTGACCGGCGTGTAGTTGGGCCGGAACACCGTGGTGCCCACCTCGGGGATCGTCTTGCCCAGGCAGCGCGCGGCAATGGCCATGCCATTGATGTTGCCGAGCTTGCCCTGGTCGGTACCGAAGCCCATGGCGGTGTAGCGCTTGACGTGCTCGATGGATTCGAAGCCCTCACGCGTCGCCAGCTCGATGCCCCCGGCGGTGACGTCGTTCTGCAGATCGACGAACTGCTTGGGTGCGCGCAGGGTCGGCTTCTCGTGGGGCACCTGGTAGAGCGCGCAGGCCGGCCCCTCGCGACGGGCATCGACCTGCGGCAGCTCGACCACCTTGGCCGAATATCCCAGCGCTTCCAGCGCCTGGGCGGCCTTGGCCACGCCGTCGGCCATGCCCGAGGCCAGGTCGTGGATGCCACGGGCGCTGCCGGCGGCATGCACGCCTTTCACCAGACTGGGCACGAAGCCGAGGATCTCGTCGTTCCAGGTCGGGCGCGCGCCGGTGTGCGAGGCCAGGTGGATCACCGGGCTATAGCCGCCGGAGCTGGCGATGGTGTCGCACGCCAGGGTCTCGGCCTGGCCGGTGACCTTGAAGGCGCCGATGTCGATCTTGGCCACGCGTGCCGCGCTGACGCGCTTCTCGCCCTTGGCTTCGATCACGGCGCTGCCGGTGATGATACGAATGCCCTTCGCCTTGGCGGCATCGACCCAGTCGCCCTGCGGATTGGCGCGGGCATCGACGATGGCCACCACCTCACGGCCGACGTCGGCCCAGTCGAGCGCGGTGCGATAGGCGTGATCATTGCTGGTGGAGAGCACCAGCTTGTTGCCGGGCACCACGCCGTAGCGGCGGATGTAGGTGGAAACGGCGCCGGCCAGCAGGTTGCCCGGCACGTCGTTGTTGGCGTAGACCAGCGGCCGCTCGTGGGCGCCGGTGGCCAACAGCACCTGACCGGCACGCACGCGGTGCATGCGGGAACGTACGGCGCGATGGCCGTCGACCAGCGGTGCCGTCTCGCCCAGGTGCTCGGTGCGCCGCTCGTGCAGCGTGACGAAGTGGTGGTCGTGGTAGCCGTTGGCGGTGGAGCGGGGCAGCAGCGTGACGTTGTCCAGCCCGGCCAGCTCCGCCAGCACGCGCTCCGCCCACTTGGCAGCCGGCTGCTGGTCGAGCAATTCGCGGCTGTCGAGCAGCGAGCCGCCCATCTCCTCCTGCTCGTCGGCCAGGATCACCCGGGCGCCGCTGCGGGCAGCGGTCAAGGCCGCCGCCAGGCCGGCGGGGCCGGCACCGACCACCAGCAGGTCGCAGTGCTGGTTGAGGTGATCGTAGCTGTCCGGATCGGCTTCCATGGGGCTGCGGCCCAGGCCTGCGCCCTTGCGGATGACCTTCTCATAGGTCATCCACATGGAGGCCGGTGCCATGAAGGTCTTGTAGTAGAAGCCCGGCGGCATGAAGCGCCCGCCCAGCTTGCCCACCAGGCTCATGACGTCGCGCTGCACGTTCGGCCAGCCGTTGGTGCTGCGCGCGACGAGGCCATCGAATAGCGCCTGCTGGGTAGCGCGCACGTTGGGCACCTGGGCGGCCTCGCTGCTGCCCAGCTGGACCAGCGCATTGGGCTCCTCGGCGCCGGCGGCGGCGATGCCGCGCGGGCGCGAGTACTTGAAGCTGCGGTTGACGACATCCACGCCGTTGGCCAGCAGCGCCGAGGCCAGGGTGTCGCCGGCATGGCCCTGATAGTGCTGGCCGTTGAAGGTGAAGCCGAGCTTGCGCGAGCGGTCGATACGCCCGCCCTCCTTGAGACGGTTCGGCTGTGTCACGGACTTGCTCATGCCTGCTCCCCCTTGACCGTTTCTACCGCAGCGTGGGTGGCGCCCACGGTCTGTTGTCCGCCGCTCGCCACCTGCACGTTGCCCTGGGTTCCGCCGCTCGCCAGCCTCTCGGCGGTGATGCGGGGCTGCTCGCCCATCTTGTAGGTTTCGTAAATCTCGTAGGTCACGGTGTTGCGCGTGACGTTGAAGAACTTGCGGCAGCCGACGGCGTGCACCCACAGCTCGTGGTGGATGCCGCGCGGGTTGTCACGGAAGAACAGGTAGTCGCCCCACTCCTCGTCGCTGCAGGCCTCGGGGTCCGCGGGACGGGCGAGGTGCGCCTGGCCCTTGGGCCGGAACTCCTCTTCCTCGCGATGCTCCTCGCAGTAGGGGCAGTAGATATGGAACATAGGAATGCCTCCTTAGTGAGCAACGCCGGCCGCACCGTGCTCGTCGACGAGAGCACCGGTATGGAAACGGTCGATGGAGAACGGGGCCGCAAGCGGATGAGCCTGGTTCTTGGCCAGGGTCCAGGCGAACACATGACCCGAGCCCGGCGTGGCCTTGAAGCCGCCGGTACCCCAGCCACAGTTGAAGAACAGCCCCTTCACCGGCGTGGCCGAGAGAATCGGGCAGGCGTCCGGGCAGGTGTCGACGATGCCGCCCCACTGCCGGTTCATGCGCACCCGCGAGAAGATCGGGAACATCTCGACGATGGCCTGCAGGGTGTGCTCGATGGTGGGGTAGCTGCCGCGCTGGCCATAGCCGTTGTAGCCGTCGATGCCGGCACCGATGACCAGGTCGCCCTTGTCGGTCTGGCTGATGTAGCCGTGCACGTGGTTGGACATCACCACGGTGTCGAGCACCGGCTTGAGCGGCTCGGAAACCAGCGCCTGCAGCGGATGCGACTCCAGCGGCAGGCGGAAGCCGGCCATCTTCGCCAGTACGCCGGAGTTGCCCGCCGCCACGCAGCCGACGGTCCTGGCCTCGATGTCGCCGCGGTTGGTGTGCACGCCGTAGACCCGGCCGTCACGGATCTTGAAGCCGGTGACTTCGGTGTTCTGCAGCAGGTCGACCCCCAACGCATCGGCGGCGCGGGCGAAGCCCCAGGCCACGGCATCGTGACGTGCCACGCCGGCGCGCGGCTGCCAGGAGGCGCCGAGGATCGGATAGCGGGCGTTCTTCGAGCAGTCCATGATCGGCACGATCTCCTGGATCTGCTCGGGAGTGAGCACCTCGCCGTCGATGCCGTTCAGGCGATTGGCGTTGACCCGGCGCTGGATGTCGCGCATGTCCTGCAGGGTGTGGCCCAGGTTCATGACCCCACGCTGGGAGAACATCACGTTGTAGTTGAGGTCCTGGGAGAGTCCCTCCCACAGCTTCATGGCGTGCTCGTAGAGCGCCGCGGCCTCGTCCCACAGGTAGTTGGAGCGCACGATGGTGGTGTTGCGCGCGGTGTTGCCGCCACCCAGCCAGCCCTTCTCGACCACGGCCACGTTCTTGATGCCGTGCTCCTTGGCCAGGTAGTAGGCGGTGGCCAGGCCGTGGCCGCCGCCCCCAACGATGATCACGTCATACTGCTTCTTGGGGGTTGGGTTGCGCCACTGGCGCTCCCAGTTCTCGTGGTGGCTGAGGGCGTGCTTGGCCAGCCCGAATCCTGAATAGCGTTGCATCTCGTCTCTCCTCGACCGGCCCCACCGAAGGGGCCGGTCCCAAACGGGTTCAGGCGATGGCGGTTTCTTCTACCGCGGCCGGAGCGGCGGCGCCGTAGACCGGGTGCCGCTCACACAGCTCGGCGACCCTGGCGCGCACCTCGGTCTCCACGGCATCGCTGTTGCCCTGCTCGGCCAGCACGTCGAGGATGTCGCAGATCCAGCCGGCCAGCGCTTCGCAGTCGGCCACGTCGAAGCCGCGCGAGGTCACCGCGGGGGTGCCGATGCGCAGGCCGGAGGTGACGAAGGGGCTCTGCGGGTCGTTGGGCACGGCGTTCTTGTTGACGGTGATGTGCGCCCGGCCCAGTGCCGCGTCGGCGTCCTTGCCGGTGACGCCCTGGCGGATCAGCGAGACCAGGAAGAGATGGTCGTCGGTGCCGCCGGAGACTACGTCGTAGCCGCGCTCGACGAACACCGTGGCCATGGCGCGGGCGTTGTCGATCACGCGCTGCTGGTACTGCACGAAGGTTTGGCTCATGGCCTCCTTGAAGGCCACCGCCTTGGCCGCGATCACGTGCATCAGCGGGCCGCCCTGCTGGCCGGGGAATACGGCGCCGTTGAGCTTCTTGTAGAGATCGGCATCGCCATGGGCGGAGAGAATCAGGCCGCCGCGCGGGCCGCGCAGGGTCTTGTGGGTGGTGGTGGTGACCACGTGGGCATGGGGGATCGGGCTCGGGTAGAGTCCGGCGGCGACCAGGCCCGCCACATGGGCCATGTCGACCATCAGCCAAGCACCGACCTCATCGGCGATATCGCGGAAACGGCGCCAGTCGACCACGCGGGAGTAGGCGGAGAAGCCGGCAATGATCAGCTTGGGCTTGTGGCTGCGCGCCAGTCGCTCGACTTCTGCGTAGTCGATCTCGCCGGTCTCGGGGTTCAGGCCGTACTGCACGGCGTGGTAGTGCTTGCCGGAGAAGTTGGGCGCCGCACCGTGGGTCAAGTGACCGCCGTGGGCCAGGCTCATGCCCAGCACGGTGTCGCCCGGCTTGACCAGCGCCATGAACGCCGCGGCATTCGCCTGGGCGCCGGAGTGGGGCTGCACGTTGGCATAGTCGGCACCGAACAGGTCGCAGGCACGCTCGATGGCCAGCTGCTCTACCACGTCGACGTGCTCGCAGCCACCGTAGTAGCGCTTGCCCGGGTAGCCCTCGGCGTACTTGTTGGTGAGCTGGGTGCCCTGGGCCTCCATCACGGCCCGGCTGGCGTAGTTCTCGGAGGCGATAAGCTCGACGTGCGCCTCCTGGCGGGCCACTTCGTCGGCGATGGCGGCGGCAACCTGAGAATCGAATGCGGCGAGACCAACCTGATTCATGACTGACTCCTGTTCTTGTACGGGAATGGCAGGGTGTTGACTCGAATTTATCGGCTGCCTGCCCAGGGGAAAAATTTGAAATCCTTATGCTTGGATTAAAGGCAAACGGGAGCAGGAAAGATTGAACGAATGCGACAGGCTTGCTGAACGTCCGAGTCGGTCCGGCAGTTCTGGCAGATTGGCTTCAGCTGATGAAGCGCGAGTCAGAGAAGAGCGCTCGAGGCCGCATGAGACGGTTGGAGAGCGCAGGCGGGCTCAGAGCGCCGGGCGGCCCTCGACGTGCAAGAAGAAGGGATCGACCTGGGCGCCTCCCGGCTCGCTGACACTCTTGCGCATTTCCGACGGTGTCATGCCGAAGGCGCTACGAAAGTGACGCGAGAAGTGGGCCGTATCGGCGAAGCCGCAGCGCTCGCCAATCTCGGTAATGCTCTTGCCGGTGTAGTGCAGCAGCCACACGCCGTAGCGCAGGCGCAGGTCGCGGGAGAACTTCTGGGGGCTGACGCCGAGCGTCTCCCTGAAGCGGCGCTCGAGATTGCGGCGTGAGGTGCCGACCCGCTCGGCGAGCACCTCCATGGAGATCATCTCCCCCAGGTGCTGCTCGAGCAGCGCAATGGCCTTGCGCACCAGGCGGTCCTCGATCTTGCCGAACACCACCGGCTGGGGCTGGGGATGACCCCCCGTTCGCGCTTCGTCGAGCAACATGATGTGCAGGCTCTTCATCGCCCACGCCTTGCCCAGGTGACGCTCGATCAGATAAGCGGCCAGGTCGGCTCCCGCCGCGCCACCAGCGCAGGTGAGGCGGTCGCCGTCGTCGATGAACAGGCGATCGGCAACGGGCTCGATGGCAGGAAAACGCTGGATCATGTCGCGGTGGTGATACCAGCTCACGCAGCAGCGCCGCCCCTTCATCAGCCCCGCCTGAATCAGCGCAAAGACCCCGGTGCACAGCCCCACCAGCGGCACCTCGGCATCCGCCGCACGGCGCAGATAGGCCAGCGCCGCGGAGTCCGTTCGGTCGCGTTCGTCCTGCACCCCGCCGATCACCACGAGGTAATCGAAGCTCGCCGGGTCGCGGAAGGGCTCGCAGGGCGAGATGGCCGCCCCGCAGCTGGAGGTAGCCTGCTCCCCCGTGCTGGTCATGAAGGTCCAGTGGCAGCGCAGCGGGCGGCTGCGGTCCCCCTCATCGGCGGCCAGCCGTAGGCAGTCGACGAAGGCGGCGAAGGGCAGCAAGGTGAAGCGGTGCAGCAGCACGAAGCCGACGGAGAGGGGCTCGCCTTGAGAGGAAGGATTGAAGGTCATGCCTGCCAGCATCGCATTATCACCCAAGAGTCCAATTCTGGCTTGCCAGCATACTCTGTCGCACAGCCGACACCGAAAAAAGAAAGCAGCAGCGAGCCCCGTGGGATCGCTGCCTGCTCACACCGCGTTCAGGGCGCTGGACAGGCTGAAGACGCCGAGCCATTGGCTCAGCGTCTTCATACAGGCTTTATCGACAAGATCTAGGCGCGCTGACTTTGACCGCTCGGTTGGCGGTTCAGCAGGGAGATTCCCACATAGCAGGCCGAGGAGACGGCACAGCCGGTCAGCGGCCCGATCAGCCAGCCCACGTCGGCGAAGAGCATCATGTAGCCGCTGGTGAAGAAGCCCACCAGCATGGCACTGAGCGCCCCCCAGGCGCTGCCCTGCCAGAAGGTGGAGATGAACACCGGGCCGATCATGCTGGCCAGCAGGGTGCCGGAGCCGAGGATCCCCAGCCAGGAGAGCATGAAGGGCGGGGCATAGAGCATCATCAGCAGGGCCACGATGCCCAGCACCACCACCGCCGAGCGGTTGATCGTCAGCGCCAGGCGCTCGCTGGAGACCGCACCGAACAGCGACAGGCGCAGGTCATGGGAGGTCGCCGAGGCCACCGTATGCAGCAGTGAGTTGGCGGTGGACTTCATGGCAAAGATGATGAACAGCGTGATCACTCCCTGGATCGCCGGATGCATGAACTGCTCCAGGTAGACCGGCATCGCCATGTCGGGGTCGGCCAGGTCGGGCACATGCATGCGCACGTAGAGCCCCACGATGGGGATCAGGCTCAGCAGGGCCCCCAGGATGGCCACATAGACGCCCACCTTGTGCAGCTTGACGTCCGGCTTCATGGCCAGGAAGCGGATGGCCATGTAGGGCAGCACGGCCGCGAACAGGAAGGCATAGGGCAGCACCAGGAAGACGGTGCCGATGGAATCGCCGTAGTGCGCCCCGGTGGTGGGGTTGAGCAGCTCCGGGTCGATGGCGTTGAGCGACGCCTCCCAGGTACCCAGGTCCACCGAGGTGAGGATCTGCACCAGGATGATGACTGCCGCCAGGGCCATGCCGCAGACCATGACCGTATCAGTCCAGGCGACGGCGGCCAGGCCACCCAGCATGGTGTAGACGATGATGACCGAGACCATCAGGAAGGCGCTCTGGTTGAGCTCGATCCCCAGCCAGCTGGCACCCAGCAGGCCCACGGCCTTGATCTGGCTGGTGAGGAACACCATCAGCAGCAGGATGGTGATGAAGCCGGCCACGCCCTGGAGCACCCGTCCCATGGCACCGCCGCCATGGCTCTGGGCGATATATTCGGGAATGGTGTTGCTGCCCATCTCCAGGGCGCGACGCTGCAGGAAGCGTGCGAAGTAGAGCACCGCGATCATCATGGCGGGGGCGAAGAAGAAGTTGCCCAAGACCTCGATGGCGCCGAACTGGTAGGTGACGCCAGGGGAGCCCATGAAGCCCCAGCCGCTGAAGCCGGTGGCCACGATGGTGCCGGCCGCCACGAAGGCCCCCAGCGATCTCCCGGCCACCAGGAAGCCACCCTCGTCACTCTTGTTCATGTATTTCGATGAGAGGAAGCCGAGATATATCAGCAAGCCGAAGGTGAGAATCAACAGCCCCCAGTTGAACAGCTTATAGGCATCCATGATCACCTCCTCAATGAGCTTTCAGCGGATTTACGCTTCAGCTCCCTGCGGAAATAGACGGCACCAGCATGGATCAACATGTAGCAGGTAAGCACCAGAAAAGTGCTCAATACCCAGGAGTTCATCTGCACACCCTCTTGTTCTTGGTCCGGCCCTCGATGCGGGGCTAGTGGGTTGCCGCTTGCGGCATCATCAAGGTATTTTACGGCCTGATGACCCGCCAATTTGTATGCTCAATGGCTTCATAAAAGATCAAAATGGCATAACCATGACCAATATCCCCACCGACCTGTTGAGAACCTTCGTCACCATCAAGGATCTGGGCGGCTTCACCAGCGCGGGCGAGCTCCTCGGCCGCTCACAGCCGGCCATCAGCCTGCAGATCAAGAAGCTCGAAGAGATCCTCAACACCAAGATTTTCCTGCGGGGATCCAGCCTCGAGCTCACCGAGGATGGGGAGTATCTCTACGAGGCCGCACGCCAGATTCTGGAGATCAATGACCATATCATCGCCAAGGTCCGTGGCGACCATGTTTCGGGGAAGGTCAGGCTGGGAATTCCCAACGATTTCGAGCTGGCTTTCCTGCCCAAGGCGCTGAGAAATCTGTCGCGGGTCTATCCCAATATCATCATCGAGGTCGACTGCGAGATCAGCAAGGTGATACTGCAACGCTATCAGAAGGGGCACTATGATATTGCCCTGGCCATGGAACGCGCCAAGCCCAATGAGGACAGGGATGCTCGCGACTATCGGCTGGAAAGCCTGGAGTGGGTCTACAAGGACAGTCGGCTCGTCAATGGCGATGATGACCCCATCCCGCTGATCGCCTACCCGCAGGGGTGCGTCTATCGCTCTATCATGGAGGAGGCCCTGCAGGGGCAGAAGCACCCCTTCCGCTTCATGTACACGAGTACCAGCCTGCTGGGGATCTTCTCTGCCGTCGAGGAGGGCCTGGGGATCACCGCGATGGCCAGGTCGGTGATTCCCGAGAACCTGAAGCACGCCAGCAGCGCCCGAGACCTGCCGGAACTCGAGCGGGTCTGCATCGGCCTCTATTACAAGGAGCGCGAGCTCAACGTCGCCTCCCGCCATGTGCTCGACTTCCTACGTTCGGGGCTGGCCAATATCTAGCTCGGCCGCACCGGCTCGCTGTGCCGCCCAGGCTTCATCACGCAACGGGCCCGGCAGCCTCGTCAGCTGCCGGGCCACGCTTGAGAGGCGCCGGTCCCTCTCGAGCGATGCCGCTATCCATCACGCCGAAGCGCTATCGCACTCCGGCCCCACTCGGCTGCAGGCCACCGTCGCTCACGCTCTGAATCTCGCCTTCGTCATCGACCTTCAGCACCAGGTTGGGGTCGGGGTTGTTCACCGCCTTCTCCAGTTCCTTGGTCGAGCGGTCCCGGTTGAGCAGCCGCCTGATCGTGTTGATGATCATCAGCAGGATCACGATCGAGAAGGGGAAGGCGCCAATGATGGTGCCGGTCTGCACCGTGTCGACGACGCCGCTGCCGCCCAGGGTCAGCAGGATCGTCGCCACCGCGCCGATGCTGAGCACCAGGACGACCCGGAACCAGGCGCCGGCCCGCTTCGGCGCCGAGACGAAGTCGGCGAGCGCGTAGGTGCCGGCATCCAGGGAGGTCACGTAGTAGGTCGCCACCAGCACCGTCGCGATCACCAGCAGCAGGCTGCCGACAACCGGGATCGACTCCAGCATGGCGAACAGCCCGCTGGCGACGTTGTCGTTCACCGCCGCCGATATGCCGCGCCCGGAGCGATCATCGTAGTAGATGGCGGCTGACCCCAGTACGCCGATCCATACCATGACGATGAGGGACGGAATGACGGTCACGCCGATCACGAATTCACGCAGCGTGCGGCCCCGCGAGATCCGTGCGATGAAGCCGGCAACGAAGGGCGAGAAGGCGATCACCCAGCACCAGATGAACACGGTCCACCAGCCGTTCCAGCTCTGCTGCCAGGAGGTCAGCGGCTCGGTAGTACTCGGGGCATCGGTCCAGAAGCTCATCGGCACGAAGTTGGTGACATAGGCGCCGAAGGTCTGGGTGATGTTGGAGATGATGAACAGCGTCGGCCCGAAGATGAAGGCCGCGACCACCAGCACGACACTGAGGATCGAGTTCGTTTCACTGATCAGGCGCATCCCGCGGCTGATGCCGAAGAAGGCCGAGATGGCCGCCGCCGTGCCCAGCCCCACGATGACGAACAGCCAGATGGCGGGGCTCGAAGCCAGCCCGGTAAAGGACGTGAGGCCGGCGGTGAACTGCATCGCTGCGAAGGCGAAGGAGGTGGAGAGGCCGAGGATGGTGGCCATGATCGCCAGCAGTTCGACGACCACGCCGGCACCGCCCCGCGCCCAGCGTGGCAGGAGGTCGACGGTCGCCTCGCGGAACGTCAGGGTCTTGCCCAGGTTGTGGTGGGAATAGGCCAGGCACACCGCCACGACGCAGTACATCGCCCAGGCGGTGAACCCCCAGTGGAAGTAGGCCCAGACCAGGCCGCCATCCGCCGCATTGCCTTCGGCCAGCTGAATGACGGGGCTATCATCACGCAACATGATCGGCTGGGCCACGGACCAGAAGATCAGGCCGATGCCCTGCCCGCACGCGAACAGCATGGAATACCAGGCGAAGTTGCTGTATTCGGGCTTCGCACCGGGGCCACCCAGCCTGACCTGCCGGCCCAGCTTGCTGAACGCCAGCCAGGCACATACCGCCACGGCAAAGAGCGAATAGAGGATGAACAGCCAGGTGAAGCCGCTGGTGACGTAGGTTCGCATGTCGAAGATGACCGAGGCGACACCGTCCGGCTTGCTCAGCACCATCACGATGAGCGCGATGATGGCGATAGGGGGAGTGAATTGAATGAACAGCCTGCCGATGGGCGGCAGGTCGCGTCCCGTGAAGCGTGGGATCATTACCGGTTCTTTCTTGGACATCTTGATACCTCACTATTCTTGTTTTGGGCATCGTCCCTGAAATCACAGGCCCCGAGGAGTGCTCGAGGCGCATGGCCAGTGAATCAGTTCAAGTGCGACAGGATTCCCGATATGCACTCCTCCAGGATCAGCTCGCCTTTTTCCGCCGTGGCTTTCAGCGGTGACGACAGGGTGCCGGAGGGCGCCACCCAGGAGGGGTCGGGCGGGAAGACATCGTAGGGAGGGAAGGTCGCCGGCTCCACATCGACGGCCTTGGACATGTCGACCAGCTCCGGATGAAGCTTCAGCATGATCGAGGTTTCCAGCACCCCGCCATGCTCGACCGCCCAGCCGGTAAAGCCATCGGGGAAGACCCTGGCAATCGTCGCTTCGCTGATGAAATCCCAGTAGGAGAGCAGGTAGACCTTGACGCTGATGCCCTCCGACCTGCACTTGTTGACCAGCTTGTCGGCCGCCTCGCACAGGCACATGGAGTTCTCGAAATGCCCATTGATCAGGATGAACTCCCGATTGCCATGATTCACATAGGCCTGGAGCACATCGAAGACATAGTGTTCTAGGGAGCTGGCGGAAACGCAGGTCGTTCCCGGAAAGAAGTTGCCGCCTCCTGACTTGACCTGTGACTTGTAGCCGTAGCTGATCGGAGGTGCCACCAGCATGCTGTCACCGCGCGCCGCCACCTGTTCGCCGATATGACTGGGAATCAGCACATCGGGATTCAGCGACATATGCGGGCCATGCTGCTCGATGGCCCCAATCGGAAGAATGATCCTGGTTTTTCCGCTCTCGGTCAGCTCCTTGTAGGTCATCCAGTCCAGGTTCTCGATCTTTACGTTCTTCATTTCGACTCCTGCCACCGCCGTGCTGCTTTAGCCAATCTCGAGATCTTCGAGCCACCATAGAACATAAACTCATAAATAAATCATGAAATATGGCAACAAGAAGCGAGGTCCTTTACGCCAAAAAAGGGGGAGCATTAGCCCCCCCTGGATGGAAATTACTTGATGATATTATGCTCCGGACCGTACGGGAAGCCGGTGATGTTTTCGGCCCCGTGCTCGTTGAGCACCAGGATATCGTGCTCGCGGTAGCCACCGGCACCCGGCCGTCCTTCCGGCACCATGATCATCGGCTCCATGGAGACGACCATGTTGGGTTCGAGCACCGTCTCGATGTCCTCGCGCAGCTCGAGGCCCGCCTCGCGGCCGTAGTAGTGACTCAGGGTGCCGAAGGAGTGGCCGTAGCCGAAGGTGCGGTACTGCAGCAGATCGTGCTTGGCGAAGATCTCGTTGAGTTCGTGGGCAATGTCGCAGCAGCGCACGCCAGGCTTGATCAGCTCCTGTCCGCGGCGATGAACCTCGCAGTTCACTTCCCACAGGCGCAGGTGCTCGTCGGAGGCGTGGCCGAGGAAGAGGGTGCGCTCCAGGGCGGTGTAGTAGCCCGAGATCATCGGGAAGGTATTCAGGCTGAGGATGTCACCGGGCTGCACGCGGCGGCTGGTCACCGGGTTGTGGGCGCCGTCGGTGTTGATGCCGGATTGGAACCAGACCCAGGTGTCCATCAGTTCACTGTTGGGATAGGCCTTGGCGATCTCGCGCACCATCGCCGCCTGACCGGCCAGCGACACCTCATACTCCGGCACCCCGGCATGGATGGCATCGCGCACGGCCACACCGCCCACGTCGGCGATGCGCGCGCCCTGGCGAATCAGCGCGATCTCCTCGGCGGACTTGACCATGCGCAGCTTCATGGTGGGTACGCCGATATCCACCAGCTCCACGTCGCCCAGCGCGGCCATCAGCTTCTGCTGGTTCTGCAGGGTCAGGT
The DNA here is from genome assembly GCA_964652855.1 of uncultured Halomonas sp. GTDB lineage: Bacteria > Pseudomonadota > Gammaproteobacteria > Pseudomonadales > Halomonadaceae > Halomonas. The sequence continues at coordinate 154,563 of CAZZCJ010000005.1, forward strand.
GGTCGAACTCGACGCCAACTCGCCGCTTGCCTTCGCAGAGCTGCTTGACCGCCTTGAAGAAGTTGTCCTTCTGCCAGTCGGTATAGACGATGTTGTCGCCCAGGCGATTGCGCCGATAGGGTTGGCCCCCGTCGATGTTGGCCGTCACCGTGGTGAAGCGGTCCTGGGTGACCACCAGGCCATAATCGCGCCCGAACTTGCAGTAAACGAAATCGCTGAAATAGTTGATGTTGTGGTAAGAGGTCAGCACGACGGCGTCGACGCCATTGGCCGCCATGTAGCTCCGAAGTTTCTTCAAACGCCCCTGCATTTCGGCATCGGAAAACGTCGGTACGACCTTGTCGCCATTGGGAATCTCGATCAGCGATGGAAGTTGCATCTTGTTGTCTCCTTCGTCTTTCACGCGACACATGTCGCAGGTTGAGTACCGACCTTTACTGTCACGCCAGGCTCATTGGCAACATCAAGCTCACTGAACTGCATGATGGAAAGTCGGTATCTAGTTTCCAGGATCTTCACCAGACACATGATGTGATTGAACTCGTCATCTTCGGCCAGGAAGTCGATGCCGAACATGTCGATGCCAAGACAGGCTACTTCGTAGGTTTTTTCCACGCGCAGAAACGCGCTGACATTGCGCCTCAATTCGCCGGCATCCCGTAATACCTTCGAGTCGGAAGCCACTCTCATTACCAGTCGCCAATGTTTCATTTCCGCGTTCTCCAGCCGTCTGAAATGACTATGGCCAGCGCGGCTCGGCAACACCAATGACTAGTGCAAATAGGGGCATTGACGACAGCAATGCCAACACGGAGCGGGCGCAGCCGGTGGGAACAAGGCGTGAGAAAGACATACGGCTGCCGAGTCGGCGGTGGGACGGAATTAGAGCAGGGCGGACCAGCCCCCGGTCATGTTCATGAAGTGCACCACCTGCACATCACCGTCGGGGGTGAAATGATGACGCTCGGGCTTCTTCTGCTTCGCGGCGACGATGGCGGCCTTGAACCCCTTGCCCCCGCTAGACCTGGAGCTGCCCGAGGTAGACCTCTCCCACGGGCACCGGAGAGGAGCCGACTCCCTTCACCCCCGTTTCTGACGCACCCGCGCCAGCGGGGGCCCTCTATCTGGCCGGGCAACCCGAGGCGATCCGACTATTACCAGCTTGATAGGGTCGAAGTGGGCAGGTGCGCCCACCTGCCGGCTGGCTGCTGGAACCTAGCCGGCGACTTTCCGACGCATGGAACCTATTTGGAACCTAGAACTTAGCCAACAAAAAACGGCCACCTGCTGCTGTGAGCTAAGTGACCGTTTTTTTCTGGATTTTTTGGCGCGCCCGGCAGGATTTGAACCTGCGACCCCTGCCTTCGGAGGGCAGTACTCTATCCAGCTGAGCTACGGGCGCATTGCTTGCTGAGAAGCGGTCGACATCGTAACCGCCGGCGCCGACACTGTCCAGCCCGGCAGGCTGGGCCTTAGCTCGCCTGCACCATCTCCCCGACCTTCTCCAGGATGTGCCGTCCGATGGGTAGCGCCGAGGTGGCGGCGGGCGACGGGGCATTGCAGACGTTGACGGTGCGCCTGGTATTGACGAACAGGAAGTCGTCGATCAGCCGGCCGTCGCGGGAGACCGCCTGGGCACGCACACCGGCGGGCCAGGGTTCGAGATCGCCCAGCGTCACGCTGGGACAGTACTTGCGTACCTCTTCCAGGTAGCCGCGCCGCCACAGCGAGTTCTTCATCTCGTGCAGGCCGGGCCTGAGGTTGCGCCCCAGCACCTTGAGGATACCGGGGTCGCGGAGCATGCGCGCCATGTCGGGCAGCGAGACGTCGCCCTTGCGATAACCCTCGCGCTTGAAGGCGAGCACCGCATTGGGCCCCACGGTGACCGAGCCGTCGATCATGCGGGTGAGGTGCACGCCCAGAAACGGCATGGAGGGATCGGGAATGGGGTAGATGAGGTGCTTCACGACCTGGCTGAGCCGGTCGGGCAGGCGATAGTACTCGCCGCGGAACGGGCAGATGGAGAAGCCGGGGTCGCGCCCCAGCAGGCGCACCACGCGATCGGCCATCAGGCCGGAGCAGGTCACCAGGTAGCGGCTGTTGAATTCCCCCTGCGAGGTGCTGACGATCACCTCACCGGTGCGCTCGGTAAGGCCGGTAACCTGATGTTCGTAGCGAATCTGCCCGCCGCGCCGCTGGAACTCCTCGGCCATGGCCTCGGCCACCCGGGCATAGCTGACGATGCCGCTCGACGGCACGAAGATGGCGCCAATCCCGGTGATGTTGGGCTCACGCTCGCGCAGCGCCTCGGCGGAAAGCCACTCACGCTCCAGGCCGTTGGCGGCAGTGCGCTCCCACAGCGCCTCCATGCGCTGCATCTCCTGGGCGTTGGTCGCCACCAGCAGCTTGCCGCAGACCTCATAGGGAATGGCATGGCGATCGCAGAACGCTTTCGTGGCGCGGTTGCCTTCCAGGCAGAAGCGCGCCTTGAGGCTGCCCGGCGCGTAGTAGACCCCGGCATGGATCACGCCGCTGTTGTGGCCGGTCTGGTGCCGGGCCGGGCCGCTCTCCTTTTCCAGCAGCAGCATTTTCTTGTCGGGATAGCGTTCGATGAGCTGCATGGCGGTGGACAGGCCGAGGATGCCGCCACCCAAGATGATGAAATCGTACACGCAGGCCTCGCGTTGCCAGGGAAAGGGCGAACAGACGACTCACCATACCCGCCGCCTGGCGTGCTGGCCAGCCGTCTCGCGTCGCTTCCCCGCCTCATGCGAAAGGCGTGGGCAACGGCGTTTTCCAGCGGTTTGCTATCTCGGTATACTATCGCCCATTGTGCGTACCATGGTGCCGGGGTTGCATGGGCCGACGTCACCACGGACAGATTACGATTACAGACCGTCGAGAGGTGGTGAGAGTGAAATCCAACAAGCTGATCATGGGGTGCCTGGCTACCCTGGGCCTGACCGCAGGTGCCGCGTACGTTCACGCCGATGTGGATCGCGATGCCATGGCCGAGCGTCTGAAGCCCGTGGGGCAGCTCTGCCTGGAAGGCCAGGAGTGCGGCACCGCCGCCGCCGCGGCCAATGGCGCCAGTGCAGAGCCCGCTTCCGCGGGTATCGACGGCGGCGCCATCTATCAGCGCGTGTGCATGGCCTGCCATGAAACCGGCGCGGCCGGCGCACCCCGTCGCGGCAACGAAGGCGAGTGGGCCGACCGTATCGACCAAGGGTGGGATACGCTGCTGGATCACTCCATCAACGGCTTCAACGCCATGCCGGCCCGCGGTGGCAACCCGAGCCTCTCCGACGAGGAAGTGGCCGCCTCCACCGCCTACCTGCTCGAGCCGGTGATGGAGGTTCCCGAAATCGGTGGCGAAGCGGCCGCTGACGAAGCGCCTGCCGAAGAAGCCGCGGCAGAGGCAGAAGCCGTGACCGAAGCTGGCCCGGTGGAGGAAGATGCCGAAGCAGCGGCCGTGGCCGTCGAGGAAGCCCCGGCGGAAGACGAGGCCGTCGAGGAAGCCGCCGCCGATGAAGCGGCCGCCAGCGATGACGAGCCGGCATGGGCCGGTATCAACGGCGAGGCGATCTACAACCAGGCCTGCATGGCATGCCACATGACCGGTGCCGCCGGCGCGCCGATTCGCGGCAATGCCGATCATTGGGCCGAGCGCATGGGCCAGGGCATGGACACCCTGTATGACCACGCGATCAACGGCATCGGTGCCATGCCGCCCAAGGGTGGCAACATGAGCCTCTCCGACGACGACGTGCGCGCCGCCACCGACTTCCTGGTCGAGCCGACGCGCTGATCCCGATGCTTGCGGTAAAGAGGCTTGCGGTAAACGAGCGGGGCGCCATCGGCGCCCCGTTTGCGTGGGAGGTTAGGCCATCATGCTCTCAGCGCACATGCTCTCAGCGCAATAGCGAGCGTAACCCGGCGATGGCATCCTGGCCCCGCGCCTGCTTCTTCTCCGGGTCTTCCCTGTCGGCCCGCCCGATCCACTCCAGATCGTCCGGCGGCAGCTCATCGAGGAAGCGGCTCGGCGCGCAGTCCATCAGCTCGCCGAAGGCCTTGCGCTGGCGCGCCAGGGTCAGGGTCAGGGTCTGGCGCGCCCGGGTGATGCCCACGTAGGCCAGGCGCCGCTCCTCCTCCACCGTACCCGCCTCGATGGCGTTGCGGTGGGGCAGCAGCTCCTCCTCCAGGCCCATCAGGTAGACATGAGGGAACTCGAGCCCCTTGGAGGCGTGCATGGTCAGCAGCTGCACCCGGTCGGTGTCATCCTCCTCGGCCTGCTGCTCGAGGATATCGCGCAGCACCAGCCGGGAGATGGCGGCCTCCACGTCGTCGGTTTCGGCGCTGTCATCCGCTTCGATCTCCTCGGGATCACGCTTCATCGACTTCTCTAGCTGGTCGATCAGCGTCCAGACGTTGGCCATGCGCCGCTCGGCGATGGCCGGCGCGCTGGCGTTCTGGTAGAGCCACGCCTCGTAGTCCATCTCATGCAGCATGCCGCGGATGGCGGAGAGCGAATCGCCTTCGTCCATGCGCCGGCGCACGCCGTCGATGAAGTGGGTGAAGCGCGCAAGGCGCTCCACCGCCCGCGCCGGCAGCTGCTCGGCCAGGCCCAGCTCGTGGCAGGCATCGAACAGCGAGGCGCCACGCTCGGTGGCATAGTTGGCCAGCTTCTCCAGGGTGCCGGGGCCGATCTCGCGGCGCGGCACGTTGACGATGCGCAGGAAGGCGTTGTCGTCGGCAGGGTTGATCAACAGCCGCAGGTAGGCCATGGCGTCCTTGATCTCGTTGCGCGAGAAGAAGGAGGTGCCACCGGAGAGCTTGTAGGGAATCTGGTAGTGCTGCAGCTTCAGTTCCAGCAGCCGGGCCTGGAAGTTGCCGCGGTAGAGCACCGCGAAGTCGCGCCACTCGGCGCGCTCCTTGATGCGCCGGGTGAGGATCTCGCTGGCCACCCGCTCGGCCTCGGCCTCCTCGTGGCGGTTGACCACCACGCGGATCGGCGCCCCCTGGCCCATTTCCGACCACAGCGTCTTCTCGTAGACGTGGGGGTTGTTGGCGATCAGGGTATTGGCGGCGCGCAGGATGGTGCCGGTGGAACGGTAGTTCTGCTCCAGCTTGATCACGTTGAGCCGCGGGAAGTCCTCGCCCAGGGTCACCAGGTTCTCCGGACGTGCGCCGCGCCAGGCGTAGATCGACTGGTCGTCGTCGCCCACCACGGTGAAGGTCTTGCGCTCCTCCATCAGCAGCTTGACCAGCAGGTACTGCGAGACGTTGGTGTCCTGGTACTCGTCCACCAGCATGTAGTGGATCTTGCGCCGCCAGCGCGCCAGCGCTTCGGGATCGTCCTTGAGCAGCACCACCGGCAGCAGGATCAGGTCGTCGAAGTCCACCGCGTTGTAGGCCCTGAGGTGGCGCACATAGGCCTCGTAGACCCGCGCGGCGTAGTGCTCGTCGTCGCTGGCGGCGTGGGAGAGCGCCTGGCCCGGCAGCACCAGGTCGTTCTTCCACGCCGAGATCTGGTGCTGCACGGCGTTGATCTGTTCGGCGTCGACCTGGGCGTCCTTGTTCATCAGGTCGCGCAGCAGCGCCTTGGCATCCTCGGGGTCGAACAGCGAGCAGCCCGGCTTGTAGCCCAGCGCCTTGAGCTCGCCGCGAATGATGTTGAGGCCGAGCGTGTGGAAGGTCGAGACGGTGAGGCCATGCCCCTCCTTGCCCTTGAGCATCTGCCCCACCCGCTCCTTCATCTCGCGGGCCGCCTTGTTGGTGAAGGTGACGGCAGCGATGCGCCGGGCGCTCATGCCGCACGCCTGCACCAGGTAGGCGATCTTGGTGGTGATCACGCTGGTCTTGCCCGATCCGGCGCCGGCCAGCACCAGGCAGGGGCCGTCGATGTAGCGCACCGCCTCCTGCTGGCGTGGATTGAGCTTGGCCAGGCGCTGCTGAATGCTCATGGGCGTGCCTCGCTGCGCAGCTCAGGGTCCACCGCGCCGGCGAAGCCCAGCTGGCGCCAGGCCTCGAACACCAGGATGGCGCAGGCGTTGGAAAGATTCAGGCTGCGGCTGCCGGGGAGCATGGGGATGCGCAGGCGCTGCTCCGGTGGCAGTGCGTCGAGCATCGCCTGGGGCAGGCCGCGGGTCTCGGGGCCGAACAGCAGCACGTCGCCGGAGCGATAGCTCGGCTCGTGGTAGCCGGTGCGCCCACGGGTCGAAACGGCAAACACTCGCTCGGGCCGCACCGCCTCGATGAAGGCCGGCCAGTCGCGGTGTACGCGCACGTTCGCCCACTCGTGGTAGTCGAGCCCCGCGCGGCGCAGGCGCTTGTCGTCGAGCACGAAGCCCAGTGGTTCGATCAAATGGAGGCGAAAGCCGCTGTTGGCGCAAAGCCGGATCAGGTTGCCGGTATTGGGCGGGATCTCAGGTTCGAACAGCACGACATCGAGCATGGCAGCAGCCTCAACGCAGGCGGGCCCCCGCAGGGGCCCGCCGATACCGCAAGGAACGATCAGAAGCTCAGGCGAACCCCGACCTGGGCGCCACGATCCAGCGTACGGCTACCGTGGCGATTGTCGAAGTCGGCGGCGGCCTGGCGCAGGCCGACGTAGCCGTCGACGTTGGGGGTGAAGGCGTAGCGTGCCCGCACGCCTACCTCGTAGCCGTCGTCGAGGTCGCCGCTGGTCACCACGCTCGGGGTGTAGAAGCCGTAGCCGCCCAGCGAGACGGCCGGCGCCTGGGGCAGGTAGACGTAGCCGTAGCCGCCCAGGCCCAGGCCGCCACCGTTGCCGTAGTCGGTGTCAAACTGGGTCCAGCGGGCGCCGACGCCGATATCGTGCTGGCGGTTGCGCTGCACGCCCAGCAGCTGGGCGTGATAGATCGTGGCATCCTCGCGATAATCGGTGTGCAGGATACCGCCGCCCAGCGCCACGCCGTGGGTGATGGTGCCGGCGGCCTCGAACTGCACGGCGTCCGGCCCAAGGTTGAGGTCCAGGCTGCCGGCCTGTGCGCCGGCTGCCGCCAGCACGGCGGCACCCAGCAGGGTGGCCTTGGCAACATGACTGATGAGAGTGTTCATCGGCTCGCTCCTTCTGCATGCGCAATCGCGCGTCCAAGTCTCAATCGGGGCGCACGCCATAGCGTTCCCGGTAGGCGCGTATGGCGTCGGCATGCCGGGCGAAGGCGCCGCCGTCCTGCGCTTCGAGATACTCGAGCACCATGTCCAGCGTCACGATGCTGATCACCGGGATACCATAGCGGGCCTGCACTTCCTGAATGGCGCTCTGGCGCTTCGTTTCACCGTCGGCCTGGCCGCACTCCTGGCGGTCCAGTGCGATCACCACGCCGGCAGCCTCGGCGCCGGCGGCGTCGATCAGCGTCATCACCTCGCGGATCGCGGTGCCTGCGGTGATCACGTCGTCGATGATCAGGATGCGTCCGGCCAGCTCGGCACCGACGATGCTGCCGCCTTCACCGTGCGCCTTCGCCTCCTTGCGATTGAAGGCGAACGGCAGGTCGCGGCCATGGTGGTCGGCCAGCGCCACCGCCGTGGTGGCCGCCAACGGGATTCCCTTGTAGGCGGGGCCGAACAGCACGTCGAAGGACAGGCCGCTGGCCTCGATGGCATCGGCATAGAAGCGGCCCAGCTGCGCCAGGGCGCTGCCGGTACGAAACAGGCCGGCATTGAAGAAATAGGGGCTGACGCGTCCTGACTTGAGGGTAAACTCTCCGAACTTCAGCACGCCCTGCTCGATGGCAAACGCGATGAACTCACGCTGGTAGGCTTGCATCCTGGCCGACATGGCGCCTCTCTCATTCTCAAGGACCCGCAGGAGACGCTATCGGCGTGTCCTATCATGTTTATCCATGCGGGCCATTTACCCAAACGTCGAAACGTCGGGTATCATACACGCGCGACGTCAAAGGGACCATGTATGAAAATTGCCACCATCAATGTCAACGGTATTCGCGAAGCCGTCGGCCGAGGCTTCCTCGACTGGCTGGCCGAGCAGGATGCCGACGTCATCTGCGTTCAGAACCTGAAGGCCAAGAGCTTCGAACTGGATGACAGCATTCTCTACCCGGAAGGCTACGAAGGCTACTTCCTGGATGCAGAAGAAGACGGCTTCTCCGGCGTGGGCATCTACTGCCGCAAGATTCCCAAGGCGATCATGTACGGTCTCGGTTTTCCGCAGTGCGACAACGAGGCGCGCTTCCTCCAGGCCGACTACGACCGCTTCAGCATCGCCAGCTTCCTGATGCCCGACGGCAGCGACTACGCCGCCAAGCAGGCCTTCATGGCCCAGTACCAGGAGTACCTGAGCAAGATGGCCCGCAAGCGCCGCGAGTACATCATCTGCGGCACCTGGCACATCGCCCACAAGACCATCGACCTGGCCAACTGGGCGGACAACCAGGCCACGCCGGGCTTCAAGCCAGAAGAGCGTGCCTGGATGGACCAGGTATTCGGCCCCACCGGCTTCATCGACACCTTCCGCGAGATCAATCGCGACGCCGGCGAATACACCTGGTGGCCCAAGCTCGACCAGGACGAGCCGCGCTCGCGACAGGAAGGCTGGCGCATCGACTACCAGATCGTCGGGCCCAACCTGCGCCGCCACGTGACCGACGCCTGGATCGACCGCGAAGCCACCTTCAGCGAATTCGCCCCGCTGTTCGTCGAGTACGACCTGACGCTGTGAGCTTGCCCCTTTCGTCGCGGCCGGCCCGTCCGGACCGCATCGCGCCGGCCTTGGGCCGGCGCGATGCGTTTGGGCGAATCAGCCGGGGATGCCCAGCGCCTCGCGCTGATGGGCAAACAGCCCGGCGCCGGCCTGCTCGGCCAGGTCGAGCATGGCATTGAGCTGCTCGCGCGAGAACACGCCCGCCTCGGCGGTGCCCTGCACCTCGATCAGCCCGCCCGACTCGGCCATGACCACGTTCATGTCGGTCTCCGCACCGCTGTCCTCGGGATAGTCGAGATCGACCACCGCCACGCCCTTGTACACCCCCACGGAAACAGAGCCGACCAGCTGCAGGAACGGGTCGCCCTTGATCAGCTTCTTGCGCTGCAGGTGGCGAATGGCATCCACCAGCGCCACGCAGCCGCCGGTGATCGAGGCGGTGCGGGTGCCGCCGTCGGCCTGGAGCACGTCGCAGTCCACGGTGATGGTGAATTCCCCCAGCTTCTTGAGGTCCACCGAGGCGCGCAGCGAGCGGCCGATCAGGCGCTGGATCTCCAGCGTGCGCCCGCCCTGCTTGCCGTGGGCCGCCTCGCGCCCGCCGCGGGTATGGGTGGCACGCGGCAGCATGCCGTACTCCGCGGTCACCCAGCCCTGGCCCTTGCCGCGCAGCCAGCGCGGCACGCCGGCCTCGACGCTGGCGTTGCACAGCACCTTGGTGTCGCCGAATTCCACCAGCACCGAGCCTTCGGCATGGCGGGTGAACTCGCGGGTCAGCCGAATCTCGCGGGGTTGGTCGGGGCGCCGCCCGCTGGGTCGTACGGAGTGGAAGGTCATAACACCTCTCAGGACAAGCGTGGCTGGTGCGGCACCCCGCCGCCAAGGCGAAGGGACACCGCAAAGGCCCGCCATTCTACACGGCATCGCGCCGGAATCGGTTACACTCCAGGCCAGTTACGTCAATGGGCACGGCCCCTCGGGCCAGCACGGGAGTCGCCATGGTTCACCGCAATGGAGTTCACAGCATGACCGCCTTCGCACGCCAGACCCGCGAAGGCGACTGGGGCAGCCTGCAGCTGGAGCTGCGCTCGGTGAACCAGCGCTACCTGGAGCCCTTCTTTCGCCTCCCCGAGGCGTTGCGCGACCTCGAGCCCGGCTTTCGCGAGGCGCTGCGCAACGGCCTGGCCCGCGGCAAGATCGAGTGCCACCTGCGCTTCGAACCCTCCGCCACCAGTGAGACCCTGGCGGTCAACCACACGCGCCTGGTCGCCCTGGCCTCCGCGCTGGGCGAGATCCGCGAGGCGCTGCCCCAGGTGGCGATGCCCGACGCCCTGTCGCTGCTCGACCATCCAGGCGTGCTCGAGGCCCAGGGCGTCGACCTGGACCTGGTGAAGGCCGAGGCCGCCGCGCTGTTCGCGGCCGCCCTCGATGAACTTATCGAGGCCCGCGCCCGCGAAGGTGAAAAGCTGGCGGAACTGATCCGCGACCGGCTGGCCGGCGTGCGCGGACAGGTAGCCGAGGTGCGCCGCCTGCTGCCGGAGATCCTCACCCGCCAGCGCGCCCAGCTGCTGGAGCGGTTGGAAGCGGTCAAGGCCGAGCTGGACCCCCAGCGGCTGGAAGCCGAGCTGGTCATGATGGCGCAGAAGGCCGACGTGGACGAAGAGCTCGACCGGCTCGAGACCCACGTGGAGGAAGTGGCGCGCCAGCTCGGCCAGAGGGGCCCCAAGGGGCGGCGCCTCGACTTTTTGATGCAGGAGCTCAACCGCGAGGCCAATACCCTCTCCTCCAAGTCGGTGGTCGCCAGCACCACCCGCTGCGCGGTGGAGCTCAAGGTGTTGATCGAGCAGATGAGGGAACAGATCCAGAATATCGAGTAACGCCATGCCGTGTATAATATTCGCCCGTTCCACCGTTCGCACCGGGCAGGCCTCTGGTCCGCCTGAACGGCAGCCGCTCACTACGGATGCTTCGACATGACCCAAGGCACCCTCTTCATCATTTCCGCCCCCTCCGGTGCCGGCAAGACCACGCTGGTGCGCGAGCTGATCGAAAGCCTCGATGGCATCCAGGTCTCGGTATCGCATACCACCCGGGCGCAGCGCCGCGGCGAGGTTGACGGCGTGAACTACCACTTCGTGGCGGTCGCCGAGTTCGAGGCGATGATCGAGCATGGCGACTTCTTCGAATACGCCCGGGTGTTCGACAACTACTACGGCACCTCGCGCTCCGCGGTGGAGACACTGCTGGCGGCCGGCCAGGACGTCATCCTCGAGATCGACTGGCAGGGCGCGCGCCAGGTCCGCGAGCAGCTGCCCGATGCGGTGTCGATCTTCATCCTGCCGCCATCGCGCGACGAGCTGGAACGGCGCCTGGCCGGCCGCGGCACCGACGAGCACGCCATCATCGCCCGGCGCATGCAGGATGCGGTCAGCGAGATGTCGCACTACGACGAATACGACTACCTGGTGATCAACGACGATTTCACCACCGCCCTGCGCGAGCTGCAGGCGCTGGTGATCAGCCGCCGCCTGAGTCTGGCGCGGGTTCGGGAGAGCCACGGCCCGCTGCTGGCGGCGCTGTTGTCCTGACCGCCTCAGCGCTTGTCCTGGCCTTCGCCTGTCGGCGCTTGTCATGGCCGCCGGGGGTCGAGTAATCTAGTCAGTCTTGTTCATTTTCTAGGCGCTGCGACCACGGTCGGAGCTCCTTCGCTTTCGGGAAGTACCCAACTATGGCGCGTGTCACCGTCGAAGATTGTCTGGAAAACGTCGAAAACCGTTTCAAGCTGGTGATGATCTCCACCCAGCGCGCTCGCCAGCTGGCCCGGGGCTCCCGCGACGCCCTGCTGCCGTGGGAGAACGACAAGCCCACCGTGATGGCCCTGCGCGAGATCGCCGCCGGCCTGGTCGACCACACCGTGCTGGACGAGCCGATCGAAGCGCCGGTACGCATTCGCCGCGAAAGCGAGCCGGGTATCGCCCTCGAGGAGTAAGGCAGTCACGCAAGGCGCGCTAATGTTCACCATCGACGACCTGGCCGACCGTCTCGGCGGCTACCTCCCTCCTGACGAGATCCAGCAGGTCAAGCGCGCCTTCTATTACGCCGAACAGGCTCACGACGGCCAGCGCAGACGCTCGGGCGAACCCTACGTCACCCACCCGCTGGCCGTGGCCAACATCCTCGCCAACATGCACATGGACCATCAGAGCCTGATGTCCGCCATGCTGCATGACGTGATCGAGGACACCGGAGTTTCCAAGGAGGCGCTGGCCGAGCAGTTCGGCAAGCCGGTGGCGGAGCTGGTCGACGGCGTCTCGAAGCTGACCCAGATCACCTTCGAGGACAAGGCCGTCGCCCAGGCCGAGAACTTCCAGAAGATGGTGCTGGCGATGTCGCGCGACATCCGCGTCATCATCGTCAAGCTCGCCGACCGCTTGCACAACATGCGCACCCTGGGCGCCCTGCGCCCGGAGAAGAAGCGCCGCATCGCCCGCGAGACGCTTGAGATCTATGCCCGCATCGCCAGCCGCCTGGGCATCAACACCATTCGCGTGGAACTCGAGGACCTGTCGTTCCAGGCGCTGCACCCGATGCGCGCCGAACGCATCAAGCGCGCCGTCTCCAGCGCCCGCGGCCATCGCCGCTCGGCGATCCGCCAGATCCAGACCTCCCTGCAGAAGAGCCTCGACGACGAGGGGCTGGCCGGCACCGTGGTCGGCCGCCAGAAGCACCTGCTGTCGATCTACAAGAAGATGCGCGACCAGCGCAAGCCGTTCGCCGAGATCATGGACGTGTTCGGCTTTCGCATCATCACCGAGGATGTCGACAGCTGCTACCGCATCCTCGGCGTGGTGCATAACCTCTACAAGCCGGTGCCCGGACGCTTCAAGGACTACATCGCGATTCCCAAGGCCAACGGCTACCAAAGCCTGCACACCACCCTGTTCGGCAGTGGCGGCATGCCCATCGAGGTGCAGATCCGCACCCGCGAGATGGAGGCCATGGCCAACAACGGCATCGCCGCCCACTGGCTCTACAAGGCCGGCCAGACCGACCACCCCATCGCCGAGGGCAGCCATGCCCGCGCCCGGGAGTGGGTCAAGGGGCTGCTCGAGATGCAGCGCCACGCCGGCGACTCGCTGGAGTTCATCGAGCACGTCAAGAACGACCTGTTCCCCGACGACATCTACGTATTCACGCCACGCGGCGACATCATGGAGCTGCCCCAGGGCGCCACGGTGATCGACTTCGCCTATACGGTCCACACCGATATCGGCAACAGCTGCATCGCCTGTCGCATCGACCGCCACCTGGCGCCGCTCTCGACCCGGCTGGAGAGCGGCCAAACCCTGGAGATCATCACCGCCCCCGGGGCGCGGCCCAACCTGGCGTGGCTCAACTTCGTGGTCACCGCCAAGGCACGCTCGGCCATTCGCCATGCGCTCAAGCACCAGCAGCACACCGAGGCCGTGCAGCTCGGCCGGCGCCTGCTCAACAAGGCCCTGGCCGACTTCGAGACCAGTCTCGAGGAGCTGCCGGAGCACGTCGTGCCGGAGCTGGTGGCGGAGCTGTCGATCAAGGGCGATGAAGCCCTGCTGGAATCGATCGGCCTCGGCACCCGCGTGGCCCACGTGGTGGCGCGTCGCTTGGTCGACCTGCTGCACGGTGACACAGCCGAGGCCGGCGAACGCACGCTCGCCTCCCAGGGGCCGATCCAGATCAGCGGCGCCGAGGGCATGGTGATCAAGTTCGCCCGCTGCTGCCATCCGCTGCCGGGCGACCCGGTGGTCGGCCACCTGTCGGTGGGCAAGGGCATCGTGGTGCACCGTACCGAGTGCCGCAATCTCGACGAACTGAGAAGCGACCCCGACAAGCTGTTTGCCCTGGAGTGGTCCGACGAGATCACCGAGGACTTCCCGGTGGCCCTGCGCATCGAGATCGAGAGCCGCCGCGGCCTGGTGGCCGAGCTTGCCAGCCTGGTCACCGACGCCGATGCCAACATCGAGCGTATCGGCATCGAGGAGCGCGACGCCCGGCTCTCCATCGTGCATCTCACCCTGGCGGTGCGCGACCGGGTCCACCTGGCCCGCATCATCAAGCGCATCCGCAACCTCTCCCACGTCGGCAAGATCACCCGCGTCGGCAATTGAACCCGTACCAGCCCGTTCGCCGCCCGGCGCGGCGAGCGGGCTTATTCATTGACCCGGTTACGCATACGCAAGGAGACCATCATGAGCAACAAGGCCGTCATCAACACCGATAGGGCACCCGCCGCCATCGGCCCCTACTCCCAGGCCATCAAGGCCGGCAACACCGTCTATCTCTCCGGCCAGATCCCGCTCGACCCGGCCACCATGGAACTCGTCTCCGACGACTTCGAGGCCCAGGCGCGCCAGGTCTTCACCAACCTCAAGGCCGTCTGCGAGGAAGCCGCCGGCTCGCTGGGCGAGATCGTCAAGCTCAACCTCTACCTCGTCGACCTGGACAACTTCGCGGTGGTCAACAAGGTGATGGAGGAGTTCTTCGCCAAGCCCTACCCGGCCCGCGCCGCCGTGGGCGTCAAGGCGCTGCCCAAGGGGGCGCAGTTCGAAGCGGAAGCCGTCATGGTCATCGGCGACTAAGAGCCGTGAGGCTGTTCCTGGCCCTGGAGCCGCCGCCCGGACTGCGCGAGCGGCTCGGAGAGCTGGCCAACGCCGCCCACGCCCAGTGCGGCGGGCGGCGCATGCCCGACGAGACGCTGCACCTGACGCTGGCCTTTCTCGGTGAGGTGGAGGAGGCGCAGGCCCTCGAGCTCACCGAATGGGTGCAGGGCCTGGCCATCGAGTCCGGCGAATGGCACCTCGACCGCTGGGGCTGTTTCCGCCAGCCCGGCATCGTCTGGCTTGGCGGGCCGAGCCCCGCCCTCGCCGTGCTGCACGCCAGGCTGTGGGACACCCTCGAAGCTCAGGGCCTAGGGCCACCCCCGGCGCGCTTCATCCCGCATGTCACGCTGCTGCGCCGCGCCGCTTCCCTCAGCCTCGATGCCCTGCCCCGCACGAACCTGAGCTGGGCCTATAATCAGTTGGCGCTGATCCATTCGATCACCGATGCCCGGGGAGCGCGCTATCGAACCCTGGCCACGTCACCGGGCAGACACGAGGCATGACGCCACACCGGCCGACGGCGACAGCCGTAGAGGCAGTACCGTAAGGAGAGCCCAGTGATTCGACACAAGATTGCCGCCGGCCTGTTGGCCTGCCTGGCCATGGCCGCCAGCCAGGCGAGCCTGGCGAACCTCAATGTGGCGGGCGGCATCACCAGCGAGTCCAAGGCCGCCGCGCGTATCGAGCTCGATCGCATGATCCACTGGGAGCGCCTGCCTTCCCGGCTCGGCCTGCGCCTGGGCGGCGGCCTGCTGCTGCTCGAGGGGCATGAGGAACGCCACAACGCCGCCCTGCTGGTCACGCCGGCACTGCGCTGGAGCTTCGGCGAGGCTCGCCGCCTGTTCGTGGAGGGGGGTATCGGGGCGGCGCTGTTCCTGCATACGCGCCATGAAGCGACCGAACTCGGCAGCGCCTTCCAGTTCCAGGACCGGCTGGCGCTGGGCACCGAACTGGGGCCGGGCGAGCTCGCGCTGAGCATCACTCACTACTCAAACGGGGGCATCAAGTCGCCCAACAACGGCTTCGAGGTCCTCGCTCTAGGCTATCGCTGGGCGCTGTAGCGCTGCCGCTCATCGCACGGTAGGCACCGTGCGGCTAGACTGGCTCGGCCAGGAAGCCGCCTTCCTGCATCACCTGGGCGTAGCCTTCGCGGTAGCTGGGGAAGCGGAACGCGTAGCCCGTCTCGCACAGGCGGGTGTTGTCGCAGCGCTTGCTGGAACGCTTGCGCAGCGGCGCCTGGATCACCTCGGTCGGCTCGACCTTGAGCTGCTTCGCCATCCACGCCATGACGTCGTAGAGCGGCTCGGGGGCAGAGTCGCTGGCCAGGTAGAGCTCATCGACCGGCTTGCCGGCCTCGCACAGCGCGATCAGGTGCGCCAGCACGCCGGCACAGTCGTCGCGATGGATGCGGTTGGAGAACATCGGCGGCGTCTTGGGCGCGATCCGGCCCTCGAGCACCTGGCGAATCAGGCGGTCGCGCCCCGGGCCGTAGATGCCCGAGAAGCGCACCGCGGTGCCGGTCAGCGGGCTCTCGAAGAGCGCGTGCTCACCCTCGCGCAGCACCTTGCCGGAAAAGCCCTTGGCCTCGGCCGGGCTGGTCTCGTTGACCTGCTCGCCGTCCTTCTGGCCATACACGCTGGTGGACGAGACGAACAGGATGCGTCGGGGCGCCTTGTCGCGCGCCTCGTAGGTGCGCAGCACCGCCTTCAGGCCATCGGCATAGGCGGCGCGATAGGCGGCTTCGTCGAAGCGGTCGGCGCTGAGGATATAGACCACGTAGTCCGCATCCGGCAGCGCGGCAAGCGCCTCTTCGTCGCTCAGGTCCAGCGGCAGCGGCTTGATGCCCGTGCCCTTCAGCGCCGCCACGTTGCGCCGTGCGCCGATCACATGGTGGCCGGCCGCCAACAGCTCGCGACCCAGCACCATCCCGATGTCGCCACAGCCCAGAATCAGTGTGGTTTTCTTCACCTTTCTCTCGCCCCCTGATAAAAAGTCCCTATTGAAAGTCATCTATCGTCCGAGAGGATGCCCGAGGGGCACCAGACATGACTCTAACAGAACTTCGCTACATCGTAACCTTGGCGCAGGAGCGTCACTTCGGCCGTGCCGCCGAACGCTGCTTCGTCTCCCAGCCGACCCTGTCGGTGGCCGTCAAGAAACTCGAGGAAGAGCTGGGCGTGGCCCTGTTCGAGCGCTCCAAGTCGACCGTGCAGGTCACCCCCCTGGGCGAGAAGATCGTCGAACAGGCCCAGCGGGTGCTCGAACAGAGCAGCATGATCAAGGAGCTGGCCAACGCCGGCAAGGATCAGCTGGCCAGCCCGCTGCGCATCGGCGCCATCTACACCATCGGCCCCTACCTCTTTCCGCACCTGATCCCGGCGCTGTCGCGCAGTGCACCGCAGATGCCGCTCTACATCGAGGAGGGGTTCACGGCCAACCTGCGCCGCAAGCTGAGGACCGGCGAGCTCGACGCGATCCTCATCGCGCTGCCCTTCACCGAGACCGACGTGGTCACCAAGGCCCTCTACGAGGAGGAGTTCGAGGTACTGATGCCGGCCGACCACGCCTGGGCCCAGCGTGAATTCATCGAGAAGGAGGATCTGCTCAAGGAGCGCCTGCTGCTGCTGGGCGAAGGCCACTGCTTTCGCGACCAGATCCTCGAGGCCTGCCCGGCCATCAGCCACCAGCTCAACAGCCCGAACAACACCCTGACCGCCGAGGGCGGCTCCCTGGAGACGATCCGCCACATGGTGGCCTCCCGCCTCGGCATCACCATCCTGCCCCACTCCGCCATCGGCACCGGCCACTACGAAAGCGGGATGCTCGTCAGCCGCCCCTTCAAGACACCGGCGCCGTCACGCACCGTGGCCATTGCCTGGCGCGCCAGCTTCCCGCGGCCCAAGGCGATCGATGCGGTGACCGACGCCATCGCCCAGTGCCACGTGGAGCTGCCCGAACCCGCATGAGCGCCGACGGCAACGCGCTGGAGGCGCCGGTCAGCGAGCTCAAGGGGGTGGGCGAGGCCGTGGCGCTGAAGCTGGCGCGGCTCGGCATCGCCCGCGTGTCCGACCTGCTCTTCCACCTGCCGCTGCGCTACCAGGATCGCACCCGCATCACGCCGATCGGCACCCTGCGCGCCGGCCACGAGGCGGTGGTGGAGGGCGAGGTCTCGGCCAGCGACGTGGTCAAGGGCCGGCGCCGCAGCCTGCTGGTGCGCCTGCGCGACGGCTCCGGCATCCTCAGCCTGCGCTTCTTCCACTTCTCCCCGGCCCAGCAGCAGCAGTTCCGGCCCGGCGCCCGGGTGCGCTGCTTCGGCGAAGCCCGTGCCGGGGCCACCGGGCTCGAGATCTATCATCCCGAATATCGGCTGCTGAGCGCCGATGCCCCACCGGTGGAGGACCACCTGACGCCGATCTACCCCGCCACCGAAGGCTTGCACCAGGCGCGCCTGCGGCCGCTGATCGAACAGGCCCTGGTGCGGCTCGAGGCCAGCCCCGAAGCCCTGCCGGACTGGATTCCCCCCGCGCTGCGCCAGCGCTTCGCGCTGCCCGAGCTGCACCAGGCGCTGCACGTGCTGCACCAGCCGCCGCCCGACGCCGACCCGGCGCTGCTGGCCAGCGGCAAGCACCCGGCCAGCCGCCGGCTGGCGCTGGAGGAGCTGCTGGCCCACCATCTCAGCCTGCGCCAGGTACGCCTGAAGATTCAGCAGGATGGCGCGCCGGCCCTGCCCTCCGGGCGCAGCCTGCAGGCGCGCTTCCTGACCCAGCTGCCCTTCGCGCTGACCGCCGCCCAGCGCCGCGTGCTCGACGAGATCGGGGCCGACCTGGCCCGCGAGGTGCCCATGCTGCGCCTGGTGCAGGGCGACGTCGGCTCGGGCAAGACGGTGGTGGCCGCCATGGCCGCGCTTGCCGCCATCGCCGGCGACTGCCAGGCGGCGATGATGGCACCCACCGAGATCCTCGCCGAGCAGCACTACCGGACCTTCAAGGCCTGGTTCGCGCCGCTGGGCATCGAGGTGGCCTGGCTGGCCGGCAAGCTCAAGGGCAAGGCGCGGCTCGACACCAAGGCCGCCATCCTCGACGGGCGCGCGCGCATGGTGGTGGGTACCCATGCCCTGTTCCAGGGCGACGTGCACTTCCAGCGCCTGGGCCTTGCGATCGTCGACGAGCAGCACCGCTTCGGCGTGCACCAGCGCCTGGCGCTGCGCGAGAAGGGCGAGGCGGGCGGGCTCACCCCGCACCAGCTGGTGATGACCGCCACGCCGATCCCGCGCACCCTGGCCATGAGCGCCTACGCCGACCTCGACGTCTCGATCATCGACGAGCTGCCGCCGGGGCGCACCCCGGTGAAGACGGTGGTGGTGCCCGACGAACGCCGCCCCGAGGTGGTCGAGCGCATCCGCCACGCCTGCGCCGAGGGGCGCCAGGCCTATTGGGTATGCACCCTGATCGAGGAGTCCGACGCGCTGCAGTGCCAGGCCGCCGAGGCGACCCTGGCCGAGCTCACCGAGGCATTGCCGGCGCTCGCCATCGGCCTGGTCCACGGACGCATGAAGGCCGCCGAGAAGACCGCGGTGATGGACGCCTTCAAGGGCGGCGAACTCGACCTGCTGGTGGCCACCACGGTGATCGAGGTCGGCGTCGACGTGCCCAACGCCAGCCTGATGATCATCGAGAACCCCGAGCGGCTGGGGCTCTCCCAGCTGCATCAGCTGCGCGGCCGGGTCGGCCGCGGCGCCACCGAGAGCTTCTGCGTGCTGCTCTACCACGGGCCGCTGTCGGCCCACTCGCGGGAGCGCCTGGCGGTGATGCGCGACTCCACCGACGGCTTTCGCATTGCCGAGAAGGATCTCGAGCTGCGCGGCCCGGGCGAGGTGCTCGGCACTCGCCAGACCGGCCTGGCGCAGATGAAGATCGCCGACCTGGAGCGCGACGCCGACCTGCTGGAGCGCATTCCGCCGCTGGCCGAGGCGCTGCTGGCCAGCCACCCCCAGGCCAGCCCGCCGCTGATCCGCCGCTGGCTGGGCGAGGAGGCGGGGCGCTACGGCCAGGTATAGCCGCCCGGCTAGCCGGTGGCCGGCAGCGCGGCGGGCCCGTCGCCCTGCTGGCGCCGAACGCTCAGCCGCTGTGCGGCCTCGGTCAGCGGCTCCAGCTGGCGCACGATCATCAGCAGCGGCATGTGCAGCGGGTGATAGCCGCCGTCCTCGCTCTCCGCATCGCCGGCAAATTCCTGGGTCGCCTGCTCCAGCGCCGCCATCAGCGCCTCACGCTGCTCGGCCAGCCCATCGCTCGCCTCGCGCTGGGCCAGGCCTGCCGCCAGCTGCTGCAGGTACGCCACGATGCCGCGCGCGACCGGCAGCAGCCGGGCATCGTCGGCCTCCTCGCCCAGCCGCTGGCGGTGCGCGCCCAGCGCCGAGAGATAGCCCAGCAGGGTGTGCGACAGCACCAGGAAGCGAAAGCCGTCGTCGGCCACGTGGCGACGATAGGGCTCGGGCTCCTGCAGCACGTTGGCCAGCAGGCTCGACAGCGCGGCATCGGCGTTGTGGGCGTTGCGCCGCGCCAGGCGGTAGGCGAGGTCGTCCTGCTTGCCGCTCTCATACTGGCGCAGGATCTCGCCGAGGTAGCGACAGCTGGCCTCCAGCGTGGCGGCCGCCTGGCGGTGCAGCCGTCGCCCCTGCCAATCGGGCAGGATGAAGAACACCGCCACCCCCGCGATCAGCGAACCGATCAGGGTATCGAACAGCCGTGGCCAGATCAGGTCGAAGCCATCCCCGGCCTGGTTGAAGCTGCTCAGCGCCATCAGGGTGATGGCGGCGGTGGCCAGCACGTAGTGCTTTTCGCGGCTGGCGAAGAAGGTCACCCCGGCGACCACGGCGATCAGCGTCTGCGGCAGCATGCCGGGGAACAGGCTGATCAGCGCCCAGCCCACCACCAGGCCGAGCACGGTGCCCAGGATGCGCTGGGAGAGGAAGCGGCGGGTGGCGGCGAAGTTGGGGCGGCAGACGAACAGCGTCGTCAGCAGGATCCAGAAGCCTTGGGTGGGCTGAATCAGCTGCAGCAGCGCGTAGCCCGCCAGCAGCGCCAGCGGCAGGCGCACCGCATGGCGAAAGGTGGGCGAGCCCACCGTCAGGTTGAGGCGAATACGCTCCCAGGCCTCCTTGAGGGTCACCGGCGAGCGATTGAACAGGCTGGGGTCGCCCAGCCCGTCGTCGGCATCCGGGTTGTGGGCCTGGGCCAGCTGCAGTTCCAGGGTGGCGAGATTGTCGGCCAGGCCGCCCAGTGGGGGCATCAGTTCGCGCCAGGCCGGGTTGCGCATGGCCTTGAGGTGGGCAATGGAGGCCCGCAGGTCGGCCAGCGCCTGTTCACTCTGGGCGTGCTCGAAGGGCCGGTTGAGCAGCAGCGCCTTGCCCAGCCGCCTGCAGGCCTGGCCCTGCTGGTCGAGCAGGCGCTGGCAGCGAAACAGCACGTCGTGGTGGAAGAAGGCCTCGGTCAGCTGCGCATAGGGGTAGTGCGACGAGCTGGCCCGCTCGTGGATGTCCTGGGCGATGAAATAGACGCGCAGGTAGCGGTTGAGCTGGCGATTGCCGCGCTGGCCCTCGAGCCGGCGAAAGATCATCTCCTTGGCCTGGTTCATGGCCTCCACCACGCGGCCGTTCTGCCGCGCCAGCGCCAGGCGGCGCGCCTCCAGGTCGAGCCCGCGCAGCGGTTCGAACAGCGCCGACTTGAGGATCAGGTAGCGGCCCAGCTCGCGATAGAGCAGGGCCATGCTCTGCTTGACCGGCTGGCGCGAGAACAGCGCACACCACGCCACCGAGATCACTCCGTACCAGGCGGCTCCCGACAGCAGCAGCAGCGTCTGGGCCCAGCCCTCGTGCGCGGCGCCGCCCTGCTGCTCGATGTCGATCATGGTATAGATCGCCAGGATCAGCGTGCCGGAGGCGATGGTGGCGTAGCGCTGCCCCACCGCCCCCAGCATGACCAGCACGAACGTCGAGAGCCCCAGCATCGGCGCGAACAGCCAGGGCCAGGGAAACAGCCAGCGCACCGCAAACGACGCCACGCCGAAGCAGACCAGGGTGACCGCCAGCGCCTGCAGGCGGCCCTGCCAGCTGTCGTCGGTCTCCGACAGGGCGCTGGCGATGATGCCGAGGAACAGCGGCAGCACCAGAGCGAAGTCGGCCAGCGCCCAGCTCAGCAGCAGCGCGCCGCTGAAGGCGAGGAAGACCCGCAGGCTGTAGGCGAACTTGTCCAGCGTCCAGAGGCGCCGCAGCGAAAGCGAGAGTGAAGGAGGCATGGGTCAGGGTCGGGTCAGGGTTGTCGGCGCTCGGCCTCGCGGCGCAGGCGGTCGCGTTCCTCGGCCAGGGCGGCGCGCCGCGCGGCGTCCGCAAGCCCCGGGAGGTTGTCATCGAAGCCTACCAGCACCGCATCGAAGGCGGCACCCAGCAGCCGCAGGCCGGCGCGGGTATCGCTTCGCAGTGCCGGCGCGGTATGCGCCAGCGCCTCGCTGCCCAGCGCCAGGCCGTCACAGCAGGCGTGGGCGATCTCCAGCGGCACGCGGCAGGCCGCCAGCAGCGCCTGCTGTCGCGCCTCGTCGCGCTGTCGTGCCTGCTGCGGCGTGGCGTGGGGCAGCCGCTGTGCCGCCAGGTAGGCCTCGAAGCCGGCGATGTCGTCGTCGGCCAGCCGTGCCAGCCGCTGGCGCAGCGCATCGCCGCGCGCAACCAGGGCGTGGCACGCGAGCGCGGCGCGCCCTTCAACGCCGAGCCGCAGCCCCTTGAGCACCAGCGCCAGGCCGATCCCGGCGCTCACCGCCGCCGCCGCGCCGCAGCCCGGCATGGCGCGAGCCTCGATGGCGTGGCAGAAACTGTCGAGCGACGCTTGCCACACGCTGTTGCTGGTGGTCATGGCCTTCCCCGGCTTGGGTGTCTTGACAGGGTAGCCCGCCTCGGCGGCGAACAAAGCCACTGCGGCGGGGGGCGGGCTGGATGCAGCGCGCCGTCAGATATGCTTGAGCAGCTTCTGCAGTTTCTTCAGGTCGGCCGAATCCCCGACCAGGCGCACCTTGCCGGCGATCATGCCGTCGAGAAAGGCGCGCTGGGTCGGCTTGCGCAGCACCGCCACGGCGGTGGCTTCATCCTCGAAGCGCAGCTCCAGGTCGAGGTCGACCGGCAGCCCCGCCCCGCTGCGGATGCCGCCCGGCGACATGCGGTAGTGGCGGGCGATCGCCAGGTCTTCGGTGGCGATGCCCCAGTCGAGGCGTCGCAGCTCGGCCAGCTGCTGGCGGAATTGCGGCTTGCGGCGCGAGGCGCGCTTGAGCAGCATGCCCAGCAGCCAGAGCATCAGGCGCAGCTTCATGATGGAATCGACTCGCAGGCAGGCGGGCGGCGGCCTGCCGGGGCAGGCCGCATGGCGACAGCACGCAGGCGGGCGTCAGCCCTTGCCGACGGCATCCTTGAGTCCCTTGCCGGGCTTGAAGGCCACGGTCTTGCTGGCGGGGATGGCCAGCGGCTGGCCGGTCTGCGGGTTCTTGCCGGTGCGGGCGGCACGCTCGCGCACGGTGAAGGTACCGAACCCGATCAGCGAGACGTCCTGGCCCTGGGCCACGCTGCCGGTGATCTCGTCGAGAATGACGTTCAGCACCTGGCTGGCCTTGTCCTTCGAAAGTTCCGCTCGTTCTGCAATGGCCGCTGCAAGTTCTGGCTTGCGCATAAAAGCCCTCCTGGTATTGGCTGGTTGCCGGCATGAATGCCGTAGTGTTGTTATCAGCGCGTCGAATGGATCGCAAACCGCCCACCGCTTTGCCGGAGAGCCCGTTCCCTTGCGTGTGGTGATCCGCGTGTGGAGATCGCCCCTGCTCCTGGTAAGCGTCAAGCGAGGTGTCCGTCGGTTTGCCCGCCAAACCCCGCGGCACCGACGAGACTAGCCTAGCAACGGCGGCACGGCTCGCGCCAGCTCAACTTTCCGCCGCACGCAGGCGCCTGTCAACGCAAAACCAATCAAGCGTTCGTCCGAGGTTTCGGCGAAGGCGGCCAGGTCGGCTCCCTCGCCCTCGATGCGCCAGCGCGCCGGTGCCTCGGCGGGCGGAAACGCCACCACCGGCAGCAGCGGGGTCTTCACCACCACCGGCCAGGCCGCATAGTGCACGGCGGTAGGCACGCCGCAGAGGGTGCGTGCCAGCGCCTTGGCGCTGGCCTGCAGCGGTGGCACGTACATGGCATTGACGCCCTCCACGCAGGCCGCGTCGCCCAGGGCGAAGATGCCGGGCGCCGAGGTGGCCAGGTAGCGGTCGACGACGATGCCGGCAGGCGAAGTGGCCAATCCCGCCGCTTCCGCCAGCTCGCTGCGCGGCTTGAGCCCGGTGGCAACCAGCACCAGGTCCGCCTCGAGCCGCGTGTCGTCATCGAGCCGCAGGCCGACATCGCTGCCGGCGTTCTCCAGCGCCGCCAGGCCGCGCCCCAGGCGCAGGTCCATGCCCGCCGCGGCGAAGGCGCCCCCCAGGGCACGCCCCAGGGGCTCGGGCAGCAGGCGCGGCAGCGGCGTGCGCTCCGGCGCCACCAGGCTCACCGCGTGCCCGCCCGCCAGCAGGTCGTTGGCGAATTCGCAGCCCACCAGGCCGGCGCCGATGATCGCGACCCGGGCCGGCCGCCCCAGCGCCAGCAGGTCGGCGTGGAAACGCCGGTAGTCGTCCAGGTCGTTGATGGTGTGGACGCGCGTAGCCACGGCGTCGGGAATGGCAAACGGCACCGCGGGCACGGCCCCGGTGGCCAGCACCAGCGTGCCATAGGAGAGCCGCTCGGCGCCGAGCCGCAGGGTGCGCGCCTGGGGATCGATCGCGTCGACCCGGCTGCGGGTGCGTACCACCGCCCCCAGTTGGTCGGCCAGCGCCAGGGCCGAGCGCACCGCCAGCCGCGACGGCGGCATGCGCTTGGCAAAGCCGCTGGAGAGCAGCGGCTTGGCGTACTCGTCGCCGCTGTCGGCGGTGATCAGGGTCAGCGCGCGCTCGGGGTCGAGGGTGCGCAGCTGGCGCGCCAGGCCGATGGCGGCCATGCCGGAGCCGATGAGGGTCAGAGGTGCGGTCATGGGACTCCCTGCCGGTAGCCGGGACCGCGACATGCGGCCCTGCACGAGGAATCGTGGCAAGGCCGCATGTTACACTATGCGCCCCCAGTCGACCCGGAGAGAGCCGGTGGTCCGGACCCCCACGGCGCAGCAAGGCCATGCACATCGTTACCCCGTCTGGCGACCGCTGGCAGCGAGCCGGCCCGCCATGAGCCCGGGCTGGTGGCAGTGGGTGGCCTCGCGCGATTCGCTCACCGCCCGCCTGATCGCGGCCGGCGACGGGCAGAGCTTCCGCGTGCGCCTGCTCGACCAGCGCCTGGGCCGGCCGCGGCCCGACGAAGCCCAGGCCCTCGGCCTGCCCTGCGACCGCCTGGCGTGGCTGCGCGAGGTGGCGCTGTGCCTCGACGAGCGCCCTTGGGTGGTGGCGCGCTCGGTGGCCTCCCTGGCGCAGCTGCGCGGCCAGCGCCTCGACCGGCTGGGCGAGCGCTCGCTGGGCAGCTGGCTGTTCCGCCAGCCCGACCTCGAGCGCAGCCCCATCGAGATCACCCGCGCCAGCGCGCCCTTCCATGCGCTGGGCGGCCCCTGGGGCCGGCGCTCGGTGTTCCGCCACGGCCGCTTTGCGGTGCTGGTGCAGGAGTTCTTCCTCGACGCGATGGCGGAGGAACTCGACCTGCCCGCACGCTAGGATAAACGTCATCGTATAAGGAGAATTCGATGGAACGCTCGTTGCTCCACCCCAGCGGCCTGGCCCGCCTGCCCGACTTCCTGCAGCTGATGCGGCTGGATCGCCCCATCGGCACCTGGCTGCTGATGTGGCCGACGCTGTGGGCGCTGTGGGTGGCCGCCGAGGGCCTGCCCGAGCGGCACCTGCTGCTGATCTTCGTCGCGGGGGTCTACCTGATGCGTGCGGCCGGCTGCGTGGTGAACGACTACGCCGACCGCCACTTCGACGGCCACGTCAAGCGCACCAAGAACCGCCCCCTGGCCACCGGACGCATCAGCGAGCGCGAGGCCAAGTGGCTGTTCGTCGTGCTGGTCGCCGCCGCCTTCGTGCTGGTGCTGTTCACCAACCTGTTCACCGTGATGCTCTCCCTGGTGGGCGTGGCCCTGGCGTTCATCTACCCCTTCATGAAGCGCTTCACCCACCTGCCGCAGCTGTTCCTTGGCGCCGCCTTCTCCTGGGCGATACCCATGGCCTTCGGCGCCGTGCTCGGCCAGGTACCGCTGGAAGCGTGGCTGCTCTTCGCCGCCAACCTGGCCTGGACGGTGGCCTACGACACCCAGTACGCCATGGTCGACCGCGACGACGACCTGAGGATCGGCATCAAGTCCACCGCAGTGCTGTTCGGCCGCGCCGACCGGGCCATGATCGGGCTGCTGCAGCTGGTGACGCTGGGGCTGCTGGGCTGGGCCGGGGTGCGCCTGGGGCTCGGCCTGTTCTACTGGCTGGGCATGGCGGGCATGGCGGCCACCTTCGTGCACCAGCAGTTCCTGATCAGGACGCGCGAGCGCGAGCGCTGCTTCCAGGCCTTTCTCAACAACCACTGGTCGGGACTCTTGCTGTTCGCCGGGATCGCGCTGAGCCTGTGGCCGAACGTGGCCTGAGCGCTGGCGACCCTGTCATCCAACTGTCATGATAACGTGGTGGTATCGTCATCGAACGTCACTGAATACGAGGCAACGGGATGACTGCCAAGACCGTTCTGATCGTCGATGACGAGGCGCCGATCCGAGAGATGATCGCCGTCGCGCTGGAGATGGCGGACTATCGCGTGCTGGAGGCGGCCAACGCCCAGAGCGCCCACGCCATGATCATCGACCATCAGCCCGACCTGCTGCTGCTCGACTGGATGATGCCCGGGACCAGCGGCATCGAGCTGGCGCGCCGGCTCAAGCGCGAGGAAGCCACTCGCGAGCTGCCGATCATCCTGCTGACCGCCAAGAGCGAAGAGGACAACAAGATCCTCGGCCTGGAAGCCGGCGCCGACGACTACATCACCAAGCCGTTCTCGCCCCGCGAGCTGGTCGCCCGGCTCAAGGCGGTGCTGCGCCGCACCACGCCGCGCGGCGTCGAGGAGCCGGTGGAGGTCGACGGCCTGCAGCTCGACCCCGTCAGCCACCGCGTCAGCGCCCACGGCCAGGCGGTGGAGATGGGCCCTACCGAATACCGCCTGCTGCAGTTCTTCATGACCCACCAGGAGCGCGCCTACACCCGCAGCCAGCTGCTCGACCAGGTGTGGGGCGGCAACGTCTATGTGGAGGAGCGCACCGTGGACGTGCATATCCGCCGCCTGCGCAAGGCGCTGGGCGACGCCCACCAGCACCTGATCCAGACCGTGCGGGGCACCGGCTACCGCTTCTCCACCAAGGGCTGACGTGCGCCCCTGGAGCCGGGAGGTCTGGCGCATCGGCCTGCTGGTTGGCACCGGCAGCCTGGTCGGCTGGCTGTTCTCGGCACCGGGGCTCGGGCTCGCCGTAGGCCTGGTTGGCTGCCTGGCCTACCACCTGCGCCAGTTGCACGCCCTGCGCGGCTGGCTGATCCGCCATCCCCACGACGAGCCGCCTGCCGCCAGCGGCCTATGGGGCGACCTGTTCGACCGCCTCTATCGCTACCAGAAGGGCCAGCGCCACACTCAGGGTCGCCTGCAGGCGACCCTCCGGCGTATCCAGGAGTCATCGGAAGCCATGCGCGACAGCGTGGTGATGCTCGACCCGCGCGGCGACCTCGAGTGGTGGAACAGTGCCGCCGAGGCGATGCTGGGGCTGAAGCCCGCCCACGACCGCGGCCAGCACATCACCAATCTGATCCGCGACCCGCGCTTCGTCGCCTACTTCAACGCCCGGGCCTACCGGGAGCCGCTGACGCTCACCTCGCCGGTGGATGAACGCCGGGTGTTGCAGTTCCAGATCACGCTCTACGGCGACGACGAACGCCTGCTGATGGCGCGTGACATCACCCGCCTGCACCGCCTCGAGGAGATGCGCCGCGACTTCGTCGCCAACGTCTCCCATGAACTCAGGACGCCGCTCACCGTACTGGCCGGTTACCTGGAAACCTATGCCGATACCGCCGAGCTGCTGCCGCCGCGCCTGGCCAAGGGGCTTGGCCGCATGCAGGAGCAGACCGAACGCATGCAGAACCTGGTCAACGACCTGCTGCTGCTGTCACGCCTGGAGATCGACCAGGGCGGCGAGGACCACCGGGCGCTGGAGATGCCCGCGCTGCTTTCGCGCATCCAGCGCGACGGCGAATCGCTGTCGGCTGGGCGCCAGCAAATCACGCTTTCGATCAGCGAGCCGCGGGGCCTGCTCGGCAGCGAACAGGAGATCCACAGCGCGCTGTCGAACCTGCTGTTCAATGCGGTGCGCTACACCGGCGAAGGCTGCCGCATCCAGCTGCGCTGGCGCCCGCACGCCCAGGGCGCCTGCCTCGAGGTCGAGGACGACGGCGAGGGCATCGACCCGATCCACCTGCCGCGGCTCACCGAGCGCTTCTACCGGGTCGACAAGGGCCGCAGCAACGCCACGGGCGGCACCGGCCTGGGGCTGGCCATCGTCAAGCACGTGCTGCTGCGCCACGACGCCAGCCTGGAGATCGAGTCGCATCCCGGCCAGGGCGCCCTGTTTCGCTGCGTGTTCCCCGCCGCGCGGCTGGTCGCCGTAGCCGCCACGCCTGCTGTTTCAGCCTCCCCGGTGGCTCCTGCGTCCGGCACGCCAGCCGCCCCCACCAAGCCCGACTGAACGCCGGCGCTCAGCGCTCGCTCGGCAGGCCGCGGTAGTGGCTTTCCCACATCAGCACGGCGCCGGCTACGGCACCGGGGAGCAGGAAGAGATTGGCCAGCGGCAGCCAGGTGATCAGGGTGACCCAGCCGCCGAAGGTGAGGGTCTGCCAGGAGCGCGCCGCCAGCCGCCGGCGCATGTCGGCGAAGCTCACCTTGTTGTTGTCCATCGGGTAGTCGAGGTAGGTGATGGCCATGATCCAGGCCGAGAACAGCGCCCAGAGGAAGGGCGCGACGACGTTCAGCCCCGGCACCCAGCTGACCACGAACAGCGCCAGCATGCGCGGCAGGATGTAGCCCAGCTTGACCAGTTCGCGGCCCATCGCGTCCACCGCGGTACGCGTCAGGCCGCGGTCGTCCAGCGGCGGGCGGCCGGTCACCTCGATCTCCACCTTGGCGGCCAGGAAGCCGTAGAAAGGGGCGGCGATCAGGTGGGTCACCAGCGAGAAGGTGAAGAACACGATCAGCACCAGGCTGGCCACGAACAGCGGCCAGAGCAGCCATTCGAGCCAGACCAGCCAGGTAGGAACCAGCGTCATCCAGGCCGCCAGCCAGTCACCGAAGCGGGTGACCACGTAGTAGAGCATGGCCGCGTAGACGCTCAGGTTGATGGCGATCGGCGCATAGACGTAGCGGCGCAGGCCGCGGCGGTACACCAGCTTCACGCCACGCAGCAGGGCGGTCTGTGCTTGCATCGGGTCTCCTTCTCCGGTCACTTGCGGGTCAGCGCACCCTCGTCGATCTGGCCCGGGTCCATGTGGCGGATGTCGAGCCCCTTGACCAGGTAGATGACATATTCGGCCAGGTTGTCGGCGTGGTCGCCGACGCGCTCCAGCGCGCGCAGGATCCACATGACGCTGAGCACCGGGCCGATGGCGCGACTGTCCTCCATCATGAAGGTCATCAGCGAACGCATGGCACTGCCATATTCATCGTCGACCGATGCATCCTCGTGTACGACCTGCATTGCCAGCTCGGTGTCGAAGCGGGCGAAGGCGGTCAGCGCATCGCGCAGCATGCGCCGCACGTGTTCGCCGATGTGCCGTACCTCGACCAGGCCGCGCACGTTGCCGTCGCCTTCGATGAGGCTCAAGGCATTGCGCGCAATCTTGCTCGCCTCGTCGCCGATCCGCTCCAGGTCGGCGGTGGCGCGAATCACCGCCAGCACCAGGCGCAAGTCGGAAGCCGCGGGCTGGCGACGGGCCAGTATCCGGGTGCATTCGTCGTCGATCTTGAGCTGCATGGCGTTGACTTCACGGTCGCGGTCGCGAACCTTCTCCGCCAGGCGGCTGTCGCTTTCGAGCAGGGCCTGTACCGCCTCTTGCACCTGCTGCTCGACCAGCCCCCCCATGGTCATCAGGTGGGTCTTGAGCGCCTCCAGCTCCTGGTTGAACTGGCGCGAGATATGCTGGCTATGGGTGTCGCTGGTGATATCCATGGGTTCCTCCTCGAGCCGCCGTAGTTACGGCAAGCGTCAGGCCATACGGCCGGTGATGTAATTCTCGGTGCTCTTCAGGCTCGGGTTGGTGAACAGCGTATCGGTGGGGGCATATTCCACCAGCTCGCCGTTCTGCAAGAAGGCCGTGTAGTCCGACACCCGAGCCGCCTGTTGCATGTTGTGCGTGACCAGAACCAGCGTGAGCTGCGATTTGAGACCGCGGATCAGCTCCTCGACCTTGAGCGTCGAAATGGGATCCAGCGCCGAGGCGGGCTCATCCAGCAGCAGCACCTCGGGGCGCACCGCCAGCGAACGCGCGATCACCAGGCGCTGCTGCTGGCCGCCCGAGAGCGACCAGGCCGAGGCGCGCAGGCGATCCTTCACCTCGTCCCACAGCGCGGCGGCGTTGAGCGCCCACTCCACGGTGTCGTCCATCTGCCGCTTGCGCATGCCGCCCAGCAGGCGCAGCCCGAACGCCACGTTCTCGTAGATCGACATGGGGAAGGGGTTGGGCACCTGGAACACCATGCCGACCCGCCGCCTCAGCTCGTCCACCGCCACCTCGGGGGCATGGATGTCCTGGCCTTCGAGCAGGATGCGCCCGGCGTGGCTGACCTCGTCGTTGAGGTCGTGCAGCCGGTTGAGCGCACGCAGCAGGGTCGACTTGCCGCATCCCGAGGGGCCGATGAAGGCCGTGACGCGATGGCGCGGAATGCGCAGGGTGAGCCCCTTGAGCGCCGGCTTGCCGGCGTAGGCCAGCGTCAACCCGTCGATCTGCAGGCAGCTGGCCTCGGCCGGGAAGTCGATGATCGACCCCGTGGCGAAAGGCAACGGCCCGGGCGGTTTGGACATGCACGACTCCTCGATTCAGCGGCGCGGCTGCACGCCGTGACGCACCCTGAAATGATGCCGCAACAATATGGCAGTCAGGTTAAGCACCAGGATCACCAGCACCAGCAGCAGCGCCGTGGCGTAGACCACCGGCATGGCGGCCTGCACGTCATTGCCGTGGAAGGCCGTGTCGTAGATGTGATAGCCCAGGTGCATGAACTTGCGCTCAAGATGGAGGAAAGGAAAGTCACCGTCCACCGGCACCTGGGGCGCCAGCTTGGCCACACCCACCAGCATCAGCGGGGCCACTTCGCCGGCGGCCCGCGCCACCGCCAGGATCACCCCGGTCAGCATGGCCGGCACCGTCATCGGCAGCACCACCCGGGTCAGCATTTCCAGCCGGGTGGCGCCCAGCGCCAGGGCGCCCTCGCGCTGGTGCGCCGGGATCCGCGCCAGCCCCTCCTCGGTGGCCACCACCACCACCGGCAGGGTCAGCAGCGCCAGGGTCAGCGAGGCCCACAGTAGCCCACCGGTGCCGAAGGTGGGCGACGGCAGGGTGTCGCTGAAGAACCACTCGTCCAGCGTGCCGCCGATGCCGTAGACGAACACCCCCAACCCGAACACGCCGTAGACGATCGAAGGCACTCCCGCCAGGTTGCGCACCGCGATGCGCACCAGGTGGGTCAGGCGGCCCTGGTGGGCGACCTCGTTGAGGTAGATGGCCGCCAGCACGCCGAAGGGCGTCACCAGCAGCGACATCAGCACTACCATCAGCACCGTGCCGAAGATGGCCGGCCACACCCCGCCGGCGGTGTTGGCCGCCCGCGGCCCCTCGGAGAGGAAGCGCCACACCCCGCGCGTCCAGGCGGCCAGCCTGGCCGCCCCGTTCATGGCATTGGGCCGGGTGGCCCCCAGCACCTCGTCCAGCGGCTGGCGCAGGTGGCGCCCGTCGACGCTCTCCAGCACCGCCACGTCGCCGCGCATCGCCTGCGCCAACCGCTGGAGGCGCTCATCGAGCGCGTCCAGCGCCTGCTGCGCCTGGCGGTCGGCGGGGTGGCGCTCCAGTTGGGCCACCAGCGGCCGCAGCGTCTCCCGGCGCAGGCGCTCGCGCTCGTCGCGAAGGGCCTTGAGTTCGGCCAGGCGCCGTTCGAGCGCGGGCCAGGCCGCCGTCTCCCCATGTCGCTCTCCGCTGGCCAGCTCGACCGCCAGCAGCCGGCCGATGAAGTCGCCGTAGCGCTGGCGCTCCACCACCACCAGCGCCTCGGGGCGCTCGGTGCGGGCGATGTCGTGCAGCGCCACCCAGCGCCATACATGGCCGTCCAGGTCGCGGTTGCCGGTGAAATAGAGCCGCTCGCGGCCCTCGCCGTGGGGCAGCGGCAGTTCACGGATCTCGCGCCCGGCCAGGCGCTCGCCGTCGTGCAGCTCCACCAGCACCACCGGGGCGGGCCAGAACAGCGCCAGGCCGCGCACGGCGATCAGCGTGAGCAGCCCCCCCAGCAGCAGCAGCGACAGCGCCACGCTGGCGGCACAGAGCCAGGCCCAGGGTCCCTCCGAATGGGGCAGGCGGCCCCTCACGGTGCGCTGCCCAGCCAGCGATAGCGGCGCCTCAGTCGCGCCCTCACGATTTCAGCCAGGGTATTGACCAGGAAGGTAAACAGGAACAGCAGCAGCGCCGCCAGGATCAGCAGCAGGTAGGGCTGGCTGCCGGGAATCGCCTCGGGCAACTCCACGGCGATGCCGGCCGCCATGGTACGCATGCCCTCCAGCGGGCTCAGGCTCATCAGCGCGGTATTGCCGCTGGCCATCAGCACGATCATGGTCTCGCCCACGGCGCGCCCGGTGCCGATCATCACCGCGGCGAACACGCCGGGTGCCGCGGCCGGCAGCACCACCCGGCACAAGGTCTGCCAGCGGGTCGCACCCAGCGCCTGGGCGCCCTCGCCCAGGCTCGCCGGCACCCCCGACAGCGCCTCCTCGCTCAACGCATACACGCTGGGCATGACGGCGAAGCCCATGGCCAGGCCGACGATCATGGCGTTGCGGGTGGCGTAATCCAGGCCGAAGCGGCTGTCGAGCCAGGCGCGCAGGTCTCCGTCGAAGAAGCTCGCTTCCAGCCAAGGGGAGAGCGCCAGGGTGGCGAAGGCTACCGTCGCCAGACACGGCAGCAGCCACAGCCCGGCCCAGGCCAGCGGGGCGCGCTGGCGCAGCCGCGCCGCCAGGCGGCGCCACACCCCGGCCACCAGCAGCACGGCCAGCGGCAGCGTCAGCAACAGCGCCAGCGCCCCGGCCAGGTGCCGCTCGATCCAGGGCGCGAGCACCAGCCCCGCGACGAAGCCGATCACCACCCCGGGCAAGGCCTCCATCAGCTCCAGGGTCGGCTTCAGGTGGCTGCGCAGGCGCTGCGACATGTACAGCGACGAGTGCACGGCCGCCCCCAGCGCCAGGGGAATGGCGAAGGCCAGCGCCCAGAAGGCGGCCTTGAGCGTGCCCCAGGCCAGCGGCGACAGCGAGTGGCGGATCGACGCCGGGTCCAGCCTGCCGGCCAACAGTGCCGGCACCACCTCGATGGCCAGGAAGGCCCCGATGGCCATCACGGCGGCGATCACCGCGATGCCGCCCGCCGCGATCAGCACGGCGGCCAGCCGGTCGCGCAGCTGGCGCCGGCGGAAGCGGGAGGAGGCGGGAAAGGCGGGGGGTTCGGTCATGAGCAGAAGAGTAAGACGCCTTGATGACAATTGGATGACAGCCGCCGCTAGGTGTCGTCCAGCCCCAGCTCGCGGCGCTGCTGCGTGACCACCGCTTCGGGCAGCGCCACGAACCCCAGCTCCGCCACGGTGGCCTGGCCGCGGGGCGACAGGACCAGCTCGAGGAAGGCGCGCTCCGGACCCGCCAGGCCCTGCCCGGGCGGCAGGTTGGCGTACACGAACAGCGAGCGGCCCAGCGGGTAGTCGCCACGCTGCACCGAGGTTGCGTCGGGCCTGTGCGCACGCCCCTGCGCATCGGTCAGCGTCAGCACCTTGACCCCGGGGGTCAGGTGGTTGAGCCCGGCATAGCCCATGGCTTCCAGGCTCTCCGTCACCGCGGCGACCACGGCGGCCGAGCCGGCGTGCTCGTTGAGGCGGCGCCGATACTCGCCGCCGCACAGGGCACGCTCACGGAACAGGCCGTAGCTGCCCGAGGCGCGGTTACGCCCATGCAGCTGGATCCTGCCGGCGGGCGCCTCCACCCCCAGCTCGGACCAGCGTTCGACCGGCGCCTCGCCGCCGCAGCGGCGCGCCTGCGAGAAGATCGCGTCGAGCTGTGCCAGGCTCAGGCTCTCCAGCGGATGGTGGCGATGCACGATGACCGCCAGCGCATCCCGCGCCACCTCGATCTCCACCGGCGGATAGCCGTGGGTGGCGACGAAGGCCTCGCGCTCCCTGTCGTTCATGGCGCGCGACATCGGCCCCAGCCGCGTGGTGCCGGCGGTCAGCGCGGGCGGAGCGCTGGCCGAACCGCTGGCCTGCAGCTGCAGGCGAACCCCCGGGTGGGCGTCGCCGAGCTGTTCCCCCCAGCGCAGCAGCAGCCCGGCCAGGGTGTCCGAGCCGACGATGCCCAGGGTGCCGACGGGCGCATCGGCACGCGCCGCCAGCGCTGCCAGCAGCAGCAGGCAGGCGGCCCAGCCCGACAGGCGACGGCCCCGGCGGGAAGGCGAAGCGCTAACTGGCGACATGGCTCTCTCCTGGCAATGCTCGGAAACGACGATCCCGTAACAGCGATCTGCAACGGCGACCCTGGCAGGGCAAGAGACGGCAGATCGCCGCAGCACTGGGATCGCCCGCATTAGACGTTTATGATGGCGCACGCACCGTCCGCGCTGCACCGCAATACCTTCAACCACAACAACAAGCCGAGCTTACGACAATCCATGACCGATCTCGACGACGTTCCCTCTCCCCAGGGCCAGCTGACGCTCAAGCTGCTGGCCGCGCGCCAGGACACCAATGTCTACGGCGACATCCCCGGCGGCTGGCTGGTGCGCCACATGGACCAGGCCGCCGAGCTGGCCGCAGGCCGCGAAGCGCTGGGCCGAACCGCTACCGTGGCCATCGAAACCATGGATTTCCTGTGCCCCGTGCGGGTCGGCTCGATGGTCAACATCTTCACCGCCGTGCGCGAGATCGGCCACAGCTCGGTCAAGATCGACGTGGAGGTGTGGATTCGCCAGCCCCACGAGCGCGAGAACAGCGAACTGCACAAGGTCACCGAGGCGCGCTTCGTGATGGTGGCGCTGGACGACAAGGGCCGGATTCGCGCGGTGCGCCAGCCGGGCCTGTAGGGCGCCGGGCAAGCGCTGCACTGCCATCTGCACCGCACCACGGCCTGCACCAATGCCAAGGGCGCCTCTAGGGCGCCCTTGACGTTCACGGCGAAGGAGTCGCTGCGGTTGGTTCAGCCGCCGACCGCTTCGCGTGCCTTCAGGTAGCCGAACTCGCCGATGTCGCTGAAGGGGCGCACCAGCTGCTGGAACGCCACGTAGGAGTCGTAGACCTTCTTCGAGTCCGGGTCGTTGTCGACCTGGTTCTGGATCACCTGCTGCGAGGCGTCGTACAGCGCCTGCATGACATCCTCCGGGAAGGTGCGCAGCTGAACGCCGTGCTCCGTCACCAGGGTGTCGAGCGCCTGGGCGTTGCGGTAGGCGAACTCGCTGATCATGGCCAGGTTGGATGCCTTGGCCGCCTCGCGCACCACGTCCTTCAGGTCGTCGGGCAGGGCGTTCCACGCATCCAGGTTGATGGTGCCTTCCAGCACCGCGGACGGCTCGTTCCACACCGAGGTGTAGTAGTAGTCGGCGACCTGGTGCAGGCCGAAGGCCATGTCGTTGTAAGGGCCTACCCAGTCGGCGGCGTCGAGCACGCCGGTCTGCAGGGAGGTGAAGATCTCGCCGCCCGGCATGTTGACGGTGGTCACGCCGATGGCGTTCATGGCTTCGCCGGCCAGGCCCGGCAGGCGCAGGCGGATGCCGCGCATGTCGTCCAGCGAGTTGATCTCCTTCTTGAACCAGCCGGCCATCTGGGTGCCGGTGTTGCCCACCGGGAACGGCTTCAGGTTGTGCTTGGCGTAGATCTCGTCCCACAGCTCCTGGCCGCCGCCATGGTACAGCCAGGCGTTGGTTTCGGTGGTGTTCATGCCGAACGGCACGGCGGTGAAGAACTGCGAGGCCGCCACCTTGCCGCGCCAGTAGTAGGCGGCGGAGTGACCCATTTCGGCGGTGCCGGCGGCCACGGCGTCGAACACCTCCATGGCGGGCACCAGCTCACCCGCGCCGTGCACGCGAATGCGCATGCGGCCATTGGAGAGCTGTTCGATGCGCCGGGCGAAATCGTTGGCACCCGTGCCCAGGGCCGGGAAGTTGGTCGGCCAGGAGGTGACCATGTCCCAGGTGATGGTGTCCTGCGCCTTGGCGGTGGAAATGAAGGGCGCGGCGGCGACACCGACGGCACCGAGGCCGGCGGTCTTGAGGCTGTTCTTGAGGAAAAGGCGGCGTTGCATGCAGGCATGACTCCGGCTGGTTGTTCTGGGTCGCGTCTTGTGTTGCGCGATGTGTCCGCCGCAGAGTATGCGACAAGGGGGAATTCACCGGCAAGCCAAGCGTTTGTCTGACTGACCGCCAACTCGTCTCACCTACAGCGGCGTGAGCTTGGCGAAGCCCAGCACCAGCCACTTGTCGCCGACCCCTTCGAAGCTGACCTGCACCCGGGCGCGCTCGCCCTGCCCCTCGGCATTGAGGATTACCCCTTCGCCGAAGATCGGGTGCTGCACGCGCTGGCCGAGGCTCAGGCTGGGCAGGTCGCCGCCGGGGTCGACCGAGGTCTGGCGCGACAGCCCCACCGCCGGGCGCGAGGCGGTGACCGGGCGCGAGACCTGCCCGCGCAGGCGCACCTCTTCCAGGCATTCGGCGGGCAGCTCGCGCAGGAAGCGCGACGGCCGCTGGAAGGTCTCCTTGCCGTGCAGGCGGCGGATCTCGGCATGGGTGAGGTAGAGCTTGCGCATGGCACGGGTCAGGCCGACGTAGCACAGCCGGCGCTCCTCCTCGAGGCGGCCCGGCTCCTCCAGCGACATCTTGTGCGGGAACAGCCCCTCCTCGACCCCGGCGATGAACACCAGCGGGAATTCCAGCCCCTTGGCCGAGTGCAGGGTCATCAGCTGCACGCTGTCCTCGAACTCGTCGGCCTCGTGGTCGCCGGCGTTGAGCGCCGCCTCGGCCAGGAAGGCCTCCAGCGCCACGGCACCCTCGCCGACCTCGGGCGGCTCGAAGGATTCGCCCTGGGTGAAGGCGCGGGCGGCGTTGATCAGCTCTTCCAGGTTCTCGACCCGAGCCTGGCCCTTCTCGCCCTTCTCGCTGCGGTGATGCTCGACCAGGCCCGACATCTCGTTCACGTGGGTGATGATCTCGTGCAGCGCCATGCCCGCGGTGTCGTTGTCGAGCCGTTCGATCAGGTCGGCGAAGGCCTGCAGCGACGCGCCGGCGCGCCCCTTGAGCGCGCCCTCGGCCAGGCCGTCGTGCAGCGCCTGCCACAGCGAGGCGCCGGTCACCCGGGCCCGCTCGCGCAGCAGCTCCACGGTGCGAGTGCCGATGCCGCGGGCCGGCACGTTGATGATGCGCTCCAGCGAGGCATCGTCGTCGCGGTTGAGCAGCAGGCGCAGGTAGGCCAGGGCATTCTTGATCTCCAGCCGCTCGTAGAAGCGCTGGCCGCCGTAGATGCGGTAGGGCATCCCCTGGCGGATCAGGGTCTCCTCGAGCACCCGCGACTGGGCGTTGGAGCGGTAGAGGATGGCCACGTCGCGCCGCCGGTAGCCCTCGTCGACCTTCTCCTTGATGGTGTCGACGATGAAGCGCGCCTCGTCCAGGTCGTTGAAGCCGGCATAGACCGAGATCGGCTCGCCGCGCGCCCCGGCCGTCCACAGCTCCTTGCCCATGCGCTCGGCGTTGTGGCTGATCAGGGCGTTGGCGGCGTCGAGGATGGCGCTGGTGGAGCGGTAGTTCTGCTCCAGCCGCACGGTCCTGGTGGCGGGAAACTCCTGCTCGAAGCGGCGAATGTTCTCGATCCGCGCCCCGCGCCAGCCGTAGATCGACTGGTCGTCGTCGCCGACCACCGTCATCGGCGTCTTCACGCCGGTGAGCAGCTTGAGCCAGGCGTACTGCAGGGTGTTGGTGTCCTGGAACTCATCGACCAGCACGTGGCCGAAGCGCTCCTGGTAGTGCGCCAGCAGCGCCGGGGTGTCGCGCAGCAGTTCCAGGCTGCGCAGCAGCAGCTCGCCGAAGTCGACCAGCCCGCCGCGCTCGCAGGTGAGCTGGTAGCGCTCGTAGAGCTCGACCATCTGGGCCAGGTAGGCGTCGCCGTGCACGTCGACCTGGTGCGGGCGCAGCCCCTCCTCCTTGCAGCCAGAGATGAAGTACTGCACCTGGCGCGGCGGGTAGCGCTCGTCATCGATGCGGTACTCCTTGAGCAGGCGCTTGATCAGCCGCAGCTGGTCGTCGGAGTCGATGATCTGGAAGTGCTGCGGCAGGCGCGCGTCCTGCCAGTGGGTGCGCAGCAGGCGATGGGAGATGGAGTGGAAGGTGCCGACCCAGACGTTGCGCAGCGACAGCCCCAGCAGCGCCTCCAGGCGCGTGCGCATCTCGCGCGCCGCCTTGTTGGTGAAGGTCACGGCGAGCACGGCGTAGGGCGAAAGACCCTCGGCCTGCATCAGCCAGGCGATGCGATGTACCAGCACCCGGGTCTTTCCCGAGCCGGCGCCGGCCAGCACCAGCATGTTGCCCTGCGGCGCGCTCACCGCCTCGCGCTGGGCCGGGTTCAACTGATCGAGAATCGCCGTGACGTCATCCATGGAAGGGGTCTGCTGCTGGAAAAATGAGCGCTCAGCTTAGCATATCGAACCCTGCCGGACCTGCCGTTGGCGGGGGCGACGCACCGGCGCCACTCACCTCAAGGCTTGCCTTCCTGCTCGGGGAAGCGCAGCGGGGTCAGGCTCTTCTTGACCGCCTTGAGCTGCTCGGCGAGCTTCGGCCCGCGGGTCTTGGCCACGCCCACGGCCAGCACGTCGACCAGCACCAGGTGGGCGATGCGCGAGCTCATCGGGGTGTAGATCTCAGTGTCCTCGTGCACGTCGATATAGAGCGGCAGGGTCACCTCCTCGGCCAGCGGCGAGCCGGTGGGGCACAGGCCGATCACCGTGGCGCCCGCCTCGCGGGCCAGGCGCACGCTGGCCACCAAGGCGCGGGTGCGGCCGGTCTGGGAGATCGCCACCACCACGTCGCCCTCCTTGAGGGTCACCGCCGACATGTTCTGCATGTGGGGGTCGGCGTAGGCGGCGGTGGAGATCTGCAGGCGGAAGAACTTGTGCTGGGCGTCGAAGGCCACCGCGCCCGAGGCGCCGAAGCCGTAGAACTCCACCCGGTTGGCCATGGCCAGCGCCTGGATCGCTCGGCTCAGGGCATCGTTGTCGAGCCGGTCGCGCACCGACAGCAGGGTGCCCACGGTGGAGTCGAAGATGCTTTGCGAGAATTCGGCGACGGAGTCGTCGTCGTTCATCGAGAACTGGGCGAACTGGCTGCCCGACGCCAGCATCTGCGCCAGCTTGAGCTTGAAGTCCTGGAAGCCGTTGCAGCCCAGCGCCCGGCAGAAGCGCACCACGGTCGGCTCGCTGACCTTGGCCTCGGTGGCCAGGTCGACGATGCGCATGTGGATCACTTCCTCGGGGTTACGCAGCACGAAGCGCGCCACTTTCTGCTCGGAGCGACGGAAATGCTCCATGCGGCGTCTCATTTCATCGAACAGGGCGCGGCTCACGCTGAACTCCTTGGTTTCACGAACGCAGCGGCCAGTATGCCCCATCCAGCGCCGGCTGTGGGAGTTTCCACCCAGCGTGGACAACCCCGCCCGTCACATTTCCGTCGGTGAGTTATAGTAAAAGTCGAGTGTCGCGCGGTGAGCCGGCACGCATCGTGAACCCATGGAACAAGGTGTCAGGCAAAAGAAGAAGAAGGGAGATTCGATCATGCGAAAGGTCGAACGGGTAACTTCCGTCAAGAACGAACTTCTCGATATCTACATGAGCCTCAATGTCGCCGAGCACGAGAAACGCTCGCGCAGTGCCGCCCAGCGCAACCTGCGCGCCAGGCGCGGCATCGAACTGCACAACGAATTCAAGCGCCTGGAGCGCGACATCGCCGACCTGGTCGACGACGAAACCCACTGAAACGGCCGCCCCCAGGGGCGGCCGTTGGCGTACCGGGCCCCGCCGTGCGAAGCCCGGCGGGGTAGTGCTTGCGCTCAGCCGAGCAGCGAGTTGATGAACACCAGGATGACGCCCAGCGGCGCCACATAGCGCGACACCAGGTGCCACAGTTGCTCCATGCCGCCCGCCAGCCGAAGCTCGGCGGCCACGCTGCCGCGTTCCAGGCACCAGGCCACGAACACGATCGCGCCGAGACCGGTCAGCGGCAGCAGGATCTTGCTGGTGAAGGTGTCGAGCAGGTCGAACATGTTCAGACCCAGCAGGATCGGCGTCGGCCAGACGTTGAACGACATCAGCGCGGCGATGCCCAGCACCCACACCGCCAAGGCGCTCACCAGCGTGGCCGAAACCCGCGTCAGCGGCGTGCGCTCCTCGACGAACTCCACCACCGGTTCCAGCAGCGAGATCGCCGAGGTCAGGGCGGCGAAGGTCAGCAGCAGGAAGAACATCAGCCCCAGCAGCATGCCGCCGGTCATGTTGCCGAAGGCCAGCGGCAGGGTGACGAAGATCAGCCCCGGCCCTTCGCCGGCGCTCAGGCCGTTGGCGAACACGATGGGGAAGATCGCCAGCCCCGCCAGCAGCGCGATCACGGTATCCAGGATGATCACCGTGCGCGCCGTGCTCAGCAGGTTGACGTCCTCGCCCAGGTAGGAGCCGTAGGCCATCATGATGCCCATGCCCAGCGACAGGGTGAAGAACGCCTGCCCCATGGCCGCCAGCACCACGCCGCCGTTCAGCGCGCTCCAGTCGGGGCGGAACATGAACGCCAGCGCCTCGCCGAAGTGGCCGGTGGTCATGCCGTAGCCCACCAGCACCAGCAGCAGCACCACCAGCGCCGGCATCATGGTGCGCGCCGCGCCTTCCAGCCCCTTGGTCACGCCACGCGCCACGATCCACACCACCAGCGCCATGAAGGCGGTGTGCCACAGCAGCAGCAGCCCCGGGCTGCCCAGCAGGCCGGTGAAGGCGGCGGCGACGCCGTCGGCGTCCTGCCCGGTGAAGGTACCGGTGACCGAGTTCAGGGTGTAGGAGAGCGACCAGCCGCCGATCACGCTATAGAAGGAAAGGATCAGGAACGCCGCCAGCACCCCGCTGACGCCGACCAGCGCCCAGGCCTTGGGCTGGCCGTTGCGGCTGGCCAGCTCCGCCATGGCGTTGATCGGGTTCTTCTGCCCGCGCCGGCCGATCAGCCATTCCGCCACCAGGATCGGCAGGCCCACCACCGCCACGCAGGCCAGGTAGACCAGCACGAAGGCGGCGCCACCGCTGTCGCCGACCATATACGAAAAGCGCCAGATATTGCCCAGCCCCACCGCCGAACCCGCCGCCGCGAGAACGAAGGTCATCTTCGACGACCACTGCGCATGGACGTGTTTTGACATGCATCACCTATTGTTCTGTAGATGGTTGTTAAGGCGTTTCAGGAACGGAAATGCAGCAAAAAACGATGCATTTGCGCCTGAATGTCGGCAAATCTATCCGATCAAACGCTAGAAGGCCAGCGCCGGGGCGGGCTCGATGGGCAGCCCGGCGAGAGACGGAGCAGGTGCCAGGCGAGCCCAGGCATCGCGCAGGTTGCCGGGCCAGCCGAGATCCCGCGGCTCCGGCGTGGGTATGCACAATGTAGAAAGGGGTTGTCCCCTGTTTTATCCACAGCCTGGGGTGCCAAAACCGGGCCGCTAAATACGCCAGGCGAAGGCGTTCGTCAAGCATCTCGATGAAGGAAATCGGTGGCCTGTGACCCGTGGAAATCCCGTGTAACGGGACTTGTGGCTTTTCTTGCCGGGCGTGAAGCCAGGTGGGGCCGCAACGGGGCGAGGTGGCGAACGGCATGCGGCCGCCACGCTCTGCCCCGTTGCCGCCACAAGTTATCAACAGGCGGTGGAACGCGACTTGAACGCACCCCTTGTGGAAAAATTGACGGCAAATCGCGCGCGTCCGCCGAGCCACCGGAGCCCAAGGGGATGGATAAGGCGGACATCGGAACGTAACAAAAACGGTGGGCAAGCCCTGGGCCCAAATGGCAGGATGGCCGACGTCACGCAAGTCACAAGGAAGCGCACACGCGCAGCTCGCTCATGGAACAGACGCTG
This sequence comes from uncultured Halomonas sp., assembly GCA_964652855.1. GTDB lineage: Bacteria > Pseudomonadota > Gammaproteobacteria > Pseudomonadales > Halomonadaceae > Halomonas. The sequence goes on from CAZZCJ010000005.1 coordinate 196,363, forward strand.
AATCTCGCTCTCTTTACTCGCCTTAACGCGCCGGTGGATGTCGACCCACGCTGGCTGCTGGTCGCCGAACTGCTGGCGGAACGCCTGATATGGGCGGTGCCGCTGCTGCTGGTCATCGGCTGGCTGCGCGGCAGCGACCGGCTCAAGCGCCCGCTGCTCGAAGCCTTCATCGCCACCGTGCTGGCCCTGGCGGCAAGCTGGATGATCGGCTATTTCTGGCCCACGCCGCGCCCCTTCATGGTGCCGGTCGGCCAGCATTTCCTCGCCCATTCGCCCACGCCCGCCTTCCCCAGCAACCACGCCACCATCATGCTGACCATGGCGTTCAGCCTGCTGCTGCACCCGGGCACGCGGCGCATCGGCCGCTACCTGCTGCTGCTGGCCCTGCCGGTGGCCTGGGCCAGGGTCTTCCTCGGCGTGCATTTCCCGCAGGACATGCTCGGCGCGCTGGTGCTGGCGGCCGTGATGGCCACGCTGGTCGGCGCCAGCCGCCATTGGCTGGTGCTGCCCTTCTACCACCACGTGGCCAGGCGGCTCTATCACATCCTGTTCGCGCCGCTGATCAGCCGCGGCTGGGTGGAACGCTAGGCGTACGCCCAGCGTCCACCTCGGCGGCAGTCGAGGACTGCCGCCCCGCGCCGCCCGCTACTCCACCGTGACCGACTTGGCCAGGTTGCGCGGCTGGTCGACGTCGGTGCCCTTCAGCACGGCGACGTGGTAGCTCAGCAGCTGCAGCGGGATGGTATAGAGGATGGGCGCCAGGGCTTCGTGCACGTGGGGCAGGCACAGCACCCGCACGCCTTCCTCTTCCTTGATGCCGACCTGCTCGTCGGCGAACACGAACAGCTCGCCGCCGCGGGCGCGCACCTCCTGCAGGTTGGACTTCAGCTTGTCGAGCAGCTCGTCGTTGGGGGCCACCGAGATCACCGGCATCTCGCTGTCGACCAGCGCCAGCGGGCCGTGCTTGAGCTCGCCGGCGGGATAGGCCTCGGCGTGGATGTAGGAGATCTCCTTGAGCTTGAGCGCGCCTTCCAGGGCGATGGGGAAGTGGGCCCCGCGCCCGAGGAACAGCGCGTGGTGCTTCTCGGCGAAGGCCATGGAGAGCGCCTCGATCGCGTCGTCCAGCGCCAGCACCTGGTTCACCAGCCGCGGCAAGCGGCGCAGGTTCTCGACCAGCTCGGCCTGGGTTTCCACGGCCAGCCCCTTGACGCGGCCCAGCGCCAGGGTCAGCAGCATCAGCGCGGTGAGCTGGGTGGTGAAGGCCTTGGTGGAAGCCACGCCGATCTCGGGGCCGGCCTGGGTCATCAGGGTCAGGTCGGATTCGCGCACCAGCGAGCTGCCCGGCACGTTGCAGATCGCCAGGCTGCCGAGGTAGCCCTGTTCGCGGGCAAAGCGCAGCGCCGCCAGCGTGTCGGCGGTTTCGCCGGACTGCGACAGGGTCACGAACAGCGTGCCTTCCGGCACCACCACGGTGCGGTAGCGGTATTCCGAGGCCACCTCGACCTGCACCGGCACGCCGGCGTAGCGCTCCAGCCAGTAGCGCGCCACCATGCCGGCGTGGTAGCTGGTGCCGCAGGCGACGATGTGGATATGCTTGACCTGCTGGAACAGCGCTTCGGCGTCGGGGCCGAAGCATTCGGGCGGCACCGAGCCCTCGCCCAGCCGCCCTTCCAGGGCCGCCGTGATCACCGCGGGCTGTTCGAAGATCTCCTTCTGCATGAAGTGGCGGTAGTCGCCCTTGCTGGCCGCACCGTCGCCGTGCTCGAAGGTGCTCACCTCGCGCTCGGCCGTGGTGCCGGTTGCATCGAGGATCTCGATGCGCCCGGCGCCGGAAAGGCGCACCACGTCGCCCTCCTGCAGGTAGACGAAGCGGTCGGTGACCTGCAGCAGCGCCAGCGGGTCGGAGCCGAGGAAGGCTTCGTCGATGCCCACCCCCACCACCAGCGGGCTGCCCTTGCGGGCGCCAATCACCACGCCAGGCTCGTCGGCGTGGATCACGCCCAGCGCATAGGCGCCGTGCAGCCGGGCCAGCGCCGCCTGCACCGCGGCGAGCAGGTCGCCGTGAAGGCGGTACTCGCGGTCGACCAGGTGGGCCACCACCTCGGTGTCGGTTTCCGAGGTGAAGGCGTAGCCGGCCTCGACCAGCTCGCCGCGCAGCGCCTCGTGGTTCTCGATGATGCCGTTGTGCACCACCGCCACGCGCTCGTTCGAGACGTGGGGGTGCGCGTTGACCTCGCTGGGCTTGCCGTGCGTGGCCCAGCGGGTATGGGCGATGCCGCAGCGGCCGGCGAGAGGCTCGCCCGCCAGCCGTTCTTCCAGGGCAGCCACCTTGCCCACCGCGCGGCTGCGCCTTAGCCCTTCGGGCGAGAGAATGGCCATGCCGGCCGAGTCGTAGCCGCGATACTCCAGGCGCTTGAGTCCTTCGAGCAGAATGCCTTGAACGTTACGCTGGGCGACGGCTCCCACGATTCCACACATGAACGCTACCTCCTTGGCTGATCATTGGTCCTGTTGCTTGGTGGGGCGCTGCCAGTCCGGCTTGCTGACCTGGCGGCCCCGGGACACCGCCAGGGCGTGATCGGCAACGTCCTTGCTGATCGTCGAGCCCGCGCCGATGGTGGCCCCCTTGCCGATGCTCACCGGCGCCACCAGCGCCGTGTTGGAGCCGATGAAGGCGGCGTCGCCGATCTCGGTCACATGCTTGCGGGCACCATCGTAGTTGCAGGTGATGGTACCGGCGCCCACGTTGACGTCCTGGCCCAGGCGAGCGTCGCCCACGTAGCTCAAGTGGTTGATCTTGCTGCCCTCGCCTACCTCGGCGTTCTTGGTCTCGACGAAGTTGCCGACCTTGGCGCCCACCGCCAGGCGGGTGCCGGGGCGCAGCCGGGCGAAGGGGCCGATGCGGTTGTGGCCGGCGGCCACGGCGCCTTCGATCACGCTGTGCGGCTCGATGACGGTGCCGGCGCCGATGCGGCTGTCGCGGATCACGCAGTGCGGGCCGATGCGCACGCCTTCGCCCAGCTCCACCTCGCCTTCGAACACGCAGCCCACGTCAATCTCGACGTCGTGGCCGCAGCGCAGCTGGCCGCGCACGTCGAGGCGCGCCGGGTCCATCAGGGCGACCCCCTGGGTCATCAGCGCCTCGGCGATGCGCGCCTGGTGCGCGCGTTCGAGCCTGGCCATCTGCACCCGGTTGTTGACGCCTTCCACCTCCAGCGCATCGGCCGGCTGGGCGGTGGCGATGGCGACCCCTTCGGCGGCGGCCATGGCGATGACGTCGGTCAGGTAGTACTCGCCCTGGGCGTTGTCGGCGGAGAGCCGCGGCAGCCAGCGCTTCAGCTGGGCGGCGGTCATCGCCATGATGCCGGTGTTGCATTCGCGGATCGCCAGCTCATGCTCGGCGGCGTCCTTCTGCTCGACGATGGCCACCACCTCGCCGGCCTCGTTGCGCAGGATGCGTCCGTAGCCGCTGGGGTCGTCGAGGGTCACGGTCAGCAGGCCCATGCGGGTCTCGTCGACCTGGGCCAGCAGGGCGTCGAGGGTTGCGTGGCGGATCAGCGGCACGTCGCCGTAGAGCACCAGCACCCGGCCTTCGCCGAGGGCCTCAAGCGCCTGGGCCACGGCGTGGCCGGTGCCCTTCTGTTCGGCCTGCACGGCGAAGTTCACCGGGTAGGCCGCCAACGCCTCGCGCACCCGCTCGGCGCCGTGGCCGATCACCACATGCAGGCGCTGGGCCTCCAGCCGGCGCGCGGTATCCAGCACATGCCGCACCATCGGCTTGCCGGCCAGGCAATGCAGTACCTTGGGCAGGTCCGAGCGCATCCGCGTGCCTTGGCCCGCGGCCAGTACCACCACATCGAGGGTCATCGTTGGCTCCTTGTTCCTTCTGGTTTCCATGGTGTGGCCCGCCATGCGGGCCTTGCTTCCCTGTCGCCGGGCGGTGCCACCACCGCTCAGCGCACCAGGATGCCGAGCTCCTCCATCAGCTCGGCGCCGAGATAGTCGGCGAAGGCGGGGCTCGCCACGCTGGCCCAGCCTTCTTCCTCGCGTACCAGCATCAGTACCTTGAGATCCTGCTCGCGGGCCAGCGCCAGGCCCTCCTCGTCGCCCATCACCAGCATGGCGGTGGCCCAGGCGTCGGCCCAGGCGTTGGAGGGGTGCGCCACCGTGACCGAGGCCACGCGGTGGTCGATGGGGCGCCCGCTGCGCGGGTCGATGGTGTGCGAGAAGCGCTGGCCGTCCTCTTCGAAATAGTTGCGATAGTCGCCGGAGGTGGCGATCGAGATGGCGTGCAGCGGCAGGATGAACTGCGCCTCCTGGCGGTCGGTCAGCGGGGCCTCGATGCCGACTCGCCACGGCTGCTGCTCGGCGTCGCGGTAGCCGCGGGTGACCAGGTCGCCGCCCAGGTTGACCAGGTAGTGCTCCAGGCCCTGGCCGTCCAGGTAGGCGGCGACCCGGTCGGTGCCGTGGCCCTTGGCCACGCCGCCCAGGTCGATGAAGACGTCGCGCAGGCGCCGCGCCTGCATGGCCTGCTCGTCGATCTCGATGCTGTCCGGCCCCACCTCGCTCAACCGCTGCCGGAGCGTGGCGGGGTCGGGCACTTCGCGCGGGCGGGCCTCGGAGCCGAAGCTCCAGAGGTTGACCAGCCCGCCGATGGTGACATCGAAGGCGCCGTGGCTGGCCTCGGCAACCGACTGGCTGATCGCCAGCACCTCGATCAGCTCGTTGGAGAGCGGCTGCCATTCGCCCAGCGGCGCCTGGTTGAAGGCCATCAGTTCGGAGTCATCGCGGTAGATCGACATCGCCGCATCCACCTGTTCCAGCACCTCGGCCAGCTCCTCGTCGAGCCGCTGCGCCTGGCCCTGGGTCAGGCGGTCGGCGATCGACACCTGATAGTAGGAGCCGAAGATGGCGCCTTCGAGGCGAACCGGCGAATCCAGCGGCCGGTCGCTCTCGGAGCAGCCGGCCAGCAGCCCTCCCAGACACAGCACGGACACCGCCACGGGGCGCAGGACAGAGTTCATGGTTTCAGGACTCCTCGAATAGAGTGAGACGCGGCTACCAGAAGATCCACAGCAGCCACAGCCCAAGCACGATGCGGTAGATGACGAAGGGCTGCATGCCGATCCGCTTGATGAAGGCCAGGAAGTAATGGATGCAGAGGTAGGCGCTCAGCCCGGAAAGCACCACGCCCGCCGCCATGGCCGGCCAGTCGATCGCCTGCGGCACCTGCACCAGCCCGACGATCTCCAGCCCAGAGGCCAGCGCCGTGACCGGGATCGACAGCAGGAACGAGAAGCGCGCCGCGCCCTCGCGGCTCATGCCCAGCAGCAGGGCCGCGGTCATGGTGATGCCGGAGCGCGAGGTGCCGGGAATCAGCGCCAGCGCCTGGGCGGCGCCGATCCACAGCGCATCGCGCAGGGTGAGCTGGTATTCGCTGCGCCCCGGTCGCTTGTGCCAGTCAGCATACCCCAGCAGCAGGCCGAAGCCGATCAGCGAGAAGCCGATCAGGATCGGCGAGCGCATGCTGTCGCTGATGACATCGTGCAGCAAGAAGCCGGCCACGCAGACCGGAATCGTCGCCAGCAGCACCCACCAGGCCAGCCGGGCGTCGGGATCGTCGGTGCCACCGCGTGACACGCCCCCCCTGAGCGAGGTCGCGACACTTGCGCTCATGCGCCGCAGGTCATGGCGGAAATAGACCACCACGGCGATCAGGCTGCCCAGGTGCACCGCCACGTCGAAGGTCAATCCCTGGTCGCTCCAGTCGGTCAGCACCGGGACCAGGATGAGGTGAGCCGAACTCGAGATCGGTAGAAACTCGGTCAATCCCTGTACCACCGACAGTACAACGACCTGAAGCCAATCCATTTGGCACTCTCCTTTTCGGCAAGGGCAAACGCCGCTTGACACAAACTCACGACAGGACGCACAGAGGATACACGCCCCCTTGGCTCTTGTCCGCCGTGTCTCGTTACAAACCGCGGCGCAGGCCCCGCCAATGTTGCGCCAGGCCGATTCCGGGCCTAGAATGCGCGCGCCGCCGAATGGCGGCGACATCCATCACCGAGGACGTTATGGAACCTCCGAGTCGACAGACAACGACGGACCTTCCACTGACCAGCGCCGCCTCCTGCGCGCTCGGGACGCCATCGACCTGATCCCCCAGGCTTGATCGCGGTTCCTGCGCGTACGCGATGCGCGCCAGGAGCCTGACCATGAGCTATGCCATCCTCGCTGCCTCCCTGCGCAGCGCCATGCAGCGTGACGACCAGGACACCATCGAGCGCCTGATCGCCGACATGCAACCGGCCGACCTGGCCGAATTCGTCCAGCACGAGCAGAGCGACACCGTCCTGTCGCTGTTGCAGCACCTGCCGCTCGACCAGCGCGCGGCGGCCTTCGGCTACCTCAGCGAAGCGCTGCAGGAAGAGCTCGCCTTCCGCCTCAGCGATACCAAGCTGGCGGAATTGCTGCGCCACATGAGCGCCGACGAGCGCACCGACCTGTTCAAGCAGCTCGACGAGGCGCGCCAGCAGGCGCTGCTTCACGTACTGCCGCGTACCGAGCAGGAGAGCCTGCGCAAGCTGGCCAGCTACGAAGAGGGCACCGCCGGGGCGATCATGACCTCGGACTACGTGGCAATCCCGGCCTACTACGACGTCACCCGCGCCCTGGACAAGGTGCGTACCACCGGCGCCAACGCCGAGACGGTCTACCAGCTCTACTGCATCGACACCGAAGGCCGGCTGCTCGGCACCGTCTCGCTGCGCGAGCTGATCCTGGCCGAGCCCGACACCCAGGTGGCCGAGCTGATGACCGAGGAGGTGGTGTTCGTGACCGCCGCCGAGACCCAGGAGGAGGTGGCGCGGCTGGTGGCCCGCTACGACCTGCTGGCGCTGCCGGTGGTGAACGGCGGCGAACGGCTGGTGGGGATCGTCACCTACGACGACGCCATGGACGTGGCCGAAGAGGAGGCCACCGAGGACATGCACAAGGG
>CAZZCJ010000006.1:0-129207 GCA_964652855.1 uncultured Halomonas sp.
CGCGGCACTTGTCCTGGTCGATCAGGACGATGCCGTCCTCCTCGCGCTTGTAGATCGCGCCGGAGGGGCACGAGGCCACGCACGCCGGGTTGAGGCAGTGCTCGCACAGGCGCGGCAGGTACATCATGAAGGTGTTCTCGAACTGGCCGTAGATGTCGGCCTGCACCTTCTCGAAGTTCATGTCCTTGCGACGCTTGGCGAACTCGGTGCCGAGGATCTCCTCCCAGTTCGGGCCCCATTCGATCTTCTTCATGCGCTCGCCGGAGACCAGCGACCGGGGGCGCGCCACCGGCTGGTGGTCACCCTGCTTGGCGGTGTGCAGGTGCTGGTAGTCGAAGTCGAACGGCTCGTAGTAGTCGTCGATCACGGGCAGGTCGGGGTTGGCGAAGATGTTCGCCAGCACCCGCCACTTGCCGCCGATGCGCGGCTCGATCTTGCCGTCCTTGCGGCGCAGCCAGCCACCCTTCCACTTCTCCTGGTTCTCCCACTCCTTGGGATAGCCGATACCGGGCTTGGTCTCGACGTTGTTGAACCAGGCATACTCCATGCCTTCACGGCTAGTCCAGACGTTCTTGCAGGTGACCGAGCAGGTATGACACCCGATGCACTTGTCGAGGTTGAGGACCATGCCTACCTGGGAACGAATCTTCATTTCACGGTCTCCTGAACGCTGTCGTTGCCTTCGCCATCCAGCCAGTCGATGTTCTTCATCTTGCGGATGAGGACGAATTCATCGCGGTTGGAGCCAACGGTGCCGTAGTAGTTGAAGCTGTAGGAAAGCTGCGCGTAGCCGCCGATCATGTGGGTCGGCTTCGGGCACACCCGGGTCACGGAGTTGTGCATGCCGCCACGGGTCTTGGTGACCTCGGAGCCCGGCACGTTCACCTGGCGCTCCTGGGCGTGGTACATCATCACCATGCCGTCCTTCACCCGCTGACTGACGATGGCACGAGCGGTGATGGCGCCGTTGGCGTTGAACAGCTCGATCCAGTCGTTGTCCTCGATGCCGATCTCCTGGGCGTCGTTCTCCGACATCCAGACCACCGGGCCACCGCGGTTGAGCGTCAGCATCAGCAGGTTGTCGCTGTAGGTGGAGTGGATGCCCCACTTCTGGTGCGGGGTGATCCAGTTCAGCGCCTTGGTCGGGTTGCCGTTGTCCTCCGGCATGGTGAAGCCGGTGATCGTCTTGGTGTTGATCGGCGGACGATAGGTCAGCAGGCTCTCGCCGAAGGCACGCATCCAGGGGTGATCCTGGTAGAACTGCTGGCGGCCGCTCACGGTGCGCCACGGAATCATCTCATGGACGTTGGTGTAGCCGGCGTTGTAGGAGACGTGCTCGTCTTCCAGGCCGGACCAGGTCGGGCTCGAGATGATCTTGCGCGGCTGGGCGACGATGTCGCGGAAGCGGATCTTCTCCTCTTCCTTGTTCACCGCCAGGTGGGTGTGGTCGCGTCCGGTGATCTTGGACAGCGCGCCCCACGCCTTGACCGCCACGTGGCCGTTGGTTTCCGGCGCCAGGGTCAGGATCATCTCGGCGGCGTCGATCGCCGTCTCGATCTTCGGCCTGCCCTTGTGCGGCCCTTCGGTCTTGCGGTAGTTCAGCTTGCCGAGCAGCTCGACTTCGGTCTCGGTGTTCCAGGCGATGCCCTTGCCGCCGTTGCCGATGGTCTCGAGCAGCGGCCCGATGGAGGTGAAGCGCTCGTAGGTCTCGGGGTAGTTGCGCTTGACCTCGATCAGCGCCGGCATGGTCTTGCCGGGGATCGGCTCGCACTCGCCCTTCTTCCAGTCCTTCACCTCAGGCTGGGCCAGCTCCGCCGGGGAGTCGTGCTGGTGCGGCAGGGTGACCAGGTCGGTCTCCTCGCCCAGGTGACCCACGCACACCTCGGAGAACGCCTTGGCGATGCCCTTGTAGATATCCCAGTCGCTGCGCGACTCCCACGCCGGATCGGTGGCCGCGGTCAGCGGGTGGATGAACGGGTGCATGTCCGAGGTGTTGAGGTCGTTCTTCTCGTACCAGGTGGCCGTCGGCAGCACCACGTCGGAGTAGAGGCAGGTGGAGGACATGCGGAAGTCCAGCGTGACCACCAGGTCGAGCTTGCCTTCCGGCGCCTCATCGTGCCACTTCACCTCTTCCGGCTTCTGGCCGCCGGCTTCGCCCAGGTCCTTGCCCTGGATACCGTGACGGGTGCCCAGCAGGTACTTGAGCATGTACTCGTGGCCCTTGCCCGAGCTGCCCAGCAGGTTGGAGCGCCACACGAACAGGTTGCGCGGGAAGTTGTCGGGGCTGTCCGGATCTTCCGCGGCGAACGCCAGCTCGCCGCTCTTGAGCTGCTGGACGGCGTAGTCCTTGGTGGACATGCCGGCAGCCTCGGCGGCCTTGGCCAGGCGCAGCGGGTTGCGGTTGAGCTGCGGCGCGGAGGGCAGCCAGCCCATGCGCTCGGAGCGCACGTTGAAGTCGATCAGGCTGCCGCTGTAGTCGGCCGGGTTGGCCAGCGGCGACAGGATCTCCTTGACCTCGAGCTTCTCGTAGCGCCACTGCGAGGAGTGGTTGTAGAAGAAGGAGGTGGAGTTCATGTGGCGCGGCGGACGCTGCCAGTCGAGGCCGAAGGCCAGCGGGGTCCAGCCGGTCTGCGGACGCAGCTTCTCCTGACCCACGTAGTGGGCCCAGCCGCCGCCGCTCTGGCCGATACAGCCGCACATGACCAGCATGTTGATCAGGCCGCGGTAGTTCATGTCCATGTGGTACCAGTGGTTCATCGCGGCACCCACGATGACCATGCTGCGACCACGGGTCTTGTCGGCGTTGTCGGCGAACTCGCGGGCAATGCGCGCGACCTGCTCGGCGGGCACGCCGGTGATCTTCTCCTGCCAGGCCGGGGTGTAGGGGCGGACCTGGTCGTAGGAAGTGGCGCCGTCGTCCTCGCCGAAGCCACGGTCGATGCCGTAGTTGGCGCACATCAGGTCGAACACGGTGACGGCCAGGATCTCGGTGCCGTCGGCCTTCTTCAGGCGCTTGGCGGGCAGGCTGTGGAACAGCAGCTCGTTGCCGGCCACGTGGTCGAAATGCTCGTGGGCGATGCCGCCGAAGTAGGGGAAGGCGACCTTGGCCACGTCGTCATGGCTCTCGGCCAGGGTCAGCAGCGGCTTGATCTCTTCGCCGTCGGCATCGCGCGGCTCGAGGTTCCACTTGCCCTCTTCGCCCCAGCGGAAGCCGATGGAACCGCGCGGCACGACCAGCTGGTCGCGGGTCTCGTCCCACGCCACGGTCTTCCACTCGGGGTTGTTGTCCTGACCCATGTTGCCGTCGAAGTCGCTGGTACGCAGCTGCTTGCCGGGCACGAAGCTACCGTCTTCACGCGCTTCCAGCTCGACCAGGAAGGGCATGTCGGAGTACTTGCGCACGTACTCGGTGAAGTAGGCGCTGGGCTTGTCGAGGTGGAACTCCTTGAGGATGACGTGGCCCATGGCCATGCCGAGGGCGGCGTCGGTGCCCTGCTTGACCGACAGCCACTCGTCGGTGAGCTTGGAGACCTCGGCGTAGTCCGGGGTGATGGAGACGGTCTTGGTACCCTTGTAGCGCACTTCGGTGAAGAAGTGGGCGTCCGGGGTACGGGTCTGGGGCACGTTGGAACCCCAGGCGATGATGTAGCCGGAGTTGTACCAGTCGGCCGATTCGGGCACGTCGGTCTGCTCGCCCCAGGTCTGGGGGCTGGCCGGCGGCAGGTCGCAGTACCAGTCGTAGAAGCTCATGCAGACGCCGCCGATCAGCGACAGGTAGCGGCTGCCCGCGGCGTAGCTGACCATGGACATGGCGGGGATCGGCGAGAAGCCGATGATGCGGTCCGGGCCGTACTGCTTGGCGGTATAGACGTTGGAGGCCGCGACCAGCTCGTTGAGCTCGTCCCAGTTGGCGCGCACGAAGCCGCCCATGCCGCGGGCACGCTTGTACTGCTTGGTCTTGGCCGGATCGGAGACGATGGAGGCCCAGGCGTCGACCGGGTCGCCGTGCTGCTGCTTGGCTTCGCGCCACAGCTTGAGCAGCGGCTTGCGGATCAGCGGGTACTTGAGGCGGTTGGCGCTGTACATGTACCAGGAGTAGCTGGCGCCACGCGGGCAGCCCCGCGGCTCGTGGTTGGGCAGGTCCGGGCGGGTGCGCGGGTAGTCGGTCTGCTGGGTTTCCCAGGTGACCAGGCCGTTCTTGACGTAGATCTTCCAGCTGCAGGAGCCGGTGCAGTTCACGCCATGGGTGGAACGCACGACCTTGTCGTGCTGCCAGCGCTGCCGGTAGCCGTCTTCCCAGCCACGGGACTCCTCACGCGTTTCGCCGTGACCGTTGGCGAAGGGCTCGCGGGCTTTGCGGAAAAAATTCAGCCGATCTAAGAAGTGACTCATGGTCGATCTCCAGGCTCCTTGAAGTGATGCGTGGCCACCCGGGCCACCCCGCCTGCCGTGCCGCGCTGTGTGTCTTACACGACCGCCAGGGCAGGTTCTTGGAGAGGATTCTGGGGGATCGAAGCGAGGATTACTGCCAGGTTACCTCCATATACACCCTGTCTACCCCCAAGGTGATAGGCGCGGCGCCGAAGGGGGTTAGCCCCCCCGGGCGGGAGGCGGCAGGCGAGCGGACGCATGGGAGCCGGGGTCCCACAGCATCACCAGCATGCACAGGGCCAGCGCCGCGTAGAGGAACATGAAACCGGCGGTGCGCACGCCGATCCACTCGTTGCCGAGCACGAACATCAGCGGCAGCAGCGCGGCGAACAGCCCGCCCAGCGCCAGCGCCAGGCCGCCCGAGCGCTCCATGTCGTCGCCGTGGTCGCGGTGCAGCAGGCACATCAGGCTACCCTTGCCGATGCCCATGGCGAGCCCCATGACGGCCAGCAGCAGGGCGAAGCCCGCCAGCGGCATCGAGAAACGCAGCGCGATGTCGCCGTGCACGCCGTGGATCTGCATGGTGAAGTCGGGATAGGAGAGCAGGAACAGGCACACCATCACGCAGGCGCTGACCCACCAGCGCAGGTCGCGGAAATCGCGCCGGTCGGCCAGCCACCCGCCGACGATCTGGCCGACCCCGCCCGGCAGGGTGAAGGCCAGCGCCCACAGGGCCGCCACCTTGAGCGGGAGCTGGTACTGGGCCGCGAGATAGCCCGGCAGCCATAGCGCCAGCGCCACGAAGGCGCCGAAGAAGAAGCTGTAGTACAGCGCCAGCCGCCACACGGCGACTGGCGGCAGCCAGCGGACCGCCGCCCGGGCGGCGCCTACCTCCTCCTCGTCGAGCGGGTCCTGCGGCACCAGGCGCACGTCACGCGGCAGATCCTCGGCAAACACCCACAGTAGCAGCGCCACCAGCAGCACCGGCAGCAGGTAGAGCTTCGGCGCCATGGGCCAGCCATAGGCCTGGCTGATCAGCGGCAACATGAAGTAGGTGAGTCCGGCCCCCAGCATGCCGGCACCGTAGAGACCCAGGGCGAGGCCCGCATGGCGGCGCGGGCACAGCGAGGCGACGTAGATCAGCCCGGCGGCGAGCGAGCCGGCGCCCAGCCCCAGGCCCGTGCCGGCCAGCAGGAAGTTCCAGTAGCTCTGTGAATAGGCGATACCCCACAGGAAGGGGCAGATCAGCAGCAGGCAGCCGATCATCACCCGCCGCCCGCCCACACGCCGCGCCAGCGCCGCCATCGGCAGCGCCGCCAGGCCGCCGGTCAGCATGGGCACGGCCAGCAGCACGGCGAACTGCACCTCGCCGAAGTGCAGCAGCCGCTTCAGCTCGATGCCGAGCACGGCGAAGATGGTCCAACTGGCGAAGACCAGGGCGAAGGCCAGCGGCGACAGCAATACCACCACCAACGCACGATAGTCGCCCTGCCGGTCCGCCGCGGCGCCCTTTCCGACAGACGTCATGAACGGTGGTCTCTTGAGAAGGTCGAAGAGATTCTCGTTCCCCTTCGCCCACAGCGTCAAAAGGGCATGGGAGGTACTCCTTTGGGGTAACACAAAGCGCCCACCCAGCGGCGTACAGCGGCTACCCTCTGAGGTATAGTGGCCCTTCCCCCTCGACCGGAGACGACACGCTGCGATGAAACTGCTGCAACGCTCCCTGGTGGCTCGCATCGTCGCGTCCCTGCTGGCGATCAGCGCCATGGCCCTGATCAGCATCGTGGTGACCATGGCGGTGGCCGGCGGCAGCCGCGGCGATGCCGCGGCGCTCAACGTGGCCGGTTCGCTGCGCATGAATACCTACCAGATCGTGGCCGCCCTGCAGCGCTACGAACGCACCCCTTCGTGGGAGCAGCAGGCCGAGATACGCGTGCTGATGCAGCGCTTCGAGGAGCGCCTGGAAAACCCGGAGCTGACCGGCGCCATCCCCATTTCCGAGGCACACGAGCTGCGCAAGCAGTACCGCCTGGTGCTGATGCGGTGGCACAACGAGCTCGCCCCCGAGGTCGCCCAGGCCATGGCCAGCCAGTACGTGCGGGTCGACCAGCTCAATCGCGCGCTGGACGGGCTGGTGAACGACATCGACAGGATGGTCAAGCTGCTCGAACACAACACCGAGGCCAAGATCCGCCTGCTCAGCGCGCTGCAGATCCTGTTCCTGGGCCTGACGGCGGTGATCGTGGCCATCGCGCTCTACGACATACGCCACAACCTGGTGGCACCGCTGCGCCACCTGATGGTACTGGCACGGGAGGCCGCCAGGCGCAACTTCACCCATCGCACCCGGCTCGACGGCAGCGACGAGCTGGCCATGCTCGGCCGCACCTTCGACACCATGGCGGAGGAGCTGGGCTCAAGCTACGCCGAGCTCGAGGCGCGCGTGAAGCGCAAGACCCAGGAGCTGGAGCGCAACAGCCAGGTCATGCAGGTCCTGCATGACGGCAGCCGCTGGCTCTACGGCGGCGGCAACGACCTGTGCGCCAGCGCCGCCCCGATGCTGCGCCAGGTCGAGAAGCTGCTGGAGATCGGCCCCATCCGGCTATCGCTCAACGACCCCCACGCCGATCGCCAGATACCGATTCTCGCCACCCATGCGGCGCGGCGCCCCGACTACTGCCGCGACCACGATTGCCACGCCTGCCTGATCGACAACCGCCCGGTGCGCCTGCGCGAGACCGAGGGGGGCGAATGCCTGCTGCTGCCGGTCAGCGTCGGCGAAGTGCTGCTCGGCACCCTGGAGGTGTGGTACCCCAAGGAGCAACCGCTCTCCGACAGCGTACGCCGCCTGCTCAACGCCCTGGCCGACCAGCTCGCTACCGCCGTGTACCTGCAGCGCCGCATCGAGGAGGAGCAGCAGGTCTCGCTGATGAACGAGCGCACCATCATCGCCCGCGAACTGCACGACTCGCTGGCCCAGTCGCTCTCCTACCTCAAGATGCAGGTGGCCAGGCTCGAACGCATGCAGGCCAAGGACGCCCCGCGGGAGATGCAGGCGGCGGTGTTCGACGAACTGCGCACCGGGCTCAACAGCGCCTACCGCCAGCTGCGCGAGCTGCTCACCACCTTCCGCCTCAAGCTCGAGGGGCCGGGCCTGCAGTCGGCGCTGCAGCAGACCACCACGGAATTCGCCGAGCGGATGGGGGCGCCGGTAGAGCTGCACTACGACGTGCCGCCGCACCTGCTCAACCCCAACGAAGAGATCCACGTGCTGCAGATCGCCCGCGAGTCGCTGAGCAATATCCACAAGCACGCCGAGGCGCACTGGGCCGCCGTGACGGTCGCCTTCCTCAACGCCCGCATCGTGCTGCGCATCGAGGACGACGGCATCGGCCTGGCGCACGACGACTCCCCGCCCATGCACTATGGGCTGATCATCATGCGCGATCGCGCCCACACCCTGGGCGGCGAACTGCGCCTGTCCAACCGTGCGCAAGGTGGTACTTGCGTGGAAGTCACCTTCACTCCCCAGACCGCACGCCTGATCACACGGCAGCACGCCGTGGCCACTCCCCTACAAGAGCAAGGAAACTGAGAACCATGGGCCAGTCAGCCAACGAGACCCCCGCCAGTATCCTGATCATCGACGACCACCCGCTGCTGCGCCGCGGCGTGGCCCAGCTGCTGGAGCTGGAGGACGACCTCAAGCTGGTCGGCGATACCGGCGAACCGCAGCAGAGCGTGCGCCTGGCCGCCGAGCTCGATCCGGACATGATCCTGCTCGATCTCAACATGCCGGGCATGGACGGCATCCAGACCCTCAAGGCGCTGCGCGAGTCGGGCTTTGCCGGGCGCATCGTGATGTTCACCGTGTCGGATCACGAGGAGGACCTGGTGGCCGCCCTGCGCGGCGGCGCCGACGGCTACCTGCTCAAGGACATGGAACCCGAGGAGATGGTGCGCCAGCTGCGCCAGGCCGCGCTGGGCCGCATGGTGGTGAGCGAAAGCCTCACCGCGCTGCTGGCCGAGGCGCTGCGCAACCAGCGTACGGCCCCTGCCACGCCCGACATTCACAGCCTCACCCAGCGCGAGCGCGAGATCCTGCGCGAGCTGGCCGCGGGGCTCTCCAACAAGCTGATCGCGCGCAAGCTCGACATCACGGAAGGCACGGTGAAGGTCCACGTCAAGCACCTGCTGAAGAAGCTCAACCTGCGCTCACGGGTGGAAGCCGCAGTGTGGGCCGTGCAAGAGGGAATCGATGGCAGGTGACTCGGTTCTGTGTGGATACCTCCAATGACTTTCTGGCGCCGACAGGGCGCCTTTTTCTTTCCCCTCCCCCACCACCACTCGAGTAAAAACAAAACGTTACATCGCTACCCCCGCTACCCCTCAAGAGGTATTCCGCTGATTTCGCAGCCGTTTCAGGCAGTTTCGCCGCCTCTTTACGCGGCGTATCTTTGCCTCAACCAACCTGAATTGATCCCGGTCAGGACGGCAGTCGCAACTCGGGATCAGCGGAACCACAAGGGGATACATCAATGGCTAAATCGAGTGCCGATCTCGGCAAGTTCGATACCGGCAAGAAAGGTAAGAATGCCGATATCGAACACTGGGATATCGAAAACGAGCAGTTCTGGGAGCAGGAAGGCAAGAAGATCGCCAACCGCAACCTATGGATCTCCATTCCGAGCCTGCTGATGGGCTTCGCGGTATGGATGATGTGGGGCATGATCACCACCCAGATGCAGAACCTGGGCTTCCCGTTTGCCGTCGACCAGCTCTTCATGCTGACGGCCATCGCAGGCCTGGCCGGTGCCACCCTGCGCATCCCCGCCTCGTTCATGATCCGCATCGCCGGCGGGCGAAACAGCGTTTTCTTTACCACCTCGCTGCTGATGATCCCCGCCTTCGGTACCGGGGTCGCGCTGATGAATCCCGACACGCCGTTCTGGGTCTTCCAGGTGCTGGCGCTGCTCTCGGGTATCGGTGGCGGCAACTTCGCCGCTTCGATGAGCAACATCTCCACCTTCTTCCCCAAGAAGAAGCAGGGCTATGCCCTGGGCATGAACGCCGGCCTGGGTAACTTCGGCGTCACCTCCATGCAGATCCTGATCCCGCTGGTGATGACCGTGGGCATCTTCGGTGCGCTGGCCGGTGGCCCCATGGAGCTGCAGAGCGCCAGCGGCACCCTGATCGGCCGCATCGAGGCCGGCACCCCCACCTGGATCCAGAACGCCGGCTTCATCTGGCTGCTGTTCCTGGTGCCGCTGGCCTTCCTCGGCTGGTTCGGCATGAACAACCTGCGCCCGATCACGCCCAACCCCGGCACGCCGATGCAGGCCTTCGGCAAGATCCTGGGCCTCTACGGCGTGGGCATCGTCGCCACCATCGTCGGTATCGTGACCCTGAAGTGGCTCGGCATGTGGGTCGCCCTGCCGGTCACCATCCTGCTGACCTTGGGCCTGATGCGCCTGATCCCCGGCGAGATCAAGCCCAATATCCAGAAGCAGTTCGCGATCTTCTCGAACAAGCACACCTGGTCGATGACGGTGCTCTACATCTTGACCTTCGGCTCGTTCATCGGCTTCTCTGCGGCGCTTCCGCTCTCGATCAACGTCATCTTCGGCAACATGATGGAAGTGGCTGCCGATGGCAGCGTATCCCGCGTGGTCAACCCCGACGCCCCCAGCGCCCTGACCTGGGCCTGGATCGGACCCTTCGTCGGCGCCCTGATCCGTCCCTTCGGCGGCTGGGTCTCCGACAAGGTGGGCGGCTCCATCGTGACCCAGGTGATCTCGGTGATCATGGTCGTGGCTTCCGCCGTCACCGGCTACGTGATGATGCTGGCCTACAACTCCACCGATCCCAACAGCTACTTCGCCCTGTTCATGCTGTTGTTCGTGATCCTGTTCGCCGCCAGCGGCATCGGCAACGGCTCTACCTTCCGCAGCATCGGCGTCATCTTCAATGCCCAGCAGAAGGGCCCGGTCCTGGGCTGGACCTCCGCCGTGGCCGCCTATGGCGCCTTCATTGCCCCGGTGGTGATGGGCGGGCAGATCCGTGCCGGCACCCCGGAGCTCGCCATGTACGGCTTCGCGATCTTCTACGCGGTGTGCCTGGTGATCAACTGGTGGTTCTACCTGCGCCCCAGCGCCGAAATCAAGAATCCCTGATGCCGTCGCCCGTGCTCCGGAGCCATTCCGGAGCACACCCCCTTACCTTGCCTTCTTCGGAGGGATGTCATGAAAGTCATGATCGCCTATGACGGCTCACGCAACGCCAAGCTGGCGCTGGCCCAGACCGTCAGCCTGTTTCGCTGCAATGCCCCCATGCTGATCCTGGTCGGGGTGGCCGAGAACCCCGGCGACTCCACCGACGCCAACGAGTCGCTGTTCCAGCAGGGGTACGAGGAGATGAAGGCGGCCCTCAAGGAAGGTGCCGACTTCGCCCTGCAGGAAGGCTTCGACGTGGATTGGATCCTGGCCGAGGGCGACGCGCGCAAGATGCTGCTGCAGGCCACCCAGAAGCACGCGCCCGACATGCTGGTCATCGCGCGCCACAGCAGCAAGCCCGACGGCGGCATCATCGCCCAGTCGCTGAGCTACTTCGTCGACGAACTCGACTACATGACCTTCGGCAAGGTCAGCTCGTTCCTGGCCCGCCGCGTCGAGTGCCCGCTGCTGATCCTGCCTAGCCCCTGACGGTGATCCCATCACGCGTGGCTAACCAAGCTTTCACTTCAGGATGATACGACCATGAAAGTGTCCGCCGTCTTCCAGTTCCGCAGTCCGGAGATCAGGGCCCTGCACCTGACCTGGATCGCGTTCTTCATCACCTTCTACGTCTGGTTCAACATGGCGCCCTTGGCATCGAGCATGCTCAAGAGCGTCGACTGGCTGACCCGCGACGACATCCGCCTGTTCGCCATCGTCAACGTGGCGCTGACCATCCCGGCACGCATCATCGTCGGCATGGCGCTCGACCGCTTCGGCCCGCGCCGGGTGTTCTCGGTGCTGATGGTTACCATGGCGATCCCGGCGCTGGTGTTCGCCTTCGGCAACACCATGTCGCAGCTGCTGATCTCGCGCCTGATCCTGAGCTCCATCGGCGCCAGCTTCGTGGTCGGCATCCACATGACCGCGCTGTGGTTCAAGCCCAAGGACATCGGCTTCGCCGAAGGCTTCTACGCCGGCTGGGGCAACTTCGGCTCCGCCGTCGCCGCCATGACCCTGCCCACCATCGCCCTGACCATGTTCGGCGGCGACGACGGCTGGCGCTATGCCATCGGCATCAGTGCCCTGGTAATGGCGGGCTACGGTGTATTCTACTGGTTCGCCATCACCGACGGCCCCGACGCCCGCGCCCACCGCAAGTCGCGCAAGGCGATGGCCATGGAAGTGAGCTCCTGGCGCGACATGATCATGCTGATCCTGTGGACCATTCCGCTGGTGGGCTGTCTGGCCATCCTGGTGTGGCGCATCGAGGGCATGGGCTACCTTTCCTCCACCGGTGCGCTGATCTGCTACCTGGTGATCGCCGCCGTGGTGATCTACCAGATCGTGCAGATCCTGCGAGTCAATATCCCCATCCTCAAGAAGGGCGTGCCGGAGGACGACAAGTACTCCTTCAGCAGCGTGGCCGCGCTCAACAGCACCTACTTCGCCAACTTCGGCGCCGAGCTGGCGGTGGTTTCCATGCTGCCGATGTTCTTCGAGGAGACCTGGGGGCTGACCGCCGCCGCAGCCGGCATGATCGCCGCCTCGTTCGCCTTCGTTAACCTGGTGGCGCGCCCCATGGGCGGCCTGGTCTCCGACCGCATGGGCAACCGTCGCTTCGTGATGCTCAGCTACATGTTCGGCATCGGCATCGGCTTCGTGCTGATGGGGCTGCTCAACTCCAACTGGCCGCTGATCATCGCCATCGCCATCACCATCTTCACCTCCTTCTTCGTGCAGGGGGCGGAAGGCGCCACCTTCGGCATCATTCCCTCGATCAAGCGCCGCATCACCGGGCAGATCTCGGGCATGGCCGGCGCCTACGGCAACGTAGGTGCGGTGGTCTACCTGACCATCTTCACCTTCGTCACGCCCACCCAGTTCTTCTACATCATCGCCGGCGGCGCCTTCCTCAGCTGGCTGATCTGCCTGGTCTGGCTGAAGGAGCCGGAAGGCGCGTTCGACGAGGAGTACTACGTCTCCTCGGTGGATCGCATGATCGAAGAGCAGGAGCTGGCCAAGGCACAGGCCAAGCCGCAGCAGGGCTGATCGCGGCACATGGGCAGCAGTCGCCAAGGCGACTGCTGCCTTTTTGATTTTTCTGCCTGGCCCATGGCGGCGTACCGTCAGCCCAGCCCGCCCTTGGCAAGGCGAGAGAGTTTGATCCATGGCAAGGACGGTACCGCCCCCCGAAGACTATAGTAGTATCCAAGATACTTGTTTAACCATGCCCCTCACTGGGAGGTGACGATGTCCTCCACCGCGTACTCGCAGCAAGAGCCCAACTGCCCGCCTCTGGAAGCCTTGGATCGCCGCGGCAAGGTCATGGCCGCGGTTGTCTACGTGCTTTACCTGGGCAGCATCATGGCCGTGATCACCGCGCCGATCGGCGTACTGCTGGCCCATCTGCGCCGCGGCAGCGCGGCCCCGCTGGCCGCCAGCCACCTGCTGTTCCAGATCCGCACCTTCTGGCTGGGGGCGCTGGCCGGCGCCGCGGTACTGGCCGCCTGGTATCTGCTCGGGTTGATCGGCGCGCCTTCCTGGGCCTCCTGGGTGCTGGGCTATGGCTTCTTCACCGCCTGCCTGGTCTGGACCATTGGCCGCAGCGGCGTCGGCATCAACCGCCTGTTGAACGACCGCGCCATCGATGACCCGCATAGCCTGCTGTTCGGCGGCGCCAAGGTCTCGCTGGACGATTGATAGCCGCTGGACGATTGCTAGGAAGGAGTCCCCCATGACCACCGCGATTTCACTTACCCCGGCGCTGCCGGCTCGCTCGAGTGCCGTCACCGGCCTCGCCTGGGTCTTCATCGGCTTCTCCGGGCTGATCATGTCACTGGTGGCCCTGCCCCTGCTGCCCGGCGAGGCGCTGGTCGCCTCGCTGGGTGTGGAAACCGGCAGCGGCGGGCTCACCGGCGGCGTGGCCTGGCTGGTCGATAGCAGCCGCACCCTGGCCAGCCTGCTGATGGTAGGCGCCGCCGTCACCCTGGCCCTCTCCGTGGCCCTGCTGCAGCGCCGCCGCTGGGCCAGGCGCGCCTTCGTCACGCTGATGGCGACCGGCTTCGTCGGCGTGCTGGGCGGCGCCGCCCTGACGCCACTGACCTTCGGCTTCATGGCCGAGGCCGCCGACTCCATGGCCGGCCTCGAGGACCCGGTGGCCGGCCTGATCGGCGCGCTGGCCGTGCTGATCCTTATCGCCACGGTCTCGGTGGTGCTGTTCGCCTGGGCCATCTGGAAGCTGACCACCCCGGACGTGCGCGCCGAGTTCGACAGAACCCCCATCGCCGCGGAGGCCTGAATGACGGATCGGCCGCCCTCCCAGGCAACGCTGCCCAACCCCGGCTGGGGGCCGCTGTCGGCCCTGCCCGGCAACCCGCTGATGTGGGTGCTGATCCTGAGCGAGATCGTGGTGTTCGCCGCCTTCTTCGGCCTGTTCGCCTGGCTGCGCGCCGGCGAGCGCGAGCTCTTCGATGCCTCGCAGCAGCTGCTCGACCCGGTGGCCGGCGGCATCAACACCATGGTGCTGCTGACCAGCGGGCTGTTCGCCGCCCTGGCCGTGCAGGCCATCAAGGCCGGCCAGGTACGTCGCTGTCGCCAGTGGCTGTGGGCCGCCTTCGCCCTGGGCGTGGTGTTCTGCGTGGTCAAGGTGGTGGAGTACGTCGACAAGCTCGGCCAGGGGCTCATGCCCGAGACCAACACCTTCTTCACC
The DNA here is from genome assembly GCA_964652855.1 of uncultured Halomonas sp. Classification (GTDB taxonomy): domain Bacteria; phylum Pseudomonadota; class Gammaproteobacteria; order Pseudomonadales; family Halomonadaceae; genus Halomonas. The sequence goes on from CAZZCJ010000006.1 coordinate 14,296, forward strand.
TTCTACTACCTGCTGACCGGGTTCCACTTCGCCCACGTGCTGTTCGGCCTGGGCCTGATCGCCCTGGTGGCCTGGCGCATCTCGCATGCCAACGTGGAGACCGCCGCCGCCTTCTGGCACATGGTCGACCTGATCTGGATCCTGCTCTACCCGATCATCTACCTGCTGAGGTGAACCCATGCGCGCCCTGACCCATGCCCTGCGCGACGCCGCCACGCGCCGCCTGCTGATCACCTGGGCGGTGCTGATGGGGCTGACGCTGCTCGCCATGCTTTCCGCCCAGCTCGGCGGCGAGGCCCGCCTGGCGGCCCTGCCGCTGTGGTCGGCGGGCCTGCTGCTGGCCGCCACCCTGTTCAAGGCCCACCGGGTGCTGATGGTCTACCTGGGGCTCAGCGAGGCCTCGTCGGCCTGGCGCGGCGCCTTTGTCGGCCTGATCCTCGCCACGCTGCTGCTGGTGGCATCGGGCTATCTGGTCGCCAGGCTGAGCTGAGCGGGCCCGGCGACATGCCGGCTGGGTCGCCCAAAGGGGAATTGGCCGGGCCATCGATAGGCTGCTAGCGTTGGCCATCACGCGGTGCCGCCGCCAAGGCGCCACCGGCCATGCGCCTCGCGCCGACAGACATTGCCTGTCATCGCGAGCGCCGCCCCCTTCTGCAAAGAGAACGACATGCCGTCAGTCAGTTCACAGGTGGCCTGGGTGCCGTTCGCGCAAGGGCGCCTGTTCATCAAGCGCTGGCAGCCCTCCGGCGCAGTCGGCTCCCGGGCCCCCATCGTGCTGCTTCACGACTCGCTGGGCTGCGTCGCGCTGTGGCGCGACTTCCCCGAACGGCTGGCGCAGGCCACCCAGCGCGAGGTCATCGCCTACGACCGGCAAGGGTTCGGGCTTTCCGACCCTCATCCGGGCCAGCTTGACCACCACTTCATCGAAGCCGAGGCCCACGGCGCCTTCGCCGCGCTCTGCGAGCAGCTGGCGCTGTCGCGCTTCATCGTCTTCGGCCATAGCGTGGGCGGAGCCATGGCCACCGGCTGCGCGGCCGCCTACCCCGAGCGGTGCCTGGCGGTGGTCACCGAGTCGGCCCAGGCCTTCATCGAGGCGCGCACGCTGCAGGGGGTGGGCGCGGCAAAGCAGGCCTTCGCCGAGGCGGGACAGTTCGAACGGCTGGAGAAATACCACGGTGGCAAGGCGGCGTGGGTACTGAGCGCCTGGGTGGACACTTGGCTCGACGAGGACTTTCGCGGCTGGTCACTGGATGCGAGCCTGGTGCGGGTACGCTGCCCGCTGCTCGCGCTGCACGGCGACGCGGATGAGTTCGGCTCGCCCCGTCAGCCGGAGCGCTATGCCACGCTGGCGGCGGGCCCTGCGCAAATGCGGCTGCTGCCCGGCTGCGGGCATGTGCCGCATCGAGAACAGCCGGAGGCCGTGCTCGATGCGGTCGTGCCGTTCCTGGCCCGCCTGGCCGACTGAGCGGCAGGCCGACGCACGACGGCGCCGCTAGTAGGCGGGCGGCGGCCCCACGCCGGCCCATTCGGCCAGCCAGCGGGCCAGGCGGATCAGGCCGTAGACGGCGAAGGGGGCGACGAACATCATCAGGATGCCCCAGTCCTGGGTGTTGATCACCCAGGCCAGCGGCGTGATCACCACGAGGGCGGCCAGCAGGCCGAGGCACAGGGCGATGGCGGGGCGACGTGACGTCATGGAGCCTCCTCAGCGGCCAATGATCTGGCGGTAGATACCGGGCAGCGCGAGCGACAGGTGCTCGGGCCGGTTGACGATGGCGTAGCTGCCGCGGCCGAACAGGTGCGACACGTACTGGTGCGCCTCGCTGTCGATGGTCACGCCGAACACCCGCACCTCGTGCTGGCGCGCCTCGAGCACCGCCCGACGGGTGTCCTCGATGCCGTAGCGCCCTTCGTAGTAGTCGGTGTCGTTGGGCTTGCCGTCGGTCAGCAGCAGCAGCAGCCGATGCCGGTTGGGACGCTCGGAGAGCTCCTTGGTGACGTGGCGGATCGCCGGTCCCATGCGGGTGTAGTGCCCGGGCTTGAGCGCCGAGATGCGCCGCGCCACCCGATCGTTCATGGTCTCGTCGAAGGTCTTGAGGGTATTGACCCACACCTTGTGGCGACGGTGCGAGGTGAAGCAATGGATGCTGTAGTCGTCGCCGCAGCCGGCCAGGCCATGGCCCAGCACCAGCAGCGCTTCCTTGGCCACGTCGAGCACGCGACGATCCTCGAGCCAGGCGTCGGTGGAGAGCGAGACATCGATCAGGATCGACACGGCCAGGTCACGGGCCTGCTGGCGAGTGGCCTGGTAGAGCCGGTCGCTGGACTCGCCGGTGGCAGCCAGGTCGCAGCGCGAGCGGATCACCGCGTCCATGTCGAGCTCGCTGCCGTCGTACTGGCCGCGCAGGGTCTCGCGGCGCGGACGCAGCGCCTCGAACTCGCGGCGCACGCGGCGAATGCGCCGGTGGGTGGCCGCGTCGGGCTGCCATGACTCGCCCTCTTCGCTGGCAAGCTCGGTGTGCACCAGGCAGTGGTCGGGCAGGTAGATCTGCTTGCGGTAGTTCCACTCCGGATAGGTATGCTTGCCGCGCAGGCGCTCGCCCAGCGCCTCGTCCGGCGGCAGGTCGAGGTCGACCTTGATGCGTGTCGCCGCGCGCTGCTTGTGCGGGCTGAGGATGATCTCCTCCATCTGCTCGGCGGCGCGCTTGGCTTCCTCGTCCTCGTTGTCCTCCACCAGCCGGTTGAGGTTCACCATCTCGGTCCAGGAGAGCATCTTCTCGAAGCGGTTGGCCATCAGCGGGTCGTCGCGCTCGGTCTGGTCCTGGCGCTTGCGCTCGGCCTTGCGCTTGCCGTCGCCGACCGTCTGGGCGCTGTTGGTCTCGCCTTCCTGCGGGTCTTCCTGGCTCTCGTCGCGGCCCGCCCCGGTGCCCAGGGCCACCACCTGGCCCCACAGCGGCACCGGCAGCGGCGGGCGATAGCCGCGCGGCGCGGCGATCACATCGAGCGGCAGATCGGGCTCCATGACGGCGCGATGCATCGATGCCGCCCAGCCCTCGAGCTCCATTTCCTCGCCGAGCAGCACGCGCAGGGTCTGCTCCAGCGCCAGCTCCATGGGCGGCAGGCGATTGCGGGCCGGGCGCACCACCAGCAGCCCCAGGCACAGCCGGCGGTAGCGCTCGGCGAGCCCGGGGAAGCGCGCCAGCGCCGCATCGCGGGCACGCACGGCTTCGCGCAGGCGGGCCAGGTCGTCGCGCAAGGGGTCGCGCTGGGGCTCGGGCTTGCGCGCCACGGCCAGGTAGGCCACCAGCCAGAAGTAGAGGTCGCGGTTCAGCTCCGGGTCGGGAAACAGGTCGATGCACGGCGGCAGCAGCAGGTTTTCCTCGTCGCGCCGCGCCTGGTCGATGGCTTCGTCGTCGAAGCCGAGCTTCTGGCGCAGCGACAGGCGGTGGTTCGAGCTGCGCGCGACGATGGATGCCACTTCCACGCCCGCCTCGCCGCCGCTGGCGCGAAAGAACACGCCGAGCACGTGGCGCATCTGCTCCATGGAGACGGCCGCATCCGGATAGCGCTTGTAGCTGGCCGCGCTGGACGCCCAGCGGTGCCAGTGGCGACCGACGAACTCTTCGAGCTCGAGAAACTGCATGGCCTATCCTCCCGAAGACGCGCTGTCGAGCGCGGCCAATAAACGTCAGATGCTCAGCCGAAGGTGGCGCGAATCGACTCGAGCAGGCCTTCCTGCACGTCCAGGTCGTCCGAGAGCGGCTCGACCAGGGTGGCGCGAGCGGCTTCGAGGATCGGCATGCCGGCATTGATCAGGGTGGCGCAGTAGACCAGCAGGCGGGTGGAGACACCCTCTTCCAGGTCCTGCCCCTTGAGTTCGCGCAGGCGTCCGGCCAGGTTGACCAGCGCGGCGCAGCGCTCGTGTGCCAGGCCGCTCTCGCGAGCGACGATCTCGCACTCCGCCCTGGGCGGCGGGAAGTCGAACGACATCGCCACGAAGCGCTGGCGGGTGCTCGGCTTGAGCGACTTGAGAATGTGCTGGTAACCCGGGTTGTAGGAGACCACCAGCATGAAATCGTCCGGCGCCTCGAGCAGCTCGCCGGTTCTTTCCAGCGGCAGCAGGCGGCGGTCATCGGTCAGCGGGTGCATGACCACGGTGACGTCCTTGCGCGCTTCCACCACCTCGTCGAGGTAGCAGATGCCGCCCTCGCGCACGGCGCGGGTCAGCGGGCCGTCCACCCAGCGGGTTTCGCCACCCTGCAGCAGGTAGCGTCCGGTGAGGTCGGCGGCGGTGAGGTCGTCGTGGCACGATACGGTGAACAGCGGACGGCCCAGCTTGGCCGCCATGTGGGTGACGAAGCGAGTCTTGCCGCACCCGGTCGGCCCCTTGAGCAGCAGCGGCAGGCGCTGCTTGTACGCCTGCTCGAACAGCGCGCACTCGTTGCCGACCGGTTCATAGTAAGGCAGGTCCCGCGCGAAGGCGGAAGCGGCATTTGTGGCGGTAGCGGTATGAGACATGGGGCACTCCAAGGGAAGGTGGTGGGAAGGCCGACACAAGCACTGCACTGGCCGGCCTTCCCGGACGGGGCGCCAGGCGCCCCGTCTCAGGCTCACTCGGCGGCGACGATGGACGGCTGCTTGACGCTGGCTGACGCCTGCTCACGTGCCGGTGCGAAGACCGCGTAGATGAACATGGCGGCGGCGATGGCGACGAAGATGCCGGTGCCGAAGCGCATCACGTAGAACAGGTCGAGCTGCGCCTGCACCTGCATGAAGTTCATGCCGAGCACCCGCTGCAGGTGGGTCTGGACGACGCCTGCGAAGGTCAGGGTGAAGGTCATGAACCACATGGCCGAGGTCATGATCCAGAACGCCCACATGTTGAGCACCTGGTTGTACGGCTGCACGCGACGGATCTGCGGCATGGCGTAGGTGATGATGCCCATTACCAGCATGACATAGGCGCCGTAGAAGGCCAGGTGGCCGTGGGCCGCAGTGATCTGGGTACCGTGGGTGTAGTAGTTGATCCACGACAGGGTGTGCATGAAGCCCCACACGCCGGCGCCGAAGAAGGCCACGGCGGCACAGCCCAGGGTCCACAGCATGGCGGCCTTGTTGGGGTGGTTGCGGCTGCCCTTCCAGAACATGTAGAAGGCGAACACCACCATGGCGAAGAACGGGATCACCTCAAGGGTGGAGAAGATGCTGCCGATCGGCTGCCAGTAGCCGGGGGTGCCGATCCAGTAGTAGTGGTGACCGGTACCCAGCAGGCCGGAGAACAGCGCCAGGCCGACGATGACGTAGAGCCACTTCTCGATGATCTCGCGGTCGACGCCGGTCATCTTGATCAGCAGGTAGCCGAGCAGCGAGGCCATGATCAGTTCCCACACGCCTTCGACCCAGAGGTGCACGATCCACCACCACCACAGCTTGTCGAGCGCCAGGTTGTCGGGGTTGTAGAAGGCGAACAGCCAGAACACCGCGGCCAGCCACAGGCCCAGCATCAGCACCATGTTGATGGCGGTCTTGCGGCCCTTGAGCATGGTCATGCTGGTGTTGAACAGGAACATCAGGAACGAGATCGTGATGAACAACTTCGCCCACAGCGGCTGCTCGAGGTAATGACGCCCCTCGTGGATGCCGAACTGGTAGCTGATCAGCGAGCCGGCGCCGGCAATGGCGAACACCAGCAGCTGGAAGTAGGCCAGCTTCGGGCTGTAGATCTCGTTTTCCGCTTCTTCCGGCATCAGGTAGTAGGTGCTACCCATGAAGCCGATCAGGAGCCACACGATCAACAGGTTGGTATGGCTGGTACGGGTGATGTTGAAGGGCATCGCCTCGGACATGAAGTGCGGCCACACGTAGGCTGCCGCCGCGGCCAGTCCGAAGATGATCTGTAGAGCGAATAGGGCCATTGCCAGCATGAAGAAAGGCAACGCCACCTTCTGCGTTTCGTATTTCATCGGTTCGACTCCTTGGTACCTGAAAGAGGATCAGCCAGCCGGATGCGGCGGCCAGCCCTGGGTGTCGATGGAATCGGTCCACTCCAGGAAATCGATCAGCGCCTGCATCTCTTCGTCGTTGATGTCGTGAGCAGGCATCTGGCGGCGGCCAGGCGCCCCGGTGGGCTGGGCGTTCATCCACGCTTCCAGGGCCATGCGGGCCCCTTCCGGGTTGGTGCGACCCCCGAAGCGGGTCCAGACATTGCCGATTTCAGGCGCAAAGTAGGAACCTTCACCGAGAATGGTGTGGCAGTTGATGCAGTTGTGCTCTTCCCAGACATGCTTGCCCAGGCGGACAGTGTCCGTCAGGGGCTGCGTCGAGGTGTTGACGATGTAGAAGTGACTGTGTGCCGTCAACGCGGCAAACACGAGGAAAAAGAATAGCGAGCCGCCGTAGAAAATATTTCGGGCCGCCGCCTTGGTGAGGCCTTCGGTCATGGGCCTGTCCCCCCTTGCTGTGTGGCACTTTCGGGACCTGCGACCGAAGTCGACCAGCCCCACCCCTTATAACAAGCATTTGTGATACTTCTTTAGATTACCGCCAGTCCCGGGAACGGACATTGACCTTCGTCAAAGGGGAGGAAAAGAAGCGCGGCGGGGGCATCGCCGGGGGGGCATGACGGGCCCTGGCGGGCCCGCTCGGCTCAGGCGTCGGTGATGTCCTCGATCCAGGTCAGCGCCGCCACCCCGGCCGGCAGGCCCAGGGTGGGGATCGCCAGCAGGGCCACCTGCTTGAGCGCCTCGGGCTCGATGCCCTCCTCGACGGCGCGACGCATGTGCGAATGCACGGCTCCCTCGGAGCCGCCGCCCACCGCCAGCGCCAGCTTGACCAGGCGCCGCGTGCGGGCGTCCAGCGGGCCGGCTTCGGCGCAGGCTTTGCCCAGCGCCGCGAAGGCTTGCCATACCTCGGGGTGCGCATCGGCTACCTTGCCGGCGCCGGAAGGCAGATTGTGATTGGCCATTCTCTTTCCTCTTGCTCGTGAATGTCGCTGCTCAGGCTGACAGTATAGAAGCGCGACACGGCGAGAAAAACCACGCCTACCCGGGCAACAGGAACAGCGGATCCTTGCTCAGGGCCGTTCCCAGCATGTAGCCGAACGCCGCCACCGCCGCGAGGCCGGCCAGCCCCCGCGCCGCGGGGCTGCGCCCGCGCTTGATCGCCAGCGTGCCCAGCAGGATGTACGCCAGCAGCGCCAGCAGCTTGGCGGCCAGCCACGGGTGCTGCTGCGGCCACATCGACAGCATCACCATCAGCGTGACGCCCAGCAGCAGCAGCAGGGTGTCGTTGACGTGCGGCACCACCTTCACCCAGCGGCGCTGCAGGATCGGCGCTTCACGCACCGACCACCAGGCGCGCACCATGAAGAAGGCGAGGCTCAGCAGTGCCGTGGTCATGTGCAGGTGCTTGATCAGCGAGTAGTGCTCGAGCATCGGCGGGCTCCGGTCAGCCGTCCTTGCCATCCACCCTGGCGGTCAGCAGCGGCAGGGTGTAGTGGAAAAGGAAGATCAGGTAGGCGATACACCAGAACAGGATACTCAGGTTGTAGGTCCAGTGCGTGATCTGGGGGAACAGCGCCAGCACCGGCGAACGCAGCAGGGCACCGGCGAACATCAGCCCGAGGCCCACGCCGATGCCCGGCAGGGTGCGGATCTCGCGACCGGTATGGCCCAGCGCCACGCGGGCCATCATGGCCAGCATCATGGTGGCGATCCCGCCGATGGCCAGGGCATGCACGGCCAGCTCGACGCGGAAGGCCCCGAGCAGCGCCATCGCCCACATCGCCAGGCCCAGCGCCACGAAGGCATAGCTCAGGTGCAGGCCCCACAGCAGCGGCTCGCGCCAGGACAGGTGCCCTTCCCAGCGCACCAGGCGCACGACGTTGCTCGCCGCCGCCACCAGCATGACGACGGCAAGCACGGCCTTGGGCACCGCCAGCCCCAGCAGCACCAGCAGCTGCAGCAGGACCACCGCCGCCATCGATGCCAGCGCGAGTCGCTCGAGGCGCGGCCAGGCGGCCAGCTGCGGGCGCCCCAGCCGGCGCGAGGTGAAGAACGGAATCACCCGTCCGCCCAGCAGCACCATCAGCATGGCGATCAGCAGCACGCCCAGGTAGCCGCCTTCGCGGATCAGGGCCAGCTTGCCCTGGATCACGCCCAGGTGCATGGCCAGGTTGGCGCCGGCCAGCAGCAGCAGCACCGGCACGAACATCAGGTTGCGCCACAGCCGGGCGCCGACCACCAGCCGCCCCATGGCCAGCGCCGCCAGCGGCAGGAACGCCACGTCGAGGCTGATCAGCAGCCACGCCGGCAGGCCCATCGGGTAGGCCAGCAGTACGCGCGCGGCCAGCCACAGCAGCACCAGCCCGAACAGCGAGGCGCCGTGCAGGCTGCGCTGCCCCGTCCAGTTCTGCACCGCGGTGAGCAGGAAGCCCACCACCACCGCGGCGCCGAAGCCGAAGATCATCTCGTGCTGGTGCCACCACATCAGCCCGCCGTGCGGTCGCAGCAGGATGTCGCCGTGCCAGAAGGCGAACCACACCACCATCGCCAGCACGCTGAACAGCGCGGCGAGCAGGAAGAATGGCCGAAACGCCAGACGCATCACGGGCAGCTGCGTCAGGCCTTGGGCGAGAGGGGAGGTCGTGGATTTCATGCTGGTTTACCCGACTTGAACGCTAGGATTTAGCCATTGTCCGCGCCGCGCTCACGCGCCGCCATGACAGGCATCAACAAGTCGGTTACTAGCACCGCGGGCTGCGATGCCGGCCGCCAGGGGTGATACCCCATCAGGCATCATGCGGCGTCGAGCCCCCCTGGCGGGGAAGGCCCGCGGGAAGGTGGTAGTGGGCCCACTCCCTGGCCTGTTCCCGCGTGCGCACCTTGAGCTTGCGATAGATGTTGTAGAGATGGGTCTTGACGGTGTGTTCGCTGATGACCAGCTGCCTGGCGATCTCGGGGTTGGACGCCCCCACGCCGAGCTGGCCGATGATTTCGAGCTCGCGGCGCGACAGCCCGTTGATCGCACGCTGCCCGCCCAGATGCTGCCGCCGGTACAGTGCGATGAGCCGCGTCATCAGGGTGCGCGACATCCACAGCTCGCCGCCGAGCAGCACGTCGATGCCCTTGTCGATCAGCGCCGGGGCATCGCCGCGATAGAAGACGCCCTGCAGCGGCAGCGTGGCCAGCAGCTCGATGGCATGATCCTCGCCGCACAGGTGGAAGGCCGCCAGCTTCAGCGTCGGCTCCTCCGTGACCCGCAGGTGCCACGCCTGCAGGCTGGCCAGGTCGATGTGGCCGGCATCGAGCAGCACCAGCGCACGGCGGGTCAAGGCCGCCGCCACCGGCTCCCCGGGTCTGGCTACCTGCACAGGACAGGCGACCCGCTGCGCCAGCTGGGTGACCAGCGGCTGCGGCTCGGGCGTATCGGGTGTGACGACGAGAATCCTTTCGACCGCTGGTTTGCTCATGGCCCTGCGCTGTCCGTGGTGGTGGTTCGGCGCGGGCATGCCTTCGACGGTGGCCGGCGGATGGGGCCCGAGACGGCATCGCCCCCGCGCAACGGGCTATTGTGCTGCGCGGGGGCGAATATGGCATTGACGTATATCAAAGCGAACCGGGTTTGCCGAAGCGCCCCGCCCGCCGTACCTCAGTGGCTGGTGCCCTCTTCGTACTGGGTCTTGTTCCACACGTTGTACTTGCCCGAGGGGCGCCTCATCGGCATGCGGCCCAGCTCTTCCAGGGTATTGGCGTCGAGCCACAGCAGGTAGCCGTCGTCGTCCCAGATGCTCAGCAGCAGGGTCTCGCCACGGCGGTCGAACTCGACGTGGGCGGCGGTCTTGCCCGGCTCGGGAATCAGCGTCTCGACGATTTCGAGGCTCTGCTTGTCGATCACGTGGATGCGGTCGTGGTTCGGGCCGAAGAAGACGTCCACCCAGGCGTAGGGCGAGTTCTCGTGGCTGCGCATGAAGAAGCCGGGGCCATCGGTCTCGATCCGGGTGATCAGCGACCAGTCGGTCATGTCGAACACCGAGACCTGCCCCTTGTCGATGTGCGGGATCGCCATGACGCGGCGGCCATCCAGCTCCCAGGTGATGCCGGCCCCCAGGTGCGGCATGCCCTCCAGCGGCAGGTCGGCGACCTTGATCTCCTCGTCCATGTCGAACACCTGCCCGCCCTTGCCGCCGCGGGCCGCACCCACCAGGTAGCGGTACTCCATGTCGAAGAAGAAGTCGTCGAGGTAGTCCGGCGCCTCCATGCGGTGCAGGGCGAAGTCGCCGACCAGCGCCTCGTCCCCTTCGGCCCGCTCCTCGGGCCAGCGGATCTCCCAGACCTCGGGAATGTCGCGCAGGGCAGCGACGAAGCTGTTGCGCGGCGGCGCAGTGTAGACGGCGCTGACCCGCGAGGTGTCGCCGTTGAGGCCTTCCACCGGGATGCTGGCGATCAGCTCGAGGTTGCGTGCATCGAGCAGCACCAGGGTGTGCGGCAGGTAGTTGCCCGCCAGCACGTAGTTGCCGTCCGCCGAGACCGCGATGTTGCGCATGTTGATGCCGGCGCGCACCTCGGCGGTGACCTCGAGGTTGTAGATGTCGTACTTGGTCACCCAGCCGTCGCGGGAACCGAAGTAGACATAGCGGCCGTCGGGCGAGTACTTGGGGCCGCCGTGCAGCGCATAGCGGCTGGGGAAGCGGGCGATGCGCTCGAACCTGTCGCCGTCGAGCAGGCTGACATGGTGGTCGCCGATCTCCACCACGATGAACAGGTTCTTGAGGTCCTCGACCTCGAACACCGGCGTGTCGGGCAGGCTGCCGTAGGCGTGGTTGACCATGTGGCTGGCCAGGATGTCCTCGTCGGTCCAGCTCGGCTCGACCTCGGGCGCCTCGAAGATCCACTCGGCGAGCGCGGCGATCTCGGCCTCGCCCAGCAATTCGCCGTAGGCGGGCATCTGGGTAGCCACACGTCCGTCGCGGATCACCTCGACGGCTTCGTTGCGCTTGAGCCGCGACAAATTGTCGGGCAGCAGCGCGGGCCCGATGCCGCCCAGGCGGCTGACGCCATGGCAGATCGCGCAGTGGTGGTTGTAGAGCACGTTGGCGTCGGGCTCGTCGGCCAGCGCCGGCACGGCGGGAAGCGCGAGGCCCAGCAGGGCCCCGGTGAGCAGCGTGACAGGCTTCACAGCGCCACCCTCCCCATCGCCAGCGCCTCGTCGCCGGCGCTCACCGCCCGCGCCATGGCCGGGGCCAGGTTCTCGGCCAGGCGCACCACCTCGCCCACCACGATCAGCGTCGGCGGCTGCAGGTTCTCGCGCTCGATGGCCCGGGTCAGCTCGCCCAGGCTGGTCAGCACGTGGCGCTGCTCGGGCGTGGTGCCACGCTCCACCAGGGCCACCGGATGGTCGCAGGGCAGGCCGTGGCGCTGCAGTTCGGTGCTGATCAGCTCGGCGTTGGCCAGGCCCATGTAGAACACGGCGGTGTGATGGGGCACCGCCAGCGCGGCCCAGTTGAGGTCGAGTTCGCCGTCGGCCTTGGCGTGGCCGGTGACGAAGGTCACGCTCTGGGCATGGTCGCGGTGGGTGAGCGGGAAGCCGGAATAGGTGGAGCAGCCCGAGGCCGAGGTGATGCCCGGCACCACGCGAAAGCCCACGCCGTGCTCGATCAGGTATTCGGCCTCCTCGCCGCCGCGGCCGAAGATGTAGGGGTCGCCTCCCTTGAGGCGCACCACTCGCTCGCCGTCGCGGGCCAGTTCGACCAGCAGGGCGTTGGTCTCCTCCTGGGGCAGCGCGTGGTGGCTCGAGGCCTTGCCCACGTAGTAGCGCTTCGCCTCCGGGCGGGCCAGCAACAGCACCTCCTGGGACACCAGGCGGTCGAACACCAGGCAGTCGGCCTGCTGCAGCAGCGACAGCGCGCGCAGGGTCAGCAGGCCGGGGTCGCCGGGGCCGGCGCCGACGATGGCGACTTCACCAGGCGCCAGCGGCGCCTCGTCGAGGTGGAAGGTCAAGTTTCGCAATTGGCGATGCGTAGTCATGGTCGGCCTCTCCCCGAAGCGTCAACGCTCTACTAGCTATGTAACGGTAAGTACGGTCTACAGCTCGACGCTCTGGATGGCATCGTAGGGTGCCGCCACGCGACGCTGGCGATTCTCTTCGACGCCGATCTCCTGGTTGGTCAGGTAGCAGCCGGGATCCTCTTCCCAGGGGTCGCCGGTCACCTTCCACGCCCGCACCCGCGTATTGCCGTTGCAGATGGCGAGGTAGCGACACTCCGCGCAGCGCCCCTTGAGCGGCCGCGGGCGCTGGCGAAACCCCGCCATCAGCGGGTCCTGGGTGCTGCGCCAGATCTCGGAGAAGGGCGTGTTGCGCACGTTGCCCAGGTCGTGGTCCCACCAGAAGGTGTCCGGATGCACGTTGCCCAGGTTGTCGATGTTGGCGATGTGCTCGCCCGAGGCGTTGCCGCCCCAGTTGACCAGCCGGCGCTCCAGCGCCTCGGCCTGGTCGGGAAAGTGCTCGCGGGCCCACATCAGCAGGAAGGGACCGTCGGCATCGTTGTTGCCGGTGACGTATTCGCGCTCGACGCCGCGCTCAAGCTCCGACCGGCAGTGGTCGAACAGGCGCGTCATGGCGTCGCGGGTCATCTGGTACCAGGCGTCCTGCTTGCGGTGGCGGTGGCCGCGCCCGCCGTAGTTGAGGTGCGACAGGTAGAACTTGTCGACGTCGTGCTCCTCGATCAGCGCCAGCAGGTCATCGAGCTGCTCGTAGTTCTGCTGGGTCAAGGTGAAGCGCAGGCCCACCTTGATGCCGTGCTGCTTGCACAGCTTGACCGCATGCATCGATTCGCGGAATGCGCCCTGGCGCTGGCGGAAGTCGTCATGGGTCGCCTCCAGGCCGTCGATGCTGATGCCGACGTAGTCGTAGCCGCAGGCGGCGATGCGCTCGATGTTGCGCTCGTCGATCAGGGTGCCGTTGGTGGAGAGCCCGGTGTAGATGCCGAGCTCCCGGGCGCGCTGGGAGATCTCGAAGATATCGGGACGCATCAGCGGCTCGCCGCCGGAGAGGATCAGCGCCGGCACGCGGAAGCGCTTCAGGTCGTCGAGCACGGTGAAGACTTCTGCGGTGGAGAGCTCCCCCTTGAAGTCGATGTCGGCCGACACCGTGTAGCAGTGCTTGCAGGTCAGGTTGCAGCGCCGGATCAGGTTCCAGATCACTACCGGGCCGGGGGGCTTGTGGGCCGGCGGCACCGGGGTGGGTTCGAGCAGCGACTTGACGTAACGGGTGACACGGAACATGGAAACCTCCTCTGGCGCGGCGCAGGCCTCAGCGCGGCGGACCGGGCCGGCGTGCAAGACGCAGGCCGGTCTTCTTGAGAATGCGTGAGCTGTACAGGATGCGATGGTCCCGGCAGGCGTCGCCGAGCAGGGCGCGCAGCGCCTCGGCCTGGCGCTCGACTTCGTCGTGGCTGCGACCGTGCAGCATCACGAACAGGTTGTAGGGCCACGCCGGCAGGTGGCGCGGACGCCGGTAGCAGTGGCTCACGCCGGGGATCTCGGCCACGGCGCGCCCGAGCCGATCGATATGGGCGTCGTCCACGTCCCACACGGTCATGCCGTTGGCCAGGTAGCCCAGCCGGTAGTGGTTGGGCACCGCGGCCACGCGACGCACGATGCCGCTCTCATGCATGCGCTGCATGCGCACGCGCACTTCCTCGCCGTCGAGGCCGAGCGGCTTGCCCACCGCCGCCCAGGGGTCGGGTACCAGCGGCAGGCCGGCCTGGGTGGCCAGCACGATGGCGCGGTCGATGGCATCCAGGCCGCCCTCGGCGGCGGCCGCCATCGGCTCAGACGGGCAGGTGGAGACGGACATGGAATTCCTCCTGCTTGGGCATGTTGAACACCGCGAGGCCGGTGGCGGCCTCGATCTCCGCGATCACTTCGCCGATGCGCTCGGGCGTCTCGGTGGCCAGCACGAACCACATGTTGAGGCGGTGCTCGCGGCGGTAGTTGTGCGCCACTTCGGGAAAGGCATTGACCTGCGCGGTGATGCGCTCGAAGTCGGCCTCCGGCACCTCCAGCGCCGCCAGGGTCAGCCCGCCCCCCAGCCGCTCGGCGTGGTACATGGGGCCGAAGCGGCTCAGCACGCCGTCTTCCAGCAGCCGCTCGAGGCGATAGAGCAGCTCCCCTTCGGAAAGCGCCAGTTCGGCCGCCACCGCGGCATAGGGCGCCGCCACCAGCGGCAGGCCGTCCTGGAGGCGATTGACGATGCGCCGGTCGGCGGCATCAAGCTCGGCCGGCTCCGGCCGCTGGGCGCGTTCGGCGCTCATGGGGAATCCTCGCGGGTGTAGCGGCCGCCGCACTGCTTGTAGGCCTTGAGGCTGAACAGCACGCGGTGGGGCGTTTGCTGCAGACCCTGCCGCGCGACGATGGCGTCGAGCGCGGCCAGCACCCGGTCGCGCCGGGTGCCGTGAATCATGCAGAACAGGTTGTAGGGCCACTCCGGCAGCCGCCGCGGGCGCTGGTAGCAGAGCGTGACGGCCGGCTCGGCGGCCAGGCGCCGGCCCACCTCGGCCACGGCGGCATCGGGCAGGTCCCACACCACCATGGCGTTGGCGTGGATGCCGAGGGCGCGGTGCTTGACCACCAGCCCCATGCGCTTGATCAGGCCTTCTCGCTGCCAGCGCTGCACCCAGGCCATGACCTCGCGCTCGCTCATGCCGCACTGCTCGCCCAAGGCCAGCCAGGGGCGTTCGGTCAACGGCAGGCCGCGTTCGAGCAGCGCGCGCAGCCGCTGGGCATCGCCGGGGGCCGCACGGCTCGCGGGCAGGGGGGCGAGGTTCGTCATCAGGCCTCCAGTTCATCCCAGGGAATCGGAAACCCCAGGTCGATGTGGTAGCCCTCGACCATCGGCAGCCGCAGCAGCGGAACGCCCAGCGCCTCCTCCAGCGCATCGAGCCGGTCATGGAGCTGCGCCTCGTCGGCCGCGGTCATCACGAACCAGAGGTTGAAGTCGTGCTCGCGGGCGTAGTTGTGGTTGACCCCCGGCGAGCGGTTGATCACCGCCGCCGTCGCGTCGCGCTCGGCCTCGGGCACGGCAACCGCCGCCAGCAGGCTGGCTCCGGCGCGGGCGTGGTCGAACACCGGCCCCACGCGGCTGAGCACCTGGGCCTGCTGCAGGGCCTGCAGCCGTTCGCGCACCTGGGCCTCGCTGGCGCCCAGCCGTTCGGCCATGGCGGCATAGGGCCGCTCGCAGATCGGCAGGTCGCGCTGAAAGGCATCGATGAGGCGTCGGTCGAGCTCGTCGAGTGCAGCCATGAAGGGGTACCAGGCGGGTCGATGGGAAACATGATCTTAAGCGGTATCTTACATCCACCATCAAGTCATAAAGCGGCCATCCGCCGTGCCGTTGACGCAAGTCAAAAGAGGTATTGGGAATGACCCTTTTTGCCCCGACACACCCCGTTACTCGCCGCGCCATTGACGTTCGTCAAAGCATTGCCGGTTTGGCGGCGCAACACTGCGTCAACGGCCCGCCCAGGGCCCCGAGATTGGCTCACGTTCGTCACATCGCGAGGCACCCCATGCAACTGCCGGTTCTGCCCCTCCTGTTTCTCGGCCTGCTGACCTCCGCGGCCGCCTCGGCGGAACCCCGCCAGGACGCGCCGGACCCGCAGCGCCAGGCCGAGCTGGAAACCCTGCTCTACCAGGACTGCGGCTCCTGCCACGGCATGACCCTGCGCGGCGGGCTCGGCCCGGCGCTGCCGCGCGACCGCATGGAAGGCTTCAGCCCCGAGGCCCTCGCGCACATCATCCAGCACGGCATACCCGGCAGCGCCATGCCGGGCTGGTCGGCGCTGCTCAGCGATGCGGAGGCCCGCTGGATCGCCGAGCACCTGCGCACCGACAACCGCCTGGAAACGCTGCAACACGATTGATTCTGGAGATGCCCATGCCCGTCCCGACCCCGTTGAAGTCACTCTTCGCCGCCGGCGCCCTGGCCCTGCTTGCCACCGGCCAGGCGCTGGCCGAGGCACCCGTCCTGAACGGGGAGCTGCGTGGCACCGGCGACCTCGGCGTGATCATCGAGCGCGCCACCGGCAGCGTGGCGCTGGTCAACACCTCGAAGCGCGAGGTGCTGCGCCACGTCGAAGGCTTCGGCGACCTTTCGCATGCCTCGGTGAAGTTCACCCGCGACGCCCGCTACGCCTTCGTGTTCGGGCGCGACGGCGGCCTGACCCGGCTCGACCTGCTCAGCGGCGAGATCGACGGGCGCATCATCCAGGGCGGCAACAGCATCGGCGGCGCCATCTCCCAGGACGGCCGCTTCGTGGCGGTGGGCAACTACGAGCCCGGCGGGGTGAAGGTATTCGACACCGAGACCATGGAGCTGGTCATCGACGTGCCGGCCACCTATGAGCGCCCGGACGGCAGCAGCGCCCAGGCCAAGGTAGTGGGCGTGGTGGACGTGCCGGGCAATATCTTCGTCTTCAGCCTGTTCGAGGCCGGCGAGATCTGGACCCTCGACATGTCCACGGAAGCGCCGGAACTGACCAGGTACCGCGACGTGGGCAGCATGCCTTACGACGCCCTGATCACGCCCAACGGCCGCTACTATATCGCCGGGCTGTTCGGCGAGGACGGCATGGCGCTGCTCGACCTGTGGTACCCCGAAAACGGCGTCAAGCGCATCCTGCCGGACTACGGCCAGGGCGAGCAGCGCCTGCCGGTCTACAAGATGCCCCACCTGGAGGGCTGGGCCATGGCCGGCGACCAGGCCTTCTTCCCCGCCGTGGGGCGCAACGAGGTGCTGGTGGCCGACACCCGCGACTGGTCGCTGTCCCACCGCATCGAGGTGCACGGCCAGCCGATCTTCGTCATGAGCCGCCCCGACGAGCGGCAGGTATGGGTCACCTTCGCCCACCCGCTCAACGACAAGGTCCAGGTCATCGATACCCAGACCCTGGAGGTGATCGAGACCCTGGAGCCCGGCGAGTCGATCCTGCACAAGGAGTTCACCCCCCGCGGCGAGCACATCTGGATCTCGGCCCGCGACAGCAACGAGGTGGTGGTCTACGACACCCGTACCTTCGAGGAGCTGGCGCGGCTGCCCGCCGAATCGCCGAGCGGCATCTTCTTCACGCACCGCGCGCATCGCATCGGGCTCTGAGTCACGCCCGCGGCCGGCCCCAGGGCCGGCCGACGCTTCACCCGCCCCAGCCTTGTCCCCGCGGCCAGAACCCCAGCCCGACCCCATGCTTGCCGCCCGCGCCCCGCGGGCGTTCGCGCTGGCCTTTTGGCCGCTCGCGCTATAACATGCATTTTACATACTTATTATAAAGTCACCCCCTGACAGTGGAGACATCCATGCCCAACGCACACCAAGAGCAACTCATCGAAGCCACCGCCCCAGTAGTGGCCGAGCACCTCGACGCCATCACCCAGCGCTTCTACCCGCTGATGTTCGAGCGCTACCCCGGCGTGGCCTCGCTGTTCAATGCCGCCCACCAGCAGAGCGGTGCCCAGCAGCGGGCACTGGCCGGCGCCGTGCTGGCCTACGTGCAGCTGCGCAAGGATCCCGCCAAGGCACGCGCGGTGCTGGCCACGGTGGTCGAGAAGCACGTTTCGCTGGGGATCCAGCCCGACCAGTACCCCATCGTCGGCGAATGCCTGATGGCGGCCATCGGCGAGGTGCTGGGCGACGCCCTGACGCCGGAGATCGCCGACGCCTGGGGCGCGCTCTACCAGGAACTGGCCGACCTGCTGATCGAGCTCGAAGAACAGCGCTACGACGCCTTCGCCCAGCAGCCCGGCGGCTGGCGCGGCCTGCGTCGCTTCCGGATCGCCGCCACGCGCCAGGAAAGCGCTTTGATTCGCTCCTTCGTGCTGGAGCCCGAGG
Source organism: uncultured Halomonas sp. (assembly GCA_964652855.1). Lineage (GTDB taxonomy): Bacteria > Pseudomonadota > Gammaproteobacteria > Pseudomonadales > Halomonadaceae > Halomonas. The sequence goes on from CAZZCJ010000006.1 coordinate 32,176, forward strand.
ATGGCGGCGAGGTGGCCGAGCACCGGCCCGGCCAGTACATCGGCGTGCGGTTCACGATCGACGGCGAGCCGGTCTATCGTCACTACAGCCTGTCGGATGTGCCCAACGGCAAGCACTATCGCATCTCGGTCAAGCGTGAATCCCAGGGGCGCGCCAGCCGCCACCTGCACGACGCCATCACGGTGGGCGATACCCTGGAGCTGCTGCCACCGGCAGGCGAACTGACCCTGCTGGACGGCGACGAGCCGCTGCTGCTGGCCTCGGGCGGCGTCGGCCAGACCCCCCTACTGCCACTGGCTCGCCAGGCGCTCGCACAAGGTCGCCGGGTGGTCTATCTGCATGCCGCCCTGGATGCCGAGCACCATGCCTTCCGCGATGAAGTCGCGGCCTTGGCACAGGCGCATCCGGAACAGCTGCAGGCGGTGACCGTTCATGAGCGAGGCGACGAGGCGGACCACCGCGGCCGCCTCGATCGCGAACTGCTCAGCCGCTATCTGCCCGCAGGCAAGCCACGCTGCTACTTCGTCGGCCCGCAGGGCTTCATGAGCGCGATCAACCACGCGCTGACGGAGCTCGGCATCGATGAGGACCGGCGCCACTTCGAGCACTTCGGCCCATCACGCCCGCTCGACGTCGCCTGAAGCCCCCGGCCTGAAGCTTCCTTCTGGAAGCTAGCCGCCTGAACTTCGCCGCCTGAACCTCGCCGTCTCGCCCAGGCGCCTGGGTGAGGCGGCGAAATCTTGTCAGTCCGCCACGACGCCCTTGGGCGCCCGCGCCCATCCCCAGTCGTCGAACAGTACGTAGAGCGCCGGCATCACCAGCAGCACCAGCACCGTCGAGGTGAGCAAACCGAACACCACCGAGATCACCAGCGGCTTGATGGCCGCCGCCTGGGTGCTGGTTTCCGCCAGCAGCGGCAGCAGGCCGGCGATGGTGGTGGTCGATGAGATCAGGATGGCGCGCAGCCGGTCGCGGCTGGCCTGGCCGGCCGCCGCCACGGCGTCGAGCCCGCGCTCACGGTGGGTCTTGATGAAGTGGATCAGCAGGATGGCGTTGTTGACCACGATGCCGGCCAGCGAGGCCGCACCGATCAAGGAAGGCATGGAGAGGTAGTAGCCCATCAGCACATGCCCCCAGATCGCGCCGATGAAGGCCAGCGGAATCGCCAGCATGACGATCAGCGGCTCCACGTAGCTGCGAAACTGGAACGACAGGATCACGAAAATACCCAGCAGGCCGATCAGCAAGCCGCGGCGAATCGAGCCGCCGGTCTCGGCGGCGTTGGCCACCTGCCCCTCGAAGCGCACCTCCACCGCGGGGTAGCGCGCCTGGAACTCGCCCAGCCAGTTGTCGCGCAAATGGCTGACGATCGCTTGCCCGCTGGCCAGTCGAGCATCCACGTTGGCCTCCACGGTGACGGTGCGCCTGCCGTCGATGCGGGTGATGCGGGCCCACGCCTGGCGTTCGTGCATCTCGGCCACCACCCCCAGCGGTACCCGGCTGCCATCGGGCAGCGCGATGGTCAGGTCGGCCAGGTCGTCGAGGCTGCTTCGATCCTGGGCGGCGTGTCGGATCAGCACCTCGATCTCGTGCAGTCCAAGGCGCTGTGTATCGGCGATCTCGCCCAGCAGGGCGGCGCGCAGCTGCCCGGCCACCTCCTCGGCGGAGAGGCCCAGGCCGAGCGCGCCTTCGGCCAGCGAGAAGGTGCGCTGGGGCTTGCCCAGGCGCAGGTCGTCGATCACGTTGTAGACCGCGCGGTACCCTTCCAGGTGGGCGGCCAGCTCGCGCGCAGCCGCCTTGAGGGTGTCCAGCTCGTCGCCGACCAGTCGCACCTCGATCGGCACCCCCGCCGGCCCGAAGCTCGGCGCCTGCAGGATCAGCCGCTCGACCCCTGGCAGCTCGCCGATGGCCTCCCGCCAGGCCGCGCCCAGCTCATCCAGGGTCACCCGGCGCCGCTCGGCGGTGAGCAGGTCGACGATCACCGTGGCCACGTGGGGCCCCGCCTCGCGGGCGCTCGGGTTGTGGTTGAAGCGCACCTGGATCGCCTCCACCAGCGGCGCGGCACCCGGCCGCTGCGGGCTCAGCCGGGCATCCACCGCCTGCAGGGCAGCCACCACGCGCTCGGCCACCTCCTCGGTGCGCTGCAGCGGGGTGCCCTGTGGCATCAGGATGCGGGCTTCCAGCACGTCGCCGTCGATATCGGGCATCGCCTCGCTGCCGACATGGCCGCCGGCCAGGTAGCCGAACGAGCCGAGCAATACCACCAGCACGCCACCCAGCACGCCGTGGCGAAAGCGGATCGCCCGGTCGGTCAGCCGCCCCACCCCTTCGCGGAATCCCTCGAAGCGCCGCTCGAAGGCGGCCCGGAAACGCGAAGTGCGGCCCTCGCGCAGCGCCGCCATGCTGCCCTTGAGATGGTGCGGCAGGATCCAGAACGCCTCGACCAGGCTGGCCGCCAGCGCAGCAACCAGCACGATGGGCAGCACCTGCAGCACCGCCCCCAGTTGCCCGGCCAGGAAGGAGAGCGGCACGAACACCGCGGCGGTGGTGAGGAAGGAGGAGAGCACCCCCGGCAGCACCTGGCGAGTGCCCTCCACCACCGCGTCCAGCACGGAACCCTGGCGCAGGGCGTGTGCGGCGATGTTGTCGGTGATCACGATGGCATCGTCCATGACGATGCCGATGGTCATCAGCAGCGCCACCAGGGTGATCATGTTCAGCGACAGGCCGGTCAGGCTCATGACCATGAAGGCGCCCATGAAGGCGGCCGGCAGGCCGAGCACCGCCCACAGCGCCAGCCGCGGCCGGAAGAACAGGCTCATCACCAGCACCACCAGCACCAGCCCCATGAGGCCGTTGCCCACCAGCATGCGCAGCCGGTCGCGCACGATGCCGGTCATGTCCTGGGTCACGGCAAGGCCGATCCGGCCGTCGAGCCGCCGGCGCTCCGCCTCGAGCAGGGCCTCGAGCTCGGCCTTGACCGTCAGCGCATCGGCACGCAGCGCCTTGCTCACCTCCAGCACCAGCGCCGTCTCGCCGTTGAAGCGGATCGCCTCCTCGGGCCTTTCGCCGACTTCGCGCAGGGTGGCGATATCACCGAGGGTCAACTCGCCGCCGTGCGCATCGGACACCACCACCAGCGCGGCCAGCTCCTGGAGCGATCGGCGCTGATCGGTGAAGCGCAGCTGGATGTCGCGGTCGCGGGTCTCCAGGGTGCCGAGCGGCAGGTCGAGGCTCTGGCCGGCCACCCGCCGGGCCAGCTCCCGCGCCGACAGGCCGTACTGGCCCAGCACCTCCCGCGCCACTTCCACCTGCCACTGGCGCCGGGACAACCCATGCACCGCCACGTTCGCCACGCCGGGCAGCGCCATGAGGCGCTCTTCGAGGCGTAGCGCGTAGTCCTCCAGCTGGTTGCGCGGCATGTCGCCGGTCACCGCCACCGCGGCCACCAGGTCGCTGCGGTGCAGCTCGCGCACCACCGGTGCCTCGGCGCGGGCCGGCAGGTCGGTGATGGCCCGCACCTGCGTCTGTAGCTCATTGAGAAAGCGGATGGCATCGCCCCCCGGCGCCATGCTGGCCGTGGCGCTGGCCAGGTTGTCCTGCGCCGCGCAGGCGAACTCGTCGAGATACTCGACGCCCTTCACCGCGTCGAACAGCCGCCGGCAGATGGCCTCCTCCACGTCGGCGGCGCTGGCGCCGCGGTAGACCACTTCCACCGCGGCCTCCACCGGGCGGAAGTCGGGGAAGGTCTCGCGCTTCAGCTGCGGCGCCGCCAGCAGCCCGGCGGCCACCAGCAACAGCAGCAGCAGGTTGGCGGCGGTGGGGTGCGCGGCGAACCAGCGAATCATGGCCGCTCTCCCGGCAGCGCTTGACCCAGGGCTCGAGCGGCAAGGCGCGCCTCCAGCGCCTCGTCACGGTGGGGCGCGAGCGGCATGCCGCCGGTAGCCTCGGGCAGGGGGTCCACCACCACGACCTCGCCGGGGGCCAGGCCCGCCGCGATGACGGCCAGGTCACCCTGTTCGAAGGCCACCGTCACCGGGCGTCGCTCCAGCCGCCGGTCGGCATCGACCAGCAGCAGCTCCCCGTGGCGCACCGCCCCGGCCGGCACCACCAGCAGCGGTTCGGGGCTCGGCGCGGCAAGGCGCACCCGCAGGTACATGTCCCGCTGCAGCGGCGGCCGGTCGGGCGGCCTGGCGTCGCGGTAGGGATGGTCGACCCGCACCACCACCCGCATGCTGCGCGTGGCGGGGTCCAGGCCGCTGGCAATGCGAACCACGCGCCCCGCCCACCTCACGCCATCGACGCCCACCAGCGTCAGCTCGGCGTCGATGGCGGCCAGCTCGACACGCTCGTTGATGTCCAGGGCCTCGACCGGCACCGCCTCGGGCGCCACGCTTCCCAGCAGGCGCCGCAGCATGGCCAGGGGAATGCGCGCTTCCACCTCGGCCGCCGCCAGGCTGTCGGCGTCGAAGAGCCGCTGGCCTACGCCGGCGAACTGGTGGCGCTCGACATTCACCTCGCCCAGGCGCAGGTCGTAGGGGGCCACGAAGCGGGTATCCGCCAGGTCACGCCGCGCCTGGGCGAAGCGCACGGTGGCCCGCTCATGCTGGGCTTCCAGCACGGCGCGACGCGACGGCAGCAGGGCCAGGGCGTTATCCAGCGAGGCCACCGCCTGGCGCTGCGCCAGGGTGGCGCGGCGCTGCTCGTCACGCAGGGAAGAGGAGACCGCCCCGCTGGCGGCCAGCCGCTCGATGCGCCCAAGCTCCTGCTCGGCCAGCGCCAGGCGCTCGCGCTCCAGCGCCAGCAGGCGGTGGGTGTTCGCTTCCTCGGTCTCGAGCTGGTCGCGCTCGGCCGCCAGGCTGGCTTGCTCGGCCTCGGCTTCAGCGACGGCCAGCGCATAGGCGCTCGGGTCCAGCGCCAGCAGCAGCGTGCCTTCGCGCAGCAGAGCGCCGCTCTCCAGCGCCGGGTGGCGCTCCACCACCCGCCCGGCCACGTTGGCCACCGCCTGCCAGGTCTCGGCCGGACGCGCCACGCCGTGGCCGCGGGCCTCCAGGCGAAAGGGTAGCGGCTGCGCCTCGATCACCGTGACCGGCGTCTGCGCTGCCACCACCGGCTGGCGTTCGGGCACCTGGCGGTTAACGACCAGCAGCACCAGCAGCAGCGCGCCAAGCGCGCCGCCGCCGAGCACCCCGGCCAGCCTGCCCGCCCGGCTCATGGCCGGGCTCCCGGGCAGGCGCGGATGCCATGCAGGTAGATGTCCAGGGCGAGCGGCGCCTGCCGTGCCATGCGCGACATGTCGCCCAGCAGCAGCGCCTGCATTACCAGCCCCTGTACGGTACCGATGAACTGGACGGCCGCGGCCTCCAGGTCGAGCTCCGCCCGCAGCGCACCGGCATCCCGCGCCTCGCCGAGCCTGGCCAGGACGCGCTCGCGGTAGCGTGCCAGCAGCGAGCGCACCACGCGTCGCGCCGGCGTCTGGCGATCGTGCTGCAGCTGGCCCATCAGCACTCGCGGCACCCCCGGATGGCGCAGGATGAAGGCGACATGGGCATGGAACATCGCTTCGAGCGCCGCCAGCGGCGCCGTTGCCGTGGCGGCCGCCCGGTCGAGCTCATCCATGACCCGCTGCGCCACCCATTCCGCAACCGCCTCCCAAATCGCGTCCTTGCTGGGAAAATGGCGGAACAGCGCGCCTTGGGTGACCTGCATGCGCTTGGCGATCTCGCCGGTGGTCAGGGTGGCGGGGTCCTCCTCGGCGCATAGCTCGATCACGGTTTCCACGGTAAAGGCCTTGCGCGCCTCGGCGGAAAGATTGCGCTTGGGTGACATGGCGAATCTCCAAAAGATAGTAATTGATCACTATCTTATTGCGCCTCGACCGCTGCCGCCAGGGAAAACCCGCCTCGCCATGACCCGTATCAAAAGCCCTGCGCGGGTAGTCGACTAGCATGGTCGGGTTTATCCAGACTGCGAGGAGAGCGACATGGAGCTCGTCTGCCCAGCCGGCAACCTGCCGGCCCTGAAGCGGGCGGTGGATGAAGGCGCCGATGCCGTCTATTTCGGCTTCCAGAATGCCACCAACGCCCGTCAGTTCTCCGGGCTGAACTTCACCGACAAGCGCGCCCGCGAAGGCATCGACTACGCCCATGCCCGCGGCAAGCGGGTGTTCTGCGCCATCAATACCTATCCGCAGCCCGAGGGTTGGGCCCAGTGGACCCGCGCCGTGGACCAGGCTGCAGACCTTGGCGTCGACGCCCTGATCATGGCCGACATGGGCCTGCTCGACTACGCCGCGCGGCGCTACCCCGACCTCGCCCGCCACCTGTCGGTGCAGGGCTCGGCCACCAGCCACGAGGCGCTGCGTTTCTACCACGACCAGTTCGGCATCAAGCGCGCCGTGCTGCCGCGGGTGCTGTCGATCACCCAGGTGCGCGACCTGGCCAAGCAGAGCCCGGTGGAGCTCGAGGTGTTCGCCTTCGGCAGCCTGTGCATCATGGCCGAGGGACGCTGCTACCTGTCGTCCTACCTCACCGGCGAATCGCCCAACACCCGCGGCGTCTGCTCGCCGGCGGCCCACGTGCGCTGGGAGGAGACCCCCCAGGGGCTGGAGTCGCGGCTCAACGGCGTGCTGATCGACCGCTACGGCGAGGGCGAGCGGGCCGGCTACCCCACCCTGTGCAAGGGGCGCTTCGAAGTGGGCGGCGAGACCTACCACGCCATCGAGGAGCCCACCAGCCTCAACACCTTGGAGCTCTTGCCGGAGCTGCGCGAGCTCGGCATCAGCGCGGTGAAGATCGAGGGTCGCCAGCGCAGCCCCGCCTACGTGTCGAAGGTGGCCGGGATCTGGCGCCAGGCGCTGGATCGCCTGGCCAAGACGCCCGAGCGCTTCCACCCCGACCCCGCCTGGATGGCCGGCCTCGGCGAGGTCTCCGAAGGCGCCACCACCACCCTGGGCGCCTACGAACGCCGCTGGAAATAGGAGGTTTCATGTCATCCGATTCCCTGCAGCTCGCGCTGGGCCCGGTGCTGTTCTACTGGACCCGCGAGCATTACGCCGACTTCTATCGCGAGGCCGCCGACTGGCCGGTGGAGATCGTCTACCTGGGCGAGTCCGTCTGCTCGCGCCGCCGCGACATGAAGCTCGACGACTGGCTCGGCATCGGCCGCGAGCTTGGCCAGAGCGGCAAGCAGGTGGTGCTGGCGAGCCAGACCCTGATCGAGTCCGAGGCCGACCTGCGCGACCTGCGCAAGCTGTGCGACAACGGCGAGTTCAGCGTCGAGGCCAACGACCAGAGCGCCCTGCAGCGCCTGGCCGCCGCCGGCCTGCCCTTCGTGGCCGGTGCCGCGCTGAACCTCTACAACCCGGCCTCCCTCGGCGTCATGGCCCGCGCCGGCATGAGCCGCTGGCAGGCGCCGGTGGAGATGTCGCGCAGCGATCTCGCCCGGCTGCTGGCCGACAGCAAGGCCGAGGGGCTAGACCAACCCTGCGAGGTATTCGCCTACGGCCACCTGCCGCTGGCCTGGTCGTCGCGCTGCTTCACCGCCCGGCGCCACCAGAAGCCCAAGGATCGCTGCCAGTTCGTCTGCCAGAAGTACCCCGAGGGGCTGGCGCTGCGCTCCCAGGAGTCGAAGGAGGTGTTCACCCTGAACGGCATCCAGACGCTTTCCGGCGCCTGCCAGGACCTGCGCCACGAGGTCGGTGACATGGCCGCCATGGGCGTGGGCGTGGCACGCCTGAGCCCGCGCGCCGACGGCATGGCCGAAGTGGTCACCGCCTTCGACGCCGCCCGCCGCGGCGCACTTCCCGCCGCCGACCCGCTAGCGCTGGTCGAGGCGGAGGTGTGCGACGGCTACTGGCACGGCCGCCCGGGCATGGACAACACCCGCTTGCCCGCCGGCTGACGCCACTTGCAGCCCTGCGGCACCCCCTCGACAGCCCTGCGGCACCCCCTCGAGAACCCCGCCATCCCGGCGGGGTTCGTCGTTGGCCGATCGCCATCTGGCCTTTTCCTGATCCAGGTCATTCCCTCTGGACCTGACACCCTCTAGCCTTCACCCACCATATGTTGTGTATGAAAAAGAAAACGGCAGCACATATAGGGAGATTACGGTGAACGCCCCCACAAGCCAGGCCGGCCCGCGCCGCATCGACGTCGCCTCGACCGTCAACGAATACCTCGAACGCGCCGACTGGCGCGTGCACGCCAACGCCAACCAGGGCTACTCCCTGGGCGGGCTGATCCTCAACGTGTCGGGCAAGCTGATCGCCAACTACTGGCTCGACGAGGTCTACCCGGCCGAGGTCGGCGCCGCCCACCGCGAGGGCGACCTGCACATCCACGACCTCGACATGCTGTGCGGCTACTGCGCCGGCTGGTCGCTGCGCCAGCTGTTGATCGAGGGCTTCAACGGCGTGCCAGGACGCGCCGAGAGCGACCCGCCGCGCCACCTCTCCAGCGCCCTGGGGCAGATGGTCAACTTCCTCGGCACGCTGCAGAACGAGTGGGCCGGCGCCCAGGCCTTCAGCTCCTTCGATACCTATCTCGCGCCCTATGTGCGCAAGGACGGCCTCGACTTTGCCGCGGTGAAGCAGGCGATCCAGGAGTTCATCTACAACCTCAACGTGCCGTCGCGCTGGGGCAGCCAGACGCCCTTCACCAACCTCACCTTCGACTGGGTGTGCCCGGCCGACCTGCGCGACCAGGTGCCGATCATCGGCGGCGAGGAGCAGCCCTTCACCTACGGCGAGCTGCAGGCGGAGATGGACCTGATCAACCGCGCCTACCTGGAGGTGATGGAAGCCGGCGACCGCCAGGGCCGGGTGTTCACCTTCCCCATCCCCACCTACAACATCACCGCGGACTTCGACTGGGAGAGCGACAACGCCGGGCGGCTGTTCGCGCTGACCGCGAAGTACGGCCTGCCCTACTTCCAGAACTTCCTCAACTCCGACCTGGAGCCGCACATGGTGCGCTCCATGTGCTGCCGCCTGCAGCTCGACCTCAGCGAGCTGCTCAAGCGCGGCAACGGCCTGTTCGGCAGCGCCGAGCAGACCGGCTCGCTGGGGGTGGTGACGCTCAACTGCGCGCGGCTGGGCCATCGCTTCGCCGGCGACCGGGCGGGCCTGTTCGCAGAGCTCGACCGCCTGCTGGCGCTGGGCCGCGACAGCCTGGAGCTCAAGCGCGGGCGCATCCAGCAGTGGATGGACGAGGGGCTCTATCCCTTCACCCAGAGGTATCTCGGCACCCTGCGCAACCACTTCTCGACGCTGGGCGTGAACGGGCTCAACGAGATGGTGCGCAACTTCTCCGAGGACCGCCATGACATCGTGGACCCCGAGGGCCAGCAGCTGGCGCTGGAAGTGCTCGACCAGGTGCGCGCCCGGATGCAGGCATTCCAGGCCGAGACCGGTCACCTCTACAACCTGGAGGCGACCCCGGCGGAGGGCACCACCTACCGCTTCGCCCGCGTCGACGCCGAGCGCTATCCCGGCATCCTGCAGGCGGGCACGCCGGAGGCGCCCTACTACACCAACTCGAGCCAGCTGCCGGTGGGACACACCGACGACCCCTTCGAGGCGCTGATCCACCAGGACCCGCTGCAGACCCGCTATACCGGCGGCACCGTACTGCACCTCTACATGCGCGAGCGACTCTCCAGCGCCACCGCCTGCCGCAAGCTGGTGCACACCGCCCTGTCGCGCTTCCGCCTGCCCTATATCACCGTGACGCCGACCTTCTCGATCTGCCCGGTGCACGGCTACCTGGCCGGCGAGCACGAGTTCTGCCCGAAATGCGACGATGCACTGCTGGCCAGACGCGCCGCGGCCATGCCGGCCTGAGGCGTTCCATTCACCCCACCCAGAAGGAACCATGCGATGACGAACCGCGACACCCTGCCCACCCAAGAGCGCCAGCGCTGCGAGGTCTGGACCCGCGTGATGGGTTACCATCGCCCGGTCAGCCAGTTCAACGTGGGCAAGCGCGCCGAACACCGGGAACGGCGCCACTTCACCGAGCGCGCCGCCGCCCTGGCCTCCTGACAAGCGTTCGACCGACCTGAGCTGCCGGGCCCTGCGCCCGGCACTGGAGCCTTCAGCCTGCTTGAGGACCATCGATGATCGCCACCGACCTCGCCCCGTCCGCCCTCGCACCGCTCGAAGGCATTCGCCTGCCGGTGGCCGGCATGACCCAGTTGACCACGCTGGACTATCCCGACCACCTGGCCTGCGTGGTGTTCCTGCAGGGCTGCCCGCTGCGCTGCGGCTACTGCCACAACGGCCACATGATGCCGCCGCGTCGCGGCGACGAAAGCGAATGGCAGGCGGTGCGGGAATTCCTGGAGAGCCGCCGGGGCCTGCTCGAGGCGGTGGTGTTCAGCGGCGGCGAGCCGACGCTGCACAACGCGCTGCCGGCGGCGGTCCGCGAGGTGAAGGCCATGGGCTTCAAGGTGGGCTTGCACACCGCCGGCCCCTACCCGGCCCGGCTCTCCCGGCTGCTGCCGTGGCTCGACTGGGTGGGGCTCGACGTGAAGGGGCGCGGCAGCGATTTCGACCGCATCTGCGGCCGCCCCGGCATCTGGCAGCGCAACAGCCAGAGCCTGATGGCGCTGCTCGATAGCGGCGTGTCTTTCGAATGCCGTACCACCGTGCACTGGCGCGACTTCAACCTGGCCGAGGTCGAGCGGCTCGCGCTGACCCTGGCCGACTGCGGCGTGCGCCAGTACGCCGTGCAGGTGGCCCGCACCCGCCAGTGCCTCGATCCAGCCTACTGCCAGCCGGTGGAGAACGCCCCGCCGCGGGCGATGCTCGCCGGGCTGGTCAAGCGCCTGGCGCCGCACTTCGCGCGCATCGAACTGCGCGAGTGACGGAACCGGAGTGTCACGATGTACCTGAACCTGGCGGACATCCTGCTGCTGACCAGCATCCTGCAATCGCTCGCGCTTGCGGCCTTCCTGCTGATACCGACCAACTTCCGCCTGACCAGCAACCGCCTGCTGTTCGCCACGGTGCTGGCCTTCGCGGCAGGGCTCGCCGAGGTCTTTCTCTACAGCACCGGGTTGGCCCAGCGCTTCCTCAACCTGGCCTACCTGGGCACCCTGATCGGCCTGCTGCAGGCTGGCCTGCTCTATCTCTACGCCCAATCGCTGATGTTCCAGGAGTTCAAGCTGCGCAGGCAGCATCTGGCCCACACGCTGCTTTTCTGGGTCGTTGGGGCCATCTTCGTCGTCGAGTACTATCTGCAACCCGACGAGCTGAAGCGTCAGATCCTGCTGGAACGGGATCATCCCGGCGTGCTGACCTCGCCACTCATGGCCGCCGCCATTCACCTGGTCTTTCTCGGCTACCTGGTCGCGACCATCCGTGCGCTCAAGACGTTCGGCATGGACGTGCGGCAGATCTTCTCCAATATCGACTACAAGCAGCTGAATTGGCTACGCGCGCTGCTGCTGGGGTACGCCGTGGTATGGAGCGTGAGCCTCGTCTACTGCCTGACGGCCCATGTATGGAAAAGCGATGCCAGCGTTCAGTGGGTGTCGGCAGCCGGGGGGGTGACGGGCTTTTTGTTCATCAATTACCTTTTGATCCATGCGCTCCGTCAGCCCATCGTGTTTTCCGGGCTCAGCGCGGAGGAATCTCGCCTGCTTGCCAGTCGTGAGGAAACGTCAACGGAGGCTCCGGCCGATGCCGACCTGCTGGCGCGGCTGGAACGCCATATGCAGCAGGCCAAGCCTCACCTCGACGCCAACCTGACCGTCAGCCAGCTCGCCCGCAAGCTCGGCGTGCCGGCTCGGGAGCTTTCACGGGCCATCAACCAGGGGCGCGGCAAGAATTTCTTCGAGTTCATCAGCGACTACCGTATCGCCGAAGCGAGCAGGCGGCTGCTTGCCGATGCCGATCAGACCATCCTGCAGGTGATGTACGATTCGGGCTTCAATTCGAAATCCGTGTTCAATACGGCCTTCAAGCGAACGACGGGCATGACGCCGAGCGAGTTTCGTGCCCGGTCGCCGCGCGCGGGCGGCTGACCCTGCCGAGCTTTCGTAGCCTTCGTGAGGTTCGACGTTGGGCTTCGCGCATTCGAACCACTAACTCCTTGTTGAAAAAGGGCTTACTGAAACGTTCGAGTGCCGAAGAACGAACGATGCAGGCCCCGGCAAGCCTTAGCATGTCACCACAGCCAACGCACAAGACCGGCTGCCAACATGACCACAGGAGCTTGCCTCATGACGATCCGCCACCTTCCCTTGCGCAAGAAAGTTGCCATTGCCACCGCCGCCCTGGCTCTCTCGTTTGCCGGTACGGCCATGGCCCATTGCGATGCCCTCGACGGGCCCGTCATCAACGAAGCACGAACCGCGTTGAACTCAGGGGATATCACCCCGGTGCTCAAGTGGATTCCCGCCGAGGATGAGGCAGAGCTCAAGGCCATGTTCGCCAAGACCCTGGACGTGCGCGCGCTCGGTGATAACGCCCAGGAACTGGCCGACCAGCAGTTCTTTGCCAGGCTGGTCGAAATCCACCGCGCCTATGAAGGGGCGCCTTTCACCGGCATCAAGCCGGCCGGAGAGATCGACCCGGCGGTCCAGCTGGCTGACAAAGCCCTGGAAGAAGGCGAAATCGATGCGTTCCTGGCGCGCATCGTGGAAAAATTCGAACGGAATGCCCGCTCCGCCTTCGAGGCCACCCTGGCCGCCAAGCAAGCAGCGGGCGACGATCCCGAGCGGGGCCGGGAGTTCGTCGAACACTATGTTCATTACGTGCACTACCTGGAGGACGTGCACAACGTCATTGCCGGTAACAGCAGTGGCCACGCGCACTGACCCATCGCGTTAGATTGACCCGCCATCCCACCTGAAAACGAAGAGGCCGCTACGCTTCGCATAGCGGCCTCTTCCCTGCAGGCAACGGTCTAGGTCAGGGCGCTAGCCGCACTTCGACCAGCCGCAGCCGGCGTAGCAGGTCGGGCAGCCGTCCATCATGATCAAGTCGCCACGGCACTCGGGGCAATGGCCCACCACCGTCGGGCCGTCTCCCGTGTCAACCGCTTGAGCCGGCTGGGCAGCGCGGGACTCCTCTTCAGGCGTGGGCGGCTGCCACGGATGGCCGTGGGTGAGTCGGTGGGCGTAGCGACGTACCAGCTCCTCCACCGGCACCTGGTTGCCGTCCTGGTCGAGGAAGCCGCGACGGTAGAGGATCTGCTGGATCGACCAGGCGATGGCGGCGACCTCGGAATCGTGGAACATCGGCTTGCCCCAGCGGTTCATGCCGCAGCGCACCAGGCCCTTGTCCCAGGCCACCTTGCGCAGGTCGGCCACCGCCTGGGTGACGTAGCCGCCGCGGGCGGCCAGCGACAGGCTGCGCATGGTGGCGGTGATCCACTGGTGTTCGCTGGAGAGCTGCCCGGAAGGGAAGAAGAACTCCACCGGCCGCTCGATCACCACTCGCTTGCCGTCCAGAACGCCCTGCACCGGCATGAAGGAAACCAGCAGGTAGACCTTCTTGCGGCCCTCGGCGCCGACATAGGAGATCTTCTCGGAAACGGCCTCCAGCGTGCCCTCCGGGCGCGAGGGGATGCGCACCGTCAGCGGGTTCTCGTCGGCCAGCGGTGTCTCTTGCACCGCCTTCTTGACGCTGTAGGAAATGATCTTTGACTTGATTTCGACGGCCATCACGGGGCTCCTGCGGAAAGTTGTGCATTGACGCTGGGGTGACGGCCGCTCACGACCGTCAAGAGCGAACCCTCTTTACCACTTGCCATAGGTGCCTTCCTTCAGCGCGTCATACAGGTTCGCCGCGTTGTGCTCCTCGCCGTCGTAGATCACTTTTTCATCACCGGTGAGCTCCAGCGTCTCGCCATTTTCAAGCTCGAACACGTAGGTGGTGTTCTTGAGGTCGTCCTCGCGTACCAGCACGCCCTGGAACGCCTCGGGGTTGAAGCGGAAAGTGGTGCAGCCCTTGAGCTTGCTCTGGTAGGCGTCAAGGTAGAGATCCTTGAACTGCTCGAAGGGGAACTCGGTGGGGACGTTGACCGTCTTGGAGATCGCCGAGTCGACCCACGCCTGGGCCGCCGCCTGCACCGCCACGTGCTGCGGCGGGGTGACCGCGTCGGCGGTGATGAAGTAGTCGGGCAGGTCGCTCTCCACCGCATCGCTGGCGATGAAGTGGCGGTAGGCGGCCAGCTCGAAGGAGACCACTTCGACCTGCTCCTTGGTCTTCTTGCCCGACTGGATCACGTTGCGGAAGTAGCGGTGGGAGAACGACGGCTCGATGCCGTTTGAAGCATTGTTGCCCAGCGACAGCGAGATGGTGCCGGTCGGTGCGATGGAGCTGTGGTGGGTAAAGCGCGCGCCGTGCTCGGCCAGTGCCGCGACCAGCTCCGGCTCCACCTCGGCGACCTTCTGCATGTAGCGGCTATAGCGGGCGTGCAGGATGCGCCCGGGCACCTTGTCGCCGATCTCGTAGCCGTCCTGCGCCAGCTCCGGGCGCTCGCGCATCATCTTCGGCGTGATCTCGAAGTCCTCGGCGAGGATCGGCGCCATGCCCTTCTCGCGGGAGAGCTCCAGCGCCTGCTTCCAGCCCTCGATGGCCAGGTTGCGGCTCACTTCCTCGGTGAAGGCGAGCGACTCCGCCGAACCGTAGGGGATCTTGAGCATGGTCAGGGTCGAGCCCAGGCCCAGGAAACCCATGCCGTGGCGGCGCTTGGCCTCGATCTCGCGGCGCTGGCCCGGAAGCGGCAGGCCGCTGATCTCCACCACGTTGTCGAGCATGCGGGTGAAGATCGCCACCACCTGGCGGTAACGCTCCCAGTCGAAGCGCGGCTTCTTGCCGAAGGGATCGATGACGAAGCGGGTCAGGTTGACCGAACCGAGCAGGCAGGCGCCTTCCGGCGGCAGGGGCTGCTCCCCGCAAGGGTTGGTGGCGCGGATCTCCTCGCAGAACCAGTTGTTGTTCATGCGGTTGACCTGGTCGATCAGGATGAAGCCCGGCTCGGCGAAGTCGTAGGTGGAACGCATGATGGTGTCCCACAGTTCGCGGGCCTTGATCACCTCGACGATGCGGCAGGCCACGCGGCCCTCGGCGTCGACGCTGTAGCCCTCCTCGACCACCGGCCAGTCGCGGTAGATCAGGTCCTCGGGCTTGACGTCGTCCTTCTCGCCGGCGTGCAGCGGGAAGGCCAGCGGCCAGTCGGCGTCTTGCTTCACCGCTTCCATGAACTCGTCGGTGATGAGCAGCGAGAGGTTGAACTGGCGCAGCCGGCCCGCCTCGCGCTTGGCCTCGATGAAGGCACGCACGTCGGGGTGGCCGACGTCGAAGGTGCCCATCTGCGCGCCGCGGCGGCCGCCCGCCGAGGCCACGGTGAAGCACATCTTGTCGTAGATATCCATGAACGCCAGCGGGCCGTTGGTACCGGCACCGGCGCCGAACACGAAGGCGCCCTTGTGGCGCAGGGTGGAGAACTCGTAGCCGATGCCGCAGCCGGCCTTGAGGGTCATGCCGGCGTCCACCACCGAGGAGAGGATGTCGTGCATGGAGTCGCGGATGGTGCGCGAGACGGTGCAGTTGATCAGGCTCACCGCCGGCTTGTAGTCCTCGGCGCCGGCGTTGGACATGATGCGGCCGGCGGGGATGGCGCCGTTCTCAAGCGCCCAGCGAAACTTGGGCAGCCACTCGGCGGCCTTGTCGCCTTCCACCGCGGCCAGGGCCCGTGCCACGCGCTCCCAGGTCGCCGCCACGTCCTTGTCGACGGGCCTTCCGTGACGATCCTTGAGGCGATACTTGGCATCCCAGATGTCGCGGGAAGGCGTTTGCATCGGCACCTCGTGGGACGTCTTGACGGCCTTGGTGGAAGTACTCATTTCAGGGGATCTCCAGAAGGGTCAAAAAGTTTCAGGTAGTCAGCGATCCTGGCGCGCCATGCGCTCGAAGCGCACCAGCCATTCACCCAGCCGACCCTGGGCCAGCCCCTCTTCGCGGCTGTCGAGCAGGTTCTTGACCGTGAGGCCGAGCTCGGTGTCGCCCTCGATCACCAGCCGCCGCTGGAAGAACAGGGCGTCGGGATCCTCGCGCCGGGTCGCCAGGCACAGGAATTCGCGCCAGCCGCCGCGTATGGTCGCTTCGCCTGCCTCGCGGGTCAGCGTGAAGCACTGGTCCACCAGCGTGAGCGTCAGCATGACCCCCAGATCTTCCACATGGAGGGTGATGCGACGGTCTTCGAGGGCGTCGAACTCCCCTTCGAGCAGGGGCTCGGCAAAGGTGCGATTGAGCAGCGGCTCGATGACCTGGCGCTTCAGCATGAGCGGCACGCGGGGGTCGATGGCACGGATAAGGCGAGTCGGGGCGGGCGGGCGCGGCAAATGAGACAGGGACAACGGAAACATCGCAACTCTCCGAAGGGTCGAACCGATGGGATCGATGGCGGCCTGTGCGGCCGGGCGACCGATCATCCTAAGCTCGACGCGGCCTTCCTGCACTGATATGCGTCAAGCTCTCGCTACAGCCCCTGCCGGGGTCTGCGTACCATATATAGTTCAACCGGGACGATCAAGCGACCATATCTGGATTTTTTTCCTCCCAGGGGGTTGCATTTCGATAACTATTTGATCCCCAAGCGACGCGCCAGCTTGTGCAGATTGCTGGGGTCCACGGCGAGCCGCCGGGCAGCGTTCGCCCAGCTGCCGTCGCACGCCGCCAGGGCCTCGCGGATGGCCTGGCGCTGAGCCGCTTCGACCTGTTGGCGCAGGTTGGCCTGCGCGGCGGCCTCCAGGAGGTCGCCACGCGCTTCCACCATGGCCCTGGGGGGCGGCACCTGAGGCAGGTCGAGCCACGCCGGCTGCAGCGTCACGATGTCGTCGCGCTGCGAGCCATGGCCCAGCGCCTTGATCGCCGCGCGGCTGATGACATGCTCCAGCTCGCGCACGTTGCCGGGCCAGTCATAGGCCAGCAGCGCCGCCTCGGCCTCCGGCGCCAGGCGCAGGCTGCGCACGCCAAGCCGCGCACGGTTGATCTCGAGGAAGTGGCCGGCCAGCACCAGCACATCGCTGTCACGCTCGCGCAGCGGCGGTATCGCCACCGGGTAGACCGACAGGCGGTGGTAGAGATCAGCGCGGAAATGGCCGTCGCGCACGCCGTCGGCCAGGTGGCGGTTGGTTGCCGCCACGATGCGCACGTCGACCCGACGCGGCGTGTCCTCGCCCAGCCGCTGCACCTCGCCGTTCTGCAGCGCGCGCAACAGCTTGGCCTGGATGGCAAGCGGTAGCTCCCCCACCTCGTCGAGGAACAGGGTACCGCCGTCGGCGGCCTCGAAGCGCCCGGCCCGATCCGCCGTGGCCCCGGAGAAGGCGCCCTTCACATGGCCGAACAGCTCGCTCTCGGCCAGGGTGTCCGGCAGCGCCGCGCAGTTGACCTGCACCAGCGGCTGGTCGCGACGCGGCGAACGCTGGTGCAGGCGTCGCGCGAACAGCTCCTTGCCGACGCCGGTCTCGCCCAGCAGCAGCACCGGCAGGTCGGCCTCGGCCACCACGTCGAGCTCGCGCAGCAGGCGCTGCAGCACGGCGCTGTGGCCGAGGATCTCGCCGCTCTCGCCGCGCGCCACCTGGATGACGCTGTCATGTCGGGCCATGCGCAGCGCGCGGATATCCTGCTCCAGCCGGGTCACTCGCACCGCCGCCTCGACCAGCAGCGCATAGCGCTCCAGCGCCCGACGCGCCGCCTCGTCGAAGGTGCCCGCCACCAGCGCGTCGAGCGTCAGCACGCCCCAGGGCTCGCCCTCCACGTGCAGGCTGATGCCCATGCAGTCGTGCACGTGCAGCGGCTCACCGGGATGCTGCTCGATCAGGCCGTCGTAGGGGTCGGGCAGCGCCGAATCGGGAGGAAACAGGGTCGAGCGGCGGCTGGTGAGAATGGTAGCCAGGCGCGGATGCCGAGCCACCTCGAAGCGCCGCCCCAGCGCCTCGCGTACCAGGCCCTCCACCGCCAGCGGCGCCAGCACGCCCTCCTGCAGCCGCAGCAGGCACACCGCACCGCAGGAGAAGCCCTCGCGCAGGGTCCTCACCAGGCGCTGCAGCCGCACCGCACTGGGCAGGTCCGCCGTCAGGTCGGCGATCAAGGAGTCATCCAGCATGGTAAAAATTACCAACAAAGGGTTTATTCCACCCTACGCGCACCGGGTGAAAAACACCATCTAATAATTAACCATTGATAAAAAAGAGAAAATAACTTGGCATGCGGCTTGCTACGCCAAGGTGTCATAGACCGTTTCCAAGGACATCACATGACCCTTCTCGAGCAAACCGTCGGCCGCATCGCCCTGTCCCTGCCTGGCGCCACCCGGGTGTTCCATGCCTACAACATCGATTTCTGCTGCGGCGGGCGCATCAGCCTGCGCGAGGCCGCCGAGCGCGCCGGCCTGCTGCCCGACAAGCTGGTGACCGAGCTCGAGGCGCTGCCGGCCGGCAGCGTATCCGAGCGCGACTGGCGCGAGGCCAGCAACGACGAGCTGATCGACCACATCCTGACGCGCTACCACGACGTGCATCGCCAGCAGCTGCCGGAGCTGATCCGCATGGCGCGTCGGGTCGAGCTGGTCCACGGCGACCGCGAGTCCTGCCCCAACGGGCTGGCCGACCTGCTGACGGTGATCTACCAGGAGATGGAGAGCCACATGCAGAAGGAGGAGCAGATCCTCTTCCCGATGCTGCGCAACGGCATGGGTGCCCAGGCCCAGGGGCCGATCGCGGTGATGCGCCACGAGCACGACGACCACGGCGAGAACCTGGAGCAGGTGATGGCGCTGACCAACGACATCACCCCGCCCAAGGGCGCCTGCACCACCTGGCGCGCCCTCTACACCGGCCTGCGCGAGTTCCGCGAGGACCTGATGGAGCATATCCACCTGGAGAACAACCTGCTATTCGAAAGGGCCGTCTGAGCGGCGCGACCCGCAGGCAAGAACGGCGCCCCGCGGGGCGCCGTTCTTGCCTTGCAGGGGAACTACACTGTGCGCGAGAAGCGCCCCTCGTTGGGCTTCAGATAGGCATCGAAGGCCATCGCCATGTTGCGCATCATCAGGCGCCCGCTGGGCAGCACCTCGATGGCATCGTCACCGATCGCCAGCAGGCCGTCGGCCTGCATCTCCCCGAGCTGCTCCAGCGCATCGGCGAAGTAGTCGCGAAAGACGATGTCATGGCGCGCCTCGATCGCGGCGAAGTCGATCCGCCCGTGGCACATCAGCGCGTTGATCACGTCGCGACGCAGGCGGTCGTCGTCGTTGAGCCGGTAGCCGCGCATCACCGGCAGCCGCCCCGCCTCGAGCCGTGACTGGTACTGGGCGGTCTCCTTGACGTTCTGGCTGTAGCTGTCGCCCACCTTGCCGATGGAGGTGATGCCCAGGCCGATCATGTCGCAGTCGGCGTGGGTGGAGTAGCCCTGGAAGTTGCGCTGCAGGGTGCCGTTCTCCTTGGCCAGGGAGAGCTCGTCGTCGGGCAGGGCGAAGTGGTCCATGCCGATGTAGACGTAGCCGGCCGCGGTGAGGCGGCGAATGGTGAGCTCCAGCAGCTCCAGCTTGCGCTCCGGCGGCGGCATGTCCTCGGGGCGGATCAGGCGCTGGGCCTTGAACAGCTCCGGCAGGTGGGCGTAGCTGTAGCTGGCGATGCGGTCGGGGCGCAGGGCGATGATCTTGTCGAGGGTGGTATCGAAGCTCGCCACCGTCTGCAGCGGCAGGCCGTAGATCAGGTCGACGCTGACCGACTGGAAGCCCGCCTCGCGCGCCGCCTTGACCAGCTCCACCACCTGCTCCTCGCTCTGCACGCGGTTGACCGCCTTCTGCACGTCCTCGTCGAAGTCCTGCACGCCGAAGCTGAGGCGGTTGAAGCCGAGCTCGTGGAGTTCGTGGATCTGGGAAGGCGTGACCGTGCGAGGGTCGACCTCGAGGGAGAACTCGCGCCGCTCGGCCGGAGCGAAGTGGAAGGCCTCGTCCAGTGCGGCCATCAGCTCGCCGAGCTGGGCGTTGCTCAGATAGGTGGGCGTGCCGCCCCCCAGGTGCAGCTGGGTCATGCGCCGTGTTTCATCGAACAGCGCCCCCTGCACGCGGATCTCCTGCTTCAGCCAGTCCAGGTACTCCGCCGCCCGCTCGGTGTTGTGGGTGATGATCTTGTTGCAGGCGCAGTAGTAGCACAGGCTCTTGCAGAACGGGATGTGCACGTAGACTGACAGCGGCTTGGGCGCGGCCACGCGATTGCTGCGCTCGGCGGCGGCGCGGTAGTCATCCTCGGCGAATGCCGCATGGAACTGCGGTGCGGTCGGATAGGAGGTGTAGCGCGGCCCCGGGCGGTCATATTTTTCCACCAGGGGGCGGTTGAACAGCAGATCGTCTTGCATGATCGGGAACAGCCTCTTGATAGGGGGGCATGGCGCACGCCATCGCCGCATGCCGCCCAGTATGACACTGCCGCCAGCCGCCGTCTCGGCAGCGCGCGGCTCTATTGCCCGGGGTCAAGTTTGCCCGGCTCGCGCCGCGGCAGGCGGCGTATCAAGGCGCACAGCCGCCAGCACACCAGGCACCAGGCCAGCGACCAGCACAGCGCCGAGCTCCACAGCACCACCTGCCAGTAGTCGCCCATGTCGAGCGCCCACAGCCGCAGCAGCGCGGCCGTGGCGAACAGCCCGGCCAGCGGCAGCAGCAGCGGCTCGCTTTCCGGACGCTGCTTGGCGCGCAGGATGACGTGGCGCACCATGATCGTGCTGGAAAGCGTGCCAAGGGCCGCGATGGTGAAGATATGCAGCGTGGCGCTGGCATGTGTCGGCAGCCACCAATGGCGCGCCAGCAGCAGCAGCCCGATGCCCAGCCAGGCGTAGCCCAGCATCAGCACCTGCAGGTCGGGGCGCCCGGCGCAGCGCAGCGGCTCCCAGCGAGATATGCGCAGCAGCACCAGCACGCCGGCCGCGGCCACCATCAGGGCCGCCAGGGGGTGAAAGGCAGGCCACAGCATCACGAACGGCGCCAGCCCCAGCAGCACGATGAGTGCGGCCTCGAGGCGGGGCTGCACCCCGGCGCCGGCCCGGCGGTAGCGGTGCAGGAAGTGGCCGTTGACGGCGGGCGCCACGATGCGCCCGCCCATGAACACCATCAGCAGCACCAGCCACAGCACGCTCTGGTGCATCAGCGGGGTGGTGGTCGGCATGCCGTCGAGATAGCGCCAGGTCAGGGTGACCACCGCCAGCAGGCAGATCAGCCCCAGCAGCGGCGCCAGCACCCGGTTGCGCCACTTCTTGGCAGCGAGAAAACGCGGCACCAGCAGCGTGGCCACCCACAGGGCGAACGCGGCGTCCGCCAGGCTGGCGACCGCGCTGCCCGGCACATCGAGCACCCCGAGCCGGCCCACCAGCCAGAGCCCCACCAGGATCGTCAACCGTCGGCGTGGCTGCGGCCCGAGCAGGTAGCCGGCGATCACCGCCAGGGCGAAGCCGAACAGCATTTCCCGCGCATGCGCCGCCGGCGAACCCAGGTGCCCGACCAGCCGCCCACCGTGATAGAGCGCCAGCAGCGACAGCGGTATCATCACCGCCGCATGCAGCGTTGCCAGGGGGAACAGCCAGCGCCAGGCCGGCAGCCGCTGGGGGGGCGAACCCGCGGCCGCAGGACCGGGTCGGCGCGAAGCCTTTGCATCGAGATTAAACATGCATATAAAATACTACTTAGTATGCTGACTGCCAATCCGCGGGGTACGCCGGGATGTCACGACTGTCACCGCTATCGCTTGCCCGCCTGGCCTGGTGCTCCCTGGCCTACACCTGCATCGGCCTGGGCACCGCCGGGCTGGTCGTGCCGCTGCTGCCCACCACGCCATTCCTGCTGGTGGCGGCCTGGGCGGCGCCCAAGGGCTCGCCTCGCCTGGCCCTGTGGCTGGAGCGCCACCCGCGAATCGGCCCGTCCCTGCATGCCTGGCGGCACCAGCGCGCCATTCCGCGCCCGGCCAAGCGCCTGGCCCTGGGGCTGCTGGCGTTGAGCTGGGCGGTGCTGTGGGCCGGGGGCGTATCCGGCCTGGTCCTGGGCGTCACGGCAATCCTGTTCGGCGGCGTGGCCACCTTCATCCTGACCCGCCCCGACGCCAACCCAGCCAGCGTACGACAGGTGTTAGAATAGGCTGATTTCTAGACGATTCTTGCCTGGTGCTGCCAGGCGGCCACTGCCCGAGGCTCGCATGCATCTGACCCGCTACACCGACTATGCTTTGCGCGTGCTGATCTATCTTGCCGTCAAGGGCGAGGAGCGCGCCACGATCCATGAGATCGCGGAGAGTTTCGGCGTCTCCCGCAATCACCTGATGAAGGTGGTGCAGGACCTCAGCCATCGCGGCTACATCACCACCATCCGCGGCAAGAATGGTGGCCTGCTGCTCAACCGCGACCCCCAGGGCATCACCCTGGGCGGCCTGGTGCGCGACACCGAGCACGAGCTCGGCCTGGTGGAATGCTTCCGCGATCACAACGAATGCATCATCACGCCCGCGTGCCGTCTCAAGCCGATTCTCAATGCAGCCATGGCGGCCTTCCTGGCGGTGCTGGACCGCTATACCCTGGCCGACATGCTGGGCCCGCGGCAGTCCCAGCTGGCCCGCTTGCTGCAAATCCCGTCCGAGGTGACCTAGCGCACTGTTCGCACGGGGTCCGTTTTGCCAAACTTAGATTTGGCTTACTATCGAGGCCAGTCTTGCAAGAATACCTACAGCGACTGGCTTCACCGTGACGCACTACAGGAGAAAACCATGAAGAAACTGTCAATGGCCGTGCTGGCCGGGGCCGCCGCGCTGGCCTTCACGGCAACCGCCCAGGCCGAGCCCGACGGCGAAGCGATCTACAACCGGGCCTGCATGGCCTGCCACATGACCGGCGCCGCCGGTGCCCCGATCATGGGCGATGCCGCTGCCTGGGCTCCGCGCCTCGAGCAGGACATGGAGACCCTCTACGATCACTCCATCAACGGCTTCCAGGCCATGCCGCCGAGGGGTGGCCACATGAACCTGACCGACGAGGAAGTGAAGGCCGCCGTGGACTTCATGCTTGAGCCGGTGCTCTAAGCAGGCAACACCGCCTTGTCAGACGAAGCGCCCCGGCAGCCTGGCTGCCGGGGCGCTTTTCTGGTGGGCTGGGCCTCGCTACATGGTGCGGCGGATATGGGCCCGCGCCAGGTCGTTGATCACCTCCACGTCGATCTCGCCGTATTCCAGCAGCTGCCCCTGATGCTCGGCCATGAAGGCCCTGGCATCGGCCTCGCTGCCGAAGGTGGCAAGCGTCGGCCCCATGGCGCCCATGACCGGATGGTCGGTGACGTAGAAGGCCAGCGCGGCGTCCATGAAGGCGTCATCGGAGGGCGAATCCCAGTCGGTGATGCCCATGTCGTGCACGTAGGCCTTGAGCAGCTGGGGCACGGAGTCCGGCTGCAGCAGCCAGACGAACAGGTCCGAGGTGGAGCAGAACTTGAGCACCCGGCCACTGCGCGTGCACACCTGGGCCTTGGGCCCGGGATATTCGCTGATGAACATGCCGCACACCGCGCACTCGTCGCCCGGCTCGATGGGCTGCGGCGCGCAGCTCAGCGCCTGCGGCGCCTCCTGCCCGCAGCCGGCCAGGCCGGCGAGGGTCACGCCTCCCATCACGATGATGAATTTCCTGCGTGTCAGCATGGAGCGTCTCCTCCGGGGTCGAGCGGGTGGGTTCAGACTTCGCGATGGCGGAAGCGCCACAGCGCCAGCCCCAGCGGCGCCGCCACCCAGGCCAGCAGCGCCCCCAGCAGCAGCGCCGGGTGGAAGGCGGCATCGGCGCCGATGGAGGCCAGCCCCGCCTGGGTGCGGGCCGCTTCGAAGAAAGTCAGGTTGACGATGCGGAAGATATCCGTGGGGTTGAGCAGCAGCAGGTAGTGGAACAGGCTCTCGCTCACCTGCCCCCCGGTGCCCACCAGCAGCGCCAGCAGCCCCAGGTCGAAGACGATCACGAACAGGAACCACACCATCAGCGCCACGCCCGCCGCCCGCGACTTCTCCGCCACGCTGACGCTGATCACGTAGGCCAGGCCGATGAACGCCCAGCCCAGCAGCATCGCCGAGACGATGAACAGGCCCATGGCCGCGAGGGTCTCGCCCGGGTTCTCGCTGTGTCCCAGCAGGGTGATGACCAGCCCGGCCAGGCCGAAGCCCACCAGGGTGGCGGCCCCCAGGGTCGCCGCGTGGCCGACGAACTTGCCCGCCAGCAGCTCGACCCGGCTCATCGGGTAGGTCAGCAGCAGCAGCAACGTGCCGGACTCCTCCTCACCGACGATGCTGTCATAGGCCAGCATCAGCGCGATCAGCGGGATCAGGAACACCGCCAGGCTCGACAGGCTGACGATGGTGGTGGAGACGCGGGTGAAGCCGACCTGCCCCGAGGCCGCGGCGCCGAAGTAGGCCAGGCCCACCGCCAGCACGCCGAACACCAGGGTGATGGCCAGCACCCAGCGGTTACGCAGGCCGTCGCGGAACTCCTTGCCGGCAACGATCAGCACGTTGTTCATGCGGCGTCTCCCTGCAGGCGCATGGCGCCGTCGAAGTGAACGTAAAGCGACTCCAGCGTCGGCGGCTCCAGCTCCAGTTCGTCGAGCGCGCCCTGGTCGGCCAGCACGCGCAGCACGCCGGCCTTGGCGCGGGCGGGCAGGGAGATCTCGAGGCGCCCGTCCGCCAGCGCGGTAGTCTCGCCGCCGAGCCCGCCCAGATGCTCGACCAGCGCCGCGGTATCCCCCTGCGAGCGCAGCCGCATGACCATGGGCAGGGCGGCCGACTCGCGCAGCTCGTCGATGCTGCCGGCGGCCAGCATCCGGCCCCGGCCGAAGATCACCGCCCGGTCGATATAGCGCTCCACGCCGGGCAGCACGTGCGAGCACAGGATCACGCTGACACCGCGCCGGCTGAGCTCGTCGACCATGCCGTAGAAGTCCTTGGTGGCCATGGGATCGAGGCCGGTGGTGGGCTCGTCGAGCAGCAGCAGGCGCGGCTCACCGAGCAGCGCCTGGGCCAGGCCGAGGCGCTGGCGCATGCCCTTGGAGTAGGTCTTCACCCGGCGGTCCCTGGCGTGGGAGAGCCCCACGCGCTCGAGCAGCTCGCCCACCTGCCCGCCCGCCACCCGCTTGAGCCGGGCGAAATAGTCGAGCACCTCGCGGCCGGTGAGCTGCTCGTAGAACTGCACGTTCTCGGGCAGGTAGCCCAGGCGGCGGCGCAGCTCGTTGGCCGCCACCCCGCCGGGGTCGTGGCCGAATACCGCAAGTGACCCCCGGGTCGGGCGGATCAGCCCCAGGATCAGCTTCATGGTGGTGGACTTGCCGGCGCCGTTGTGGCCCATCAGGCCCAGCACCTCGCCCGCCTGCAGGGTCAGGCTGATATCGTCCAGGGCGGTCAGCTGGCCGTAGCACTTGCCGACCGAGCGCATCTCGATCACGGGCTGGGTCATTGCACGATCTCCGCCTGCCATTCCGGCAAGGCCATCAAGGGGTGACTGTCGCGCACCCCGGGGGGGCGCAGGATGGGGAATTCCCGCTGCACCCAGCGCAGCACCAGCACGGCCGGGCTGTTGAGCAGGATCTTGGCCATCGGGTAGGTCCAGATCAGCCGGTCCATCGAATCGTTGGGCTCATAGGGGGTGTCGCCGATGCCGTCGTTGCCGAGATCCCAGCCCAGGTAGTCGCTCCAGTAGTTGCCGCGCCCTTCGTGGGACCACTCCTGCTGGCGTATGGCCACGTACTTCACCTGGGTCTGGTTGCCGACGAAGGCGTTGCCATGGAAGCGGTTGTCCTCGGAGCCGGCGGTCATGTGGATGCCGATCTCGGTGCGGGCGAAGAGATTGTCGCGGATGTCGTTGAACAATGAGTTGTAGATGAACAGCGCCTTGCCTTCGGCCCCGCTGATGGCGTGGCCGTCGGGCACGCCCGGCTGCACGCCGCGCTGGGTGTCCAGGGCGACGTTCTCGGCCAGTTCAGAATCGACGATGAAATTGAGCAGGAAGGCATAGTTCTGGTCCTGCACGGAGCGGTTGCCGACCACCGTGAGGTAGCGCGACTGCATCAGGGCGTAGCCCAGCCGGTTGTTGCGGGTCAGGTTGCCGCGCACTTCGTTGTGCTGGGAGAACATGTAGTGGATGCCATAGCGCTGGCCATGCAGGTAGTTGTCGATCAGCCGGTTGTGGTTGCTGATGTCGATGTAGATGCCGTCACGGGTCTCCCACACTTCGTTGCCGATGATCTCGGCGCCCGTCACGTCGTAGAGATGCAGGCCGTTGCCACGGTCCTGGGAGCGCAGCGAGGTGTCGCCGCTGATGCGATTGCCGGCCACCCGCAGGTCGGCCACGCTGTCCATCCAGATGCCGAAGCCGCGGGCCTCGATCCGGTTGTTCTCGATCACGCTGCCGGTCGCCTGGCGGTCGACGAAGAGCGCCGCGTCCATGGCGGTCATGTCGGCACCGTCGTTGCGCAGGTGCAGGTCGCGCACCTCGACGCCCGGGGCCGCCAGGGTCAGCACCCGGCCACGGCCCTGGCCGTCCAGCACGGCACCCGGCTCGCCGACCAGCACGATGGAGCTGCCGACGACGAAATTGCCGGCGTGCACGCCGCTGGCCACTCGCACCACGTCCCCGTCGACGGCGGCATCGAGCACCGCCTGCAGCGGCTGCTCGCCGGGCACCACGCGCCATTCGGCGGCCGCTGCCAGCCCGGGCAGGCACAGCAGCGCCGCCAGGAGCGTCACAGTCAAACGCATACGCATGTCCTCAGAGCGAAAGGGGGAGCCGGCGCAGCGCGCCGGCTCCAACGGCGTCAGGCGGGTTCGACCAGCATGCGCCCGGCCATCTCCATGTGCAGCGCATGGCAGAACCAGGTACAGAAGAACCAGTAGACGCCCGCGCGATCGGCGGTGAAGGTCACCGACGAGGTCTGCTGCGGGTTGACCTCCATCGACACGCCGTAGTTGATGATGGCGAAGCCGTGGGAGAGGTCCTCGATCCGGTCGAGGTTGGTGACGATCACCGTCACCTCGTCGCCCTGCTTGACCCGGAACTCGTTCAGGCCGTACTGCGGGGCCACCGCCGTCAGGTAGACACGCACCTTGTTGCCGTTGCGCACGACCTTGCTGTCGGTCTCGAGGTTGACGCCGTCCTCCTCGGCCCACTGGCGCGCCTGGGCCCAGAACGGGTCGTCGCGGTTGAAGATCGCCGTGGGCCGTACCTGGTCGGGGCGGCACATGATGCAGTCGTGTGGCTCGGCGAAGGCCGGACCGTCGTGCACCAGCTTCATCTCGTCGCCGGAGATGTCGATCAGCTGGTCGTTCTCGGGGTGCAGCGGGCCCACCGGCAGGAAGCGGTCCTTGGAGAACTTGCTCAGCACCACCAGCCACTGGCCGTCCGCCTCGGCGGTCTCGGCCAGGGTGGCGTTGAGGTGACCCGGCTGGTAGTGCACGTCGAGCTTCTGGCGGATGTAGCTCACTTCCTCGCCGTTGTAGTGGCGAATGGCATCCTCGACGTTCCACTTCACCACCTGGCTGTCGATGAACAGCGTGGTGTAGGCGTTGCCGCGCCCGTCGTAGGTGGTGTGAAGCGGCCCCAGGCCCAGCTCCGGCTCGGCGACCACGGTGTCGCGCAGCTCGATCTTGTTGTCGAACAGGTCGGGCAGCTTGTGGGTGTCGATCACGGTACAGGTCGGCGACAGCTTGCCGTTGGCGATCAGGTACTTGCCATCCGGCGTGGCGTTGATGCCGTGGGGGTTCTTGGGTACCGGGATGTAGCGGGTGAACGGATTGTTGTCGCCGCGGCCATCCACCACCGGAACCTCGCAGCCCTCGATGTTGAGGAAATCACCGTTGGCCACCGCGCGCTCGATGGCGTGGATGTCGAATACCACCACCCAGTCGCGCTCGAAGCGCATCTTGTCCTGCAGGGTCACGCCGCGCTCGGCGTTGTAGCAGGTCGCCGCCGCGAAGCGGCCCGAGTAGTCGGCGTTGCAGTTGTCGAGGTTGCCGTCGACCCACACCTGCCACTTGATCTCCATGCTCTCGCCGTCGATGCCGGTGAAGACCGACCAGTACTGGTCGGGATCGTCCAGGTGGCGGCCGTCATTGGGCATCGGCACGATCATCTCGCCGTTGGCGAAGACATAGCCGGTCTTGGGCGCCTTCTGCACGCGCAGGCCGTGGATGGAGTGCGCGTTGGGCACGGTGACGATCTTGTCGCAGCGCATGATGTCCAGGCGGATCCGCGCCACGCGGGTGTTCAGCTTGTCATTGGCGTACAGGTAGCGGCCGTCGTACTTGCCGTCGGTGCAGCTCATGTGCACGTGGTGCAGGTCGCCGTTCTGGAAGCGGGCGCTGTCGCCCAGCACCGTCAGGCTCTCGTTGGTCTGCCCCCAGCCGGTGGCCGAGCAGCGGTTGAACACCGGGATGCGCGCCAGCTCGCGCATGGAAGGCACGCCCAGCACGCGCACCTCGCCGCTCTGGCCGCTGCTCCAGAAGCCGTAGTAGCTGTCCAGCTCACCCGGGTTGACGTGAATGTTGGCCGCATCGCCGGCCGCCGCCTGCACCGCCGGGCTGCGCGTCATGGCGCCGACGCCCGCCACCCCCGCGGCCCCCGCCATGCCCGCCGCCCCCAGCATGGCGCTGCCGGCGAGGAAGCGTCGCCGCCCCTCGTCCACCGGCGCGAGCGATGGGGTGTTGGCCTGGTCCTGATCATCCCTCTGATTCCCGCTCATGACACTTCCTCCGTTCCGTTCGTTTCGTTCGTTTTTTTTCTGGTAACGCTCAGCGCCGCTGTCACCTTGGCGCTCCTGCTGCTGCTCCGGCGAGGTCGTGCCGCGGGGCACGGCCTCGCCCTTGCTCCTGGGCCGGCGCCGGCTGGCGCGGCCCGCTCATGCCTCGCTGCCGACCTCCATGGCCGGAATGCGCCGCCCGTCCTCCACCTTGCGGCTCAGCTGCGTCGCCTTCTCGTAGCGCTTGCGGCGCTTGACCATCGGCGGGCAGCGGCGGTCGTCGTGGTAGGTCACCTGGCAGTCCAGGCAGTAGTGGCATTCGTTGACGTTGATGTGCCCGTCGGGATGGATGGCGGCCACGTGGCATTCGTTGGCACAGGTCTGGCACGGCGTGCCGCAGCTGCCGCGGTGGCGCTTGAGCCAGTCGAACAGGCGCAGGCGGGCGGGAATGGCGAGCCCCGCGCCCAGCGGGCAGAGGTAGCGGCAGTAGAACTTCTGGTTGAAGGCGCTGATGGCCAGCAGCAGCACGGCGTAGAGCACGAAGCCCCACTCGCGCTGGAACTTGAGCAGCACGGCGGTCTTGAACGGCTCGACCTCGGCAAAGACCTCGGCCTGCCCCACCGACTGCAGCGACAACGCGAACAGCGCCAGCAGGATGATGTACTTCAGCGCCCACAGCCGCTCGTGCACGGCGAAGGGCAGCTCGAACTGGGGCACGCGCAGCTTGCGCGCCGCCTTGTTGATCAGTTCCTGCATGGCCCCGAAGGGGCACAGCCAGCCGCAGAACACGCCTCGGCCCCACAGCAGCAGCGTCACCGCTACGAACGACCAGAGGATGAACATCATCGGGTCGATCAGGAACGACTCCCAGCTGAAGCCGCCCATCAGCGAATGCACGAAGGTGAGGATGTTGACCACCGAGAGCTGGGCCAGGGCGTACCAGCCGATGAACACCACGGTGTAGACCAGGAAACCGGTGCGCAGCACGTGGGTGAGCCGCGGGCGCCGCACCAGCCAGTCCTGGAACAGCAGGATGAAGGTCAGCACCACCAGCCCCGCGCCCAGCACCGCGATGTGCATGACCCGGTCTTCCCACACCGAGATCCACAGTGGGCGCGAGGCGGCCTCGTCCTCCAGCATGGCGAGGCTCGGCTCGGGCATCTCGAGGAACCGCTCGGGCACCTGGACCTCCGCCGAGAATCCCGCGAATTCGGTGTCCAGCGCGCCCACCTGGCGCCGCACCAGCAGCTCCAGCTCCCAGCCGAGGCCGGGGTTGAAGCCGGCATCCTCGCGCAGGATGAAGATGTCGCGCTCGGGCAGCCGCGGGGCGCCGTCGATCCGCAGGTTCCACAGCCTCAGGTAATCGGTGTCGCGGAACTGGTCGGAGCGCCCGCCGTGGTGGACCAGGATGCGGTCGAAGATGCCGCCGCGCACGAAGCCCGAGCCCTTGAACGAGTAGAGGCCGTCGGCCATGATCGCCAGCGCGTGCTCGCCCTCCGCCAGCGTCTCCATCAGCTGGGCGTACTGGGCGTCGCCGAGCAGGTTGCGCCCGATGGTGGGCACGTTGAGGTAGGCGACGTAGAGGTCGATGAAGGTCTCGTCCTCGCGCCCGGGCGGTGCGGCGTCGATGCCCTCGGCGGCGGTGCCGACGAAGGCGGCGTCGACCTGGCCGCGGGACAGGCGCAGGTGGCCGATCGCCCCTGCCTCGCGCAGCGAGTCCCAGTCGCCCTCCTCGAAATGCTCATGGCGCACCCGGGCGAGCCCGCCACCACCACCGCCTTCGAGGATGCCGAGCTCACGCGCCACCTGCCGCGCCGAGCGCATGATGCCTTCGCCCATCACCACCACGGTGACGGTGGCGCCGGACACCGCATCGACCAGCTCATAGCCCTCACGGCGCTGGCTCGACAGCCCGACCCGCACCTTCTGGCGCACCGACTTGCCGACGTACTGCTCGACGAAGTCGTCGAGCACCGTCTCGGGAATCCCCACCAGCATGATCGGCTCCGAGTGATCGAGCACCTCGACCCCGGTGATCCGTCCCTGCAGGTCCATGCCGACGCGCATGTTGACCGGATGTCCCGAATAGGCCGGGATCGGCGCGATGTCGTTGGTCTCGAAGGCGTAGCCGACGAGCTCGCCGTCACGCAGCAGCGCCGTCACCGGCGGCTCGGCGTGGGTCTCGCCCAGGGCGTCGGCCTCGGGAAAGAGCGTCGCCAGCCAATCGCCGGCCTGTGCCGCAGCCGGCAGCAGCACAAGTCCCATCCAGAGAGGCAACAGCCAGGTTCGCAGGAACCGCATGGAAAGAATCTCCGCATCAGGTGTCTCCGCGCTGGGCCACTTCGCCAAGGCGCGGCAGAAATCGGCGCGACCCCGCCGGCCGCCGGCAAAAAACAGGCACGGGCCAGCAGCGGCGCGAAGGCGCCACGGGTCACTTTTTTCAAGGGGGAAACAAGCTTGTTACATACCTTTTCGGCCCAAGCTTAGGGCCGAAAAAAAAGCGGAGCCTGACCTCGATCAAGAAACGACGGGTCTCGCCCGGCACTGCGACAACCTGCCTCAGGCCGCGCCACAGCTGGCTTCGTGGCCTGCGACATAGCGTCCTGCGGCGAAAAGCCACAGAGGTCATGACCCATGTCAATTCGACCGCCAAGGGCTTCCGGCATCATGCGTTTAGCCGCCTGGCCTCCGTGCCGGGCGTCTTTAAAGGCCAAAAGATTCATCTCAGATACCTGTTGCAACGTTCCCGCCTCGAACCCGACGCGCACCAGGTAAAGATAAGGACCGCCCATGTCCATCCGGCGCAGTGCACTCATCCCCCTGGCGTACTTCTGGCTGGCAACGTTGCTTCTGTTTCTCGCGCCCGCCGTCGCGGCCATCGAGCTGGAGCAGGTGCGCCCCGGCTTCCCCGAGGCCACCCGCCTGGCCCAGGCCGATGGCGACTATCCCGCCAAGGCGGTCTTCGCCGGCGACACCCTGCTGGGCTACGCCTTCGAGACGGACGATGTCGCGCCGATCCCCGCCTACTCCGGCAAGCCGATCAGCATGCTGGTGGGCATCGACGTGCAGGCGCAGCTCACCATGGCCACCATCCTCGGCCACGAGGAGCCGATCATGCTGGTGGGCATTCCCGAGCAGCGCCTGGTCGACTACGCCGACGCCCACGTGCCGCACCATGTCAACGAGAAGCTGCGCGTCGGCGAGAACCTCGACGCCATCTCCGGCGCCACCGTCACCGTGATCGTGCTCACCGAGACCATCATGCGTTCGGCGCGGCGCGTGGCCGCCGAGCAGGGGCTGATTCCCGACCCGCTGGCCACCCCGCCGGCCGAGGTGCGCCACGACGTGTTCGAACCGGCCGACTGGGAGACCCTGGTGGGCGACGGCACCATTCGCCGCCTGCACCTCACCCACGGCGAGATCGACGCCGCCTTCGTCGGCACCGTGGCCGAAGGCTACGCCAGCGGCGAGGCGGCCGACAGCACCTTCATCGACCTCTACGTCACCTACCTCAACGCTCCCACCGCCGGGCGCAACCTGCTGGGCGACATCGTCTACGAGCAGCTGATGGAACGTCTCGAAGAAGGCGAGCACGCCATCGGCGTGATGGCCCGCGGCGACTACTCCTTCAAGGGTTCGGGCTACGTGCGCGGCGGTATCTTCGACCGCGTCGAGGCCGCCCAGGGCACCACCAACATCGCCTTCCAGGACCGCGACCACCGTCGCATCGTGCGCCTGGCCATCGATGGCGCCCCGCGGCTCACCGAGCGCGACATCTTCATCATTCGCAACGAGGCGGAATTCGACCCGGGCGAGCCCTGGGAGCTGGGGCTGCTGGTGCGCCGCGCCGCCGGTCCGCTGGAAACCGAGTTCGTGCGCTTCAACGCCCACTACAGCATTCCCGAGCGCTTCATCGAGCGCCCCGAACCGATGGTCGAGGAGGCGCTGTGGGTCCAGGTGTGGCGCGACAAGACCTTCCAGATCGTGGTGCTGGGCGCGGGGCTCGCCGTGCTGACCGCGATCATGCTGTTCCAGGACGTGCTGGTGCGCTATCCGCGCCTGTTCGCCCCGCTGCGCACCGGCTTTTTGGTCTACACCGTGGTGTTCATCGGCTGGTACGCCCTGGCCCAGCTCTCGGTGGTCAACATCCTCACCTTCGTGCATTCGCTGATGGGCGGCTTCAGCTGGGAGTCGTTCCTGATCGACCCGATGATGTTCATCCTCTGGTCGTTCGTAGCGGTGACGCTGCTGCTGTGGGGCCGAGGCGTGTTCTGCGGCTGGCTGTGCCCCTTCGGGGCCATGCAGGAACTGATCAACAAGGCGGCGCGCAAGCTGCGCGTGCCCCAGTTCGAGCTGCCCTTCGCCGTGCACGAGCGGCTCTGGGCGCTGAAGTACATCATCCTGCTGGCGCTGTTCGCCGTGTCGCTGCACTCGCTGGGACAGGCCGAGCGCTACGCCGAGGTCGAGCCGTTCAAGACCGCGGTGACCATGCGCTTCCAGCGCGAGTGGGGCTTCCTGCTCTACGCACTCGGCCTGCTCGCCATCTCGGCGTTCACCCACAAGGCCTACTGCCGCTACATCTGCCCGCTGGGCGCCGGACTGGCGATTCCCGCCCGCCTGCGCCTGTTCGACTGGCTCAAGCGCCACCGCGGCAACTGCGGCACGCCCTGCCAGATCTGCGCCAACGAGTGCGAGGTGGCCGCCATCCATCCGGACGGCCGCATCAACGCCAACGAGTGCCACTACTGCCTGGACTGCCAGGTGACCTACCACGACGACCAGCGCTGCCCGCCGATGGTCAAGCGCCGCAAGCGCTACGAGAAGGCCGCCCGCGCCTCCTCTTCGGGCGGTGCCGTGGGAACCTTCCCGGCCGACGCTGCGCAGGGCAGCCAGGCCAAACTGCAGCGCATTCCCACTCTTCAGGAGGAGTGAACGATGAGCGACAAGAACGACCACATCAAGGACCTCAGCCGCCGGAATTTCCTGCGCAACAGCGCGGTGACCGGCGTGGCCGGGGCCAGCCTGGCGGGCGGCTTCGGTGCCGGCGCCCTGGTCCGCAGCCGCCCCGCCGAGGCCGCTGCCGGCAACGGCCACGAGGTCGCCCCGGGCGAGCTCGACGAATACTACGGCTTCTGGAGCGGCGGTCACTCCGGCGAGGTGCGCATCCTCGGCGTGCCCTCCATGCGCGAGCTGCTGCGCATCCCGGTATTCAACGTCGACAGCGCCACCGGCTGGGGCATCACCAACGAGTCCAAGCGCGTGCTGGGGCCGAACGCCCCGCTCAACGGCGACACCCACCACCCCAAGGTGAGCTACACCGACGCCCGCTACGACGGCCGCTGGTGCTTCATCAACGACAAGCTCAACACCCGCGTCGCACGTATCCGCCTGGACATCATGCGCGCCGACAAGATCGTCACCATTCCCAACGTGCAGGCCATCCACGGCCTGACACTGCAGCGCGTGCCGGAGACGCGTGACGTCTTCGCCGTGGGCGAGATGATCATCCCGCTGCCCAACAACGGCCAGCACCTGGACGACCCGAGCCAGTACTGGACCATGATCACCAAGCTCGACGCCGCCACCATGGAGATCAAGTGGCAGGCGATCGTCGACGGCAACCTCGACAACTGCGACACCGACTACACCGGCCGCTTCGTCGCCGCCTCCTGCTACAACTCCAGCCGCGGCATGACCCTGCCGGAGATGATGGGCCCCGAGCGCGACTGGACGGTGATCTTCGACGTGCCGGCCATTGACAAGGCCGTTGCCGAAGGCCGCTACACCACCATCGGCGACTCCGACGTACCCGTCGTCGATGCTCGCGAGCAGGCCCATGAAGGGCGCAACGCCTTCGCCCTCTACATCCCGACCCCGCGCAGCCCGCACGGCGTCAACACCGCACCGCCGGAAGGCAAGTACTGCGTGGTCAGCGGCAAGCTGTCGCCGACCTGTACCGTCATCGAGTGGGCACGCGTCGGCGAGTGGTTCGACGGCGGCCTGTCCGACCCCCGCGATGTCGTGGTGGCCGAGCCGGAAGTGGGCCTGGGGCCGCTGCACACCACCTTCGACAACCGCGGCAACGCCTACACCTCGCTGTTCCTCGACAGCCAGGTGGTGAAGTGGAACATCGAGGACGCCATCCGCGCCTACAACGGCGAGGAAGTGAACTACATCCGCGACCGTATCGACGTGCACTACAACATCGGCCACATCAAGGCCTCGCTGGCCTGTAGCCGCGACGTCGACGGCAAGTACCTCACCGCGCTGTGCAAGTTCTCCAAGGACCGCTTCCTGCCGGTCGGCCCGATGCACGCCGAGAACGATCAGCTGATCGACATCACCGGCGAGCAGATGAAGCTGATCCACGACGGCCCGACCTACGCCGAGCCGCACGACGCGCTGATGATCCGCGCCGACCAGCTCAACCCGGCGCAGGTCTATACCCGCGACGACCCCTACTTCGCCGAGACCGTGGCCATGGCCCGCGCCGACGGCGTCACGCTGGAGACCGACAACAAGGTCATCCGCGACGGCAACAAGGTGCGCGTCTACATGACCTCCGTGGCGCCGAACTTCGGTACCACCGAGTTCCGCGTGAAGCAGGGCGACGAAGTCACCATCGTGGTCACCAACATGGACACCATCGAGGACGTCAGCCACGGCTTCGCCCTGGTCAACCACGGCATCAACTTCGAGATCCATCCGCAGCAGACCTCGTCGGTGACCTTCGTGGCCGACAAGCCCGGGGTCCACTGGTACTACTGCAGCTGGTTCTGCCACGCCCTGCACATGGAGATGTCAGGTCGCATGCTCGTAGAACCCGCGTGACGTGGTAACCCGGCCGGCCCTGCGGGGCCGGCCACTGTCCTACTCGAGGTGACCGTGGTGCGACACTTTCTTCTTTCTCTACTGGGTGGCTGCGGCCTGCTGCTGACGGCGACCTTCGCCTTCGGCGAGCTGCGCATCGCCCCCGACGACGGTCCTCTCCAGTCTCATATCGATGCCGCCGCCCCCGGCAGCGAGCTGATCCTCGCCGAAGGGCTGTACAGCGGCAGCATCCTGATCGACAAGCCGCTGACCCTGCGCGGCGAGCCCGGCGCCATTCTCGACGGCGAGGGCAACGGCGACGTGATTCGCGTGACCTCCCCGGACGTGCGCATCGAGGGCCTGACCCTGCGCAACTCCGGCTTCAACCTGACCGACATGAACGCCGGCATTCATGCCGAGCGCGAGGCCCACCGCATCCACGTCGAGGACAACGTGCTGGAGAACGTGGCCTTCGGCCTCTGGCTGTGGCACCTGGAGGCGCCCAGCGTGATCGGCAATCGTATCGCCGGCAATACCGCCGTGCGCTCGCAGGATCGTGGCGACGCCATCCGGCTCTACAACATCACCGGCGGTACCATCGCCGACAACGACGTGCGCGACAGCCGCGACGCCATCTACGTCGATACCAGTCGCGACCTGACCTTTCGCAACAACCGCCTGCGCGACTCGCGCTTCGGCATCCATTACATGTTCACCCACGGCGGCAAGATCGTGGGCAACCATACCAGCGGCACCCGCGCCGGCTATGCGCTGATGATGTCCCGCGACCTGGAGGTGGTGAACAACCGCTCCGAGCGCGACATGAACTACGGCATCCTGATGAACTACGTCAACTACAGCACCATCGCCGGCAACGACATCCGCGGCATCACCGCCTGGCACGGCCCCGGCGGCAGCGAGCACGGCGTGACCCTGGGCGCCGAAGGCAAGGCGCTGTTCATCTACAACTCCCAGAGCAACGAGATTCGCGGCAATCGCCTGGCCGACAGCGAGCTGGGCATTCATCTCACCGCCGGCTCGGAGAACAACCGGCTCTACGACAACGCCTTCATCAACAACCGCCAGCAGGTCATGTACGTGGCCACGCGCACCCAGGAGTGGTCCCACGAGGGGCGCGGCAACTACTGGAGCGACTACCTGGGCTGGGATCTCGACGGCGACGGCGTCGGCGACACCCCCTACGAGCCCAACGATGCCGTGGACCGGCTGCTGTGGCGCTTCCCCGAAGCCAAGCTGCTGATGCACAGCCCCGCGGTGGTCGCGCTACGCTGGGTGCAGCGCCAGTTCCCCATCTTTCGTGCCCAGGGCGTGCAGGACAGCGCCCCCCTGATGCGCACCCCCGACCTTGCAGAGGCCCACACATGAAGCCGGTCATCGAATGCCATGGGCTGACCAAGCGCCACGGCGACCTCACCCGCCTCGACGCCCTCGACCTGACCGTACAGGAGGGCGAGGTGCTGGCCCTGCTGGGCCACAACGGCGCCGGCAAGACCACCACCATGAAGCTGATCCTGGGCCTGATCTCGCCAAGCGCAGGCACGCTCTCCGTGCTCGGCGGCGCCCCCGACGGGCCCCATGCCGAGACCCTGCGCCGCCACCTGGGCTACCTGCCCGAGAACGTCAGCTTCTACGAGCAGCTCACCGGCCGCGAGGTGCTCGCCTACTTCGCCCGCCTGAAGCGGGTCGACCGGCGCCAGGTCGACACCCTGCTCGAACGGGTCGGCCTGGGCCACGCCGCCAGGCGCCGGGTCAAGACCTACTCCAAGGGCATGCGCCAGCGCCTCGGCCTGGCCCAGGCGCTGCTCGGCGAACCGCGCCTGCTGCTGCTCGACGAGCCCACCACCGGCCTCGACCCCGCCGCCACCCGCGACTTCTACGAGACCGTTCGCGAGCTGCGCGAACGCGGCTGCACGGTGCTGCTCTCCTCCCACGTGCTGCCCGGCGTCGAGCCCTATATCGACCGCGCGCTGATCCTCGGCGCCGGCCGCCGCCTGGCGCTCGGCAGCCTCGACGAGCTGCGCCGCGAGGCCTCGCTGCCGCTGACCATCCGCGCCAAGGGACAATGGCAAGGCATCGACTGGACCCGGGGCTGGGACAACGACAGCCACGTTGCACCACGCCACCTGAACGGCTGCACGCTGGAGCTCGGCGTGCATCCATCGGCCAAGATGAGCGCGCTGCGCCGGCTGACCGGCACCCCCGGCGTCGAGGACATCGACGTGCTGCCGCCGACCCTGGAGCACCTCTACGCTCACTTCTCGGCGCCCGTGGCCGCCGCCGCCTCCACCTCTGAGACGCGAGACCGCTCATGAACGCTACCCTGATCGTCGCCCGCAAGGAGTTCCAGGACGGCCTGCGCAACCGCTGGGTACTGGCCATCGCCCTGGTGCTGGCCGCCCTCGCGGTCGGCATCGCCTGGTTCGGCGCCGCCGCCAGCGGCGGCATGGGCTTCACCTCGCTGGCCACCACCGTGGTCAGCCTGTCGACCCTGGCGGTGTTCCTGATCCCGCTGATCGCCCTGCTGCTGGCCTACGACGCGGTGGTCGGCGAGCAGGAGGCGGGCACCCTGCTGCTGCTGCTCACCTACCCGCTCAGCCGCACCGCGCTGCTGCTGGGCAAGTTCCTCGGCCACGGCCTGATCCTCGGCGCCGCCACCGCGCTCGGCTTCGGCATCGCCGGCGTGGTGATCGCCTTCGCCGCCGAGGACGTGGTGCTTGGCGAGCTGGTCTCGAGCCTCAGCCTGCTGATCCTCAGCAGCGTGCTGCTGGGCTGGGTGTTCATCGCCTTCGCCTACCTGATCAGCGTATGGGTCAGCGAGAAGGCGCGCGCCGCCGGGCTGGCGCTGGGCGTCTGGTTCCTGTTCGTGATCGTCTTCGATCTCGGCCTGCTGGCGCTGCTGGTCAGCGTGCAGAGCGGCGGCGACTGGCTGCCGTGGCTGCTGCTGCTCAACCCCGCCGACGGCTTCCGCCTGATCAACATGGTCGGCTTCGAGTCCGCCCAGGCCTACACCGGCGTGACCGCCATCGCCAGCAACGCCTCCTTCCACGCCGGCTGGCTGATGCTGGTGCTGGTCGGCTGGATCGTCGCCCCGCTGGGGCTGGCCGTGCTGCGCTTCCGCCACCATTCGGCCTGATCGGGCACGCCCAACCGGAGACCTTCTGATGATTCGCACGACCCTTGCCGCCCGCCCGCTTGCCTTCGCCCTGGCCCTGCTGCTGGCCGGCTGCGGCGACGGCGACGCGGACCGGCCGCTGGCGCCGGCCCAGCCGATCACCGACGGCGACAGCTGCCACGTGTGCGGCATGCTGATCAGCGACCTGCCCGGCCCCAAGGGGCAGGTCTACCTGACCCGCGACGAGGCGGTGCGCAAGTTCTGCTCCACCACCGACATGTTTGCCTTCCTGCTGCAGCCGGAGAACGAGAACCGCCTGAGCCACGCCTGGGTGCATGACGTCGCCGTCACGCCCTGGAGCCGACCGGCCGACGACGCCTACATCCTCGCCAGCGAGGCCTGGTACGTGGTGGGCCACGACCAGCGCGGCGCCATGGGCCACACCCTGGCCTCGTTCCGCGAGCGCCACCATGCGGACGCCTTCCGCGACACCCATGGCGGCGAGGTGCTGGCCTTCGGCGACATCGACCTGGCCCTGCTGACCGACCTGGCCCACGCCGACGCCAGCATGCAGCCCGGCGCATCCCACGGCGGCGGCATGCACGGCCACTGACCCAGCGACACAGGAGGCTGCCATGCCCACGCCCTTCATCCTGACGTTTGCCCTGCTGCTAGGCCTGCCCGGCCATGCGGCCCACGCCGAGGCGACCGGTTCACACGCCGAGGCTGCGCCCGCGGCGCTGCGCGGCGACCCCCAGCAGGGCGAGGCCATGGCCAAGCTGTGCACCAGCTGCCACGGCTACCAGGGGCGCAGCGTGACCTCGCGCTACCCCTCCATCGCCGGGCTCGACGAGGCCCATATCGTGGAACGCCTCAAGGCCTTCCAGGCCGGCGAGAGCGGGCACCTGATGGCGAGCATGACGCGCGGGCTGAGCGACCAGGACATCGCCCACCTGGCCGCCTACTATGCCGGCCTGGAGCCGCGCGGCTGGCAGTCACCGAACCCCGCCCCCGCGGCGAACGACTGAGCCGCCCGCGGCGGGGTCGGCGCAGGGCGATACGGGTGCTACCATCCGTAGCCTGTCGACCAGGAAACCGGCCATGACCCACCCCCGTCCGTCCTCCCGCCCGCAGCGGCGCAACGTCCGCCGCAGCGCCGCCGCGGCACTGCTGGCAGGCCTGCTGGCGGCCAGCCCGGCGCAGGCCACCAACTACAACATCGGCGATGTCGAAGCCCATGGGCACTGGCATTCGCTGGTGCTGTCGCTCGGCGACGAACACCACTTCCGCGCCCTCGAACAGCACAGCTACAGCGACTCCATCCTCAGCCTCAACTACACCGCGGGCGTATGCGACCTGCCGTGGCTGGAAGTGCGCGTCGAACTGGCCGAGCACCAGCCGGAGAGCCGGGTGGCCAACCTGGTGCCGGGAGACCTGCGCGTCGACTACGCCACCATCCATAGCGGCGCGGCCGAATTCATCACCCAGCGCGGCGACAACGGCTTCTACGTCAACTTCTACCTCGACACCCTGCCCTTGCTGATCGACGAGATGCGCGACGGCGAGACCCTGCGCCTGCGCTTCGACCGCGGCGACGAGGACTACTGGTTCATGAGCTTCGACCTGGCGGGCGCCGGGGCGGCCATCGCCCGCGCCGAACGGCTGTGCGAGGCGGCACGCTGATGGCGGTGCTGCTGTTTCGGCTGACCCAGGTCTCCGAGGAGGAGGCCTGGGAGGTGCGCCGGCTGCTCGACGAGCACGGCTTCGACACCTACGAGACCCACGCCGGCTTCTGGCGCCTGGGGGTGGACGCGATCTGGCTGCGCG
The DNA here is from genome assembly GCA_964652855.1 of uncultured Halomonas sp. GTDB lineage: Bacteria > Pseudomonadota > Gammaproteobacteria > Pseudomonadales > Halomonadaceae > Halomonas. Next base: position 72,697 of record CAZZCJ010000006.1, read on the forward strand.
ACGCCTCGCAGCAGGAAGCGGCCCGCGCGGTGCTCGACCGCTACCAGGCCGAGCGACGCGAACGCATCCGGCAGGAGCACGCCGGCCGGGTCGAGCGCGGCGAGGCGCCCACGCTGTGGCGGCGGCTGCGCCACCACCCGATCCAGCTGCTGCTGGTGGCGCTGGCGGTGCTCGCCGTCCTGGCGCTGACCCTGCTGCCCTTCCTTGGACTGATCGACGGCGTCACCGGCCTGCCCTGAAGGCCGGGCCCCGGCGTTGCCGGGGCGAGCAGCACCCGCCCCCGGCGAGGCGGCTCAGAAGCGGGTGGTGAGGTTGGCCCAGACCATGCGGCCCGGTTCGTTGACGCGCTCGGTGGCCAGCATTTCCGTGGTGCCGCGCTGGATATGCTCGGCATAGGTGCGATCGAACAGGTTGTCGACGCCCAGGGTCAAGGTGGTGGTGCCGAACAGCTTGCGCCCCGCGTAGGCCGAGGCGGTGGCGAACCCGGGCGTTTCCCCGATATCCAGGCTGTAGATGGTGCCCTGCCCCTCCGCGATGCGGTCCTGGCGCATCACGCCGCGCAGCAGCACGCCGCCGAAATAGTCGTTCTGGGCATAGTCGAGCCCCAGGGTCGCCTCCAGCGGCGGCGTCTGCGCCAGCGGCCGGTCGTCGCTGTCATTGTCGCTGCGTACCCAGGCCAGGCTGGAGGCGAGGTGCCAGCTATCGTTCAGGCGCAGGCGCATGTCGGCTTCCATGCCATAGGTGGTGGCGTCCACGTTGCGCACCTTGCCCTGCCCCGGCCTTTCGTCGATCAGGATGTAATCGTCGTACCAGCCGTAGAACAGCGAGAGGTTGGCGCTCAGCCGCTCGCCGTTCCAGCTGGCCCCGCTGTCGAGCTGGGTCAGGGTCTCGGGGGCGATGTCGAAGACCCAGCGCCGCTCCCAGTGATCGCCCGCCCGCTCGGCGCGCCCGACCCCGGCGAACAGGCTGAGCGGCTGCGGCTCCAGCGCATGCTCATAGCGGGCGAAGCCGCTCCACAGGGTGGCACGCGACCGCTCCCCGAGGCCCGCATCGGCGTAGAACCCCGGGTCGGCGTCCGCTCCCGTCAGCGACTCGACCTCGGCCCGGTCGACGCGCAGGCCAACGGTGAGCCAGCTGCGCTCGGTCAGCTCCTGCTCCACTTCGGTGAAGACCCCCACGTCGGTGAATTCGGCGTTGCGGCTGCGCTCGCGCTCGCGGTAGTCGACGCCGCCGCGGTTGCTGTGGCGGTTCTCGGCGTAGTCCATGCCCACCGCCAACTGGGTGGTCGGCGCCAGCTCCAGCTCGGCGGCCAGGCGCCCGCCCAGGGTTCGGCGGTCCGGGTTGCCCAGCCGCAGCAGCGGCTGCCCCTGGGGGTTGGTGGGCGGCGCCTTGAGGGTGAAATTGTCCATCACATGGTCTATGTAGCTGTAGAACAGCTGCGCCTCCACCTCGCTGAGCCAGGGGGTGAGGTGCCGGCGGCTGGCGCTCAGGGTGTAGCCGGTGCGGTCGAACTGGGTGCCGTCGAGTGGGCGCCCATCGTCATAGGCCGCCTCGGCGTCGCTGCGGTCGTAGGCCAGCTCGATGCGCGTGTCCGCGGCCGGGGTCCAGCCGACGATGGCGGTGCCGCTCCAGCGGTGGTACTCGGAGCGCACCGTGCTGCCATCGCCGTCACGGTAGTCGTCCTGGTCGGAGAGGGTGCCGATCAGGCGTACATAGCCCGCCTGGTTGCCGGCGGTCAGGTCGGTCACCAGGTCGAAGCGGTCGTGGCTGCCCACCGTGGTGCTGGCGAACCCCTCCACGCCGGGTTCGGTGAGGCTCGGCTTGTCGCGCTCGAAGCGCACCACCCCGGCCGGGGCCACGCCATAGCGCACGCTCTGCGGGCCCTTGACGATCTCCACGCGGTCATAGGCCTGGGGGAAGATATAGGCCGTGGGCGGGTCCATGCGCCCGCCGCAGCCGCCCAGCACATGGCTGCCATCCGCCTGGATGCTCAGCCGGGAACCGCCCAGGCCGCGCAGCTCGGGGTCGCCGCTGGTGCCGCCCTTGCGGCTCACGGTGAAGCCGGGAATCGACTTGAGGAAGGCCCCGCCATCCTGGGCGGGCAGCGGCAGCCGCGGGGTGCGGGCATCGGTGGTGACGCTGTAGGGGTCGCTCATGGCCGGTGCGGTGATCACCATGGTCGACAGGGCCGGCGATGCGAGCGGCACCGAGGTTTCCGCCAGCGCCACCTGCCCGGCGGCCAGCGAGACGGCCACGGCCAGGCCGGTACGGCAGAACGAAACGCGATGAGTCATTGTGCTTGGTTCCCAGTTGTCATGATCCGGGGAGGTTCCCCCTCACCGACATAGCAAGAAAGGGGCCAGCGCCGCGCCTGGGGCCGCCGCCGGCCGACAGGCCACGGCTGGCGCGGGGTTGCCCGGCGCCTGCCCATCGCGGTGGGCAGGCAGCACCCTCACCGACCCCGGCAAGCTGGGGGATTCCACACAGCCGGTGTGGCATTTACCGCAGTGTCAGGCGCGGCCCGAGCGCTTCGGAACGCGGCTTCAGCAGGCACCGCGCAGGCGCCGGCAAGCAAAAAGAAGAGGCCCAACAGGGCCTCTAAGTGAACGAAACGGTAATGCTTCATTGCATTTTTCGTGCCAGCCGGGGCGAGCCCGAGCATCACGTGCCAAGTCCTTGATCCAGCGCATGGCCGCGTCGCAATGCCGCCCCCCCGGCCGGCTCCGGGCACGACCGTTCAAGGTAGAATTCCCGCACACTCATCGCATGGGGCCGGCCGGCCCCATGCCAATGCTCATCCGATGGAGACATCAGGCCGATGCCGGCGGAATGGACCGTTGCCTTCCTGCTTGGGCTCTTGAGCAGCACCCACTGCCTGGGCATGTGCGGCGGGATTGCCGGCGCCCTGACCTTCGGCCTGGGCGCGCAGATCCGCCAGCGCGCGTCCTGGCTGATGGCCTTCAACCTGGCGTACAACAGCGGGCGCATCACCAGCTACGCCGCGGCCGGCGCGCTGGTCGCGGCCGGCGCCGGCTGGCTGGGGGGCTGGATGGACACGCCCAACCGCCTCGTGATGAGCACGCTAGGGGCGCTGTTCCTGGTCGCGGTGGGCCTGCATATCGCCGGCTGGTTCCCGCGCTTCTCGCGCATCGAGTCGCTCGGGCGCCCGCTGTGGCGAAGGCTGGAACCCCATGGCCGGCGGCTGCTGCCGGTGCAGCGCCTGCCCCAGGCCTGGCTGTTCGGCCTGATCTGGGGCTGGCTGCCCTGCGGGCTGGTCTACTCCGCGCTGCTCTACTCGCTGACCACCGAGTCGGCCTGGCACGGCGGGCTGTTCATGCTGTTCTTCGGCCTCGGCACCCTGCCCATGCTGTTCACCGTCGGCGTGATGGCCAGCCGCGTGGCCGCCGCACTCCGCCGCCCCTATGTGCGGCGGGCGGCCGGGCTGATGATCGTCGCCCTGGCTCCGGTGCCAGCCTGGCTTACCCAGGGAGGTGTGGCATGAGGCAAGCCGACGCGCCGCCCCCCGCCGAGGCCATGGTCGGCGACGCCCCGGCCTTCCAGGCAACGCTGCGCGCGGCACGGCTGGTGGCCGCGACGGACGCCACCGTGCTGATACTGGGCGAGAGCGGCACCGGCAAGGAGCTGCTGGCCCGCCTGGTGCATCGCCACAGCCGCCGGGCGGCGCGCCCCTGGGTCACGCTCAACTGCGCCGCCGTTCCGGTCGACCTGGTGGAGTCCGAGCTGTTCGGCCACCGCCGCGGCGCCTTCACCGGGGCCCTTGCCGACAAGCGCGGCCGGATCCAGCAGGCCGACGGCGGCACCCTCCTGCTCGACGAGGTCGCCGAGCTGCCGCTGGCGGCCCAGGCCAAGCTGCTGCGCTTCCTGGAGAACGGCGAGTGCCAGGCGCTGGGGGCCGACCGGGTGGAACAAGTCGACGTGCGCGTGTTGGCGGCCACCCATCGCGACCTGCGTGCCCAGGTCGAGGCCGGCGCCTTTCGCGCCGACCTCTTCTACCGCCTGCACGTGATTCCCCTCGAGCTGCCGCCGCTGCGCGAGCGCCGCGAAGACGTGCCCCGGCTGGTTGAGCGCTTTCGCCACGAACTCGCCGCTCGCCACGGCGTGCCGGCCCCCGACTTCACCGCGCCGCTGCTGCGCCAGCTCGGCGAGTATGCCTGGCCGGGCAACATCCGCGAGCTGCGCAACCTGGTCGAACGCTGCGTAGTATTGCTGCACGGAAGGCGGCTGGCACCGGGCGACCTGCCCGCCGGCTGGCTGGGCCAGGCCACGCCTGCCGGGCGGCACGAAGGAGCGGCCTGGCAGCTGCCTGCGGAAGGCGTGTGCCTTGATACCCTGGAGGGGCAGCTCATTCGCCAGGCGCTGGCACATGCCCAGGGCAACCGCTCGCGGGCGGCCCAGCTTCTGGGACTGACCCGCGACACCCTGCTCTATCGCATGAAGAAGCACGCTATTACCTGACACTACAAGCCAAGACGCCGCCCCGGAGGGCGGCGCCTGGTAGCGGGCTGGTACCGCGTTGGCTCAGTGGCCGATTGCCTCGCGCAGAGAGTCCGGCAGGGTCAGCTCGGTTTCCTCGGGCAGCGGCTCGAGCTGCTTGACGTACCAGCGCTGGCCACCCTCGATGCGGCTGAACATCTGGAACACCACCTTGTCGCCCGGCGCCAGTTGGGGCGCCGGCTCATCCTGCGGCAGGGCAAGGTGCATGCGCATGGCCATCATCACTTCGGGAATCGCTTCGTGGGCCGCGGTAATCCGGTGCTCGGTCTCGTCGTAGCCGAGAAAGATGGCACGCACCTCGAACGGTCCTGCCCCTTCTTCCGACGACATCGAGTGCTCGTGACCATGACCATGACCATGACCATGACCATGACCATGACCATGAGAGTGTGAATGCTGCTCCGCCTGGGCCGAAAGGCTCAGCGAGGCAACGGCAAGCAGTATCAGCGCTGGTTTGAATATCATTTCCGGGCTTTCCGAGTAGACAGCCGCCCCGGTCAGGGCGGCTGAAAAGTGTGGTGGATGGGGTATTCAATGGAACAAGCTGGTGTCGAGATACTCCACCGAGAGATAGTCGTCGAAGACCCAGAGCCGCACGAAGCGACCGCGATCATGCTGCTCGTTCTCGCCCCCGCCCCAAACCGACAGGCTGTTGGGCGGCTCCGGCATACCCTCCTTGAGCTGCTCGAACCACCATTCGGCCAGTTGCTCTCCCCATGGCTGGCCATAGCGGGAAACCAGCTGCTCCTTGATCTCCGCGTGATCCGCCACATCGGGGTGGAAAGTCACTACCAGTGCCAGCCGATCGCTGCCCGCCGGGAAAACGTAGCGTACATCCGTGACGGCGCCATCCGCCCCTTGGAGTTCGGCATCGACGATCAGGTCTTGATCGTCCGTTTCCAGCGTATCGACTTTGGCGATCTCATCACTCTCGAGGCTGGCAAGCACTGCCTCGGAAGACATGCCGAACTCGGCACTGCGATAGCCCATGATCCCTTCCGCTGCCGCCACGGCACTTGCCGCGGTCAGCGCCAGCGCCATGAACAGCCCACCCAGCAGCGTCGCAGATTTCGTGATCGTCGCCATGCATACTCCTTGCGGGCCGACCGGCCCAGACTCTCGGTTGTCTTACTCGGCATCCACGACGCGGATCACACCGACCATGCCCCGGTTCTGGTGAGGCTGGCAGTAGTATTCGTAGGTGCCTGCCTCCTCGAAGGTACGCTCCCAGCTCTCTTCGGGGAAGAGCCGCCCGGACGCGATCTCCTCGTCCGGAAAGTAGATGTCATGATTGGAGCGGCGTTCGACATTGACCCAGCGCACCGTGGTGCCGACGGTCACCTCCAGCTCGTCGGGCTGGAAGCGGTTGTCTACCATCTCGATCTCGACCACCTTGCCGTCGGTGGCGGCCTCGTCCTGGTCTTGCTGGTTGCCGGCCTGGGCCGCCCCGCCGATCAGCAGGGAGGCCAGCAGACCGGCACCAAGGGTAGTCAGAAGCCTTCTTTGCGTTTGCATAACTTCTTCCTCCACTGGTGCCGGAGCATCACCGGGTGATGCGTGTGGCGTTGATTTCCACCATGTCCTCTTCGAAGTCACCGGGGATCTCGGCGTCGAAGGCCAGGCCATACTGCCATGACACATGGTGGAAGCGAGAGGCGGCGTAATCGTCGTGCAGCGCCACGTTGAAGCTGTACTTGCCATCGGTGGAGAGCGGCTTGTCGCCTTCCACGCCAGTGCGCAGGGCACGAGTCAGGTAAGCGGTCCAGATACCGTCCTCTTGCGTGGCGGACATGACCACTGCCTCACTTTCGGAGAGATGCCGCTCCTCCAGGATATAGCCGCTTTCGGTGAGCTCGGCGCCGCTCTTGAAGCGGGCGATATCGAGATAGACACCACCGCCCAGCAGCTCGGCGATCTCCGCCTCCTCCTTGAGCTTGTCCCAGCCGCCCCGCGCAGCGCCACGGCGGCCACGAATCTCGATCTCGGTGCGGCTCTCGCTGAGGTACTTGGTCACTCCATTCATCAGGTCGAGGCGATCGGCCAGCTCGCTCTGTGACAGGGCTTCCGCATCCGGCGCATCGGGCATGTAGGTGGAGTCGTGGTGACAGCTGGCCCAGCAGCCGCCGCGGTCGGCCATGTCGACGCGCTCGTCGGCGAAGCTGACGGTGAGCTTCATGGGGTTGTTGGGGTCCATCACCCCGCCTTCCACGAAGGGCAGCGGCGCATGCTCGCCGGCTTCCCACTGGAAGCGCATGAACAGGTAGTCGTCGTCGAACGAGGCCTGCACGGTCATCGGCACATGGCCGCGCTTGTCGCCCAGGTCATAGGTCTCGATCTTCTCGGCGCTGGTGGCCAGCGCGCCGATCTGCGCTTCCTCGCCCTGGTGACACCAGACACAGCGATCGCCGGCGCTGAAGGCGCGGCCGCCGCCATGGGCGCTGCCGTCCTGGATCCATTCGATGGAGGCCTGGCCGGGCAGGAACAGGGTGATGTCGAGGACCGGCACATCGGACCAGTCGAGCGACGAGGCGATATCGCCCTCGGCGGTCACGGCTTCGCCCAGCTCCTCGGCCACTAGGGGCATGTCGGGCTCGCTGCGCCCGGCCACTTCCTCGGTCTCTTCTTCCGCGAAGCGCGAGGCCCATACCGGCGACTCGTCCCAATCCTCGGGCAGCTTGTGGGCGATGCCCTGGTGGCACTCGATACAGGTCCGGCCCTGCTCGAAGGCACGGGCATGCTCGCGGGCGGCGCGCGGCGCCTGCTGCTCGAGGTCCATGGCCGACCAGTCGTGGCAGTTGCGGCACTCGCGTGAGTCGGTGCGCAGCATCGAACGCCAGACGTTTTCGGCCAGCTGGAGACGCTTGCCCTCGAATTTCTCCTTGGTATTGATGGTGCCCAGCATCCAGTGCCACACCTCGCGGCTGGCCTCGATCTTGCGGATCATCTTCGGCCCCCAGGCATCGGGCACGTGGCAGTCGGAGCAGGTCGCCCCCACGCCGGTGGCGTTCTTGTAGTGTGGCCGGTCCAGGTACTCCTCGTGCACCCAGCTCATCTCGTGGCACGCCGTGCTGCAGAACTTCATGCTGTTGGTGGCTTCCATCACGGTGTTGAAACCGCCCCAGAACAGGATGCCGGCAACGAAGAACACCACGGCGGCACCCAACGATGCCCCCATGATGGTGATCCTGCGCCAGTTTCGTAGACGCTCCCCCATGATCTCGCTCTCCCCAAAATGTCATGACACGAGCCTTGCTCTAATCCGTGATGCCGCCTTGGCTATGGTTGTGCTGGTGGCCCCTTGCCCAGCCGCTCCAGGCCCCGTCTGACCAGGCGTGGAGCGGCTGGAGAAGGGGCCGAGGCCCTGCGAACAGGGCCTCGGCGGTGCGGCCGGAAATCAGCCGATGTGCTTCTTGCGGTTGAACACGTTGAACTTGCCGGTCGGCGTGTTCAGGTTCTCGATGACGGCCTTCACTTCGAGGGTCTTGTCGTCGTAGACCACGATGGCGCCATCGTCCTGGTGGCCACGGCCGCGAGCCCAGATGGAGACCCACACCTCGGTACCGGTCTGGTCGTACTCCATGTGCACGGCGACGGCGTCATGCTCGGCCGGACGGTCGGCAACATGGATCGGCGTCAGCTCGCGGGTCTCCTTGTTCATGACCATGACCCACTGGTTGACGTCGGCCTCGGGGTGCATGGCCTGGTCGATCCAGACATGCGGGGAATCCGGATGGCTACGCACGAACAGGCCAGGACCGTCGGTCTCGACGCTGCCGCAGATTTCCCACGCCTGGTCCGGATGCCCTTCGGGGTCGTTGCCCCAGAACGTCATGCGGCCTTCGCCCAGGTGGGTGGTACCGGCGACGGGGCCACACTCGGGGTCGATCCAGTTGGCGCCCGGACCCGGGTGCGGGATCTGCCCGGTGTTGAGCATGCCGACGCGCTTGCGGGTTTCGGTATCGACGAACACCATCAGGTTGCTGAAGTTGGCAGCAATCTGGAAGTAGCGGCCGGTCGGGTCGAAGAAGCCGTCGTGCAGGAATTCAGCGGTCTCCATCTGCTCGATGCGCAGGTTGTCGATGTCGCTGTAGTCGACCTGCCAGACCTGGCCGGTTTCCTTGACGTTGACCAGGAAGCTCGGCGCGTTGGGCGTGTTGTACAGCGCCGCCACGCGAGCCTCGTGGACGTAGTTGCCTTCGGTGTCGTAGCCGCGGGTGGAGACGACCTTCAGCGGCTCCATGGTCTCGGCGTCGGCGATCACGAAGTGCGGCGGCCAGTAGGCGCCACCGATGACGTACTTGTCCTTCCACTCGCCGTAGTGGGACACGGCCACGTCGCGGGCGTCGATGCCGATGAACACTTCGGCGGTGACCTGCGGCGGGTCCATCCACAGGTCGATCTTGGACAGGCGGCCGTCACGGCCCTGGACGTACCAGAAGCGACCGTCGGAGCTCTCCTTGGCCACGTGCACCGCATAGCCGGTCTCGGCTTCGGTGACGAGTTCCTTGGTGTCGCCGTCGATGATGCCCATGGCGCCACGGTCACGCAGGATGGTGACCATGAAGTTTTCCCAGTTGCGATCGTGCTGGGGCTCGGTGGGCCACTCTTCCTGCGGCACCACGATGCGCCAGGTCTCGCGGATGTCGGACAGCGACATCTCGGGCGGCTCTTGGGGAGTCTGCTGGATGTACTTGGCGATCAGCTCGATCTCCTCGGGATCGAGGATGCCGTCGAAGTTGTTCATGCCGCCTTCGGTGCCCAGCGAGATGATGCTCTCCAGGCGACGCTGGCCCAGCTCCTGGGTGGTCTGGGGCAGCAGGTTGGGGCCGGTGGCGCCCTTGCGCAGGGTACCGTGGCAGCCCGCACAGCGGGAGAAGTAGATCTGCCCGGCGCGCTCCAGTTCCTCCGCGGACATCTCGGGTGCCGCGGCGTGGGCAGTACCCATCATGGCGGCCAGCGGGAAGCTGAGGGCGAAGATCCCCTTGGTCAATGCTCTCTTATACATAACGTGCCTCGCTTGGTTTCCCCTTCGGGTAATGGCTGGCGGGTGCCTCTGCATGATCTTTCTTCTGCGCTGCCAAGGGACCATGGCCAGCCACCCCCCACCTGGGGCTAGTAGAGCACCTTTGCCCCGGCTCTCACTTGACCACTGTCAATAGAAGTATTCTGGAGTTGACTTATGTCACAAGAGGGTTCGAGAAAAGATTCGAGGCTTCCAGAGAGGGGGTTTCACGTGCTCGGCCCGACCAGAGGCCGGGCCGATGCGGGGGCGAGGGTGGCGCGCGTAAAGTCGCCGGTGGCCTTAGCGGCAAGGGCTGAACAGCCCGGTTCCGGCGGCGCAGGGCATGCCGTTGAGCGGGGTGGGCAGCGGCCCGGCGGCGTCGCCGGCGTTGGCGAAACGGCGCAGCGCCGAGACGTCGTCGACCTGCACGCAGTTGCGTTCGCAGCTCACGCCCACCTCCTTGAGGCGTGCCATGGCGCGTGAAAAGCTTTCCGGCTTCATGCCCAGCCGGCCGGCGATCAGCAGCTTGTCGCAGGGCAGGCAGACCAGGGCCTGGTCGGCATCGCGGGGGCACAGGGAGACGATGAAGGCGGCCAGGCGCTGATAGGTCGGCTGGTTGATCAACTGGTCGAGCTGGCAGACCAGATAGCGCAGCATGCCGGACAGGTTGGCCAGCAGGTTGAGCGCCAGGCCGTGATTCTGTTCCAGCGTGGTAAGGAAGTGATCGGCGGTGAAGATCAGCAGCCGGGCGTCTTCCGCCACCGCCGCGTTCACCGGGAATCCCAGCCGGTCGAACATGGCGGCCTCGGCGAAGGATTCGCCGCGGGTGAACAGCCCCACCATGCACTCATTGCCGTCGGGGCTTTCGCGGAACAGCTTGATCCAGCCGCCCAGCACCACGTAGAAGCGATCCGCCGGCTCACCCTCGGAGAACAGCAGGGTGCCGCGTCGATAGCTGCGCTCCAGCGCGCCGCTGGTCAGCAGCGCCAGGGTGTCGTCTTCCAGCCCGGCAAACAGGGGAACCTGTCGAACGGCCTGCAGGGCTTCACGGCTCAACGGCGACTTCATGTTCGCCTCCTCACCTTCAGGTCATGTATACGGTCATCCGTCACGGTCCACGCCCACCTGCAGCAGGTTGTTGCGGATCACATCGGCTTCGGGGGAATCTTCCGGCAGTTGCAGCAACAGGCGCTCCCAGTGCGCACGGGCGCCGGCGAAATCGGCCTGGGTGTAGGCCAATGACCCGGCCATCCACAGCCCCTGGACATGCTCGGGGTCGATGGCCAGCGCCCGCTCGATCAGCGCCTGGGGCTCGCCGGCCAGGGTGCCGAGGCGCTCGGCCATGACATCGGCATAGCGGGTCAGCAGGTCGGGGTCGCGGTCGCCGCCATGCACCATGGCTTCCTTGTAGGCCCGCTCGGCGGCTTCCAGGTCCTCGAGGAAGACCAGCGTGCGGCCCAGCAGCACCCAGCTGTCGAGGTCGTCGGGCTGCTGCGCCAGGCGGCCCTGCAGCTGCTGCGAGAGGCGTTCGAATTCACGCTGGAGCTGGGCCTCGGTGGCTGCCGGCGGCTGGGCGGCCGCTGCCATCTCGCCGGGCGGCAGCTGGGTGGCGAACACCTCCTTGGCGTGGCCCACCGTGAGGTAGATGCCCAGCGCCATGAACGGCAGCGCGGCCAGGCTGACGAAGGCGGCGGCGCCGGCAACGCGCCTGGCGCCCGCGCTCTCGATGCGCGCCTCGTCGGGGGCGATGGCGCCGCTGTCGAGCAGCTCGCGTTCGAGGTCGGCCAGGGCGATATCGTACTGCGCCTGGGTCAGGGTGCCCGTGGCCAGGTCCTGGCCCAGCTCGCGCACCCGGTCGCGATGCACGCGCAGGTTGACCTCGCGGCGCGATTCGCCCTCGTCGCGCTGCGGCTCGCGCAGCAGCGGATAGAGCACGAAGCCAAGCGCAACGAGGCACAGCAGCAGCGCGGCGAGTAGAAACAATCCGTTCATCACGTCCTCCAGGTCAGCCGTCTTGGCGGAGCCGCTCCAGCATGGCGCGCTCCTGGGCGGTGAATTCGGGGCGCTGGGCCATGCTGCGCCGGCCGCTGACGATGCGCCACCAGGCCAGGCCTCCCACCAGCAGCAGCAGGAAAGGGCTGGCCCACAGCAGGAAGGTATTGGCCTGCAGCGGCGGGCGGTAGCGCACGTAGTCGCCGTAGCGCTGCACCATGAAGTCGACGATGGCGTCGGCGCTGTGGCCGGCCAGGGTCATGTCATAGACCCGGCGGCGCATGTCGGCGGCCAGCTCGGCGTTGGATTCATGGATGGTCTCGCTCTGGCACACCGTGCAGCGCAGCTCGCGCACCAGGGTGTCGTACTGGCGCTTCTGGGCGTCGCTGGCGAACTCGAGCGGCTGGCCGATGGCCACCGCCATGGCAAGCCCCGCCGGCAGCAGCATCAGCAGCAGCGCGAGCAGCAGGCCAGCGGGCTTCGGGGGGATAGGTGTCATGACTGGGCCATCCTCTTCTCCTCGCGCTGCCGCTGCTCGGCGCGCAGCCTTTCCACCAGCGGCAGCACTTCATCGAGCAACAGCTGGCGGCTGAGCGGGCCGATGCGCTTGTAGCGAATCACCCCGTCGGCATCCAGCACGTAGGTTTCCGGCGTGGCGTACACCCCCCAGTCGATGCCGGCGTCGCCGCGCGGGTCGTAGGCAATGGTCTGGTAGGGGTTGCCGCTGACGCCGAGATAGCGCAGGGCGGCGTCGCGCTCGTCGCGGTAGTTGAAGGCGTGGATGGGGATGCCACCCCGCGCCAGCTCCATCAGCAGGGGCTTCTCGGAGCGGCAGGTGCTGCACCAGGTGGCCCAGACGTTGACCAGCGACACCTCGCCGATGAAGTCCTGTTCGGTGACCAGGCGCTCGGCGTCGTCGAGGGCTTCCAGCGCGAAGGCCGGGGCGGGCTTGCCCACCAGCGGCGACGGCAGGTCGCGGGAATTCATGCCGAGCCCGATGAACAGCAGCCCAAGCAGCGCCACCGCGGCGGTGAGGGGAAGCAGCAGGCGCAGTTTCATCACACGGCCTCCGGCGTGGAGCCTGCCATGCGACCGGGCTCAGGCTGGGTACGGGCGGCACGCCGGTCGGCCAGGCGATAGCGCTTGTCGGCGGCGGCCAGCAGCCCGCCCAGGGCCAGCAGGATGGCGCCCGACCACATCCAGAACATGTAGGGCTTGTAGTAGAGGCGGAAGCTCCAGGCATCGCCCACCAGCCGTTCGCCCAGCGAGACATAGACGTCGCGCGTCGCGGCGCGGTGCAGCGAGGCCTGGTTCATGGGCGTTTGGGCATGCGTCTCGTAGTAGCGGCGCTGCGGCGTCAGCAGGGCCACCGGGCGGCCGTCGCGGGTGACCTCGACCACCGCCTGGTCGGCCTCCCAGTTGGGGCCCTGCACGGTTTCCATGCGCAGCAGGGTGAAGTCGAAGCCGGCCGCGGAGGCGGTCTGGCCCGGCTCCATGCGCACGTCGCGCTCGACCTCGTAGGTGTTGACCATGGCGATGGCCACCACGATCAGCGCCAGCCCCACGTGGGCCAGGTGCATGCCCAGGAAGCTCGGACGCAGGACCTTCTGCAACCGCGCGCGCAGCGGCTGGCGCGCCGATCCCAGGCGCTTGCGGATATCCAGCAGCGCGGTGAGGATGATCCAGGTCGCCAGCATCAGCGACAGCGCGGTCATGGGCCGCCAGGCCCCCAGGGTAAGCGGCCACAGCCCACCGGCCACGACGCTGACCGCCAGCACCCAGCGCAGCTGGCGGAAGGTCTGCGCGGGGTTCGCCTGCTTCCACATCACCGACGGCCCGAGGCCGATCAGCAGCAGCAGCGGCAGCATCAGCGGGGCGAACACCGCATCGAAGTAGGGCGGGCCCACGGAGATCTTGCCCAGGCCGAAGGCATCCAGGGCCAGCGGATAGAGGGTGCCGATGAACACCGCGGTGCAGGCCACCGCCAGCAGCACGTTGTTGGCCAGCAGCAGCGATTCGCGTGAATACCAGGCGAAGGCGCCGCCGAGCCCGACGCGCGGCGCACGCCAGGCGTAGACGGTCAGCGAGCCGAGCAGGGTGATCGTCAGCATGCCCAGGATGAACACGCCGCGCTCGGGGTCGGTGGCGAAGGCGTGCACCGAGGTGATGACTCCCGAGCGCACGATGAAGGCGCCGAGCACGGTCAGGGCGAAGGTGATGATGGCCAGCATCAGGGTCCATACCTTGAAGCCGCCGCGCTTCTCGGACACCGCCAGGGAGTGCATCAGGGCGGTGGCGGTCAGCCAGGGCAGGAAGGAGGCGTTCTCGACCGGGTCCCAGAACCACCAGCCGCCCCAGCCCAGCTCGTAGTAGGCCCACCAGGAGCCCACCGCGATGCCCAGCGTGAGGAACACCCAGGCCACCGTGGTCCAGGGGCGCGACCAGCGCGCCCAGGCGGCGTCGAGCCGCCCGCCGAGCAGCGCGGCCATGGCAAAGGCGAAGACCACCGCGGTACCCACGTAGCCCATGTAGAGCAGCGGCGGATGCAGGATCATGCCCGGGTCCTGCAGCAGCGGGTTCATGCCGCGGCCGTCCATGGGACCCGGCACGATGCGCTCGAAGGGATTGGAGGTGAAGACGGTGAAGGCGATGAAGCCCACGCCGACCATGCCCAGCACGGCCAGCACCCGAGCCAGCATCTCGCGCGGCAGCGACTTGCTGAAGTAGGCGACGGCGGCGCCCCAGGCGCCCAGGGTGAAGACCCACAGCAGCAGCGAGCCCTCGTGCCCGCCCCATACCGCCGTGACCTTGTAGATCATCGGCTGGCCGAGGCTTGAGTGGCTGGCGACATAGCGCACCGTGAAGTCGCTGACGGTGAAGGCCCAGGTCAGGGCCGCCAGCGAAAGCGAAAGAAAGACGAACTGCCCGGTGGCCAGGAAGCGCCCCGTTCGCATCAGGCGAAGGTTGCCCTGCTGCGCCCCAACCAGGGGCAAGATGCTCTGGGCCAGCGCCAGGCATAGCGCCAGGATCAGCGCAAAGTTACCGAGTTCCGCCACCATGGGCTGCCACCTCCTGCCTTCCCCCGGCGCGGGTGAGTGCAAGGCGCCGGTCGAGAGTCGTTCATGACCGAGGCGCTTGGCTACGCTGGAGGGTAGGGAGAAGCTGCCTCAGCCGACATGTCTGCATGGTCCGGCGAATGCGCTATAAAAGCCATACTCAGTACTTCTTTTCGCCGGGGGGTTGTGACCCATGTCAAACAAAAAGGCGCCGAGCCCCGCCACGCCCCGGTGGAGGGCGTTTGCGACTGACAGCGGAAACGTCTGGACGTAAGCTAGAGGCTCGACCCCGTGCACAACAGGAGCTCTCCGTGCTGAAGCGAACCCTACTGACGCTGCTCGTCGCCGGCAGCCTGCCGCTCGCCGCCACGGCCGATACCGACCAGGCCGACGTGCTGCTGCATACCAGCCACGGCGTCATCGCCATCGAGCTGTTCCAGGAACAGGCCCCCGAGAGCGTCAACAACTTCCTGACCTACGTGCAGGAAGGCCATTACGACGGCACCATTTTCCACCGCGTGATCGACGGCTTCATGATCCAGGGCGGCGGCTTCGACGAGGACTTCCGCCAGAAGCCCACCCGTGCGCCGGTCACCAACGAGGCCGACAACGGGCTGAAGAACGAGCGCGGCACGCTGGCCATGGCCCGCACGGGCGACCCCCATTCGGCCACCGCCCAGTTCTTCATCAACGTGGCCGACAACGCCTTCCTCGACCACCAGGGAACCCACTCGGGCCAGGCCTGGGGCTACGCGGTGTTCGGGCGAGTGGTGGACGGCATGGACGTGGTAGACGCCATCAGGCGCGTGCCCACCGGCAATCGCGGCCCGTTCCAGGATGTGCCCCGCGAACCCGTGGTCATCGAGCGTGCCGAGCTGAAGTGACGCCGCGCCCCACGCAGCGAGGCCCCGCCAGTCATGGCGGGGCCTCGTCGTCTCGGGCCGGCGCGGGGCGTCAGCCTCATCGCGCTCGCGGCAGCAGCAGGCGGCGCAGCAGGTACAGCACCAGCACGGCGGTTGCCGCCCCCAGGCTGTTGGCCAAGATATCGGCCCAGTCACCGCCGCTGCGCCCGGGCACGGGGATCTGCAGGTACTCGATGGCGATGCCGAACAGCACCACGGCGACGAAGGTGCGCCGGAGCGACAGCCCGGCCAGGCCGACCAGGCCGGCCAGGCCGGCATAGCCGACGAAGTGGTTGAACTTGTCCCAGGGCAGGTTCTTCGGCATCTCGCTGCCTGGCGTCAGGCTGCCCAACGCGATGATCAGCGCCGCCACAAGAGCCAGCGCCGCCCACAGGCGGCGCCGATCATGCCAACGTTGCAACCATTGCACTTCAGGCATTCTGGTACTGGATGGCACGGTGATAGCGCGGGCTCAGCTCGTGCAGCGCCTCCATGAAGGCGGTGACGTTGTCGGGGTCGGTGAATTGGCTGATGCCGTGCCCCAGGTTGAACACATGCCCCGGGCCATGGCCGTAGCTGTCGAGGATCCGACCCACTTCGGCGCGAATGGCCGCCGGCCGCGCGAACAGCACGTTGGGATCGAGGTTGCCCTGCAGCGCGACCTTGTGGCCCACCCGCGCCCGGGCGTCGGAGAGCTCGGTGGTCCAGTCCAGGCCCAGCGCGTCCGGCCCCGCCAGCGCGATGTCCTCGAGCCACTGTCCGCCGTTCTTGGTGAACAGGATCACCGGCACGCGGCGTCCGTCGTGCTCGCGGACCAGGCCGGCAACGATCTGCTCCATGTAGCGCAGCGAGAACTCGAGATAGGCCGGGGTGGAGAGCGTGCCGCCCCAGGTGTCGAAGATCTGCACCGCCTGGGCGCCGGCACGGATCTGGGCGTTCAGGTAGTCGGTGACCGCGCTGGCCAGGGTGTCGAGCAGGTCGTGCATCACGCTGGGCGTGTCGTAGAGCATGGTCTTCACGTGGCGGAAGTCCTTGCTCGAACTGCCCTCCACCATGTAGGTGGCCAGCGTCCAGGGGCTGCCGGAGAAACCGATCAGCGGCACCCGGCCATTGAGCTCGCGGCGGATGGTCGACACCGCCCGCATCACGTAGTCCAGGTCGCGCTCGGCGTCAGGCACCGAGAGCGCCGCCACGTCGGCGGCGGTGCGCACCGGTTTCTTGAACTTGGGTCCCTCGCCGGTCTCGAAGTAGAGCCCGAGCCCCATGGCATCGGGGATGGTGAGGATATCGGAGAAGAGGATGGCGGCATCCAGCGGATAGCGCTCGAGCGGCTGCAGCGTGACCTCGCAGGCGAGGTCATGGTTGCGGCACAGGTCCATGAAGTCGCCGGCTTCGGCGCGGGTGGCCCGATACTCCGGCAGGTAGCGGCCAGCCTGGCGCATCATCCACACCGGGGTGCGATCCACCGGTTGACGCATCAGGGCACGCAGAAAACGATCGTTCTTGAGATCCATGCAGGCGGTCATCCCCAGGAAATGTCGGCATATTGTAGCGCATCATTTCTCGCGCGGCTTGACCGAGGCCAAGGTCCCGCCACCCTTCGGCCGTGAGCCAGGGCGGGGATCCTGCTAGAATGCCGGATTCCCTTCGGCATCGCCGTGGTCTTTACCGAGGTACCCCGTGACCATTCGATTTATCGCCGCCTCTCGCCTGCCCACCCCCTGGGCCACCTTCACCATGCATGGCTTCGAGGACGAAGCCACCGGGAAGGATCACATCGCCCTCACGCTCGGTGACGTTGCCAGCGGCGAGCCGGTGCTCGGCAGGGTGCATTCGGAGTGCCTGACCGGCGATGCGCTGTTCTCCATGCGCTGCGATTGCGGCTACCAGCTGCAGGAGGCGCTCAAGCGCATCGCCGACGAAGGGCGCGGCGTGCTGCTCTACCTGCGCCAGGAAGGGCGCGGCATCGGCCTGCTCAACAAGATCCGCGCCTATCACCTGCAGGACCAGGGTGCCGACACGGTGGAAGCCAACGAGCAGCTCGGCTTCGGCGCCGACCTGCGCCGCTACGACCTGTGCGTGCCGATGCTCGACCACCTGGGCATCCATGGCCTGCGCCTGATGACCAACAACCCGCGCAAGGTCGATGCCCTGACCCGCGCCGGCGTCAACGTGGCCGAGCGGGTACCGCTCACCACCGGCCTCAATCCCCACAACGAGCACTACCTTTCGACCAAGGCCGGCAAGCTTGGCCACATGATGGCGCTGGGCGACTTCACCCAGGCCGGTGACGTGGACATCGAACGCAAGCCCTGAGCCAGGCCCCGGCAGGGCGGCTCCGGTCGCCTTGCGCTGACGCCAAGCGGGCGTTGGCATACCTCTTTTGTGGTAGATCTCTTACACGACTTTCTAACCTGGGTTAATTCATGCGCCGTCCTGACGTGGCACCATGGAGTCATCGGGCAACGGAGAGCCCAGCAGGGAAGACCCAGCGAAGGAACGCTGTCGTCCAGGGAAGCTTGAGCAGGACGCTCAAGGTTGGTGAGATAGGGAAGCGTCGATGAAAAGCCCGGCCCCAGCGGCCGGGCTTTTTTGCGTCATATCGCTTTCCAGCGATGGCTTGGGTCTGCGTCGGTGGCGCAAAGGCGTGGATTGTATCTCTAGATAGCGGCAATTCGTTGCTTTGCTGCCGGCCAAGTCAGCTATTCTCTTGCGAGAGATGCTCAAGTGTTGCGTTCATGTGGGTACGGCTTGTGTATGTTCGGCTCTAGGTTCGCCAGAATATCGCGTCTCGTCACGCCTGCCCCGGCCCAGCCCGGGGCTTTTCTTGGTTCTCCGCGTACTGACTCCGGCGCTCAGGGCACTTGCCCGGCGGCGGCTATGCCGAAGCCGACGCCAGCCTGGCGCGAATGGCGGCTTCTATCCCCGCGGCATCCAGCCCGCACTCGGCGAGCAGCTCGGCCGGCTTGCCATGCTCGACGAAGGCATCCGGCAGCCCCAGGTTGAGCAGTGCGACCTCCACGCCCTCGGCGGCGAGGAGTTCATTGACGCCGCTGCCGGCCCCTCCTGCCACCACGTTCTCTTCCAGGGTGACCAGCAGGTCGTGCCCGGCCGCCGCGGCCAGGATCGCCTCGCGGTCCAGCGGCTTCACCGAACGCATGTTGAGGTGGCTTGTATCAAGCCTTGCCGCCACCTCGGCGGCCGGGCCGTTGAGGCTGCCGAAGGCAAGCAGGGCCACCCGCCGCCCCGGCTCGGCAGCGCTTTCTCGCCGCAGCTCGGCCTGGCCGATCGCCAGCGGCTCGAGATGCGCGGGAATCGCCACGCCCGTGCCGCTGCCGCGCGGGTAGCGTACCGCGGCGGGACCGGGATGGTGGTAGGCCGCGCTGAGCATGGCGCGGCACTCGGCCTCGTCGGCCGGGGCCAGGATCACCATGCCGGGCACGCAGCGCAGGAAGGAGAGGTCCATGCTGCCGTGATGGGTGGGGCCGTCCTCGCCCACCAGGCCGGCGCGGTCGATGGCGAAGGTGACGTCGAGATCCTGCACCGCCACGTCGTGGATCAGCTGGTCGTAGCCGCGCTGCAGGAAGGTGGAGTAGATCGCCACCACCGGCTTCATGCCCTCGCAGGCCATGCCGGCGGCCAGCGTCACCGCGTGCTGCTCGGCGATGGCGACGTCGTAGTAGCGCTCGGGATACGCCTTGGAGAAGCGGATCAGGTCGGAGCCTTCGCGCATCGCCGGGGTGATGCCGACCAGGCGCTTGTCCACCGCGGCCATGTCGCACAGCCACTCGCCGAAGACGTTGCAATACTTCGGCTTCTTGCTTGCAGGCACCGCCGGTGCGCGGCTGGGCGCATCGCCATTCTTTTCCAGCTTGGTGATGGCATGGTAGCCGATGGGGTCGGCCTCGGCGGGCAGGAAGCCGCGTCCCTTGCGGGTCTTCACGTGCAGGAACTGCGGGCCGTCCAGGTCGCGGATGTTGCGCAGGGTCTGGATCAGTGCCGGCAGGTCGTGGCCATCGAGCGGGCCGATATAGTTGAAGCCCATCTCCTCGAACAGCGTGGCCGGGCTGACCATGCCCTTCATGTGCTCTTCGGTGCGCCGCGCCAGCTCCAGCGCTACCGGCAGGTGCGACAGCACCCGCTTGCCCTCCTCGCGGAAGGCCAGGTACGGCTTGCTGGCCAGGATGCTGGCCAGGTAGCTGGCTATGCCGCCGACGTTCTCGGAGATCGACATCTCGTTGTCGTTGAGCACCACCAGCAGGTTGGCGTCCAGGTGGCCGGCATGGGCCAGCGCCTCGAAGGCCATGCCGGCGGTCAGCGCGCCGTCGCCGATCACCGCGCACACCCGGCGTTTCTCGCCGCGGGCGGCGGCGGCCAGGGCCATGCCCAGCGCGGCGGAGATCGAGGTGCTGGAGTGTCCCACACCGAAGGTGTCGTAGGCCGATTCGGCGCGCCGCGGGAAGGCGGCCAGGCCGCCGTACTGGCGAATGGTCGGCATGGCCTCGCGCCGCCCGGTGAGGATCTTGTGCGGGTAGGCCTGGTGGCCCACGTCCCACACCAGCCGGTCGTGCGGGGTATCCAGCGCATGGTGCAGCGCCACGGTGAGTTCCACCACGCCCAGGCCGGCGCCGAAATGGCCGCCGCTGCGGCCCACGCTGTAGAGCAGGTAGGCACGCAGCTCGTCGGCGACCTGCCGCAGCTGGGAGGTGGTCATGGCGCGCAGCGCTGCCGGGGTGTCGAGCGTATCGAGCAGCGGCGTCACCGGGCGTTGGCCGGGGATTTCGTCATAAAGCTTCATATGCGATTCGGTCGTCCAGGCTGTGTGCCATGTGGCTAGTGGTCACGCTCGATCATGTAACGGGCCAGCGCGGCCAGCGGCGAGCCCGCCTCTCCCAGCGGAGCCAGCGCCGCCAGCGCTTCGTCGGTCAGCTCGCGGGCCCGCGTCATCGCGCCATCCAGCCCCAGCAGCGCCGGGTAGGTAGGCTTGTCGCGGGCGGCGTCGGCCCCGGAGGCCTTGCCCAGCACCTGGGTGTCGCCGATCACGTCGAGCACGTCGTCATGGATCTGGAAGGCCAGGCCCAGCGCCCGGGCATAGGCGTCCAGCGCCGCGACGCGGGGGTCGCGCTCCTCCACCGCCGTCAGCGCTCCCAGGCGCACGGCCGCGCGAATCAGGGCGCCGGTCTTGTGCGCATGCATGTTGGCCAGGGCCTCGACGTCCGGATGGCCGCCGACGGCGGCCAGGTCCAGCGCCTGCCCCCCCACCATGCCGTCACGCCCGGCGGCCTGGGCCAGGGTCAGCATCAGGGCGGGCAGGCGCGGGTGCGAGGCACGCGCCAGCACTTCGAAGGCAAGCGTCTGCAGCGCATCGCCGGCGAGGATCGCGGTGGCTTCGTCATAGGCGCGGTGCACCGTGGGCTGGCCGCGGCGCAGGTCGTCGTCATCCATGGCCGGCAGGTCGTCGTGTACCAGCGAGTAGGCGTGGATCAGTTCGACCGCCGCCGCCGGCGCGTCGAGCGCCGCGTCGCGGGCGCCCAGGGCACGCCCGGCCAGATAGACCAGTACCGGACGCAGCCGCTTGCCGCCCACCAGCAGGCCGTGGCGCATGGCCGCCTCCAGCCGGGGCACGGGGGCTTGCGAGTCATCGAACAGCCGCGCCAGGAAGGCGTCGACGCGCGCGCGATCGGCGGCCAGTCCGGCCGCATAGGCGTCACTGCTCACGCTCACCCTCCGCTGTGGGTGGCACGAAGGGCGCGAAGTCGCCTTGGCCGTCGGCGCGCTCGACCAGCGTGCGCACGCGCAGCTCGGCCTCGTCCAGGCGGCGCTGGGCCTGGCGCGTCAGCCGCACGCCCTGCTCGAAGGCGTCGAGCGAGCCTTCCAGCGTCAGTTCGCCGGATTCCAGCCGCTCCACCAGCCGCTCGAGCCGCTCGACGGTGGCGGCAAAGTCGCCCTCCGCCTCCTCCCCGACCGCGGCTGGCGCCAACGGTTGCTTGTCACGCTTTGCCATCCGACCTCAGCTCGTCGCACACATGAATGATGGGAGGCACAGTATACACGCTCTGCCTGGCGGGGCGTCTGCCCAGGCGGCGGCCAACGTGCATTCCACTCATCTTCGCGGCGCAGCAATTTCATCTTCGTGGGCGGCGGCTGTGGTACCCTATGCGCCCTGTTCCCGGTGGGATAGGGGAAGGAATCGGCGCCGAGCGAGGCCCGTTTTCCCACATGACAGCCTGCGGCGTACCACAAGGGGTTGATTCGACCATGGCCAAAACGTCCCTGGACAAGAGCAAGATCAAGATCCTGCTGCTCGAGGGCGTCCACCAGAGCGCGGTGGACAATTTCCTGAATGCCGGTTACACCAACATCGAGCACCTGCCCACCTCGCTCGACGAGGCGTCGCTGATCGAGAAGATCCGCGACGTGCACTTCGTCGGCATTCGCTCCCGCACCCAGCTCACCGAGCGGGTGTTCGCCGCCGCCGAGAAGCTCAATGCCGTGGGCTGCTTCTGCATCGGCACCAACCAGGTCGACCTCAGGGCGGCGCTCACCCGCGGCATTCCGGTGTTCAACGCCCCCTACTCCAACACCCGCTCGGTGGCGGAGCTGGTGCTGGCCGAGGCGATCATGCTGCTGCGCGGCATCCCCGAGAAGAACGCCCGCGCCCACCAGGGCGGCTGGATGAAGAGCGCCAAGAACTCCCACGAGGCCCGCGGCAAGACGCTGGGCATCGTCGGCTACGGCAACATCGGCGCCCAGCTCTCGGTGCTGGCCGAGTCGCTCGGCTTCAACGTCATCTTCTACGACGTGGTGACCAAGCTCGGCATGGGCAACGCCAGCCAGGTGGCCAGCCTCGAGGAGCTGCTGGCGCGGGCCGACGTGGTCAGCCTGCACGTGCCGGAGCTGCCCGCCACCAAGTGGATGATCGGCAAGGATCAGCTGGCGCTGATGAAGCCCAGCGGCATCCTGATCAACGCCTCGCGCGGCAGCGTGGTGGTCATCGAGGCGCTGGCCGAGGCGCTCCAGGCCGGCCGCCTCTACGGTGCCGCCATCGACGTCTTCCCGGTGGAGCCCAAGGGCAACGACGAGGAGTTCGTCAGCCCGCTGCGCGGCATTCCCAACGTGATCCTCACGCCCCACGTCGGCGGCTCCACCCTCGAGGCCCAGGAAAACATCGGCATCGAGGTGTCCGAGAAGCTGATCACCTACTCCGACAACGGCACCACCGTGACCGCGGTCAACTTCCCCGAGGTGGCGCTGCCGGCACACCCCGACAAGCACCGCGTGCTGCACATCCACGACAACGTGCCGGGCGTGCTGTCGGAGATCAACCGGGTGCTCTCGGAGAGCAACATCAACATCTCCGGCCAGTACCTGCAGACCAACGACAAGGTCGGCTACGTGGTCATCGACGTGGACAAGGCCTACGGCGCCCAGGCGCTCGAGACGCTGCGCAAGGTCGAGCACACCCTGCGCGTGCGGGTGCTCTATTCCGAGACCAATTTCGAGGAGTAAGCGCCCACAGGCGCCGACGAACGCCGCGCTCACCGAGTGCGGCGTTCGTGTTTGTGGCATCCCACACGGCTCAGAGGCTCTGGATGTCGATCACATGCCCGATGATCGGATAGCCGGCCTTCCTGGCCGCCTTCTCGGCCTCGAGCTGCGCTTCGAGCTTGGAAATGCTGGTGGAGCAATGCTCGAAGACGGTGTCGGCCTCGAGCTTGCGGGTTCTCACCGCGAGCCGGACCCGATGCCCGGTGCGGTAGGCGTCGGCGGAGGTCTCGCCGGGGCCGCGCGCCTTCGCGGGGGTCTCGCGCTTGCCGGGGTCGGCCGGCGCGGTCGGCAGCGGCGCCGCGGCCTTGCCAGGCTTCATGAAGGCGTCGATCTCTCGCCTGACGCTGCGTTCGAACTCACTCAACTCGTCGTTCATCCATCCTCCGCTGCACACCGGGTAACCGCCTTTCGGACACTATCAGATTCGTTTCCCCGCCTCACGTAACCCAGGTTAACAACCCGGTGGCGAGGCGCGCCCGCCTGCCCGGCCTAGAAGCAGGTGTGCAACACTGCGGCGACCTCGAGCCGCGCATCGACCAGGCAGAGCCGCCGCCACTTGTCGAAGGTGAGGCAAGGGTGGGAGGCGCCGAAGGCGACGATGTCGCCGACACGCACCCGGCCGCCGCCTAGCGCCTCGTCGCCCGCGGGCAGGCGCACGAAGGCGTGCTGGTCCATCAGCTTGGTGACACGCCAGCCTTCTACCGGCAGCGGGCGGGCGCGCTCGTCGCCTTCGCGGTAGCGCCGCAGCGGCTCCGGCAGCTGGTCGTGGGCGATGTCGCGCTTGCCCATGCCGACGATGGCAAGCCCCGGCTCTGGCAGCGAGATCACCTGGGCGAACACCTCGAGCGCCGGCCTGAGCCCTCGCTCCAGCTCCGGCTGGCGAGCGAGCACCTCGCGCTGGGCCTGGCGATAGATGCCGTGGTCGTGCACCACGTAGCAGCCGGGGCGCAGCACCGGCACGAACCGGGGGCCCAGGCGCGCCTCGCGGAATACGCCGGCGATCAGGTCGTACCAGGCCGAGCCGGATGCGGTAAGCAGCGGCTCAGGGTGCTCGAACAGGGCGTCGCGCTCCAGCGCCTGGGCGGCCTCGACCAGCTGCCAGGCATAGGCCCGCACCGAACGCTCCGGGTCGTCACCGTGCACCACCCCCTCGTAGCCCTCCAGCCCCGCCAGCACCAGCGCCTGTTCGCTGTCGATGCGCTCGGCGAGCGCCATCACCTCGTCGGTGTCGCGGCAGCCGCAGCGACCGCCCGGCACGCCGAGCTCGATCAGCACCTGCAGGCGCAGGCCGCGGGCGCAGAAATAGTGCGCCAGCTGGTCGACGTTCTCAACGCTGTCGACCACGCAGTAGAAGTCGGCGCCGGCTTCGATCAGGTCGGCAACAATGGCCATGTTGGCCTGGCCGACCAGCTGGTTGGCCATCAGCAGGCGGCGCACGCCATGCTGGAAGGCGGCGCGACACTGGGGCGCGGTGGCCAGGGTAATGCCCCAGGCGCCGGCGTCGAGCTGGCGGCGGAACAGCTCGGGGCACAGGGTGGTCTTGCCGTGGGGCGCCAGGCGCGCGCCCTGGGCCTCGCAGAAGGCCTGCATCCAGGCCAGGTTGTGGGCCAGGGCCGGCGCGTGGATCACCGCCGCCGGCAGGCTGACATCGGCCAGCAGCTGCCGGCCGGTCTGCGGCATCCCCTTGTGCAGCGCCTCGTGGTCGGCAGGGGGAGGGAAGATCTCGTGCATGCGTCGCTCTCACTGGGCAGGTCGGTGCCGGGCTGCGCATCGCCTTTGGTCGCAGGGGTGACGAAAAGCGGGCGCAACAGGCTAGGCTGGGGGCGGGCTCGGTTACTACAGGATACGACAATGAACACAACCGTCGATGCACGCCCGGTGATTCGTCGCGACCAGCGCGGCGTGGCCACCCTGACGCTGAACCGCCCGCGCCAGTTCAATGCGCTGTCGGAAGAGTTGCTCAAGGCGCTGGGCAGCGAGCTGTCCCTCCTGGCCAACGACGACTCGGTGCGCTGCGTGGTCATCGCCGCCGAGGGGCGCGCCTTCTGCGCCGGTCACGACCTCAAGGAGATGCGCGCCACGCCTGACAAGGCCTACTACCAGGCGCTGTTCGCCCAGTGCGGCGAGGTGATGCAGCGCATCGTCAACCTGCCGGTGCCGGTGATCGCCCGGGTGCACGGCCTGGCCACCGCGGCCGGCTGCCAGCTGGTGGCCAGCTGCGACCTGGCGGTGGCGGCGCGCTCGGCGCGCTTCGCCGTCTCGGGCATCAACGTGGGGCTGTTCTGCTCGACGCCCGCGGTGGCGCTGTCGCGCAGCATCGGCCGCAAGCAGGCCATGGAGATGCTCTTCACCGGCGAGTTCATCGATGCCGAACAGGCGCTGGCGTGGGGCCTGGTCAACCGGGTGGCCGACGACGAGGCGCTGGACGAGACGCTGGACGCGCTGACCGCCAGCCTGTGCGCCAAGAGCGCCGTGGCGCTGCGCACCGGCAAGGCGCTGTTCCAGCGCCAGCTGCAGATGCCGCTGCGCGAGGCCTACGCCCTGGCCGGCGAAACCATGGCCTGCAACATGATGGCCGAGGACGTGGCCGAGGGCATCGATGCCTTCATCGAGAAGCGTGCGCCGAACTGGCGCCACCGCTGACGGCTGGCAGGGCGCCGTGGAAGGCCAAGACGTGCGCGAAGCGTGGCGTTTGGGGAGGGATGGAAGGCATTTCCGCAATCGAGACAAGTCGCCGCCGAGCGGGTATCCTGTGGCTGGCCTTCCGCGGAGGGCCAGCCAGGTCAACCCAGAAGGATTACCCAGGTGAGTGAAGTCAAGCGCAGAACGGCGGGGCGCCCGCCCGGTCCCGGCAAGAGCGCCAGCGGACACAGTCAATCGCTGGTACGCGGGCTCACGCTGCTCGAGCGTCTGGCGGCCACCCCGGGCGGCCTGGCCCTCTCGGAGCTGGCCGAGATGGTCGACCTCGCCCCCTCGACCACCCACCGGCTGCTGCAGGCGCTGCAGGGGCAGGGCTTCATCACCCAAGATGCCGAGCTCGGCGTGTGGAAGGTCGACGTCAAGACCTTCCGCATCGGCAACAGCTTCCTCGAGGCGCGCGACTTCGTGGCCACCAGCCGCCCCTTCCTGCGCCGCCTGACCGCCCAGACCGGCGAGACCGCCAACCTGGGCATCCGCGACGGTGCCACCGCCGTGTTCCTGGCCCAGAGCGAGTCGTCGCAGATGATGCGCATGATCACCCGGCTCGGCTCGCGGGCCCCGCTGCACGCCTCCGGCGTGGGCAAGGCGCTGATGGCCTGGCTGCCCGACGACGAGTTCGATCGCGTGGTGGCGGAGCGCGGCCTGTCGCGGGTCACCCGCAACACCCTGCATACCACCGAATCGCTGCGCCTCAACCTGGCCGAGGTTCGCCGCCAGGGCTATGCCTGCGACCGCGAGGAGCATGCCATCGGCCTGCACTGCGTGGCCGCCTGCCTGCACGACGAACACGGCACGCCGCTGGCGGCGATCTCGGTCTCCGGCCCGGTGGCGCGCATTCCGGAATCCCGCCTGCGGGAGCTGGGCGAGCTGGTGCGCGAGACCGCCGTCGAGATCACCGCCCGCCTCGGTGGCCACATGCCCGCGGCGGAATCACGCCGCGCACCGGCATGACGGCCTGGGGGCGCGGCCTGGCCGCGGCACTGCTGCTGGTCGCCAGCGCAAGCGGCCTTGCCGAGCCGCGGGCCGACGGCTTCGCGCCGTCGCCACAGGCCACAGTAACCGATGCCCAGCGCGGACTGGTGTGGATGCGCTGCAGCCTCGGCCAGCATCTTGAGCAGGGCCGCTGCCTGGGCGAGGCCGAACGCCTCAGCTGGAGCGAGGCACAGGCGCGCGTCGCAGCACTGGCAACCGCGGCCTGCCCCTGGCGACTGCCCCACTTCCATGAGCTACGCAGCCTGATGGCCCCCCAGGCGGACGCCGACATCGCCATCGACGGCGTGGCCTTTCCCGATACGCCCGCCGGTTGGTACTGGAACCAGGCCAGCGCCGGCGGCCACTCCCAGCAGGACTGCTTCGTCGATTTCGCCGGCGCAGGGCGCACCCGCTGCAACATGGGCGGGCAGTTTCACCTGCGGCTGGTGATGCCGGCCGAGCAGGCCGAGAACTGCCTGCTCCGCAAATAGCGATACGCCGTACAAGCCAAAACGGTACTCTTGCGTAGCAAGTTGACCACCTCCACCCTTGGCGGGAGTCTCCCGCCGGCTCAGTTGTGGTACGCTATTTCCTGTTTTTACCCGTCACCGTATCAGAACCCGAGAAACCGGCTCTGCCATGTCCTCCGCTCACGATTGCGTTGTCTCGCTTGTCGACCATTTCCAGCAGCATCACCCCATTCGCGCCGGCTCGTTGATCATCACGATCTATGGCGATTCGATCGTTCCCCGCGGCGGGACGGTCTGGCTTGGCAGCCTGTCGAAGCTGGTGGAGCCCATTGGCATCAACGAGCGCCTGGTACGCACGTCCGTCTACCGGCTGACCCAGGAGAGCTGGCTGCATGGCGAGAAGGTGGGGCGACGCAGCTACTACAGCCTCAGCGGACCCGGGCGGCGGCGCTTCGAACAGGCCTTCAAGCGCGTCTACCACGGCGCCCAGCCCTCCTGGAACGGGCAGTGGACGCTGGTCCTGCTGTCGCAGCTGGATGCCGCACGCCGCCAGAAGGTGCGCGAGGAACTCGAATGGCTGGGCTTCGGCTATTTCGCCCAGGGGCTGTTGGCCCATCCCATCCTCAACCGCAGCGAAGCGATGGCGGCGCTCCAGGAGATGGACGCGGCCGATGACACCATTATCATGCAGACCGAAGCCCTGGAGCCGCTCGCCAGCAAGCCGCTGCGCCGACAGGTCAGGGAGAGCTGGAACCTGGAGAGCCTGGCCGAGAACTACCAGAGCTTCCTGACCCAGTTCCGCCCCCTGTGGAAGGCGCTGGATGAAGAGAACCACCTGGGCGACGAAGCGTGCTTCATTGCCCGCACGCTGCTGATCCACGAATACCGCAAGGTCCAGCTGCGCGATCCCCAGCTACCCGACGAGCTGCTGCCCACCGCCTGGGAAGGACGGAACGCCTACCAGCTGTGCCGCAACATCTATCGCACGATCCACCAGCGGGCGGAGCGCTGGCTCGACCAGCACCTCGAGACGGCCGAGGGCCCCCTTCCGGCGCCGGGCCCCAGCTTCTACCAGCGCTTCGGCGGCCTGGAGTGATGCACGCCGCAACAGGCGAAGACGCCCCCGGCAACGCGCCGAGGGCGTGATAAGCGTCACGCGATTCGTGCGGCTCTCCACCGAGCCGCGCGCGCCAGCCCGCATCGACCCTTGCCGAGCGTCACGCCTTGTCGAGGGTCTGCTGCTTGGGCTGGGTATCGCCGGCGTTCAGCCGCGGGCGGTCGGCGTCCAGCTCGGCAAGCGGCTCGCAGGGCTCCAGGCTGTCCCGGCAGCGTTCGGTCAGGCGCTGGTATTCGCGGGTACCCTGCTGCTTCCAGGCGACCTCCTGGTCGCTCAGCTCGCGCTTGACCGAGGCCGGCGCCCCCATGACCAGCGACTGGGGCGGGCACTCGAAGCCGCTCTTGACGAAGGCCGCCGCCGCAACGATGGAGCGCGCGCCGATCACGGCGTTGTCCATCACCACGGCGTTCATGCCCACCATGGCGTCCCGGCCCACCACGCAGCCGTGCAGCACGGCGCCATGGCCGACATGGCCATCCTTCTCCACCCGGGTGACGCAGCCGGGAAAGCCATGCATCACGCAGGTGTCCTGAAGGTTGGCGCCCTCTTCCAGCACCAGCTGGCCGAAGTCTCCACGCATCACCGCGCCGGGCCCCACATAGCAGCCAGGGCCGACGATGACGTCGCCGATCAGCACCGCGGTGGGGTGCACGTAAGCGGTGGGGTGCACCACGGGGGTCACCCCTTCGAGTCGATAACAGGGCATGGATACGCCTCCTTGGTTCAGCTGGCCATGACGACAGCCTTGCGCCACCACGAAGCGGCCGACCTCGAGGGCATGGCCGGGGTGGCGCGATGACAGTCAAGCCGCTACCGGGCTTGCTGGCGCATGCATGGCGGCTGCCACGAGCGCCAACATTCGATACGATATAAAGCCTGATGATAAGTATAACGTAACGCAACATCAAACCACCCGCTCACGGCCACCCCGCGCACAGGACCGTGCGATCGTCCTGGCAGCATGTATTTTCAGCGAGTTACCCACATCAGTCCGCTCGGCATGGCGCAGCTTCGACTATCGTCTAAGCCACCCGCCCCGAGCGGACCGGCGTAGCGTCAACCGCCTGTCGAGCAAGGGGAAAGTCGGCGCGCCCCTCCAATAGCGATACACTAAATTCACCAATGTGGATTTGATGCGTATCAAAAAAAACCTATACTCGACCCATGTTCGCCCGTGCCAAAGACGAGGACGCCATGCCGAACCACCTGATCGTCGAGGGGCCGCAGCAGGGGGTGTTGCGCATCACCCTGCACCGCCCCGAGGCGCTGAACGCCCTCAACACCGCCCTGCTGGCGGAGCTGGCCGAGACGCTGCGGGCTGCCGAAGACGACGCCGAGGTCCGCGCGGTCGTGATCACCGGCGGCCAGCGCGCCTTTGCCGCCGGTGCCGACATCAAGGAGATGGCCGCCCGCGACCTGGTGGGCATCCTCGAAGACCCCCGCCAGCGCCACTGGGCCGCCATCGCCCGCTTCGGCAAGCCGATCGTCGCCGCGGTCAACGGCTTCTGCCTGGGCGGGGGCTGCGAGCTGGCGATGCACGCCGACATCCTGGTCGCCGGCGAGGACGCCCGCTTCGGCCAGCCCGAGATCAACCTCGGCATCATGCCCGGCGCCGGCGGCACCCAGCGCCTGGTACGCGCCGTGGGCAAGGCGCTGGCCACCCAGATGGTGCTGACCGGCGAGCCGATCTCCGCCCGGCGCGCCCTGGCGGCCGGCCTGGTCAGCGAGGTCACCCAGCCCGAGCTGACTGTGGAGCGCGCCGTCGCCATCGCCGAGACCATCGCCGCCAAGGCCCCGCTGGCCGTGCGCCTGGCCCGCGAGGCACTGCACAAGGCCGAGGACACCGACCTGGCCACCGGCCTGCGCTTCGAGCGCCACGCCTTCACGCTGCTGGCCGGCACCCAGGATCGCGAGGAGGGCATCCGCGCCTTCCAGGAAAAACGCCCCGCCACCTTCAACGGGCAATGACACAGGAAAACAAGATGAGTGAAGCGCCCCTGCTCTATACCGTGGAGGACGGCGTCGCCCGCCTCACGCTGAACCGCCCCGACAGCCTCAACAGCTTCAACGCCGAGATGCATGCCGAGATGCGCCAGGCCCTCAAGGCGGTGCGCCAGGACGATAGCGTGCGCGCACTGCTGCTGACCGGCAGCGGCCGCGGCTTCTGCGCCGGCCAGGACCTCTCCGACCGCAACGTGGCCCCCGGCGCCGAGGCGCCGGACCTGGGCGAGTCGCTGGAGAAGCGCTACAACCCGATGCTGCGCGCCTTGCGCGACCTGCCCTTCCCCACCGTGTGCGCGGTCAACGGCGTGGCCGCCGGCGCCGGCGCCAACATCGCCCTGGCCTGCGACATCGTGCTGGCGGCCCGTTCGGCCAGCTTCATCCAGGCCTTCTGCAAGATCGGGCTGCTGCCGGACTCCGGCGGCACCTGGACCCTGCCGCGCCTGGTAGGCATGGCCCGCGCCAAGGGGCTGGCCATGCTGGGCGACAGGCTCAGCGCCGAGCAGGCCGAGCAGTGGGGCATGATCTGGAAGGTGGTGGACGACGCGGCCCTGCAGGACGAGGCGCTGACCCTGGCCCGCCACCTGGCCACCCAGCCGACCCGCGGCCTGGCGCTGATCAAGCGCGCCCTGCACGCCAGCGCCGACAACGACTTCGACACCCAGCTCGACCTGGAGCGCGACCTGCAGCGCCTGGCCGGGCGCACCGGCGACTACCGCGAGGGCGTGGCGGCCTTCATGGAAAAGCGCCAGCCCAGCTTCAAGGGGGAGTGAGATGCCTGCCCTCGCAACCCGCGACAGCATCGCGGTGATCGGCGCCGGCGCCATGGGTGCCGGCATCGCCCAGGTGGCGGCCCAGGCCGGCCACCCGGTGCGCCTCTACGACAACCGCGACGGCGCCGCCCAGGCCGGCATCGACGGCGTGCGCCGCCAGCTCGAACAGCGTGTGGCCAAGGGCAAGATGGCCCAGGCCGAGGTCGACGCCATCGTCGGTCGCATGGCCCCGGCCGCCACCCTCGGCGAGCTGGCCGAAAGCCGTCTGGTGGTGGAAGCCATCGTCGAGAATCTCGAGGTCAAGCGCGGCCTGTTTGCCGAGCTGGAGAGCCTGTGCGGTCCCGACACCCTGCTGGCCAGCAACACCTCGTCGCTGTCGATCACCGCCATCGCCGCGGGCCTCGAACGGCCTGAGCGCGTGGCCGGCCTGCACTTCTTCAACCCCGCGCCGGTGATGAAGCTGGTCGAGGTGATCTCGGGCCTGGCCACCGGCGCCGAGGTGGCCGAGACCCTGCATGCCACCGCCACGGCCTGGGGCAAGGTAGCGGTACACGCCAGCTCCACGCCGGGCTTCATCGTCAACCGCGTCGCTCGCCCCTTCTACGCCGAGGCGCTGCGCCTGCTGCAGGAGGGCGCCGCGTCGCCCGCCACCCTGGACGCCCTGCTGCGCCAGGCCGGCGGTTTTCGCATGGGCCCCTTCGAGCTGATGGACCTGATCGGCCACGACGTCAACTACGCCGTGACCCGCTCAGTGTTCGAGGCCTACTACGGCGACACCCGCTTCGAGCCCTCGCTGGTGCAGCAGGCGCTGGTCGAGGCCGGGCGCCTGGGCCGCAAGAGCGGCCAGGGCTTCTACGACTATCGAGAGCGTGAAGGGCAGCGTGCAGCCGCCACACCCGTCTCGCCCGACTTCGCCCCCAGGGCGGAGGCAGCACTGCCGTCCCTGGTCGCCGAAGGCCAGCTCGGCGCCATCGCGCCGCTGGTGGCCCGCGCCGAGGGCGCCGGCCTCGAGGCAGTTCGCCGCGAGAGCATCTCGGGCCAGGCCCGCCTGCGCCTGAGCGGCCTGACCCTGGCGCTGAGCGACGGCCGCTGCGCCGCCGAGCGTGCCCGCGACGAGGGTCTCGAAGCGCTGGTGCTGTTCGACCTCTGCCTCGATTACGGGACCGCCGGCGCCATCGCCCTGGCGGCAAGCCCCGGCGTCGACGCCGAGGCCCGCGAGCAGGCCACCGCGCTGTTCCAGCGCCTGGGCCTGGACGTCGCCTGGCTCACCGACACCCCCGGGCTCGCGGTGCTGCGCACCGTGGCCATGCTCGCCAACGAGGCCGCCGACGCCGTGCTGCAGGGCGTGTGCAGCGCCCGCGACGGCGACCTGGCCATGCAGGCCGGCGTCAACTATCCCCGTGGCCCGCTGGCCTGGGCCGACGCACTCGGCCTGGCCTTCGTTCACCGCACCCTGACCCACCTGCAGCAGAGCTACGGCGAGGAGCGCTATCGCCCCTCCTTCCTGCTACGCCGCAAGGCACTGGCCGAGGAGACCTTCCATGCCTGAGTTCGAGCTGAGCCCACAGCAGTTGGCCGAGGCCTGCGCCGACGCCATGTTTTCCCGCGACAACGCCAGCCAGGGGCTTGGCATGCGCATCGAGAGCGTGGCACCTGGCCGTGCGGTGCTCACCATGACCGTGCGCAAGGACATGGTGCAGGGCCATGGCAACTGCCACGGTGGCTTCATCTTCGCCCTGGCCGACTCGGCCTTCGCCTTCGCCTGCAACAGCTACGACGAGGCCACCGTGGCCGCCGGCTGCAGCATCGACTACCTCGGCCCGGGCCAGCTCGGCGACGTGCTCACCGCCACCGCCGAGGAGCGCAGCCGCCGCGGCCGCACCGGCATCTACGACATCACCGTGCGCAACCAGCACGGCCACGAGGTCGCCCTGTTCCGCGGCCGCTCCTACAAGATCCGCGGCAGCGTTCGCCGCCTGGAAGAGATCGCCGCCGAGGGCCAAGCATGAAAGACGCCTACATCATCGACGCCATCCGCACCCCCATCGGCCGCTACGGCGGCGCCCTCGCCTCGGTGCGTCCCGACGACCTCGGCGCCGTGCCCCTGCGCGCCTTGATGTCACGCAACCCCGCGGTGGATTGGCGCCAGGTAGATGACCTTTTCTATGGCTGCGCCAACCAGGCCGGCGAGGACAACCGCAACGTCGCGCGCATGTCGGCGCTGCTCGCCGGCCTGCCGGTGGAGGTGCCCGGCACCACGATCAACCGCCTGTGCGGCTCCGGCATGGACGCCGTCGGCAACGCCGCCCGTGCCATCAAGGCCGGCGAGGCGGGCCTGATGATCGCCGGCGGCGTCGAATCCATGTCCCGTGCGCCCTTCGTGATGGGCAAGGCCGAGCAGGCCTTCTCGCGCAGCGCCGAGATCTTCGACACCACCATCGGCTGGCGTTTCGTCAATCGCCAGATGAAGGCCCAGTTCGGCATCGACTCCATGCCGGAGACCGCCGAGAACGTCGCCGAGCAGTTCAACATCTCCCGCGAGGACCAGGACGCCTTCGCCCTGCGCAGCCAGCGGCGCACCGCCGCCGCCATGGAAGCCGGCCGCCTGGCCGAGGAGATCGTTCCCGTGGAAGTGCCGCGCCGCAAGCAGGCGCCGCTGGTGGTCGACAGCGACGAGCACCCCCGCGCCGCCACCACGCTGGAGCAGCTGGCGGGGCTGCCCACGCCGTTCCGCGAGGGCGGCAGCGTCACCGCCGGCAACGCCTCCGGGGTCAACGACGGCGCCTGCGCCCTGCTGCTGGCCTCGCCGGAGGCGGCCGAGCGCTTCGGCCTCAGGGCTCGCGCCCGGGTGGTGGGCATGGCGACAGCCGGCGTCGAGCCGCGCATCATGGGCTTCGGCCCGGCCCCGGCGACGCGCAAGGTGCTCGCGCAGACCGGCCTGACCCTCGACCAGATGGACGTGATCGAGCTCAACGAGGCCTTCGCCGCCCAGGCGCTGGCCGTGACCCGCGACCTGGGCCTTGTCGACGACGCCGAGCACGTCAACCCCAACGGCGGTGCCATCGCACTCGGCCACCCGCTCGGCATGAGCGGCGCCCGCCTGGTGACCACCGCCCTGCATGAACTGGAACGCCGGCAGGGACGCTATGCGCTGTGCACCATGTGCATCGGCGTGGGTCAGGGCATCGCCCTGATCATCGAGCGCCTCTGAGACAGCGCACAACGACATTCCCCTGCGACCGGAGATTCCGATGAACCAGATCGTCAAGCGTATCGACACCGCCAGCCTCGACCACCTGGAGACCGCCAGCATCGACGAGCTGCGCGCCACCCAGACCAAGCGCCTGCAGTGGAGCCTCAAGCACGCCTACGACAACGTGCCCTTCTACCGCGACTCCTTCGACCGCGCCGGCGTCCACCCCGAGGATGTCAAGAGCCTCGAGGACCTGGGCAAGCTGCCCTTCACCACCAAGGCGGACCTGCGCGACAACTACCCCTTCGGCATGTTCGCCACGCCGATGAGCGAGATCGTCCGGGTCCACGCCTCCAGCGGCACCACCGGCCAGCCCACCGTGGTGGGCTACACCCAGCGTGACATCGACACCTGGGCCGACGTGGTGGCCCGCTCCATCCGCGCCGCCGGCGGCACCCGCAACGACAAGGTCCACGTGGCCTACGGCTACGGCCTCTTCACCGGCGGGCTGGGCGCCCACTACGGCGCCGAGCGCCTGGGCTGCGCGGTGATCCCGATGTCCGGCGGCCAGACCGAGAAGCAGGTCCAGCTGATCCGCGATTTCCAGCCGGACATCATCATGGTCACCCCCTCCTACATGCTCAACATCGCCGACGAGATGGAGCGCCAGGGGATCGACCCGCATCAGCTGCCGCTGCGCGCCGGCATCTTCGGCGCCGAGCCCTGGACCAACGACATGCGCACCGCGCTGGAGAAGCGCCTGGGCATCGACGCCCTGGACATCTACGGCCTCTCCGAGGTGATGGGGCCCGGCGTCGGCATGGAGTGCCTGGAGACCAAGGATGGCCCGACCATCTGGGAGGACCACTTCTATCCCGAGATCATCGACCCGGTGACCGGCGAGGTGCTGCCGGACGGCGAGTACGGCGAACTGGTGTTCACCACCCTGACCAAGGAAGCGCTGCCGGTGATCCGCTACCGCACCCGCGACCTCACCCGCCTGCTGCCGGGCACCGCGCGCCCCATGCGCCGCATCGACAAGATCACCGGCCGCAGCGACGACATGCTGATCATTCGCGGCGTCAACGTCTTCCCGACCCAGATCGAGGAGCAGCTGCTGAAGATCGACCGGCTCTCGCCCCACTACGAGATCGAGGTCTCGCGCCAGGGCAACATGGACATGGTCTGCGTGCGCGTCGAGGCGTGCAGCAACGACGTCGCCCGCGACCCGGTCGCCTGCGAGCAGCTCGCCGGCCAGCTGCAGCACGCCATCAAGACCTATGTGGGCATCAGCACCCGCGTGGACGTCTGTGGCGTCGAGGAGGTCATGCGCTCGGTGGGCAAGGCCAGGCGCGTCAAGGACCTTCGCTGACACATCACTCGGGAATATCCTGGAAAACAGGCATCAGGCCTATCCAAGAGCCCCCTTTCAGAAGACCCCCTGGCGGGGTCTTCTGCGTTTCATGCGCGCCCCAAAACTAAACCATAATCTCTTTAACTAGATGAATTTAAATGTTTTCTTGAAACATGACGTGCGCTTCACCTGCGCATGCGAAAGCCCCTAGCCAAACGTATAAAACGATACATAAAAATCATCGTTGATAATTTTTCTCGTGTCACTATACTCTTCAAAAGATCAAGGGAAGGAATTCTCCCAGACCTACCGACGCCGCGGAGGCCCCCATGTACGCACAGCTTGTTGACACTGGCGTCAAGCGCCTGAAGAGCTTGGAGGAGATGTCACCCGAGGAGCGCGAGTTCCAGCTCAAGGTCGATGCCGACATCAAGATCGAAGCCAAGAACTGGATGCCCGAGGGCTATCGCAAGACCCTGGTCCGCCAGATTTCTCAGCATGCCCACTCCGAAGTGGTCGGCATGTTGCCGGAAGGCAACTGGGTCACCCGCGCACCGACCCTCAAGCGCAAGCTGCAGCTGATGGCCAAGATCCAGGACGAGGCCGGCCATGGCCTTTACCTGTATAGCGCCATGGAAACCCTGGGCGCCGACCGCGACGAGGAGATCGACAAGCTTCACGCCGGCAAGGCGAAGTACTCCTCGATCTTCAACTATCCGACCCTGAGCTGGGCCGACATGGGCACCGTCGGCTGGCTGGTGGACGGCGCGGCGATCGTCAACCAGGTCGTCCTGCAGCGCACCTCCTACGGCCCGTATTCCCGCGCCATGATCCGGATCTGCAAGGAGGAGAGCTTTCACCAGCGCCAGGGCTACCAGATCCTGCTGGACATGATGCGAGAGGGCACCGAGGAGCAGAGGCAGATGGTGCAGGACTCCATCAACCGCTTCTGGTGGCCGGCGCTGATGATGTTCGGCCCCTCCGACGACCAGTCACCCAACTCCCAGCAGTCCATGGCCTGGAAGATCAAGCGCAAGAGCAACGACGAACTGCGCCAGATGTTCATCGACCAGACCGTGCCCCAGCTGGAGTTCCTGGGCTGCACCGCCCCGGACCCGGAGCTGAAGTGGAACGAGGAGCGGGGCCACTACGATTTCGGAGAGATCGACTGGGAGGAATTCTTCGATGTGCTCAAGGGCAACGGCCCCTGCAACAAGGAGCGCATCGAAACCCGCAGGAACGCCATCGACGGCGGCCGCTGGGTACGCGAGGCCGCCAAGGCCTATGCCGATAAACAGCAACAAAAAAAGCACGTTGCCTGAGAGGAGAGTGATCATGGCTGACTGGCCGCTTTACGAAGTCTTTGTTCGCAGCAAGCATGGCCTCAACCACAAGCACGTCGGCAGCGTTCACGCCACCGGCGCGGAAATGGCCATGGAGAATGCCCGCGACCTCTACACGCGCCGCAGCGAAGGCGTGTCCATCTGGGTGGTGCCATCGGCCGCCATCACCGCCTCCTCGCCGGATGAGAAGGAAGTGCTGTTCGACCCCTCCGACGACAAGATCTATCGCCACGCCTCCTTCTACAAGCTGCCCGACGAAGTCGGCCACATGTGAGGGGAGATGACATGAGCGAAACAGTGACACAGAGCGAGGCGCTGCAGGAGTACCTGCTGCGCCTGGCGGATTCCGACATGATCCTGGGCCAGCGCCTTTGCGAACTGTGCGGCAAGGCACCCGCGCTGGAAGAAGAGATGGCGCTGATGAACGTGGCGCTCGACCTCGTGGGCCAGGCCCGCAACTGGTATGAGTACGCCGCCGAACTCATGGATGACGGCCGCACGGCGGACGATCTCGCCTTCAAGCGCGATGCGCATCACTACCGCAATGCGCTGCTGGTGGAGCAGCCGAACAAGGATTATGCCGTCACCATGGCCCGCCAGTTCTTCTTCGACGCCTGGCACTACCTCACGCTTCAGGCGCTGGCCAAGGCACCCGACGCGCGTATCGCCGGCATCGCCGCCAAGGCCATCAAGGAGGCGCAGTACCACCTGCGCCGCTCCTCCGAGTGGGTCAAGCGGCTGGGTGACGGCACCCAGGAGAGCCATGCGCGCATGCAGGTGGCCGTCGACGACCTGTGGCGATTCACCGGTGAAATGATCGAGGCCGACGCCATCGATCGGCAGATGTTCGAGGCCGGCATCGGCCCCGACCCGCAGCAACTGGCTGCCGACTGGAAGGG
This sequence comes from uncultured Halomonas sp., assembly GCA_964652855.1. Taxonomy (GTDB): domain Bacteria; phylum Pseudomonadota; class Gammaproteobacteria; order Pseudomonadales; family Halomonadaceae; genus Halomonas. Next base: position 110,534 of record CAZZCJ010000006.1, read on the forward strand.
CATGGTGAGCGAACTGCTCGCAGAAGCGACGCTGGCCTCGCCGCCGGAAGACGCCTGGATGCAGCGGGGGGCCAAGGCGGGGAACCACACGGAACATCTGGGCTTCATCCTGGCCGAGATGCAGTTCCTGCAGAGGGCCTATCCGGATGCAAAGACCTGGTAAACCCGAACCGCGATCGCTGCTGGAAGACCAGCCGGTGATCGCCAGCGACCGCATCCCCCACCGGGATCGCACCCAGCCGATCACGGAGGAAGAGCTCTGGGCGCTGCTGGATGAGGTCAAGGACCCGGAAGTGCCCGCGGTCAGCGTCGTCGAGCTGGGCATCGTGCGGCGCATCGCCAGGGAAGGCCGCGACTGGGTGGTGGATGTCACGCCCACCTACTCCGGCTGCCCGGCGACGGAGATGATCGAGCAGTCCATCGAGGAAGCCCTGCGGCTGGCGGGTGTTCGCCACGGGCGGATCCGCCGGGTGCTCTCGCCCGCCTGGACCACCGACTGGATCACCGACACGGGCCGTACCCGGCTGCGTGAATTCGGCATCGCACCGCCCCAGGGCAGCGCCAGCAAGCTGAGCCTCACGGGCAAGGACGAGACCATCGCCTGCCCCAACTGTGGCAGCGCCCATACCGAACGGGTCAGCGAATTTGGCTCCACCGCCTGCAAGGCCTTGTATCGGTGCCTCGATTGCCGCGAGCCCTTTGATTACTTCAAATGCATCTAGAGCGGGACGATCATGAACAACTTCTACCCTCTTTCCATTCGTGAAGTCCGGGCGGAAACCCGGGATGCCGTGTCCCTGTGCTTCGAACTGCCGGAAGAGCTGCAGGACCGGTTTCGCTACCAGCAGGGCCAGCACCTGGTCCTGCGTACCGCCATCGACGGCGAGGAAGTGCGTCGCTCCTACTCCATCTGCACCGGCGTCGCGGACAAGGAGCTGCGCATTGCCGTCAAGAAGGTACCGGGAGGGCGTTTCTCCACCTTTGTCAACGAACAGCTCAAGCCCGGCCAGACGCTGGAAGTGATGCCGCCCCAGGGGCACTTCTCCATCGAGCTCGACCCGCAGCGCGAGGGCGACTACCTGATGGTGGCGGCCGGCAGCGGCATCACCCCGATCCTGTCGATCATCAAGACGACGCTGGAAACCGAGCCCAGGAGCAAGGTCACCCTGTTCTACGGCAACCGGGCCACCGCCTCGACGATGTTCCGCGAGCAGCTCGAAGACCTCAAGAACCGCTACATGGACCGCTTCAACCTGGTCTTCGTGTTCAGTCGCGAAGAGCAGGATATCGACCTGTACAACGGCCGCATCGACAGCAGCAAGTGCGATGCCCTGTTCGATCGCTGGGTGGACGCCAACAACCTGACCGCCGCCTTCATCTGCGGCCCCCAGATCATGACCGAAACGGTCAGGGATTCCCTGCAGCGCCACGGCATGGACAAGGCGAAAGTCCACTATGAGCTGTTTGCCCCGGTTGGCGGCGCCCCCGTGGCGCGCCAGGACCGGGCCGACAACCGGGTCGACCCGCAGGCGGTCAGCGAGGTCACGGTGCGCGCCGACGGCCGCGCCCTTACCTTCGAGCTGACCCGCAATACCAGGAGCATCCTCGATGCCTGCAACGACATCGGGGCCGACCTGCCCTTCTCCTGCAAGGCGGGCGTCTGCTCGACCTGCAAGGCCAAGGTGGTCGAGGGCGAAGTGGAGATGGACGCCAACTACGCCCTGGAAGACTACGAGGTGGAGGCGGGCTACGTGCTGACCTGCCAGTGCTACCCCGTCAGCGAAAAAGTCGTGCTCGACTACGACGAGATCTGACAACGAACAAGAGAAAAGGAAACTAGGCCGGTCCGGTGGACCGGCCTAGCTTATCCGGCCCCTTACGCCATCACGTTCCGGGAGAACGAGACATGCCAGTCCTCAAGAGTTACATTGCCGGCCAGTGGCTTGGAAGCACGGCGGCCAAGGCCCTGCCCAGCGCCATCAATGGCGAAATCATCGCCCATACCCATGAAGAGAGCATCGATTTCGCCGAAGTGGTCCGCTACGGTCGCAGCCAGGGGGTCAAGAACCTGCTGGCGCTCGATTTCCAGCAGCGCGCGGCCATCCTCAAGGAACTGGCGATCTACATCCAGGAGCGCAAGGAGTCGCTCTACGACATCTCGCATCACACCGGCTGCACCCGGGCGGACTCCTGGATCGATATCGAAGGCGGCTTCGGCACCCTGTTCACCTACGCCTCCACCGGCCGCAAGCAGCTGCCATCCGGCAACGTGGCCCATGAAGGGCCGGTGATCCAGCTGGGCAAGGACAACCACTTCAGCGGCACCCATATCCTGGTGCCCCGCCGCGGCGTGTGCGTCCACATCAACGCCTTCAACTTCCCGATCTGGGGCATGCTGGAAAAATTCGCCCCGGCGTTCCTGGCCGGCATGCCGTGCATCGTGAAGCCGGCCACCGCCACCAGCTATGTCGCCGAAGCCGCGGTTCGGATGATCCACGCGTCCGGCCTGCTGCCCGAGGGCGCGCTACAGCTGATCATCGGCGGCACCGGCGATCTGCTCGATCGCCTGGAAGAGCAGGATTTCGTCACCTTCACGGGTTCCGCCAGCACTGCGCTGAAACTGAAGGCCCACCCCAACCTCCTGGCGCGCAGCATTCCGTTCAACGCCGAGGCGGACTCCCTCAACAGCGCCATCCTGGCGCCGGATGTGACGCCGCAGGACGAGGAGTTCGGCATCTTCGCCAAGGAGGTGGTCAAGGAGATGACCGCCAAGGCGGGCCAGAAGTGTACCGCCATCCGCCGGGTGCTGGTGCCGGCCGAGCACCTGGACGCCTTGGCCGACAGGATCAAGGAGCGGCTGGCGACGATCGTCGTCGGTGACCCGAAGGAGGAAGGCGTGCGCATGGGCGCACTGTCGTCCGCCGACCAGCTGCGTGACGTTCGCGCGGCCATCGGCCAACTGCTGGAAACGAGCGAATGTGTCTTCGGCAAGGGCGATGGCTTCACGCCGGTGGGGAAAGGCGTGGAAAACGGCGCCTTCATCGCGCCGCACCTGTTGATCAACTACCAGCCGCTGCAAGACGGGGGCGCGCATGACATCGAAGCCTTCGGCCCCGTCGCCACGCTGATGCCCTACCACGGCATCGAGGAGGCCCTGACCCTGGCCGCCAAGGGCAAGGGCAGCCTGGTGACCACCCTCACCACCAAGGACCCCGCCATCGCCGCGCAAATGATCCCGGTCCTGGCCGCGCAGCACGGCCGCCTGCAGATCCTCGACGCACAAGCCGCCAAGGAGTCGACCGGCCACGGCTCGCCGCTGCCCATGCTCAAGCACGGCGGCCCGGGGCGCGCCGGCGGCGGCGAGGAGCTGGGGGGTATCCGCGCGGTGCACCACTACCTGCAGCGCACCGCCATCCAGGGTTCGCCGACCATGGTGGCCGCGGTGACCCGGGAATACGTCCGCGGCGCCAAGGTGATCGAAAATGACGTCCACCCCTTCCGCCGCCATTTCGACGACCTGCAGGTGGGCGAATCCCTGCTGACCCACCGCCGCACCGTCACCGAAGCCGATATCGTCAACTTCGGCTGCCTCTCCGGCGACCACTTCTACATGCACTTCGACGACATCGCCGCGCGCAAGACCCAGTTCGGCCAGCGCATCGCCCACGGCTACTTCGTGCTGTCGGCCGCTGCCGGCCTGTTCGTCTATCCGGGCGAGGGGCCCGTGCTGGCCAACTACGGCCTGGACACGCTGCGCTTCATCACCCCCGTCGCCCCCGGCGATACCATCCGCGCCCGCCTGACCTGCAAGCGCAAGATCGACCAGGGCCGGACCTCACCGGACGGCCACCCCCAGGGCGTGGTGATGTGGGACGTGGAAGTCACCAACCAGCATGACGAGCTGGTCGCCAGCTACGACATCCTGACCCTGGTGGCGAAGCGGCAGTCACCCTCGCACTAGTAAGAAAAGGATCAGGGGGCGCACTTCGCCCCCTGATGCCCCTTCCCGCTGCGATGCCCCTTCCCGCTGCGATGCCCCTTCCTTGCGATGACCCTACTCGCCGCGATGGCCGCTGAACGCCTCGGCGTTGGGGCAGAAGTCGCGGCACACTTCGGCATCGGCGTGGCGACGCATCGCCTGCCAGCAGCGGCCGACCGCTTCGCAGCGGTTGCAGCTCGCCTCCAGTTCGGCCAGCGCCTCCTCGCTGAAGGTGCCCGGGCCAACCGCAAAGGTCGCCATCATCGGTGGCATCAGCACCTCCGAGGAGCGGAAGTCGGGCACTCGGCTGTCATCGAGGCTGCGCGCCACGGCCCGTTCCAGCGGCGGACTCAGCGGCTTTGCCAGGTCACAGGCGAGTTCCTCGAGCGCCTCGGGGGCGTGGCGGCGGAGCTCGCGCACCACGCGTTCACCCTGGATGTAGTCCGACAATCTTTCCATCTCTCTTCTCCCCATTCGGTATCGCCAGTGGCGTATTTTCAGGATAGCGGAAAGCAAAAACCCCAATTTGACCAGGGTCAAATTGGGGTCAATAAAAGACACGTAATTAATTTTAACCTCTAATATCCTGTATCGCTTTATGCGGATTCAGTAGAGCAGCTGCGGCAGGAACAGCACGATACCGGGGAACACCAGCACCAGCAACGCACGGGCCGTGCCCGCCACCCAGAACGGCGTCACGCCGCGGAAGATCGTTCCCGTCGAAACATCCGGCAGCACCGCCCGCAGCACGAAGACGTTCATGCCCACCGGCGGCGTGATCAGGCTGATCTCGATCACGATCACCACCAGGATGCCGAACCACACCAGGTCGAAGCCGAGCCCCGCCACCACCGGGAAGAACACCGGCACGGTGAGCAGCATCATCGACATGCTCTCGAACACGCAGCCCAGCACCACGTAGATGGCGATGATCACCAGGATCACCACGAAGGGCGCCACGTTGAGCCCGTTGACCAGCGCCAGCAGGTCGCCCGGCAGCCCCGCCCGGTTGATGAAGTTGGCGAAGATCAGCGCGGTGAGCACCACGGCGAACAGCATGGCGGTGGTGCGTACGGTGTCCATCAGCACGTTCATCAGCACCTGCGGGGTGAGCGCACGCCGCAGCAGGGCGATGACGAAGGCGCCCATGGCGCCGATGCCCGCCGCCTCGGTGGGGGTGAACACGCCCAGGTAGATGCCGCCGATCACCAGCACGAACAGCGCCAGGGTGCTGCCCACGCTCTTCAGCGCCGCCATGCGCTCGCTCCACGGCACCCGCTCGCCGGCGGGGCCAGCCTCCGGGTCGCGCCACAGCACCCATTTCACCGCCACCAGGTAGAGCACGATGCCCAGCATGCCGGGAATGAAGCCGGCGGCGAACAGCTCGCGAATGCTGGTCTCGGTGAGGATGCCGTAGATCACCAGCATCACGCTGGGCGGGATCAGGATGCCCAGGGTGCCGCCGGCGGCGATGGAGGCCGAGGCCAGCGAGTCCTTGTAGCCGTACTTGCGCATCTGCGGCATCGCCACCCGCCCCATGGTGGCGCAGGTGGCGAGGCTCGAGCCGCAGATGGCGCTGAAGCCGCCGCAGGCGACGATGGTGGCCATGGCCTGGCCGCCCTTGCGGTGGCCGAGGAAACCGTTGGAGGCGCGGAACAGCGCATCCGACAGCCCCGCGTGGGACACCAGGTTGCCCATCAGGATGAACAGTGGGATCACCGACAGCCCGTAGTCCATGGCGGTGTCCACCACCCGCCGGGCGGCCATGGCCTCGGCGGCGTTCCAGTTGCCGGTGAGGAAGTAGAAGCCGGCGAAGCCGACGATGCCCATGGCGAAGGCCAGCGGCACCCGCAGGAACGCCAGCAGCAGCAGGGCGGCGAAACCGTACAGCGCTTCAGTCATTGTTGCCTCCCCGTCCTGCAGCCGGACTGAGCGGGCCGCCGCGCGCCAGCACGCCCGCCCCTTCCAGCAGGTAGAGCACGGCCCGGGCCAGGGTCAGCAGCGCAGCGAGCGCCAGCATGGCGGCGATCAGGCCGATCAGGTAGCCGCGCTGAATACGCAGGAACTCGGTGACATCGCCCCACTCGAAGGCACGCTCCGCCAGCGCCCAGACGCGCCTGGCCATGACCCACAGCGCCACTGAAACCAGCAGGTTGACGATCAGCTCCCGCACCCACACCAGCCGTGCGGGAAAGACGGCATCGAGCAGGTCGACGCTGACGTGCTCCTGGCGCCAGCACACCACCGGCAGCGACAGGAACACCAGCGCCGCCAGCATCAGCTGGGTCAGCTCGACGGTGCCCAGGATCGGTGAATTGAAGAAGTAGCGTCCGGTCACGTCCGCCGTGGTCAGCAGCATCATGGCGAAGAGGGTGGCGCCCGCCACCCCCTCCAGCGTCAGCTGCATGACACGACCGAAGCGCGCCGTCATGCCCTGCATGGTCGCCCTTCGTATCGCGACCGTCGCCTTACTTGAATTCATCGGGCACCAGACCGCTCACGCTCTCTTCCTCGGCGGCAACCGTGAGCTGCTCGCGGAAGTAATGGATCGCGGCCATGGCATCGACGCCCCGGTTGCTGGAGGCCGTCTCGGCCCACGCCTCGATCATGTCGTCGCTCATGCCGCGCAGTGTCTCGAGGTCCTCTTCGCCGAGCTCGGTGAAGGTATGGCCCTGCTGCTCGGCAAAATCGACGCCGCGAACATCCATGGTATCCATCATGTAGCCGAACAGCCGCGAGAGACGCTCCCCGGAGACTTCCAGGATGGCCTCACGATCCTCGGGGGAGACCTGGTCCCAGAACATCGGGTTCATGACGATGGTGAAGCTGCCGCGATAGAAGCCGCCGTCGACCTTGAGGGTGTAGGGGAAGATCTCGGCCACGCGGAAGCTGCGCAGGCCCTCGGGCACCAGCATGGCCCCATCGATGACGCCCTGGGAGCCCGCCTCGTAGACGCCGGTGGGCGGAAGGGCGACGCCGGTCAGCTCCAGCGCGTTGGAGAGGTCCCCCATGACGCCGCCGCCAACGCGGATGCGCTTGCCCTTCATATCGTCGAGGGTTTCGAATTGCTCACGGCTGAAGATCCAGCCCGGGCCATGCACGCCAGCCGCCACCACATCCACGCCCCGATGCTCGCCCGCCTGGGCCAGGTATTCCTGATGGGTACGCCAGTAGGCCGCCGAGGCATGCTCGGAGGAGAACTCCTCGAAGGTGGGGAACTCAGGCAGCTTGGTCAGCACGAAACGGCCGGTGTTGTAGCCATGGAAGACCCAGGTGGCATCGGCGATGCCGTCGGCGATCATCTCCATCTGGGAGGCCGGCGGCCCCATGTCGTGGACGATATCGACGGTGACGCGCCCTTCGGTGGCCTCCTCGATCCAGGCCTTCCAGGTGGGCCAGACCATCGTGTTGATGCCGTGGTTGGGACCTGCCCAGGTGCTGACCGTGATCGTGGCCTGGGCCCAGACAGTGGTGCTCATGACGGCGGCGGTCAGGGTGCCGAGGATAAGGCCGGTCTTCTTGTACATTGTTGGGTTCCTCCGTGGTCACAGGCTATGGCGCTTGCGGATGGCTGGAGACACGTCCAAAGCGATACATCAAACGCCGTCTGTTCCATCTTATTGGAAACATGTTTTGCCATGCAATGCCATTTTTCCCATGCCGCAATGAAACTATCCCAACATGTCGTGGCAAGCAGGGCTCCCATTCATAAAGATTAATTACTATAAATCAGCATGCTAATGGAAAAATCAGGCAAGAAAGGCCAGTTGGGGCTGGCTCTTGGGGACACCACCATCGCCAACCACTTTTGTTACCATCTTTCTTGATGAACAAAAAAACCGGCAACGTGTTGCCGGCTTGGAATTGTCTGGGGCGCCGAGGGTGTCAGCCAATCCGCTCCAGCTGGCGCTCGAGCTTGCGCATCACGTTGAGCAGGTCGCGGTACTCGCCGGCGGTGAGGGTGGCTACCAGTTCGGCCTCCCAGGCCTGGGCTTCGGGAATCAGTGTGGCCAGCAGCACCTGGCCGGCCGGGGTGAGGTGAAGGTCCTGCTGGCGCTGATCCTCCGGCGAAGGGGTGCGGCCGATCAGGCCGCGCTCCTCCAGCGCCTGGATCGCCCGCGACACGCGCGCCTTGTCCATGTTGGTGTAGGTGCAGATCTTCTTGGCCGTCAGCTCGTCGCAGTGGCTGAGCCAGGCCAGCACCCGCCACTGGGCGATGTTGAGCTGGTAACGCGCCTCGTAGAGCTCGGCCAGCGCCTGGCTGATGCGGTCGGCCAGGCTGTTGAGCCGATAGGGCAGGAACTGGTTGAGATCCAGCTCCGGCTTGGTCGCCGGCTCCGCCAGGCTTTCGTCCTTGTCCATCTCGATTGACCTCACCCTGCGCTTGCAGTCATCAGTAGAGCAGTTGCGGAAGGAACAGCACGATACCGGGGAACACCAGTACCAGCAACGCACGGGCCGTGCCCGCCACCCAGAACGGCGTCACGCCGCGGAAGATCGTTCCCGTCGAAACATCCGGCAGCACCGCCCGCAGCACGAAGACGTTCATGCCCACCGGCGGCGTGATCAGGCTGATCTCGATCACGATCACCACCAGGATGCCGAACCACACCAGGTCGAAGCCGAGCCCCGCCACCACCGGGAAGAACACCGGCACGGTGAGCAGCATCATCGACATGCTCTCGAACACGCAGCCCAGCACCACGTAGATGGCGATGATCACCAGGATCACCACGAAGGGCGCCACGTTGAGCCCGTTGACCAGCGCCAGCAGGTCGCCCGGCAGCCCCGCCCGGTTGATGAAGTTGGCGAAGATCAGCGCGGTGAGCACCACGGCGAACAGCATGGCGGTGGTGCGTACGGTGTCCATCAGCACGTTCATCAGCACCTGCGGGGTGAGCGCACGCCGCAGCAGGGCGATGACGAAGGCGCCCATGGCGCCGATGCCCGCCGCCTCGGTGGGGGTGAACACGCCCAGGTAGATGCCGCCGATCACCAGCACGAACAGCGCCAGGGTGCTGCCCACGCTCTTCAGCGCCGCCATGCGCTCGCTCCACGGCACCCGCTCGCCGGCGGGGCCAGCCTCCGGGTCGCGCCACAGCACCCATTTCACCGCCACCAGGTAGAGCACGATGCCCAGCATGCCGGGAATGAAGCCGGCGGCGAACAGCTCGCGAATGCTGGTCTCGGTGAGGATGCCGTAGATCACCAGCATCACGCTGGGCGGGATCAGGATGCCCAGGGTGCCGCCGGCGGCGATGGAGGCCGAGGCCAGCGAGTCCTTGTAGCCGTACTTGCGCATCTGCGGCATCGCCACCCGCCCCATGGTGGCGCAGGTGGCGAGGCTCGAGCCGCAGATGGCGCTGAAGCCGCCGCAGGCGACGATGGTGGCCATGGCCTGGCCGCCCTTGCGGTGGCCGAGGAAACCGTTGGAGGCGCGGAACAGCGCATCCGACAGCCCCGCGTGGGACACCAGGTTGCCCATCAGGATGAACAGTGGGATCACCGACAGCCCGTAGTCCATGGCGGTGTCCACCACCCGCCGGGCGGCCATGGCCTCGGCGGCGTTCCAGTTGCCGGTGAGGAAGTAGAAGCCGGCGAAGCCGACGATGCCCATGGCGAAGGCCAGCGGCACCCGCAGGAACGCCAGCAGCAGCAGGGCGGCAAAACCGTACAGCGCTTCAGTCATGGTCGCCTCCCCGCCCTACAGCCGGACTGAGCGGGCCGCCGCGCGCCAGCACGCCCACCCCTTCCAGCAGGTAGCCCACCGCGCGCAGCAGCGTGAGTGCCGCCGAGCCGGCCAGCATGATCGAGATGAGATAGATGAGGTAGCCGTTGGGGATACGCAGGAACTCGGTCACGTCGCCCCACTCCATGGCCCGTTCGGCCAGCGCCCAGACGCGCCGCGCCATGATCCATAGCGCTCCGCTGACGATCAGGTTGACCAGCAGCTGGCGAATCCAGATCAGCCGCGAAGGGAATACGCTGTCGAGCAGGTCGACGCTGACGTGCTCCTCGCGCCAGCACACCACCGGCAGCGACAGGAACACCAGCGCCGCCAGCATCAGCTGGGTCAGCTCGACGGTGCCCAGGATCGGTGAATTGAAGAAGTAGCGTCCGGTCACGTCCGCCGTGGTCAGCAGCATCATGGCGAAGAGGGTGGCGCCCGCCACCCCCTCCAGGGTGAGCTGCATGACACGGCCGACCCGCAGCCAGCGCGTGGACGAGGTCGGCATGGTCAAGCCTCCAGGCAGGTGGGGTTACTGGCGCACGACGCGGTCAGCGATCCTGTCGCCTTCGGCCGCCGCAGCCAGCTGCTCGCGGAAGTGTGCCAGGGCCGCCTCGGCGTCGACGCCGCGATTCCCCACCGCGCTGGACCAGTCGGCGATCAGCGTGTCGGTGACGCCACGCAGGGTCTCGATATCCGCCTCGGGCAACTGGGTGAAGGTGGCGCCGCGCTCCTTGCCGAACTCGACCCCACTCTCGTCGGAGACATCCATCATGTAACCGAACAGGCGCGACAGGTGCTCGCCGGACACGGCTTCGATCGCCGCGCGATCCTCGGCGGAGACCTGGTCCCAGAACATCGGATTCACCACGATCGCAAAGCTGCCGCGGTAGAAGCCGCCGTCGACGGTCAGGGTGTGCGGTGCGACCTCGGCCACGCGGAAGCTGCGCAGGCTCTCCAGGGTCAGCATGGCGCCGTCGACCACGCCCTGTGAGGCGGCTTCATAGACACCGGTGGGCGGGATCGCCACGCCGGTCACGCGCATGGCATCCGCCAGCCCGCTCATCACGCCGCCGCCGACCCGCAGGCGCTTGCCGGCCAGTTCGCCAATCGAACCGACCTGGTCGCGGGTGAAGATCTGCCCCGGGCCGTGCACGCCCATGGCCACGACATCGACACCGCGATGCTCGCCCGCCTGGGCCAGATGCGCCTGATGGGTGTGCCAGTAGGCCGCGGCGGCGTCCTCGGAGGAAAACTCCTCGAAGGTGGGGAATTCCGGCAGCTGGGTGGCCAGGAAACGCCCGGCCATGTGGGCGTGGAAGATCCAGCTGGCGTCGGCAATGCCGTCGGCGACGATCTCCATCTGCGCGGCGGGCGGCCCCATGTCGTGGACGACGTCGACGGTCACACGGCCTTCGGTGGCCTCTTCGATCCACGCCTTCCAGGTCGGCCAGACGATGGTGTTGACGCCGTGGTTGGGGCCGCCCCAGGTGCTTACGGTGAGGGTGGTCTGGGCCAGCGCAGGCGTACCGAGGCTGAGGCCGAGCGCCGCCAGGGCGCCGATCATGAGGCGGTTTGTCGTTTTCATTGCGTGCTCCTGGGTCGTCACGGGAGGCGAGCTTGCGCCACGTTATGTCGTCACTTTGTTGTTTGGCGGGCCGAACGCTCGCTGCCAGCGAGCGTCAAGCGCAACAGCCTCTTGCGCTTTACCGCGCCTTCACCTTGCCGACAGATAATCTCCCGTGCAACCAATTTGGCAGCCAACCGGCTTAGACTTAGGTCGAAAAAAACACAGAAACCATTGATCTCAAGCAAAAACACGCCATTCGCTTCACGCTTGCTTTGACATCTGGTCCGTGATTTGCTGGACATATAGTTTCAAAAGTAACTATGCTGCAGGCATTCCAAGACACCATGGCCGGCTACGGCCAGCGCCTCGCCCCGCGCGATGCCCGACCCCCTGGAGGAACCATGAGCAAGAAGTTCGCCTCGCACGCCGACACCGAAGAGAAGCAGGTCAGCTTCACCCAGCTGGCCGAGGGCCTGTACGCCTACACCGCCGAAGGCGACCCCAACACCGGCATCGTGATCGGCGACGACAGCGTGATGGTGATCGACACCCAGGCCACCCCGATCATGGCCCAGGACGTGATCCGCCGGATCCGCGAGGTCACCGACCTGCCGATCAAGCACGTGGTGCTGACCCACTATCACGCCGTGCGCGTGCTGGGCGCCTCGGCCTACCACGCCGAGAACATCTACGCCAGCCAGCACACCTACGACCTGATCGTCGAGCGCGGCCAGCAGGACTACGAGTCCGAGGTCGGCCGCTTCCCGCGCCTGTTCAAGGGCGTGGACTCGGTGCCCGGCCTGACCTGGCCCAACATCGTGTTCCAGCAGGAGCTGACGGTGTTCATGGGCAAGCGCGAGGTGCGCATCATCCACCTGGGCCGCGGCCACACCAAGGGCGACACCATCGTCTGGCTGCCCGAGGAGAAGGTGATGTTCTCCGGCGACCTGGTCGAGTTCGGCGCCACCCCCTACACCGGCGACGCCTACCACGAGTACTGGCCCGCCACCCTCGACCGCCTGCAGGCCATGCAGCCGCAGAAGCTGGTGCCGGGCCGCGGCGAGGCGCTCACTTCCCCCGAGCAGTGCCAGGAAGCGATCCAGGGCACCCGCGACTTCCTCAACGACATGTACGAGAGCGTGAAGGCGGGCAAGGCCGCCGGCAAGTCGCTCTCCGAGTGCTACGCCGAGACCTACGCCCTGCTCAAGCCCAAGTACGGCCACTGGGTGATCTTCGACCACTGCGTGCCGTTCGACATCACCCGCTGCTACGACGAGGCGGGCGGCGAGTACCCCGACCCGCGCATCTGGACCGCCGAGCGCGATACCGCCATGTGGCACTCGCTGCAGGAAGTCGTTGAGAACCAGTAACGCGCCACTTGCCCAACAACAAAGACACGCGGCTCCGGGGACAGGCCTGAAGAGGGTCCGATTCCAGGGAAGGAATCGGTAGCGCCCAGGGAAGGGTTCACAGCGCCCTCGCACAGGCCTGTCGCCGGAACCAGCCTCGGTCGGAGGAGCCATGCCAACCACCTACAACAATCCCGTCTACCCGTATCGACGCCCACCTGAGCTCGACCGCGACGGCGTACGCCACTGCCCGGTGGTGATCGTCGGCGCCGGCCCTACCGGCCTGGCCATGGCCATTGATCTCGCCCAGCAGGGCATCGAGAGCGTGGTGCTCGACGACAACAACACCGTCAGCGTCGGCTCGCGGGCGATCTGCTTTGCCAAGCGCACGCTGGAGATCCTCGACCGGCTGGGCTGCGGCCAGCCGATGGTCGACAAGGGCGTGACCTGGCAGCACGGCCGCGTGTTCTTCCAGGAGCGCGAGGTCTACGACTTCAACCTGCTGCCGGAAGCGGGCCATCGCATGCCCGCCTTCATCAACCTGCAGCAGTACTATTTCGAAGAGTACCTGGTCGATCGTGCCGATGAGCTCGCCGAACGCATCGACCTGCGTTGGCTGCACAAGGTGGAAGAGATCGACAGCCGCCCCGAACAAAGCGAAGTCCTCGTCAGCACCGAGGACGGCGACTACCGCCTGACCTGCGACTACCTGCTGGTGGCCGACGGTGCCAACAGCAAGATTCGCGACATGCTGGGCCTGGAGAGCCGCGGCCAGATCTTCCAGGACCGCTTCCTGATCGCCGACGTGATCATGAAGGCGGACTTCCCCACCGAGCGCTGGTTCTGGTTCGACCCGCCCTTCCACCCCAACCAGTCGGTGCTGCTGCACCGCCAGCCGGACAACGTCTGGCGCATCGACTTCCAACTGGGCTGGGATGCCGATCCGGAGGAGGAGAAGAAGGAGGAGAACATCCGCCCGCGAGTCCAGGCGATGCTCGGCGCGGACGTGGAGTTCGAGCTGGAGTGGGCCAGCGTCTACACCTTCCGCTGCCGCAAGATGGACAGCTACATCCACCAGCGAGTGTTCTTCATGGGCGACGCCGCCCACCAGGTCTCGCCCTTCGGCGCCCGCGGCGCCAACGGCGCGCTGCAGAGCACCGAGAACCTGGCGTGGAAGCTGGCCCGGGTGCTCAAGGGCCAGGCGCCCGAGGCGCTGCTCGCCACCTACGATGACGAGCGCCAGCACGGTGCGGCCGAGAACATCCTCAACTCGACCCGCGCCACCGACTTCATCACGCCCAAGAGCCGCATCAGCCGCGTGTTCCGCGACAGCGTGCTGGAGCTGGCCGAGCACTATCCCTTCGCCCGCAGCCTGGTCAACAGCGGCCGCCTCTCCCTGCCGTGCCGCTACGACGGCTCACCGCTCAACGGCCACGACGCCGAGGGCCTGCCGCTGGAGCTGCGCCCCGGCAGCCCCGCCAAGGACGCACCGATCAATCTTTCCGGCCAGCACGGCTGGCTGCTCAACCAGTTGGGCGAGCGCTTCGTGCTGCTGCTCGACGGTCGCGTCGACAGCGCCCGGGCCGGGGCCCTGCGCGGCGAACTCGCGCCGCTGCTCGAGGAACGGCCCGACCTCGACCTGCTGGTCGTCGGCCCGGCGCCCCACGCCCTGGCCGCACTGCCGCGCAGCCGCCAGGTCGAGGACGCGGAGAACCTGGTCGGCGAGCGCTACGGCCTGAGCGCCGGCGGCGGCTACCTGATCCGCCCCGACCAGCATGTCAGCGCCCGCTGGCATGCGGTCTCGGCGGCGGATGTCCGCACCGCCCTCGACCGCGCCCTGGGCGCGCACCTCGCCCCGTCCACCGTTCAGGGAGACTCCCATGCCACGGCTTGAGCTCAACCCCAACTTCACCGACCCGGACGCCTTCTACGCCGCGCTGACCGAGCTGCATCGCGAGCGCAGCGAGGCCGAGAGCGAGCGGATCAACGCCCGGCTGATCCTGCTGCTGGCCAACCAGGTCGGCGACCAGCAGGTGCTCGAGGAAGCCCTGGCCATCGCCGGCCAGGCGGCAGCAAGGCAAGGCGAAGCGGCTGCCGGCGAGTGATCGCCGGCCGCGTCGTGATACGCCATGAGAACAAGCCGACAACAGGACGTTGACAGGAGGACCCCCGACATGACGACCCAAGCGCTCCAGTACATGAGCGGTTTTCGCAACCACTTCGCCACCGAGGCGCTGCCCGGCGCCCTGCCCCAGGGGCAGAACTCGCCGCAGCGCTGCGCCTACGGCCTCTACGCCGAGCAGCTCACCGGCTCAGCCTTCACCGCGCCGCGTCACGCCAACCTGCGCAGCTGGCTCTACCGCATTCGCCCCTCGGTGGTGCAGAGCGCCTACACGCCGCTGGAGAACCGCCGGGTGGCCACCTCGCCGCTGGCCAGGCCCGCCGCCGACCCCAACCAGATGCGCTGGGACCCGCTGCCGATTCCCGCCGAGCCCACCGACTTCATCGATGGGTTGCTGACCATCGCGGTGAACGGCGACGCCGGCACCCAGGCCGGCTGCGGCGTGCACGTCTACGCCTTCAACCGCGACATGACCGAGCGCTTCTTCTACGACGCCGACGGTGAGCTGTTGATCGTGCCGCAGCAGGGCACCCTGCGCCTGCGCACCGAGCTCGGCGAGCTCGAGGTCAAGGGCGGCGAGATCGCGGTGATTCCCCGCGGCATGAAGTTCCAGGTGCGCCTGGCCCAGGGCAGCGACGCCGCCCGCGGCTACATCTGCGAAAACTACGCCAGCCCGCTGGAACTGCCCGGCCTCGGCCCCATCGGCGCCAACGGCCTGGCCAACCCGCGCGACTTCGAGAGCCCCGTGGCCGCCTATGAAGATATCGAGGGCGACTTCGAGCTGGTGGCCAAGTTCTCGGGGCGCTTCTGGAGCACCCGGCTCGGCCATTCGCCGCTCGACGTGGTGGCCTGGCACGGCAACGTCGCGCCCTACAAGTACGACCTGGCCAAGTTCAACACCATCAACACGGTGAGCTTCGACCATCCGGACCCCTCGATCTTCACCGTGCTGACCTCGGCCTCCGACACCCCGGGCATGGCCAACATCGACTTCGTGATCTTCCCGCCGCGCTGGATGGTGGCCGACAACACCTTCCGCCCGCCCTACTTCCATCGCAACCTGATGAGCGAGTTCATGGGCCTGATCCACGGCGAATACGACGCCAAGGCGGAAGGCTTTTTGCCCGGCGGCGCCAGCCTGCACAACTGCATGTCGCCCCACGGCCCCGACGCCGAGACCTTCGAGAAGGCCTCCAATGCCGAGCTTGCGCCGCAGTACCAGGGCGATACCCTGGCCTTCATGTTCGAGAGCCGCTACGTCTTCCATCCGACCGAGGCGGCGCTGAACGCGGACATCCGCCAGCGCGACTACGTCGACGTGTGGTCGACCCTGCGCTCGCATTTCGATCCCAGGCAGCCCTGAGCCACGAGAACATCACCCAGAGTGACGACGGGGTCGCCGCGCGGCCCCGCTCCCGACGACAAGGATTGAACGCCCATGAAACTGGCCACCCTCAAGAACGGACGCGACGGTGAACTCATCATCGTCTCCCGCGACCTCAGCCGCGCCGTTTCCGCCGCCGACATCGCCGCCACCCTGCAGCAGGCGATCGAGAACTGGGATGAGCTGAGCCCCAGGCTCGAGGCGCGCTACGCCGAGCTCAACGAAGGCAAGGCCAGCGGCGCCTTCGACCTCGACCAGGGCAAGCTGCACTCGCCGCTGCCGCGCAGCTACCACTGGGCCGACGGCTCCGCCTACCTCAACCACGTCAAGCTGGTGCGCCAGGCGCGTAACGCCGAGATGCCCGAGACCTTCTGGACCGACCCGCTGATGTACCAGGGCGGCGGCGACCGTTTCCTCGCCCCCACCGAGGAGATCGAGGCGGTCAGCGAGGAGCACGGCATCGACTTCGAGGGCGAGATCGCGGTGATCACCGACGACGTGCCCATGGCGGTGACCCCGGAGCAGGCCGCCGGCCACATCAAGCTGGTCATGCTGGTCAACGACGTCAGCCTGCGCGGGCTGATCCCCGGCGAGCTGGCCAAGGGCTTCGGTTTCTTCCAGGCCAAGCCGGCCTCCGCCTTCTCGCCGATCGCCGTCACCCCCGACGAACTGGGCGACGCCTGGCGGGACGGCAAGGTCCACCTGCCGCTGACCGTGCACCTCAACGGCGAGAAGTTCGGCGAGCCGGAGGCCGGCCCCGACATGATCTTCAGCTTCCCGCAGCTGGTCGCCCACGCCGCCAAGACCCGCTACCTGGGCGCCGGCGCCATCGTCGGCTCGGGCACCGTCTCCAACCCCGACCCCGACGGCGGCCCCGGAAAGCCGATTGCCGACGGCGGCGTGGGCTATAGCTGCCTGGCCGAGGTGCGCATGGTCGAGCAGATCCTGCACGGCGCGGCCAAGACGCCCTTCCTGCGCTTCGGCGACCGGGTGCGCATCGAGATGTTCGACCGTGACGGCCGCAGCATCTTCGGTGCCATCGACCAGCAGGTGGTGAAGTACGAGCCAAAGTAAGCCGGCCAAAGTAAGCGCCAGGAGAAAGCACGCATGACCACGCTATACGGCTATTTCCGCTCATCGGCGGCCTACCGGGTGCGCATCGCGCTCAACCTCAAGGGCCTGGACTACGCCCAGGCCGCGGTCAACCTGGTCAAGGGCGAACAGCGCGGCGAGGCCAACCTCGCCCGCAACCCCCAGGGGCTGGTGCCGGTGCTCGAGACCGACGAGGGCACGCAGCTGAGCCAGTCGCTGGCGATCTGCGAATACCTCGACGAGCGCCATCCCGAACCACCGCTGCTGCCGGCAGATGCCGAGGGTCGCGCCCGGGTGCGCTCGCTGGCCCAGCTGATCGCCTGCGAGATCCATCCGCTCAACAACCTCAAGGTGCTCAAGTACCTGGTAGGCGAGCTGAAGCTGGATGAGGCGGCCAAGCTGGCCTGGTATCGCCACTGGATCGCCGAGGGGTTCACCGCCCTGGAGTCGAGGCTGGCCGATGAACCGGCCACCGGCGAGTTCTGCCACGGCGACAGCCCCGGCCTGGCGGATCTCTGCCTGGTGCCGCAGGTGTTCAACGCCGAGCGCTTCGAGTGCGACCTCTCCGCCTACCCGACGATTCGGCGCATCGCCGAGCACTGCCGCAGCCTGGAAGCCTTCGCCAAGGCCGCCCCGGGCGAGCAGCCCGACGCGGGTTGAGCCCAGAAGCCTTAAAAAACCCAGAAGCTTTAAAAAAACCCGGAAGAAGCCAAGCACGTCATTCGCTCCCATCCGCCTGAGGCTGGGAGCGATTTCGTTAAAGGATCCGCTTTTCTCCTTTCCATCCATTTTCTTTCCCCTCACTCCCTCCTTCCCCTTCCCCTATTGTTTAAGCAACAACCAAACGGGCGCTAATTATTAGTCAGGCCATTTATTGAAATCACAAACAAGCGCTCAACCCCCAAGAAAATCTCGTGGCATCAATGAATAAATCCGTCATTACCCATCCACATCAATTCGCGATACAAAAATATAATTCCCCTTCCACTTCATTACATGCATGACGGCTAGTTTGAGAATTGCATGGCTTGAATAGTTGAAACAAAAGTATTTCACATGCACGCAGCACGCCTTGATCAACAATATCTAAAGGAGCTGTCCATGTTTAAAAAATTACTGTTAAGCACGGCAATCTCAGCGGCTCTCGCCACCGCTTCGACTGGCTCGGCCTTGGCTCAGCAAGGTCAGCAGTGGGACGACAACCAGCGGTTTCATCAGCAGGGCCAGGAGCAACGCTGGCGCGACCAGGAGCGCGACCAGTTCAACCAGGGCCGCCAGGACCAGCGCTGGCAAGACCAGGAGCGCGGCCAGTTCAACCAGGGCCGCCAGGACCAGCGCTGGCAGGACCAGGAGCGCGGCCAGTTCAACCAGGGCCGCCAGGACCAGCGCTGGCAGGACCAGGAGCGCGGCCAGTTCAACCAGGGCCGCCAGGACCAGCGCTGGCAGGACC
>CAZZCJ010000007.1:0-106816 GCA_964652855.1 uncultured Halomonas sp.
GGCCCTGCGTGAGTGAAAAACCCCGAGGAGGTACGTCCTCGGGGTTTTTCTTTATTTGTCCGTCGGCCGGCGCTGCAGGCGCCGAAGCACCCGAAGGTTCGACTCAGCGACACAACAGCTCGAAGGCTTCGATGAGGCTGTCCATCTCGTCGTCGGTACCGATCGAGATGCGCAGGAAGTCGCGCAGTGCCGGCGTGTTGAAATGGCGTACCAGGATGCCGCGCTCGCGCAGGCCGACAAAGAGCTGCGCGGCATCGTGCTGGACGTGGCGTGCAAGTAGGAAGTTGGCCTGAGAGGGCAGCACTTCGAAGCCGAGCTCGGCAAGGCGCCGGACGGTGCGCTCACGTGTGGTCATGACGTGCTCGCGGCAGGCGTCGAAGTGCGCCTTGTCCTCGAGGGCGGCAATGCCCAGAGCGCTGGCTAGGCTGTCGATGGGGTAGGAGTTGAAGGAGTCCTTGACCCGCTCGAGCCCTTCGATCAATTCGCGTGAACCGATCGCATAGCCAAGGCGCAGGCCGGCCAGGCTGCGGGACTTGGAAAAGGTTCCCGTGACCAGCAGGTTGGGGTATTGACCGACCAGGGGCACGGCGCTCTCGCCGCCGAAATCGACGTAGGCCTCGTCGACCAGCACTACCTGATCGCTGAGGCGATCGAGTAGGCCGGCGATGGCCTGGCGGGCATGGCCGTGGCCGGTCGGGGCATTGGGATTGGCGAAGATCGCCCCGGCGCTGTCGCTGCTGAAGGCGTCGAGATCGACGCGCCACTGTTCGTCGAGCGGCAGGCTGCGCTGTTCGATGCCATACAGCCTGCAGTAGACCGGATAGAAGCTGTAGGTGATCTCGGGCATCTCGAGCGGGCGACCGTGGCAGAAGAAGGCCTGGAACGCCAGTGCCAGTACCTCGTCGGAACCGTTGCCGACGAAGACCTGCTCCACCTCTACCCCGTGCTCATGGGCAAGCGCCGTGCGCAGGGCGAGCGACTGCGGGTCGGGATAGCGCCGCAGATGGTCGGCCGGGAACTCACGAAGCTTGGCCTCGACGCCGGGCGCCGGAGGGTAGGGGTTCTCGTTGGTATTCAGCTTGATCAGCTTCTCGCGCGGTTGTTCCCCTGGGACATAAGGGGTCAGCCCACGCACCGCCGGGCTCCAGAACTGGCTCATGGTGTCTCGTTTCTCGCAAGGCAGAACGTCAAGCCATGTTGACCGTTGCGGCCTGACCGCGCAAGCCGATAGCGTGCTAGCCTAAGCGCTTTCGCATGGACCTCGGTACCCGACATGACCGCTCAGATCATCGCCACCCTGCTGCCGGTATTTCTCATCGCCGGCTGCGGTACGCTTTATGGCCGTTTTCGCACGCCGGACATACGCAGCATCAATACGCTGAACATGGAGCTGTTCGTGCCGATGCTAGTGTTTGCCGTGCTGGCCGACGGTCAGGCGCCGCTGGAGGAGTATGTCGGCCTGGCTGCGGCGGGCGGCGTGGTGGTGCTGGGGTCCGGGCTGCTATTGTGGCCGCTGGTGAAGTGGCTGCGGCTGGAGCCGAAGACTTTCCTGCCGCCCATGATGTTCAACAACTCCGGCAACATGGGCATCCCCTTGCTGCTGCTGGCTTTCGGTGAAGCCGCACTGCCGGCGGCAATCGTGCTGTTCATCGTCGAAATGCTGCTGCACTTCTCCGTGGGGCTCTACATGCTGAGCCCACAGACTCCGCTTTGGCGGCTGCTGCGCATGCCCATCGTGCTGGCGAGCCTGGCTGGTCTTGGGGTCAACCTGGCGGGTGTGCCCTTGCCCGGCTGGCTGCTGGAGGCCATGCACATGCTCGGCGGCGTCTGCATTCCGCTGCTGCTGTTCGCCCTCGGCGTGCGGATGCTCGAAATTGATTTCAGCGACTGGAAGACCGGCCTGCTCGGTGCCCTACTGTGCCCGCTATCCGGTTTGCTGCTGGCCGCCCCGTTGATCTGGCTGCTCGGGCTCACCGGCCTGCAGGCAGCGGCGCTATGGGTCTTCGCCGCGCTGCCGCCGGCGGTGCTCAACTATCTGGTGGCGGAACAGTACCGCCAGGAGCCGCACAAGGTGGCTTCCCTGGTGCTGATCGGCAACCTGGGCAGCCTGGTGGTGATGCCGATCGTGCTGGCTCTGGTATTTCTCCACGTCTATCCTGGCGCAGGCTGAGCTGAGGGAACCTCTGGAGAACCGAGGCTGTCTGCATGAGCCGTAAGGGTTTATGCTGTGACACAAGCGGCCAAGAATTTCTGCGTAAACCCCAAGGTTAGGAGTGAGCTAATGCGTATGAGGACACTGCTGGCGGGTTCGGCCATGCTGGCCCTGCTGGCCGGTTGTGCGGCTGGCCCGATGGATGACGGCGCCGCCCCGATGGCGGATGATCGCGAAGCGGTCTATCAGGGCACGCTGCCCTGCCGCAACTGTGCCGGTATCGACCTCGACGTGCGTATGCTCGGTACGGAGCAAAGCGCACTGGAAGAGCGTACCTTCACCCTGCGTGCCAGCTATCGCGAGCATCCCCAGGACCCGCCGGATGAGAACTACGCCGGTAACTGGGAAGTGCTGAGCGGTACGGCGGTCGACCCGGATGCCACGGTGTATGAACTCACGCCGGACGGCGAGGGCCAGGTCTACTACTTCCTGCGCGTCGACGACCGGACCCTGGAGCTGATCGACCCACAGCGGCGGCGTTTCCAGAACAATGAGTCCCTGCAGCTGCGACGCCAGTAAAGCGGTCGTGGGGGGGGGGAGAAGGCGGCCAGCAGGCCGCCTTCTTGCGTCTGGCCGCCACCGGAGCTGATAGAATGAGCCTTCTGCGACAGGAGAGGGGCCGGCATGGCCAAGGCGAAGAGCGCATTCGTCTGCACCGAGTGCGGGGCGGAGTATCGCAAGTGGCAGGGGCAGTGTTCGAGCTGCCTGGAGTGGAACACGCTGAGCGAGGTACGGCTGAGTGTGCCCCGCCCGGGCGGCGGAAGCGCCACGGCGTCCGTGGCGCGCGGGGGCTATGCCGGTACCCTATCACGCGAGGTGGTAGACCTGGCCAACATCGACCTCACCGAGGTGCCGCGGCTCTCTTCCACGTTCGGCGAGTTCGACCGGGTGCTGGGTGGCGGCCTGGTGCCTGGCTCGGCGGTGCTGCTGGGCGGGAACCCGGGGGCGGGCAAGTCCACCCTGCTGCTGCAGACCGCCTGCAAGCTGGCCCAGGCGCGCAAGGTGCTCTACGTGACCGGCGAGGAGTCACTGTCCCAGGTGGCGATGCGGGCGCACCGCCTGCAGCTGCCGGCGCAAGGCTTGAAGATGCTGGCCGAGACCAGCGTCGAGACGATCCTTGCCGTGGCCGAGCGCGAGCGCCCGGAGATCCTGGTGATCGATTCGATCCAGACCATGCACCTGGAAGACATCGCCTCGGCGCCCGGCGGCGTGGCCCAGGTACGGGAATCCGCTGCGGCCTTGACCCGCTTTGCCAAGCAGAGCAATACGGTACTGCTGCTGGTCGGCCATGTGACCAAGGACGGCACCCTGGCCGGCCCTAAGGTGCTGGAGCACATGATCGACGCGTCGCTGCTGCTCGAAGGCGGTGCCGATTCCCGTTTCCGCACCCTGCGCGGGCAGAAGAACCGCTTCGGTGCGGTGAACGAGCTGGGCGTGTTCGCCATGCTCGAGCACGGCCTGAAGGAGGTGAAGAACCCCAGTGCCATCTTCCTCTCGCGAGGGGAGGAGCAGGCGGCAGGCAGCCTGGTGATGGTGGTGTGGGAGGGCACGCGCCCGCTGCTCGTGGAGGTGCAGGCGCTGCTTGACGAGTCGGCGCTGGGCAACCCGCGTCGAGTGGCCGTGGGCCTCGACCAGAACCGCCTGGCCATGCTGCTGGCGGTGCTGCACCGCCATGGCGGGCTGTTCACCGGCGATCAGGACGTCTTTCTCAACGTGGTGGGTGGCGTAAAGGTCCTGGAGACCAGCGCCGACCTGGCCGTGCTGCTGGCGGTGGTATCGAGCCTGCAGAATCGTCCTCTGCCGCGTGAGCTGGTGGCCTTCGGCGAGGTGGGCCTTTCCGGTGAGATTCGCCCGGTACCCAGCGGACAGGAGCGTATCGTCGAGGCGGCCAAGCATGGCTTCACCCGGGCCATCGTGCCGCGGGCCAATGCACCGAAGCACGCCCCCGGCGGCATGGAGGTCATCGCCGTCGACAAGCTGGCCGATGCCATCGAGGCGCTGTAAGCCGCCGTTGACCCGCTGTTCTAGACTGCCAAGAAATGCAACCCAAGGAGACTGTGATGAGCGCGATCCGCCTGACCCAATACAGCCACGGCGCGGGCTGCGGCTGCAAGATCGCACCCGATGTGCTCGACGGCATCCTGGCCAAGGCCGGCCCCGGCGCCACCCATGCCCGGCTGATCGTCGGCAACGAAGGGCGTGAAGATGCGGCGGTCTATGACCTGGGCGACGGTCGCGGCATGATCGCCACGACCGATTTCTTCATGCCGATCGTGGATGACCCCTTCGACTTCGGCCGAATCGCCGCCACCAACGCCATCAGCGATATCTACGCCATGGGTGGAACGCCGGTGCTCGCGCTCGGCATCCTCGGCTGGCCGCTGGACAAGCTGGGCCCGGAAATCGCCGCGGACGTGGTTGCCGGGGCCCAGGCGGTATGCCGCGAGCTGGGCGTGGCGCTGGCCGGCGGACACTCCATCGACGCGCCGGAGCCCATCTTCGGCCTGGCGGTCAACGGTCTCGTCGACCTCAAGCATCTCAAGCTCAACAAGGGCGCCCAGGTGGGCGACCTGCTGTTCCTGACCAAGCCGCTGGGGGTGGGCATGCTGACCACCGCCGAGAAGCAGGGGCTGCTGGAGTCGGGGCATCAGAACCTGGCGCGCGAGACCATGCTGGCCACCAACCAGATCGGGGTGGAGCTGGCCAGGGTAGAAGGCGTGCACGCCATGACCGACGTGACCGGCTTCGGCCTGGCCGGCCATCTGGCCGAGGTTTGCCAGGCCAGCGGCGTGGCGGCGCGCATCGATTTTCGCCGCCTGCCGCGACTGGCCGAGGCCGAAGCCTATCGGCGCCGGGGGGCGGTGCCCGGCGGAACGCAGCGCAACCGCCAGGCCCTTGGTGACGCGCTCAAGCCGATGGACGAGCCGCACTGGCAGTGGCTATGCGACCCGCAGACCTCGGGCGGGCTGCTGCTGTCGGTCCACCCTTCTTGGGAGGATGACGTCGAGCGAATCGGCCGAGCCCACGGCATCGAGCTCGTGCCGTTCGGCGAGATCGTCAAGGCCAGCGGCCCAGCGCTGATCGAGGTGCTGGGGTGATACTGCCACAGGTCGAACCCGAGCTGGCCTTGCTGCGGCAGGGGCGCGCGCTGATCGACGTGCGTGCCCCGGTGGAATTTGCCCAGGGGGGGCTTCCCGGCGCAATCAACCTGCCCTTGATGGACGATGACGAGCGTCGCCTGGTGGGCACCGCTTACAAGCACCACGGCCAGCAGGCGGCCATCGTGCTCGGCCAGCGGCTGGTCAGCGGGGGTATTCGCCAGCAGCGCATCGCCGCCTGGCGGCAGGCGGTCGCGGAGCATCCCGAGGCGATCCTCTACTGCTTTCGCGGTGGCTTGCGCTCGCAGATCGCCCAGCAGTGGCTGGCCGAAGCCGGCGTGGAACGGCCACGCATCCGCGGCGGCTGGAAGGCGATGCGGCTGGCGCTATGCCAGCGCATCGAGGCAGCATCCGC
Source organism: uncultured Halomonas sp. (assembly GCA_964652855.1). Classification (GTDB taxonomy): domain Bacteria; phylum Pseudomonadota; class Gammaproteobacteria; order Pseudomonadales; family Halomonadaceae; genus Halomonas. The sequence continues at coordinate 5,726 of CAZZCJ010000007.1, forward strand.
GCAACCCCTGCTGGTGGTGGGTGGGCTGACCGGGTGTGCCAAGACCGCGCTGGTGCAGCGTCTGGCCAACGGGCTCGACCTGGAGGGTTGCGCCCGCCACAAGGGCTCGGCCTTCGGCAGGCACCCGCTTCCCGCGCCCAGCCAGATCGATTTCGAACACGCCATGGGGCTCAGGCTGCTTGAGCTGCCGGGCCCGCTGGTGGTGGAGGACGAGTCGCGCCATATCGGCGCGGCCAACGTGCCGCTGGCCTTCTGGCGGTGCATGGAACAGGCCCCCAGGGTCAGGGTGGAGATGCCGCTCGACTGGCGCCTGGCGCAGATCCACAAGGACTACATCGATGACCTGTGGGATATCTACCGCCACCAGTTCGGTGAGTGGTTGGGCTGGACGCTGATGCGCAAGCAGCTCGCCGGTGCGCTGGCGCGGCTGAAGAAACGCCTGGGCCACGCTCGCCTGGCCAGGCTGCAGCGCCTGCAGCAGCTCGCCTTTCGTGAGCACGAGCGCGGCAATCGGCAGGCGCACGAGGCATGGCTGGCGCCGCTGCTCACCGAATACTATGACCCCATGTACCGCTACCAGCTGGAGCGACGCGACCCGGGACGCTTCCTGCACGTCGGCGACTGGGACAGCTGCCTGGCCGCCTTGCAGGAGTGGACGCAGCAGGCTGCGGCGTGCCAGGGCCTGGCAGTGCCGCAGCCTGCCTGAGCCGCCATCAAGCCGGAGCGTTGCGGATCCACTGGCTGAGCAGGCGGTCGAGCAGCGGGGCTAGGCGGTCGAAACGCCGGCTGTCGGCCAGGATGCTCTCGTCGGGCTGTGCGTGGGGGCTGGCATCGCTGCCCTCGGGCCGCGCCTGGTGCTCGACCAGCCTGGCAACGCCGGCACGTGTGACTTCGAGATGACACAGCAACCCCAGCGCCCGGCCGGCGTCCCAGGCGAAGCCCTGCACCGGGCTGCCGGGGCTGCCGCCCAGTGGCAGGGCGTCGTCGGGGAGGGCGAAGACATGGCGGTGCCACATGAAGGCGGTGAACTGCTCGGGCAGGTCGAACGGGCTGTCCGGCGCCAGGGTCACCTCATGCCAGCCCACCTCGGCATAGGTGCCGCGGCCCACCGTGGCACCGAGTTCGGCGGCGATCATGCGGGCGCCCAGGCCGATCCCGAGCAGCGGCTTGCGGCCGTCAAGCGCCTTGGCGATCAGCTTGCGTTCGCGCTTGAGCCAGGGGTAGTGCTCATCGTCGTCGAGCGCCATGGGGCCGTCGAGAACGATCAGCGCATCGCCGTCGCCAAGGCTTGGGGGCGCCTCGCCGGCATGGAGATGAAACACGGTATGGCTGTGCCCCATGCTGGACAGCCAATCGGCGATCCGTTCCGGCCCGTGGTCGGGGCTGTGTTGGAGAAGGTGCAGGTGCATGGAAACCTCGCCATTCAGGGGTTGGCACGCAAAAGGGGAGCGGCAGCGTACATGAAACCGGCGCTGAAAGAACAGATTCTGACCATCCTGGCCGCCATTCCGCCGGGGCGGGTGACCACCTACGGGCGCATCGCCGCGATGACCGAAGGGGGCACCGCCCGCCTGGTGGCCCGGGCATTGCGCGAGTTGCCCGACGACCATGGCCTGCCCTGGTATCGGGTCATCACCGCGTCGCGCCGAGTGGCCGACCACCCCGGTGCCGTCGAGCAGCGCCAGCGGTTGGTCGCCGAAGGGGTGTGCTTCGACCCCAGGGGGCGTGTGCTACCCGAGCTGCTGTGGCCGTGAGCCCTCGGCTCCCCGCTCCTGTCATCTGACCGTCAATTCACGAGGAGAATCCATGAGCCAGCCAACAGCGGGCTTTCACCAGCGGCTTCAGGCCCTGTCGCCGCGACAGCAGCAGGCGTTCATGGCGGCACTATGCGAGCGGCTGCTGCCCAACTATGGCCTCTATGCGCAGACCTCGGGCCACGGCAGCCTGGCCGGCCTGCGCGTGATCCTCGATCTTGTGTGGGAGCAGTTGGCGGTCAAGGAGGCACGCATTGATTTCGATCGCCAGGCCGAGAAGCTCGCCGAGCTGGAGCCGCCCGTCGAAGATGACAGCTTTGGGGCACGGCGCGCCGTGGAGGCGGTGGCAGCGCTCTCTTCGCTGCTCGATACCCTGCGTGGCGATGCGCCCGAGGCGGTGCTCGAGGTCAGCCGGGCCTCGAAGGGAGGGGTGCGCGCCTTCATCGAACTCACCGAGGGCGAGGAGGACCCGCGCAAGCTTGCGGCGCGGGTGCGCGAGCATCCGCTCTCGGCGGATGAAAGCGACTTCCAGGATGCCGTGCTGGAAGCCGCGGAAGAAACCCTGGATCGAGAGGCGCTGAAGGCACTGCGCCGGCTGGGGCGAAACGGCGGGGTCAGCAACCTGGGCCTGTCGCTGGATGATGAGACCTAGAAACGAATGCCGGCGATGACCATGGCGCCGGCCGTGCCGAACACGATCAGGTCGCCCTCGAAGCGGCCCCACTGCAGTCCGATGCTGGGCAGTGCCGCTGGGGCCGTGCCGTAGCGGTTGAGGGGGATGTTGTCCTGGTATTCGCCGCGATAGCCGTGCAGCAGCCCGGCGGTCAGCTTGGCTCGCACGGTGACCTGCTCGCTCGGCTCCCAGAAGGGGAACTCCCGTCCGGCGTAGAGATAGACCGCTTCCTGATGGAAGGAGTTGAGGAAACGGGCGCCGCCAACCAGCCAGCGCTGCGGGTTGTGCAGCTCGAGGCTGATCAGTTCCTGCTGGTTGTTGTGGTCGGGCTGCGGGTTGAAATGCCGCGTGTAGAGGCTCGTCTGCAGCAGCACGTGCTCGATTTCCAGCACGGGCGGCCAGATTTCCCCGGGTGGCTGTGCCTGTGCCATGGGCACCACCAGCGTGGCGGCCAGCATGCCCAGGGCAAGGCGTCGGGCCGCCTGCCTTGAAGTCGCTACCTTCCGGCTACCGGGCGTTGTCAAAGGCGCATCTCGATGCCGCGCTCGGCCATGTAGCACTTGGCCTCGGGAATGGTGAATTCGCCGAAGTGGAAGATGCTCGCGGCCAGCACCGCGTCGGCGCCGCCCTTGATCACACCGTCCACCAGGTGGTCGAGATTGCCGACCCCGCCGGAGGCGATCACCGGCACCGTCACCGCATCGCTGATCGCCCGGGTCACGCCCAGGTCGAAGCCCGCCTTGGTGCCGTCGCGGTCCATGCTGGTCAGCAGCAGCTCGCCGGCGCCGTATTCCACCATCTTCCGGGCCCATTCGACGGCATCGAGCCCGGTGGGGCGGCGTCCGCCATGGGTGAAGATCTCCCAGCGCGGCGTCTCGCCCTCGGCCGAGACCCGCTTGGCATCGATGGCGACGACGATGCACTGGCTGCCGAAGCGTTCGGCAGCCTCGCGCACGAACTCGGGGTTGGTCACCGCGGCGGTGTTGATCGAGACCTTGTCGGCGCCCGCATTGAGCATCGTGCGGATGTCGTCGCAGCTGCGGATGCCGCCGCCGACGGTCAGCGGGATGAACACCTCGCCGGCGATGCGCTCGACCATCTCCACCGTGGTGTCGCGGCCCTCGTGGCTCGCCGTGATGTCGAGGAAGGTGATCTCGTCGGCGCCCTGCAGGTTGTAGCGCTGGGCGATCTCCACCGGGTCGCCGGCATCGCGGATGCCGATGAAGTTGACGCCCTTGACCACGCGGCCGGCGTCGACGTCGAGGCAGGGGATGATGCGCTTGGACAGGCCCATGGTCAGCCTCCAGTCCGGTTGCCGGCGAGTTCGTCGCACAGCCGCTGCCCTTCGGCGACGTCCAGCGTGCCTTCGTAGATGGCGCGCCCGGTGATGGCGCCCAGTATTCCCGGTTCGCCCGCGGCCACCAGCGCCCGCAGGTCGTCGAGATTGGTCACCCCGCCGGAGGCGATCACCGGCAGGCCGCCCTCGCGTGCGAGCTCGGCGGTGGCCTCGACGTTGACGCCGTTCATCATGCCGTCGCGGGCGATGTCGGTGTAGACGATGCTGGAGACGCCATCGTCGGCGAAGCGCTTGGCCAGGTCTACCGCCTTCACCTGGGAGACTTCGGCCCAGCCGTCGGTGGCGACGAAGCCGTCGCGCGCGTCGAGGCCGACGATCACGTGGCCGGGGAAGGCGCGGCACATCTCGCCGACGAAGGCCGGCTCCTTGACCGCCTTGGTGCCGATGATCACGTAGGCGACCCCGGCGGCCAGGTAGTGCTCGATGGTTTCGGCCGAGCGGATGCCGCCGCCGATCTGGATCGGCAATGAAGGCCAGCGACGGGCGATGGCGGTCACCGCCTCGCCGTTGATCGGCTTGCCCTCGAAGGCGCCGTTGAGGTCGACCAGGTGCAGCCGGCGGGCGCCGGCCTCGACCCAGCGGGCCGCCATGGCCACCGGGTCGTCGCCGTAGGTGGTGGCGTCGTCCATACGGCCCTGCTTGAGGCGGACGCACTTGCCGTCCTTGAGATCGATGGCGGGGATTACCAGCATGTCGTGTCCTCTCGGGTGCGCTTGCGGCACCGGGTTGTCATCTTGGCTCGGCCTGCGGTGGGCGGCCAGGGCTCAGGGCGCCCACTCGACGAAGTTCTCCAGCAGCTTGAGGCCTGCGCGGGAGCTCTTCTCGGGATGGAACTGCACGGCGAAGGTGGCCTCGTAGCCCACGGCCACGTGGGCCTCGATGCGGCCGTAGCGCGTGGTGCCGAAGATGCAGGCATCGTCCGTCGCCGTCACGTAGTAGCTGTGCACGAAGTAGAAGTGCTCCTCCTGGTCGATGCCGGCCCACAGCGGGTGCTCATGGTGCTGGTGAACGACGTTCCAGCCCATGTGCGGTACCTTCAGGCGCTGGCCGTGCTCATCGACCATGTCGAGCGGGAAGCGCTTCACGTCGCCGGTCAGAAAGCCCAGGCAGTGAATGCCGCCGCTCTCTTCGCTGTGGTCGAGCAGCATCTGCTGGCCGACACAGATGCCCAGCAACGGCTTGCTCTGGTTGGCGAGCAGCTCCTGTACCAGGCCTCTCAGCTCGGTCCGCTCGAGCTCGCCCATGCAGTCGCGGATCGCGCCCTGGCCGGGCAGCACCAGGCGAGTGGCACCCAGGATGCAGCGGGCGTCGCGCGTGATGATCACCTTTTCGTGGGTGACGTGCTCGAGTGCCTTGGCAACCGAGTGCAGATTGCCCATTCCATAGTCGATGACGGCAATGGTCATGGAAACTCCTCTGGTGTCGGTTACAGGCAGCCCTTGGTCGACGGCATCTGGCCGGCCATGCGCGGGTCGGCCTCCACGGCCATGCGCAGGGCGCGGCCGAACGCCTTGAAGATGGTCTCGGCCTGGTGGTGGGCATTGAAGCCCTTCAGGTTGTCGATGTGCAGCGTGACCCGCGCATGGTTGACGAAGCCCTGGAAGAACTCCCAGAACAGCTGGGTGTCGAGGCGGCCGATGGTGGCGCGGGTGAAGTCGACCTCCATGAACAGGCCCGGGCGGCCGGAGAAGTCGACGACCACGCGTGACAGCGCCTCGTCCAGCGGTACGTAGGCGTGGCCGTAGCGGCGGATGCCGCGCTTGTCGCCTATGGCCTTGTCGAAGGCCTGGCCGAGGGTGATGCCGAGATCCTCCACCGTATGGTGGTCGTCGATGTGCAGGTCGCCCACCGCCTTGATGTCCAGGTCGATCAGGCCGTGGCGCGCCACCTGGTCGAGCATGTGGTCGAGAAAGGGAACGCCGGTTTCACAGTTGAGGCAGCCTTCGCCGTCGAGGTTCACTGTGACCGTGATGCGGGTTTCCTGGGTATCACGGGTGACCGTGGCGATTCGCTCGGACATGTCGGACTCTCTCTGCGCGTGCGCGCGTCGCTGGGTATGACCCCGGGCTAGGCTGCCGGGCGGGCCAGGCGCTGGGCCTGCCGTCATGGGCCGACCATTATAGAGAATCGCCCCCCCCATCCGCTACAATGCGCCCACGACTACGGCGGCCCCGGCCGCTGCCCGGGGAGGCCGCCATGCCGGTAACGCTTCAGTTCGTCGATCATTCCCGCTGGGCCTGCGACTCGCAGGTGCGCCAAGACCTCAAGCGCATCTACGACGATGCCCCAGCCGAGCGCCTGCCCCAGCCGGTGGCCGCCTTCATCCAGGCCTGGCTCGATGCCGGCCGCAGCTTCGGCTGTGCGCGCTTCAACGACCGCCTGATCGGTGCGGTGGCCATCCATGCCGACGACCAGGCCTGGTGGCTGTCGCACTTCTGCATACGCAAGGCCACCCGGCGTCGCGGAGTCGGTTCACGGCTCCTGGCGTTGATCGGCGATGCCGCGCGTGAAGAGGGGCTCGCGCTGCGCGTCAGCGCCCCCGAGCTCCCGCTGGCCGACCAGCTGTTGATCTCTCGGCTGGGCTATCGGCTGCATGCCGCGGCCGACTATTTCGAGCTAAGACCACCGCTGTAAGGAGGCGGTATACATGAAGCGACTGTTGCAAACGCTGCTTGCAGCCATCGGGGTTCTCGGCGTGGCGGTGGTGGCCGCGGTGGTCTATGTCACGACCTTTCTTGATCCCGAGGACTTCAAGCCGCGGCTCATCGAGGTGGTGCGCGAACACAGCGGCCTGGAGTTGACGCTGGAGGGACCGCTTTCGTGGTCCTTCTACCCGCGCCTGGGCGTGAGCGTCGAGCGTGCCGAGGGGCGGCTGCAGGAACAGGCGCCCGACTCGCCGCCCTTCCTCGCCTTCGAGCGGGCCGAGGTCAGCCTGGCCTTTGCCCCGCTGCTGCGGGGGGAGGTCGCCATCGAAGGGCTGACCCTCGACGGCATGCAGCTGCGGCTGGTACGCGACGAGCACGGCCAGGGCAACTGGGAAACGCTGCTGGAGCGCCTCGACGAGCGGCGCGAGGGAGCCGAATCGGCGCTGGCGCCCGCCAGCGCCGGCCCCAGCCTGGAAGGCAGCAACCTGGTCGTGGCGCTCAATATCGCCAGCGTGCAGGTACGCAACGGCGCGGTGCGCTTTCGCGACCACCAGGCCGAGCGCGAATGGATGCTCGAGAACCTCAACCTTTCCGGCACCAACGTGAATCCCGAGCGCGCCTTCCCGGTCAAGAGTGCCTTCCGGCTCTCCTCCTACGGTGCGCTGGACTGGCGTGAACTCGAGCGTCCGCCGGGCCTGGCCAGCGAGATCGCCCTGGAAGGGCGGGTGCGGCTGGCGCTGGCCGAGCGTCGCTACGTGATCGAAGGGGTGCGGCTCAACACCGCCACCACGCTCGAAGGCATCGAAGGGCGGCAGCAGGCCGACCTGAGCGGGCAGCAGCTGCTGCTTGACCTTTCCCAGCAGCGCCTGCAGCTGCAAGAGGGTCGCCTGGAAGCCAACCTGCAGCATCCGGCGCTGGGCACGAGGCCGCTGCCGCTGACGCTGACCTTCCAGCTCGACGGCGACCTCGGCGAGGCCTCCGCGCAGCTGCGCGACCTGCAGCTGACCGGCCCCGACGACCTGAGGCTCAGCGGCAATCTCAACCTGGCGGGACTCGACGGTGAGCCGAGCTACGGGGGGCAGCTGAGCCTGGCGCCCTTCTCGCTGCGGGCCTGGCTGACACGCACCGGCAACCTGCCGTCCACGGCGTCACCACGGGCGCTGACCGACGTGGCCTTGACCAGCCCGGTGCGCGGCGACCTGGCGCGCGTCGAGCTGCCCGGGCTTACCCTGGTGCTGGACGGCAGCACCTTCACCGGCCGCATGGCCTTGGGCCTCGGCGGGCAGGCGCTGAGCTTCGACCTGCATGGCGACAAGCTCAACCTGGACGACTACCTGCCGCCACCGACTCCCGCCGGGCAGAGCGCATCCCGCCAGCGCCTGCTCGGCATCGGTTTCGCCCACGCGGTAGAGGAGGCCACCCTGGTGCCGGAGGAGTGGCTCACCGCCCTTGCACTCGATGGTGCGCTGGAAGTCGAGCGCCTGCGCATGAGCGGGCTCGACTTCTCCCAGGTGGCGATCGCGCTGGTCGGCAGCGACGGCCGCCAGCGCCTGGAGCGATTCACCGCGAACTTCTACGGCGGAGAGCTGGGCGCGAGTGGTGCGCTCGACCTGACGCGCGACCCCATTCACTGGCAGCTGGCCCCTCGGCTGTCGCGGGTGCGCCTGGAGCCGCTGCTGCAGGCGCTGGCCGACGACGAAGGCCCGGCCCCGCTGCGCGGTCGCCTGAGCCTGGAAGGCCAGCTCGAAGCGCGCCACAACACCTTGCCGGCGCTCAAGCGCAGCCTGGCTGGCCAGTTGGCCGGGCGCATCGACGAGGGCGCCATCCTCGAGGTCAATATCTCTCAGGAGCTCTGCACGCTGGCCGCGCTGCTCGACGGCCAGGAAACGACGCGTGAGTGGAGCGCCGATACCCGCTTCGAACGGGCCGAGGCGAGCCTGCAGATCAGCGAGGGCGTGGCACGCAGCGAGGATATCCTGGTCACCCTGCCCGGCATCTCGCTGCGCGGTGCCGGCGAGCTTGACCTGGTGACCGAACGCTTCGACCTGCGCGCCGCCGCGCGATTCGTGGACGGCGCCGATGCCGCCTGCCCGGTCAATCCGCGACTCGAACGCATACCACTGCCGATGCGCTGCAGCGGCGACTACACCGGTGACAGCGGCGAATGGTGCCGCTTCGATCGCGAAGCCTTCCAATCCACGCTGGCCGAGCTGCTGCGTGAAGAGATCTCCCAGCGCACCGGTGACGAGATCGAACGCCGTCTCGAGCGTCCGCTGGAGCGCCTGGAGGAACGCCTGGGCGAAGACCTGAGCCGGGAACTTCGTGACACCCTGCGCGGTCTGTTCAATTGACTACCTAGTAAGTCAGTCCCTGCGCCGGCTCCTCCAGTCGGCGCTTTTTTTTGATGGGCCACTCGCCTGTTGCGAAGGTGAGTCCATGTCTTTCGAAGGGACTTCCATGTCGTCGAACAAGCAATGCAGCGTTAAGCCCCGCGTCGAGCCGGTCCTGACCCCCGAAGCATTCCAGGAGCGGCTGCTGGCCTGGTTCGATGCCTGCGGTCGCCACGACCTGCCGTGGCAGCGTGAGCGTACTCCCTACCGCGTATGGGTCTCGGAAATCATGCTGCAGCAGACGCAGGTGGCTACCGTGATGCCCTATTTCGAACGCTTCATGGCGCGCTTCCCGGACCTCGCCAGCCTGGCCGCCGCCGAGCAGGATGACGTGCTGCATCTCTGGACCGGCCTTGGCTACTACGCTCGCGGCCGCAACCTGCACAAGGCCGCACGCCTGGTTCAGCAGGAGCACCGGGGCGAGCTGCCGGTCGACAGCGTCGATGCCTTGGCCGAGCTGCCGGGAATCGGACGTTCTACCGCTGGTGCGATCATCGCCCAGAGCACCGGTAGGCGTGCCGTGATTCTGGATGGCAACGTCAAGCGTAGCCTGGCGCGGCTGCACGCCGTGGCGGGCTGGCCGGGGCGGCCGGCGGTAGAGCGCCAGCTGTGGGCCCTGGCCGATCACTATACCCCCGAGCGTCGCGTTGCCGACTACACGCAGGCCATGATGGACTTCGGCGCGACGCTTTGCCGCCGCGGCACGCCTGAATGCGGGCGCTGCCCGTTCGAGGAGGTCTGCGTGGCCCATGCCCGGGGTGACGAGCGGCGCTTCCCCGAGCCGAAGCCGAAGAAGGCGCTGCCGACGCGCGCCACCCTGATGCTGGTGCTGCAGGATGCCCAAGGCCGGGTGCTGCTGGAGCGGCGCCCCTCTCAGGGGCTATGGGGCGGGCTGTGGGGGCTGCCTCAGTTCGACGACCTCGCGGCGCTGCGCGACTGGGTCGATACCCATGCGCCTGGCGCGAGGCTGGAACCGGCCTGGCCCTCCTTTGGCCATGTCTTCAGCCACTTCCGGCTCGAGATCACGCCGCAGCCTGCCTACGTCGAGAGACTCGATGCGGTAGGGGAGGCGCGTTGCTGGTACGATCCAGGCAACCCGGGTCGGATCGGCCTGGCGGCCCCCGTGAAATCGCTGCTCGCCTCGCTCGCCCCATTTGCCCTGGAAGCGCCGAAGGGGCCCTGAACGTCCAGCCCATGCCCACAGAGGAGATCGACATGGCCCAGACCGTTTTCTGTCGCAAGTACCAGCAAGAGCTGCAGGCTCTCCCGTTCCCGCCGCTGCCGGGCAAGAAGGGGCAGGAAATCCAGGCCAGCGTCTCCAGGCAGGCCTGGGAAGAGTGGCAGTCGCTGCAGACACGCCTGATCAACGAGAAGCACCTTAACCTGCTAGACCCCGAGGCGCGGGCCTACCTCAACGAGCAGATGGAGCGCTTCTTCGACAACCAGGAGACCGACCAGGCGCAAGGGTATATCCCGCCCAGCCCCTAGGGCGGGTGGCTGAAACGCACACGCCAGCTTCATGAAAAGAAGGGCTTGACGCGAAAGAACGTATCTAGTTAAATACGCACCGTTGGCAGCGGCCAGATAGCTCAGTTGGTAGAGCAGGGGATTGAAAATCCCCGTGTCGGCGGTTCGATTCCGTCTCTGGCCACCACACTGCTGGGGTATCGCCAAGTGGTAAGGCACCGGTTTTTGGTATCGGCATTCCCAGGTTCGAATCCTGGTACCCCAGCCACGCCAACCCTATCCGATCTGCAGTTTCCCTGGATCGGTCCCGAGCCGGCATAGCTCAGTTGGTAGAGCAACTGACTTGTAATCAGTAGGTCCCGGGTTCGACTCCTGGTGCCGGCACCAACGGGATCAGCGCAAATTGCAGAACAAGAAACCGCCCCGAGGCGGTTTTTTTGTGTGCTTCGCATGAGCGCTATATCGGCAACCCCGCAACCCCGCAACCCCGCAACCCCGCAGCCCCGCTCGTGAGCCGGCATCGATACCTCGCCGTGGCCGGACATTTCCTATCCGTTGTCGTCGCTCAGGAGTCCTCAGCCCCAAGGGTGCAAGCAATGGCGAGTGCCTGGGCAGGAGTTCTTATGCGGATAAGCAAATTCCCGCATAGTTAAAATCAAGGGAATCAATCGTTGCAAGGTGGAAAATTGGTTCCTTGTTCATGTGGGATGGTTCTATCTGATGGGGGTTGTAATGCTTTTTTTCCGGAGCGCGCTGGAAGCTCATAAAAAAGTATAATATTTGTTCAGTATCACGATATGAGATTTCAGCTAGAGCGGTAGTGCCGCCGTCCGGATGACTTCTTATAAGCTAAATGAATCATAATGATAAGGCGCTGCTGTCCGTTCTCGTGGCTTCGTCCAAAAGGTTTTGAGCCCCTCTTGATTGTGCAGGATTTTCACTTCGTCGGGATGCTATCTTCTTATAGGCTTTTGTCGATATTGTTCGCGGAGTTTTGTTTGGCTACGGTAGCAAAAAATAAAAAACGATGGGCATGGGTCTTTGGCATGGATCTGCAAGCCTGTAGTCAGGAAGGCTATTGCAAGCGTCATGGCTGGCAAAGGGCTGGTTTGTCATTGATATAAATTCCGGACAGAAAATGAAAAATATTATAAATGCAGGGGAGTTGTTGTTTTCACGTGGCTTTGCCTTTTACCCCAGTGGTATTGGCGGTTCCAGTGCTGTTTGGCGAGATTTGCAAGATTGGCGTATTCAGTCATTTGGCCCGCACACGCTTTGTTGTCACCCGCAGGCAACGTTAACCTATCATGTACATGATGGGTGCGCGGTGATCCTAGTGGGTAACGCGGTCAATCCCTATGCCCAGGAGCTGGAACCTGAGATAGTAAAACGTCTTCTGGAGTACGTGCGGGTAATGCCGGAGGGAGCTCGTCTATCTGAAGATCTCATCGGTTACATTAACCAGTTGACGGGTCGTTTCCAGCTGCTCATCATTAAAGACAATGAAGTTTTTGCTCTCTGCGATGCGACGGCCCTCGCGCCCTTGTATTTTAATGCCAGCGAAAAAGGTTGTTGTTTCTCCTCGCACTCTCAGTTGATGGCTGAACTTCTCGGAGCTGAGCGCGACCATGAGATGCAGGAAATTATCGAATCTTCTTTCTACACCTTGGGACGCAGGCATCTGCCTGGATACAAGAGTCCTTACAAGAATGTGGAATTGGTCGGAGCCAATGTTTATTACAGCACGCGGGAACAGAGGCGGGTAAGGTTCTATCCCCGTGACCCATTGGCCCCGGGCTCGTTGAGTTTCGAAGACCTGGTCGAAGAGTCGGCCGCCATCTTGAAGAGGTCGGCGCTTCTCTACCTTGAAAGTCGTCCGGTGCTTGTTAGCCTCTCGTTGGGGCAGGATAGTCGAATATCCCTTTCAGCCTTCCATGACTGGAATGAGAAAATTGGTGCATATTCTTATTGCGGTAATTCAGTAGAAACAGATGAAGCCCGAAAGGTGCATTATTTTGCGGGGCAGGTTGGGGTAAGGCATGAAATAATTATAACAGATGAGGTCGACGAGGAAGAGTGTCGCTTGCTGGCAGGCCTGTTGGATCGCTCGACGGCTTACATGCGCAAACACAAGATGTCGGAAATACGTAAGCTGGTTGCAATGTCGCATTGGTATCCGGCGGGGGCAATGGAAATCAAGGGAGAGGCTTCCGAGATAGGCAGGGCGACCTATTCCAAGCGGACAGGAATTAAAAATTTTCCTGAGATCGATGTTCGTGCCATGAGCAACCTCTATAAGCGCGTGCTCTACCCCCGTCATTTGCTGAAATGCATAGATGGCTGTTTCGAATCTTTCTCTGCTGAAGGAGGGTTTGGTTTCTCAAGGCTTGGCTACAATGATTACGACATGTTTTTCTGGGAGCATCGTACGGCCTGCTGCGTGTCGCTGGGCATGCAGGACCACGACTTCTATCATGATGCGTCGGCATTGATGAATAACCGTTTGTTGCTGGACAAATTCTTGGTCCCTACGTTCGAGGATAGGTTGGCCGATCGAATGCACCAGGCCGTATGCGAAAAGCTTTGGCCGGGAATCCTCTCCGTTCCCACGTCACAGAGAAGCTCAGTAAAGGCAAGGGCAAAGATGTTGATGGAAAACGTTTTTTTCAGGCTCAACCGGTTTAATGCGAAGCCAGGAGCCTAGGGCGTCCCCTATGCGGTCAGCGGGGTGGCGCTTCCATGCTTGAAAGCGAAGCGTACCGACACCATATCCGGGCTGCGAGGCCCCATGGGCCGGCGACGGTGCATGCCGTTGCACGAGTTAGGACTGAAACTGATCACGGATACACAGGAGGTGATTGGATGACAGTGCAGACTTCGTCCAGCCGTAAGCAGAAGCAGGTGTCCGATTTTGGTGCTACCGATACTCCCGCATCCCCGCTTCATGGTGATGCAGGCCGCGTGCCGGATGCCTATCCCACCCGCCTGAGCCAGCCGTTCGACAGCCTTTGGCTGGCGCGCCAGGAACCCGTGGTGCGTGGCAGCGCCGAACAAGGCCCGTTGAGCCAGGCGCAGCTCGAAGAGTTCGAACGCAAGGGTTTTCTGTTCGAGCCCGATTTCATCTGCGGGGCGGAGCTTGACGAGCTGCGCAGCGAGCTGGATGCGCTACTCAGCCGCGACGATTTTCGCGATCGCGACTTCAGTATCACCGAGCCCGACAGCCAGGAGATCCGCTCGCTGTTCGCGGTGCATTTCCTGTCGCGGCGCTTCGCTAGCCTGGCTCGCGACGAGCGGCTCGTCGGCCGGGTGCGCCAGATCCTTGGCGGCGAGGCCTACGTGCACCAGTCGCGCATCAACTACAAGCCCGGCTTCGAGGGCAAGGGCTTCAGCTGGCACTCCGACTTCGAGACTTGGCACGCCGAGGACGGCATGCCGGCCATGCATGCGCTCAGCGCCTCCATCGTGCTGACCGACAACCATGAGTTCAACGGCCCCCTGATGCTGATACCGGGTTCGCACAAGGTCTTTGTGCCGTGCCTGGGCGAGACGCCGGACAACCACCACCGCCAGTCGTTGAAGCGCCAGGAGGTCGGCGTGCCGAGCCGCGAGGCGCTGCGCGAGTTGGTCGCCCGCCACGGCATCGAGGCGCCCAAGGGCGCGGCCGGTGGCTTGCTGCTGTTCGACTGCAATACCCTGCATGGCTCCAACGCCAACATGTCGCCGGACCCGCGCAGCAACGTCTTCTTCGTCTTCAACCGGCGCGACAACGCCTGTGTCGAGCCCTTTGCCGCTCGCCGCCGCCGCCCGAGCTTCCTGGCCCATGGGCCGGACGAGCAGTGGCAGCCGCAGGACTGACGCTTATCGTTCCAATAGCGTCATCAGGGTGGAACAGGGCGCATGGTGCGGTAGACTGTGAGGCTTGTCGTTGGAAAGCGGCACGCATAATGAGAAGGAGAAGATCCGCCATGCGCTTTGTTCCCCGTTTCACCGATGGCCAGGCGTTTCCCCACCCCCTGGGCAAGATTGTCTGCATCGGCCGCAACTATGCCGATCACGCCAAGGAGCTGGACAACCCGGTACCCAGCGAGCCGCTGCTGTTCATCAAGCCGGCCACCAGCGCGGTGAGCTTCGATGAGCCCCTCGAGGCACCCTTCTCGCGGGGCGAGGTGCATTACGAGGCGGAACTGGCGCTGCTGATCGGCGAAACGCTGACGCATGCCACCACGGACGAAGCCGAGCGTGCCATCGTCGGCATCGGCCTGGCGCTGGATCTGACGCTGCGCGACGTGCAGACCCGCCTCAAGGAGAAAGGGCATCCCTGGGAAATCGCCAAGGCGTTCGATGGCGCCTGCCCGCTGTCGGACTTTCTCCCGCTGAGCCGCGTGCCCAACTGGAACGCGCTGAGCTTCGAGCTGGAGATCGACGGCGAGCTTCGCCAGCACGGGGAAGGTGCCGACATGCTGTTCCCGATTCCCATGCTGGTGTCGGAGATGAGCCAGCACTTTACCCTCGAGCCGGGCGATGTGATCCTGACCGGCACGCCGAAAGGCGTGGGGGAGCTGCCTCGTGGTGCCAGGTTGCACCTGACCCTTACCGGCGGTCTGGACGTGACCGGCCAGGTAAGCGAATGACGCGCTTGCCCGCGCCAGCCAGGCTTGGGTGAGCCGCTCTGGGGCAATGCTTGGGTGGTAGAAATGGCAACGCCCCTTCGGCCTGGCCGAAGGGGCGTTTCACGTTGCCGGGGCTCGTCTTATTCCAGGTAGGTGTAGCCCTGCAGCCCGGCCGAAAGGTCGTCGAGGAAATGGGCCTGCTCTTCGGCCGGCAGACCGCTGTCGGCCAACTGGCCGGCGAGCCGGTCGCGCAGTACCTTGGCGTCGAAGTTGACATAGGCCAGCACGTCGGCCACCCGGTCGCCCTGCTGGGCGTGGCTCAGCACCCACTGTCCGTCTTCCCCAAGGGCGGCGTCGACCGAATCGGTATCGCCGAAGAGGTTGTGGAGGTCGCCAAGGATCTCCTGGTAGGCGCCGACCAGGAAGAAGCCCAGCAGGCGCTCCTCGTCCTCGTGCCATTCCGGCAGGGGCAGGGTGGTCTCCACGCCCTGGCCATCCACGTAGCCGTCGATGCGGCCATCGCTGTCGCAGGTGATGTCCTGGATCACGCCGCGGCGGGTCGGCTCGCGATGTAGGCCCGTGAGTGGCAGCACGGGAAAGATCTGGTCGATGCCCCAGACGTCGGGCACCGACTGGAACAGCGAGAAGTTGACGAACAATTTGTCAGCGAGCTTCTCGGCCAGCTCGTCGATGATCTCCCGGTGGGCCCGGTTGCGGCTGTCGAGCCGCTCACGCAGGCGTGCGCAGGCGGCGAAGTAGACGCCCTCGGCTTCGGCACGCACGGTGATGTCGGCCAGCCCCATGATGAAGCGGTCGTGCAGTTCGCTTACCGCCTGCAGCAGGTCGTGCCAGGCCTCTACCAGCTCGCGCGGCTCCACTTCGCCCTGCACCAGGTCGTGGACTCGCCACAGCTCGTCGAGCTGGGGGTCGGCCTCGGCCCGGCGTTCAGGCGCCTGATCATTGACCCGCTCCTCGCCGATCACGTTGGCGATCAGTACCGCATGGTGAGCGGTCAGGGCGCGGCCCGATTCGCTGATCAGGTGCGGGTGAGGGATCTCCGCCTCGCTGCAGGCCTGGGCGAAGGCGCTGACCACGTTGCGCGCATATTCGCGCATGGAATAGTTGATCGAGCAGAAGCTGCGCGAGCGAGTGCCCTCATAATCGATGCCCAGGCCGCCGCCGACGTCGACGGTGTCGATGGGCGCGCCCAGGGCCAGCAGGCTCTGGTAGAAGCGTGCGCATTCGCGCAGGCCGAACTGGATGTCGCGGATGTTGGCGATCTGCGAGCCCAGGTGGAAGTGCACCAGTTGCAGGCTGGCCAGCGAATCGGCTTCGCGCAGGCGCTCCACGACGGCGAGCATCTGGCTGGCGGTGAGGCCGAACTTGGACTTCTCGCCGCCGGTGTCCTGCCACTTGCCCATGCCCACCGAGGCCAGGCGGGCGCGCAGGCCGATGCGCGGCGTGACGCCGAGGTTCTCGGCTTCCTCGAGGATCAGCGGCAGCTCGGAGAACTTTTCCACCACCAGGTAGACGCGGTGGCCGAGCTTCTCGCCCATCAGGGCCAGGCGGATGTACTCGCGGTCCTTGTAGCCGTTGCAGACGATCAGCGAAGGGCCGTCGCCTGAGAGCGCCAGCACCGCGAGCAGCTCCGGCTTGCTGCCGGCCTCGAGGCCGACCCGGCCGTGGCCGCGCTCGCGGGTGGCAAGGATCTCCTCGACCACGCGGCGCTGCTGGTTGACCTTGATCGGATAGACGGCGGTGTAGCCGCCCAGGTACTCCTCTTCGCGCATGGCCAGGTCGAAGGCATCGCACAGCTGCTCGACGCGATCGTGGAGGATGTCGCTGAAGCGCACCAGTACCGGCAGGCGCAGGCCGGCCTCGCGCAGCTGGTCCACCAGCGGGGCGAGCGGCAGGGCGGGCCCTTCGGCCTCGCTGCCGAGGGGGCGAACCAGGGCGTGGCCACTGTCGTCGACGTCGAAGTATCCGCTCCCCCACTGGTCGATGTTCCAGGTGCGGCGGGCACGCTGGGCAGGACCATTGGTCGTTCCCGTGGATAGGCTCATGTATGACTCGCTTCGGGCAGGGGCAGGGCGCCATGTTCCAGGCGTGCCGTGAGGATGGTATGGAACTGCGCCGGGTCATGGGGGGTCAGGTCGTGGGCCGGCGGGTCCACGTAGACCACCAGCAGCCGCGACAGCCAGTAGCGCAGCGCGGTCATGCGCAGCATCGTCGGCCACGCCTCGCGCTCGGCGTCGGCCAGGGGTCGGCGTGCCTGGTAGGCGCTCAGGATCGTGTCGTGGCGCCCGGGGTCGAGGCGGCCGTCGGGGCCGGAGGCCCAGTCGTTGATCACGATGGCGAGGTCGAACAGCAGGTCGCCGGTGCAGCCGTTGTAGAAGTCGATGATGCCGCCGAGGCGGTCGCCCTCGAACAGGGTGTTGTCGCGGAACAGATCCCCGTGCAGCGCCCCCTGGGGCAGTTCGGGGGCGCTGCCGAACACCTCCTGGTAGAGCTCCACCTCGTCCTTCATCAGGGCCTGGTCCTCGGGCGAGAGGTAGCCCAGCACCTTGTGGTGCATGGCGGTCAACCAGTTCAGGTCGCGGGGATTGGGGCGATGGCCGGGGAAGTGCTGCGAGACCAGGTGCAGGTGGCCCAGGGTCTCGCCTAGGGCGCGGCACTGCGCCAGGCTGGGGGCCATGGGGTGCTTGCCGGGCAGGCGCGGAAACAGCAGGGAGGGCTTGCCGGCCAGGCTGTGCAGGGCGACACCCTCGCGGTCGTGCACCGGCCCCGGCACCGGCAGGCGGTGCTCGTCGAGATAGTCGAGCAGGTCGACGAAGAACGGCAGCTCCTCATGTTCGCCCTGCTCGAACAGGGTCAGCACCAGCTCGCGCCGGTCGGTGGTGACGAAGAAGGTGCTGTTTTCGGTGCCGCCGGCGACCCCCTGCAGGGACACCAGGCTGCCGACATCGAAACGCCTGAGAAACTCCGCGACCTGTGCGTCGCTCAACGGGGTGAATACGGCCATGTGTCTCTCGCCCAGGTTGCCAAGCCGCCTATTGTAGCGACTTGGCTCATCGATGCACGCCCGTGGGCAGGTTTCGACGCGTCTTGGGCAGCATGGCCGTGCGGGCGGCTCACCAGCGGATCAGCACCCAGTGCGGCACCGCCACGCGATCTCCTTCCTGGCGCACGAAGTTGCCGTCGCCGTCGTGGTCGACGAGGAAATAGCCGGGCCCCTGGCTCGGGCGAATCTCGATGGCGTAGAGCTGGCCGTTGACCCGGTATTCGCGGATGGTGCGGTCCTGCTCCTGGCGAATGGTGATGTCGGGCTCGATATCGGTCGAGCTCTGGGCGAGGGCGGGCGCGGCTGACGCCAGGCCAAGCCCAAGGGCGAGCAGGGTGATAGCCAGAATGCGAGGATAGGCGTTCATGTTGGCCTCCGAAGACCATGCGGCGATCGTTGACACCGGTAAGCGCTGGCCAGGCAGCCACACGATGCGCCCGACCGCGAGGTTCGCACCGGCCTGCCGGGCCAATGACTCCCAGTGTATGCCCTTGGACAACGCGAACCCAACGATGGCGGCATTTGCGATGCGCAATGCGTATCATGGCTGATCCGGATCACGAAATTGTCCCAGACCAACGGATGCCGATACATGGCCGATACGCCTATCGTTCTCGTCGACGGTTCGTCCTACCTTTACCGAGCCTTTCACGCCCTGCCGCCGCTGACCACTTCCAGCGGCCAGCCCACCGGTGCGATCAAGGGTGTGCTCAATATGCTCAAGCGGCTGATCAAGGACTACCCGGACAGCCCCATGGCGGTCGTCTTCGACGCCAAGGGCAAGACCTTCCGCGATGAACTTTTCGCCCAGTACAAGGCCCAGCGCCCGCCAATGCCCGACGACCTGCGCAGCCAGGTGGAGCCGCTGCATGCCTGTATCCGGGCCCTGGGGCTGCCGCTCTTGTGCGTCGAGGGGGTCGAGGCCGACGACGTCATCGGTACCCTGGCGCGCCACGCCACCGAGGCCGGGCGCAGCGCAGTGATCTCCACCGGCGACAAGGACATGGCGCAGCTGGTGAACGAGCACATCACCCTGGTCAACACCATGAAGGACGAGACCCTCGACGTGGCAGGGGTCGAGGCCAAGTTCGGCCTGCCGCCGGCGCTGATCATCGATTTCCTGGCGCTGATGGGCGACAAGGTGGACAACATTCCCGGCGTGCCGGGCGTGGGCGAGAAGACCGCCCTGGGCCTGCTGCAGGGCATCGGCGGCGGGCTCGACGCCATCTATGCCGACCTGGAGCGGGTCAAGGCGCTCGACTTCCGCGGTGCCAAGACGCTGCCCAAGAAGCTCGAGGAGCACCGTGAGATGGCCTACCTCTCCTACCGGCTGGCCACCATCAAGACCGACTGCGAGCTGCCGGTCGGGCTCGACGATCTCGACATCGCCCACCCCGACCGCGAAGCGCTCAAGCGGCTCTATGCCGAATTCGAGTTCAAGGCCTGGCTCTCGGAGTTGCTCGAAGGCCGTGACGAAGGGGTCGACGACGTGGCCGGCGGCACGGCGCCAGGCCCCGCGGCCGCTGGCGCACCGGTGGTGCCGCAGGCAGAGGGCGAGGCCGTGCCGGCCGGCGTGCCGCTGTGCCGCAACCACCTGATCCTGACCCAGCCGGAGCTCGATGCCTGGCTGGCCCGGCTCGGTGCCTGCGAGGCGTTCTGCTTCGACCTCGAGACCAACAGCCTCAACTACATGGAGGCCGAAATCGTCGGCGTGGGGCTGGCGCTGGAGCCCGGCGAGGCCGCCTACGTGCCGCTGGCCCACGACTACCTCGACGTGCCCGACCAGCTCGATCGCGAAAGCGTGCTCGCCGCGCTCAAGCCGCTGCTGGAGGACCCCTGTCGCGGCAAGATCGGCCAGAACCTCAAGTACGATATCTCGGTGCTGGCCAACTACGATATCCAGGTGCGCGGGCCGCTGACCGACACCATGCTCGAATCCTACGTGCTCAACTCCACCGCCACTCGCCACGACATGGACTCGCTGGCGCTGAAGTATCTTGGCCACAAGACCGTGAGCTTCGAGGAGATCGCCGGCAAGGGCGTGGGGCAGCTTACCTTCAACCAGATCGCCTTCGAACAGGCCGTGCCCTACGCCTGCGAGGATGTCGACGTGACCCTGCGGCTGCACTGCGCGCTGCGCCCACGCATCGAGGCCGAAGGGCGCCTGGCCGAGGTGCTCGATGCGATCGAACTGCCGTTGATCCCGGTGCTGTCTCGCGTGGAGCGCACCGGGGTGGCGATCGACCCGGAGCGCCTGCATGCCCAGAGCCGCGAGCTGGCCGAGCGCATCCGCGAATTGGAGAGCCGCGCCTTCGAGCTGGCCGGGCGCGAGTTCAATCTCGGCTCGCCCAAGCAGCTCGGCGAGATCCTGTTCGAGGAACAGAAGATCCCGGTGCTCAAGAAGACGCCCAAGGGGGCACCTTCCACCGCCGAGGCGGTGCTCGAGGAGCTGGCGCTGGACTACCCGCTGCCCAAGGTGATCATGGCGCATCGCGGCCTGGCCAAGCTCAAGTCGACCTATACCGACAAGCTGCCGCGGCTGGTCAACAAGCGCACCGGTCGGCTTCACACCAGCTACCACCAGGCGGTCACCGCCACCGGGCGCCTGTCGTCGTCAGACCCCAACCTGCAGAACATCCCCATTCGCACCGAAGAGGGACGCAAGATTCGCCAGGCCTTCATCGCCCGGCCCGGCTATCGCATCGTCGCCGCCGACTACTCGCAGATCGAGCTGCGCATCATGGCGCACCTCTCCGGGGACCAGGGGCTGCTCGAGGCCTTTGCCGAAGGCCGCGACATCCACACCGCCACCGCCGCCGAAGTGTTCGGCGTATCGCTGGCGCAGGTCTCGGGCGACCAGCGGCGCAGCGCCAAGGCGATCAACTTCGGGCTGATCTACGGCATGAGTGCCTGGGGTCTTGGCAAGCAGCTGCACATCGAGCGCAGCCAGGCGCAGACCTACATCGACCGCTACTTCGACCGCTATCCCGGGGTGGCGCGCTACATGGACCGCATCCGTGCCCAGGCCGCCGAGGACGGCTTCGTCGAAACCGTGTTCGGCCGCCGCCTCTACCTGCCCGAGATCCGTGCCCAGAGCCACGCACGGCGCCAGGCCGCCGAACGCACCGCGATCAACGCGCCGATGCAGGGCACGGCGGCGGACATCATCAAGCGCGCCATGATCGAGGTCGACGGCTGGCTGCAGGAGAGCGGCTTCGATGCCTGCATGGTGATGCAGGTGCACGACGAGCTGGTGTTCGAGGTGGCGGAGGGTCAGGTGGCGGAATTCATCGGCGAGGTGAAGGCGCGCATGCAGGCCGCCGCCGAGCTCAGCGTGCCGCTGATCGTCGAGGCGGAGAGTGGGGCCAACTGGGACGAAGCCCACTGACCTGACGGCACCAATGAAAACGCCACCGCAGCTGCGGTGGCGTTTTCGGTCAAGCACTTGCTGGCTGAGGCTTAGCGCCAGCCGGCGCGGTCGGAGACACGAACCGCCTCCGGGTTGTTCTCGCCCAGGATGCTGATGTTGAGCTCGTCCTTCTTGATTTCGCCCCAGGACTGCAGCGTCTCGTCCATGTTCACGCCGCTGACGACCGGATACTCGTAGTTGCCGGCGGCGAAGATCTCCTGCGCTTCGTCGGAGGCCAGGAACTCGAGGAAGCGGATCGCGTTGTCGCGGTTCGGTGCCGTGGCAACGACGCCCGCGCCGCCGACGTTGACGTGAATGCCGCGGTCATCCTGGTTGGGGAACAGGATGCCGACCTTGGCCGCCACGTTGCGATCGGCCTCGTCGTCTGAGTTGATCAGGCGCACATAGTAGTAGTGGTTGGCCACGGCCAGGTCGCACTCGCCGGCGGCGACGGCGCGAATCTGGTCGGTGTCGCCGCCCTCGGGCTGGCGCGCCAGGTTGTTGACGATGCCCTTGGCCCACTCCTCGGCACCTTCCGCACCGTGGTGCTCGATCATGGCGGCCATCAGCGACTGGTTGTAGATGTTGTTCGACGAGCGAATGCACACCTCGCCCTGCCAGCGCGGGTCGGTCAGGTCCTCATAGGAGCTGATCTGGCTGGGGTCGACATTCTCCGGGTTGTAGAAGATCGCCCGCACGCGCTGGCTGAAGCCGAACCACTTGCCTTCCGGATGACGCATGGACTCCGGCAGGCGCTCGGCGAGGACCTCGGACTCGATGCCCTGGAAGATGCCTTCCTGCTCGGCGCGCCACAGGCGGCCGGCGTCGACGGTGATCATCACGTCGGCGGGGCTGGCCACGCCCTCGCGCTGGATGCGCTCGATCAGCTGGTCGGAGTCGCCTTCCAGCAGGTTGATCTTGATCCCGGTCCGCTCGGTGAAAGCCTGGTAGAGCTGCTCGTCGACATCGTAGTGGCGCGCCGAGTAGAGGTTGACCTCGTTGGCTGCTACGGTGGTGGCAAAGGCCGAGCCGGCCAGTACGGCGGCGAGCGGAGCGACGAGACGATGATGACGCATGGAGTGACCTCGCGGACCTGATGGAATGAGTGAGACGAGTTAATGATAATACGTTGCATTACATTAAGCGCTATTGAAGCGCTTCCCGATTTAGCCGTCAAGCCTTCCGTGCGAGGTTCCGAGGGCTCGCATGCTAGCCGCATTCGCTGGACTGACCGGAAGCAAGGAAATGTGGAAAAGGTGGCAAATGCGATTAAATTTCAAACGTATTTGCTGGACATTTCGGGTAGGATAAGCCTTACCCACACTTGACCAAGTCGCCTGCTCTATGACTAGCCAATCGAAGCCAATGGACGTTGCACATGCGCCCTACCGTCAGCCCTCCGCGCTGACCATGGAAGGCGTGCACCACACTTTCGGAAGCCTCGCTGCCGTCAAGGGCGTCGACCTGGACGTGGCGCCGGGCGAGGTGGTCTGCCTGCTGGGGCCCTCGGGCTGCGGCAAGACCACGCTGCTGCGCATCGCGGCGGGGCTCGAGGTCCTGCAGCAGGGCCGAGTGACCCTCAACGGCGGCGAGATCGCCGTGCCCAAGGGGCGCCACGTGCCGCCTGAGAAACGCAACGTCGGCCTGGCCTTCCAGGATTCGGCGCTGTTCCCCCACCTCACGGTGCTCGAGAACGTCACCTTCGGGCTGAAGCACGAGCCGGCGCGCCAGCGCCGCGAGCGTGCCCTCACCCTGCTCGAGCAGCTAGGCATGGCGAGCTATGCCGACGCCTATCCGCACATGCTCTCCGGCGGACAACAGCAGCGCGTGGCACTGGCCCGTGCGCTGGCGCCGGCGCCGCAGCTGATGCTGCTCGACGAACCCTTCTCCAGTCTCGATGCACGCCTGCGCGACCGCATCCGCGACGACACCCTGCACGTGCTCAAGAAGGTTGGCGCCGCCACCCTGCTGGTCACCCACGATCCCGAAGAGGCCATGTTCATGGCCGACAGGATCGCGCTGATGCGCGACGGGCGCATCGTCCAGATGGGCACGCCGCGCGAGCTCTACTGCGCGCCCTGCGACCCCTTCGTGGTGGCCTTCTTCGGCGAGGTGAACGAGCTCGAGGGCGTCGTGCAGGGGGGGCGGGTGCAGACGCCGGTGGGGTCGGTGGAAGCCGGCTGGCTAGCCGAGGGGAGCCGGGCGCAGGTGATGATCCGCCCCGAGGCGCTGCGCATCACCGAGCACTTCGAGCCTTCGCCGGAGCACCGCTACAGCCATGTGATCATGGCCAAGCTGCTCGGGCGCAGCAGCCTGCTGCACATCTGCGCCCACGGCCAGGATGGCAGCGAAGCCCACCTGCACGCCCGAGTGCCTGGCGTGTTCCTGCCCGCCGAGGGGCAGCGGGTGGACATTCACCTCGACCTCTCCCAGGTATTCGTCTTCCCGTCACCGGCTGCCTGAGCCGGGGCGGGAGCGGCGCATCGCCATGCTCAGCAGGATCACCGGCAGGATGCCGACGATGACGATGGCCAGCGACGCCGTCGAAGCTTCGGCGAGGCGCTCGTCCGACGCCAGGTTGTAGGCCCTCACCGCCAGGGTGTCGAAGTTGAAGGGGCGCAGGATGATGGTCGCCGGCAGCTCCTTCATCACATCCACGAAGACCAGGATGCCGGCGGCGATCAGGCTGCCACGCATGATCGGCGTATGCACGCGCTTGAGCGTGCCGGCCGGGGTCTGGCCCAGGGTGCGCGACGCGGCGTCCATGCTCGGCGTCACCTTGCCCAGGCTTGCCTCCACCGTGTTGAACGAAACCGCCAGGAAACGCACCACGTAGGCGTACACCAGGATGAACGCCGTGCCGCTGAAGACCAGCCCCACGATCTTGCCGTAGTGGGCGTGCAGCCAGGTATTGAGGGTGCTGTCGAGCCAGGCGAAGGGAATCAGGATGCCCACCGCGATCACCGAGCCCGGAATGGCATAGCCCATCGAGGCGATCCGGGTGGCGATGCGGGTCAGCGGGCTGTCGTGCAGGCGCACGCCGTAGCTCAGTATCACCGCCAGCCCCACCGCGACCACCGAAGCGATCACCGCCAGCAACAGGCTGTTCCAGGCAAAGTCGAGGAAGCGCGTGCCCAGCAGGGCATCGCCCTTGGCGATGGCCATCTGCAGCAGCAGGCCGCTGGGAATCAGGAAGCCGATCAGCACCGGCAGGACACAGGCCAGGAAGGCGCCGACGGCGCGCCAGCCGTGCAGGCGATACTCCGGCAGCTGCTGATAGCGATTGGTGGTGTGGAAGTACTTGCGCTTGCCGCGCGACCAGCGTTCGAGCAGCACCAGCAGGATGACGAAGAGCAGCAGGCAGGCGGCCAGCTGTGCGGCGGCCACGGGTTCGCCCAGCCCGAACCAGGTGCGGTAGATGCCGGTGGTGAAGGTATCGACGCCGAAGAACTGCACGGCGCCGAACTCGTTGAGCGTCTCCATCAGCACCAGCGAGACCCCGCCGACGATGGCCGGCCGCGCCAGCGGTACGGCCACGGTGGCGAACAGTCGCCAGGGGCCTCGCCCCAGGGTGCGGCCGACGTCGAGCACGCAGACCGACTGTTCGAGGAAGGCGGCCCGGGCCAGCAGGTAGACGTAGGGGTAGAGCACCAGGGTGATCAGCGTGGCGGCACCGCCCAGCGAGCGGATATTGGGGAAATAGTAGTCGCCGCGACCCCACTCGAAGATCTCGCGCAGCCAGGTTTGCAGCGGTCCCGAGAACTGCAGGAAATCGGTATAGGCATAGGCGATCACGTAGGTGGGCACCGCCAGCGGCAGCAGCAGCGCCCATTCGAAGACCCGGCGCCCGGGGAAGCGGCACATCACCACCAGCCAGGCGGTGCCGGTGCCGATCACCATGGTGCCAAGCCCCACCGTCACGGCCAGGTAGAAGGTGTTGCCCAGGTAGCGTCCCAGCACGGTACTGACGAGATGCTGCCAGACCCCCTCGGTCGGCATGAAGATATGCGCCAGCACGACGATCACCGGCAGGGCGACGAACAGGGCGACGGTGAGGATCAGCAGCGTCCAGGGGCTGAGTCGACGTGACACGCCGGCAAGCGCAGTTGTTGCGGGTCGGAACAAGCGAGAACTCCTTCACTGGCCGGTGTGACAGCGCAGTAATGCGAGGCGGTGACGATTGGAAATGATACCAGTTGCTGCCTTTGGCTGCAGCTCGGCCAGCTGACGGACATCAATAAAAGGGCGCCCGCATCGAGCGATGCGGGCGCCAGGGTCGTACGCCGGGCGTGAGCGCTACGAGTAGCCGAGCAGCGCCGAAGGCAGGCCCGTCACCAGCACCGGGAAGAATGCCATCAGCAGGCAGGCCAGCAGGATCAGCGCCACGAACGGCACCACCGCCTTGTACAGGTCGACGATCTCCACCCCCTTGGGCGCGACCCCTTTCAGGTAGAACAGCGCGTAGCCGAACGGCGGCGTCAGGAACGAGGTCTGCAGCACCACCGCCACCATCACCACGAACCACAGCACGTCGACGCCCATCTGGCTGACGATCGGCAGCATGATCGGGAAACTCAGCAGCACGATGCCGGTCCAGTCGAGGAACATCCCCAGCAGGAACACCAGGAACAGCATCAGGATCAGCGCACCCACGGTGCCGCCGGGCATTGCCAGGACCAGGTCGCTGATCACCGTCATGCCGCCGCCGCGGGAGAAGACCCCGGTGAAGGCGGTGGCGCCGACCAGCACCAGCATCACCATGGTGGTGGTCTTGCTCGCCTCGATCAGGGTGTTGAAGCAGGTCTTGAGCTTGCGGTCACCGAAGATCAGGAACAGCAGGAAGGCGATGCCCACGCCGATGGCCGAGGCCTCGGTGGCGGTGGCCACGCCGGTGAACAGTGCGCCCAGCACGCCGAGGATCAGGGTCATCGGCGGCAGCACGTACTTCACCAGCATCATCAGCAGCTGGCCGGTGGAGACGTCGGCGCGCTCCTCGGCGGGGACCAGCGGGCCGTAGGAGGGCTTGATATAGCAGATCACCAGCACATAAAGGGCGTACATGGCACCCAGCATCAGCCCCGGCACCAGGGCGCCGGCGAACAGCGCGCCCACCGACACCGGCGAGTAGCTGGCCATCAGGATCAGCATGATGCTCGGCGGGATCAGGATGCCCAGGCAGCCGCTGGCCATGATCACCCCGGTGCTGAGCTCCTTGTTGTAGCCGTACTTGAGCATCGGGGCCAGCGCGATCATGCCCATCACCGCGATGGAGGCGCCGACGATGCCGGTGGTGGCGGCGAGCAGCACCGAGACGATGACCACGGTCAGCGCCAGGCCGCCGCGCAGGTTGGCCAGCAGCAAGCGCATCGCCTCGAACATCTTCTCGGTCACCCCCGAGTCGTTGAGGAAGCGCGCCATCAGCACGAACAGCGGGATGGCCACCAGGACGTAGTTGTCCATGGCGTTGCCGTAGATGTTGTTGATGATGGTGCCGAGCACGCGCTCGCCGGGGCCCAGGTAGGCGCCGATCACGGCCACGCCGCCCAGCACGAAGGCCAGCGGATGGCCCATGAACAGGCCGATCAGCAGCCCGCCGAACATCACCAGGGTGAGCAGTTCGGGACTCAGGTTCATGCGGTTCTCTCCTCCCGCAGCTGCTGGATGGCACGAATCACGATGGCAATGGCCTGGAGCAGGATCAGGAAGGCCGCCACCACGATGACGCCCTTGACCGGATAGATCGGGATCGACACCACGCCGTAGGTGGTCTCCAGGCGGCTGTAGGAGCGCATGAAGAAGCTCCAGCCGAGCGTCAGCAGCATCCAGATGAAGGGCACGAAGAAGATCAGGTAGCCGAGGATCTCGAGTGCCGCCTGCTTGCGGCGTGCGAGCAGGCGCTTGAGCACGTCGACCTCGACATGGGCATGGTGGCGCAGGCCGTAGGCGGCCATCAGCATGAAATGGGCGCCGAACAGCATCTTGGTGATGTCGAAGGCCCAGTCGCTGGGGCGCCCGGTGAAGAAGCGCAGCGCTATGTCATAGAGAACGATCAGCGTGATGACGGCGATCAGGGGCGCGATGAGCCGCCCGAACAGCTCGTTGAGCGTATCGATCGCCTTGGCAATCGCATTCATGGAAAGTCTCCGACGTCGGAACGAAAGCCGCCCCGGCAGCGGGGGCCGGGGCGGCAGGCAAATGCCTTACAGGCAGGCTTCGATCTCTTCCAGAGACGGCAGGTTGTCCATGGTGCGGCTCATGTTGAACGGCGCGGAGATGTCACGCCAGGTGGCGTAGTGTTCCAGGTAGCTGATCATCGAGTGGTAGACCTTGGCGTGGTCCGGGTGCTCGCAGGCGCCGCGCACGATCACCTGGTTGGTGATGTCCTGGATGCGAGCGAGCTCGTCTTCGGCGAGCTGGTTGATCTGCACCCCGGCCTCGATGAAGTTCTCGGTACCTTCGGTGGAGCCGCGCTCCGACCAGGCCAGCGACCAGGCCATGGTGGCGTCGGCGGCGATCTTCAGCTTCTCCTGGGTCTCCTCGGACAGGGCGTCCCAGGCATCCTTGTTGATCATCACGCCGAACACGCTGGCGGACTGGTGCCAGCCCGGCACCGACCAGTGCTCGACCACCTCGGCGAAGCCGGCGTTGTAGTCCACGCCCGGGGTCGAGAACTCGGCGGCATCCACCACGCCGCGTTCCACTGCCTGGTAGATCTCGCCGCCGGCCAGGTTGACCTGGGAGCCGCCGAGCTGCTCGAGCACGCGGCCCTGGTCGCGGCCGGAGAGGCGCAGGCGCTTGCCGTCGAGGTCGGCCAGGCTTTCGATCGGCGTGCGGCCCATGAAGCCGGACTCATTGTTGGTGATGCCGTACGGCAGGTAGACCATGTTGTACTGGCCGTAGATCTCCTGATAGAGATCGAAGCCGCCCCACTGCTGGATCCAGTTCAGGTAGTCCACCCCATTGAACAGCATGGTGGTGGTGGCCAGCGGCGAGAAGGCCGGGTTGCGGCCGGCCCAGTAGCCGGGCCAGTCGCCGGCGGCCTCGATGCTGCCGGTCTCGGTGGCGTCGAACACTTCGGTTGCGGGCATCAGCGTGCCGCCGGCGCGGAATTCGATCCGCAGCTCGTCGCCGGCCAGCTTGTTGACCAGTTCCACCCAGTGGCGGTCGATCTGGATCAGGTCCAGGTTGTCGGGCCAGGTGGAGGTCATGGTCCAACGCTCCTGCGCCTGGGCGGAGGTGGCGAAAGCCGCCAGGGCAATACCGGCAGCCAGGCCGGTCAGCGCAAACCTTGTCTTCATCGTCATGTCATGCTCCCGTTGTGGATCTTGTTGTGCGTATGGCAAGAACATCCCGCGAGCTGCATCGGCGTGGCGGCGAACCGGCGCGGCCCCGTGCAGCCCTCGGTGGCAAGGACAAGCTAGCATGGCCCAGCCGCCGGGAGCGATATCTTGCTTTGGCCGTCGTTCAACCGTGATCCGTCTTACCGAGCAAGTGGTCAGACCACCATGTGCGCAATGAAAATCAACATGTTGCTGTATTTTAAGAGAACCTGTGGCGAACTGGCACAGAATGGGGTGGGGTGCCGAGCCCACGCGCTAAGACCAAAGTCTAGGGGGTGCGACAGGAACACCGCTGCTGTCCCCTGGCGGCCGGAAAAAAGGCAACCCAAGCGTAAAGGAGGGCGTGGATGACCCCAAGGGCTTGCGCCGACATCCTGCGATGGACCGGCGACCTGGCGTTGCGCGGATGGCGCGGCCTGCTGTGGGTGGCCGCCGAGGAGCGGGACGCCGGGTGCCGGGCGGCGGCGCTGTGGCAGGCCGGAGGCTGGCGCTCGCCCTGCTGGGTGGCAGCGCAACCGCCAGCGTCGATCCTTCCGGCGCAGTGGCTGCCGCCTGGCAAGGCCCGCACCCGGCTGGGCGGGGAGCATGACCTGCTGGTGTTCGATGCCCAGGCGGCTTCGGCCCCCTTCGATGCGGATGCCTTCGGCGCCTTGAGCGGAACGCTGCGGGCCGGCGGCCTGCTGGTACTGTTGACGCCGCCCGGCTGGGCCCTGGAGGATGCCGCCCTGACCCCCTACCACCACCGGCTTTCCCGGCAGCTGGCCGGTGCCCAAGAGGTGGCGCGCTGGCACGGCGATGGGCCGCCGCGGCTGCCTGCGCTGCCCGTCGCCGTGGCGCCGCCGGCATCGACGCTGCCGGGCGACTGCGCCACGCCCGACCAGGCCGAGGCGGTGCGCGGGCTGGTCGGGCTGAAGCGCCGCCGCCCGCTGGTGATCACCGCCGATCGCGGGCGCGGCAAGACGGCGGCGCTGGGCATCGCCTGCGCCCGGCTGCTCGAGGCCGGCGAACGCGAGATCCTCGTCACCGCGCCACGGCTCGAATCGCTGGCCGCCCTGTTCGAACGCCTGGCCGCCCTGCGCCCCGAGGGCGCCTGGCAGCCCCCGTGCTTTGTCGATGCCGGCGGCGGGCGGGTGGCGTTCGTCGCCCCCGACGCCCTGACCGCCCGGATCGAGCACGGCGAGGCAGGAGGGCCGGGCACGCGGCTGCTGGTCGACGAGGCCGCCGCCATTCCCGCCGCGCTGCTGGGGCAATGGCTGACGGCGTTTCCGCGCATCGCCTTTGCCACCACCGTGCACGGCTACGAAGGGTCGGGGCGCGGCTTTGCCCTGCGCTTTCGCGACCGCCTGGCCCGCCAGGCTCCCGACTGGCGAGAGCTGCACCTCGCGACGCCGGTGCGCTGGGCGCTGGGCGACCCTCTCGAACGCCTGGTGGCGCAGCTGCTGCTACTCGACGCCGAGCCGCCGCCCGCCGCCGATGCGGCGGCGCCGCTGGCCTGCCGCCGGTGGCGAAGCGCCGAACTGGCGAGGGAGGAGGCGGCCCTGCGGGCGCTGTTCGGCCTGCTGGTACAGGCCCATTACCGCACCACCCCCGGGGATTTGCGCCGCCTGCTCGATGCGCCCGACCTGCACCTGACGACCCTGGGCGCCGCAGGGCAGGTCCAGGGCGTGATGGCCTGCAGTGACGAGGGGGGGTTCGACGGCGCGCTGGCCGACCGCGTGGCCAGGGGCGAGCGGCGGCTGCCGGGGCACCTGCTGGCCCAGTCGCTGGCGGCCCATGGCGGGTGCCGCGATGCGCTGACCGCCCGCCTGCGGCGCATCCAGCGCATTGCCGTGCACCCTGCACGGCGGCGCGAGGGGCTCGGTGGGCGCCTGCTGCAGGAGGCCGGCGAGGCGGCCCGGCGCGATGGCATCGACCTGCTGGGGGCGAGCTTCGGCGCCGAGCCGGGGCTGATCGCCTTCTGGCAGGCCCAGGGCTTTCGCGCCGTGCGGCTGGGTCTCGCGCGCGAGACCTCCACCGGCGAGCACGCCCTGATGGTGGTGCGGCCGACCAGCGCCGCCGGCGAGGCCTTGGCCGAGCGGCTGGCGGAGCGCTTCCACCGCCTGCTGCCGGCGCTGCTGGCGTTCGAGCTGCGGGAGCTGGAGCCGCAGGTGGCGGTGGCCCTGCTGGGTGAAGGGCCGGCGCCCACGCTGAGCGAGGTCGACCGAGAGGAGGTCGCCGACGTTGCCTGGGGGCGGCGCGAGCCTGCGCTGGCGCGCCCGGCGCTGCAGGCATTGCTGCGGCACGCAGCACGGCAACGCGAGCGCGACCCGGCGCTGGCCTGGCTGGCGGCCTGGGCCTTTCAGGGGCGCGATGTCGACTGGCTTGGCGTGCGGCTGGCAGCGAAAGGGCGTCGCGACGTGCATCACCGCCTGCGCGAGGCCATTGCCCGGCTGGCCGAAGCCTGCGGCGTGAGCGGGCTTTCCCCGCGGGCGGCGGCTCGGTAAGGTAGGCCGGTTATCCTGCTGAAGAGTCGTCATGAACGAGCACCTGGAACACCTCAACCCGCAGCCGCTGTGGCGCCATTTCCGCATGCTGTGCAACACGCCGCGCCCCTCCGGCCATGAGGCCGAGCTGGTCGAGACGCTCGAGCGCTGGGCCGAGTCCCGCGGCCTGGCCCACGACCGCGACGCCTTCGGCAACCTGCGGCTGCGCAAGCCCGCCAGCCCCGGGCATGAGCAGGCGCCGGGCGTTATCCTGCAGGGCCACCTCGACATGGTGGCCCAGGCCAACGCCGATTCGACCCACGACTTCACCCGCGACCCCATCGAGACCTACGTGGCGGACGGCTGGCTGCATGCCCGCCACACCACGCTGGGCGCCGACAACGGCCTGGGCGTGGCCGCGGCCCTGGCGATCCTCGAAGACGACGGCCTCACCCACGGCCCGCTGGAGGCGCTCTTCACCCTGGAGGAGGAGTCCTCCATGGGCGGCGCGCTCAACCTGGCCGAAGGTTGGCTCGAAGGGCAGGTGCTGCTCAATCTCGATTCTGAGGATCGCGGTGAGGTCTTCATCGGCTGCGCCGGCGGCGCCGATATCGTGGTCGAGGCACAGCTGCCCACCGCCGCGCTGGGGGAGGACGAAATGGCGGTGAACCTGGCGCTGACCGGCCTGGTCGGCGGTCACTCGGGGATCGACATCCACCGCGGGCGCGGCAACGCCAACCGTCTGCTGGTGCGGGTGCTGCGGGCGCTGGAAGCCTTCGATGCCCGGCTGGTGGCCTATCAAGGCGGCACGTTGCGCAACGCCATCCCGCGGGAGGCCTTCGCCACGCTGGTGATTCCGGCCGCCGAGCTCGAAGGCGTCAAGGCGCGCGTGGCCGCACTGGAGGAGACGCTGCGCGCCGAGCTGAGCGGCGTCGACGAGGGGCTCGCGCTCAGCGTCGTGGTGGCATCCCGCCAGCCGGAGCAGGCGCTCAACGCCCACGCCAGCAGCATGCTGCTGGCGGCGCTGAACGCGGCCCCCTGCGGCGTGGAGCGCATGAGCCAGGCGATGCCCGACGTGGTCGAGACCTCCAACAACCTGGGCGTGGTGACGCTGGAGGGCGGTCGCTTCCACCTCTGCGCGCTGGTGCGTTCGCTGCGCGACAGCGCCGCGGCGGATATTGCCGAGCGCTTTCGTGGCCTGTTCCAGCTGATCGGCGCGCGCACCCGCGTCGAGCACGCCTACCCCGGCTGGACGCCCGAACCCGGCAGCCCGCTGCTGGCGCGCTTCCGTGAGCTGCATCGCCAGCGGCTGGGCAGCGACCCGGCCGTCAAGGTGATCCACGCCGGGCTCGAGTGCGGCATCCTGGCCGGCAAGTACCCCGGGCTGGAGATGATCTCCTTCGGCCCGCTGATACGCGGCGCGCACTCGCCGGACGAGCGCGTGGAGCTGGCGTCGGTGGAGGAGTTCTGGGAATTGCTGCGGGCGCTGGTGACCGACCTGGCCGGTTCACCCCGCCAGGCGTGAAACCGGCGTGCCGCCCTCACGGGCGGCACCCCCTGCTCAGGCCCGCTGGCGGCGGTGCGGGCCTGCGGCGACCTCCTCGACCCGCTTGGCGCAGAAGGTGTCCGGGTCGTCGGGCCTGCGGCGGGTCACCAGGCCGCTGTCGACGACCACTTCGGTTTGCAGAAAGTGGCGAGACATCCCGAAGCCTTGGCGGCCACGGGACGAGGGGTTCAGCCCAGGTAGGCGTTGAGCATCCAGACCGTCTTTTCCTGCTCGCGAATGTAGTCGCCGGCCTGGGCGGCGGTGCCTTCGTC
The DNA here is from genome assembly GCA_964652855.1 of uncultured Halomonas sp. Classification (GTDB taxonomy): domain Bacteria; phylum Pseudomonadota; class Gammaproteobacteria; order Pseudomonadales; family Halomonadaceae; genus Halomonas. The sequence goes on from CAZZCJ010000007.1 coordinate 38,712, forward strand.
GTCGGCATCGGAGGCCAGCGACAGGATCTCGCGCTGCAGCTCGATCAGGGTCTGGTAGCCCTTGAGCACGCCGCGCACGCAGGTCTCGCCATCCGAGACATTCTTCTCCTCCTGGATCTGCGCCATGGCGACATAGTCGCTGTAGGCGTGCACCGGCTGGTGGCCCAGGGTGAGGATGCGCTCGGCGACCTCGTCGACCTTGGTCAGCAGGTCGGTGTAGAACTCCTCGAACTTGGTGTGCAGCTCGAAGAACTGCGGGCCCTTCACGTTCCAGTGGTAGCCGCGCACGTTCATGTAGAAGATCTGGTAGTTGGCCAGCAGTACGTTGAGCTTCTCGGCCAGCTGGCTGGCGCTGCCCTTGTGCAGGCCGATGGGGTTGGTGTCACTCATGCTCGTCTCCATTTGCGTCATAGGCAGGCTGGGTGCCAGTGTAAGCGGGCAGGGCCTGGAGGCTAAGAAAAAATTGGCCATGGCCGCCATAGGCCCTACCCATGAGGTGGCGACGCTTGCGGTCCTTTCAAGGCCCACCCTTGCGGGAACCCGGGGCGCTGGCGAGACTCTGAGTGAGGCGCAGCCACCCACCGCCCGGTGTCGCTTGCGCTGCATTACGCTCCGCGTAGACTCGAGCAACCTGAATGGGAGACGGCTCAATGCGCCTGTGGTGGCTCACCCCTTGGCTGATCATGCTGGCAGGCTGCCAGGCGGCGCCCAGCGTGCTGCCCGCGGCCGAACCGCGGCCGGCGCCGGAGTGTCGCTGGGAAGCGGGCGAAACGACCGCGCCCGACTGGGTGCGGCGGGCGCTGACGGCGCTGGAAGACGAGGGCTTCGTGGTCCGCCATACCGCGCTGGGGCTGGGCCTGGTCAGCGCCGACCGCACCCAGGTCCTGCCGGCCTACGGCGACTTCCTCGACGACTGGGAGGGCAGCGGCTTCTACGGCGGCTACGGCGTCGGCGGCGGGCGCGGGGGGTTCTCCACCGGGCTGATGATCGGCTTCGGCGGGGGCGTGGGCGGCAGCGTCACGCGCGATGCCACCCGCCTGGAGCGAGTCTCGCTGGTAGCCGATGCCGACTGGGTGCGCCTCACCCGCGATATTCAGATCATCGATTGGCGAGGCGACCTGCGCGAGACTCGCAGCGCCAGCGACGCCGACTTCTGCCTGCGCCTGCGCCAGGCCATGACCGCCGCGCCTGCGGTCGGGGAGGGCTCATGAGAGTCTTGACCGCCTCATTGGCGCTGCTGCTGGCGCTGTGGCTGAGCGGCTGCGCCGCGAGCGGCGGCCCGGCGGCCGAAACGCGCGAACTCTCGCTGGCCGCACCCCCCGAGCAGGCCATGCAGGCAACCCTCGGCCTGTTGATGGAGCAAGGCTACGTCATCCGCCATGCCGACCTGGGGCTCGGGCGGGCCGACGCCGCGCTGGCGCGCTGGCCGGGCTACCGGGTACGGCTGGGCGTGACGCCCGAAGGCGCAGGGGCACGCGTTGTCTTGAGCGCCACCCGGGGCGGGCAGCCCTTGCCTCCCCACCTGCTGGACCCTCTGCTGGCGGCACTCCAGGTCAGGCTCGGGCTCGCCCCTGGCTTTGCCGACCCCCCTCTGTGACCCATGAGTAAGCAAGACATGAACAGACTGAACTGCCTGGTATCTTCTACCCGGTGCAAGTCGGCGAAGCGGCTTGCCCTGTCGCTCGGCCTGCTGGCCATGGCATGGCTGCCTAGCCTTGCGCTGGCCCATCCGCATGGCTGGATCGACGTCCGGGTGCGCCTGCTGGTCGACGACGAGGGCCGCCTCGAGGGCCTGCACCAGGCCTGGCGGATGGACCCCTTCTACAGCCTGGTGCTGCTCGAGGAGCTCGGCCGTGCCGACGAGGGCCTGGAGGCGGCCCTGGACCAGCTCGGCGGCGAGATCCGTGGCAACCTGGCCCCGTTCGACTACTTCACCGAGCTGCACCTGGACGGCGAGCGCATCGCGCTGGGCGAGGTCAGCGAGTACACCGCGATGGAGCGCGGCGGGCGCGTCGAGTTCGTGTTCCTGCTGCCGCTGGCCTCGGCGCAGCCGCTTTCGCAGCGGAGCCTGAGCTACCAGATCTTCGACCCCACCTATTACCTGGAAATGGTGCATGAGGCGGAGGGCGAAACCCCGCACGAGACGGCCCTGACGGTGAGCGGCTCGCTGACGTGCACCGCGCGGATCGTCCCGGCACGCCCCGACCCGGAGCGAGTCATGGCGGCCGCCATGCTCGACGTGAATGACGAGGCCGAGCCCGGCCTTGGCCGCCACTTCGCCGAGACGGGGGAGGTGGCATGCGAGTGAGCCTGAGGGGCGCGCTGCTGGGTGGCGGACTGCTGCTGGCGGCGGCGCTGTGCTATTACCTGGTCGTGCTCGGCGGGCTGCAGGCGCTGAGCTTCCAGTTGGTCGTCTGGCAGCGTGAGCTGCACCGGGCACTGACCCTGGCGATCACCAACTTCTCCGGCTCTCCGTCGCCGGCCGCCTGGGCAGCGCTGCTGGGCGTCAGCTTCGGCTACGGGGTCTTCCACGCCGCCGGGCCCGGCCACGGCAAGGCGGTGCTGGCCACCTACCTGGTGTCCCAGGGAGGGGCGCTGCGTCGGGCGCTGACGCTCTCCTTCGCCGCCTCGCTGCTGCAGGGCCTGGTGGCCATCGCGCTGGTGGTGGTGCTGGTGCACGGGCTGGGCTGGGTGACCCGCCAGGCAATGGGCAGCGTGGTCTGGGTGGAGCAGGCCAGCTTCCTGATGGTGGCGCTGCTGGGCGCCTGGCTGAGCCTGCGCGCGATTCGCCAGCTGCGCCGCCCGGCGCCGGCCGCTGCATCAGCCGATGCCATGCACGCCTTCCAGCCCGCGGCGGCGGCGTCGCTCGCCCCGGTTGCTCAAGGACATGGACACGGACACGTGCACGACGGCCACTGCTGCGGCGGGCACCACCACGTCGCTCCTGAACAGGCGCGCGACTGGCGCACGGCGCTGGCCACGGTGGTCGCCATCGGCATGCGCCCCTGCAGCGGCGGGGTGCTGCTGCTGGGTGCCGCCACGCTGCTGGGGCAGTTCGCGGTGGGCGTGGCCGCCGTGATGGTGATGGCGCTGGGCACGGCGCTCACGGTCTCCGCCCTGGCGCTGGCCAGCGTGGTGGTGCGGGGCTGGGCCGAGCGGCGTCTGGAACGTCAGCACAGCGCCCAGCGTGCCGGGCGCCTGCTGGGCTGGGCGGCGCTGGGCGGCGGCCTGGCGATCCTTGCGCTGGGGGTGTCGCTGTCGATCACCGGCGTGAGCCAGCCCGCCTCCGTTCCGCTGCTGGGGGAGCCGCCTGCGCGCAGCGCGAATGGCGACGCACCCCGGCCGTCGCCGTTCGGGGGCGGCTGATCAGCGCATCAGGTCGCTGCCATCGAGCTGAGCCAGCAGCGGGTCGCGCACGCCGGCCAGGCCGTCCAGGTCGTAGGGCTCCGCCGGGCCGTGGCCCCACACCGGGCCGGGCCAGGCGGGGTCGTCACGGCGCCGGGCGACGACATGCACGTGCAGCTGGCTCACCACGTTGCCCAGCGTGGCGATGTTGATCTTGTCGCAGCGGGTCATCTCTTTGAGCAGCGCTCCGACCCGGGTGGCTTCGTGCCACAGCTGGCGCTGGTCCTCGGCGTCCAGGTCGAAGACTTCGCTCACGGCGTTGCGGCGCGGGACCAGCAGCAGCCAGCAGTAGCGGCGGTCGTTCATCAGCCGCAGCTGGCACAGCGGCAGCTCGGTGACCGGATAGCTGTCCTGCGCCAGGCGCTCGTCCAGGGCGAGATCATGCATGGTGCTTTCCTTCTGTGGGCCAGGGTTCATGGGGCTGGTTTTCGAAGCAGGGTTCTCGGGACAGGGTTTTCACAACAGGGTTTTCACAACAGGGTTTTCGCAACCGGCTTTCGCAACGGGGCTCGTCGGGACGGTATGTCCATCATGGCACAGCGGGCAAGGGCGGGCCCCGTGCTGCCTCGCGCGGCGTGGCGGGGGTGCTAGAGTGAAGGGGTGGGATGCGTTCCATTACCCAGGAGTGAACCATGAAAAGGATGCTGCTGCTCTCGCTGGTTTTACTGGTCGGCCTCTCACTGCTGAGCGGCTGTAATACCATGCGCGGCATGGGGGAGGACATCGAGCGCGGGGGCGAGGCCATTCAGCGCCAGGCGAGCTGACCCGGTTGTGCAAACCCGGGAATTCGCTGTTACGCTTGAAGTGGCCCTTGCTGTAGCCAAGGAAGGGAAACCCGATTATTTCAAGGAGAATGACCCATGAAAAAAGCGATCGCCCTCAGCTTCGCCCTGCTGATGACCGCCGGTGTCCTGGCGGGCTGTAACACGATGGAAGGCGCGGGTCGGGACGTCGAGCGCGGCGGCGAAGCCGTGCAGGATGCCGCCCGCTGATACTTCGGTCCGCCCTGGAAGCATAAGGGCGGGCCGCCTCGGCACACCCTGTTACACTTTCCTCTCTATCCTTCCTTGAGACACTCCGATGCCCCTGCCTTTCCGGTTCTCCCTGGCCAGCGCCAGCCTGGCGCTGCTTGTCGGCTGCACGTCCGCGACTTCCCCCGCCGTTCCGCATGAGCCTGCACCGCTGCCCCCGCGGGTCGAGGCGCGCGAGGACAGCTGCGGCGCAGGCCGCGTGCAGGATCGGGTTGGCCGGGCGTACGACGAAGCCCTGGCCCAGGCGATCCTCGAGGAGAGCGGTGCCGGCGCGCTGCGCGTCGTGCGTCCGGGACACGCCTATACGATGGAATACCGCGACGACCGCATCAACGTGCACGTCGACGAGAACGAGGTGATCAGCGACATCGGCTGCGGCTGACGTCGCCGGCCGGGCTGCGTGGCTCAGGTTGGGCCGTGCTCGGCCTGGGTGCGGCGCTCGGCCTCCTCGGCCTGCTTGCGCAGGGTCTTGCGCAGCGCCGCCTTCTCGAAGCGCAGCTTCTGCAGCGGGGTCGTCAGTTCGAGCGGTGGCACCGGCGCCGGCAGTCCGTTGGCGTCCACGGCGACCATCGTCAGGTAGCAGCTGTTGGTGTGGCGTATCACCTTGTCGCGGATGTTCTCCGCGACCACCTTGATGCCGATCTCCATCGAAGAACGGCCCACGTGGTTTACGCTGGCCAGGAAGGTGACCAGTTCGCCGACGTGGATCGGCTGCTTGAACAGCACCTGGTCGACGGAGAGGGTCACCACGTAATGGCCCGAATAGCGGCTGGCGCAGGCATACGCCACTTCATCGAGCTTCTTCAGGATGGCGCCGCCGTGCACCTTGCCGCTGAAGTTGGCCATGTCGGGGGTCATCAGCACGGTCATGATCAGCTCGTGCTGTCCGGGCAGCGGCGTATCTTCCATGGCGTTCTCCTTGTTGTAGGGGCTGCCTCCCGCGCCGAAGTGCGGCGCGGGAGGCGGTGGCTCAGAACCAGGTCAGGCCCACCGAGATGATGATGCCGGTAAGGAACAGCTGGATCAGGCAGAAGCCCATGATGTCCTTGGCTTTTAGCCCGGCGATGGCCAGCACCGGCAGCGCCCAGAACGGCTGCAGCAGGTTGGTCCAGGCGTCGCCCCAGGCCACGGCCATGGCCACGCGAGCGACATCGACGCCGAGCGCTTCGGCGGCCGGCAGCATGACCGGCGCCTGCACCGCCCACTGGCCGCCGCCGGAGGGCACGAACAGGTTGACGATGCCGGCGCTGATGAACGACCAGAAGGGCAGCGAGGTCTCGGTGGCGAACGAGATCAGCGCCTCGGACATGCTTTCGGCCAGGCCCGACTGCACCATGATGGCCATGATCCCGGCATAGAAGGGGAACTGGATCACGATGCCGGCGCCACCCTTGATCGCCTCGTTCAGGCTCTCCAGCAGGCTGCGCGGGGTGCGGTGCAGCACGATGGCCAGGAACAGGAACATGAAGTTGACGATGTTCAGGTTCAGCCCGCCGCCGCGCAGCATGAAGTGGTCGAGCAGGAAGATCACCCCGGGAATGCCCACCAGCCAGGCCAGCGTCACGCTGTTCTCGAGGCGGTCGGCCGGCCGCCCGATGCGCACCCGCGTGGCGGGCGCGTCGTCGAGCAGCTTGGGGTCGACGAAGACGCTGTCCTTCTCGTCGGGCAGCATCATGCGGTTGACCAGCGGGATGGCGATGAACAGGCACACCACGATGGCGAGGTTGAAGAAGGCGAAGATGGTGGAGCCGGTGCCGATCACGCCGATCTGCTCGGCGCTGAAGTGGCCGTCGGTGGCGATGGTCAACGGGATGGAGCCCGCCAGGCCGCCGTGCCACACCACGAAGCCCGAGTAGGCGCTGGCCACCAGCAGGCGATAGTCGACCCGGATCAGGCGCGCCAGCTCCTTGGCGAACAGCGCCCCCACGACCAGGCCGAAGCCCCAGTTGATCCAACTGGCCAGCAGCGAGACCAGGGTGACCAGCAGGATGGCCTGGCCGGCGTTGTTCGCCAGGGCCGCGATGCGCTGCAGCAGGCGCTTGACCGGCGGCGAGCTGGCCAGCATGAAGCCGGTCACCAGCACCAGCAGCATCTGCATGGAGAAGGTCAGCAGGTTCCAGAAGCCGTCGCCCCAGAAGCGCAGCACCGCCAGCGGTGTCTGGCGCTCCACGGCAATGGCCGCCACCGCCGCGATCACGGTCAGTAGCAACACGAAGATGAAGGGGTCGGGCAGGTAGCGCTCGACAAGCCGTACGGCCGGCCGGGAAAGGAACTTGAGCATGGCGGTATTCGCTTCTTCTAGTGAGGTTGTTGAGGCGTTGGGCGAAGCTACAGGAAAAAGTAGCGCAGGCGTGGGACCTTGCGCTGCTGACAGTCAACGGTGCCGACCCCGCCGGGGATTGTCAAAGCCTAACGCCAGCGGCTGCGACGATAGGCGAGATAGTAGGCGCTCAGCACGGCGGAGCGCACCAGGGCGAAGGCCAGGAACGACAGCCACAGGCCGTGGTTGCCCAGTCCCTGGGTCAGCCACCAGAGCGGCAGGAAGACCGCCAGGCCGGCGAAGATGCTGTTGCGCATCTCGCGGATCGCCGTGGCGCCGATGAAGACCCCGTCGAAGAGATAGCTCCACACCGCGATCAGCGGCATCGCCACCATCCATGGCAGGAACTCGGCCGCCGCCGCGCGCACCTCTGCCAGTCCCGTCAACAGGGCGATCAGATAGCCGCCGCCCAGGGCGAAGGCCAAGGCCGCGGTGCCGGCGGTCAGCAGCGAGAACTCTGCGGCGGTGCGCACCGCCAGGGCGAACTCGTCCCAGCGCCGGCGTCCCACGGCGCGCCCGGCAATCGCCTCGGCGGCGTGGGCGAAGCCGTCCAGGGCATAGGAGGTCAGCATGATGAACTGCAGCAGCACCGCGTTGGCCGCCAGCACCGTGTCGCCCTGGGCGGCCCCGCGTGACGTGAAGAAGGCCATCGCGAAGAGCAGCCCCAGGGTGCGCACGAACAGGTTGGCGTTGACCTGGAAAAGCTCGGCATAGGCGGCGAGCCTGAGCAGCTTCTCGCGCAGGAAGTGCCCCTTCAGCAGCCCGAGCTGGCGGCTCACCAGCCAGCCGCCAAAGGCAAGCGCGGTATAGTCGGCGATCACCGTGGCCCAGGCCACGCCGTCGCTGGTCATTCCCAGCCCTACCACGAACAGCAGGTCCAGCACGATGTTGACGCCGTTGGTCAGCACCAGGATCGCCAGCGTCACCCGCGAATTCTGCTGGCCCAGGAACCAGCCGAGAATCGCGTAGTTGGCCAGCACCGCCGGTGCCGAGAGGATGCGGATCTGGGCATACTCAGCGGCCAGGGCCGAAGCGGCCTCGCTGCCGCCGAGCAGCCACAGCCCCAGCGAGATCAGCGGCTGCGAGAACAGGATCAGCAGCGCGCCGATGGTCGCGGCCAGCAGCAGCGACTGCCCCAGCAGGTGGCGCACCTCGCTGTCGTTCTCGCGACCCACGGCCTGGGAGGTCAGCCCGGTGGTGCCCATGCGCAGGAAGCCGAAGCCCCAGTAGAGAAAGCTGAACAGCGTCGCGCCCAGGGTAACCGCCGCCAGGTAGCGAGAATCCGGCAGGTGGCCCACCACGGCGGTATCCACCAGCCCGAGCAGCGGCACGGTGATGTTGGAGAGGATGATCGGCCAGGCCAGCGCCCCGAGGCGTCGCCGGGCGGTCGCAGGTGTCTCGGTGGTCAGGGTCGCCACGTCTTGCCCCGTTGGTGAAACGAACCGAGCAGCATGGCGGGCGCACCGGCGCAATGCAACCGTGACAAGTCGCGACTGGATACCGGCTCGCCGCCGTGGGATGTTAGCCCTGTCAGTACCCTTTCCGACAACCGTCCTGTCGGCAACAATCACATCAACCAAAAAGGGGGGAGGGCGACATGAAGCGCATGGGAAGAGTCGTGATGGTGGTGACGGTGGCGGCGTTGCTGCTGGGAGGAGGGCAGGCGCTGGCGCAGGAGGCGCGCCTGGAGGCCAGGCCGAGCGGCGCGGCGATGATCGCCGACGCCCTGATCGCGCGGCCATTGCTGATGGTGGCGACCGTTGGCGGCACGGCCCTGTTTGCGGTCACGCTGCCATTTTCTGCGATGGGCGGCAATGTCGATGCGGTCGCCGAAACGCTGGTCAAGACGCCCGCCGAGGCAACGTTCCGCCGCTGCCTGGGGTGTACCGCGACCAACCCGCCCCGCTCCCGCTGAACCGAGCGGGCAAGCCGGAAACGCCCAGCCCCGCAGTCGCGGGGCTGGAGGCGTGGCATGGCGCTGGCGATTCAGGCCGCGGTAATCAGCCGATACTTGGCCATCAGCTCGTCGTGGGTTTCCTGGCGCGCCGGGTCGAGCGGGATGCAATCCACCGGGCACACCTGCTGGCACTGGGGTTCGTCATAGTGGCCGACGCACTCAGTGCACAGGTTGGGGTCGATAACGTAGATCTCTTCCCCGGCGGAGATGGCGCCGTTGGGACATTCGGGTTCGCAGACGTCGCAGTTGATGCACTCGTCGGTGATCATCAAGGCCATAGGGCTACCTCGCGATTGGGCGGCCGCGCGGCGGCGGGGCCCAGGGGCAATGCGGTTCGGCTAATCGCCGAGTAATTCGGTCAGGTATTGTAATGGCTGCGCAGCGTTTCGGCGACCCTGGGATGCACCAGGCGCGACACGTCGCCGCCGAGCTTGGCGATCTCGCGCACGATGGTGGAAGAGATGTAGGAGTTCTGCACCGCCGGGGTGAGGAACACGCTTTCGAGCTCGGGGGCCTGGGCGCGATACATGTTGGCCAGCTGCAGTTCGTATTCGAAGTCGGACACGGCGCGCAGGCCACGCAGGATGATATGAGCGTTCTGCTCGGCCATCATGTCGGTCAGCAGGCCGGAGAAGCCGATCACCTCGACGTTGTCGAGGCCTGTCGAGACCTCCCGGGCCAGGGCGATCCGGGTATCGAGGCCCAGCGCCGGACGCTTGCCGGGGCTGGCGGAGATCGCCACGACCACCTTGTCGAACAGCCGCGAGGCGCGTTCGATCAGGTCGAAATGGCCGTGGGTGATGGGGTCGAAGGTGCCGGGGTAGACCGCGATTTTCATGGCGCTGGGCTCTGCTGATGCGTCGAGGGGCTCAGGGTAACGCCGACGGGGCAGGGCGACAATGCCGACCTGCCCGTGTCGTTCAGTCGTTCAGTCGTCCAGGCGGCCGAAGGGGTTGTCCACCTTGAGCGACACCGGCCTGGCGTAGCCGGGAATGTGGATGGCGGTGTCGCTGACCTCGAGCTCGGGGCCTTCCAGCACCCCTTCGCCGAAGCGATAGCGCGCCTGGTAGTGGCCGCGGTCGGCGGCCTCCAGGTAGGCCCGGCTGGCCTGGCGCGTGGTTTCCCGGCGTTCGCGCCAGGCGGCCACGGCGGCCTCGCCATGGCGCTGGACCAGCATCCGCTCGGTCACCGTGGGCGACAGCACCACGCCGGTGGCGTTGTTGCCGCCGAAGCCCTTGGCGTTGATGAAGGCGGCATCGGCCGTGAAGGCAAGCGGCGCCTGCGAGAAGCGCAGCCGCTCGGCATGGACGTCGTCGGCCACGGCATCCAGGGTGGGAATGCCCGGCAGCAGGCCGTGGGCGAAGCTGCCCAGGGCGCTGACCAGCTGGTCGCCCGCCGCGCTGCCCTGGGAGTGGCCGACGAAGGCCTTCACCGCCACCACCGGCCACTGCTCGATGCCATTGGCGCGGGCCACCAGGTCGAAGACGTGGGACTCGGTGACGCGGTTCTTCGGCGTGCTGGTGCCGTGGGCATGCAGGAAGGTGCGCTCCTTCAGGGCCTGTTCGCCCAGCATGTCCCGCACCAGGGCCGCCGCCTTGCCCAGGGTGATGTAGTTGCCGATGCCGGGAGCGGAAATGGAGCGCTTCCAGCCGTCGGCGTTGACGTAGACCCCCGGCACGCTGCCGAGGATCTCGGCGCCCACTTCCAGCGCCAGGGCGTCGTCGAGCAGCAGAATGAACTGGCTGGCCTCGGCGATGGTGAAGCCGCAGTTGCGGGCGAAGGGGCGGCAGGCGCGCTGGTAGTCGGCGTCGGTGAGCAGTTCCAGGGCGTCCAGCGCCTTGAGGCTGTCGTCATCGGCGAGCGCGCCCATGGCGCGAAAGCCTTCGATGATCTCCGGGGTCACGGGGGCGTCGGAGGTGCCCACCATCACGGCGCGTCGCTGGCCGCTGCGGATGTCCTCGATGCCCAGGCGCAGGTTGTAGAGAAAGCTGGCGCAGGCGCCGAGGGCGGCGCCGGTGCCGCCGACGCTGCCGAGCACATAGGCGTTGAGGAAGTCGGCGGGCATCTGGCCGTAGCCCAGCGGCATCTGCTTGGAGGTGGCGCGGTTGCCCGAGACGAAGCTCTTGAGCAGGCCGCCCCAGCCTTCGTCGTCGAGCTGGCCGATGGAGTTGCCGGCGTACACCGCCACTTCGTCGGGGTCGAGGCGGTCACGCAGCATCTCCCACGACAGTCCGCAGCTGCCAAGGCAGTCGCTGGCCGCGAAGATGGCCATCGACAGCCCGCGGGGATGGTGCACGCTGCGGTAGTGGGAGCTCGGGTCGAAGCCGCTGGGAAGCTGGCCGGCCGCCCTGACCTGGGCCTGGCGGACCTCCGGCAGCATCACCTCAAGCTCGCCGGGGGGCACCGAGACTTCCAGCGTGTGGCGGTCGATCTCGCGGACCTGCCAGGTGGGCGGTACCTGGTCGGGCAGCTGGCGGCGGCGGATGCGAAACACCAGGCTGTGGGGCAGGTCGAGCTGGGCGCGGCGGTTGGCCGGCAGGCCGGCATCGTTGAAGCGGGGGTCCTCGATGCGGCGGATCAGGGTGTGGTCGAGGACCCGCCCGCGACAGTCGGCGACGAGCTGCTCGGCGGTGACCGGCTCCCGCGCGGCGTTGTACCAGCTTCCGTCCCGGTGGTGGCCAAGGCCCATCAGCGCGGCCAGGCTGAGCAACAAGGCCTGTTGTTCCGCCTGGGGCAGGGAGTCGATCACGGTGCGTCGAAACGCCTGATGGCCTGATGTGCGGCCGGCGGCATTGATGCCGCCCATGCCGACGATCACCGGTAAGTGTGACAAGCCGCTTTCCTCGTTGTGCTGTTTGTGCGAGTCGGTGTTATAGGTATGTGTGCCGCGATCATAGCACCCGTCTCAGGACCCCGTCATGGCCGCCTTGCCGAGAAAAAACGGTGTTTTTCATGAAACGAACGTTTGAAATGCCGCGCCGGCCGGGCTATGCTGAACGGGCTGTTTGAGTCATACGAGTGGGTATGTGGGCGCGCTTCTTCGGGAGTGCGCCATTTTTTTTCGCGCTCGCAAGGCCAGGCGTGGCTGGTAGAATGGCCGCATTTTCCGCAACGCCGTGACGCCCATGCACGCCACTTCGCGCCCCATCACGAGCAATCAGAGCGGCCCGCACCAGGACCTGGCGCGGCGCGTCGAGCGTGCCCTGGCGGCGCCCCTGCGCAAGCCTGTCGCCGAGCATACCCGGCAGGCCTTCGCCCAGGCCCAGGCCTGGCGCGAGCAGCGCATGGCGGGCCCCGCTGCCCCGCCGCTGATCCTCGATGCCGGCTGCGGGGTGGGGCTCTCCACGCGTGCGCTGGCGGAACGCTTTGCCGATCACCTGGTCATCGGGGTGGATCGCAGCGAAAGCCGGCTGACGCGCAACCACGGGGCGCTGCCCGGCAACGCCCTGCTGGTCAGGGCCGACCTGGTCGACTTCTGGCGGCTGGTGCTGGGCGCCGGCTGGCAGCCGGCCCGCCACTACCTGCTCTACCCGAATCCCTATCCCAAGTCGACCCACCTCAAGCAGCGCTGGCACGGTCACCCGGTGTTCCCGGTGATCCTGGCGCTGGGAGGGCGGCTCGAGCTGCGCTCCAACTGGCGACTCTACGTCGAGGAGTTCGCCCTGGCGGTGCAGCAGGTGGTCGGCACGCTGCCCGACGTTGAGCCTTACGCGCCGGGCGACACCTTCCTGACGCCCTTCGAGCGCAAGTACGCGCTCAGCGGCCAGGCGCTGTGGCGGCTCAGGATCGCGCTGCCGCCCGCGCCGGAGGCCCTGGCCCGCTTCAAGGAGGTATGAGATGGCCTATCTCTTTCTTGCGCTGGCCATCGTGGCCGAGGTGGTGGCCACCAGTGCGCTGAAGGCCACCGACGGTTTTACCCGGCTCGGCCCGAGCCTGGTGGTGGTGGCCGGCTACGGGCTGGCCTTCTATCTGCTGTCGCTGGTGCTGCGCAGCGTGCCGATCGGCATCGCCTACGCCCTGTGGGCCGGGCTCGGGATCGTGCTGGTGGCGGTGGTCGGCATGGTCGTCTACGGTCAGCGGCCCGACCTGCCCGCCATGCTGGGCATCGCCCTGATCGTGGCCGGCGTGGTGGTGATTCAACTCTTTTCCCGGCTTGGTGCCCACTGAGGGTGGCGGGCCGCCAATACAAGCGAGGTGCCTTCATGCTGCGTTGCCTTGTCCTGCTGTGCGGGCTTGCGCTGTCTCTCTCGGCCTGGGGGTCGGGATTCGTCGAACTCGGGCGCCTGGCCGAACGCGGGTACCAGGTCGGGGCCGAAGCCAGGCTGCTGGGCGACGGGGCCGCGCCGGGCGAGGTGCTGGGCGTCATCGCGGCTGAGCGCCAGCTCTCGCCGGCCTCGGTGACCAAGGCCTACCTGGCGGCTGCCGCGCTCGACCGCTGGGGGCCCCAGCACCGCTTCACCACGCGCTTGGTGAGCGACGCGCCGCTGGACGCGCAGGGCGTGCTGCGCGGCGACCTGGTGCTCGACGGAGGCGGCGACCCGGGGCTGGTCACCGAGGACCTGTGGCGCCTGGCCCAGCGCCTGCACCAGGCGGGCGTGCGCCAGGTGGAGGGACGCCTGGTGGTGAGCCAGTGGCGCTTCGGTCCGGTGGCGTGCATCACCACCGACCGCTGCCAGGCCCAGACCCGGGTGGCCAATGCCTACAGCGCCCTGCTCTCGTCCGCCGGTGTCAACCATGGCAACTGGTGCGTCAACGTCGCCCCGGGGGCCGCGGCCGGCGAGCCCGCCCGGGTCACCAGCTGTGACAGCCAGGCGCTGGTGCTGGGTGTCGACAACGGGATCGAGACGCGGGCGGCCGACGGCGGCACCGAATTCAGCGCCGAGCGGGTGACGCGAGAGGAAGGCGACGTCATGCTGCTGCGCGGCCACATCGCGCTCGGCGCCTCGCCCCGCGACGTCTACCGTGCCAGCGGCGACCCCGCGCGCCAGACGGCGCGCACCCTGATGGCCATGCTCGAGCAGAGCGGCATCGGCGTGGGGCAGGGCTATGTCACCAGCGTCGAGCCGCCCCCGGCCTCCGCCCGCGCGCTGGCGCAGGTGCAGGGCAGGCCGCTGCAGGAGCTCCTGCTGCACGTCATGAACTACTCCAACAATTTCATGGCCGACGTGCTGGCGCTCAACCTGGTCGACACGCCGCGGGCCAGCCTGCTGGATGGCGGCCAGGCGATCCAGGATTACGTGGCCGGCGTGCCCGACCACGGCCCCTTGACCATGCTCAGCGGCAGCGGGCTGACCACCGAGAACCGCACCTCGGCCCAGGGGGCCAACGTGCTGCTGGAAAGCATGTTCCACCGCACCGCGCTGTTTCCCAGCTTCGTCGCCAGCTTCCAGTCGCCGGGCAACGGGGTGTCGCGCTTCATCCGGCGGGGGTCGCCGGTGTTCCAGGAGCACGTGATGCTCAAGACCGGCACGCTCAACCAGCCGATTGCCGTGCGCGCGGCGAGCGGCTACTTTCGAACGCGGTCGGGGCGCTGGGGGGTGTTCACCGTGCTGGTCAACGGCACCTCCAGTACGCCCTGGCTCAACTGGGCCCAGGTGCTCGACCCCCTGGCGCAGGACCTCGAGCGCATGATCGAGGCTCACTGAGGCGCGTCTTGTCACGCCACTACCGCAAGGCATCAGGATGAAGGAAGGACTTACCGGGTGGCGCCATCTGGTGGCCGCCACCGGCTACTCCCTGAAGGGGCTTCGCTATGCCTTTCACCACGAGACGGCGTTCCGCCAGGAGCTGGCGCTGTGCGTGCCGCTGCTGCCCCTGGCCTGGTGGATCGGCAGCGGGCCGGTGGAGTGGATCCTGCTGCTCGGCAGTTGCCTGCTGGTGCTGATCGTGGAGCTGGTCAACAGCGCCATCGAAAGCGTGGTGGACCGGATCGGTACCGAGCACCACGAACTCTCCGGGCGCGCCAAGGACATCGGTTCGGCGGCGGTGATGCTGGCGCTGGTGGCGGCCGGGCTGACCTGGGGCCTGCTGCTGTGGCAGAGGCTGTTCGGCTGAAGGGCGGCGGCGCCCGAGGGGTGCCGTCCCGCCGCGGGCTTCGCTATGCTGGAGCCTTTCGAGCCATGTAAAGAGGTGTGCGGCGATGCCCCTGCCCGATGACTTCCTGCCTGCCGAGGATCTGCCCGCCGCGCTTGTTCCAGTGCGCGACAAGGCGTGGCAGCGGCTCAGTGCCAGCCTGGCCCAGGCCGACAACCTGGCCGAGATGACCGGCCGAGAGCCTCTTTCCCCCGACTGGGAGGGGCTCGGCGAGGCGCGTCGTCGCCAGCTGGCCCGGGTGGTGGTGGTCTCCGACTTCGCCCTCGATACCCTGGTCCGCTACCCCGACTGGCTGCTGCACCTGGATGCCGGCGGCGAACTCGACGCCGCGCCCGGGCCCGACACCCTCGCCGCCTGGCTGGAGGAGCGGCTGGAGGCCGCCGAGGACGAGGCCGCGCTGCACGCCGCGCTGCGGCGCTTCCGCCGCGCGCGCATGCTGGGCATCGTATGGCGCGACCTGGCCCGGCCTGCAGGCATCGACATGTGGGCCACCGCGGCGGCCGTGTCGCGGCTGGCCGAGGTGTGCCTGGAGGGCGCGCTGGACTGGCTCGAGCGCCATCACGAGCCGCGCTGGGGGCGGTCGGCGCCGCGCGGCGACGGCAGCGAGCAGCGCCTGGTGGTGCTGGGGATGGGCAAGCTGGGCGCCGGCGAGCTCAATCTCTCGTCCGATATCGACCTGATCTTCGCTTTCCCCGAAAAGGGCGAGACCCAGGGCGGGCGCACCGCCCTCGCGCACCAGGAGTACTTCACCAAGCTGGGCCAGAAGCTGATCGCCGCGCTGGATGCCATGACCGCCGACGGCTTCGTGTTCCGGGTCGACATGCGCCTGCGTCCGCTGGGCGAAGGGGGCCCGCTGGTGGGCAGCTTCAGCTCGCTGGCCGCCTACTACCAGGACCAGGGCCGCGAGTGGGAGCGCTACGCCCTGCTCAAGGCGCGGCCGGTGGCCGGCGACCGCCAGGCCGGGCAGGAGCTGCTGGCCCAACTGCGCCCCTTCGTCTATCGCCGCTATCTCGATTTCGGCGCGATCGAGTCGCTGCGTGAACTCAAGGCGTTGATCAACCGGGAAGTGAAGCGCCGTGGCATGCAGGCCAACATCAAGCTCGGCTCCGGCGGCATCCGCGAGGTGGAGTTCGTGGTGCAGGCCTTCCAGCTCATCCGCGGTGGGCGCGATACCGAACTGCAGGTTACGTCGCTACGCACCGCGCTGACGCGCCTGCCCGAACTGGGGCTACTGCCCCAGGCGGTGGTCGAGGAACTTGAGCCCGACTACGTCTTCCTGCGCGACCTCGAGCATGTGCTGCAGGCGCGCGAGGATCGCCAGACCCAGAGCCTGCCCGACGATGCGCTGGACCGCGAGCGGGTGGCGCTGGCGCTCGACCAGGACGGCTGGCCGGCGCTGATGGCGCGCCTGGACGAGGTGCGCGAACGCGTCAGGCGCCACTTCGACGCGGTGATCGCCGACCCCGAGGACGAGGCCGCGGAGAGCGGCGAAAGCGGCGCGGCCGGCGGGCAAACGCTGGACGATTGGCGCACCCTGTGGAGCGGCGAGCTGGATGCCGACGAGGCCCAGGCCATGCTGGCCGAGGCGGGCTTCGGCGAGGCCGAGACGGCGCTGCGCCGCCTTTCGGGGCTGCGCCAGTCGCGCCAGGTGCAGAGCATGCAGCAGATCGGCCACGATCGCCTCAGTGCCCTGATGCCGCTGCTGCTCGACGCCGTGGCGCAAAGCGATGCGCCCGACACGGCGCTCGAGCGGGTGCTGCCGCTGATCGAGGCCGTGCTGCGGCGCACCGCCTACCTGGCGCTGCTGCGTGAGAACCCCGAGGCCTTGAGCCACCTGATGGGGCTGTGCGCGGCCAGCCCCTGGATCGCCGAGCAGCTGGCGCGCTACCCGCTGCTGCTCGACGAGCTGCTGACCCCGGCGACCCTCTACACGCCGGCCGACAAGGCCCGCCTGGCCGACGAGCTGCGCCAGGCCCTGGCGCGCCTGCCGGAGGATGACGAGGAGGCGCAGCTGGAGGCGCTGCGGGTGTTCAAGCACGCCCATGTGCTGCGCGTGGCCGCCTCGGACATCGCCGGTACCCGCCACCTGATGAAGGTCAGCGACTACCTCACCTATATCGCGGAAGTGCTGCTCGATGCCGTGCTGGCCATGGCCTGGCGGCACCTGGTGCGCAAGCACGGCTATCCGCAGCGTCACGATGGCTCGCGCGCCGGGGCCGAGCCGGAATTCCTGATCGTCGGCTACGGCAAGCTCGGCGGGATCGAGCTGGGCTACGGCTCGGACCTGGACCTGGTCTTCATCCACGACGCCGACACCCAGGGCAGCACCGACGGGGCAAGGCCCATCGAAACGGCGCTGTTCTTCACCCGCCTGGGCCAGCGCATCATCCACCTGCTCACCGCGGTGACCCCGGCCGGCACGCTTTACGAGGTGGACATGCGCCTGCGGCCTTCCGGCAACGCCGGGCTGCTGGTCAGCTCGCTGGCCGCCTTCGGCGACTACCAGCGCCGCGAAGCCTGGACCTGGGAGCACCAGGCGCTGGTCAGGGCCCGCGCCGTGGCGGGCCATGCCGGCCTGGCCGAGGGCTTCGATGCCATTCGTCGAGAGATCCTGGGGCGCGAGCGCGACCCCGAGGCGCTGCGCGAGGAGGTGGTGAAGATGCGCGACAAGATGCGCGAGCACCTGGGCGGCAAGGCGCAAGCGGGCGAGTTCGATATCAAGCACGACCCGGGCGGCATGGTCGACATCGAGTTCCTGTGCCAGTTCGCGGTGCTCTCGATGGGCCACGAGACGCCGGAGCTGCTGCGCTGGAGCGACAACATGCGCATCCTCGAAACCCTGGAGGCAACGGGGCGCCTGCCAGCCGAGGCGTGCCGGCGCCTGCGCGAGGCCTACCTGGCCCTGCGCAGCGCGGCCCACCGCGCCTCGCTGACCCGCGACACCACCCGCGGCCGCGACGCCGACTTCGCCGCTCACCGCCAGGCGGTGCGCGACGCCTGGCAGCAGCTGCTGGAACCCACCTCCTGAGCCTTCGCCGCGCCACCCAGAGACACGCCAACCAGAGAGACGCCATGAACAAGGTCCTGATACTGCACGGCCCCAACCTCAACCTGCTCGGCACTCGCCAGCCGGAGATCTACGGGCGGGAGACCCTGGCCGACATCAACCACGCCCTCTACGAGAAAGCGGCCATCAATGGCTGGGACATCAAGGCGCTGCAGAGCAACCACGAAGGGCAGCTGATCGACTGGATTCAGGAGGCGCGGCTCGACGGCACGGCGGCGATCATCATCAACCCCGCCGCCTACACCCACACCTCGGTGGCCATCCTCGATGCGCTCAACGCCTTCGAAGGCAAGGTGATCGAGGTGCATCTTTCCAACGTGCACAAGCGCGAGGCGTTTCGCCACCACTCCTATGTCTCGCTGCGCGCCGATGGCGTGATCGCCGGGCTGGGCAGCCAGGGCTACCTGGCGGCGCTGGAGGCCGTGATCCGCGCCGCCGCGGCCTAGCGCCGGTTCTTCCTCGCGGACCCTCCCCGAGCGTGGCTCCCCAGGGCTTTTCACCCGGCCTGGCCGGCGCGGTTCGCAGCACCGGCCAGGCTGCCTGGCCTCGATCTAGTCTTGGCGTTCGAGCGCGTTGTCGAGGCGCTCGATCAGGGCGAGATGGGTGTGCAGCGTCTCGTGGGTCACCATCAGGTGGTTGTTGAATTCGTTCATGCGCGCGGCTTCCGCCGGCAGGTTGCGCTCCAGGTAGGCGATCGCTGCCTGGTGCAGCCGGGCCTGGTACGCCAGGTAGGTGTCGTCGAAGGCTTCGCCTTCCTGCTGGTGCAGCGCCTCATGGGCCTCCTGGTCGAAGGCTTCCGGCGTTCCCGCCTCGCCTGACCTCGGGTCTTCCTCGGCCTCCTCCAGCCATTCGGCGAGGATGGCATGGTTGCGCCGCAAGGTGTCGGCCAGCTCCCTGGTCTCGTCGCGCTGCGCCCGCTCCTCGGCCAGTTCGGCAAGCTCCGCCTGGTGCTGGTGCAGCGCATGCAGGGCGGCGCCGACTTCGCGGCGATCGACCTCCGCCAGCGCCTGCAGGGGCAGAGCCAGCAGCAGGACACAGGCACAAGTCGCTACCCTTCGTGTCATTGCCGAAAAATTGCGTTTCATTACAGCTCTCCTGAACGGTCAAAAGGTACCCGGTCGGGTGACCTGCCTCATTCGGGTTGCGTAACCCGCTGATGCTTCCTACGGTAGTACATGACGACACGCTTCGGTGTAGTTTTATGGAACGAACAATGGAAAAGACCGGAAAGCCACCCCGGCCGGAAACGCCGGCACAGCGGCAGGAGAAACGCCAGGAATTGATCGTGTTTCTCTTCCTTGCGGGCGTCCTATTTCCCATTCTTGCCGTGATTCTGGTATCCGGCTATGGCTTCGCCGTGTGGATGCTTCAGCTGGTGACCGGGCCACCCGGCCCGCCTGGTTGAGTACCGCCTGGCAGCAGAAAAGATACGGTTAATCAAGCGCATGATAATAGGCCAGGATGGCCACCCCTGACGAATCGAGACTCTTGCCATGCCAGCAATCGATCCGTCGCGCCGCGCCTTCCTGCGCGGTCGCCCAAGGCCCGAGCCGGCACTGCGGCCGCCCTGGGCGCGCGACGAAGCCTCCTTTGTCCGGCACTGCGTGCAGTGCGGCGACTGCCTCCGGGCCTGCGAGACGCAGGTACTGCGAATAGGCGACGGCGGGTTTCCCGAGGTCGACTTCAGCCGTGGCGAGTGCACGTTCTGCCGCGCCTGCGTTGACGCCTGCGATGTCCCCGCCTTCGACCTTTCCCCCACCGCCTTGCCCTGGCAGGTCGTGGCTGCGATCGATGACGCCTGCCTCGGGCGCCAGGGCGTCTATTGCAAGAATTGCGGGGAGGCCTGCGAAGCCGGGGCCATTCGCTTCGTCTTCAATCCGCAGCGCATGCCGGAGCCCATCGTGGATAGCGAAGCCTGTACCGGCTGTGGCGCCTGTGTTGCCAATTGTCCGGTTCAGGCGGTGAAAATCGAGCCACAGGCCCTGGTCGTGGCGGGATAAAAGGGAGCCCATCATGCAAGAACAACAGCATATTTCGAGCCTGATCGTTCAGGTAAAACCGGACATGGTCGAGACCATCACCACCCAGTGCAAGGCGCATGAAAATGTCGATACGCCCATCGTCGATCCGCTGGGAAAGCTGGTGGTCCTGCTTGAAATGCCATCGCAACGAAAGATCGTCGAATTCATCGACTGGCTGCAGGACAGGCCGGGCGTGCTGTCGGTCAACATGGTCTACCACCATGTGGAGTCCGCCGAAGAATTGGATCGGGAGATAGGGGAGGTAGAGGGATGACGCTCACAAGACGCGACTTCATCAAGACATCGGCCGTGGCCACGGCAGCCACGGCTGCAGGCATGTCCGGCGCGACCCAGGCCCAGAATATCGTCACCGATGCGCAGCAGACCCAGCTCAAGTGGTCGAAGGCGCCCTGCCGCTTCTGCGGCGTGGGCTGTGGCGTCAACGTGGCGGTACGCGACAACCAGGTCGTGGCCACCCACGGTGACATGCAGTCGCCGGTCAATCGCGGCGTCAACTGCATCAAGGGATATTTCCTTTCGAAGATCATGTACGGCGAGGATCGGTTGACCCAGCCGCTGCTGCGCAAGACCAACGGTGTGTATGACAAGGAGGGGGAGTTCACGCCGGTGAGCTGGGACGAGGCCTTCGACGTGATGGCCGAGAAGTACAAGGCCGCGCTGCGCGAGAAGGGCCCCAACGCCATCGGCATGTTCGGCTCGGGGCAGTGGACGATCTGGGAGGGCTACGCCGCCAACAAGCTGATGAAGGCCGGCTTTCGTTCCAACAACATCGACCCCAACGCGCGCCACTGCATGGCCTCGGCGGTGTTCGGCTTCATGCGCACCTTCGGCTCCGACGAGCCGATGGGCTGCTACGAGGACATCGAGGCGGCGGATGCCTTCGTGCTGTGGGGCGCCAACATGGCCGAGATGCACCCGATCCTGTGGACCCGCATCACCGACCGGCGGCTCTCTTTCCCCCACGTACGGGTGTCGGTGCTCTCCACGTTCGAGCACCGCTCCTTCGAGCTGGCCGACCAGCCGATCATCTTCACCCCCCAGGCCGACCTCGCCATCCTCAACTATATCCAGCGCTACATCCTCGAGAACGACCGGGTGAACTGGGACTTCGTCAACGAGCACGTGCGCTTCATGGAGGGCAACGTCGACATCGGCTACGGCCTGCGCCCCGAGCATCGCCTTGAACTGGCGGCGGCCAACGCCCGCGACAGTGCGGGTGCGCGCGACATCGACTTCGAGCGCTACCGGGAGTTCCTGCAGCAGTACGATGCCGAGATGGTGACCGCGCTTTCCGGCGTGCCCAAGCGCCAGCTCGACGCCCTGGCCGAGCTCTATGCCGACCCCGACACCAAGGTGATGTCGTTCTGGACCATGGGCTTCAACCAGCACACCCGCGGGGTGTGGGCGAACAACATGATCTACAACATCCACCTGCTGACCGGGAAGATCTCCACGCCGGGCAACAGCCCCTTCTCGCTGACCGGCCAGCCCTCGGCCTGCGGCACGGCGCGTGAGGTGGGCACCTTCTCGCACCGGCTACCCGCCGACATGGTGGTCACCAACGACTACCATCGGCGTTACGCCGAGGAGATCTGGCGGGTGCCGGAGGGCACCATCCAGGCGCAGCCTGGGGCGCATGCCGTGCTGCAGAACCGCATGCTCAAGGATGGCGAGATCAACGTCTACTGGGTGCAGTGCAACAACAACGTCCAGGCGGCGGCCAACCTGGTCGAAGAGACCTATCCTGGCTATCGCAACCCGGACAACTTCATCATCGTCTCCGACGCTTATCCCACCGTGACGGCCGAGGTGGCCGACCTGATCCTGCCCGCCGCCATGTGGGTGGAGAAGGAGGGCGCCTACGGCAACGCCGAGCGGCGCACCCAGTTCTGGCAGCAGATGGTCACCGCGCCCGGCGAGGCGCGCTCCGACCTGTGGCAGCTGATGGAGTTCTCCAAGCGCTTCGCCATCGAGGAGGTGTGGCCGCAGGCGATGCTCGACGCCAATCCGGCGTATCGCGGCAAGACCCTGTATGAGGTGCTGTTCCGCAACGGCCAGGTGGACGCCTTCGGCCTCGACGAGCTCAACCCCGAGTTCGCCAACGACGAGTCCGAACATTTCGGTTTCTACGTGCAGAAGGGTCTGTTCGAGGAGTACGCCCGCTTCGGTCGCGGCAAGGGCAAGGACCTGGATTACTTCGACAGCTACCACCAGAGCCGCGGCAAGCTCTGGCCGGTGGTCGACGGCCAGGAGACCCGATGGCGCTACAACGGCGACTACGACCCCTACGTGGAGGAGGAACGCCAGTTCCACTTCTATGCCCAGCCCGATGGGCGCGCCATCATCTATGCCGTGCCCTACGAACCACCCGCCGAGGCGCCGAGCGCGGAGTATCCGCTGTGGCTGGTGACCGGGCGCGTGCTGGAACACTGGCACTCCGGCTCGATGACCCGGCGGGTGCCCGAGCTGCACCGGGCCTACCCGCAGGCGGTGGTCTACATGCACCCGGAAGATGCCCGTGAGCTCGGGGTCCGGCGTGGCAGCGAGGTGCGCATCGAAAGCCCGCGCGGCGACATGCATACCCGGGTCGAGACGCGCGGGCGCAACCGCATGCCCCGCGGCGTGGTGTACGTGCCCTGGTTCGACGCCAGCCAGCTGATCAACAAGGTCACGCTGGACGCCACCGACCCCATCTCCAAGCAGACGGATTTCAAGAAGTGCGCCTGCCGAATCGAGGCCGTCTAGGGGGAGTGACCATGCGACTGCTAACCATACTGATATGTGCGAGCGCCTTTTTCCTGCTCGCCCTCAAAAGCGTGGCGGCGGAAGGCGAGCTTGACGCCCTGCGTGCCAATGTACCGCTGCTGCAGGAGCCGACGCCGGAGCCGCTGTATCAGGTCCAGGACCGCAGCCGCCGACCGGCGCGCGAGTACCCCATGCAGCCACCCACCATCCCGCACCGCATCGACAACTACCAGGTCGACCTGAATGCCAACCGCTGCATGGCCTGCCATGCGCGCAGCCGCATCGGCGAGACCCAGGCCATCATGGTCAGCGTCACGCACTACATGGACCGGGAGGGCAACTTCCTCGGCGAGCTGTCGCCGCGCCGCTACTTCTGCATGCAGTGCCATGTCCCCCAGACGGATGCTCCTTCACGGGTCGGCAACACCTTCGTGGACATGGACGACCTGATCCGTGGCCAACGCCCTAGAAGCGAGTGAGGAGAGAACATGTTCAAGCGGATCGGCGGCTTTCTCAGGGGCTTCTGGCGAGTCTTCCGCTCGCCGAGCGGCTACTTCAGCCTGGGCTTTCTCACCGTGGGCGGCTTCATCGGCGGCGTGCTGTTCTGGGGCGGCTTCAACACCGCCATGGAGGCCACCAATACCGAGCAGTTCTGCATCAGCTGCCATGAGATGGAATCCAACGTCTACCAGGAGATCCTGCCCACCATCCACTACACCAACCGCTCGGGCGTGCGCGCGATCTGCTCGGATTGCCACGTGCCGCACAACTGGACCGACAAGATGGCGCGCAAGATGCAGGCCTCCAAGGAAGTGTGGGGGCATATCTTCGGCGTCATCGATACCCGCGAGAAGTTCCTCGACCACCGGCTCGAGATGGCCTCCCGCGAATGGCGACGGCTCGAGGCCAACGACTCGCTGGAGTGTCGCAACTGCCACGACGAGCAGGCCATGGACTTCACCCGGCAGAGCCCACGGGCCGCGGCGGCGCACCAGCGCGGCCTGGTGGAGGGCGATGCGACCTGCATCACCTGCCACAAGGGCATTGCTCACGAACTGCCGGACATGGCCGGCGTACACGGCTGGTAATCAGCGGCAGGACGCCGCAGGAGGAAAGGGAGATGTGCAATCGCAATGGAAAGGTGGCGCTGGCCGCCGTGCTGACGCTGTGGGCCTCGTCGGCTGCCTTCGGCCAGGACCCGTTTCCCGAGCCGAACACCCCGGCCCAGCAGGGCTCGGTGGCCGACGAAGCGCAGATCGGCACCATCGAAGCGCGCACGGATGGGCTTGGCGTCGAGCGGCTGCCGCCGCAGCAGGACATGCACGGCGCCGGGGAGCGCGACGAGCGGATTTCCGGTGACGGCACCGGGCCGGGCTTCGACCCGCAGCGAGGCCGGGCGGGAAGCGGCCATGGCGGTAACGACCGGGGTGTGAACGACCGGGGCGGTAACGAGCAGCGTGCAGGCGGCCAGGGGGAAAACGGCCAGCAACGCCCGCCGCATTCCAACGGCGACGACGCTTCGCCCTACCGTGACCTGGAACCGGGCGACCCGGGCCTGGATGAGCCCCGCCAGCCGATTCGGCCGGGGCAGATGGAGCAGGAGAGGGACCGCTCCTCGTGACCGGCCGGCGCCACCCGAGCCGCCTCGGCGTGGCGCCCCCGCCTCGTGCTGAAATTCTCCTGGCCGGCGTTGCTCTGGCCGACCACCGGCCTCGCCCGGTTGACCGCGCTCAGCTCACCGTCAGGCGTACCTGGCGTGCCTTCTCCTGCAGCAGCGGCAGGTAGCGCTGCCGCAGGGTCGGGTAGTCGACCCGCGCCGCGTTGGTACTGATGTTGATCCCCCCCAGCAGCTTGCCGTTGGCGTCGAAGGCGGGCACCGCCAGCGAACGCAGCCCCGAATCCAGCTCCTGGTCGACGATGGCGTAGCCCTGCTGGCGCACCTCGACGATGCGCCGCCTGAGCTCCGCCTTGTCCACTACGGTGTGTTCGGTGAAGCGCTCGAGCCGCGCCCGCTCGAGGAAGCGATCGAGTTCCGGCTCCGGCAGCTGCGCCAGCAGCACGCGCCCCAGCGAGGTGTGCGCGGCCGGCAGGCGGCTGCCCACCGACAGGGTGATCGCCAGCAGGCGGTGGCTCGCCGCAGAGCGGGCGACATAGATCACCTCATCGCCCTCCAGCACACCGAGCGAGGCGGACTCGCCGATCTCGGCGGTGATCTCCTCGAGCACCTGCTGGATGACGCTGCGGTAGTTGTTGGCCGACAGGTAGGCGTAGCCGAGCTGGAGCACCTTGGGCGCCAGCTCGAAGTCGCGCCCCTGCTTTCGCACGTAGCCCAGGGCGTGCAGGGTCAGCAGGAAGCGCCGCGCCTTGGCCCGGTTCATCCCGGTGCGTGTGGCCACCTCACTCAGCGTCATGCGCGGGTGCGCCTCGCCGAAGGCCTGAATCACCTCCAGCCCGCTGGCCAGGGCGGCCACGAAGTCACGATCGTCCGGGCTCAGCATGTCGTCTTGCATGGGGAGAGATCCTCTTCTCGTCGGGCGAAAGCATGCGTACGCGTCGAGACGATAGCGCATTGTTGTTCGATATGCGAACTCGGCGCCGCAGCGAGATCGCTCCCGCCGCGTATTTCGCGTTAACCCATTGATCCCATTCAGCTTCCCTTGCCATGCCGCGTGCCCCGGCTTGCCTGGCATCGCATCGAGGGTTTGACGGCGTTCACCAAGCGCAGTATTTTGTTCGTTATACAAATGATTGTTCGCAAAACGAACAAATATGACGCCGAAGAGGGCACAGCCATGGCCGAGTTCCTGAGCCTCCATGACGCGGTGGCACGCTACGTCGAAGACGGCGCCACCGTGGCCATGGAAGGCTTCACCCACCTGATTCCCTTCGCCGCCGGTCACGAGGTGATCCGCCAGAAGAAGCGCGACCTCACCCTGATCCGCATGACGCCGGACCTGGTCTACGACCAGATGATCGGGGCCGGCTGTGCCAGGAAGGTGATCTTCTCCTGGGGCGGCAACCCCGGCGTGGGCTCGCTGCACCGCCTGCGCGATGCGGTAGAGAAGGGCTGGCCACACAAGGTCGAGATCCTCGAGCACAGCCATGCTGCCATGGCTTGCGCCTTCGAGGCCGGTGCCGCCGGGCTGCCGCTGGCGGTGCTGCGCGGCTACGTGGGCAGCGAGCTGCCCAGCGTCAACGACCAGATCAAGTTCATCGAATGTCCCTTCACCGGCGAGCGCCTGGCCGCGGTGCCCTCGGTGCGCCCCG
The DNA here is from genome assembly GCA_964652855.1 of uncultured Halomonas sp. Classification (GTDB taxonomy): domain Bacteria; phylum Pseudomonadota; class Gammaproteobacteria; order Pseudomonadales; family Halomonadaceae; genus Halomonas. Next base: position 64,639 of record CAZZCJ010000007.1, read on the forward strand.
ATGTTTCCATCGTCCACGCGCAGAAGGCCGACCGCGCCGGCAACGTGCTGGTGGAAGGTATCGTCGGGGTGCAGAAGGAGGCCGTGCTGGCGGCCAAGCAGAGCATCGTCACCGTGGAGGAGATCGTCGACGACCTGCGTGCCGAGCCGGGCTACCACCCCAACGCCTGCATCATCCCGGGCTGGGCCATCAGCGCCATCGCCGTGGCCGAGAAGGGCTCGCTGCCCTCCTATGCCCACGGCTACTACCCGCGCGACAACGCCTTCTACAAGGAGTGGGACGGCATCGCCCGCGACCGCGACACCTTCACCCGGTGGATTGAAGAGAACGTCATGAACGCAGGGGGGAACGCCTGATGAGTACCGTCGATAAGCGCCAGGACTACACCTCGTCAGAGATGATGACCGTCACCGCGGCCCGCGCCCTGGAGAACGGCATGACCTGTTTCGTCGGCATCGGCCTGCCCAGTGAGGCGGCCAACCTGGCGCGCCTGACCCACGCCCCGGACGTGGTGCTGATCTACGAATCCGGCACCCTGCAGACCAAGCCCGATGTGCTGCCGCTCTCCATCGGCGACGGCGAGCTGGCCGAAACCGCGCTCACCACCGTCTCGGTACCGGAGATGTTTCGCTACTGGCTGCAGGGCGGCAAGATCGACGTGGGCTTCCTCGGCACCGCGCAGATCGACCGCTACTGCAACCTCAACACCACCCTGATCGGCGACTACCGCGAGCCCAAGGTGCGCCTGCCGGGCGGCGGCGGCGCGCCCGAAATCGCGACGAATGCAGGTGAGGTGTTCATCACCCTGAAGCACTCCAAGCGCGCCTTCGTCGACCGGGTCGACTTCATCACCACGCTGGGCTTCGGCCGCGACGGCAAGGGTCGAGACGGCGTGCCCAACATCGGCAAAGGGCCCACGCGGGTGATCACCGACCTGTGCGTGATGAAGCCCGACCCCGAGACCAGGGAGCTGGTGGTCGTCTCGCTGCACCCAGGCGTAAGCCGTGAGGACGTGATCGAAGCCACCGGCTGGGAGATTCGCTTCGCCGAGTCGCTTGAAAGCACGCAGGAGCCCTCGGCCCGCGAGCTCGAGATCCTGCGTGAACTGAAGGCTCGGACCGAGCGCGCCCACACCGGCCGGTAGACCGGACAGGAGAGAACGATGACCGACGTATTCCTTTGCCATCCGCGGCGCACCGCCATCGGCCGCTTCGGCGGCACCCTGGCCAGCGTGCGCCCCGACGACTTCGTCGCCACCATCTTCAAGGCGGTGCTGGCCGAAGCGCCGGATCTCGACCCGGCCGCCATCGACGAGGTGTTCATGGGCTGCGCCAACCAGGCCGGCGAGGACAACCGCAACGTGGCGCGCATGTCCGCGCTGCTGGCGGGCCTGCCCACCTCGGTGCCCGGCACCACCCTGAACCGCCTGTGCGGCTCCGGCATGGACGCGGTGGGCACCGCCTTCCGCGCTATCAAGGCCGGCGAGATGGAGCTGGCCCTGGCCGGCGGCGTGGAGTCCATGTCCCGCGCCCCCTACGTGCTGGGCAAGGCCGACGGCGCCTTCTCCCGCGGCCAGAAAATCGAGGACACCACCATCGGCTGGCGCTTCGTCAACCCGCTGATGAAGAAGGCCTACGGCATCGATTCCATGCCGGAGACCGCCGAGAACGTGGCCGAGCAGTTCGCCATCTCCCGCGAGGACCAGGACGCCTTCGCCCTGCGCTCCCAGCAGAAGGCCGCCGCCGCCCAGCAGGCGGGGCGCTTCGCCATCGAGATCACGCCCATCGAGATCCCGCGGCGCAAGCAGGAACCGCTGGTCTTCGACCAGGACGAGCACCCGCGGGAGACCACCCTGGAGAAGCTCGCCGGGCTGCCGACGCCGTTCCGTGAAGGCGGCAGCATCACCGCGGGCAACGCCTCCGGCGTCAACGACGGTGCCGCGGCCATGCTGGTGGCCAGCCAAGCCGCCGTGGCGCAGCACGGCCTCAAGCCCATGGCCCGCATCATCGGCATGGCCACGGCCGGGGTCGAGCCGCGCATCATGGGCGTTGGCCCGGTCCCGGCGGTCAAGAAGCTGCTCGCGCGTACCGGCGTGACCATGGACGAGATCGACCTCTTCGAGTTCAACGAGGCCTTCGCCGCCCAGGCGCTGGCCTGCACGCGGGGGCTCGGCCTCGCCGACGACGACCCGCGGGTCAACCCCAACGGCGGCGCCATCGCACTCGGCCACCCGCTGGGCATGTCCGGCGCGCGGCTGCTGCTGACCGCCGCCTTTGAACTGCAGCGCAGCGGCAAGCGCTACGCCCTTTGCACCATGTGCGTGGGCGTGGGGCAGGGCATCGCAACCCTCATCGAGCGCGCATAACGGAGATTTGTCATGGCATTCCTGATGATCCAAGGCCGCAGTGTCGCCTACCGCCTGCTGGGTGATGAAGCCAACCCGCTGGTGGTGCTGGCGCACCCGCTGGGCATGAGCCAGGCGGTGTGGGACGACCTGCTGCCGGCGCTGCTGCCGCGCTACCGGGTGCTGACCTGGGACCTGCCCGGCCACGGCGCCAGCCAGGCCTGGGGTGCGGCAGCGATCACCCCCGACGACCTGGCCACCGAGGCCCTGGCCCTGGCGGACCATGCCGGCGCCGGGCGCTTCCACTTCGCCGGCACCTCCATCGGCGGCGTGGTGGGCCAGCAGCTGATCAGCGCGCACGCCGAGCGCCTGCTTTCCGCCACCCTGACCAACACCGGGGCAGTGATCGGCCACGCCGAGCTGTGGAGCACCCGCGCCGGGCGCATCCGCCAGGAAGGCTTGGCGGTGATGGCTGAGGAGATCGTACCGCGCTGGTTCGCGCCGGCCTGCTTCGAGGCCAACCCGGCGCTCAAGCCCGGCTGGTGCACCCAGATGGGTCGCGGTGACGACGAATCCTATGCGCGCCTGTGCGAGATGCTCGGCAGCCATGCCTTTACCGGCAAGCTCGCCGGCAAGCCGGTGAAGGTGCAGCTGCTGGGCGGCAGCGAGGATCTCGCCACGCCGCCGACTACCCTGGAGGCGCTGGCGGTCGAGCTCGATGGCGCTCCGCTCGAGATTCTTCAAGGTATCGGCCACGTGCCCTCGGTTGAGGTACCAAAACTCTTTGCCGAGAAGTTGCTGGCCGGAATGGCGGTGGAGCTGGGCAACGTGGCGGAGCAGGGCGTCGACTACGCCACCGGCCTCGCCACTCGCAAACAGGTGCTCGGCGAAGAGCACGTGGCGCGCTCGACCCAGAACGCCAACAGCCTGGATGCTCCCTTCCAGCAGATGATCACCCGGCTGGCCTGGGGCGAGCTGTGGAGCAACGACGACCTCACCCGGCGCGAGCGCAGCCTGATCACCACCGGTATCCTCGCCGCCCTGGGCCGAGAGGAACTAGTGCTGCACTTGAAGACCGCCAAGCGTATCGGCCTCAGCGAGGCAGAGCTTCGCCAGGTGCTGATGCACGTGGCGATCTACGCTGGCGTACCGGCGGCGAACCATGCGTTTGCGTTGGCGAAAGAGCTGGGCTGGGGCGAGGAGCAGGACTGACTTGGGCAGGACAGGAAGTCGTCCACGGCCTCCTGTTCTTCTCTCTAGGCTATCTGTCTCACTGGCTAGGAGCTCGATTATCAGTGTAGGGGGCCTTTGCTCCCTTGAGGGCTTCCAACCTTTCCTGCCAGTCGTCCGGGAAGCCCATGGGCTTGCGGGGAATGTCGGGGTACTCCGCGATCAAGGCTTGCAGGCGACCATGCCAGCGGGTGTCCGGGCTGATCTGGGTGGTGAGGTAGGTCAGCATGGCCAGAACGGTAAAGAGGCGTCGGGGCACATCACGCCCCGGACGGCCATCTGGGGTGGGGATGCCGTCGTCCCATCTGGGCGGTATCCCCAACTCCCGGTTCCACAAGCGGGCGTGGTGTGCGCAGATGTTACGCACGAAGGTCAGAGTATGGAGCCAACTGCCGAGAACTCTCTGCGGAAGGCCAAAGCGGTTTGCAATTGACTTCCTGTCTCGATCTTTCGCCAGCCCCTGATAGAGGTGAGAAATGGTCCCCAGGCTCATCATCTCGAGGGCGGCCCAGGATGGCGGCAAGTCAGGATCCGAGTAGGTTTCGGCGTAGAATCGGGGGTAGTTGTCCCGCTTGCGGCTATCGATACGCCGCTGCTTCACCTTGGCGGGGACGTGACTACTGTGAATCTGCTGTTGTTCGCGCTGGAACTTGGCGCGCTCCGCGGCCAACGTGGCTTCGATATCGCCGATCATGTTCCTGTGGCGGTAACGTGAGCTGAAAAGGTTTCGTTCCAGATACCAGTGTGGGCCGTAGCTCGGCGCCATATGGTTGCTGATACAAGCACGTACGGCGACTTCGGCTCGCTCGAGAGCCATCATCATCAGTTGTCGCAAGTCGCTGTCGAAACGGTAAATTCGCACGATATGGGCAAGTTGGCTACCCGGCATGAAAACGTGAGCGCTATCCGCCGGGTTCTGGAAGGGGCGCATGTACGGACTGAGTCGGAACAGCGTCGTGACCTCCAGCAGGCGAAGCGCACGTTCGGTGTCCTGCACCTGCAAGCCACGCTCAATCAGCAGATCGAGCTGCTGCTGAGCGGTCAGGGCTGGCTTGGTGAAACGAGTCATAGGGCCACCGTGGGTTCAGGGCGGCCGTTAGTTTTGCGGCGAGAAATAAAAAACCCGCTCGATTTAAGCATAACTGCCGAGGCAGCCATAGGCTTGGCGGGTGTGTTGATGCCAATTCTAGGCGGGCCGATATCGGGATGCAAGGCTCCTGAAGCTGCAACCGCATGACGTCTCGTCAGGCGGGGGCTAATCGTCGTCTCGAGCGTTGTGGCGCCCATCATGCACGTTCCTTGTGACCAGAGACGGAAGCGCCGGTGAAGACGGCACGCCCCCGTGCAGTAAGTTGCTTGCTGTATAAGGCCTTAGCAAAAGCTTATCGTAACGAAGTGTCATCAGGCTATACGAGCAGCACCCCCTCTCACGCTTCGGCGTGCGCGGTTGCCTTAGTCAGCTTGCAACCCACACCATCCGAACCGGCCTCTGGCCGGTTTCGGCTTTCCATGGTCGCCATTTCGTTCTTCGGGTACCTTCTGATATTCCGCTCGCCTCACGTCAGTAGGAGCCCACATGCTCAACGCCCGTATCAAGCTGCGCCATCTGCAGGCCTTCCTCGAGGTGGCCCGCCAGCGCAGCTTCGCCCGGGCCGCCGAGCGGCTGGCGATCACCCAGCCGGGCATCTCCAAGACCATCCGCGAACTCGAGGAGAGCCTGGGCGCCGTGCTGTTCGAGCGCACCCCCCAGGGCGTGGCGCTGACCCAGTCCGGCTTAACCTTGCTGCGCCACGCCGGCCCCGCCATGCGCGCGCTGGAAGAGGGCGTGGCCGCGGTGGGGGACGTGCACCTGGGCGCCCACGGCCTGCGGGTGGGGGCACTCTCCACCGTGGAGAGCCGGCTGCTGCCGGAAGCCATTCGGCGCTGGCACGCCGCGCCCGGCGGGCGCAATGACGTCAGCGTGCACGTGGTCTCGGGCACCAGTGCCTTCCTGCTCTCGCGCCTGCGCCGCGGCGAGCTGGACCTGGTGGTGGGACGCATGACCGAAGCCCGCGAGATCCGCGACCTGGCTTTCGAACACCTCTACTATGAGCCGCTGCTGCTATGCGTGCGCAGCGGGCATCCGCTGGCCGGTATCGCGCCGCTCGCAGCCGAGCGGCTGGGTGAATTCCCTTGGGTACTGCCGCCCTTGCAAACCACCCTGCGTCAGCAGGTCGACAGCTTCTGCGTGCGTCATTCGCTGACGTTGATGAGCCAGCGGCTGGAGACGCTTTCGCTGCCCATCAGCCGACGCTACACCCTGGAGAGCGACGCCATCTGGGTCGTGCCCGAAGAGGCCGTGGCCGAGGACCTGGCGGCGGGGCGGCTGTGTCGCCTCGGCATCAACCTGGAGCCCCGCGGCGGCTCCGTCGGACTCTGCTACAACGCCAGTATGCAGCTCTCGCTGGCGCTGGAAGCCTTCTGCGAGGTGCTGCGGGAGGTCAGTGCGGGGCATGGCTCGAAGTAACCACCCTAGCGGCGGTGCAGCATAACCCAGCGGTTATGAGGGGTGCCCGAGTCGTCAATTGGCGGGCCTTTGGCGAGACGTCACACTGGGCGAGACAAGACCAATCTCCCCAAAGAGACAATCACCATGCAAGATCATAACAAGCGCTTCGTAGAGCGCGACCGTAACTGGCACCCCCCGGCTTACGCCCCCGGCTACAAGACCACCGTGGCCCGTTCGCCGCAGCAGGCCCTGGCCAGCATGCAGCAAGCCACCGCTTCCGAGCTCACCGGCCCCGACTTCCGCCACCTGCGCATGGGCCCCCACGACAACGACCTGCTGCTCAACTATCGTGAAGACCCCACGTTGGCCGGGGCGGTTGGCTTGCCGGTGGGCGAGCGCATCATCATGTTCGGCCGCGTGATCGACCAGTTCGGCAAGCCGGTGCCGCACATCCTGGTCGAAATGTGGCAGGCCAACGCCGGCGGGCGCTACCGCCACAAGAACGACCGTTACCTGGCACCGCTCGACCCCGGCTTCGGCGGCGTGGGCCGTACCCTGACTGACGAGCAGGGCTGGTACCGCTTCCGCACCATCAAGCCCGGCCCCTACCCCTGGCCCAACGACCCCAACAGCTGGCGCCCCTCGCATATTCACGTCTCGGTGATGGGCCCTTCGATCTCCACCCGCCTGATCACCCAGATGTACTTCGAGGGCGACCCGCTGATCCCGCTCTGCCCCATCGTCCACACCATCAAGGACCCGGCGGCGGTCGAGACCATGATCGGACGCCTCGACATGGCACGCAGCAAGCCCATGGACTGCCTGGCCTACCGCTTCGACCTGGTGGTGCGCGGCGAACTGCAGACCTATTTCGAAAACCAGTAAGCGGGTTCGAGAATCAGTGAGGGGAAGAGAGATGAAACAGCCAAACAGCGTTCCCACCAGCGAACTGATGCTGCGCGAGACCGCCTCCCAGACCGCCGGGCCCTACGTGCATATCGGCCTGGCCCTGGCCGCCGCGGGCAATCCGACCCGCGACGAGGAGATCTGGAACGAGATGGCCAAGCCCGAGGCCGAAGGCGAGCACATCGAGGTCGTCGGTACCGTGATCGACGGCAACGGCGACCTGGTGCGCGACGCCTTCCTCGAAGCCTGGCAGGCCGACGCCAATGGCGCCTACCAGCCCGAGTACGACCTGAAGAAGCCCTTCAACAGCTTCGGGCGTACCGCCACCACCTTCGACCACGGCAGCGAATGGTCGCTCATGACCGTCAAGCCCGGCGCGGTGGCGCACCCCAGCGGCCAGCTCATGGCGCCGCACATCAACCTGGCGATCTTCGCCCGCGGCGTGAACATCCAGCTGCAGACGCGCCTCTACTTCGAGGACGAAGCCGAGGCCAACGCCGCCTGCCCGGTGCTCTCCCGCATCGAGTCGCCGACCCGCCGCCAGACCCTCATCGCCAAGCGCGAAGAGGTGGACGGCAAGGTGCGCTATCGCCTCGACATCAAGCTGCAGGGGGAAGGCGAAACCGTCTTTTTCGACTTCTAGACGCTTCGGTTTCGGCTTCTGCCTAGCAAGGGCGGCCCGCTCAGCGGGGCCGCCAACGTCAAGAGCCAGCGCAGTGCGCTGGCTCTTGGCGTCATGGGTCGAATTCTCCACGGACGGTGAAGCACCTTGCCGTTACTGAAACGCTGTTTGCTGAAAGCTTGCTCCACTGATGGTGCGGCGGTGCCAGGTCTCAAGATTGGGCCGGTCATGAGCCCAGTTCACCTCGGGAAGCCGGAAGCTCAGATAATCCAGTGCCACTGCAACAGAGATATCTCCCAGCGTCAAAGCAGTAGACGCCCGAGATTCGTTTAGCTCCGTTTCCAGCCCATCAAGTATACGTTGCATGGCCCGCAAGCGACGCTGTCCCATGACACTGTCGTCGGCCTCACTTCCATGATGCTTTCTTGAGATCACTGTGGCAAAGGCTGCGTCCATGAGGTTCTGGCCAAGTCCTGCGTAATGCAGTACTTCGCTCATATTTGAGGGAGGAAGAATCGGCTCACCGTTGCCCAAACCATCGAGATAGAGAGCGATGAGAGGGGACTCGGCAAGTGATGTGCCATCTTCCGTGACGAGCGCAGGAATACGGCCTGCAGGGTTGGCCCGGATCAAGTCGGCATCGTCGGACCAAGGGTCACACCAGCGAAGGGTGACGGCGTCGGCCAGACCTTTCTCTTGTACGACGATGCGAACCATGCGGGCATAGGGTGATGTTGCGTTGAGAAAGAGTTCCATTATTGCCTCCAGGTTTGGGGGGTGATAGTGCTGCGATGCGTATTTAAAGCGGGGCTGAGAAGGATCAACAGAAAGCCGCTGGCAAGCATGAGACTGCCGATGGCAAAGAGAGGGGTGTAGGTGCCCCAGGCGTCGTACAGAGCGGACATGCCATAACCTGAAGCCGCCTGTGCCGCAGCGAACGTCGCTGTGGCACGTCCCCAAAGCTTCTTGTGGGCAGTCGGTCCCACCAACTCGGCAAGACGGCCGGATGTCAGAGCGACAATGCCGGGAATCATGGCTCCAACCAAGAATGAGGAAACCGAGCGACTGAGAAGATCAAGAGATAGTAAAGGCAAGGCAACCGCGAAGGCTTTGACCAGGAATGCGAGCGCCAGTCCGTAATGCCAGCCAACCCGCTTTGCAACAGATCCCGCGATCAGCGGGCCGCATACAGCCCCTACACCGAATAGGCTCCACTGTAGGGCGGCGGATTGGTTGCCCAAGCTGTTCTCCCGGGCTAGATAATCGACCCAGAACACTGTATGTGGCACGAAACCCACGGCGTCGAGGGCGTAGGCACCAATCACGAGTAGCACGACCAGGGCGGCTCCTGCGTGGATTCCCTGTCCATTAGACTCCCCAGTGGGCAACACCGCCGGTTTGGTTAGGCGGGATAAGCCCCGGTCCCCGATCAGGCCTGCGACAAGACTGAGCAGACCCAGTGTGATCCAGGTTGCCATCAGACTGGTTTCGAGAAGCAGCGGTACCACCCATGCTGCGAGGAGCGCCCCCATGCCGATGCCGGAAAATACCAACGCGCCGACTCCAGTGCGCCTCTCTACAGGTGTAGCGGACAGTGCCAGCGAGGGTCCGACCACCATGAGGATTGCCCCGGCAATGCCCGATACCAGTCGCCAAAGGAAGAACCAGGTGAAACTCGCCGGTGCGGCACAGAGCAGGAAGCTCAAGGCAATAGCTGCAAAACTGGCGGCAATGACGGCACGTGCCGAGTAGCGTTCCGATAAGAAGTGACCGGACAAAGCGCCGATGAAATAACCCAGCAGGTTAGCCGCTCCCAAATAGGCGGCCTGGCTAGCGCTGAACCACTGCTCCTGGATCAGGGCGGGTAGCAGCGGAGTGTAGGCAAAGCGGGCCAAGCCGATGCCGACGAGCGTGGCCATGATGCCCGTTAGCAGGGCGGGCAGGTCTCTTTTCTGAACCATTCGACAGTCCTTGTTAAACGGCAATGTTGGCGGTTGGTTTCTTGGACGATTTTGGAGTCAATGGAACCTTGGAAAATAATTCACCCACCGTTCGGTTGGCATCGACCAAGGCAGTGGAGCCCACATAGGGACGGGGCACGATGTAGGTGTAGAATTTCGCGCCTTCACATACCGTGCCCAGCGCCCATGCGTTGTCCAGAGCCTCTCCCTTGGCCGAGACGATATGTAGATTCGCATCTACTTCAATCCCACCAATTTCGACATCATCGATACAAAAGGGCCGGATCAACCCCCGTTCTAGAAGGTGTTGAATGAATACGGACTGATCTGCGGCGGGTGAGGATTTGGGAACTTGGGCTCTAACCAACACGTCGGCCCGGAAGGTTGCATGGGGGAACAGCCGGCTATTGACGATGAATGAGGCTTGTTCAGGATCAAGTGTAGAGTAGGCGCCGGGCCCGAACCCGAGATCAAGATACCCGGCCTTGGCCAGTGCCAGCCATTCTTCGATCCGATCTAGCGGAGGGCCTACGGCCAAGCGGTTCATTACTGGTACGAAGTCAGACATGAATGCTCGGTGCGAGTCTGATGAAAGAGCCCCGAAGTCAATGGCATTGCGTAGGTTGTCTCGAACATCGCGTAGCACATCACAAGCCGCCTTCAGCGGGCTATCCACGTTTCCTCGGCGAGCCTCCACCAGGTCCTGTTCGAGGAAGGTACGCAGCCAATTCTGATAAGCTTCCCGGTTTTTTTGCGCTTTTGGGGGAATTGGAGCAGCGAGTGATTGCCAGGAAAATTCCGGAATTTCGGGACAGCAACGCTTAAGAAGTGCCTTGGCTGAACTGGCATCCAACCGCACCAGCGTTTCATCAAGCAGGGCGGCAAATACTGCACCGTGATATTGGCGGGCATAGGAAAGGTAGTAGGCATGGGCCATGTCCCTTTCGATCAGAGGGAAAACATCACCGAAGAAATCCAGCTCGCCGCGTTTTTTCTCGGCTCGCCACCTGCTCACATGATCTTGGGTCAGGAAACGGGCTCGGTACTGATCAGATACGCCTTTTTGATTATCGGCGCGTGCCGATAGAGGAAGGCCGCTACGCGAGTAGAGAGCTAGTGCTGGCTCTTGGCCCGATGGCTGGTAGATGAGTTCACCTGTGCTGGAATTTCGGTGAAACCGACCACCGCGCCCTACTGTGAGGGCCGCAACGGCATCAATCGCGGTCAGGCCCATGCCTTCGATAGCCACAGAAGCACTGGGTGGAACGTTGCGCAGTTGGTGATTGATGGGGTAAGGCGATGACACGATATAATCTAGATAGCGATTGCGATCATGCTGGTCGGACACAAAATCGCCACGCTCGCGATCCAGTTGGTCAGGATGGTTTTGAGCGTGTCCTGTGGTCAGGAACAGGTAGTCGGCGTTGAGCGAGCCTCCGCCGGACAGCGAAATGGTGAAGCTCCCATTCGACTGTCGCTGTAGATCGACCGCCTCGCAAGGGTAGAGTTGCACATCGGCATACCGCTGCAGGCGATGCACCAGATAATGATAGACCCAGTTGAGATATTCGCCGAAGATCCTGCGTGGCAGGTAACTGTTGGGGCCTACGTGATATTCGGTATTTTGGATGCCTACCGCCCATTCGTACAGGCTAGGGCCCGGGATTAGTGGGCCCGCGTTCTCGATAGTCGGATCCATGAACATAGTAATCTGTGACGCGACCGTATTGAGCAGTAGAGAGTCGGGTTGGCCCGGGTGATGGATGCCCGCGCCAGGCACACCAGGGTCGATAAGGTGAAGTTGCAATCGTGGCGTGTTAGCTCCGTAGCTGGCATGCGCCGTGATGCGCTCCAGTACATTGATACCGCGTGGGCCCAGCCCAACGATGGCAATTGATAACAGATCGCGCTGCATTGCTGCTGTCTCCCTGACGATGACGCAGTTATGAAGATCTTGGCAGGCGCAATGGCGCCTCGCCGAAGACCTATGCAATGAAAGCGCGCTCTCCAGTGCGCGGCCTCATGCAGGGCAAGCGTACGCACAATGGGTACTTCCCTAGAAGCGATTTGTCATGATACAAGCTATCATGTTTAGAGATGGGATCGTTTCTGGTAGGGAGACTCGACATGCAGCTCAAATCGCTGCGCATGTTCATGGCCGTGGCTGACGGGGGAAGTTTCGTAGCGGCTGCCGAGCGGCTGCATACGGTGCAATCCAATGTGACTGCCCATATCAAGAAGCTCGAGAATGAATTGGGGGCACAGCTCGTGCATCGTACGGGCCATGCTCGTCTTACGACTGCTGGGTTAGCCTTGGTGGAGTATGCGGAGCGCATGTTGGCAGCGCACGATGAAGCTTTGTGCCTTTTCAAGGGCAACGATAAAGCATGCGGCCGACTGCGGATCGGTGCCATGGAAACTACTACAGCGCTGCGTCTTCCCCCTATTCTGGCGGCCTATCATGCTGCACACCCTGAGGTCGATATCAAGCTCAAGACTGGACCAACGGCCGAACTGGTTGAAATGCTGATCGATGGCCAGGTCGATTGCGTATTTGTGGCGGGACGCATCGAGCATCGCCGCTTTCATCTCTTCAAGGCCTTCAGCGAACAGCTTGTGTTGGTCGGCCCCAAGCCCATGGCAGCAATGCCTGCTTCGGAAGAGTTGCTCTCCACTGCGTTTCTCGCCTTTCGCCAAGGATGCAGCTATCGCCAGCGTATCGAACTGCTGTTGGCTGCCTATGGGGTGAATGCGGTCCGAATTTTCGAGTTCGGGACTCTAGATGCCATGCTCGGCTGTGTCTCTGCCGGAATGGGGTACACCGTCCTTCCCCGTATGACTGTTGAGGCGCACCAGGATCGTTTCGGTATTCACTATCTGGAGCTACCCAAACCCCTTGCGGACGTCGATACCTATTTCGCCGTGCCTAATCCGGAAACCTGGACGCCTGCCCTGTCACGCTTTGTCGATACCTTGCGCCAAGCGGTTGTCATGGCCGAGCCACAACGTGCCGTGTCGTAAATGGCTTATCACGTTTTTTGATAATCAACTTCACTCATTGTCATTGGACCAAGCCTGAATTCAAGCAATAAGCGCAGCACCTGCTGTGCCCCAGGGGTCCCGAGTACTGTCGAGGAATACCTGGGGCGGTGTCCAAACGAGTCGCTTTCTAGGGCGATCATCAGCTTCCTGACCTCGCGCAGCTCGGCATCATTGACATGCCGGAAATTCGTTCTATTGGAAAATGCTCCCGTACCAGGCCCTGAGTGTTCTCGTTGCTCCCACGCTGGCCAGAGCCCTAGGGATCACGAATGTAGGTCGTTGCGATTACCGCGTCGACATCAAGCTGCAGGGTGGAGGCGAGACGGTATTTTTCGATTTCCATCGTCACCACACAAGCGAGTGCGGCGCCGTAAGGAGCCGCAGCCAAGGAAGCCAGCGGCTAGCCCTGGTTTCCTTATGTTTGGTACCTGAGCCTGCGCGTACGACTAAAGGCGAATAAATTAGACTAAAGTCTATGGCTGGGGTATACTGTTAGCATCCTCATGAAGCGACCGAGATCCAGCCATGACTACCCAGACGCTTTCTCACAATGCAGTCGCCACCCAAACCAGCGCTCCTCTGCTCAAGCGCATCGGTCTTGCCGCCTATCGCCTGCTCGAGCGGATGAGCGAGCGGGCCTACGAGCAGCACAAGCCCCGCTTGCGCAACAACTACTACCTCTAACGGGTAATGCCTGGCCCGGAGCGGGCCGGCAGCGAGACACGTCAAGAAGAGCCAGCGCATTGCGCTGGCTTTTGCCGTTATGGGATGTCGATTGCGCGCGCGACCGTTCGATGAGTTCAGAGACATGCGAAACGGCAGAAACCTGCCAATCGATGGAGCTGACAATGCTGACACTCTACGGAACGCCCCCGACCCGCGTCCTGCACGTCATCTGGTTGCTCAACGAGCTGGGCCTGGAGTACGAACAGGTTCCCGTGTACCTCATGAAAGGGCAGCACTACCAGCCGGATTTCCTCGCCCTCAACCCCGCCGCCAAGGTGCCCGTGCTGGTCGACGGCGACCAAGTCATTACCGAATCATCCGCGATCCAACTCTACTTGGCAGAAAAATATCCACAGGCGGGTTTCATCCCGAGCACTGTGGAAGAGAGAGCCCAGATGTACCGCTGGATCTTCTTCCTGGTGACCGAGATCGAGCAGCCACTGTGGCGCATCGCTCGTCACACCTTCGTTTATCCCGATGAGAAGCGCATCCCCCAGGACGTCGACCTGGCCCGGCAGGAGTGCCTGGAGATGCTGGCGGTGCTCGAGCGCCACATGAAAAAGCGCGACTTCATTGTCGGCGACCGGCTCAGCGTCGCCGACTTCAATGCCGCCTACACCCTGGACTGGGCGAACGAAGAGGAAATGCTGGGCGATGCCCCCAGGCTAAGGGGGTTTCTAAAGACGATGTACGCCCGCCCCACGGCGCCGCCCACCATCGCCGAGGCCTTCGCGGAGATGGAGATCTAGGCTCACTCTGGCGAGATCATGGAGCGGCCGTCAGCACCGAGAGCCAGCGTTTTGCGCTGGCTCTCGGCTTTTTGGCGTTGCGTTGACGTAGGTCTCTGGAGTCGATCTGAGCAAGTGGTTAGGCTGCTGATTCTCGTTGCTTATAATAGTTGTTTGTGGAGATTGAGATGATTAGCAAAGCACTACCCGTGTTGAGAGTTGTTTTTTATTTTATGGTCATCGCTTTTGGGTTAGGTGTTATATTTTTTCTTGTGGTATCGCAAAGAGGTGAGGAAGAGTATTTAATTGTTTATAGTGCTATGGTAAGTGCTTCGGCGACTGTGGCAATAGCGGTTCTTACTTTGGTCTTGGCGATAGAGACTTGGAGAATGAGAAATCAGCAGAATTCGCAGATACAGCAAGAAAAAATAAATAAATAATGTTAGGCCTCTGGTTGTTGTAGAGCTGGCTGAGGGGCGTGTAATTAATGATCGCATGATAGTTATTAAGAATTTGGGGAAGGGAATAGCATTTGACGTTAGTTTTGTGGTGTCAGGTGAAGGTGGCTGCCCAGCAGTAGAGGAGCGAATGATAAAATACATATCTGATCATGGTTTTGTGAAAAAAGGTATGCGAAATTTGGGGATTGGTCAAGTAATTGAAAGCCATGTTTTTTTATTCAATCAGCTAGGAGAGGGTTTTTTAGAAGCATGTATTAACATTCGTGTGGATTTTAAGGATATCTACGGAAACCAATATGAGAATAGGTTCAGTTTCGATATGTCTGAATACGAAAATACAAATAGGCTAGGTGGGAAGCCTGAGCATGAAAGAAACGATCATCTTAAAAGAATTTCAGAGATACTTGGTAAGAAACTGTAGCTTTGGAAAAGCTATCTCTGGGCTTGAGTGATTGGCTCCGGTGCTCTGTCTGAGTGCCAGTTAGCCCCTTTTTGCTATGCTTCAATAGTGACCGCGGAGGTAGCGATGGCCTTCCATAATCCCGATCCGAAAATGCGTGACATTGAGCGGCGCAATGCTCGGCTGCGTGCCGCATTCTTTGCCAAGCTGTTTGGCAGCACCTGGCGCGGCTTCCGCAAGGCTCTGTCGTACCTTCCATTCCGGCGCCGCCGAATTGAACGCAAAGACTGATTCCTACCTTCCAACCTTCATTGAGACAGTCAGTTCATTTGCCACCATTCCGTGCGGCAGTTCCGTTCCGGCGATACCTGGGCCGTGCATAGACCTGTTTTATAAACGAAATAGGCCGGCTAGATACTAATCAAAATACTCTTATCTAACTGTAATTCCTGCATTTTTTTAAAAGTGCCAAAAGCTACAACTTTGGCATGACTATACGTCGGCTCACGGCGATTCTAGGCTCGATATGCAATGCGTATTTATGTTCGTTATTCGAACGAATGACGGCAAAGCTATCGACCACAAGAAAAACGGAGCCGCAATCATGCCATCTACTTCACTTGCCCGGGCGCTAATGGGTATCGGAGCCTGTGTCGCCCTGAGCTTTCCCGCAATGGCCGACGATCTGCCGGAGAGCATCCGCATCGGCTATGCCGTCTCCGATACGGGGCCCTACGCCGGGGGCGCCGGTACCACCATTACCCCCAACTACAAGCTCTGGGTGGAGGAGGTGAACAAGGCCGGCGGTATTCGCGTGGGCGAGCGTCAGCTGCCAATTGAAGTGGTTGCTTACGACGACCGCAGCAGCTCGGAAGAGGCCGTTCGTGCCGTCGAAAGACTGATCAACCAGGACGAGGTGCACTTTGTGCTGCCACCCTGGGGTACTGCGCTTAACCTTGCCGTGGCGCCCGTACTGCACCGTGCCGGCTATCCGCACTTGGCGGTGACGGCGGTATCCGACCGCCAGCAGGATCTGATGGACCGCTGGCCGCGACTCTTCTTCTTCCTCAGCACCTCGAGCCACTATGCCGAGGGCATCGTCACCATGCTCGAGGAGCTGCGCGAGAGCGGCGAGATCGAAGGCCGCGTGGCCATGGTCAACGTGGCCGATCAGTTCGGTATCGAGTTGGCCAACGCCGCCCGGGCGCTGCTGCAGGAAGCCGAGTTCGAGGTCGTCTACAGCCAATCGTATCCGCCGGGCACACAGGACATGCAGGGCATCATCAACAGCGCCCGCCAGCGAGACCCGGAGGCGTTCCTGGCCTTCAGCTATCCCCCAGAAACCATCGCCATCACCGATCAGGCGCAAACCCTCGGCTTCAATCCGCCGCTGTTCTACACCGCGGTGGGCACGGCATTCCCGCTCTACAAGAATCGCTTCGGCGACAACGTCGAAGGGGTGCTGGGCATCGGCGGCGTGGATACTGATAGCGAGGTGATGGTGGATTACATCGAGCGCCATACCGAGATGACCGGGCAGGCGCCTGACCTGTGGGCCAGCGCGCCCACCTACGCCAGCCTGCAGGTGTTGCAGCAGGCCATCGAGCGGGCCGGCAGCATCGACCATGAGCAGGTCGTGGCCGAGATGGAGAACGGGACCTTCGACACAGTGCTGGGCGAGATCACCCTGGACGGTCGCGCCTACTGGGAAGGTTGGCAGGTCGGCCAGTGGCAGGATGGCGTGTTCCGCGCCATCGGCCCAAGCGACCGCGAAGGGGCGGCGGAGATCGTGCTGCCCAAGCCGGACTGGCGCTGAGGTGATCCAGCGGCAGGCGCTTCGCCTGCCGCTACACGTGTTGGAACACAGGGGTGAGTTATGGCTTTTCTCGATGCCCTGCTCAATGGCCTGACCCTGGGCGGTATGTACGCCCTGGTGGCCATGGGGCTGACGCTGCAGTACGGCGTCGCCAGGATCATGAATCTTTCTTACGGGGAGTTCCTGATCGCCGCGGCTTTTGCCGCCTACTGGCTGTTTCAGGTACAGGCGATCAATCCGCTGGTGGCGCTGGTGCTGGTCGTGCCGGTGGCGTTCGGCGCCAACTGGCTGATCTATCAGATCATGCTGCATCCATTGGTGAAGCGCTCCCGGGATCGCGCCGAGCTGGAGGTGAACAGCATTCTGTCCACCTTCGGCCTGCTGTTCGTGATCCAGGGGCTGGTGCTGCTGCTCTTCGGCAGCAATTACTTCAGCTACACCTATATCAGCAACGTGTTCATCATTGCCGGTTCACCCATTGCCGCGGATAGGCTGCTGGCCGTCGGCGTGGCGGTGGTGCTGGGCACGGCACTCTATCTGCTGCTGGTGCGCACGCGGCCGGGCACCGCGCTGCGGGCGGTCTCCGTCGACCCCAGGGCAGCCCAACTGGCCGGCATCGACGTGCGCGCGGCCTCGGCCATGGCGTTTGCGCTGGGCGGCGGGTTGGTGGCGGCCAGCGGTGTGCTGGTCAGCATGTTCACCACCTTCAATGCCTCGATGGGCGTCGTCTTCACCATGAAGGCGCTCATCGTGGTGATCATGGGCGGCGCCGGTCACCTGATGGGGGCGCTGGCGGCAGGGCTGATCCTGGGCCTGGTGGAGAGCTTCGTGGCGGTGTACGTGGCGCCGGGGCTGACGCTGGCGGCCACCTTTGCGCTGTTCCTGATCGTGTTGCTGATCCGGCCCACCGGGATGATGGGGAGGGCCGGCGCATGATGGTGCTTTCACGCACGACCCTGCTCGGGGGCATCCTGTTGTTGGCCGGAGTCATCGGTTTTGCGCTGCTGCCCGGCTTCGTGGGCGGCTACGGGCTCTCCATGGCCATCAACTTCCTGATGTTCGCCATCCTGGCCACCGCCTGGGCAATGTTCTCGGGGCCGAGCGGTTACGTCTCGCTGGCCACCGTGGCCTTCTTCGGTATCGGCGCCTACACCGTGGCGGTACTGGGCGAACGGCTTCCCTGGGGCGCGGTGCTGCTGCTCGCTGCGGCCATCGCCTTTCTGGTCGCACTGCTGGTGGGGCTCTCCACGCTGCGCCTGCGCGGGGTCTATTTCGTCATCTTCAGCTTCGGGCTGGCGGAGCTGATCCGCCAGGTGGTGAACTGGTACGAGTCGACCCAGGCCGGCAGTGTCGGACGCTATGTGTTCCTCGACATCACCCAGGAGCAGATCGTCTGGCAGCTCACGGCGGTGTTGGCCCTGCTGTTCATCGTGGGTTGGCTGATCGCGCGCTCCCGGGTCGGCTTCGCGCTGCGCATGATCGGCGATGACGAGACGGTGGCGCTACACTGCGGCGTCAACATCACCCTGATCAAGGTGCTGGTGTTCTCGCTCAGCGCCGCCTTCATGGCCCTGGTGGGCGCCATCGTGGCGCCGCGCTGGACCTATCTCGACCCGAGCATCGCCTTCAATCCCAACATTTCCTTCCAGGTGTTGATCATGGCCTTGCTGGGCGGTGCGCGGAGGCTGTACGGGCCGCTGCTCGGGGTGATTCCCATGGTGCTGCTGTTCGAGTACCTTTCCACCCATTTTCCGCACCTGTTCAGCGTGCTGCTGGGCGTCACCTTCCTGGCCATCGTCTATCTGGTGCCCCACGGCGTGGCGGGCCTCATCGAAGGCTATGTGCAGCGCTACCGCAAGTGCTTCCCGGGCAAGCGTGCTGAGAGCGACATACCGAAGGAGGGTGCGCTATGACGGCATCTGCAGCGCTACTTTCCGTGCGGGACGTCACCCGCCGCTTCGGTAACCTGCGGGCGGTGGATTCACTGAGCTTCGACATTGCCGAGGGCGAGATCGTCGGGCTGCTGGGCCCCAACGGTTCGGGCAAGACCACCATGATGAATCTGGTGTCGGGCGCTCTGAAGCCCAATGCGGGAACGATTCGCCTGGCGGGCGCCGATATCGCCGGCCTGCCGCCGAACCGTATCGCCCGCCAGGGCATTGCACGCACCTTCCAGTTGGTGCGGGTACTGCCCTCGATGAACTGCCTGGATAACGTCAAGGCGGGGCTCGGGTTCGGTGCCGAGCCGGTCTGGGGCAGTGCCGCCGACTCGCGTGCCGAGGCGCTGCTGCAGCGGGTCGGCATGGCGCACCGGTGCTGGACGCTGGGTAAGGACCTCACCTACATGGACCAGAAGCGCCTGGAGCTGGCGCGGGCCCTGGCGCTGCAGCCACGCCTGCTGCTGCTGGATGAATGGCTGGCGGGGCTCAACCCGTCCGAACTGGTCGAAGCCATCGAGCTGCTGCGTAAGGTGCGCGGGGAAGGTGTCACCATGGTGATGGTCGAGCATGTCATGGATGCAATTCGCTCACTGTGCGATCGCTGCGTGATCATGAACGCCGGGGCCAAGATCGCCGAGGGAACCCCGGCCGAGGCCTTGGCCGAGCCGGAAGTGGTTCGTGCCTACCTGGGAGACGATGCCCATGCTTGAACTACATAACGTGTCTGCCGCCTACGGCCAGCATCTCGCCCTTCAAGGCATCGACCTGCGAGTGCGGGAGGGCGAGATGGTAGTGATGCTAGGCGCCAACGGGGCCGGCAAGTCGACCCTGCTCTCGGTGATTGCCGGCCAGGTGCCGGCTCGCCAAGGCAGTGAAGTGGGAAGCGGATGCCGGGCATGGGGTGGCTGCTGCTGGCGGAGGGCAGGATGGCGATGCCGAGTCCCGCCGCCACCATGCTCAGGATGGCGATGTTGTCGGCGCCGTACTGCACCACCCGGGGGTGGAAATCCAGGCGCTGGAAGTGGGCCTGGACCCGGTCGTAGTAGACCGGTGAAGCGCTGCGAAAGCCCCAGATGAAGTCGGCGTCGGCAAGCGCTGCCAGGGTGGCCGGTGGGGACTCGGCCCAGAGAGAGGCCTCCGGCACGGCGAGAATCAGCCGGTCGTGCTGCAGCAGGCGAATATCGAGGCCGGGTTGGCCGGTGTCATCGAGGTAGAGAATGCCGGCGTCCAGGCTGCCCTCCTGCAGCCGCTCCAGCTGCGGGCCCGACAGCAGCGGGTAGATCTCGAAGGCGACCTGCGGGTAGCGGTCGCGATAGCGGCGCATGATGCCCGCCACCTCGGGTACCCACAGGTGGGTCACCGTCACCCCCAGGCTGACCTTGCCGACCACGCCCTGGCCGAGCGCCGAGAGCCGCGCGCGGATCTGCGCGCGGGCGTCCAGCAGCGCCAGGGCTTCCTCGTAAAGCTTGCGGCCCGCCACCGTGAGCTGCATGCCGCGCGCATGCCGGTCGAACAGCCGGGTGTCGAGATCCTCTTCCAGCAGCTTGATCTGGCGTGTCAGCGCCGGCTGGGCGATATGCACCCGGCGGCTGGCGGCGGAGATCGAGCCGGCCTCGACCACGGCCACGAAATAGCTGAGCTGGCGGAATTCCATGGCGTTCGATACCTGAATGGCATGGTGGTTATGCATTATTGATATTTTTGCGATGGGCGCCAAGGCGGGATAGTGGCAGGGTGCTATCGCGACAGCGGGAGAGTCCGGTCCGCCCCAGGCGGTGCCGGCGCCGAAGGAGCAACCGCCCCGGAATCTCTCAGGCCACCGGACCGCTGTCGTGTCTCCGATTTCCGAAGAGCGGCCGGCGACTGCGTCTACCGGCACACCGAAGGAGCAAGCGGGCGGTGGGCCCGCGAATCTCTCAGGTTCCATGACGGAAGGGGTGCTGGCTGCCGCCTGGCGGCGAGCTCACCCTGACGCGTCTGGAGAACCACGATGCAACGAATCGCCGTCCTCGGAGGTGGCATCACCGGCGTCACCGCCGCCTACGCCCTGGCCAAGCGTGGCCTGGATGTCACCCTCTACGAGCGCGCCCGCTACGCGGCCATGGACACCTCCTTCGCCAACGGTGGCCAGCTCTCGGCTTCCAATGCCGAGGTCTGGACCCACTGGCCCACGGTGCTGAAGGGGCTGCGCTGGATGCTGCGTCCCGACGCCCCGCTGTTGGTGAACCCCAGGCCGACCTGGCACAAGCTGAGCTGGTTCGCCGAATTCATCGCCGCCATTCCGCGCTATGCCGACAACACCACGGCCACGGCACACCTGGCCATTGCGGCGCGAGACTATCTCTACCAGTGGGCGCGCGAGGAGGGCATTGCCTTCGACCTGGAGCGCCGGGGCATCCTGCATATCTACCGCGACAAGGCGAGCTTCGAGCATGCGGCCCGGGTCTCGACGCTGCTGGCCAAGGGCGGGCTGGAGCGCCGTGCGGTGACCCCCGAAGAGATGCGCAGCATCGAGCCCAGCCTGGCCGGCGAGTACTACGGTGGGTTCTTCACCGAGAGCGATGCCACGGGCGACATCCACAAGTTCACCCAGGGCCTGGCGGCGGCCGCCGAGCGCCGCGGCGTGACGATGCGCTTCGGCCAGGAGGTGAGCGACCTGGGCGCCACCGCCGAGGGGGCCTGGGTGGGCACGCCGGAAGGGCGCGAGGCGTACGACGGCCTGGTGGTGTGCGCCGGGGTCGGCAGCCGCCACCTGGCCGCCAAGCTCGGCGACCGGGTGAATATCTACCCGGTGAAGGGCTACTCGATCACCGTGCACCTGGACGAGCCCGCCTCGCGCCAGGCGGCACCGTGGGTGAGCCTGCTCGACGACGAGACCAAGCTGGTCACCAGCCGGCTGGGCGAGGACCGCTTCCGCGTCGCCGGCACCGCCGAGTTCAACGGGATCAACCGCGACATTCGCCACGACCGCATTCGCCCGCTCATCGACTGGGTCGAACAGTGCTTTCCCGGTGTCAGCACGCGCCGGGTGGTGCCCTGGGCGGGGCTGCGCCCCATGCTGCCCGACATGATGCCGCGGGTCGCCAGGGGGCGGCTGCCGTGCGTCTTCTACAACACGGGGCATGGCCACCTGGGCTGGACGCTGTCGGCCGTCACGGCCGAGTTGGTCGCCGATTCGGTGGTGGCGGCGGGCGCCCAGGCGCCAAGGCCGGCCCTGGCCCGCTAGGGGGGCGGCGGTCGTCGTGCTCCCGCTGCAATGGCGGGAGCCGGCGAGGCGTCCTAGGCATGCCGTACCGGTATGGACCGCATCAAAATACGCTATTTTTTCTATCGTCATGCCTGCGCCATAGTCGAGACACAACCCACAACAAGACTCGCTGTGTCGAGCAGGTGCTTCCCATGAACAAGACCTATCACCTCCTCACGGGGCTGCATTTCGCGCTCTGTACCCTGGCCATGATCTGGCCCGGCGCCTTGATCGCCAACCGCATCGAGCCCATGGTGCTGGGGCTGCCCTTCCTGTTCTTCTGGTATGCGCTGTGGATGCTGGTGCTGTTCGCCGGCATGTGGGTGGCCTACGTGGTGCGTCACGGAGGTGGCCGCCATGAATGATTCGCTGATCGTCATCGGCATCACCCTGACCTATCTCCTCGGCGTGCTCTGGGTGGGCCTGCGCGCCCGCGGCCAGCAGAGCTCGAGCCTGGAGGGCTACGTGGCCGGCGGGCGCCATGTCGGTGTGGTCATCCTGTTCTTCATTCTCGGCGCGGAGATCTTCTCGGCCTTCGCCTTCCTCGGCGCCCCCGGCTGGGCCTACCAGCACGGCGCGCCGGCCTTCTACATCCTCGCCTACCTGGCGCTGGTGCCGATCACCATCTGGGCCATGGGCCCGCGAGTGGCGGCGCTGGGGCGTGAGAAGGGCTACCTCACCCAGGGCGACATGATCGCCGACCACTACCAGAGCAAGTCGCTGGGAATATTGGCCGGGGTGATCGGCGTGCTGGCCCTGGTGCCCTACCTGACCATCCAGATCGCCGGCGCCGGGCTGCTGTTCCAGGCCGCCACCGATGGCCTGATTCCCTTCTGGCTCGGTGCCCTGCTGGCCTTCGTGGTGGTGGCGGCCTACGTGTTCTGCAGCGGCCTGAACGGCATCGGCTGGACCAACCTGGTGCAGGGCATCATGATGATCGCCATCGCCTGGTTCCTCGGCCTGTCGATCTCCGAGCGCCTCTACGGCGGCGTCGGCGAGATGTTCAGCCAGATCCAGCTGACCATGCCCGAGTACCTGACCATGCCCGGGGCCACCGGCATGAACTGGGGCTACTTCAGCACCGCGGTACTGGTCAGCGCCTTCGGCGGCGCCATGTGGCCGCACCTGTTCATGAAGTTCTACTCCGCCGACAGCGGCAAGACGCTGCGCAAGGTCAGCGTCTTCTATCCCCTCTACGCCTACCTGCTGGTGCCGCTGCTGTTCATCGGCTTCGCCGGCATCCTGGTGTTTGCCGACGAGCCGCTGGCACGCTCGGACACCGTACTGCTGCGCATGGTCATGGACGTGGCCAACTTCTCGCCCTGGGTCATCGGCCTGATGCTCTCCGGCGCTCTGGCGGCGGCCATGTCCACCGGTGCCAACCTGGCCCACACCGCCGCCATCGTGCTGGTGCGCGATGTGGTTGGCCCCACCGTGATGAAAGGCGCCAGCGAGAAGGCCACCGTGAGCGTGACGCGCTGGAGCGTGCTTGGCCTGTCGCTGATCGCCTACCTGTTCGCCCTGGCCAACCCCGCCTCGCTGGTGCTGCTGCTGCTTGGCGCCTATGGCCTGATCGTGCAGCTGTTCCCGATGGTCATCGGTGCCTTGTTCCTGCCTAGCCTGCGTCGCGCCAGCGTCATGGCCGGCGCCCTGGTGGGCAGCGTTGCCTACCTGCTGATGGACTTCGTGTGGTCGTCGCCGCTGGGCTGGCACGCCGGGGTGTGGGCGATGCTGCTCAATGTCGGTGTGGTGGCAGTCTGGCAGTGGCAGGTCAAACCCGCCTGCGGTGATCCGGCATCAGCCAGCCCCATTCCCCAATAAGCGCCATGGAGGCCATGATGACAACGCAATCGCCCACCCGAGATATGAAGGGCGCCATCGGCGCCCAGGCGGACGCGGCTTTCGACAGTGTTCAGGCGCTCTATCGCCAGCTGCACCAGACCCCCGAGCTGCCGTTTCGGGAGCACAAGACCAGCGCACGACTCGCCGAGGCCCTGGAGGGGCTCGGCTATGAGGTGACCCGCGGCGTGGGCGGCACCGGCGTCGTCGCCCTGCTGCGCAACGGCGAAGGGCCCACCGTGATGCTGCGCGGCGACATGGATGCGCTGCCCATCAAGGAGCAGACCGAGCTCGACTTCGCCAGCTGCGAGACCGCCATCGCCGAGGACGGCAGCGAGGTGCCGCTGATGCACGCCTGCGGCCACGACCTGCACAGCAGCTGCGTGGTGGGTGCGGCCGGCGTGCTGGCAGGGCTCCGTGAGCACTGGTCCGGCACCCTGATGCTGATCTGCCAGCCCGCCGAGGAGATCTTCGGCGGCGCCCGGGCGATGCTCGATGACGGACTCTACGCGCGCTTCGCCCGTCCCGACGTGATTCTCGGCCAGCACAACATGCCGGCCCTGGCGGGCAGCGTGGGGCACCGCCCCGGCGGCACCATGGCCGCCTGCACCAACCTGGCGGTGACGATTCACGGCGCCGGCGGGCACGGCTCCATGCCCGCCCAGACGGTGGACCCGGTGGTGATCGCCGCCCACGTGGTGACCCGCCTGCAGAGCATCGTTTCCCGCGAGGTGCCGCCGGAGGAGGCCGTGGTGGTCACGGTGGGCAAGCTGCACGCCGGCACCCAGGCCAACATCATCCCGCATTCGGCCGAGCTCGAGATCAATATCCGCAGCTTCGACGACGCCCTGCACCGCCAGGTGGTGGCATCCATCGAGCGCATCGTGCGCGCCGAGTGCGAAGCCGGTCGTGCGCCGATACCGCCCGAATTTCGCGTGCTCTCCGAGACCATCGCCCTGCACAACGACCCCGTGGCGGTCGCCCGGGTGCGCCGGGCCCATGCGGAGCACTTCGGCGAAGCCAGCCTGTACGACATGCCGCGCCTCAATGGCAGCGAGGACTTTCCCTTGTTCGGCAATGCCAAGGCCGGGGGCTTCGGCGGCGAGGATATCCCCTGCGTCTACTGGTTCATCGGCGCCACCCCCGCGGAGCGCTGGGCGGACACGCGGGGAACGAGCGTGGCCGAAAAGATGCGCCATCTGGAAATGCCCCACTCCCCCTACTACTTCCCGGGCAACGACCTGACCCTGCGCACCGGTATCGAGGCACTGGCGGCAGGCGCACTGGCTTATCTGGCGGCGTGACGAGCGGCATCGGTGGCGTGGCCGTTAGCGACCTCATTATTTTTTCCTTATGATGGGGTCAGGCCACGCCTTCAGGAGGACTCTCATGGCGACCAAGATCACGCTGACCCGGCAGCCAGGCGGTATCCGGGTGCTGGCGTTCAGCTGCCCCGAGCGGCGCAACATCCTGGACGAGGCGAGCTACGCCCAGCTGATCGAGCTGCTCGATGCCAGCGCCGCCGACGAGGAGGCCAAGGTCGTGATCATCACCGGCAGCGCGAACTGCTTCACCGCCGGCAACGACCTGGCCAACTACAAGGCGCTGGCCGAGGCCACCGAGGTGCCGGCCATCGCCTTCCTGCGCCGGCTGCACGCCTTCCCCAAGCCGCTGATCGCCGCCGCCGAGGGCCTGGCGCTGGGCCTGGGCACCTCCATCCTGCTGCACTGCGACTTCGCCTACGCCGGCAGCTCGACGCGCTTCTTCCTGCCCTTCACCCATTTCGCGCTGACCCCGCTCGGGGCCACCACCCACCTGCTGCCGAAGCTGGCCGGCAACAAGGCGGCCACGGAGCTGCTGATGCTGGGCCGCCCCTTCCCGGCGTCGCGGGCGCTGGCGCTGGGTTTGCTGACCGATACCACGCCCGACGGCAAGGCGCTGGAGCAGGCGTTCGACTGCGCCGAGCGACTGCTGGCCAAGCCCCAGGGAGCGCTGCTGGCCACCAAGGCGCTGCTGCGCGAGGCCGACGCCGACGCCGTCGAGCGGGCCTTTGCCCGCGAGGAGCAGCAGCTGCTGGAGCGCTGCCGGTCGCCGGAAGCCCAGGCGGCGATCGACGCCTTCTTCGCCGGCAAGCGCGGCTGCTGATCGGTGGCCAGCCTGTGGCGAAGCGCCCTCTACGACTTCCTGATCCTGCGGCTGACCGCGCGCTGGTACGCCGAGGTGCTCCACCGCCTCCCCGACGGCGCCGGCGTGCTGGATGTCGGCATAGGCACTGGCGGTGCGCTGCTGGCCAATGCCGAGTGCGTGCGGCGCAAGCGGCTGCGCATCACCGGTATCGACATCGACGCCGACTACGTGCGCCGCGCCCGGCGCCGGCTGAGGGGTTCCTTGCTTGCCGACCAGGTGCAGGTGCACCTGGAGTCGGTCTACGACCACCGCGGCGGGCCCTATGCGGCGATCTACTTCTCGGGCAGCTTCATGCTGCTGCCCGAACCCGAGCGGGCGCTGCGGCACTG
The DNA here is from genome assembly GCA_964652855.1 of uncultured Halomonas sp. Classification (GTDB taxonomy): domain Bacteria; phylum Pseudomonadota; class Gammaproteobacteria; order Pseudomonadales; family Halomonadaceae; genus Halomonas. The sequence goes on from CAZZCJ010000007.1 coordinate 90,905, forward strand.
CTGCACGCTGCTCGAGCCGGAAGGACGGCTCTACTTCACCCAGACACTCCAGCAGCGGCCCTCTCCCGGCATGGAGCGGCTCAAGCCCCTGCTCAAGCGGCTCACCAGCATCGATTTCGGACGCGTGACCTACGAGGCGACCTTCCGCGCGCAGCTGAACGCGGCCGGCCTGGACGTGGAAAGCTTCGAGGTGCTGTCGCGGCAGGGTCAGCGGGCGTCGTGCCTGGTGGTGGCGACAGTGCGCCAGGCCTGACCCCGCTGGAGGGGTCAAAACGGCTCGGGCTCGCCATGCTGGGCGGGCCCGGGTGCGGTGTGTCGAAGATGCCAGCGTCTCAAAGCACTCCCTTGGCCTTGGCGGTATGCGTGGCGATGGCGTCCATCAGCGGCGGCGAGAGGCAGTCGTAGGGCGGCAGGCCAAGCTCCTGTAGCCGTGAGCGCACATTGCCCATATTCTGCGGGTCGGCACCGGATTCGATGATCGACGAGACGAAGGCGGCGAATTCGGGGCCGGCCCAGCCCTGGTCGCGGGAGAGTTCGGTGTGGATGAAGTCGAGCCCGTGGAAAGGGTGGCCGCTGTTCTCGATGCGGCCGTACATGTGCACCCCGCAGCCCTTGCAGGCATGGCGCTGGATGGCTGCCGCCGGGTCGACCACTTCGAGCTTCTCTTCGTGGGCGGTGACCCGCAGCTTGTCGCGGGGTACCACGGCCACCATCGAGAACAGCGCGCCCTCGGGTTTCCAGCACTTGGTGCAGCCGCAGACGTGATTGTGGGCGCACTGGGCGTCGATCGTCACCTCGACCCGGTCGTTGCCGCAGTGGCAGTGGAGGGTACCGCCGGTGAAGCTGTCGCTGCCCTGCTTGACGCCGTCGTCCACGGCAGGATGGATGTGAACGTTGTGGTGGCTCATGGTGGGTTGACTCCCCTGTGTCGTCGTTGTTGTGGGGCTCTTTGCCGCGGGGGGCGGCGCTTGGGGCGTGCCCTGGGTCGCGGCGGCGGGCTTGCCGCCGAACCAGCGCTGGATGATGTCCATCAGGCTCATGCGGCCTCCTTGTTCCTTGGACGCGTTAATACCGAAGCACGGTACGAATGCTCTTGCCGGCATGCAGCAGCTCGAACGCCTCGTTGATCTTCTCGAACGGCATGTCGTGGGTGATGAACTCGTCGATCTTGATCTCGCCGTCCATGTAGCGCTGCACGTAGCCGGGCAGCTCGCTGCGCCCCTTCACGCCGCCGAACGCCGAGCCGCGCCACACTCGCCCCGTCACCAGCTGGAACGGCCGCGTGGAGATCTCCTCGCCGGCGCCGGCCACGCCGATGATCACCGACTCGCCCCAGCCCTTGTGGCAGCACTCCAGCGCCTGGCGCATCACGTTGACGTTGCCGATGCACTCGAAGGAGTAGTCGACCCCGCCGTCGGTCATGTCGACGATCACCTGCTGGATCGGGTCGCTGTGCTCCTTGGGATTGACGAAGTCGGTGGCGCCGAACTGGCGCGCCAGCTCGAACTTGTCCGGGTTGACGTCGATGGCGATGATGCGACTCGCCTTGGCCATCTGCGCGCCCTGGATCACCGCCAGGCCGATGGCGCCGAGGCCGAACACCGCGACGGTGGAACCCGGCTCCACCTTGGCGGTATTGAGCACCGCGCCGATGCCGGTGGTCACGCCGCAGCCGAGCAGGCAGATCTTGTCCAGCGGCGCCTCCTTGGAGACCACCGCCAGGGAGACCTCGGGCAGCACGGTGTACTCGCTGAAGGTGGAGCAGCCCATGTAGTGGTGCAGCATCTTGCCGTCGAGCGAGAAGCGCGAGGTGCCGTCGGGCATCAGCCCCTGGCCCTGGGTGGCGCGCACCGCCTGGCACAGGTTGGTCTTGCCCGAACGGCAGAACTTGCACTTGCCGCACTCGGCGGTATACAGCGGGATGACGTGGTCGCCGGGCTTGACGCTGGTGACCCCTTCGCCCACGGCTTCGACGATACCGGCGCCCTCGTGGCCCAGCACCGAGGGAAACAGCCCCTCCGGGTCGGCGCCGGAGAGGGTGTAGGCATCGGTGTGGCACACGCTGGTGGCCTTGATGCGCACCAGTACTTCGCCGGCCCTGGGGTCCTGTACGTCGATCTCGGTGAGCTCGAGGGGCTGGCCCGCGGCCATGGCGACGGCGGCGCGAGATTTCATCGGCAGGTCTCCCTGTGTTGTTGTCGTTAGGGGCGCGTGTCGTTGTCATCAGGGATGCTACGGCGCCCGTCTTGGGATGACGCTGATGTCAGTCTAGGTGAGTCGAGGCGGGGCGATTGTGGTGTGGTGGCATAACTGAGTTGCTGGTAGGCAACATTCTCTAACGGGCGTTACGGGTTGGTTGCGCTCGGCTCATGCAGCCACCAGCCCTGCGCCAGACGGCCCTCGGCGACGGCGTTCGCCGTCTCCAGCAGGTCGACGGCATGCAGTGATGCCAGCGCCTGGCGTTCGGCTTCCCAGGGCAGGGGTTGCCAGGCACCTGCCCGAGGCCGGCGGCGCAGCGCCTGCCACAGGCGTGCCATGGCCTCGGCATGGGTTTCGGGCGGGCCGGCAGTGGCGAGCAGGGCGCGTTTGCGGCGTGCCAGCGCGGCATCGTCGAGGCGAGCCAGCGCCTCGCCCTGGCGGGTCAGGAATTCGCCGATGGCCTGGCGTAGCGTATCCACGTCCGTGCCTGGCGACTGCACCACGTAGCCCAGCCGCGGGTAGCCCGCCGCTTCGCGGTAGCGTACCGCCGCCACGTAGCCGAGCCCCCGGTGCTGGCGCATCTCCTGATGAAAGGCGGCGTCGTGGCATTGGGCCAGCAGTTGCATCAGCCAGCGGCTGTGGGGCGTGTCGTCGGGACCGGTGACTTCGAGCATGACGGCATGATCGTCTCCCTGCATCGAGAGCCAGTGGGTCTCGTTCGGTGTTTCATGTTCTGCGTCGTCGTCCCGTCGACGTGCCGCCAGCCGCCGCAGCAGGGCCTCGGCTGCCTGGAGGTCGGAGTTGCCGCACACCCAGGCCAGCGGCTGGCGGCTCTGCTTGCTGGGCGTGCCGGGCGGCGGCAGGGTCTCGAGCCGTGCCAGCATACGCTGGGCCAGCAGGCCCTTGGGGGCTTCGTCGCGAGGCTGTGCCAGCGTTTCGGGCCAGCACGCCACGGCCAGCTCGACGAGGGCTTCCAGTCGTTCTGCGGGGCCCGTGGCGATCAGCCAGTCGCCGCGAACGTCGCTGTCGCAGCGCAGCCGCAGGCCCTGGGCGTCGGCGGCCTGGCGCAGCGGCAGGGCGTTGTGTCGCCACTGGGCCAGGCGTGCGGCCTGATGTGTGGGTGAGGCAGGCCAGCCCAGGCAGAACGAAGCCGGCGGTGGTTCGGGCCGCCGCAGTGGATCGCCGCACCAGAGATGGAAGCCCACACCTTTGCTGACCAGATGCGGGCCGGGTCCGTTGGTGCTCGGCGGCAGCGCGCGGGCCGGCAGCGCGGGGGCGGCACGCCAGGGCAGCGGCACGGCTTCAGCGGAAAGAGGCAGAGGGTGCCAGGCGGTGCCGGTCTCGGCCAGGCGCTTCCAGCTGCCCGGCGCGCTGGAGGTTTGCCACAGCAGTCGGCACTGCTCGGCGGCGAGCCACGGCAGCAGGGCTTCTCGCGATGCTGGCAGGTTGTCGTTGTCCGAGCCGGCCAGGCGGCAGGCGCGCCGACGGGGCCAGGCATCCAGCTCGACGGGTGCGGCGGGAGGCGTTGCCAGCGGCGTGGCGAGGGAGCGCGCGAGCGACCTGCGGCAGGTATCGAGCATTGCCTGCACGCTCGCTTCGTCGGGTGCCGGTTCCAGGCGCAGCGCCATGGCCGCTCCGACGCCCTGCGGGGCAAGCGTCACCTCGAGGCTGTCGAGCGCCACGGCGGCCTGCAGCGTGGCGGCCAGCCGTCCGTCGGCCAGCCGCGCGGCGACGGCCCCCAGCCATTCGCCATGGGCATCGGCCAGCGCTTGCGGCAGGGGCCAGATGAGCTCCAACGCTGAGGTGCCGGTCGTGGCCTGGGGTGCGTGCCAGGCCACGCCGTCCGGCTCGCTCCAGCGCCAGGCGCGCTGCAGCGGTGAGGGGATGCCCGTCGGCAGCGCCGCGCCGTGGCGCTCGAGCAGCTTGAGCTGCTCTGCGAGGGGCAGCGGCCCCAGCATGGCCAGCGCCATGCGTCCGCTGCGGTAGTGGCGCGCGTGAAAGTTGCTGAGCCGGGTGGCCAGTTGAGTCGCATCGCCGCCCAGGCTCTGGCGATTGCCGGCATGGCAGAGCCTGGCGGGATGGTCTTCGCGACACAGCCGGCCCAGCGCCGCCAGCCGATGCAGGGCGGGGTCGGCCAGGCGGGCGCGAAACTCGGCGTCGAGCACATCCACCTCACGGTCGATACGCTCGGCCACGAGGCCGGGTCGGGCCAGCATGTCCACCAGCCGCGCCAGGCCCTCGCCGGTGGCGTCGGGCGGCAGGTGCAGGTGCACGTCGGTGGTGGCCTCGTCGGTGCGGGCGTTGTAGCGCCCGCCCCGCTCGCCAACCCAGCGCGCCAGCTCACCCGCCTCGGGAAAATGCGCCGAGCCCAGGAACAGGGCGTGCTCGAGCAGGTGGGCCAGGCCGCGGCAGTCGTCGGGTTCGTCCAGGTAGCCCGCACCCACCGCACCGACCAGTCGCTGCAGCCGCGCGTCGGGTACCTCCGCCGCGGCGATCCACAGGCCGCTTTCCAGGCGCGTCTCGTGAAGGCGACTGCCGGGAGGGAGCCCCGCGCGCCGGGCGGCTTCGCTAGCGGAATCCAGCGCTGCCGGCGGTGCGTTCATGTGCGGCAGAACACCCGCGATTCGTGCACGTTGCGCAGGGTCAGCGCCTCGATGGGGCGCACGGCCGTATCGGCCTCGCGGCGTGCGGCTTCGATCAGGTGGTGGTCCGGCGAGAGCGAGCAGACCGGGTCGGTGGCCGCCGCGTCGCCGGTGAGCAGGTAGGCCTGGCAGCGGCAGCCGCCGACATCCTTGTGGCGCTCGTCGCAGCTGCGGCAGGGTGGCTGCATCCAGGCGTCGCCGCGGTAGCGGTTGAACGGCTCGCTGTCGTACCAGATCTCCTTGAGCGGGTGTTCGCGCACGTTGGGAAAGGTCATCGGCAGCAGGCGGGCGCTGTGGCAGGGCAGCACCGCGCCGTCGGGTGCCACGGTCATGAAGATCGCGCCCCAGCCGCCCATGCACGCCTTGGGGCGCTCGCCGTAGTAGTCGGGCACCACGAACAGCAACCGCATGTCGCGGCCGCGCTCGGCCAGGCGCTCGCGCCATTGCGCCGTGGTGGCCTCGGCGGCCTCGAGCTGGGCGCGGCTCGGCAGCAGCCCCTCGCGGTTGAGCTGTGCCCAGCCGTACATCTGGCAGTTGGCCAGCTCCACGGCGTCGGCGCCGAGCTCGTCGCACAGGGCGATGATCTCGTCGATGCGATCGATGTTGTGTCGGTGCAGCACCACGTTGAGCACCATGGGGTAGCCGGCGGCTTTCACCGCCCGCGCCATGGCGAGCTTCTTGGCATGGGCCTTGGGCGAGCCGGCCACCGCCGCGGCCACGTCCGGGTCGGACGCCTGCAGGCTGATCTGGATATGGTCGAGGCCGGCCTCGCGCAGCGCCTCGATGCGTGCCTCGTCGAGCCCCAGCCCGGAGGTGATCAGGTTGGTGTAGAAGCCGAGCCGGCGTGCCTCGGCCACCAGCGCTTCAAGGTCGCGTCGCACCAGCGGCTCGCCGCCGGAGAAGCCCATCTGTACCGCGCCCATGGCGCGGGCCTGGCCCAGTACCTCGAACCATTCTTCGGTGGAAAGCTCCTCCTGCACCGCGGCGAAGTCCAGCGGGTTGGAACAGTAGGCGCACTGCAGCGGGCAGCGGTAGGTGAGTTCGGCGAGCAGCCACAGCGGCGCGCCGGTGGCGCCGTTGACGGCGGCGGTATGGGTGCGGTCAGTCATGCTGTATCCACCCTTGGTGGGCGGCGTCGAGCAGGAATTCGTGTACGTCCTGTTCGATTGCCGCAGCGGGGGCGTCGGGAAACCGGGCCTGCAGGTTGGCTACCACGTTTGCCACGTCACGCTGGCCGTCGAGTTCGGTGAGGATGGCGCCGGCGCTGTCGTTGAGCTGCACCATGCCCTCGGGGTAGAGCAGCACGTGGCGATCCTGGGCCTCTTCCCACTGCAGGCGCCAGCCGGGGCGCAGGCGATAGACGGTCGTCGACTCGATCATACTCATCACAGCCCCCGGTGGTAGACGCGGCGGTCGGTGACCGTGTGGTAGGGCGGCCGATCTAGCTGGTAGGCCAGGGTCATGGCGTCGAGCATCGACCACAGCACGTCGAGCTTGAACTGCAGGATCTCCAGGGCGCGCTGCTGGGCGGCGGCGGTGGTGCACACCGCCAGCGCCACCTCCAGGCCGTGCTCGACGTCGCGCCGCGCCTCCTTCAACCGCTTGCGGAAGTAGCCGTAGCCGGCCTCGTCGATCCAGGGGTAGTGGGTGGGCCAGGTGTCGAGGCGGCTCTGGTGCGCCTGGGGCGCGAACAGCTCGGTGAGCGAGGAGATCGCCGCCTCGCGCCAGTCGGCGCGGCGCACGAAGTTGACGTAGGCGTCCACTGCGAAGCGCACGCCGGGCAGCACGTGCTCCTGGGCCCATAGTTCGTCGCGGGTCAGCCCCACCGCCTCGCCCAGGGTCAGCCAGGCCTCGATCCCGCCGCCGTCGGCGTCATGGCCGTCGTGGTCGAGCAGGCGCTGGATCCAGCGGCGCCGGGTGGCGGCATCGGGGCAGTTGGCCAGCAGTGCGGCGTCCTTCTGCGGAATGTTGACCTGATAGTAGAAGCGGTTGGCCACCCAGCCGCGAATCTGCTCCGGCGTGGCGCGGCCTTCGGCCATGTCGACCTGGTAGGGATGATGGATGTGGTAGCAGGCGCCCTTGGCCAGCAAGGCGTCGCGGAAGGCCTCGGGAGAAAGCGCCGGGGTGTCGGGGGAGGGCGCCGGGTCGGCGAAGGGCGATGCGATTGAGCTCATGAAGTGATTCCTTCCCATTGCATGGCGTACGTGTGCGTTGTTGTTGTGACGTCGCTCGGATCTTGCGGTTCAGATCTCCAGGCGCATGCCGTCGAAGGCCACCTCGATGCCGGCCTCGGCCAGCGTGGCGCGCTGCGGCGAACCTTCGTCGAGGATCGGGTTGGTGTTGTTGATGTGTATCAGCACCCGCCGGGTGGCGGCAGGCAGGGTATCGAGCGCCTCGAGCAGGCCGCCAGCGCCCGCCAGCGCCAGGTGGCCCATGTCGGCGCCGGTCGACTTGCCCACGCCGGCGCGGATCAGCTCGTCGTCGTGCCATAGCGTACCGTCGACCATCACGCAGTCGGCGCCGGCGAGAAAGCCGCGCACCCGCTCGTCGAGCCGGCCAAGCCCCGGCGCATAGAACAGACGCGTACCGCGAACGCGGTCCTCGACCCGCAGGCCGATGTTGTCACCGGGGGTGGGGGCGCCGCGGCGGGGCGAGTAGGGCGGGGCGTTGCTATCGAGGCTTACCGCAGTGAACAGGAGGCCGGGGCAGGCGGGAATCTCGAAGGTGGCTTCCAGGTGGGTGTCGTCGATGGCAATCGGCTGCCAGTTAAGGCCTCCCCAGTGCTCCAGCATGGGAAACAGGGGAAAGCCGCTGCTCAGGTCCTTATGCACATTGGGCGTACACCAGACATCGAAGGGACAGCCTTCGCGCAGCGACAGCAGGCCGGTGGTGTGGTCGATCTGGGCATCCACCAGCAGTACGCCTGAAATACCGCTATCGCGTGGAATCCTGCGCGGGTGCAGTTCGGGGTTGGCGGCAAGCTGGGCGCGAATGTCCGGCGAGGCGTTGCACAACAGCCAGCGCTCGCCGTCGCTGCTGATGGCGATCGATGACTGGGTGCGTGGCGTTGCCGCGACGCTACCCTCTCGCAGGCCGCGGCACAGTGAGCAATTACAGTTCCACTGGGGGAAGCCGCCGCCGGCAGCGGCACCCAGGATCAGTACATGCATTCAGGACTCCATGCCGAAAGATGAGAGCCGAAAAACGACGGCTGACGCCCGAGAAGAGCGTCAGCCGATCGAATCCGTACCGAAGAACTGGTTCAGCGGTTGGAGATGTACAGCGTCACTTCGAAGCCGAGACGCAGGTCGGTATAAGCAGGCTTGGTCCACATAATTATTCTCCACGATAGGTGGATTGGGGGTTGGCTCGTTCAGTAAAGCAAGCTAATGGCCTTGCTACCTTGCGACCTAAGTCTAGTCAGCTTGGTAAAATTTCGTCAAAGAGCCTCGAAGTGGCGCCGCAATGGTGACGAAACGCCGTCATGGCGGGGCTCGTCATGGTTGTCGCCTCATTGTTGCTCAGGGGCAATAGTCTTTTGGTTGCTAGCTAAAGCTAAATTAACGGATCTGCGCATGCGCCTGTCAACGTTGTGCTAGACCTGATCTTGTCAATACCTGAAACACAATTACACAAGATGTGCCGCTTTCCCCAGGCACACCTTCAGTGAGACGGAGACAACGCCATGCTTAGGGAGACCGGTTATGCCGTAACGGCCATCAGCTTCTTGGCTGTATCGGTGGCGCATGCCAACCAGAATCAACTCGAGCTCCAGCAGAACCCGGAATATTGGGCGACCCAACTGGGCAATTATCAGGGCAATCGCTTCAGCGAGCTGGACCAGATCAACCGCGACAACGTAGGCGAGCTGCGCTCGGTCTGGCAGTTCTCCACCGGCGTGCTGCGCGGCCATGAGGGCGGCCCGCTCTACGTCGGCGACGGCAGGCTATATATTCACACCCCCTTCCCCAACAAGGTTTTCGCCCTCGATCTGGAGGACGAAGGACGTGTCGTCTGGAGCTACGAGCCGGATCAGGACTCCCGCGTCATTCCGGTGATGTGCTGCGACACGGTCAACCGCGGGCTGGCCTATGCCGACGGGCGCCTGTTCCTCGGCCAGGCGGACAATACCCTGATCGCACTGGATGCCGAGAGCGGCGAGCTGCTGTGGGACGTCAGCAACGGCGACCATACCGTCGGCGAGACCAACACCATGTCGCCGCTGGTGGTGCATGACATGGTGATCGTCGGCATCAGCGGCGGCGAGTACGGCATTCGCGGCCACATGACCGCCTACAACGTCGAGACCGGCGAGATGGTCTGGCGGGGCTACTCCACCGGGCCGGACGACGAGGTGCTGATCGACCCCGAAACCACCCTGATGCTGGGCGAGCCCATCGGCGAGGCCGACCTGGGCGTCACCACCTGGCCCGAAGGCGAGTGGGAGCGCGGTGGCGGGGCGCCCTGGGGCTGGGTCACCTACGACCCCGATCTCGACCTGATCTTTTACGGTACCGGCAACCCCGGAACCTGGAACCCCGACCAGCGCACCATCGACGGCGAGCCGGCCGACAACAAGTGGGCCATCACGGTGTTCGCCCGCGACCCCAACGACGGCTCCGTCAGATGGGTCTACCAGAAGGTGCCGTTCGATGAGTGGGACTACGACGGTGTCAACGAGAACCAGTTGATCGACATCGAGTTCGAGGGCGAGCAGCGCAAGGGTCTCGCCATCATCGACCGCACCGGCTTCGGCATGTTGCTGGACCGCGAGACCGGCGAGCTGCTGGTGGCGGAGAAGTTCGCGCCCGAGACCAACTGGGCCGACAGCTACGACATGGAGACCGGACGGCCCAACGTCAACGAGGAGTACAGCACCTTCCGCCAGGGGGTCAATGTCAACACCACCGACATCTGTCCCACCGCCATGGGCGCCAAGAACATGCAGCCGAGCGCCTACTCGCCGCGTACCGGCCTGATCTATGCCGGGATCAACCGCATCTGCATGAACTACGAGCCCTACGAGACCGAGTACGTGGCCGGTCAGCCCTACGTGGGTGCGACCCTGACCATGATGGCGGCGCCCACTGAGAACGGCCAGATGGAAGGCCGCATGGGTAGCTTCATCGCCTGGGACCCGGTGGCCGGCGAGACCGTGTGGGAGGTGGACGAGCGCTTCGCCGTGTGGAGCGGCGCCCTGGCCACGGCCGGTGACCTGGCCTTCTATGGCACCCTCGAAGGCCACGTGAAGGCGGTGGACATCGAGAACGGCGAGGAGCTGTGGCGCTTCAAGACCCCCTCCGGGATCATCGGCAACGTCAATACCTTCATGCACGAGGGCAAGCAGTACGTGGCCGTGCTTTCCGGGGTCGGCGGCTGGGCCGGTATCGGCCTGGCGGCGGGACTCGAGGATCCCGAAGAGGGCCTCGGTGCCGTGGGCGTGTTCTCCGCGCTGGGTGACTACACCAAGCTCGGCGGCGTGCTGACCGTCTTTGCCCTGCCCGATTGAGCGGCTCTGGCCCAGGGCGGGAGTGGCGACTGCCATTCCCGCCCGTCCTCATTCACTTCGGTGGTGCGGTTTGCTGCACGTGCCCGAAGCGGTTATCAGAAGGAAGCGCTGCATGACGGTATTCGCAAGTTCTCGTTCCATTTCCCTACTTTTCCTTGCCCTGGGGCTGGCTTCCACGGCCCTTGCCGATGAGCATCGCGTCACCGGCGATGGCGTCGGCGCCTTTGTCATCGAGGATGGCAAGGTCGACCCCGCCACCTACGAGGGTTACCTCGTCTATACCCGGGCCTGCATGGCCTGCCATGGACCAGACGGGCTGGGCTCTTCCTTCGCGCCCAACCTGATCCGAGCGGTCGAGCGGCGTGGCTGGGAGAACTTCGCTGGCACCATCGCCTCGGGGCGCGAAGTGCAACCCGGCCAGGTGATGCCCTCCTTTGCCGACGACCCCTATGTCATGGGCAACATTCCCAACCTCTACAGCTACATGCGAGCGCGTGGCGAAGGCGGCCTGGGGCGCGGTCGGCCCCGGATCATCGAGTCGACGCAGGAGCAGGCCAAGGAGAACGGCGACGACGAGGCCGCTGAGGAAGCGAGCGCCAAGGAGTGAGCCCACTCCATTCGCGACATCATTCCCTGAAGCGGAGGATGCATGAGAGCTGCCTGTCGTCAGACGTTGCAGATAGTGGTCGTGGCCCTGGGGCTTGTCGCCACCGGCGCTGCCGTCGCCAATCCCCCCGAACGCCAGGAGCGCGAGGCCCTGAGGGTCTGCGCCGACGGCAACAATCTACCTTTCAGCAACCAGGCCGGTGAAGGGTTCGAGAACCGTATCGCCGAGCTGATGGCCGACGACCTCGGCGTGCCGCTGACCTACGTCTGGGCGCCCCAGGTCATGGGCTTCGTGCGTAACACCCTGGAGCTGCGTGTGTGCGACGTGATGATCGGCGTCGTGGCGGGCTACGACTTCGTGCAGAACACCAACGCCTACTACCGTTCGGTCTATGCCTTGGTGGTGCCCGAGGGCTCCGAACTCGAGGTCACCCGCCTGAGCGACCCGGCACTGGCAGGGCGGCGCATCGGCGTGGTGGCCGAGACCCCGCCGCTGGTGCCGCTGCGGCGGGCCGGTGCGCGTGTCCAGGGCTACCCGCTGATGGTCGATACCCGAGTACGGGCGCCGGTGCGCGACGCCATCGCTGACGTCGCCAACGGCGTGACCGAGGGCGCCGTGCTGTGGGGGCCGTTGGCCGGCTACTACGCGGCGCGCCACGACCCACCGCTCGAGGTCGTGCCGCTAGTCGACGACGACACCGAAGCGACTCTCGACTACCGCATCACCATGGGGGTGCGACGCGGCGAGCCCCACTGGAAGGACTGGATCAACGACTTCATCGAGCGTCGCCAGGGGGAGATCGACACCATGCTTCGCGAGTATGGCGTACCGCTGCTCGACCGGCGTGGCCGGCTGCTGGATGCTGGCGAAGGAGATGGGGCATGAACCGTTCGCGTCCTTTAGCGCCTCTTCTGTTGGGTGTCGGTTTTACGTTGGCCCTGCTCGGAGTGGGCCAAGCCGAGGCTCAGCGTGCCGCGGCGGGACCGCCAGACTGGCCCTGCGTGCAGCGCCTGATCCCGGAACTCTCCTGGGGCACCATCTGGACCGGACCCTCGCCGGAAGAGTTGGAGCAGGCCTGGTGGGAGGACGAGGAGATCGGCCGGGTGGCGCGCTTCGCTACCTCGCGCTCGACGCCGGAAGAGCAGGCCCAGGCACGCGTCCGCGAGTTCGTCGAGGCGATGCCCGCGGAGACAGCCGAGGAGGAGGTGCAGCGGCGCCTGACCCTGCTCTTTGCCGGGCTGTTCGAGCTCACCAACCGTGAGCGGAGGCGCACCATCGAAGGGATTCGCAGCGCTTCCCGTGCCCAGCTTTCGCGCCTGGAAACCATCTCCGCCATGGTCGACCAGCTCGAGGAGCGCCGCGCCGACGAGAGCGCCGACGCCGCGGAAGTGGAGCGACTTTCCGAGGCGCTGTTCTGGGAGCAGCGCACCTTTCAGCAGCGCCAGCAGGCGCTGCCCGCCATGTGTGAGCAGCCCTACCTGCTGGAAGAGAAGCTGTCGCTCATGGTGCGCACGATCATGGCCAGGATGCCGTGACACGGCAAGGTTGAGAAAGGGCCGATTGGGCAGGGCAAGAAGGCAACACGATAACGACAACAGCGGCAGCACGGCTGCCTGAGGAGTCCTTATGAGTACGCTACCGCGAGCCTTTCGCTGGCTGGCGCTGGGGGGGGTGGCGCTGGGCCTGGGCTGGGCGCCCCTGGTATCGGCGGATGCGCCGGCAACCATCGTCGTGGGGTATCTGGGTATGGAGCGCCCCGACGACCAGGAGCCGCTCTCTGTGCTCGACCCGGTGCTCGACGACGAAGGGCTGCAGGGCGCCCGCCTGGGGCTCAACGACAACAACGCCACGGCGCAATTCCTGGGCCAGGAGTTCGTGCTTCACGAGGCGGTGATGGCTCAGGGCGGCGACGTCGGCGAGGCGCTGGAGAGCCTGGCCGAGCAGGGCGTCGAGTGGATCGTCAGCGGCCTGCCCGCGGCGGGATTGAACGAGCTGATGGCACACCCCGCCCGTGGCGATCGGGTGGTGTTCAACGCCTGGGCGCCGGACGACGAGCTTCGCGGCGAGGCGTGCCACCCGGCGCTCTACCACACCACCCCGAGCCGGCGCATGCTGGCCGATGCCCTTGCCCAGTTCCTGGGTTTCAAGCAGTGGAATCGCTGGGCGCTGGTCTACGGCAATACCGAGGAGGATCGCATCCTGGCCGATGTGCTGAGGGCTTCGGCCGAGCGCTACGGGCATCGCGTTGTGGGCGACAGGATGTGGCCCCACGACCCCATGGCGCGTCGCGCCGAGGGCGGTTTCCATGCCATCCAGCGCGAGATTCCGGTCTTCCTGCAGGATCTGCCCGAACACGACGTCCTGGTGATCGCCGACGAGACCGACTACTTCGGCGAATACTTTCCCTTCCAGACCTGGACGCCTCGTCCGGTGGTGGGCACCCAGGGGCTGATCGCCACCCCCTGGCATCGGGCTCACGAGTCGTGGGGTGCCGTACAGCTGCAGCGGCGCTTCGAAAAGCTTGCCGACCGCTGGATGACGCCCCGCGACTTCGGCGCCTGGCTGGCGCTGCGCTCGCTGGGTGAGGCGGCGGCCCGCACCGGCTCCGTCGAGCGGGAGGCGATGCTCGACTACATGCTCGGCGAGGAGTTCGAGCTCGCCGGCTACCTGGGCTTCCCGGTCAGCTACCGCACCTGGAACCACCAGCTGCGCCAGCCCATCCTGATCACCGGGCCGCGCATGGTGGCCTCGGTATCGCCGCAGGAAGGCTATCTGCATCCACGCACGCCGCTCGATGCACTCGGCGCCGACGAGGGGGAATCCCAATGTCGCTTCTGAACCGCACTCTCTCGACCGGCCTGTTCGGGCTGGCCCTGGCAGCGCTGGGCCTGCTGCCTGCCACTGCCCAGGCGGAGCGCATCTTCGTCTCCAACGAGAAGGACAACACCATCTCGGTCATCGACGGGGCAAGCCTCGAGGTGGTCGAGACCATCAGCGTGGGCAGGCGGCCGCGTTCGATGGCCTTCAGCAGCGACGGCAGCGAGCTGTTTGTGGCGGTGGGCGACGACGAGGCCATCGACATGATCGACCTGGAAACGCTGCAGGTGGTGCGCAGCCAGGCTTCCGGCGACGACCCGGAGGTGATCCGCGTCGACCCCAACCGACCCTATATCTACGTTTCCAACGAGGACGACAACATCGTCTCGGTGCTCGACTATGAACGACGCACCCTGGTCACCGAGATCCCGGTGGGGGTCGAACCGGAAGGGCTCGGCATCAGCCCAGACGGGCGCTGGCTGGTCTCCACCACCGAAACCTCCAACATGGCGCACATCATCGATACCGAGACCATGGAAGCGGTTCATCACCGGCTTGTGGGCGCTCGCCCGCGTCATGCCGAGTTCGCCCACGACGGTCGTGAGGTATGGGTCTCGTCGGAGATCGCCGGTACCGTGTCGATTCTCGACATGGAGGAGAGCTTCGACGTCAAGCACGTGATCCGCTTCGACGTACCCGGCGTGCCGCGGGAGACCGTGCAGGCGGTGGGGGTCGCGCTGACCTCGGACGGTCGCTACGGCTTCGTCGCCCTGGGGCCTTCCAATCGAGTGGCGGTGATCGACCAGCAGACCTATGAGGTGCTCGACTACATCCTGGTAGGACAGCGGGTCTGGCACCTGGCGCTCAACGGCAACGAGAGCCGGCTCTACACCACCAATGGGGTCAGTGGCGACGTGACCGTGATCGAAGTGGACCGCCTGCGGGCAGTCAAGTCGATTCCGGTGGGGCGCTTCCCCTGGGGCGTGATCGTCGAGCCGTGAGCGAGATCCACGACCCCGCCGGGGCGGAGACGCTCGCCCTGGAGGTGCGCGAGCTGAGCTTCACCTACGCAGGCAGGCCGGCGCTCGACGACGTCTCCCTGGCCATCAAGGCCGGGGAGTTCGTCGTGCTGCTGGGCCCCAACGGTGCCGGCAAGACCACGCTCTTCTCGCTCATCACCCGGCTGCACGACCGCCGCCGCGGCGAGATCCGCATCGGCGGCTTCGACGTGCGCCGTCAGGCGGTGCAGGCCCATGCCCGCATCGGCGCGGTGTTCCAGCAGCCGACGCTGGATCTCGATCTCAGCGTGATGCAGAACCTCGCCTACCATGGCGCCCTGCACGGCATGTCGCGGGGTGAGGCAAAGGCGCGGGCGCTGGTCCAGCTCGAACGGGTGGGGCTGGCCGACCAGAGCCGCACGCGGGTTCGCCGCCTCTCCGGTGGCCAGCGACGCCGGGTGGAGATCGCCCGGGGGCTGATGCACGAACCACGCCTGCTGCTGCTCGACGAGCCTACGGTGGGGCTCGACATTGCCTCGCGCCGCGACCTGGTCGCCCACGCCCATCGGCTGTGCGCCGAGGCGGGCGTGGCGGTGCTGTGGGCCACGCACCTGATCGACGAGGTACGCCCCGGCGACCGGGTCGCGGTGCTGCACCGTGGGCGGCTGTTGGCCGACGAACACGGCGAGGCGCTTACCGCCCGGCTCGGCGTCGGGACCCTGGGCGAGGCTTTCGATCTGCTGGTAGGGGACGAGGAGGCCGCATGCGAATGATGCCCTGGCTGCACTGTCTGCGCGGGGTGGTGGGGAGGGAGCTGCTGCGCTTCCTGCACCAGCGCAGCCGCTTTCTCGCCGCGCTGGTGCGCCCGCTGGTCTGGCTGTTCGTCTTCGCCACCGGTTTTCGCATGGCACTGGGGGTGGCCATGACCGAGCCCTACCAGACCTACATTCTCTACGAGGTCTACATCGTGCCGGGGCTGGTGGGCATGATCCAGCTGTTCAATGGCATGCAGAGTTCGCTCTCCATGGTCTACGACCGCGAGATGGGCAGCATGCGGGTGCTGCTGGTCAGCCCCTTCCCGCGCGGGTACCTGCTGGTGTGCAAGCTGCTGGCCAGCACCCTGGTGTCGGTGGTGCAGGT
>CAZZCJ010000008.1:0-102089 GCA_964652855.1 uncultured Halomonas sp.
CCCTTGTGCATGTCCTCGGTGGCCTCCTCTTCGGCCACGTCCATGGCGTCGTCGTGGGTGATGATCCCCACCAGGCGCTCTTCCTTGTCGAGCACCGGAACTGCCAGCATGTCGTAGCGGGCCACCAGCCGCGCCACCTCCTCCTGCTCCTCGTCCACCGGCACGCTGATCACATCCTTGATCATCAGGTCGTCGACCTGGGCACCGGGTCGCGCCACCATCAGCTGGCGCAGCGACAGGGTGCCGGCCAGCTTGCCATCCTGGTCGATGATGTAGAGCTGGTAGACCGTCTCGGCGTCCGGCGCGGTCTGGCGCACCCGCATCAGCGCCTGGGATACCGTCATGCCGCTGGGGATGGCGACGTAGTCCGAGGTCATGATCGCCCCGGCGGTGCCCTCCTCGTAGCTGGCCAGCCGCTTGAGGTCCTCGCGCTCCTGGCGCGCCATGCGCCGCAGCAGCCCTTCGCGACGATCCTCGTCGAGCAGGTTGAACAGGTCGGCGCGCTCGTCGGCGCTCATCTCCTCGAGCACGCTCAGCAGCACCTCGTCGCTCATTTCCGCGGCGAGGTCCTCCTGCAAATCTTCGGGAAGGTAGCCGATGATATGCGCACGCCGATCCAGCGGCAGGCGTTCCAGCAGCGTGAAGGCGGTCTGATTGTCCTGCTCTTCGGCGATTTGTTCGAGGATCTCGGCGATGTCGGCGGCACGCAGTTCGGGCAGCAGTGACTCGAGCCGTTCGCGGTCGTCGGCCTGATGCGCGGCTAACAGGCTGTCTTTCTGTTCTATCAGGGTTTCGTTCAGGGACATGGCATCCTCCTGACGCCGCAAGGTAAGTGAGTAACAGTCGGCTGTGTCGACCACCAGGCTAGCAAGTGTTCATGATAACAGAGACAAAAACGCCCCCCGAACGCTGTCCGGAGGGCGTTTTGTGGCAATCGGCTGGAATCAGCCCTTGCCGGCCTTCTTGCGCAGCTGCTGGATGGTACGCAGCTGGGCCACGGCTTCCGCGAGTTCGGCGGCGGCGCGGGTGTAATCCAGCTCCGCCGACTTGTCGTTGAACGCCTTCAGGGCATGCTGGCGGGCTTCCTCGGCGGCGGCCTCGTCGAGGTCGCCGGCGCGGGAGGCCGCGTCGGCCAGCACGGTCACCACGTCGGGCTGCACTTCCAGGAAGCCGCCGGAGACGTAGAAGTTCTCTTCCGTGCCACCTTCCCGAATGACCCGGATCGGCCCTGGCTGAAGCTCGGTCAGCAGCGGGGCGTGCCCGGGCAGGATGCCCAGGTCGCCCATGATGCCGGAAGCGATGAGCTGCTCGATCTCACCCGAGAAGATCGCCTCTTCGGCGCTGACGATGTTGCACTTGAAGCTGTTCGCCATAGCGAAGTCCCCCTGGTGGACGGCCTTACTTCATCTGGTTGGCTTTTTCGACGGCCTCGTCGATGCTGCCCACCATGTAGAAGGCCTGCTCCGGCAGGTTGTCGTATTCGCCGTTGAGGATGCCCTGGAAACCGCGGATGGTGTCCTTCAGCGACACGTACTTGCCCGGGGAGCCGGTGAATACCTCGGCCACGAAGAACGGCTGCGACAGGAAGCGCTGGATTCTCCGCGCGCGGGCCACGGTCTGCTTGTCCTCGTCGGACAGTTCGTCCATGCCCAGGATCGCGATGATGTCCTTGAGCTCCTTGTAGCGCTGCAGCACGTTCTGCACACCGCGCGCGGTGTTGTAGTGCTCTTCGCCGACGACCAGCGGGTCGAGCTGGCGCGAGGTGGAGTCCAGCGGATCGATAGCCGGGTAGATACCCAGTTCGGCGATCGAACGCGCCAGTACCACGGTGGCGTCCAGGTGGGCGAAGGTGGTGGCCGGCGACGGGTCGGTCAGGTCGTCCGCGGGTACGTAGACGGCCTGCACGGAGGTGATCGAGCCCACCTTGGTGGAGGTGATGCGCTCCTGCAGAACGCCCATCTCCTCGGCCAGGGTCGGCTGGTAGCCTACCGCCGAGGGCATGCGGCCCAGCAGTGCGGATACCTCGGTACCGGCCAGGGTGTAACGATAGATGTTGTCGACGAACAGCAGCACGTCGCGGCCTTCGTCGCGGAACTTCTCGGCGATGGTCAGGCCGGTCAGGGCCACGCGCAGGCGGTTGCCCGGCGGCTCGTTCATCTGACCGTATACCAGCGACACCTTGTCGATAACGTTCGACTCGGTCATCTCGTGGTAGAAGTCGTTACCTTCACGGGTCCGCTCACCTACGCCCGCGAACACGGAGTAACCGCTGTGCTCGATGGCGATGTTGCGGATCAGCTCCATCATGTTGACCGTCTTGCCCACGCCGGCGCCGCCGAACAGGCCGACCTTGCCGCCCTTGGCGAACGGGCAGACCAGGTCGATGACCTTGATGCCGGTCTCGAGCAGCTCGTTGGACGCCGCCTGCTCGGCATAGGTGGGTGCCGGACGGTGAATAGGCATGCGCTCCTGCTCACCGATGTCGCCGGCCTCGTCGATCGGTCGACCCAGCACGTCCATGATGCGACCCAGGGTCTCCTTGCCCACCGGCACGGAGATCGGTGCCCCGGTGTTGGTGGTCTCCAGGCCACGCTTCAGGCCTTCGGTGGAGCCCATGGCGATGGTGCGCACCACGCCGTCGCCCAGCTGCTGCTGGACTTCGAGCACGGTCTCGGAGTTGGCGACGTTGAGCGCGTCGTAAACCTTGGGAACCGAGTCCCGCGGGAACTCGACGTCAATCACCGCGCCGATGATTTGTACGATACGTCCGCTCATCTTGCGATCCTCTCAAATACCTGCAAATGAAACCTGTACCGGGAGAGCCGCTGGCTCTCCCCGGGCGCTATACGGCGGCGGCACCGCCGACGATCTCGGAAATTTCCTGGGTGATGGCGGCCTGGCGGGCCTTGTTGTACACCATCTCCAGATCGTCGATCAGTCCGCCGGCGTTGTCGGTGGCGTTCTTCATGGCGATCATCCGGGCCGCCTGTTCGCAGGCCCCGTTCTCGACCACCGCCTGGTAGACCTGTGATTCGATGAAGCGAACCAGCAGGCTATCCAACAGCGCCTTGGCATCCGGCTCATACAGGTAGTCCCAGCTACCGGGACGCTTGTTGTCCTCGTCGTCCGCATCGGCCCCCATGTCGGGGGAGAGCGGCAACAGCTGACGAACCACCGGCCTTTGCGTCATGGTGTTGATGAATTCGTTGTACACCACGAACAGGCGGTCGACCCGCCCCTCGTCGTAGGCGTCCAGCATCACCTTGACGCTGCCGATCAGAGCTTCGACCTCGGGCGATTCGCCCAGGCCGCTCTTCGCCGCCACCAGGTTGCCGCCGTAGTTGCGGAAGAAGCCGCCGGCCTTGCTGCCCAGGGCGCAGAAGTCGAGCTCCGCCCCCTCGCTGCGCCACGCCATGGCATCCTTGATGACGGCCTTGAACAGGTTGACGTTCAAGCCGCCACACAGGCCGCGATCGGTGGAGACCACGATGTAGCCGACCCGCTTCACCTCGTCACGCTCGATCATGTAATCGTGGCGGTACTCGGGGTTGGCGTCGGCGATATGGCCTACCACGTTGCGGATCTGCCGGGCGTAAGGCTGGCTGGCCTTCATCAGATCTTGCGCTTTACGCATCTTCGACGCAGCGACCATTTCCATGGCGCTGGTGATCTTCTGCGTATTCTTGATGCTCCCGATCTGGGTGCGTATCTCTTTTGCAGCTGCCATAGCGATCTACTCCGTTCGTGACCCTCAGAAAGCTTCTGGGCCCGCCCATGGCGGGCGGGCCTGCGGCATTACCAGCTCTGAGTGGCCTTGAACTGCTCGAGACCCTGCTTCAGCCCTTGCTGGATCTCGTCGCTGTAGTCGCCGGTCTGGTTGATCTTGTCAAGCAGCGCACCGTGCTCGGACCTCATGTACTCGTGCAGGGCACGCTCGAAGTCCAGCACCTTGCTCACCTCGACGTCGTCCAGGAAGCCTTCGTTGGCGGCATACAGCGACACGCCCATCTCGGCTACCGACAGCGGCGAGTACTGCTTTTGCTTCATCAGCTCGGTGACGCGCTGACCGTGCTCGAGCTGCTTGCGGGTGGCTTCGTCCAGGTCGGAGGCGAACTGGGAGAAGGCCGCCAGCTCGCGGTACTGGGCGAGGGCCAGGCGCACGCCGCCGCCGAGCTTCTTGATGATCTTGGTCTGGGCCGCACCACCCACGCGGGATACCGACAGACCGGCGTTGATGGCCGGGCGGATACCTGCGTTGAACTGGTCGGTTTCCAGGAAGATCTGGCCGTCGGTGATCGAGATCACGTTGGTCGGAACGAACGCCGAGACGTCGCCGCCCTGGGTCTCGATGATCGGCAGCGCGGTCAGCGAGCCGGTCTTGCCCTTCACTTCGCCGTTGGTGAACTTCTCGACGTAGTCGGGGTTGACGCGAGCGGCACGCTCGAGCAGGCGCGAGTGGAGATAGAAGACGTCGCCCGGGTAGGCTTCGCGGCCCGGCGGACGACGCAGCAGCAGGGACACCTGGCGGTAGGCCCAAGCCTGCTTGGTCAGGTCGTCATAGACGATCAGGGCGTCCTGGCCACGGTCACGGAAGTACTCGCCCATGGTGCAGCCGGCGTAAGGTGCCAGGAACTGCATCGGAGCGGGGTCGGCGGCGCCGGAAGCGACGACGATGGTGTGCTCCATCGCGCCGTGCTCCTCGAGCTTGCGCACCACGTTGGCGATGGTCGACTGCTTCTGACCGATGGCCACGTAGACGCAGGTGACGCCCTTGCCCTTCTGGTTGATGATGGCGTCGATGGCGATGGCCGACTTACCGATCTGGCGGTCGCCGATGATCAGCTCGCGCTGGCCGCGGCCGATCGGCACCATGGCGTCGATCGCCTTGAGGCCGGTCTGGATCGGCTGGTCGACGGACTGACGAGTGATGACGCCCGGGGCGACCTTTTCCACCGCGTCGGTCAGCTTGGCGCCCACGTCGCCCTTGCCGTCGATGGGGTTGCCCAGCGGGTCGACCACGCGGCCGACCAGCTCGGGACCCACCGGCACCTCGAGGATGCGGCCGGTACAGCTGGCGGTCATGCCCTCTTCCAGCTGCAGGTAGTCGCCCAGCACCACCGCGCCCACGGAGTCGCGCTCGAGGTTGAGCACCATGCCGTAGATACCGCCGGGGAATTCAATCATCTCACCGAACATCGCGTCCTCGAGGCCGTGAATCTTCACGATGCCGTCGGAGACGCTGACGATGGTGCCCTGATTGCGGGCTTCGGATGCGACATCCAGCTTTTCGATACGCTGCTTGATGATGTCGCTGATCTCGGAAGGATTCAGTTGCTGCATGCCATGTCCCTCAGACTCAGGCGGTAAGGGCTTCGGAGAGGCGGTTCAGTCGACCGCGCACCGACCCGTCGATGACGGTGTCGCCGGCGCGCAGGATGACGCCCCCGATAAGCTTCGGATCCACCTGAGTGGTAATGGAGATTTCGCGATTCAGCCGCTTCTTGAGCGCGCCTGCGAGCTTGTTCTGCTGCTTGTCGTCGAGCGCGAAAGCCGACACCACGGTGACGTCGACACGCTTGTCATGGTCGGCGCGCAGACGTTCGAACTGCTCGGCGATGGCTCCCAGGGCCGTCAGCCTCCCCTTCTCGGCGAGGGTGTCCAGGAAGCGACGCGCCGCGTCGTCGACCTTGGCCTCGGCCAGTTCGATGACC
Source organism: uncultured Halomonas sp. (assembly GCA_964652855.1). Classification (GTDB taxonomy): domain Bacteria; phylum Pseudomonadota; class Gammaproteobacteria; order Pseudomonadales; family Halomonadaceae; genus Halomonas. Next base: position 5,712 of record CAZZCJ010000008.1, read on the forward strand.
AGTTCGACCTTGCGGGCGCTGGTCAGCTTGGGGCTGGCGAACAGTTTCTGGGCATCACGCTGCGCAACCACCTGGCCAAGCTTGAGCAGCATGTCGGACCAGGCTTCCAGCGCCTTGTGGTCACGCGCGTACTCGAATGCCGCCTTGGCGTAGGGGCGTGCGACGGTAGACGTTTCCGCCATGGGTCACCTCCTTCACAGTTCGGCGGCAAGCTTGTCGAGCAGCTTGCGGTGTGCCTTCTCGTCGATGGAGGCTTCCAGAACACGCTCGGCACCGACGATGGCAAGGGTTGCCACCTGGGCGCGAAGCTCTTCCTTGGCGCGATTGATTTCCTGGTCGATCTCGGCACGGGCGCTGGCCACCAGGCGCTCGCCTTCGGCGCGGGCCTGTTCACGCGCTTCCTCGATCATCTGAGTGGAGCGCTTGTGCGCCTGCTCGAGGATCTGGGAGGCCTGCTCCTTGCTCTCGCGCAGCGTCTGGGCCGCCTGCTCCTGAGCAAGCTCGAGGTCGCGGGAAGCCCGGCTGGCCGCGTCGAGGCCATCGGCGATCTTCTTCTGGCGCTCGTGGAGCGCAGTGCTGATCGGCGGCCACACGTACTTGATGCAGAACCAGACAAAGATCGCAAACGCGATCGTCTGCCCGATAAGCGTCATGTTGATATTCACGGGTATGTACCTCTGACGGGTTCGTGGCGACCGGATAGAAGCGAACCGAGCGCCTCAGCGCTCGGTGCTGTCATTAACCGGCAACGACGAAGATCAGGTACATCGCGATACCGACGCCGATCATCGGCACGGCGTCGAGCAGACCGGCCATGATGAAGGTACGAGTCTGCAGCTGGTCGCCAAGCTCGGGCTGGCGAGCGGTGGACTCGAGCAGCTTGCCGCCCAGCATGGCGAAGCCGATGCCGGTAGCCAGGGCGCTGACGCTGATGATGATGGCGGCGGCAAGGTAGACGATTTCCATGGTGTTGCTCCTACTAGTTTGATGTTGAGGTCGGGTTTCGAGTTACTGCGTTTGCAAGGGTTGCTTGGTTCAGTGGTGTTCGTGTGCGGCGCTCAGGTACACGAGCGTCAGCGTCGTGAAGATGAAGGCCTGCAGCGTCACCACCAGGATGTGGAAAATGGCCCACGGCACGTCCAGCACCCAGATCGCCCAGAACGGCAGCAGCGCGATCAGGATGAAGATCACCTCGCCGGCAAACATGTTGCCGAACAGTCGCAGCGCCAGGCTGATCGGCTTGACGATCAGGCCGACGATTTCGAGGATCAGGTTGAACGGGATCAGCAGCCAGTGGTTGAACGGCGTGAGCGAGAGTTCCTTGGCGAAGCCGCTGGCCCCCTTGGCCTTGATGCTGTAGTAGACGATCAGGATGAACACGCCCAGCGCCATGCCGAGGGTGGCGTTGACGTCGGTGGTCGGCACGATCTTCATGTACTCGAGGCCGAGGCGGGCGAAAAGCTCGGGGAAGTAGTCGACCGGGATGATCTTCAGCGTGTTCATCAGCAGGATCCACATGAACAGCGTCAGCGCGATGGGCGCGATATGGGGATTCTTGCCGTGGAAGGTGGCGCGGGTCAGGTTCTCGATGAACTCGATGACCATCTCGACGGCGTTCTGCAGCCCGCCGGGAACGCCGGTGGTGGCCACCTGCCCCGCCTTGCGGAACAGCCAGAGGAACAGCGCCCCCATGGCGATGGACCAGCCCATGGTGTCGAGGTGAATCGCCCAGAAGCCCATTTCGGCAGCCTCGGTGGAGCTGCTGGCGATCTTCCAGCCGAGTTCGGGATGGTTGCCGAAGGTCAGGTTCTGGAGGTGGTGCTGTATGTAATAGATCGCGGATATTTCATTATCTGCTGCTGCCATACGCTGCTACCTCAGGTTCGTTGGGTCGGCCTGTCACGCACGAGCCAAGGGGTCAGCCAGTGCATGAGTTGCGCCGCCACATATGCGACAAAGAAAAAAGCCGGGTTTGAAGGGGGCACTGTCACGAACACGATCGCGAACAATGCCACCGTCAAACCGAACTTCCCCATGGCCGCCTGATAGAGATTCATCACGCTGACCCGTGGCCGCCGTCCATCCCGGACCCGCTGGCCGCGCCATACGAAGTAGAGCGAGGGCAGCAGCGCCACCAGTCCACCCGTTACCGCGGACAGCCCCCCTTCCGGGCCGTGCCGCAGCCCAGCCAGCAATGCGATGATCAGGATGGCCAGACCCTGAGCCAGGAACAGGCGGGTGTAGTCCAGGCGCCGGCGCCTCATGGCAGTATTCCTGTGCATCCTGTCGACATTCCTGCCCTGCCTTGGCAGGGGCTGGGAGCCGGCGTAGCCGAGCGTGACACTCAGGCAAACAACGGCGGATTATAGGGAAGCGCCTCACCCCCTTCAACCGAACAAGGAGCTTTTGCGCACGAATGCTGCGGCTTTGCGACCAAAGATGAACGCCATTGTCGACACAGCGAGCACCGCCTAGCGAATGTGCTCCAGGATGCCGTCCAGCTCGTCGAGGCTGGAGTAGCGGATCGTCAGGCGCCCCTTGCCGCCGCGACCGTGCTGGATCTTGACCGGCGCGCCCAGCAGCTCGCCAAGGCGAGACTCCAGGCGGGAGACATCGGGGCTGACGACGGGGTTTTCGCCCTTCTTCGGTTCGCCCTGGGCCAGGCGTTTCACCAGCGCCTCGGTATCGCGCACGGTGAGATCCTTGTTGACCACCTCATGCGCCGCGCGCCGCTGCTTGGTCGGCGAGAGCACCAGCAGCGCCCTGGCGTGGCCCATGTCGAGATCGCCGCGTTCGAGCAGGGTCTGCACTTCCGGGTCCAGCGCCAGCAGGCGCAGCAGGTTGGCCACCTGGGCGCGCGACTTGCCCACCGCATCGGCGACCTGCTGCTGGGTCAGCGCGAATTCGTCGAGCAGGCGCTTGAGCGCCATGGCCTCTTCCACCGGGTTGAGGTTCTCGCGCTGGATGTTCTCGATCAGGGCCAGGGCCAGGGCCACTTCGTCGCTGACCTCGCGGATCACCGCCGGGATGGTGTCGAGCTCGGCCAGCTGGGCGGCGCGCCAGCGACGTTCACCGGCGATGATCTCGTAGCGCGACTCGCCGATCGGCCGTACCACGATCGGCTGCATCACGCCCTGGGCGCGGATGGAGTCGGCGAGTTCTTCCAGGGCTTCCGGCTGGATGTCGCGCCGCGGCTGGTACTTGCCGCGACACAGCTGGACCAGCGGCAGGCGCTCGAGGCGCTCCTCGACTGGGGCCAGCGCGGGCGCCTGCGGCGTGCCCGGCTCTCCCGCCACCTCGGGCAGCTCGAGAGTCTCGCGGCGACGGGCACCGGCACCGATCAGGGCGTCCAGGCCGCGGCCCAGGGCGCGTTTTCGCGTCATCTGCTTTCCCTCATCATGACGAGCGGACACGACAGGTGGTGGCCTGGCACTACAGCGACAGGCGACGAATCAGTTCCTTGGCCAGCACCCTGTGGGCCTGGCTGCCGCGCGAGAAGCGCGCATACTTGGTCACCGGCAGGCCGTGGCTCGGGGCCTCGGCCACCCGCACGTTGCGCGGGATGGTGGTCTTGAGCAGGGCTTCGCCGAAATAGTCGCGCAGCTGCTTGGAGACATCCCGGGTGAGGCTGTTGCGCGCATCGAACATGGTGCGCAGGATGCCGTCGATGGCTAGCGCCGGATTCACGCTGTCCTTGATCTGTTCCACGGTGTCGAGCAGCGCCGAGAGCCCTTCGAGGGCATAGAACTCGCACTGTAGCGGAATCAGCACGCCATGGGCGGCGGTCAAGGCATTGACGGTGAGCATGTTGAGCGACGGCGGGCAGTCGATCAGCACCACGTCGTATTCGTCGGCCACGCTGGCCAGGGCCTCGGCCAGGCGGCGCTCGCGACCCTCGGCACGCTCGAGCAGCTCCACCTCGGCCGCAGTCAGGTCGCCGTTGCCGGGCAGCAGCGAATAGCCGGCGGCGGGGCAGTCGAGCATCACGTCGGGGGCGCTCTTCTCGCCCAGCAGCAGGTCGAGCACGCTGCCCTCTAGGCTGTGCTTGTCGATGCCGCTGCCCATGGTGGCATGGCCCTGGGGGTCCAGGTCGACCAGCAGCACGCGGCGATCCAGGGCGGCAAGACTGGCAGCCAGGTTGACGGTGGTGGTGGTCTTGCCCACGCCACCCTTCTGGTTGGTCAAGGCGATTATCCGGGTCACAGCGATATCCTTGCGTCGATGCCGCTCAATCACGGCCTGGGTTGGAATCGGATCGCTCGACAATCACAAGCTGACGCTCACCCGAGCTGAACGGCACCCGGTAGGCGTGACGCTCGCGAATCACCGCCCCGGCGGGGAGTTCGGCCAGCTCCTCCTCGACCGCCGGCCCCTTCATCGCCAGCCAGCGCCCTCCCTTGGCCAGCAGCGGCTCGGTCAGGCGCAGGAAGTCGCCCAGGCTGGCGAAGGCGCGTGAAATCACCTGCGGGTAGCCGCCGGGGCGCGGCGCAAATGCCTCGACCCGGGCCTGCACGGGAGTGACGTTGCCAAGCCCCAGCTCCATCACCGCCTGACGCTGGAAGCGCACCTTCTTGCCATTGCTGTCGAGCAAGGTGACCTCGAGGCTCGGTTCGAGGATCGCCAGTACCAGCCCTGGCAACCCGGGGCCGGCGCCGACGTCGAGCAGCGGCGCATCGCTGACGAAGGGGAGTACCGCGGCGCTGTCGAGCAGATGCCTGGCCACCATCTCGTCGGGTGAACGTACCGCGGTGAGGTTATAGGCGCGGTTCCACTTGTGCAACAGTTCGACCAGCCGCAGCAGGCGTTCGCGCTGCCGTGCATCGACGCGGATGGCAAGCTGGCCGAGGCCGTCGTCGAGCCGGGATTCCACCAGGGGTGAAATGGCATGACTCATGCGTGGCTCACCCGACTGTCATCGAGCAGGCGGCGCTTCTTCAGGTGGATCAGCAGGATCGACACCGCCGCCGGCGTCACGCCGGAGATCCGCGAAGCCTGCGCCAGGGTCTCGGGCCGTGCCGCGCTGAGCTTCTGGCGAATCTCGTGGGATAGCCCCTCGACCTTGGCGTAATCGAGATCGGCCGGCAGCGGCATGGCCTCGTGCCGCTTGAGCTTGTCGATCTCGTCCTGCTGGCGGTCGATGTAGCCCTGGTACTTGGCCTGGATCTGTACCTGTTCGGCCACCGCCTCGTCGTCCACCACCGGCTCGCCGGCGAGAGGGGCGACGTCGTCGTAGCCAAGCTCGGGCCGCTTGAGCAGGTCGAGCAGGCTGTACTCGCGGGTCAGCGCCTTGCCGGTGCGCGCCTCGATGGCCTCGGCGGCCGCCGTTCCCGGCTGCACCCAGTTGGCCTTGAGGCGGGCGCTCTCGCGCTCGATCGCCTCGCGCTTGGTGCTGAAGGCGGCCCAGCGCGCGTCATCGACCAGGCCCAGCTCGCGGCCGGCCTCGGTGAGGCGCAGGTCGGCGTTGTCCTCGCGCAGCAGCAGCCGGTATTCGGCGCGCGAGGTGAACATGCGATAGGGCTCCTTGGTGCCCAGGGTGATCAGGTCGTCGACCAGCACGCCGAGGTAGGCCTCGTCGCGGCGCGGCCACCAGGCTTCGAGGCCCTTGGCGCGGCGAGCCGCATTGAGGCCGGCCAGCAGCCCCTGGGCGCCGGCCTCCTCGTAGCCGGTGGTGCCGTTGATCTGCCCGGCGAAGAACAGGTTGTGGATATATTTGGTTTCCAGCGAGTGCTTGAGATCGCGCGGATCGAAGAAATCGTACTCGATGGCATAGCCCGGCCGGGTGATGTGGGCGTTCTCCAGGCCCTTGATCGAACGCACCACCTGCAGCTGCACGTCGAAGGGCAGCGAGGTGGAGATGCCGTTGGGGTAGAGCTCGTGGGTGTCGAGGCCCTCGGGCTCGATGAACACCTGGTGGCTCGCCTTGTCGGCAAAGCGGTGCACCTTGTCCTCGATCGACGGGCAGTAGCGCGGCCCGACCCCCTCGATCACGCCGGAGTACATCGGCGAGCGGTCGAGGTTGGCGAAGATGATCTCGTGGGTGCGCTCGTTGGTATGGGCGATGTGGCAGCTTACCTGGCGCGGATGCATGTCGCGGCTGCCCAGGTAGGACATCACCGGGGTGGGCGTGTCGCCCGGCTGCTCCTCGAGCACCGAGAAATCGACGCTCTTGGCGTCCAGCCGAGGCGGGGTACCGGTCTTGAGCCGATCGACCCGGAACGGCAGTGCGCGCAGGCGTTCGGCCAGGGCGTTGGAGGGCGGATCGCCGGCGCGCCCGCCGCGGCTCTGCTCGAGCCCGATGTGGATCACCCCGCCGAGGAAGGTGCCGGTACACAGCACCACGGCCTCACTCAGGAAGCGGATGCCGGTTTCGGTCACCACGCCGCGCACCGTATCGCCTTCGACGATCAGGTCGCCCGCCGCCTGCTGGAAAAGCGTCAGGTTGGCCTGGTTCTCCAGCATGCCGCGAATCGCGGCCTTGTAGCGCACGCGGTCGGCCTGGGCGCGGGTGGCGCGCACGGCAGGGCCCTTGCGGCCGTTGAGCACGCGGAACTGGATGCCGCCGAGATCGGTGGCCAGCCCCATGGCGCCGCCCAGCGCATCGATCTCCTTGACCAGATGGCTCTTGCCGATCCCACCGATGGCGGGATTGCAGGACATCTGGCCCAGGGTCTCGATGTTGTGGGTCAGCAGCAGGGTCTGACAGCCCATGCGGGCGGAGGCCAGGGCGGCTTCGGTTCCCGCATGGCCGCCGCCGATGACGATGACGTCAAAGCGGTCGGGATACTCCAAGGTACACCTCGTTGCGCTGTGCGCGGATATTGCCGGGGGATCAAAAACAGCCAGGCAGTATAAACCGGCTGTGGGTAAGCGTCAGGGGTTTTCCACACCCCGTTCATCACCTTGGGTAAACAGATAAAATAAGAAGAATATAAAGAGAAGTTCTATTGTGGTTGTAACTACTGGTGTGGACAAAATCTGTGGATAAGGCCTTTTTCCAATTATTTTACAATCATCTGTGCTGTTGACTCCTGTGCGTGAAAACGGATGACTGCCTCTGGGTCTCCCGTGTCCAGCCTGTGGATGAAAGCATGAGTTGCCCACAGCCGTCCCCGTCCCCCGTTTTTCCACCGACGCCTACCGAGCTTGTCACCGCAACTGTGTACAGGAGAACCGATGGCCATGAAACTCACGGGCCATGCGGCTCGTGGGCAGCTAGTGTGCAATGTGGCGAAAAACTTATCCACAGGCAGAAAAAAACCCCGCCTGGGCGGGGTTTTTCGTTGATGCAGCGGCATTGTCACACCATGAAGGAGGCTCCGCAGCCGCAGGTGGTGGTGGCGTTGGGGTTCTGGACCAGGAAGCGCGCGCCGGCGAGCCCCTCTTCGTAGTTCACCGTGGAGCCGACCAGGTACTGGTAGGAGAGTTCGTCCACCACCAGGGCGACGTCACCGAACTCGATCACGGTGTCGTCGTCGCCTACGCTGTCGGCGAAATCGAAGCCGTACTGGAAGCCGGAGCAGCCGCCTCCCGTGACGTATACCCGCAGCTTGAGCCCGGGATTGCCTTGTTCCGCGATGAGCGCCTGCAGCCGCTTGCGTGCGGCTGCAGTGAGCATCATGGGCGTTGGCATGAAAGTTTCTGCGCCGCTCATGGGCATCCTCCCCTGAGCCGAAAATGAATGGCTGACGGTGAATTATCCACAAACCCGAGCAAAAGGGTCAACTATTGCTCGGGATGCGTCAGGTTCAGGGCATCATGGCCGGGGCCTGGAGTCCGGTGTTCTCGTCGAAGCCGAACATCAGGTTGAGGTTCTGTATCGCCTGCCCCGAGGCGCCCTTGACCAGGTTGTCGATGACGGAGAGCACCACGACGGTGTCGCCGTTCCCCGGGCGATGCACCGCCAGGCGACACAGGTTGGCGCCCTTCACGCTGCGGGTTTCCGGGTGGCTGCCGGCCGGCATCACGTCGACGAAGGGCTCATCGGCGAAGCGCCGCTCGAAGAGGGCCTGGAGGTCGCCCGGCTCGCCGGTCAGGCGGCCATAGAGCGTGGCGTGAATGCCGCGAATCATCGGCGTCAGGTGGGGAATGAAGGTCAGCCCGACCGGGCCCTGGGCGGCATCGCCGAGCCCTTGGCGAATTTCCGGCAGGTGGCGGTGGCCGCCGGCGCCGTAGGCCTTCATCGATTCGCTGGCCTCGGCCAGCAGCGAGGGCACCTTGGCGCCGCGGCCGGCGCCGGTGACGCCGGACTTGCAGTCGGCAATGAGATGCCCGGCGTCGATCAGCCCGGCTTCGAGCAGCGGCAGCAGTCCCAGCTGCACCGCGGTGGGGTAGCAGCCGGGCACGGCGATCAGGCGCGCCTGGCGGATGGCGTCGCGGTGCATCTCCGGGAGGCCGTAGACGGCCTCGCCCAGCAGCTCCGGCGCGCCATGCGGCTGGCCGTACCACTGCGCCCACTCCTCGGCGTCGCGCAGGCGGAAGTCGGCGGAGAGGTCGATCACCCGGGTGCCCTTGGCCAGCAGCTCGCCGGCCAGGGCATGGGCCACGCCGTGGGGCGTGGCGAAGAAGACCGCGTCGCAGGCGCCCAGGCGTTCGACATCGGGCTCGCTGAAGGTCAGGGTATCGTAATGGCCACGCAGGTTGGGGTACATGTCGCAGACGCGCACCCCGGCCTCGGATCGTGAGGTGATGGCGTCGATCTCGACATGGGGATGCTGGGCCAGCAGCCTGAGCAGCTCGACCCCGGTGTAGCCGGTACCGCCAACGATTCCAACCTTGATCACGATGGGCTCCTTCATGGGTTGCCTGAAGCACAGCGGCCGGAACTGGGCCACCCTGCCCGGATATGATACACAAGAGTGCCGGGCACCACCCAGTCAACCACCACCGCCGTACAGGACGCCACGTGCCACAGCCACCCCGCCTTGACTTCAGCCTGGAAGGCTTTCGTCGCCAACTGGCCAATGTCGATGCGCTGCCCCAGCTCTGCGTGCTGGGCGTGGTGTCGGGCATCCTGACCGGGGCGCTGATGGTCGGATTTCGCCTGCTGCTCGATCTCGCCGCCCTAGGCTACATGCCGGACGGTGACCACGAGGCCTTCGAGGGGCTGGCGCCGTGGGTGCGTGCCGCGCTGCCGCTGCTGGCGGTGCTGGTCATCGGCGTGGCCCTGTGGCGGCAGCCCGCGGCGGCGCGCAAGCTGGGGGTAGGACACGTGATCGAGCGCCTCACCTACCACCAGGGGCGCTTTCCCCTGCGCAACTGGCTCAACCAATGGTGGGTCGGGGCGGTGTCGGTGCTCGGCGGGCTCTCCGCCGGCCGCGAGGGGCCGGCGATCCACCTGGGTGCCGCCGCAGCCAGCGGCATGGGCCAGTATCTCCGGCTGCCTCACAACAGCCTGCGCGTGCTGGTGGCGTGCGGCACCGCGGCCGGCATCTCGGCCTCGTTCAATACGCCCATCGCCGGGGTCATCTTCGCCATGGAAGTGGTGATGATGGAGTACACCATTGCGGGCTTCATGCCGGTGATCCTGGCGTCCACCATGGGAGCGCTGGTGGCCATGCTGGTGTATGGCTCGGAGCCGGCCTTCCAGGTACCGAGCGTGAGCTTCGGTTCGCTGTGGAACCTGCCCTGGATCGTGGTGACGGCGCTGTTCATCGGCCTGCTGGCCGGGCTTTTCATCCACGTGGCGCGAAGCGAGCGCATCGCGGGCCTGCCCGTGTGGCTGCGCCTGGCGCTGGTGGCGCTGGCCACCGGCCTGGTGGCCTGGTGGTATCCGCAGGTGCAGGGAATCGGCTACGACAGCCTGGCGGCGTCGCTGACCGACTCGCTGGGCATGGACGTGCTGCTGATGCTGGTGATCGCCAAGCTGCTGCTGACCGCGGTCACCGTGGCCAGCGGCATTCCCATCGGCATCATCGGGCCCATGCTGGTGGTGGGGGCGGCGGCGGGCGCCCTGGCCGGGCTGGTGGGGGCCTGGCTGTCGCCGCAGCTGGCGGGCGAGACGGGCTTCTATGCCATGCTGGGCATGGCGGCCATGATGGGCGCGGTACTGCAGGCACCGCTCGCGGCGCTGATGGCGCTGCTGGAACTGACCCACAACCCCAACATCATCCTGCCCGGGATGCTCGCCGTGGTGGTTTCCGGCCTGACCGCGCGGCAGCTGTGCCGCTGCGAGGGCTTTTTCATCAGCGTCACCCGGCATGGCCTGCACCCGCTGCAGCAGCCGCTGATGCAGGCGCTGTCGCGGGTATCGGTGCCGGCCGTGATGGAGCGCAGCCTGGTCACCACCCCGCGCATGGTGACGCGCGAGCGCGCGCTGCGCTTGCTCAATGCCAAGCCGACCTGGATCCTGATCCTGCGTTCGACCGATGACAAGCCCGCGCTGGCGCTGAAGGCGGCCGACCTGGCCCGGGCGCTGATGGACGAGAGCGAGCTGGAGGAGGCGCAGCAGGAGGAGGGCTTGATCGACCTGCTCGAAATCCCCGGCCAGCGCCTGGAGATGGCGCCGATCCACCTGCAGGCGACGCTCTCCGAGGCCTTCGAGCAGATCGAGGAGCGTGCGGTCGACGCCCTTTACGTGGAGCAGGGGCGCCATCCGAAGACGAAGCGAATTTCGGGTATCATCACCCGCGGCGCCATCGAGCGGTACTATTCGTTGAAGTAGTTGCAGTAATCGACAGCGTGTCGCCGGGCGGCGGCACGCTTTACCTGCTACCTGGGAGAGCACATGTACCTGTGGCTCAAGGCTCTGCATATCGTGGCCGTGGTGACCTGGTTCGCCGCGCTGTTCTACCTGCCGCGGCTGTTCGTCTACCACGCCATGGCGCGTGACAAGGGCGAGCAGCAGGCCATCGATCATTTCCTGGTCATGGAGCGCAAGCTCTATCGGGGCATCATGACCCCTTCGATGGTGGCGGTGCTTGGCCTCGGCATCGGGCTGCTCTATCTGATGCCGCACTGGCTCGGCATGGGGTGGATGCACGCCAAGCTGGTGCTGGTGCTGCTGCTGGTGGCCTATCACCATGTCTGCCTGATCTACCTGAAGCAGCTCGCCCAGGGGCGCTGCACCAAGAGCCATGTGTTCTTCCGCTGGTTCAACGAGCTGCCGGTCATCGCCCTGCTGGCCATCGTCGTGCTCGCGGTGTTGAAGCCCTTCTGAGATGGCGCTGGACGCTGGCGCTTCGCCCAGACCGCCGGTGGTGCTGGTGCTGGCCGGGCATGATCCGACCGGCGGGGCGGGGCTGGTCGCCGACAGCGAGGCCATTGCCGCCTGCGGTGGCTGGGCGCTGACGGTGCCGACCGCCCTGACGGTGCAGAACTGCCGCGACGTTCAGCGCGTGCAGGCGGTCCCCCCCCGGCTGATACGCGAGATGGCCGCCGCGCTGGGCGACTTCCCCATCGCCGCCATCAAGGTGGGGCTGCTGACGCACCCCGAGACGCTGGAGGCGGTGGCCGAGGTCATCGGCACCTTCCCCGGCGTGCCGGTGGTGGTCGACCCGGTGCTCAAGGCGGGCGGGGGAAAAGAGTTATCCACAAGTGCGCTGATCGAGGCGTTTCGCCGCCATCTGCTGCCGCTAGTGGATATTCTGACGCCCAATCGCCAGGAATTGATGCGCCTTGCCGGCGCCGCCGGGGAGGATGACCCGAGCCGGGCGGCAGTTCTGCTTGCGCAGGGCTGCGCCGGGATATTGGTGACCGGCACCGACACTCCTGGCGCCGAGGTGCCTCCCGAGTGCGTCGAGCATGTGCTCTATGCGCAAGGCAAGGCGCATCGCTGGCGCTGGCCGCGGCTGCCGGGGCGCTACCATGGCTCGGGTTGTACGCTGGCCGCCGCGCTGGCGGCGCGCCTGGCCGCGGGCGAGACCAGGCATGACGCCTGTGAACAGGCCCAGGCCTTCACCTGGCAGGCGCTGGCGGCGAGCTGGCAGCCCGGCCGCGACCAGGCCTTGCCCTGGCGCCGTCTTGCGCTCCCGGGCGCCTTGACCGAAGGCAAGACAGGGCCGACTACCGCCTTGCTACGCTGGCCATGCGAGGTGCAAGCTCAGAGAATGTCGCCAGTGTCGGCGGAAACGTGCAGCGGTGGGCAAGCGCACCGTTTCTCCACCGGCAATGAGAAGGTTATCCAAGAAGTTATCCACAGCCTGATGCCTTCAGGCCGTTCCGCTCCGGAATGCGATTTTCGACCCAGCCACGAGGTTTCCATGACCACATCCGCAACGCTCTTCGAACAGGCCTGCCGGCATATCCCCGGGGGGGTCAATTCCCCGGTACGCGCCTTCAAGGGGCTGCATCGGCCGCCGGTGTTCATCGAGCGTGCCCAGGGCGCCTATCTGTTCGATGTCGAAGGCAAGCGCTACGTCGACTATGTCGGCTCCTGGGGTCCGATGATCACCGGACATGCCGATCCGGACGTGCTCGACGCGGTGCGTCGCCGGCTGGACAACGGGCTCTCCTTCGGCACCCCGACGGCCATCGAGACCACCATGGCCGACCTGATCTGCGAGATGATCCCCTCCATCGAGCTGGTCCGCATGGTCAACTCCGGCACCGAGGCCACCATGTCGGCGATTCGCCTGGCACGGGGCTTCACCGGGCGTGACAAGATCGTCAAGTTCGAAGGCAACTACCACGGCCATTCCGACTCGCTGCTGGTCAAGGCGGGCTCCGGCGCGCTGACCCATGGCGAGCCCAGCTCCCCCGGCGTGCCGGCGTCGCTTGCGGCCCATACCCTGACGCTGCCTTACAACGATCTCGATGCCGTCGAGGCCTGCTTCGAGGAGATGGGTGGCGAGATCGCCTGCATCATCGTCGAGCCGGTGGCCGGCAACATGAACTGCATCCCGCCGCAGCCCGGTTTCCTGGAAACCCTGCGCCAGGTTTGCACCGAGCATGGCAGTGTGCTGATCTTTGATGAGGTGATGACGGGTTTCCGGGTCGCCATGGGGGGTGCCCAGGCGCACTACGGCATCGAGCCCGACCTGACCTGCCTCGGCAAGATCGTGGGTGGCGGCATGCCGGTAGGCGCCTTTGGCGGCAAGCGGAAGATCATGGAGCAGATCTCGCCGCTGGGGCCGGTGTACCAGGCGGGAACGCTGTCCGGTAACCCGCTGGCCATGGCGGCCGGCATCGCCCTGCTGACCAAGCTGCGCGAACCCGGCTTCCATAACGCCCTGGCCCAGCGGGTGGACACCCTCTGCAACGGGCTGCAGGAGCGCGCCGATGCGGCCGGGATCGACATGATTACCCAGCGGGTCGGCGGCATGTTCGGGCTGTTCTTCACCGGGCAGTCGCGGGTCGACAACTTCGCTCAGGCGACGGCCTGCGATGCCGAGGCGTTCCGCCGCTTCTTCGCCGCCATGCTGGAGGAAGGGGTCTACCTGGCACCCTCGGCGTACGAGGCGGGGTTCATGTCCAGTGCCCACACGCCGGAGGACATCCAGCTCACCCTGGATGCCGCCGAGAAGGCCTTCGTGGCCATGCAGACGACGTAACGCATACGCAAGGAGCGATCATGAATGTTCGACCAGCGAAACCCGACTGCGGCGCTTCCGACTCGCTCAGCCTGGATGAGCTGATCGATTCGCTGGTGGCCTCGCACCTTGCGCTGGTCGACGACCTGCCCTATGCCGGTGCTTCAGGCTCCCTGACGGCGACGCGTGCCCTGGTGGCCGACGAATTCGCCGCCCTGGAACGCCGCCTGACGGGCGAAGAGGATGGCACGCGTCTCGCGCGGCTGAAGGACTGGCTGGCGCAGGAACTGGCGCGGCTGGCGCCCTACTTTGCCGAGCGCAGCGAACCGCGGCTCAGCTGGGTCGTCGGCCGCCCGGTCAAGTCGCTGTGCCATCAGCAGCGCCTGGTGATGGTCAATGCGCTGGATCTCGATCCGTCGGACCCGGCGGCGGATCGTCGCCTGGATCGCGGCTTCGACATCGTCTCTCTGCTGGTAGGGCTCTATGTACGCGGCGAGACCCGCCTGGCGCACTATGCGCTGGATCGCTACCTGCGCCTGACCGGTGATTACGCGCTGACGCGGCTGATTTCGGTGTTCGCCGTCTGCCGCTCGCTGGGCGGCGCGCGACGGGCGTTGCAGCGGTGGGATACGGGCGGCGAAACCCAGGCCTTCCACCTGGCCGAGATGCTGACCGAGTGCCGTCAGTACCTCGACCTGGCCGAGCGGGTTTCCGAATTCCGCTTTCCACCCTTGATCATCGGCGTCGGCGTGTCAGGCAGCGGCAAGAGCCGCTTCATGGCCGAGGTGGTCGAGCGGCTGGGTGCGGTGCGCCTCAGCTCGGACGCCGAGCGTCGCCGCCTGTACGGCATTGATCCACAGGAGGTGGCATCGGCACCCTCTGTGGATATCTTTTCCGAGCAGGCCACCGAGCGCACCTACCATCGCTTGGCGGCGCTGTCTGGCGTGCTGCTGAATGCCGGTATCGCCACCTGTGTCGATGCCACCTGCCTGACGCGGGCCCAGCGACGCCTGCTACGCCAGCAAGGCGAAGCCCGCGGGCTGCCTGTGCTGATCGTCAGCTTCGAAGCGGACGACGCCACCCTTGTGGCTCGCATCGTCAAGCGAGCTCGCCACCAGGCAGTGGATGAAACGGCCAGCCTCGAGGTGCTGCGCCTTCAGCAGGGCCTCTTCGAGGCCTTCGACGACGAGGAACGGCAGCACCTGGTGCACATCGACACGACGGCCGAGAATGCCACCGATACCTTGGCCGCCCTGATCCAGCAGCGGGTCTTCACGGTGTGACGCTTCTGCCTGGAGGACGCCTGGCCGCTCAGGCCATGCGTTTCTCGTCCTGGCGATTCTCGCGCTTGAAGCTGACCGGAACGCTGAACAGGTTTCGCCGGGCCCAGTTCATGGCCTGCAGCCGGTTATGCACCTTGATCTTGCGGAAGATGTTGTAGAGATGCGACTTGACCGTATGTTCGCTGACAAACAGCTTTTCGGCGATCTCCGAGTTCGTCGAGCCGGTGCCCAGTAGCCCGATGATCTCCATCTCACGCTGTGTCAGGCCGCAGGCCGGACGGTAGGAATTCATCTGCTGGCGGCGCAGCCGCTCGATCATGCGGGACATGAGAGAGCGGGACATCCACAGGTTGTCCTTCTGCAGGGCCTGGATCCCCTTGCAGATCAGGTCGATGCTGTCGTCCCGGTAGAAGATGCCCTGCAGGTTGAGCGCCGACAGCAGCTCGACGGCATGGTCTTCCCCCCTGACGTTGAAGGCCGCGAGGCTCAACGCTTCCTTCTCCTCCGCCAAGGCCTGCCACTTCTGCATATTGCCTTCGCTGACGTGATCGAGGTCGAGAATGATCAGCGTGGCATTGTCGTGCTCGATCAGGCTCGACTCCTCTTCGGAAACCGCCACGATCTCGTGTTCGATCTTTTCCTGTAAATGCTCGATAAAGAATTTCGACTGCGGGTTGATATCGGTAACGAGCAGAATCTGTCCTTCCTTGATACCCATAGCTAGACCTCCTTCCCCATATTCGCTCTTGTTCATGTAACGGCACGTAAGCAGACTCAATGAGTCTCAAGTAAAATAAATGAGCTTTCTAATAGCTTTTTTTCATTATTAGTTCACGCCTTATTATTAACCTTTTAAAATCGCCAATCTGTCTTTTAAATTCTTTTAATTCAGTGTCTTAGGCTTATTCCCATGATGCTCGACACTAGCGGTGTCATCGTGATCATACAACGATGCGTATTTTTATCAACCATGAAAATTTGTGTTTCATTTAGTTTTCACTTGCTGTTTTCTAGCTTTCTCAGCCTGGCGAAAGCGCGATTTCAGCAGGTTAAGAGGCCCCCAAGGATGGCTTTCCTGTCTTTTCGTTTCTGAATTGTTACACTTATTTTCATTCCTGTTACGTTGCGTCGGAGTATGAAGGGGCCTTCACCCTTGCAAGGCGCGTGGGTGCGTATGGCGTTTCTCACTGAGCCGAGCCGACCTCGCCAAGGCAGGCCTCTCGGCGTTTTACGCCATCGCCTCACTGTGATGCCGCCGCTTCTGGCTCGGCCTTGCGATCCAGGCCGTGCTTTTCCATCAGCCGGTAGAGGGTCACGCGAGACACCCCCAGTTCATCGGCGGCTTTCTTTATCTTGTACTGGCTGCGGTTGAGCGCATTGAGCAACACCTCCCTTTCCGCCACGTTGCGTGCCTCCTCCAGGGTCACGATATGACGGTTCGAGCTGCGCCTTTCGAGCCCCAGGTCGCCCGGCTTGATCAGCCGCTGTTCGCACATGACCATGGCGCGGCGCACCCGGTTGACCAGCTCACGCAGGTTGCCCGGCCAGGCATACTGCTTCATGAGCACGAGGGCCTCCTGGCTGAAGCCCCGCACGCTGGGCGATTTCTCGCGCTCGTAGTCTTGGAAGATGGCGTAGGCCAGCGCCTCGATATCCTCCTGTCGTTCCCTCAATGGTGGCACCTCCACTTCGAGCACACGCAAGTGGTGGTAGAGGTCGGGGCGGAAGCGGCCCGCCTCCACGGCCGCTTCCAGGTCGGCGTGTGTCGAGGCGATCACTCGCACATCGAAGGGAACGAGACGCCCTGTGCCCGGGTCCGGCAGGCTGCCGTGCTCGATGAGGTGCAACAGGTCGCACTGCGATGGCGCCGAAAGCTCGCTCACCTCATCGAGAAACAGCGTGCCCCCCGCGGCCTTGGCCAGGGGCTCCGCCGGCTGGCCGTGGCTGGCGGTATGCCCCGACACCGTGATGGTGCACTCACCGCGCAGCCAGCCGGCAGGCAAGGTAGCGCAGCTCACCGCGACGAGGGGCGCGGCCGCGCGAGGCGAACAGGCGTGGATGGCCCGTGCCACGCGCGCCTTGCCGGTACCGATTTCTCCGCTCAGGAAGACGGGCGCATCGACGGCGGCCACGCGCGGAAGGCTGTCGATCATCTTGCCCAAGGCGGGGGAGCCGCTCAGCAGCCCCAGCGTCTCGGCCTGGTCGGTGCGCACCTGGGGCACTGCCGAGGTTCGCAGGCGCTGCATGGCGATGACATGCGTCATGAGGCAGTCGATCTGTTCGACCCGGGGCGGGGCCTGGTGAAAGGCAATGAACAGGTTGGCCATGGTCGCCCGCAGCGCTGCCTCGGCGGGGAGGTCTCCGTCGACCAGGGCCATCCATGCCAGGTCGGAACGCAATACCAGCTGCTCCAGCGCCTTGGGTGCGGGAAAGTCGGCCGGGCCGAGGCAGTACAGGCCTGCGCCGTATTCGGCAAAGCAGGGAGGAAGGGACTGGGGCGAGTCGCTTACCGTATCCACCGACCATCCCCTGGCTTCCATGGCAGCAACGAAGCCTTGCTGGTGTCTGCCGAGAGAGCCCACCATCAGCAGCTTGGCCTTGTCTTCCATCTCGATGCGTTCCTTTTTCGCTTCCTTGGGCGTGCCTGGTTGGCGTCATTCCCGGTAATGACCGTTGGCCAAACCTGCAGTCGGGCACAGCTGGGGTGCCTGACGTACGCCGGCTTCCCCGGTGGTTTTGGCTGCAAAACACTGTTTCGGCAAAGCCTTGTTAAGATAGGTTACATAAGTGTTCGCAACAACCCTCCTGCATGCCCGTGGGGCAGGCCCTGACCGCAAACGCCACGCGAGCCGGCACCCGGGCCGTCATGGCCTGTTCTGCTGGCTGGTGCGCTCGTGTACCATGCAGGGCGCCATGCCTCAGCCTTAAGGATCTGCCGTGCCCCATCAAGACGAACTGGTTCTTGCCAGCGGTAACCCCGGCAAGCTTCGCGAGTTTGCCCAGCTGCTGGGCGGGCTTGGGCTCAAGGTGCGCCCGCAGTCGGACTTCGGGGTGCAGGACGTCGAGGAGACGGGGCTCACCTTCGTTGAAAATGCGCTGCTCAAGGCGCGCGAGGCGAGTCGCGTCAGCGGCCTGCCGGCACTGGCCGACGACTCAGGGCTGGAGGTCGACGCACTTGCCGGCCAGCCGGGCATCTACTCGGCTCGCTATGCCGGGGAGCCGAAGAGCGACGCGCGCAACAACCAGAAGCTGCTGGAAGCCCTGGCCGACGTGCCGGCCCAGCGTCGCACGGGTCGCTACTGGTGCGTGCTGGTGCTGTTGCGCCACGCCGAGGACCCGGTGCCGCTTATCGTCCAGCAGCACTGGGACGGCCACCTGCTCGAGGCACCGCGTGGCGAGGGAGGCTTCGGCTATGATCCGCTGTTCTGGCTGGCGGAACAGGGCATGAGCGTTGCCGAGCTGAGCGCCGAGGACAAGAACCGCTTGAGCCACCGCGGGCGCGCCTTGCGTGAGCTGATGGCGGCACTGCGCGCATCGCCGGGCTACCTGTGAGCCCGAGCCCGCCCGCTCACGCCGCTGTGACGGTGCCGCTCTCGCTGTATGTGCACGTGCCCTGGTGCGTGCGCAAATGCCCCTACTGCGACTTCAACTCGCACGCGGTCGGCCGCGATGATGCGCTGCCCGAAGCGGAGTACCTCGAGGCGCTGGTCCAGGATCTCGACGCCGACCTGGCGCTGTGCGAAGGCCGCACCTTGGCCAGCGTGTTCATCGGTGGCGGCACCCCCAGCCTGATGTCGGCCGAGTTCTATGCCGAGCTATTGGCGGCGGTCGCCCGGCGCCTGTCGCTGGCGGCCGACATCGAGATCACCCTGGAAGCCAACCCGGGCACGCTCGAGCGCGGCCGTTTCCAAGGCTACCGCCGTGCCGGCATCAATCGGCTCTCCCTCGGCGTGCAGAGCTTCCATGACGGCCAGCTTGCCGCGCTCGGGCGTATCCACTCAGGCGAGGATGCCGTCTCGGCCATGCGCGAAGCGCGCCAGGCCGGCTTCGACAACGTCAACCTCGACCTGATGCATGGCCTGCCCGGGCAGACCCCGGCCATGGCGCTGGCCGACCTCGAGCGCGCCCTGTCGCTTGAGCCGGAGCACCTCTCCTGGTACCAGCTGACGCTGGAACCCAACACGGCCTTCTTCTCCAGCCCGCCTGCGCTGCCCGAGGAAGAGCTGCTGTGGGACATCCAGGACCAGGGCCACGCCTACCTGGAGGCGGCGGGCTTGCGCCGCTACGAGATCTCCGCCTACGCCAGGGCCGGCCGGCGCTCGCGTCACAACCTCAATTACTGGCGGTTCGGTGATTACCTCGGCATCGGCGCCGGGGCCCATGGCAAGCTCAGCCGGATGGATGCGGCGAGCCAGTGGCAGATCGAGCGACGCTGGAAGAGCCGGCAGCCCCAGGCCTACCTGCGCCGGCGCCACGACCCGCAGGGGTTCATCGCCGGCAGCCGGGCGATCGAGGCGGCGGAGCTACCGCTGGAGTTCTGCATGAACGCGCTGCGGCTGGTCGACGGCGTGCCGGCATCGAACTGGCCGGCGCATACCGGCCAGCCCTGGGCGGCTCTCGAGAGCCGCCTGGTCGAGGCGCGTAAAAAAGGACTTCTCATGGAAGATGACGAACGACTTCAGCCGACCCCCCAAGGTCTATTATTCTTGAACGAACTGCTGGCTCTCGTTGACCATCAGCCCGATTCCCCTTGACCTCGTTACCCTGAGTTTCGGAGAGACTTCATGTCCAAGACCCATCGCCTCCTCGTGCCGGTTGCTGCAGCGCTGCTGCTGGTGGGCTGTGCCACGACCGACCCCTATTCCGGCCAGACCCAGCGCTCCAGCACCATGACGGGCGCCGGCGTGGGCGCCGCGGTAGGTGCGGCCGCCGGTGCGCTGTCAGGCAGTGGCAGCACCAGCCGCCGCGACCGTGCGCTGATCGGGGCTGCCGTGGGCGCTGCCGCCGGTGCCGGTATCGGCGCCTACATGGATCGCCAGGAAGAGCAGCTGCGCGAGAGCATGCGCGGCACCGGCGTCGATGTCGACCGCCGCGGCGATGATATCGTGCTCAACATGCCCAGCGGCGTGACCTTCGGCTTCGACTCCAGCGAGCTGACCATGAACGCCCGCAACGCGCTCAACGATGTGGCCGCGGTGCTCACCCAGTACACCGACACCCGAGTGAACATTGCCGGGCACACCGACAGCACCGGCAGCGCCGACTACAACCAGCGCCTCTCCGAGCGTCGCGCGCAGGCGGTAGGCAACTACCTGGCCCAGTCGGGTGTGGCCAGGCAGCGCCTCTACATGACCGGCTATGGCATGAGCCAGCCGGTGGCCAGCAACGCCACCGAAGAGGGCCGCGCCCAGAACCGTCGCGTCGAGATCACCCTGTCGCCGATCGAGTCGCAGTTCCAGTAAACGACCGCCCGTTTCGTCGAAAGGCCCGCTGACGCCGTCGGCGGGCCTTTCTATGTGGGCCATGCCAAAAGCTCGCCGGGGGCGCTCCCGGCGACGAGAGGTTGCCATCCATGCTCTCCTACCAGCATGCCTACCACGCCGGTAACTTTGCCGATGTGCACAAGCATCTCACCCTGCTGGCGGTGCTTCGCCACCTGCAGCGCAAGGCGTCGCCCATCACCTTCGTCGATACCCATGCGGGGCGTGGCCTCTACCCGCTGCAGGCCAGCGAGACCCAGCGCCTGGGGGAGTATCGCCAGGGCGTGCTGCCGCTGTGGCGCGCACGTGCGGGCTTGAGCGAGGAGCCGCTGCTCGGCGCCTGGCTGCAGGCGCTGGCAAGCGCACAGGGCGAAGCGGATACGCTGGCCTGCTATCCCGGCTCACCCTGGTGGCTGGGCCAGGCGCTGCGCGAGCAGGACCGGCTGTGGCTCTATGAGCTGCATCCCGGCGAGCATGATCACCTGGCCCGCCAGGCGGACGTCTCAGCCCATGCCAGGCGCATCCATGGCGATGGGCTGAAGGGGCTGCTGGCGAACCTGCCGGTGGCGACGCCGCGGCTGTGCGTGCTGGTCGATCCAAGCTACGAGCGCAAGGCGGAATACCTCGAAGTCGCCGAAACGATGCTCCAGGCGATGCGCAAGGTGCGTCATGGCGTCGTGCTGGTGTGGTATCCGCTGCTGCCGGCCGCGCGTCACCTGGAGCTGCTCGAGGCACTGCGCGACGGCGGGCTGCGCAAGATCTGGCGCAGCGAGCTGAGACTGCACGAGGCCAGCGACGAGCGGGGCATGTACGGCAGCGGCATGCTGGTGATCAACCCTCCCTGGGGACTGGCCGAACAGCTCACCGATGCCATGCAGCGCATCGCACCGCTGCTCGGCGAAGCCTGCCGCCACGCTGCCGGATGGTGGGTGGAGGAGTAGAGCGGCTACCTCACTTGCCGATGCAGAAGCTGCCGAAGATCTCGCCAAGCAGGTCGTCGGCGCTGAATTCGCCAGTGATCTCGCCCAGCGCCTGCTGGGCGTCGCGCAGGTCCTCCGCCAGCAACTCCCCGGCGCCGTAGCCCGCCAGCTGGGCCTCGCCGTTGACCAGCGCCTGCATGGCGCGATCCAGGGCGTCGAGATGGCGCCGGCGGGCCGAGAAGCGCCCTTCCGTGGCGCCAAGCCCCATGACCGTCTTGAGATGGGCCTTCAGGCTATCGGTGCCCGCCCCGGTCTTGGCCGACAGGCGCACCACCGGCGTGCCGCCGCCCGCCGGGTCGAATCCCGCCGGCTCCTCGCTGGCATCGATCTTGTTGCGCACCAGGGTCAGGCGCGAGGCGTCGGGCAGCCGCGCGACGAACTCGGGCCAGATCGCCATCGGGTCGGTGGCCTCGGTGGTGGCGGCATCCACCAGCAGCAGCACGCGGTCGGCCTTCTCGATCTCCGCCCAGGCGCGCGCCACGCCGATCCGCTCCACGGCGTCCGGGGTGTCGCGCAGCCCGGCGGTGTCGATGATGTGCAGCGGCATGCCGTCGAGATGGATGTGCTCGCGCAGCACGTCCCGCGTGGTTCCGGCGATATCGGTGACGATGGCGGTCTCCTGCTGGGTCAGGGCGTTGAGCAGGCTCGACTTGCCGGCGTTGGGGCGCCCGGCGATCACCACGTTTATGCCTTCGCGCATCAGCGCGCCCTGGCCGGCTTCGCCGCGCACCCGGGCCAGCTCGGCTTTCACGGCCTGGAGTCTCTCGGCAACCTTGCCGTCGGCGAGGAAGTCGATCTCCTCCTCGGGGAAGTCGATCGCCGCTTCCACGTAGATGCGCAGCTCGATCAGCCGCTGCACCAGGGCTTCGACCTGGCGGGAGAACGCCCCCTGCAGCGAACGCAGGGCGTTCTCGGCAGCCTGGCGCGAACTGGCGTCGATCAGGTCGGCGATGGCTTCGGCCTGGGCCAGGTCGAGCTTGTCGTTGAGGAAGGCGCGCTCGGAGAACTCGCCGGGGCGGGCCAGGCGCGCGCCTAGCTGCACGCAGCGCTCCAGCAGCAGGTCCATGATCACCGGACCGCCGTGGCCCTGCAGCTCCAGCACGTCTTCGCCGGTGAACGACCGGGGGCCGGCGAAGAATAGTGCGATGCCCTCGTCGATGACCGCATCGGCGCCATGGAAAGGGCCGTAGTGGGCGTGGCGCGGGGCGGGGCAATGGCCCACCATGGCGTCGGCAATGGCCCTGCAACGTGGCCCCGAGACGCGCACGATGCCGACGCCGCCGCGGCCCGGGGGCGTGGCCAGTGCCGCTATGGTGTCTTCGGAATAGAGACGCTCGGGCATGGGAATCTCACCGTGAGTGAAGTGGCGGACGCAGGCATTCTCCGTTTCGCGGTCCAAAAACGCCAGACCCCTGCCTGGGCAGGGGTCCGGGTGGCTTGCCGCGAGACGCTTATTTCTTCGTCTTCAGGGCCTTGCCGACGCTGGGATCGTTCTCGATCTTGCGCGTGATGACGTACTGCTGGGCGATCGAGATGATGTTGTTGACCACCCAGTAGATCACCAGACCGGCCGGGAACCACAGGAAGAAGAAGGTGAAGATGATCGGTAGCATCTTCATGATCTTCGCCTGCATGGGGTCGGGAGGCGTCGGGTTGAGCAGCTGCTGCACGTACATCGACACGCCCATCAGGATCGGCAGGATGAAGAACGGATCCTTCATCGAGAGGTCCTGGATCCACAACATGAAGGGCGCGTGGCGCAGCTCCACCGATTCCAGCAGCATCCAGTACAGGGCGATGAAGACCGGCATCTGCACCAGGATCGGCAGACAGCCGCCCAGAGGATTGATCTTCTCCTTCTGGTAGAACTTCATCATCTCCTGGGACATCTTCTGGCGGTCGTCGCCGTACTGCTCCTTCAGGCGCTGCATCTCCGGCCCCAGCTTGCGCATGCGGGCCATCGACTTGTAGGCCTTGGCGGAGAGCGGCCACATGGCCAGCTTGACCAGGATCGTCAGGAAGACGATGGACCAGCCCCAGTTGCCGATCAGGCTGTGGATCTGGTCGAGCAGCCAGAACAGCGGGTTGGCGATGAACCACAGCCAGCCGAAGTCGACCGTGAGGCGCAGGTGGGGGGCCACTTCCTCGAGATAGCTCTGGACCTTGGGGCCCATGTAGAGCGTGGCGCCAAGGCGTGCTTCGCCGTCGGCCGCCACCGTGGTCACCGGGCCGGCGAAGGCGGCCACGTTGCGGTTGCGTGAGTCGGTGGTGGCGTACTGCAGGTTCTGCTGGTTCTGGGGCGGCGCCCAGGCCGAGACGAAGTAGTGCTGGATGATGGCGACCCAGCCTCCCTGGACGTCACGGTTGTTGAAGCGCCCACGCTGAATGTCGTCGAAGCCGACCTTCTGGTAGCGCTCGTCCGGTGACGAGTAGGCGGCCCCCAGGTAGGAGCTCATGCCCATGGCCACGCCGCTGGAGGGGTCCGGGCTGTTGTCGCGGGCCAGCTGGCCGATGAAGCGGGCAGTCACCGGCTCGTCGGTGTTGTTGGCCAGGTAGTAGCTCACGTCGACCGCGTAGCTGCCGCGGTGGAAGGTGAAGCGCTTGATGATTTCGACCCCGTCGATCTCGGCGGTCAGGTCGACCTCGAGGCGGCTGTCCGCGTCGGTCAGGCGGTAGCTGGTGTTGGCGGGGGTGAAGGCGATGCGGCCAGAATGGCCGTCGAGCTGCAGCCCGGAACGGGCCACGTAGCTGCGCGTCTCGTTGTCCGACAGCAGGACGTAGGGGCGGTCGGAGTCGAGCGTCATGCGGTGCTGCGGCAGCGCCGCGTAGATGATGTCGCCACCCTGCGGGTCGATGCGAACGTCCAGCACGTCGGTGACGACGGCGACCAGGTCGCGCGTGGCCGTGGCGCGGGCCGGGTCGGCGGCGATCTCTTCGCCCAGGTCGCCTTCGGCGCGCGGCGCGGCGGGTACCGCGAGGCCTTCGTCGCCGGGAACGACGGTCTCTTCGCCGGGAGCCGGCGCAGTGAAGGCGGGAGCTTCCGGCTCAGGGGCTACCTGGCCGTAGTCCTGGTTCCACTGGACCACGAGCAGGTACGCCAGCACGGCCAGAGGAATCAGTAAAAGGAGTCGTTTTACGTCCATGAGGGTTCTGCCCAGTGGATGGTGAACATGCCGTGGAACGCTAGGCGGTGCCAGTGCGATATACACGAAAGCCTGCCCTGGGCAGGCTTTTCATGGCGGTGACAGGCACCGCATCCGGTCAGGGTGCCTTCGATTTTCGTACGTCCCGCTCTAGGCGGCGCCACATGCCGCTAAGCTGGCGATGCAGCGTCGCGCTGTCCAGTCCAACCGCATCGCGCCGTGCCAGCACGACGATGTCGACGGCGGGGAGCTGGTGCTGCTGCAGGCGTATGGACTCGCGCGTCAGCCGTTTCAGGCGATTGCGATCCACGGCCCGGCGGACGTTCTTTTTACTGAAGACCAGGCCAAGGCGCGGGTGGTCCAGTCCATTGGGGCACGCCAGGGCCATCAGGCCCTTGCCATGAACCTTGAATGCAGCATGGTCGAAGACGAATCGATATTCCTTCGCAGCAAGAAGACGCAGCTGCTTGGAAAAGCCATGTCCGGACACGAGCCGTCTGCGATCAGGCGCTCAGACGCTTGCGGCCCTTGGCACGGCGGCGAGCCAGGACGGCGCGACCGTTCTTGGTGGCCATGCGAGCACGGAAGCCGTGCACACGCTTGCGCTTGAGAACGCTGGGTTGAAAGGTGCGTTTCATAACTCTTGATTCCCACGTGGTTTATTTGGACGGAACGTCTTCCAGAGAAGTCCTGAGCTCCTGTCGGAACCCAGGGAGATTCGGCTCAAGACCGGAAATTGTAGTGATTTCATGGGGCCGACGCAATTCTTGTTGAACGGTGTTTTGCCGGCGCGCCAGCCTGTCGAGGCAATAATTACAAGAGGTTTTTCTGAACCTATTGTGACTACTACTGGGGATTGTTTCTGTTGATAAGTCCCGTTTTTCTTTTTGTGGCCTTGGCTTGTCGCAAAGAAAACGCTGTGCAAAAACGCCGTGCGCAGCGTGGGCAAGCGGTTAAGTTGTTGTGGGCAACTGCGCACGTTACCCACAGTGGACGGTGAAAATAAAGTTATCCCCAGCAGGGTTCAGGCTCCGGGCAGGGTTTTCCACAGCCCGTCTGGAAACCGGTGTGCGTGTGGATAACCTGGCCGGCGAGGGATACAATGTCCGGCCATGCAACAACCGATGGTGAGGTCGAGTGTCGCTTGCTCTCTGGCAACAGTGCCTGGAATACCTTCAGGACGAGCTGAATGCACAGCAGTTCAACACCTGGATTCGCCCCCTGCAGGCGGAAGAGGGCGAGGCCAATGAATTGCGCCTGCTGGCCCCCAACCGCTTCGTGCGCGACTGGGTTGGGGACAAGTACGTCAAGCGAATCAATGAGCTGCTGCGCGAGCTGGCGCCGGCCAAGCCCCCCCGCGTGATGCTGACCGTGGGCAGCCGCCGTGCCGTGGCTCCCAAGCCGCAGCCGCGCGAGCTGGGCACGCCCGTCTCCGCGAGCCCCCGCTCTCCGCTGGGGCCGGCGATCCAGGTCCCGCCGCGTGGCGATATCGGCGATGAGCGCGAGATCGACCAGCTGCGCGAGGAAGCCGGTGGCCGCCGGGGCGGCGGCGAGCGCGAAGTGCAGGTCGAAGGCAGCCTGAAGCACAGCAGCGGCCTCAACCCGGCCTTCACCTTCGAAACCTTCGTCGAGGGCAAGTCGAACCAGCTGGCCCGCGCGGCGTCGCGCCAGGTCTCCGAGAATCCGGGCGGCGCCTACAATCCGCTGTTTCTGTACGGCGGCGTGGGGCTGGGCAAGACCCACCTGATGCACGCGGTCGGCAATGCGCTGGCCGGTCGGCGTGAAAACGCCCGCGTGGTCTACCTGCACTCCGAGCGCTTCGTGGCCGACATGGTCAAGGCGCTGCAGCTCAATGCCATCAACGATTTCAAGCGCTTCTATCGCAGCGTCGACGCCCTGCTGATCGACGACATCCAGTTCTTCGCCGGCAAGGAGCGCTCCCAGGAGGAGTTCTTCCATACCTTCAATGCGCTGCTCGAAGGGGGGCAGCAGATGATCCTGACCTCCGACCGCTATCCCAAGGAGATCAGCGGCGTGGAGGAGCGACTGAAGTCGCGCTTCGGCTGGGGACTGACGGTGGCCATCGAGCCGCCGGAGCTCGAGACCCGGGTGGCCATCCTGATGAAGAAGGCCGACCAGGCGAAGGTGGACCTGCCCCATGACGCGGCCTTCTTCATCGCGCAGAAGATCCGCTCCAACGTGCGTGAGCTGGAGGGGGCGCTGAAGAAGGTCATCGCCGACTCGCACTTCATGGGCAAGCCGATTACCCAAGACTTCATTCGCGAGTCGCTCAAGGACCTGCTGGCGCTGCAGGACAAGCAGGTCGGGGTCGACAATATCCAGCGCACCGTGGCCGAGTACTACAAGATCAAGCTGTCCGACCTGCTCTCCAAGCGGCGTTCGCGCTCGGTGGCGCGCCCGCGGCAGGTGGCCATGGCGCTGGCCAAGGAGCTGACCAACCATAGCCTGCCCGAGATTGGTGACGCCTTCGGCGGCCGCGACCATACTACAGTGCTGCATGCCTGCCGTAAGGTGCAGGCCTTGCAGGAGGAGAGCGCGGATATCCGCGAGGACTACAAGAACCTGCTCCGGCTGCTGACCAGCTGAGCGGAGGGGTTCGCCGCCCATGACGCCAACGCCCGACCCCTTTCTACAGGACTAGACGTGGAGCCGAGATGAGATTTTCCATAACCCGCGAGGCCCTGCTCAGACCGCTGGCCCTGGTGGCCGGTGTGGTGGAGCGCCGCCAGACCCTGCCGGTACTCTCCAACGTGCTGATCCAGGTGGATCACGAGCAGGTGGCGCTGACCGGAACGGACCTCGAAGTGGAGCTGGTAGGCAGGACGGCCGCCTCGCAGGTGGACGTACCCGGGGCCGTGACGGTGCCGGCACGCAAGCTGATGGATATCTGCAAGTCGTTGCCCGACCAGGCGGAGCTGCAGTTCAGCCTGGAGGACGGGCGTGCCGTGCTGCGCAGCGGCCGTTCCCGCTTCACCCTGTCGACGCTGCCGGTGGCCGAGTTTCCCAATATCGAGGACAGCGCCGGCGATGTGGAGCTCAGCCTGCCGCGTGGGACCCTCAAGCACCTGATCGATGCGACCTCCTTCGCCATGGCGCAGCAGGACGTACGCTACTACCTCAACGGCATGCTGCTCGAACTGCGCGCCAACCTGGTGCGCACCGTGGCCACTGATGGCCACCGCCTGGCGGTCTGCTCACGCCCGGCAGAGATCCAGGTGGAGCCGCCGCGCAAGCTGATCGTGCCGCGCAAGGGCGTGCTCGAGCTGGTGCGCCTGCTGGACGACAGCGACGAGCCGGTGACGCTGACCCTGAGTGCCAGCCATGTGCGTGCGCATACCGGTGACTTCACCTTCACCTCGAAGCTGGTCGATGGCAAGTTTCCCGACTACGAGCGTGTCATACCGCGAGGGGGTGACAAGGTCTTCATCGCCGAGCGCGCCGAGCTTCGTCAGGTGCTTTCGCGTACCTCCATCCTTTCCAACGAGAAGTATCGTGGCGTTCGGCTGCACTTGAAGGAGGGCAACCTTCAGGTGATGGCCAACAACCCGGAACAGGAAGAAGCCGAAGAGAATGTGTCGGTCGAATATAGTGGCGATGCACTGGAGATTGGCTTCAACGTCGGCTACCTCATCGATGTGCTCAGCGTGCTGGATGAAGAGCGCGTGCAGATGACCCTCGCGGATTCCAACAGCAGTGCGCTGATGGAAGAGCCGGGCGGGGGTGATGCGCTGTATGTGGTCATGCCCATGCGTCTCTAGCCAGCGCGGCGGCGCTGGGTCGAAGGGCCGGATACTCGGCACTCCCGCGTTCGCCCATGGCCCGCTGAATGCTGATTAAAGAACTAAGAATCAATGGCTTGAGAAATCTCGGCGCGGTGGCCTTCGAACCATCGGCCGGGATCAATCTCATTGTCGGTGCCAACGGCAGCGGCAAGACGAGCCTGCTCGAAGCCATTCACCTGCTCGGTATGGGCCGCTCCTTTCGTACCCGCCAGCTCAAGCACGCCATCGCCCACCAAGCTTCGGATATGACGCTCTTTGCCCGGCTTGGCGTCGACCCCCCCTCCACGGTTGGCCTGCGCCGTTCGCGAGAGGCTGCCGAGCTCGAGATTCGCATGAACGGCGAGCGCATCGATCGCTTGGCCCGCCTCATCGAGGCACTGCCGCTCCAGGTCGTCAACCCCGATGCCTTTCGCTTGCTCGAGGGTCCACCGGCGGGACGGCGCGAGTTCCTGGACTGGGGTGTGTTTCACGTGAAACACGACTTCTACGAGGCCTGGCGGCGCACCCGGCTGGCCCTCAAACATCGGAACGCCCTGCTCAGGCATGATAGAATGGACGCCAAATCCCTGGCTGCCTGGGAGCGGGAGCTGGCGTACTGGGGCGAAGCGGTCGATCGGCTACGGCGGGAGTGGGTGGCCGATTTCGCGCCGGTTTTCGAGGAAACCCTGGCCCAGCTCGTGGCGCTGCCGACGCTCAGCCTGCGCTACTCTCGAGGCTGGGATAGTCGCCGCTCGCTGGGCGAGGCGCTTGAGCAGTCGCGCCCCACCGACAAGCAGATGGGCTTCACCCAGCTGGGACCGCAGCGTTGCGACCTGAGGCTTCGCGTAGGGGGCGTGCCGGCGGCTGAAGTGCTCTCTCGCGGCCAGCAGAAGCTGGTCGTCAGCGCCCTGAAGCTGGCCCAAGGCAAGCTGCTGGAACGCAAGACGGGACGTTCGTGCCTCTACCTGGTGGACGATCTGCCGGCCGAGCTGGACCCCGCTCACCGCCTCGCCTTCTGCCGCTTGCTGCAAGCGATGCAGTGCCAGGCTTTCATCACCAGTGTCGAACACGAGGCCTTGTCCGGCGCATGGCAACCCGGCACCTCCGTCGCCATGTTTCACGTGAAACAGGACAGCCATGGCCTGGGGCAGCTAATGCCGCAGGCACCGTTAGACTTCATCACGGAGTAGTCAATGAGCGAACAGGCTTACGACTCATCGAGCATCAAGGTTCTCAAGGGACTGGATGCCGTACGCAAGCGTCCTGGCATGTACATCGGCGACACCGACGACGGCACGGGGCTTCATCACATGGTGTTCGAGCTGGTGGACAACTCCATCGATGAGGCCCTGGCAGGCTACTGCAGCGAGATCCGCGTGGTCATCCACCCGGATGAATGCGTCACCGTCAGCGACAATGGCCGCGGCATTCCCACCGATATCCACGAAGAGGAAGGGGTATCGGCCGCCGAGGTGATCATGACGGTGCTGCACGCCGGAGGGAAGTTCGATGACAATTCCTACAAGGTCTCGGGCGGTCTGCACGGCGTCGGGGTCTCGGTCGTCAACGCGCTCTCCGAGGAGCTCAAGCTGACCATCTGGCGCGCAGGCCAAGTCTACGAGCAGGTCTATCGCCATGGCGTGCCCGATGCGCCGCTCGGCGTGGTCGGTAAATCGGAAAAGACCGGCACGCGGGTGCATTTCCGACCTTCGCCCGATACCTTTGCCAATATCGAGTTCCACTACGATATTCTGGCCAAGCGCCTGCGTGAACTTTCTTTCCTCAATTCCGGTGTGGCGATTCGGCTGGTCGATGAGCGCAGCGGCAAGGAGGAGCTGTTCCACTACGAAGGTGGTCTCAAGGCCTTCGTCAATCACCTCAACAGCAACAAGACCGTGCTCAATCCGGTGTTCCACTTCGAGGCCGAGCGCGAGGACGGCGTCGTGGTCGAGGTGGCGATGCAGTGGAGCGATTCCTTCGCCGAGAATATTTTCTGCTATACCAACAACATACCGCAACGCGACGGGGGAACGCACCTGGCAGGCTTCCGGGCCGCGCTGACGCGTACCCTGAATGGCTACATCGAGTCCGAGGGGCTGCTGAAGAAATCGAAGGTGGCCACCTCCGGGGACGATGCTCGAGAAGGGCTGACCGCGATCATCTCGGTCAAGGTCCCCGACCCGAAATTCTCTTCCCAGACCAAGGACAAGCTAGTCTCATCCGAGGTGAAGACCGCCGTGGAGCAGGAGATGGGCCGCCTGTTCTCGGATTATCTGATCGAAAACCCCAATGACGCCAAGTCCATCGTCAACAAGATGCTGGATGCCGCCCGGGCGCGTGAAGCGGCGCGCAAGGCTCGCGACATGACGCGCCGCAAGGGGGCGCTGGATATCGCCGGGCTGCCGGGCAAGCTGGCCGACTGCCAGGAGAAGGATCCAAGCCTCTCCGAGCTGTTCCTGGTGGAGGGTGACTCTGCCGGTGGCAGCGCCAAGCAGGGGCGCGATCGCCGTACGCAGGCCATCCTGCCGCTCAAGGGCAAGATCCTCAACGTCGAGAAGGCCCGCTTCGACAAGATGCTTTCCTCCGCCGAGGTGGGCACCCTGATCACGGCGCTGGGCTGTGGCATTGGGCGTGAGGAGTTCAACCCCGACAAGCTGCGCTACCATTCGATCATCATCATGACCGATGCGGACGTGGACGGCTCGCACATCCGCACGCTGCTGCTGACCTTCTTCTTCCGCCAGATGTCGCAGCTGATCGAGCGCGGCCATGTCTTCATTGCCCAGCCGCCGCTGTACAAGATCAAGCGCGGCAAGCAGGAAACCTATCTCAAGGACGAGCAAGCGCTGGTCGATTACCTGACCACCACCGCGATGGATGGCGCCAGGCTCTATGTCAATCCCGACGCGCCGCCGGTCACCGGCACCCAGCTAGAGGCGCTGGTCAGCCAATATCGCGACGTGATGAAGCGCATCGACCGCCTGTCGAGGGTCTATCCCAATGAAGTGTTGCGCAAGGTAGTGCATGCCGCGCGCCTGGATGGGGAGACCAGCCTCAAGGATCGCGTCACCATGCAGAACTGGCTCGCCTTCCTGCAGCAGGAAATGGACTCCCTGGTGGCCTATGAGGGCGGTCCACGCTATACCTTCCGCCTTGAAGAGGACCGAGAGCGCGAGCTGTTCCTGCCGGCGGTGACGCTGACGGCCCATGGCGTCAGTACCGATTATGTGTGGGGCATCGACTTCTTTACCAGCGCCGATTATCGCGCCATGGCCGCCCTCGGCCAGACGCTCGAAGGCCTGCTTGAAGAGGGCTCCTACGTAGCCCGCGGCGAGCGCAAGAAACTCGTGACTACCTTCTACCAGGCGCTTGAATGGCTGATGGGCGAGGCCCAGCGAGGCCTCTCGGTGCAGCGCTACAAGGGGTTGGGCGAGATGAACCCCGACCAGCTCTGGGAGACCACCATGGACCCGGAAACCCGCCGCCTGCTGCGTGTTACCATCGAAGATGCCGTGGCGGCCGACATGATGTTCAATACCCTGATGGGGGACGAGGTGGAGCCGCGCCGCGCCTTCATCGAGAGCAATGCGCTGGTGGCCAACCTGGACGTTTGAGCCCGCTGTTTCACGTGAAACATCGCTCAATGCAAGACCACCGACCCCGAGAGGGGTCGGTTTTTTCTTGCGCCTATGGCTGTGGTTGCGTCAGCAGCCAGTCGGTGAAGGCGGCCAGGTCGTCGAACACCAAGGCCTGCTGCAGCCCGACACCCTTGGCTTCCGTGCGGCTACCCTTGCCGGTGCGTACCAGTACCGAACGGCAGCCCATGCGCTCACCGGCCTGCAGGTCTCGCAAGCTGTCGCCAACCATCCAGCTACCTGACAGCGTATCCAGCCGCAGCGCCTTCCTGACCTGTTCCAGCAGGCCTGGCAACGGCTTGCGACAGTCGCAGCCGTCGTCGGGTCCATGCGGGCAGTAGGCTATATGTGAAATCTCGCCACCGGCGGCTTCCACTAGGCGGCGCAGCTCGCTGTGCATCGCCGCCAAGGTGATGTCGTCGTAGTAACCGCGGGCGATGCCCGATTGGTTCGTCGCCACGGCGACGGTCCATCCGGCTTGGGAAAGCCGTGCGATGGCCTCGATGGCGGTGGGGTAGGGCACCCATTCTTGGAGCGTCTTGATGTAGGCGTCGGAATCATGATTGATCACACCGTCGCGATCGAGAATGACGAGGCGAGAAGCGTCGGGCATCGGTACACCGAAGATGAACGTGAGGGTGAAGTGTTTCACGTGAAACATGCCGTGCCAAGGCCAGGTGATGTTTCACGTGAAACACCCAGGGTGAACAAGCGGAACGAAAAAGCCGGCCGAGTTGCCTCGGCCGGCTCAGGCTCAGGAGCGAGGCCTACTGCTGCAGCAGCGCGATGTCGGCCACTTCCAGGAACAGAGACTGAAGCCCGGCCAACAGCGCCAGGCGGTTGCGGCGGATGGCGGCATCTTCGGCCATTACCATGACGTCATCGAAGAAGGCGTCCACCGGCGAGCGAAGCCCGGCCAGCACATCCAGCGCCTCGCGATAACGCCCTTCGGCGAACAGCGGCATCACCTGGCCACGGCTGGCTTCGACGGCGTCGAACAGGGCCTGCTCGGCAGGTTCGTGCAGGTGGGCGGTGTCGACCTGGCTGGCAACTTCGTCGGCCTGCTTGGCCAGGATGTTGGAAACCCGCTTGTTGGCCGCCGCCAGTGCAGCCGCTTCCTCGCGCTGAGAGAAGGCATGTACGGCACGCAGCCGGCGGGCGAAGTCGAGCGGGCGGGTCACCGGGCGTGCCCGCACCGCCAGGTAGACCTCGGCCGGGATGCCTTCGTCGGCCGCCCAGGCACGGAAGCGGTCGAGCATGTAGCCCAGCACTTCCTCTACCAGCGCCTCGGCGTAGGGCAGCTCCTGGTGCTGTGCCGCGGCCAGTTCGAGCAGCTCGCGCAGATCGAGATCCAGCTCGCCCTTGATGATGATGTTGAGCACACCGATGGCGGCACGACGCAGGGCGAAGGGATCCTTGGTGCCGGTAGGCCGCAGGCCCAGGCCGAAGATGCCGGTCAGGGTGTCGAGGCGGTCGGCCAGCGCCAGGGCCTGGCCGGTGCGCGAGGCGGGAATCTCGTCGCCGGCGAAGCGTGGCAGGTACTGCTCTTCCAGCGCCTGGGCCACCTCGGCGGGCTCACCGTCATGGGTGGCGTAGTAGCGACCCATGATGCCCTGAAGCTCGGGGAATTCGAGCACCATCTCGGTGACCAGGTCGCACTTGGCCAGCTCGGCGGCACGCCGCGCCTGGGCCACATCGCCGCCTATGCGTCCGGCGATGAAGGCGGCCGCGGCGGCACTGCGGTGGGCCTTGTCGGCCAGCGTGCCGAGCTGCTGCTGGAACACGACATTGGCCAGGCCGGGAATGCGAGCCGCCAGCGGTTGCTTGCGATCGGTGTCGTAGAAGAAGGCGGCGTCGGCCAGGCGTGGGCGAATGACCTTCTCGTTGCCCTCGATGACCTGCTGCGGGTCCTGGCTGTCGATGTTGGCGATGGTGATGAACTGGGGTTTCAGTCGCCCCTGTTCATCGAGCAGATGGAAGTACTTCTGGTTGGCCTTCATCGAGGAGATCAGGCATTCCGCCGGTACCTCGAGGAAGCGTGCGTCGAAGCTTCCGGACAGCGCGACCGGCCACTCCACCAGGCCGCTCACCTCGTCGAGCAGCGCCTCGTCGATCACCGCCTGGGCATCCTGTACCTCGGCCTCGGCCAGCACCTGTTCGCGAATGCGCTCACGCCGCCGCTCGCGATCGGCCAGTACCCAGGCCTGCTCGAGCGCCGCGAGATAGTCGTCGGCATGGGCCAGGTCGAAGGGCTCCGGTGCATGGAAGCGATGGCCACGCGTGGTACGGCCCGCCTCGAGTCCCAGCACCTCGGCCGGCACTACCTCATTGCCGTAGAGCATCACCAGCCAGTGCACGGGGCGGGAGAATTCGATGCGCGACGCACCCCAGCGCATGTTCTTGGGGACCGGCAGGGCAGCGATGGCCTTGTCGACGATGGCCGGCAGCAGGCGAGTGGTCGCCTCGCCCTGCTGCTGTTCGCGGTAGCCGAGCCAGGTGCCCTTGTCGGTCTCGAGGTGGATCAGCTCCGCCACCTCGACGCCGCAGGAGCGGGCGAAGCCTTCGGCGGCCCTGGTCGGCTGGCCATCCTTGTAGGCGGCGGCAAGGGCGGGTCCGCGGCGTTCGACCTCACGGTCGGGCTGCTTGTCGGCGAGGTCGGCAACCTGCACCGCCAGCCGGCGAGGCGTGGCATAGGCATGCACGGCGCCGAAGGCGACCTCGGCCTCGGTGAGGCCGCGACGAATGCCCTCGGCCATGGCGTCGGCCAGCGAGTCGATGGCACCCGGCGGCAGCTCCTCGACGCCCAGCTCGATCAAGAGGGTAGTGGCAGCCATCAGGCGTCTCCTTGTTCGGTGGCGGTCTCTTTGGCCAGCAGTTCCTGGCGCAGGGCCTCGGGGGCCAGCGGGAAGCCGGCGGCCTTGCGCGATTCGAAATAGGCGTGAGCCACGTCGCGGGCCATGGTGCGCACGCGCAGGATGAAGCGCTGCCGCTCGGTCACCGAGATGGCGTGGCGGGCGTCCAGCAGGTTGAAGGTGTGCGAAGCCTTGAGCACCTGCTCATAGGCGGGCAGCGGAAGGCCCGCTTCGAGCAGCTTGTTGCACTCGCGCTCCTGATGGTCGAAGGCGTTGAACAGGGCCGGCACGTCGGCATGTTCGAAGTTGTAGGCCGACTGCTCGCGCTCGTTCTGCAGGTAGACGTCGCCGTAGGTGACCTTCGAGCCGTCCGGTGCGATGGCCCAGACCAGGTCGTAGACGCTGTCGACGTTCTGCAGGTACATGGCGATGCGTTCGAGGCCATAGGTGAGCTCGCCGGTGACGGGATAGCACTCGAGGCCGCCGGCCTGCTGGAAGTAGGTGAACTGGGTCACCTCCATGCCGTTGAGCCAGATCTCCCAGCCCAGCCCCCAGGCGCCCAGGGTGGGGGACTCCCAGTTGTCCTCGACGAAGCGAATGTCATGCACCAGCGGGTCGATGCCGAGGTGCTCGAGCGAACCCAGGTAGAGCGCCTGCAGGTCGGCGGGAGAAGGCTTCATCACCACCTGGAACTGGTAGTAGTGCTGCAGGCGGTTGGGGTTCTCGCCGTAGCGGCCGTCGGTGGGCCGTCGGGACGGCTGCACGTAGGCGGCGTTCCAGCTCTCCGGCCCGATGGCGCGCAGGAAGGTGGCGGGGTGGAAGGTCCCGGCGCCGACCTCCATGTCCAGGGGCTGAAGCACCACGCAGCCTTGTTCGGCCCAGTATTGCTGCAGGGCGAGGATCAGGCCCTGGAAGGTGGTCACGTCTGTCGTCGACCCGGAGGAGGTCGACGGGGGTGTCGAGAGCGTCTGCGACGGGTTTGACGAGAGAGTCATTGCGATGCACCGTTGGCCATGAATTCACAGGGCGTCAAGTATACAATCACAGGCACATCGGTTATAGGCGCACCACTGCGCCCCCAGTGAGGTTCACAATGATCGTAGTGACAGGCGGTGCCGGTTTCGTCGGCGCGAATCTGGTGAAAGCCCTCAACGAGCGCGGGCGACACGATGTGCTGGTCGTCGACGACCTGCGCGACGGCACCAAGTTCGTCAACCTGGCGGACTGCACCCTGGGCGATTATCTCGACAAGGACGACTTCCGCGCTCGCGTCGAGGCGGTGCTGCGCGGCGAACCTTCGCGCCTGCCGCCGATCGAGGCGATCTTCCACGAGGGCGCCTGTTCGGATACCACCGAATGGAACGGGCGCTTCATGCTCGACAACAACTTCGAGTACTCGAAGGTGCTGCTGCACTTCTGCCAGCAGCAGGGCATTCCGCTCTTCTACGCCTCGTCGGCGGCCACCTATGGCGGCAGCGAGGTGTTCCGCGAGGAGCCGCAGTACGAGAAGCCGCTGAATGTCTACGGCTACTCCAAGCTGCTGTTCGACCAGTACGTGCGCCAGCGCTGGGACCAGCTGACCAGCCAGGTGGTGGGCTTTCGCTACTTCAATGTCTACGGCCCGCGCGAGCAGCACAAGGGCAAGATGGCCAGCGTGGCCTTCCACAACCACAACCAGGTTTCGGCGGGTCAGGACCTCAAGCTGTTCGGCGCCTGGGACGGCTATGAAGCAGGCATGCAGAGCCGCGACTTCATCTATGTCGGCGACGTGGTCGACGTCAACCTGTGGTTCCTCGACCATCCCGACAAGTCGGGCATCTTCAACCTCGGCACCGGCCGCGCCGAGCCGTTCAAGGCCATTGGCGAAGCGGTGATCGACTTCCACGGCCGCGGGCGCATCGAATACATCGACTTCCCGGAGGAGCTCAAGGGGCGCTACCAGAGCTACACCCGGGCCGACATCTCGCGCCTGCGCGAGGCGGGCTATGACAGGGAGTTCCGCACCGTGGCCGAAGGGGTGCGCGCCTATCTCGAGTGGCTGGATGGGGCCAGGGGATGAGCCAGGCGTCCGCGCCTCGCTTTCTCGTCGTCGGTCCCTCCTGGGTCGGCGACATGGTCATGGCCCAGAGCCTGTTCATGACGCTGAAGCAGCGCCGGCCGGGATGCCGTATCGGCGTGGTCGCGCCGGGCTGGTCGCAGCCGATCCTCGAACGCATGGACGAGGTCGATGAAGTCGCCACCCTGGATGTCGGCCACGGCGAATTCGGCTGGGCCAGTCGCCGCGCCCTGGCAAGATCGCTGCGCGGCCGCTTCGACACCGCCATCGTGCTGCCGCGCTCATGGAAGTCGGCACTGGTGCCGCTGCTCGCGCGTATCCCGCGGCGAATCGGCTTCACCGGCGAGCAGCGCTACGGGCTCGTCAACGAACGCCGTGAGCTCGACAAGGCGGTGCTCGACCAGACCGTCAAGCGCTTCGTGGCGCTTGGGCTCGATGCCGACGCGGCTCGGCGCGGCGATTTCGCCATTCCCAGGCCGCGGCTGCGGGTCGATGCCGACAACCTGGCCGAGCTGCGCGTGCGGCTGGGGCTGACCTCGCGACCCGCCATCGGCATGATGCCGGGCGCCGAATACGGCCCGGCCAAGCAGTGGCCGCTGGCGCACTTTCGCGAGCTGGCCGAGCGTCTCACCGCGGAAGGCTTTGAAGTACGCGTGCTGGGCGGGCCCAAGGATGCCGGGGCCGGTGAGGCGATTGCCGAGGGGCAGGCCCAGGTGCACAACCTGTGCGGAAAGACACGGCTGGCCGACGCGGTGGACCTGCTGGCGGACTGCCGGCAGGTGGTGACCAACGATTCAGGGCTGATGCACGTGGCCGCGGCGGTGGGCACTCGCATCCACGCACTCTACGGCTCGTCGTCACCGGCCTATACGCCGCCGCTGACCGACAGCGCAGAGGTCCACTATCTGGGCCTTGGCTGCTCGCCCTGCTTCGAGCGGACCTGCCCGCTGGGACACACCAACTGCCTGGTACAGCTCTCGCCACAGCGTGTGCTGGCTGCCTTGCTGGGTACGGGCGAGACCGTGATCGCCCGCGGCTGAGCGGCCTCTCACTGCACGCTGGCGGGGCGCTCTCCGGTGGCGTCGGTGGGCGTTTCCACCACCTGGTCCTCGGTGGGCGGCTGCGGCTGCGGGGCAAGCCCCTCCCAGAGGCGCTCCTGCAGGGCGGTCTCCTCGCGCATGCGCACGTTGATCTCGGTCTTGCTGTAGCTCTCCAGCAGCGTGGGCTCGCCGGAAAGCAGCGAGACGCCCAGGCCTGCCCGGTGCCAGTCGATGGTGAAGCCCATGGCCTCGAGCACGGTGGGGAAGACATCCACCATCGAGGCCAGGCGGCTCTCACGACCCAAGGGGATATCGGGCCCGAGCAGGATGAAGGTGTTATCGCGCTCGCCCTGGATCAGCTGCTCCCAGGCCGAGACGCGCATGGTCAGGTGGTCGCTGGCGACCACCACGATGGTGTTGTCGAGCAACCCCTCGGCCTCGGCCCGCTCCAGGAAGTCGCGCGCCAGCCAGGCCGAGCATTCCACGGAATAGAGAATATCGATGCCGTCGAACTCCCCCTGGCGGTCGATGCAGGCCTGGGCCGGGTAGCCGCGAGGCGCATGGCCGGCGATGCTCAGGTTGACCAGCCCCCAGGGGCCCTCCTCGGCGTTGAGGCGGCGCAGCTCCTCGAGGCTGAAGGCGTACATCGAATCATCGTAGAGCCCCCAGTTGTTGACGTAGCTGGGATTCTCGAGCCGCGGCAGGAGCTCCTCGCGGCCGAGCACCGTTTCAAAGCCATGTCCCTCGTAGAACAGCCCCTTGCCGGCAAAGGCCGTGCTGGCACCGCCCAGGTAGCTGAGCCGGTAGCCCTGCGCCGAGAGCAGGTCGCCAAGGCAGTCGACGCCGGGCACCACCTTGTCCAGCGGCGTGAACTGGCGGTCGTGCAGCAGGCCGGCCGGCATCAGCGGCGTACCGCACTGGCTGGCGATCATGCCGGCCATGGTCCAGCCGGTATTGTCGATCTGCTGAACGCCTTCGAAGACCAGGCCATGCTCGCCGATGGCATCAAGGTCGGCATAGGCGTCGCCGAAGCGCTCGCGGTCGGCGTAGGTGCGCTCGATGCTCTCCAGGTACATCAGCAGCAGGTTGGGGGGGGCCTGCGGCGCGTCGAGAATGATCGGTTCGACATACTGGCGGCTGAGCCAGGCGCCATCGTCGGTGACGATGGCGGCCCCGCGCTGGGTGACGCCGTAGAGCAGCGGGTTGCTGACCAGCAGCACCAAGGCGAGGAAAGGCTCGGTCCGTCGCCAGCGCACATCGTGGCGGATCAGCCAGGTGATGCCGAGCAGCAGCCCGGCCATGGCAAAGGTATAGAGCACGGCGGCACCGATGCGGCTTATGCCACCGTGATCGGTCATGCCGGCCTGTAGGTGGAAGAACACCGCACCGAGATCGACAATGCCGAAGCTCTCGGCCAGGTAGACGTAAAGCCCCCACAGGGCGACCGGCAAGATCGAGAAGGGCCAGCGGCGGCGCGTTATGGCGGGCCGGTCGGTGGCCCGTGCGCCCCAGTTCAGCCAGGCGCCCAGTGCCACCCAGCCGGCGGCAACCGGCAGCAGGCCCCACTGGGGCAGGCGGGTCAGCACGGCGACGGCATACCCCAGGCATAGCCCAATGACGGTCAGCGCCCACCATCGCGGGTGCTTCAGGAAGTGGAAAGATAGCGAGATCGACATGGTTCCTGGCACTGGCAAGAGTTCAGGCATCAGCTTAACAAGCTGTGCAGGTTTTGCCTCGCCCGGATGACGACGGGCTGTGGCGGGGCGGTTTGCCGCCATCGGGGCGGCGACAGTACACTGAGGCGCCCTGCTGGAAGGAAGGATGTCCCATGAGCGTGGCCGCGGTTCTGATCGTCAAGAACGAAG
The DNA here is from genome assembly GCA_964652855.1 of uncultured Halomonas sp. Taxonomy (GTDB): domain Bacteria; phylum Pseudomonadota; class Gammaproteobacteria; order Pseudomonadales; family Halomonadaceae; genus Halomonas. The sequence goes on from CAZZCJ010000008.1 coordinate 45,294, forward strand.
AAGCCAACCTGCGTGCCTGCCTGGAGACGCTGCGCTGGGCGGATGAGATCGTGGTGCTGGATGCCGGTAGCGAGGATGCGACCTGCGGTATTGCGCGTGAGTTCACCGACAAGGTGGCGGTGAACGCCGACTGGCAGGGCTTCGGCGTGCAGCGCCGGCGTGCCGAAGCCCTGGTCGAGAGCGACTGGATCCTGATGGTCGATGCCGACGAGCGGGTCACTCCTGAACTGCGTGACAGCATCCAGGCCGTGGTCGCTACCGGCGAGCCGGTGGTTTATTCGATGGCGCGCCTCTCCTGGTGCTTCGGCGACTTCATCCGCCACTCCGGCTGGTACCCCGATCGGGTCGCGCGGCTCTACCCCCGGGGCAAGGCGGGCTACGATGCCGCCCTGGTCCACGAGAAGCTGCAAAATCCCGCCGGGCTGCCGGTCAAGCCGCTGCAGGGCGACCTGCTGCACTACACCTACCGCGACCTGCGCCACTACCTCGAGAAATCGGCCCACTATGCCCAGGCCTGGGCCGAGCAGCGCGCCGCGCGCGGCAAGCGTGGCAGCCTGTCGGCCGGGGTCGTGCATGGGCTTGGCTGCTTCCTGCGCATGTACCTGCTGCGCGCCGGTTTCCTCGATGGTCGCCAGGGGCTGCTGCTGGCCCTGCTGTCGGCCCACTCCACCTTTGCCAAGTATGCCGACCTGTGGATCAGGACCCAGACTTCACCGCCGCCCGACGACGCAGCAGCGTGACGATCGCTGCCGCCGCGGCGTCGAGATCGATGGCTGCCATGTCGCTGTCGGCGGCGCCGTCGGGCGGGCTGAAGGCGAGGCGGCGCGACTCGTCGTTGCAGGTCTGCCAGCGCAGCGCCGTGGCTGAGCGGCGGGCCGGATAGAACCCTGCCGTGGGGCGGTTCAGGCAGGCGGCGACATGCAGCGGCCCGGTGGAGCCGGCAATGAAGAGATCGGCGGTGGCGAGCGTCAGGGCGAAATCGGCCAGGCCGTGGCGTGGCGGCAGCACCTCCGCCTGCAGGCCTTCAGCGCACAGCAAGGCGCACAGCCGCTGGGCGGCCGGCTCCTCGCCGGGGCCGGCCGTCAGCAGCCACTGGGGGCGTGGCGCGTCGGGTGCCAGACCCCTTTCCACGGCGAAGGCCAGAGCGGCGTAGCGCTCGGGTGAGAGGTTGACCGCCGAGCCGCCGCTGCCGGCGTGCAGGAACAGCCAGGGACGCGACGTCACGATGCCCAGCTCGGCGGCTAGCGCCTCGCGCCGGGTCGCCCGGGTACCGGGCGGCAGCGGCCAGAAGGGAGGCGCCGGGCGGGGGGCCGGCGTTCGCCCCAAGACGGCGACTAGGGCTTCGGCCAGCTCGATGTTGTAGACATACTCCGGCTGCGCCGAGCGTGACCTGCGCTGCACGATGCGATGGTTGTAGAATAGCTGCGCCCACTTGGTGGCGGGGGCCAGCCGATGCCGGATGCCGGCGCGCCAGCCCAGCCAGCCGATGCGCGGGGTCGAGAAGAGCGTCAGCATGGCCGTGAAGCGTGCGCTGCGCAGCTCGGCGAGCAGATCGCGCTGGGCGCGCCTGCCGGCGTCGGGGCCGGGGTCGAGGATGACCTCGTCGATCCACGGGCAGCAGCGGGCCAGCGGTGCCGTGTAGCTCGGCACCAGCACGCTGAGTCGTGCTTCGGGCAGGGCGGCCTTGAGGCAGGCGAGGGCCGGCCAGGCGAGCATGAAGTCGCCGAGCTTGTCGTTGCGCACCACCAGGATGCGCGGCGGCGTATCCACGGCGTGGCCAGCGGCCACGGGGGAAGAAGATGTCATCTGGGCTCCCGAGCCCCGGTTGACCGACGAAGGAGACAGCCTTGGCGAACAAGGTCATGCACCTCTGCCTCTCGGACGGCTGGGGCGGACTCGAAATGTATCCAGCGCGGATTATACCCGAGCTGCGGCGCCAGGGGTGGGAGCCCCACGGCCTGGCGCTGGCCGGTTCTCGGGTGGCGGAGAGCCTGGCGTCGGCCGGTATCGAACCGCTGACGCTGCCTTCGCGGGCGCGTGCGCTCTTGCAGGTGGGACAGGTACTGGCCTATCTCAAGCGTCACGGTATCGGCGTGCTGCACTGCCACAAGTCCAGCGACCTGCGTCTGGGCGCACTGCTGGCGTCCCTGCGGCCGAGCCTCAAGCTGTTCTTCACCGACCACATGGGCGTGACCCGGCCGAAGAAGGACCTCTACCATCGCTGGGCCTACGGTCGCGTCACGCGACTCTTCTCGATCAGCGACGCGACGCGGGCACGCAACCTTGCCGCCTTTCCCTTGCCGCCCGAGCGCATCCGCCGCCTCTACCTGGGCATCGACCTCGCTCCCTATGCACCGCAGCTGGGCGATGCGGCGCGTGTGGTGCTGCGCCGCGCGCTCGGCGTGGCGCCCGGCGAAGTGGCGATCGGCCTGCCCGGGCGACTGACCGACGGCAAGGGGCACGAGGTATGGCTGGATGGCCTGGCGAGGCTTGGCGAGCTTGCCCCGGGACTCGCCTGGCATGGCGTGATGATCGGCGGCCTGACGGCCCGTGAGGGCAGCGACGAAGCCTACGTGGCGCGACTGCGCGAGCGGGTAACGGTGCTGGGCCTGGAGGATCGAGTCACCTTCGCCGGGTTTCGCTCCGACCTGCCGCGCCTGTTCGAGGCGCTGGACATCGTCTGCGTGCCCTCGCGCAACGAGGCCTTCGGCCTCACCGTGGTCGAGGCCATGGCCGCCGGCAAACCGGTGATTGGCGCCGACAGCGGGGCGATACCCGAGCTGCTCGACGCCGGCTGCGGGCGCCTCGCCGCGCCACAGGCACCGCAGGCCTGGGCCCAGGCCATGGCGGAACTCGGCCAGGACGCGGCCCTGCGTGAGCGCCTCGGCCAGGCCGCCAGGCAGCGCGCGGAGGCGAGCTTCGGTATCGCCTGCCATGTGCAGGCCCTGGTCGAGGAATATGCCGGCCAGCATGACGCGGAAGGCGAGGATGGGACAACGAATGCTGGGGCGGATACATGAAGGCTTGGACGGATAAATGCGCCTACCTGAATCGGCGCGGGCGACAGTGGCTGGAAAGCGCGTCGGCGCTCGGGGTCAGGCGCATCCTGGTGATACGCCAGTGCGCCTTTGGCGACTACATGGCCACGCGGCCTTTCCTCGTCGAACTACGCCGCCTGTTTCCGGAGGCACGCATCACGCTGGCCACCGTCAGCACCTACCGCTACGCCGTGCCGGAAGATCTCATCGATGAACTCTTCATTCAGGACACGCAGGGCAGCCTTGGCGAGCAGTGGCGCTCGCTGCGCGCCCTGCCGGCCTACGATGTGCTCTTCGACCTGGCCGATACGGCCCGTTCGCGCCTGCTGACCTTCATGGCCACGGCCTCGATCAAGCTCGGCTTTCCTTATCGTTCCCTGTCGAATCGGCTGCTCTACGACGTCGGCCTGCGGCGCTCGAACTACCACTACGAGGCCGAGATACTGCTCGACTTCCTCAAGGTGATGGGGCACAAGCCCAGCTATCCGCTGGATTTCGCCATGCCTCGCCACCTTGCGGCCAAGGCCGAGCCCACCATCGCCTATTTTCCCTTTGCCTCGGCCATGGACAAGTCGCTTTCCCTGGAGGCCTGGCATGGCCTGGTCGCCGCGGCGGCGCGTGAGTTCCCCGGCTACCGGCACGTCCTGCTGGAGGGCCACAAGCCGGAAGAGAACGGAAATTTCCTTGCCGAGGTGGTGGCGCAGCATGACAACGTCGCCATCCAGCCGCGCATGGCGCTGGACCGCCTGGCCGAGTGGATGACCCACGTCTCGGTGCTGGTGTGTGGCGATACCGGTGTACGCAATCTGGCGCTCGCCACCCACACGCCAACCCTGGGGATCTTCTTTCGCACGCTGCCCTACCGCTATTGGCCGCGATACGAGAACTGCCACGAAGCCGTCTTCCATCGTGACGGCTCGATGCCGGGCAAGGCCGAGATCCTCCAGGGCCTCGACGATTTGCTGCTGCGGTGCTATCCCGAACGCGAGACGGTACGCCGGGCCGAAGGCGGCGAATCATAGCCACGCCGGATCGCCGCCATGTGCTCGGCGCCGGCGAACTTGGCCAGCGAGCGCTGGAGGCGCGCCAGGTTGGCCTCGCGCCAGGCGCCTGCCGGGCGCAGCCGGCAGCGGTCGAGGTCGATCAGCCAGACCTGGCCGTCGGCGTCGACGAGAAGATTGCGGGCGTTGAGGTCGACATGATCGAGCCCGGCATCGTGGAAGCGCCGGAGGGTGGCGCCGACCCGCTCGAGCAGCGCCGCGTCGGCGTCGACAAGGCGTTCCGCCAGGGCCCGGGCGCCGGGAATGCGCACCGTGATCAGTGCCGCGGTATAGGTCAAGCCGCAACGGGTGGCGGCAGCGGCCACCGGGCGCGGCACCGGCAGCCCCTGGTCGAAGAGTTGGGCGGTGAGGCGCAGCTCGCGAAAGGCGCGGGTACGCTCGAGCCCCGTCCACAGGTATCGAGCTTCGCTGATTCGCGCCATAAGGCCGCCGCGGCGATAGGGGCGCAACACCCACTGCTCGCGTCCGGCATCGAGAAACAGGCTGCTGCCGCGCCCCGGGGCCTCGCCCACCACGTTTCCGGCGCGATGCCAGTGGTCGGGGTCGAACAGCGACGGGCCGATTTGTGGCGCCGGTCCGGCGTCACATACACTGTCCGCATCATATAGAATGTATGCCTTACCCGTCTGACATGTTGCCAAGTGCATGAAGCATCCTCTGCCCGACCAACCGCGCCATATCGCCGTGCTGCGACTCTCTGCCCTCGGCGACGTCTGCAACCTGGTGCCCACTGTACGCGCCTTGCAGCGCCAGTGGCCCGAAGCACGCATCACCTGGATCATCGGCAAGGCGGAACACAGTCTACTGGCCGGCCTCTCGGGGGTCGAGTTCGTGGTCTACGACAAGGCCACGGGTCTTGCCGGCATGCGCCGGCTGTGGCGCGAGCTGGCTGACGTTCGCTTCGATGTGCTGCTGCACATGCAGCAGGCGCTGCGTGCCAGCGTGCTCTCGCTGGGGCTCAAGGCCAAGGTGCGTGTGGGCTACGACAAGGCGCGGGCCAAGGACGCCCAGCACTGGTTCACCCAGCGCCAGCTGGCGCCCCACCCGCGGGCCCACGTGCTGGAATCGTTCCTCGATTTTGCGCGCCTGCTGGGCGTGGATGACCTGTCGCTGGAGTGGAACCTGCCGGTGCCTGAGGCTGCCTGCGAGGAGGCCGCCGCGCTGACCGGCGAGTCCGCCTACCTGCTGATGAGCCCCTGCGCCAACCCCCGGCTGCGCAATTTTCGCAACTGGTCGGCCGAAGGCTACGCCGCGGTGATCGAGCACGCCTGGGCCCAGTACGGGTTGAAGACGGTGCTTACCGGCGGTGGCAGCACCCAGGAGCGGGAGATGGGCGAGCGTATCGCGGCGCTCACAAGCCCGGGCACGGTGATCGATGCCATCGGTGCCACCTCGCTCAAGGGGTTGCTGGCGCTGATCGCCGGTGCCCGGTCGGTGATCGCCCCCGATTCCGGCCCGGTCCACATGGCCAATGCCACGGGTACGCCGGTCGTCGGGCTCTACGCCACCACCAACCCCGATCGCGCGGCGCCCTATCTGTGGCGTGACTATGTGGTCAATCGTTATCCCGACGCGGTGCGCAGCTACCTGCACCAGGAGCCCGACGCCATTCCCTGGGGCCAGCGTGTCCGCCATGCCGACGCCATGTCCCTGATTCGCATCGACGATGTGGTCCAACGCCTCGACGCGCTGCTGGCGCGCCCCGACCCCCGCAAGGAAGAGGAAGAATCCGATGAAGCTTGACCTGACCGCCCTGGAGCAGGCCTGTGTCCTGGTGGTGGGCGACGTCATGCTCGACCGCTACTGGCACGGCGCCACCTCGCGCATCTCACCGGAAGCGCCGGTCCCGGTGGTGCGGGTGGAGGAGTGCGAGGACCGGCCCGGCGGGGCGGCCAACGTAGCGCTCAACATCGCCGCGCTGGGTGCGCATGCCGGCCTGAGCGGCATGGTGGGCGACGACGACAACGCCCGCCGGCTGGCCAGTCGCCTGGAGGCGGCCGGCGTCGACACCTATTTCGAGAGCAGCCCGGGCATTCCGACCATCACCAAGCTGCGCGTGATGAGCCGCAACCAGCAGCTGATCCGGCTCGACTTCGAGGACGGCCTCGATGAACTCGATACGCGCGGGCTGCTGGCGCGGGTCGCGCAGGGGTTGCCGAGCTGCCACCTGGTGATCCTCTCCGACTACGGCAAGGGCACCCTCAACCGGGTCGAGGAGCTGATCGCGCTGGTGCGTGGCGCCGGCAAGCGCGTGCTGGTCGATCCCAAGGGCAACGACTTCGCCAAGTACCGCGGCGCCAGCGTGATCACCCCCAACCTGGCCGAATTCGAGGCCGTGGTGGGCCGCTGCCGCGACGACGACGAGCTGGCGGCCAAGGGCGCGGCGCTGTGTGCCGAGCTCGAGCTCGAGGCGCTGCTGATCACCCGCAGCGAGAAGGGCATGACGCTGATCCGCACCGGCCACGAGCCGCTGCACCTGCCGACCCGGGCGCGGGAGGTCTTCGACGTCACCGGGGCCGGCGACACCGTGATCGGCGTGCTGGGGCTGGCACTGGCGGCCGGCCACGGCTTCCCCGAAGCCATGACCCTGGCCAACCTGGCGGCGGGGCTGGTGGTCGCCAAGCCGGGTACCGCCACGCTCTCCATCGCCGAACTCTATACCGCCGTGCACGGCGACAAGCTGGCCGAGTTCGGGCTGATCGGCGAAGCGGCGTTGATCGAGGCGGTGCGCGCCGCCCAGCTGCGCGGCGAACGGGTGGTGATGACCAACGGCTGCTTCGACATCCTGCATGCCGGCCACGTGGCCTACCTGGAGCATGCTCGCCGGCTCGGCGACCGGCTGATCGTGGCGGTAAACGACGACGATTCCATCGCCCGGCTGAAGGGCCCCAAGCGGCCGATCAACCCGCTGGCGCGCCGCATGCAGGTGCTGGCCGGCCTCGGTGCGGTGGACTGGGTGGTGCCGTTCAGCGAGGACACCCCGCAGCGCCTGATCGAGGCGGTACTGCCCGATGTGCTGGTCAAGGGCGGCGACTATCGCGTCGAGGAGATCGCCGGGGGCGAGGCGGTGCGCGCCGCGGGCGGCGAGGTGAAGGTGCTGGGCTTCGAGGACGGCGTCTCCACCACCGCCATGATCGCCACCATCCTCGACCGCGAGAGCTGATGGCCGGGGTGCCGGCTCGCTGGCCCCGCTGGCTCTACTCGGCGGCGCTCTATGCGCTGTCCCCCTTGGTATGGTGGAGGGTGTGGCGCGAGCGGGCGCTTACTAACCGTCGCCGAGAGCGGCTCGGCCTGATTCCTGCTTCGCATGATGGCCAGCCCCGGCTGTGGCTGCACTGCGCCTCGGTGGGCGAGGTGCTGGCCGCCCGGCCGCTGATCGAGGCGCTGCTCGAGCGCTATCCCCAGCGCTGCCTTGTGGTCACCACCATGACGGCCACCGGTGCTGCACGGGTGCATGCGCTGATCGAGGCGCAGCGCCAGGCCGGCGAGCCCCGGCTACAGCACTACTTTCTGCCTCTCGACTTCCCCGGCGCCGCCCGGCGCTTCGTCGCCCGCCTGCGACCGGAACTCGCGATCTTCTTCGAGACCGAGCTGTGGCCCAACCTGCTGGCGGCCTGCCGTCTCCGGGGAGTGCCCACGGCGGTGGTCAACGGGCGGCTCTCACCGCGGGCCTTCCGCGGCTACCTTCGCCTGCGCCCGCTGATGGCGCCGGCGCTCGCCGGCATCGACTGGCTGGCGGCCAAGTCGCGCGGGGACGCCGAGCGCTTCCTGGCGCTGGGCATGGCCGCGGCACGCACCGAGGTGGTCGGTACGCTCAAGTACGACCTTCACGTCGATGCGGACAGCGTGGCGGCGAGCCAGCGCCTATGCACCCGGCTGGGTGCGCGTCCGGTGTGGGTGGCGGGTTCTACCCATCCCGGCGAGGACGAGCAGCTGCTGGCAGCGCATGGGCGCCTGCGCCAGCACTATCCCACTGCGCTGCTGATCCTGGTGCCGCGCCACCCGCAGCGCTTCGATGAAGTGGCCGCGCTGTGCCGTCAGCGCGGCATGGCGCTGGCGCGACGCTCGCGCCAGGAGTGGCCCGATGAGCGCACCGCGGTCTACCTGGGCGACACCATGGGCGAACTGATGATGCTCTACGGCGCCGCCGACCTGGCCTTCGTCGGGGGCAGCCTGGTACCGGTGGGGGGGCACAACCTGCTGGAGCCGGCCGCCATGGGCGTGCCGGTGCTGAGCGGGCCGGAACTGGCCAATTTCGCCGACGTGGCCGAAGCCCTGCACCAGGGCGGCGCCTTGATCGAGGTATCGGACAGCGAGGCACTGGCCGACACCCTGATCACCCTGTTCATCGACGAGGCCGAACGGCACCGCCTGGCCGACGCCGGACTGGCCGTGGTGGCGGCCAACCGCGGCGCCCTCGAGCGCACCCTTCGCGGCCTGTCACGGCTGCTTCCCGGTGAGTGAGCGGTCGCTAACGTTTCAGGCCGGTGTCAGCCGCTCCACCCCCTGCGCGGTGCCCAGCAGCAGGATGTCGGCGCCCCGGGCGGCGAACAGGCCGTTGGTCACCACCCCGACGATGGCGTTGATCCGGGCCTCCATCGCCACCGGGTCGGCGATCATGAAGTCGTAGCAGTCGAGGATCTGGTTGCCGTTGTCGGTCACCACGCCTTCGCGGTAGACCGGGTCCGCGCCCAGCTTGACCAGTTCGCGCGCCACGTAGGAGCGCGCCATGGGGATCACCTCCACCGGCAGCGGGAAGGCGCCGAGCCGCTCGACCCGCTTCGAGCCGTCGGCGATGCAGATGAAGCGCTCGGCGCAGGCGGCCACGATCTTCTCGCGCGTGAGCGCCGCCCCGCCGCCCTTGATCATGTGCAAGTGAGCGTTCACTTCGTCTGCACCGTCGATATAGAAGGGCACCGTGCCAACGTCATTGAGCGGAAACACCTCGATGCCGTGGCCACGCAGGCGCTCGGCGCTGGCCTCTGAGCTGGCCACGGCGCCCTTGAAGTCGTCGCGCAGGCGGGCCAGCCTGTCGATGAACCGATTGGCGGTGGAGCCGGTGCCGATGCCGAGCACGGTGCCGCGTTCGAGCCAAGGTTCGATTTCCGCGATGGCGGCGGCGGCCACGGCGTCCTTCAGTTCATCCTGGGTCATTGTCATGCTCGCTGTCAGTGGAGGCGAAGGCGCCCATTATAGGCCAGCCCGGCCGCGTTGCCGACGCGGCGGCTGGACGGCGGCGGCGCCGAGATGCTACCAATAGGGGTTTGCCGCAGTTCAGCAGAGGCTGCCCCTCCCCGCGCCACCCCCCTTGGAAGACCAGGATGCTCGAAGCCACCGTCAAGAAGATCCTACAGGCCCGCGTCTACGAAGCCGCCTGCGAAACGCCCATCTCCCCGGCCCCCTTCCTGTCACGGCGCTTCAACAACCAGATCCTGATCAAGCGCGAGGACCTGCAGCCCGTCTACTCGTTCAAGATTCGCGGCGCCTACAACAAGATGGCCCAGCTCACCGAGGCGCAGAAGGCCAAGGGCGTGATCGCCGCGTCGGCCGGCAACCACGCCCAGGGGCTGGCCATGGCGGCCAAGTTGATGGGCGTCAAGGCGGTGATCGTCATGCCGCGCATCACGCCCGAGATCAAGGTCCAGGCCGTGCGCGCCCGGGGCGCCAAGGTAGTGCTCAAGGGCGACGCCTTCGACGCGGCGGCCGAGCATGCCCAGGAGCTGATTGCCGAGCACGGCTACACCTACATTCCCCCATTCGACGACATCGACGTCATCGCCGGCCAAGGCACCGTGGCCATGGAGATCCTGCACCAGCACAGCGGCCCGCTCGATGCCATCTTCGTGCCGGTGGGCGGCGGCGGGCTGATCGCCGGGGTGGCGGCCTACGTCAAGTACCTGCGTCCCGACATCAAGGTGATCGGCGTGGAAGCCGAGGACAGCGCCTGCCTGAAGGCGGCGCTGGCCGCCGGCAAGCGCGTCACCCTCGACCAGGTCGGTGTGTTCGCCGAGGGCGTGGCGGTGGCCCAGATCGGCAAGGTACCGTTCAAGATCCTGCGTGGGCTGGTCGACGACGTCATCACCGTCACCGCCGACGAAATGTGCGCGGCGGTCAAGGATATCTTCGACGACACCCGGGCGGTGTCGGAAACCTCCGGCGCGCTGTCGCTGGCCGGGCTGAAGAAGTACATCCAGCAGACCGGGGTCGAGGGGCAGACCCTGCTGTGCATCAATTCGGGGGCCAACACCAACTTCGACCGCCTGCAGCACATCGCCGAGCGCACCGAGCTCGGCGAGCAGCGCGAGGCGATCCTGGCGGTGACCATTCCCGAGCGTCCCGGCAGCTTCAAGAAATTCTGCCGCACCATCGGCAAGCGCATGGTGACCGAGTTCAACTACCGCTACGCCGATCCCGAGGCCGCGCACATCTTCGTCGGCGTGCAGGTCAAGCCGGACGGCGAGGACCGCCAGCTGCTGATCGAGAAGCTGCGCGAGGCCGGCTATCCGGTGGTCGACCTCACCGACAACGAGCTGGCCAAGCTGCACATCCGCCATCTTGGCGGCGGGCGCCCCAAGGAGCACTTCGACGAAGAGGTCTACCGCTTCGAGTTCCCCGAGCGCCCCGGCGCGCTGATGAACTTCCTGACCCATTTGCCCCAGGACTGGAACATCTCCCTGTTTCACTACCGTAACCACGGCGCCGCCTTCGGCCGCGTGCTGGTCGGCATGCAGGTGCCCAATGGCGACCGCAGCCACGTCGAGGAGTACTTCGACGAGATCGGCTACCGCTACTGGAAGGAGTCGGACAACGACGCCTACCGGCTGTTCATGGCCTGATCCGAGCGGATGAAATGCCTGGTTAGCACTGACTTACGGTAAAAGGAAGAATAGGCTTAGGTTTCATCTTGTAATCGTCCGCTGTAACGGTTGTCAGCCTGCTGGCCGAAGCCCTATAGTCTGCGCTGTCGTGGTACCTCCGCGGCTATTTTCTTACTGCGGACGTCTGGGAGCAGGTATGAAACGAAAGCCCGATCTGATCATGGCACTGGTGCTGGCCTTCGTCATCGGCGTAGTGGTGACCGGCTACGCCCAGGCAGTGACGGGAAGCTGACCGGCAAGCAGTGCCATGGCCAGATAGACCAAACCGGCCGATGCCTTCGCATCGGCCGGTTTTTTTTGCCTGGTCCAAGCTCGTCGGGGCTGGCGCCGTACTCAAGAGGCCGGTCGGCCGGGGCGCAGGACCCGGGTATCGCTGGCGATGATGTCCAGCGGCACGTCCCAGGGAGCGTCCGGCAGGCGCGGCACGCGCTGGCAGTCGTGGGCCAGCCCGATCAGCGTTGGGCGAGGGCCGGGGCGGCGGGTAAAGGCCAGGCTGCGATCGTAGAAGCCGCCGCCCATGCCCATGCGCTGGCCGCGTGCGTCGAACCCGACCAGCGGCAGCAGGATCACGTCCAGCGCCCAGGCCGGCAGCCTTCGGGCGCGGTGCGCGCCATGCCGGGTCTGCGGTTCGGGAATGCCGAAGCGATTGCGCCGCATGGGCGTGCCGGGGTGGTAGTGAACGAACCAGAGCGTATTCACCGACAGCGGCTTGAGCACCGGCAGGTAGACGCGTGCCTGGCGTCGGTTCAGCCAGGCGATCAGCGGACGGGGGTCGATTTCGCCATCGTTGGGCAGGTAGAGAGCCACGCGGCGGGCGCGCTGCACCTCGGGGAGCTGGCGCAGCTGGCGACAGAGCCGGCGCGCGGCGTCGCGCTGCTGGCGCGGGCTCAGCCCACGGCGGCGGCGGCGCAGCGTCTGGCGCAGCGCCCGTCGTTGAGCGGGAGAAACGGGTATCTGCGTGTCGAACGAGGCTGGATCTCGAGCAGCGCTGTCGAGCGGGATGTCGTCGATATCGCGCGTGTCTTTCATGGCGGTAGAGTTCCCCAGAGTGCCGCTGTCATTCTGGCCCTTGAACCCTTGGTTCAAGGTGGGTGGCCGCAGCCGAACCGTCAGGCTTTCCGACGCACGGACATGCACACGGGTCCGGCTAGCGAATGGCCGCCCTGGGTATTGCTCATAGGCTCGAGGGACTTTAAACGACTGGCCAACACCCCAGGGAACACTTTCATCCTATCAAAGCTGGTCGACGGGTCCAATCTCATTCGGCAGGAAGATGGGCGGGGCCGACGGCGCCGTTCAAGGCGCGCTCCAGTTTTTCGCTCAGCCGGCCCAGGTCTTGCTCCTGGCTGCGGCGCTCCTCGAGCGCCTCGAGCAGCTCATGGGCGATGTTCAGCGCCGCCATGAGGGCGACGCGCTCGGTGCCGAGCAGGCTGTTCTGGGAATGGATGCCTTGCATGGCACGATCCAGATAGCGTGCAGCGCGATCGAGCTTGCGCTCCTGGCCCGGGCTGCAGGCGAACAGGTACTGGCGGCCCAGCAGGGTCACCTCGGCGGTGGGCCGGGCGGTGTTATCGCTCATGAAGGGCTCCGGTGTCGGCGTGGCGGCCCGATGCGTTAACATCCTTGGATCCGCAAGACGGTTCATCTGGCCATTCACTATACGAGAGGCTTTTGCAGGCGGTCAACGCGCTCAGGCCCGGCCGGGTGCCTCCCCACCGACATAGGAATGCCCCATGTCAGCGATCACCGAACGCCCCGATTTCTCCACGCTTGCCGACCTGTTTCTGCTCCACGGCAGCATGCAGTCGCCGGCCTTCCTGGACGGCCGGCTGTGCGCCGAGCTTGCCCTGCATGACCTGCCTGCCGACGCCTGGCTGGAAACGGTCTGCCTCGGGCTCGGGGTCGAGCAGCCGCGCAACCGGGAAAGCGCCGAGGCGCTGCTGGCCTGGCGCCGCGGAACGCTCGACGCCCTCGCCGACAGCACCCTCAACTACGAGCCGCTGCTGCCCGACGACCTTTTCTCGCTGGCCGAGCGGGCCCGCGGCCTGCAGGAGTGGACGCTGGGCTTCCTCGAGGTACTCGCGGATGCCGGCGACTCGCCGCGCCAAGGCTGGTCGCCCGCCCTGTGCGAGGCCATCGACGACCTGGCCGGCCTTGCCGACATGGAGACCGATCTCGACGAGAGCGCCGAGAACGAGAACGACCTCTTTGCGCTGACCGAGCACGTCCGCATGGCCGCCATGCTGCTCTACACCGAACAGCGCCCGGGCCAGCCCCAGGTGGAGCCCGGTGAACCGACTCGTCACTGATCCCGCATGCCACGACGCCAAGGAGGCGACATGTTGCCCGACCCCTTGCCCCGCCCTGCCCCGATCCAGCCTGACGAGTACCGGGCCCGCCGGGCCGCGCTGATGGCACGCCTGCCAGCCGACAGCGCGGTGCTGCTTCCTGGCGCCAGGCTCGCCACCCGCTCGCGCGACAGCGACTACCCCTTTCGCCAGCACAGCGACCTGCACTACCTGAGCGGCTTTCCCGAGCCCGACGCGCTGCTGCTGCTGCTGCCGGGGCGCAGCGAGGGCGAGAGCGTGCTGTTCTGCCAGGATCGCGACCCGGCCCTGGAGGCCTGGACCGGCATTCGCCTGGGGGCGGAAGGCGCCGTGCGGGAACATGGCGTGGACCAGGCCTTCGAGAACGCCGAGCGCGACGCCCAGCTCGAGGCGCTGCTCGATGGTCGCACTACCCTCTACCTGCTGCTCGACGACGAAGCCGCCCTGGCGCTGGCCGAGGAAGTGCGTGCCCGCCTGGCGGCACGGCAGCGGCGTGGGGCCCGCCCGCCGCGCAGCTTCGCCGACCTGGCGCCCCTGCTGCACGAGCAGCGCCTGATCAAGAGCGAGCAGGAGCTCGCCCTGATGCGCCACGCCGCCGACATTTCGGCCCGGGCCCACGTGCGCGCCATGCGCACCGCCCGGCCCGGCCTTGGCGAATACCACCTGCAGGCGGAGCTGGAGCATGAGTTTCGCTGGCACGGCGGTAGCGGCCCGGCCTATGCCTCCATCGTGGGTGGCGGCGCCAATGCCTGTGTGCTGCACTACATCGAGAATGACAAGCCGTTACGTGACGGCGAGCTGGTGCTGATCGACGCCGGCGCCGAATTCGACCTCTACGCCGGCGACATCACCCGCACCTTTCCCGTCAACGGTCGCTTCAGCGACGCCCAGCGCAGCCTCTACGCGCTGGTGCTGGCCGCCCAGGAGCGCGCCGTCGCCGCCGTGCGCCCCGGTGTCACCCTGAGCGAGATCCACGACGGCGTGGTGCACGACCTGACTGCCGGCCTGATTCGCCTGGGGCTGCTGGAAGGAGACGTGCAGGCACGCATCGAGGACGAGAGCTTCAAGCGCTTCTACCTGCACTCCACCTCGCACTGGCTGGGGCTCGATGTCCATGATGTCGGCGACTATCGCCTCGAGGGCAATCCCAGGCCGCTGCAGCCGGGCATGGTGCTGACCATCGAGCCTGGGCTCTACATCCCCGACGCGAAGGACATTCCCGAGGCGTTTCGCGGCATCGGTATCCGCATCGAGGATGACGTGGCGGTGACGGCGCAGGGTGGCGAGGTGCTCACCGCCGGAGTGCCCAAGCGGGTGGAGGACATCGAGGCATTGATGGCGAATTAATGATCACTTGAACGCAAGTGAGGTCAGTCATGTTATGTAGATTACGTAATATTATTCGTAATACGCGAGGGCGGTCATGACCCCCGCGCAGCGGAACGTCGATATCGCGATCATCGGCGGCGGGCTGGTCGGCGCGAGCCTGGCCTGTGCGCTGGCGCCTGCCATGGAGCGGCATGGGCTGAGCGTGGCCGTGGTCGAGGCCGCCCCCATGCTCGACGCGGCCAAGGCGCCCTGGCAGCCCAGCTTCGATGCTCGCTCCAGCGCCATCGCCCAGGGTTCCGCCCAGCGGTTCCGCGACATGGGGCTGTGGTCGGCGCTGGAGCTCCAGGCGGCGCCCATCCGCCTGATCCATGTCAGCGAGAAGGGCCGACTCGGCGTGACGCGATTGACGGCGACGGAGCTCGACCAGCCGGCGCTGGGCTACGTGATTCCCAACGCCTGGATGGGGCGGGTGCTTCATCAGCGGCTGCAGACGCTGCCCGTGGCCTGGCACTGCCCGGCCAGGGTGCAGGCCATCGAGCCGCAGGCGGACGGGTATCGACTCGCGCTCTCCGACGGCTGTACGCTGCAGGCGGGGTTGACCGTGCTGGCCGATGGGGGGCGCTCCCCGCTCAAGGAGCAGCTGGGCATCGCCAGCGACGAGACCCCCTACGACCAGGTGGCCGTGATCGCCAACGTGGAGGTGAGCCGGCCCCATGAGGGCATCGCCTACGAGCGCTTCACCCGCGAAGGCCCCATCGCCCTGCTGCCGCTCAAGGGCCAGCGGATGGCGCTGATCTGGACCCATGCCCAGGGGCGCGAGCACGCCCGGCTGGCGCTTGGCGACGGCGACTTCCTCCATGCGCTGCAGCAAGCCTTCGGCGAGCGCGCCGGGCGCTTTCGCCGCGTCAGCGAGCGCCACGCCTACCCGCTCACCCTGGTCACGGCGAAGGAGACGATTCGCCCGGGGCTGGCGGTGCTGGGCAATGCCGCCCACTCGCTGCACCCGGTGGCGGGGCAGGGCTTCAACCTGGCGCTGCGCGGCGTCACCGACCTGGTGGCCGCCCTGGAGCAGGCCCTCGGCCATGGCGAGCCGCTGGGCGGCATGATGGCGCTGCGCGATTTCGAGGCGCGCCGTATCGTCGATCGGCATCAGGTGATTCGCTTCAGCGACGGCCTGGTGCGCCTGTTCGGCATCGACAACGCGCTGTTCTCCCACGCCAGGGCCGCGGGCCTGGTCGGGCTGAACCTGTTTGGTCCGCTGCGGCGGGGCCTGGCGCGGCGCGCCATGGGACTGGAGCGCTGAGCGGCGCCGGGCGGCGCTCAGCGCTGGCACCACGACGAGGACGCGGTAATGAAGAGGCAATGCAAGGCATGACACAGCTACGTTTCGAGGTGATCGTCGTCGGTGGCGGCATGGTGGGCGCGGCGCTGGCCTGCCTGCTGGGACAAGCGGGCGTCGAGGTGGCACTGGTCGACGCGCGCCCGGCGCCGCTGGATGCCGGCCAGGTGGGACAGGGGCTGCCGGCGCCACGGGTCAGCGCGCTGACCCCGGTATCCCAGCGCCTGCTCGAAGGGCTCGGCGTGTGGCCCTGGATGCAGGCCCGCCGCGTGACCCCCTACCGCGGCATGCAGGTGTGGGACGCCGAGGGCAGCGGCGAGGTGGCCTTTTCCGCGGAGCAGGCCGGCGTGGCGGTGCTTGGCCATATCGTCGAGAACGACGTGCTGCTGGCGGCGCTGGAGCGGCGCCTGGCCGAGCTGCCGAGCGTGCGGCTGCTGTTCGATGCCCGGGTGAACGGACTTGGAGCCGCCCCGGGCGGGCGCGAGGTGCAGCTGGAGGATGGACGGCGGCTGGTGGGCGAGCTGGTGGTGGCGGCCGACGGCGCGCTGTCGCCGCTGCGCGAGCTGGCAGGGATCGAGGTGGCGGCGCGCGACACCGGCCATACGGCGCTGGTCACCACGGTGCGCACGGCGCGGCCGCACGGGGGCGTGGCACGCCAGGTCTTCCTGCCGCGCGGGCCGCTGGCATTCCTGCCGCTGACCGTCGCCGGCGACGACCACTACTGCTCCATCGTCTGGTCGACCGCGCCCGAGGATGCCGCCCGCCTGCAGAAGCTCACGCCCCAGGCGCTGGGCATGGCGCTGGCACAGGCCTTCGAGGCGCGGCTGGGCGACGTCGAGGTGGTGGATCGCACCCTGTGCGTGCCCCTGACCCAGCGCCATGCGGCGCGCTACGTGCTGCCGGGCTTCGCCCTGGTAGGCGATGCGGCGCACAGCATCCATCCCCTGGCGGGGCAGGGCGTCAATCTCGGGCTGATGGACGTGGCGGTGCTCGCGGAGGAGCTGCTGCACGCGCGCAGGCGCGGCATCGCGCTAGGCGAGGTGCGCATGCTGGAGCGCTACATGCGCCGGCGCCGCGGCGACAACGCCGCCATGCTGGCGCTGATGGACGGCTTCAGGCTGCTGTTCGGCACCCGCAATCCGGCGGTGACCCTGGTGCGCAATCTCGGCCTGTCGGGGGTCGACCGGCTGGTGCCGGTCAAGCGGCTGCTGATGCGCCAGGCCATCGGCGAGCGAGGCCGGCTGCCGGCCTCGTGCCGCTGAGCGCAAGCGCGAAGGCAGAGGCGCTCAGCGCGAGCGCTGGCCGACCACGTTGAGCGCCTTGAGCAGGTTGAGTGCTTCGCTGAGCTGGTAGTCCTCGCGCAGGCGCTCGGCCATCTCGCGGCGCAAGCGGGGCTCGTCGCGCGAGCGCAGGTGGCCTTCCAGGTCGGCCTCGCGCAGCTGGCGGCCGGTTTCCGTGACTTCGACGCGGCCGTGCACCACGGCCACATCCGGCTCGATGCCGAGCGCCTGGATCGAGCGCCCGTTGGGAGTGAAGTAGAGCGCCGTGGTCAGCTTGAGCCCCTCGCCGTTGCCCAGCGGCATCACCTGCTGTACCGAGCCCTTGCCGAAGCTGTCGGTGCCCATGATCACGGCGCGGCGCTGGTCCTGCAGTGCGCCGGCGACGATTTCCGCCGCCGAGGCGCTGCCGCCGTTGATCAGCACCACCAGCGGCACGTCGGGGGCTGCAGTCTCGCGGCTGGCGGAGAAGCGCATCTGGGTGTCGGGCAGGCGCCCTTCGGTGTAGACCACCAGCCCTCCCTCGAGGAAGGCGTCGGCCACGGCCACGGCGGCCTGCAGTACGCCGCCCGGGTTGTTGCGCAGGTCGAGCACCAGGCCGCGCAGCGGGCCGTCGCGCTCCAGGCGGCGAATGGCGTTGGTGACCTGGTCGCCGGTGCGGTTCTGGAACTGGCTGATGCGCAGGTAGCCGTAGCCCGTTTCGAGCAGTTCGCTGCGCACGCTTTCGGTGCGGATGATCTCGCGCACCAGGTTGAGGGTGCGCGGGGCATCCTCGCCGCGGCGCTGGATCGTCATGCGGATCGTGCTGCCCGGCTCGCCGCGCATCAGGGTGACCGCCTCCTGCAGCGAGAGCCGCTCGGTGGAGGTGTCGTCGATGCTAAGTATGGTGTCGCGGGCCTGCAGCCCGGCGCGCGAGGCCGGGGTGTCGTCGATGGGGGTGATGATCGTCAGCTGGCCGTTCTCCAGCCCCACCTCGATGCCGATCCCGCCGAAGGCGCCGTCGGTGGTCTCGCGCAGGCTACGGAACTCGTCGCGGTCGAGGTAGGCCGAGTGGGGATCGAGCTCGCTGAGCATGCCGCGCATGGCGTTGCGCAGCAGGGTGCGGTCGTCCACCTCGTTCACGTAGGCCCGCTTGATGCGCTCGAACACCTCGGCGAAGGTCTGGATGTCCTCCAGCGGCAGCTCGTCCGCTACCGGCGTGGCCAGGGCCGGCGGCGCGGCGAGCGACAGGCTGAGCATGGCGGCCGGCACAAGCGCCGCCAGCAGGCGTCGGGGGGCGAGAAAGGGGCTGGCGGGGCGAGAAGGCATGCGAACTCCCGATGACGAGGCGAGGCTGACCAGCATAGCCCCTGGCTGCGGGCTTGTGAATGTCTGGTATCAGCGGCGGGCGATCCAGGCCTGGGGATCGATGGGATCGCCGTTGCGCCGGACCTCGAAGTAAAGGGCGGGGGTCGTGTGGCCGCCGCTGTTGCCGACCGTGCCGATCACCTGGCCGCGCGTGACCGCCTGGCCGACCTGCGTGCTGAACTGCTGCAGGTGGGCGTGCAGCGTCATGACATTGTCGCCGTGATCGAGGATCAGCAGGTTGCCGAAGCCTCGCATCCAGTCGGCGAAGACCACCCGCCCGGCGTGCACCGCCTTCACCGGCGTGCCGGCGCTGGCCTGGATCAGCATGCCGTTGTGATGCACCCCGTCGCCGCGCCGGAAGGCGGACGCCACGCTGCCCTGCACCGGCCAGGGCAGGTCGCCGCGGGTCTGTTCGATGGCGGTGGAGGGCGGCGGGCGCTGCAGCCGGGCGAGCTCTTCCTGGACCCGCTTCAGCAGGCGCTCGGCGTCGTCGCGGTCGCGATTCAGGCCGGCCAGGCGCGCCTGCTCGTCGCTGTAGCGCCGCCCGAGATCGGCGAGCAGGCGTTCCCGCTCGGCCAGCCGCGCAGCCAGCTCGCTGCTGCGCTGCGCCAGGTCGTCGGCCAGTTGGTCGAGCCGCTCGCCGCGCTGGTGCAGCTGACGACGGTTGTCGGCCAGCTCGGCATCGAGCCTGGCGATCTCGTCGAGGCGCTCGTTGCGTGCCCGGGCCAGGTAGTTGAGGTAGGTCTGCAGGCGGTCGAGCCGCGCCGGGTCGTCCTGGTTGAGCAGCAGCTTGAGCTGGGGCGAGAGCCCCAGCCGATAGAGGGCGTCCAGTTGGAGGTTGAGCGCCTCGACCTGGTCGGCGCGCTCGGCTTCGAGGGCCGTGCGCACCGCCTCCAGCTGTGCCACCTCGGCGTTCAGCTGCTGGCGCTCCTGCTGGATCGCATCGAGCCGTTGGTGCGTCTCGCCCAGCGCCGTCTCCACCTGGCGCAGCTCGCGGGTGGCCTCGTCCTGGGCTTCGCGAGTGGCGCCGAGCCGCCGGGTGGCGGCCTGGATCTCGCTGCCGATGGCATCCAGCCGGGCACGGGCCTCGCGCTCGCTGGGCTGCGCCGCCAGCGGTGCCGCCACCGCCATGAGCAGCCCCAGCAGCACGGCCGGCAGCAAGCCGCGTCGAGACGGCAGGCGTGGAGGTCGGGGGCGCGTCATGGCGAGCGGGGCGTGCGCTGGTTCAAGCGTGCTCGATCAGCACCCGCCCGGTCATCTCCTCGGGAATCGGCTGTTGCATCATGGTCAGCAGCGTCGGGGCGATGTCGCACAGGCGTCCGTCATCGAGCAGCTTCACCTCGCCGGGGCCGACGTAGATGAGCGGCACCTCGAAGGTGGTGTGGGCGGTCTGGGTCACGCCGGTGGCGGGATCGACCATCTGTTCGGCATTGCCGTGATCGGCGGTGATCAGGCAGGCGCCGCCGGCGCGCTCGATCGCCTCCACCACGCGCCCGACGCAGGTATCGACGGCCTCGATGGCCTGCACCGCGGCGTCGAACACGCCGGTATGGCCGACCATGTCGCCGTTGGCGTAGTTGCAGATGATCAGGTCGTAGCGGCCCGAGTCGATCGCCTCCACCAGCCGATCGGTCACCTCGTGGGCGCTCATCTCCGGCTTCTCGTCGTAGGTCTTCACCTCCTGCGGGGAGGGCACCAGGATGCGCGTCTCGCCCTGGTACTCCGCCTCGCGCCCGCCGGAGAAGAAGAAGGTGACGTGGGCGTACTTCTCGGTTTCGGCGATGCGCAGCTGGGTCAGGCCGCGCTGCTCCATCACCTCGCCCAGGGTGTTGTGCAGGTCGGCCGGCGGGAAGGCCGCCGGGGCGGGAATGCCGGCGGCGTACTGGGTCAGGGTCACCAGGCTGCCGCCGGCAAGCGCCGGATGGGCGCGGCGCTCGAACCCATCGAAGCCGTCGTCGACGAAGGCGCGGCTCAGCTCGCGGGCGCGGTCGGCGCGGAAGTTCATGAAGATGGCGGCATCGCCGTCGGCGATGGCCACCGGCCCCGCCTCGGCCAGGATCGCGGTGGCGGCGACGAATTCGTCGTTCTCGCCGCGTTCATAGGCGGCGCGCAGCCCCTCTTCGGCGCTGGTGGCGTCGAAGTCGCCGACCCCCTCGGTGAGCAGGCGGTAGGCCTTCTCGACGCGATCCCAGCGGTTGTCCCGGTCCATGGCGAAGTAGCGGCCGATGATCGAGGCGACGAAGCCGTTGTCGGCACCCACCAGCTCGGAAAGCCGGGCGTTGGTGCGCTCGATGGAGGCAAGGGCGCTGCGCGGCGGCATGTCGCGGCCATCGAGGAAGCCGTGCACGTAGATGCGCTGGGCGCCGCGGCGGGCGGCCAGCTCGGCCATGGCCAGGATGTGGTCCTCGTGGCTGTGCACGCCGCCGGGCGAGAGCAGCCCGAGCAGGTGCACCGCCTTGCCGGCCGCCACGGCGGCATCGATGGCGTCGGTCAGGGCGGGGATGATGTCGAGGTCGCCATCCTCGATCGCCTTGGAGATGCGCGTGAGCTCCTGGTACACCACCCGGCCCGCCCCCAGGTTCATGTGGCCCACCTCGGAGTTGCCCATTTGCCCCTCGGGCAGGCCGACGTACTTGCCGTCGGTGTGGAGCAGGGCATGGGGGTGCGCCTGCCACAGGCGATCCATGTTCGGCGTGCGCGCCGCGGCCACCGCATTGTGCGTTGGCTCGGGGTTGTGGCCGTAGCCGTCGAGAATAATCAGGGCAACGGGACGGGGAGGGGTCTGGGTCGTCATGGGGGCCTCGTGTGCATTATTGACGCGCCCACGCCCCGTCCGGGAGCCTTTCGCGGCGGCTGTCCTGGCGGAACTGCGGAAGGGACAGGCTCCTGGGCGAGGGGGGTCGCGACTTGTTTCGGCATGCGGCATCATAACGCACGGCACGGTCGAGCGTCATGGTCAAGCGTTATGCGCCGGAGCATGCCGCCCGTCGGCCTGGCTTGGTGTATACTCACCGCCTTCTGGACTGACCCATCACGTATTCCGTCAAGAGTGTTCCGGCCCCATGATCGATCAGCTGTTCGAATTCGTGCAGAATCACCCGCTACTGGTAGGCGCCTTCCTGCTGGTACTCACCGCCTGGATCGCCTACGAGGTCCGCAACAGTGCCGCCGGCGGTGTGACCTCCGGCCAGGCGACCCAGCTGATCAACCGTGAGGACGCGGTGGTGGTGGACACCCGCGAGGCCGGCGACTTCAAGGCCGGGCACATCGCCGGGGCGCGCAACATTCCGCAGAGCCGCGTCGACGAGCGTATGGGCGAACTCGAGAAGGTAAAGGACAAGCCGATCATCGTGGTCTGCAAGAGTGGCCAGTCGTCCGGCATCACCGTGGCCAAGCTGGCCAAGGCCGGGTTTACCCGCGTATTCAAGCTGCGGGGCGGCATGATGCAATGGCAGGCCGACGGGCTGCCGGTGGTCAAGAAGTAGCCTCATTCCAAGACATAAAGGACCGATTCCATGGCCGAAGAGAACAGCCAGAACGCTGCCGGCGGCAACCAGGCCGCGGCAAGCCAGCAGAAGCAGCAGCTCCAGTTCGCCGTCCAGCGCATCTATGTGAAGGACATCTCCTTCGAAGCCCCGAACTCGCCTGCCGTGTTCCAGCAGCCGTTCAAGCCCAAGGTCAGCCTGGACCTGAACACCGCGAGCCGCCAGGTCGGCGAGGAACTCTATGAAGTGGTGATCAAGGTGACCGCCCAGGTTCGCCACAGCGAGGACGACACCACCTCCTTCCTGGCCGAGATCGAGCAGGCGGGCCTGTTCCGCATCAGCGGCATCGAGGGCGCGCAGCTCGACCACACCCTGGGCGCCTTCTGCCCCAACGTGCTGTTCCCCTACGCCCGCGAGTGCGTCGACAACCTGGTCAATCGCGGCGGCTTCCCGCCCCTGATGCTGGCGCCGGTCAACTTCGAGGCGATCTACGCCCAGAAGAAGAAGCGCGAGGCCGAGCAGGCCCAGCAGCAGGGCGAGCAGACCACCCAGTAAGCGGGCCTGCGCCTTGTCTAGCGGACCGCGCATCCATGTCGCCGCCGACTATGCCGTCGGCGGCGACGTCGTTCTGCCCGAAGGCCCGGCCCACCACCTGGCGCGCGTGCTGCGCCTCGGCGAAGGCGCCCCCGTGCGGCTGTTCGACGGCGCCGGCCGCGAGGCCCGGGCGGTGCTGGTCGAGGCCGGCCGCAAGCGCGTGGTGGCCCGCGTCGAGGCCGTCGAGGCGAGTCGCGCCGAATCCCCGCTGGCGGTGCACCTGGGCCAGGCGATCTCCAAGGGCGACCGCATGGACTACGCCATCCAGAAGGCCGTCGAGCTGGGGGTGGCCGCCGTCACGCCGCTCTATACCGAGCACGGCGACGTGCGCCTCAAGGGCGAGCGCGAGGCGAAGAAGCACGCCCACTGGCAGGCCGTGGCGGTCAGCGCCTGCGAACAGTGCGGGCGGGCGGTGGTGCCCGTGGTGCACGAGCCGCAGCCCATGGCCGAGTGGCTGGCCCGGCGCGACGAGGCGCTGCGGCTGGTGCTGCATCCCGGCACGGCGGGCGTGCTCGAGCGACACGACGCGCCCGGAACCGCGGCCCTGCTGATCGGCCCGGAAGGCGGGCTGGCCGAAGCCGAGGTCGAGGCGGCCATGGCCGCAGGCTTCCAGCCGCTCTCCCTCGGCCCGCGCATCCTGCGCACCGAGACCGCCCCGGTGGTGGCGCTTGCCCTGCTGCAGCACCGCTTCGGCGACCTTTGACCCTTCGCTTGCTCATGCCCCGGCAAGCGCCATAATGACCGCAAATCGACGCGGAGTTTCCCATGGCCTCTTCCCCCAACGACCGTCGCCAGGGTCGCCCGACTTCCTCCCGGCCCGCCGCGCGCGGCCCGCGCGAACGCAGCTCGCGGGTGCCCAAGGCCCAGCTCGGCGAGGTGGCCTACCTGGAAGTGGTGACGGTCAACGAGACCGGCGCCTTCCTCGACTGGGGCCACCCGCGCGACCTGCTGCTGCCCTTCGGCGAGCAGCGCTTCCGCCCCACCCCCGGCAAGCGGGTGCTGGTGCGTATCTACGAGGACCAGCAGGGCAGGCCGGTGGCGTCACAGAAGCTCGACCGCTTCGTCCAGGACGAGGCGACGGGGCTTGCGCCGGGTGACGAGGTCGAGGTGATCGTCGCCGATGCCACCGACCTGGGCTACAAGGTGGTGGTGAACCATCGCTTCTGGGGGCTGCTCTACCGCGACGACGTGACCCGGCCGCTGCGCCGCGGCCAGCGCACCCGAGGCTTCGTGAAGCGGCTGCGCGACGATGGCCGGCTCGACATCTCGCTGCTGCCGTCGGGCTCGGCGCGCCTCGATGTGGTCGGCGAGCAGGTCCTCCAGGCGCTGCGCGCCAGCGGCGGCTACCTGCCGCTCTCCGACAACAGCGATGCCGCCGAGATCAAGGCGCGGCTGGGCGTCAGCAAGAACGCCTTCAAGCAGGCCATCGGACGGCTCTACAAGCGCCGCCTGATCGTGATCGAGGCGTACGGCGTGCGCCTGGTACCCGGCGCGACTTCCGACCCCGCCTGAAACCTTCGCCAAGCTGGGCCAGGGGCTCAGCTCAGCGCCTTGAACTCCTCCTCGTGCAGCCAGGCGGCATGCTTGGGCGCACGCTTGGTCTTCGACCACTCCTCGACCATGGCCGGCGCCACTTCCTTGAGCTGCTTCATCTGCTGCGGCGTGCCCTTCACGTAGGTCAGTTCCAGGCGGTGGCCGTTGGGGTCGAAGAAGTAGATCGAGCGGATGATGCCGTGCTCGGTGGGCCCGACCACCTCGACGCCCTTGCCTTCCAACTGCTCCTTGGCGGCCAGCAGCGCCGCCTCGTCGGCGACCTGGAAGGCGATGTGCTGCACCCATTCCGGCGTATTGGGGTCGCGGCCCATCTCCGGGGAGTTGGGCAGTTCGAAGAAGGCCAGGATGTTGCCGTTGCCCGCATCGAGAAACAGGTGCATGTAGGGGTCGGGCGCCTTGGTCGAGGGTACGCGGTCTTCGGCGATGGCGACCAGGAAGTCCATGTTGAGCTTGTCCTGGTACCACTCGACGGTTTCCTTGGCGTCGCGGCAGCGGTAGGCCACATGGTGGATCTGTTGGAGTTCGATCATGGCGGCTCTCTCGGTGATGGCGTGGGGGATGCCTGGGCTGTTATTGCCAGAATATAGTTTCATTTGAAACTAAAATAGAGGCGCCGCCCCATGCCTGTCAAGCCGCCTTGGTGTTGCCCTGCGCCCTGGGTCATACTGCGCTCATTTCCCGTACCCCAGGAAACGGTGCCGAATGAGCCAACAGACGAGCGAACGCCCCGTGCGCGTGGGCGTAGTGATGGATTCCATCGCCCATCTCACCTACAAGAAGGACACCACCCTGGCCATGCTGTGGGCGGCCCAGGCGCGCGGCTGGTCGCTGCACTACATGGAGCAGGCGGACCTCTACCTGCGCGATGGCCGCGCCCACGCCCGCATGCGCGACCTCGCCGCCTTCCGCAACCCCGACGACTGGTACGCGCTGGGCGCCCCGGAGTCGCGCCCGCTGGGCGAGCTCGACGTGATCCTGATGCGCAAGGACCCGCCGGTCGACGCCCACTTCCTGAACGCGGTTCACCTGCTGGGGTTTGCCGAGCGCGAGGGCGTGCTGGTGGTCAATCCCACCCGGGCGCTGCTCGAATGCAACGAGAAGCTGTTCGCCCAGCAGTTTCCGCAGTGCTGCACGCCCACCGTGGTGTCATGCAGCGAGGCGGTACTGCGCGCCTTCCACGCCGAGCACCAGGATGTCATCTTCAAGCCGCTGGACGGCATGGGCGGCACGGGGATCTTCCACGTGCAGCCGGAGGGCCGTAACCTGGGCGCCATCATCGAGATGCTCACCGAGCGCGGCCAGCGCCAGATCATGGCCCAGCGCTACATTCCCGAGATCAAGGACGGCGACACGCGCATCCTGCTGGTGGACGGCGAGCCGGTGCCCTTCGGCCTGGCCCGGGTGCCCATGGCCGGCGAGACCCGCGGCAACCTGGCCGCCGGCGGCACCGGCGTCAGCCGCGAGCTGACCGCTCGCGACCACTGGCTGATCGAGCAGGTGCAGCCGATGATCCGCGAGAAGGGGCTGATGTTCGTCGGGCTCGACGTGATCGGCGACTACATCACCGAGATCAACGTGACCAGCCCCACCTGCGTGCGCGAGATCGACGACCAGCGCGGCACCGATATCGCCGGCCTGCTGATGGACGCCATCGCCCGGCGCCTGGCGCAGCGCGCCTGAGCCACACGCAGCACGAGGAGCAGCGCGCCGCCATGGTGGCCCCGATCAGCGACCCGATCCACTACGCCCCGGTCACGCGGCCCTACCGCCGCTGGCTGGCGCTGTCGGCGGCGCTGCTGCTGCACCTGCTGCTGATCGGCGTGGTGGCGAGCTGGCAGTTCGCCCCGCCCCCGGCCGAGCGCACCAGCCTCGACGTGGTGCTGGTGACCCGCCCGGCCGAGGCGCCGGTACAGGCCGATGCGATTGCCGAGGCGGACCAGCAGGCCGCCGGCGAGCAGAGCGAGGCGGCACCCGCCGAGCGCCGTGCGTCGCCGCTGGAAGGGCAGGCGGCCAGCGAGGCTTCCGACAGCGCCGCGGCACCGCCCGAGCCCCCCGCCGAGTCGCCCCAACCCTCAAGTGATCGGTCCGAGCCCGCCGCCAGCGCGCCCGAGCCCGCCGCCAGCGCGCCCGAGCCCGCCGCACCGGTGCCCGCTCCTTCAAGCGAGCCGGCTCCGCCCGCCGCGCCGTCGGTGTCGGGCCGCGACCTCTTGGCCGAGGCCACCCGCAGCGTGCGCCAGCAGGGCTTCGACGCAGGCCTGGCGGGGCCGGCCGACGACCAGCCCCGCCCCGCCGCCCAGCTTGCCGCCGAGGCACGCTACATCGACGACTGGACGCGACGGGTCGAGGACTACGGCAACCGGGTGCATCCCGCCCCGCCGCACCTGCACGGCCAGCTGCGCATCCGCGTGGTGATCGGGCGCGATGGTCAGCTCCGCCAGGCGGAAGTGGTACAATCCTCGGGACATCCCGAACTCGACCAGGCGGCGCTCGCCACCGTGCACGGCGCCGGGCCCTATCGGCCCTTCGACAGCGGCATGGGGGAGCTGGACAGCCTCTCCATCACCCGCATCTGGCGGTTCGGCCAAGGCAATCATTTCGGCGTTCGGTAGGGCTTGCTACCCGCCATCGGGAGTCCCATGCAATCCGTGCATACTCTAGGCTTGAGAGACCACTTTCTGCTGGCCATGCCGCACCTGGAAGATTCCAACTTCGCCGGCAGCCTGAGCTACCTCTGTGACCATGACGAGAACGGCACCATGGGGGTGATCGTCAATCGCCCGCTGGAGATCACCCTGGACGCGCTGTTCGAGCAGCTCGAGCTCGACGGCGAGGAGAGCCCGCACCGCAACGCGCCGGTCTACTTCGGCGGCCCGACCCACAAGGATCGCGGCTTCATCCTTCACCGCGGCTCCAGCGTGCCGTGGGACTCCAGCCTGCAGGTCAGCGACGAGGTCGCCCTGACCACCTCCATGGACATCCTGGTGGCGCTGGCCGCCGGGCGCGGCCCCGAGGAGTTCCTGGTGTGCCTGGGCTGTGCCGGCTGGGAGGCGGGCCAGCTCGAGCAGGAGCTCAAGGACAACGCCTGGCTCACGGTCGAGGCGCAGGCCGACATCCTGTTCAAGGTGGCGCCGGAACAGCGCCTGGGCGCCGCCGCCGGCATCCTCGGTGTCGATCTCAACCTGATGTCCCGCGAGGCTGGGCATTCGTAGTGGCCGAAGCGGGAAGACGCCTGGTCCTGGCCTTCGACTTCGGCACCCGCCGCATCGGCGTGGCGGTGGGCAACGAGCTGCTTGCCAGCGCCCGCCAGCTCGAGCCGCTGCCCGCCCGCGACGGCATCCCCGACTGGCACGCCGTCACGCGGCTGGTCGAGGAGTGGCAGCCGGACCTGTTCGTGGTGGGGCTGCCGCTCAACATGGACGGCAGCGAATCGGAGATGAGCACGCGGGCGCGCAAGTTCGGCAAGCGGCTCTATGGCCGCTACGGCAAGCCCTGCGAAATGGTCGACGAACGCGGCTCCACCCGCGAGGCCAAGGCCATCGCCCGCGAAACGGGCAGCTTGCACAACCCGCGCAAGAGCTATCGCGACGACGGCGTCGACGGCATCGCGGCGGCGCTGATCCTGGAAGGCTGGTTCGCCCGCCAGGCGGGGCTGCCGCCGCGCTGACGGCAGCCCGCGGGCCGGCTCAGGTGGTCAGCACGCGCTCCTCGGCGTACTGGGCGGCGATGTCCTTCACCGAAATACAGGTGTACTTGATGATGAAGTACGCCAGCGTGGCCGGGCAGGTGAAGCTCTCCTCGAACTGCTCCACCCGGTCGCCCCGGCCTCGTGTGACGCTGGCGCGGTAGGTCTGGCCCGCTCGGGTCAGCTTGACCTTGGCCAGGCTGTCGTAGGCCTGCTTCTCCAGCACCAGCTCGCGCCGGCGGGCGAGGATCTCGTCGAGCATCTTGCCGCCTTCGCGCTCCTCCTGGGTGGCCCACACCTCCTGGTCGCGCTTGCCGTACTGGAACAGCAGGATGGCCGGCAGCACGGAGAAGATCGCGCCGGTCAGCAGCCAGGTGATCTCCGCCCCCGACAGCGACAGCGAGAACAGCGCGGCCAGCTGCAGCACGCAGCCCACCACCAGGATGCCCGCCAGCGGGCGCCACAGGCGCGGGTTCATCATCGGGCGGCCCAGGGTGCGGCCCCACAGGCCGCAGGCGACCAGCGCCCCCAGGATGAGCAGCGCCGCTCCCCAGACCGGGCCGCCTCCCGCCAGCAGGGCAATCAGACCTATCAGGACCAGCAGGCTATAGAAGCCCGCCAGCAGCATGTACGCTCGATGCAGGGTCATGGAGGCACATCTCCTTGTTATCGCGTTGGCTTTGGTGCCACGCGCTTGTTATCGGTGATGTCTGCGTTCGGCGTCGCCGAGCCGCACGACATGGCACGGCAGCCGTGACGCTGCCTGGCCCGTCGCTCCTTCAGCATAGCGAGGCATCGCACGGCGTGCATGGCGAAAGCGCCCCACGCCGCGCCGGGTTTTCGCCCCGCTACAGCGCGGCGTCGTCCACGCCGACCCGCTCGGGCACGAACCAGCGCACCGGGCGCAGGTCCTTCTCGATCAGCTCGTCCACCTGCAGCAGGGTGGCGAAGATCGCCATGCGCACCGGGATGCCGTTGTCGGTCTGGCGGAAGATCGCCAGGCGCGGGTCGCCGTTGAGATCCACGTCGAGGTCGTTGGCCTCCGCGCGGCTGTCGCGGGGCAGCGGATGCATGACGATGGTCTCGCGGCCGCAGCGCTTGTCCATGAAGGCGCGGTCGACGGTGAAGTCCCGCGACAGGCTGAAGCCCTCGCTCATCTCGGCGGTGAAGCGCTCCTTCTGGATGCGCGTGGTATAGACCACGTCCACGTCGCGGTAGTCGTCGGCCAGGCTGCTGCGCTGCTCGACGCGATGGCCGCGGGAGGCGACCAGGTCGATGAGGTAGCTCGGCATCTCCAGTCCCGGCGGGGCCACCAGGGTGATGCGCATGGGATCGTAGAGCGACAGCAGCTTGATCAGCGAGTGCACGGTGCGGCCGTACTTGAGATCGCCGGTGAGCAGCACGTGGGCGCCGGCGAGCTTCCTGCCCAGCCGGGCGAACTCCTTGTCGATGGTGTAGAAGTCGAGCAGCGCCTGGCTGGGGTGCTCGCCGGGGCCGTCGCCGCCGTTGATCACCGGTACGTGGGTCGCCGCGGCGAATTCCGCCACCGAGCCCTGGTCGGGGTGGCGCATGACGATGGCGTCGCAGTAGCCGCTCATCACCCGGCTGGTATCGTAGAGCGACTCGCCCTTGGCCATGGAGGAGAAGGTGAAGCCGGTGGTGTCGCACACGCTGCCGCCCAGGCGGCAGAAGGCGGTGTGGAAGCTGACCCGGGTGCGGGTGCTGGCCTCGAAGAAGAGGTTGCCGAGCACGGCGCCCTCCAGCACCCGGGTGACCTGGCGGCGTTGGGCGATGGGCTCCATGCGGGCGGCGACGTGCATCAGGTGGTTGACGCTATCGCGGGTCAGGGAATCGACGGAGAGCAGGTGGCGACTCATCGAAGGCCTCGAAGGTGGCAGCGAAGGGAGGGTGGCCCGTAGTGTAACGCCACCGAGGCTGGGCTTCACGGGCAGCGACGGCGTGTTTTCAGCGACCGAGCAGTTCCGCCAGCTGACGAGCGTGAGCCTTGACCTCGCGTGCCGCCCGCTCGGAATCGAGATCGTCCATCGCCACCACGCCCATGCACGCCTCGATACCGGGACGAAACTGCGGCGTGGCCACGGGGCTGGCCACGCCTACCGCCCCGCGCTGCAGCTGGCCGCGCGTCAGGCTATAGCCGTCGGCACGCGCCTGGCGAACCGCTTCGCTGTCGTCGGGGCGCGGAGCGCGCCCGGCAAGAATGGCAATACCCGCCGCGCCCTGCGACAGCGGATGACGACTGCCTACCCGATAGCCCACCCGCAGCAATCCTTCATCCGGTTCCGCCACCAGGATTACTACGCACTCCTCGCCCTGGGCCACCGAGACGAAGGCGGTGGCCCGGGTGGCCGTGGCCAGCGCCTGCAGCAGCGGCTGGGCCACTGCGCGCAGCTGCGGCTCGAAGCGTGAGGCCAGTAGCGAGATGCCGGCACCCAGGCGCAGCGGGCCTTCGGCGGAGCGTGCCACCAGCCCATGCTGCTCCAGCGTAGTGACGATGCGATAGGCAATGGCGCGGTGAACCTCCAGTTGCTCGGCGAGTTCGGCGACGCTGATGCCGCCGGCGTGTTCGGCAACGATCTCGAGTGCACGCAGGCCGCGATCCAGAGTCTGCAGTGTGGTGGCCATGGCTAGGGTTCCTCGAGTGGTAACGGGGCGTATGCATGGTACCGCACTCGGCAGGATTGACCTTCCGGCCAAAACTTCCTATGGTCAGCAGCATGTTCGTTAAACGATACATCTTGTGCGATAAAAGTAAAACAAAGCTGGCGGCCAGGATCGCTACCCCCGGGGCGATATTGCCTGGCGAGTGCCAGCGGGAGGCCCTATGACGTCAACAGCTCACCCTGCCGCAAGCGGCTGTCCCTTCGATGGCTCGGGGGTGCGGCCCATGGCCCCCAACGGTTGCCCCGTCTCGCCGGAAGCGGCAGCGTTCGACCCCTTCGCGCGTCCCTACCAGCTCGACCCGGCCGAGGCACTGCGCTGGTCCCGCGACCAGGAGCCGGTGTTCTACAGCCCCAAGCTTGGCTATTGGGTGGTGAGCCGCTACGCCGACATCAAGGCGATTTTCCGCGACAACCTCACCTTCTCGCCATCCATCGCCCTAGAGAAGATCACGCCCTCCAGCGACGCGGCCCTGAAGGTGCTCGAGCGCTATGACTACGGCATGCACCGCACCCTGGTGAACGAGGACGAGCCGGCCCACATGGCGCGCCGCCGCGAGCTGCTGGAGGCCTTCACCCCCGAGGCGCTGGAGGCTCATGCGCCGATGGTGCGCCGGCTGGTGCGCGAAAAGCTCGATGCCATCATCGACCGTGGCCGCGCCGACCTCGTCGCCGAGATGTTCTGGGAGGTGCCCCTCACCGTGGCGCTGCACTTCCTCGGCGTACCCGAGGAGGACATGGAGCAGCTGCGCCGCTTCTCGGTGGCTCATACCCTCAATACCTGGGGTCGGCCTTCGCCGGAGCAGCAGGTGGAAGTGGCCGAGGGGGTCGGCAGGTTCTGGCAGTACTCGGGCCAGGTGCTCAAGAAGATGCAGGACCAGCCGCAGGGCCACGGCTGGATGCATGACATGATCGAGAAGAACCGGCAGAAGCCGGAGGTGGTGACCGACAGCTACCTGCACTCGATGATGATGGCGATCATCGTCGCCGCCCACGAGACCACCGCCCTGGCCACCGCCAACGCCTTTCGCCAGCTGCTTTCACGGCCTTCCGTATGGGCCGAGCTGTGCGACAACCCCGACCTGATCCCCGCCGCGGCCGAGGAATGCCTGCGCCACTCCGGCTCGGTGGTGGCCTGGCGGCGCATCGCCACCCGCGATGCCGAGGTGGGCGGCGTGACCATCCCCGAAGGCGGCAAGATCCTCATGGTCACCGCCTCGGGCAACCACGACCCGGCCCACTTCGAGAACCCCGACGCGCTCGACATCTACCGTGACAACGCGGTGGACCACCTCACCTTCGGCTACGGCAGCCACCAGTGCATGGGCAAGAACCTGGGGCGCATGGAGATGCGCATCTTCCTCGAGGAGTTCACCCGGCGCCTGCCGCATCTGGAACTCGAGGAGCAGGAGTTCACCTTTTTGCCCAACACCTCGTTTCGCGGACCTGAGGCGCTGTGGGTACGCTGGGAGCCGGCGCGCAATCCCGAGCGCCGCGATCCGGCGGTGCGCAGCGCCCAGCGCGACTTCCCCGTCGGGGCGCCGGAGGCGCGCGCCATCGTGCGCCGCGTACGCGTGACCCGCGCGGAACTCGAGGCCGAGGGCGTGCTCGGCGTGACCCTGGCCGATCCGGCCGGGCGCGACCTGCCCGCCTGGTCGCCGGGCTCGCATCTCGACGTGGTGCTGCCCAGCGGCGAGTCGCGAAAGTATTCGCTATGCGGCGCGGCGGAGTCCGGCGAGTGGAAGATCGCCGTGCTGCGCGAGGAGGCCGGGCGCGGTGGTTCGCGCTGGGTCCACAATGCGGTGCGCAAGGACATCGAGCTGCGCGTGCGCGGGCCCAAGAACCATTTCCGCCTCGACGAGACGGCCGAGTGCTACGTGCTGATCGCGGGGGGGATCGGCATCACGCCGATCCTCGCCATGGCCGACCGCCTGAAACAGCTGGGCAAGTCCTATGAGCTGCATTACGGCGGTCGCTCGCGTTCGAGCATGGCTTTCATCGAACGGCTCGAACGCGATCACGGCGAGGTACTGCGGCGCTATGCCAAGGACGAGGATGAACGTCTCGATCTCGCCGCCCTGCTTGCCGAGCCCGGCGAAGGCACGCTGCTCTATGCCTGCGGCCCGCAGCGCCTGCTCTCGGCGCTGGAGTCCGGCACCGCTGGCTGGCCGGAAGGCAGCCTGCACGTGGAGCATTTCACCGCGGAAGGCGCACTGCTGGACCCGCTGAACGAGCACGCTTTCGCAGTCGAACTCGCTGACTCCGAACTCGTGGTCGAGGTGGCCGCAGACCGCACCCTGCTGCAGGCACTGCGGGGAGCGGGTGTCGACGTGCCCAGCGACTGCGAGGAAGGACTATGCGGCTCCTGCCAGGTTGAGGTGATCGACGGTGAAATCGACCACCGCGACAAGGTGCTCACCGCTGCCGAGCGTGCCGGCAACGATCGCCTGATGAGCTGCTGTTCGAGGGCCAAGGGCAAGAGGCTGGTACTGGCACTCTGAAGGTGGCGGCTCGTCGCGCCGTGGCGCAGCGCAATAACAAGACGCATGCCCCCTCCCTGACAACCGGGACTCACGAGGAACGACAATGAAAATGCACAAACTCGCGACACTGACGACGCTCACCGCCCTCTCCCTGGGTGCCTTTCAGGCCGCCGTGGCCACCGAACTCACGGTGAGCACTTGGGCGGGCCCCAACCACGGCGTCAACACCATCGTCTGGCCGACCTGGGCCAGCTGGGTGGAAGAAGCCACCGAGGGCCGCGTGACCGTCAATGTGGTCCATGACATGGGCCCGCCCAATGCCCAGATGGAGCTGATTGCCGACGGCGTGGCCGATGTCACCTGGCTGTTCCATGGCCTGATGCCGGGGCGCTTCGAGCTGACCAAGCTGCCCGAACTGCCCACCTTCGAGGACTTTTCCTCCGAAGCCGCCTCGGTGGCCTACTGGCGCACCCATAACGAATACTTCGCCGATGCTGGCGAGCATCGCGGCGTCGAAGTGATCGCGGTGGGCGTGCATGGCCCGGGCTCGATGTTCCTCAGTCAGTCCATCGACAGCCTCGACGACCTGCGCGGCAAACGAGTACGCATTGGCGGTGGGGTCATGAGTGATATTTCCAGTGCGCTGGCGCTGACGGGCGTGGCTCTGCCACCGGCCAGCACCTACGAGGCGGCGACCCAGGGCGTCATCGATGGCGCCATGCTCACGCTCGAAGGCCTCAGGAGCTTCCGCCTCGCCGAGGTGCTGCCCTACACGGTGCAGATGCCGGGCGGCTTCTATCGTGGCAGCTTCTCTCTCGTGATGAATCCCGACACCTGGGCATCGCTGTCGGCCGACGACCGCGAGGCGATCGACAGCGTATCGGGCGAGAAGCTTTCGCGCCTGTTTGGCTACATGATGGACGTGGTCGACGTGCGCGGCATCGAGTTCGCCAAGCAGCGTGGCAATACCTTCGTCGAGTTGCCTGCCGAGGAGATCGCGCGTTTCCAGCAGATGGCCGCCGACCTGCCGGGCGACTGGAAGCAAGCCGCCGGAGCCAAGGGCGTCGACGGCGAGGCCGCCCACGCCTATTTCTTCAAGCAGCTCGCAGCTGCCGAGGGAGAAGAGGGTCTCTCTACCGACCAGGTCATCGACCCCGAAGCCTAAGCCTTCACCTACAGCCTGTCTGTTCATGCGAGCACGGCCCAGGCCGTGCTCGCTGCGTGATGAGGTGGTGCGATTTAAGTTTCATTTGAAACTATTTTGACCTCGGTCAAAGCCGCCGGGCGACGCAGCGTCGATACTGTCGAAAATGCAGCGGACAGGAGAGGCGACATGAATCAGGCATCCAGCAAGTCATGGTGGGACCGGCTCTGTGAAGGCGCCTACCGCGCCACCACGCCGCGGCTGGTCCGCGAGATGGAGGCGGAGTCGCCCGGCGCCTACAGCGAGATGCTCAAGGATCTGCAAACCCCCATGGAGCCGGCGTTCGAGCGCGAAGTGGAGCGGCATCTCGACCGCGGCGGCTACCGCGCCTTCGTGCCCGCCGACACCCTGATGCCGGTCATGCTGCAGCGCTTCGGCCTCGAGCAGGCCCGAGTCTGCGCCCACGTCAGCTACCCGAGCCTGCGCGGCAACTGCAACGCCTGCCCGGTGGCCGGGCAGTGCTGGGGCGCCATGCGCCGCGACGCCGGGGTCGACGAGTGCCGTGCCTTCTGCCCCAACGCAGCAGCCTTCGAGCGGCTGGCCGAGACCGCCTGACGGGTTGCCGAAGGGCCTACAGCAGGGCCAGCAGCACGCCGGCCAGGGCGCAGGCGCCCAGTACCTTGAGCATGCCCACGCCGAAGCGAAAGATCGCCAGCATGGCGGCCAGCGACAGCACCAGGGCCGCCACGTCGAGGCTGGCCACATCCGGAATCAGCAGGCGCAGCCCGGCGCCGCGCCATTCGCCGACCTCGGCGAACATCACGTGCAGGCCGAACCACACCGCTAGGTTGAGCACCACGCCCACCACGGCGGCGGTGATCGCGGTCATGGCGCCGCTCAGCGCGGCGTTGTCGCGCAGGCGCTCGACGTAGGGCGCTCCGAGGAAGATCCACAGGAAGCAGGGCACGAAGGTGACCCAGGTGGTAAGTACCGCGGCGAGGGTGGCGGCCAGCCAGGGGTCGAGGGGGCCGGCATCGCGGAAGGCCCCCATGAAGCCGACGAACTGCACCACCTGGATCAGCGGGCCGGGGGTGGTCTCGGCCATGCCGAGGCCGTCGAGCATCTCGCCCGGCGCCAGCCAGCCGTAGTTCTGCACCGCCGCCTGGGCCACGTAGCTGAGCACCGCGTAGGCGCCGCCGAAGGTCACCACGGCCATCTGGCTGAAGAAGGTGGCGATCTGGCTGAACACGTTGTCCGGCCCCAGCGCCAGCAGCAGCAGGGCCACCGGCGTAAGCCACAGCACCAGGCAGATCGCCGATATCTTGAGCGACCAGGCGCGGTTGGGCCGCGCGTGGTCGGGCAGCTCGGCGCCCAGCAAGGAATCGTGGTCGGCCAGGCCGCTTGCTCCCTCCGCTCCATGGCCGCCGCCGACGCGAAACAGTGGCGAGCCGGCCTTGCCGCCGAGAAAGCCGACCAGCGCCGCGCCCAGGATGATCAAAGGAAAGGCGATATCGAAGAAGAAGATCGCGATGAAGGCGGCTGCGGCGATGCCCAGCATGGCGTTGTTGCGCAGGGCGCGCTTGCCGATGCGCACCACCGCGTTGATCACGATGGCCAGCACCGCGGCCTTGAGCCCGAAGAACAGCCCCTCCACCACCCCGACGTTGCCTAGTGCGGCGTACAAGTAGCTGAGCGCCAGGATGCTGATGAAGCCGGGCAGTACGAACAGCGTGCCGGCCAGCAGCCCGCCCTTGGTGCGATGCATCAGCCAGCCGATGTAGATCGCCAGCTGCTGCGCCTCCGGCCCCGGCAACAGCATGCAGTAGTTGAGCGCATGCAGGAAACGGTTCTCGCCGATCCAGCGCTTCTCTTCCACCAGGATGCGATGCATCACCGCGATCTGCCCGGCCGGGCCGCCGAAGCTGAGCAGGGCGATGCGCAGCCAGACGTGAACGGCCTCGCGGAAGGGAACGTCGTGGGGCAGGGGGGGTGGCATGCTGTCTCCGTCAGGTACTGGAAGCCAAGCCTCCCATCTTACGCGCTCGAGATGACAGCGTCGTGTCGAGCGGGTTCGCCCACGCCGAGCGTAGCCGCCGGAAGTGGAAACGGCCTACCCCAGCCGTCGATAGAGCGTCGAGCGGCTGATCCCGAGGGAGCGTGCCGCGGCCGTCATGTTGCCGCCGTGGGCGTCGAGCGTGCGCCGCATGTGAACCTGCTCCAGCTCGCGTAGCGCCTGAGAGGCGTCGGCAGGCTCCGGCGTGGCAGGCGGCCTGTCGGCGGAAGTGTCAATAGCGCCTGCGCTCAGCTTGCGCTGCCAACGCGGCGAGAGGCCTTCCAGGGTGAGGCTCGACAGCTCCGGTTCCGCGCCGACCAAGGCCACCTCCAGGCAGTGCTCCAATTCCCGCCAGTTGCCGGGCCAGTCGTAGGCCGCCAGCCGCTCGCAGAGCGCTTCATCCAAAGCCATGTCCCGCCGATGCTGGCGGCACAGGGCCGCCCAGCGGCGGCGAATCGTCTCCGCCAGCTGCTGCTGCTCGCTCAGCGCCGGCAGCTCCACCACGACGCCGGCCAGGCGGTAGAAGAGGTCCTCGCGGAACTCGCCGGTCTCGACCCGTGCTTCGAGATCCCGGTGACTGGCGGCGATCACGCGGCAATCGATGGGAATTTCGCGGTGCTCGCCGAGCGGCGTCACCACCCGTTCCTGCAACACCCTGAGGAGCCGTGCCTGCAGGGCCAGCGGCATATCGCCGATCTCGTCGAGCAGCAGGGTGCCGCCGTTGGCCTGCACCAGGCGCCCGCCATAGCCTCCCTTGCGGGCGCCCGTGAAGGCGCCGTCGCCGTAGCCGAACAGTTCCGCTTCGATCAGGCTCTCGGGCAGGGCCGCGCAGTTGAGGGCCACGAACGGCTGTCGCTCTCCCAGGCTGGCATGCAGCGCCCGGGCCAGCTGTTCCTTGCCGGTGCCGGTTTCGCCTTGCAGCAGCACCGGCAGCCCCGCGGCAAGCGCCCTGG
The DNA here is from genome assembly GCA_964652855.1 of uncultured Halomonas sp. Lineage (GTDB taxonomy): Bacteria > Pseudomonadota > Gammaproteobacteria > Pseudomonadales > Halomonadaceae > Halomonas. The sequence continues at coordinate 82,516 of CAZZCJ010000008.1, forward strand.
CGGCGCGGCGCGCCTCGCGGGCCAGGGGCGAGGGCCAACCGGCCACCACGTCGTCCAGGTGACGGCCCGGAGAGCGCCTGAGCGGCGGCGGGCTGGCGACGGGAGCCGTCTCGGCGGGACGCCAGAGTTCGGGGGGATTCAATCGCCCGAACAGGCGGCCGCCGGTCAGTTCCAGCCCCAGCAGCGACGACTGCCGTTCGCACTGATGCTGCAGCGTCGGCCAGGGGTTGCCGAAGAGTTCCTCGACGGGCTGCCCGACCAGGCTGGCCGCACCCTGGCCCAGCCAGCGGACGGCCTGCGGGTCCATGGCCAGGATGAATCCCGTGTCGCTGATCGCCACCAGGCCACAGCTCACCCCATCCAGCTCCGCCAGCGAGGCATGCACCTGCAGCACCCAGCGCTGCTGGTAGTGGCGCATGAACAGGCGCTGCTCCAGCGCGCCGGTCAGCTGCTGCACCCGCCGCAGGAAGAGTTCGGGGCGCGGGTGGTCGGCTTCGAAGGTGAGATCGATCAGGCCCAGGCACTCGCCGCCGAGATCGAACAGCGGTGCCGCGACACAGGAGACCGGGTTCTCGGGAAACAGCAGATGTTCGCAGGACTTGACGAGTACCGGGGCGCGTTCGATAAGGGCGAGGGCCGGGGCATTGGTGCCGAAGAGGCGTTCGTCCAGGTTGATGCCCGCGCCGATGCGAAACCGGTCGTCGAGGATGAAATTCCGGCCATAGCTCTTCAGCACCGTCGCGTCCGGCGTCGCGAGCAGCAGCTGGCAGCCGCGCAGGTCGTCGGCGACCTGCTTGATAAGGGGGTCGGCCAATTCGATCAGGCGGCGATGGCGTTCACGCCGGAGGCGCAGCTCGCTGCTGTCGAGCTTCGGCAGCTCCAGCCGCGCGCCGGGGCGAAGGCCATGCTCCAGGCAGCGCTGCCAGGAGCGTCCGATGCTGGCATCGAGCAGTTCCATCGAGACCCGGCCACGGTTGAGGTGCTCGCGGGCCTGGCGGATCACGTCGGGGGTTCTCAGGGCGGCTCTAGTGATCATGGGCCTCTCCCAGCGAGATGGGATGACCGTCCCAAGTTGCGACAGCCGTCGTGTCCGGCGACGCGACAGTGCTGTTCCGCAGACCGAGGAGGCAAGCAACTCGCTGATGATATTGTGGTTATTTTATGTGCCTCGGCTGGCACGGGGCTTGCTAGAAGCGTCATGGGGCCGTGCGACGCCTGACACGACTCTCACACAATCATAAATCAGCTTCATAGGAGCACAACCATGACGCAGCTCTCCGCCGCCATTCAGTCCTGGCTGGACAAGAGTCATGCCCACTTCATCGGAGGGGAGTGGCTGCCAGCCGCCAGCGGTCGCACCCTGGATGTCTACAACCCCGCCACCGCGGAAGTGATCAGCCGGGTGCCGGCAGGCGATGCCGCGGATGTCGATGCCGCCGTCGGTGCCGCCCGGGAAGCGTTCCGCCACTGGCGCAAGTCGCGCCCGGCCCGGCGCGAGAAGCTGCTGCTGGACCTGGCCGATGCCCTGGAAGCGCGAGCCGACGACTTCGCCCTGCTCGAGACCCTGGACAACGGCAAGCCGGTGACCTTCTCGCGGCACATGGACGTCAACCTGGCCATCGACTTCATTCGCTACACCGCCGGCTGGGCCACCAAGATCGAGGGCCGCAGCATGACCCCCTCGATGCCCTTCGTGCCCGACGACAAGCAGATCGTCGCCTATACCCGGCGCGAGCCCATCGGCGTGGTGGGGGCGATCATCCCCTGGAACTTCCCGCTGCTGATGGCGGCCTGGAAGGTGGCCCCGGCGCTGGCCGCCGGCTGCACCATCGTGCTCAAGCCCGCCGAGGACACCCCGCTCACGGCGCTGCTGCTGGCGGAACTGGTCGAGCAGGTGGGCTTCCCCGCCGGCACCCTGAACGTGGTCACCGGCCTGGGTCACGAGGCGGGTGCGGCCCTGGCGGCGCATCCCGGCATCAACAAGGTCGCCTTCACCGGCTCCACCCCAGTGGGCAAGCAGATCGGCCATGCCGCCATGGAGAACCTGACCCGCACCACCCTGGAGCTGGGCGGCAAGTCGCCGGTGATGGTGCTGGCCGATGCCGATGTGGAGGCCGCCGCCGCCGGCGCCGCCCAGGCGATCTTCTTCAACCAGGGCCAGGTGTGTACCGCCGGCTCGCGGATCTACGTGCACGAGTCGATCCACGACGCCTTCGTCGCCAAACTCGCCGACCAGGCCCGAGGCTTGACCCTGGCCCCGGGCCTGGAGCCTTCCACGACCCTCGGGCCACTGGTTTCCGCCAAGCAGCAGAGCCGGGTGCTCGCCTACATCGACCAGGCCCGCAGCGATGGCGGCACCATCGTGACCGGCGGCGGCACGGGGCGCGACACCGGCTACTTCGTCGAGCCCACGGTGATCACCGGCCTGGCGCAGGGCAGCCGCTGCGTGCAGGAGGAGATCTTCGGGCCGGTGGTCGTGGTGCAGACCTTCCGCGAACTGGACGAGCTGGTGACCCTGGCCAACGACTCGCCCTACGGCCTGGCGGCCAGCATCTGGTCCAACGACCTCTCCGCGGTCAACCGCCTGGTGCCGGAGATCGACGCCGGCAGCGTCTGGGTCAACGGCCACAACCTGCTGGACGCCTGCATGCCCTTCGGCGGCTTCAAGCAGTCAGGTATCGGCCGCGAGCTCAGCGACTCGCTGATCGAGCACTACACCGAACAGAAATCGGTGGTGATGATCGTCTGATGTGACCCGGCCCCGGCATCGGGCCGGGGCCACGCCAACCCCAAGGAAATCCGCGAATGCACAAGAACAAGACTTCGCCGCGCCTACGCAGGGCGCTGGGCGGCCTGCTGGTGGCGGCCGCCATGCCTGCCCAGGCCTATGAGATGGTGGATCTCGGCCACTCGACCATCGCTATCGACCTCCAGGCGCTGATGGGGGCCTTCCACAGCGACCGGGGCTATGCCACCGGTACCGCCGAGGCGCGCCGCTACCGCTGGCAGGAGGGTGTGCTGACCCTTGGCGCCGAGCTCAATCCCAAGGAGGGCGGGCTCTATGGCCGGGTCAGCACCGTCGGCACCGCTACCTGGGGCGACGGTGACGCCGCGGGTTTCTCGTCCGGCAGCGAACGCGAGCTGGACCTGGAGGATGCCTTCCTCGGCTACCGCAGCGAGTCGCTCGGCGCGCCGGGCTCGCCCTGGCGCCTGGATCTCTCCGCGGGACGCCAGCCGATCGTCCTGGGCGACGGTTTCCTGGTGGCCGGCGATGCCCTCAACCTGGGCAATGCCCTCGGCGAGGAGCTCGACCGCGGCGGCGCCTACTACCTGGCCGGGCGCCAGGCCTTCGAGCGCACGGCGGTGGTGGCATTGGGCCACGCGGGCTGGCAGGGCCAGCTGGCCTGGTTCGAGTCGGACAACCCGGCCCAGGCCAGCACCGAGATGGCGGCCTTGATGCTGGCCCACGACCACGGCAGCGGCCTGGTGGAGGCCACCTACCTGCGTGGCCTGGGGGTCGACGAAGCCGAGGCCGATGACTTCCTGGCCGAGCGTGACGGCATGGATGTCTATGGCCTGCGCCTCGAGCAGCGCCTGCTGGACGAGGCGTTGAGCCTGCGCGGCGAGGTTGCCCATCAGCGCAAGGACAGCCGCGAGAATGCCTGGGCGGTGGAGCCCGCCTGGACCTTCAGTGCCCTGCCCGGCCAGCCCACGCTGTCGCTGCGCTACAGCCGTTTCTCCGAGGCCTGGGATCCGCTTTTCTTCGGCTTCACGCGCGGCTACGGCACCTGGTTCCAGGGCGAGGTGGCAGGTAACTACGCCGGGCCGTTCAACAGCAATGCCGAGGTATGGCGGCTGGGCCTCGAGGGCGCGCTCGGCGAGGGCCTGAACCTGGGGCTGCTGGCCTACGATTTCTCGAGCCGCGACAGCGTCGAGCAGCCCGACATGGGTGGGCGCGAATACAACCTCTACGCCGAGTGGCTGCCGACCGACTGGCTCTATGTCTCGCCGCTGCTGGGCTGGTACGCTCCTGACAAGAGTGCGACGCAGGGCGGCATCCAGCTCGGCGACGACAGCACGTCCTTCTACGCGCAACTGCTGGTGGGGGTCTTCTTCTGATGGACCAGGACGCGGCCAGCGAGGTGCTGATTGCCGGAGGCGGCCCCGCAGGGGCCGCCTTGGCCATGCTGCTGCATCGTGCCGGTCGGCACGTCACCGTGGTGAGCCGCCCCCGCGACTATCGCGCCATCGAGGGTATCAGCCGACGCAGCCTCCAGGCCCTGCAGGGCCTGGGCTTGACCCGCTCTGCCGCCTGCGCGGTGGGGCCCTTGCCGCGCCGGGTCACCTGGGGCGGCGAGGCACGGGCGCCCAACGCCGAGTGGCTGCTGCCCCGGCCGGACTTCGACGCGGCCCTGCTCGACGACCTGCGCGCCGCCGCTATCTGCGTGATCGAGGCGAAGATCCGCCGCCTCGTGAGTCGCGAAGAGAAGGTCCAGATCATGCTGGCGGATGGAAGGGTGCTCTCCGCCGCCTGGGGAGTGGAGGCGCGCGGCCGGGCGGCGGCGCGGCGCCATTTCCGAGACGCCGCACCTTGGTCGACCCCCGCCTGGATCCTGCGCGGCGCCACCGCGCAAGCGACCCCGGGAAGTGCCGCGCTGTCGCTGCCGGGTGGCGGCTGGGCCTGGTGGTCGCGCCTGCATGGCCAGCAATACCTGCAGCTGGCGCTGCCCGAGTCGACCCTGCACCGGGCGCGGCGCGACCCCGGCGCCTGGCTGGCCACCCAGCCCGCCCTGGCCTCGCTCTGGGGCGAGGCGGTGATTCACCACCATTACCAGCGCCCCAGCATGCTAGGGCGTACCCGGGTACGAGAGGGGCGCCTGTGGCGCCTGGGTGACGCTGCCATGGCCATCGACCCCCTCTCCGGCCAGGGCATCTTCAATGCGCTCTCCTCGGCCCATGGCTTGCTGCCGGTGCTCGACGGCCTGTTGGCGGGTGAAGCGATGGCGCCGCTGCAGCGTTTCTACCAGCGCCGCCAGGATACGCTGTTCTGGCGTTTCGCCCGCGCCGGGCGCGACTTCTACCGCCAGGCCGCCGCTCAAGCCTCGACGAGCGCCGACGCGTCGCCCTATTGGGCGGCTCGCTGCCACTGGCCCGACCACCAACCGCTGCATCTGCCGGAGCCTTGGGGGAGCGTGCGGGTGGCGCCGGGGCTGGCCATCGTCGGTACGCGGCTGGTCGAGCGGGAGCTGGTGATCACGCCGGATCAGCCGCTGGGGATACAGGCCGTATCGGGACTACCCCTGGCCCCGATTGTCAGCGCCATGCAGCGTAAGGATCTCGGCGCCGCGCGCAAGTGGCTCAGCGCCTCCGGCCCCGCTGCCAGGGCATTCTCTGGATGGTGGGAGGATCACCCCGACTGGCCGGCGCTGCCCGCGGCCACCGCTACCGCTTCCCCCTCCGGCGCCGTCGCCGACTCCGCCAGCCAGTAGCCCAGGGCATGGGCCGCGGCGAAGCTGGCGCCGCCCAGCGGTGGCGGCACGCCCTCCAATGGCGGCCCCGGCATCCAGGGTTGCCAGGCACTCCCTTCCTCTTGCTTCTCGCGGGCTGCCCAGACGCAGGCGTACCAGCGTCCGTCGCGTCCCTGCCTTGGCGGGCCTGGCAGCAGCCCGGCGGCGCCGCTGACCGCTTCCACCCCGGGCCAGGCCGCGGGATAGACAGGCGCGCCGAAGCGCGGACTGGCGGCGACGATGCGCGTGCCGGCGGCCTGCAGGTGCACCACCGCCGCACGTAGCCGCGGGTCGGGCCGGGGCAGCCCCAGGCTGCACAGCAGCCAGGCCGGCGGCGATTCGGCCTGCCACTCCAGCGCCGTTGCCAGGCGCTCGGCATCGCAGGTCAGGCGCTCTTCGAAGAGCTTGTAGTAGGCGATCTCCAGGCGCTGGAGCGGCACATGGTGGCCCAGGGTGGCGAGGATGGCCCGGCCATGGCCCAGGCGATCCTCGGTGCCGCCCGGGGCATGGCAGCGAACGAGCCAGCGCGGCGGCGCGTCACAGGGGCCGATTCCGCTGTCGATCACGCCGAGGGACAGCGGCCTTGGCGTCAGGCGCATGCCGGCGCCTCCATGGCCGTCAGGCGTCCGTCCTGAAGGCGGTAGCAGGCATCGAGATGGCCGAAATGGCTCGCCTGGTGGCTGATGATCAGCCGGGTGGTGTCGCCGAGCAGCTCGTCGAGCAGGCGATCGAAGGCGCGGGCGGCCTCGGGATCCAGCGCCGCGGTGGGCTCGTCCAGCAGCACCAGGCGGGGCTGCTTGAGCAGCGCCCGGGCCAGGGCCAGGCGCGCCCGCTGGCCGCCGGACACCTGGCCGCCCAGGTCGCCGAGCTCGGTCGCCAGGCCCTGCGGCAGGGCGGCCAGCCAGTCGCCGAGGCCCACCCGCGCCAGGGCCTCGACCAGCTCGGCATCGCTGGCCTCGCGGGCAAGGCTGCGCAGGGTCTCGGCCAGGCTGCCGCGCAGCAGGCTGGGGTGCTGTTCCACCCAGGCCACCCGCTGCAGCCAGTGATGGCGTGAAAGGTCAGCCAGCGGCACGCCATCCACGCGAATCTCGCCCGCCTCCGGCGCTTCCAGCCCCAGCAGCAGGCGGACCAGGCTGCTCTTGCCGGCACCCGAGGGGCCGTCGACCAGTACCTTGCTGCCCGGCGCCAGGCGGAGATCGACGCCGTCCAGCAGCCAGCCAGGCTGGCCGGGGTGGCGAAAGCGCACCCCGTCGAGACGAAGCTCGCCGGGCCCCGGGGGGCGCTTGCCTCGGTAGGGATCGCTCATGGTCGGTTCGGCGAAGAGCTCGGCAAGGCGCCTGGCGCTGACCCGGGCTCGCTGCCAGCCGCCATAGAGTCCCAGCAGGCCGCCGATGGGTGCCATCACCATGCCGAGGTAGGCCAGCAGGGCGACCAGCTCGCCGAGCTGCAGCCGGCCCTGGATCACCAGGTAGCCGCCCAGCAGCAGCAGGCCGGCCCGGGCCAGCGACAGGATCAGCTGAGGCCCCATGTCGCTGAGAAAGCCCACCCGGCGTACCGCCAGCAGGCGGCGCAGCTGCTCGTGGCCCAGCCCCTGGAGGCGATTGAGCCGCGCGGCCTCCAGGGCCTGGCCCTGGAACCAGGGGCCGAATGCCAGGGTGTCCTGCCAGAAGCCGGAAATGTCGCCACTCTGCTCGCGCAGGGCCTGCTGGCGGCGGGTCAGCGCCGGGCGCCAGCTGCGCAGCCACAGCCATTGGACTGGCACCAGCAGTGCTACCAGCAGCATCAGGGAAGGGCTGAACAGGCCGATCATGGCCAGGGCGCCGACCAGGCCGAGCAGGTTGGAGAGGCCGCCGAGCAGGCCGTCCAGGGCGAAGCCCTGGAGGATCGACAGGTCGCCGTCGAGCCGGCTCATCAGGTCGCCCCGCCCCCGGGCCTGCCAGCGGGCGGGGGCCAGGCGCAGCAGGTGTCGCAGCAGCGAGCGGCGCAGCGACAGCAGCAGCCGGGCGGAGAGCGCCACGTGCTGCAGCCGGGTCACCCCCTGCAGCCCCAGGGCGGCGAGCCCCACTGCCACCAGGGCGGCCACATGGGTGACGACGGTAGAGAAATCACCCTGCATCAGGCCATGGTCGATCAACCGCTGGGTCAGCAGCGGCGGCAGCAGCGCCAGCAGGGTGGCGACCAGGCTGAGCGAGAGCAGCCGCGCCAGCGCCAGCCGCCGCGCCTTGAGGGGTCGGTAGAGCCAGCCCCAGGGCAGCGTGGCCGGTTCCTGGGCGGGTTCGGGCGTACGCATCGACACTCTCCTTGCCCAATCGCGCGGGCTCACCACGAGAAGGGCCGGCGACTCCTCGTGGGAGCCCCGGCCAAGGGGTCTACCTAGGCGCGAGCTAGAAGCGCGCCACCTTCAGCGTCGCGGTGCTCATGTCGCCGGGCAGGCGAATGCGCCCCAGGTCGTTGAACTCGTCATCGTAGATGGCGATGTCGCTGGAAGCGCCGCCCAGGTAGAGGCGCGAGCCGTCGTAGGAGGTGTTGATGCTGTAGTAGGTGTGGTCGAGGTCGATCACCCGAACGATCTCCCGGGTCCTGGCATCGAGCTTGCTGAGCTGGGTGTAGACGCCGTAGAAGATGTCACGCTCGCGCGGGTCCGAGACCATGGAGAAGATGATGAACTCGAAGGGCGCGATCTCCTTGTTCTCGGTCTCGCCGGTGGCGAGATCGACCCGGCTGATGCCCCAGTGCCAGGCCTCGTCCTCTTCATCGGGGTGCTCTGCCACCGTATAGGGACGCACGAACTCGCGGGTCACCTCGCCCATGGTCCACATGGCCAGCGAGTCGGGCGGGCTGAAGCCGGGGCGGTCCCAGTGGCGGTTGGCGATGGCGATCTCGATCTCGCCGCTGGCCGGGTCCATGCGGTAGATGTCAGCCCCCGCCAGGTACAGGTAGCCATCCGCGGCGGCTGCCATGGTGGTGACCTGGCGCGGCGCGGGGAAGGTGGCGATGGGCTCGGCCTGGAGACCCGCCGCGGCGTCGAAGACCGCCAGCTGCGGTTCCAGCACCTCGTAGCGGTCGCGGTGCAGGCGCACCCGATCCTGTACCGTGTAGAGGCGGCTGCCGTCGGGGCTCACGGCCAGCGAGGCGATCGACTTGGCGCGAATGTCGCCGTTGGACTGGCGGGCGCGGAAGACCTCCTCGCAGCTGGTGAGGTCGATGCCCACCACGTCCTCCCAGCGGTTGTGCAGGACGTAGGCGATGCGCTCGTCCGGGGAGAGCTGCAGGGTGCCGGAGCCGAAGGCGCCCTCCACGTCGCAGGTGCGGACCACCTCCTGGGCCTCGGGGTCGATCACGTAGAGCTGGTTGGGCCGGGCCATGGTCACCAGGTACTCGCGCCGCTCGTCGGCGCCAGGCTCGCCGGGCTGGGCGGCCAGCAGCGGCGAAGCGGCAAGGGCCAGCAGCCCGGCCAGGGTCAGGTTGAGTCGCTTCATGGTGCTCGTCATCACTTGTCGCCTCCCGGATAGACGCTGTCGAGCTTGCGCCAGTCGTCCTCGGCGCGGTCGGCTCCATCGCCCCAGTGGGGGTAGGTGTTCATGGTGTCGGGCACCTGCGCGGGCCACCAGCACGGGTCGGCGCAGCCGTAGAGGTCCGCCTCCATGGGCTGGCACAGCGAGGCCACGCCGCCGAAGGGGTCCACCTCCCAGCCCGGGTCGAAGCTCGAGGTGCAGCCGGCGATGGTCTGCATGGCCTGGACCTCTTCCAGCGCCTCGGGCGTGGCGGCCCGCTCCATCTCGCGGGCTTTGCGGTTGAGGGGAACGAGCCCCAGCTCGGTGAAGCCTTTCTTGTTGTGTGTCATGCGCTCTGCCTCCCGGCCAGGGGGCCGTCGAGAAAGTCGGGGTTGTGCTGCAGGATGCGGGCGTAGGCCTGGATGCCGAAGTCGACCCAGTCGCGCATCAGGTCGCAGTAGTGGTAGGTGGGCGTCATGGGGTCGCCGAAGCGGGCATAGCTCTCGTGGTAGCAGCCGCCCGAGCAGAGGTTGCGGATGCGGCAGTCGCTGCAGCCGCGCTCGCTGCGATCGCTCCTGGCCTCGATGAATTGCTTGAGGCCGGCGTGGTCGAGCCCCTCGTGAACGCTGCCGAAGGTCGGCAGCTCGGAGCCGGTGAAGCGGTGGCAGAGGTGCACGTCGCCGCCGTGGTCCACCGCCACCAGGCCGAGCCCGGCGCCGCAGGGCACCGCCTTGCTGCGCCCCTCCCAGATGTCGGTCAGCAGCTGGTTGAAGTTGCCGAAGCCGATGTCGCGGCCCTCGATCGCGGCCGCGACCGCGCGCTCGCCTAGCTCGACCATGCCATCGAAGACCTGCTTGAGCTCCTCGCCGGTGAGGTTGTAGGCGGCCATGTCGCCGGAGGTGACCGGTGCGAAGCCCGCCTCGGCGAAGCCCAGCTCGTTGACCAGGTGATGGTGGATGCCGATCACGTCGGTGATGCCGCGGGTCAGGGTGACCCGGGCGCCCACCGGCCGCGAGCGGTAGCTGGCCAGCAGCGGCGCGATGCGCCGCGTGACCAGGTCGTAGGTGCCCTGGCCGTTGACCGCGATGCGGTTCTTGTCATGGATCGCCTTGGGGCCGTCCATGCTGATCGTCAGGCCGAAGCGGTGGGCGTCGAAGAAGGCGATCTTCTCCTCGCTGAGCAGGGTGGCGTTGGTGGTCAGGGTGAAGTCCACGGCCTTGCCGAGCCCATGGATGCGCTGCTCGGCCCAGGCCACCACCGCGCGGATCAGCGGCATGTTACTGAGCGGCTCGCCGCCGAAGAAGACGACGTTGTAGCGCTCCCGCTGCGGGGCTTCGCGCAGCATCATCTCGATGGCCGCCTGGGCGGTGGCCAGGTCCATCTTCTTGCCGTCGCGGGGGTTGTCCAGGTCTTCCTTGTAGCAGTAGCTGCAGCTCAGGTTGCAGCCGGTGTTGACGTTGAGCACCACGGTGGAGAGCGGGAACTGCTCCACCTGGACGCTGGGGTTGTAGGCCTGCACGGCGCCGTCGGTGATCAGCTTCAGCGCCTTGAGCTGCTCCAGGCGCGCCTGGAGATCCTCTGGCGCCACCTCTTCGCCCAGTGCGCCCATGGCGAGGGGGTCCAGGCCCTCCTCGCGGCCGGCCATGTCCAGCAGCGCCTCGCTGATGCGGTCCGGGGCGAACAGGCTGGTGGTGGGCACGTGGAACCACAGCGGCTGGCCTTCCACTTCCACCCGGTGCAGGTTCTGGGGGATCGCTTGCAAGATTCCCATGATGACCTCCTGGTCGTGGCGTTAGCGAAGCGGCGGATTGTTCCAGCGCTGCACGGTGACGATCAGCTGGGCCTCGTCCTGCATTTCCTCCTGGCCCACTACGCTGGCGGTGACGCGAAGGTTGCCCACGCTGTTGGCGTTGAACTGGCGCAGCGGGTTGGGCCCGGCCCCGGCCGGCGAGAAGATCCCGGCGGCGGCGTCCAGCACGCCGGCAAACTTGGCGTCCTCGTCGCGCTCGGCGATCTCGTCCCACGGGGTGACGCTCCAGCGTACCGGCACCTGGCCCAGGGGGATCTCCTCGTCGCCTTCCAGGAAGCCGATGGCCGAAAAGACGCCGCTGACCGGCGGGGTCTTGTCGTTGCCGATGCGCGCCACGCCGAGGGCCGGGCTCACCTCGAGGCGATCCACGCTCTGGTAGCCGGCCAGCAGCCGGTCGTGGCTGTGGTCGCCGACGCGTACGGCCAGCCAGCCCGGGGCCAGGTCGGCGTGCGCCTCGACATCCAGCACCAGGCGATGCTCGCTGCGCTCCACCACGTTGCGCACGCGGACGGCCTCGCCCAGGTCGATGTCGCCATCGCCGAGCCCCTGCCCCAGCAGTACCAGGCGGCGGCGCTCGCCTGCCTTGAGCGCTGCCGGCAGGCTTGCTGCCAGGCCAGGTTCGGCGGCTTCGCGAGGCGCCATCTCCACCATCATGCCGAACGCCTCGTCATGGTCGTCGAAGATGCGCCCGCTGGGCCGCTCGCCGGAGAGGTCCAGCACCTGCTTGAAGTCGCGCCCGTTGAGCGCGAGGCTGGCGCGCCATTCGTAGCCGGTATAGACGACGGCCCGGCCCTCGCCGGCCAGGGGGCGCCCGTTGGCGAAGGCACCGTCGAGGCGCAGGGCATAGGCGTCCTCGCCCTCGGCGCTGGAGATGGTCACGTCGGCGTAGAAATCGCCTTCACCCGGCCAGTGCCCCCAGAGCTGCCATTCGCCTGCGGGGGAGAGGGCCTCGGCCTGCTGCCAGGCCTCCCAGGCCTCGTTCTCCAGGCCCTGGGTCTCGGCCAGCCAGGGGGCGATCTCGTTCAGGGCGATCTCGAACCAGTCGCGGTCGCGCGCCATGGCCTGGTATTCGATGGTCTGGAACTGGCCCACGTGGAAGTGCACCAGGTGCTCCCACTCGGCCTGGGGGCGGCGCTGAAGCTCGCTTCTCCCCACGGTGTGGCAGCGGCCGCACATCGCCTGCATCTCGGGATGCTCGGAGGATTCGATGCGATTGAGCCGGCGCTCGAGCAACATGCGCTGGGGGGCGCTCTCCTCGGGGGCGAGCCCCTGGGTATCCGCCAGGTGCTTGACGATGGCGTGGCGAGCCTCGGCGGGCAGCTCCAGGCCATGCATGATCTGCATGCGTGCCACCGTCATGTCCCAGCCTTCCGGGGTCTTGCGCTGCTGGCTGATGCGGCTCCAGCTGTGGGCGCCCTCTTGTGCCTGGTGACAGGCGGTGCAGTGTTGCTCGATGGCCTCTCCGCCGGGGGAGGCCAGGGCGAGGGCTGGCAACAAGGCCAGGCCATACAGGCCGGTGGTGAGTAGGGGGTTCATCGGGATGCTTTCTCCTCGGTTATTTTTATAGGGAGTTGTGCTTGAATTTCAGCAAGTAACGAGCCATTGCAATGATTTTTCAAGTAAAACAAGACGATGGATAGTTCCGCAAAGGCGCGCATGGAAGGCAGGAGGGAGGCGGGCGACGCGACTGTCCCAGTTTGGAACGCTGGTGTCCCGCTCTGGAGCAGGCCGTTGGCCGCGCCGCTTCCCGGCCGTCACTGCCGCCGGCACAGCGCCACCAGCCGCGCCTTGGAGGGCACGCCGAGCTTGGCATAGGCGCGCTTGCGGTAGGTCTCGGCGGTGGAGAGGGCGATGTCGAGTTCGGCGGCGGCGGTCTTCAGGGTATGGCCGCGCAGCAGATAAAGACAGAGCTGGCGCTCGCGCTCCGAGAGCGGGGCGAGTACCGCGGCCTCCTCGGCGCTGGGGCGCTGCGAGAGCGGCCTGGCCTGACCATAGTGGCGCAGCAGCAGGCTGGCCAGCAGCGGGACCAGGGCGTCCAGGAAGATCAGGTCGCTGTCATCGAAGGGGCCGACCTCGCGTCCCCGGTACAGGTTGAGGGTATAGGCGCCCTGGGTCTCGCGCAGGGTGAGGGCGACCTTGTCGACCAGATCGGGGAAGGCGAACAGGTGGCCGCGATAGCTCTCCGGCATGGCCTCGGGCTGCATGGGGGCCAGCGCCATGCCGGGCGAGCCGGCCTCCGCCAGGCGCTGGTAGTTGGGGTCGTGCCGGAACAGCCCCTCGGTGTAGAGCCGGGCCAGGCGATCGGCGACCCGCGGCTGGCGCTCGTTGGCGGCCAGCAAGCAGTCGACGCCATCGTGGCCGTCATAGGCGAAGATCATGCACTGCTCGATGCGTACCGTATCGCGCAGCAGTGCGAACAGGTGAGACTCGAAGCTCGCCTCGCCCAGGGCGTCGACGCAGGCGGCAGCGGCAGCGAGCAGCGAAGGCAGGTCACTTGCCGGTTGGCAGGCGGTGCGAGTCGGGTCACTCATGCCACGCTCCTGGGAAAACTGGCCTGGGTAAACGGGATTGCCCCCTGTCCCGGTTTCTGCGGGACAGCACCCACGTCGTCTTCGCGGTAGGCTCTCGGTACAACAAGGTTGACAGGCAATACAACGCTGACAGGCAGTAAACAACGCTGACAGGAGCCGCCCATGCGACCCGCCGGACGCGCCGAGACCGACTCGCTCTATTTCGATTATCCCCGCTTTCCCTTCGTCCGTCCTGTCGAGCTCGACGGCCAGCCGGTGCGCCACCGCGTGGCCATCGTCGGTGCCGGGCCGGTGGGCGTCACCGCCGCCCTGGCGCTGGCCCGCCACGGCATCGAGAGCGTGGTGCTCGACGACAAGGCCACCGTCAACGACGGCTCGCGGGCGATCTGCATCTCCCGCCACAGCCTGGAGATCCTGCAGCAGCTCGGCGTCGACGCCCCTTTCGTGGAAAAGGGGCTGGGCTGGACCCAGGGCCGCACCTATTTCCGCGATCGCGAGATCTACCGTTTCCGGATGCCGCACTCCGAGCAGGAGCGCTTCCCGCCGATGATCAACCTGCAGCAGCAGTACATCGAGCGGTTCCTGATCGACAAGGCCGCCGAGAGCGCGCTCGTCGAGCTGCGCTGGCAGAGCCGGGTCACCGGGGTGCGCCAGGACGCCAGCGGCGTCACCCTCTCGGTGAGTACCCCCGAGGGCGACTATGAGCTTGCCTGTGACTACCTGCTGGCCGCCGACGGCGGGCGCAGCAAGGTTCGCGAGGGCCTGGGCCTGGCGCTGCATGGCCAGGCCTATGAAGGTCGCTACGTGATCGCCGACATTCGCCTGCGCTCCGACTTCCCCACCGAGCGGCGCGCCTTCTTCCATTCGGCGGCGCTGCCCGACGCCACCATCCTGGTGCACAAGCAGCCCGATGATATCTGGCGCATCGACTACCAGCTCGGCCCCGACGAGGACCCGGAGCAGGCGGTGGCCGAGGCACGCATCCGCGAGCGGGTGGGCCTGATCGTGCGTGAGGTGCTGGGCGAGGGCGACGACTGGGAGCTGGAGTGGTGGAGCCTCTACAAGGCCTACACCTTGGCCCTTGATGACTATCGGCATGGAAGGGTGCTGTTCATCGGCGACAGCGCCCACCTGGTGCCGATCTTCGGCGTGCGCGGCCTCAACAACGGCCTCGCCGACGCGGCCAACGCCGGGTGGAAGCTGGCCTGGGTGCTCAAGGGCCTGGCGCCGGAGCGGCTGCTCGACAGCTACAGCCCGGAGCGCCGCGGCGCCACGCTGGACGTCTTCGCCAACGCCGGCAAGAGCACGCGCTTCATGACCCCGCCGAGCCGTGGCCATCGGCTGATGCGCGATGCCGCCCTGGCGCTGGCCTACCACAACGACTACGCCAGCGGCTTCGCCGACCCGCGCCAGGTCACCCCCTACACCTATGCCGAGAGCCCGCTGACGCTGGCCGACGCCGGTGGCTTCACGGCCGGCCCCATCCCCGGGGCGCCGCTGCCCAACCGCCGCCTGGCAGAAGGCGACTACCTGCTCGACCACCTGGGCACGGGCTTCACCCTGCTCCACTTCAGCGAGACGGGGGGGCTGCCGGCGGCGCTCGAGGACCGCCTGGCCACGCTGCGGGCGCGTGGCGTCGCGCTCGACGTGCTGCCCCTCGCGCGTTCGGCCGACGCCTCGGGAGCGCTGGTCGACGCCGAGGGCGAGCACTTTGCCGCCTTTGGCGCCGAACCCGGCAGCGCCTACCTGGTGCGCCCCGACCGCCACGTGGCGGCGCGCTGGAAGCAGCTCGACCCCGCCGGCCTCGATGCCGCCCTCAAGACCACCCTGGGAGGAGAATGAGATGACCCATACGCCACTGCCTTTCGCCGACCTGGAGCGGGTCTACGACCACCTGGCCGACACCCTGGACGCGCTGCCCGAAGCGCAGGAGCGACTTTTCCTGGCTCAGCTGGCGCTGGCGCTGGCCCATCGCGTGGGCGACGTGGAGCAGGTGATGGCGGCCATCGAGGAGGCGCGGCGGGGCGTGGCGGCCGACTGAGGCCGGTGGCGGGGCGGGAACCGTGGCGGCGGCGTGTTGCCATAAGGAGAGGATCCGCTGCCTGGCCATCAAGGAGGAGCCCGCCATGATCGAGACACTGCCTGCCCCCGAGTACGTCGCGGCGTTCCGCATTGCCGGCACGCTGCGCCGTGAAGACTACGACATCCTGATACCCGCCATCGAGGCGAAGCTCGAGCAGCACGAGCACATCGCCGTGGTGGCCGACATGAGCGACTTCGATCACATGACGGCCGGTGCGCTATGGCGCGACCTGGCCTATGCCGTGAGCAAGCTCGGCGACTACCACCGCTTCAAGCGTGCCGCCGTGGTTGCCGACAAGCGCTGGATCGAGACCACCACCCAGCTGGCCGGCAAGCTGGTCCCCCAGGTCGAGATGCGCGTCTTCCACCACGGCGAACTCGAAGAGGCCATGCGCTGGGCGGCCGGCTTCCGGAGCGCCCTGTAGCGCTAGGAGGCCGCGCTGGCGGCGGCGCGCTCGCCGTGCCACTGGCGCAGCAGCCAGCCAAACACCAGCCCCAGGGCCAGCAGCCACAGCCCCGCCCCGGCCAGCAGCCACTGGCTGTCGGCCAGGCGCAGCATCAGCCCGCCGAGGCTGACACCCACCGACTGGCCGAGGAACAGACAGCCGGCGAACACCGCCATGGCGGTGCCGCGCATGGCGGGCGCCATCTGGGTGGCGTTGATCTGCAGGGTGCTGTGCATCATGTAGAAGCCGAGCCCGGCGGCGAAGGCGCCGGCGGTGGCCAGGGCCGGCAGCGGGGCCAGCGCCAGCCCGACGAAGCCGAGCCCCATCAGCATGCCGCCGCCCGCCGCCAGGCCCGGTTCGCCCAGGCGGGCCACCAGCGGGCGCGCCAGGGCGGCGAAGGCTAGGCCGCCTACGCCGAACAGTGCCACCATCAGCCCGGCTTGGGTCAGCGAGACCTCCAGCTTTGTATAGAGATGGCTGGCGACGAAGGCCAGCGCGCCGAAGGCGGCGATACCCTCGAGAAACACCAGCGCCAGGATGCGTCGGGCGCGGGAAATCAGCAGCACCTCGCGGATGCGCATGAAGTAGTTGATGCGCCCCTGGTCGGCCCTGGCCGGCGACAGGGCGGGCCGGCGCCGCAGCGCCAGCAGCAGCAGGCCGCCAGCGGCGAGGAACAGCAGGGTGAGCAGTGCGAACGCCACCTGCCAGCCCAGCGTGTCGGCCAGGAAGCCGCCCGCCACCTGCCCCGAGATCAGCCCCAGCACCGCGCCGGAAAGCATGTGGGCCAGGGTAACCTGGCGCCGCTCGTAGGGCACGTTGTCGCCCACCCAGGCCATGGAGAGCGGGATGATGGCCGCGGCGGTGGCGCCGTTCAAGGTGCGGAACACCAGCAGCATTGCAAGCGATTCGGCCAGCGCCGAGCCCAGCGCACCCACCGCGCAGGCCAGGGTGGCCAGGCCGATCACCCGCAGGGTGCCGTGGCGGTCGCCCAGCGGCCCGTAGGCGAGCTGCATCACGCCGTAGGCGATGGCGAACAGGGTGATGTTCTGCGCCACGTCGGCCACCGGTTGGGCGAAGGCCTCGGACAGCGCCGGCAGCATGGCGTCGGTGACCCGCATCGAGGCCATGCTGGCGAAGCCCGCCAGGGCCAGCAGCAGGATGACCAGCCGAGGGGGGGAGGAGGTATTGCTCAAGGTTCCGCCCCCTGTGCCTGCCGGGCCGCCATGGCCCGCTCGGCGGGGCGTACCAGCGCCAGGAAACTCACCACCGCCATCAGCCCGCCGAGTGCCACCACGATGGCCATGGTGCGCGAGGTGCCGTCGTGCAACTGGGCCACCCCACCGCCGACCACGGCGGCAATGGTCATCTGCAGGAAGCCGAACAGCGACGATGCGGCGCCGGCACAGTGCGGATTGGGTGCTAAGGCGCCGGACATGGTCTGCGGCATCAGCACGCCGACGCCGATCATGAACAGCACATGGGGGCCGACCACGGCCCAGGCGCCATAGATGCCGAGCAGCGCCAGCGTGGCCATCAGGCAGCCGCCCGCCGCACAGACCAGCGTGGCCCGGCCGACCAGCCGCTCGCGCCCCAGGCGATGGCTGAAGCGGCCGCTGAGCAGGGTGCCGACGAAGAAACCGGCAACGATCAGGGTGAAGAAGAGGCCATACTGGAACGGCGAGACGCCGAGGAACTCGATCAGCACGAACGACGAGCCCGAGAGGTAGGCGAACAGCCCCGAGAAGGCCGCCGCGTTGGTCAGGGTATAGCCCATGAAGGTGCGCTGGCCGAGCAGCATGCGAAAGTTGGCCATGATGGCCTTGGGGTGGATCGACTGTCGCCGCTCCGGCGGCAGCGGCTCCGGCAGCGCCAGGATCAGCAGCGGCAGCATGGCGGCGGCATACAGCGCCAGCAGCACGAAGACCGACTCCCAGCCCCAGATCAGCAGCAGCCCGGCGCCCACGATGGGCGCCAGCGCCGGGGCCAGTGACATGGTGCTGGCCATGTACGAGAGGATGCGCCCGGCCTCGACGGGGCCGTAGATGTCGCGCACCGCGGCGCGCCCCAGCACCGGCCCGGTGGCACCGCCCAGCGCCTGCAGGAAACGCCCGGCCAGCAGCCACTCGATGCTGGGGGCGAAGGCGCACAGCAGGCTTGCCACCAGGAACAGGCTGAAGCCGAAGATCATGACCGGCTTGCGCCCGAAGCGGTCGGAGAAGGGGCCGCAGAAGAGCTGGGCGGCGGCGAAGCCGGCCATGTACAGGCTCAGCGTCAGCTGCACCTGGTCGGGGCCGGTATCGAGCGCGGCGGCCATGGCCGGCATGGCCGGCAGGTACATGTCGGTAGCCAGCGGGCCCAGCGCGGTCAGCGCCGCCAGCGTGATCACCGTGGCGGGTGACTTCAACCTCAGCACATTGATGTCTCCAGGGGTAAGAGGCCACGAGCCGCGTGCGGGGAGTCGCCAGCGCTGCCGTTTCCTGCAGGTGCGGGCGATCCCGCAACTAGTTAGCTTGCTTATTGTAGTCGCGCAAGGCCGTGGTTGCCCACGGACAAAAACAAAAAGTGCGGCTATGAAAGCCGCACGGAAAGAAACATCCTGCGCTCGGCAGCAGAGCCTCTGGAAGAAGCCGGCTTTCCCTTGCCGGCCTTTCCTGCCGCGCTCCGTCAGTTCGCCTGGTTCTCCTCTTCCTGTCCCTCGCCGGTGGTGGCGTTCATCTCGTTTTCGTCCTCATTGTCGGAATCATCGGCGTCTCGCTCCTCACGCAGCCTGACCGCGGGGCCTGGCGTGCCGGGCTGGCCCTGGCCAGAGGCGCCCTGCTGGCCGCGCCCTTGCCGGGTCTCCTGGCCCTCATCCTGGTTGCGCTCCGCCTCCCTCAGGCCATCCACGAAACCTTGCCGATAGCCTCTGATCGCGCCTTCCTGAAGCCCCTCCTCGCGGCCTTCCATGTAGCCTTGAACGAAGATGCTCTGCCGAGTCGGGCCGCCCTGCTGACCAGGCTCGTCCATTCTGCGCTGCTGATGGCCCCATGAGTCTTGCCCGCGATCATCGCCGAAACGGCCGCCCTGTTGCTGGCGGTCACGATCGTCCCATTGGCCGCCCTGGCCACCCTGGCCGCGCTCCTGGTCGCGCCAGTCACCCTGGCGGCCTCGGTCATCCTGACCCTGGCCACGCTGCCAGTCGCGCTGGCCTTGCTGGCGGTCGCGGTCCTCCCACGCCTGGCCGCCTTGGCCTCTTTGCCTGTCGAAGTCATCCCGTCGTTGCTGGTTGTCCCACTGCTGGCCGCTGCGGTCGTTCCACTGCTGGGCGCTTTGGCCGCCCTGCCGCCTGTCGTCATCAAAGCCGGCGCGGCTATCGTAGGACTGTGCCCAGGCCATATTCGAAGCGAGCGCGGCGGAAACTGCCGTTGAAATAAGGATCCGTTTGAACATGCTTCCTCCGATGAAACACGATAATGAGTGATGCTGGAGAGCCACAGCACGGTTGGCCAAGAAAGAGCGCTGTGCTGCTTATTCCATGCCGTTGTTCATTGCCCGTCAGCGATCCTGGTCTTGCCAGCGATCACCCTGGCGCCCCTGGTTGAACTGGCCGCGCTCCCGGTCTTGCCAGCGATCATCCTGGCGCCCCTGGTTGAACTGGCCGCGCTCCCGGTCCTGCCAGCGATCATCCTGGCGTCCCTGGTTGAACTGGCCGCGCTCCCGGTCCT
>CAZZCJ010000009.1:0-92022 GCA_964652855.1 uncultured Halomonas sp.
CCCGATCCACCGCCTGCAACGTTGCTCGTCACCGGCAGCGGATGCGTACTTTACGCATTCGCCCCCAACCCCGCAAGCCCCGCGTGTAAAAAAATTTCAGGGCGGGAAAAGCCGAGATCAGCACGCTGTCCACAGGCGCTCGCCAGCGGGCGCCTGTGGAAGGCTTTCAGGCAGTGTCTCTTGCCTCGTCTCGCCGCTGGCTGGCGCGGTCGAGCAGCGACAGGATCGAGCGATACGGGATGCCGCCATGCAGCGACAGGCCGATCTCGCAGGTGCGCGAGTTGGAGTAGCCCGCGTCGCACGCCTCCACCTGGGTCGCCAGGCCCTTCAAGGCCGAGGCGTTGAGCTCCGGCGTGACCAACCCCTTGTCACCGGCGAAGCCGCAGCAGGTGATCTCGGCCGGTACCACCACGTCGCGGGCGCAGGCCCGGGCCAGGGCCACCATGCGCTCGCCGAGCCCCATGTGGGTACTGGAGCAGGTGACATGCACGGCCACGCGCTCATCAAGCGGGGTGATGGCAAGCCGCGACAGCAGGTGGTCGTGGGCGAAGGCCACGGGCTCTTGCAGGCTCAACCGCTCATCCAGCCGGTCCTGCATGTGCAGCACACAGGGGCTGGTGTCGCTGAGGATCGGATAGCGGCCGTTCTGGCTGGCCGCCAGCAGTTCGCGGTTTAGCTCGCGGGCCTTGTGCGTCGCCTCGTCGAATTGCCCCTTGGACTGGAAGGCCATGCCGCAGCACAGATGCCCCGGCATCTCGGGCAGAATCACCTCGATGCCGGCCTTGCCGAGCAGCGAAAGCGTGATCTCCATGATGGAGCGGCTTTCGCTGTCGCCATACCCGGCGCCGAAGACCCGGGTGGCACAGGAGGGAAAGTAGACGACCTTGTCGCCTGCTTCGCTGCCCGCCGCCGACGTCTGCTTAAGCATCCGCACCGGCGCTGCCTTGGGCAGCGTCGGCACCCACTGGGGGACCTTGCCCCCAGTGGCCCGGGTAAGGGCGCCACTCACGCTGGAAAGCCCCTTTTCACCCAGCACGGCGCGCCCGACGCCGGCCAGGTTGAGCAGCCCCCGCGCCACCCGAGTAGTGCCGGAGAAGTGACGGCCTATCCGGCGTGCGGTGTCGGCATGCGGTGCCAGCCGCTCGCGCCGCATCTCGCGGATCAGCTCGCCGGTATTGATTCCCACCGGGCATTGGGTGGCACACAGGCCGTCGACGGCACAGGTCTCGTCGCCGGCGTAGCGGTAGTCCTCGCGCAGTCGTTCAAGCCGAGCGGCTTCCTCGTCTTCGAGACTGTCACCCAGGGCTTCGAGCCTGGCCATTTCGCGCGCGATGACGATGCGCTGGCGTGGCGTCAGGGTGAGATCGCGCGAAGGGCAGACATGTTCGCAGAAGCCGCACTCGATGCACTTGTCGACGATGGGGTCGGCGGCCGGCAACGGCTTGAGGTTTTCCAGGTGCAGGGTCGGGTTGCGGCTGAGGATGACATCGGGGTTGAGCAGGTTCTCCGGGTCGAACAGCGCCTTGATCTGCCACATCAGGGCATAGGCCTCGGGGCCCCACTCCAGCTCCACGTAGGGCGCCATGTTGCGCCCCGTGCCGTGCTCGGCCTTGAGCGAGCCGCCGTACTCGACGCCAACCAGTTGCGCGACCTCGTCCATCAGCGCCTGGTAGCGCTCCACCTCCCCGGGCTTCTCGAAGCCTTGGGGGAAGACGAAATGGAGATTGCCCTCCAGCGCGTGGCCGAACAGGATCGCCTCGGGATAGCCGTGGCGATGGAAGGCCTCGGTGAGCGCCTGAACGCCCTCGTCGAGGCGCTCGATGGGGAAGGCGACATCCTCGATGATCACCGTGGTGCCGGTGTCCCGCACCGCGCCGACGGCGGGAAAGAGCCCCTTGCGGATCTTCCAGTAGAGCTCGTAGAGGCCTTTGTCGCGAGTGAAGGTCACCGGCTCCAGGGTGTGTATGCCCTCGAAGATGGCCTGCACGGCCTCGAGCCGTGCCTGAAGCTCCGCCTCATCGTTGCCGCGCACGTCGATCAGCAGCGCCGCCGCCCCGTCGGGCAGGCGCTTGAGCCCATCCGGCATGCCCGGCTTGTTCTCCACCGAGCGCAGCGCAGCGCGGTCCATCAATTCAACCGCCGAGACCGGCGCCGGCTTGAGCGCGATGGTGGCACGGCAGGTGGTGGCCATGTCGGGCAGGAAGACCAGCGCCGCGGCCTTGTGCGGCTCGTCGATGACGGTGTCGAAGGTGATGGTGCTGATGAAGCCGAGCGTGCCCTCGGAGCCGATCATCAGGTGCTTGAGGATCTCGATGCCATCCGTGAAGTCGACCAGGCTGTTGAGGGCATAGCCGGTAGTGTTCTTGAGCCGGTACTTGTGGCGGATCTTCTCCGCCAGCGGCTCGTTGGCCCGGGCTTCGGCGGAGAGACGCTCGAGGCCTTCGACGAGCTGGGAGTGACTACGCCGAAACACCTCGCAGCTGGCCGGGTCGGCGGTGTCCAGGCGAGTGCCATCGGCGAGGATCACGCGGATGTCGCGTACCGTCCGGTAGCTGTTCTGCGCCGTGCCGCAGCACATTCCCGAGGCGTTGTTGGCGGCGATACCGCCTACCATGCAGCTGTTGATGGAAGCCGGGTCGGGTCCGATCTTGCGCCCGAAGGGGGCCAGCAGCTGGTTGGCCCGGGCACCGATCACGCCCGGCTGCAGGCGGATCGCGCGGCCATTGTCGAGGATCTCGTGACCGCGCCAACCCTCGCGCAGCTGGATCAGCACCGAGTCGGTAACCGCCTGCCCCGAGAGCGAGGTCCCGGCAGCGCGGAAGGTTGCCGGGAGCCCACGCTTGCGGCATCCGGCCAGCACCGCCATCAGCTCGCCCTCGCTGGCAGGGCGAACCACCAGCCTGGGAATGAGCCGATAGAAGCTCGCATCGGTGCCGTAGGCCAGGGTGCGCAACGGGTCGTCGATCAGCCGCTCGACGGGCATGATCCCCAGCAGTTCCTGCTTGAGGGCATGCCAGGGGTCGGCAGCGGGAGCGATGTTGGCCAGGCTCATGGGCGCTCCTCGGCGTGTCGCAGCAGCACCACCAGCTCGCGGGGACCGTGGACGCCGTAGGCCAGGGTCTGCTCGATGTCGGCGGTCTTGCTCGGCCCCGAGATCAGCAGGGCGTTGGTGGGCATATCGCCGGCCCACCCGTGAGCCTCGATCACGTCGAAGAAGGTATCCTCGACGCGATCGGCGTCGAGCACGGCGATATGGATCGGCGGCACCAGGCTCAGCAGGCGCGGCTCGTCGGGCGTCGGCCACAGCCACAGGCTGCCGGTCTCGGCGATGGCGCCGCGGGTGGAGGTCAGGCCGGCATCGGTGTCATGGAACTGCTCGTGCCGCCAGCCATCGATGTCGCGGTCGGCGTCTATCAGCACGACGCCTTGCTCGGCCAGCGCCTCGCGCGCCTCGGCGGCAACGGGATGCTCTCGCCCCAGCGCCAGGCGGCGAATGCCCTTGGCCGCGAGCACCTCGGCCAGCGCCGCGGTCCAGCCATCAAGGGAAGTGTGGATCACCTCACCGTGGACCGAGGCGATCAGGCGCTCGAAGCGCTCCAGCCGCTCCTCATGGCTCCAGCCGCGCCCGGTGACCACGGCGAAATCGCTCGCGGGCGCGGTCAACGGCCCGTCGGTACGTTCGCGCAGGCGCTTGAGAATGTTGTCGCGGGCGCTCATGAACGCTTGCCTCCCTTGTCGGCCTGGTGACGCTTGACCAGCTCATGCAGTGAGGCCTTGGCCGGCTTGGGCGCGGCGCGGTACTCGGTCCAGGGCCCCAGCTTCGACGGCATCAGTGCCTGCAGCTTGCCGGCAATCGCCGTGCCGCTACGCCAGGCGCCGGGATGCGTGGCCAACCATTGGAAGCCCTTCCACGCCGCCACTTCCTTCTTGCTGCGCTTGGCGCCGGCGCCAGGCACGTTGCCGCGCCCTTCGCCCACCGCTTCGCGGCGCAGGCGCACCAGCAGGTCGGGAATCGGGATCTTGACCGGGCACACCTCGCCGCAGGCGCCGCACAGGCTCGATGCGGTGGGCAGGTCCTTGGTCTCCTCCAGGCCCATCATGTGCGGCATCAGGATGCTGCCGATGGGGCCGGGATAAGTGGTGCCGTAGGTGTGGCCGCCGACCCGAGTATAGACCGGGCAGTGGTTCATGCAGGCGCCGCAGCGGATGCAGCGCAGGGTGTCGAGCAGCTCGTTGTCCTGGTAGATGCTGGAGCGGCCGCTGTCGACCAGCACCAGGTGCACCTCGTTCGGACCGTCATGTTCAGCGGGCTTGCGCGGCGAACTGATCATGTTGAAGTAGGTGGTGACATGCTGGCCGGTCGCCGAACGTGTCAGCAGTGCATAGAGCGGCGGCACGTCGCGCAGGTGCTCGACCACCTTCTCGATCCCGGTCACGGCGATATGTACCGGCGGCACGGCGGTGGTCATGCGGCCGTTGCCCTCGTTCTCCACCAGGCACAGCGTACCGGTTTCGGCCACCGCGAAGTTGACCCCCGAGATGCCCACGTCGGCGGCCATGAAGCGCTCGCGCAGCTGGGCACGGGCCGCCGCGGTCATGTAGTCGACGTCGCGGGTGCGCTCGGTGCCTGTCTTGGCATGCATGATCTCGGAGATCTCATCGGTATTGAGATGAATCGCCGGCATGATGATATGGGAGGGCGTCTGCTCGTTGAGCTGCACCAGGTACTCGCCGAGGTCGGATTCCAGCGCCTCGATGCCCGCCGCCTCCAGGTGGGCGTTGAGGTGCATCTCCTCGGAGACCATCGACTTGCCCTTGATCACCGCCTTCGCGCCATGGCGCTCGCAGATCTCGCGGATGATGCGGCACGCCTCGTCGCCGTTCTCGGCCCAGTGCACCTGGATGCCGTTGGCCTGGCAGTTGGTCTCCAGTTGCTCAAGCAGGTCGGGCAGCTTGGCCAGCGCCCGCAGGCGGATGTTGGCGCCGAGCTCGCGCAGGGTCTCGAGATCCCAGTCGCTGAACACGTCGCGCCGCTTGGTCATCAGGCCATCCATGGCGCGGCGGAAGTTGGCGCGGATCTGGGGGTTGCCCAAGGCGTCGTGGGCCTGGCGATGGAACTCGCGGGGGGTGAAGGTCTGTACGTCGGGAGTCGGCGCGCTCATGAAGTCCTCCGCCACAGATAGCTGGCGATGTGCTCGCCCTTGACCGCCTTGCCCTGGTGCTCCAGCCGCCCGCCAATGTTCATCAGGCAGCCGCAGTCGGAGGTAACGAAGCGCCTGGCGCCGGTGGCCTCGATGGCCTGGGTCTTGTCCTCCACCATGGCCGCGGAAACCTCCGGGTGGCGCACGGCGAAGGTGCCGCCGAAGCCGCAGCACTCCGCGGCCCGCGCCTGCTCGACCAGCTCCACCTGGCCGAGCCGGGCGAGCAGCGCCGGGCCGGTCTCGGCCAGCCCCATCTCGCGACGAGCACTGCAGGACGTGTGCATGGCCACCTTTTCCGGTTCGCCGCGATCCTCGAGCCGCAGCTGGCAGACGTGGAGCAGGAATTCGGTCAACTCATAGATACGCCCTGCCACCTCGTTGGCACGCGCCTCATGCTCGGTGCCGGCAAAAAGCTGCGGGTAGTGCGTGCGCATCATGCCGCCGCAGGAGCCGGAGGGCACCACGATCGGCCAGGCCTCGGGAAAGAGGTCGAGCTGCGCCGCTGCCACGGCCTTCGCTTCTTCATGGTAGCCGGAAGTATAGGCCGGCTGGCCGCAGCAGGTCTGCGCCTGGGGATAGAGCACCTCAATCCCCTCACGCTCCAAAAGGCGAATGCCATCCAGGCCGGCTTCCGGATAGAAAAGATCGACGAGGCAAGTGCCGAAGAAATAGACCTTCTCCGGCTTGGGTGGGTACAGCTTGACTGGCGTCATGAGGATTCCTCATTGCCGACCCGCGGCAAGCGTTGGGCGGTATCACGTCCTGTTTATTGTAACGGTCAATTGGTTTTACCAATTGACCGTGGCGAGTGAGAGAACCTTAGGGATCCCCCCTTGCAGTGTCAAACCAGACGCTGAAAAAATAACCACCCAAATTGTTATACTTTGGTCCAATCGCAGTCATGGAGCCAAGCCCCAACGCCCTGCGCCGGGCTTTGCAATATGCCGAGAGATACCTCAATATTGGTAAGACCAATTCCAAATCCCTCCAGTGCCGGCCATCCAGGAAGGACCGCATGACCTACCAGACCGTTCGCCAGCCCCGCCTGGCCGATGTCATCACCGAGCGCCTCGAAGCGATGATTCTCGAAGGCAGCCTCAAGCCGGGCCAGCGCCTGCCGCCTGAGCGCGAACTGGCGGAGCGCTTCGGGGTGTCGCGGCCGTCACTGCGCGAAGCCATACAGAAACTGGCCACGCGCGGCCTGTTGACCAGCCGCCAGGGCGGGGGCACCTTCGTCACCAGCGAGCTCAACAGCGGCTACAGCGACCCCCTGCTGGACATGCTGGCCCGGCACCAGGAGTTCCATCTCGACCTGCTCGAGTTCCGCGACGCCATGGAAGGCATCTCTGCCTATTATGCCGCGCTGCGCTCCACCCCGGCCGACCGTGCCATGCTGATCAAGCGCTTCGAGGAACTGGAGGCCTGCTTCGCCGGTCGCAATCCCGAGCTCGAGGCCAAGGCCGACGCCGCCTTCCACCTGGCCATCGCCGAGGCCGCGCACAACGTGCTGCTGCTGCACACCATCCGCGGCATCTTCCATCTGCTGGAGAAGAGCATCGTCGACAACCTCGCCCACCTGTTCGAGAAACCGCAGTCGCGCCCCACCCTGATGAAGCAGCACCGCGCCCTGCTGGATGCCATTCTCGAGGGCCGCGCCGAGGACGCGCGCGCGCGCGCCCACGAACACCTGGTGTTCGTCGAGGAGGGGCTGCTGGAGATGGAGCGCGCCGAGACCCGCGCCCAGCGCGCCCTGCGCCGCGCCCAGGCGCTGCCGGAAGTTCCCTCCTGAGGCGCACCGACTTGACCCTGCCGCGAACCCCGACGCGCCCGGTGCGCCATCCCCTTTCCGCCCGCCACTGGCTGGTGCTGCTGCTGCCGCTGGGGCTGGCCATCGTCATGTGGCAGGCCGCCCAGGTGGCACGCGAGCAAGCGCTGCAGAGCCTGGTGCGCGAGGCCGAGAACGAGCTGCGCCTCTCGGCGGCCGGCCTCGAAAGCCACCTGACGCGCCACGACTACCTGCCGCAGCTGCTCGCCTCGCGCGAGATGGTCAAGCGCTTCCTGCTCAACCGGGGCTACCAGGACCCGATGCCGCTCAACCTGCTGCTCGACCAGTTCCGCGCCATCGCCGATGTCTCCGATGTCTACCTGCTCGACCGGCACGGCACCACGCTTGCCGCCAGCAACTGGCACCTGGACAACACTTTCATCGGCCACAACTACGCCTTTCGCAGCTATTACCAGGACGCCATCGCGGGCGGGCGCGGGCGCTTCTTCGGGCTCGGCACCCAGTCGCTCGAGCGCGGCTACTATTTTTCGGCCCCGGTATGGCTCGACACCACGACCCCGGATGCCCGCCCCGATGGCGTGATGGTGATCAAGGTGCTGCTCGATGCCGTGGAGGCGAGCTGGGCGGAGCAAGACGCCGTACTGATGGTGGCCGACCAGGACGACATCATCTTCATGGCCAGCCACCCCGCACTGCGCATGACCGCCCTCTATCCCCTGTCGGAGCAGGAGCACCAGGCGCTGCTGGAGACCCGCCGCTACGCCGACGAACCGCTCTCGCCGTCCGGGCTCGAAGTGCTCGAACGCCGCGACGACGGCAGCCGCCTGGTGCGATTCGGTCAGGGCCCGCTGGCCGAAACCAGCCACCTGGGGCTGGCGCGCCACATGGAGGCCTTCGGCTGGAACATGCACATCCTCAAGCCGCTGGATGCCGTGATGAAGGCCCAGTGGTTTGCCGCGCTGCTGGCCGGCGGGCTCTACGGCGTGGTCATCCTCGCCGGCGGCGTCGGCTGGCAGCGCCTGCGCCTGCGCCGCGAGCGCGAGCTGTTCGCCGAGCGCGAGCGCCAGACCTTGGCCCACGCCCGTGACGAACTGGAGCGCAACGTCGAGCTGCGCACGCGCGACCTGACCGAGACCAACCGGCGGCTTTCCGACGAGATCGAGGAGCGCCGCCGGGCCGAGGAGAGCCTGCGCCAGACCCAGGACGAGCTGATCCAGGCGGCCAAGCTCGCCGTGCTCGGGCAACTGGCCGCCGGCATCAATCATGAGCTCAACCAGCCGCTCGCCGCCATC
The DNA here is from genome assembly GCA_964652855.1 of uncultured Halomonas sp. Classification (GTDB taxonomy): domain Bacteria; phylum Pseudomonadota; class Gammaproteobacteria; order Pseudomonadales; family Halomonadaceae; genus Halomonas. The sequence continues at coordinate 8,280 of CAZZCJ010000009.1, forward strand.
CGCGCCTATGCCGAGAACGCCCGGCTGTTCCTCGAGCGCCAGCGCGCCGAAGCCGCCGACGCCAACCTGGCGCAGATCGTCGAACTGACCGAGCGCATGGCCGAGATCAGCGCCCAGCTGCGCCAATTCTCGCGCAAGAGCGGCAGCACGCTGACGACCGTGTCGGTCCAGGCCTGCTTCGATTACGCCCTGCGGCTCTACCAGGCGCGGCTGCGCAGCGACGACGTCCGGGTGGAGCGCCACTGGAACGAGGAAGCGGTGTGGGTCCACGCCGATCTGGTACGCCTCGAGCAGGTGCTGGTCAACCTGATCGGCAACGCCCTGCAGGCCATGGCGGAGACGCCCGAGCCGCGCCTGATCCTGACGATCGAGACGACCCCCGAGCAGGTGCGCATCAGCGTGGCGGATACCGGGCCCGGCATTCCCGAGGCCCAGCTGTCACGGATTTTCGAGCCGTTCTACACCACCAAGTCGCCCGGTAGCGGTCTGGGGCTGGGGCTGTCCATCTCGTCGCGCATCGTCAGCGACCTGGGGGGGCGCATCGAGGCCACCAACCCGCCTGGCGGCGGCGCCTGCTTTACCCTTACCCTACCGCGTGACGAACGCAGTGACGCCCCCTGCCCTGCGCCAAACGAGGAGCAGCGTTCCCATGCATGACCCAGCGGCCATCCCGGTGCTGATCGTCGACGACGAGGCCCACCTGCGCATCACCGCAGGCCAGACCCTCGAACTCGCCGGCTACCAGCCCGAACCCCACGCGAGTGCGGCGAGCGCGCTTGCGGCGCTGGCGCCCGATTTCCCCGGCGTGATCGTCAGCGACATCCGCATGCCGGGCATGGACGGCATGGCGCTGCTGCGCGAGGTGCGGCTGCGCGACCCCGACCTGCCGGTCATCCTGATCACCGGCCACGGCGATATCTCTACCGCCGTGGAAGCCATGCGCGAGGGCGCCTGGGATTTCCTCGAAAAACCCTTCGCCGGCGAGCGGCTGGTCGAGATGGTGCGCCGCGGCGTGGACAAGCGCCGCCTGAGCCTGGAGAACCGCCAGCTCAAGGCCGAACTCGAGGCCCAGCAGGCCGCGCCCGGGCCGCGCCTGGTAGGGCGCACCGCGGCCATCCAGCGGCTCGCCTCCATGGTGCAGCGCATTGCCCAGGTGGAAACCGATGTGCTGCTGTTCGGCGAGACCGGCACCGGCAAGGACCTGGTCGCCCGCGCCATCCACGAGCGCAGCCCGCGCGGCGGCCATGCCTTCGTCGCCATCAACTGCGGCGCGGTGCCGGAAAGCATCATCGAGTCGGAGCTGTTCGGTCATGAGAAGGGCGCCTTCACCGGGGCCGTGGAGCGACGCATCGGCAAGTTCGAATATGCCAACGGTGGCACCGTGTTCCTCGACGAGATCGAATCGATGCCGCTGGCGCTGCAGGTCAAGCTGCTGCGCGTGCTGCAGGAGCGCTGCGTCGAACGCCTGGGCGCCAACGAGGCCGTGCCGCTGGACATCCGCGTCATCGCCGCCACCAAGGTCGACCTGCGCCTCGCCGCCGAGCAGGGCGAGTTCCGCGAAGATCTCTACTACCGGCTCAACGTGGTCACGCTGCCGATCCCGCCGCTGCGCGAACGCCGCGAGGATATCCCGCTGCTGTTCCAGCACTTCGCCGTGGTCGCCGCCAACCGCAGCGGGCTGGAAGCGCCGCCGCTGGACACCGGCGGCATCTCGGCGCTGATGGCGCACGACTGGCCGGGCAACGTGCGTGAACTGCGCAATCTCGCCGAACGCTACGTCCTGCTGGGCTCGGCCTTCGACTACCGCATCGACGCCCTGCTCGAAGGGGTGGAGAGCGGCGGCAGCGAGCTGGCCCTGCCGCAGCAGGTGGAGCTGTTCGAGAAGAGCGTGATCAGCCAGGCGCTGGCCAGCCACCGGGGGCGCATCACCGAGGTGTGCGAACACCTCGGCCTGCCGCGCAAGACCCTCTACGACAAGCTGAAGAAGTATGGGCTAAGGGCCGAGGACTACCGCCACAAGGTGGCGCCCTGAGCGAGCAGCCCGAGCAGCAGCGGCCAGGGCGGCAGCCAGGGCAGCAGCGCCGCCGCGGTCATCAGCATGGCCACCGAGTTGCCCGGGGCCTTGAAGTCGAACGGCTTGATGGCGGTGCCGAAGGAGCGCTTGATGCGCGCCCCGGTGAGATCGACGCTGTAGAGCTCGTCGAGCAGCAGGTGGATCACGAAGCCGCTGCTCAGCGCCACCCCATGCGCCCAGGCCAGCCACGCCGGCTGGTCGAAGAAGCGGTAGCTCAGCGCCGTGGTGGCCAGGCCGCACAGCCCGGCGGCCAGCAGCGAATGCCAGATACCGCGATGCACGGTGAAGCGGCTGAACACCCCGCCCGCCAGGTAGCGCACGGCGAGATAGAGCCCGCCGCAGGCCAGCAGCAGCGGCCCCGGCGGCAGCCTCGCCTGCAGCAGCAGCGCGCCGGCCACCACCGCCGGCACCGCCAGCAGGTTGAAGATCAGGCGTATCGCCTTGGAGCGGTCCGCATCGATGTCGGGCAGGATACCGCCGAAGGCCACCAGGCCCAGCACCACGCCGCCCTGCCAAAGATCCCACAGCCCCGCCTGCCAGCCCCCATGCGCCAGAACGGCCCCGCCGGCCGTGGCCACGCCAAGGTGGGTGCGAAAGTTGGCCATGCCGGGGCAAGCCTCCACGCTGGATAAATAGCCAGATTATCGCTTGCGCCAGCAAGAAAAAACAATGAGTTGGCGTCATCCAACGCAAAAGAAACGCCAGCAAGGCGTGCGCTTCAGCCCTGGGCCGCCAGGTACTCGTCCTTGAGCTTGACGTAGTTGCCGGCCGTATAAGGGAAGAACCGCCGCTCGCGCTCCTTCAGCGGGCGCAGCGCCTTGGCCGGGTTGCCGGCATACACATGGCCGCTTTCGAGGTGCTTGCCAGGCGTCACCACGGCACCGGCCGCGATGATCACCTCGTCGTCGACCACGGCGCCGTCCATCACGATGGCGCCCATGCCGACCAGGATGCGGCTGCCCAGCGTGCAGCCATGCAGGATCGCCTTGTGGCCGATGGTGACGTCGTCGCCGATGGTGAGCGGAAAACCGTCCGGGTTGAAATCGCTGGCGTGGGTGATGTGCAGCACGCTGCCATCCTGCACGCTGGTGCGCGCCCCGATCCGGATGCGATGCATGTCGCCGCGGATCACCGCCATGGGCCACACCGAGCAGTCGTCACCCAGCACCACATCGCCCAGCACCACGCTTGCCGGGTCCACGTAGACGCGCTTGCCCAGGCTCGGGACCACCCCCTTCCAGGCACGCACCGCTTCATTCGCCATTGTCTCTCCTCATGCCGACCCGCGGCCGGCGCCTTCCGATCACAGCAAGCCGGCGACCAGCACCACGAACGCCAGCGGGATGGACACCCAGCGTACCACGCCCTGCCACAGGCGGAAGCCGGCCTCGCCCACGCCCAGGGCGGCTCGCGCCTCCTCGCGCCGCATCACCCAGGCGGCGAAGATCGCGATCAACAGCCCCCCCACCGGCAGGAAGATCTCGGTGGGAATGGTGGTCACCAGGTCGAAGACGTTCATGCCGAACAGCGGGCGCCACTCGGCCAGGGTCGAGAAGGAGAGCACCGACAGCAGCCCCACCAGCCAGACCGCCACGCCCACCGCGGCGGCGGCCGGCCCGCGCGGCATGCCGGCCCCCTGCAGCGTGGCCACCATGGGTTCGGCCAGGTTGATCGACGAGGTCCAGGTAGCCAGCAGCAGCAGCAGGAAGAACACGCTCAGCCACAGCGCCCCCCACGGCAGCTCGGCGAAGGCGATCGGCAGCGTGACGAACATCAGCCCCGGCCCCTCGCCCGGGTCCATGCCCTGGGCGAACACCACCGAGAAGATGGCGATGCCGGCCAGCAGCGCCACGGTCACGTCCAGCACCGCCACGGCCCCGGCGGCACGCGGCAGGCTCTGCCGCTCCGGCATGTAGGCCCCGTAGGCCATCAGCGCGCAGGCGCCCACCGCCAGGGTGAAGAAGGCGTGGCCCATAGCGTGCATCACCACCAGCGGGGTGATCGCCGCAAGATCCGGGCGAAACAGCCAGGCCAGCGCCGGGGCGAAGCCCTCCGTGGTCGCCGCGTAGCCGGCCAGCAGCAGCAACAGCAGGTAGAGCAGCGGCATCAGCAGGTTGTTGAGCCGTTCCAGCCCCTTGGCCACGCCCGCGGCCACCACCAGCATGGTCATGACCAGGAACAGCGTGTGGTTGAAGGTCATGCGGGCGGGGTCGCCGAGGAAGGCCTCGAACCCCGCCCCCACCTCGGCCGGCGTCGCTCCGACGAAGCCGCCGTTGATCGAGGTGACGAGAAACTCGATGGACCAGCCCGACACCACCGAGTAGAAGGAAAGTATGCAGAACACGGTGAAGGCCCCGAACAGGCCCAGCCAGCGCCAGTGCGCGCTGGCGCCGGCCGCCGTCGCCAGGTGGCCCAGCGACAGCATGGGGCTGCGCCGCCCGGCCCGGCCTATGAGGATCTCGGCCATCATCACCGGCAGGCCCAGCAGCAGCACGAAGGCGATGTAGAGCAGCAGGAAGGCGGCACCGCCATTCTCCCCGGTGATATAGGGAAAGCGCCAGATGTTGCCCAGCCCCACGGCCGCTCCGGTCACCGCCAGGATGAAGGCTCGCCGGCTACCCCAGCGCTCCAGTGTTGCGTTCATGCCATGCCCTCTCGTTCCGGAAGGTCGCAAGCCTAGCAGCCAAGCTCGCCGCCACCAAACCCGGCAGGATTGAAACCCGGCCTTGGCGGCCGCATCTAAGCTTTGAAACCGCCCCGACGACGCAACCTGAGGTGCCCATGGCCCATAATCCGCTGCTCGAACCCCACGACCTGCCGCCCTTCCCCGAGATCCAGCCGGAGCACGTCGTACCCGCGATCGAGAAGCTGCTCGCCGACAATCGCGCCGCCATCGACGCGCTGGTGGCTCGCGCCGAGCAAGAAGCGCCGACCTGGCAAAGCCTGGCCGCACCGCTGGAAGCGCTGAACGATCGCCTTTCGCGCGCCTGGTCGCCGGTCTCGCACCTCAACGGCACCATGAACACACCGGCCCTGCGCGAGGCCTACCAAGCCTGCCTCGGCAAGCTCTCCGACTACAGCACCTGGCTTGGCCAGCATGAAGGGCTGTTCCGCGCCTGGCAGGCACTGAAGGAGGGCCCGGCCTGGGCCGAGCTGGACGCCGCCCAGCGGCGCAGCGTCGACAATACCCTGCGCGACTTCCGCCTGGCCGGCGTCGACCTGCCCGCCGAGCAGAAGCGCCGCTACGGCGAGATCAAGGCGCGCCTGTCGGAGCTCGCCAACACCTTCTCCAACCAGTTGCTCGATGCCACCCAGGCCTGGCACAAGGACATCGACAGCACGGAGGCGCTGGCCGGCCTGCCCCAGAGCGCGCTCGAGACCCTGGCCGCCAACGCCGAGGCCAAGGGGGTGCCGGGCTATCGCCTCACCCTCGACTTTCCCAGCTTCTACCCGGTGCTGACCTTTGCCGACGACCGCGAGCTGCGCCGCGAGGTGTATACCGCCTTCGTCACCCGCGCCTCCGACCAAGGCCCCGACGCCGGCACCTACGACAACGCGCCGATCATCGAGGAGACCCTGCGCCTGCGTCGCGAGCTGGCCGAGCTGCTGGGCTTCACCACCTACGCCGAGCTTTCGTTTGCCACCAAGATGGCCGAGTCACCCGAGCAGGTGCTGGCGTTCCTTGAAGACCTCGCGCGCCGCGCCGTCCCCCAGGCCCACGCCGAATATGCCGAGCTCGAGCGCTACGCCCGCGATACCCTGGGCCTGGTCAGCCTGAACCCGTGGGACATCGGCTACGTCAGCGAAAAGCTGCGCGAGGCGCGTCACGCCATCTCCCAGGAGCAGCTGCGCCCCTACTTCCCCGCGCCCCGGGTGGTCGACGGCCTGTTCCAGGTGGTCGAACGGCTCTACGGCGTCAGCGTCGAGGAGGACGGCGAGGCCCCGCGCTACCACCCCGAGGTGCGCTACTTCCGCGTGCTGGAGCAAGGGGTGCCGATCGCCGGCTTCTATCTCGACCTCTACGCCCGCGAGGGCAAGCGCGGCGGCGCCTGGATGGATGAATGCCGGGTGCGCCGCCAGCACGAGGACGGCCGGCTGCAGCTGCCGGTGGCCTACCTGACCTGCAACTTCACCCGCCCTGTGGGCGCGCGGCCGGCGCTGCTCACCCATGACGAAGTCACCACGCTGTTCCACGAGTTCGGCCACGGCCTGCACCACATGCTGACCCGCCAGACGATCGCCGACATCTCCGGCATCAACGGCGTGGCCTGGGACGCCGTGGAGCTGCCCAGCCAGTTCATGGAGAACTACTGCTGGGAGCGCGAGGGGCTCGCCCTGATCGCCGGCCACGTGGACACCGGCGAGGCGCTGCCGGACGAACTGCTCGAACGCCTCCAGGCCGCCAAGAATTTCCAGTCGGCCATGGGCCTGGTGCGCCAGCTCGAGTTCTCGCTGTTCGACCTGCGCCTGCACCACGAGCTGGCCGCCCCCACGGCCGCCGACGTGCAGGCCCTGCTCGATCAGGTGCGCGACGCCGTCTCGGTGGTGCCGAGGGCCGAGTTCAACCGCTTCCAGAACGGCTTCAGCCACATCTTCGCCGGCGGCTACGCGGCGGGCTACTACAGCTACAAGTGGGCCGAGGTGCTCTCCGCCGACGCCTGGAGCGCCTTCGAGGAGGCCGGCATCTTCGACCCGGAAACCGGGCGACGCTTCCGCACCGAGATCCTCGAACCGGGCGGTGCCCGCGACGCCGCGGAGCTGTTCCGCGCCTTCCGCGGCCGCGAGCCCAGCGTCGAACCGCTGCTGCGCCACAGCGGCATTCGCGCCGCCTGACAGCGGCGCCGCGCCGCGGTATCGTAGCCCTTCAGCGCCGCCGGAGCTCTCCGGCGGCCCTTGTCTATGGAGGCATCATGGCCGTTCTGAAACGCTTCATCGCCGGTGCCGTCTGCCCCCGCTGTGCCGAAATGGACCGCATCCGCGCCTGGGAGCAGCATGGCGTGCGCTATCGCGACTGCGTCAACTGCGACTTCTTCGAGCAGTCGGCAATCGAGGAGGAGACGGCGGCGGAGCTGACCACCCGGGTCAACCGCGAGCGCGAGGAGCAGCAGCGCAACACCATCCAGACCGTGAGGATTCTCGACCCACGAGGCCACTGAACGTGGCGGATGGGGCCGCACCCTTGGTGCAGCACACTCTCGGCAGGCGCCGCCTGGAGCTGCTTGGCCTGGGCGCCGCAGCCGCCCTGCTGCTGTCGCGCCCCGACCTGGCCACCCTGGCCGCCGGCCTGGGCCTTTTCCTGTGGGGCATGACCCTGCTGGAGGAGAGCATCAAGCGCCTCTCCGGCGGCACCCTGGACCGCTGGCTCCACGGTGCCACCCGCCATCCGGCGCGCGCCATCGGCGTCGGCGCGCTGGCCACCGCCCTGGTCCAGTCGAGTTCGCTCATCACCCTGCTGGCGATGTCCTTCGTCAGCGCCGGCCTGGTCACCCTGCCCGGCGCCATCGCGCTGCTGTTCGGCGCCAACCTGGGCACCACCACCGGCGCCTGGCTGATCGCCTCGTTCGGCCTGCGCTTCGACCTGGCCCAGTACGCCATGCCGCTGCTCGCCCTCGGCCTGCTCGGCCGCTATCGCCTCAGCGGCCCACTGGCCGGCCTGGCCGGGCTGCTGCTGGGCATCGGCCTGCTCTTCCTCGGCATCGACTTCATGAAGCTGGGCTTCGAGGCCTGGCGCGACGGCATCCGCCTGGACGGCCTGTCCGGCGAACGTCTCTGGCACTGGCCGCTGCTGGTGCTGATCGGCGTGGTCGCCACCGTGGTGATGCAGTCCAGCCACGCCACCCTGCTGCTGACCCTGACCGCCTTGGCCTCGGGGCAACTGCCCTACCTGCCGGCGCTGGCCATCGCCATCGGCGCCAACATCGGCACCACGGTCACCGCCGTGCTCGGCGCCCTGTCGGCCGGCGTCGCCGCCCGGCGCCTGGCCGGCGCCCACGTGGTGTTCAACCTGGCCACGGCCGCCGTGGCCCTGCTGCTACTGGTGCCGCTGGCCTGGCTGGTCGACGCCATCGCCGACCTGGTCGGCCTGGCCGACACCGCCTGGCCACTCAAGCTGGCGCTTTTCCACACCCTGTTCAACCTGCTCGGCATCGTGCTGATGCTGCCCTGGATCGGCCGCCTGGCCCACTGGCTCGAGGGCCGTTTTCCCGAGCCCGCCCGGCTGCCGCCGACCCAGGCGCGCTATCTGGACAGCGCGGCGCTCAATCACGCCGATACGGCGGTCGGCGCCATGGAGCAGGAGTGCCGCAGGCTCGACCGGCGCGCCTACCATCTGCTGTGCACGGCCATCCTGCTGCCCAGCGCCGAGGTCATCGGCCACCCGCCACAGCGACGCGCGGTGGACGCCGCGATCGAGCCCTCCGCCTGGCCGGCGGTGAACGCGCGCTACCACGAACGCATCAAACCGCTGCTGGTCGAGATCCTGGCGTTCCAGGCCCGCATCGACGTACCGCTGACCGAAGCGCAGCAGGCGCAACTGGAAGCACTGCAAGCCCAGACGCTGCGCATGGTGGAAGCCGTGCGCTTCGGCGAGGTGCTGCAGCGCAGCCTGCTGCGTCATGCCGCCCGCGTCAGCCCCCTGCGCGAGGCCCACGACGACCTGCGCATGGCCCTGGCGGTCGGCCTCAATCGCCTGGCCGAGGGCGGCGCGTCGGATGACATTGCGGCCCCGCTGGAAGAGGTGCGCCGCCACTGGCAGCACGAGATGGCCCGGCGGCTTCGCGAACGCCGCCTCGACCCTTGGCTTGCCTCATCGCTGATGAACGACCTGCACCAGGCCAGCCGGCTCATGGCGGCATTCGCCGCCACCTCGCCCTCGTCCCCGGCCCCAACCTGAGCGTGCGGAAAACCACACACCCTTTTCAGCACGACGTGCGAACTTCCATCCAGCATGCGCCAGACAGCCTCCGACTTTGGTCGAAAATGAATTATCTAATCCCTTGTAAAGAAAACAGATACTTCGCCCTTGGCGCCAATATTGCTGAATAAAGGCGCAACGCCAGCATTTCACATGGGCGCGCCTCTCCGGCGCGTTCACATAACGACAAGGCAACCGGAGTATTTCCATGCGAATTACCGCCACCAAACTGTTCGCCACCTCAGTCCTCGGTGCGGCCCTGGTCGCCGGCGGCGCCCAGGCCCAGGACCGCAGCGATTGGCCGCGCAGCCTGACCGTGGGCACCGCCAGCCAGGGCGGCACCTACTACATCTACGGCTCCGGCTGGGCCAACTTGGTGGGCGACGCCATCGGCGTCCCGTTCGGCGCCGAAGTGACCGGCGGCCCGGTGCAGAACGCCACCCTCGTGCAGATGGGCGAGCATGATTTCGGCATGGTGACCATGGGCCCGGCCTACGAGGCGTGGACCGGCCGCAGCGAACTGGCCCCGGGCATCGAGCACACCGACATGCGCGCGGTGTTCCCGATGTACCAGACCACGCTGCAGATCATTGCGATGGCCGGCTCCGGCATCAACTCCGTCTCCGACCTGGACGGCAAGACCGTGGGCGTCGGCCCGGCGGGCGGCACCTCGGACATGTACTACCCGCAGCTGTTCGAGAAGCTCGGCCTCGACGTGCGCTCGCGCAACGGCGGCGCCGCCGACCAGGCGGGCCAGTTGCAGGACGGCCTGATCGATGCCTTCGCCTTCGCCGCCGGTGTGCCGATCTCCGCCTTCAACCAGCTCGAGGCACAGGCCAACGTCAACATTTTCTCCTTCTCCGAGGAAGAGATGGCGCAGTTCCTGGGCGACTTCCCGGAACTCTCGCCGGCCAGCATCCCGGCTTCCGTCTACAGCAGCCTGGACGAGGACCTGACCGCCGTCTCGATCTGGAACTTCGCCATCACCCACAAGGACATGCCGGAATCGCTGGTCTATGAAGTGACCAAGACCGTGATGGAGAACAACGATCGCATGGTGCAGATCCACGGTGCCGCCAGCGAGACGCTGCCGGAGAACTTCGAGTTCAACACCTTCCTGCCTTGGCATCCGGGCGCCGTACGCTGGTTCGAAGAGAACGGCTACGAGATTCCGGAAGATCTGCGCGGCTGATCGCAGCACGCCACCGACGCCGGCCACAGGCCGGCGTCACCGCCTTGCGCCACTGCAGGCCACCGTAACCCTCAAGGCATCCTGGCATGACCCACGAAACCCAACCTGAAAACGCCGCCTCGAAGATCGGTACCGAAGGCGTCGCTGACATACCCATTGCCCACAACGAACGTGTGCTTTCCGGCCTGGTCGGCCAGACGGTCTTCGCCGCCTGCGTGCTGTTCACGGCCATGCACCTCTATGCGCTCAACGTCTCCCCCATCGAGACCTGGGCCTTCCGGATCATCCACGTGGCCGGCGGCCTGGCGGTCGGTTTCGCCATCACGGCGGCCATGACCCTGGACCGCAGCCCCGACAGCCTGCGCATCGCGCGCGTCGAGTGGCTCGCCTTGATTCCCGCCACCGCGGCCATCCTCTACGCCACCGCCACCATGGGCTATGCGTGGTTCCTGCGCGAGGCGCAGGGCACGCAGCCTGAAGCCTGGGTGCTGGTGCACATGAGCTGGGCGCTGGCCATTGCCGCCGCGATCGCCATGATCGGCAGCTGGGTATGGCGCAGTTCGAGCCGCTCGATCCACTGGGCCGACGCCATCCTGATCGTCGCCTCGATCCTCGTGGCCGCCTATCTGCTGTTCGTGCTGCAGCGCTGGCGCATGGCCGCCGGCACCCCCTTCGCCGGCCAGACCGAGCTGATCGTGTCGGCCGTGGGCGTGGCGCTGATCATGGAGCTGACCCGGCGCGTGGCAGGCCTGGCGCTGATCATCATCACCGCCGTGTTCCTGCTCTATGCCTTCGCCGGCCCCTACCTGCCCGGCCTGCTGGAGCACCGCGGCTACTCGGCGTCGCGCTTCTTCACCTATCTCTATACCGACAACGGTATTCTCGGCGCGACAACGGCTGTCTCGTCGACCTACATCATTCTGTTCATCACCTTCGCCGCCTTCCTGCAGGCATCTCGCGTGGGTGACTACTTCGTCAACTTCGCCTTCGCCGCGGCCGGGCGTACCCGCGGCGGCCCGGCCAAGGTGGCGGTATTCGCCTCCGGCCTGATGGGCATGATCAACGGCACCTCGGCGGGCAACGTGGTGGCCACCGGCTCGCTGACCATTCCGCTGATGAAGAAGGTGGGCTACCACCCGCGCAGCGCCGGCGGCATCGAAGCCGCCGCCTCCACCGGCGGCCAGATCGTGCCGCCGATCATGGGTGCCGGCGCCTTCATCATGGCCGAGGTCACCGGTATCCCCTATACCGAGATCGCCATTGCCGCCTTGATCCCCGCGGCCCTGTACTTCCTCTCCATCTACCTGATGGTCGACCTGGAAGCCCGACGCGGCGGCATGCAGGGCCTGCCCCGCGACCAGCTGCCGGTGTTCCGCCAGATGGTCAAGCAGGTCTACCTGTTCCTGCCCATCATCATCCTGGTCGGCACCCTGTTCATGGGCTACTCGGTGATTCGCGCCGGCACCCTGGCGATGATCAGCGCCGCCGTGGTGTCCTGGTTCACGCCTCACTGGATGGGTCCCAAGGCCCTGCTCAACGCCCTGTCGCTGGGTGCGCGCATGGCCATTCCGCTGATCGCGGTGTGCGCCTGTGCCGGTATCATCGTCGGTGTCATCGCCCTTACCGGCGTCGGCGCGCGCTTCGCTTCGATGCTGCTGGGCATCGCCGATACCAGCCACCTGCTGGCGCTGTTCTTCGCCATGTGCATCTCGATCCTGCTCGGCATGGGCATGCCCACCACGGCCGCCTACGCGGTTGCCGCCTCGGTGGTGGCCCCGGGCCTGCAGCAGATCGGCATTCCGCCGCTGGTGGCGCACTTCTTCGTGTTCTACTACGCGGTGCTGTCGGCCATCACCCCGCCGGTGGCACTGGCAGGCTATGCGGCGGCGGCCATCTCCAACACCGATCCGCTGAAGACGGCGATGACCTCCTTCAAGTTCGGCCTGGCGGCCTTCATCGTACCCTTCATGTTCTTCTACAGCCCTGAGCTGCTGATGCAAGGCACCTGGGGTGGGATCCTGCGGGTGGTCATCACCGCGAGTGTAGGCATCTACCTGCTGGCCGCATCCGTACAGGGCTGGTTCCTGAACGGCAGCGTCAACGTCGTACAGCGCCTCATGCTGCTGGCTGCCGCGCTGTCGATGATCGCCGGTGGCTGGATGACCGACCTGATCGGCGTCGGCATCGGTGGCCTGGTGTTTGCCTGGCAGGCAGCCGCGCTCAAGGCGAAGCCCAGCGTTTCCAGCTGACCGCCCGGGACCACACCGAGCCCGACCCAGCAATGACAACGGCCCCGCCTAGGCGGGGCCGTTGTCTTTCAGCCGTTTCACACGTTTCGCTCAGGACTCGACCACCCCGCAGGCCATGCGGGCGCCACCGCCACCAAGCTCCGGCTCGTCGCTGTAGGTGTCGCCACCCTGATGGATCATCAGGCTGCGACCCCGAACGTCATCGAGACTCAGGCGCGGCGCCAGCACAGGCAGGTTGGCCTCGCCCTCTTCGTTGACCACCAGCACCGGCAGGTCGCCGAGGTGGCCGTCGCCATAGGGGCCCTGGTGGCTGTCCGCTTCCTCGGGGTCGTAATGCCCCCCCGCCTCGCCGGCAGCGGTCATTTCGCCCTGCTCATTCTCGCCCGGTTCGCAGCTGGGGTTCTCATGCACGTGGAAACCATAGACACCCGGCGGCATCTCGCGCAGCTCGGGGGTAAGCAGCAAGCCGTGGTCGGTGTCTTCCAGGGTGATGGTGCCGATCGACTCCTCGATGCCGTCGACACTGACCCAGTTCATCTCGACCTCATGGCCCTCCTGGGCGTGGGCCTGTCCCATCCCCGCGGCAAGCAGTGCTACCGCCGCGGCAACTCCTGTCAGTCTGGCCTGGCGCATCTGGCGTCCTCCTGTTCCTGATTCCTTGGACTTGCCAGAACAGGCTAGACGCAGATACGCCGAGGCGCCATGCCGGCTCAGCGCAGGTTGTCGAGGATGCGCAGGCAGGGATCGGCCTGGTTGAGGGTGTAGAAATGCAGGCCCGGTGCGCCGCCGTCGAGCAGGCGCTGGCACAGCCGCGACACCACCTCGGTACCGAAGTCGGCGATGGCCTGGCTGTCGTCGCCGTAGGCTTCGAGCTGCTTGCGCATCCAGCGCGGGATCTCGGCGCCGCAGGCATCGGAGAAGCGCGCCAGCTTGGTGTAGTTGGTGATCGGCATGATGCCGGGCACGATGGGCGCCTCGACCCCCAGCGCCTGGGCACGCTCGACGAAGTGGAAGTAGGCATCCGCCGAAAAGAAGTACTGCGTGATGGCCAGGTTCGCCCCGGCCTTGACCTTGCGGGCGAAGTTCTCCAGGTCGCGCTCGAAGCTCGCCGCCTGTGGGTGCGACTCCGGGTAGGCCGCCACGGCGATCTCGAAGTGATCGCCAGTTTCGGCACGGATGAACTCCACCAGCTCGTTGGCGTAGCGCAGCTCACCGATGCCGCCCATGCCGGAGGGCAGGTCGCCGCGCAGGGCCACCAGGCTGTCGATGCCGTCTTCGCGGTACTGGGCCAGCAGCTCGCGCAGCTGGGCCTTCTCGCTGCCGATGCAGGAGAGGTGAGGCGCGGTGGCGATGCCCGAGCCACGCACCTGGCGCACCGTGCTGAGGGTGCGCTCCTGGGTCGAACCGCCGGCGCCGTAGGTCACCGAGAAGAAGCGCGGCGCACGGGCCGCCAGCGCATCGCGCACGCCGACCAGTTTCTCGCGCCCCGCCTCCGTGTTCGGGGGGAAGAATTCGAAACTGATGCCAAGCGGGGGTGACGTGCTCATGGAAACCTCGTGACTGCGTGGCGCGCCGGCTCGGCACACGGGTGGATCGTTCTGGATGGAACGCATTCTGCCGCCCCGCCCGGTGGCTGACCAATGAAAAGTTTCGCGCCACAACATGAGCGAAGGTCATGCAGCCGCGGCTGCGCAAGGTTCGCCGTAGCGACACCGTAACAAAAATACATCTCCGCCTCATTGACCGCCCCTCCCAGGCTGACGACCCTGAGAGGAGCGCCACGACGGCGCGAGGCAACGCCACCGCCTTGGCAGCGAGCCACCCGGCCCGGCATTGGCCAAGGGTACGACACGAGCCCCAGGGCGACGAGGAGGGAACCCATGACCCAGGACATCCACACCGGCACCCCCGTGCATGACGATGCCGGCAAGCAGGTCGGCAAGGTTGCCGACGCCAGCGAGGCCGACAAGGTCGGCATCATCACCGAGACAGGCAGCCGCTTCTGGGTACCGCGGACGCTGCTGGCCTTGCGCGACCAGCGCTGGACGTTGGAGCCCGGCTATGCCGAGCACTCGCCCGACGAGACCAAGGCGCAGCAGGAAGAACGCGAGCTGGACGAGGCCAATGCCGAAACCTTCCCCGCCAGCGACCCGCCCTCCTTCACCATGGGCGATGAAGGCAAGGGCTGAGCCCTCGCTTCGAGGCCTTTCGAGGGCCTTCCCGTTGAGACCTTCCGTTTCGTTGTGTTGCAAGGAGACAACCATGGAGAAGTCCCGCACTCCCCCCGCAGGCCAGCGCACCACCGACATCGACGACAAGGAGAGCGACGCGATGCGCGACAAGGCGCGCCGGCTGACCGAGCGCGACACGCCGGATGACGCTCCCGAGCAGGGCAGCCAGGCGTCGTCCGACACCGGCGAAGTCTACCGCCCCGATGCCAACGTGGACGACCAGAAGCACAGCGGCAAGAAACCCGGCATTGACACCCGGCGGGACACCGCGCCGGTAGGCGGCGCCCAGGTGGCCCGGGACAAGACCGCGCACAAGGAGAACATCGACGACAAGGCCGACAAGGCCAGCTCGAATCGGCGCAACGGCTGAGTCACTGGGGGACGGTTGAGCCACCTCTAAGCGCCAACCCCCTGGCCCGGCCTGCCAGGGCCGATCCACCAGGCTGACAGCCGCCCTGCCGACAGGCATCATGGCGGCTTTCGGCGTGGGAATGGCAAGCATGACGATCGACCCTGGCGCCCTGATGGGCCCCCTCTGGACGCTGCTGGCCTTCGTCGGCCTGGGCTGGCTGGCCGCACGGCGCCTGGCCATCGACCCGCGCCCCATCGCCACCCTGCTGATCTACCTGATCGCGCCGCTGACCTTCTTCCGCGGCCTGCTGCTGGGCGGCCCCACGCCCTTCTACCTGCTGCTCACCGTGGCCTTCTTTCTTCTGGCGAGCCTGGTCGCCGCCGCCATCAACCCGCTGGCGAAGCGCTTCCTGTCACCCCAGGAGAGCGCCCTGCTGGCCTTCTCCTCGGGCACCGGGAACACCGGCTACTTCGGCCTGCCCATCGCCATGATCCTGCTGCCGCCCGAAGGGGTCACGCTCTACCTGTTCTGCATCCTCGGCATCACCCTCTACGAGTTCACGGTCGGCTTCTACCTCAGCGCCCGCGGCCAGTTCTCGGTGAAGGAGAGCCTGCGCAAGATCGTGCGGCTGCCGCTGATCTACGCCTTCCTCGCCGCGCTGGTGGTCAGCGGCCTCGGCGTGACGCTGCCGGCCACGCTGATGGAGAGCCTGGCGGTATTCCCGGCGACTTACACTCTGCTCGGCATGATGATCATCGGCATGACGCTGGGGCGGGTGACCATTCGCGAGCTCGACCTGCGCTTCATGGCCGGCTGCGTGGCGGTACGCTTCGGCCTGTGGCCGTGGCTGATGCTGGGGGCCATACTCGTGCTGCAGGCGCTGCTGCCGCTGCCCGAGGAACTGGCCCTGGCCCTGCTGCTGCTGGGCGTGGTGCCGATGGCGGCCAACGTGGTGGTGGTCGCCATGGAACTCGGCATCAAGCCGGAGAAGGGCGCCCTGGCGGTGCTGGCCACCACCCTGGCCGCCCCGCTGCTGATCCCGCTCTACCTGCAGTTGCTGATGCGGCTGGCCGGCCTGGGTTGACGCCGGGGCCGCCTCGGCTCAGTGCGAAGCCATGGCGATGCACGCCTCGGCGCAGCGACGGCACGCCTCGGCGCACTGCCGGCAGTGGTCGGCCTCATGCTTGCCGCATTCGTCGGCGCACGCCCGGCAGATGTCGGCGCACAGGCGGCACAGCTGGTTGGCGTACTCGCTGTCCTGGGCCATGAAGGACGCCGCCAGGCGGCAGATCTGCGCGCACTGCATGTCCAGGCGGATGCACTCCGCCATCATCTGGACATCCTCCTCCTGCAGGCAAGACGTCGCGCAGCGGTCGCAGTAGGCCGCGCAGACATGGCAGGCTTCGATACACGCCTTGTAGTGACCAAAATCCATCTCGCTCACTCCTCTTTGGGCTCGGTAGGTGGAGCCCCGCAGGCGCCGCGATCGGCAGCCCGCAGGTAAGCTGAAAGCTAGCCGACGCGCGAAAGCCCCTCAAGCGAAGCGCCGGCCATGCCTGCCTGCAAGCGCGACAACGCCGCCCGCAGGCGGCGTTGTCGTTCCCCAGCACAGCGATCAGTAGCGATAGGCATCCGGCTTGAAGGGGCCCTCGACCGGCACCCCGGTGTACTCCGCCTGCCGTTCGGTCAGGCGGGTGAGCACGCCGCCGAAACCCTCCACCATGTAGCGCGCCACCTCCTCGTCGAGGTGACGCGGCAACACGGTGACCGCCAGGCCGCCCGCCTTTTCCGCCGGCGGCAGCTCGGCGAAGCGCTGCTGGTAGAGGTGGATCTGCGCCAGCACCTGGTTGGCGAAGGAGCCGTCCATGACCCGCGAGGGGTGGCCGGTGGCATTGCCCAGGTTGACCAGGCGCCCCTCGGAGAGCAGCAGCAGGTAGTCGCCGCTGGCGGGGTCGAAGTGGCCCGGCTTGCTGTCGCGATAGACCTTGTGTACCTGCGGCTTGATCTCCTCCCAGTGCCAGTGGCGGCGCATGTAGCCGGTGTCGATCTCGTTGTCGAAGTGGCCGATGTTGCACACCACCGCGCCGGGCTTGAGCGCCTCTAGCATGGCCGCGTCGCAGGCCTCGATGTTGCCGGTGCAGGTCACCACCAGGTCGATGCGCGAGAGCAGCGCCCGGTCGACGCTCTCCTTGCCGCGGTTGAGCCCTTCGACGTAGGGCGAGACCACCTCGTAGCCGTCCATGCACGCCTGCATGGCGCAGATCGGGTCGATCTCGGCGATCTTGACGATCATGCCCTCCTGGCGCAGCGACGCCGCCGAGCCCTTGCCCACGTCGCCGTAGCCCACCACCAGCGCCTGCTTGCCCGCCAGCAGGTGGTCGAGGCCGCGCTTGATGGCGTCGTTGAGCGAATGGCGGCAGCCATACTTGTTGTCGTTCTTCGACTTGGTCACGGCGTCGTTGACGTTGATCGCCGGCACGCGCAGGGTCTTGTCGCGCAGCATCTCCTGCAGGCGATGCACGCCGGTGGTGGTCTCCTCGGAGATGCCATGGATGGCGTCGAGCAGCTCCGGGCGCTTGTCGTGGAGCAGCGCGGTAAGATCGCCGCCGTCGTCGAGCACCATGTTGGGGGTCCAGCCGTCGGGGCCCTCCACGGTCTGCTCGATGCACCACCAGAACTCCTGCTCGGTCTCGCCCTTCCAGGCGAACACCGGGATGCCGGCGGCGGCGATGGCGGCGGCGGCATGATCCTGGGTCGAGAAGATGTTGCACGACGACCAGCGCACCGAGGCGCCCAGGTCGATCAGCGTCTCGATCAGCACCGCCGTCTGGATGGTCATGTGGATGCAGCCGGCGATGCGCGCCCCGGCCAGCGGCTGCTCGTCGCGGTACTTGGCGCGAATCTTCATCAGCGCCGGCATCTCGGTCTCGGCGATGCGGATCTCGCGTCGCCCCCAGTCGGCCAGGCTGATGTCGGCCACCTTGAAGTCCTGCGCGGTCGCGGCGGAAACGGCGGGCTGGTTCATGCGTCACCTCTCGAGCGGAAAACGGTGACACCTACTATAGGCCCAGCGCCACCTCGCTTGCCAAGCCGATTGCTCCACGCAGCCCGAAACGACGATGCCCGGCGCAGGGCCGGGCATCGTCAGGTCACGCAGTGGCTGTTACAGCCCGGCGGCCTGGCGCAGCGCCGCGGCGCGGTCGGTGCGCTCCCAGGGGAAGGCGGTGAAGGTCTCGGTGTGTTCCTGGCCCTTGGTGTCCTTCCAGCGGTAGCTGGCCTCGAAGGGCTCGCGGCCGAAGTGGCCGTAGGCCGCGGTGAGCTGGTACATCGGGTGCAGCAGGTCGAGCATACGGGTGATGGCGTAGGGGCGCAGGTCGAAGTGCTCGCGCACCAGCTCGATGATGCGCGCCTCGTCCACCTTGCCGGTGCCGAAGGTGTTGATCGACACCGAGGTGGGCTCGGCCACCCCGATGGCGTAGGAGACCTGGATCTCGCAGCGATCGGCAAGCCCCGCCGCCACGATGTTCTTGGCCACGTAGCGCCCCGCGTAGGCGGCGCTGCGGTCGACCTTGGAGGGGTCCTTGCCGGAGAAGGCGCCGCCGCCGTGGCGCGCCATGCCGCCATAGGTGTCGACGATGATCTTGCGCCCGGTCAAGCCGCAGTCGCCCACCGGGCCGCCGATGACGAACTTGCCGGTGGGGTTGATGTGGTACTGGGTCGACTCGGTGAGCCACTCGGCGGGGATCACCACTTCGATGATCTCGCGCCGGACCATGCGCCGCAGCTCCTCCTGGTCGATCTCCGGGGCGTGCTGGGTCGACAGCACCACCGCCTCGACGCCGCACGGCATGCCCGCCTCGTCGTAGCGGAAGGTGACCTGGCTCTTGGCGTCCGGGCGCAGCCACGGCAGCAGGCCATGCTTGCGCAGCTCGGCCTGGCGCTCCACCAGGCGGTGGGCGTAGTGGATCGGCGCCGGCATGAAGGATTCGGTCTCGTTGGTGGCGTAGCCGAACATCAGCCCCTGGTCGCCTGCGCCCTGGTCCTCCGGCCTGCTGCGGTCCACCCCCTGGGCGATGTCCACGCTCTGCTTGCCGATCAGGTTGAGCACGCCGCAGGTCTCGCCGTCGAAGCCGACCTCGGAGGAGGTGTAGCCGATATCGATGATCACCTGGCGCACCAGCTCCTCCAGGTCGACCCAGGCGGAGGTGCTGATCTCGCCGGCGACGATCGCCACGCCGGTCTTGACCAGCGTCTCGCAGGCCACCCGGGCGTGCTTGTCGCGGGCGATGATGGCGTCCAGCACCGCATCGGAGATCTGGTCGGCGATCTTGTCCGGGTGCCCTTCGGACACCGATTCGGAGGTGAACAGGGAGTATTCGCTCATGACCTTCTCGACCCTCTGTGTTTCGGCAAAAAGCGCGGCGGCGCTGTACAAGCCAGATTGACAGCCCCCGGCTGCGCGCATCGCCCGGCTTCCTGCCCGGCAGTCGCGCCTCGATGGGGGCACGAGTTTACATGGAGCCACTTTCGGTGGCACCCGTCATTTGATGACCGGCGGCAAGTCGGCGACAATAAGCGACCAAACCGATCGCGCCGTGTCACCCTGCGGCGCCCAGCCAGAAAGCGTAGCGGCAGGCCCCGCGGCCCCGCCAACGAAGAGCCCCATTCTGCCGCAGGCGAGGAGCTAACCCAACATGCCATCCCGTTTCGAACTGGCGAACGCCATTCGTGCCCTTTCCATGGATGCCGTCCAGAAGGCGAAATCCGGCCACCCCGGCGCGCCCATGGGTATGGCGGACATCGCCGAAGTGCTGTGGAACGACTACCTGAAGCACAACCCCAGCGACCCGAAATGGCCCGACCGCGACCGCTTCATCCTGTCGAACGGCCACGGTTCGATGCTGCTCTACTCCCTGCTGCACCTGTCAGGCTACGAGCTGGAGCTCGAGCAGCTGCGCAACTTCCGCCAGCTGCACTCGAAGACCGCCGGCCACCCCGAGTTCGGCTATGCGCCGGGCGTGGAGACCACCACCGGCCCGCTGGGCCAGGGCCTGGCCAACGCCGTGGGCATGGCCATCGCCGAGCAGACCCTGGCGGCGCAGTTCAACCGCCCCGGCCACACCCTCGTCGATCACCAGACCTACTGCTTCGCCGGTGACGGCTGCCTGATGGAAGGCATCTCCCACGAGGTCTGCTCGCTGGCCGGCACCCTGGGGCTTGGCAAGCTCACGGTGTTCTACGATGCCAACGGCATCTCCATCGACGGAGAGATCGAGGGCTGGTTCACCGACGACACCGCCAAGCGCTTCGAGGCCTACGGCTGGCACGTGGTGCCCAACGTCGACGGCCACGACCCCGAGCAGATCAAGGCGGCGATCGAGCTGGCGCGCAGCCATGAGGAGAAGCCGAGCCTGATCATCTGCAAGACCATCATCGGCTTCGGCGCCCCCAACAAGCAGGGCAAGGAAGAGGCCCACGGCGCTCCGCTGGGCGACGAGGAGGTGGCGGCGGCACGCAAGCAGCTGAACTGGCCGCACGCGCCGTTCCACGTGCCGGAGCCGATCTACCAGGCCTGGGATGCCCGCGAGCGCGGCAAGGCGCAGCAGGACGACTGGCAGGCACGCTTCGCCCGCTACCGCGATGAGCACCCGGAGCTCGCCCGCGAGTTCAGCCGCCGCACCCAGTGCAAGCTGCCGACGGAGATCACCAGCGAGGCCTTCATCGAGAAGATGCAGGAGAAGGGTGAAACCATCGCCACACGCAAGGCGTCGCTGCTGTGCCTCAACGAGCTCGGTCCGCAGCTGCCCGAACTGCTCGGCGGCAGCGCCGACCTGGCCCCCTCCAACCTGACCTTCTGGAGCGGCGCCAAGCCGATCTCCCGCGAGAACCCGGGCGGCAACTACCTGCACTACGGCGTACGCGAGTTCGGCATGGGCGCGATCATGAACGGCATCGTGCTGCACGGCGGCTTCATCCCCTACGGCGCCACCTTCCTGATCTTCATGGAGTACATGCGCAACGCCGTGCGCATGGCGGCACTGATGGGCAAGCGCGCCATCTATGTGTTCACCCATGACTCCATCGGCCTGGGCGAGGACGGCCCCACCCACCAGCCGATCGAGCAGCTGACCCAGCTGCGCAGCACGCCCAACCTGTGCACCTGGCGCCCCTGCGACGCGGTCGAGACCGCCGCCGCCTGGGACGCCGCGATCAAGCGCAACTCCGGCCCCACCGCGCTGGTGCTGTCGCGCCAGAACCTGCCGCACCAGGCGCGCACCAAGCAGCAGTTGGCCGAGATCCAGCGCGGCGCTTACATTCTCAAGGACAGTGCGCCCAAGGAGAGCGAAGGCACGCCCGAGCTGATCCTGATCGCCACCGGCTCCGAAGTGGCGCTGGCCATGGAGGCCGCCGCCGAGCTGGAAGGCCAGGGCCACGCAGTACGCGTGGTGTCGATGCCTTCCGCCTACCGCTTCGACGGCCAGGACGCCGAGTACCGCGAGAAGGTGCTGCCGCGGGCGGTGACCAAGCGCATCGCGATCGAGGCCGGCCACGCCGACTACTGGTACAAGTACGTGGGCCTCGACGGCCGCGTGATCGGCATGACCACGTTCGGCGAATCCGCCCCGGCGGAGGCCCTGTTCAAGCACTTCGGCTTCACCCGGGAGAACGTGGTGAAACAGGCCAAGGAGCTGCTGGGCTGATACGCGTCTCGCGCAGGCTAGCCTGGCGCGGGCAGAGGGAAGGGCACGACCTCGCGGTCGTGCCCTTTTCGCTGCCGCCCGTTTCGTCGCTGCCTTTTTCGTTTCAGTGCCTGCGGTCAGGCGATGGTCACGTCCTTGTCGAGATAGACGTCCTGGATGGCGTGGAGCAGCGCCACCCCTTCGTCCATCGGCTTCTGGAACGCCTTGCGTCCTGAAATCAGCCCCATGCCGCCGGCACGCTTGTTGATCACCGCGGTGCGCACCGCCTCGCCCAGGTCGGAGTGGCCCTTGGCGCCGCCGCCGGAGTTGATCAACCCGGCGCGGCCCAGGTAGCAGCACGCCACCTGGAAGCGGGCCAGGTCGATGGGGTGGTCGGAGGTGAGTTCGTCGTAGACCTTGGCGTGGGTGTGGCCGAAGCCGATGTCGCGGTAGCCGCCGTTGTTCTCGGGCAGCTTCTGCTTGACGATGTCGGCCTTGAGCGTTGCCGCCAGGTGGTTGGCCTGGCCGGTGAGATCGGCCGCCACGTGGTAGTCCTTGCCATCGTGCTTGAACCCGGGGTTGCGCAGGTAGGCCCACAGCACCGTGGCCATGCCCAGCTGGTGGGCACGTTCGAAGGCCTCGCTGATCTCCATGATCTGGCGACGGCTCTCGGGCGAGCCGAAGTAGATGGTGGCGCCCACGGCCACGCAGCCCATGGCGTGGGCCTGCTCCACCTCGGCGAACAGGGTCTGGTCGTACATCGCCGGATAGCTCAGGGTCTCGTTGTGGTTGAGCTTGAGCATCATCGGGATGCGATGCGCGTAGCGCCGCGCCACCGACGCCAGCACGCCCAGGGTGGAGGCCACGCCGTTGCAGCCGCCCTCGATGGCCAGCTCGACGATGTTGGCCGGGTCGAAGTAGCGCGGGTTGGGCGCGAAGGAGGCGCCGGCGGAGTGCTCGATGCCCTGGTCCACCGGCAGCAGGCTGAGGTAGCCGGTGCCGCCCAGGCGGCCGTGGTCGAACATCGCCTGCAGGCTGCGCATCACCGCCGGGCTGCGGTCGCTGTCGGCCACTACCCGGCTGACGAAGTCGGGCCCCGGCAGGTGCAGCTGCTCGCGGGGAAACGTCTGGCAGCGATGGGTGAGCAGGCTTTCGGCATCGTCACCCAATAGACGGGCAATATCGGTCATCTCATCCTCTCCATGGTGTCGTGAAACGCTCTTCCTAGCGTAGCGAAAACGGTACCTAGGGTACGCCTCGCTTGCAAACGATAGCGTGACTTTACCGAAAGCGGGAGGACGCCCGGCAGCGCGCCAGCCGGGACGTCCCGGGGGTTTTGCGGTAGAATCGCCGCTTTCCGTCCCCAGGACCGCCCAAGGCCGCCCCAAGGAGAGCCCAGCGAGCATGGCCCAGCGCATCGCCATCAACGGTTACGGTCGTATCGGCCAATGCGTGCTGCGCGCGCTGATGGAGCGCCAGGCGACCCAGCCCGACGCGCCCAGGCTCGAGGTGGTGGCGATCAACGAACTCTCCGACCTGGCCACCATCACCTACCTGACCCGCTACGACACCACCCATGGCCGCTTTCCCGGCCAGGTCACGGCCGAGCGCGGCCACCTGCGGGTCAACGACCATGCCATCCGCGTGCTCTCCGAGGCCGACCCGTCGCGCCTGCCGTGGGGCGAGCTCGGTATCGACCTGGTGCTGGAGTGCTCGGGCAGCTTCAAGGATCGTGCCACCGCCGAGCGCCACCTGGCCGCCGGCGCCGGGCGCCTGCTGTTCTCCCAGCCCGCCGAGAATGACGTCGACGCCACCATCGTCTGCGGCATCAACGACGCCACGCTCGCCGCCGAGCACCGCGTCGTCTCGGCGGCCTCGTGCACCACCAACTGCCTGGTGCCGGTGCTCACCGTGCTCGACCGCGCGCTGGGCATCGAGCACGGCGTGACCACCACGGTGCACTCGGCGATGAACGACCAGCCGGTGATCGACGCCTACCACCAGACCGACCTGCGCCTGACCCGCTCGGCGATGCACTCCATCGTGCCCGTCGACACCAGCCTGGCGCTGGGCATCAACCGGCTGATGCCGCACCTGGCCGGGCGCTTCGAATGCCTGCACATGCGCGTGCCGACCATCAACGTCTCGGCCATGGACCTGTCGATCTGCGTACGCCGCGAGACCACCGCCGCCGAGGTCAACGCCCTGCTGCAGGAAGCCAGCCAGGGGCCGCTGGCCGGCCTGCTCGGTTACACCGAGGAGCCCATGGCCTCGGTCGACTTCAACCACGACCCCCGCTCGGGTATCGTTGACGCCACCCAGACCCGGGTGGCCGGAGGCCGCCTGATCAAGCTGCTGTGCTGGTTCGACAACGAATGGGGCTTCGCCAACCGCATGCTCGACGTTGCCCAGCGCCTGGCCGCGCTGCGGCCGGCTACGCCCCGCTGAACCCGGTTCCGCTTTACCATCAATGAGGATGATGCCCTGATGAACGTGCTCAAGATGTCCGACCTCGACCTGCGTGGACAGCGCGTGCTGATCCGTGAGGACCTGAACGTACCCGTCAAGCACGGCAAGGTGAGCAGCGACGCCCGCCTGCGGGCCAGCCTGCCGACCATCAAGGCGGCCATGGAGGCCGGTGCCAAGGTCATGCTGATGAGCCACCTGGGGCGCCCCACCGAGGGCGAGCCCGCCGAGGAGTTCTCCCTGGCGCCGGTGGCCGAGCACCTCGGCGAGCTGCTCGGTCGCCCGGTGCGGCTGGTCAAGGAATACCTCGACAGCGCCCAGGACCTGGCCGACGGCGAAGTGGTGCTGCTCGAGAACGTGCGCTTCAACGTCGGCGAGAAGAAGGACGATGAGACCCTCGCCCAGCAGTACGCCGCGCTGTGCGACATCTACGTGATGGACGCCTTCGGCACTGCCCACCGCGCTCAGGCCTCGACCCACGGCGTGGCGCGCTTCGCCTCCCACGCCTGCGCCGGCCCGCTGCTGGCCGCCGAGCTCGACGCGCTGCAGCAGGCGCTGGCCACCCCCCGGCGGCCGATGGTCGCCATCGTCGGCGGCTCCAAGGTCTCGACCAAGCTCGAGGTGCTCAACGCCCTCTCCGAGAAGTGCGACCAGCTGATCGTCGGCGGCGGCATCGCCAACACCTTCATCGCCGCGGCGGGCCACAACGTCGGCAGGTCGCTGTATGAGGCCGACCTGGTCGAGCAGGCCAAGGCCTTGATGGCCAAGGTCGAGATCCCGCTGCCCACCGACGTGGTGGTGGCCACCGAATTCTCCGAATCGGCCGAAGCCGTGGTCAAGCCGGTCGACCAGGTGAAGGATGACGAGATGATCCTCGACATCGGCCCCGACAGTGCCGGGCGGCTCGCCGGCCTGCTCAAGGACGCCGGCACCATCCTGTGGAACGGCCCGGTCGGCGTGTTCGAGATCGACCAGTTCGGCCACGGCACCGAGGCGCTGTCGCGGGCCATCGCCGAGAGCAACGGCTTCTCCATCGCCGGCGGCGGCGACACCCTGGCGGCCATCGACAAGTACGGCATCGCGGAGCAGGTCTCCTACATCTCCACCGGCGGCGGCGCCTTCCTCGAGTACGTGGAAGGCAAGGTACTGCCCGCGGTGAAGGCATTGGAAGACGCCGCCGCACGCTGAACCGCCCGACGGCGCCCGGCCTCGCCGGGCGCCGCCCCGATTCCCGATTGCAAGCCCCACAGATCGCACAGATCACAAAGAGACAGGTGAGTTCATGGCACTGATCAGCATGCGCCAGATGCTGGACCACGCCGCCGAGCGCGGCTACGGCATCCCCGCATTCAACGTCAACAACCTCGAACAGATGCGCGCCATCATGGAGGCGGCCGACAAGACCGACTCACCGGTGATCGTGCAGGCGTCCGCCGGCGCCCGCAAGTATGCCGGCGCCCCCTTCCTGCGCCATCTCATCCTGGCCGCCGTCGAGGAATTCCCGCACATCCCGGTCGTCATGCACCAGGATCACGGCACCTCGCCGGCGGTATGCCAGCGCTCGATCCAGCTCGGCTTCTCCTCGGTGATGATGGACGGCTCGCTGGGCGAGGACGGCAAGACGCCGATGGACTACGACTACAATGTCGACGTCACCCGCCGCACCGTCGAGATGGCGCATGCCTGCGGCGTCTCGGTGGAAGGCGAGCTGGGCTGCCTGGGCAGCCTGGAGACCGGCATGGCCGGTGAGGAAGACGGCATCGGCGCCGAAGGCGTGCTCTCCCACGACCAGCTGCTGACCGACCCGGAAGAGGCCGCCGAGTTCGTCAAGGCGACCCAGGTCGACGCCCTGGCCATCGCCATCGGCACCAGCCACGGCGCCTACAAGTTCACCAAGCCGCCCACCGGCGACACGCTCTCCATCCAGCGCATCAAGGAGATCCACGCCCGCATCCCCGACACCCACCTGGTGATGCACGGCTCCTCCTCGGTGCCCCAGGAGTGGCTCGCCATCATCAACGAGTTCGGCGGCGAGATCCCCGAGACCTACGGCGTACCGGTCGAGGAGATCGTCGAGGGCATCAAGTACGGTGTGCGCAAGGTCAACATCGACACCGACCTGCGCCTGGCCTCCACCGGCGCGGTGCGTCGCTTCCTGGCCCAGCACCCCAGCGAGTTCGACCCGCGCAAGTATCTCAAGGAAACCGTGACGGCCATGCGTGACGTCTGCATCGCCCGCTACGAAGCCTTCGGCACCGCCGGCAACGCCAGCCGCATCAAGCCGATCAGCCTCGACGCCATGTACGAGCGCTATGCCCGCGGCGAACTGGACCCGAAAGTCCGATAACCCCTCTGCCTGGCAAGGGGCGGCCCAGGGGCCGCCCCTGTTCGTTTCAGGTACCGCACCTTGGCAGCGTGTAAATAACGATGAATGGCGCCTCGACTGACGCGGAGTGGTCATCCCGCATCGTTTTTTTACATTGCACTGCAGCATAAAATGGTCAGATATGAGAGAGTAGCGGCATTGATGCTGCACTGTCCCACAAGGAGGTCGACCCCATGACACCCACCTATTTCTACCCCGTTCTTCCCAGCACGCCTGCCGCCATGTTCGATGTCTGGAAGCTTGGCACCATGATGTTCGAGCTCTGGTCGACGTCGCTTTCCACCATCTCCATGCGCCACCAGCTGTGGCATACCCAGCCGCCTACCAGCGCCAAGATGCTCCGTGAGAACCAGCAGATGGTGATGGAAAAGGTGGAAGCCGGCATTGAAACCGGCTTTGCCATGCAGAAGGCCATGCTGGCGATGGCCTTCGGCCAGGCCGCGCCCTGGTGGGTCACCGGACGCAACGCCATGCTGCCCTACCATCGCCGCAGCAGCGCCAACTCCCGCCGGCTGTCACGCCGCTGAGGCAGACGCAGCACTGAGCGCAAGGGCATCGACGGTCGTCAACGCCTAGAATGGAAAGCGGTACCCAAGGAAGAGAGGCCCGACATGACGTCATATCTGCAAGCACCCCGCCTGGCCGGCGGCATCGCCTTGATGCTGGCCCTGGCCACACAGGCCATGGCCGCCCCCGAATCCGCCACCACCCAGGGCGACGACCCCAACCGCGTGGAAGGCATGAGCCCCGAGGCGTCCGAGCAGCAGCTCGATCCCAGGGCGGACCCGATCAAGCAGGCCCGCCTGGAAGTGGGCGAACAGGCGCCCTTCGGGCGCTACCTGACCAACCAGGACGGCAAGAGCCTCTACATGTTCGAGCAGGATGAGCAGGGCGGCGACTACTCCACCTGCTACGAAACCTGCGCCATCGCCTGGCCGCCCTACACCACCGAAGAGGCCCCGGCTGCCGGCGAGCATGTCGATGCCGAGCGCCTGGGCCTGATCGAGCGCGACGACGGCACACGGCAGGTCACCTACGACGGCTGGCCGCTCTACTTCTTCGCCCGCGACGTCTACCCCGGCGATGCCCTCGGCCAGGGGCTCGACCACATGGGCGGCCCCTGGTACCTGCTGTCCCCCGACGGCGAGATCATCGAGGAGGCCGGCCCGGAGCAGGCCCCGCAGGTAACCCCGGGCACCTGAACCGGCAGGCCCGCCCGGTCATGCCGCCGGGCAGGCCATGGCCCGCTCGCGGCAAAGCTCGCTTCGTTTTCCCTAAGGGTTTTTCCTCAAGGCTTCAGGCCTGCCCAAACGCACCCGCCCCCGGCAAATTGCCGGGGGCGGGTCGCTGGCGACGAGGCTTCCTTGCTGCCTTAGAGGATCATCCTCATCCTTGACGATGACCGCCCGTCCTTGGGCGCCTTACCCTTTCCTTGGCCTCAGCCAGGACTTACCAGTCCTGATCGTCGTCGTCCTGGGTGTCTTCCCAGTCGTCGCCGTTGTCGTCATCCCAAGTGGTGTCGCCGTTGTCATCCCACTCGTCGTCGGCGTCTACACCGGCACCTGCGCCGGTCCCAGTGCCTGCACCGGCACCGCCGACACCGACATCACCTTCGGCACCCATGCCGGCATCAGTGCCTGCACCGGCACCGCCTACACCAGCATCACCTTCTGCACCCATGGCAGCCCCGGCACCAGTACCAGTAGTGCCTTCACCGAAGCCTGAATCGGTACCAGCACCGGCGCCAGTATCGGCACCACCTTCAAAACCGGTATCTGCACCATCATTGCCCGGCATGGTTTCCTGCGGCACGGTGTCCTGACCGTTGTCCTCGTCGTGGAAATCGGCAAAGGCCAGGGGGCTTGCGCTCAGGCCAACGGTAATACCGACAACGCCGAGTTTCTTGAGAAATTCCTTGGACATCATGTTCGCACCTCCAAAGGAGTTGAACGTGAGTTTTCCTTGGTGAAGCCTGCGGCTTCGCGGATCATAGCGGTACCGGGAGTATCCTTTCCGTTTGATGCCTCTCCGATGCCGTGTGCTGCTCGACCTGAGTATTGCATTGGGTGGGCCAAGTCGTGCCAATAATTATAAAAAATCATGAAAAACAAAATCTTGAGTAAAAAAAGAGCTGGCACGATGGTCGCTCGGCAAGCGGCGAGGCGTGGCGAAATCTGACACATGCGCCTGAACGAGACCGGCACGCGGGGCATGACCGGTTCGTTGCAAGCGTGGCGGGTAGGGCTATCACCGCGCCTTGAACAAGCGTGACGAAAGCGCAATACTTAGAAAACAGCGTTCGCTTAGGCGCAACGCCTTTTCCAAGTTGGCCCGACGGCAAACCGAGAGCGGAATCGCGTCAGCATCCGCCTGGAAGGACAAGAGGCATGACTGCAACCTTCTGCCTGCTATTCGACTGTGACGGCACGCTGGTGGACAGCGAGCCGCTCCTGGCCGCCGAGATGGCAGTCAGCCTGTCGCGACTCGGCTTACCCTTCCAGGCCAGCGACTATACCGGCGAATTCCGCGGCAGCCGCTTTCGCCATATCGTGGCCGAACTCGAAAGCCGCCATGGCAGCGTCGATCCCATGCAGCTGGCGGAAACCGAAACGGAGATGCGGCGCAACCTGAACCGGCGGCTGGAAACCGAACTTGCCCCGATCACCGGTGCCCGCGAGGCACTCATGGCCCTGGCCGGCTACCCCTGCGGCGTCGTGTCCAACGGCCCGGAAAACAAGATTCGCACCTCGCTCACCACCATCGGCGTCGCCGACCATTTCAGCGACCGCCTGTTCAGCGGCTACACGGCCAAGTTCTGGAAGCCCGACCCACGCCTCTACCTGCACGCCGCGCATGCCATGGGCTTCGCCCCCCACGACTGCATCGCCGTGGACGATGCCCTGGTCGGCGTTCGCGCCGCTCTTGAGGCAGGCATGACGGTCATCCACCTGAACCGCTATCCCGATGCCGAAGAGACGCCGGAAGGCGCCATCGCCATCAGCAGCATGTACCAGTTGCCCACGATCATCGAACACCTCGCGCTGACCCGCCGCGCACCCAGGCGCCTGGCCCAGGCCCGTTAACGCCCCTTGCCCACGCCTATTCTTCACGATTCCCTCTACGGGGTGCTGCCAGGCTGCCACCGCCTGGCGGCAGGCGTTAAGATGAGGGAAGGACCTGGTTGGCGGCCCGCCTGCCCGACCGTCGACAAGAGCGATAAGGAGCGATTCATGGCGTCATTGCAGGACCAGCTGCGCGGCCTGGTCTACTCCACGGAACATGGCGACATCTGCCCCGCCTGCCGCGAACCCCTGGCCCGGTGCCGCTGTGACGAACTGGCCGAACAGGCCAGGCTCGAGGCGCTGGACGGCGTCGTCCGGCTGCGCCGCGAAACCAGCGGACGCAAGGGCAAGGGCGTCACCACCATCAGCGGGGTGCCGCTGAAGGAGGCCGAGTTGAAGGCGCTGGCCAAGGCGCTCAAGCGCTGCTGCGGTACCGGCGGCGCGCTCAAGGACGGCGTCATCGAGATCCAGGGAGATCATCGCGAGCGCCTCAAGGCCGAGCTGGAAAGCCGCGGCTACACCGTCAAACTGGCCGGCGGCTGAAAGGAGGCCCGATGCCATCGATTCGTTTTCCCCTGCTCTACCCGGCTGCACTGCTGCTGGCCGTGGCACTGGCCGGCTGTGCCGGCACCCCCGCGCTCAGCGAGCTGCGCGCCCAGGTGGAGCCGCCGCCGGGGCTCGAGGTGACCGACGACGCCGAACTCGACGTGCGCCTGGTCGGCGCCCGCGGCACCCTGGCCGAAACCCATGTGACGCCGCGTGGCCAGGGCCCCTGGCCCGTGGTGCTGCGCTATGCCCCGCCGCAAGACGACGCCTCGGTACAGCTGCGTGCCGAGCTGCGCCAGCAAGGCCGTGTGACCCATGCCGCCGAACCGCTGTCGCTCGACGACACGGCCCCGGGCGACATCCTCAGCCTGCCGATCGTGCCGCGCCCGTCAGCAGCCCCAGGGCCGCAGTGAGGGTTGCCCCCGCCGGGGCCTCGAGCTTGAGCCGGTAGAGCGAATCGGCGCGGGTTCGCCCCAGGTTGAGGCAGGCAATGGGCTTGTCCTGTTGGGCGGCGCGGCGCACGAAGCGCAGCCCCGACTGCACCATCAGCGAGGAGCCGACCACCAGCAGCGCCTCGGCCTCGTCGACCATGCGCATGGCCCGTGCCACCCGCTCGGCCGGCACGTTGTCGCCGAAGAACACCACGTCCGGCTTCCAGATGCCTTCGCCGCAGCGCCGGCAGCCGGGCACCTGGAACGACGCGAAGTCGCGCTCCAGCGCGGCGTCGCCGTCGGGCCTGGCCTCGGCCTGGACCGCCAGCCACTGCGGGTTGCGGTCGGCCAGCTCCACATGCAGGTCATGGCGCATGCGCAGCGCCCCGCAGCCCATGCAGCGCACCTGCTCCGCGCGCCCATGCAGGTCGACCACGCGGCGTGAACCCGCCTTGCGATGCAGCCCATCGACGTTCTGGGTGATCAGCCCGGTCATCCCGCCGAGCGACTCCAGCCGCGCCAGCGCCAGGTGGGCGGGCCCCGGCCGCGCCTGGTGCAGCAGGCGAAAGCCGACCAGGGCCCGCGCCCAGTAACGCTGCCGGGCCGCATGGCTGCTCATGAACTGCTGATGCTGCATCGGTGGCGAGCACTTCCAGGCGCCGTCGACGTCACGATAGTCGGGAATCCCGCTCTCGGTGCTGACGCCCGCGCCGGTCAGCACCGCCAGGCGCTCATGGCCCTCCAGGAAGCTCGCCAGCACCCTGGCGTCGGATCGTGCGCCCCGCTGTGTCGTGTGCTCCATCCGTCTCCACCGTTCCTGATTGTTCAACTGCGCGCTCGGCGCATGCGCCCCTTCATCGCACCGGCGGGAATGAACATGGCCTCCACCCGCCAAGGTTGTCTAGAATGGGGGGCTTACATGCCCCTCAAACAGGCAAGGACACCTTCCCGATGGCCTGGCTGGAATACCTGCTTCCCCTGATCTTCCTCTTCCCCCTGGGGGCGATGGCGGTCATCGTGATCGCCCTGCGCAACCTCCACGATGCCAGGGTACGCTCGCCGTTCAACGCCCGCCCCCTGCGCGAGCCCGGCCAGGCCCTGCGCGACCGCCTCGACCGCGCCTTCGCCACGCTGTTCCTCAACGGCGCCCTCGGGCCGATCGTCACCCTCGCCCCGCTGGTCTACGGCATGGGCCGCATGCTGTTCGCCAACCGCCAGAACTGGCTCGAATGGGCGCTGTACGGCGCGCTGAGCACGGTGCTGGTGCTGGTCTACTGCTTCCTGTTGATCCGCGACTTCCAGCATATCCGCCGGATCAAGCTGGGGCTCGCCTGCGAACTGGCGGTCGGCCAGGAGCTGGAGCGCATGATCCATCCCGAGGCCCACCCCTACTACGTGTTCCATGACGTGCCCACCGATACCGACACCATGGACCATGTCGCCGTCACGCCCCACGGCGTGTTCGTGGTTGAGACCCGCGCCCGCACCCGGCCGTTCACCGCCGACGGGCGCGAGATCAACCTGGTCACGGTCGAGCCCGACCGCCTGCGCTTCCCCGGCTGGAGCGAACAGCGTCCGCTCGAGAAGACCCTGCGCGCCACGCGCTGGCTGGCCGAGTGGCTGGAAAGCCGCTGCGGCGCCCCGGTGCCGGTGCGCGGCGTGCTGACGCTGCCGGGATGGGAGATCACCTGCGCCGGCACCCCGGGCGATCTGCTCGTGGTCAGCGGCGAAGGGCTGGCGCAGCAGCTCAGCGAGACCCAGCTCGGCACCATCGACGATGCCATGCACGACAAGGTGATCGCCGCCCTGATCGAGCGGGCCGCCGAACTGGAGAAGAACCTCGCGCTGAACGAGCCGTCTGTCTAGCGCGAAACCACCGCGGCCTGCCGTAGCCGCCCGTGCGACGGCGGCCTTGGCTCAGTCGCCTCGCAGTCGCCCGCCCATCTCCTGGGCCAGGTCCACGGCGTAGTGGTCGGTCATGCCGCCGATGAAGTCGAGCATGCGCCGATAGCTGTCGTAGAGGGACCAGGAGGGCTTGGGGGTATTCTCCCCGATCAGTGCCAGCACCCGCTGGTGCTTGAAGCTCGAGCCGCCGGTGTAGTGAAGCTCGTGGGCCGCTCCGATGAAGGCTTCCAGCAGGATGCCCAGGGTGGTGTAGGCGCCGATCTCGAGCTTGGCCTTGCGCTCGTTCTGGAAGATACGCTCGCGGGCCAGCTGCTTGGCCGCCTTCACCCCCCAGCCCAGGTCGGGGTGGCAAAGCTCCAGCAGGTCGGCATTGAGCGTACCGTTGAGCAGCGCCGTCTCGTGGGCGACGAACACCGCGCCGACATCGTTGACGGCCCGCTCCATGGCGGCCCCGCGCAGGGCGGCGATGCGGCGTCGCTGCGATACGCCGTCACGCACCATGGCCGGGTAATCGGACGGCGTGTCGCCGGCGATCTGCAGCAGCACGTCGGCCACCTCGTTGAAGCGCAGGATGCCCATCTCCAGGCCGTCCTCGAGGTCGAGCAGGGCGTAGCAGATGTCGTCCGCCGCCTCCACCAGCCAGGCCAGCGGATGCCGGCACCAGCGCCCCGCCTCCCGCGGCAGCAGCCCAAGGCGGTCGGCCACCTCGGCTAGCAGGCGCCGCTCGGACTGGTAGCAGCCGAACTTGCCAGCGCTGCCGCCGTGCTCCACCGTCCAGGGATACTTCAGCAGGGTGCCGAGGGTGGCCGCGGTCAGCCGCATGCCGCCGCGGAACTGGTTGTATTCGATCTGGGTGACCACGCGAAAGCCCTGGGCGTTGCCCTCGTAGGTCAGCAGGTCGGCGCGCTCGTGCTCGCTCAGCCCCTCCAGCAGCCCGCTGCCGTCGGCCTCGGCACGCTTGAACCAGTCGCGGATGGCATACTCGCCGGCATGGCCGAAGGGCGGATTGCCGATGTCATGCCCCAGGCAGGCCGCCTGCACGATCACGCCCAGGTCCGCCGGCGTCATCCAGGCCGGCAGGCGCTCGCGCAGCAGTTCGCCCACGATCATGCCCAGGCTGCGCCCCACGCAGCCCACTTCCAGCGAATGGGTGAGCCGGGTGTGGATGTGGTCGTTGTCGGTCAAGGGGTGGACCTGGGTCTTGCGACCCAGGCGCCGGAAAGAGCCGGAAAAGACGATTCGATCGTGATCCTTGTGGAACGGACTGCGGCCGATCTCTTCACGGCCGCTGCGCTCGCCGTCGAGCCGCGAGGGGTCGAGCAAGCGCTGCCACTGCATCTGCACCATGGGCTTCCTCCTGAAGAGCTCCATTCTGGCACTACTCGGTGCAGGAAGGCCACGCCACCGCGCCGGCCGCTGCGCTTGTGGTACGCCCCGGAGGTTGCCTACGTTGTGAGGACGAGCCCTACGACTCGTCACTGGCGAATTTCTCGACAGGAACGACCTACAGGAGCGACATCATGGCGGACAAACCCGACGCAACACGCCCCCAGCAGCCCGGCGACCAGGCCCCGCCCGGCACCCCCGGCAGCGGGCAGAACGTCTGCCGCGAATGCCAGGGCAGCGGCCGTATCGAAGGCCGCGAGTGCCCCGAATGCGGCGGCAGCGGCTATGTGATCGAAGGCATCGGCGGCGGCTGACCGACCGCCCTGCCCCTGCGCTTGGCCGCGACCGGGCGCGATCGGCCAGGCTCGAATCGAACGGGCCAGACCCGCGAAGGCCGCCCTTGGGCGGCCTTCGCGGTACGGTCAGCAAGCAAGAAGCGGCGGCGCTGGTTGGGCTAGCTCGAGTCATTGCGGCCCGGGCCGCTGCGCTCAGACAAGCCGCTGCGCTCAGACAAGCCGCTGCGCTCGGGCGAGCCGCTGCGGGAGGGAAGCCGTTCGCCGGGCGACTGCGCGGGGGATGGCAGCGCCGCCTGCGGCCCAGCATTCGACGACGCCTGGCTGGCCACGCCCCTGGCCCGCTCGAGCCCGTGGGGGAAGCCGGTCCGACGGCTGTAGTCGGGGGTGGGGCCGGCCTGGTAGGCATGCCGTCGCGTCTGGTCCTGGGCGGCGAAGGCACCAAGTGCCGCCAGCGTGCCTGCGAACAGCATCGCCCCGGTGACGTTGCGCCGCTCGGGATGCTCCTGGTGGCTGGCCAGCAGGGCAAGGCTGGCGGCGTCCATGGCATCGCCCAAGGCGCCCGCCCAGAGGGCAGGCTTGGGGTTGACGGTGAGGGCGCCGATCCCCGTGGCCACGCTGCGTGCACCGCAGGCGCGCACCAGCGGTTCGGCGCCCTGGATGCCGAGGGGGCGTGTCAGGCTCTGCGGTGCCAGCAGCTTGCACACCCCCAGGCCGAGGCTAAGCCAGCCCAGCCCGCGCGCCAGCCTGTCACTGCCGTGCAAGGATCCGTTTTGCTCCATGTGCATGCTTCTCCTCCTGGATGGTTGGTGCAGCACCTCAAGGCTTGAGGACCACCTTCACGCAGCCTTCCTGCTTGTCGCGGAAGGTGTTGTACATCTCGGGCCCCTGGTCCAGGCCGGCCGTATGGGTCACCACGAAGGAGGGATCGATCAGCCCCTCGTCGATGTAGCGCAGCAGGTCGTCGGTCCAGCGTTTCACGTGGGTCTGCCCGGTACGCACCGTCAACGCCTTGTTCATCAGCGGGCCCATGGGCACCTTGTCGATCAGCCCACCGTAGACGCCGGGAATGGAGAGAATGCCACCCGGGCGGCACACGTAGATCATCTCGCGCAGCACATGGGCCCGGTCGCTCTCCAGCGCCATGACTTGCTTGACCCGGTCGTAGACGGAATCGATCGAGCGCGGCACGTGGGACTCCAGGCCCACCGCGTCGATGCACTTCTCGGGGCCCTTGCCGTGGGTCAGCTCCTGCAGGCGCGAAAGCACGGTCTCTTCGTCGAAGTTGATGGCGATCGCCCCACCGGCCTCGGCCATGGCCAGGCGCTCCGGCACGTTGTCGATCACCACCACCTGTTCGGCGCCGAGCATCACCGCGCTGCGCACGCAGAACTGGCCGACCGGCCCCGCGCCCCATACCACCACGGTATCGGAAGGCTCGATGTCGCACTGCACGGCAGCCTGCCAGCCGGTGGGAAAGATGTCGCCCAGGAACAGCACCTGTTCGTCGGTGAGGCTGTCGGGAACCTTGATGTGGGTCTGGTCGGCGAAGGGCACCCGCACGAACTCGGCCTGGCCGCCGGCATAGCCGCCGGTCAGGTGCGAATAGCCGAACAGGCCCGCCCCGCTGTGGCCGAACACCTTGTCGGCCAGCGCCTTGTTGCGGTTGGAGCGCTCGCAGAGGGAAAAATTGCCGCGCCGGCACTGGTGGCACTCGCCGCAGGTGATGGTGAAGGGCACCACGACGCGGTCGCCCACCTTGAGGTCGCGGGTCTCGGCGCCGACCTCCATGACCTCGCCCATGAACTCGTGCCCCACCACGTCGCCGGACTCCATGGCCGGGATGAAATGATGGAAGAGGTGCAGGTCGGAGCCGCAGATGGCGCAGCTGCTGACATTGATGATGGCGTCGCGGGGATGCTCGATCTGCGGGTCGGGAACCGTTTCGTAGCGGATATCGTTCTTACCGTGCCAGCACAGCGCTTTCATGGACATTCTCCCTGTCAGCTATCGGCGAAAGCGGGTAGATCTGCACTCACCATAGTTCAGCCGCCCGACGGCGCAGGTAAGGGAGTATGGCGACAAGGTTACGTTCCTTTGCCGGGCCGACCCGCGCCACAGCGACTCCGCGGTCAGCCTCGGCAATCTTCTCTGACGCGGGTCAGTCTCCGTCGGCCAGCATCGGCAGCAGCGTCTTGAGCTTGCGCGTCAGCGTATTGCGGCCCCATCCCAGCAGCTCGGCGGCCTCGCCCTTGCGCCCCCCGGTGTGCTTGAGCGCGGTCTCGATCAGAATCTTCTCGAAGTCCGGCACCGCCTCTTCCAGCAGGTGCGTATGGCCCGCGGCCAGGGCGCGGTCGGCCCAGTCGCGGAAGGCGGCACGCCAGTCGCCCAGGTGCTCCACCCCCGCCTCGTTGCCGAGCAGCTCCGGCGGCAGGTCTTCCACCAGCACCTCGCGGCCGGAGGCCATCACCGTCAGCCAGCGGCAGGTGTTCTCCAGCTGGCGCACGTTGCCGGGCCAGGGCAGCCGGGTCAGGTGGGTCTCGGCGTCCTTGGTCAGCACCTTGACGTCGGTGGCCAGCTCCTTGGCCGCCTCTGCCAGGAAATGCCGCGCCAGGCGCGGAATATCCTCGCGTCGCTCGGCCAGCTTGGGCAGGTGCACACGGATCACGTTGAGGCGGTGGAAGAGGTCTTCGCGGAAGCGGCCGTCCTTCACCAGCGCCTCCAGGTTCTGGTGGGTGGCGGCGATGATGCGCACGTCCACCTTCACCGGGGTATGGCCGCCGACCCGGTAGAACTCGCCGTCGGCCAGCACCCGCAGCAGGCGAGTCTGGGTCTCGGCGGGCATGTCGCCGATCTCGTCGAGAAACAGGGTGCCGCCGTTGGCCTGCTCGAAGCGCCCCTGGCGCTGGGCGGTGGCCCCGGTGAAGGCGCCCTTTTCATGGCCGAACAGCTCCGACTCGATCAGGTCGCGGGGGATTGCGGCCATGTTCAGCGCGATGAACGGCTGCGCGGCACGCGGGCTGTGCTGGTGCAGGGCGCGGGCCACCCGCTCCTTGCCGGTACCCGACTCGCCGTTGATCAGCACGGTGATATGCGAGTGCGATAGCCGGCCGATGGCGCGGAATACCTCCTGCATCGCCGGCGCCTCGCCGATGATCTCGGCATCCAGACCCTCCGGCACGCTGACCGGGCGCTTGCGTTCACGCGCGTGGGCCACGGCGCGGCGCACCAGGGCCAGCGCCTCGTCGACGTCGAACGGCTTGGGCAGGTACTCGAAGGCACCGCCCTGGTAGGACGCCACGGCGCTGTCGAGGTCGGAATGTGCGGTCATCACGATGACCGGCAGGTCGGGGTGCACCTCGCGCACCCGCGACATCAGGTCGAGCCCGTCGATGCCCGGCATGCGGATATCCGTCACCAGCACATCGGGGGGGTCGTCCAGCAGCCGAGTGAGAGCCAGGTCGGCTCGGTCGATACATTCGACGTCGAGGTCGGGCTGAGCCAGGGCGCGCTCCAGCACCCAGCGGATGGCACGGTCGTCATCGACCACCGCGACACGAGCGACATCAGTCATGGCGCCTCTCCAACGGAATCAAGAGTCTGAATTCGGTATGCCCGGGGCGGGATTCGCATTCGATCAGTCCCTGATGCTGATGCAAGATGCCCTGGGCAATGGACAGTCCCAGTCCACTGCCGTCGGCCCGACCCGATACCATGGGGTAAAAAAGGGTTTCCTGCAGGCTTTCGGCCACGCCGGGGCCGTTGTCGATCAGCGCCACCTCGCACACCAGCCGATGGCGCTCGGCGCCCAGGGTGAACTGCCGTCGTGCCCGCGTGCGCAGCAGCAGGCACGGCGACTCGGTGCCGGCTTCGGTCATCGCCTCCACGGCGTTGCGCGCCACATTGAGCACCGCCTGGATCATCTGCGCCTCGTCGCCGGGGAAGTCCGGCAGGCTGGGGTCGTAGTCGCGCTCGATCCGCACCGCCGGGGTCTCGGCCAGCAGCAGCGTGCGCACCCGCTCCAGCACCTTGTGGATATTGAGCGGCTCGTGGCGCAGCAGCTTGTTCGGCCCCAGCATGCTGTCGACCAGGTCGCGCAGGCGGTCGACCTCCTCGACGATGATGCGGGTGAACTCCTGCAGGGCCGGGTCGTCGAGATCGCGCTCGAGCAGCTGGGCGGCGCCGCGGATGCCGCCCAGCGGGTTCTTGACCTCGTGGGCCAGCCCGCGCGACAGCACCTTGATCGCCTCCTGCCGGTTGAGCAGCGCCTCCTCACGCGAGATGCGCAGCAGCCGGTCGCGCGGCTCCATCTCCACCAGCAGCTCGTCGGTGGAGAGCGGCGTCACCGTGTAATCGATGGTCACCCCGGCGCCGCTGGCCAGGGTCAGGCGCACCTCACGCTGGGTGAAGGGGTGCTGATCCTTGGCCGCCTTGGCCAGCACCTCGCCCATGCCGTCGTCGTCGGACAGCAGCGCCACCAGCCTGAGCCCATGCACCCGCCCCAGGCTGACGGCGAGCAGCGCCTCCGCCGCCGGGTTCATCCAACGCAGGCGCAGCCCGCCATCGAGCAGCAGCACCGCGGTGGTGAGATGTTCCATCAAGCGTCGGTACATGGCATGGGCCTTCTGTTAAAGGGCGTGCACCGGCATGGCGCCGATGGCGTTGCCGCAGCGCAACGCACCAAACAATACGCAAGAAGTGCAAAGCAAGAAGTGCGCCAACAAGGAAAACCCCGCAACGGCGCTGCCTTGCGGCCAGGCTGGCAGCTGCGAAGGCACGATCGGGCGACCTCCATGCACTATATTGGTGCGCCGGATATCACACCAGCCATCCCATGGGGCAACCCGTTGGCCAAGGCGGGGCAGGTTCGCCCCGGCGCGTGCAGGCGGCTGCACCGTCACAGGGCCGGCGTGCCTGGGTGTTATCCTCGCACGCCAATCCCAGGGCAACGATGCGCCGGGTCGCGCCGATCAGGGTTGGGCCCGCTCCACCAGCAGCGCCACCGGCGGCGTGCGATGGCGAACCGCGCCGCGGGCATCGAGCAGCTCCGCCTGAAGCTCATAGCGGCCGCGGGCCAGGTTCGAGAGCATGAAGGCCGAGGTGTGCAGCGCCGTCTGGCTGACCCGCCCATCGACCAGCAGGCGGACCTGGTGGTCCGTGCGCAGCGGCGGTTCGATCAGCAGCGCCACCTGCAGGTTGCCGGCGTGGCTGGCCGGCAGCAGGGTGCCATGGCCAGGAGAGAGAATGCGGAAGGTGTCGTACGGCATGAACGGCTGGCCCGGCGCCGCGGGCGTTCGCGGGGCGTTGCCCTCTACCCGGGGGGCTACGGTGCTGCGACGCTCGCCAGCGTTGGCCGGCACCACCGTCAGCGGCGCCAGCTGAACCGCTTCGCCGCCGCGATCGGGGTTGTCGCTGAAGATCACGTTGCCCTGGGCATCGACCGTACGATAGATGGTGGTGGCAAAGGCCGACGCGGCCATGAGCCAGAGAAAGAGTAGCGCGACAGCCTTCGTCATGGCGTGGTCTCCTTGCTCAACCCGACGCGCCCAGCGGCAAAGGCCCGCCTCGTCGGCGGGCGTGAGGATAGCTCGCGGCCGTGCCGCAGGCTTGAGTGTACGACAAAAAAGGGGCCCCGCGCGGGGCCCCGTTCGTTTCACCATCGGCGGCTCGGCCACCTGGGGTGAAGCTTGTGCAGCTGAGGGTTCAGCAGCTGTAGTACATGTCGAACTCGATCGGATGCGTGGTCATGCGAATGCGCTCCACGTCTTCCATCTTCAGTTCGATGTAGGCGTCGATCATGTCGTCGGTGAACACGCCGCCCTCGAGGAGGAAGGCACGATCCTTGTCCAGGGCTTCCAGCGCCTGGTCGAGGCTGTGAGCCACGGTCGGCACCTTCTTGCCCTCTTCCGGCGGCAGGTCATAGAGGTTCTTGTCCATGGCGTCGCCGGGGTGGATCTTGTTCTTGATGCCGTCGATGCCGGCCATCAGCATGGCGGCGAAGCACAGGTAAGGGTTGGCGGTCGGGTCGGGGAAGCGGACCTCGACGCGCTTGCCCTTGGGGCTCGCGGTGTACGGAATGCGGATCGACGCGGAGCGGTTGCGGGCGCTGTAGGCCAGCATCACCGGTGCCTCGAAGCCCGGCACAAGGCGCTTGTACGAGTTGGTCGAGGCGTTGGCGAAGGCGTTCAGGGCGCGGGCGTGCTTGATGATGCCGCCGATGTAGTAGAGCGCCATTTCCGACAGGCCCGCGTACTGGTCGCCCGCGAACTGGTTCTGCCCGTCCTTCCAGAACGACTGGTGCACGTGCATGCCGCTGCCGTTGTCGCCGACCAGCGGCTTGGGCATGAAGGTGGCGGTCTTGCCGTAGGCGTGCGCCACGTTGTGGATCACGTACTTCATTTCCTGGACTTCGTCGGCCTTCTTCACCAGGGTGTTGAACCGGACGCCGATCTCGTTCTGGCCGGCGTTGGCCACCTCGTGGTGATGCACCTCGACGGTCTGGCCAATGGCTTCCAGGGTGTTGCACATGGCGCCGCGGATGTCGTGGAAGCTGTCGACCGGGGGCACCGGGAAGTAGCCGCCCTTGACGCGCGGACGGTGGGCCAGGTTGCCGCCTTCGAGCTGGCGGTCGGTCGACCAGGCGCCCTCTTCGGAAGTGATCTTGTACATGGAGCCCTCGATGTCGGACTTCCAGTGCACCTCGTCGAAGATGAAGAACTCGGGCTCGGGGCCGAAGAAGGCGGTGTCGCCCAGGCCGGTGGACTGCAGGTAGGCCTCGGCGCGCTTGGCGATGGAGCGCGGGTCGCGCTCGTAGCCCTGCATGGTGGCCGGCTCGATGATGTCGCAGCGCAGCACCAGGGTGGAATCTTCGGTGAACGGGTCGAGGAAGGCGGTGCCGTCTTCCGGACGCAGGATCATGTCCGACTCGTTGATGCCCTTCCAGCCATGGATGGAGGAGCCGTCGAACATCTGGCCGTTCTCGAAGAACTCCTCGTTGACATCGCGGGCCGGAATGGTGACGTGCTGTTCCTTGCCCCGGGTGTCGGTGAAGCGCAGGTCGACCCACTTCACATCATGTTCTTCGATCAGGGCGAGAGTCTTGGCTGACATGGTGTCCTCCGTTTGAGCATTGGCTCGATTCGTTGGCTGATGACCAGTGCTGGTTCATTCCAGCAGGTGTTGTAGCACGCGGCAGTTCGGCTGCCCACGATCACCATGCACGAACATGGCGCTAGCCATGACAATGCAGGCAGCGTGCCAAAATGCACCAGAGGCGCCCAGAATATTTTATTCTTTATTGGATTCAACAAGATAGGGCTTTTCCCAGCTGCACCACCATGAGCCATGGCCTCGCCAGCACGCCGTCAAGGAGCGCCAGGCCGCACCACCACGCACCGCTTTGGTGCGACAAAAAGCAGAATGCACCAAAAGCAGGCGAAAACGGCCTGGGCGAGCCCAGCGCACGGCCGCTAGCCGTCGTAGCGCTCGCTGCGATTGGGCAAGGGCACGCCGCTGGCCCGGCCTCTTTCCAGCACCACCCGGGCACGGCAGGCTCGCAGGCGCTCGACCAGCTCGACCAGGGCCTGCCGGTCGCACTGCTCGTCGCAGCCGCCGATCCGCTCGAACCAGTCGCGCTTGACGCAGATGGCATCCGATTCCGACGGACGATGCAGCCGCCACCACCAGCGCGCCAGCACGCCCAGCCCATGGCCGGGCAGCACCACCGTATCCCAGCCGTCGCGGCACGCCTCACCCAGCATCACGCCGAGCTTGCCCATGGCGCGCCGCGACACGCGGCCGGGGAACAGCAGCACTTCGCCCTGGCTCTCGCGGGCGGCCAGGTTGAGCCGCTCGCCCAGCCGACGCCGGTTGCAGCGCAGAAGCCGGATGCCGTAGCGCTCGACCATGACCTGCAGCTGCGGGTCGCCGGTGTCATCGACCACCAGGATCTCGTGCTCTCCCGGCCAGCGGCGCGAGGCTCGCCAGAGCGCACCGAGATGGCGCGGCAGCTGCGCACCAACCATTCGGGCATCCAGAAGAGTGCTACTGAGGAACATAGCCGCTGAAGCTCCATGCTTGCGGGGTCACCGCCGAGTAGAGAAACGAAGAGGCGCACCAAGCGCGCCTGCATGGTGCCATCGCACGGCAGCCTGACCTTGTGCGTGCGATGTGCCGCCTGGCGTTGTCGAGCGCCGGCGGGAGACCGATACGAACCGCGGCGCTCGAGGCGGCCGGCTTCGTGCCGAGGCGTGACGAAGTGCCAGGACCCGTCGCGTGACGTAGATGTTGTATGAGTTCCCTGCCCGCTGCGGGCATGGCGAGCGGCAGTGCGCTGCACGCCTGCAAAGCGAAGCTGTGTGGCTATCAGTGTACAAAAGTAAGGAAAGGTTCCCCTGCTGAATTTTTCCGTTGCCACGCCTCATTTCTTTCGTGCCCGACGGGCCAATCCGGCAAGCGGCGCGGCCGGAGCGAACGAGCCGACATCTGCCGATAGCATGAGGTTGTGCTATTCGCCTCCCTTCCTAGTCTGTACAATGCGCCACCACCCCCCTACCCCGCGCCTAGGGTACGTCCTTTCGATGTGTACATAGGTGCGTTCCCGTTGATGAGTCACACCCTATGAACACAGCTGTAACCCCCTCTCGTATCGAGAGTCTGCGCAATATTGCCATCATCGCTCACGTCGACCACGGCAAGACCACCTTGGTCGACAAGCTCCTGAGCCAGTCCGGCACGCTCGATCGCAAGGCCGAGGGCCAGGAGCGGGTCATGGACTCCAATGACCAGGAGAAAGAGCGCGGCATCACCATCCTGGCCAAGAACACCGCGATTCGCTGGCAGGACGGCAATGGTCGCGACTACCACATCAACATCGTCGACACCCCGGGACACGCCGACTTCGGCGGCGAAGTGGAACGCGTGATGTCGATGGTGGATTCGGTGCTGCTGCTGGTGGACGCCGTCGACGGCCCCATGCCGCAGACCCGCTTCGTGACCCAGAAGGCATTCGCCCAGGGCCTCAAGCCGATCGTAGTGGTCAACAAGATCGACCGCCCCGGCGCACGCCCCGACTGGGTCATCGACCAGATCTTCGATCTGTTCGACAACCTCGGCGCCAGCGACGAGCAGCTCGACTTCCCGATCATCTACTGCTCGGCACTCAACGGTATTGCCGGGATGGATCCGGAAGCACTGGCCGACGACATGACGCCGATGTTCCAGGCCATCGTCGACATCGTCGAGCCGCCGGCCGTCGAGCTCGACGGCCCGTTCCAGATGCAGATCTCGGCGCTGGACTACTCCAGCTACGTGGGCGTCATCGGCCTTGGCCGCATCAAGCGCGGCTCGGTGAAGCCCAACCAGCAGATCGTGGTGATCGGCACCGACGGTGCGACCCGCAAAGGCAAGGTCGGCCAGGTGATGACCCACATGGGCCTCGAGCGTGTGCAGACCGAGCTGGCCACCGCCGGCGACATCGTCTGCATCACCGGCATCGACGAGCTCTCCATCTCCGACACCCTGTGCGACCCGGCCGCCGTCGAGGCCCTGCCGCCGCTGTCGGTGGACGAGCCCACCGTCTCCATGACCTTCCAGGTCAACGACTCGCCCTTCGCCGGCCGTGATGGCAAGTACGTCACCAGCCGCAACATCAAGGACCGGCTCGAGCAGGAGCTGATCCACAACGTGGCGCTGCGCGTGGAGCAGGGCGAGAGCCCGGAGAAATTCAAGGTCTCCGGCCGCGGCGAGCTGCACCTCTCGGTGCTGATCGAGACCATGCGCCGCGAAGGCTTCGAGCTGGCGGTGGGCCGCCCCGAGGTCATCATCAAGGAGATCGACGGCGTCAGGCAGGAGCCGTACGAAGAAGTCATCATCGACATCGAGGAGCAGCACCAGGGCGCCATCATGGAAGAGCTCGGCTACCGCAAGGGCGAGCTGACCAACATGAACCCCGACGGCAAGGGCCGCGTGCGCCTCGACTTCATCATCCCGGCGCGCGGGCTGATCGGCTTCCGCGGCCAGTTCCTGACCCTGACCTCGGGCACCGGCATCCTCACCAGCCGCTTCGACCA
This sequence comes from uncultured Halomonas sp., assembly GCA_964652855.1. Lineage (GTDB taxonomy): Bacteria > Pseudomonadota > Gammaproteobacteria > Pseudomonadales > Halomonadaceae > Halomonas. The sequence continues at coordinate 52,516 of CAZZCJ010000009.1, forward strand.
CTACGGTGCGCTCAAGCCCGACGCCGCCATCGAGCGTCGCAACGGCGTGCTGGTCTCGATGGTCGACGGCAAGGCCCTGGCCTACGCGCTGTATGCGCTGCAGGAGCGCGGCAAGCTGATCATCGACCACGGCACTGAGGTCTATGAAGGCATGCTGGTGGGGATCCACAACCGTGCCAACGACCTGGTGGTCAACCCCACCAAGGGCAAGAAGCTCGACAACATGCGCGCCTCGGGCAACGACGAGAACATCGTGCTGACCCCGCCGGTAAGGTTCAGCCTGGAGCAGGCCATCGAGTTCCTCGACGACGACGAGCTGGTGGAGATCACCCCCAACCATATCCGCCTGCGCAAGAAGTTCCTCAAGGAGCACGAGCGCAAGCGCTCCAAGAAGTAACCCGCCACCGCGGACACGAACCGGCGCCAGCCCCCTGGCGCCGGTTTTTTTTGGCTCACCATGCTGTCGCTTCCCTTTGCAGGCCCGAGTCTTGGCATTCCGCGCTTACAGAACCTAGGTTGAGTTTGACCGCAACCGACTTACTCGACCGGCTAAGGAGAAAAACACCACCATGTGCAAGCTCTGCAATGCGCGCGCTGGCGCGACACGCCGCGAGTTTCTCAAGGGCACCCTGGCAGCGGGTGCAGGCGCCCTGGCCGGCGGCGGACTTCTCGCTTCGGCGCACGCCTCCACGCACGCCGACGAAGCCCGGCGCGACATGCCGGCGCACAGCGGCGAGGCCGGGCGACGGGTGCTGATCCGCGGCGGCCATGTGCTCTCCATGGACGACGACGTGGGCGACTTCGAGCGCGGCGACGTGCTGATCGAAGGCAGCCGCATCGTCGCTGTCGGCGCCGAGCTGGAAGCCGGCGATGCCGAGGTGATCGATGCGCGTGGACGCATCGTGATGCCGGGCTTCATCGACACCCACCACCACCTCTTCGAGACGGCGCTGCGCAGCTTCCTCGCCGACGGCATCATGTTCGACGACGGCACGCCGCAGGGCTCGCCCAACTACATGGACCATATCCTGGGCAAGCTGGCCCCGGTGTACCGCCCCGAGGACGTCTACATCAACGAGCTGTTCGGCTCGCTCAGCCAGCTCGATGCCGGGGTCACCACGGTGATGGACACCAGCCAGATCCACCACAGCCCCGAGCACTCCGACGCTGCCCTGGAAGGCTTGCGTGACTCCCTCCGGCGCAGCGTCTTCGGTTACTTCGAAGGCCAGGGCGAGCGCAGCCAATACCCGCAGGATACGCGGCGCATTCGTGAACGATACTTCTCGGCAGGCGAGGGGCGCTCCGCCGACGGCCTGATGACCATGGTGATGGGCGGCGAGATCTACCTGCCCGATCACGAAGTCGCTTGGGGGCTGGCCCGGGAGCTCGACCTGCCGCTGGCCTACCACGTGGTGGGCAGCCTCGGCATGGCCGAGACCTTCGACGAGCTGGCGGCAAGCGGGCAAATCGAAGAGAGCCACATCCTGATTCACATGACGGGCATGAGCGACATGGCCTGGCAGGCGGTGCGCGACGCCGGGGCCCACGTATCGCTGGCGGTACCCATCGAGATGACCATGCGCCACGGTACGCCGCCGCTGATGAAGACATCGGAGCTGGGAATACTGCCCTCGCTTTCCAGCGACGTGGAGTGCACCATGACCGCCGATTTCTTCACCCAGATGCGCTCGACGCTGACGCTGCAGCGCATGTTCGTCAACGAGCTGGCGCTACAGGGCCAGGAAGAGCGTCCGGCGCTGCTGACCTCGCGCGAGGTGATCCGCTACGCCACCATGGGCGGCGCCAAGGGGCTTAAGCTTGAGCACCGGGTGGGCTCGCTGACCCCGGGCAAGGAGGCGGACATCCTCCTGCTCGACGCCGAAGCGATCAACGTGGCGCCGCTCAACAACGTGCCCGGCGCGGTGGTGACCCTGATGGAGCGCAGCAACGTCGAGACGGTGCTGGTCGCCGGCCGAGTGCGCAAATGGCGCGGCCAGCTGCTGGGGGCGGATCTTCCCCGCCTACGCGACGAGCTCACCGCCTCGCGCAACTACCTGTTCGAGGCCGCCGGCGTCGACCGGCGCATGTTCGACTGACGCCCATCCAACGACCGGGCGTATTGATGCGCCCCTTCTACAACCGGGCTTCCGACTTGAGCGGGCTCCCCATCGCTGCTGGGCAAGAGACGTTGCCACCGAGGTGCAGAGGTGCACCTGTGCTGCTTTAAAGCTAACTTCAGTGAGGTTTAAATATTAACGACACATTTTACTAACAATATTTAACTAAATATTCACAGGAGAATAACTTGGCATTATCGATATCATTCCTCTCCCCTGGGGGCTAATAAATAAGTCTAAGAAGAAGCACAACAATTCCCCTTATACGGTACAGTGGTTTCGATGACATCACGGGAAAAACATCGTTCATGCAACGCTGCCAAGCCCCATGAGGATGGCGGGCGAGGCGAGGGGGAAGTCGAGCGCAAGGCCGGCCAGGCAGGGCTTTCCCGTCTGTGACATAGCCAGTTTTATATTTCCAGGAGCCCTCGCAATGCCATGCCGTTTGCCTCCTGCTCACCTGATTCAGCCCTGAAGCACGGCTGCATGAATTCGCCTTGGTGCCATTATAAAACTCGATCAAAGACATCGATTAAAAGAGCCCGACCGCGATAACAGCACACGCCGATTCAGCCTGGCTTTTCAGCGCCAACGCAGCAAAAAAATGCAACACCAGCGATAAGGACGTTTGCATGGAGAATCAAAAGGAACAGATCGACCACACCCTATCGACCCCTGCCAGCGGTTGGCTGGACCCGGCCTGGCGTCGGCGCAAGCGCATCACCGTGCCCAGGGAGAAGCTGGAAGGCCCGCTGAAGGACTTCACGCTGCTGGTCGACCTGGAACAGGATGCCGACCTGGCACAGCACGCCCGGGCGGACGGCCGGGACATCCTCTTCACCGCCGGCGATGGCGTCACCCCCCTGTCACATGAGCGAGTCGTGCATCAGCGGCTGCTGCGCGACCAGGCCGTCTGGACTTTGTGGAGCGATCCCAGGGCGGTGCGCCATGTCGGCCGCCATGACCGGACCTACGTGGCCTACTACACCACCAACCAGGGCTGGTGGATCAGTGCCTTCGATCATGATTCCCAGCAGTGGATGCACCACCAGCTGCGCTCCCACGAAAAGAGTGCCGACGGCCGATGGTGGGACGACCACAACAATCCCTCCATCACCGTACGCAACGACGGGCGCATCGTGGCGATCTACGGCGAACACAGCACCGAGCACAGCTGGACGCGGATCTCCACCGAGCCGGAGGACATCTCGTCGTGGCAGGAGGAGATACCCTTCACCCAGGAGCAGGCCATCGCCAAGCGCGAGAACCACCCCGTCAAGCGCTACGTCCGACGAGCCTGGGCGAAGCTGACCGGGACCAAATGCCCCGACCCCTACCAGCCCTCCTACTCCTACGTGAATCTCTACACCCTGCCGGACGGCACCCTCTGGCGTCAGTATCGCCCGCTGCGGACTTGGTCGGGTCTGAGCCGAAACCCCACCTTCGTGCTCTCGCACGACGGCGGTGAGACCTGGAGCGACCCGGTGCGCTTCATCGACGAGGAGAAGCGTTCGCCCTACCTGGTCACGGCTCAGCAAGGCAACAAGATCCACTTCTTCTTCTCGGATGCGCACCCCGACGAGTGGAACCAGACCTCCATCTATCATGCCTACTATGACCATGCCGCCGGTACCTATCACCGCAGCGACGGCAGCCTGATCGGTGATGCCGGCTGCCTGCCGTTCACTCCCGCCCAGGCCACCAAGGTGTACGACGGCACCACTGCCGCGGGCGAAGCCTGGGTCTACGACATCGCCGTTGACGCGCAAGGCCGGCTCGCCGGGCTGTTCAATGTCTACGCCGGGGAGGCCAAGGGCGAGCGCTCGTACCAGACGCACGACTACTGGTACGCCTACTGGAACGGCAGCCAGTGGGAAACCCACCGGATGGCAACCGAAGCCGACCCCTGCTGCACCGGCCAGCGCCGCTATTCGGGTGGCTTCATCCTCGATACCGCCGATGTTTCCGTCGCCTACCTTTCGCTCGTCCAGCCCGAGCGGACGGAGCATGCGATGTTCCGCCAGCCTTCGCGTCACATCTGGAAATACACCACGCCGGACAACGGCAAGCGCTGGGAGCGGGAACGCATCACCCGTGACGAGCAAGGCAAGGCCCACTCGCGGCCCATCGTGCCGTTGAACCGCCACCCCGAGCTTCCGCTGTTCTGGCTCTATGGCCATTACGTGAACTACCTGGACTATCACACCGGCCTGGCGGCCTATGATCACGGCACCCTGCTCGACTCACGCCACCACGTGAAGATCCCGGCCATCGATCCCGACCGGGACCTTGAGCTCTACGTCTATTACGACAACGAGGGCGCGCCGGACGACAGCGCACGCAGCAAGGAGGAGGTCTGGTCGCCGGCGTGCCTGTACTCCTACCGCGGCTCCCTGACCCAGAACGCCCTGGGCCAGCTGCCTCCACGGCTCGTCGGCTCCGGCTTCACACTCGAACTCGTGGCCGTGTGGGCCTCCGACAGGAAGGGCACCGGCGAAGCCGCGATTCTGGCCAGCGACCCGGCGTCCGATACCCAACTGTGGATCGGCAAGAACCACGCCGAGCAGTTGGAAGTGCGTTTCACCACGCCGTCCCAGCAGCAGGCGATCACCTTCGCCGACCTCGGCTTCAGGGCCCGCGACTGGCAGCAGGCACAGGCCCCCCTCGAGCGAGCCGTCATCCAGCTGAGCTTCCAGCAGGACGGTGCCGTCAAGGCGCGCATGAACGGCAGGCAGAGCCAGACGGTCGGCGAACTCAAGGCGCTCAAGAACACCTGGCCTACCGATCTCGGGCTGCTGCGCACTGCCCCGGAACCTTCCGAGGGCATGCCCTTCCAGGGCTGGGTGGAAGTGGTTCGCCTCTACGAAGGCGAGCTCGGCGACGCCTGGCTCACGCTGTCCGGTCGAGTCGAGCAGGAGGGCGCCGAGCTGATCGCTCGCCATGACGAAACGCGCCACACGCCCGACCAGAGCGCCGGGCAGCCCTCCTAGCAGGCCTGCCCCAAGCCACGCCGCCTGACGATGCCAGGCACGGGCCGGCAAGGCTGCCTGCAGCCTTGCCTCGTGCGGCACGCTGGCGGCGCGGTGGCAGGATGCCGCGGCGCCGCGCCCGCCACGGACTCAACCCTTGCGACTTCAGGAAATCGCACCGGCATGACACCTCCTCAAGGCAAGCCCCTTGCCCTTCACGAAAAGCTGCTCTCCAGGCTGGAAAGGTACTGTGCCCGGCAGCTGAGCAAGCGCGGGCTCAAGGTCAAGCGCCCCGACCCCATCGACCTGCGCCCCCAGGAGCCCGACCCGAAGGCCTGGCTGCTGCAGGAGAGCCGCCAGCTCTACCAGCCGACGGTACTGGAGGTGCCGCTCGAGCGGGCCCGCAGCACGCTAGGCGCAAGCTTCGACGCCAGCCACCCCTTCGTGGCCACGGTGCACCAGCCTGCCGCCAGCCTGGAGGACACCCCCCTGTTCCGCCACTTCCAGGCCTTCCAACCCACCAGCGCCGCCGAGGCCCTGGGCGTGCCCCCCGATGGGCTGCCCGGTTTTACCGGCCTATCGCCGCTGGCCTTCCTGATGCCTTGGCAAGCCCAGGCGCCCACGGAGATCGTCGAGATGCGCCGTGAGTGGATGGAAGAACAGGCCCGCAGGCAGGGGCTGGCCCTGCAGGCAAGGGATGGCTTCAATCACTTCGGCCCGGCCTCCGCCAAGAAGCTCCAGCTCGAGGTGGACCGGCTGGTTCGGCTGCAGCGATCGATAGCCGCCCGCGGGCTGACCCGCCACGCTGGTCGCGACGGCGACATCACCGGCTGGCTGCTGATTCAGGAAGACGGCACCTGGTGCGTACAGGTCATCAGCGGCCAGCACCGAACCGCCGTGGCCGCCGCCCTTGGCCACAGCACCCTTCCCGTGCGCTTCAGCCACGCGCCGATCAAGCGCGAAGAGGTGGCCTACTGGCCGCAGGTAAGCAGTGGCCGAATGACGCCGAACGCCGCGCTCGCCATCTTCGACCGGGTCATGCAGGGACGCTGCCCTTCCCAGGCCGGCGGCTGAAGCACCCTGCCAGCCCATCCTTCGGCGCCGCCACGCCCACGCGGCGGCGCCCTCCCCCACATCATGCTTTCAGCCGCGCGGTAATCGCGACTACGCTGCAGAAAACCCCCGTTATTCCAGCGAGGAGACACCATGCACAGACATGTAGAATGGGACGACCCCGGCAGCGACAGCGTGATGCGCCACTTCGACCGGCAGCCAGGCAGCGCTTCGACCCCGGGGCAGGGCGACATCCTCTCGGCACGCTACCAGGGCAAGGTGATACGGGTACGGGTCGAGGCCTACGTAGACGGCACCAGCATCGGCGAAGTGATGGCGATCATCGAGCCTGACAGCGGCTCGCGGCAGCGCCAGCTCGGCAAGCTTTGCCTGGGCGACACCGTGCGCCTGCCGGACGACCGACGTGCCTTCGAGCCCCGCGGCAAGGGCCGCCCGGACGAGCAGGACGAATACGACGAGGCTAGGTGACTTCCATGATCCCCAGGCCCGGTCACCTGCCGCGTCAAACGCAGGCTTAACGCTTTAGCACTGGCCAGGAAGCGGGTTCTATCGCACAGTGTACCCCGCCGTTCTCCCCGCACGGGGAAACGGCCATCCGAACGGCCCACAAGGCCTAAAACGACTCTTCGGAAGCATAATGAGCACGCATAACGTCTGGACACACAAGGGCACCTTCCTGCTGGCCGCGGTCGGTTCGGCGGTGGGGCTCGGCAACCTCTGGCGCTTTCCTTATCTCACGGGCGAAAACGGCGGCGGTGCCTTCATCCTGGTCTATGCCATCACCATCTTCGCCGTGGGCATCCCGATCCTGATCGCCGAGACCATGCTCGGCCGCGCCAGCCGCCAGAGCCCGATCATGGGCATGCGCTTCCTGACCCGCACGCACAACACGTCGCGGGCGTGGGAAACGATCGGCTGGCTGGGCGCCGCCTCGGCCTTCCTGATCCTGAGCTTCTATTCGGTGATCGCCGGCTGGGCCATTCACTATACCTGGCAGATGCTCACCGGCAGCCTGGCCGGTGCCGACGCCGCCACCATTGGCGAGGGCTTCGACGCCCTGCTAGCCTCCCCGGCACTGCTCACGCTCTACCACACCCTTTTCATCATCGCCTCGGGGCTGATCGTCGGCATGGGCATTCACAAGGGGATCGAGGGCGGCCTGCGAATCATGATGCCGGCGCTGTTCGTGATCCTCCTGGTGGTGCTGGGCTACGGCATCGTCAACGGCGACTTCGCCGCGGCGGCAAGCTTCCTGTTCACCTTCAACCTGGCCGACCTGAGCCTCGAAGGCTGGCTGCAGGCCATGGGGCAGTCGTTCTTCACCCTGAGCCTCGGCATGGGCGCGATCATGGCCTACGGCGCCTACATGTCCAGCGAGGTCTCGCTGAGCCGAACCGCCTTCGCCATCGCCTTCGTCGATACCGCCGTGGCCATGGTGGCGGGGCTGGCGATCTTCTCGCTGGTGTTCGGCGCCGGGCTCGACGCCGGGGCCGGGCCGGGGCTGATGTTCGTGACCCTGCCGCTGGCCTTCGCCGAGATGCCCTTCGGCGCGCTGATCGGCGGCGTGTTCTTCATCCTGGTGCTGGGCGCCGCCATCAGCTCCTCGATCTCGCTGATCGAGCCGGTGGCCGCCTTCCTGGTCGAGCGCTTCGACCTCACCCGCCCCCAGGCGGTGTTCGCCATGGTGGTGGCCAGCTGGGCGCTGGGCCTGCTCACGGTCGTCAGCTTCAACATCTGGGCCGAAGGCACGATCTTCCATGCCCTGTTCGGCCGCAGCGCCTTCGACTTCATCGAACTGCTGACCAACATCTTCATGCCGCTGGGCGGGCTGCTGATCGCGCTGTTCGCCGGCTGGGCGCTGACCCACTCCGAGGTGATGAAGGAGATGCGTACCAGCGAGACCTGGTTCCGCCTGTGGCGCTTCCTGGTTCGCTTCGTGGCACCGGCGGCGGTCGCCTTCGTGTTCCTGCGCAGCATTCCGCAGATCGACGGCTACCTGGTCCCGACCATCGGCGCGCTGGTGATCGTCGGCGCCTTCGCCGCCGGCCGCACCTTCCTGGTCAGCAACGAACAGGAGCGCTGAGGCCAGCCAGTGGCAGGGGCGCTGAAGCAAGCCAGCACCCAACACCGACACAGCACGGCCCGCCCATGGCGGGCCCATGACGAGATGCCCCGGGCCACGCCGACGGCGCGCCACGGGGCACATGACATTACTCCGCACAGGAACTGGACATAGCGCTATGGCTGCCATCATCGACGTCAGGCACGTCTACAAGGCCTTTGGCGGTCTAAAGGTCATCAACGACTGCTCCATCCAGGTCGAGAAAGGGTCGATCACCGGCCTGATCGGCCCCAACGGCGCGGGCAAGTCCACGCTCTTCAACATCATCGCCGGGGCCCTGCCGCTTGACAGCGGCCAGATCCTGCTCGATGGCGAGGACATCACCAACCGCCCCGCCAACGCCCTGTTCCACAAGGGGCTCTTGCGCACCTTCCAGATCGCCCACGAGTTCTCCCACATGACCGCGCTGGAGAACCTGATGATGGTGCCGCCGAAGCAGGCCGGGGAGAGCCTGTTCGACGCCTGGCTCAAGCCCGGCGTGGTACGCCGCGAGGAGGCCGAGGTGCGCCGCAAGGCGCTCGAGGTGATCGACTTCATCGGCCTGCACCACGTGCGCAACGAACTGGCCGGCAACCTCTCGGGCGGCCAGAAGAAGCTGCTGGAACTCGGCCGCACCATGATGACCGACGCCCGCGTGGTGCTGCTCGACGAGATCGCCGCCGGGGTCAACCGCACCCTGCTGGGCGACCTGGTCGAGAACATCGAGCGTCTCAACCGCGAGCTGGGCTACACCTTCCTGGTCATCGAGCACGACATGGACATGATCGCGCGGCTGTGCAACCCGGTGATCGTGCTCGCCCAGGGCAGCGTGATGGTCGAGGGCACGATCGAGGAGATCCAGAACAACCCCGAGGTGATCGAAGCCTACTTTGGCTCCAACGTAGCCTGAAGGTCCCAGCTACCTGAAGGGCGCAAACGTCGCCTGAGAGGCCGGCGCCGCCTGGCCCACGGCCGTGCAGCCCGACAAGAAGAACAGCAACGACAGCGCAGAGAACCCAAGATGCCACTACTCGAAGCACGCGACGTGCACGGCGGCTATGGCGGCATGAACATCCTCAACGGGGTGAACATGACCATCGAGGCCGACGAGATCGGCGTGATCGTCGGCCCCAACGGTGCCGGCAAGTCCACCATGCTCAAGGCCATCTTCGGCCTTCTCACCGTCAACCAGGGCGACATCCTGCTGCGCGGCGAGCCGATCCACAACCTGCCGCCCAACAAGCTGGTGCAGAAGGGCATGGGCTTCGTGCCCCAGGAGAAGAACGTCTTTCCCAGCCTCTCGGTGAAGGAGAACCTGGAGATGGGCGCCTTCCTCAAGCCGGGCAACGTCAAGCGCATGCTGAAGAAGGTCTACGAGTTCTTCCCGCCGCTCTACGACAAGCGCCACCAGCCCGCCGGCGAACTCTCCGGCGGCCAGCGCCAGATGGTCGCCATGGGCCGCGCGCTGATGGCCGAGCCAGAGCTGCTGCTGCTCGACGAGCCCACCGCCGGCCTCTCGCCGCTCTACATGAACGAGATCTTCGAGCGGGTGAAGGAGATCAACGCCGCCGGCGTGGGCATCCTCATGGTCGAGCAGAACGCCAAGCAGGCGCTGGCCATCGCCGACAAGGGCTTCGTGCTGGCCGCCGGCAAGAACCGCTTCACCGACACCGGCGCCGCCCTGCTCGCCGACCCGGACGTGGCCAAGAGCTTCCTGGGCGGTTGAGCCCGGAGCCGTACTGGAGAGTAAGTCGTGAACGAACTGGTCTTCTTCATCAACAACGTGATCATTGCCGGCAGCGTGACCGGCTCGATCTACGCCATCGGCGCCATCGGCGTGACGCTGATCTTCAGCATCATGCGCTTCGCCCACTTCGCCCATGCCGACATGATGACCTTCGGCGCCTTCATGGTACTGCTGCTGACCCTGGCCTTCCCGGGCGTGGGCGGCGCGGTGGGGCTGCCCACCCCGGTGGTCATGCTGCCGCTGGCCATGGTGCTCACCGCAGCCCTAGCCGTCGGCATCGACAAGGTCTTCTACAAGCCGCTGCGCGCCCATGGGGTCAAGCCCATCGTCATCGTCATCGGCTCGCTGGGCGTGACCCTGATGCTCCAGGGGCTGATTCGCCTGTTCGCCGGCACCAGCGCCCAGAACCTCTACCTGGCCGGTGAGCGCAAGGCGATCTACCGCCTCGACATGCCGTTCGAGCTGGCCACCCGGCCGATCATCATCACCGAACCGCAGATCATCCTGTTCATCCTGACCATCGCCTGCGTGGTGGGGCTGCACCTGTTCCTCAACCGCTCGCGGCTGGGCAAGGCGATGCGTGCCATGTCCGACAACCCCGACCTGGCACGGGCCTCGGGCATCAACACCAACTACATCGTCACGGTGACCTGGGTGATCGCCGGGGGCCTGGCCGCCATCGCCGGCACGCTGCTGTCGCTGGACGTGACCTTCAAGCCCGACCTGAGCTTCTTCCTGCTGCTGCCGATCTTCGCCGCCGCCATCGTCGGCGGTGTCGGCCACCCCTACGGCGCCATCGCCGGCGGCTTCGTGGTGGGCTTCGCCGAGACGCTGGCGGTGTTCAACTGGGCGGTGCTGCTGCGGCCCATCCAGCACCTGTTCCCGGCCTGGATCGAGATCCCGCGCAACCTCGCCTTCGTCGGCACCGAGTACAAGATCGTGGTGCCCTTCTTCATCCTGGTGGCGATCCTGGTATGGCGCCCCACCGGCATCTTCAAGGGGAAGGTGATCTGATGAACACGCCTCGTATCGAGCGCCGCGAAGATACCGTCGCCGCGCCATCGCGCTTCCCGCTGCGCGAAGTCATCCTGTTCGGCGCCCTGCTGGCGGTAATCCTCATCATCTACATGATGATGGGCACGGCCTACAGCACGCGCATGCTGGTGGAGGCCTCCTGCTATGCCATCCTGGCCCTCGGCCTGACCATCCAGTGGGGCTATGCCGGCCAATTCAACGCCGGCGTGATGGGCTTCGTCGCCCTGGGCGGCTTCTCCGCCATGCTCTTCAGCGTGCCGGTCAACGACGCCTTCTGGGGCACCGAACTGCCCGGCGAGCTGGGCCGCGTGGTGCTGTATGGGGCCGCGGCGGCCATGCTGGTGTACGGCGCCACCAAACTCGACCGCATCGGCGTACCGCGCAAGCTGCGCACGCTGATCGCCATCGTGCTGGCCGTGGTGCTCTACCTGGTGGTGATCAGCATGCTGCGCGACGTGACCGGCGAGATCCAGTCCCGCGCCGGCTTCATCGGCGGCTTCGGCCTGCCCGCCTGGACCGGCTGGCTCGTCGGCGGCGCGCTGGCCGGCGCCATCGGCTACTTCATCGGCCATATCTGCCTGGGCTTGCGCAGCGATTATCTCGCCATCGCCACCCTGGGTATCGCCGAGATCATCAAGGCGTTCCTCAAGAACTCCGACTGGCTGACCCGCGGCACCGCCACGGTCTCGCCGCTGCCCTGGCCCACGCCCGGCCCCAGCGAACTCGGCTTCACCCTGGCCCGGGCGCTCTACCTCTCGGTCACGGCGGCCATGATCGCGGTGATCTTCTTCCTGCTGCACCGCGCCTACCACGCCCCCTGGGGCCGCATGATCCGCGCCATCCGCGACAACGAGGTCTCCGCCGCGGCCATGGGCAAGGACATCAACAAGCGCCGCCTGGAGATCTTCGTGCTGGGCTGCATCCTGATGGGCATCGGCGGCGGGGCGCTGGCCTCGTTCAACAGCATCTTCGACCCCAACGGCTACCTGCCGCTGAACCACACCTTCCTGGTGCTGGTCATGGTGATCCTGGGCGGGCCCGGCAACAACCTGGGCACCATCTTCGGCGCCGTGGCGGTATATATCATCTGGCTGATGTCCGAGCCGCTGGCACTGTTTTTGATGCAGGGGGCCGTGTTCATCGGCGAAGGCTGGTTCGGCTGGGAGCCGCCGAGCGGCCTGGAAAGCCGCGCGCTGCAGGCGCGGGTGTTCGTGATCGGCCTGCTGATCACCCTGGTGCTGCGCTTCGCGCCGAATGGGCTGTTGCCCGAGAAGGTCAAGCACCACGGATAGAGAGGGCTGGTTTCACGGTTCGAAAAGACAGGCCTCGGCAATTTTTGCCGAGGCCTTTCAGTTTGCCGTTGAGAGCGAAGCGAGACTTAGAGGTCGACCAGGCCCTTGCTGACGAAGGAACCGCCCTCGACCACCATCTCCACCACTACGCCCGGCACGTCGCCGTTCTCGTCGAACTCGTGGCTGCCCGAGGCGCCCTCGTAGTTGATCTCGGTGCCTTCGGCGATCAGCGCCACAGCCTTCTCCCACTCGCCCGGCAGGATCACCTCTCCCGGCGCCGAGGAGACGCTGCGCAGCGCCTCGGAGAGCCCCTCGCGCTCGGCGCTGCCGTTCTGCTCGATGGCCAGCGCCAGCAGGAAGGCGGCGTCGTAGGCCTGGGCGGCGAACACGGCGCTGGGGTCGAACCCGGCCTGCTGGGCGGCTTCGTTGAAGATCTCGGTACCAGGAAGTTCCGGGCTGCCCGGGCGCGTGGCGATCATGCCGGCCAGGGCGTCCGCCCCCACGGCTTCCACCAGGCGGTCGCCGACCATGCCGTCGGCCCCGGCGAACTGGGTGAACATGCCGCTCTCGTAGGCCTGGCGCAGGATGGTCTGGCCCGAGCCGTCGGCGTAGGCGAGCACCACCAGGGTATCGGCGCCGCTGGAGGAGAGCGAGCCCAGCTCGGAGCGATAGTCCGCGCGGCCATCTTCATGGGCCAGGTTCTCGGCCACCATGCCGCCACCCGCTTCAAAGGCCTCGGTGAAGGCATCCGCCAGGCCGCGGCCGTAGTCATTGTTGACGAAGGTGACGGCCACCTCGTCAAAGCCCTTGTCGAGCATCAGCTTGGCCAGGATCTCGCCCTGGTAGGAGTCCGAGGGAACGGTACGGAACACCAGGTCGTTGTCGTCGAGCTCGGTCACCGCAGGGGCGGTGGAGGCCGGCGACACCATCACCACGCCGCCGGGAATGGCCGCGCTGTTGGCCGCCGCGACGGTGGCACCGGTACACAGCGCACCGACGATGGCCGTGACGTTCTCGGTGTTGACCATGCGGTCTGCCGCGTTGGACGCCGCCGAAGCGTCACTGCAGGTGGTGTCGGCATTGGGCATGACCAGCGTCTGCCCGCCGAGGATGCCGCCCTGCTCGTTGATCTGCTGCACCGCCAGCCGGGCGCCGTCGAAGATCGGCGGGGTCAGGCTTTCGATCGGCCCGGTGAAGCCACCAATGAAGCCGACCTTCACTTCCGCCTGCGCCGCGCCGGCGAACGCCACGCTGGACGCCGCCACTGCCATCGCCAAAACGCTTTTTTTCATGGTTATTCTTCTCACTCTGCTGAATGCCCTAGGTGACTAACGTCGGGTCACGGATGAAACGCCACCTGCTAAATCTGGAAGCCTCGCCGCCAAAACACAAGCCCCCCATACCAACGTTCTATTCGCCGCCCCTTCGGCAACATCTTGATCGCCATGGAAAAGCCGACCCACTACAGGCCGCTTCTTTCAACGCTGCCCTGTACAGGCCCCCTTGCCGAAACGGGCCTTCCTGGCCGACGCTTTCCCAAGCGCCCAACGTGCACCGCCCCACGCCGGGCGGCGCTGCGTCCCAGAACGAGGAACCGCCATGACCCAGCCCTCCCCGCTCAACGTCACCCGGCTTGCCGGCAGCCGGCAGCAGATCGGCGAAGCGCACGGCCGCCAGCATCGGCCGCTCATCCACCACAGCCTGGCGGTCTACGAACGGCTGTTCCATGACTTCGTCGGCCTTTCCTGGGCGGGCGCCCGGCGCCAGGCCGAGCCGTTCCAAGGCATGATCGAGAGGGGCTTCCCCGCCATTCTCGACGAGATGGACGGCATCGCCCGCGGTGCCGGGGTCGAGTTTCTCGATATCCTGGTGCTCAACTGCCGCAGCGAGATCGCCTTGACCCAGGCCAGCGGCGGCTGCTCGGCCTTTGCGCTGCAAGGCCCCGGCCAGCAGTGGCTGGCACAGAACTGGGACTGGCGCGCCGACCAGCTCAATAACGTGGTGGTGCTGCATATCCAGGGAGAGTCGGCCCCGGCGCTGGTCAGCGTGGGCGAGGCCGGCATGGTCGGCAAGATCGGCCTGAATGCCGCCGGGATTGGCGTGTGCCTCAACGCCATTCGCTCGCAGACCTGTGGCGAGGGCCTGCCGATACACATCGCGCTGCGCAAGATACTGGAAAGCCCCGACCTGCCCAGCGCGCTGGCGGTGGCGACCCACGACCGGGTCTGCTCGCCCGCGCATTTCCTGCTGGCCAGCGCCGACGGCGAAGCCATGGGGCTGGAAGTTCAACCCGGCGAACCCGGACGAATCGCGCCACGCCGGGGCGCGGTCAGCCACACCAACCACCTCTACGCCACCGGGGTGAGCTGCCCGGTGCAGGACTACCCGCGCCCCGATTCGCGGCCGCGCCTGGAACGGCTCGATACCCTGCTGGCCGATCACACGCCGTTGGCGGCTCCGCTCGGCGAGGCAGCCCTGTTCGAGATCCTGAGCGACCACCACAACGCCCCGCTGGCGATCTGCCGGCACTTCAACCCCGACCAGCCCGCCGAGGAGCGCATGGAAACCCTGTTCAGCGTGGTGATGGCGCTGCATGAACGCCGCCTTTCCCTGCGCCACGGCAAGCCCTGCGAAACCACGCACACCCTGACGCTACAGCTGGCCTGAACGGCGCGGCTCAGTGGCGGAGAATGCCGGCTCCTGCAGCTCGCCCTTCAGGTACTGTTCGGTGGTCAACAGGAACAGCCGCCGGAACAGGTCGTGGATGGCCTCTTCGCGGCGCAGCTGCAGCAGCGCCGCCTCGTCGGCGGGCAGGCTCGGATCGTGGCGCGGGTACTCCCACGCCAGACGCACCGAGCCGGACGTGGCATCGCAGATCTGCAGGCTGGGGTTGGCGCCCTTGAGGGTAGTGTTGATGCAGTAAGCCATGGCAACCTCCGTCACGTAATTAATGATAACAATTATCATTAACTATCGGAATCTAGCCGTCACCCTGACCTCTGTCAATGCGCAATAAGAAAACTCATTCTCGTTTGCCCAAGGACTTGTCGCTGTCGTGGGCAGCTGCTATATCAACTAACGCTTATCATTCTCAACAAAGGGATCCCGCCCGATGAAAACCCTGCTGCCCATCCTGCTGGCCGGCCTGCTGTTCACCACCGCCACCGCCCAGGCCGATACCAGCCCCTCGCATTTCAAGGGCGAGCCCGCCGACACCCTCAGCCAGGCAGTGGCCAACTTTTCCACCTATAACGAACAACTGGCGCAGCTGCTGGCCCAGGACGAGCTGAGCCTGCAGGACCTTGGCACCATTCACGAGCTGACCTACACCCTGGAAAATGCGCTGGAGAAGATTCAGGAAGAAGTGGAAGGCATGGCCTACACCCTGGAGGAAGTGCACCAGGGCTCGGAAACCGGCGACTTCGAACGGGTGCAGGCAAACGGCGCCGCCTACCTGGAAGCCGCCCAGACCCTGGTGCCCTGACCCTCGCCACTGCCGTCGGCAAGGCAAGCGCTACCCTGCCAGGGCGTCTTCCACCACGGCTCGCGCCTCACCGCTCATGGGCAGGGTCAGCGCCAGTTCGTGCGCTCGGGGCGACATCTTGCCCCAGGTCTTCTGCACGATGCGCACCAGGTGGTCACGCTCGACCTGACGGGAAAAATCGCTGAAGTAGTGTTCAAGAAATACCAGGCAGGCGCAGTCCTCCACCGCCTGGGCACCCGGATCACGACCGAGGCCCTGCTTGCGGATCATGCCGGCGACCTCGGCCGCCTCTTCTGCCGAATAGCCGGCTGCCTGCATGACACTCGCCGTGGTCTCGGCCGCACGCTTGCCCTGGTCACGCCGCCAGGTCAGATAGCCCACACGCCCCTCGGGATAGACGTGGCGCGGCACTTCCCAGCGCTGCAGGTGCTGCGAACGCACCGCCAGTTGCAGCAGTTCGCTCGGCGCTTCCACCACCCTGGCCAGCCAGGCACTCATGCGCCCCGCATGCCACAGCTCATGTGGCAGACTTTCGCCATCCACCTCCACACGACGCGGGTCTGCGGCATGCAGGGCATCGAGTTCGGCCATTGCGCGCTGAAAGGACGTTGAATCTGCCATGGAAAATTCCTCTAAGTCGACATGCCTACAGGATACCGCAACCATGCGAGGCGTCGTTATGCGCTCGCCACCGCCTGTCGCAATGAACGCGCTTGTAACCTTATGAATTTCAACTAGCTTGAGAAAGTACCCTTGGAACATGCCACGGAGAGGTTAACGATGAAAACGCTTCTTGCGATATCTGTTGCCGCCCTGTTTACGCTCGGAGTCGCCCACGCCCAAAGCGAAGAACAGGCAGTGGATGAAAACCTTGTCGAGCAGCTTGAAGAGGCGCAGGGCCAGTCCATCAATACGCTCCAGCAAGCGGTTGACGCCCTGGAGCTTCGCAACGACCTGCTGGACGTGCTGCTGAGCAAGGAGGAGCTGACCGAGCGTGACATGGCCATCATCCAGCAGCTTACCGAAACCATCGAGAACGCCTTGGCCAAGATCGACGAGGAACTCGACGTGATGCGCGATCATGTGCAGGAAGTCAACGCCGGTGCCGAAGGCCAGGAGCAGGAGCGCGTGCGCGAGAATGGCCGCGAGTACCTCGACCGCATCAAGACGCTGATGCAGTAACGCATCCATTGCAGTAACGCATCTCTTGAAGTAACCCCCCACGGCTCCCCGGCCCGCGCCGGGGAGCCGTGCTGCTAGCGTAGCAAAGGGCGAACGCACGCCCTGGCTTGCCAGCCCCGCGACCGGCTCGGCATGATAAACACTCCCCCCTGAGCCGGAGCCCGCATGCCGTTCTTCTTCAATCGCCTCAAGGAAGTGGCCTCGCCCGCCGTTGGCCTGGGCTGCATGAACCTCTCCCATGGCTACGGCAATCCGCTGCCCGAAGCCGAAGCCCTGCGCGCGCTCGATGCCGCCTTCGACATGGGCTATCGCCATTTCGACACCGCCACCCTTTACGGCGCCACCGCCAACGAACAGGTGGTCGGCAAGGCCCTGGCCGGCAAGCGCAACGAGATATTGCTGGCCAGCAAGTGCGGCATGGCCATGGACCCCGAACAGGGCAAGAAGGTGATCGACGGACGCCCCGAGACCCTGCGCCGCCAGTGCGAGGCGAGCCTGGCACGCCTGCGCACCGACCATCTCGACCTCTACTACCTGCACCGCCTGGACCGCCAGGTACCCATCGAAGAGAGCGTGGGCGCGCTCGGGCGGCTGGTCGAGGAAGGCAAGGTACGCGCCATCGGGCTCTCGGAGATCTCCGCCGCCACCCTGCGCCGCGCCCGCACCGAGCACCCCATCGCCGCGGTACAGTCGGAATACTCCCTGTGGACCCGCAACCCCGAAATCGCCCTGCTCGAAGCATGTCGCGAAGCCGACACCGCGCTGGTCGCCTTCAGCCCGCTGGGGCGCGGCTTCCTGGCCGGTGCCGTGACCGACCCGGCAAGTCTGGTGGAAGGCGACGTGCGCCGGGCCATGCCGCGCTTCAGCGCCGAGAACCTGCCGCACAACCTGCGCCAGCTGGAAGCTCTGCAAGCCATCGCCCGAGAACGAGACGTCACCACCGGCCAGCTCGCCCTGGCCTGGCTCCTGGCCCAGGGCGACGACGTGATTCCCATTCCCGGCTCCCGCTCCGTTGCCCACATGCGCGAAAACCTGGCAGCAGAAGACATGCGCCTGGAACCGGCGACCCTCGCCCGGCTGAGCGCCATGCTGACGCAGGACCAGGTGGCCGGCGAGCGCTACGGCGAAGCCCTGCAGGCGGAGATCGATACGGAGGAATTTGGCGACTAAGGGCTAGTGACGCAGCGAAGGCTACCCCAGGATCAGCCCGTGGGTGACGCCTTCGCCTCCGCGTCCAACCGCTGGGCAGTCTGGTCTACCCCCCGCAGCCAGATCAGCAGCACCGCACCCAGTGCAACGAAGCCACCCGCCAGCCCCAGGCTGATATCGTAATGGCCGGTGGCCTCGGCAAGCATGCCGGTAAGCGCCGGCGCGATGATCTGGGCGGCACCATAGGCCAGCGTCATGCGTCCCATCATGCGCGCCGGACTCTGCGGAAAGAGCCGGCCGGCCATGGTCAGCACCAGGCTCACGCAGCCCACGAAGGTGCCGCCATAGAGCACCGCGCTTGCCAGCGCACCGGCCAGGCTGTCGGTGACCGCCGGCAGCACGATTCCCACCACCTGCAGGCCCATGGCGGCGATCAGTGCGCCAAGGTAGCCGATCCGGCGCGCGACCAGGTCCCAGAGCATCACCGCAGGCGCTGCCGCCAGGCCCACCAGGGCGAAGGTCCAGTTTCCGGCGCCTGCCAGCAGCGGCTCACGCTCGACGATGGCGACGATGAAAGTCGCGCTGATCACATAGCCGTACCCGGCACAGAAGTAGGCGGCCAGCATCAGCCGCATGAAGGTGCGAGTAGGCGGCGCGGCTTCGTGCGAAGTGCTGTCGGACGCACTCGCCAAAGGCTTTCTCGGCCGCGGAAGCCAGCGCCAGGCCGGAACCAGCAGCACGACGGCCAGGGCGGCAAACCCCCACCACTGCGCACGCCAGCCCAAGGCCAGGTGCAGCATCAGCTCAACGGCCAAGGCCGCCACCAGCATGCCGAGCCCGACCCCGGCGAAGTGGATGCCCAGCTCACCGCGCTGCCGGTGGCTGATCAGCCAATGCAGGATCAGCCCGGAAGCCAGCAGCATCGCACCACTGCTGGAAAACCCAGCCACGAAGCGCATACCCGCCCACAACCAGAAGTTCTCGGCCAGCGCCATGCCCGCGGTAGAGAGTACCGCCAGTACCAGGGTGAGGCGGTAGAGAGAGTCCTTCAGCCGAATGCTGTGGATCGAAGCAGCAGCCAGCGCGCCGAGCATGTAGCCGGCGTAGTTGAGGGCGGCCAGCCAGCCGCCCTGGGCATCGCTCAGCCAAGTCTGCTGCTGCATCACCGGCAGCAGGGGGGTATAAGCAAAGCGCGCCACACCGATGCAGAGGATCTGACTGAACACCCCGGCCAAAAGCACCCGGTAGCGAGGGGAAAGGTAGAACGAAGTGGCCATGTCCGGATCTCCACCAGCGGCATTGACTCTTTCCACTCGCACTATAACTTTTAGCCATCTAACTTCCGACCCAGACAAAGGGGTGGGGTGGGGTGGGGAGTGATGATTAACCGTGCGGGCCGCGACTGGACCGCAGCAACCAGCACACTCTGGGCCAGATGTTTCTATCCGCGCGGCCTGTGCGGGCCGCGGCTTGATCTCAGTTCGCCCCCCGATATTGCTGTGCTGTTTCTATCCACGCGGCCGTGCGGGCCGCGACAGGGATCGCATCGCCCTTGTTGGGCTGGATGGCGAGTTTCTATCCGCGCGGCCCGTGCGGGCCGCGACCTGGTCGGCCGCGGCGGTCCAATATCTCGAACTCGTTTCTATCCGCGCGGCCCGTGCGGGCCGCGACATGGAGGTGGGGCCGTAGCGTGGAGCCCGGATGGTTTCTATCCGCGCGGCCCGTGCGGGCCGCGACGGTCTTGGCGTACTCGCGCAGCGACTTGACCGAGACGTTTCTATCCGCGCGGCCCGTGCGGGCCGCGACCGGGTCAGGAAAGACAGCGTGCTGCGCATGCGCAAGTTTCTATCCGCGCGGCCCGTGCGGGCCGCGACGACCCTGGCCGCGATCATGGAGCGTTTGCCCAGCGCGTTTCTATCCGCGCGGCCCGTGCGGGCCGCGACACCTGGAGCTGCCGGCCCCCACGGTGCACAGCTGGTTTCTATCCGCGCGGCCCGTGCGGGCCGCGACCTTTTCTCGACGCCCAGCTCGGCATGGCGGGCATGTTTCTATCCGCGCGGCCCGTGCGGGCCGCGACCCCGACTCCGTGGCTGACCAGTAGTATGCTCGCAAGGTTTCTATCCGCGCGGCCCGTGCGGGCCGCGACATGCAACCGATCGCTACGCCATCAGGCGCAGAGGTGTTTCTATCCGCGCGGCCCGTGCGGGCCGCGACCGCGGTGGGCGCCGAGCTTGTCCGCCAGGGCGGCGTTTCTATCCGCGCGGCCCGTGCGGGCCGCGACCCACAACGGCCACCACGCCCTGCAGGCCGATTTAGTTTCTATCCGCGCGGCCCGTGCGGGCCGCGACTGCACTATGTGGCCCGGGGGGAGATGCCGGAGGAGTTTCTATCCGCGCGGCCCGTGCGGGCCGCGACCAGGGCGTACGGGCGCGCTTGGCGCTGGCCTTGGTGTTTCTATCCGCGCGGCCCGTGCGGGCCGCGACCGATAGCGGCCGGCTGACCTATGATCACCTTGCTGTTTCTATCCGCGCGGCCCGTGCGGGCCGCGACTGGTATCAGTCGGAGAACGAGCGCATCAAGCTGGAGTTTCTATCCGCGCGGCCCGTGCGGGCCGCGACGCCTCGCCGAGCGCTTCGACGCCGTGGCCACGGTGTTTCTATCCGCGCGGCCCGTGCGGGCCGCGACCAGTGACGACATAACCAACATCCACGCCAGCTGCAGTTTCTATCCGCGCGGCCCGTGCGGGCCGCGACGCGGGTTGTCAGTGATTTGCGCTCAGCCATTGATGTTTCTATCCGCGCGGCCCGTGCGGGCCGCGACTCACGCTCGGTCAGCACGCCTTGGCGGATGCTGGAGTTTCTATCCGCGCGGCCCGTGCGGGCCGCGACGCCGGCCTCTACGAGACAATCCCCGAGCACCTCGATGTTTCTATCCGCGCGGCCCGTGCGGGCCGCGACCTACCGTGGCGGCGGCCAGGTCAAGGTGGCTGACACCGTTTCTATCCGCGCGGCCCGTGCGGGCCGCGACACCGTCGATCACCTCATGGCAGTCGAAGCAGGCGTTTCTATCCGCGCGGCCCGTGCGGGCCGCGACGCGAAGGCGAGGAGTCCGTCACCAGCCAGGCCTATGTTTCTATCCGCGCGGCCCGTGCGGGCCGCGACGTCTACCGCCTGGCTGGTAGGTAGCACGCACGACGTTTCTATCCGCGCGGCCCGTGCGGGCCGCGACGTGGCTACGGCGCCGTGCTGGCACGCGGCTTGGAAGTTTCTATCCGCGCGGCCCGTGCGGGCCGCGACAGGCATGGCTGGCTGCGAGAAAAATAGAGGAGTGTTTCTATCCGCGCGGCCCGTGCGGGCCGCGACCCGTGGGCCAGGTGCTGACGTTCGGCGCCGAGAAGTTTCTATCCGCGCGGCCCGTGCGGGCCGCGACCCGTGGCCGTACTCTACAGCGCCACCGATGCCAGCGTTTCTATCCGCGCGGCCCGTGCGGGCCGCGACGCGATAATATGCGGGACATGGTTACCAAGGGGCGGTTTCTATCCGCGCGGCCCGTGCGGGCCGCGACGTTTTGGCTCCCGCCTTGCCAGTGCTCGGCATCGGTTTCTATCCGCGCGGCCCGTGCGGGCCGCGACATGATGCGCATGTGTGTCGCAGATCGTGGATGCGGTTTCTATCCGCGCGGCCCGTGCGGGCCGCGACGTCGCGCATGTTCTGTGAATCAAAGATCATTGACTCGTTTCTATCCGCGCGGCCCGTGCGGGCCGCGACTGCAGTTCGTCGCCAGGCTTCCATGTCTCAGGAATGTTTCTATCCGCGCGGCCCGTGCGGGCCGCGACGTTTTGGCGTCAGCGCGGAGTAGGGCGTCGAAGTCGTTTCTATCCGCGCGGCCCGTGCGGGCCGCGACCCGCCTCGATGTTCTCGGCCAGGGCGGGGCGCATGTTTCTATCCGCGCGGCCCGTGCGGGCCGCGACCCGAGGCGACGAGCGTGCAGGACATGGACCGCCTCGTTTCTATCCGCGCGGCCCGTGCGGGCCGCGACGATTCGAGATGGATGAAACGGGGCGGCTGAACGAGTTTCTATCCGCGCGGCCCGTGCGGGCCGCGACCGTCGTGAGCGTCAACGGCAGGCTGGGCGTGCTGGTTTCTATCCGCGCGGCCCGTGCGGGCCGCGACGCAGCGAGGCGTGCAACCAAGCAAGGGGGTGGCATGTTTCTATCCGCGCGGCCCGTGCGGGCCGCGACTAGCGGCGGGCTTGTCGTTGGGATCGACGCCAGCGTTTCTATCCGCGCGGCCCGTGCGGGCCGCGACGTCGGCGGTTTGCGCGCCGTTGAGCCCCAGGGATTGTTTCTATCCGCGCGGCCCGTGCGGGCCGCGACGCGTTACTCTGCCGCCGTGGGATTCGCGTAAGATGTTTCTATCCGCGCGGCCCGTGCGGGCCGCGACAACAACTGCTGGACAGAAATCGCAATTCAATTCAGGTTTCTATCCGCGCGGCCCGTGCGGGCCGCGACGTTTTCTAGCGTTACATTAGGTTCAGCAAGGGAGTTTCTATCCGCGCGGCCCGTGCGGGCCGCGACGCAGCACTCTGCCGCCGCCGCGTGTCCAGCGCAGGTTTCTATCCGCGCGGCCCGTGCGGGCCGCGACGGCGCGCACAGCACGGCACAGCCCCCAGCAGTCGTTTCTATCCGCGCGGCCCGTGCGGGCCGCGACCGTCTATTCGCTCGCGGACCCACTCAACGCCGACGTTTCTATCCGCGCGGCCCGTGCGGGCCGCGACCGCTCGGTCTGGTCAAGCTCGTCACGGAAGCGCTGTTTCTATCCGCGCGGCCCGTGCGGGCCGCGACGTCAGGCTGCGCTGCTGGATCGTGACGCGGTGGCGTTTCTATCCGCGCGGCCCGTGCGGGCCGCGACGCCATCGCCCAGGCGACTCGGGGGTTATGGTCGATGTTTCTATCCGCGCGGCCCGTGCGGGCCGCGACTCGATGCTACCCAGCTCGTCGCTGCTGATGCGATGGTTTCTATCCGCGCGGCCCGTGCGGGCCGCGACCGTCGAGCTTGTCTGCAACGGCAAGCTGATCACTGTTTCTATCCGCGCGGCCCGTGCGGGCCGCGACCGGAGCCTTTGCGCGGGTGGGCCACGAGATGAACGTGTTTCTATCCGCGCGGCCCGTGCGGGCCGCGACCACAACCGACACGGACGCGCCGACAAATTGGTTGTCGTTTCTATCCGCGCGGCCCGTGCGGGCCGCGACATGAGATCGAGCAATGCGTGCTGTGCGGCGCATGGGGTTTCTATCCGCGCGGCCCGTGCGGGCCGCGACCCTCACAACGAGCCTACAGACTCGCAGCGGCGATGTTTCTATCCGCGCGGCCCGTGCGGGCCGCGACGCGCCTCGACTGCCAGGCCCGGCAGTCGCTGGCAGTTTCTATCCGCGCGGCCCGTGCGGGCCGCGACCAGGCGCAGGGAGGCGGGTGTACCGCTGCCGCCGTTTCTATCCGCGCGGCCCGTGCGGGCCGCGACTCCACCCATCCGCCGTCATTGCTAGATATTCTGGGGTTTCTATCCGCGCGGCCCGTGCGGGCCGCGACCAGGTCGAGATGCTGATGGACCTGATCGGCAAGGTTTCTATCCGCGCGGCCCGTGCGGGCCGCGACGTGAAGTGCTGCATGAGGTATCTCCGTGCGTAGAGTTTCTATCCGCGCGGCCCGTGCGGGCCGCGACGTCCTGCCGACTGACTTCCCGATGACCCCTCTTGCGTTTCTATCCGCGCGGCCCGTGCGGGCCGCGACGCGATTATCAAGCTGCTGCACATAGGGAGCTGACATGTTTCTATCCGCGCGGCCCGTGCGGGCCGCGACTCGGCGCCGAGGCGGGGTGGGTGGACACCGGCTGGTTTCTATCCGCGCGGCCCGTGCGGGCCGCGACAATTTCCCAGGCATCAGCGGCATGTGCTTGCGGCCAGTTTCTATCCGCGCGGCCCGTGCGGGCCGCGACTAGGCACCAGGGGCACGCCTTGGGGCCACGGTAAGTTTCTATCCGCGCGGCCCGTGCGGGCCGCGACTCTTGCGGATGCCGGTGAGCATGACGATGGCAGCGTTTCTATCCGCGCGGCCCGTGCGGGCCGCGACGTGGTTTTGAGTTTAACATTCGCGAATGGCAAGAGTTTCTATCCGCGCGGCCCGTGCGGGCCGCGACGTCGCACTCCTCGGCCCAGCGATCCCACAGCGCCTGTTTCTATCCGCGCGGCCCGTGCGGGCCGCGACGCTGGTCGCTCGAACAGCTCGACGCCGAGATCCAGTTTCTATCCGCGCGGCCCGTGCGGGCCGCGACGCCTACAACGTCAACGAGATGCAGGAGATGGCGCAGTTTCTATCCGCGCGGCCCGTGCGGGCCGCGACCCGATAGCGGAAGCGGGCCAGCGCCTCTCCAGCCTCGTTTCTATCCGCGCGGCCCGTGCGGGCCGCGACCAGCCGCGCTCGCCGGCGGCCTCGCTGCGCGGCTTGTTTCTATCCGCGCGGCCCGTGCGGGCCGCGACTGCCCTGCCCTGCAGGCCCTCGCCGCGCAATCGCCGGTTTCTATCCGCGCGGCCCGTGCGGGCCGCGACTGCCGTGGGAGCGTGGCAGGTGGGTGGCCAGGGCGCGTTTCTATCCGCGCGGCCCGTGCGGGCCGCGACGCAGTGAGATCTTCGTGGGCATGTACCAAATGAGCGTTTCTATCCGCGCGGCCCGTGCGGGCCGCGACGCGCTAAGATCGGCGCGCAGGCCGGGTGAGGGCGTGTTTCTATCCGCGCGGCCCGTGCGGGCCGCGACCGCGCCGGATGACGTAGTGATAGCCGACGTCCTTGTTTCTATCCGCGCGGCCCGTGCGGGCCGCGACGCCGGAAACCTCCCGGCCGGCGCCGTGCTGGCGTTGTTTCTATCCGCGCGGCCCGTGCGGGCCGCGACCGCTAAGATCGGCGCGCAGGCCGGGTGAGGGCGTGTTTCTATCCGCGCGGCCCGTGCGGGCCGCGACGACGAGATCGAGCGGCGCTTTGCGCTGTGGGACATGTTTCTATCCGCGCGGCCCGTGCGGGCCGCGACCTGCTCGATACAGTCGATCACGTAGCCCGCCACACTGTTTCTATCCGCGCGGCCCGTGCGGGCCGCGACCTGCGCACCCTGCTCTCCTGAGCCCTGAGGCCAACGTTTCTATCCGCGCGGCCCGTGCGGGCCGCGACGGGCTCCATAATGTCGGCACGATGCTGGTTGAGCGCGTTTCTATCCGCGCGGCCCGTGCGGGCCGCGACTGTTCCCTTATAACGTTTTGATGGGCCGGGTGAAATGTCCGTAGTAATGCGAAACAGGCACCTTAGGTATACAGATCGCCTAGCCGCCATAGCGAGGCTAAAAAAAGCAAAGAAAAATCAGTTTGTTAAAGAGCTGCGAACCTGCCGGAAAAATCCAGGACACTTATGGTTCGCAGAGCAGGTGGGAGACTAGAAAACGAGGGGGCCATTCATATCCAAAGCAGGCTTGGCGCCAATGTGCTCGATACGGTTCTTCCAGTTCCTGCCCAGGAAATAGAAGCGCAGGCTATCGACCTCATCGTCGATCAAGTCGATCAACCGCTGCCGCAAGCGCACCCATTGATCAGGATCGACTTCGATCTCGAACACCGAGAATTGCACTCGCTGCCCGACATCACGGCAGGCCTTGGCAACCCGGCGCAATCGTCCCTCACCACCGTCGGAAGAAGTGCTGACATCGTAGCTGACCAGAACCATCATCGCTGCACTCTCCTTATCAGATCACTTCCATAGGAAAGGTGGGTAGACATCCAGATCGCCGCGCACATGTCGCGCCAGCAATTGCGCTTGCAGAATCGGCAGCATGCCAATTGGCGCCTTCTCACCGATAAAGACATGATTGAGCTCTTCACGTTTCCGCTCCTGATAGGCAGTCAGAACCGTCTTACGCGCATCGTCTGTCAATACAACGCCGCCACTTTCAGCGACCGTGAAGTCTTTCTCCCGCAGTTGCCGGCGATTGACCAGCGACAGCGCCAATCGGTCCCCCAATAGCGGTCTAAATTCCTCGGCCAGATCGAGTGCCAAGCTGGGCCGCCCGGGGCGGTCCCGATGTAGAAATCCTACCGCGGGGTCCAGACCAACACTTTCCAGCGCTGAACGGCAGTCGTGAGTCAACAGCGTATAGAGAAAGGACAGCAGTGCATTGAGGCGGTCACGCGGTGGGCGACGGTTGCGGCCGGAGAAGCGAAAGGCTTCGCCATCGTGGCGAACGAGACTATCGAAGACGCCGAAATAGACCTGCGCGGCTTCGCCCTCCAGGCCACGTAATCCATTTGTCGTGGGTTCGTGTAATAGATCCCGAGCGATCCGGCTTAGGCGGGTGCGTGCCCTTTCCAACCCTTCAAGCTCGGGCGGCTCCAGCTTGCTACCGTAGTCTCGCAGACCCCTGGCGATTACCGCTCGCTGGTTGTGCACCTTGCCGATCAGCACGCCCCGAACGATAGCAGCACAACCAACCTCGTCATCGCTGGTGCGGTACTGTGCACGCCTCAGCAGCACATTGCCTGATACCGGCCCCTCGATACGCGCAAGAAACTTACCGTTGGGGGTCAAATGAGTAATGGTGACCCCTTGTTCAGCGCAAAAGCCCATCAATGGTGGAGATACCAGCACCCTGCCGAAACAGACCAGAGATTCAAGCATGTGAATGGGGAGCCGTGCCCGCTCCTTGCCCTCGACATCCATGACCACATTGGCTCCATCTTTCTTGAGCCAAGCACCTTCAGTTGTGATGTAGAGCGTATTGAGCTGGCGGCGCATACGATTCACTCATCCAGAGATAGAATTTGACGCTCTAGCCAGCGGCCTGCCGAGCGCTGCTTGCCCATGACTTGCGGTTGGCAGACATCTATCAGCGAGCAGTGGTCACAGCGCTTGGGCTCGTAGGTCGCGGATGGCGTATGGTTGCCATCGAAGAGGGCGCGTGTCTCTGCGATGACTTGCAAGGTCAGTGTTCGAAGCTGCTCGTCGAACGTGACGGTCTTTCGCCGCCGCACCTTACCGTAGTAGAGCGCACCCTCCTCGATTCTGAGGCTCAGCATCTCCTCCAGGCACAACGCCTGGGCACATAGTTGCACTTCATCGGCGCGATGGGCCTTGGGCCGACCACGCTTGTACTCGATGGGGCGGACCACTGCGGGTTGCTGGGACTCATCGAACTCGACAACATCGGCAACCCCGGTCAATCCCAGCGCCTCACTGGCCAGCGGAAGTGCCATGGCGGTATGGATGCCCCGTCGACGCTCATGGCCCAGGTGGTCGGCACGCTCATGGAGGATGCGCCCTTCCGCCGTATAGCGGTTTTCCGCCCACTGCTGTTCGAGATGGATCAGCGCGCACTGGCGCGGACAGAACAGCATGTGCTGCAGCGCCGAGAGCGGGATAGGCCGAACGTCATCCTCCATTCCATTCGCCTACAGCTTCTCGTCGACGCTGACACCGGGCGGCAAGACTTCTGCATCAACAGAAACACAATAATCACTGTAGCGACGGGCCGGTGTATTTTCTTCGCCTTTGACGCGCTCGACTTTCACGCTGTCGAACAGCAGGTGCGCCGGGGCATTACCCATCGGGTTATCATGCTTGAAGATGATCAGCTTGCGTGCCGACATCTCGCCACGGGCAGCGGAGCGGTCATGCTCGAACATATTGATCAGCGCACGCCACAACAGCTCGAGATCATCGTCCGAGAAACCAGTACGCTCAGCGAGCTTGGCCGATATATAGCCATGGGCACGATAAAGGCCATAGGGAATGATGTGTTTGCGGCCCATGGTGCGCTCCTTCTCCAGGTCGCGCTCATTGGTAACCGCCATTCGGGTAATCGAGACTTCCATCGGCACTACCGGGTCGATAGAGCTGGCAAAAGCCATCTGCACCGGGCCACGTACTTGGCCGGAGTTGACCTCGGTAGTCATTACCGCGCCAAAGGTGCGTACGTCGAAGAAGTTACGGCACATCCATTCTGTTAGCGCACGAGCCTTCTCCACTTCCTTAGGCAGCTTCTTCGGCTCGGGCTTGATCTCTAGCGCATCATAGGCTTTCTTGTGCTGGTTATTGAGTACCGACTTTTCCTGCATGTAGATGGCATAGCCGGCATCTTTTTCCTTCTCCAAGGCAACATAGTTACGAATCTTACGCTTAAGGCAGACATCGGTCACCAAGCCTTGGTTGGTCTCCGGGTCGAGTCTCGGCAGATTGCCAGCATCCGGGTCACCATTGGGATTTCCATTGGTGACGTCGAACAGCAGCACGAATTCGTAACGATTGGCGATGGCACTCATTCTATTTCTCCCTGCTCGGCTTCTGCGTTTTTAGCGGCGCTGTCTTTCTTGGCAAAGCGGGCTTTAGCCTGATGGTAATAACCGATTGCGAAGCGTCCCTGATCCTCGATTAAAAGGCTTTTGGGAAAACTATCCTTCAACCCATCTACGATTTCACTGATATTTCGAGTTATCGCACCAGCAATAGCCTTGTCTTTTTCATCGCCTTTACGCAGCTTCGATAAGTGATTCTGAGCATTCCTCAACAGAACTGGAAAGACACTAGCCGGCGTCGCCGACGCTGCACCATAATATCGATCTCGGATCGTTGCGTTTGTATTGGGAATCGCCCTTTCCTGTGCGTTTTCCAGCTCTGCGAATAGCCTGCCTAGCAAGTAGCCGGGGTGGGTTGAATGTGGATCGAGACTCACGGGCACCTCCTGAGTGGTTGAGTTCGAATGCACTGCGATGCGGCTCGCGCGAGCGAGTACAGCCTTACAGAGTGCGACTCGAATGCCGCTGATCTTGCCGTCATTGCGAAATCTCATGACGATGTTATTGAGAAGTGAACGTGGATAACGAGATCCCGTCAGAATGGAGCGCATCAACTCACCAGCGAGCTGTGGAAGCACGTCCTCAGCTTTTGGTCTGTCACCGTGTATAGGAGCCGTCTGCAGTGCCAGCCGCCACGCTCCCGGCGTCACACCCTTCCAAGGGGAAGGCTCCAGCAACATGTCTTGGTGATGTTGGGCATAGTGCTCAGCCAAGCGCTCCAGGCTATCCACATACCAGAAACGCACCGATAGACGCGCAGCGTTAGGAGCAAGCCCAAGAACGAAAAAATGGGTGTCCGGCTCCAGCATCGGATCCAGTTCTGCCAAAGGGCGCCCTTGGGCGACCTGTGTCAGCAGGGTGGCGAGCTTGGCGGCTTCCTGCTCATCGCTGGGCGGCTCGTTGAGCATGGCGAAAAAACCCTCGGCGGCCTCGGCATGCACACTATCCCTGGCCTTGGCCCAGTACACTACAGTGGCATCGCCGATCTGTAGGCGCTGACGGTTGTCTGCATCTCCTCGAAGCAAATGATTCAGCGCCGTCGAATAGCCGAAGATTGCCGCCTTGGAGATCGAGGCGTTTTGATTCTTGCTATAGCCATAGGATTCATAAGCATCGCTGTTAAACGAAACGAGCGATGCACCAGACGACTGTGCACCCCTCACGCCTCTAATGGCAGGATGGTCGGTACCCAACGGGGCAATCTCGCCGGTAATCAAGCACTGCCCCGACTCCCCTTCGCCATTTTCCAGCGCAGCGTCCCATAGCCGGCGTGCTTCCTGGTTTTCATGCAGATACTGCCGCTGACCATCGAGCCGGAAGATGACATTGGTATCCAATACCTCTTCACTGTAGCCAGGAAGGCCTACAAGTTGCTCTGGCGCCCATTGATCGAGCAGTCTTAGAAATGCGGTCAAGTGGGAATCGTCACTCTTACCGAAGAGAGCACGCTGACGAGCCTTGAATGCCTCATGTTCATCCAACAGTCGCTTACCTTCACCGGCAGAGACACCGAGGGCATAAGCAGTCTTGTCCCACAGTGGATAGGCGTGGATTCCCGAGGTACGTCGCTTGTCCACAGGTACCTGGCAAGGACTTGGTCGAGGCTTCTTGCCAGTAGTGTCGCGCAGGTCGATGATCTGTAGCGGCTTTCCATCCTTGGAAAATACTAGGCAAAAACTGACTTTCTCACTACTGAAGCCTGATAGAGGTACCTTGTCCTCGTCTGCTAGGCGCTGGTAGTAGTCATTCAGTGCGGAGAGAATCATGCCAGGGCCTCCTCGAAAGGCGGCACCTCAATCACGCCATCCTGCATCCTGGCACGAAAATAACGTGGCGTCTTGCCATGGCCGAAATCGATATCATGCAGCATAAAACCGAGATCTCGCTCCCCGTTTAGCTGCGGATCGGCCAGTGGCATGTCACCCTCGGCTTCGATCAATGCGAATGCAGCCGGAAACTCTCGCGTGCCCAGACATGGCATGTGAAAACACTGTCCCTGACGGGCACGGCGATTGAAGATGTCCAGATGCTTGCCGGGCGTATCGCTCTCATCGGCACGTGAAGTAAACTCGAAGTGAGCCTCTATGACATAGCCCACATCACGTAGAATGGTGGCAGCACGCTGTTGCCGGTTCTGATCGACGAAATAAGCCACGTCATCGACACGCCCCGACTTCATGGCTTTGGTAACGGTCGAGGCGGGCAGCTTTCCCGCGACTTCGTTGCGCCGCAATGATTCGAATCGGATTGGTTTCAATACATGGATACGATCCACGCACCAGCGAATCGCCGGCTTCCAGTGGATAGCTTCCAGGATACCTCGCGCTGCGGACGGCGTTATCACGTCATAGGAGACGCGCTCGACTTTCATCTCAGGCCGAGTAAAGCAGGCCCGCTCCCCCCATATATGCAGTCGAACCCCATATGTCATCCGCTGCTCCTTAATTGGCTTGCTATGTTTTGTCGATGTCTCACCAGACATTGGACTCACTGGCTCGGTAGGTCGGATCACTCCAGTTCAGCCCAAGGTGCTCGTCGTAGAGATCCTCGTTGACCAACACCATGAATTGCTCACCGAACTTGTCGGGCTCGACAGCCGCGATGGCGCCAACTCGCTCCAACGCAGCGAAGCCTTGGCGTGGAACCTGTACGGTGTAGGGTTGAAGCTTACGAGCAATACCGCCGACCCCCTCGGCATACGACAGTTCTCTGAGTGCAACGCGAGCGATGCCATCTTCATCAACAGGTATGATCACGGCACGTTGGTTGTTCTCTATCATGCGAAACTTCTGCTCGAGGGTCTCGAAGGGAAGCCCATCAAGGCGTCCGTCTTCTACCAGCTTCAACAAGTCATGCTTATCGAGCTCTTTAGGGCCTTGCTGCCAATACAGCAGCCGGAAGTAGGCCTCTATGGCCGCCAACGACAATGGGTCGTCTCCGTGGTGCCTGAGCACTTCAGCAGCGGCTTGCGCAAACTTCTTGAGTTCAGGCGGGGGCTCCCACTCTTCATTGGCGGTGGCGAAGATCAACATCTCGCTATCGCCAACAGCTCGCTTACCTTCACGATTGCAGCGACCAGCTGCCTGTGCAATTGAGTCCAGTCCCGCCTCGGCACGCAAGACTCGTGGGAAGTCGACATCCACCCCCGCTTCTATGAGAGATGTCGAAACTACCCGGCAGGGCTGGCCAGTCTTGAGAGCCTGACGTATCTCGACCAGTACCCGGCGACGATGCACGGCGTACATCGAGGTAGTCAGGTGGTAAGCGCCAGGCTGATCTGCTATCGACTCGTACAGAGCCCGGGCGTGACGACGATTATTGACGATGCATAGCACCTGATCAGTCGCGAGCAGTTCGTTGCGTAGCTCCTCATCGGCCAAAGTGCCAACATGACGCACATGGACACGCTCCAGTTGCCGATAGAGTCTTTCAGGCTCCGGTGCAAGCTCCCTTAGGTTTCGCAGCCCGCCTTGGAAACTGCTCCCAGGATCGTCGGTTTCGGCTAGGGCCGGCTGAGTCGCCGTGCAGAGCACGACGCTGGTGCGATAATTCAGCGCTAGTTCGTCCAGTGCCGCCACGCTGGGCCGCAGCAGCGGCAAGGGCATGGTCTGCGCTTCGTCCAGGATCACCACGCTGTTAGCGATGTTATGTAATTTTCGGCAGCGTGAAGTCTTGGCGGCAAAGAGACTTTCGAAGAACTGTACCGCCGTGGTGACGATAATCGGCGCATCCCAGTTTTCGCTGTCGCGGCGCAGCTTGTCGATGCTATGACGATCACGCTGATTGCCGGTATCGAAGGCGCTGTGGTGCTCCAGCACCGCCGCTTCGCCATGCTCTCCCAGAGCATCGCGAAATACGGCAGCGTTCTGCTCAACGATGCTGGTGAATGGAATCACATAGATCACCCGATCCATGCCGTAGGTAATGGCATGATCGAGAGCGAAAGCCAACGAGGCCAGCGTTTTGCCCCCGCCGGTCGGCACCGTCAGCAAAAACCTGCCGGGCGGCAGTTCGGCTTGAGCGCGAACATGCGAGAGGATCTCACCACGTAGGCGATTGACGTCGCTGTCTGCTTTGAAGGTGTCCAACCGATGATCGAGGGCATTACGCAATGCGCCCAGCGGCGGCCCGCCACCCCGCGCATGGGGCACGCCTTTTTCGTGCACTGCATAGAAGTTTTCAGTATCGATGAAGTCGGCATCGACCAGGCAGGAAAACAACATCCTCGCAAAAAAAGCATACTGGAAGAATGCCCTGTCGCGGCGCTGCTGAAAGTGTGCTGGGGGCAAAAGATTGGGGGGAAGCGCTATTTCTTGCTGCCACAACGGCTCGAGCGGGGGCAAGTCAGCTTCCAGACGGTACTTCAGTGGCGTGCGCTCACCGACATCCCTTCCATTGGCCAACCCTGCGTGGTGACCAGCGATCAGGTAGGCCAACAGATGGCCAAGCTGCGGATATTTCTCGATGGCGATATGGGCGCCTGCCGTGGAGTGGTCGACGCGCTCCGGCGAGCCTTCCAGACGGCGCTGGAAAGGTACGGTGTATTTGCCAAGGTCATGCAGCAGACCCACCGCCTCGCCCCATGGCGCTGCACCAAACCGGCTTGCACGCTGTGCTGCCAATTGCCCCACGGCATAGAGATGCCCTGCCAAGGGTTGCCAACGAATTTTATCTAAACTCTCGGTGGAATGCGCATAAAACATGAGTTCCCTGTCGTATTTATTGTTTCTAATTCGTAACCATATAAACACTCCTCATTCGCTTACACCATCTCGGTCGTGTAGGAAATCCGCTACTCTTTCTGCAGTTTAAAGCGGATCATGCCCCATCAAACCACCTCCGCCACTTCGTCAAACGCCAACCTTTCCCCCCTGGGGCGCTGGCTGCTGGGGTCGCCCACGCCCAGGTTGACCAGGAAGTTGCTCCTGTAGCGGCCGTCGGGAAAGAACTCTTGGTCGACCAGTGCATTGTCGAAGCCGCTCATGGGGCCGACATCCAGCCCCAGCATGCGCGCGGCCACGATCAGGTAGGCGCCCTGCAGGGTGGCGTTGCGCCAGGCGGTGTCCTGGGCCTTGTCGAGGTTTTCGGCGAAGCGTTCGCGGGCGTTGGGCGATTGCGGGAAGACGGTGGGCATGTGCTCGAAGAAGCGCGTATCGATGGCCACGATGACGTTCACAGGGGCTTGGTGGGCCTTGTCGCGATTGCCTTCAGAGAGTGCCGGAAGCAGGCGCGACTTTCCTTCCTCGCTGATCACGAAGACGTAGCGCGCCGGCTGGCTGTTCATGGAGGTGGGGCCCCACTTGAGCAGGTCGTAGAGCTCGCGCAGGGTGGCCTCGCTTATGGGCTCAGGCCGAAAGCCATAGTGGGTACGCGCTTCGCGGAATATGGTATCCAGTGCGGTATCGTCGAGGGGCGAACGCATGGGGAAGCTCCAGGGCTGGGAATGTATGCACTTTACGCGCTCGTTATCGGCCGGTCACCGTCGGTGCTACTCTGCATGACGAGCCTTTTGCGCAATGCCCCTGCCCTCCCCCTGCCCTGGAGATCGCCATGTCGAGGTTTCGTCCGTTTGCCTTCTTGCTTGCGCTGTTGCCGGGCCTTGCTCTGGCCTTTCCGGCGCTGGCCCAACCCCCCTCAGCGGAATACCAGACCTATGAAGACGCCCTGGCCCGGGGCGAGCGCCACGCCAACGTGTGGCAGTACGGCTGGGCGGGGGTGTACGCCTCTACGCTTGCCGTGAACGTCTATCAGGCCAGCGAGTCGGACAGCCGCGATACCCGTTACGACGCCCGAGTCGGCGCAGTGAAGTCGGCCTTGGCCCTGGCCGGTACGCTGATGGATCGCCAGCCGCATCCAGCGGCCCGCCGTCAGCTGCAAGATGGTGATGGCGATATCGAAAGTGCCCGTCGGCTGCTGCAGGCGGTCGCCGAAGAGGAGCGCCAGCGTCGCAGCCTGGAGGCTCGTCTGGGCTCGCTGCTGGTGAATACCGCCTCGGGCCTGCTGATTGGCGTGGGGGACGGCCGCGGCCGCGACGGTGCCATCAACTTCGCCACCGGCATGCTGGTCAGCGAGCTGCAGCTGCAGACCCAGCCGCGCCAGGCCACGGTGGCGATCAACCGCTTCCAGCCGGCCCGGCTCTCGCTGGGCGACGTGCATCTGGAAGGTGAGTACGCGCTGCTGGTGGCACCCAATCAGCTGGGGGTAGCCCTGCGCTTCTGAAGGCGCAACGAAATCGGCCCCCGTGAGAGCCGATAGGTTAGATGGACGCCAGGTTCGCTATCAGGTCACGACCTTGACCGGCCCGTGGTTATCGCAATGGTCGCCGTGGGGATGGTGCAGGTGGCCATCGTGCAGGTAGTCGACATGGCCGTCATGTTCGATCGCCGTATGACCGCAGCCGGGACCATGCTCATGATCGTGGTGGGGGTGCTTGTCGCAATGCATAGTGGCCTCCCGAAGTGGATATTAGCCTCCTGAAGTGGAACGAACCGCCTTTTGGCGGCGGAACTCACTCCTTCACTATGGTGGGTTATGGCGCTGCCTTCAAATCAGCCCTGCCTGGCGTGTTGCCGTACGTTACACCTTGGAGGTTTTCTTTCTCCCTGAATACGGGATACTTGGCGCCCTTGGTTGAGCCGGGCAGCCTGCCGCTGAGCCCAGGCTGACCTTTTCCGTCTTATTTGTTATGTTATATCTTAATCGGTTTCGCGAGGGCCTGACCATGGCACACCGCATGCACCGGCACCGGCCTGAAGGGCCATGCCACTTCTCTCTCATGTCGCTTTCCGCTACGCGTCGCCTGTTGCTCGCTGCGGCACCGCTGGGCGTGCTCTGGCTCGCCGTTTCCTGGGCGGCAGGGTGGTGGGGCTGATGTCGGACCCACAGGCTTATCGCCTCGAACTGTGCAACCTGCAGCTGGCCCAGGCCAACCGCACCGTGCTTGAACACGTCAACGGCCGCTTCCGCGACGGCGCCATCACCGCCTTGGTGGGCGCCAACGGTGCCGGCAAGAGCACGCTGATCCAGGGCATCATGGGCATGCTGCGCCCGGTGGCAGGCAAGGTGGTCTGCTCGGTGCCCAAGGAGCGTCGCGCCTGGCTGCCACAGCAGCTGGCCCTCGACCTTACCTTCCCCATGAGCGTGGAAGAGCTGGTGATGACCGGCAGCTGGCCAAGCCACGGCGCCATGAAGGGTTACTGCGCACGCCACTACCGGCGCGGGCGCGACGTCATGGCCCGCCTGGGCATCTCGCACCTGGCCCACCGCCCGCTGGGCGAGCTTTCCGGTGGCCAGCGCCAGCGCGCGCTGATCGGCCGCACCTTGATGCAGGAAGCGGAACTGCTGCTGCTCGACGAACCCTTTGCCAATGTCGACGTGGAAACCGTCGAGGTGCTGATGACGGTACTGAAGGAGATGGCCGCCGCAGGCGCCACCATCATCGTGGTGCTGCACGACATGGAACAGCTCGCTCGCCTTGCCGATGAAGTGGTGGTTCTGAATCACGGCCATGCCCGCTGGACCACGGCCCAGGCGGTAGCGCACAGCCAGCCGACTGCCGCTGAGTCGGCGCGCCTCGCCCTGGGCATACCGGGGGTAAGCGCATGCTAGAGCTGCTACACGAGTGGCTGATTGCCCCCTTCGACTACGGCTTCATGCGCCGCGCGGCGGTGGCCGGCCTGGCGCTGTCGCTGGCGGCGCCGCCCATGGGCGTGTTCCTGATGCTGCGCGGCATGAGCCTGATCGGCGACGCCATGGCCCACGCCATCCTGCCCGGCGTGGCGCTGGGCTTCCTGCTTGCCGGCTTCTCGCTGCCGGCCATGAGCCTGGGCGGCGTGCTGTCGGGGCTGCTGGTGGCCATGCTGGCGGGCAGCGTGTCGCAGATGACCGGCCACCGCGAAGACTCGGCCATGGCCAGCTTCTTCCTGATCTCGCTGGCGGCGGGGGTGATGCTGGTCTCGCTGGGCGGCAGCAGCGTCGACCTCACCCATGTGCTGTTCGGCTCGATCCTGGCGGTGAATACCACCGCGCTGCTGCTGATCGCCGCGATCAGCAGCGTGATCGTGATCACCCTGGCGCTGATCTTCCGTGCGCTGGTGGTGGAGTGCCTCGACCCGCTGTTCCTGCGCGGCCAGGGCATTCAGGGCGGGCTGGTGCACGGCATTTTCCTGGGCCTGGTGGTGCTCAACCTTACTGCCGGTTTCCAGACGCTGGGCACGCTGATGGCGGTAGGCCTGATGATGCTGCCGGCCACCACCGCACGCTTCTGGAGCAAGCGCCTGGAAGGCCTGATCGGCATCGCCGTGGTGCTGGGCATGCTGGCCAGCATCGGGGGCCTGCTGCTCTCGTATCACCTGAGCATTCCCTCCGGCCCGGCCATCATCTTGCTGGCAGGCGTCGGCTACATGCTGTCGGCCCTGTTCGGCCGCCACCACAGCCTGATGGCCAGGCTGCGCCGGCGTGCCATGCCGCTCGGTGCGCCCGAGCCCCATTGAGCCAACAGAAAAACCATCGATAAAGGAGCCCCCATGCGATACCTGACCCCCGCCCTGATCATCGGCACCTCCGCCATGCTGGCCCTGCCCGCCGCCGTTGCCGCCGAACGCATCCAGGTCGTCACCAGCTTCAGCATCCTGGCCGACATGGTGCAGAACGTCGGCGGCGAGCACGTGGAGGTCACCTCACTGGTCGGCCCCGACAGCGATGCCCATGTCTTCTCGCCCACCCCCCGGGACGCGCGTGCCCTGGCAGACGCCGACCTGGTGGTATTCAACGGCCTGCTGTTCGAAGGCTGGATGGAGCGGCTGATCGACTCCAGCGACTATCGCGGCCCCCTGGTGACCACCACCGACGGCATCGACAGGCTGGATTACCATGGTCATGAACACGACCAGGCCCACGGCCACGACCACGACCACGACCACGACCACGACCACGACGATCATGGCCATGACGATCACGGCCATGACCATGACCATGGACATGGACATGATCACGACGATCACGGACACGATCACGACGACCACGGACACGATCACGACGACCACGGACACGATCATGCCCATGGCGACTATGATCCTCATGCCTGGCAGGACCTGGCCATGGGCAAGGTGTACGTCGGCAATATCCTGGAAGGCCTGATCGAGGCGGACCCGGACAACGAAGCGGCCTACCGCGAAAACGCCGAGCGCTACATCAACGAGCTGGCAGCCACCGACGCCGAGATCCGCGAGCTGCTGGGCGAGATTCCGTCTTCCACCAGCGTGATCACGGGGCATGACTCCTTCGGCTACTTCGCCAATGCCTATGGCATTCGCTTTCTCTCGCCGGTGGGCCTCTCCACCGAGGCCGAGCCCAGCGCCGCCGACATGGCTCGCCTGATCGACGTGATCCGCGAACAGAACGTCCGCGCCCTGTTCCACGAGAACATGACCAGCCCGGCGGTGATCAACCAGCTTGCCGAGGAGACTGGCCTGCCCATTGCCGGTACGCTCTACGCCGATGCCTTGGCCGCGCAAGGCGAAGCCAGCACCTACCTCGGCATGATGCGTCACAACGCCCGCGTGCTGCACGACGCCCTGGCCGAGCCGGGTCATGACGACCACGACCACGACCACGACCACGACCACGACCACGACCACAGCCATGGGCATCGCCACTGATCCCATCGGCAACAGGTAAGGCGCATCGAGAAAGCCAGTCGGCTAGCACTGACTGGCTTTCCTCTTGTCGGAAATTGCCTCGGCCACCCTCGCTTCAGCCCAGCATGGGCCGCAGCAGGGCGGCACCCAGCAGACTGACCAGCAGCATCGGTATCGACCAGGCATGGAACGCCAGCCACAGCCCCGGCTGCCGGCCGAGCCGCAGGGCGATCAGGTTGGCGAGCGAGCCGATGGCCAGGCCGAAGCCGCCGACATTCACTCCCCAGGCCAGCCAGTGCCACTGCTCAGTAAAAGGTGCGAGGAAGATGGCCGCCGGCACGTTGGAGATCAGCTGCGACAGCAGCGCCGCCCCGGCGACCTCGCCGCCGGGCAAGGCGATGAGCCACCCGGCCGCCTTCACCATGAAGGGCAGTTGGGCGAGCAGGCCCAGGTCGATGAACATCAGGATGAAAATGGCGAGGATCAGCCAGTCGACGCCCAGCAGCACGCGCCGCCAGAAAAACAGGAAGAGCGTCAGCACCCCCGCCAGGGCCACCCCCGTCAGGCCGAACTCCACCAGCAGTAAAAAAACCGGATAGCACAGCAGGGAGACACGAAACAGCCGGGTCTGTACGGGCATTCGTGGCATCCCCAGGTCCACGTCCACCCGGCGGCCTGGAAACGCGACGACGGTCAGCACCAGCAAGGCGCCCAGCATCCAGCCGGCGATCGGCGACATGGCCAGGAAGAACGTAGCGAAGCTGTCCCCCGAAAGCTGCCACAGGAAAAGGTTCTGTGGGTTGCCGATGGGACTGACCGCCGAGCCGGCGTTCACCGCCAGCGCTTCGAAGATGACCAGCCGGCCGATGGGCAGCCTTGCCATCTTGGCAAAACCGACCGTCAGCGGCACGACGATGAAAAGGGCCACGTCGTTGGTGACCACTGCCGAGAGCAGGGCGGCAAACAGCACCAGGGACAAGGCCAGCCGACGCTCGCTGTGCATGTGCACCAGCAGCCAGCGTCCCGCTTGTGCCAGCGCCCCGCTCTCTTCCAGCCCCCGGCTCAGCACCATCAGCCCAGCCAGGATGGCGATGGTGTGCCATTCCACCAGCTGAGGCAGCAGCCGCCACTTGTCCGGCATGATGGCGAGCAGGAGCAGAAACCCCAGCAACAGCGCCAGCAACATCAGGTCTTCGGAAAGGCGGGAGTAGACGTAGCGCAGCAGCCTCAAGTTCGGCACACCTAGTTCTGAAGTGAATGGATTGTCGTGGTGGATAAAACAGGGTATACGGATTTAATGGTTGATGGGGCACCTTCACCCCATCAATCTGATACC
>CAZZCJ010000010.1:0-65436 GCA_964652855.1 uncultured Halomonas sp.
CGGTCTGTCTCACTCTCATGCAAAGGTAAGATCAACCATTTAATCCGCTTACCCATAAAACATCGTGAAGCCTAGGCGCCAAGGCAGCCACAAGCCCTGCGCGCCGGCATGGCACGTTCTGTTGATTGGCCTCTTCACGCCTCTTTGCATAAGGCTGGCCTTAGCGTGGCAACTCATTGTTATTCAATCATAACTGCCACGCATACACACCTTGACTCAACTAGGCAGCGGGCACAACGAAAGTCTAACGCGCCTTTCCTTTAGCTCGTGATGGCACGAAATGCAAAAAGAGTGGCGCGAAGCGTAAACCTGTCGAGCCGCTTTCCTCCTACCATGAACGAGCATTCCAAGGGCAACCGAACGAAGCTTTCCGGCGCCCACAGCGTATGCACAGCGGTTCACCGGCTTGTTCACAGGCTTATCCACAGCCGCTGAACGAAGGCACCGCATCATCACAACAACAAGCCAAGGCCATACGATGACTACGACACGCCGCTTCGCCCTGGGGGCACTTGCCGCTTCCATCCTGCTTGCAGGCCAGTCCGCACACGCCGACATCACCGACAACGAGATCCGCATCGGCTACCTGGCCGACATGTCGGGACCCTATCGCGACCCCATCGGCCCGAAGGGCCTGGACGCCATCCAGATGGCCATCGACGACATGGGCGGGCGCGTGGCGGGCGCCAATGTCGTGGTGTTCAGCGCCGACGACCGCAACAGCCCCGACGTGGGCTCGAGCATTGTTCGCGGCTGGATCGACGAGCGCAACATCGACATGGTCACCGGCCTGGTGGCCTCTTCCGTCACCCTGGCCGCCGTGCGGCTGCTGGAAGAGGAGAACCGCCTGGGGCTGGTCAACGGCGCCGTCTCCTCGGGCGTGACCAACGAGAGCTGCTCGCCCAACCATATCCACTGGGTCTACGATACCTGGGCCATGTCCAACGGCACCGCCAAGGCGATTACCCAGGAGGGCCACAAGAACTGGTACCTGCTGAGCGCCGACTACTCCTTCGGCCACGCCCTTGAGAGCGACGTCGAACGCGTGGTGGTCGAGAACGGCGGCACCATCGTCGGCAAGGCGCGCCACCCCTTCCCCAGCAACGACTTCTCCTCGTTCCTGCTGCAGGCCCAGGCTTCCGGCGCAGACGTGATTGCGCTGAACAACGCCGGCTCCGACACCATCAACGCCATTACCACGGCGGGCGAATTCGGCATCACCCAGGCGGGCCAGGTGCTGGCCGGCATGGTGCTGTTCAGCACCGACATCCGCAGCATCGGCCTGGAGGCCGCCCAGGGGCTGCAGTTCACCAAGGCGTGGTACTACGACCTCAACGACGAGACCCGCGCCTGGGCCGAGCGCTTCCGCGAGCGCACCGGCAGCATGCCCACCATGGTCCACGCCGGGCTCTACTCCAGCACGCTGCACTACCTGCAGGCCATCGAAGCCATCGGCACCGACGAAGCCCAGGCCGTGCGCCGGCAGATGGCCGAGACGCCGATCAACGACATCTTCGCCACCGGCGGCTACATCCGCGAGGACGGCCGCATGGTGCACGACATGTACCTGGTCGAGGTGAAGACGCCGGAAGAGTCGCAGGGCGAGGACGACCTGTTCCACGTGGTACGCACCATTCCCGCCGAAGAGGCCTTCCGCCCGCTTTCCGAAAGCCAGTGCCATCTGGTCAACGGCGGCTGAGCGCTGCGTTCACGCCACGCGAACAAGGACAGGAGGACGCCATGAGCCAAGCGAACACGAGCACGCACAGGATCCAGCAGAACACCATCGGCGCCGCGCTCAGCCGCAGCGCGCGCAAGCATGGCAACAGGCTGGCGCTGGCCTTCGAAGGCCGGCGCTGGAACTACGCCGAACTCAACCGGGCCGTGAACCGGGTCGCCAACCGCCTGCTGGCGGCGGGCCTGACGCCGGGCGACCGCCTGGCCGCCTACGGCAAGAACTCCGACGCCTACGCAATCGCCTGGCTGGCTGCTACCCGCGCCGGCCTGGTGCACGTGCCGGTCAACTTCGCCCTGAGCGCCGACGAGCTGCGCTACATCCTCGAGCAGTCCGGTGCACGCGGCCTGCTCAGCGACCTGAGCCTGGCCGACAACGTGACGAAGGCGAGCGAAGGCCTCGGCCTCTCGCTTTCCGGCACCCTGCATGCGGATGAGCCGGCAGGCTTCGACGTGCTGCAGGTGGCGCTCGGCGAAGATGGCTCCGACAGCGACGATGGCGAACCGGACGTGGCCGTCACAGCCGACAGCCTGGCCCAGCTGCTCTACACCTCGGGTACCACCGCCGCCCCCAAGGCGGCGATGATGACCCACCAGGCGCTGCTGGCCGAGTACATGGCCTGCATGGTGGAGCTCGACATCAAGCCCGACGAGCCAATGCTGGCCGCCCTGCCGCTCTACCACTCGGCGCAGATGCATGTGTTCCTGATGCCGGCGCTGCTGCTCGGCGCCCCGGTGCACCTGCGCATGGCGCCGATGCCCGACGACTGCCTGGCGCAGATCGCCGCTGAAGGCATCGCCTCGTTCTTCGCCCCGCCCACGGTGTGGATCAGCCTGCTGCGCCATCCCGACTTCGACACCTTCGACCTCACCACGCTGAAGAAGGCCTACTACGGCGCCTCGATCATGCCGGTGCCGGTGCTCGAGGAGCTGCAGCAGCGCCTGCCCGGCGTGGGGCTCTACAACTGCTACGGCCAGAGCGAGATCGCCCCGCTGGCCACCGTGCTGCGCCCCGAGGAGCACGCCGAGCGCCCCGCATCGGCGGGCCGCCCCATCCTCACGGTGGAAACACGCATCGTCGACCTGGAGATGAACGACGTGCCGCCCGGCGAGCATGGCGAGATCGTCCACCGCTCGCCGCAGCTGCTGACCGGCTACTGGGACAAGCCCGAGATGAGCGAAGAGGCCTTCGCCGGCGGCTGGTTCCACTCCGGCGACGTGGGCTACTTCGACGAGGCGGGCTACCTCTACGTGGTCGATCGCATCAAGGACGTGATCAATACCGGCGGCGTGGTGGTGGCCAGCCGCGAGGTGGAAGAGGGCCTGTTCACGCACCCCGCCGTCTCCGAGGTGGCCGTGATCGGCCTGCCCGACGCGAAGTGGATCGAGGCGATCACCGCCGTGGTGGTCACCAAGGAAGGCGCCGAGGTGAGCGAAGAGGAGCTGATCGCCCACGCCAAGGCCCACATGGCGCCCTACAAGGTGCCCAAGCGCATCCTGTTCGCCGATGCCCTGCCCAAGAGCACCGCCGGCAAGATTCTCAAGCGCCACCTGCGCAAGGAGCTGGGCTGACCCATGACTGCACCGCAAGACGACCTGACCCCGCTGTTCCACGACACCATCCGCCGCTTCCTCGAGCAGGAAGTGGCGCCCCACTACGAGGCGTGGGAGGCCGCCGGCGAGATGCCGCGCTCGCTGTGGCACAAGCTCGGCGAGGCCGGCCTGCTGGGCATCGATTTGCCTGTTGAGCTGGGCGGCAGCGGTGCCGACTTCGCCATCGTCCAGCTGGCGCTGGAGGAGATCTCGCGCCAGGGCTTCGGCGGCCTGGCCAGCGCCTACAACATTCACGCCAATATCGTGATGCCCTACCTGCTGCACATTGCTACGCCGGCCCAGCGCGAACGCTGGCTGCCGGCCATGGCCAGCGGCGAGGCGATCGGCGCCATCGCCATGACCGAGCCCGGCGCGGGCAGCGACCTGGCGGCGATGAAGACCCGCGCCAGCCGTACCGAAACGGGGTGGCGGCTCGACGGCAGCAAGATCTTCATCACCAACGGCCAGGTGGCCGACCTGGTGATCGTCTGCGCCAAGACCGACCCCGCCGCCGGCGCCCGCGGCGTGTCGCTGTTCCTGGTCGATACCTCGCTTGCCGGCTTCTCGCGCGGCCAGCCGATCAAGAAGATCGGCCAGCACGCCAGCGACACCGCCGAGCTGTTCTTCGACGACCTGCAACTGCCGCACGACGCCCTGCTCGGCGAGGAAGGGGCCGGCTTCGCCTACCTGATGCAGGAGCTGCCTCGCGAGCGCCTCGGCGTGGCGGCCCAGGCGCTGGGCGCCATGGAAGGCGCACTGGCGCTGACCCTCGACTACGTGCGCGAGCGCCGCGCCTTCGGCCGCGCCGTGGGCGACTTCCAGAACACCCGCTTCGCCCTGGCCGAGGTGCGCGCCCAGATCGACATGGGCCGCGCCTACTTCGAGCAGTGCGTGAGCAAGCATCGCCAGGGCGAGATGAGCCCCACCGATGCCGCCATCCTCAAGCTGCAGCTGAGCGAGATGCAGTGCCGCACCATCGACGCCTGCCTGCAGCTGTTCGGCGGCTATGGTTATACGCGGGAGTACCCGATTTCGCGTTTCTATCTCGATGCCCGCGTGCAGACTCTCTACGCCGGCACCTCGGAAATCATGAAGGAAGTGATCGCCCGCTCGCTGCTCGGCAAGGGCGCGGCGGCCTGATCGCTCAACAGAACCCA
The DNA here is from genome assembly GCA_964652855.1 of uncultured Halomonas sp. Taxonomy (GTDB): domain Bacteria; phylum Pseudomonadota; class Gammaproteobacteria; order Pseudomonadales; family Halomonadaceae; genus Halomonas. The sequence continues at coordinate 4,485 of CAZZCJ010000010.1, forward strand.
AGACAGGAGAACGCCATGCGGCTCGATTCCGTGGTCATCCTCGGCGGTGCGCGCACCGCCATCGGCAGCTTCGGCGGCAGCCTGGCCGGGCTCGCCCCCCATGAGCTGGGCACCGTGACCGCCCGCGAGGCGCTGGCCCGTGCCGGCGTCGAGGCCGAGGCGATCGACCATGCCGTTTACGGCCATATCATCACCACCGGGCCGCAGGACGCCTACCTGGCCCGGCACATCGCGCTGGATGCCGGCGTGCCCGAGGGGGCCGCGGCGTTCAACGTCAACCGCCTGTGCGGCTCCGGCGTGCAGGCCATCCTCTCCGCCGCCCAGCAGATCGTGCTCGGCGACAGCCGCCTGGCGCTGGCCGGCGGCGCCGAGTCGATGAGCCGCGGCGCCTACCTGCTGCCGCCCCAGGCGCGCAACGGCCTGCGCATGGGCCATGCCAGCGTCACCGACCTGACCCTAGGCATCCTCAGCGACCCCTTCGGCAGCGGCCACATGGGCGTGACCGCCGAGAACATCGCCAAGCGCTGCGGGCTCGGCCGCGAGGAGATCGACCGCTTCGCCCTGGAGAGCCACCACAAGGCCGCCCGCGCCATCGCCGAGGGCCGCTTCGACGGCCAGATCGTGCCGGTGACGGTGCGCGAGGGCAAGAACGAGCGCCAGTTCGAACGCGACGAGCACGTGCGCGACGGCGTGACGCTGGAAGACCTGGCCCGGCTCAGGCCCGCCTTCGCCAAGGAGGGAGTGGTCACCGCCGGCAATGCCTCGGGCATCAACGACGGTGCCGCCACCCTGGTACTGGCCCACGCCGACGAGGCCTCCCGCCGCGGCCTTGCGCCCCGCGCCCGGCTGATCTGCGGCAGCACCGCCGGGGTCGAACCCAGCGTAATGGGCCTGGGGCCGATTCCCGCCGTGCGCCGCTGCCTCGACGAGGCCGGGCTCAGCATCGCCGACATCGACGTGATCGAGTCCAACGAAGCCTTCGCCGCCCAGGCCATGGCGGTGGCACGCGAGCTCGACTTCCCCGCCGAGCGGCTCAACCCCAACGGGGGTGCCGTGGGGCTGGGGCACCCGGTCGGAGCGACCGGCGCGATCCTCACCATCAAGGCGCTGGCCGAGCTGGAGCGCACCGGCGGCCGCTACGGCCTGATCACGCTGTGCATCGGTGGCGGCCAGGGTATCGCCCTGCTGATCGAACGCCTGGGCTGAGACAAGAGCTGAGCCAAGAGCCGAGCCGGATACAACGACAAGGAGCCGCCATGAACACCGTCACGCCGAAGATCCTGCCCGCCACGCCCTCCGCGACCAACCCGCCGCTGCTGATCGGCGAGCTGCTCGACTCGGGCGTGCGCATGGCCGGCGACAACCAGATCGTCTACCGCGACCTCTCCCGCCACGACTACCGCCGCTTCCGCGAACGGGTGCATCAGTTGGCACACGTGCTCACGGCCCATGGCATCAAGGCCGGCGACGTGGTGGCCGTGCTCGACTGGGACAGCCACCGCTACCTGGAGGCGTTCTTCGCCATCCCCATGCTGGGCGCGGTGCTGCACACCGTGAACGTGCGCCTGTCGCCGGAGCAGATCCACTACACCATGGAGCACGCCGAGGACGACTTCGTGCTGGTGCACGAGGACTTCGTGCCTTTGCTCGAGCCCTTGGCCGAGCGCCTGCCGCGCGTTCGCGGCTACCTGCTGTGCCAGGATGCGCCCGCCGAGGTTCAAAGTTCGCTCAACCTAGCCGGCGAATACGAGGCGCTGCTGGCCGAGCAGCCGACTCACTACGACTTCCCCACCTTCGACGAGAACGCGGTGGCCACGCTGTTCTACACCACCGGCACCACCGGCAACCCCAAGGGCGTGTTCTTCACCCATCGCCAGCTGGTGCTGCACACCCTGGGCGAGGCCAACACCTTCCAGACGCCGGGCTTCGAACTGCTCAACCGCGACAAGGTGTACATGCCGATCACGCCGATGTTCCACGTGCATGCGTGGGGTGTGCCCTACACCGCCACGCTGATGGGCGCCACCCAGGTCTACCCTGGGCGCTACGAGCCGGAGATGCTGGTCAAGCTGCTGGTGGGCGAGAAGGTCGATTTCTCCCACTGCGTGCCGACCCTGCTCAACATGGTGGTCGGCGCCGAGGCCATCGCCTCGGGCAAGGTCGACCTCTCCGGCTGGAAGGTGCTGGTGGGCGGCAGCGCCCTGACCCAGCCGCTGGCGCAGAAGGCCTGGGCGCTGGGTATCGACACCCGCAGCGCCTACGGCATGTCCGAGACCTGCCCGCTGCTCACCGCCGACATCCTGCCCCGCGACATCAACGCGGCGGACTTCGAGACCCAGCTTCCGTGGCGCTGCAAGGCCGGCGTGGCGGTGCCGCTGGTGCACCTGCAGGTGGTCGACGAGAGCGGCAATGCCCTGCCCCACGACGGCGAGAGCGTGGGCGAAGTGCGCGTGCGCGCCCCCTGGCTCACCCAGGGCTACTACAAGGAAGAGACGCGCAGCGAGGAGCTGTGGCGCGACGGCTGGCTGCACACCGGCGACGTGGCGGTGCTCGACGAGCGCGGCTTCCTGCAGATCCGCGACCGCATCAAGGACGTGATCAAGACCGGCGGCGAGTGGATCTCCTCGCTGGAGCTGGAGAACCTGATCGGCCAGTTCCCCGGCGTCGCCGAAGTGGCGGTGATCGGCGTGGCCGACGACAAGTGGGGCGAACGGCCGGCCGCGCTGGTGGTGCCCAGCGATCTCAACAACCCGCCCCAGGCCGAGGAGGTTCAGGCGTTTCTCGAGCGCTTCGTCGACGAGGGCCGCATCAACCGCTGGGCGATTCCGTCGTTCGTGCGCTTCGTCGACGAGATCCCCAAGACCAGCGTGGGCAAGCTCGACAAGAAGCGCATTCGTCAGGAGGTTTGAAGCAGGCAGCGGCGTCAGGGCGCGTGGCGGCCCGCCATAACCCGGGCGCCGCTGTTTCAACGCTAGAGTTGGTTATGGTGAGGGGAAGCGTCCGCGCCAAGGCGCCGGGAGGGAGCCCCGGCCGCGCGCGGCCAGGCCATCCACGAGAGCCCGCCATGTCCAACGTCGATGACTACGATAACAAGCCCTGGATGCGCCATTACGCCGCCTTCCTTTCCGCAGAGAATGACGCGGGCGCCAGCCCGCAGTCCTTGCACAGCAGCCTGCCCGCCCTCCTGCAGGCGGCGGGTGCACGCTACCGCCAGCAAACCGCCTTTACCACCTGCATGCCCAACGGCATGAACGGCCGCCTGAGCTACGCCGAGGTCGAGGAAATGTCGGACGCCTTCGCCGTCTATCTGCGCGAGTGCGTCAAGCTGGCGCCCGGAGCGCGCGTCGCGCTCCAAATGCCCAACTGCCTGACGGTTCCCGTGGTCGCCTTCGGCGTCCTCAAGGCCGGTTGCATCCTGGTCAATGTGAACCCGCTTTACACGCCGAGGGAGATGGCACACCAGTTCAACGACAGCGATGCGCAAGCGCTTGTCATCGTCGACATGTACGTCGACAAGCTCGAGGCGATCATCGACCAGACGGGCATCCGGCAGGTGGTGGTCACTTCGCTTGCCCAGTGGTTCCCTCCCGTGGTGAAGGGGGTGCTGCAGCTGGTGCTGAAATACTGGAACCGGGTGATCCCGCGCTGCCGGCTGGAGGTCGACGGAATCGACCAGGCCCTGGAAAAAGGGCGAAAGGCGCAGGCCGACGCCGGCATCCAGGCACGCGACTACTGGCGGCACCTGAGCCGGGAGGATACCGCCCTGCTGCAGTACACCGGCGGCACCACCGGCATCAGCAAGGGCGCCGAGCTGACCCACGGCAACCTGATCAGCAACCTCGAGCAGGTCGACGCGGTCGCCGGCAGCCACATCGCACCGGGCCAGGAGTGCATCCTCACGGCCCTGCCGATCTACCACATCTTCGCCTTCACCGTTAACCTGCTGGCGTTCTACCACAAGGGCGCGCACAACGTGCTGGTGCCCAGCCCGCGCCCCATCCAGAACTGCCAGCGCGCCTTCGACAACTACCCCATTTCGTGGATCTCAGGCGTCAACACCCTCTACAACGCCCTGTTGAACGAAGAGTGGTTCACCGTCTATCCGCCTCCTTCCATGAAGGTGGCCTTGGCGGGAGGCACCGCGCTGCACAGGACGGTGGCCGAGCGCTGGCGCGCGGCCGTGGGCAGCCCCATCGTGGAAGGCTATGGCCTGACCGAAACCTCCCCGGTCGTCTGCTTCAACCCCATCGGCCAGGAACGCCCCGACTGCATCGGCATTCCGGCCCCGCAGACAGACGTCCGCCTGGTCGACGAGCAGGGCGAGCCGGTTGCCGTCGGCGAGCCGGGCGAAATCATCGTGCGCGGACCGCAGGTGATGAAGGGGTACTGGAACCGGCCGGAGGAGACCGCCGCCGCCCTCAAGGAAGGCTGGTTCTACACCGGCGACATCGGCGTGATGAGCGAAGACGGCCACTTCCGCATCGTCGACCGCAAGAAGGACATGATTCTGGTGAGCGGCTTCAACGTCTATCCCAACGAGGTCGAGGAGTGCATCGCACGCATCCCGCAGGTGCAGGAGTCGGCGGTGATCGGGGTCGCCGACGAGCAGACCGGCGAGGCCGTGCATGCCTACGTGGTACTGCGCGAGGAGGGCCTCACCGAGAAGGACGTGATCGCGCACTGCAAGCGGGAACTGGCCGCCTACAAGGTGCCGAAGAAAGTGGTGTTCTGGCGCGAGCTGCCCAAGACCCCCGTCGGCAAGGTCTTGCGCAAGGAAGTACGTGCCAAGGTCATCAACCACCACCTTCAAGAATAACAAGGCGGGAGCACACGCATGCTGAGCCCATTGGAAGAGAGCTTGTTGTCGATCATGATGGTGATCATCATGTTCGGCATGGGGTCGTCGCTGACCTTCAAGGACTTCAGGCTGGCCCTGCGCCATCCCCAGGCCGTGGGGGTGGGGTTCACCTCGCAGTACCTGCTGATGCCGTTGATCGCCTTCGGCCTGTCGCGAATCCTGGGCCTGACCCCCGAGCAGACGGTAGGCCTGGTGCTGGTGGGCTGCATGCCCGGCGGCACCACCTCCAACATCTTTGCCTATTTCTCGAAAAGCCTGCTCAGCCTGAGCATCATGATGACGATCTGCTCCACCCTGGCCGGCTTCGTCATGGTGCCCCTGCTGATGGAGTTCTACACCCAGGGCATCGACGATGCCTTTCGCATTCCGCCGGACCAGATCGCCCGGCTGCTTTTCGTGCTGCTGATCCCCACCCTCATCGGCATGTGGCTGCGTCGCAAGAACTCCAACATCGGCGCCGTCATCGAGCTGGCGGGCGGCATTCTCGGCGCCATCGTCATCCTCTTCCTGGTGGTCACCTGGGCCCCCAGGAACTGGCGGCTGCTGGTCGAGACCGGCTGGGAAGTCTATGCCGCCGTGATCCTGATCGGCCTGATCGGCTTCGCCTTCGGCTACCTGTTTTCCCGCGTACTGCGCCTAAGCCCCCAGAAAGCCAGGACGGTATCGCTGGAAACCGGTATCCAGAACGGCCCGCTGGCGGCATTGATCGTGATCATGACCTTCGCCGATGAAACCCAGCAGCTCATCCTGCTCATGCCGGTCATGTATTCGCTGTTCATCGTCATCAACTCCACCATCGCCACCCTCTTCTATCGCCGCTGGACCCGGCGCGAGGAGCTGGCCCGCGACCAGGCCAAGGTCGAGCCCGCCTGAGCGACGCACGCAGTGCCCGTGGGCGTCAGGCAGGCTGGGGCAAGGACGCGCTCGCCCGTCGATAGGCGGCGGGCGTATCTCCTGTCCATGCCTTGAAGGCACGACTGAAGCAGGCCTGGTCCTGGAAGCCCAGCTCGTCGGCAATGGCCTGCAACGGCCGCTCGGAGCGGGTCAGGGCCTGGATGGCGTAGTCGCGCCGGAACTCATCCTTCACCGCCTGGAAATGGGTGCCTTCGGCGGCCAGCCGCCGCGCCAGGGTGCGTACCGACATGTGCAGCGCCCGGGCCACGTCCTGCACCGCGCCCGAGCAGGCGAGATGGCGCGCCAGGTGCTCGCGCACCCGGTGCGACACCACGCGGTCCTCGAAGGAGACGTAGAACCAGTCGGCCGGCGCCCGGCGCAGGAAGGCGCCCAGGTGCTTCTTGGTCTGGCGGATCGGCTGTTCGAGCAGGGCGGCATCGAAGTACATGGCGGTCACCGGACGGTCGAACAGCACCTTGCCGGGGTAAAGGTAGAGGTAGTCGGCGCTGTGGGCCGGCTGGGCATAGGCGCACTCCATCATCACCGGCGGGATCTTGCGCGCGATCATCCACGAACAGATGCCATGGAACAGCTTGAGCATCAGCTCGTGAACCAGGATGCGACTGCCGGCCGGCGGGCGATGCTCCACCAGCGCCACACGCGCCAGGCCGTCCTCGACGCGGTACTCGTAGCCGAGATCGTCCAGCACGATGCGAAAGAACAGCGTGTAGCGGTGCAGCGCCACCTTGAGCGTCGGCGCTTCCAGCACGCTGAGGCACAGAAGCTTCAGCGTGCCGCCGCGCAGCGGCCGGGCGAAGAAGCCCGGCGTTTCATCGTCGTGCGCGTTTACCAGCAGCCGGTAGAGCGTGGCGAACTGCTCCACGGTGACCCGCCCGTGGGGCGCCGCGAGCAGGAACGGCGAGATGCCCGCACGGACGAGATAGCCCTCGCGGGCCGCCTCGCTCTCGGGCACGCCGCGAAACAGCTCGTTGACGAAATGCATGGATACCGTGACGGTCAAGAGTGGCTCACCTGCAAGCGTATTATCGCGTATTGATGCTAGACTCATCATGCCATTGATGGAGCACACCGCAATGCGCCTGACACAGGAACAGGTTCACATCATCCTGACGACTGTCCACGATATAGTCGGTGGAGAGGTCGAGGTGCGATTATTTGGCTCACGCCTTGACGACAACCGCAAGGGCGGTGATCTCGACCTTCTACTCATCTCATCGAGTCCGCTGCCACGTCTTCCCCTGGCCGAGATCAAGTGCAAGCTCGAAGAGAGGCTTTACCTACCTGTGGATATTTTGGCTTACTCGCGGGACAGGAAGCCTTCGCCTTTCCAGGCCATTGCCATTATTCAGGGCCAAGCGATTTCTGACCCATTCGAACGCATCTTCGCCTGAGCCGCCCGCTTGTGGGACGATGAGCCTTTTCCCAGGGAAGGCCCGGCCATGCTCGAATTCCGCCAGGTTCACAAGACCTACGCCACGCCCCAGGGGCCGCTTGCGGTACTGGCGGGCGTCGACCTTCGCCTCGATGCTGGCGAAAGCCTGGCGCTGATGGGCGAATCCGGCAGCGGCAAGTCGACGCTGCTGCACCTGGCGGCGGGACTCGACCTGCCGGACGCCGGCGAGGTGCTCCTTGCCGGCCGTTCGATCTCCGGGCTGGACGAGCCGGCCCGAGCCCGGCTGCGCCGCGATACCCTGGGGCTGGTGTTCCAGCAGTTCCACCTGGTGCCGAGCCTGAACGTGAGCGACAACCTGCGCCTGCAGGCGCGCCTGGCCGGGCGCGACGATCCCGAGTGGTCGGCACATCTCATGCAGCGGCTGGGCCTTGCCGGCCTGGAGCGGCGCTACCCCGAGCAGCTCTCGGGCGGCCAGCAGCAGCGCCTGGCCATCGGCCGTGCCCTGGCGCCGCGGCCCGCCCTGCTGCTGGCCGACGAGCCCACCGGGAATCTCGACGAAACCACGGCCGGCGAAGTCCTCGAGCTGCTGCTCGACCTGGTGCGCGAGGCCGACAGCGCGTTGCTGATGGTGACCCACAGCGCCCAGGTGGCGGCGCCGCTCGACCGCTGCCTGCGCCTCACCCATGGCCGGCTCGATACGAGCGCTGACCGAGAGCCGAGCCGCCGCTGATGCTGACTGCCCTTGCCACCCTGCTCTCCCACTACAAGCGCCACCCCGGCCAGCTCGCCATGCTGCTGCTGGGGCTGTGGGTGGCCAGCGCCCTGTGGAGCGGCGTGCAGGCGATCAACGCCTCGGCCCGCGACAGCTACGCCCGCGCCGAGGCGCTGTTCACCACCGGGCTCGATCGCCTGGAGCGCCGCGACGGCGAACCGCTGACCCGCGACGACTACCTGCGCCTGCGCCGCGCCGGGCTGCCCGTCTCGCCGCTGCTGGAAGGCACCCTCGAAGCCCCGGACGGCACCCGGCTGACGGTGATCGGCATCGAGCCCTTCACCCTGCCCGGCGACAACGCCTTCGCCGCGGCGGGCAGCACCCGCGAACTGACGGCGTTCCTCACCCCGCCGTGGCAGACCCAGGTGGCCCCGGACACCCTGCCCGCCCTGGGCCTGAGCCATCGCGAGGCCGCCGGCGCCGAGCCGCGCCTGGCCGGCCTGGTCGAGGCCCGGCTGCCGCCGCTGATATTGGCGCCGGCACTGCCACCCGACACCCTGGTGATGGACATTTCCGCCGCCGCCGCGCTGCTCGACAGCGGCACGCAAGTTTCGCGCCTGGTCACCGCCCCCGAGGCGCTCGCCCAGGCCCCCGAAGGGCTGGTGCTGACCCGGGCGGCCACGCTGGTCTCGCCCGGCCAGCTCACCGAGAGCTTCCATCTGAACCTCAGCGCCATGGCCCTGCTGGCGTTGGTGGTGGGACTGTTCATCGTGCAGGCAGCGCTGGGCCTGGCCCTGGAGCAGCGCCTGGGGCTCTTGCGAACGCTGCGGGCGCTGGGCGTATCGGGCCGCGGGCTGGTCGGGCTGCTCGCCCTGGAGCTTCTGCTGCTGGGCATCATTGGCGCCCTGGCCGGCATCGTCAGCGGCGTATGGCTGGCCCGGGCGCTGCAGCCCGACGTGGCCGCCACCCTGGGCAGCCTCTACGGTGCCGACGTGGCGGTCACGCTCAACCTGCCTTGGCACTACTGGCTCGGCGGGCTCGCCGTGACCCTGGGCGGGCTGCTGCTGGCCGGCAGCGGCGTGCTGTGGCGGGCGGCTCGGCTGAGCGTACTGGGGCTGGGCCAGGCCCAGGCCTGGCGCGCCGGTTTCCATCGCCAGCTGCGCTTCATGGGCGCCGCTGGCGCCGGGGTCGCCCTGGTGGGCCTGGCGCTGTGGGCGTGGCTGGCCTACCAGCCGCCGGGCGAGGGGCTGCTGGCCGGCTTCGCCCTGGTCGGCGCCCTGCTGCTGGCCAGCGCGCTGCTGCTGCCCCCGCTGATCGCCCTGGTCCTGGCCGGGCTCGGCCGCCTCGCCAGCCGCCGCCCCCTGGCCCAGTGGGCCCTGGCCGACCTGCAACTGCAGATGCCACGGCTGGCGCTGGCCATGATGGCGCTGCTGATCGCGCTTTCCGCCAACCTGGGCGTGAGCAGCATGGTCGGCGGCTTTCGCCTCACCTTCCTCGACTGGCTCGACCAGCGCCTGGTGGCGGACTTCTACCTGCGCCCACCCACGGAGCAGCACGACGACATCCACGCCTGGCTGGCCACGTCCGCCGAGATCGCCGAACTGCTGCCCACCCGCCGCAGCGAGGCAACCCTGGCAGGCGTCGAGCGTGGCGAGCAGACTCGCGAGCTGGCCTTGCCGGTCAGCGTCTATGGCATCACGCCCGGAGCGACGCTGATGCCGAGCTGGCCGCTGCTGGCGACCCGGGACGGACGCGACGCCGCCTGGCAGGCCTTCGCCGCCGGCGAGGCCGCCTTCGTCAACGAGCAGCTCGCCATCGCCGAAGGCCTCGCTCCGGGCGACCACATCACCCTGACGGCGCCGGGCGGGGGCGAGATGCTGCCGGTGGCCGCCGTCTACCCCGACTACGGCAACACCCGCGGCGAGGTGCTGATGGCCACGCCGGAGCTCGCCCGCCGCTTCGCCGCGCCGCCGGGCTCCATCGGCATCGTGCTGGCCCCGGGCGGCGACGGAGCGGCGCTAAGCGAGGAGCTGCGCGAGCAATTCGGGATTGGCGGCGACGCACTGGTGGACCAGCGCGAGGTGAAACGCATCGCCACCGGCATCTTCGAGCGCACCTTCACCATCACCCGGGCCTTGAGCGCCCTGACCCTGGCGGTGGCCGCCCTGGCGCTGCTGGCGAGCCTGCTGGCCCAGGCCCGGGAGCGTCGCCGCCAACTGGCCCCGCTGTGGGCGTTGGGCGTGCCGCGCAGGCGGCTGGTGACGGTGCAGCTGGCCCAGCTCGGCGGCTCGGCCTTCGTCGTCGGCGCCCTGGCGCTGCCGCTGGGCACGCTGCTGGCGCTGGGGCTGGTGGCGGTGATCAACGTGGCGGCCTTCGGCTGGCGCCTGCCGCTGTACGTGTTCCCTGGCGAGATGGCGCTGACGCTTGCCACCGCGGTGGGCGTGGCCCTGGTCGCGACCGCCGTGCCGGCGATAAAACTGTGGCGCACCCCGCCCCGCGCCCTGCTGGCGGAGGAATCGACATGAAGCGCGCTGCCGCCCTGCTGCCGCTATTGGCAACCTTCTGGCTCGCCGGCTGCGGCGACGCGTCGCCGCCCGGCGAAACCGCCGGCTTCGCCGGGCTGGGCCAGGAGGCCGGCGACTTCGCCCAGGCCCATGAGGGCATCACCCTGCGCTTCCCCGAGGACCACGCCGCCCATCCCGACTACCGCATCGAGTGGTGGTACCTCACCGCCAACCTCGAGGATGAACACGGCGAGCCGCTGGGCCTGCAGTGGACCCTGTTTCGACAAGCTCTCCTTTCGCCGGAAGAACGCCCCGAGCCCGGCCCCTGGGCCGCCGACCAGCTGTGGATGGCCCACATGGCGGTCTCCCAGGGCGAAAGCCACCGAGTGGCGGAGCGCTTCGCCCGCAGCCATTCGGCCGACGAAGCGGGCCAGGCGGGCACGGTCGCCGCGCCCTTTCGCGCCTGGATCGACCACTGGCAGCTGGCCAGCCGTGTCGATGAGCCCGATGCCGATACCTTTGCAGAACTGAACCTCAGCGCCCATCAGTCCGATGATCGGGGCGGCTTCGGCTACGACCTCTCCCTCGTCGCAGAAGGACCGCTGGTGCTCCATGGCAAGGAGGGCTTCAGCCAGAAATCCGCCGACGGCCAGGGTTCCATGTACTACAGCCAGCCGTTCTGGCGCGTGGAGGGCGAGGTCACCCTGGACGGCGAGACCCGCGCGGTGAGCGGGCGCGGCTGGCTCGACCGCGAGTGGAGCAGCCAGCTGCTGGGCCCCGAGCAGCGGGGCTGGGACTGGTTCTCGCTGCACCTGGAGAGCGGCCACAAGCTGATGGCCTTCCAACTGCGCGGCGGCGGCGCCGAAGGCGGCGACTACCGCTCCGGCACCTGGATTTCGCCAGACGGCGAGCCCGTGGCACTTGCACCGGACGAGATCGCCATGACGCCGCTCGACACCCGGCAGGCCGCCGGGCGCGAGGTGCCGACCCGCTGGCGCCTGGAAATCCCCCGCGCCGGGCTCGATATGATCGTCGAGGCGCCCCACGCCGAGCGCTGGATGGAGACCAGCGTGCCCTACTGGGAAGGCGAGGTGAGCGCCCGCGATGCCGAGAGCGGCGAGTATCAGGGCATCGGCTACCTGGAGATGACGGGCTATTGACAGGCGAGAATGTAATAAGCCTGCTATCGATATTGTCGACCCGAGCCGCTATCCTGAAGACCCCTCTCTCTTCCGGAAACTGTCATGCTGCCCAGCCTGTTCATCTCCCACGGCTCGCCCATGCTGGCCCTTACCCCGGGGCCGGCACACGACTTCCTGCGCGAACTCGGCAAGCGACTTGCGCCCAAGGCGATTGTCGTGGTCTCGGCCCACTGGGCCAGCGAGCGGCTGCTGGTGAGCCAAAGCTCGCAGCCGGAGACCATCCACGACTTCGGCGGCTTTCCTCGTGAGCTGTATGAATGCCAATATCCGGCGCCGGGCGAGCCGGCGCTGGCCCTGCGCCTGGCCCGCACGCTCAACGCCGTGCCGGTGGAGCGCGGCCTGGACCACGGCGCCTGGGTGCCGCTGTCGTTGATGTTCCCCGAGGCCGACATACCGGTGGTATCGCTGTCGCTGCCGGTCACCTGGACGAACCAGGCCCTGGTCGAGCTGGGCGAGAAGCTGGCGGCGCTTCGTGCAGAGGGCGTGCTGGTGGTCGGCTCGGGCAGCCTGACCCACAACCTCAGCGAGATGCAGGTGCAGGGCGCACCGATGCCGGCCTGGGTGGGCGAGTTCACCGACTGGGTGCACGAAAAGCTGACCAGCGGCGAGCGCGATGCGCTGCTGGCGTGGCAAAGCGCTCCCCAGGCGCGGCGCAACCACCCCACGCCCGAGCACTTCCAGCCGCTGCTGGTGGCGCTGGGTGCCGGCGGCGAGGCTAGCCGCCTGCACCACAGCGTGGAGCACGGGGTGCTGGCGATGGATGTCTACGCCTTCGACTGAGCAGGCACCCGGCTGGCTTAGTCCCCCAGCGCCCCCAGGCGGTCGGCCTGGACCACCTCGATCCAGTAGCCGTCCACGTCCTTGACGAACACCACGTCCTTCATCTTGCCCTGGTCCGAGCGCTTGACGAAGGTGACGCCGTTGGCATCGAACCAGGCTTCGGCGGCGTCGAGGTCCGGCACCGAGAAGCAGATGTGGCCGAAGCCCTGGGGCTCGGCATTGCCATCGTGGTAGGCGAAGTCGTCCTGGCTTTCGGTGCCCCAATTGTGGGTCAGCTCCAGCAGGCCCTTCTGGCTGAAGGTCCACACCGTGCGCTCGCCCTTGTCCTCCGGCACCGCCTCGCCCTCGTCCAGCCTGGCCAGGAAATAGAGCGAGAAGCCCAGCTCATCGAAGTCGAGGCGACGCAGCACCCGCATGCCGAACACGCGGGTATAGAAGGCCAGCGCCTTTTCCGGGTCCTTGACCCGCAGCATGGTGTGGTTGAGGCGAAAGCCCTGCGAGTCCGCCGTGGGTGTCTGCACCCCCGGGTGCTGCTCTCCGTTGAAGCTCATGCCTGTCTCCTCGTGTCGTCCTGTGAGGCTTCGATGATGGCGACCCACCTGCGGTTTTTCCAGCGGGCGGATTCCGACCATGGTCCAAAAGCTCTACATTAGTCCTTCCGACTGAAAAATCATTCATGAAAATGCCGGGATAATCGCTGGACATGGCCAACCAGTGCTCTACATTTCTTGTACAACGATAAATGGAGAGATCCCCCATGTTTACCCCGGACCAGCCCCTGGGCAGCCATATCACCCACCGCCAGCTCGCCAGGGCCGTCGCCCATGGCCTGACGCCCATCGTGGAAGTCGAGTCCCAGGACGGCATCTACACGGTGCGCCTGCACCATGCCAATGGGGTCACCGCGCTGGCCGACGCCGAGGGCCGCACCCTCACGTACATGGGCACCGGCGAGATTCGCGACCTGCTGCGCGAATGCGGCCTGACCCATGGCATCCTGACCTGGGCCGACCAGTGCGGCGACGAGATGATCGGCGTTCCCGGCCGGGCCATGACGCCCGACGAGATGCTGGCCCACGGCACCCGGATCGCCTTCAACTGATGGCGAAGCGCCGTCGCTTCAGGCTACATTAGTCTTCTGTACTCCTGAGGAGCAGAGGGCGATGCGAGAGACCTGCTGGCAACCCCTGGGCCGGATGCCGCGGCTGGCCGTGATGGTACTGATGCTGACCCTGCTGGCCGGCTGCGCCGGGCGCGAGTTGGCCACCCATGATCCTCGCCCCGGTGGCGATGCTCTTTCCATCGAGCGGGCACTGATCCTGTCGACCGCACAGGGCGCGCTGGGTACGCCCTATCGCTTCGGCGGCAATACGCCGGAAGGGCTCGACTGCTCGGGTCTGGTGGAGATGGCCTACCGCTCGGCGGGCATCCTGGTGCCACGCACCGCCGATGAGCAGTACCGCGCCCTGCCGGCCGTCAGCCGCGCCCAGCCCGGCGACCTGCTGTTCTTCGGCGACCGGCGCAAGGCCACCCACGTGGGCATCTATCGCGGCAACGGGCAGATGATTCACGCCCCCGGCAGCGGCCGCAAGGTCACCAGCGTGCCGCTGGACATCGCCTATTGGCAGGAGCGTTTCCTCGGCGCCGCCAGCCCCGCCCCCTGACGCCGCCAGGCCGGCAAGGTAACATGGCCACACCACCCACCCGACCCGGTGTTGCCATGCGCCTCGATCTCTCCCTCTATCTGGTCACCGACCCCCGGCTCTGCGCCTCCTACGGCCTGGTGGAAACGGTGGTGGCCGCGGTGCGCGGCGGCGTCACCATCGTGCAGCTGCGCGACAAGCAGGCCTCCGACGGCGAGCTGATCGACCAGGCCCGGCGGCTGAAGGCCGCACTGGCCGGCAGCGGCGTGCCCTTGATCATCAACGACCGCCTGGCGGTGGCGGTGGAGAGCGGCGCCGACGGCCTGCACCTCGGCCAGGGCGACGGCGAGGTGGCCGCAGCCCGCGCCGCGCTGGGCGAAAGCGCCATTCTCGGCCTTTCCGTACAGAACCACGACCAGCTTTCCCGCCTCGACCCGTCCGCACTGGACTATCTCGGCCTCGGCCCGGTGTTCGCCACCGCGACCAAGCGCGACCACGCCGCTCCGCTGGGCTTCGCGGGGCTCGCCGCGCTGGTGGCGGCCAGCCCCCTGCCGGCGGTGGCCATCGGCGGGCTCAAGGCGGAGCATGCCGGCCAGGTGCGGGCGGCCGGCGCGCAGGGTCCGGCCGTGGTGTCGGCGATCTGCGGCCAGGCGGACCCGCAAGCGGCGGCACGCGCCTTTGCGGCCCCGAGGTGAAGCCGACGAAATGACAGGATGCGGTGTGGCAGGGAAGGCCGCGGCCGGCTCAGGTGCCCTGCGGCGCCTGCCGGCGTGAGAAGCGCTGCATGATGTCGAGGGTCTCCTGGCTGACGTGATGCTCCATGCCCTCGGCGTCGATTCGCGCGGTGCGGTCGCTGACGCCGAGGTCGCGCAGGAACTGCAGCACGATGGCGTGTCGCTGGTGCGACATGGTTGCCATTGCCTCGCCCTTTTCAGTCAGGAACAGCGAGCGGTAGGGCTTGCTGGACACCAGCCCCAGGCTCTTGAGCCGCGCCACCGTCTTCGACACCGTGGCCTGGCTGACCCCCATGCGCACGGCAATGTCGGTCGAGCGCGCCTCTCCCTGGTGCTGCAGCAGGTCGGCGATCAGCTCCACGTAATCCTCGAGCAATTCGGTTTCATGGGCATTGCGCACGGCAGCGTACTGCTGTGCGTGCTGGTCGCTGGGAGGCAGGGCATCCGCCTTGCAGAGGCGATAAGTGCCCGCGTTGTCTGGGGTATCGGTCATCGAGCCAATATAGCCAATCTCGTCATAGCGCAGCAACCGCCCACCCGATAGACATTTCCTACTACGCAACAACTTAACCTTGGCTAAACTATTAGCTATGTACTTAACTCGCTGAGAAGGCTCGGCGCACCACCACGCTTGCCAAGGAGTGCCATCGATGCCGGTGATGAAAGGATTGCTGCTGGGTGCCATCGCCTTGTCCTGGTCCACCCTGGGCCATGCCGAAGCGCCTCCGCTCAGGGTGGCCGTGACGTTTTCGGTGCTCGGCGACCTGGTGCGCGAGGTCGCCGGCGAGGATGCCCAGGTCGAGGTGCTGACCCCGGTGGGGGCGGAGGTGCACGAATGGGAGCTGATCCCCAGCAACTTCTTCGCCCTCGAGCAGGCCGACGTGGTGTTCTACAACGGCTACGGCCTGGAGCAGTGGATCGGCCAGGTCAACGCCACCGTGGGCGAGGGCGTGCCGGTGGTGGCGCTCGCCGAGCAGAGCGGTTTCGCCACGCAGCCGATCGCCACCGGCGACCATGCCGGCGAAGTCGACCCGCACATGTGGATGGACCCGCGCGCCGCCGCCGAGTACGCCCGCGTCATCGCCGACACCCTTGCCGAGGCCCGGCCAGGCGCGGCCGACGGCTTCCAGGCCCGCGCCGAGGCGCTGGGCGAGACGCTGCTGGCCCTGCATGAGGCGCTGAGCGAATCGCTCGCCGCCCTCCCCGAGTCGCAGCGCCTGCTCATCACCAGCGAGGCGGCCTTCGTCTACTTCGCCGATGCCTTCGGCTTCGAGCACGACGGCATCTGGGGCACCAACGCCGAGGAAGAAGGCTCGCCGCGGCAGATCATGCGCATCGTCGACACGATCAGGGCGCGCCAGCCGGCCGCCATCTTCTGGGAGAGCACCATTTCCGACCGCCATGTGCGCAGCGTGGCCGCCGAGACCGAGGTGGCCGTGGCCGGGCCGCTCTACGTCGACTCCCTCGGCGAGCCGGGCGGCACGGCTGCCAGCTATGCCGACATGCTGCGCCACAACGTGCAACTGTTGATCGATCACCTGGGGGGCGACCATGGATGATGCCACGCCGGCCCTGCGAACGCGGCAGCTCTACGCGGCCTACCACCAGCAGCCCGTGCTGGAGAACCTGAGCCTGACGCTGCCCCAGGGGCAGTGGACCGCCATCATCGGCCCCAACGGCGCGGGCAAGTCGAGCCTGCTCAACCTGGTGATCGGCAGCCTCGCGCCGCTGCGCGGCGAGCTCGAGGTGCTCGGCCAAAGCGCTCCCTCGCAGCGCCGCGCCGGCCACATCGCCTACATGGCCCAGCATGAGCGCATGGAGTGGGACTTCCCCATTTCGGTACGCGACACGGTACTGACCGGACGCTACGGCCTGATGCGCCATGACCCGCTGTGGCAGCGCCTGCTGCCGCAGCGCTGGGCCAGCGCCCGCCACTACCAGGCGGCGGAGGCCGCGCTCGACGCGGTCGACATGGCCGACCTTGCCGCACGCCCCATCGGCGAGCTGTCGGGGGGCCAGAAGAAACGCGTGCTGCTGGCACGCGCCCTGGCCCAGCAGGCGCGAATCCTACTGCTCGACGAGCCGCTGGCCGGCGTCGACCCGCCCAGCGAGGCGCTGATCCTGGCCACGCTCGAGCGCGAGCGCAACGCCGGGCGCACCATCATCATGGTCACCCACGACCTGCCCAGCGCCCGCTGCCATGCCGACAACGTACTGCTGATCAACCGCCGCCTGGTCGGCATGGGCCCGCCGGAAGCGATGCTCAGCGATGCCATGCTGGCCCGCCTGGCGGTGGGAAGCTCCCCCGGCTTTCAACAAGGAGGCGTGAGTGTCGCCGCTTGAGACCTTCGGCCTGGCCGTGGTCGACGCCCTGACGGGACTGCTGATGCTGGGCATCCAGCTGCTGCCCGAGAGCCTCGCCGCCCCCTTCGACTACCGCTTCATGCAGCGCGCCCTGCTCACCTCGGTGCTGGTGGGGGCGATCTGCGGGCTGCTCTCCTGCTATGTGGTGCTCAAGCGCTGGTCGCTGCTCGGCGACGCCATTTCCCATGCGGTGCTTCCCGGGGTGGCCATCGCCTACCTGCTGGGATGGCCGTTCTTCATCGGCGCCTTCATCACCGGCGCGCTGACCTCGCTGGGCATCGGCGCGCTGGAGCGCCACACGCGGATCAAGGCGGACGCCGCCATGGGCCTGATGTTCACCGCCGCGTTCGCGCTGGGGATCGTGATCATCAGCAAGATCGCCACCAGCACCCACCTGATGCACATCCTGTTCGGCAACGTGCTGGGGGTGCAGACCTCCGCGCTGCTGCTGACCCTGGTGGCCAGCGTGGTGGCGCTGCTGGCGATCTGGCTCGCCTACCGCCCGCTGCTGCTCTACACCTTCGACCCGCAGCAGGCCCAGGCGCTGGGCTTCAACACCGGCGTCATCCACTACGGGCTGATCCTGCTGCTGACGCTGACCATCGTGGCCAGCCTCGAGACCGTGGGCATCATCCTGGTGGTCGCCATGCTGATCACGCCGGGAGCCACGGCCCACCTGCTCACCGACCGCTTTCCCGCCATGCTGGCGATCTCGGCCGGGGTCGGCGTGTTCTCCGCCGTGGCCGGCCTGATGCTCTCGGTCTCGCTGGACGTCGCCTCGGGCGGCGCCATCGTGCTGGTGGCCTCGGGCCTGTTCCTCGTCGCCCTGCTCGCCGCCCCCAAGCACGGGCTGGTGGTGCGCCACTGGCGACGCCGGCGGTTGAATCGGACCCAGGCCTGATCAGGACGTCGGACGGCGCTTCAGGGTGGTGCGGCGGTCGTGGTAGGCGATCGCGAGGCCGCTGCCGATGATCATGATGCTGCCGATGAAGACCCAGACATCGGGAATCTCGCCCCAGAACCACCAGCCCAGCAGCACCGCCCACAGCATGGCGGAGTAGTCGAAGGGCGCGGCAATGGCCGCCGGGGCGAAGCGAAAGGCCAGGGTGATGCAGGCCGTCGCGCCCACGCCGAAGGCGCCCGACGCCAGGAAGCCCGGCCAGTGCCAGGGGTGCGGGGCCTGCCACACGAAGGGCAGTGCCACGGCGGTCAGCACCAGCGGAACCAGGGTCATGTAGAAGACCATCGCCCACAGGTGTTCGCTTGTTCCGTAGCGCCTGGCGGTGATCATCATCAAGGCATAGAACGCCGCCGCCCCGATCAGCACCAGCGAGCCGAACTGGAAGGCGTCGCCCCCCGGACGCACCACGATTAGCACCCCCACGAAGCCGAGCAGCGATGCCGCCAGCACCGGCGGGTCGATCCGCTCCCCCAGCAGCGGCACCGAAAGCAGCGTCACGAACAGTGGCGCCACGAAGGCGATGGCCGTGGCCTCGGCCAGCGGCAGCAGCGTCAGGCCGAGCACGAAGCAGAACATGGTGCCGGTGTAGATCAGGCCGCGCATCAGGTGCACGCCGGGGCGGCGGGTGCGCAGTGTGCGCAGGCCGCCGCCATAGTAGGCCAGCAGCGCGATCAGCGGCAGCGAGACCAGGGTGCGGAAGAAGATGATCTGCAGCGGCGAATGCACCTCGCCCAGCCACTTGGCGATGGCATCGCCAATGGCCAGGCAGAGCACCCCGGCGCACATGAACAGAATGCCCTTCAATGACGGCGACATGACCCCTCCCCGTGCGGCCAAAAAACACCACCCCGCCGACCAGGATGGGCGGCGGGGCTTGGTGGTTATCAACCTAACGGCTGCCGCCGCCTTCGGCAAGGGGCATGCCGGCGCGTACGGAGACGCTCGTCGCTCGTCAGCCGTGAAAGGCGAATGAAAGGTTCGAGCGCGTTATGTTATAACGACGCATTATTATCCTGGCCAGCGGCACCCAAGCCAACCGCGGGAGGCCCTTCGGCTGGCGAGTCTGTCGCCGTTAATTGTTATGATATAGCGTACCCAAGGAGGCCCCATGTTGACGCGTCCCACCGTCGCTCCTTCACCCCACTGGGCGTTCGGCCCCGATATCGACATCCTGCCGCGCATCTTCGACGACGACGTCACCCTGGCCGTGATGGAGCGCCGCCTCGACCCGGCCCTGGCGCTGGCCGTGCGGGCGCAGCTTGCCGGTCAGCGCCGCCTGGAATGGCACTGGCGCGGCGCCCCCGGCCAGGCCATGCAGGCGGATCTCGCCCGCCGCCTGCCGGCACCCGAGGCCGGCGAAGCCCTGCTCGAGGATGTCGCCACCATCGCCGAAGCCATGGCGTTCCTGTTCGACACCAAGACTATCGGCATTCGCCTGCGCACCCTGGAAGGGGCCATGTGCCCGCGCTTCCATGTCGACAACCTGGCGGTACGCCTGGTGACCACCTATGCCGGCCCGGCCAGCGAGTGGCTGCCCGACCATGCCGTCAACCGCGCCGGGCTCGGCGCCCCACACCCGGACAAGCCCGAGATCGTCACCGACCCCAACGCCATCCGCCGCCTCGGCGTGGGCGACCTGGCCCTGCTGAAAGGGTGCGGCTGGATCGGCAACGAAGACCGCGGCCTGGTCCACCGCAGCCCCCAGCCGGCCCCGGGCGAACGCCGCCTGCTGCTGGCACTGGACCCGGGCTGACGCGCTCGGCCGAATGCCCACACCTGTCCCTGGCGTTTCCTTTCAAGGAAGACTGACATGATCCTGCCCTTTCGCTCACTCTTGCTCGGCCTGGCCCTGCTGCCCCTGGCGGCATCGGCCGATCGCCCGCTGTCCGTCGTCGCCCCCTGGGAGATCACCGGCGCCGACCCGTCGACTTCGGGCTACGTCTACGCCCGCATGCGCGTCGCCGAGACACTGGTCGATACCGACGCCAACGGCCAGCCCGCGCCGGGCCTGGCAGACTCTTGGCTGCCCAGCAGCGACGGCCTGAGCTGGCGCTTCACCCTGCGCGAAGGCGTCACCTTCCATGACGGCAGCCCGTTGACCGCAGACGCGGCGGCCGCGAGCCTGCGGCACGCCCTGGCCAAGCCCGGCATGCTCGATTCGGCACCCATCCGCAGGATCGACGCCGATGACGGCGACGTCGTGATCCATCTCGAAAGCGTCTTCGCGCCGCTACCGGCCCTGCTGGCACACTCCACCACGCTGATCCTTGCCCCAGACTCCTACGCCGACGACGGACGGGTTGCCCAGGTGATCGGCACCGGGCCCTACCGGGTTGCCTCGGTGGCCCCGCCACAGCGGCTCTCGGTGGAGCGCTTCGACGGCTACTGGGGCGAAGCACCCGCCATCAAAAGCGCCAGCTATCTGGCGGTGGGGCGCGGCGAGACCCGTGCACTGATGGCCGAGAGCGGCGACGCCGACGTGGTCTTCACCCTCGACCCGGGCAGCCGCACACGGCTGGCACGCCACGAGCGCCTGGCCCTGCATGCCGAACCGATCCCGCGCACCATCGTGCTCAAGCTCAACACCGGACATCCGTTCCTCGAAGATCAGCGTGCCCGCCGGGCACTGAGCCTGGCCATCGACCGTGAAGGCATCGCCGCCGGCCTGCTACGCCATCCCGAAGCCGCCGCGGCCGAGCTGTTCCCGGCAAGCCTTGGCCCCTGGCACTTAGGTTTAAACACCGATGGGGGCCTCGACGCCAGCGAGATGCGAGACGTGGAGCGCGCCCGGGAACTCCTCGCCGAGCTGGGTTGGCAAACCAACCGCAGCGGTATGCTCGAGCGCGACGGCCAGCCCTTCCGCCTGACCCTGCGCACCTTCTCCGACCGCCCCGAGCTGCCGCTGGTCGCCACTGCCCTGCAGGACCAGTGGCGTGAAATCGGCGTGGCGCTGGAAGTGGCCGTGGGCAACGCCAGCGAGATTCCCTCGGGCCACCGCGACGGCAGCCTGGAGCTGGGCCTGATGGCGCGCAACTACGGCCTGGTACCCGACCCGCTCGGCACCCTGCTCGACGACTTCGGCAGCGACCCCGAGGCCATGGGCGGCGACTGGGGCGCCATGGGCTGGCGCGACGATGACCTGGCCGCCTGGCTCGACACCCTGCGCCAGGAAACCGACGTCGACGTTCGCAGCGAGCTGGCCAATCGTGTTGCCAGGCGTCTCAACGAGGCGATGCCGGTGATCCCCGTGGCCTGGTACCAGCAGACCGCCGCGGTCAATTCAGCGCTGGAAGGCTTCACGATCGACCCGCTGGAGCGCAGCTACCGCATCGACGAGCTGAGGTGGCACGAATGAGGGCAGCGCGAACGACGCCGCACGCGGCCTCTCGCATGACAGCAGGCCTGGGGGGCCTGCTGCTGCAGCGCCTGTTCCAGGCCGGGCTGGTGGCCTGGATGGTCGGCACCCTGACCTTCGTGCTGACCCGCTCGCTGCCCGGCGACATGGCCTATCGCATCGCCGCTGGGCGCTACGGGCACGACATGGTCAATACCGGTGCTGCCGAGGCGGTGCGCGCCGAGCTGGCGCTGGAGCAACCGGCGCTGACGGCCTACTTCGGCTGGCTGTGGGACCTGCTGCAGTTCGACCTGGGCCGCTCGCTGGTCAGCGGCGAGCCGGTGGTGGCCGAGCTGTGGCATCAGCTCGGCCACTCCCTGGGCCTGGCGGCGATGGCCGTGCTGCTCTCGCTGCTGCTCGGCCCACCGCTGGGCCTGATCGCCGGGCTCAAGCCCAACGGCTGGCTGGACCGCGTCAGCGAGGTGGCGGCCAGCGTACTGCGCGCCCTGCCTCCCTTTGCGGTGGGACTGATACTGATCCTGGTGTTCTCGGTCACCCTGGGCTGGCTGCCCGCCGCCGGCCATGGCCGCACCGCCCACAGCGTACTGCCGGCGCTGACCCTGGCGCTGGCACTGGCCGCCATCTCCAGCCGAGTGGCGCGCAACGCCATGGCCGACGTGTCGCAGTCGGCCTACTACGCCTTCTCGCGCACCAAGGGCCTGGGCGAGCGCCTGAGCTTCCTGCGCCACGGCCTGCGCAACGCCGCGGTGCCGGTCATCGCCTATCTCGGCGTGCAGTTCGTCTACCTGATCGAGGGCGTGGTGGTGGTCGAGACCCTGTTCGCCTGGCCCGGGATCGGCCATGCCCTGGTGCACGCCATCGTCGCCCGCGACGTGCCGATGATCCAGGGCACCGCCTTGGTCATGGGGCTGATGTTCGTGGCCCTCAACACCCTGGTGGACCTGCTCTGCCACTGGCTCGACCCCAGGAGGCGCAGCGCATGAACACGCTCATCCTCTCTCCCGCTCGTCGCTGGCTACCGGCCTTGAACGGCCGCCAGCGCCTGGGTGCCACGCTGCTCGCCCTGCTGCTCGCCTTCGCCTGGCTGGCGCCCTGGCTCTATGATGCCGACCCCGCGCGTCAGCAGCTCACCCGCATCCTGGAATTGCCGTCACTTGCCGAACCGCTCGGCACCGATCACCTGGGCCGTAGCATGCTGGCTCGGCTGGCCTCTGCCGTGCAGCTGTCGCTGGGCATGGCGCTGCTCAGCGTGACCACGGCCGCCGTGCCAGGCGTGCTCTTCGGCGTGATCGCCGGCTGGCGCGGCGGCTGGCTCGACCGTGTGCTGGGCAGCCTGGCCGATGCCTGCCTGGCCCTGCCCGGCCTGCTGCTGGTGCTGCTGCTGGTGGCCATCGCCCCGGGCAACTTCTGGGCGCTCTACGTGGGCATCTCGCTGGTGCTGTGGATCGAGTACTTCCGCGTGGTGCGGGCGCGTACTCGCGTGCTGGTTGCCTCGCCGCAGCTCGAGGCAAGCCGCCTGCTCGGCTTCGGTCCGCTCTATCTGTTCCGCCGTCACCTGTGGCCGTCGCTGGCCCCGCAAGTACTCACTCTTGCCGCCTTCGGTGCCGCGAGCGCGATACTCGCCATGGCCGCGCTGGGCTTCGTCAGCGTCGGCCTGCGCCCGCCCACCGCCGAGCTGGGGCTGATGATGATCGAGCTGCTGCCCTACTACCACGAGGCGCCCTGGGCCATGGCCCAGCCGATCGTGGTGCTGTTCATGCTGGTGCTCGGCCTCAACCTGCTGGCCGGGAGGGATCCACGATGAGTAGGTACTTACTTCAAGCCTTAGAGATCACGATTCTGGGCGAGGGCGTCACCATAGCCCCTTTCTCCTGCTCGCTCGAAGCCGGTGGCCGACTGACCCTGCTCGGCGAGACCGGCTCGGGCAAGAGCCTGATCGCCCAGTCGATCATGGGCACGCTGCCCCCCGGCCTGGCCGCCCAGGGCCGGCTCGTCATCGACGGTGAGGAGTTCGACGCCGCCGATGGCGATTCGCGGCGTGCGCTTTGGGGGCGTCGCCTGGCGCTGCTGCCCCAGGAACCCTGGCATGCGCTGGACCCCACCATGCGCGCCATCTCCCAGGTCGCCGAAAGCCACCGCTTCGTGGCCGGACGCGACCGCCGGGCTTCGCGACAGGCCGCCGCAGCCGACCTGGCCGAACTGGGCCTGGCTGAGGCAGGCCATAACCTGCCCGGCGAACTCTCCGGCGGCATGGCGCAGCGCGTCGCCTTCGCCGCGGCCAGTGCCGGCGGCGCCCCCATCGTCATCGCCGACGAACCCACCAAGGGGCTCGACGCCCCGCGCCGCGATGCCGTGGTCGAGCTGCTGGCGCGCACCCCCGAACGCGGCGGTGCGCTGATCACCATCACCCACGACATCGATGTTGCGCGCCGGCTGGGCGGCGAGGTGGTCGTCTTGCGCCAGGGCCGGGTAGTCGAACGTGGCCCGGCCAGGCAAGTACTCACTCGCCCCCAGAGCGAGTACGGCCAGCAGTTATTGGACGCCGAGCCCAGCCGCTGGCCGCGACCGGCGCCGCTCGGCGAGGCGTCGCAGCCACCGGTCGTGGTGGCCAGCGGGCTGGCCAAGGTACGCGGCGGGCGCGAACTGTTCCGCGACCTGTCGCTTACGGTCAGCCCCGGCGAGATCGTCGGGGTGGTCGGCCCATCCGGATGCGGCAAGAGCACCCTGGGTGACATCCTGCTCGGCGTGGCCAGGGCCGACAGTGGAGAGATACAGCGCGCCGGCGGCCATCGCCTCGGTTTCCAGAAGCTCTACCAGGACCCGCCGGCGGCCTTCTCGCCGCACTGGCCGCTCTCGCGCCTGCTCGACGACCTGGTGCGTCGCCATCGCCTGGATCGCACCGCCATCGCCCCGCTGATGGCGCGCCTCGGCCTCGATGAGCGCCTGCTGGAACGTCGCCCCGCGGAAATCTCGGGTGGCGAACTGCAGCGTTTCGCCATCCTGCGCGTACTGCTGCTCCGGCCGTGCTTCCTGTTCGCCGACGAACCGACCTCGCGCCTCGATCCCATCACCCAGCGCCACACCCTGGCATTGTTGGTGGAACTGGCGCGCGAGCAGCGCTGCGGGGTGATGCTGGTGAGCCACGACCCGGCGCTGGTCGACCGGCTCTGCGACCGACGCATCCAACTGGCTGCAACCACCACCCGGGATGCCACGCCGCGTGAAGCCGCCATGGCGTGAACCTGCCGCGCCAGAACGCCGACGCCCCGCAGTGCGGGGCGTCGGCGCTTCAGGTAGGCGAAGGCGGCTCAGTAGTGCGCGACCACCATACAGTCCATGCCCGAGGCACGCAGGCTGCGGCAGGCGGAGTGGGCATCGTGCTCCTGCAGGTCGACCAGGCGGGCGCGGAAGATGCGCTGCTCGCCCTCCGCCTCGGCCACCGACACGCGTACCTGCTGCAGCAGGCTGGCGAGCTGGTCGGCCGCACGGGTGGCCAGGTGCCGGGCCTGGTCGGGGTTGTTGAACGCCCCGACCTGCACCGCCCAGTTGCCACCGCCCGGCTGCGCGGCGTCGGCGCGCGCGATCAGGGCGCGGATCGGGTCGTCGGCGGAGCCCATCTCGAGGCCCATTTCCGACTGGAAGGTCAGGCTGCGGCCCGCGGCGTCGACCTCGGGGGTATCGATGGAAGCCGGTGCGGCGGCCAGCTGCGCCACCGAGGCCGACGGGGTTTCCGGCAGCGCCATGCGGTCGCCCAGCACGTCGGCCTCGGCGATCCAGTCGCCGCGCTGCAGCATGGAGAGCCTGGCGAAGCCGCGGTCGAGCAGGTCGGCCATGTGGGTATCGCGCGAGGCCGCCGTGAAGCCGCCCATCACCACCGAGACGATGCGGCGGTTGTCACGGATCGCCGACGTGGCGACGTTGAAGCCGGAGGCGCGGATGAAGCCGGTCTTGAGGCCGTCGGCACCGGCATAGTTGCGTACCAGCCGGTTATGGCTGGTATGGGTGGTGCCGCGGTGGGTGAAGCTCTGGGTGGAGAAGTAGTGGTAGTACTGCGGGAAGTCCTGCATGACGCGGATCGACAGCGTGGCCATGTCGCGCGCGGTGGTGACCTGCGCGTTGTCGGGCAGCCCCGAGGCGTTGCGGAACACGGTGCTGGGCATGCCGATCTCGCGGGCGCGCTGGGTCATCTGCCGTGCGAAGCCCGCCTCGGTGCCGCCCAGCGCCTCGGCCACGACCACGGCCACGTCGTTGGCGGAGCGCACGACCAGCGCCTTGATCGCGTCCTCGACCTTGATCGAGCTGCCGGCCGAGAGCCACAGCTTGGACGCCGGCATCGAGGCCGCATGGGACGACACCAGCAGCGGCTGGTCGAGCCGCACGCTGCCGCTCTCGAGCGCCTCGAACAGCATGTAGAGCGTCATCATCTTGGTCAGCGAGGCGGGATAGCGCGTCGCGTCGGCGTTGGCCGCGTGAAGCACATCGCCACTCTCGACATCGATCACGATGGCCGCATAGCGGGGATTGGCCTGTGCGCTACCCAGGAACAACAGCTGAAAACACAACAAAACGAAAAAAGCCACACCGAAGGAGGATCGGTTGGAGGAGCGCATGACGAACACCTCTAGGGTTCCCTGAATGATTCCCTGTGGCCCGATTCTCGAGCGGGCCTCGTCGCAGTATGGCGGGTAAACGAGGCGCTTCACAGCCGGAACAGCGAGAATTTTAGTCGATATATCGCAAGTTCTTCATCACGCTTCGTTGATATTCCAGGGCGTTCGGTTGGTGTGGTGCTACCCCGCCTGGCGGCAGCGCGCGACTCGCCTCACGTTGGCCAGCAGCGGCGTGCCGGTGGCGGGATCGTGGACCAGGGTGCAGTCGATATCGTAGAGCCGGCGCACCAGCTCGGCGGTGACCACCTCGCGCGGCGGCCCCGCCGCCACCAGCCGGCCGCTGCGCAGCGCCAGCAGGTGGTCGGCGTAGCGGCAGGCGCTGACCAGGTCGTGCAGCACCAGCACCACGGTGCGGCCGCTGGCGGCGAGCCGGCGCACGAGTTCGAAGACTTCGATCTGGTGGCCCAGGTCGAGCGCCGAAGTAGGCTCGTCGAGCAGCAGCAGCGGCGTCTGCTGGGCGACGCTCATGGCAATCCAGGCACGCTGGCGCTGCCCGCCCGACAGGGTATCGAGCGGCCGGTCGGCCAGCGCCTCCACGTCGGCCGCGACCAGCGCTTCGTGCACCACCCGCTGGTCCTCCGCCGACCACTGGCGCAGCCACCCCTGGTGCGGCTGGCGCCCGAAGCGCACCAGCTCGGCCACGGTCAGCCCCTCGGGGGCGATGGCCTCCTGGGGCAGCAGCGCCAGGCGCCGGGCCAGTTCGCGAGCGGGCAGCTGCTGGATGTCGCTGCCGTCGAGCAGCACCGCGCCCCGGCTCGGGGCGTGCAGCCGCGATAGCCCGGCCAGCAAGGTGGACTTGCCGCAGCCGTTGGGCCCGACGATGGCCGTGACCTTCCCGGCCGGCAGGGTAAGGGCCAGGCCATCGATGATGGTGGTGCGGCCATGGCGCAGCACCAGGTCGCGGGCGGCAAGTTCGTGTCGGGTCATGCCAGGGTCCTCGTGGGTCGCAGCAAAATCCACAGCAGCCAGGGGCCACCGACCACGGCGGTGACGATGCCCACCGGGATCTCGATGGGCGCCAGCAGCACCCTGCCGGCCAGGTCGGCCAGCACCATCACCAGCGCCCCGGCCAGCGCCGAAGCGACGATCGGCACCCCCCGCGGCGAGGAGAGCGAGCGGGCGATCTCGGGCCCGATCAGGCCGACCAGCCCCACCGGCCCGGCCACCGCCACCGCCAGCCCGGTGAGCAGTACCGAAACGGCCAGCACCTGCCAGCGTCGCCGGCCTACCCGCAGGCCGAGGCCGGACGCCACGCTGTCCGAGAAGCGCATCAGGCTCAGCGCACGCCCGAGCCACAGGGCGGCACCCAGGCCCAGCGGCAGCCCCGCGGCCAGCAGCGTGACGGCCCCCGCCGGGCGGGCGTTGAGCGAGCCGACCGTCCAGGGGTAGGCGGCATTGGCGGTGTCGATGTGCACCTTGGCCAACAGCAGCTGGGTGATGGCGCCGAACACCGCGCCGACGCCGATCCCGGCGATGATGAAGCGATAGCCGCGGGTGCCGCCGCCGGCGACCAGACCGAAGGTCAGGGCCGCGGCGGTGGCGGCCCCCACCAGGGCCATGGCCGGCGGCGCCAGCGAGACGCCCAGGCCCACCACCGACGCCACGGCGAAGGCGGTGGCACCGTTGTCGATCCCGATGATGCCGGGGGTGGCCAGGCGGTTGCGGGCCAGGGTCTGCATCAGGCAGCCTGCCACGCCGAAGGCGGCTCCGGTCAGGCAGGCGGCGGCCAGCCGCGGCAGGCGCAGCTCCTGCACCAGGAAGACCGCCATCAGGTCGCCCTGCCCCACCAGCGCCGGCAGCACCGCCCGCAGCGGCAGGGCGCTGCTGCCCATGGCCAGGTAGGCCAGCGATGCCGCCAGCAGGGCCATTGAAAGCAGTAGTGCCGCCATGAAAGCCCGCCGGTCGAACAACAGGCTGTACGACTGCCAGGCCAGGTACCCATACCCTGCAGGCACAGCCACCTCGCCAACTTGGCGATCCTGAAGTGAATAGCGCGAACCTGCAGGTTGCTGCTGCATCTCGGCTGCGGTGGATGCCTGGTGGTGCCTCATTCGCTCCCCTTCCCTTTCCCACCGTTCATAGCGTCGGCATCCGACGCGCCCTGACCACGGCGACCAGCACCGGCGCACCGCACAGCGCCGTGAGCACGCCCAGCGGAAGCTCCGACGGCGCCACCAGCAGGCGCGCCAGGATGTCGGCCGTGATCACCATCAGCGGCCCAAGCGGCAGGCATAGCCACAGCGTGCGGCGGATGTCGGGCCCGGCCAGGGCCCGGGCGGCGAACGGCACCACCAGCCCGATGAAGGCGATGGGGCCCGCCGTGGCGGTGGCGGCCCCGACCAGCAAGGCCACCGCGACGATCACCAGCAGCCGGATCAGCCCCGGACGATGGCCCAGGCCGCTGGCGACCCGCTCGCCCAGCGCCAGCGCCGCCAGGGGTCGCGCCACGGCAAGCACCAGCCCGGCGGCCAGCAGCAGGCTGGGCAGCAGCGCGGCCAGGTGATCGAGCTGGCGCCCGGCCAGGCTGCCCACGATCCAGAAGCGGATCTCGTCGGCGGCACGCTGGTCGAACAGCAGCAGCAGCGAGGTGAGCGACAGCAGCAGCCCGGTCAGGGCAGCGCCGGCCAGCACCAGCCGCACGGGGTCGTTGGCGGCCCCGCTTACCCGGGCCACGCCGAGCACGCAGAGGCAGCCCGCCATGGCGCCGAGCTGCGCCACCCCGACCCGCATCGTGGTGGCCGTGGCACCCAGCACCAGCGCCACCGCCACGGCGAAGGAGGCACCGGCGCTGACGCCGAGCAGCCCCGGCTCGGCCAGCGGGTTGCGCGTCACCGCCTGCAGCAGCGCCCCCGCCACGCCCAGCGCCATCCCCACCACCAGGCCGACCAGGGTACGCGGCAGGCGCAGCGAGCCAAGCACGAACTGCGCTTCCGCATCGCCGCGGCCCATCAGCACGGCCCAGGCCCGGGCCGGACCGACATCGCCCGCGCCCAGCAGCAGGCTGGCCAGGCAGGCCAGCGCCAGCAGCACCAGCAGGCCCGCCACCATCGCATAGCGCCGGCGGGCCTGGGCGTGGCCCATGGAATAAGCCGCCTGCATCAGGGCGACAGCGCGGCGTCGAGCTCGTCGAGGATGGCCAGCGCCGCCAGCGGGCCGCTGGCGCTGCTCCACAGCTGACCGTCGACCGCGACCACCTGGTCGCGGGTCACCACGTCGAGACGTGCGAAGGCCGGCGATGCCTTGGCCGCCTCGAGCGCGTCACGTCCTTCTTCGTTGAGCGTGGCCAGGAACAGCCAGTCGGCTTCGAGGCGTGCCAGGTTCTCGAGGCTCAGGGGGTCGCTGTGGGACACACCCTCGCGTACCAGGCCGGCAGCGTGGATCGCCACCCCGGCGGCACGCAGCAGCCCGGCGGTAAAGAGCTGGTCCGACATGACCATGGGGCCCTGCGGCATCCAACGCACCAGCACGGCGCTGGGCGCCGCGTCGGCGGCGATGCGCTCGGCCACCGCCGCGGCCCTGGCATCCACCTGTTCGAGCATCGCTTCGATTTCGGCGTCGCGCCCCATGGCCTGGCCGAACAGGCGTGCTTCGTCGCGCCACGCTTCCGGCTGCAGCCCTTCGGACAGCGGCACCACCGTCGGCGCGATGCGCGAGAGCAGCCGGTACTGGGCTTCGGGCAGCTGCGGGGGCGCCAGGATCAGGTCCGGCCGCAGGGCCAGCACGGCTTCCAGGTTGATCTCGCGCACCACGCCGACGATGGCCGGGCGCTGCGCGCCCAGGTGCGCCTCGATGTAGCGCGCCACGCCGTCACCGCCGCGGGTGGTGACGGCCCCCAGCGGCATGACGCCGGCCGCCAGCGCGGTATCCAGGGCGCCTTCGTAGAGGGTGACCACCCGCTCGGGAGCGCCGGGCGCTTCGACCTCGCCAAAGGCGGTGGTCAAGGTGGCCGCCTGGGCCGGCAAGACCGCCAGGGCGAGCAGGGTCGCAAGGCCGCCTACCAGCGGGCGCAGGGACTGGATTGGGAGCAAGGGCATGAGCACTCCTGAATCGAGCAGGGCGCCACCGGGCAGGGCGCAGAAAGCTTAATGATAATGAATATCATAATACGTTGCAGCACCCAAGGCAGCCGCAACGCATCGTTCGGAGATTCGCAACGCGAACATGATCTCAAAGAGGAATGATTTTCATTGATAGGCTAGGCTGGCACAATGAATGCCTACCCACACCGCGGTGCCCATATGCACGACTTCGACGAGCTGGTCGCCTTCGACCATGTCATGCGCTCCGGCAGCCTGACTCGCAGCGCCCGCGCCCTGAGCCTGGCCAAATCGACGCTGAGTCGGCGAATCTCCCAGCTCGAGCGCCAACTGGGCCAGCCCCTGCTGCGCCGCCAGTCCAACCGGCTTCTGCCCACCGAGGCCGGCCAGCTGTTCCATGCATACTGTCGCCAGATCCTCGAGCTCGCCGAGCAGAGCCAGCAGGCCCTGGAGGAATTGAGCGAGGAGGTCAGCGGCGATCTGCACGTGGCAGCCCACAACGCCCTGGCACGGAGCTGGCTGGCGTCCAGCCTGGCGCAGTTCATGGAGCGCCACCCCGACATCCACCTGACGCTGCAGACCTGCACCACGCCGCCCCTGGCGGCGGAGAGCCAGTCACTGACGCTGTGGGTAGGGGAGGTGACTGGCAGCGAGCTGCGCCAGGAAGTGGTGGGCTGGCTCAGCCGCAGCCTGTACGGCCACCCGGACTACTTCGCCCGCCACGGCCATCCGCAGCACCCGCGCGAGCTCGCCCGGCATGCCTGGATCGACCTGCTCGGCGAAACCGAGCAGGGCCTGCTATTGCGACACCCCGAGCAGGGAGAGTTCGGCTTCCAGCCGCCCGCATCGCGCTTTCGCGTCGACCAGCAGACGCTGCATGGCGACGCCATCGCACGCGGCCATGGGCTTGGCGTCATGCCCGACTGGATGGCCGACGCCCGCGAACGCGCCCATCCCGGCACGCTCGAACGCTGCCTGGCGGAGTGGAGTGCTCCCCCCCTGCCGGTAGTGCTGCTCTATCCCTATGGCCGTCGCCCGCGGCGCTTGAGCGCCCTGCTCGCCTTCCTGCGGCAGGCGGCACCGGCCGAATGGCTGCCAGCCCACGAAGGCGACTCATCCGCCACGCGAGGCGAGGCCGCGGCCCGTTGCGCATGACGCAACGCATCGTTGCCCGCTTCGTCCCTCACGCCTGGGAACTTTTCGCACTAGAATCACCTGCGCTTGATAATCAATATCATTAACAGCTTCGCATTCAGCAGGTGATTCCATGCTCCACTCTCGCCGCACCGCCCTGACGCTGGCCATCGCCAGTGCGTCGCTCGCCCTTACCGCCCAGGCCCAGGAGAGCGCCCGCCTCGACAACATCGTCGTGACCGCCGCGGGCTTCGAGCAGGCCCTGCAGGACGCCCCGGCCAGCATCTCCGTGATCACCCGCGAGGAGCTGGAGCGACGCCAGTTCTCCAACATTGCCGAGGCGATCGCCGATGTGCCTGGCGTCGACGTGCGCTCCGGGGTGGGCAAGACCGGCGGGCTCAACGTCAGCATTCGCGGCATGCCGAGCGACTATACCCTGACCCTGATCGATGGCCGCCGCCAGAACACTTCGGGCAGCGTCACGCCCAATGGCTTCGGCGAAACCTCGACCAGCTTCATGCCGCCGCTTTCGGCCATCGAACGCATCGAGGTCATTCGCGGCCCCATGTCGACCCTGTACGGCTCCGATGCCATGGGCGGCGTGATCAACATCATCACGCGCCCGGTTAGCGCCACCTGGATAGCCAGCGTCACACTCGATACCACCTTCCAGCAGGACCGGGACGCCGGCAACGCCCAGGGCATCAATCTCTATACCTCCGGCCCGCTGGTCGATGACGTGCTCGGCCTGCAGCTGCGGGGTCGCCTGTTCGACCGTGACGCCTCCGAACGCATGATCCCCGACAGCGCCGCACGCGACCCGCGCCCCACCGAGGCGCGCCTCTACTCGCTGGGCGGACGCCTGACGCTGCGCGCCGATGAGGCCAACTCGGTCTGGCTCGACGCTGAGCGGGCACGCCAGACCTACGCCAACGACGACTGCCGCCTGGGCACGCTGGACGGCACCAACCGCGCCACCTGTGCCCCGCAGCCGGGGCAGTTCTGGGGCTACGAGGACGAGCTGCGCTTCAACCGCGACCAGCTTGCCGTCGGCCATACCGGGCGCTTCGCCATCGGGACACTGGAGAGCAGCCTTACCCACAACACGACGGAAACCCTGGGCCGCACCCTGCCGGCCGGGCGCGCACCGGAATATGGCTACGAGGCGCAGGGCGGCGAGCCGCGCCTGCTGGAAAACCGCGATATCGTCTTCGATACCAAGTTCACCCTGCCGATTGATGCCCACATGGTGTCCCTGGGCGGCCAGTACATCGATGCCCGCCTCGAGGATGGCGCGGCCGGCAACCAGGCCTTCGAACAGCAGAGCTGGGCGCTGTTCGCCGAGGACGAATGGTGGCTGCGCGACGACCTGGCGCTGACGCTGGGCGGGCGCTATGAGCACCACGATGCCTTCGGCGGCCACTTCAGTCCGCGCGGCTACCTGGTGTGGAACACCACCGACCACTGGACCCTCAAGGGCGGCGTCAGCCGTGGCTACAAGACGCCCACGCTCAACCAGCTGCACGACGGCATCACCGGCTTCGGCAACCAGGGCCAGACGGTCACCATAGGCTCGCCGGACCTCGAGCCGGAGAAGAGCACCAACTATGAGCTGGGCGCCATCTACGACAACCTGGCGGGCGTGATGGTCAGCGGCACGGCGTTCTACAACCGCTTCTCCGATCGCATTGCCGAAGGCGCGGAGATCCCCAACTGCCTGCACCCGGCCGGCAACGTGCCCGGCTGCCTCACGGTAGGCAACTTCTCCAGCCAGACCGGATTCGCGCGGCTGATCAATATCGACGAAGCCGAAACCCGTGGCATCGAGTTCGAAGCGCGCTACCGCTTCGCGCCCGCCTGGGAGGTACGTGGCGGCTACACCTTCACCGACACCGAGGTCACCTCCGGCGAACAGGAAGGCATGCTGCTGACCAACACGCCCAAGCACAAGCTCACCGCCAGCCTGGGCTGGGACGTGACCGACAGGCTCAACACCACGCTGGAAGGCGAGTACTACTCGTCGCGCGAGCGCTTCCCAGAAGGGGCTCCGCAGCCCGGCGGAAATGCCACCAATCAGCAAACTTATGCGTTGTACGAGCAAGTAGGTAACAAGCTGGACGGCTACGAGCTGTTCCACCTGCGCACCACCTATCGCTTCAGCGATCAGGTCCGCCTGACCGGTACGGTCTACAACCTGCTCGACAAGGACTTCGGCAAGGCCGACAGCTACGAGTGGCGCGGCGACACCTACCAGGCCTACCGCTTCACCCAGACCGGTCGCTCCACCGATGGCGTCGCCCTCGACGGCCGCAGCTTCTGGCTCTCCGCCACCTACGATTTCTGACGCGTTCACGCTTGCCGAATCGATCCCTTGCCCCGGCCCTGCCGGGGCTTTTTCCTTCACGTCATCGCGCTTGATTGAGCGGGCCTGCCCAACCGCTTCAGGCCGCCAGCCGCTCCACGCCCAGCCAAATCAGGCGTAGCGCCAGCAGCGTCAGGGTCCACTTGAAGAGAACCTCGAAGCGGTGGTCGGTGACCCGCTTCAGCAGGCGCAGGCCCAGCCAGGTGCCGACGAAGCCCGCCGCCACCATGGCCAGCATCAGCCCCAGCCAGTCGCGGAAGACGAAGCCGGCGAAGCCGAAGATGAACGCCTTGGTGGCGTGTTGCAGGGTCATGCAGGTGGCGAAGGTGGCCACCCGAGGCAGCCGCTCGCGCATGCCGAGCTTGATGAACGAGGCGACCATTGGGCCGCTGGCGCCCACCAGGCTGGAGAGCAGCGTGGTCAGCGCACCGGCGAGCACGGTGCCGGTGCGCCCCACCGCCCGCTGGGGCAGGCCCGGCCCCCAGCAGGAGTAGAGCACGAAGGCGGCGATGCACAGCTCCAGCACGCCGTAGGGCAGGCGGATCAAGAGCCAGGCCGCCACTACGGCGCCCACGACGACGCCGGGCAGGAAGGCGGCGACGATATCGCGGCGCACGTGGCGCCAGGTCATCGCCGCCCGGCCGCCGTTGGAACCGAGCTGCACCATGCCGTGTACCGGAATCAGCGCCGTGGCCGGCATCACCTGGGCCATGGCGATGATCAGCAGCGTGCCCCCGCCGATGCCGGCGGCCGCGGAGAGGCCCGAGGTCAGCACCGAAAGCAGCACCAGGCCCAGGTTGACCCCGGCCGACAGCGGCGAGAGCCACTCCAGCATCAGCCGGGTTGCCCAGTACGCCGCCTCACGGCAGCCTGCCCTCCTCCACGCCGTGGCACGCCACTTCGCTGCCGTCGCTGCGCGCGATCAATCGCGGCACCTCCGCCTTGCAGCGTTCGTTGGCGTGGGGACAGCGCGGGTGGAAGGCGCAACCCGAGGGCGGATGCACCGGGTTGGGCACCTCGCCCTGGATCACCGTGCGCTCCTTGCCCACGCCCTCCAGCGACGGCACCGCGGCCAGCAGCATCTTCGAGTAGGGATGGTGCGGGTTCTCGAACAGCTGGTCGGCCGGGGCGATTTCGGCGATGCGCCCCAGGTACATCACCGCGATGCGGTCCGACATGTGCTTGACCACCGCCATGTCGTGGCTGATGAACAGGTACGTCAGCCCGTACTCGTCCTGCAGGTCGCGCATCAGGTTGAGGATCTGCGCCTGCACCGAGACGTCCAGCGCCGAGGTCGGCTCGTCGCAGATCATGAACTCCGGCTCGTTGGCCAGTGCCCGGGCGATGGAGATGCGTTGCCGCTGGCCACCGGAGAACTCGTGCGGGTAGCGGTTGGCGTCCATGGCCGACATGCCCACCTGTTCGAGCAGCTCGCCCACCCGCCTGCGCCGATCGGCGCTGCTCATCTCGGGACGGAAGAAACGCAGCGGCTCGCCGATGATGGTGCCCACCCGCCACAGCGGGTTGAGGCTGGCGTAGGGGTCCTGGAAGATCATCTGGAAGCGCTTGCGCACGCCGGCGGCCTGGCGCCCGGTGCGGCTGGCCAGGTTGCTGATGTCTTCGCCGTCGAACACCAGCTTGCCGCGCGTAAGCCCGTAGAGCCCCACCACCAGCCGCGCCACGGTGGACTTGCCGCAGCCGGATTCCCCCACCAGCGAGAGGGTCTCGCCGCGGCGGATGGAGAAGCCCACGCCGTCCACCGCCTTCAGCGTGAGCTTTTCGCTGCGCTCGATGACCCGGTTGAGCCAGGGCTTGGAGACGTCGAAGTAGCGCGCCAGGTCATGGGCTTCCAGCAGGATCTCGCCCTGCGCCGCCTGCGTCGTGCTTGTCGGTTTCACTGCCGTATCAGCGCACATGGCTCATCTCCTCTCCCTCTGCGCCCTGACGTGGCGGCAGCGGATCCACCGGGTCGTGCAGCCAGCACGCCGCCCGGCTGCCGCCGGCCGGCATCAGGTCCGGGCGCTCGGCGCGGCAGCGCTGCTGGGCATGGGGGCAGCGCGGGTTGAAGGCACAGCCCGGCGGGATCGCCGCCAGCCGCGGCATCGAACCCTCGATCTGGTAGAGCCGCTCGAGGCGCTTGGCAATGCCGGGGATCGAGGCCATCAGGCCCTTGGTATAGGGGTGCTGCGGGTTGCGAATCACCTCGTCGACCGGGCCGATCTCGATCAGTCGACCGGCGTACATCACCGCCACGCGATCGGCGGTCTCGGCGATCACGCCCATGTCGTGGGTCACCAGCATTACCGCGGTGCCGTGGTCGGCGCAAAGCCGCTTGAGCAGCGCCAGGATCTGCGCCTGCACCGAGACGTCGAGTGCCGTGGTGGGCTCGTCGGCGATGATGAACTCGGGCCGTGCCGCCAGCGCCAGGGCGATCACCACGCGCTGGCGCATGCCGCCGGAGAACTGGTGCGGATAGCTGTCGAGGCGGTTTTCGGGGGCGGGTATGCCCACCTCGCGCAGCAGACGCAACGCCTCCTCGCGGGCCGCACTTTCGTTCATCGGCAGGTGTGCCCGGATCGTTTCCACCAGCTGGTCGCCCACCGAGAACAGCGGGTTGAGGCTGGTCAGCGGGTCCTGGAAGATCATGCCGATATGGCGCCCGCGCAGCGGCACGAAGCGCTCTTCGGGAAGATCGTCGATGCGGCTGCCCGAGAGGTGGACCTCGCCGGCGGCGATGTGGCCGGGCGGCTCCAGCAGCCGGATCACGGCGTTGCCGGTCATCGACTTGCCGGCGCCGGACTCGCCCACCACGCCCAGCACCTCGCCTGGGGCGATATCGAAGGAAACGTCGTCGAGCGCCACCAGTGTGCCGTGGCGGGTGGGAAACTCCACCCGCAGGTGACGCACGGAGAGCACGGGTTCCTGCCCTGCAATGCCAGGCTCGTGGCCGGCCAGCGGGGCGGCATTGTCTGCAGCACCCACGTTAACGGAGCTCTTGTCAGCGGAGCTTGGGGTTGAGGACATCACGCAACCAGTCTCCCAGCAGGTTGACGGAGAGCGCCAGAATCAGCAGCGCCACCCCGGGGAAGAGCAGGATCCACCACTCTCCCGAGAACATGTAATCCTGGCCCACCCGGATAAGGGTGCCCAGGCTTGGCTGGGTCGCCGGCATGCCGACCCCCAGGAAAGACAGCGTGGCTTCGGCAATGATCGCCAGCGCCAGGCCGATGGTGCCGATGACCAGCACCGGGCGCATCACGTTGGGCAGGATGTGCTGGAACAGGATCTTGCGCGCCGGCAGGCCGATCACCCGTGCCGCCTGCACGTACTCCTTGCTCTTCTCCACCATGGTGGCACCGCGTACGGCGCGAGCGTACTGCACCCAGTCGGACAGGCCGATGGCGATGATCAGCACGATGATGGCCACCTCGGCGTGCATCGAGCGCGGCAGGAAGCCGCGGATCACGCCGAAGATCAGCAGCGCCATCAAAATCGACGGGAAGGTGAGCTGCACGTCGGCGATTCGCATGATCAGCGCATCGCGCCAGCCACCGCGGAAGCCCGCCAGCAGGCCCAGCGCAGTACCCAGCACCAGGGCGAAGAGCACCGCGGCGAAGCCCACCAGCAGCGAGATGCGCGAGCCGTAGAGAATCGCCGAGAAGACGTCGCGACCCTGGCTGTCGCTGCCCAGCAGATAGAAGTTGCCGGTGAAGTCCGAGGTAGTCATCGGCGGCGTGAAGGCATCGATCAGTTCGAGCTGGCGTGGGTCGAACGGGTTCTGCGGCGCGATCCACGGCGCAAACAGCGCGGCGGCGAACATGATCAACGTCACCACGGTGGCAACGATCACCACTGGTTGACGCTTCCACGAGTAGACGATGTCGCTTTCGAGGAAGGTCCGCCACTTGCTCGGCTTGGGCGGCACCACGGGAGCGGCGCTGTCCCGGGTCTGGATATCCTGGCTCATTTGCCACCTCCCTGCGCACGCAGCCGCGGGTCGACGGCGTAGTAGAGTAGATCCACCACCAGATTGATCACCACGAACACCAGCGCGATCATCATCAGATAGGCGGCCATGACCGGCACATCGACGAAGCGCACCGCGGTGATGAACAGCGCCCCCACGCCGGGCCACTGGAACACCGTTTCGGTGATGATGGCGAAGGCGATGATGGTGCCGAGCTGCAGGCCGATGATGGTGATGACCGGAATCATGGTGTTCTTCAGCGCATGACGCAGATGCACCACCCGCTTCGACAGACCCCGCGCACGGGCGAACTTGATGTAGTCGGTGCTCAGCACCTCGAGCATCTCGGCCCGCACCAGGCGCATGATCAGGGTCAGCTGGAACAACCCCAAAGTGATGGCCGGCAGGATCAGCGAGCGAAGGCCGCTGGTAGTAAGCAGGCCGGTGGTCCACCAGTCGGTCAGACGAACCGTTTCTCCGCGACCGAAGGCCGGCAGCCAGCCGAGCTCCACGGCAAAGATGTAGATCAGCAGGATACCGATCAGGAAGGTCGGCAGCGAAACGCCGATCAGCGAGGCGGTCATGATGAAGTTGGCCAGCCAGCTGCGACGCCGCAGGGCGGTATAGATACCCAGCAGGATGCCCATGGCCACGGCGAAGATTGCCGAGATGATGGCCAGCTCCAGGGTGGCGGGCAGCCGTTCCATGATCAGGTCGGTGACCGGACGGGCCGAGCGGTAGGAGATGCCGAACTCGAACTGGGCGGCATTGACGACGAAATTCCAGAACTGCACCACCACCGGCTGGTCGAGGCCGAGCTGGGCCCGCAGCGCGGCACGGTCGGCCTCGGTGGCCTCCTGCCCGAGCATGTTGAGCACCGGGTCGCCGACGTAGTGGAACAGCGAGAACGAGATGAGCGCGACCACGAACATCACGAAGATGGCCTGCAGCACGCGCTGGATCAGAAACGCTAGCATGGGATCACCAAATAACGACGATACCCCTGGCCGCTTTTGACGGCCAGGGGTCGTTGTCTAGTCAGACTTACTGATTGAAACGCAGATACTTGAAGTGCGGCGTATTCTCGCTCTGGACCTTGAAGTCGATATCGTCGCGCATCGACCAGGTCAGCATCTGGTGGTGGATCGGGACGTAGATGATCTCGTCGTGCACGATCTGCCACGCCTCGGCGATCATCTCGTTGCGCGCCTCCTCGTCGACCTCCTGGCCCATGGCCACGGTCAGTTCGTCCACCCGCTCATCGGAGTAGCCGGTGAAGTTCCAGGTACCCCGATCATCCTCCTTGGTGTGGTAGAGGTAGTTGAAGACGTACTCGGAATCCATGGTGGGCACGCCCCAGCCCAGCAGGTAGAAGTCATACTCGCCGCGGGCCAGCTCGGCGAAGTGCAGCGAGCGGGTCTGGGCCACCAGGTCCACGGTGATGCCGATGCGCGCCAGCATGCTGACCACCGCCTGGCAGATCTGTTCGTCGTTGACATAGCGGTCGTTGGGGCAGTGCAGGGTGACGCGGAAGCCGTCGCCGTAGCCGGCCTCGGCCATCAGCTCGCGGGCACGCTCGGCGTCGGCCGGCAGCACCTCGTCCATCTCCTCGCTGTAGCCGTTGACGAAGGGCGGCGCGATCATGCCGGCCGGCTGGGAGTTACCGCGCATGACGGCACGCTGGATGGTGGTGGCATCCACCGCCAGGTTGATCGCCTCGCGCACGCGGCGGTCGGCGAAGGGGTTGCCCTCGGCGTTGCCGGCACGCAGCTCGGCCGAGCCCAGGTCCATGCCGAGGAAGATGGTGCGGTTCTCGGCGCCCTGCTCGTTCTTGATGCCGTCGGCGTTGGCCAGGCGCTCGATGTCCTGTACCGGGGTCTCCTGCAGGAAGTCGACCTCGCCGGAGAGCAGCGCCGCCACGCGGGTGGAGGCCGACTCGATCGGCGTGAACACCAGGCGGGTGATCTCCATCGGGTAGTGGTCGATGCCCCAGTAGTCGTCGTTGCGCACGAACACGGTGCGCACGTCGGGCTCGCGGCTCTCCACGCGGAACGGGCCGGTGCCGTTGGCGTTGCGCACCGCGAAGGTCTCCTCGCCCGCCGCGTAGTTCTGCGGCTCCTCGACGCCGTGCTCCTCCGCCCACTCGCGGCTCATGATGAACAGGTTGGTGAAGTTGTTCGGCAGCAGCGGGTTGGGCTCGGTGGTCTCGACCTCGACGGTATAGTCGTCGACGGCGCGCACCTCGGAGATCGAGGTGAGCAGGCCGCGCATGTCGGAGTGCTCGTGGCGCGCACGGTTGATCGAGAAGACCACATCCTCGGCGCTCAGCGACTGGCCTTCGTGGAAGGTGACGCCCTCGCGGATCTTGAACACCCACACGGTGGGCTCGTCTTCCTTCACGTGCCACTCGGTGGCCAGGCCGGGCTGATACTCGACGTCCATGTCCTGGTAGACGAGGGTATCGAAGATCTGGTGGTTGACCGAGTGGGTCGGCCCCTCGTTCTGGGAGTGGGGGTCCATGGTCAGGCTGTCCGCCGAGCGGGTCCAGCGCAGGGTCTCGGCATTCGCGGCGGTGGCCAGCATGGCGCCGATCACGGCGGTGGCCAGAAGCGTCTTCTTGGGTAGCATCTTGTTGTGTCCTCAATCAAGCGTTCGATGGGCATGGCCCTGCTGGAGGTTCTCCCATACCTTAGCCGAGAAAGCCAGCCTTACCCGCAGATCGCTTTTCAGCGTTGTTTCGACTTTGTCGCGCTGCGTACCGCCGGCCGCTGGGTTTTTTGGCAAGAGCGTATGCCTGTCACGCCCAGCTGTCATCGAGCCGGCCATGAGTCGCACGATCCGCCATGAGGCCGTGGGTGCCAGGCTGCACCGCTGTTCCCACGGCGGCCCATGGCGTTCAGCCTACTTTTCCGCAAAGGCGCGCTCGATCACGTAGTCGCCCGACACGCCCTGCTGGGGGCTGGCCTCGAAGCCCATGCCATCCAGCATCGCGGTGAGATCCTCGAGCATGGCGGGGCTGCCGCACAGCATCACCCGGTCGGTCTCGCGGTTGAGCTGCGGCAGGCCGATGTCGGCGCACAGCTTGCCGCTCTCGATCAGCGTGGTGATGCGCCCTTCGTGGCGGAACGGCTCGCGAGTTACCGTGGGGTAGTAGATCAGCTTGTCGCGGATCTCCTCGCCGAGGAATTCGTGCTCCGGCAGCTCCTGGGTAATGTGGTCGTGGTAGGCCAGTTCGCTGACGTAGCGCACGCAGTGCACCAGCACGATCTTCTCGAAGCGCTCGTAGGCTTCCGGGTCCTTGATGATGCTCATGAACGGCGCCAGGCCGGTTCCCGTACTCAGCAGGTAGAGGTGCTTGGCCGGAGTCAGGTCGTGGATCACCAGGGTGCCCACCGGCTTGCGGCTGACCATGATCTGGTCGCCCACCTTGAGGTGCTGCAGGCGCGAGGTCAGCGGTCCGTCTGGCACCTTGATGCTGAGGAACTCGAGGTAGTCGTCGTGGTTGGCGCTGACGATGCTGTAGGCGCGCATCAGCGGCTTGCCCGCCACCTCGAGGCCGATCATCACGAAGTGGCCGTTCTCGAAGCGCAGGGCCTGGTCGCGGGTGGTGCGAAAGCTGAACAGGGTGTCGTTCCAGTGATGGACGCTCAGCACATCGGCGGTTCCGATAGCAGTGGCCATGGTTTCCTCCAGTCGTCTTGCATCGAAGCGATGCGGGATAACACGCATGTGGTTGGGTTCAGGCCACCGGCAGCAGCGCCAGCAGGCCAATGACAGTGAGCGCAAGCCCCGCACTCAGCGCGCAGAGCAGCGACAGCGGGCGCCAGCCCTGGCCCAGCAGGTCGCGCACCGAGGTGCGCATGCCCAGCGCCGCCATGGTCACCAGCAGGCACCACTGCGAGGCGCTGACCAGGAATTCTCGAAGCCCGGGGGTCAGCAGCCCCAGGCTATTGGCAGCGAACAGCGCCACGAAGCCGAGCAGGAACCAGGGAAACTCGCCGGTACCGCCCTCGCCCCGACGCAGCAGCAGGCCGATCAGCAGCACCAGCGGCACGAGCAGGGCCACCCGCAGCAGCTTGGTCAGCATGGCCACGTCGCCGGCGGTGTCGGAGACCAGATACCCCGCCCCCGCCGCCTGGGCCACGTCGTGGATGGTGGCGCCGAGGAACAGCCCGCTGGCGATATCGCCGTAGCCGAGCAGCGCGGTGAGCGGCGGCAGGCCCAGCATGGCCACGGTGCCCAGCGCGGTGACGCATACCACCACGCCGAGCAGGCGGCGCTCCTCCAGGCGTCCGGCCGGCAGCACGGCGGCCACCGCCACCGCCGCCGACACCC
This sequence comes from uncultured Halomonas sp., assembly GCA_964652855.1. GTDB lineage: Bacteria > Pseudomonadota > Gammaproteobacteria > Pseudomonadales > Halomonadaceae > Halomonas. Next base: position 46,411 of record CAZZCJ010000010.1, read on the forward strand.
CGCAGATCGCCACCGCCGCGCCGGCCACCAGGCTGTGCGGCGTGGGCAGCCCCAGCAGGCGACCCAGCCACAGCGCCGCGCCGATGGTGAGCGGCACGCTGGCAAGCACCACCGCCAGCGGCAGCCAACCGACTTCCTGCAGTTGGGCCAGCCCGATGCGCGCGCCGAGCAGCGCCACGCCGACGCGCAGCACGCGGCGGGCGCAGAAGCCGACGCCCGGCTGCAGGCGGGCATCGGCGGCCTGGCTGGCGAAGCCGAAGCCCAGCAGCAGCGCCAGCAGCAGCGCCGGGGCACCGTAGTGCTCGGCCAGGAAGCTGCCGGCCAGCGCCAGCACCGTGCACAGCGCCACGCCGGGGTAGAAGCGCTTGAGCACGGCCCAGGAGGGCGCCACGGCGAGCGGCGTCGGCGCGTTCATCACGCCGCCTCACCCAGCTGGCGCAGGTAGGCCCAGGGAAACACTCCGCGGCTGTGGCCATCGGAGAAGAACAGCTGCAGGCCGCTGATGCCGAAGGGCTTGGCCTCGACGATGGTGATGTCGGCGTCGTACAGCGCCAGGCGCCCGCTGCGCTTGGCGTGCAGGCAGCTGGAGCAGGCGCAGGCGGCGCGCAGCGCCAGGCAGGAGAGCGTATCCGTGCGGCCGTCGGGCCAGCGGACTTCCACCGACCGCGTGCGGCGATTCATGTGCACCCCATCGGGCGGGGCAATGGTATGACGCAAGTGTCCACTTGGATGGGCGATGGCAGTCATGGCGACCTCCTGGCGATCGGTTCGGTAAAACTGGATCCGTGGAATTCAAGTGCGTGAAACAAGTGGCGGCCGGTCCCGCAGGCACAGCATCGGCACTTCCGTGGGCGCAATCGGCACGGCCACGTCGACCATCGGTCGGGCGCTGTCGCTGACGCTGGCACCCAGCACGACGGCCAGCAGCGCGAAGCGTGCGCGGCAACTCGTCATGACAAGTTGGCGCATGCCTCAACGCTCCAGGTACTGCAGCTTCTCTCCCCGATCGACCCAGGCCTCGGCTTCGCCAAGGGGGTTGCGGGTCTCGGTGATCACCGGCCACACCTGGGCAAGCTCGGCGTTGATCTCGAGGAAATGCATCTGGTCGGGCGGCAGCTGGTCGGCGGCGTAGATGGCATCCGCCGGGCACTCCGCCACGCACAGCGAGCAGTCGATGCACTCCTCCGGGTCGATGACGAGGAAGTTGGGCCCTTCGTGGAAGCAGTCCACCGGGCACACCTCGACGCAGTCGGTGTACTTGCAGCGGATGCAGTTTTCGGTGACGACGTAGGTCATGGTCGTTTGCCTCTACAGGGTTCGTTCAAAGCCGCTCCACAAGCGAGCGAGCGAGAGCGAGACAAGGCGGAAGCAGCCGAAGACGCGGTAGTAAATAAGCATCCGAGGTTGCTTCCAACGCGGTATCGCCGTCGCGCAGTCGCTTGCAGCCGGCGTCTAGGCTGCGTTGTCGAGCTGCGACTTGGCCCAGCGCGCCAGCTTGCGCACGTCCGGATCGGGGTCGTCGAGGGCAAGCTCGATGAACGGGCGGCACGCCGGCTCGGCAATCGCCCCCAGCGCGCCGATGGCGGCCTTGCGCAGGTTGCTCATCGGGTCCTGGGCACACTCGCCCAGCGCCGGCACGGCTGCCACCATCCGCAGCTTGCCCAGCGCATCGGCGGCTTTTTCGCGCACCTGCCAGGTGGCGTCGCGGCTGGCCTCGATCAGCGGCTCAAGCCCGGCCCGGTAGTCGAGCTTGCCGATGCCGACGGCGGCCTCGCAGCGCACCTGCCAGTGGGGGTCGGCCAGGATCGCCACCAGCGGCGGGCCCACCCGCTCCGCCGCGGCGTAGACCAGGGCGCCGGCGGCGGCACGGCGCACCTCCGGGTCGGCGTCGCTCTTGGCGCGGTCGATCAGCGCCGGCAGGTTCTCCTCGGCCTTGAGCCAGCCGAGCACGCCCACCGCCTCGCGGCGCACGCGGGCATCGCCGTCGCTCAGCCGCGAGAGCGCCGGAGCCTGGGCGGCCGCCACGCGCAGCGGCTTGAGCGCCCGCAGGATGCCGGCCACCACGAAGGGGTCGTCGCTGCGCTCAAGCGCCGCCAGCAGCGGCGGCGCGACGCTGGGATCCTTGAGGTCGGCCAGGGCGTGGGCAGCGGCGTTGCGCACCACTTCGTCCGCGTCACCCAGGGCGGCGAGCAGCGAGTCGGCGATCTCCTCGGCGTCGAACTCGTCGACCACCTTGGCCGCCTCCTGGCGTACCGCGGCGTCCTCGTCCTTGAGCGCATGGATCAGGAGTTCGGCGGCCTCGGGCTCGCCCGAGTCGACCAGCGCCAGCACCGCCACGCGGCGAATGCCGGGGTCCGGGTCGGCGAGCTTCTCGGCAATCTCCTGCAGTTCGGGATCGTCGTACTGTTTCATGGCTCACCTCAGCAGATAGGGAATTTCGACCTTGACGGCATCGGTCGGGCAGTCGGCCTCGCAGGGCATGCAGTACCAGCACTCGTCGTAGCGCATGTGCGCCTTGCCGGTGTCCGGGTTGATCCACAGCACGTCGAGCGGGCAGACGTCGATGCACACGGTGCAGCCCTTGTCGGCGATGCACTTGTCCTCGTCGATGAGCACCGGGACGCTGGTGCGTTGCGTTGCAGTCGGCATGGTTCCTCTCCTCGAATCTGTCGTTCGTACCCAGGGCTCAGGCGTTGGCGGCCTTCTTCACGCGCAGCTTCTGGTAGGCGTCCTTCTCCTCGCCGAGCTCGACGAGATAGGGCGCCACCGGGCGCTTGCCGTGGGCCATGTTGCCGTTCTCGTCCTTGTACAGGCGGGTGTGGCAGAACCAGTCGGCATCGTTCTGCTCCGGCCAGTCGACGCGGTAGTGGTAGAGCCCCCAGCGTGATTCGGTGCGGTAGAGCGAGGCGCGGGCGGCCATCTCCGCGCAGTCGATGATCGACTGCACTTCCATGGCGCGCAGCAGCTCGTGGGGGTCGTTGGCCTGCAGCCGCGGGATGTCCTCGCGTACCGCGAGGATGCGCTCGAGGCCGATCTGCATCTTCTTGGTGACCTTAGGCGGCTGCAGGTAGTCGTTGACCAGGCGGCGCACCTTGTACTCCATCTGCGAGGGCGGGATGCCGTCGGTGACCTTGAGCGGCGCCTGGATGCGTTCGAGCTCGGCGGCGATGAAGGCCTCGTCGAGGGTGGGCATCTCGCCGCGCGCCTTGGCGAAGGCGGCCGCGCTCTCGCCGCAGATCTCGCCGTAGACGAAGGCGCCGAGCATGTAGGAGTGGGCCACCGAGGCCATGTCGCCGGCGCCGTACAGGCCCGGCACGGTGGTGGCGCCGGTCTCGTCGACCCACACGCCCGAGGCGGAGTGGCCCGAGCAGAAGCCGACCTCGGAGATGTGCATCTCCACCATGTGCTGGCGATAGTTGGTCTCACGGCCGTCGTGAAAACGACCGCGCGAGGGCCGCTCATTGGTGTGCAGGACGGTCTCGATCTCCTGGATCGTTTCCTCGGCCAGGTGATCGAGCTTGAGGAACACCGGGCCATTGCCACCCTCCAGCTCCTTGAAGAACTCCAGCATCATCTGGCCCGACCAGTAGTCGCACTCGATGAAACGCTCGCCCTGGGAGTTGGCGGTGAAACCGCCGAGCGGGCCTGTCACATAGGCACAGGCCGGGCCGTTGTAGTCCTTGAGCAGCGGATTGATCTGGAAGCACTCGAGGTTCGCCAGGTCCGCTCCGACGTGATAGGCCATGGCGTGGCCATCGCCGTTGTTGGCGGGGTTCTCGTAGGTACCGAACAGGTAGCCCGAGGTCGGCAAGCCGATGCGTCCGGCGGCCCCGGTGGCCATGATCACCGCCTTGGCGCGGATGATGATCGGCTCCGCGGTGCGGGTATTGACGCCGACCATTCCGGCGATGCGGCCATCGGCGTCCTTGAGCAGGCGGGTGGCCTGGTAGCGGTTCTCGATCTGCACCCGGTGGCGGCGCAGGCGGCGGTAGAGGATCTTCTTGACGTTGTGGCCCTCCGGCATCGGCAGCACGTAGGTGCCGAGGTGGTGGACCTTCTTCATGTCGTAGTCGCCGGTCTCGTCCTTCTGGAAGTGCACGCCCCAGGCGTCGAGCTTCTCGATCATCGGGAACGAACGCTGGGCATAGGCCATCAGCGCCGGCTGGTGGACGATGCCGTCGTTGGCGATGGTGATCTCTTTGACGTACTGCTCGGGCGTCGAGTGGCCGGGCACGATGGCGTTGTTGAGCCCGTCCATGCCCATGGAGATGGCGCCGGAGCGCTTGACGTTGGCCTTTTCCAGCAGCATGACCTTGAGGCTCGGGTCCTGCTCCTTGGCGGTGACGGCCGCCATGGGGCCGGCGGTGCCGCCGCCGATGACCAGTACGTCGACGTCGATGACGGGAATGTCGCTTGCGTTCATGATTCCTCCGATTTCCGATCCACTCGGAATTGGTATTTGAAGGCGTCCCCGCGGAAGCAGAGGTACTCGAAGTCGACCGGCCGACCCGCACGGTCGTAGGTCAGTCGCTCGACCCGCAGGATGGGCTCGCCCAGCCTGAGGTTGAGGTGGTGCTGGGTCTCCTCGTCGCAGAGGGTGGCGTCGATCGCGATGTCCGCCGCGCCGAGCGGAATGCCGAAGCGGTTCTCCAGCATGGGAAAGATGTCGCCGGAGAGCTCCTGGCCGAACAGCCGCCGGCCGATGTCCAGGGGGAAGTAGCTGCTCTCCAGCGAGACCGGCTCGCGGTTGAGGTAGCGCACCCGCTTGACCTCCACCACGGCGTCACCGCGGGGCAGCGCCAGCGCGGCGGCCACCGGCTTGCTCGGCCTGCACTCCTGGATCGACAGCAGCCGCGCGGTGGCTTCGTAGCCCTGCGCCGCCATCGCCTCGCCAAAGCCCTGCAGGCGCTGCACGTTCTGTACCGCCTTGGGCTTGCTGACGAAGGTGCCCTTGCCCTGGGCGGAGAACACCAGCCCCTCGTTGTGCAGGTCGCGCAGGGCCTGGCGAATGGTGATGCGGCTGACGCCGAAGCTCTTCATCAACGCACTCTCCGAGGGCAGCCGCTCATGGGGCGTGCAGCCGCCCTCGAGGATGTTGCGCCGCAGGGTGTCGCGAATCTGCGCATAGAGCGGCTGCGGCGAGTCGCCCGGCTGCAGCTTGAGTTCCTGGCTGTTCATGATCGTTGCCTCTTGTCATGACATGTCATGTCGGCTCGAGCGCCGACCGTGCCTGCCATACCGGCTCAGCTCGCCTGGTTCTGCAGCTCGAAGGCGCGCAGCGTCTGCTCGCGGATCAGCGCCAGGCACTCGCGCTTGAGCGCCATGAACTCGGGCGTCGTGAGCAGCTCCTGGGTGCGCGGCCGCGCCAGCCGCACCGGGATATCCGCGATGATTCGCCCCGGGCTTGCGCTCATCACCACGATGCGGTCGGACAGGAACACCGCCTCGTCGATGTCGTGGGTGACGAACAGCACCGTGTTCTTGAACTCGCTCCAGATCTCCAGCAGGTTCTCCTGCATCATGCTGCGGGTCTGGGCATCCAGGGCGCCGAAGGGCTCGTCCATCAGCAGCACACTGGGGTAGTTGGCCAGCGCCCGGGCGATGCCCACGCGCTGCTGCATGCCGCCGGAGAGCGTGGTAGGGAAGGCATTGGCGTAGCGCGACAGCCCCACCAACGAGAGGAAGGTACTGGCCACGCTGTCGGCCTCCCGCGAGCCGACGCCCGACATCAGCGGGCCGAAGGCGACGTTCTGTTTCACGGTCTTCCACGGGAACAGCGAATGCTGCTGGAACACCATGCCGCGGTCGGGGCCGGGCTTGGCCACCGGCTGGCCGTCGAGCAGCACCTCGCCACGCGCGGGTTTGACGAAACCGGCCACGCTGTTCATCAGGGTCGACTTGCCGCAGCCCGAAGGGCCCAGCAGCGAGACGAACTCGCCCGGTTGCACCTCGAGGCTGGCGGATTCCACGGCGTGGTGCGGCCCATTGGCGGTGGCAAAGACGATGTCGATGTCGCGAACGCTGATCCTTCCCTTGCCACCCGCCGTGCGGGGGCGATAGCTGTGAGGATGCTCGACGACGGCGGCACGGTTGATGCGAGTCGTTTTCATCATGACTTGGCCCCCTCGGCCTGCCAGCGCAGCAGCGGCGAGCAGGCCTTGCGAACCAGTAGGGTGCACAGCGACCCCAGCCCGCCGATGACCAGCATGCCGATGATGATCTTGGGATATTCAACTAGGGTGTAGGCCGACCAGGTGAAGTAGCCGATGCCGTACTGGCCGCTGATGATTTCACCGGCCAACAGCGAGAACCACGCCACCCCCATGCCGATGGCAAGGCCCGCTACGATGCTCGGCAGCGCCCCGGGAATCACCACGTGCCAGAGAATGGCGGCGTTGCTGGCCCCCAGGCTGCGCGCCGCGCGAACCAGCACCTTGGGCGTCTGGTCGACGCCGTGCACGGTATTGAGAACGATGGGGAACAGCGCGCCGAGGAAGGTGATGAAGACGATGCTCGACTGCTCGGTGGGCATCATCAGGATCGCCAGGGGAATCCAGGCCACCGCCGGGATCGGGCGCAGGATCTCGATGTAGGGCAGGATCACGTCCTCGGCGAAGCGTGAGCGCCCCATCATCACCCCCAGCACCACGCCGATTACCACGGCCAGGCCGTAGGCGATGGCGATGCGCTGCACGCTGTGCAGGATATGGAGGTAGAACTGCTGGCTCGAGGCCTGGGCCAGGAACTCCGCCCCCACCACCAGCGGCCCCGGCACGTTGTCGAAGCGCACGAAGACGTCGAAGCCGTAGGTCGAGGCGAGATGCCAGCCGAGCGCGGCCACCAGCAGCGCACCGATGCGCACCAGGTAGCGCTGCCAGTTTTCGAACAGGACGCGCCGTGGGCGGGCAGGCCCCCCAGCGGAGGGCGCGGGGACAGACGCGGCGGCCTGGACCGATGGCCGTTCGGCGGCCTCGAGCGGTCCAGGCATGGCGGCCTCGGTCAGTGGAGGGCGGGGACTGGGGTTCAAGCTCATGGTGTCACCTCTCGTCACGGGAGCGCATCGGCACTGCGCGGAACCTTGGTCAATCCGGCGCTTGTCCTGTGCTGCTGCCGGGAGCGACGCTTGTACTAACAGGTCATGTCGTTTGCCCAGTAAGTTGCATCAGGCGTGCCAACTTCCCGCCACCCTTCATCAAAGAGTTATTCCGCTTGGTTTTTTATTTTCCAGCGCCCACGAGTCGCATTCTTTCGACAGCGCACCAATGCGCGTGCATGGTGCAAATCTTCACTAGCGAGCATCAGGCTGGCGCATGCTTTCACGAACTCAATGGTCGCCTCTATAACAAGTAAGACATGTCATGGCGACCTTTTGTGATGTGATTCTGCCGCGGCTTAACTTCCGACCGGAAGGCCGACTCCCCGACTGACTGACACCCCAACGACAGAGATTTTTCACGCCACCATCACGTATTTTATCAATGATAAAAATGACAAACATGTCATGAACAGGTCATCTTCCTGTCCGCCTCCATTCGCTAACATGAGCACATAAAGTTGAAGCATAGAGGGATAAAGACACACTCCATCACTTCCACGCCTTATAACGACAGAAGTTCGATTGATAACGAAATCAGCCTGATATAGTCAGCCACAGCAAGTCTTAACCACTAGACGAGGTTTATGATGATCAAGAAAATCGCTCTCGCCGCCGCCGTAGCAAGCCTGTTCTCCCTGCCGGCTTTCGCCAGTCTTGATAGCGCCACACAGAATGGTAATATTCTGCAGGAAGGCAGCACGGCTAGCAGGATCATTAACAGCGGCCACCCACATACCTACGCCTTTAACCTGGAACAGCCTGCAACGGTAAGCATTGCAAGCCGCCATTTACCAGGGGCGCATCAAAGCACGCTACCCATGAATGCTCGACTGATAGACGCCCAAGGCAATACGGTTAGTGAAGTGAACTCAACCGCTGGCGAATTCGAGATACAAGAGGCTTTACAAGCAGGGAAATATCGTCTGGTAGTCTCAGGCAATTCCGCACCCGGCGGTGAAAGCTGGGATGCCCACCGCTACAGCCTGAATGTCAATTTCCAGCAATAGTCTAAAGCACGCTTGGCTGGCCGATCTTGCCGGCCAGCCAAGTATTTCAATTGAAGGGATTTTGGGAAGGATCCTGCGATACCGCCTTAAAGCAGGCTGCCTTATTAGTTCATCGCCAAGGCGTCCTCGTCTACGGCGGCAAGCGCAACCATTCGTCCGCCATTATCGGCAATGTATGCCTCGGAATCGGCACGCTTCATGAACGCCACCACGTTCCCATCGGGCGTTTCGGAAAGAAAGGCCGCCTTGCCGAACATCTTGATGCCGCTGAGATGATCGTAGACGTACGTGGCATACACCTCGCGGCCTTCCTGTTCGGCCTCGCGGAAGGCCGCCACCATGTCCCTTACGCTGGCGAAGTCGACGATGCCCTCGTCGGCAAACCAGACCTGGGCCGGGCTGAGCTCGGGATTCTGCGCCACGGGGGTCACCATGCGCTCCAGGTCGGCAGCGTGATCCCGCCCGGTTGCGTCATAGGCACGGCGCAGGTAGCTGTCGTCAACCCAGGCTTCGAAGTCCAGGTCGGGGATGTTGCGCTCGTCCTGCAGTAGCGCATGGTCGTACTCGAGCGCCTCGACCCACTCCGGCTTGATGGTGGCATCGAGGGTGCTGATGCCGCCCTCGCTCAGGTAGAGGTAGAGCACTTCCTTGGCGACCCCGGTCCACTCGCTGAGCTGGATGGCGGCGCGCATCGGATCCTCTTCGATCCACTGCTGCGCTTCGAGGGTGGCCATGAGCACGGCATCGACGACTTCGGGATAGCGGTCGGCGAAATCCTTGCGCACCACGATGCCGTGGAACGTCGGCACGCCCGCCTCGCTGCCGTCAAAGATCTTGCGCCCGGTGCCGCGGAACTCCATCACTTCCGACCAGGGCCCGAAGTCGGCGTGGGCATCGATGCGGTTGCCGGCAATGTTGGCCACCCCCACCGGCGGGCTCTGGTCGACGATGGCGATCTGGCCGTCGAGCCCCGCATCGCGCAGCGCCTTGAGCGTCATGCCCCAGGCGGCGCTGCCCACCGGCGTGGAGATACGCTTGCCGGCAAGCTCCTCGAGGGAGTAGACGTCGGAGGCTATCGGCACCACGATACCGTTGCCGGTCCCCTGCCGGTTGTAGCCGGTCACGGCAATGAAGCGTGTCTCGTTACGCCCCGTGGCCTGGAAACTGGCCCCGTTGACGATCAGCGGGTAATCGCCCATCACGCCGAACTCCAGGTTGCCCGCCATCATCTGGTTGGTGATGGGCGGGCCCGAGTCGTAGTCGCGAAAGACGATACGATAATCGGCATCGGCATACTTGCCGTCGGTGGGGAGATACTTTTCGATGAGGCCGAGCTTCTCCAGCACGATGCCTCCCGCCACGGTATTGGTCACCATGCTCTGGTGTCCGATGCCGATGGAAATGCGCTCCGCCAAGGCCTGGCCACTGGCCAGCAGCAGCGAGCTCATCAAACAGGTGCCAACAAGAAGACGCTTTTTACCCTTCATATCCCGTCACCTCTGGTCAGTGGCTGTACTTGTACTATCGGGTCATTACCTTCACTCCTTTATCTGCAGCGCCCGTGCCATACCTCAAGAAACACAGTCCATTTGCATGATTTTAAAAAAGAAAAAACCTGGCCATCGCCAGGCAACAGCCGCCCGAAAGCGCACGCGCTGCGCCTGCCTAGTGCGCAACGCGTGGCTTCGGCATCATCGTGGCGCAGCCGTGGCGCTGCCCAACCAGACAACTAGGACAAATGAATAAAAGGCTAAGGGTTCACGTCTCCCCGCCCAATCGTTGCGCTAGGAAAGTGAACGCCAGGGCCTGCATATGGGCGCGCTGGCGGCTGTCGGCCGCCCCGCCGTGCCCGCCTTCGACGTTCTCGTAGTAGAGCGCCTCGTGTCCCTGTTCGCTCATGCGCGCCATCATCTTGCGCGCGTGGCCCGGATGGACGCGGTCGTCGCGGGTGCTGGTCATCAGCAGCATGGGCGGATAGTCGGCGGCGGGGTCGAGGTTGTGGTAGGGCGAGACGCCGCGCAGGAACTCCCAGTCGTCGCTTTTGGGGTCGCCGTACTCGGCCATCCACGAGGCGCCGGCCAGCAGCAGGTGGTAGCGTCGCATGTCGAGCAACGGCACCTGGCACACCACGGCGCCGAGCAGCTGCGGGTAGCGGGTGAGCATGTTGCCGACCAGCAGGCCGCCGTTGGAGCCGCCCTGGATGCCCAGCCGCCGCGGCGAGGTGACGCCGCGCTCGATCAGGTCTCGTGCCACCGCGGCGAAGTCCTCGAAGGCCTTGTGGCGCTTGTCGCGCAGCGCCGCCTGGTGCCAGCGCGGGCCGTACTCACCGCCGCCGCGGATATTGGCCACCACGTAGACGCCGCCCTGGCTGAGCCAGGCGCGCCCCACCCCAGGGCTGTAGCCAGGCAGCAGCGGCACCTCGAAGCCACCGTAGCCGTAGAGCAGGGTCGCATGCTCGCCGCTTGGCTCCAGGCCGCGCCGCGCCACCTGGAAGTAGGGAATCGGCGTGCCGTCCTCGCTGGTGGCGAAGTGCTGGGTCACTTCCAGGCCGTCGGCATCGAACAGCGCCGGGGCCTGCTTGAGCGTTTCCAGCGCCTCGCCGACCCGGCCGTGCAGCAGCGTGGTCGGTGTGAGGTAGTCGCTGACGATGACGAACACCTCGTCGCTCTTCTCGTCGTCCACCGCACTGACGCTGACGCTGCCCAGCGTCGGCACGCCGGGCAGCGGCTCGGGCTGCCACTGGCCCTCGCTCGGCGTCAGCACGTAGAGCCGATGCTTGACGTCGTCGAGCACGTTGAGGATCAGGTGGCGGCGCGTCCAGGTGGCGTCGGAGAGCGAGGTGCGCTCGCTAGGCGTAAAGAGCACGCGCAGCTCGCGCTGGCCGGCCATGAAGGCGTCGAAGTCGGCGATCAGCAGCGCGCCGGCGGGGTGGGTGGTGCCCGCCACCTCCCAGGGCTCGCGCAGCTCGATCATCAGCCACTCGCGGTGGACCTGCTTGTGGGCCGAGTTGGGCACCTCGATGCGGGTGAGGCCGCCGTCGGCCCCGCGCAGGTAGAGCTCGTTGTCGTAGAAGGCGCGGGCGCGGCTGACGAAGTCGCGCTCGAAGCCGGGGGTGGGGTCGTGCGCGGCGCCCACCGCCATGTCGTCGGGCTCGCCCTCGAACACCGTCTCGGCGTCGGCCATCGGCGTGCCGCGCCGCCACTGCCTGACGATGCGCGGGTAGCCGGAGCGGGTCATCGAGCCCTCGCCGAAGTCGGTCTGCGCGTAGACGGTATCGCGGTCGATCCAGCCCAGGCTGCCCTTGGCCTCGGGGCGGAAGAAGCCCTGCTCGACCCAGCGTTTCTCCATCAGGTCGAACTCGCGGGTGACGTCGGCGTCGGCGCCGCCGCGGGAGAGCGACACCAGGCAGTGCCGCCAGGGCTGGTCGGGCGAATCGGGTCGCAGGCAGTGGGCACCGTGCCACACCCAGTTCTCGCCCTCCTCGGCGTTGAGCGCATCGAGGTCGATCAGCACTTCCCACTCGGGCCGCGCCTTGCGGTACTCCGCCAGGGTTGTACGCCGCCACAGCCCGCGGGGGTGGTCGCGGTCCTGCCAGAAGTTGTAGAAGTGCTCGCCGCGCTTGACCACGAAGGGGATGCGGTCGTCGGCCTCGAGGATCGCCTGCAGGTCGTCGCGCAGCGCATCAAAGCCCGGCGAATCGGCCAGTTGCTTCTGGCTCTCGGCGTTGCGCGCTTCCACCCAGGCCAGGGCCTGCTCGCCCTCGACCTCTTCGAGCCAGAGGTGCGGGTCATGCGCGTCGCGGGGGGCGTGGGAACGCTGCGAGTCGTGCGAGGAAGTCATGAGGGGCTCCTGGAGGGCGTGGGTTGCCCACCAAGCTAGCCTGCGCCGGGCGCGGGCTCAATGGCTCGCGGCCTGGCCCGGGGGGTTATCCCCCCGTCATGTTCATGAAGCGCACCACCTGCACATCGCCGTCGGTGGTGAAGTGATGCCGCTCGGGCTTCTTCTGCATGGCGGCGACGATGGCGGCCTTGAGCCGCTCCAGGTCGCCGGGGTGGCGGCGCATCACCGCGCGCAGGTCGACCGAGTGTTCGTTGCCCAGGCACAGCAGCAGGCGGCCCTCGGCGGTCACGCGCACGCGGTTGCAGGCGCCACAGAAGTTGTGGCTATGCGGCGAGATGAAGCCGATCCGCGAGTCGCTGTCGGCCATGCGGTAGTAGCGCGAAGGCCCCAGGGTGGTTTCGGTGGTGGGCAGCAGCGCATGGCGTGCTTCGATGGCGGCGCGCACGTCGTCGCTCGAGCAGAAGGTCTCGGCGCGGTCGTGGCTCATGTTCTGGCCCAGCGGCATCTCCTCGATGAAGCTGATGTCCACCCGCTCCCGGCGGGCGAAGTCGACCAGGTCGAGCACCTCGTCGTCGTTGCGGCCCTTGAGGATCACCGCGTTGAGCTTGATGCGCGTAAAGCCGGCCTCGCGGGCGGCGCGGATGCCGTCGATCACCTTGGCCAGGTCGCCGGTGCGAGTCAGGGCGCGGAAGCGCTCGGGATCGAGCGAGTCGAGGCTGACGTTGAGCCGCTTGAGCCCGCCCTCACGCAGGGCACGGGCGTGCTTGACCAGCCCGGCGCCGTTGGTGGTCATTCCGAAGTCGCGCAGCCCCGGCAGCGCACCGAGCTCCTTCACCAGGTCCTCGATGCCGCGGCGCACCAGCGGCTCGCCGCCGGTCAGGCGGATCTTCTCCACGCCGAGTTCGACGAAGGCCCGCGACAGCGTGGCGATCTCCTCCAGGGTGAGCAGCCGGGCGCGGGGCAGGAAGGTCATCTCCTCGGCCATGCAGTAGACGCAGCGGAAGTCGCAGCGGTCGGTGACCGACAGGCGAACGTAGCGAACGGCGCGGCCGAAGCCATCGATCAGCGACATGGGGTCTCCTCGGCTCTTGCAGCGGCTTGGGTCTCGGCTCTTGGCTCGGCGGCCGCATCATCCATGGGCAGCCGGGCGATCAGCTCGCCCACCTGCGTCACCACCTCGTCGACGACCTGGGAGTCGTAGGTCTTGCCGCGCCGCTTGCGGAAGCCCTGCTCGTAGAGCTTGACGTGCTCGGTGGCGGTCACGCCGGCATTGGCCAGGCAGTGGGTGACGCAGTGCATCTGGCAGCCGTCGATGGCAACGATGGGCCGCCCCGAGCGTGCGGTGCGTACCAGCCCCGGCACGCCGCCACCGACCCCGGAAATGCACGACATCTCGGCGATGCCGGCATGGTCGAGCTTCACGGCCACGGCGTTGGCCAGCTGCGCCACGTCGGAGCAGCCGGAACAGGAGTAGACCAGGGTACGGGGCTTCTTGGCGGTTCGGGGCATGCAGCCTCCCTAGGACAGCCGAATCTCTGCGCGACCTTGCCGCTGGGCGGGGCTTCAGTCGTTTGCCAGCATGGCGTCGCGCAGCTTCTGCTCGTCTAGCACCATCAGGCGCTGACGATCGATGCTGATGGCACCGCTGTCGCGCAGCTTGGCCAGCAGCCGCGACAGGGTCTCCGGCGTCATCGCCAGCTGCGCGGCCAGCCAGCGCTTGGGAATCGACAGGCGCACCACGCGCGGCGTCCGGGTCCGGTTGGCCGGGAACTGGCGCAGGATGTAGCTGACCAGCCGCGACATGGCATCGGCCTGGGTCAGCAGCGCCAGGTCCTCGAGACGCTCGGTCAGCTCGAGTGCCAGCCGGCTCATGAACTCGGCGCGACAGGCGGGCTGGCGGTCCATGATCTCGCGACAGCGCGAGGCTGGCAGCGCCAGCACGTGGGTGCGGCGCAGCGCCTCGGCGGAGTAGAGGTAGACCCCGGCGCTCGACACCATGCTCAGCTCGCCCAGGGTACCGCCGCGCTCGACGCAGCGAATGGTGGCCAGGCGCCCATCGCAGGTGCTGCGCGCCAGGCGCACCGCACCGTTGATGACGATGTAGAGCCAATGAGCCGGCGCATCCTGGCGAAACAGCCATTCGCGGCTCTTCAGCGTCATCAGCGACGACGCTTCCAGCAGCGAGGTGATCTCGCTGTCGTCAGGCTCGCCGAGCCAGGACACACCATGAATCAATTCGCGCAGCTGCTTGGGCTTGAACAGCAGGTCAATCGACGAACTGTCCGGCGGGCAGATAGGGGTATTCATGTCCTTCCTCCACGTCGGTATCGGCGGCCATCATCAGATAGCCGTGTGCCTCACTGGCTGAGCGCAGCATATGGGAGCCCTGTCCGCCGGCCAGGAAGGCGACGGGGTGGCCGTTCTGCCAGTCGAGCACGACGCGCAGCAGTTCACGCCGCCCAGGGCTGCCCCGCCGCGAGAAGCCGGCGCGGACCTTGTATTGTTGTAGTGGGCCGACGGTACGCCCCTGGCAACCCTGCACGAATGGCCGGGCCAGCAGGTGCCACCCGACCAGCGAGGCCACGGGGTTGCCGGGCAGGCCGATCAGGGGCACGCCTTCCGGCGAACCGTCGTCCAGGTAGCCGAAGGCAAACGGCTTGCCGGGCTTGATCGCCACCCCATGGAAGACCAGCCCGCCAAGCCCATCGAGCACGGGGCGCACATGGTCTTCCTCGCCGACCGACACGCCGCCGGTGCAGACCACCAGGTCGGCGCTGTCGCGGGCGCGCACGAAGGCATCGTGGAGCGCCTCGGGGGTGTCGGCCACGATCCCCATGTCGATCACGCGGCAGCCCTGCTGTTCAAGCAGCGCCTGCAGCATGACCCGGTTGCTGTTGTAGACACTGCCGGGCGCATAGGGTGCACCCGGTTCGATCAATTCGTCGCCGGTGGAGAGCAGCGCCACGTTGAGCCTCGGCAGCACCGCGACCGCATCGATGCCCTGGCTCGCCAGCATCGCCAGCGCCGCGGCATTGAGGGTCGCGCCGGCCGGCAGCAGCGCCTGCCCGGCACGGTACTCCTCGCCGCGCAGGCGGATGTTGGCGCCAGGCTTCGCCTCGCCGACGACGTGGACGCGGCCCGCCTCGTCGAGCCGCACCCGCTCCTGGGGGATCACGCAGTCGGCGCCTTCGGGCACCGGCGCACCGGTGAAGATGCGCGCGCAGCCGCCTTCCGGCAGCACCTCGACGCCGGCCCCCGCGGGAATGCGCAGCCGTACCGGCAGGCCCGCCTCGCTCAGCTCCGCCACGCGCAGGGCATAGCCGTCCATCGCGCTGTTATCGATGCCGGGCATATCGTGGCGCGCCACGATATCACACGCCAGCACGCGACCGACGGCCTGTTCGATGGCGATGCGCTCCTCGCCGCACACCGGCTCGGCGGCGGCGATCATCCTTGCCCGTGCTACGTCCAGGTCGAGCAGACCCTTGGCAAGGCTGGCACAGCTCATGCTCGCACTCCTTGACCGTGGTCAGGCGCACCGCTGCGACTGGCGCACGCCTGCTGCTCGGGCATGACCATGGCGACGAAGTTGCACGGCCGGGTGCGGGCATCGAGCTGGGCGGCGAGGATGCCGTCCCAGGCGGTGGCGCACGCCTTGGGCGAGCCGGGCATGGAGAACACCAGGGTGGCGTTGGCCACCCCCGCCACGGCACGCGACTGGATCGTGGAGGTGCCGATGGACTCGTAGGAGAGCTGGCGGAACAGCTCGCCGTAGCCGTCCACGGCCCTGTCGAACAGCGGCGACAGGGCCTCGGGGGTGGTGTCTCGCTTGGTGAACCCGGTGCCGCCGTTCACCAGCACGACCTGGATGTCTTCGCGCACGATCCACTTCGAGACCACCGCCCGGATGCGATAGATGTCGTCGGGCACGATGCGCCGGTCGACCAGGACATGCCCTGCCTCGGTGAGGCGCTCGCTGAGCAGGTCGCCGCTGCCGTCGCGGTCGAAGCCACGCGTATCGGACACGGTCAGCACGGCGATACCGAGCGGCACGAAGGGAGTATCGGCATGGACATGGGACATGGGCGTTCTCCTGTTGCGTCAGAGGGCTATTGCATCAGACTGCCGGCGGCATCGTCGTCCAGCTCGACCCCCTCGACGCCGATCTCGGCTTCCAGGGCCAACAGGTAGTGGCGCAGGGCGCGGCGGGTCGCCTGTTCGCGCAGGGTATGGCGGACGCGCTCGGCCACCTGCTCGAAGGGCAGGCGGCGGCTTTCGATGCGCTGGTCGACGATCACCACATGCCAGCCGTAGCGCGAGGCCAGCGGACGGTCGTGGAGCCCTTCCGGCAGGTGCTGCAGGGCGCGATCGAGTTCGGCCACGGTCTGTCCCGGGGCCAGCCAGCCCAGCTCCCCGCCCTCGCTCTTGGAGGGGCAGTCGGAGTGGCGCATGGCGAATTCGGTGAAGCGTTCGGGGATGGTCGTCAATTCTTCGATCAGCGTCTGGCCCAGGCGATACAGGGCATCGCGCCGTTCGGCGTCGTCCGGGGCAGCGGCGAGCAGGATGTGGCGTACGGCGATACGGGTCGGCTCGCTGAAGCGCTCGGGGTCGGCGTCGAAGAAGCGGCGGCAGGCCTCTTCCTCGGGCTCCGGCACCTCCAGCTCACGCTCGAGCAGCATCGCGATGGCGGCGTCGTGATCGCTTTCACCGGCAGCGTCGGCCGAGAGCAGACCGAGCTCGACGGCGCGCTGGCGCAGCAGCTCGCGAACGACCAGCGCACGGGCCGCCTGCAGCTGCGCCTCGTCCGCGGTCGCCGCCGGATGGTACTGCATCTCGCGGGCGATGCTCTCCTCGTCGATCGGCTTGCCCCCGACCTTGACGGGCGGCGGTGCGTAGCGACCCGGCAGCTGTGCGATCTCGATCATTTGCATGTCATTCACCTCATTAAACTTGCCAGGGCAGGCCGGGGGATCCCGGGGGCCAGGTCAACGCCTCGTTCACCTGTCCCCCGGCACCCGCGGTGTGCCATTGCTCACCAAGCAGAGCGGGCGCAGCCAGCCTTACCCGATCAGATCCCGCCGGTCCGGCGGCGAACGATCTGGTAGCGGCGACCCACGTAGCCCATCGGCACGCTCCACACGTGAACCAGACGGGTGAAGGGGAAGACCAGGATGATGGTCAGGCCCACCAGGATGTGCAGCTTGAAGATCCAGCTCACGCCTTCCAGGTGAGCGGCGGCACCGCCCTGGAAGTAGACGATGGACTGCGCCCAGCCGGAGAACTGCAGCATCTTGCTGCCGTCCAGGTGACCCAGGGTCGGCAGGATGGTGAGCAGGCCGAGTGCCACCTGGGCCACCAGCAGGCCGATGATCACGGTGTCCATGGGGCTGGACGAGGCGCGTACCCGCGGGTTGGTGAGGCGGCGATGGAACAGCATGGCGCCGCCCACCAGGCACATCACGCCGGCGATGCCGCCGACCACCACGGCCAAGACCTGCTTGGTCCCGGCGCTGATGAAGGGGCTGTAGAGCCAGTGCGGGGTGAGCAGGCCGGCCAGGTGACCGAAGAAGATCACGATGATGCCGACGTGGAACAGGTTGCTGGCCAGGCGCATGTTCTTGCTGGTCAGCATCTGGCTCGAGCCGGTCTTCCAGGTGTACTGGCCGTGATCGTAGCGCATCAGGCTGCCGATCAGGAACACGGCGCCGGCCAGGTAGGGGTAAAGCCCGAACAGTAGGTTATCGAGAAAAGTCATGACCGGTCTCCTTCAAGCCTCACGGGGGCAGCGGCGGGATCCAGTACCCGGACTGCCTCGCTGTGCGTCACTTTCTTGCGTTCTGCCAGGCGGCGCCCTTCGGCGGACTGCAGCGCGCAGTCCTCGTCGGACTTGGCGGAGAAGCGTACCGCTTCCTCCTCCCATACCGCATCCAGCGCCTCGGGCGTGTCGTCGCGCGCCTCGCCCTTCACCGCTTCACGGCTGGCTTCCACGTCGTCCTCGGCGCCGACCAGCGCCAGCAGTGCACGGGGCACCAGCGCGTAGTCGACTCCACGGTCTTCCAGGCGGGCGGTGAGCAGCGCCAGGATATGGCGGATCTCGCCCAGCCAGCGGCCGATCTCGTCGTCGCTGCGAGTGGAGAGGTACTCCAGGAACAGCGGCAGGTAGTCGGGCAGTTCGCGGGCATCGAGTTCGAAGCCGGCGGCCTTGTACTCGTCGATCAGGTCGACCATCGCCTGGCCGCGGTCGCGGGACTCGCCGTGCACGTGTTCGAACAGCAGCAGCGAGTGGGCGCGACCCTTGTCGAACAGCGCCACGTACTCGGACTGCAGCTCGAGCAGGTCGCCGTCGGCGATGCGCTGGCACCAGCTCATCAGGTCGGCGCGCAGCGCCGCCGGCAGGCGACGCTCCTGGTCGAGAACTTCGACGAGCTCACCGACGGCCCCCTGGAGGGCCTCGGTGGGATAGTCCAGCAGGCGAGCCAGCACACGCAGGCTGAGCATGCCGAGCTCGGGCTGGGGCATCTTGAGGGCTGCATCAGCCATGGTGAGTCTCCTTGGCACCTGTCTTCGGATCGAAGACGTCTACCGGCTTGACCAGCGCGCTGGTCTGCTTGCGGCCGTTGAACAGGCTCGGCTTGCTCTCGCCGTGGCAGCCGTCGCCGAAGCTGAAGCCGCAGCCGCCGCGCTCGGGGAACGCTTCGGTGGCCATCTCGCGGTGGCTGGTCGGGATCACGAAGCGATCCTCGTAGTTGGCGATGGCCAGGTAGCGGTACATCTCTTCCACCTGGGCTTCGCTCAGGCCGACGGTGTCGAGCACGCTGGTGTCGACCTTGCCTTCGACATGCTTGTTGCGCATGTAGACGCGCATCGCCATCAGCCGCTTGAGCGCCAGCACCACGGGCTCTTCCTCACCGGCGGTGAGCATGTTGGCCAGGTAGCGTACCGGGATACGCAGCGACTCGATCTTGGGCAGCACGCCGTCGTACTCGATCTTGCCGGCCTCGGCGGCGGACTGGATCGGCGAAAGGGGCGGCACGTACCAGACCATCGGCAGCGTGCGGTACTCGGGGTGCAGCGGCAGCGCCA
>CAZZCJ010000011.1:0-38644 GCA_964652855.1 uncultured Halomonas sp.
TTCTCTACGAGGTCTACATCGTGCCGGGGCTGGTGGGCATGATCCAGCTGTTCAACGGCATGCAGAGCTCGCTCTCCATGGTCTACGACCGCGAGATGGGCAGCATGCGGGTGTTGCTGGTCAGCCCCTTCCCGCGCTGGTACCTGCTGGTGTGCAAGCTGCTGGCCAGCACCCTGGTGTCGGTGGTGCAGGTCTACGTCTTCCTGGCCATCGCCTGGGCCTACGGCATCCAGGCGCCGGCGATGGGCTATCTCTACCTGCTGCCGGCGCTGCTGGTCACCGGCTTCATGGTCGGCGCGCTGGGGCTGTTGCTCTCGTCGTTCATCCGCCAGCTGGAGAACTTCGCCGGGGTGATGAATTTCGTCATCTTCCCGATGTTCTTTCTCTCCTCGGCGCTCTACCCGCTGTGGCGCATCCGCGAGGGCAGCTACCTGGTCTATCAGGTCGCCGCGCTCAATCCCTTCACCCACGCCGTGGAGATGATCCGCTTCGCCATGTACGAGCGCTTCAACGCCGAGGCGGTGGCGATCAGCGTGGCGGTGGCGGCGGTGCTGCTGGTGCTGGCGATCGTGGGTTATAACCCGTCCCGCGGAATGATGGCGCGCAAGGGAGGTTGAGGTGTGAGCTGACGGCAAGGCCCGCTCAGCTGGCTCAGGGGGCGTGCTCGGCCGCCTGGCTGCGGTACTCCAGATAGTCAATGATGCGCTGGCGGGTACGGGGATCGAGCTCCCACAGCACCATGCGGTTGCCGGGCAGGAAGCGTTCGGGGCCGGCGAGGAAGGCGTCGAGGGTGTCGCGATCCCACACCAGCTCGGCCTGTTCGAGCGCCGCAGAGTAGTCGAACTCCTCGATGCTGCCCGCGGGGCGTCCGATCAAGTCGTGCAGGCTGGGGCCGGCCAGGTGACGGCCGGGCTCGATGCTATGACAGCCGATGCATTGGGCGCGGAACAGCCGCTCGCCTTCGGCGTGTCCGTCGGCCAGGCTCGCCAGCGGAGCAGACCAGAGAGCAGCGAGTGCCAGGCTGTGCGCGAAGCGGGGCCCGAGCATCAGAAGCAGCGCAGATTGGCGTCGGCCTGGGCCTGATGCAGGGCCTGCACCTGGTCCTGCATGCCGCGTTCGGTGCGGAACAGCACGCCGAGCTCGCCGCGCTGGTCCTGCATGCCCATGACCGTCTCGACCTGCTCGTAGGTCGCATAGGGCAGATGCTCGGCGATCACGTCGATGCTGCAGGAGCACTTCTGCATGGTCAGGTAGCTGTTGCCGTTGGCCGCCATGCAGGCCAGCACGTAATCGACGCGGGCCTCGGTGGGGTAGTCGTTGGCCAGGCCGGGTACGGCGAAGGCAAGGGTCAGACAGGCGAGCAGCGAGGGGTGCAGCAGGCGTGCCGCCGTGGTCCGAAGTCGAGGCATTGTTGTTATCCTCCGGATGGGAATGGCGCATGGAGTCGTCAGGACATACGTTCCAACTTATGGCAGCCTGACATTTTTTTCCACCGCCGAGGGCGGTTTATCGAGCTGATGTGAAAAGGCTTATTGGCCGGTTTGTCAGTCAACGCCGATTTGGCGGCGTCGGGCAAAGCCGACTGCCTGCATCCCCTGCACGACAAGCCTTGGGCCCGCCGTTCGGCGGGGCCTTGTTATGGCAGGTGGCCGGCTAGCGTCGGTGACTTTCGTCGCGCACCTCGTACTCTCCCTCCAGTAGTTCCTGCTCGCCGTTGCCGCGGCCATCGCCGTAGCGGGTTTCGCGATAGCGGCTTTCGTGCGCGTAATAGCCGCTGCCGGCCTCCCTGGCCTGCTCGGCGCGAATCTGTTCGAGGCGCTTCTTCATGCGGTAGCGAACGATGGGCAGCATGGCCCAGCCCAGCAGCAGGAAGAACAGGCCGAGCACGGTGCCGACGATCAGCAGCATGCCGAACAGTAGCCAGGTCAGGATCAGCTTGAGCCCGCCCAGCGGGCCGCGGGGAGTCTGGCTGGCCCGGGTGCGCCACTGCTGGGCGGCCTGCCAGGCGGCGTTACGGCGTGGGTCGTTGGGATCGAACATGGACATCTCCGGGCGGAGCGGTTCCGCCTAGCGGGTGGGGTCGGGTAGCGGTTGGCCGGGTATTTCTTGGAGAGCGCAAAGCGACAAACGTTCCGCGGTCCGGGCCATCACAGCCATAGCCGCCACAGGGCGGCGGCGAGGATGCCGGCGGTGATCGCGGCCAGGGCCTTCTGTGTCGCCAGCATCACCACGAGGGTCGCCACCAGCGCCAGGCGGGCTCCCCAGTCCCCTTGCGCCGCCATGGGGGTGACCACCGCCACCAGCACCGAACCGGCCATGGCGTTGATGAAGCGCTCCACCTTGGGTCCGATGGGCACGCGGGACATCACGAACACGCCGCCGGCGCGGGTCAGGTAAGTGACCAGCGCCATGATCACGATGGCGGCCAGCGCCCCCGCGGTAGTGGCTGGCAGGCTCATGCGCTCGCCTCCTGCCTTGGCCTGGCGGGCAGCAGCAGGCCGGCCAGGCCGCCGGCCAGGGCGCCGACGATGACGTGGGAATGGGGCGGCAGCCAGGCCATGGCGGCCAGGGCCGCCAGGGCCGCCGCGGCCCAGGGCAGCAGCATGGAGAGATCGCGTCGCCCGCCCAGCAGCATGGCCAGCAGGAAGCAGCCCATGATCACGTCGAGGCCGAAGCGCTCGGGCTGTGCGATGCCGCTGCCGAAGATCACGCCGAGCAGCGTGCCGGCCAGCCAGGTGAGCCAGAGGGCGATGCCGCCGCCCACCAGCATGCCGAGGTTGGTCTCGCCGCGCTGGCGGTCGGCCACCGCCATGGCCCAGTTGGAGTCGCTCATCAGCACCAGGCTGCCGTAGCGCTGGCCGGGGGGGAGATGGGCCAGCCAGGGCTGGATGGCGGCCCCCATCAGCAGGTGGCGGGCGTTGATGGCAAAGGTGATGGCCATCAGCGGCAGCAGCGGAATTTCCGGTCCCCACAGTTCGAGCACGGCGAACTGGGCGGCACCGGCGAATACCAGCGCGCTCATCAGCAGGGCTTCCAGGCCGGTCAGGCCGCGCGCCAGCGCCGCCACGCCGAAGGCCAGGCCAAACACCACCACGAACAGCGACAGTGGCGCCATGCGCCGGATGCCGACGAGGACGCCGGCCAGGTCGAGTCGGGCACCGGGCGAGGGGGTCATGAGCGCCATACCTCGGCGACGATCTCGTAGCTGCGCAGCCGGTCGGCGCTGGCGTAGGTGTCGGTATTGAGCATCAGCTCGTCGGCCCCGGTCTGCTCGAGGAAGCGCTCGAGCCCCTCGCGCACGGTATCGGGCCCGCCGATCACCGCGGCGCCGAGGAACTGCTCCACCTGGGTGCGTTCCATCGGCGTCCAGTCGAGTGACGCCTTCGGCGGCAGCGAGCGGGTGCGCTGGCCGCGGACCATGCCGAGAAACTTCTGGCGCGTGGTGGAGGCGAGGAACTGGGCGCGCTCGTCGCTTTCGGCGGCGATCACCGGCAGGCCGACCATGGCGTAGGGGCGTTCGAGCACCTCGGAGGGGCGGAAATTGTCGCGATAGAGGCGCAGCGCCTCGTGCAGGTAGCCGGGGGCAAACTGGGCGGCGAAGGCGAACGGCAGCCCCTCGCGGGCCGCGAGCTGGGCGCTGTAGCCGCTGGAGCCGAGCAACCAGAGCGGCACCTGGGTGCCCTGGCCCGGCACCGCGCGGACCCGCTGGCCGGGCTGCTCCTCGCCGAGAAAGGCCTGCAGTTCGGCCAGCTGGTCGGGGAAGTCGTTGACCCCGGCATAGGGGTCGCGGCGCAGGGCGGCCATGGTGGCGGCATCGGAGCCCGGGGCGCGGCCCAGCCCCAGGTCGATACGCCCGGGGTAGAGCGTTGCCAGGGTGCCGAACTGCTCGGCGATCACCAGCGGCGGGTGGTTGGGCAGCATGATGCCGCCGCTGCCCACGCGGATACGCGAGGTGGCGCCGGCGACATGGCCGATCAGCACGGCGGTGGCGGCGCTGGCGATGCCGTCGAGGCTGTGGTGCTCGGCCAGCCAGTAGCGGGTAAAGCCCAGGCGCTCGGTCAGTTGGGCCAGGGCCACGCTTTCGGCGAAGCTGTCGGCAATGGTGCCGCCCTGGCGGATCGGCGCCAGGTCGAGCACGGAGAGGGGGGTAGTGGCGAGTCGGGACATGTGGCGGCGCTCGTGAATTGTTTAGCCTGCTTTGCATCAGCATCGTCGCAGTCGAGACGCGATGCAATGCCCCGGGCGCGAATTTGCCGGTTGGCTGTGTGTCCTTGGGGGCACCTGCTAGGCTGAAGGCGTTCACGAACGGAGCGAAAGGAATCCAATATGGCCAACCATGGAGGGCAGCGGGTCTTTGCCGTGTCGGCACTGATCATTCTCGGACTGGTGCTCGTCGGCGCCGGCTTTCCCGATCAGTTCTCCACGGCGGCGGATGCCGCCCTTGCCGGTGTGACGCGCCTGTTCGGCTGGTTCTACCTCATTTCGGTATTCGGCTTCGTGATCTTCCTGCTGGTGCTGGCCTTCAGCAAGTACGGCAAGATTCGCCTGGGCCCGCAGGACAGCACCCCGAGCTTCAGCTTCTTTTCCTGGATCAGCATGCTGCTGGCGGCGGGCTTCGGCGTGGGGCTGGTGTTCTACGGCATGGCCGAGCCGATGTTCCACTACATCGACCCACCCTACGGCGATGTGCCGGCGCAGACCACCGCCTCGGCGCGCTACGCGATCCAGTACAGCTATTTCAACTGGGGCGTACACCAGTGGGCGGCCTTCGCGGTGGTGGGGCTGATCATCGCCTACTTCCAGTTCCGCAAGGGCCAGGCCGGGCTGGTCTCCTCGGTGCTCTCCTCGGTCGCGGCGAAATACCCGCGGGTGCGGCCCTACGCGCCTACGCTGGATGTGTTCGCCGTGGTGGCCACGGTAATGGGGGTGGCCACCTCGCTGGGACTGGGCGTGCTGCAGATGAACGGGGGGCTCAACGCCGTGTTCGGCCTGCCGGAGAGCGTGCTGTGGCAGTTCATCATCCTGTTCGTGATGTTCCTGGCCTACATGGCCTCTACCTGGTCGGGACTCGACAAGGGCATCCGGCGGCTGTCGAACCTCAACATGATCCTCTGCATCGGCCTGATGCTTTATGTACTGGTCACCGGCCCCACGGTGATGATTCTCGAAACCATTACCCTGGGCATCGGCGACTACCTGCAGAACTTCATCGGCATGAGCCTGCGCATCTCGCCCTTCACCGACAATACCTGGGCCGCCAGCTGGACCATCTTCTACTGGGCCTGGGTCATCGCCTGGTCGCCGTTCGTGGGTACCTTCGTTGCGCGCGTGTCGCGCGGCCGCACCATCAAGCAGTATGTGTTCGGCGTGCTGATCGTGCCGCCGCTGCTGGCCTGCCTGTGGATCGGCGTGTTCGGCGGCGCGGCGCTGCACATGGAGCTGAACGGCGATGTCGGCCTGGCCGCGGCCACCGAAGCCAACATCACCGTGGCGCTGTTCGAGATGTTCGATCTGATGCCCTTCACCGGGGTGCTGTCGGTGATCGCCATGCTGCTGATCTTCATCTTCCTGGTCACCTCGGCGGACTCGGCCTCCTATATCGTGGCGCAGATGACCGACAACGGCTCGATCAACCCGCCGCTCTACAAGCGGGTGATCTGGGGCGTGCTGATCGCGGCGATCTGCCTCACGCTGATCGCCGCCGGCGGCCTCTCGGGCCTGCAGTCGGCCTCGGTGCTCTCGGCGCTGCCCTTCACCTTCATCCTCTACGGCATGATCGTGGTGCTGGTGCGCGAGCTGCGCGCCGACCGCCAGGCCATGCTCACCCAGCTCTACCGCCGCCATGGCGAGACGCCGGTGGGTGCCGACGCCTTCGAGGCCGAGGCGCTCGGCGACCAGGAGCGGCTGCGGCGTGCCCCCAACGTGATCAATCGGCGCATCAACCGGCGCGAGGGGGGCTAGGCCCCACGTGGCGGTAGCCAGGTGACGGCACAGGTCGTAAGCTCATGGGAAAGGGTGAAACTGGACGTCTACCATGTCTCTCATCGGTTCGGGTCGCGGCCCGGCGCGCCGTGGCGCCACCCTGCGCAGGCGCCCTTCGCGGCCAGGCCGCCCCGCCGGCTTCGATCGCTGGCTCGACCGCGCCGTGGATGTCGCCGTGATCACCGCCCTGGTGGTGGGTGGCGTGGCCTTGATCCTCACGCTGCTGCTCTGACCCCGCCGGGATGCGTGCGCTGCTGATCGTGCTGGTGCTGCTCGCCCTCGGGGCGGCGGCCTGGTGGCAGTTCGAAGAGGCGATTCCCCGCCACTGGCACCCCTGGGCGCCCCTGCACGTGGACGACCCGCTGACCCCGGTGACGAAATGGAAGCTGCACCGCCTGGCCGAGGATCGCGAGGGCTGCCTGGCGGCGCTGGATACCGTTCCCGACGGCGCGCTGCGCATGACCCCGCTGGAGGATCACGAGCCGGTGGCGGGCTGCCCGCTGCACAATGTGGTGCGCCTGCACCGCAGCGAGGTCACCTTCAACGCCAGCTTCGTCGCCTCCTGCCCGCTGGCGCTGGCCTGGGTCATGTACGAACGCCAGCGGCTCCAGCCCGCGGCACTCGCCCATCTCGACAGTCGCGTGGCGCGGGTGGAGCATTACGGCAGTTTCGCCTGTCGAAACATCTACGGGCGTGAGGCCGGCCGGCGCAGCGAGCATGCCACCGCCGAGGCGCTGGACGTGGCGGCCTTCCAGTTGGCGGACGGCCGGCGCGTCAGCCTGCTGCAGCACTGGGATGCCGAGGATGCGCGCGGCGATTTCCTGCGCGAGGCCCGCGACGGCGCCTGCGAGCTGTTCGGTAACGTGCTGGGTCCCGACTACAACCAGGCCCATGCCGATCACTTCCACTTCGGCATGCGCGGCTTTCGCCTGTGTCGTTGAATCAACGGTGGGCTCGCACAGGACCACCGGCCCCCATACACTCAAGGCAGTCATTCGTCGCCGTTCGCTGAGAGACAAGGCTTATGCTGGGATTTCTGCAGGGGTTTGCCTACGGCCTCTTCCTTACCTGCCTGCCCTGGGCGCTGGTGGGGCTGGTCAATCCCCGGCTGGCGGTACCCACCGACAACCCCGGGCGGCTGCAGGTGCTGTTCCGCTACGGCCTGCTGGTGCCCTTCATCAGCATGCTGCTGTGGCTGACCTCGCTGTGGGGCGGCTTCGGGCCGAGCCTGGGCGGCTGGCTCGCCGGGCTGGCGGCGATCGGCGTCGCGCTGCCGCTGGAGCGCGGCTGGCGGCGCTGGCGGACGCGGCGCCACCAGCAGCGGCTCAGGGCCAAGCTCGACGCCGAGGCGCAGCGCCAGCGTGCGGCGCACGAGCGCCAGGCGCGCGAAGCCGGTGTGGCCGAGCTCGACCCCGGCCGGCCGCCGGTGGATGCTGACGACCTGGTGCTGGCGCTGTGCCGCGCCAAGCAGGGGTTGCTCGAGGTGCAGCGGCCCGACCTGGCGGCCCAGGTCGATCGCTTCTACACCCGCTACAGCCATGTCATGTCGCTGCTTGATACCCGCTTCGACCCCGGCGAGCTGGCCTACGAGCGGTCGCGCCGCCTGGTCACCGAGGTGTGCCTGGGGGCGGTGGATGCCTTCGGCTCGATGGCGGGCCAGGCCCGCGGGGTGGCGGGGCTTGACGGCGACTACGTGCGCCGCCGGCTGGCCCAGGAGGAGGCCGGGCTCTCGGTGGAGGAGCGCATCGCCCTGAAGCGGCGCCTGGAGCTGATCGAGGAGACCGACAAGCGGCTGCGGCGGCTGGCGGCGCGCAACGAGTCGGCGCTGACCCTGCTCGACGATGCCGCGGTGGCCCTGGCGCGGATCGAGACCGGCCGCCCCCAGGCCTCGCTGGCCACCGACCAGGCGCTGGAAGAGCTGCGCCGCTTCATCGGCGGGGCGGAACGCTACAGTCGCAGCGAGCGGCGCTGAACCCGGCGCCGTCTCGCGCCAAGCCAAGACTCAGAAGGGAAGGTGCTTATGAACTCGCCGTTGGAAACTGGCTCGCCGCTCTCCCTGCCGCCGGTGGAGGAGATCGCCAAGGAGCTGGGGCAGGCCAGCCCCGAACCCACGCCCCAGGGGGAACTCGAGGTCGACGACCCGCAGCTGCAGCGCATGGCCGACGCCTTCGTCGACGAGGTGCTCTCCGGCGACGGTGACGCCCTGGCGCGCCAGCGCAGGGCGGTGGATGACATGGGGCTGGAGCTGCAGCAGCAGGCCGCCCACCACAGCGAGATGCTGCAGACCCCGCTGCGCAAGCTGGCGCACCAGGGCGACGAAGGCGGGCCGGTGGCCAAGGCGCTGCTCGACCTGCGCGGCCACATGCAGTCCCTCGACCCCCAGCAGCACCGCCTCGCGGCGGGTCCGTTCGACCGCCTGATGGCGCGGATTCCCGGCGCCGGCGGTCGCGTGCAGCGCTACTTCCGCAAGTTCGAGAATGCCCAGCAGGCGCTAGACGCCATCATTGCCGACCTCGAGGCGGGGCGCGACATGCTCAGGCGCGACAACATCACCCTCGGCGACGACCAGGAGAGCCTGCGCAGCCTGCTGGCCCGGCTCACGCGCCAGATCGATCTCGGCCGCCTGATCGACCGGCGCCTCGGCCAGGCGCTGGAGCAGCGGGGCGCCGACCACCCCCAGCGCGCCTTCATCGAGGAGGAGCTGCGCTTCCCGCTGCGCCAGCGCATCGTCGACCTGCAGCAGCAGATGGCGGTGAGCCAGCAGGGCGTGCTGGCGCTGGAAGTGATCATTCGCAACAACCGCGAGCTGATCCGCGGCGTCGACCGGGCGATTCACGTCACCGTCTCGGCGCTGACGGTGGCGGTCGCCGTGGCGCTGGCGCTGGCCAACCAGCGCCTGGTGCTGGATCGCGTCGAGTCGCTCAATACCACCACGTCCGACCTGATCGCCGGCACCGCCAGGGCGCTGCGCCAGCAAGGGGTGGAGATCCAGACCCGTGCCGCTTCAGCGCAGCTCGACATGCAGGCGCTGGAAGAGGCCTTCGGCGAGGTGATGGGCGCCATCGACGACCTCTCGCGCTATCGCCAGGAAGCGCTGCCGCAGCTCGACGCCCAGATCGATCGCCTGGCGGCGCTGGCACGCCGGGGCGACGAGGCCATCGACAGGCTGCAGCGCGGCAGCGAGGCGCACGCCACGCCGCTGGAAGCGGACGTGCGCCCGACCGACGACAAGCCGCGCGGCGGCTAGGTGGTTCGTTACCGGCCGGGGGCCTTGCCCCGCTAGGGTGACGATCCCCCGGGCGGGCGCTCCGACGGCGGCTCGTCCGGGGGGGTGGCGTCACGGTTCTCGCGCTCGTGGGCGCTGGCATCGCGCCAGGCCTTGCGCATCAGCTCCCAGGCCTCCTCCAGCCCCTGCTGCAGTGAGTCCCACGCCGCCTCGCCGGCAAACTGCAGCGCCTCGAGGCGGCGGCGAGTCTCGTCACGGCGCTGCTTGAGTCGCTCGATATCCGCCTGGTAGCGCGTCTGGGCCTCGGCCCCGGCACGTCGCGCCCGTTCGGAAAGCGCGTCGATCTCGGCATTCCACTCATCCAGTCGAGCCTTCATCTGCTCGACGAATTCATCGCGTCTGTTCATGGCGTCTCTCCGGCTGGTGGGCGGGGTCCTGTTCTATCGAGTTCACCTGGCCTTGGCGGTTCCCTGCGCTCAGGCCTTCGCCACCACGCGATCACGCCCCAGGTGCTTGGCCTGATAGAGCTGGGCGTCGGCCTGGGCCAGCAGCTCGGCACAGCTCAGGCCGCCGTCGGCCGGTATCGTGCTGGCCACGCCGAGACTCGCGGTGATCCGGTCGCTGCCCCCGGCGTAGGCGTGGGGAATGTGCAGCCCGCTGATGCCCTGGCGGATCTGTTCGGCGACCCGCAGCGCGCCCTGCAGGTCGGTATCGGGCAGCACGCAGACGAACTCCTCGCCGCCATAGCGTGCCACCAGGTCCGAGGCGCGATGCACTACGCGAGTGAGGACATCGGCCACGCAGCGCAGGGTGTCGTCGCCGGCCAGGTGGCCATAATGGTCGTTGTACTCCTTGAAGTGGTCGATATCGATGAAGACGATCGACAGGGCGCTGCCCGAGCGCATGGCGCGCTGCCATTCGGCTTCCAGGAAATCGTCGAAGCGGCGTCGGTTGGCGATGCCGGTCAGTCCATCCATGGTGGAGATATGCCGCAGCCGGTCGCGCTGGTCGAGGCCGCTCTGGAAGGCGACCATCAGCTCGTCGAGGCTGTGCACCAGGTCGCCCAGCTCGTCGTTGGAGTGGTGCCGCAGCCGGGGCTTCGGCCACTGGCCCGGTCGGCGCGGGTCGGTGGCCACGATCGCGGCGTGGACCCTGAGCAGCGGGCGGGTGATGAAGCCGTGGAACAGGGCGACGACCAGCGCGGCGATCACCAGCGCCTTGAGCACGCCCAGGGTGAAGACGAAGCGGCTCTGACCGAGGAAGTCGCGATACAGGGTGCTGATGGCCAGCGTCATGTGCAGCTCACCGACAGGCTGCGGCGCGCCGTCGTCCTGGGCGCCGTAGTAAAGCGTGCGCTGGTAGTGCAGGATGTCGCCGAAGAGGAAGCCGGCGAGCCGGCCGGTGGAGGGCTCCCAGGGCAGGCTGCGCGAGGCCATGGTGCGTCCGAAGTCGTCGCGCATGGTGACGCGGGCGGTGCGGCCGCCGCCATACAGCCCTTCCACCACCTGCGAGGCGAGGTCGGGGTTGAGCTGGAAGGCGGCCTCGGCGGCGGTGCCCAGCACCAGGTCGAGGCGGTATTCGGTCTGCTGCACGATCTTCTGGCGCATCTGCCGGGTTTCGAGCGCCAGCTCTATCGCGCCGGCCACGACGCTCAGCAGCAGGACCAGCGGCAGGGTCAGCATCGCCTGCTTCACCGTCAGGCTGCGGCGTTCTCCCGGACGACGTTCTTTGTCGGGGGGTGTCACGGTAATCCATCTCCTTGATTGGCGCGCTGTCGATCCAGTGCGAGCTGCAGGCGCTTCACGAAAGGCTCCGGCACCGAAGGGTGGCAGGCCAGGTAGAGATCGACTTCATGGAAATCGAAGAGGTGGCGGAGTGGAAAGCCGGCCTCCTCCGCCAGGGCGTGGGCCGCCTGCGCCCCGGTGACCCAGACGTCGATAAGCCCGGCCCGCAGGCGTGCCAGGTTCTCGCGCTCGCCCGTGGCCATGATGACCGGAACGCCCCGCTCGATGACATACTCCCCCACTGCATCGGCGCGGAATCCCCCCACGCGCAGGCCGGAAAGCTCCTCGAACGAGGCCGCCTGCACGGCGGAGCCAGGCCGGGTGAAGGCGGCCCAGGTGCTGGTGACGAGCGGGCCGATCCAGACGAACAGCGGCTCCCGCTCCGGGGTGCGGGTGGTGGAGTAGACGCAGTGGCGCTCGCGCAGCTGGGCCTCGGTGAAGGCGCGGGCCCAGGGCAGCAGGCGGAAGTGGGCGGCCAGTCCGGCCGCCTTCAGGGCCTGGCGCAGGCGCTCGGTCGAGTGGCCGGTGATGCTGCCGTCCTCGCCGCGATGGTTGAACGGCGGGTAGTCCTCCGTGTTGAACACGATGTTGCTGCCCAGGATATCGCCCAGCACGCCGTGCCGGTTCAGCGCATCCAGCGCCTCCTGCATCTGTTCGACCAGCGCCGGGTCGGTGTGCCGGTGCAGGGCGTAGTAGAGGTCCGATTCGCTGATCGTCAGCACCGGCGTGTAGTCGGTGGTGGGCAGGCCATGCTCCTGCATCAGCCAGAAGGCCACGTCCTCGCTGTAGGCCCACAGCTCTACCCGCCCGTGCTCCAGCATGTGCATGGCACTGACGTTGGACATGGCCACCTGCAGCTGGCGTGGCGGCACGCCTGCTTCCTCGAGGCGCTGGGCGCCGATGTCCTCGCGAATCACGGCGATGCGGTAGTCGGTGCCGATCAGCTCGTCGATGTCCTCCAGCGTGATGCCGCTGTCGCGCCGGGCGATCAGCGTGACGCGGTCGGTGGCGATGGGGCCTACCCACTGGAACAGCGCTTCACGCTGGTCGGTGCGGGTGGTGGAGAACAGTACCGTGCCGGGCTCGCTCAGCGCCGTGTCGTAGCCGCGCGCCCAGGGATAGTAGCGGATGTCGTCACGCGACAGGGTCGCGCCGGTCAGCGCGAAGATGCGCTCGAGGATCTCGATCGAGATACCCTCGAGGTGGCTCTCGCGCATGTAGTTGTAGGGAGGGTACTCTTCGGTGATGAAGGTCAGCCCTTCCAGGCCGGCATGGGTAGGCGCCGCAAGTCCCAAGGCGAGCGCCGCCAGCCATCCTCTCATGCGCATGCGCAGCCCTCTTGCCGGTGTTCGCCGTGCTGACTCATCGTGGCAACGCGCTGCGCCCCGGCGGTAGGGCGCGTCGACCGCTGGCGGCACCCCCTGCCTGGTGAAGCAGCGCATGGCCTCGTGCAACGATAATGCTACGGCCGGCGGGAGAAGGGAAGATGGCGGCCCTCCCGCTGGCAGGCGTCGAACTGCCGGGCTGGACGGTTGCGGCGCCCGGCGCTCATGGTGCGGGCTCCAGGCGATAGACGCGACCGCTGTCGCCGCCGATCAGCACATAGAGCAGGCCGTCGGGGCCCTGGCGCACGTCGCGTACCGGCCCGAGGGGGGAGTCGAACAGCGCTTCCACCTTGGCCGCTTCGCCGGCCGCGATCTCGAGGCGATAGAGCTGCTCGCTTTCCAGCCCGCCGACCAGCAGGTTGCCTTCCCAGGCCGGGTAGTGCCGGCCATCGACCACCACCAGCCCCGAGGGAGAGCTCTCCTCGGTGAAGCGGTGGCTGGGCGCGATCACCTCCTCGTCACCGAACAGCTCGCCGCTGGCCAGGTCGTCGAGGAAGTCGGCGCCGGCGGCCTCGGCGCTGTCGCTGCCTCCCGGCCAGCCGTGGTTCTCGCCGGCGCGAATCCGCAGCAGCTCGGCGTGGCCGTTGTGGCGGGCTTCCACTGCCCAGAGGTCGCCGCGGCTCGCGTCGACGGCAAGACCCAGCACGTGGCGGTGCCCCCACGAGTAGAGCTCGGGCAGGTAGCCGGCCTCCTCGAGCAGGGGATTGTCCTCGGGCGCGAGGCCCTGCGGGTCCAGGCGCAGCACGGCGCCGGCATGATCCTGGGTGTCCTGGGCCCGTGCCGGGTCGCCGCGGTCGCCGATGGACATCAGCAGGCTATGGTCGCCCAGCCAGGCCAGGCGGGCGCCGTCGCGCGGGCCGGGCTCCGAGCGCCGGTTCTGTTCGAACAGCGCTTCCACCTCCACCAGCCGATCGCCGGCCAGGCGCCCACGGGCCAGCGCCGTGGCGGTGGACGCTTCGTCGCCGCTGGAATAGGTGAAGTAGAGCCAGCCGGTGTCGGGGTAGTCGGGTGACGCCACGATGTCGAACAGCCCGCCCTGGCCCGCCGTCTGGATCTCGGGCAGCCCTTCGACCGCCTGGCGCTCGTCGTGATAGAACGTCTGCAGCCGGCCCGAGCGCTCGCCGACCACCAGCAGCTCGCCGGGCAGGATGGCCAGGCTCCAGGGGTCGTCGAGCCCCTCGGCCAGGGGCACCAGGCGCAGGTCCTGGTGTTCGGTGCGCACGATCGTTTCCTCGGCGTGGGCCGCCGTGGCGACGAGCGTCAGCGCCAGCAGCGTGGAGCCCTTCAAGGCACGTATCATCGGTGTCCCTCCTGTCGGACTGTTCTCCCAGTGTAGTGAACAGGGCTCGGACGTCATGGCGAAACGAATACCTGTTAGGCTAGGCGCCTTCAGGCAGGGCCCCTGGCTCAAGGAGAACGGCAAATGGGCGTGATTCCTGCGGTGGGCGTCGGCAAGCCCCGGCAACGCGCGTCAAACAAGGAAATCTTCGGCTGGGCGATGTTCGACTTCGCCAACCAGGCCTATACGTTGCTGATCATCACGGTGGTGTTCGGCGAGCTGTTCACCACCGCCGTGGTGGGCGACCGCGGGGACGACTTCCGCCTGGCCAACCTGCTGTGGAGCCTGGCGTTGGCGCTGAGCTACCTGCTGGTGGTGGTGACAGGCCCGCTGTGCGGGGCGGTCATGGACTACCAGGCGTCGAAGAAGCGCTTCCTGTTCGCCAGCTACCTGGCCACCGTGTTCACCACGGCGATGCTCTATTTCGTGACGCCGGGCTATGTCGTGCTGGGACTGCTGCTGATCGTGGTTTCCAACTACGCCTACTCCATGGGCGAGTCCTTCATC
The DNA here is from genome assembly GCA_964652855.1 of uncultured Halomonas sp. Lineage (GTDB taxonomy): Bacteria > Pseudomonadota > Gammaproteobacteria > Pseudomonadales > Halomonadaceae > Halomonas. The sequence goes on from CAZZCJ010000011.1 coordinate 14,224, forward strand.
GCCGCCTTCCTGCCCGACCTGGGGCCGCCGGAGGACCTGGGCAAGATCTCCGGCTTCGGCTGGGCGCTGGGCTACGTGGGCGGGCTGTTCGCCGCCGGCTTCACCCTGGTGGCGCTGGGCGAGGCCACGCTGGAGAACTACGAGCGCATTCGCTGGGTGGGCCCCTTCGCCGCCGCCTTCTTCCTGGTGACCGCCATTCCCACCTTCCTCTGGGTGCGCGAGCGCGGCACGCCCCAGCCGCCGGGCAAGCCCTATCACCGCATCGCCTGGGAGCGGGTCTCGACCACGCTGCACGAGCTGCGCCACTTCCGCGACCTGGGCATCTTCCTGGTGTCGCTGCTGTTCTCCATGGCCGGGGTCTACATCATCATCGCCTTCGCCTTCATCTACGGCGCCCAGGTCATCGGCTGGGACGAGTCGATTCGCAACCTGATGTTCATCATCGTGCAGATCACGGCGGCGGCGGGGGCGCTGGGCTTCGGCTTCATCCAGGACCGCATCGGCACCAAGGTCACCTACCAGCTGACGCTGCTGCTGTGGGTGGCGGCGGTGCTGGCCATCTGGGCGACGCCGGAGGTGACGGCCTGGCTCAACGCCGCCTTCGGGCTGGCCTGGGAGCCGCAGCACCTGTTCCTGTTCGTCGGCTGCCTGGCGGGGCTGTCGCTGGGGTCCAGCCAGTCGGCCAGCCGCGCCCTGGTGGGGCTGTTCTCGCCCACGCGCAAGGCGGCCGAATTCTTCGGCTTCTGGGGGCTGTCCAACAAGCTGGCCGGCGTGCTCGGCATCGTCGGCCTGGGGCTGCTGCAGACGGTGGTGGGCCTGCAGGCGTCGATCCTGCTGTGCGCGGCGCTGTTCGTGGTGGCCATGATGATCTGCCTGGCGGTGAACCAGGCCCGCGGGCAGCAGGCGGCCGCGGCCTGGGAGGCACGCAACGGCCAGGCCGCAGCAGCGGAGGGGGCGGCATGATGCTGGACCCCTGGCTGGTGCTGCTGGTGGCGGCGACCTTCCTGCTGGCCGGTACCGTCAAGGGGGTGGTCGGCATGGGCATGCCGACGGTGTCGCTGGCCCTGCTGGCGGCCACGGTGGGGCTGCCCTCGGGCATGGCCTTGCTGCTGGCGCCGACCATCGTCACCAATGTCTGGCAGGCGCTGGTGGGCGGCTACCTGAGCCGGATCGTGCAGCGGCTGTGGCCGTTCCTGCTCGCTTCGGTGATCACCGTGTGGCTCGGCGTGAGCGTGCTGGCGCGGGTCGAGGTGCGCTGGCTCACCGGCCTGCTGGGCGTGCTGATCGTGTTCTATGCGCTGGCGGGGCTGCTGGAGCTTGGCCTGGCCAAGTGGGTCAGCCGCGGCCGCTATGCGGCCCCGGTGAACGGGGCGCTGACCGGCCTGCTTACCGGCATGACCGGGTCGTCGGTGTTTCCCGGCGTGGCCTACCTGCAGTCGCTCGGGCTGCCGCGCGACATGCTGATCCAGGCCATGGGGGTACTGTTCGTCGTCACCACCCTGGGGCTGGGGCTGGCCATGGGCGAGCAGCGCCTGCTCAGCGTGGAGCTGGCGGCGCTGTCGCTGGGCGCGGTGGTGCCGGCCCTGCTCGGCATGCAGCTTGGCCAGCGGCTGCGCCGGCGGCTCTCCGAGGCTACCTTCCGGCGCGTCTTCCTCAGCGGCCTGCTGGCCATGGGACTCTACCTGCTGGGCCGCGCCCTGCTCGGCTAGGCCGGCCGCTACTCGGCGAGGAAGGTGCGAATCCTCTCGCCGGCCTGCTCGATACCCATCACGCCGTCGAGATGGCCGCGGCTGCCTTCCAGCGTGACCCGCTCGACGCGGGCGCCCCCGGCCTCGATCAGCTCGGCCGTCCGGCGCACCCCTTCCGGCGTGAAGACGAGGTCGTTCTCGCTGTAGATCACCAGGGTGGGGGCGTCGATGCGGGCCAGCCCCTCGTCGAGGCTTTCGCCGTGGCCGGTGATGAAGGCCTGGTTGGCCTTGACCAGGTAGAGCAGGTGGTTGGCATCGGCCTGCTCGGCGCGCGCCATGGCCAGGTCGTCCAGGGTCTGCTCGATGGCGTAGCGCGCGTCGAGCTCGCGGGCGGGGTCGGCGCCGTCGTCGGCCGGGCTGCGGTCGAAGCTCGCATTGGCCCACAGCCAGTGGTTGGCGTTGAGCGTTACCAGCTTGAGCGCTTCGCGCAGGCCGTCGAGCGGCGGCTCGCCATCGTAGTAGTCGCCCTGGTTCCAGTTGGGGTCCAGGCGGATCGGCGCGGCCCAGGTGTTCAGCACCGCCAGCAGCCAGGGGTCGGCCATGCCGCTGCCGATCACCGGGATCAGGCGCTCGACCCGCTCGGGGTAGGCGCTGGCCCACTCGTAGGCCTGCAGCGCGCCCATGGAGGGCCCCATCACCGCATGCAGCCGCTCGATGCCCTGGCTTTCCAGCAGGGCCTTCTGCACCTCGACGAAGTCGCGGATGGTGACGAGCGGGAAGGCGGTACCCCAGGGCTTGCCCGTCTCGGGGTGGAGCGTGGCGGGGCCGGTGGTGAACACCTTGGGGTCGTGGGCGTTGAGGTTGACCAGCGTATCCGAGGCGATGATGTAGTAGCGATCGGTATCCAGCGGCTTGCCGGGCCCGATGATGGCATCCCAGTAGCCGGGCAGGGCGTCGTCCTCGGCATAGCGACCGGCGGCATGGCTGGTGCCGGAGAAGAAGTGGGTGATCAGGATGGCGTTGTCCTTCGCCTCGTTGAGCGTGCCGTAGGCTTCCCAGCCGATGCGCAGCGGGGCGATGGTGGCGCCGCTGACGGTGGTGTAGCTGTCCATCTCGAAGACCTGCTTCTCCACCAGGCCGTCCCAGCCCCAGGCCGGCAGGGCCATGAGCAGGGCGCCGGAGAGCGCTCCGGCAAGGCTCGAACGGCGCAGGGAATGGTGGCGGGAAACGGCAGTCAAACCTGCATGACACTCTTGCATGGGGCTATCCTTGTGTATGCCTTGTTCTTGTGGGGCCCGGTGGGCTGCCGCCTTCTATGGAGGCAGAACGAAAGGACGGCGCTTCCCATTACAGTCAGCCTGCCCGCGGGCGTCAATGCGCGGGGGCGCGCCAACAGCCAGGGGAGGCCGCTATGAAACGACAGACAGGCGCCGTGCGCGGCGCTGGCCTGAGCATGATGCTGCTGTTCTGGATGCTGTTCATCGCGGGAGGCAGCTGGTGGCTCCACGGCTTCCTCGAACAGCAGCGCAATCCCAATGCCCACCTGGTCAATGCCGCCGACGACCAGGAGGGGCCGATCGTGCTGGAGCGCAACCGCTCGGGCCACTTCATGGCGACCGGGCGCATCAACGGCGAGCCGGTGGAGTTCCTGCTCGATACCGGCGCCACCTACGTGGCCGTGCCCGCGGAATTCGCCGAGCGGCTTGGCCTGGAGCGTGCCGGTTCGGCTTGGTTCAACACCGCCAACGGGCGGGTGCGTGGCGACCTCACCCTGCTTGATGAAGTGACCCTGGGCGGCTTTACTGCAGCCCAGGTGCGCGGTTCCATCAGCCCCGGCCTCGAAGGCGATGTCGCCCTGCTGGGCATGAGCTTCCTGAATCGCTTCGATATCGAGATTCGTGGCACCCAGATGCGGCTGCAGCCGGCCAGCGAGTGATCGCGGGTCGGCCATTGCCTTCGTTCCGGCGCGCCGGATGCGCGCCGGGAATCCAGCAACCAGCCGAGGCGTAGATGTCGAAACAAGCCCGAGGGCGCAAGGCCGACAAGCCCCACGAGATCCCCCGGCCGGGATGGCTGGACGTGGTGTGGCGAGTCAAGCAGCAGCTGGGCGACGACCAGGTCAACATGTTGGCGGCAGGCATCGCCTTCTATGCGCTGCTGTCGCTGTTTCCCGCCCTGGCGGCCGTCATCTCCTTGTGGGCCCTGGTGCTCGACCCCGGCGACATCGCCCGGCAGATCGGCGAGATCAGCCGCTTCATGCCGCCGGGGGGTGCCCGCCTGATCCGCGAGCAGGCCAGCGAGGTGAGCGCCAATACCGATACCGGGCTGAGCCTCACCGCCATGTTCTCGCTTGCGGTGGCGCTGTTCGTTGCCTCCAAGGGCGTGCGCGGCCTGCTGGTGGGGCTCAACGTCGTCTACGGCGAGGATGAGCGGCGCGGCTGGCTGATGCGCCTGCTGGTCGTGGCGACGCTGACCGTCGGGCTGATCTTCATGACCTTGGTCGGCACCGGCTTCGTGGCCTTCTTTCCGCTGCTCACCGGCATGCTCGGGCTGGAGGGCCCGGCGGTCAGGGTGATCAACCTGCTGCGCTGGCCGGGCCTGCTGCTGATGATGATGTTCGTCATCGCGGTGCTTTACCGCTACGGCCCCTATCGCACCTCGCCGCGCTGGGAGTGGGTCAGCGTGGGCACCGTGGTGGCCACGCTGCTGTGGCTGCTCGGCTCGGCGGGGCTCTCCTTCTACGTCGGCTACATGGCCAACATCGATGAGCTCTACGGCTCCCTTGCGGCCGTGGTAATCCTGCTGCTGTGGTTCTGGCTTTCTGCCTTCGTCGTATTGTTGGGGGCGGAGATCAATGCCGAAATGGAGCGCCAGACCCGCCATGACACCACCGTAGGCGCGCCCAAGCCGATGGGCCAGCGCGGCGCCTATGCCGCCGACACCCTGGGCCAAAAGCGCCCCTGGCGTCGGGATGACACCGACAAGGGAGATTCACCATGACGCTGCTTCACCGCCTGGACATCGATTACCCCGTGTTCCAGGCGCCCATGGCGGGCGTGCAGGGCGCCGCGCTGGCGGCGGCCGTGTCGCAGGCCGGCGGGCTCGGCGCCCTGCCATGCGCCATGCTGTCGCCCGATGCCATGGTCGAGGAGATTACGCGCGTCCGGGCGCATACGGCACGCCCGCTCAACGTCAACTTCTTCTGCCATACCCCGCCGCAGGCCGAGCCGGCGGCGCTGGCGCGCTGGCATGCCGCGCTCGCTCCCTACTACGCCGAGCTTGGCCTCACGCTCGATTCGTCGCCCGGCGCAGGGCGGCGGCCCTTCGACGCGGCGGCCTGCGACGCGCTGGCCGCGTTTTGCCCGGAGGTGGTGAGCTTCCACTTCGGCTTGCCGAGTCGCGAGCTGGTGGCGCGGGTCAAGGAGTGGGGTGGGCTGGTGGTGTCGTCTGCCACCACGGTCGCGGAAGCGCGCTGGCTCGAAGCCAACGGCGCCGATGCGATCATTGCCCAGGGCCTCGAGGCGGGCGGCCACCGCGGCATGTTCCTGACCGACGACCTCACCACTCAGCTCGGCACCTTCGCGCTGCTGCCCCAGGTGGTGGCGGCGGTGAAGGTGCCGGTCATCGCCGCGGGGGGCATCGCCGATGCCCGCGGCGTGAAGGCGGCGCTGGCGCTGGGCGCCCAGGCGGTGCAGGTCGGAACCACCTTCATGTGCTGCCCCGAGGCCACCACCACGGCGCTGCACCGCCAGGCGCTGCAGAGCCAGGCGGCGCAGCATACCGCGCTGACCAACCTGTACACCGGTCGCCCGGCGCGCGGTATCGTCACCCGGCTGATGCGCGAGCTTGGCCCGCTTGGCGAGGCGCCGCCGCCCTTCCCCCTGGCCGCCGCCGCCATCGCTCCGCTGCGCAGTGCCGCCGAGGCGGCGGGCAGCACGGATTTCTCGCCTCTGTGGGCCGGGCAGAACGCCTCGGGGTGCCGCGAGGAGCCGGCAGCCAGCGTGCTGCGCGCGCTCGTCGCCGAGCTGGGCTGAGCCTCTCACTGAACCCTGCTGCCCGGCAGGCGCGGGACTGTTATCATGGATGCATGAACAGTATTCCGCCTGCCGCGGCGACCGCGGCGCTCGACGACCCCTTCTATTACCTGGTGAACTTCCGCTTCGTGCTGCGCTGGGTGGAAGCGCGCCACGGTGCGCTGCTGGATGACGCCGAGCACGACTTCCTGGCCACCTTCGTCCGCTTGCCCCAGCCGTCCCAGGCCCTGCTGGTGCGCATGGTGATGCGCAAGGGCGAGCTGTTTCGCACCGCCCGGCTCGATTACGGCGAGATCGGCGAAACGACAGCCGCCCTGGCGCCGCTGGTCGAAGCCGGCCTGGTCGAGGACGACCCCTCGGTTCCGCTGGCCGAGCTGTTTCGCCTGCTGCGCCTGGCCGAGCTGCGCCGGCTGCTGGCGGGCGACATGGCCGCCCTCGGGCTCGGGGCCTCGGCCAGCAAGGGCGTGCTGCAGTCCGTCCTGGCACCCCGCATGGCGCAGGTGCAACGGCTGTCCGACTTGCGGGTGCAGGCGCCGGGGCTGCTCGAAGGGGAGCGGTTGGTTCGGCTGCGGGTCCAGGCGCACTGCGACCGGCTGCGGCTGATGTTCTTCGGCAACCTGCGCCAGGACTGGGCGGAGTTCGTGCTGGCCGAGCTGGGCCGGCAGCGCTTCGAGCCGGTGACCTTCGGCCCCGAGTCGCGGGCCTTCCATCACCGCCGCGAGGTCGATGGCTACCTGGCCCTGCATCGCCTGCGTGAGCGCCTGGAGGCGGGGGAGGCCGCGGCAACGCTGGCCGGCTATGTGCCGGCGGTGCCCGCCGACAGCCCCTGGCTGCTGGCGCGCCGCGCCAGGCTATGCCTTCGCCTGGCGCAGCAGGCCGAGCGCGAAGGGGAAATGGAGCTGGCGCTTGCGCTCTACCAACAGGCCGGCGACGGGCCGAGCGGGCTGGCCGAGGCGCGCATCCGCCGGCTGCGGCTGATGGAGCGGCGCGGCGACTACGCGGCGGCGTTCGCGCTGGCTTCGGCCGCCGAGGCGCCGGGCGAGCAGGAAGCCCAGGCCCTCGGAAGGCTGCTGCCACGGCTCAGGCGGCGGCTGGGCCTGGCGGCGCAGCCGCCCGCCCCGGAACCGGAGACCCCACGCTGGCAGCTCGAGCTGCCCCGGGCGGCGTGCGTCGAGCAGGCCGTCTGCGAACACCTGAGCCGACCCGAGGCGCCGGTGGTCTATGTGGAGAACCTGCTGCTCAACGGCCTGTTCGGGCTGCTCTGCTGGCCCGCCCTGTTCGCGCCGCTGCCCGGGGCCTTCTTTCATCCCTTCCATGCCGGGCCGGCGGATCTCTATCGCGACGACTTCGTCACTCGCCGGCGTGCGCGTTTCGATGCCTGCCTGGCGCGCCTGGACGACGGTACGCACGCGCAGGCCATCCTCGCCACCTGGGCCGACAAGCAGGGGGTCGCTGCGCCGTTCGTGCACTGGGAGGGTCTCAGCCTCGAGCTTCTCGAACGTGCGCTGGCGGCCATTCCCCCGGCGCACCTGCGCGCCTGCTTCGAGCGCTTCCTGCGCGACCTGCGGGTCAATCGCGCGGGGCTGCCCGACCTGATCCAGTTCCTGCCGCCGGGGGAGGGGAATGCGCTGCGCTACCGGTTCATCGAGGTGAAGGGTCCTGGCGATCGGCTGCAGGACAACCAGCGCCGCTGGCTGGCCCACTTCCATGCCCACGGCATCCCGGTGGCGGTCTGCCATGTGACCTGGTCCGCGCCGCCGTCCGCCCCGTGACTTCGCTTTCCGCAGTGCCACGCTATCGGCTTGCCGTGCGCACCCTGTGCGATTTCACGGCGCGCGAGGGCGACCTGGACCACCGCTTCACCCCGGCGCCCACGGCGCGCGAGGGCATCGCCGGGCATGCCCGGGTGGCGGCGCGCCGGGGAGACGCCTATGAGCGCGAGCTGCCGCTATCAGGCACCTGGGAGGGGCTTTCGCTGAGCGGGCGGGCCGACGGCTACGATCCCGTGGCCAACCGGCTGGAGGAGGTGAAGACCTACCGCGGCGACCTGTCGCGCATGGCCGCCAACCAGCGGGCGCTGCACTGGGCGCAGGTGCGGGTGTACGGCGCCCTGCTGTGCGCCGAGCGCGGGCTGGCTACGGTCACCCTGGCGCTGGTCTATCTCGATATCGCCAGCGAGCGGGAAACGGTACTCACCGAGCAGGCCACGGCGGAGGGGCTGGCCGATTACCTGGCCGGCCTGTGCCGGCGCTTCCTGGCCTGGGCGGCGCAGGAGGTGCGCCACCAGGAACGGCGTGACGCCGCCCTGGAGCGGCTGGCCTTCCCCCATGCGGCGTTTCGCCCGGGCCAGCGCGAGCTGGCCGAAAGTGTCTACAAGGCGGCCGCCACGGGGCGCTGCCTGCTGGCACAGGCGCCTACCGGCATCGGCAAGACGCTGGCCACCCTGTTCCCCCTACTCAAGGCGATGCCGCGCCATGCGCTCGATCGCATCGCCTTCCTGACCATGAAGACGCCGGGGCGCCGCCTGGCCCTGGCGGCCCTGCAGCAGCTGGGCGCGCAAGACCCGGCCGAGCGCCTGCCGCTGCGGGTGCTGGAGCTGGTGGCGCGCGCCAAGGCCTGCGAGTATCCCGACCGCGCCTGCCACGGGGAGGCCTGTCCGCTGGCCCGCGGCTTCTATGACAAGCTGCCCGGTGCGCGCCAGGCCGCGGTGGAGCGCGGCTGGCTCGACCGCGAGGCGCTGCGCGAGGTGGCGCTCGCGCATGCCGTCTGTCCCTATTACCTGGGCCAGGAGCTGGCGCGCTGGAGCGATGTGTGCGTCGGCGACGTCAACCACTACTTCGACGCCTCGGCCCTGCTGCACGGCCTGGCCCAGGCCAACGGTTGGCGCCTGGCGCTGCTGGTGGACGAAGCGCACAACCTGGTGGAGCGCGCCCGCGGCATGTACAGCGCCGAGCTGTCGCAGCGCCACTTCAGCCACCTGCAGCGCAGTTCGCCTCCTGCGGTGGCGCGCCCGCTGAAGCGCCTCGTACGCCAGTGGCAGGCGCTGCTGCGCGACGAGCAGGCGATGGGGCAGGGCGGCGGCGAAGCCACCGGGGACGACTACCGGCTCTTGCAGGGCCTGCCGGACAAGATCGTCGGCGCGCTGCAGCGGCTGGTCTCGGCCATCACCGACCACCTGGCGGCGCATCCGGCAGACGCCGACCCGGCCCTGCAGGAGTGCCTGTTCGAGGCGCTGGCCTTCCTGCGGCTGGCGGAATCCGTCGGCGAGCATTCGCTGGTGGACCTGGCCCGCCGGGGGCGCGGCGACAGCCGGCTCGGCCTGCGCAACGTCGTCCCTGCGGACTTCCTGGCCGCGCGCTTCGCGGCGGCTCGCTGCGTGGTGCTGTTCTCGGCGACCCTGGCGCCGGCGGCCTACCATCGCGACCTGCTGGGGCTGCCGGCCGGTACCGCCTGGCAGTCGGTGGCGTCGCCGTTCCAGGCCGAGCAGCTCGAGGTGCGCCTGGTCACCGATCTCTCGACGCGGCTGGCCGACCGCGCCGCCTCGCGCGGACGCATCGTCTCGGAGCTGGCCCGGCAGTTCGCTGCGCGACCGGGCCTCTATCTCGCCTTCTTCAGCAGCTTCGCCTACCTTGACAGCGTGCTGGAGCAGTTCCGCCTGGCCCACCCCGGCATTCCCGCCTGGTCGCAGCAGCGCGGCATGCCGGAAGCCGAGCGCGACGCCTTCCTGGCGCGCTTTCGCCTCGGCGAGCAGGGCATCGGTTTCGCCGTGCTTGGCGGGGCCTTCGGCGAGGGCATCGACCTGCCCGGAGAGCGGCTGATCGGCGCCTTCATTGCCACGCTCGGGCTGCCACCCTTCAGCCCCTTCCAGGAGGCGCTGCGCGCCAGGCTAGACGCGCGCTTCGGCTGCGGCTACGACTACGCCTACCGCATTCCCGGGCTGGTCAAGGTCATCCAGGCGGCCGGCCGGGTCATTCGCGGCCCTGAGGACCGAGGCACGCTGCTGCTGCTCGACGATCGTTTCGCCCGCCGCGAGAACCGGGCGCTGATGCCCGACTGGTGGCGGCTGGCCTGAGGGCACACTTACGTCGCGCCAACATTTCGCTACAGTTTCGGTTTGTTACCCGCCGGTCTCGCATGCTAGTCCTATAGGGACAAGCCGTTTGGACAAGGAGATGTCTGATGGGAATCGAAGTAGGCGGCCTGCTGGGCCTTATCTGGCTGATCATTCTGGTCTGGGCCATCGTCAAGGTAGCCAAGAGCCCTGCGGGGCCGATCGCCAAGCTGCTGTGGATCCTGGTGCTGCTGCTCTTCCCGCTGCTGGGGTTGATCATCTGGCTGCTGATGGGTCCCAAGGGGTAGTTGGCAAGGGCTAGTTGGCAAGGGGTAGAGGGCAGGCAGTCGTGGGCTAGGGGCAGCTCGGTGGGTCGCCCACCCGCACCCGGCCGAAATTACTGACCACGACACTGGCTCGACTCTCGTGGCGCCCGCAGATCCGGAAGGTGCCGTTGTAGCCCGCTGGCCTGCCCAGCGGGCCATAGCGCACGCGCTTGCTGTTGCGGCTATAGCTGACGCTGACGCCGCGGCCTGCTTCTACCACGCGCAGTAGCGCGTCCTCCTGGTAGGTCTCCCCTGCGAGCGGACCGAGCACGATGGCCAGCGGTGCGCTCCAGTCGTTGCTGCTGCAGCTCGTGAGGTCGGGGCTGGGGCAGACGAACACCTCGGTACGCCGGGTGATGGCTGTGTTGCGCGCAAGCGCCAGGGCGACCTTGATCCGGTGGACTTCGGCCGCCACCTCCTGGCGGGCCATCAGCGACTGGAAGCCGGGCGCGGCCCAGCCGAGCAGAAGGCCGGCAACCACCAGTACCACCAGCAGTTCGACCAGCGTCAGCCCGGCCTGGAAGGGGGCAACACCCCAGCGAGGCTCGCGCAGGGCGGCGAGGGAAACTCGGCGCATCTCGGCCTCCGTGAGTGAAGGATCTGGAAAGCTTCACTCTAGCCGAGACGCGGCCGGGCTCCATCGGCCTTTGCTGATAAGCGCTGTGCGCCATCCGCTCCTTGCGATGCCCGCTTATTCCGAGGGCTTCTGCTCTTCCAGAAAGCGATCGCGGTGGGCGCTGCTGCAGAACCACTCGCCCTGTTCGCGCAGGGCATCGGCTTCAGGTACGTGCACCTTGCACCAGGTGCAACGCACCATCTGGCCGCCCTCCTGGTGGCTGCCATCCTCCAGCTGGCCTTCCTGGCCGAGCTTCCACTCGCGATACATGCGATAGAGCTTCAGGCCCGCGAAGAACAGCACGGCGAAGATGATCAGGCGAATGATCAATAGGTTCATCCTTTTCTGGCTCCCTGGTGGGGGCTAGCGGCTTTGCCAGCCGGACGCCCTTGCGGGACAATGTAATGACTTCGAATTCTCAAGAGATTTCTACGCCCATGCAAGACTTGACGCTGGTGATGGCGCAGCTGGACCCGCTGGTCGGGGACATCCCCGGCAATGCCGATCGTGCGATCGAGGCCGTTCGCGAGGCACGCATCGAGCATGGTGCCGACATCGTGGTATTCCCCGAACTCTTCCTGAGCGGCTATCCGCCCGAGGACCTGCTGCTGCGCCCTTCCATGGAGACCCGCCTGCGCGAGGCACGTTCCCGCATGGCGGCCAAAATGTCACGCGACGTCCTGGTGATCATCGGCTACCCGGGGCGCCGCGAGGGCCAGAGCTACAACCTGGCCGGGCTGCTCTACAACGGCGAGTGGATCGGCGAGTACGCCAAGCAGGTGCTGCCCAACTACCAGGTGTTCGACGAGCGACGCTACTTCGCCACCGGCGAGCAGCCCCTCGTGCTGGAGCACAAGGGCGCCAAGCTTGGCGTGCTGATCTGCGAGGACCTGTGGGAAGGCGGGCCGGTCAGGCGCGCGCGGGACGCCGGCGCCGATATCATCGTGACCCTGAACGCGTCGCCCTACCACCAGGACAAGCCGGCCGAGCGCCTGCGCCTGCTTGAGCAGCGTGCCGCCGAGGTGGCGCTGCCGCTGGTCTACGTCAACACCATCGGCGGCCAGGACGAGCTGGTCTTCGATGGCGGCTCGGCCTGCGTCGATGCGCAGGGCCAGCTGCGTGTGGTGGCGCCCTACTGGCAGGCCGGGCTGATGCCGGTGCAGTTCTTGCGCGACGCCGAGCGCTGGGCGCCGGTCGAGGGCGAGATCGAGCCCCTCGAGACGCCCGAGGAGAGCCTCTACTGCGCGCTGGTCAGCGGCGTGCGCGACTACGTCAACAAGAGCGGCTTCGAGGGCGTGGTGCTTGGGCTTTCCGGCGGCATCGATTCCGCTCTGTCGCTCGCCATCGCCGTGGATGCGCTGGGCCCGCAGCGCGTGCATGCGGTGATGATGCCCTACCGCTACACCGCCGATATCTCCCAGGCCGACGCCGCCGAGCAGGCCCGGCTGCTCGGCGTGCACTACGAGGTGCTGCCGATCGAGCCGATGGTGGATGCCTTCATGGCCACGCTGGCCGAGACGTTTGCCGGCACCGAGCGGGATACCACCGAGGAGAACCTGCAGTCGCGCTGCCGTGGCGTGCTGCTGATGGCGATCTCCAACAAGAAGGGCCTGATGGTGCTCACCACCGGCAACAAGAGCGAGATGGCGGTGGGCTATGCCACGCTCTACGGCGACATGGTGGGCGGCTTCAATGCGCTCAAGGACGTCTACAAGACCTGGGTCTATCGCCTGGCCCGCTGGCGCAACGAGCAGGCCCCGGCGATTCCCGAGCGGGTCATCACCCGTGCGCCCTCGGCGGAGCTGGCGCCCGACCAGAAGGACAGCGACTCGCTGCCCGACTACGACACGCTCGATGCCATCCTGATGCGCTATATCGAGGGCGACATGAGCGCCGAGGCGATCATCGAGGCCGGCTTCGATGGCGAAGACGTCTACAAGGTGGTCAAGCTGGTCGATCGCAGCGAGTACAAGCGGCGCCAGGCCCCGGTCGGCGTACGGGTGACACCGCGGGGCTTCGGCCGCGACCGGCGCTACCCCATCGTCAACGGCTGGCAGCCCGGCGACTGAGGCGGCGCCAAACGCAGAAACCCGCGAGCATGCTCGCGGGTTTCCGGTCTTGCGGCGGGCGGCGAATCAGGCGGAGAGCGCCTGCGCCCTGACATGCTGCGGCTGGAAGGTGCGGCCGCGCAGGCGGTCGTTGCCCGGGTCGTTCTGAATCAGCACCTGCAGTACTTCGCGGGCGCGGTCGCGCATGTCGAGCCCCAGGTAGCCCTCGACCATGACCGCTAGCGCATCGCGGGTGGCTTCCGTCTGGGGGTAGTTCTCGATCACCCAGCGGCCCCGCTCCACCGCCGCCAGGTAGGCGCCCTTGCGCAGGTAGAAGTCGGCCACGTGCAGCTCGTGGCGCGCGAGCAGGTTGCGCAGGTAGACGATGCGCTGCTCGGCGTCGGGGGCGTATTCGCTCTGCGGATAGCGGCTGACCAGCTCGCGGAAGTCGGCGTAGGCATCGCGGGAGGCGCCCAGGTCGCGCTTGGAGATGTCGATCAAGCGCAGGCGTTCGAGGCTGAAGCGGCCTGCCTGCCACGAGGCCAGCCCGCGCATGTAGAGCGCGTAGTCGGCCTGGGGATGGGTCGGGTGCAGGCGGATGAAACGGCTGGCGGCGGCGCGGGTCGCCTCCCAGTCGCGGGTCTCGTAGTAGGCGTAGATCAGCTCGAGCTGCGCCTGTTCGGCATGACGGCCGAACGGGAAGCGCGTGTCGATGGCTTCGAGCCGGTTGATGGCCGTGGTGAAACGCCTCGCGTCGAGGGCCTCCCGAGCCTCTTCGTACAGCTCCTGCTCGGCCACGCCGGCAAACTCGTCCTCGTCATCCGTGGCAGCCCTGCCGGCACAGCCGGTGATCAGTGCAGCGGCAAGCAGCAAGGCGACAAGGCGTGTGGCGATGGGGGAAACGCGCATCGTGATCCTCGTATCTAACAACCCGGGTCGGCCATGGTAGAATCGACCGTAACCCGTCCACTATAAAGCACCCCGCGTCAAAACGCAGTCCTGCGGTGCCGACCAGCGATGACCCTATGCCCCAGACCGTCGAAGCTCAGCAGCGCATCCCCCTTACCCTTGCCGGCGCGCGCCTCGATCAGGCGGCTGCCGAGCTCTTCGCCGAGCATTCCCGCGAGCGGCTGAAGGGCTGGATCAAGCAAGGCGCCTTGACCGTGGATGGCCGGCCGGGCAAGCCCAAGGACAAGGTGGCGGGGGGCGAGTGGCTGCGTCTGGCCGCCGCCATCGAGGAGGACACGCGCTTCGAGCCCGAGGCGATTCCGCTCGACATCGTGCATGAAGATGATGACGTGCTGGTTCTCGACAAGCCGGCCGGCCTGGTCGTTCACCCTGCTGCCGGGAACCCGGACGGCACCCTGCTCAATGCCTTGCTGCACCACTGTCCGGACCTCGCCGGCGTGCCGCGCGCCGGCATCGTGCATCGACTCGACAAGGACACCACCGGGCTGATGGTGGTCGCCAAGACCCTGGCTGCCCAGACCGCGCTGGTCGAGCAGCTGCAGGCCCGCACCGTCTCGCGTGAGTACGACGCGGTGTGCCTGGGGGTGATGACCTCCGGCGGCACGGTGGATGCTCCCATCGGCCGTCACCCCAAGGACCGCAAGCGCCAGGCGGTGCATTCCGGGGGCAAGCCGGCCGTGACCCACTACCGGGTGGTGGAGCGTTTCCGCGCCCATACCCACGTGCGCTGTCGGCTCGAGACCGGGCGTACCCACCAGATCCGGGTCCACCTCGCCCATCGCCGCTTCCCGCTGGTGGGCGACCCCCTGTATGGCGGCCGGCTCAAGCTGCCGGCGGGGGCCGGCGAAGGCCTCAAGACCCTGCTGCGGGAATTTCCCCGCCAGGCCCTGCACGCACGCAAGCTGGCCTTCCTGCATCCCGGCAGCGGCGAGACGGTCGAGTTCCGGGCACCGCTACCCGACGACCTGCTGCTGCTGATCGACTACCTGCGTGATGATCGCGAGGGCTTTTCATGAGTGACACGCTTCACCTGCGCCCCACGCGGGTGGTGCCGGATTGGCCGGCGCCGGCCAGCGTCGGCGCCTTCGTCACCACTCGCGAGAGCGGTCCCAGCCAGGCGGAATTCGCCTGCTTCAACCCGGCCGACCAGGTCGGCGACAACCCCGCCCACGTATCGCTGTGTCGCCGGCTGATCGCCGCCGAGCTCGACGACGATCGTCCGCTGCTGTGGCTCAAGCAGGTGCATGGCGCACGGGTGCAGCCGCACTACAGCGACGGCGTCCCCGAGGCCGACGCCTCGGTGGCCTTCGATCGCGGCCATGCCTGCGTGGTGCTGACCGCCGATTGCCTGCCGGTGTTCTTCTGCAACCGCGAGGGTACCCGCGTGGGGGTAGCCCATGCCGGCTGGCGCGGCCTGGCCGGCGGCGTGCTGGAAGCCACCGTGGCGGCGCTGGGTGTGCCGTCGGAAGAGCTGATGGCCTGGCTGGGGCCGGCGATCTCCAATGCCCAGTTCGAGGTCGGGCCGGAGGTGCGGCAGGCGTTCACCGGTGTGCACCCGGAGGCGGCCGCGGCGTTCGACCCCAGCCCCTACCGCCTGGGCCACTACATGGCCGATCTCTACAAGCTCGCCCGCCTGCGCCTCGAACGGCTCGGCGTGGCCCACATCAGCGGCGGCCACTTCTGCACCGCCTGCGAGCCGCGCTTCTACTCCTACCGCCGCGACGACGGCAAGACCGGGCGCATGGCCAGCGTGATCTGGCTACGTTGACCCGCGTCAAGCTGTCGCATCCTTTCCCCTGCCGGCGACTTGAAAGCCGGCCATGCTGACTCCATTGAATCTGTCAACGATACGACAGGGCCAAGCGGTGCGTCCAAACGCGCCGCCATCCCGATGGAGGAAAGCGAATGCGTTTCGACAAGTTCACCGCCATGCTGCAGAACGCCGTGGCCGATGCCCAATCCCTGGCCGTGGGCCGTGGCCATAACCAGCTCGAGCCCGGCCATCTGCTGCTGGCGCTGCTGGATGCCCGCGATACCGGGACCAAGGCGCTGATCCAGAAGGCCGGCGGCGACGCCGTACGCCTGCGCGACACCCTGGCCGGGCATCTCGACGACCTGCCCAGGGTCGGCCAGTTCACCGGCGAGGTGCAGCCCTCGCGTGAGCTGATCAAGCTGTTCAATCTTACCGACCGCGAGGCGCAGAAGCGCGGCGACCAGTACATCGCCAGCGAGCTGGTGCTGCTGGCAGCCCTCGAGATGGGGCATGCGGTGACCCGGCTGCTGACCCAGGCCGGCGTGACCCGCCAGGCGCTGGAGCAGGCCATCGACGGCGTGCGCGGCGGCGCGCGGGTCGACGACCCCAACGCCGAGGAGCAGCGCGAGGCGCTGGAAAAATACACCCTCGACCTCACCGCACGCGCCGCCGAGGGCAAGCTCGATCCGGTCATCGGCCGCGACGACGAGATTCGCCGCACCATCCAGGTGCTGCAGCGGCGCACCAAGAACAACCCGGTACTGATCGGCGAGCCCGGGGTGGGCAAGACCGCCATCGTCGAGGGCCTCGCCCAGCGCATCATCAACGGTGAGGTGCCGGAAGGGCTCAAGGACAAGCGCGTGCTGTCGCTGGACATGGGGTCGCTGCTGGCCGGCGCCAAGTTCCGCGGCGAGTTCGAGGAGCGCCTGAAGTCGGTGCTCAAGGAGCTGGCCCAGGAGGAGGGCCGGGTCATCCTGTTCATCGACGAGCTGCATACCATGGTCGGCGCCGGCAAGGCCGAGGGTGCCATGGACGCCGGCAACATGCTCAAGCCGGCGTTGGCCCGCGGCGAGCTGCACTGCGTGGGCGCCACCACCCTCGACGAGTACCGCAAGTACATCGAGAAGGATGCCGCGCTCGAACGGCGCTTCCAGAAGGTGCTGGTCGACGAGCCCAGCGAGGAGGACACCGTGGCGATCCTGCGTGGGCTCAAGGAGCGCTACGAGGTACACCACAAGGTGGACATCACCGACGGCGCCATCATCGCCGCGGCCAAGCTCTCGACCCGCTACATCACCGACCGCCAGCTGCCCGACAAGGCCATCGACCTGATCGACGAGGCGTCGTCGCGCATCCGCATGGAGCTCGACTCCAAGCCCGAGGAGATGGACCGCCTCGACCGCCGGCTGATCCAGCTCAAGATGGAGCGCGAGCACCTCAAGAAGGAGACCGACGAGGCTTCGAAGAAGCGCCTCGAGATCCTGCAGGAGCAGATCGATGAGCTCGAGCGCGAGTACGCCGACCTCGACGAGATCTGGAAGGCCGAGAAGGCCAGCATCCAGGGGGCGGGGCAGTTCAAGGAGGAGCTCGAGCGTGCCCGCATCGACCTGGAGCAGGCGCGCCGCCAGGGCGATCTCGGCCGTATGTCGGAGCTGCAGTATGGCGTGATTCCGGACCTCGAGAAGAAGATCGCCGACTCCAGCGAGGCCGAGGCCGACACCTCGAAGCACAGGCTGCTGCGCTCCAACGTCACCGAGGAGGAGATCGCCGAGGTGGTGTCGCGCTGGACCGGCATCCCGGTGTCCAAGATGCTCGAGGGCGAGCGCGACAAGCTGCTGCGCATGGAGGAGGCGCTGCACCAGCGAGTGATCGGGCAGGAGGAGGCGGTGACCGCAGTGGCCAATGCCGTGCGCCGCTCCCGTGCCGGGCTTGCCGACCCCAATCGGCCCAACGGCTCGTTCCTGTTCCTCGGCCCGACCGGGGTGGGCAAGACCGAACTTTGCAAGGCGTTGGCGAGCTTCCTGTTCGACACCGAGGAGGCGATGGTGCGCATCGACATGTCGGAATTCATGGAGAAGCACTCCGTGGCCCGGCTGATCGGCGCGCCTCCCGGCTATGTGGGCTACGAGGAGGGCGGCTACCTGACCGAGGCGGTGCGCCGCAAGCCTTACTCGGTGCTGCTGCTCGACGAGGTGGAGAAGGCCCATCCCGATGTCTTCAACATCCTGCTGCAGGTGCTGGAGGACGGGCGCCTGACCGATGGCCAGGGGCGCACGGTGGACTTCCGCAATACCGTGATCGTGATGACCTCGAACATGGGCTCGGACATCATCCAGCGCATGGGGGGTGACGACAACCAGTACGAGGTGATGAAGCAAGCCGTCATGGACGTGGTCGGCATGCACTTCCGTCCCGAGCTGATCAACCGCATCGACGAGGTGGTGGTCTTCCACGCCCTGCGTCAGGCGCAGATCGAGGCGATTGCCGGCATCCAGCTCGAGCGCCTGCGCGGCCGCCTGGCAGAGCACGGCATGCAGCTCGAGGTCAGCGCCGCGGCCATGGCCCAGCTGGCCCAGGTGGGCTTCGACCCGGTGTTCGGCGCTCGGCCGCTCAAGCGTGCCATCCAGAGCCGGATCGAGAACCCGCTGGCACAGGACCTGCTGTCCGGGCGCTTCGTTCCCGGCGATGTCATTCACGTCGAGGTGGAGGAGGACAAACTCGCGTTTCACACCTGATACAAGTCCCAACGCCCGAGGACAGTGCAACCGGGGCGGAGGGTCTACACTGCTTGGTAGGTTGCGTCCTGTAACCCCCCTTGCCCGCTCCGCCTCAACCGGAGCGGGTTTTTTTGTGGCCACCCCTCGCCCAAGGTCGGGTCCATTAGCGGTTGACACTGGTGGGGCGCTATTGGAATCTTGAGCGTTCCTGATTTGCGGGCGCGGATTTCAGCGGGCAACCCCCCATTCCCGCGCGAAGGGTAGGCGCATGCCTCTACCCGCCGAAGGACTCCGGAGCGCGGCCAACCGCCGGTTCCGGCCAATGCCCCGACGCGGCGATCCGCCGTGCTAGGGAACGGCTGATGGATGGGGGCGACGAGCCAGTGCGCCGCCATCTTCAGGCTTCCCGATGAGAGTGCAGGCCCCAACAGGGCTAAATGCCAGGGTTTGGCATCAGGTGTCGGCCTCGCCGACAGCGGCATACCGCCGCACTCGAACCCGTGTCCGACAGTGGACGCGGATCGCACTCGAGACCTCCAGGGGAGATACACACGTGGAATTGCTTTCCGGCGCTGACATGATCGCCCGATTCCTGCAGGATGAAGGCGTCGAATACATTTATGGTTACCCGGGCGGCGCGGCGCTGCATATCTACGACGCGCTATTCCGCCAGGACAAGGTCAAGCACATCCTGGTACGCCACGAACAGGCCGCCACCCATGCTGCCGACGGCTATGCCCGGGCCTCCGGCAAGCCTGGGGTGGTGCTGGTTACCTCCGGCCCCGGCGCCACCAACGCCGTCACCGGCATCGCCACTGCCTACATGGACTCGATTCCCATGGTGGTGCTGTGCGGCCAGGTGATGAGCCACCTGATCGGCGACGACGCCTTCCAGGAAACCGATATCATCGGCGTGACCCGCCCGATCGTGAAGCACAGCTTCTCGATCAAACATCCGACCGAGATTCCGGAAGTTCTGAAAAAAGCCTTCTATCTTGCCGCGACGGGGCGTCCCGGCCCGGTGGTGGTGGACATTCCCAAGGACATGACCGCCCCCACCGAGCGCTACGAGTACGTCTACCCGAAGAAGGTCAAGATGCGCTCCTACAACCCGGTGGCGCGCGGCCATAGCGGCCAGATCAAAAAGGCCGTGGAGATGATGCTCAAGGCCAAGCGGCCGGTATTCTACACCGGCGGCGGCGTGGTCACCGGGCGCGCCTGTGAGGGGCTCACAGACCTGGTCAAGCGGCTAGGCTACCCCATCACCACCACGCTGATGGGCATCGGCTCCTACCCGCAGAGCGATCGCCAGTGCCTGGGTTGGCTCGGCATGCACGGCTCCTACGAGTCGAACATGGCCATGCACCACGCCGACCTGATCATCGCCATCGGCGCGCGCTTTGACGACCGCGTGACCAACAATACCTCCAAGTTCTGCCCCACCGCCAAGATCATCCATGTCGACATCGACCCCAGCTCCGTCTCCAAGACGGTGCGTGCCGACGTGCCCATCGTCGGGCCCGCGGCCAGCGTGATCGACGAGATGATCAGCCTGGTGCAGGGCAAGGAGATTGCCCACCCCGAGGCGCTGGCCGAATGGTGGGAGAAGATCGACGGCTGGCGCGAGGAGCGCCGCGGCAAGCTCTACGAGCCGTCCAGGCCGGGCGAGCAGCTCAAGCCGCAGGAAGTGATCGAGGCGCTGTGCGAGGTGACGCGGGGCGAGGCCTACGTGACCACCGACGTGGGACAGCACCAGATGTTCGCCGCCCAGTACTACAAGTTCGACAAGCCCAACCGCTTCATCACCTCAGGCGGACTCGGCACCATGGGCTTCGGTTTTCCCGCGGCCATGGGCATCAAGCAGAACTTCCCAGACGAGACGGTGATCTGCGTCACCGGCGAAGGCAGCTTCCAGATGATGATGCAGGAGCTCTCCACCTGTAAGCAGTTCGGTGGCGGGGTCAAGATCATCAACCTGAACAACGCTTCGCTGGGCATGGTGCGCCAGTGGCAGGATCTCAACTACAAGTCGCGCCACGCGCACTCCTACATGGAGTCGCTGCCCGATTTCGCCAAGCTGATCGAGGCGTATGGCTTCACCGCGCTGAGGGTGGAGACGATGGACGAGCTGCGCCCGGCGCTGGAACGCACCTTCGCCGACAAGCACGAGCTGGTTTTCGTGGATGTCATCGTCGACCCGCGCGAGCACGTTTATCCGATGCAGGTGCCCCTCGGCTCCATGCGTGACATGCTGCTTTCCAAGACGGAGCGGACCTGATGCGCCATATCATCTCGATTCTCATGGAAAACGAACCGGGCGCACTGTCTCGCGTGGTAGGGCTGTTCTCGCAGCGCAACTTCAACATCGAGACGCTCAACGTGGCGCCCACCGAAGACCCCTCGCTGTCGCGGCTGACCGTGACCACCGTGGGTGACGATCGGGTGATCGAACAGATCACCAAGCACCTCAACAAGCTGATCGACGTGATCAAGCTGGTTGACCTCACCGAGGGCAACCACATCGAACGCGAACTGATGCTGGTGAAGGTCAAGGCGCTGGGGGCGGCCCGCGACGAGGTCAAGCGTACCGTCGACATCTTCCGTGCGCAGATCGTCGACGTCACGCCGAGCCTCTACACGGTGCAGATCACCGGCGACGCGCCCAAGCTCGATGCCTTCCTGCAGGCCATGGGGCCGGTGGGCATTCTCGAGGTGGCGCGGACGGGGGTATCCGGTATCGCGCGGGGCGACAAGGTCCTCAGCCTCTGACGTTGTCGAAGCCGTATCGACGAGCCGCCCTTCGGGGCGGCTTTTCGGTTCTCATTGCTCGGTAACCGTATCCCACAGCGCCTGGATCAGCGGGCTCTTCAATTGGCGGTTGAGCACGCACAGGCCGACATCGTAGTGGGGCAGCTCAGGCTTCACCGGCAGCACGCGCACACGCCCGGCCAGCGGGCTGTTGTCGAGGACGATCCTGGGTACCACGCCGATGCCGAAACCGAGCCCCACCATGCTGACGATCGCCTCATGGCCTGCTACCTGAGCGTAGATCGTGGGGGTCACGCCCAAGGCCCGGAACCAGGTGTCGGCGTATTCGCGTGAAAGCCCCGCCTCGGAGAGCACCATCGGTACGCCTTGCCACTGTTCGGCAGAGGGAGAGTCGGGCCTGGTGGGGATCCATGGCGCCGGCTCCTCCGGCGCGATGAAGACCAGCGGCGAGCGCGTCAGCGACTTGAAGGCCAGGGCGGCAGGGGCGCTGCGCGGTCGCGGGGTGATGGCCATGTCCTCGTCGCCGGCCAGCACGCGGTTCATCGCCTCCGCCGGGTCGCCGGTATGCAGCTTGAGTTCGATGCGCGGGTGATGCAGGCGGAAATCGCTGAGCAGGTCGTAGAGGAAGCTGTAGCTGGCAGTGACCGAGCAGTAGATGCTGATCTCGCCGGCAAGCTCGCCCGCCTGGCGGCTCAGCGCGTGACGCAGCAGCTCCCACTGGCCGATCGCCTCGCGTGCATAGTCCTGGAACACCTTGCCTTGTCGGGTCAGGGCCACATGGCGGTTGTCGCGCACGAACAGCGGCGCGTCGAGGCTCTCCTCGAGCTGGCGGATGGTGCGTGAGAGGGTCGACGGGCTGACGTGGCACTGCTCGCTGGCACGGCCGAAGTGCAGCGTGTCCGCCAAGGCGAGGAATTGTCTCAAGGGGCGCATGTCCATGCGTTCATTATTGCATGATTCGACATGTTGCGTTGCAAATATCGCGTTTTACGCAACGTGTGCGTCGCGGTAAGGTGGGCCCATCGAATGTCCTGAGCCCAGTGCCGCGACAGACGGCGCGGGTGGCCATCAATGCTGAGACTCACACTCTAATCTTTGCTTCCAGGAGCCTGCCATGCACGTGTATTACGACAAGGACTGCGACCTCTCCCTCATCCAGGGCAAGAAGGTCACCATCGTGGGCTACGGCTCCCAGGGCCATGCCCACGCCAACAACCTGAAGGAGTCCGGGGTGGACGTCACCGTCGCCCTGCGTGCCGGCTCGTCTTCCGCCGCCAAGGCGGAAGGTGCCGGCCTCAAGGTCGCGTCCGTCGAGGAGGCGTGCAAGAGCGCCGACGTGGTCATGATCCTGGCGCCGGACGAGAACCAGAAGGCGATCTACGAGAATCAGGTCGAGCCCAACCTCAAGGACGGCGCCACCCTGGCTTTCGCCCACGGCTTCAATATTCACTACAACCAGATCGAGCCGCGCCGTGACCTCGATGTCATCATGGTCGCGCCGAAGGCACCGGGTCACACCGTGCGCTCCGAGTTCGTCAAGGGCGGCGGCATTCCCGACCTGATCGCCATTCACCAGGATGCTTCCGGCAAGGCCAAGGAGCTCGCGCTCTCCTATGCCGCAGCCATCGGCGGCGGTCGCAGCGGCATCATCGAGACCACCTTCAAGGACGAGACCGAAACCGACCTGTTCGGTGAGCAGGCCGTGCTCTGTGGCGGTGCGGTCGAGCTGGTCAAGGCGGGCTTCGAGACCCTGACCGAGGCGGGCTACGCCCCGGAAATGGCCTACTTCGAGTGCCTGCACGAGCTCAAGCTGATCGTCGACCTGATGTACGAGGGCGGCATTGCCAACATGAACTACTCCATCTCCAACAACGCGGAGTATGGCGAGTACGTGACCGGCCCCGAGGTGATCAACGAGCAGTCTCGCCAGGCCATGCGCAATGCGCTCAAGCGCATCCAGACCGGCGAGTACGCCAAGATGTTCATTCAGGAAGGCAACACCAACTACCCCTCGATGACCGCGCGTCGGCGCCTGAATGCCGAGCACGACATCGAGCAGGTGGGTGCCAAGCTGCGCGGCATGATGCCGTGGATCGCCGCCAACCAGCTGGTCGACAAGAGCAAGAACTGATCGACGGAAGCTTTGCCGACGAGGGCGCGTATCAACGCGCCCTCGTTGCGTTGCGGCCAGGTTCGCTTTTCGCTCGTCCGCCACGGTGTAGAATGGTACTTAGCACCTTTGGGTGAACCTTCTCTGGCAATGGACGACACGCATGAGTCAGGACCCCCGTAGCAATGAGCATTCCCCTCGCCCCGGCAGCGCCGAGCCAGGGCCGGCCGAACATGACAGGCCTCCCCCGGCCGAGGAGGACATTGCCTCGGCGTTCGTTCGCGAAACCGAAGTGATCGAAGAAGCCATCGAGAACGGCAAGAAGGTCCGGCGCAAGGGAATCTACCTGCTGCCCAACCTCTTCACCACTTCGGCGCTCTTCGCTGGGTTCTTCTCGGTGGTGGCGGGAATCAACGGTGACTTTACCGCGGCGGCAGTGGCGATCTTCATCGCCATGGTGCTCGATGGCCTGGATGGTCGTGTGGCGCGCCTTACCAACACCCAAAGCGCCTTCGGCGCCGAGTACGACAGCCTTTCCGACATGCTCTCCTTCGGGGTGGCGCCGGCACTGGTGGCGTTCACCTGGATCCTGCAGGACATCGGCAAGACCGGTTGGGTGGTGGCCTTCCTCTACGTGGCCTGTGCGGCGCTGCGCCTGGCGCGTTTCAATGTGCAGATCGGCAGTGTCGACAAGAAATGGTTCATTGGGCTGCCAAGTCCATCGGCTGCGGCTTTCGTCGCCGCCAGCGTGTGGACCTTCCATAGCTTCGATGCCGAAGCCTTCGGCTTCAAGCTGCTGATGATGATCGTGGTCGCTGCGGCAGGCATCCTGATGGTCAGCAATATCCGCTACTACAGCTTCAAGGACATCGATCTCAAGGGGCCGGTACCTTTCGTAGTGCTGCTTGCCATCGTGCTGGGCTTCGTGGTGATCTCGGTGGAGCCGTCGGTCATGCTGCTGCTGCTATTCGGCGCCTACGTGGCCTCCGGGCCGACCCTGGCCATCATGCGCAAGATGAAGCACGATCCTCCTGCCAGCTAAGCCTTCTGGCTATGTTGATTGACGCCCGCCCCGTGCGGGCGTTGTCGTCTCTGCTCCCTGCGGTTGTCCACAACCCCTTGCGCCTGGCTGCTGTGGATAAACGCCGGCGCGGTGCTTTCGTGCCGGCTCGTCCGGGCCGTGCTACCGCCCTGAAATTTTTTTACACGCGGGGCTTGCGGGGTCGGGGGCGAATGCGTAAAGTACGCATCCGCTGCCGGTGACGAGCAACGTTGCAGGCGGTAAATCGGGTGGTAAGTGGTTGTCTCGGTTTGGGTTTTTCGAATCGCTTCGCAAAAAT
>CAZZCJ010000012.1:0-38287 GCA_964652855.1 uncultured Halomonas sp.
CCCGATCCACCGCCTGCAACGTTGCTCGTCACCGGCAGCGGATGCGTACTTTACGGTTTTCCCCGAGCCCCTGCAAGGGGCGCTTGTAAAAAAGTTTCACGCCCATGACGGGGCGATGGCGAAACGGTGGCAGCAGAGCTATCCACAGGCGCTCGGCGGCGAGGGGCTGTGGATGGTTTTGCACCAAGGGTGAATACGACAACGCCCGCACGGGGCGGGCGTTGTTAGAACTTGTCGGCGGCCTTTGTAGTACAGGCCGCCTGGGCTCAGCGCAGCATCACCCGCGCATAGCGCTTCTTGCCCGCCTGGATCACGTAGCTCTTGCCCGTGTCGAGCATGAGCTCCTTGGCCGCCACCTCACCGTCGACCTTGACCCGGCCGTTACCGAGCATGTCCTTGGCCTGGGCGCTGTTGTTGGCCAACCCGGCTCGGTTGAGCACCGCGGCAATGGGGGCCTGGCCACTGCCTTCGAAATCGACTTCAACCTCGGGCAGGTCCTCGGGCAGCTCGCCCTCGGCCAGGCGATTACCCGCCGACTTGTGGGCGTTGGCCGCGGCTTCTTCACCGTGGTAACGGCCGATCAGCTCACGCGCCAGGATCATCTTGATGTCCCGGGGATTGGCGCCAGCCTCGACGTCACGCCTGAGCGCCTCGATCTCTTCATTGGACTTCAGCGAGAGCAGCTCGAAGTAGCGCCACATCAGGCTGTCGGGCATGGAGACGAGCTTGTTGAACATCGAGCCCGGCGCCTCGTCGACGCCGACGTAGTTGCCCAGCGACTTGGACATCTTCTGCACGCCGTCGAGACCCTCGAGCAGCGGCATGGTGATGACCACTTGAGGCTCCATGCCGAAGTGCTTCTGTATCTCGCGGCCCATCAGCAGGTTGAACTTCTGATCGGTGCCGCCCATCTCGATATCGGCCTCGAGCGCCACGGAGTCGTAGCCCTGCACCAGCGGGTAGAGGAATTCATGGATCGAAATTGGCTGGCCCGACTTGTAGCGCTTGTCGAAATCGTCGCGCTCCAGCATGCGCGCCACGGTACTCTGGGCCGCCAGCTCGATCATCTTGGCCGCGGTCAGCTCCCCGAACCACTCGGAGTTGAAGCGCACCTCGGTCTTGTCGGGGTCGAGGATCTTGAATACCTGCTCCTTGTAGGTCTGGGCGTTGGCACGGACCTCCTCCTCGGTGAGCGGCTTGCGTGTGACGTTCTTGCCGGTGGGATCACCGATACGCCCGGTGAAATCGCCAATCAGGAAGATGATCTGGTGGCCCAGGTCCTGGAACTGGCGCATCTTGGTCAGTAGCACGCTGTGGCCGAGGTGCAGGTCGGGAGCCGTGGGGTCGAAGCCGGCCTTGATGCGCAGCTTGCGTCCGGATTCGAGCTTCTTGACCAGCTCGTCCTCCAGCAGGATCTCCTGGGTGCCTCGTTTCAGCAGCGCCAGCGCGCTTGCGACCTCGCTCATCGTCTCCTACTCCAAATACGTTGTGCGCCCGTGCGGGCAGGGTCCAAATGGGGCACGATGGTAGCATGACTTGATACCGCAAGGCCCCAGGCGATTCGGGAGATGATACATGGCACTGTTCGTGGGCTTGATGTCCGGCACCAGCCTGGACGGCATCGACGCCGCCCTGGTCGAGATCGACGCACCCGCCACGCCGCGGCTTGTCGCCACCCATGCTGAGCCGATGCCTGAAGCGCTGCGCGAGTCCCTGCTACGACTATGCCATGCCGAGCAGGTCGCGTTCGCCGAACTGGCCGGCGCCGAAGACGCCTTCTGCCGGCTCCAGGCCGGTGCGGTCAGGCACCTGCTCGAAGGCAATGGCATCTCAACCGGCCTGGTCAGTGCCATCGGCAGCCATGGCCAGACCATCGAGCACGCGCCCTGGGGGCATGCCGAGGGCCCCGCCTATACGCTGCAGCTCGACAACCCGAGCCTGCTGGCCGAGCTGACCGGCTGCATGGTAGTGGCCGATTTCCGCCGTCGCGACCTGGCCGCCGGCGGCCAGGCCGCCCCGCTGGCGCCGGCCTTCCATGAGGCCCTGTTTCGGCGTGAGGAGCAGTGGCAAGTCGTGCTCAACCTGGGCGGTTTCGCCAATCTGACCCTGCTGCCACCCGTGGAAAGCGAAGCCGAGGTGATCGGCTTCGATACCGGCCCGGCCAATGCCCTGCTGGACGCCTGGCACGCACGCCATCGAGGCGGTCGCTTCGACCCTGACGGAGCCTGGGCGGCTTCCGGCGTGGTGGATGCCTGCTTGCTGGAGCGGCTGTTGAGCGAGCCGTTCTTTCATCGCCCGCCGCCGCGCAGCACGGGGCGCGAGGTGTTCCATCTCGACTGGCTTGCCGAACATCTCACCGGCAAGGAGCGTCCTGCCGACGTGCAGGCGACCCTGGCGGAGCTGACCGCCACCAGCGTGGCCCTGGGCATCGAGATGGCGCGTGAGCTCGTCGCCGCTCCTGCGGCGGGGGCGCTGATTCCCTGCGGCGGAGGCGCCCGCAACCGTGACCTGCTGGCTCGCCTGGCCCGCCACCTGCCGGAAACCGCGTTAGTACCCAGCAGCGACTGGGGCTGGCCCGCCGACTGGCTGGAAGCGGGGGCCTTCGCCTGGCTCGCCTGGCGCCGCCTCGAAGCGCTGCCCGGCAACCTGCCCAGCGTCACTGGCGCCCTCGGCCCACGCGTGCTGGGCGGCGTGTATGCACCCTAGCCAGAACGGAATCAGTGCGGTGGGATCCTTGCCTAGAAGTCGTCCTCATCGCGCAGCGTCAGCCGCTGTGCCGAATCCCGGGCCCTGGCCACGACGTCGCTCTTTTCATCGCCATACTTGATCATCATGCGCAGCTCATTGGCCGAGTCGGCGTGCACCATGGCAATTTCCTCGCTGATCCTGCCCGCCTTGTAGAGCTCGAACAGCGCCTGGTCGAAGGTCTGCATGCCCAGGTCGCGCGAACGGGCCATGACATTCTTGATCTCGCTCACATCGCCCTTGCGGATCAGGTCGCCAATCAGAGGCGTGCGCACCAGGATCTCGATGGCCGGGCAGCGCCCGCCATCGCGAGTGGGCAGCAGCTGCTGGGCGACGATGGCGTGCAGGTTGAGCGACAAGTCGAGCCAGATCTGCTCGTGGCGCTCATGGGGGAAGAAGTGAATGATCCGATCCAGCGCCTGGTTGGCGTTGTTGGCGTGCAGGGTGGCCAGGCACAGGTGGCCCGTCTCGGCGAAGGTCAGGGCATGCTCCATGGTTTCACGCGTGCGCACCTCGCCGATCAGGATCACGTCGGGCGCCTGTCGCAGGGTGTTCTTCAGCGCCACCTCGAAGGATTCGGTATCGATGCCGACCTCACGTTGATTGATGATCGCCTTCTTGTGGGGATGCACGTACTCGATGGGGTCCTCGACGCTGATGATATGCCCGCCCACGGTTTCGTTGCGCTGCTGGATCATGGACGCCAGCGTAGTGGACTTGCCAGTGCCGGTACCGCCGACTACGAATACCAGCCCACGCTTGAGGTTGGCCAGCTCACCCAGCTGGGGCGGCAGCGAGAGTTCCTCCAGGTGCGGAATGTCGTAGGCGATGCGACGTATGACCATGGCCCACTGGTTGCGCTGCTGGAAGGCGCTGACGCGAAATCGCCCAAGCCCGGTGATGCTGAGCGCAAAGTTGGCTTCGCGCTCCTGCTCGAAGCGCTCGCGCAGGCCGTCAGGAATGGCCCCGTGGACCAGCTCGCGCACCTGCTCCACCGTCAGCCGTTGCTCACCTAGCGCCGTCAGCTTGCCCGCCATCTTGAGGGTGGGGGGCGCCTGTACCGAAATCAGCAGGTCCGATGCTTCCTGCTGCGCCATGATGGTCAGCAGCTGCTGCAGCCATTCTTGTGCCGTCATGTCCCTGTCCCTCGCCTCGTTTGTCAGCGCACGCCACTACACCAGAACGCCCTTGGCCCTGGCCTGGGCCTCTTCACGAGTGACGACGTTGTCGGTGATCAGCTTGTTCAAGGCAGCGTCCAGGGTCTGCATGCCGAGGTTGCCGCCGGTCTGGATGGCCGAGTAGATCTGCGCCACCTTGTCCTCGCGAATCAGGTTGCGCACCGCGGCGTTGGCGATGAGGATCTCGTGCGCCGCCACCCGCCCGCCGCTTCGACGCTTGAGCAGGGTCTGGGAGATCACGCCTTGTAGCGACTCCGACAGCATCGAGCGCACCATCGCCTTTTCCTCGCCAGGGAAGACATCGATGATACGGTCGATGGTCTTGGCCGCGGAGGTGGTGTGCAGGGTGCCAAGCACCAGGTGGCCGGTCTCGGCCGCGGTCAGCGCCAGCCGGATCGTTTCCAGGTCGCGCAATTCGCCCACCAGAATGACATCGGGGTCTTCACGCAGGGCGCTGCGCAGCGCCTGGGCAAAGCCGTGGGTATCGCGATGCTCCTCGCGCTGGTTGACCAAGCTGCGCTTGCTGCGGTGAATGAACTCCACCGGATCCTCGATGGTAAGGATGTGGTCGTAGCGGTGATCGTTGATGTAGTCAATCATCGCGGCCAGCGTGGTGCTCTTGCCCGACCCGGTGGGGCCTGTCACCAGCACCAGTCCGCGCGGCAGCAGCGCCAGGCGGCGGAAGACCTCGCCGAGGCCAAGGTCGTCCATGGTCAGCACTTCGCTGGGAATGGTACGGAAGACCGCGCCGGCCCCACGCGCCTGGTTGAAGGCGTTGACACGGAAGCGCGCCACGCCCGGCACTTCGAAAGAAAAGTCCGTTTCGAAGAACTCTTCGTAGTCACGCCGCTGGCGATCGCCCATGATGTCGTAGATCAGCTTGCGGACTTCCCGATCTTCCATGGCAGGCACGTTGAGCCGCCGGATATCACCGTCCACCCGGATCATGGGCGGCAGGCCGGCCGACAGGTGCAGGTCGGAGGCGTTCTGCTTTGCCGAGAACGCCAGCAGTTCGGTAATATCCATGCAACTCCCTGCTCGCGATGATGGTTTGTTCCAGTATGCCAGAGCTTTCGACATTAAGAACTTTATGTAACTGAGATGACGGATACCATGCTTTGCGAGTCACTGGCCAGCGCCCGGCAGCGCCTGGCCGATGCCACTGCCCGCGCCGGCCGTCCCGCCGATTCGGTGCGCTTGCTTGCGGTCAGCAAAACCAAGCCGGCGGAGCGGATTCGTGAGGCCTGGCGGCTGGGACAGCGGGACTTCGGCGAGAACTACGTACAGGAAGCCCTGGACAAGCAGGTGGCGCTGGCCGACCTGCCCGATATCGTCTGGCATTTCATCGGGCCGCTGCAGTCCAACAAGACC
The DNA here is from genome assembly GCA_964652855.1 of uncultured Halomonas sp. Lineage (GTDB taxonomy): Bacteria > Pseudomonadota > Gammaproteobacteria > Pseudomonadales > Halomonadaceae > Halomonas. The sequence goes on from CAZZCJ010000012.1 coordinate 5,295, forward strand.
CGTGCGGTCGCCGAGCACTTCGCCTGGGTGCACAGCGTCGATCGCGAGAAGGTGGCGCGCCGGCTGAACGACCAGCGGCCCGAGACCCTCGGGCCGCTCAACATCTGCCTGCAGGTCAATGTCAGCGACGAAGCGACCAAGTCGGGGGCCCGCCTCGCCGAACTGACGACGCTGGCGCAGGTCGTGCTGGACCTGCCACGGCTTCGCCTGCGTGGCCTGATGGCGATCCCCGCGCCCGCCGCAGGGCTTGCGGCTCAGCGCGAACCGCTGGCCCGCCTGCGCCAGGCGTTCGAGGATCTCCGGGCCCGCTTCCCCGAGGCACCGCTGGATACGCTTTCGATGGGCATGAGCGACGACCTGGAGGCCGCCGTCCTGGAGGGAGCCACGCTGGTTCGTCTGGGCAGCGCCATCTTTGGCAGCCGGGACACTCCGACCCGATAGACCCACGCGCACGACGTCAGTCCAGCGTGCCGCACAACACAAAAGGAAAGGATCGCAATGGCCAGCAGAGTCACCTTCATCGGCGCCGGCAACATGGCCAGCGCCATCATCGGCGGGCTGATCGACACCGGCTACCCCGCCACCGCCATTACCGCCACCTCCCCCAGCGATGCCTTCCTGGCGCCGATCCATGAGCGCTACGGAATTCGCACCAATACCGACAACGCCACGGCGGTGCGCGGTGCCGATGTAGTCGTGCTGGCCGTGAAGCCGCAGGTGATGCGCGAGGTCTGCGAGGGGCTGCGCGACACCCTGCAGCGCCAGCGGCCGCTGATCATCTCGGTGGCGGCCGGCATCGATGCCGCCACGCTGGTAGCATGGCTGGGCGAAGGGCTGCCGCTGGTACGCTGCATGCCCAACACACCCTCTTTGGTGGGTGCCGGCGCCGCCGGCCTGTATGCCACCAGCGCCGTCGACGAGCACCAGCGAACGCTGGCCACCACCCTGCTCGAAGCGGTGGGCATTGTCGAGTGGGTGGACGATGAAGCCCAGCTGGATGCGGTAACGGCGGTATCCGGCAGCGGACCGGCCTACTTCTTCCTGATGTTCGAGGCCATGGAGGAAGCGGGCGTGAAGCTCGGCCTGCCCGCCGATACCGCGCGCCGCCTGGCGCTGCAAACCGCCCTGGGTGCGGCGCGCATGGCGCAGCAGAGCGAATATCCGCCGGAGCAGCTCAAGCGCAACGTGATGTCGCCGGGCGGCACCACCGAGCGTGCCATCGAGACGCTGGAGCAGGCCGGCCTGCGCCAGGCCGTGCTCGATGCCATGGATGCTTGCGCCGCACGCGCCCGAGAAATGGCCGAGGAACTCGGCAAGCGTTAGCCTTTCCGGTCGCGCCCCCTTTGGCGCGACCCACTCGACGATAGCTAGGGAGGAGCCCTCATGGGCCAACTGGGAAATGCCGGCCTGTTGCTGGTCAACACCCTGATCAACATCTACCTGTTTCTGATGATGCTGCGCTTTCTGCTGCAGGCGTCACAGGCCGACTACTACAATCCCATCAGCCAGTCGGTGGTGAAGATCACCCAGCCGGTGGTCCGCCCCTTCCAGGGCTTCCTCGGCCCGGTGATGGGCCGCTTCGACCTGGCCACCCTGGCAGCCGCCTTCGTGCTCAAGGTGGTCAGTATCGTGGTGATCCTGCAGATCGCCGGCATTGGCATGCCGCCCGTCACGCAGGTGGTCCTCGGCGCCGTGGCCGCCATCGCCAACGCCATCCTGAAGATCTACTTCTTCGCCCTGATCGTGATGATCATCCTCAGCTGGGTGGCACCCAACGCCAGCCACCCAGGCGCGCTACTGGTGATGCAGCTGGTGGAACCGATCATGGCGCCGGTTCGCCGCGTCATCCCGCCGCTCGGAATGATCGACCTGTCGCCGATCGTGGTGTTCATCGCCATCAGCATGATCGACGGCATCGTGGTAGGCGCGCTGACGCAGGCCGCGGGTATCGCCGGCGCCCTGGTCGGACTCTGAGCCGACGCCCAAGGCAGCTTTACAACGACTGGACTCCTGACGACACATGCCCGAGTTTCCCTGCGACTCCGTCGGACTGGTGACGCCGCAAACCGCGCACTTCGACGACCCTCTGGAGCTGGCCTGCGGCAAGACGCTGCCGGCCTACGATCTCGTCTACGAGACCTACGGCACCCTAAATGCCGAGCGCACCAACGCGGTGCTGATCTGTCACGCCCTGTCCGGCCATCATCACGCCGCGGGCTACCATGGCCAGGACGAGCGCAAGCCGGGCTGGTGGGACGCACATATCGGTCCAGGCAAGTCCATCGACACCCGGCGCTTCTTCGTGGTGTCGCTGAACAACCTGGGCGGCTGTCACGGCAGCACCGGCCCGACCAGCGAGAACCCGGGCACCGGACGCCTGTGGGGGCCCGATTTCCCCATGGTCACCGTGAGCGACTGGGTGAACAGCCAGGCGCGCCTGGCCGACCGGCTCGGCATCGAGCGCTTCGCCGCGATCATTGGCGGAAGCCTGGGTGGCATGCAGGTGCTGCAGTGGACCCTCGCCTATCCCGCGCGGGTCGCCAACGCGGTGATCATCGCCGCCACGCCCAAGCTCTCGGCACAGAACATCGCCTTCAACGAGGTGGCGCGCCAGGCGATACGCTCCGATCCGGACTTCCACGAAGGCTGGTACATCGAGCACGGAACCGCGCCTCGACGTGGCCTGAAGCTCGCCCGGATGGTGGGGCACATCACCTACCTGTCGGAAGACGCCATGGGTAGCAAGTTCGGCCGCGACCTGCGCAGCGAAGAGTTCAACTTCGGCTATGACGTGGAATTCCAGGTCGAGTCCTACCTGCGCTACCAGGGCGATACCTTCTCCACCGCCTTCGATGCCAATACCTACCTGCTGATGACCAAGGCGCTGGACTACTTCGACCCGGCGGCAGCCCATGGCGGCGAACTCGCCACCGCCCTGGCGCCCTCACGCTGCCCGTTCCTGGTGGTCAGCTTCACCACCGACTGGCGCTTCCCGCCCTCTCGCTCGCGTGAGCTGGTGAACGCCCTGATTCGCGCCGGAAAGCCGGTGAGCTATGCCAACATCGACTCGCCCCACGGGCACGATGCCTTCCTGCTGCCGGAACCGCGCTATCAGGCGATATTCTCGGCCTTCATGGCTCGCGCGGCCCGCGAGCTCGGCCTGGAGGAGCTCGCATGATGCGTGCCGACATGAAAGTGATTCATCGCTGGGTGCCCGAGGGCGCCCACATCCTCGACCTGGCGTGCGGGGACGGCACGCTGCTGGAGATACTCGCACGCGACAAGGGCGTCACCGGCTACGGCCTGGAGATCGACCCGGCCGGCATCACCGCCTGCATCGCCAAGGGCGTCTGCGTGATCGAGCAGAACCTGGACGAAGGCCTGGTCAACTTCGAGGACGACGCCTACGACCTGGTGATCATGACCCAGGCGCTGCAAGCACTGCGCCGACCCGACCGCATGCTCGACGAGATGCTGCGGGTCGCCAAGGAGTGCATCATCACCTTTCCCAACTTCGCCTACTGGCGACATCGGGTGCACCTTGGCATTCGCGGCTACATGCCGGTCTCCAAGTCGCTGCCCCATGCCTGGTACGACACCCCCAACATCCACCTGTCGACCTTCAACGACTTCGAGCACCTGTGCCATGAAAAAGGCCTGGTGATCACCGACCGGGCCGTCGGCGTCGGCGACGCCGCGGGGGGTTGGACCACGCAGCACTGGCCCAACCTGTTCGGCGAAACGGCGATCTTTCGCGTCAGCCGAAAGCCGGGCCAAGGCCGCGGCCCGTCACGCTAACCGCCGCCAACGGGAGACATGCCCATGCCATGCCACACCGCAACACGCCGCCTGAAGCCCGCCCTCGCCACGCTGGGCCTGGGCCTGCTGGCCCTGCTCGCTATGGCAGGCCCGCTCGAGGCGCAGCAGTTCGAACAGGTAGGCGACTACCAGATCCACTACAGCGCCGTCAGCACCCAGTTCATCCCCCCGTCGGTGGCCGAGGCCCACGGCATCCAACGCAGCCCGGCCATGGCGCTGGTCAATGTCAGCGTGCTGCAAGCGGACGGCGACGGCGCCCTGCGCCCCGTCAATGCGCCGGTCAGCGGCAGTGTCGGCGTGGTGCGCGGCGGCAGCCAGACGCCGCTGGCGTTCCGCACCCTGCGTGATGGCGACACCCAGTCGCAGATCGCGGTATTCCGCATCCAGGAGGATGAGCCGATGCATTTCGACCTCCAGGTCAACTACGACCGCAATCAGGAGCCGGCAGACCTGCGCTTCATCCAGCGCTTCTATATCGAGCGCTGAACCGCATGCCGACGCAGATTGCCCGGCTGAGCCAGCTCGAGACGCAGCCTTCGCTGGGCGTGACCCTGCCCGACGGCAGGCGCCTCTTTCTCGTCTCCGTGCACGGCGAGGTCAGCGCCTTCGTCGATCGCTGCCCGCACCAGCAGGTGCCGCTGAACTGGGACGACGCCAGCTTTCTCGAGCCCGGGGGCGAGCTGATCCAATGCGGCATGCACGGTGCGCTGTTCCTGCCGGAGACGGGCGAATGCGTGTTCGGCCCCTGCCAGGGGCGCTTCCTCGAACCGCTGGCGATCTCAGTCGATGCCGAGGGCAACATCCACCTGGCGAGTGAGTGACACCGGCAGCCGGGCGCCCAGGGTAATGCTTGCCGGGCGCTGGTCGCGCCAACCGACCCTGCAGCCGTAGGCCAGCACCTCCACCCCGCGCGCCGCCACCGCCTGCAGCGCGGCGGCGTAGGCCGGATCGAGATGCGCCGCCGGGGCCACGTCGCGTATGCCGGTATGCGCCACGCAGAACAGCAGCACCGCACGCTGCCCCTGCTCGGCCAGGGCGGCCAAGGCCAGCAGGTGCTTGCGCCCGCGCTCGCTCACCGCATCGGGAAAGTACCCGTGTCCATCACGCTCCTTGAGCGTGACCTGCTTGACCTCGACGAAGGCGCAGCCGCGCCTGGAGTCGTCGAGGCGAAAATCGAGCCTCGCCCCGGCCACCTTCGCTTCACGCCGCAGCGCCGCGTAGCCGGCAAGCGCCGGGATACGCCCGCCGCGCAGCGCCTCCTCGACGATGCGATTGGCCCGCCCGGTGTGCACCGAGGCGAGCGCCACGCCGCCATCGAGATCGGGCAGCTCGACCAGTTCCCAGGTCCAGGCCAGCTTGCGTGCCGGATTGTCGCTCGGCGCCAGCCAGACACGACAGCCCGGCACGTTCACCGCGCGCATCGAGCCGGTATTGGGACAGTGCGCCACCACCTCACGGCCGTCATCGAGACGGACATCCGCCAGGAAGCGCTTGTAGCGGCGCAGCAGCACGCCGGGAACGAGGGCGGGATACTCCATGGCGCCGCTACTGCCGCGCCAGGAAGCGTTCGAGCCGGCTCACGGCCTCTTCCAGGCGCGCCGTGCCGGTGGTGAAGGCGATGCGTACGTGATGCTCGCCGCCGGTCACGGCGAAATCGACCCCGGGCGTGATGGCCACGTTCTCCTCTTCCAGCAGCCGCTGGCAGAAGCCCTGGCTGTCACGGCTGTAGCGGGAGATGTCGAGCCACAGGTAGAAGGCGCCCTGGGGCGGCAGCGAGGGCGCCAGCCCCAGCCGGGCCAGGCCCGCTAGCAGCGTATCGCGGCGGCGGCCGAGCTCGGCTCGGCGCCGTTCGAGGATCTCCCGGCAATCCGGCGTGAAGGCGGCCAGGGCCGCATGCTGGGCGGGCGTCGAGGCGGCCAGGAACACGTTCTGGGCCAGGCGGGTCAGCGGCTCCACGGCGGCGGCGGGCGCCAGCAGCCAGCCCAGGCGCCATCCGGTCATGCCGAAATACTTCGAGAAGCTGTTGACCACGAAGGCGTCCGGGGTCAGGGCGGCAACCGACAGCGGCTCGAGGTCGTAGCAGAGCCCCTGGTAGATCTCGTCCACCAGCAGGTGGCCACCGCGAGCGGCCACGGCGTCGGCCAGCGCCTGCAGCTGCCCGGCGTCGAGCATGTGTCCGGTGGGGTTTGAGGGCGTGGCCAGCATCGCCAGGCGCGTCGCCTCCTGCCAGTGGTGCGCCAGCAGCGCCGCATCGAGCTGCCAGCCACTCTCCGGCCCCACCGGCACCGTATCGACCTCGGCCCCCGCCAGCGCCATGAAGTGACGGTTGCAGGGATAGTTGGGGTCGGCCATCAGCACCCTGTCACCGGGGCCGACCAGCAGCTGGCTGGCCAGCTGCAGCGCCCCGGAGGCACCGGGCGTGACCAGGATGCGCGCCGGGTCGACGTCGGCGCCGAAATGGTCGGCATAGTGGCCGGCGATGGCCTCGCGCAGTGCCGGCAGCCCGGCCGCCGGGGTGTAGCGGGTCTGTCCCGCCGCCAGGGCGTCTCGCCCTGCGGCCGTCACCGGCTCGGGCGTGGGGAAATCGGGCTCGCCCACTTCCAGGTGGATCACGTCATGACCGGCCGCCTCGCGCGCCTGGGCAATTTCCAGCAGGCTCATCACACGAAAGGGGGCGACGCGATCGACGCGTGGATTCCACGACATGTCTGGCTCCTGGACACGATTTCAGGGAGTTGCGCGGGAAGCTTTTCCCGCGCTTGCGGTCCAAGCATGATACTACGCTTTCCCCCGGCGGGCGTTCCGGCCGCCAGGCCCGGGGTATTGCAAAGGCAGCGTTTTTTCGATAAACAAGCATGCCTTTGACGTAGGATGCTTACACCGCACTGCGGGGTATTGTTCAGCAGTCACACTAGCAATGAGGCAGTGCCATGCCAGTAGCAGACCAAAAAACGGAAGCGCCCAAAAAATTCATCCCGTACGAGTCCGCTCCGGGTGAAGAGTACATGAACGAGCAGCAGCTTGAGCACTTCCGACAGATCCTGCTGGGCTGGAAACAAGAGCTCATGGAAGAAGTGGATCGCACGGTGCGCCATCTGCAGGAGGAGGCGAACAACTACGCCGACCCCGCCGATCGCGCCACCCAGGAAGAGGGGTTCAGCCTGGAGCTGAGGACCCGCGACCGCGAACGCAAACTGCTCAAGAAGATCAACGAAACCCTCGAGAAGATCGACGAAGAGGATTACGGCTACTGCGAAGCCTGCGGCGTCGAGATCGGCATCCGCCGCCTGGAAGCTCGCCCCACGGCAACCCTCTGCGTGGACTGCAAGACCCTGGCAGAGCTCAAGGAAAAGCAGCTTGGCGGCTGAGCTGGCGTGATGCTGTTCACTCCTCCAGTCAACGGGCACCTCAGGGTGCCCGTTTGCGTGTCGGCACCCCACGACACGAGGGGCCCATGAACTACCGTGGCCGCTTTGCCCCGACCCCGTCCGGCGCCCTGCACTTCGGCTCGCTGGTGGCCGCCCTGGCCAGCTTTCTCGATGCCCGCCACGCCGGCGGCGAGTGGCTGCTGCGCATCGAGGATATCGACCCGCCGCGCTGCCCCCCCGGAGCGGCCGACACCATCCTGCGCCAGCTCGAGGCTTTCGGCCTGCACTGGGACGGCCCGGTGTCCTGGCAGCACGACCGCGGCGACGCCTACGCCGCCGCCCTCGCACGCCTGGAGAGCCTGGGGCTGGCCTATCCCTGCAGCTGCTCGCGCAAGCAGTGGCGCGACCACGCCGTCTACCCCGGTTGGTGCCGTGACGGCGTGCGCGAGCCCGGCAGGCCGGTTGCCTGGCGGCTGCGCAGCGACCTCGGCCTGCGCCCGGTCCGTTGGCAGGATCGTCTGTTCGGCGCGCAGTGCTTCGACCCCGCCGCACTCGGCGATGTGGTGCTCAAGCGCAAGGACGGCCTCTGGTCCTACCAGCTCGCCGTGGTGGTGGACGATGCCGAACAGGGCATCAGCGACATCGTGCGCGGCGCCGACCTGCTCGACAACACGCCCTGGCAGCGCCAGCTGCAGCACGCGCTGGGCCTGCCGTCGCCGCGCTACCTGCACCTGCCTCTGGTGATGGGCCCCGATGGGCAGAAGCTCTCCAAGCAGAACCTGGCGCCGCCGCTGCCGCTCGATGAGCCGGCGGTGCGCGCGCTGCTGCATCGTGCTTTACTCACCCTCGGCCAGGCGCCGCCCCCGGCGCTCGCCTCGGCGCCGGTGGTCGAGCAGTTGCACTGGGCCATCGCCCACTGGCGGGTGGCCGGCATCCCGCCCACCCCCCGGCGTGATGCCGCCCCCCTCCGGGATCTCCTTCCCGGGGCGGAATGAGAGGAGCCGGCCATGTACGTCTACCGCATCATGCTGTTCCTGGTCTTCGGCGGATACCTGCTCTCGCCGCTGCTGATGAGCGGCTGGTCGAGCCCCGGCGTGGCCTGGTATCGGCCCTTCGTGATCTGGGGCGTGCTGATCGCCCTCACGCTGTGGCTGGAGCAGAAGAGGAAACTCGATGAACGCTAGCCTGGCCAGCGTATTCGCGCTCGGCGCCAGCTACCTGCTGCTGATGTTCCTCTGCGCCCTGGCGGTGGAACGCGGCTGGCTGAGCCGCCGGGTCACCCGGCATCCCGTGGTCTACACCCTGGCGCTTGGCGTCTATGCCAGCGCCTGGGCGATCTACGGCAGCCTGGAACTCGCCTCCACCTCGGGCTACGGCTACCTCGCCTACTACCTGGGCGTGGCGGGGGCGTTCCTGCTGGCACCGGTCCTGCTGGTGCCGATCCAGCGCATGACCCGCACCCACCAGCTCGCCTCGCTGGCCGACCTGTTCGCCTTCCGCTTCCGTTCGCGCTGGGTGGGCACGCTGATCACCGTCATCAGCCTGCTGGCGGTCATGCCGCTGCTGGCGCTGCAGGTCCAGACCCTGGGCGACGCCATCTACCTGATGACCGGCGCCGCCTCGCCCGCCCTGCTGGCGCTGGCCTTCGCCGCACTGATCGCACTCTTCGCCACCATCTTCGGCACCCGCAACCACGCCCCGGCGCGCCACGACACCCTGCTGGCCGTGATCGCCTTCACCTCGGTGGTCAAGCTACTGGCCATGCTCACGCTGGGAGCGGTGGCGCTGTTCGTGGTGTTCGACGGCCCCGCCGACCTGCAGCTGTGGCTCGACGGCCCCGGTCAGGCCCACCAGGCCGGGATGAGCCAGCCCGATCCGGCACACTGGCGCACGCTGCTGCTGCTGTTCTTCGCCGCCGCGCTGCTGATGCCGCACATCTTCCACATCACCTTTGCCGAAACCCTATCGCGCCAGACCTTGCTGCAAGCGAGCTGGTCGCTGCCGCTGTTCCTGCTGCTCATGGCCCTGCCGGTGCCCCTGATCCTGTGGGCAGGCCAGCGCCTGGGCAGCGATACCGCCATGGGCTCCGCCTACCTGGCCTTCGGCCTGTCCGACACCTTCGCCGTCCAGGCACTGGCGCTGGTCGCCGGGCTGGCCGCCTCGAGCGGCACCATGGTGATGATCGCCCTGGCGCTGTCGGGCATGATCCTCAACCACGTGCTGCTGATCGCCCACCCGCCCGAAGCCCAGCCCAACCTTTACCGCTGGCTGCGCTGGCTGCGCCGCATCCTGATCGTCGCCGTGATCTTGGGCGGCTGGCTCTTCTACCGCACCGTGGGCGTCCACCACGACCTGACGACGCTGGGCCTGGCGGCCTTCGTCGGCATGGCCCAGTGCCTGCCCGGGCTGCTGGCCCTGCTCTACTGGCCCGGCGCCAACCGCAAGGGCATGGTCTCGGGGCTGGCGGTGGGGGTGCTGATCTGGCTGGCCGGGCTGTGGCTGCCGCTGCTCACGGGCCTTCCCGCCTGGATACTGATTCCCCCCGGCATGGAGCTGCTCGCCGGCGAGCCGGACTGGTACGTGGTGACGCTGGTCGCCCTGGCCTGCAACACCCTGACCCTGATCGTGGTCTCGCTGGCCACGCACACCTCCGAAGGCGAGCGGGCCGCCGCCGAGGCCTGCTCCGTCGATGCCGTGATCCGCCCCAAGCGGCTGCCGCTGGTGGCCACTACCTGCGAGGAGTTCAAGCAGCCACTGGCTCGCGCGCTCGGCGACCAGGTCGCCGAGCGCGAGGTGGAGCGCGCCCTCACCGATCTCGGCCTGTCGCCGCTGGACGGCCGCCCCTATGCCCTGCGTCGGCTTCGCGACCGCATCCAGGCCAACCTCTCCGGCCTGATGGGGCCTTCGGTGGCCCAGGACATCGTCGACCGCTACCTGCCCTACCGCCACAACGGGCAGGCACCCACCGACGACATCCATTTCGTGGAAAGCCGCCTGGAAGCCTATCGCTCCCGGCTCACCGGCCTGGCCCGCGAGCTCGACGGCCTGCGCCGCTACCATCGGCGCATCCTCACCCGGCTGCCCGTCGGGCTGTGCGCCTTCGGGGTCGACGACGAAGTGCTGATGTGGAACGACGCCCTGGCCGAGCTTTCCGGCATCGAAGGCGCCAGCGTGGTGGGGGCCCGGCGCGACGGCCTGCCCGCCCCCTGGGGCGAGCTGCTCGGGCGGCTGCTCATGGAGCCTTCGGACCACCTCTACAAGCAGGCGGTCGAGCTCAAGCGCGGCACCCGTTTTCTTACCCTTCACCGCGCCGAGCTCGAGGCCGACGAGGACATTCGCGGCGGCACCGTGATCCTGATCGAGGATCACAGCGAAATGAAATGGCTGGAAGACGAGCTGGTGCACGCCGCCCGCCTCGCCTCCATCGGCCAGCTCGCCGCCGGTGTAGCCCACGAGATCGGCAACCCCGTCACCGGGATCTCGTCGCTGGCCCAGAACCTTCGCTACGACACCGACGACCCCACGCTGCTGGCCACCGCGCAGCAGATCCAGCAGCTCACCGACCGCATCTCGCGCATCGTCGGCTCCCTGGTGGGATTCGCCCATGGCGGGCGACACGTCGGCGGTACGCAGCTTGCCGCGGTGGCAATCTCGACCATCGTCGACGAGGCGCTGCACTTGATCCGCCTGGTGCGCTCGGGCGAGGATGTCCGCTACCGCAACCTCTGTGCTGCCGAGCTGCGGGTCATCGGCGATGCCCAGCGACTGCAGCAGGTGATGGTCAACCTGCTGAGCAACGCCCGCGACGCCAGCGAAGCGGGAGGCGAGATCGTCATCGACGCCGAGCCGGACGGCACTATGCTCAAGGTGACAGTCACCGACGAAGGACACGGCCTCGATGCCAGGGTCCGCGAGCATCTCTTCGAGCCCTTCACGACGACCAAGCCCCCGGGGGAAGGCACCGGGCTCGGGTTGCCCCTCGTCTACAGCATCGTGGCGGAACACCACGGCAGGATCGAGATCGAGTCGCCCCCGCAAGGGCGTGAACGCGGCACCCGCATCTGCCTGTGGCTGCCAACTGAACCAGAGCAGGGTGAAACGAGTGATGAGCCGGATATTGATCGTTGAGGACGAAGCCATTATCCGCACTGCGCTGCGCCGGCTGCTGGAGCGTCATGACTATAAGGTCAGCGAAGCCGGCTCGGTCAACGAGGCGCTGGCCCTGGAGCCTCGCGGCTTCGACCTGGTGATCAGCGACCTGCGGCTGCCCGGCGAACCCGGCACCGACCTGATCGGCCACGCCGCGCCGGCGCCCGTGCTGATCATGACCAGCTATGCCAGCATGCGCTCCGCGGTCGACGCCCTGAAGCTGGGGGCCGTGGATTATGTGGCCAAGCCCTTCGACCACGACGAGCTGCTCGAGACCGTGTCCCGGGTGCTGCACCAGCACCGCCAGGACGCTCCCGTACCGCCGGACATCACCGACGCCGGTGGATCGCGCCAGCAGATGATTGGCGATTGCCCTGCCATGCAGGTGGTCTACACCCGCATCCGCAAGACCGCCCCGGCCGATGTCACGGTGCTGATCCAGGGCGAGTCCGGCACCGGCAAGGAGCTGGTGGCGCGCGCCATCCACCAGCAGAGCAAGCGTGCCGGCGCACCGCTGATCTGCGTGAACTGTGCGGCGATTCCCGAGACCTTGATCGAGTCGGAGCTGTTCGGCCACGAGAAGGGGGCCTTCACCGGCGCCAGCGCCGCCCGCACCGGCCTGGTGGAAGCCGCCGATGGCGGCACCCTGTTTCTCGACGAGATCGGCGAACTGCCGCTGGATGCCCAGGCGCGGCTGCTTCGCGTACTGCAGGAGGGTGAGATTCGCCGCATCGGCTCGGTGGAGACACGCCACGTGGACGTGCGCCTGATCGCCGCCACCCACCGTGACCTGCGCGCGCTGTCCAAGTCGGGCGAGTTCCGCCTGGACCTCTACTACCGCCTCAACGTGATGCAGATCGACCTGCCGCCCCTGCGCGACCGCGAGGATGACATTCTGCTGATCGCCGATGTGCTGCTGGAGAAGGCCTGCCAGCGACATCAGCGCGAAGGGCTGCGGCTCTCGCGCGCCGCGCGCCGGGAAATTCGCGACTACCCCTGGCCCGGCAACGTGCGCGAACTGGAGAACGCGCTCGAGCGCGGGGTGATCCTCGCCGAAGGCAACCTGATCCACCCCGACGACCTCGGCCTCCGCCCGGGCATGCCCATGAAGCCACGCCCCGCCGTCGAGCCGGTGTCACTGCCCGATGAGCGGCTCGAGGGTGACGGCGCTGAAGAAGAGGATCTTTCGCTCGAGGATTACTTCCAGCACTTCGTGCTCGAGCACCAGGACCACATGAGCGAGACCGAGCTCGCCCAGAAGCTCGGCATCAGCCGCAAGTGCCTGTGGGAGCGCCGCCAGCGCCTGGGCATCCCGCGCAAGAAGCAGGCCCGCCGCGGCAGCCTGGGCTAGAGTCGTTCGCCGCCTACGACTAAGGTTTCAGCCTGCTCTTTCTCTCTTTTCAGGCGCCCCCGGGCTCGGAATCCAGGCAAATTGCACCAGGTGTTACCATCCCACCCAGAAACTGCCCGCAAATGGCGCAGCAGGGGTAACACCCCGCCAACCCGAAAACGAAGCCTTTGCTCACACAAAATTCAACCCGCTGATAATTCAGAATAAACCGCAACGCTGGCATGCACCGTGCAATATACATGGCAAGAAAAACAACATCCGGCTGCCACCCGCGCCAACAACAAGAACAAGGCGCCAGGCGAGGCAGAGCCCGCACGAACAACAACAACAACGGGCTGTGAGCAGGATGCGGTCAGGGGCAACAAGAACAACACAGCCCCGGAAAGGACCGCCCTTCGACTCGAACCAACAATGACAAGAGACGAGCGAAGCACCGGATCCATCAGGACGCGACGCGCCAACCCCGGCCTCCAACAAGAACAATGGCCGCAAGCGCGCACCTTCGGCAACAACGACAAACCGAAGGCAGGCATACCTCACCGATGCCGTCGTGGTTGGATTATTGTTTTGAATACGAGGCGGTCGCGAACCAGGAACGTCAACAAACACAACAACACGTTTGCCTGTGAACTCTTGGTGACTGTGGTGCGTATTCAAGGCGATGCGCCAGCACGAAGAAGAAACAGCCGCATGGACGCAGCACCTCAAATGCCTGTAGAGGAGGCCCCAAAAGGCCTCCTCTTTTGCTGTCTGCCCGCCCCAGGCGGCGCACGCCGCTTTGCAAGGTGTCGGTGCTCGGCTACACTGTTCAACTTTCGCACACTGCGAGTCGATATCGCCGCATGTTCAAAGGATTTACCCGCTTTCTACAGGGCCCGGGCGAACGCCTCCGGTCGCTCTTCGGTCCCGAGGAGGCCGCCGGTGAAACGGCCGCCCCCCGCATCATACCCCGCAGCGAGCATCCCGTTTCCCGGCAGCACTTCAGCGAAGCTGCGCTGAAGGTACTCTATCGCCTGCACAATGCGGGCTACGAGGCCTACCTGGTCGGCGGCTGCATACGCGACTCGCTGCTCGGCAAGATGCCCAAGGACTTCGACGTGGCCACCGATGCCACGCCGGAGCAGGTACGCGAACTGTTCCGCAACTCGCGCATCATAGGCCGCCGCTTTCGCATCGTGCACGTGCGCTTCGGCCGTGAGGTGATCGAGGTCACCACCTTCCGCGGCACCCACGGCGACGACCATGGCGATCACATCGCCCAGCAGTCGGAGCACGGGCTGCTGCTGCGCGACAACGTCTGGGGCAATATCCAGGAAGACGCCATTCGCCGCGACTTCACCGTCAATGCGATCTACTACAGCATTGCGGACTTCTCGATTCACGACTTCGCCGACGGCATGCGTGACATCGCCTCCCGCACCCTGCGGCTGATCGGCGACCCGGCCCTGCGCTATCGCGAGGACCCGGTGCGCATGCTGCGGGCCGTGCGCTTCGCAGCGAAGCTCGACTTCCATATCGCCGCCGAGTCCGAGCGCCCGATCGCCGAGCTGGCCCCGCTGCTGCTGCAGATTCCGCCGGCACGGCTGTTCGATGAGCTGCTCAAGCTGTTCATGGCCGGACATGGCCTGAGCACCTTCCGCTTGCTGCGCCAATACGGCCTGTTCGCCATGCTGTTTCCCGAGACCGACGAGGCCATGGCCGAGCTGGCGTGGGTGGAGCCACTCATCGAACAAGCCCTGGCCAGCACCGACCAGCGCATCCATGAGGAGCGCCCGGTAACTCCGGCCTTTCTCATCGCCGCCCTGCTCTGGGGCCCGGTGCAGCGCCGCCAGGCCGCCCTGGAGGCCGACGATATGCCGCCCATCCCGGCGCTGCAGCTGGCTTCCCAGCAGGTGCTGTCGCGTCAGCTGCAGCATATCTCGATTCCCAAGCGCTTCAGCCTGCCGGTGCGCGACATCTGGGACCTGCAGCAACGCCTGCCCCAGCGGCGTGGCAAGCGCGCGCTGCAGACCCGCGAGCACCCGCGCTTTCGTGCCGCCTACGACTTCCTGCTGCTGCGCGAGGCGGCCGGCGAGATCGCGCCGGGGCTCGGGGACTGGTGGACAGCCTACCAGGAGGGCGACGAACACGAGCAGCGCCGCCTGCTGGAAAAGGCCGGCACCGATGGCGGCCCCGCCGGAGGCAATGCTCGCCGCCGCCGTCCGCGCAAGCGCCGCCGGCGTAGCTCACCCGGCACCTCATGATCACCCCCGTCGAGGTGTATATCGGACTCGGCAGCAACCTTGACGACCCGGCCCATCAGGTTCGCCGGGCAGCCGAGGCGCTCGGCAAGCTGCCTTTGACCGAGCGCCTCGGCCTGTCGCGTCTCTATGCCAGCCGCCCGGTCGGCCCCCAGGACCAGCCGGATTTCATCAATGCCGTCGCCCGCCTGCGCACACACCTCTCGCCGTTGGCCCTCCTCGATCAGCTGCAGGCGCTGGAACAGCGCCATCGACGGGTTCGCCAACGCCACTGGGGTCCCCGCACGCTGGACCTCGACCTGCTACTGTACGGAAACCAGCGCATCGACGTGGCTCGCCTCAGCGTGCCTCATCCGGAGATGTGCCGACGCGCCTTCGTGCTGATTCCCCTGGCCGAGCTGTCCCCAGGGCTCGCGCTACCGGATGGTCGGGCCGTGGCCACACTCGCCCGGCACGCGGAGGCGGCAGGTGGCGTTGAAGTGTTACCGGAAAACTCATGACACAGCAATCGGTGTTACCGGTCGACACGACAGCCCCATTCTGGTAACAATCACGCGCAGTACGGCGTCCCGGCCCCAGGCCAGGCGCCACGAGACACAGCGAGAGCACGCCATGAAAACCGTCACGCTAAGCACGCTGCAGGCCTTCAAGCGCGCAGGTGAAACCTTCAGCTGCCTGACCGCCTACGATGCCTCCTTCGCACGCACCGCCACCGATGCCGGCATCGAGGTGCTGCTGGTCGGCGACTCCCTCGGCATGGTGCTGCAGGGCCATGCCAGCACGCTGCCGGTGACCCTCGACGACATCTGCTACCACACCCGCTGCGTGGCGCGCGCCAAGGGCGCCAGCCTGCTGATGGTGGACCTGCCCTTCATGAGCAACGCCACCACCGCGCGCATGCTGCAGGATGCGGGCGAGCTGATGCGCGCCGGCGCCGAACTGGTCAAGGTGGAAGGCGAGGCCTGGATGGCCGAAGGCGTGAGGGAGTTGACCCGACGCGGCGTGCCCGTGTGTGCCCACCTGGGCCTGACGCCGCAGACCGTCTACCAGCTCGGCGGCTACAAGGTGCAGGGCCGTGACGCCGGCCGCGCCGCCCAGATCCTCGAGGATGCCCGCACCCTGGTCGAGGCAGGCGCCTCGGTGATCCTGCTGGAGTGCGTGCCGGCAAGCCTGGGGCGCGAGATCACCGAAGCGCTCGACGTGCCGGTGATCGGCATCGGCGCCGGCCCCGACACCGACGGCCAGATCCTCGTCATGCACGACGTCCTCGGCGTGACCCACGGCCGCACGCCGCGCTTCGTCAAGAACTTCCTGGCGGAGGCGGACGATATTGCCGGCGCCTTCCGCCAGTACCATCAAGACGTCAAGTCCCGGCGCTTCCCCGCCGAAGCGCACTGCTTCTGACGCTGATGCTGCGAGGAACAGGTAGATGCGTACCCTGCGAGACATAGCCGCCCTGCGCGATGCGCTTGGCGAATTCCGCCGCCGCGGCCAGCGCATCGGGCTGGTGCCGACCATGGGCAACCTGCACGAAGGCCACCTGGCGCTGGTGGAGACCGCCCGGCGCCATGCCGACGTGGTCGTGGCCACCATCTTCGTCAATCCGCTGCAGTTCGGTGCCGGCGAGGACCTCGACGCCTACCCGCGCACGCTCGCCGACGACCAGGCGAAACTGGAGGCGAGCGGCTGCGACCTGCTGTTCGCGCCCAATGACGCCACCCTCTACCCGCAGGGCCTGGAGCAGCTCACACAGGTTCGCGTGCCCGTCGTCAGCGAAGGCCTGTGCGGCGGCTCGCGCCCGGGCCATTTCGACGGCGTGGCCACGGTGGTGAGCATCCTCTTCAACCTGGTGCAACCCGACGTGGCCTGCTTCGGCGAGAAGGACTACCAGCAGCTCGCGGTGATACGCAAGCTGGTAGCGGACCTACACATTCCCGTCGAGATCATCGGCGTGCCGATCGTGCGCGCCGACGACGGCCTGGCGCTCTCCTCGCGCAACGGCTATCTCGACCCCTCCGAGCGCGCCACGGCACCGGAACTGCACCATACCCTTGGCCAGCTGCGCGAGGCCCTGCAGTCGGGGCAGCCCCAGCAGGCCGCACTGGACACGGCCCGCGCGCGACTGGAAAGCGCCGGCTTCGTGCTCGATTACCTGGAGCTGCGGGCAGCCGACCTGGCTCCGCTTGCCGCAGACACCCGCGACGCCGTGCTGCTGGTCGCCGCCCGCCTGGGCACGACCCGCCTGATCGACAACCTGACCTTGACCCTGCCGCGCTGACGCGACAGGCCAGCCACCCTGGAGAAACAAGCGCCTCATGTTCACCATCATGCTCAAGGCCAAGCTGCACATGGCCCGTGTCACCCATGCGGTTCTCAACTACGAGGGCTCCTGCGCCATCGACGGCGAGCTGCTGGACATGGCCGGCATTCGCGAGAACGAGCAGATCCAGATCTACAACGTGGAGAACGGCCAACGCTTCACGACCTATGCCATTCGCGGCGAAGAGGGCTCGCGCCTGATCTCGATCAACGGCGCTGCCGCCCACCTGGCCGGCCCTGGCGATCGCGTGATCATCTGCAGCTACGCGCACTACAGCGATGCCGAGCTGGATGCCCACCAGCCGCGCCTCGTCTACCTGCAGGAAGGCAACGTCGTCAGCCACACCAGCAACGCCATTCCCGTCCAGTTCGCCTGAAGCCCCGGAGAGCGGCTGCGAAAGCTCATGCAGCCGTTTCCCCTAAATGGGCATTGCCGCATCGCACAAACGTCGCCTATGCTGGATCGGTTAACGTCTGTGAACGACTCAGGAGAATTCCCATGAAAGAAGTGGTGATCGTTGCGGCTCGCCGTACTGCCATTGGCGCCTTTGGTGGATCGCTTGCCGGCATCCCTGCGAGCGACCTCGGCGCCCTGGTGATCAAGGACATCCTGGCTTCCACCGGCGTGCCCGCCGACCAGGTCGACGAGGTGCTGCTCGGCCAGGTGCTGACCGCCGGAGTGGGCCAGAACCCGGCGCGCCAGGCCGCCATCAAGGCCGGCCTGCCCCACACCGTCCCCGCCATGACCATCAACAAGGTCTGCGGCTCGGGCCTTAAGGCGCTGCACCTGGCGACCCAGGCGATTCGCTGCGGCGACGCCGAACTGATCCTCGCCGGCGGCCAGGAGAACATGTCCGCATCGCCCCACGTATTGCCCAATTCGCGCAACGGCCAGCGCATGGGCGACTGGAAGGCCATCGACACCATGGTGCATGACGGCCTGTGGGACGCCTTCAACAACTATCACATGGGCATCACTGCCGAGAACCTGGCCGAGAAGTACGGGATCACCCGCGAGGCCATGGACGAGTTCGCCGCCGCTTCCCAGCAGAAGGCCTCCGCAGCCATCAAGGAAGGACGCTTCAAGGGCCAGATCGTGCCGGTGGAGATTCCCCAGCGCAAGGGCGACCCGCTGGTCTTCGACACCGACGAGAACCCGCGTGAAGTCTCCGCCGACAAGCTCGCCGGCATGAAGCCCGCGTTCAAGAAGGACGGCACCATCACCGCCGGCAACGCCTCCTCGCTCAATGATGGGGCCGCCGTGGTCATGCTCTGCTCCGCCGACAAGGCCAAGCAGCTGGGTCTGGAGCCGCTCGCCCGCATCGCCGCCTATTCCAACGCCGGCGTCGACCCGGCCATCATGGGCATCGGCCCGGCTCCGGCCACCCGCCGCTGCCTGGAGAAGGCCGGCTGGTCGCTCGACGACCTCGACCTGGTCGAGGCCAACGAAGCCTTCGCCGCCCAGGCGCTCTCGGTCAACAAGGAGCTGGGCTGGGATGTCTCAAAGGTCAACGTCAACGGCGGCGCCATCGCCCTTGGCCACCCCATCGGCGCCTCCGGCTGCCGCGTGCTGGTGACCCTGCTGCACGAGATGATCGCCCGCGACGCCAAGAAGGGCCTGGCGACGCTGTGTATCGGTGGTGGGCAGGGTGTCGCCCTGGCGATTGAAAGATAAGCAGACTCCACGACACGAGCGGCACCGGGGACAGGGTGTAGCGGAGGTCTTTTGCCAGGGAAGGCAAAAGTAGCGCCCAAGGAAGGGTTTACAGCGCTCCGCAAAGCCTGTCGCCGGATCAGCCGCGGCGCCAAAAAAACCGCCCCCATGGCTTGGCCATGGGGGCGGTTCGCATTTCGGCGTCGCGTACGGCTTACAGCGCGACCTCGGCCTCGGCGGCTTCGAAGGCGGCCTTCTCTTCCGGCGTGATCTCCTTGATGGTGAGCTTCACGCGGTTGCGGTTGTCGATGTCGAGCACCTTGACCACCACCTCGTCACCCTCGTTGAGGAAATCGCGCACATCGTTGACCCGCTCGGGCACGATCTGCGAGATGTGCACCAGGCCATCGGTACCCGGCATGATGTTGACGAAGGCGCCGAAGTCGGCGATGCGCACCACCTTGCCCTTGTAGAGCTTGCCGATCTCGGCTTCGGCGGTGATCGACAGCACGATGTCGATGGCCTTCTTCGCCGCCGCCTTGTCCTCGGCGTAGATGCGCACGGTGCCGTCGTCGTCCAGGTCGATGGAGGCGCCAGTATCCTCGCAGATCTTGCGGATGGTGGCGCCGCCCTTGCCGATGACGTCGCGGATCTTCTCCGGGTCGATCTTGATCGTGGCCATGGAGGGTGCGTTCTCGGACACCTCGGAACGGCTCTGGCTGATCACCGCGTTCATCTGTTCGAGGATGTGCAGGCGGGCCTCGTGGGCCTGCTGCAGGGCGATCTCCATGATCTCCTCGTTGATGCCCTCGATCTTGATGTCCATCTGCAGGGCGGTCACGCCCGCGGCGCTGCCGGCCACCTTGAAGTCCATGTCGCCGAGGTGGTCCTCGTCGCCCAGGATGTCGGTGAGCACGGCGAAGCCGCTGTCATCCTTGACCAGGCCCATGGCGATGCCCGCCACAGGGGCCTTCATCGGCACGCCGGCATCCATCAGCGCCAGCGAGGCGCCGCACACCGAGGCCATGGAGCTCGAGCCGTTGGACTCGGTAATCTCGGACACCACGCGAATGGTGTAGGGGAAATCCGCATCGTCGGGCAGCATCGCCTGCACGCCGCGCCGCGCCAGGCGGCCATGGCCGATCTCGCGGCGCTTGGGGCCGCCCATGAAGCCGGCCTCGCCCACGCTGTAGGGCGGGAAGTTGTAGTGCAGCAGGAAGCGATCCTTGCGCTCGCCCTCGAGCGACTCGATCAACTGGGCGTCGCGCAGCGTGCCCAGGGTGGCGATGACGATCGCCTGGGTCTCGCCGCGGGTGAAGATCGCCGAACCGTGGGTCTTGGGCAGGCTGCCCACCTCGATGGCCAGCGGACGCACGGTCTTCTGGTCGCGGCCGTCGATGCGCGGCTCACCCTTGATTACACGCGAGCGGACCACGCGCTTCTCGAGGCCGGCAAAGGCGCCCTTGACCTCCTCCGCGTCGAACCGGCCCTCTTCTTCGCCGGCCAACTGCTCCACCGCCTGCTGCTTGAGCGCAGCCAGGGCGTCCTGGCGAGCCATCTTGTCGATGATGCGATAGGCTTCGCCGACCTTGGCTTCGAAGGCGCTGGCGACCGCCTGCTTGAGGGCAGTGTTCTCCGCCGGGGCCTGCCATTCCCACTTGGGCTTGCCGGCCTCGGCGACCAGCTCGTTGATCGCGCGGATGGCGGTCTGCATCTCCTCGTGGCCGAACAGCACGGCGCCGAGCATTTCGTCCTCGAGCAGCTCATCGGCCTCGGACTCGACCATCAGCACGGCCTTCTCGGTGCCGGCGACGACCATGTCGAGCTCGGAGGTGGTGAGCTCTTCCACCGTGGGGTTGAGGAAGTAGCCCTTCTCCTCGCTGAAGCCGACGCGGGCCGCACCGATCGGACCGTTGAACGGCACGCCGGAGATGGCCAGGGCCGCGGAGGTGCCCAGCAGGGCGGCAATGTCCGGGTCATGGTTGCGGTCGGTGGAGAGCACGGTGCAGACGACCTGCACCTCGTTCATGAAGCCCTTGGGGAACAGCGGGCGGATCGGACGGTCGATCAGCCGTGAGGTGAGGGTTTCCTTCTCCGTGGGGCGCCCTTCACGCTTGAAGAAGCCACCGGGAATCTTGCCTACCGCGTAGGTCTTTTCCTGGTAGTGGACGGAGAGTGGGAAGAAATCCTGCCCTGGCTTGGTGTCCTTGCGGGCAACGACGGTGCACAGCACCACGGTCTCATCCATGGTGACCATGACGGCACCGGTGGCCTGGCGGGCGATGCGCCCGGTTTCCAGGGTGACGGTGCTGCGACCGTACTGAAACGTTTTCTTGACCGGATTCACGGCGACTTCCTTCAACTTGTCTCTACTCATTTATGGGTCGTTTTGACTCGGCGACCATTTTAGGGGTTGACGCGCACGAGGGCCACCTATACCACCGTTTTCCCACCCCGAAACGCAAAACGGGCAGCCCTGAGGGCTGCCCGTTCGTTTCCAGCTTCGCGCGTCGATCAGCGACGCAGGCCGAGGCGCTGGATCAGTGCCTGATAGCGCTCGAAATCCTTGCGCTTGAGGTAGTCGAGCAGCTTGCGGCGCTGGTTGACCATGCGGATCAGGCCACGGCGAGAGTGGTGATCCTGCTTGTTGCTCTTGAAGTGGTCCTGCAGGCCATCGATGTTGGCGCTCAGCAGGGCCACCTGTACTTCGGGGGAACCGGTGTCGTTGTCGCCACGGCCGAATTCCTTGACGATCTCGGCCTTCTTTTCAGCGGTCAGTGCCATCTGTCTCTCCAGTAAGCAATATGCCTGAATGGTGAATGAGTGAGACCACGCATATTTGCAGTCTCGACGTTGCTCCCTAGGAAACCCCACGACTTGGGTCGTACGCTTCCTCAACCGCTGCGCTACTCAGCAGCCGTTTCGGCGCCACTTCCTGTGGCCCGATCACCACGCCCAAGCCCAGGAAGGCTTCGGCGCAATAGAGTCTTGCCATTTCGCCGACCTGAATGCCGGCACTTTCGACCTCGGCCGACTGGCCGTGCACGAGGCGCTGCATGGCAACCTTGTTCACGTCGAGTTTCGGCAGGTGCGCCACCAGCACGTCGACCGGCAGCAGCGTCGCCTCTCGCTCATCCTGGCCCGACAGCGCTTCCAGCGCCTCGATGGGCAGCATGTCCTCGCTGGCGAAGGGACCGGTGGCGAGTCGCCGCAGGGCGGTGATATGCGCCCCACAGCCGAGAGCCCGGCCGATATCCTCGGCCAGGGTACGAATATACGTACCCTTGCTCACTCTTGCCTCGAGCTCGAAGGCATCGTGCTCGAAGGCAAGCAGCCGCGCATCATACACCCTCACACGCCGCGCTGCACGCTCCACCGTCCGGCCCTCACGGGCCAGCTCGTAGAGCTTGCGCCCGTTGTGCTTGAGCGCCGAGTACATCGGCGGCACCTGTTCGATCTCGCCGCGAAAGCGCTCGAGCACGGCCTCGACATCCGCTGCCGTCAACGGCGGCACCGCGCAGCGCTCGACCACTTCGCCCTCGGCATCGCCGGTATCGGTCACCGCGCCCAGCTGTACCCGGGTACGGTAGACCTTGTCGGCCTCGAGCAAGTGCGCCGAGAACTTGGTCGCCTCGCCCAGGCACACCGGCAGCATCCCGGTGGCCATCGGGTCCAGCGTGCCGGTATGGCCCGCCTTCTGTGCCTGCAGCAGGCGGCGCACGCGCTGCAGGGCGTGGTTGCTCGATGCGCCCCGGGGCTTGTCGAGCAGCAGCACCCCGTTGACCGCCAGGCCTCGCCGGCGACGCGCCATCAGCCGCGCTCTCCCTCGCCGTCGTCGTCCGGCCCCGCCGCGTCGTCCCCATGGCGGGAACGGTCGCTGGATACGGCCTCGTCGATCAGCGAAGAGAGCCGCTGGCCGCGCACCACGCTCTCATCGTAATGGAAGCGCAGTTCCGGTACGTGGCGCAGCTTGATGCGCCGGGCGATCTGGCTGCGCAGGAAGCCCGCCGCCTGCTTGAGGACCTTGAGGTTCTCCTTCACGCGCTCGGGGCTGTCCTCGCCCAGCAGGGTCACGTAGACGTCGGCATAGCCGAGGTCACGGCTGACCGTGACCCCGCTGACGGTGACCATGCCCAGGCGCGGGTCCTTGACCTCACGCTGGATCAGTACGGCCAGCTCCTTCTGCAACTGGTCGCCGACCCGGTCGGTACGCTTGAACTCTCGCATGCTCCGCTCCCGCTGCGATTACAGCGTCCGTTCGACCTTGACCTGGTCGAAGACCTCGATCTTGTCGCCGACCTGGACGTCATTGTAGTTCTTGACGCCGATGCCGCACTCCATGCCGCTGCGCACTTCCTGGACGTCGTCCTTGAAGCGGCGCAGCGATTCGAGCTCGCCCTCGTAGATGACGACGTTGTCGCGCAGCACGCGGATCTTCTTGTTGCGGAAGACCGCCCCCTCGACCACCATGCAGCCGGCCACGGCACCGATCTTGGGTGCGCGGAAGACGTCGCGAACCTCGGCCACGCCGACGATCTCTTCCTTCCACTCCGGTGCCAGCATGCCACTCATGGCCTGCTTGACCTCGTCGATCAGCTGGTAGATGACGCTGTAGTAGCGCAGGTCCAGCCCTTCACGCTCGATGATCTCGCGGGCGGCGGCGTCGGCACGCACGTTGAAGCCGACCACGATGGCTTCGGAAGCCAGCGCCAGGTTGGCGTCGGTGCCGGTGATGCCACCCACGCCGGAGGAGACCACGGCCACCTGCACTTCGTCGGTGGAGAGCTCTTCCAGGGCGCCCTTGATCGCTTCGAGCGAACCCTGCACGTCGGCCTTGAGCACGATGTTGACCTTGGCCACCTCGTCCTGGCCCATCTGGCTGAACATGTTCTCCAGCTTGGCCTTCTGCTGGCGCGCCAGGCGCACCTCGCGGTACTTGCCCTGGCGGAAGTTGGCGACCTCGCGGGCCTTCTTCTCGTCGGTCACGACCATGAAGTCGTCACCGGCATCCGGGGTGCCGTCGAGGCCCTGGATCTCCACCGGCATGGCGGGGCCCGCCGTGTCGACCTGCTGGCCCAGTTCGTTGGTCAGCGCGCGCACGCGGCCGTAGTGCAGGCCGGCGAGCACGATGTCGCCCTTCTTCAGGGTGCCGTTCTGTACCAGCACGGTGGCCACCGGGCCGCGGCCCTTGTCGAGGCGCGACTCGACCACCACGCCCTTGCCGGGCGCTTCAGGCACCGCCTTGAGCTCGAGCACCTCGGAGACCAGCTGGATCGCTTCCAGCAGGTCCTCGATGCCTTCACCGCTCTTGGCCGAGACGTGGACGAACTGCGTATCGCCGCCCCACTCCTCGGAGATGACGCCGTACTGGGACAATTCGTTCTTGACCCGGTCCGGATCCGCCGCCGGCTTGTCGATCTTGTTGACCGCCACCACGATGGGGACCTCGGCCGCCTTGGCGTGCTCGATCGCCTCGATGGTCTGGGGCATGACGCCGTCGTCGGCCGCCACCACCAGGATGACCACGTCGGTGGCCTTGGCACCGCGGGCACGCATGGCGGTAAACGCCGCGTGGCCAGGGGTATCGAGGAAGGTCACGCCGCCGTGCTCGTCCTCGACGTGATAGGCGCCGATGTGCTGGGTGATGCCACCGGCCTCGCCGGTCGCCACCTTGGCCTTGCGGATGTAGTCGAGCAGCGAGGTCTTGCCGTGGTCGACGTGACCCATCACCGTGACCACCGGCGAGCGCATGATCTCCTCGCCCTCGTAGGAGATGCCTTCGAGCATTTCGGTCTCGAGGGCGTCATCCTTGATCAGCTTGGGCTTGTGGCCCATCTCCTCGACCACGATGGCCGCGGTGTCCTGATCGATGGTCTGGTTGATGGTCACCGCCGCGCCCATGGTGAACATGGCCTTGATGACCTCGTTCGCCTTGATCGACATCTTGTCGGCCAGCTCGGCCACGCTGATCGATTCGGGGATCGACACTTCGCGCACGATCGGCTGCGTCGGCTTCTGGAAGCCGTGCTTGCCACCGCCGCCCTGGCTGGAGCCACGACGCCCGCCGCGACGCTCGGCGCGCTTGACCTTCTTGCCGCCGCCGCGGCGACGCTCCTCGCGATCGCCACGGTCGTCGTCGTCGCGCTCGTGGCGGCCCTTCTTGGCTGCGGTCTTCTTGGGCGGCGCGGTACGGCGATCGCTACGGCCTTCCTTCGGCGGCGCCGGCGGCTCGGGCTCCGCCGTCGCCTCTTCCGGCTCCTCGACCAGTTCCGGCACCGGCATCGCCGGCGCTGCCACTGCCTTCTCGGCTTGGGTCACCTCTTCACGGGCCGCCTCGTCGCGCACGGCCTGCTCGGCGGCGCGCACCTTGGCCTGCTCGGCCTGCTCCGCCTGCTCGGCCACACGCCTGGCCTGGGAGTCGGCCATGTCGCCGACCAGCTGGCGCGGGCCAGACTCTTCTACCGGCTCGGCCTTGGGCGCATCTTCTTCACGCTTGACGTAGGTGCGCTTCTTGCGCACCTGCACCTCGATGGTCTTGCCGCGCTCGCCGGTCTTGATCCGACTCTTGGTCTTGCGCGTCAGGGTGATGCGATTGCGCGCGCCGGCCCCACCGCTGCCGTGGCTCTTGGTGAGATAGTCGAGCAGCTTGCGCTTGTCCTCCTCGGACACGGCGTCGGTCTCGGACTTGTGCTCGAGTCCGGCTTCTTTCATCTGTTCCAGCAGGCGAGGCACGTCGCGCCCAACCTTTGCTGCAAAATCCTTAACGGTCATCTCTGACATGTTGACCCTCCTCAGCCGTGACCCGTTTACTGTTCGCTATCGAACCAGGGCGCACGGGCAGTCATGATCAATGCCGCGGCGCGCTCCTCGTCCATGCCCTCGATGTCCATCAGGTCGTCAATGGACTGCTCGGCGAGGTCTTCCATGGTGACGATGCCTCGGCTCGCCAGGATGAAGGCCAGGTGACGCTCCATGCCCTCCATCTCGAGCAGGTCGTCGGCCGGCTGCGCGCCGTCCAGCTCCTCCTCGGAGGCGATGGCCATGGTCAACAGCTCATCCTTGGCGCGAGCCCGCAGCTCTTCCACCAGTTCCTCGTCGAGCTCCTCGATCTCGAGAATTTCCTCGAGGGGCACGTAGGCAATCTCTTCCAGCGTGGTAAAGCCCTCTTCCACCAGCAGGCGCGCGAGGTCGTCCTCGATCTCCAAATGCTGGATGAAGTGCTCGACCAGGCTGTCGATCTCTTTTTCTCGCTTGTCTTCGGCCTCGCTTTCGGTCATGACGTTGATGCGCCAGCCGGTCAGCTCCGAGGCCAGGCGCACGTTCTGGCCACTGCGGCCGATGGCCTGGGCCAGGTTGTCCTCGGCCACCGCCACGTCCATGGCATGGGCGTCTTCGTCGACCAGGATCGAGCCGACATCCGCCGGGGCCATGGCATTGATCACCAGCTGGGCCGGGTTGTCGTCCCACAGGATGATGTCGACGCGCTCGTTCTGCAGCTCGCTCGACACCGCCTGCACGCGCGAGCCGCGCATGCCGACGCAGGCCCCCACCGGGTCGATGCGCCGGTCGTTGGTCTTGACCGCGATCTTGGCCCGTGAGCCGGGATCACGCGCCGCGCCCTTGATCTCGATGAGCTGCTCGGCGATTTCCGGCACCTCGATCTTGAACAACTCGATGATCAGCTCGGGGCAGGTACGCGAAAGGATCAGCTGGGCACCACGCGCTTCGGCATCGACCTTGGTCAGCAGCGCACGCACCCGATCATTCATGCGGTAGCGCTCGCCGGGGATCATCTCGCTGCGCGGCAGGAACGCCTCGGCATTCTCGCCCAGGTCGATGATCAAGCCTTCGCGGGTCGTCTTCTTGACGATGCCGGCGACCAGCTCACCCTGGCGCTCGGCATACTGGCGGACCACTTCGGCACGCTCGGCCTCGCGCACCTTCTGCACGATGACCTGCTTGGCGGTCTGGGCGGCAATGCGACCGAAGGCGGCATTCTCGATCCGCTCTTCCACCACGTCCCCAAGCTTGAGGGGCGGGTCGCGCCGCTCGGCGTAGGAGAGCTTGATCTCGGCGTCCGGGCTCTCGAATTCGTCGTCCTCCACCACTTCCCAGCGGCGGTAGGTCTCGTAGTCGCCGGTCTGGCGGTCGATATGGACCCGCACGCTGACCTCGCGACCCTCGAAGCGCTTGCGCGAGGCGCTGGCCAACGCCGCTTCGACGGCCTCGAAAATCACCTGCCGGGGAACGCCCTTTTCGTTTGAGATCGCATCGACGACCATCAATATTTCTTTACTCATGCCTTTGCCTCGCCAGAAAACCTGTCCTTATGCGCCGACCACGCCGGTCAATCTTCGAACCGGGGTACCACCCGCGCCTGGTCGATGCTCTCGATGGGAAAGCAATATTCTTCGCCGTCGACCTGCAGCAGCACCTCGTCCTGCTCGATGCCGGCCAGCAGCCCTTGGAACTTGCGCCGACCGTCGAAAGGCACACGCAGCTTGAGCGACACGTCGTGCCCCGCGAAACGCGCGAATTGGTCGAGGGTGTAAAGCGGGCGGTCCATGCCGGGAGAGGAAACCTCCAGGCGATACTCGCCCGGGATGGGATCCTCCACGTCCAGCACGGCGCTGACCTGGCGACTCACATCGGCACAGTGGTCCACGCTCACGCCATCGGCATGGTCAATGTAGATCACCAGGCACGAGAGTTTTCCCTGGGGGCGATAGTCGATGCCCCAGAGCTCGAAGCCCATGGCGGTGACCACCGGTTCGATCAGCGCATAGAGCGCAGCGTCCTTGAGTGCCACAGAGAAAGCTCCTACAGCCGTTGCGTCAGGCACCTGGCCGGGAGAAAGCAGGAAAGCAAGGTGACTGATTGGCGTTGCCCGGATAGCGCTACCGGCGACGCCGGCAGTATGCTGCTAACAAAAAGCCCCTTCTCAGGAAGGGGCCTTTCACAAGAAACCTGTATTACCACTTCGACCCTGACGCTTCAACGAAGCGCTTGGCCGGAAATGGTAGCGGGGACCGGATTTGAACCGATGACCTTCGGGTTATGAGCCCGACGAGCTACCAGACTGCTCCACCCCGCAACATTCCAAGTTGGCCATTGTAGGCGTCGCTGCTGCCCTGGTCAACACCCAAGGCGAGGAAACGTCTACGATTTTTGCCAATCTTGCGTCTGATGATTTGCGACAAACACTATCGCAACGTTTCAGATGGTGCCGAAGGCGGGACTTGAACCCGCACGACCGTAAGGTCACTACCCCCTCAAGATAGCGTGTCTACCAATTCCACCACTTCGGCTTGCACTGCATGCTGAACGCGACTCAGTCGCCGCTTTCTTCCAGCACTGGCGCAGCATTATCCACACCACGGGCGCCTTCGTCAAGCGTCGGAAGCCCATGCTGCTGCTCGATCAGCCGCGCATCGGGAATGCCCGCTTCCGGTGCCTGGCCGGCCTGGGTGGCGAAGTAGGCCAGGGTCAGCGAGGTGGCAAAGAATGCCGCCGCGAGGATGGCCGTGGTGCGTGACAGAAAACTACCGGTACCGCGCGAGCCGAATACGGTCTGGGAGGCGCCGCCACCGAAGGCGGCCCCCGCCTCGGCGCCCTTGCCCTGCTGCAGCAGGACGAGAACCACCAGCGCGATGGCGATCGCCACGTGGATCATGAGAATGGCAACTTGCATGAGTTCAACCTGCTGACTGACAAATGGCTAGGAAATCGTCGACCTTGAGCGAAGCGCCGCCCACCAGGCCGCCGTCGATGTCCGGCTGAGCCAGCAGCTCAGCCGCGTTGTTCGCATTCATGCTGCCGCCGTAGAGCAGGCGCATTTCCGCCGCCAGCTCACGGTCGAAGCTGGCCTGGTATTCGCGTATCCAGGCCATGACCTGCTGGGCCTGCTCGGGCGTTGCCGTACGCCCCGTGCCGATCGCCCACACCGGCTCATAGGCAATCACCACGCGCGGCCGCTGCTCCGGCTCCAGGCGCGCCATGACATAGCCCACCTGGCGCAACACCACTTCCTTGGTCTTGCCGGCATCACGCTCTTCCAGGGTTTCACCCACGCACAGGATCGGCGTGATATCGGCGCTCAGTGCCGCCAGCAGCCGGTCGTGCACGGCCGCATCGTCCTCGCGGTAGAGCTGGCGCCGCTCGGAATGACCGACCAGGGCATACTCGACGCCGAACTCCTTGAGCATGCGACCGCTCACTTCACCGGTACGCGCCCCCGAGTGCAACGGGTTCAGCGTCTGTGCACCCAGCCGAAGCGGAGTGCCGGCGAAGGCGCCCCGCGCCGCGTCCAGATAGGGGAAGGGCGGCAGTATGACGACGTCGAGCGCCTGGGGGAGAGGGTTTTCGGCAAAACTGCGGCCGAAATCCTCGACCAGCGAGGCCGAGCCGTTCATTTTCCAGTTTCCGGCGATCAGCGGCGTTCGCATGCGGGATCCTCTTTCCAAGTGGAGCGAAATGGTATAGGAGGTGCCGTGTCAAGACAACCGTCGGGGCCGGCATCAGGCCAGCTGGCTTTGGACTTCCTCGGCCAGCCTGCGCGCCAGGCCATCGACGTCGAGATGCGCACGACCTTCGACCATGACACGAATCAGCGGCTCGGTACCCGAAGGCCGCAACAGCACACGCCCTTCATCGCCAAGTTCGGCCTCGACGGCAGCCACGGCATCCTTGACCGCCGGGCTTGCCATCAACGCCTTGGCATCGCTGCCCGGCGTGAGGCGCACATTGACCAGCACCTGGGGCACTTTCTCCAGCCCGGCCAGCAGCGCCTGCAGCGGCCTGCCCTCGCTAACCATGATCGCCAGCACCTGCAGCGCCGAGACGATGCCGTCGCCGGTGCTCTGCACGTCGGAGCAGACGATATGACCCGACGACTCGCCGCCCAGTTGCCAGCCGTTGGCCAGCAGGCGCTCCACCACGTAGCGATCGCCCACCTTGGCCCGCTCGAAGGGAATACCCAGCTGCTGCAGCGCCATGGCCAGGCCAAAGTTGGTCATCAGGGTGCCGACCACGCCACCCTGCAGGCGGCCGCTCTCGTACCGATCGCGGGCGATCAGGTAGAGGATGTCATCGCCGTCCACCTCGCGCCCATCGGCGTCGACCATCAGCACGCGGTCGCCGTCACCGTCAAAGGCGACGCCGAGGTCGGCGCCCTGCTGGATCACCGAGGCTCGCAGGCAGGCAGGCGAGGTGGAGCCCACGTCGCGGTTGATGTTGAGGCCGTCGGGACTTGCGCCCATCAGGCTGACCTCGGCCCCCAGCTCGCGGAACACGCTCGGGGCGATGTGGTAGGTGGCGCCATGGGCGCAGTCGACCACCATCTTGATCCCATGCAGGCTCAGTCGATTGGGAATGGTCGACTTGCAGAATTCGATATAGCGGCCGGCGGCATCGTCGATGCGCACCGCCTTGCCCAGCCGATCGGCCGCCACGGTAGTCAGCGGCTCGTCGAGCATCGCCTCGATGCGCTCCTCGATCTCGTCGGCGAGCTTGGTGCCTTCGGTAGAGAAGAACTTGATGCCGTTGTCGGCGAAGGGGTTATGCGATGCCGAGATGACGATGCCGGCATCGGCGCGGAAGGTGCGCGTGAGGTAAGCGATCCCCGGCGTGGGCATCGGGCCGAGAAGTGCCACGTCGACGCCGGCCGCCGACAGCCCGGCCTCCAGCGCCGATTCGAACATGTAACCCGAGATGCGCGTATCCTTGCCGATCAGCACCCGGGCCCGCCCGGACTCGCGCTTGAGCACGCGCCCCATGGCCCAGCCCAGCTTGAGCATAAAGTCCGGCGTGATGGGGTACTCCCCCACCGTGCCGCGAATGCCATCCGTCCCGAAGTATTTTCTAGTCATGCTCACAGCCTTCCTTGAGTACGGCCCAGGTCATGTTCACCGCGTCCAGGACCGGGCCAACGTCATGGACACGTAGAATGCGGGCACCGCGCTCGACCGCCAGCGCTGCCAGCGCCAGGCCACCGGGCAGGCGCTCCTCCACCGGGCGATCCAGCACCTTGCCGATCATGCTCTTGCGCGACATCCCCACCAGCAGGGGCAGCTCGAGCACGGCCAGCCCCTCCATCCGATTGAGCAAGCGCAGGTTGTGCTCTACCGTCTTGCCGAAGCCGAACCCCGGGTCGACCAGCAGTCGTTCGCGACGCAAGCCGGCCTCTTCACACGCCGCCACGCGCGCCGCCAGGTACTCGATCACCGCTGCCTCGATGGGGGCCTCGTACTGGGGGGCCAGCTGCATGTCCCGCGGCTCGCCTTGCATATGCATCAGGCAGATCGGCAGGCCCGTAGCCAGCGCCGCCTCCATCGCCCCTTCGCGGGTAAGCGCGCGCACATCGTTGATCATGCCGGCACCCAGCGCTGCGGCCTCCCTCATCACTTCGGGGCAGCTGGTATCCACCGACACCAACGCGTCGAGCTCCCGCACCAGGCGCTCCACCACCGGGGCGACTCGGTCCAGCTCCTGCTGGGGCGATACCGGCTGAGAGCCGGGGCGCGTGGACTCGCCGCCCACGTCGATGATCGCCGCCCCCTCGGCCAGCATGCGCTCGGCGTGGCGCATGGCGTCGCCGAGCTCGACATGGCGACCACCATCGGAGAAGGAATCGGGGGTGACGTTGAGGATGCCCATCACGCGGGGAAAGGAGAGATCGAGACGATGCCGCCCACACGGCAGCCAGGTCACTTTGCTGTCTTTCATCCAATCGATCCAGTCGAGGAGGACGTTTCACGCCAAAAGGCGCCCCCCCCGAACGGGGAGCGCCTATAGCTTCACATGGCGTTAGCTTGCCGGGCCACCCAGCGGATCGGAGGGTCGACGACGAGGCTCGTCATCCTCGTCCTCATCGCCATGGTCGCCACCGCCACCATTGCTGTCGGTCGGCGCCGCGCTCGGCTCGTCGCTACGCTGGGGTTCCACCTCGTCGGTCACCGGTGCGCCGGTACCCGAGTCGCCTTCATCCCAGCCCTTGGGCGGACGCGGCGTACGCCCTTCCATGATGTCCCGGAGCTGGTCGGCATCGATGGTCTCGTACTGCATCAGCGCTTCGGCCATGGCATCGAGCTTGTCGCGATTCTCCTCGAGGATCTGCTTGGCCCTGGCGTAGCACTCGTCGATGACCTTGCGCACCTCCTTGTCGAGCCGCGAGATGGTCTCGCCGGACTTGAGCTTGCCGCCGCCCTGCCCGGGGCCGCCGAGGAACTGGTGCGACTCGTCCTCGTCATACATGATCGGGCCCATCTCCTCGGAGAGCCCCCACTTGGCGACCATGTTGTGGGCGAGCTCGGTGGCACGCTTGATGTCGTTGGACGCCCCGGTGGTGACGCCGCTCGGCCCCAGGGTCATCTCCTCGGCGATACGGCCGCCGAACAGCGAGCAGATCTGGCTGATGATCTGCTGGCGCGACAGGCTGTAGCGGTCCTGCTCGGGCAGGAACATGGTCACGCCCAAGGCACGACCGCGCGGAATGATGGTGACCTTGTAGACCGGGTCGTGCTCCGGCATCACCAGGCCGATGATGGCGTGGCCCGACTCGTGGTAGGCGGTGTTGAGCTTCTCCTTGTCGGTCATGACCATCGACCGGCGCTCGGCGCCCATCATGATCTTGTCCTTGGCCAGCTCCAGCTCTTCCATGCCCACCAGGCGCTTGTTGCGCCGCGCGGCGAACAGGGCGGCCTCGTTGACCAGGTTGGCCAGGTCGGCGCCGGAGAAGCCCGGCGTGCCGCGGGCGATGAACGAAGGCTTGACGTCGTCGGCCAGCGGCACCTTGCGCAGGTGCACGTTGAGGATGTGCTCGCGGCCGCGGATGTCGGGCAGCGGCACCACCACCTGGCGGTCGAAGCGGCCCGGGCGCAGCAGCGCCGGGTCGAGTACGTCTGGCCGGTTGGTGGCGGCGATGACAATGATGCCCTCGTTGGCCTCGAAGCCGTCCATCTCGACCAGCAGCTGGTTGAGGGTCTGCTCGCGCTCGTCGTTGCCGCCGCCGAGGCCGGCGCCGCGCTGCCGTCCGACCGCGTCGATCTCGTCGATGAAGATGATGCAGGGGGCGTGCTTCTTGGCCTGCTCGAACA
>CAZZCJ010000013.1:0-2097 GCA_964652855.1 uncultured Halomonas sp.
GCCTGATCTCGAATCATTTACCGATAGTGAATATTATCGATAGTCATTATCATCTTGTTCCCGGTACAGCCGCGCCCCGGCGTGGCCGACCACTCAAGGAGACCACCATGCTCCAACTCCATCAGAGACACGCCCTTCGTCTTGCCGGCGCGCTGCTGTGCCTGGCACCCGCCTTCGCCGTCGCCGGCGGTCATTACATCGTCGACGATGCCAACCTGATCGAGGCGAACCGCTGCGAGCTCGAGCTCTGGCATACGCGAATCGACGGCGGCGGATACGATGCCTTCGTCTCGCCGACCTGCCGCTTCGGCGGCAATTATCAGTTCACCGCGGTGTTCGGCAACGAGCGCGATGAAGGCGAGAACGAACAGGTCTACGGCTTCGAGGCCAAGACCCTGTTCACTCAGCTCGACACCCACGGCTACGGCATTGGCTTGGTGGTCGGTAGCGAGTACCTGACCGAAACCTCGCAGTGGGAGACGCTGTTTGCCTTCGTTCCCTTCACGCTGCCGCTGGCCGATGAGCGTGCCCTGGTGCATGTGAATCTGGGCTGGGAAAGGGAGCGCAGCGAAGAGACGCGCAATACGCTAGCGTGGGGGCTGGGCAGTGAAGTCGAGATCGTCGGCCCCTTGGGCGTGGTGGCGGAGATCCATGGCAACGACCGCAGCGGCCGCGAGAGCAGCATCCAGGCAGGCCCCAGGCTTGCCCTGCTCAACGACAGCGTGCTGCTCGATGCCACCTTCGGCAGGGAGCTGGGCGGTGACAACACCCGGACCTACACCCTGGGCATGACCTACGCCTTCTGATCCCCTCCTCCTGAGCGGCAGCCGCCGGACTGCCGCTCAGGCGATGCGCCGCATCAGCTTGACCCCGGCCAGCCAGTCGATATCGGCGATGCGCGCATCGAGCTGATCCGCCAGCAGGCACAGCTCGGTGCCGTCGAAGCCCGGCACATCGGTGCCGACGTGAACCTCGACGACGATCGCCCCTTCCAGATAGTGCAGCCGATACTCGTCGATGCATGGCCAGCAAGGCAGGTCGGACCAGCGCTGGGCCAGCAGCCGATCCACTTCGGGCCGTAGCGGCAAGCCGGGCAGACGACTCGGATCCCCCTTGCCGGCATCGTCCTCCGGGTCGATATGGAAGGTGACGTCGCTGAGCGCGGGATAGGCGTGGCGCAGCCGACGGCTTACCTCGTTGCCGATCTCGTGGGCCTCCGAGACGCTGATTCGCGGCCCCACCACCACATGCAGGTCGACGATCGCGTGGCCCGCCGACTGGCGCGTGCGCAGGTCATGCACGCCTTCCACGCCGGGAACCTCCAGCGCCACCTGGCGCATCTGCTGCTGGGCGTCGGCCGGCAGGGCGGTGTCAACCAGTTCGCGGGCCGATTCCCACAGCAGGTCCCAGCCCACCTTGCCCACCAGCAGGCCGACGATGACGGCCGCCACGGCATCGACCCAGCCGGCGCCGAGCTGGGCGCCGATGAGGGCAACCAGCACCACGGCGGTGGAGAGCACGTCGGAGCGGGAGTGCCAGGCGTTGGCCTCGAGCAGCTTGGACTTCACTCGCCTGGCCACGCGCATGGTGTAGTGGAACAGCGCTTCCTTGACCAGCAGAGCGGCAAGGGCCAGCAGCATGGCCCAGAGCCCGGGGGCGGGTATCTGCACCCCGCTGAACAGCCGCTGCAGGCTCGACCAGGCGATGGCACCGGCCACGAAGATCAGCACGCTGCCCAGCAGCAGGGTAGCCAGGGTCTCGATACGGCCATGGCCGTAATGATGGTCGTCGTCCGGCCCCTGGCGACCGTAGTGGGTGGCAGCCAGCACGAAGCCGTCGGTGACCAGGTCGGAAAAGGAGTGGATGCCGTCGGCCACCAGCGCCGCCGAGCCCACCAGGGTACCGACGGCCACCTTGGCACAGCCCAGCAGGCCGTCGAGCCAGGCGGCCACGTAGGTGGCGCGCTTGGCATCACGGTTGTGCACGGCCAGGTCGGGGGTGGCGATCATGAGCGCTTGTTCCATGCCTTGCGGCCCAGGCGGGAGGCGAACGATTCTCTTTCATTCTCGCACCCCCGCCCGCCGAGTTGAAGCGCTA